>JADJSG010000006.1 GCA_016711825.1 Bacteroidota bacterium | reverse complement strand
AACAGATAGCAGAGGTGTAAGCCGATTCGAAAATAAACTAAAAGGACTTCGAATTGATCATATCAATCAGGTTTGGCAAAGTGACATTACTTACTTTGAAGTACAAGGCCGGTTTTACTTTCTGACTTTTATTCAGGATACCTACACAAAACGAATAATAGGCCACAGTACATCTAAAAGCTTGAAGACAGAAGAAACAACCTATACTGCCTTGAAGATGGCTATCAGAAACCGACGCGGACAAAAACTGGAAGGATTAATTCTTCATTCTGATGGCGGCGGGCAATATTATGACAAGGAATTTCTGGCATTGACGCAGAAGTACTGCATGTACAATAGTATGGCAGAATATGCGTGGGAAAATGGCATGGCAGAAAGGTTAAATGGCGTGATCAAGAACAATTACCTTCAATACAGAAAATGTAAATCCTTCACAGAATTAGCCAAAGAAGTTGACCGATCAGTACTACTTTATAACTATGAGAAACCTCATAAAATGTTACAAAAGAAGTCACCTATGCAATTTGAAAAACTAATATTACCTTTGGTACGACAAACCCCGCAGAAGATGACGAAGTCATTGGACGCAAATCTCAAAGGGATGGGACATCGAGTCCCATCCCTTTGATGACAAACCCCACAAAAGAATCAGAATGTATTTCCGCAAATATTCTGTTCTAAGTGGCAAAACCGGTCAACGTTATTTGGGCATCGTCACCTTACCCATTACCCCTTACAACTTTTGCCTTACCCCTTACAACTTTTGCCTTACCCCTTACCCCTTACTACTTACCCCTTACCCCTTACTCCTCACCCCTTACTCCTTACCCCTTACTCCTTACCCCTTACTACTTTAACGCATTTTCTAAATCGCTGATAATATCTGCTACATTTTCAATACCGACACTCATACGAATGAGCCCATCAGTGATACCACTTTTTATACGAAGTGCCTGGTCAACACCCACATGTGTGGTGCTTGCAGGATGTGATATTAAGGTGTCGCAGGTACCCAATGAAACGGCACTACAACAAAGTTGCAATTGATTGATAAACTTTTTAGCGGCTTCAAATCCACCACTTATTTCAAAACTCATTAAAGCACCAGCATGACGCATTTGTTTTTTACATAATGCATAATCAGGGTGTTTTTCTAAACCGAGATAATTGACAAAAGCTATTTTTGGATGTGATGCTAAAAATTGAGCCACTTGTTCAGCATTGCTGCAATGACGTTCCATTCTTAGTTCAAGGGTTTTCAATCCACTGTTAAGTCAAAAGGCATCAAAGGCGTTTGAATTGCCCCCAAGCAAGCGATGATGTTTAGTAACTTTGGTTTGCATAAAAGGGATATCGCGACCAATCAATACCCCTCCAATGGCAGTGCCATGCCCATTTAAAAATTTGGTGGTGGAGTGCATCACAAAATCTACCCCAAAGCGAAAGGGTTGTTGAAGATAAGGTGTGGCAAAAGTATTATCTACAGCTACTTTACAGGCATTTTGATGAGCAAGCAATGTGATTGCTTCAATATCAACACACTGTAAAGTAGGATTTGCAGGGGTTTCTATATAAACCAATTTTATGCTGGGGTCATTTTTTAAAATTTCCGCTACATTATTTAAATCTTTAAAATCTGTAATGATGGTTTCAATGCCTAAACCGGGCAATACTTTATCGACTAACTCCTGGGTACCACCATATAAAGAGAGGTTGGTAAGTACTTTTTCACCCGCACTGACATTGGCTAAAAGTAAGGTGGTGATAGCTGCCATACCTGAAGCATGTAAAATGGCTTTGAGGACTAATGGTTCTCCTGCTTCATCTTTTAACCCATACGCTTCAAGGGCTGCAATTTTATCTTCAGTCTGGTTGGTGGTAGGGTTGCCAAATCGTCCATAGATATAGCCTTTCTCTTTTCCGGTAAATAAGTTGACTGCATGCTCTGCACTATCAAACAAATAAGTACTGGATGCATAAATAGGGGTAATATGACTGTGATGTTGTTCGACCTCAAATCCTGCATGAACACAACTTGAGCCAAAACCAATATGTTGATTATTTTTCATGAGCGCAAAGGTATTATTTATTTTTTACACCCCTATCTTTACCCCATGAAAAGGATATTACTTGATTATACACGATACAATAGCTGGGCTAATGCGCGTGTGATTGAAATACTTAAGACCTTGAACGATCAGACGCTTGATCAAGCATTGGGGGGTAGTTTTTCTACCATACGCAATACCGTTAATCATATTTGGGGTGCTGAAAGTATATGGTATCAACGATTGATGATGGCTGAACATATATTAATCCCTCATCAAACGTTTGAAGGCAACTTTGCAGAAGCTTGTTCTGCGTGGCTGACAGTTTCATCGCAGTTTACAAACTTTGTAGAAAAACAATTTGACGACCGTTCCTTTGAACATGCATTCAGCTACAAGGCAATGAATAAAACGGTGGTTAAAAGTACGGTATACGAGGCCATACACCATACCATGAACCATAGCACTTTTCATAGAGGACAACTCATACATTATGCACGTTTGCTCGGTATTACCCAAATACCAAGTACCGATCAGATAACTTTTTTTAGGGAACAAAAATAGGGTTGATCAAAACCAGGTTAAGAATGGAAACTGGTATTCAGTCATGAAAACATAAAAAATGCCTTTCAAAAAAAAATGTTTTTCATGCATTATCATATACATCGATAGTCATACACATAAAGCTACCTGCACTTGTTCTACTATTCATACAAACCATTTGTGTCAGCATGCTTTGATATCTACACTTTTCTAAGTCTGTGCTTTAGAAGAAGTGTGCACATTGATTCAATGATGTGTATTGACATAGGTGGCAGATAATATTATAGACGTAATGTGTGATGTCGCCTTTAATTGTTTTCTAACTTTTGACTAATAATGATTCTATATTAGTTCACTATCAATGTATCTGCACCACTTACTTGACTGATGTGGCAACAATCGGCTTTGGCCTGATAAATGGCTTCTTTGACTACCACATTGTTTTTAATGATTTTAAAAGTCAATTCGTTTGTAATATTCACGCCCAAATCATCGAGATTACTATCATCTACTACGGTATAGACATTCATACCGGGAACGGCTGCAGTTGTTTGGAAAAGAATCAGTTGCGCATTGTCGTTATAGGTTTCTACCTTATCGGGAATAAAATCGGCACCTGTAGAATCTTTTAAATACACGGTATGCATCCTAAACTCAGCTGTGCAGATAGCACCTTGACACGAATCAGGTGTTTTTTTTCTATTACAAGCCATAAGCACTACGACCATAAGAAATAGGCAAAAGCTCATGCAATTATTTTTCATTATATCCTTTTTTTAATAAAGTTACGCCTTAACAGCAATGATTACAAATTTCGACAAAAATTTGATTTTAAGTAAAAAAACACCCTGCATATATTCAAAAAGGAACTCATTAAAGTAGCTAAGCTTGTACGTTTAAAGGCATAATGCCCCTATAAACAGACCATTATCATGCTTTGCCATACCTGGAAGTGCATTTCAGCGATAGGATAAAATTATTTTTCTTAGAATAAAATTGGTAAATATATATTTTTTCCTATTTTTGCACCCCAATTACACTCTTCCTTAGCTCAGTTGGTTAGAGCACCTGACTGTTAATCAGGGGGTCTCAGGTTCAAGTCCTGAAGGGAGAGCGAAAAAAACAGAGGGTTTCATGAAAATGGAACCCTTTTTTTATGAAACGGGATTTCCACTACTTCAATTTCGTACTTAGCAAGTCTATATACTTTGAATTTCCGTTTATCCTAATTGGTCTATAAATATTGTGTTGTTGGTAATACCGATAGTGTAAATTTAGTATGACACTGAACATTCATGATTAAATTTGATTCATCAATAGGTCTGAACATTGCATAAAAAACCCAATTTGAGCGCCATTTTCAGACAATAATATAAACTTAAAAAATAAGAAATGAAAGCCATTGTATATACAAAATATGGAGCACCCGAAGTAGCGCAACTCATGGAAATTGACAAACCCATTCCTAAAGAAAATGAAATAAGGGTACAAGTATATGCATCTACTGTCAATCGTACTGACGCTGGTTTTCGAAGCGCTGAGTATTTTATATCACGATTTTGGACCGGCCTTTTCAAACCCAAACATCCTGTATTGGGTTGCGAGTTTGCAGGCATCGTAGACGAAGTCGGTAAACAAGTGCGTACTTTTAAAAAAGGTGATAAAGTATTTGGCTTTAATGACAAAACATGTGGTGGTCATGCAGAATATTTAACCATCGCCGAATCAGATGCTGTTACCACCATGCCCGAACACATACCCTTTGCGTTGGCGGCTGCCATTACCGAAGGTGCTCATTATGCATTGGTCGATATCAGGGCCGCAAAGGTTACTGCAGGTCAACAAGTGTTAGTGTATGGCGCCACAGGAGCCATTGGGTCTGCAGCCGTACAATTACTCAAAGAAGTAGGCGCTATTGTTACAGCCGTTTGTAGTACTAAGCATGTGCCCCTTGTAAAATCACTCGGGGCCGATACCGTGATAGATTATGAAACAGAAGATTTTACACAAACAAGCACACGATACCATTTCATTTTTGATGCGGTAGGTAAAAGTTCATTTGCTGCCTGCAAACCATTATTGACCGCAAAAGGTATATACATTTCTACCGAATTGGGTAAAAATGCAATAAACCCTTTACTGGCTCTCACCACACCACTTTGGGGAGGCAAAAGACTCTTATTCCCCATTCCTACAATCTCTAAAGAAGATGTAAACTATTTAAAATCACTTGTTGAAAGCGGTGCCTTTAAACCCCTTATTGACCGTCATTATTCGCTAAACCAAATTGTAGAAGCGTATCGATATGTAGAATCAGGACAAAAAACCGGAAACGTGATTCTTGATATTGTCGCATGATAAAGTATACGATAGATACACAAACCACATTGAACGATAAGCATTCAATAAAATATTATCATACCTTCGGGATATACTTTATTGCAAACATGTGATACATGAGATGAAATAAACATTCATCAAAGAAAAACAAACATCTTAAAATATGAAATTAATCTGTTCATCCCCACATATGATTTGGTTATGGGTTATGATGGTAGGCTTTACGGCTTGCAATGCTCAAAATACCAGGCATCAGCCAAACGATGGAATACAAGCGAATACACTTATAGGTGATACAGTTGAAAAACTAGGTACTCACTTGTGGTATATCTATCAAGACAAAAAAAACAATTATTGGTTTGGAAGCAATGGCGAAGGGATATATCGTTATGACGGTCATACCCTCATACAGTTCACTACAAAACATGGCTTAAGCAACGACAGTATCAGACAAATACAAGAAGACAAAACAGGCCAAATGTACTTCTCCACTTTAGGCGGTATCAATAAGTTTGATGGTAAACAGTTTACCCTTTTACCTGTCATAAAAAGTAAAGAATGGAAGTTAGATTCAAACGATATGTGGTTTTATATGTTAGGAAAAAAAGACGAACATGGACCCTATCGATATGATGGAAAAAATCTATATAATTTACAATTCCCAGACCATTATCTGCACAACGAATTTTATCAAAAGGGCATTAATCCATTTTTTAGTCCTTATGAAATTTATAGCATTTATAAAGATCGAAAAGGCGTTATATGGTTTGGCACTTCTGTATTTGGCGCTTGCCGTTATGACGGAAAATCAGTTAAGTGGATGTACGAAAAAGATTTAACCATAGTTCCCAATGGCGGTAGCTTTGGGATTCGCTCTATTTATGAAGATCGTGAAGGACACTATTGGTTTTGCAATACCCAACATCGATATGATATAAACCTTGAAGCCACCGCAAAAAGCGATAGACTCCAATACAATAAAATAAAGGGCATAGGTGATGCAAACGTTTTTGGTGGCAATGAATACATTTATTATTCACATATCGTAGAAGACCAACATGGTGATATATGGTTAACCACATGGAGCGAAGGCGTGTATAAATATGACGGACATCATATCACACATTATGAAGTGCGCGATGCTGAGCAAATCGTCAACTTGGTATCAATGTACCGCGACCGTCAAAACAATTTGTGGCTGGGCACCCCCGATCAGGGAGTTTACAAATTAGTCGGCAACGCCTTTACAAAATTTAACCCTTAAAAATTTTTGGGGTGTATCATACATACTTAACAAACAATCATATAAAAAAAACAATCCTGTATTCTCATAATAAAAGCCTGAGATATTGCATTCTATAAAAATGGTTTTTACTAAAGTCAATCCTGTTTTAACAAATTTTAGCTGTTTCTAAAATACCTGATTATAAGGTTTTTTTACCTTTTTTTGTTCGATTTATACCAATCTACGGGTTTCCGCCAAAGCGGAGTTATTTTTTTATTTACGTTTGTATCAGATTTTTAAATGTCAAGATGCGCATCTTAAACAACTTAAAATATAGAAAACATTTCATTTCTGAAGTGACTAAAAAAAGTAAAGCAACACTTCGAAAAAATGAAAGTAATATTTAAGTAAAAGACTTTTAAAAATGGAACATACAAAAAACTGAAAAGGCATTTGTAAAAATTTGCATCCATAAGATTTTTGTGCTGTTCACCATATCACCTCTTTTAAAAAAACATAAAAAATAAACTACTATGCCATACATTAAAATATTCATCATGATGCTGTTAGGCATTTTTCTATGCCATTATTCCAGGGCCGATAAAATTGATAAAAAAGGAACCCTGCTCAATGCTAAATGCAATCCCATTGGCACCCAATGCAAAACCAGTATTCAAACAGAATTAATTTATACCTATATTTTTAATGAACCTAAAAAGGGAAGTTTTAGTTTAAGTGTGAGTGCTCAAGAACTATTAAAAAACCCCCTCTTGTATCAAGCTTTCATGAACAAGAAACAATTTATTTTGGAAGAATCCATGATCATTCCTGATGATGTAATACAAATACTTCGGATGCCTGTTGCCTATACCGTGCAAAAGGGAATCTATCCACTCAATCTGCAAAATGGTATTTACACCATTGTATTTAAAGATTAAAATCGATACTCCACCTAGAAGTTTATACGCCCAATGCAAAGCAACATCAAGCATCAAAAAATTTTAACTACTCTTCATAAAAAAAAACAAATAGGTGCTTTTCAACCCTGGAAAAGCTTACCCTAAACTTATTTTATAAATACCTACTACTTCACCCCCCTCTCTCACAGCAAGTCTTGACACAAGACATGAGAGAGGGGTTTATGGAAATGACCCAAATGAAAATTTTTAACTTCATATTCTGCCTTGGCATGCTGTTTCACAATAAAGATTATGCACAACTTTATCATCAAATGACACATTCTCCCGCAGTACAATGCGCACCAATATGGCCACACATCAGTAACGATATCTACAATAAAGATACCCTGCATGTTTTAACACCTTCCATATTGTTACCATCATTACAGACACCATCCGTTTCAACATCCCAAACATTATACACATCATCAAACACAGCTAAGCCAAACATTATTGAAAAAAATATTTTAGAAAAATACAGCTATCACTGGGTAATGTATTACGACTATTTCACCACATTAACAGCCACTCATTATATACATAGCTCACTCTCAAGTGAAGTAAACCATATTTATTATTATTACAATATTGACATCAAAAACAATATTGAATTTAGAAAAATAAAATGGGATTTGTATTTTTTTAATGATTATGGTGTAAGGTATTTTATGGATAGTTTAACCTTAAAAACACAAGATCAATTTAACCTTAAAAACACCCTTTGTTTGCCTCTTTGGCAAAGTGTACTATCGCTATCTCTATCAGCAAATACCCAAACACAATTGTTCAATACCCATCAATACCGATATGATTCACTCGGTCAATTACAACGATATTTATACGATGGATATATGAGTCCTGGCGTGATTATTTATTCAGGGGGTATCACTTATCAGGACAAACGAAACATTTTACTTAGCCTTGGTTTGGGAAGTAGTAAAGTGACAAAAATTAAAAATCAAAAAATATTTGAAACACGCAATGAAGAAACAATTAGCGGTTTGAGCAAAGGAAAAATAAAAGAATCTATATTTGGTATCACACTCACAGCTACAGTACCTATGCAGCATTTAAACCAAAAAATACATTGGGAGTTTTACGGAAATGCGTTTGCTCCCATGCTACATTTAAAACAATTAAAGGAATACACCCTTGAAATCAACAACGTCATTCATCTGTTGGTTTTTCGTCGTGGTCGCTTATCGTTGCGTACCAAACTGGCTTATAACAAAACAGTGCAACCATGGATGTCTGTCCAAAATCAACTCTCACTTGGTTTTTATCTCAACAATCATATTTAGCCGTTTCTCCTGACGTTTAAAGTCAATAAGATACAAAATCGATTTAAATGTAGTCTGAAAAAAATCGGTAGCATAGCAATAAAAATATAAAACCAGCCGAAACCAAATGAACTATTTTCAAAAAGTTTGAAAGTATAAATACTCAATTGAAAAGAGATTTTGTAAGATCTCATCGATTACAAAAGAGCAATAATTATTTTACAAAAAAGTTTAATCAATGGCGCATATTCACATTTGTAAAAAAAGAAACCACAATATAAAAACCTTGGTTTTATCTTTGGGGCTGTGAGTACTCCCAAACATCCAATACGCATTCTTGCCATCATACCCTATCAGGTGTTTCCGGCCATCATGGGTGGACAAAAAGGTATTGCACTTTTTTATAAATACCTTAGCCGATTGGTATCACTGACTGCATTCACGACCCAAAATAATCGGCCTGAACCAGGGTTGCAAATCATCAATACCCTTTCAAATGCAGTGTTCAGGTATGTAAATCCATTCAACTATTTTACCATTCGTAAACACGCACGTGAATGTCAGGCTACCCATCTCCTTTTTGAACATCCTTATTTTGCCTGGCTTATCTGGCTTTTTAAAATAGGCTCCCCCTACCAAATCATTGTACATTCACACAATATTGAAAGCGAACGGTTTAAAAGCATTGGCAAGTGGTGGTGGAAAATACTTTGGTATTATGAACGTGCTGCCTACAAAAGTGCTCATCAGGTATGGTTCAAAACCCCTGAAGACAAGCAATACGCCACCATCCATTATGGTGTGCGTGAAGAGGCATGTCATATCATTCCTTATGGTATAGAAGCAGTGGCTTTGCCAACAAAAGCTGAATTGAACGAAGCACGTGAAACCCTCCTTAGCCAATATGCGATAGCACCCAACGATATCCTGATTCTTTTTAATGGCACTTTGAGTTATAAACCAAACCTCGATGCCCTTAAAGCAATCATCGAAAAAATAAACCCCTATTTATTACAAACACCTTTGTCATATAAAATGCTCATTTGTGGTAAAAATCTGCCAGATACCTTTAATCAACTGCTCGATTATAAACATCAACATATTATTTATTGTGGGTTTGTAGATGACATAGACCTCTACTTTAAAGGTTGTGATGTGTTTTTAAATCCATTGCAAGATGGAGGGGGAATCAAAACAAAATTAGTTGAGGCATTAGGATTTGGGAAGGTTAGTATTTCATCTCAAAATGGTGCAATCGGTGTGGATGCTGCTTACACGGGTGGGCGACTTACGATAGTAGCTGACAAAGATTGGCGTGCGTATAGTGATGCCATTGTCAAACATCATCAACCCATAAACAATGATAATGCTGCATTTTATAAACATTTTTCGTGGCATTCCATTGCAACCAAAGCTGTGGAAGCAATGATGAATAGCGATGTGAAATAAAGAATAGAAAATGGTGGGATTTAATTAATTGGATTCAACCCAGATTTTATAATTAATGAATCATATCTATTTCACAAGGATATTAATTCGTATCTGTTTTCTTTTTGACAATCCATATCACTTCGTCGTCAATAGGGAGATATCCATAATCAAAACAATAATAATAATGCCTGCCTTTCTTGTTGTCATAAAAATGAGTATGGTATTTCAATTGAAACCCCATACCCAATAATCGATCTAAGGTGGCTTTACGAATCATTTTATCACCCAACACATGTTGCAGTATTAGCCTGTTTCGGCGCAGGGCGTTCATGACGTTTCTGACATAATTGGTTTGCTCGGCTTTTAATTGATTATTGTGATTGTTTCTGCATGAGTCATCACAAAATTTTTTATCAATTCGTCCTTTTACAGCTTTGCCACAGGCAAGGCATAGTTTTACTTCGATGGTAGGCATTGTAGGTACTTTTTCAAGATACAAGATAGGCCTTTTATATAAAACAAACAAACAAATGAGCTTCTTTTTTATATAAAAAGGTATAGTCAATTTAACATTGTAAATACCGACATCCTTGACTTACAAAGGATATGAATAAGGAAATAAAATCGAATATTCAAATGCTTATACATTCGATGAAAAGAGTAAGTGAAATCGTATTTAAGAAAGTCCTTATTTTTCAAATCTCCAAATCAGCATTTTAATTTACCTTTGCACTCTTATGATACTACCAATAGTGGCCTACGGCAATCCGATACTACGAAAAGTATGCAAACCGATAACGGCAGATTATAAAGATCTGGATATACTCATCAGCAATATGTGGGAAACCCTCTACAATTCAAATGGGGTAGGACTTGCAGCGCCCCAAATAAACCATGAAATTCGATTATTTTTAGTAGATAGTTTGCAAATTGTTGAAGGCGCAGACGAAGAGGACAAAGAAACCTACAAAGATGAAAAGCCCATCAAGCAAGTGTTTATCAATCCTACTGTGTTATCGCTCGAAGGTGAAGAATGGAAATACAACGAAGGTTGTCTGAGCATCCCTAAAGTGCGTGAAGACATCTATCGCAATCAACGGGTGACTATTACCTGGCAAGACGAACATTTTGTACCTCATACCCAAACCTTTGACGGCATTACCGCACGTGTGATTCTTCATGAATATGATCATATAGAAGGCAAGTTGTTTATCGACCATATCAAACCATTAAAAAAACGATTGATCAAATCAAAACTTGACAATATTGCCAAAGGCAAAGTGAAAGTAGATTATCGAATGATTTTTTATAAATAGCGTTTGTTAAAAAATGCTTGAAGGCAATGCGTTGTCATGACTAACGCTAAAACCATTTCGGTTTTGAAATAAGGGAATAGCTTTTGAATAAGGTAAGAGATGTATGTAGCCTATTATTTTTTACAAAAGATTAATATGAAAAGGCAACATTGAACCAGCATTATTTTCTAACTGTATCATCAATTCATTCACTAAATAATCCTTTTCATGGGGTTGAAATTCGATTTGATGATTTAAGGTAATATTGACTTCAATGGTTCTTGTATAACCCGTTTTATTATCTAAACCATATTGAACCCCTTTATCAACCGTTACTTTTAATACTTTTTTCCCAAACAACTGATGACATAAAATACGAATATCTTCTGCACTTACAATTCGCTCTTTTACTAATAAATATTTTCTGAATAAATTAATTTTCTCTTCCAGGTTCATCGAGTTTCTGCCACCTAAAGTGGTTGTGAGTAAATAAATTGAATCCGATTTTATCATACTCCCTTTATCCAGAATTAACTTAGTACCTGGTTTAATATCGTTGGCAAGTGTACCATTGGTCGTCCAAAAATCTACATAAATAGTTTCGTTTTCTTTTTGCGACTTTAGCATTAAATAATTTGTAGGACCTTTCTTTTCTACCTTCTTCATTTGGTCTTCAATTCTAGCGATAATCTGATTAAGTTCTTTCATTTTATTGGCAACCATTTCACCACCTATTTCAGAAAATGTAGAGGTTTCATCCCGAATGATTTGCAAAAGATATTCAATCACATCACGTGCCTCGCGTGAGTCAAACCTACCGACTCCACTGCTTCTTACGATGGCTTCACCTTCTACCAATTCATTGATGCTCACTAAATTTCTTTTATGGTAATTATACGCATTTGATCCTACTATGGAATGAATATCAAAATAGAAATCATTGGTTTCCATCGGAATCACATTGATAAACTTTTGTGCTTTGTAAATGATTTCATTTTTCTTTTTATTGACAACAGGAAAACTATTGATATTACAAAATACATTATCAAGAATATCTGCTGGCAATGATGCTGGAAATACAAGTTGAATCCATAACAAATTTGGTGTCATGGTATTTAAAAATGAAGGCTCAATGGCATCTGATATTTCAAGAGGTAAACTCTTTTTTTCGTTTAGATAGATAACATCGTCTGTATGTAAATAATTTTTTTTGTAGAGTTGGTAAACATGTTTGTTTATTTTTTGCTCATGTTGAAAAATATTATCCGACATATTTTCGATACTCATATCCATAAAAAAAGATTCTTCGCACATCCCCATTTTTAATGAAACTTTTTCTTGATTGATAAAGCAGGTTGCATGTTTGAGTGAACTGAAAAAAAGTTCTTTTTGGTGATCTGCTTTATAATCAAAATAAATATTCAGTCCTTTCAATTGTTTAATCTGAGGGCTCACTTCAATGCCTAATAACAATATATTTTCTGAAAGTCCCTTGCTTGTTGATATGGTATGTACAATTTCTTTTTGCCAGTAATTTCTGGGTTTAAATATTTTATTTTTAGTAGCGAGATAAATGAGTTCGGCATCATATAATTTAAACTGTCCAATAGGACAATAATAAATTGGTTTTGTAGAAGTATCATTTTGACTGATTCTTTTATCAAATTTAAACTGCACATTGGTGGTCATGTATTCACTATCTGAAGGTTTTGCATGTACAATGGCAGAGGCAGGTCTTATACCGATAACAGCATCGGGCAAAATTACTTCCACAAGTTTTTCAATCATCCTTGATTGTGAAGCTTCCATATCTGCATTAATTTTCTCCAGTTCGTATGAACATGCGTCTATTAAAAGTTTTACGATAGGATCAAAATTTGACTCTATTTCATTTTCATTAATATTCCAAAGCTTCGCAGTTGTCTTAATGAGTCTGTCTTTAATTCTATCTTTTGATTCCATGTAATTAAGAGGATATGTTGATTAGGCGTTCTATTTATCAAAGCCTAAAAGTAAATACTTTTTAAAACCAAATATAAAAAAAAGGGTAATTAAATTTGGTTAGTTAAATAATAACTATAAATTTGTTATACCAATCAACCAAATTATGAGTTTTAAAGCCAAATTTAATGCCGGCGGTATAGAAGCAAATATACTTTCATGTGCTTACCAATTGTATCAAGAAGTAGATGCCACCGGAAGACCCTCTTCCATCTCAAGAGGTGGCCGAATATCCATTACCATCGAAGGTACTGCAAGTACAGAATTGTTTGAATGGATGTGTAATAGTTTTGAACACAAAGACGGAAGTTTGATTTTTATAAAAAGAGATAGCGATGCTACTTTAAAAGAATTAAAATTTAAAGATGGATATATTATCAATTTTTTTGAAAATTTTCAATCAACATCAGATGAACCACTCAGCGTTGGATTTATGATTTCAGCCCGTGAAATAACGATGGGCTCGAGTACACATATCAATGAATGGGTGTAATTAATTTTTTATAAAACAATCATTATTAACCAAAAACAAAAAACAAATTTATGAGTTTCAAAGCAAAATTTAAAGCTGGAAGTATTGAGGCAAACATACTTTCATGTAGCTATGCACTTTATCAAGAGGTAGATGCTACTGGTCGTCCATCTTCTATTTCGCGTGGTGGTCAAATCACCTTAGAGGTAGAAGGTACTGCAAGTACAGAGCTATTTGAGTGGATGTGTAATAGTTTCGAACGTAAAGATGGTAGTGTTATTTACATCAAAAGAGATAGCGATGCCACTTTAAAAGAATTAAAATTTAAAGAAGGGTATTTAATTAACTTTTCTGAAACGTTTTCTTCTACAAGTTCTAACCCATTAAATATCGTCATTACTATTTCAGCTAAAGAAATCACTTTAGGAAATGGTACACATATAAACGAATGGGTATAAAATACTAAATGCATAAGGAGAGATGAAAACAACTATTTTCATCTCTCTTTTTTTTATATAAAAAAATACAAATAAGCTATGGCAACTACTCCATTAACCAGAATCGATGGCGACGCTCATCATAATGTAACAATAAAAGTAGAAGACGTAGCAATCGTTTTTTCGAATCTTTTATTGAATGAGCGTTTAGCAGATACTAATCATTTTAGTTTTACCTGGAAAAATGAAATCAATGATAGCTTTACTGATAATCAAGAAGAATTTATTGAACAGTATTTTGGCAAAAACGTCGTTATTACATTTGATGAACAATATACCTTTAAAGGCATCATACTTGAAATCTCCTTTTTTAAAAATGATGGCCTCACCCAGGAGTTTACTGTTAGTGGTCAAAGCCCTGCGGTGCTTTTAAATGACAAACCCCAGTCAGCTTCTTATTATAAAAAAACACCCAAAGACATCATAGCTGACTCTATTAAAGGAGTGCCTGTCAACCTATTATCATTTGATAATAATCCATCCATCACCTCCGAATTATTTTACATTGTTCAGTACAATGAAACTGATTTTAATTTTATCAAAAACTTAGCGGTCAGAACCGGTGAGTGGTTTTTTTATAATGGCGAAAAGCTGAGATATGGCCCACTTGCAAATGATACAATCAATGTAAGAGTTGGTACTGAATTATTTGATGCAAAAATGGCGTATTCGATTAAACCATTTCAAAATAGTGCGGTGGCTTATGATGGTTATTTAGGCGAAATTATCACAAGCGGTGGGAACAAACCTGCGACTACCGGAATATTAGATATCTTATTAAAGGCTTCTGGACAAACTTTTTCCAGAACTTCTCCAAAACCAACACACAAAGTAGGTGCTCCTACTGCCTCTATATTAGAGGCTCAGCTTGATACTGATGCCGAAGGGCGTATTGCTCGTATGTCAACATTTTCTGCAAAAAGTTACAACGCCAAAATAAAATTGGGAACCAAAATAAAAGTACAGGATGGTAATAAAAACATAGAATATATTGTCATTCAAATACAACATTCAGTACCCACAAGAGACTCTTATACAAATTCATTTGTGGCGGTTCCAAGTACCATAAAAGTACCGCCATATACCAATCGAAGCTGGTTTCCTGTTTGTGAAACACAAAGCGCTATGGTAAAAGAAAATGAAGATAAAGACGGATTAGACAGAATAAGGGTACACTTCCCCTGGCAGTCAAAAAACGAAATGACCCCATGGATCAAGATCCAGAGTCCTTATGCTGGTGAAGGCAAAGGGTTTCGTTTTGTACCCGAAAAAATGGAAGAGGTGATGATTGGTTTTGAAGGGGGAAATGCCGAAAGACCTTATGTGATAGGTGCGATGTATAATGGTGCGGCTAAAAGTGCTCATAGCCATGAAGGAAATCATATCAAAATTTTTCGTACCGCATCAGGTTGTCGTTTAATGATGAATGACAAAGATGGGTCGGTAAAATTAGTTGACAAAGCAGGTTCATTTATCAAAATGGATGGCAGTGGCAATATTTCAATATCTGCTGGAGGTAATTTAAAAATACAAATAGGTGGCAATAGTGAAATTGAAATAAGTGGAGATAGTAAAAATACAATTGGTAAAAAATTAGAAGAATCGATAGGGGCTGATAAAAAGACAGAAGTAGCTATGAATGAATCAAAGACAATTGGACAAGACTTTTCAATAGCTGCGGGAATGAATCATACAACACAAGCTGGACAAAATATTGAAACAACGGCAGGCATGGAGATGTCACAAACAGCAGGAATGAAAATAGCGGCTACAGCAGGCACTGAATTTGGCATTGAAGCGGGTGCTATGGTTAAAATAAAAGGCGGCGCCACAGCAGAAATTGCCTCACCCATGACCACTGTAAAAGGCGATGCGATGACCGTTATTAAAGGTGGAATGGTAATGATTAATTAAAAATACAAGCATGTTAAAACTGAATGATGTAATCATATTGGGAGGCTTTGTAACAAAGCGAATTTCGATTCAGAATAAAAGTTTAGGCGAAATAGAAAGCATTTTAGGTTATTACAGAGGAAGACTTGCAATGGGAGCTGCCATATTAGTAGCTCAAAAGTTACCAAATATCAATGACTTTTATTTACAAGGAACTACCGAAGTACCTAGCCACAGAGTTTATGACCAACTTGGAAATTTAAATTTCCCTAAAAATCAAAAAGAATCATTACAATATACAAAGTTAAAAATAGCCATTAAATCAGGATGGAGTACATATGGTGACAATAGTTTAGTAAAAGTAATTCCCAACATTGCCCATAACTCAACCCTCATTCCTGACATACAATATCCACCGGGGGGAAGAGTAGAACAATGGGAAATAAATAAAAACGCTCAAATTGAATTTAAAGTTGTGGCTGTTTTTACTGAAAAAGATTATCCCCTTAAACAATTTAACCTAAAGTAACATATTATGGGAAAACCAGCAGCTAGAGTAGGCGACATGCATGTATGTCCATTTGTAACACCGGGACTTCCACCCATACCCCATGTTGGTGGACCCTTAACAGGGCCTGGTTGCCCAACTGTACTCATCGGCAATATGCCGGCAGCCGTGTTAGGCGATATGTGTACTTGTGTAGGACCTCCTGCCACGGTTGTATTGGGTTCATTTGGCGTGTTCATAGGCGGCAAGCCTGCAGCTCGAATGGGCGATATGACAGCACATGGAGGCATGATAACGGTAGGCTTTCCTACTGTTTTGATTGGCGAAATGAGTCCAGGTGCAACCGTAGTTATTCCAAAAATAGTAGCCATTGTAGTAGCTATTTTGAAGAAAGAACTGATCATGGAAAATCCAAAAAGTCAAAAAATGGGTTTATTGGGTGAAATCTCAAAAGGACTAAATAATATTTTAAACCCGGCATATCAAAAATTAGCTTTACTGGAGGCAGCCATTTCAGGTAAACCGTTTTGCGAAATGTGTGAAAAAATGAAAAATCAAAAGTAATTTTATGATTACAGTTTCGAATAAACAAGTAGATAAATTAAATAACCTGATTATTGAAAATCATATAAGCGAAATGATTCGCTTTGTAGAAAAATATTACCCCAGTCACTCTAAATTACTTGGAGATAATATAAACAATTACGTAACTCAGGTAATCAATAAAGCATTTGAATATAAATTAACAAGTGAAAAAAATATATATTTATTATTAAATATGTCTTTATTGTTAGGTGCTCATTTTGACGAAAATCCACTGTATGAATGGTGTTCTACTTTTCAGTTAAAAAATACCCCTGATCAAGATTTGGAAAATATAGCTACAATAACCCTAAAAAAAATCCATCAAATTACCGGAAATGATCATCAAAAAATTTATCGACTAATTGTTCTGTTTCAAAAAGAAAAAGACAGTATTTTTTTAAAACTAAAAAAATCAGAAAATATAATTAGTTTTATCAAACTGTTACAAGAAATATATCCATCTAAATTTGAGATTGTAGATCTTGAAAAAATAAAAATACTTCATAACAATAGTAAGAAAATTGGTAAAAAATATTTAATTCTAAAGGAAGAAAACTTATATATCTTAAGCTTTTTGCAATTTTGTATAGGGTACGATTTTGATCGTGATATCCTTTTTCATTTTATGAACAAAATATTTTTATCTAAAATGGATGAAGATAGTAAATGTGAATTATTATATAACGATTCAATAGTCACTCTTGAAAAATTTTTAAACAGGTAAAACAGAATGTATGTATGTGTAAAAGTCAAGAAGCAATAGAAGATGCAATTAAAAGACCTGGATTGGCATGCGACACAAGTATAGCCGAATGCCCTTATGAAAAAGAAACAAAAAGCGAAAGTGATGCTGTAGTCTATTTTAGACCAACTAAAGGCTGGAAAGGTGAATTTGGCATTGATTGGTTTAGAGACGGCAATTGGGCTTTGAGTAACTGTAATAACATTAATGCTAATTTCAATGATAATATTGGCAAACTTTGGATCCCTGCTGCCGAGGCTGATATCACAAAACAAAAAGTAAATCCGGATGGCAATTCTTACGATGGAAAGTTTAGGAAGAATGATATAATGATAAAGAATCTTAAAAATGATTATGGTTTTATAGAAATAACTCACTCAGATAAATCAAAAACAGATTCAATCACTTCACATTTAAGTGTTTATATAAATGATTCAGCAAAAGCAAACCCTAAAGATGCATTACCTAAAGTTATAAAAATTGTTGCAGTGATAAAAGTCATTGCAGCACCTGATGAATTTAAATTAATTTTTGACAATTCTTATCTTGATATAACAGCATTACCAGTAGCAAGCGGAGAGCATGAAATAACGATTACCATAAAAAAAGCATTAGAATCAGACCAAGTAGTATTGGTTAAAGCAATTAAAGAGAAATTGCCCGACCAGGTAGTAGGAAAGTTGCATATTAGGGCCAATAGTAAAGCAAAAAGAAAAAAGAAAAAAGCTGCTTTTAATATCCGTTAAAACCCCAGAAATTTCATCAGGTGCAGGCGAAAAAAAAGGCAATACAAGCGGTAAATTTGAAACCTATAAAAAAATATTAAATCAATCACTCATTGAACCCACTGAAGAAATCATAGATTTAGATGTTACAAAAGACCCTAACATATTATCTAAATATGTAAAAGACCACAAATTGGTTTTTTATAATTACAAGGATACCACATTGACCGATATGCATACGTATTTATATGAAAAATTAAAAGCTGAATTAAAAGCAAAAAATCCCGCTGAAGAAAATAAGTACAATAATCATTTTAAAGTATTCTACTTTAACGAATCAGGTGGATATATAAAATCAGATGGTCTTTATTATGGCTTAAATGGTTATTCACTTGGCAAATTTATAGTAATAACTCCCGATTCGAATGATGGCACAGCCTCACATGAATTGTTACATTCCTTAGGACTTCCGCATACATTTACAGGAGATAAAAATGAGGCGAAATATACTTACGATTATGCTACTACAGAAAATATAATGGATTATACTCATCATAAAGCAGGTTCATCAAATGCCCGATGTGCTACCTATAAGTGGCAATGGGAGATAGCTAATGCGAACGGAGATCCTGATACTGATTAAAATAAAATTTTAAAAAAATGAAATATATAATTCTACTTATTACCTCACAAATTTTCCTATTTTCTCAAAACTGTTTCTCAAAAAAAAATAAAATGACAGAATATACTTTACATAATCAGTTAGAAAAAATCCCAGAGATTTATACTAAAGAAGGCATAAATATCTTTAAACTTGAAAACGATTCTACTTTAACTATTGAATCCTTAACACAAAGCTATGGTTACATAACTAAAGCATATTATTCAGCCTCCCCTTTTGTGTTAGTAAAAAAATACTATCACAATAAAAACATTATGGAAAAAGGATTTATTATCAACTCGGGTAGTTATAAAAAAGGCATTTGGTATTACTTTGATAGTTTAGGAAATTTATCAAATCAAATAATTGAAGATAAGTCCGCCAAATTCAGCATTGAACAACTTTTAATCTTTTTAAAGAATAAGTCGATACCAATAACAAATGGATTTATTGAGAATGGAGTTCATACAAAAATATATTTTGATATAAATATAAAACCAACCAACTGGGTTGTAGAATATTTATTTACAACAAACAAATTAAAAAAAATAACCATTGACGCTCAAACAGGAAAAATTATAAATACTGAACTTATCAATTATATTTTTAATTAATGCCTCACATACACAATGCCTAACACAAACACCGATATACAAGAACTTAATAACTTTAAAAGAGAATTGCTCAAAATAGGAATCGTTTCCTATAAAGAACAAGAAACACTTTATCAGATAGCAAAAAGATGTACTAAAATGGGTATACCCATGGCGGGTGCAGGCGCTATAGTTGGCTCCTCACTTCCAGGCCTTGGTACCGCTGCTGGCGCATTGGCTGGTATGTTAGCGGGTACCCTTTCCTGTACTATGCTCAATGCATCGATGAGAGCCGAATTACGTAAACTTGCCAATGAAGATTAACCAATACAATGTCGCTATTTAAACCCTATATCACCCATTACCTCTTACTCGATGCAGCTCGCATGCTTTCTGATATGGATACTGCACAAGAAATGAATACTGATTTTGTAAGCTTGTATAAAGGAGGCCCCGAACAACACTTGAGTAGTGTAGCCCCCTACCTTTTTGCTTGCAACAACCATGAAAAATTTGAAAACTGGATAGCCGAAAACGTGGGGAAAAAGCTGGGGCATATTTGTTACATGCAACGCAGATATGGAAGACATGTGTTATCATTTTCGAAAATTTTTAAAAGTTAAAACAGAAGATTTACAACAGCTCTATTTTCGATTTTATGACCCACGAGTATTACGGATTTTTTTACCAACCTGCGACAGAAAACAAATCGTAGAATTTTTTGGGCCCGTCCAGGCTTTTATTTGTGAACAAGATGAAGAAGGACATTTTAAACGGTATACCCATAACAAAGGTGAACTGATCATAGAAGAAATAGCAAAAAAAAAAATAATTAAAGAACTGAATATTGAACCCCAAAAAATAATAACCCCCATCGAAACAACGCCGGAAACAACAAATACAACCAATACCAAAGGAAGAAAATGGTTATAAAAAAATAACATATGATAGCACGTAGAACAATAACATTGAATGATAGAACATTCGGAGCCACACTTGACAATACAGGTATGGGTCTGCATAATGGCAGTTATGACTTGACAATTATTCTACGTATCCGATTGGTTGAAAATGGCGATATGAATATTAATCCAGGCTCTTGCGAATATTATGCCGATCATTCCCCCTCACAAGATGAACTTCTACTTGAACGTGTAGTTGGTATGCACCCCGATTATGATGGAAGAATTTTTATGCTTGAAAACTGGGACCAACGTGAATGGAGAGGTTTTTGCGACTTTTTTGCCAATGAGTCAACGGCATTTTGGACAAACAGATTTACACTTAGCTCTTCGCATGCAATTACTGTAGGTGATCAAGAACGTACGGATAGCTATTGGGCAAGCGGCTTTGACAGAAGACATTCACAACCACCAGTTACCACCATCAATTGCAAGTTTTTATTGGAACTAACTACGAATCCTGCTTTTGCCCATAAAACAATCAGTGTATATAAAGTGTCTCAACTTGAAACCACATCTGTATTCAGATCAGACGATGCCCATTATACATCAGGCGACTTAGAAAGTCAGTATAGAACCATCGTTGACCCAAATCCCGCTTTGTGTGGGCAATTTTCAAGTCAACGTACATTTATACATGAAGTTGGTCATGCCATTGGTCTGCCTCATGTGGGTATTTCAGCACGTATTCCTGGATGCACGCAAAACGATAATGGTACTAAAATTTGTTATGGTAATACCCTCGAAACATCCCTCAATGTAATGGGCCGTGGCGAAGAACTCAGCTGGCGCGAAGCATTACCATGGCGAACCGCTATTGCTGAAATGACCCATACATCTGCCGATAGTTGGCAAGTGCAAAATACGCCTCATTTACAAGTCGCAATTGGAGATATTACTATTTATTAATCATTTTTTTCAACTTCAATTGTAGTTCATGTCGTTTTTAAAAAAATAAGAATAGTCTATAATTATTTATTATTTTTGTTTACTAATCAAAATCAAACAACTATGTCATTTAGGGGAACACTTCAAATTGGAATAGGAGGAAGGGAAAATTATAATATTTTAAAGTTTTCATTTTCATTGTTTCAACAAGTAGACGGTGCAGGTAGGCCAACATCCATCCCTAAAGGAGGGGTCCTGCATTTTACACTCGAATCAAGCAGCGATATAAAAGTCATTGAATGGATGCTATCACCCACCATGACCAAATCAGGCAGTATGATATTTTCAAAAAGAGAAAGCGAAGGAGGTTCCATGCGTTCTATGTATTTCAACGATGCCTATTGTGTAAATTATCATGAAGTATTTGATGCTGTCAATAGCCAACCCATGTACTTTGAAATCACCCTTTCAGCCCGTTTAATCAATTTCGGTGGTTCATTACAATTAGAAAATCAGTGGCCTGGTGAATATGATGCTTTTCAAAAAGATGGCAGAGGGCCAGAGCCAGATGACGATCGCGCTGTTGCAAGCCCAAGTGCTACCTATTAATTCATGTCAAGACTAAGCTTAAGCATCTATGAATACAAGCAATGATTCAAAAAAAGGAATTTCATCCAGTTGGATATATTTAGGTATTATTATTATTTTAATTGCCGGTGGCATCTATCTGATGCTTACCAAAAACATGTCTGATGAAGAAAATATTGAATTGGCCAATCAAGTAGAGCAAGTAAATACTGATAAAAATACCCTTGAACAAGAGTACAATGCTGCATTGGCAAAACTCGATGACCTAAAAACCAAAGGTCAACAAATGGAAACCATCTTAGCGCAAAAAAATGCCGAAGTTGAAAACTTAAAAAATCAAATAAAAAATATTTTAGGCAAAAAAAATGCCTCTGATATGGAATTAATGCAAGCCAATAAACTCATTGCAACCCTCAATGATAAGCTGAATAATTATGCCAGTCAAAACCAGCAAATACAAGCCAGCAATGATAAGCTCACAGCCGAAAACCAACAATATGCTGCCCAAAAATCACAATTTGATGGACAAGTGGAAAATCTCAATACAGAAAAAAAAGAGCTGGAAGAAAAAATTGAAAAAGGTTCCGTATTGGTAGCTTCAGGTTTTAAAATACAAGCTTACAACAAAAAAAAGAAGTTTTTGGTGATGGGTAAACAAGTGAATAAAGAAACAGGAAAAGCAAAAAAAGCTGACGTGTTGAATATCACTTTTGATATTGACGCAAATAGGGTGTCTGAATCAGGCAATAAAACTATCTATGTTTGCTTAACACAACCCGATGGAAATTTAGCTTTTATCAACGGTGATAAAAATCAACAGTTAAAATTGATGGATGGCAGCGAAAAAAAATATTCAGGGGTTAAAAATATTGCCTATCAAAAGGGCGAACGTCAGCAAGCGCTTTCAATTGATTGGGAATCACAGACTGATTTTTTAAAAGGAAATTATATAATTGAATTATACGAAATGGGTTATAAAATAGGCCAGGCTACTCTCAACTTAAAATAATAGAACCCATGCAAATAAATCATGAAGAGCTGATACAAAGCATCAATCAAATAGGTATCGATATCAAACCCGAAGTGGTAGTGGCCGATCTGATCAATCACGATGTACCCAGAGAAATGATTTGTGTAAAAAATGAAAGTGTATTTAAACGCCCCTATAGAAAAGAAATTACAGGTGCCCATTTGAGAAATGTCAGTGATGCGGATGAAATCATTGAGATATCAATCTCAAGAGATGGTATTTACGACTTACTCCCCGAAGGTCTTTTTCATCAGTCTTTGACCGGTGCTTCTAAATCAGTAACTTCAATGGTGCTTGAACATAAACGATTTAAAGATGAAGAAAACGAAGCAAGAAAATTTTTTCAACCATTAGAAAATGAATTCTTTCATCAAAAAGTCAATATTGAATTAATAGAAAGACATTTTTTTGAAACCATCAATAAAGAAAAAGATTTGCACCTGGCAAGCTTTTGGCAACTCGACGATTCATTGCCAACTAAACCCATGCAAAAAATAGTAGAATTACTCCCTCAAAGCAAATTGATATGTGGAAACCATGCTATGATGCAATCATCCCTGTCGATTATACTCGATGAAAAAGTTGAATTAGTAATCAGCAGCAAAAAAGCAAACTTACAAACTGATCAAAACGAGCATACCTCTCACATGATTTTAGGTCTTGATAGCGTATTGGGAAATCAATTTGAAGAAGAAATGATACAATATGAATTTAAAATTGGCCCCTTGTTAAATACCTCCATCGAAGACTACTTAACAAACAAACCCTTCTATAAAATATTACATACTTTCTATGACTGCTTTACACCAATAGAACCAGAAATTATTACTACATTTGTCTCTGACAAAAATGATTTGCAAAGGAACAAAGACTTATTTTTGGGACTCAACATGCAATTGTAAATAATGGATTTAATTAGAATATGAGTTTAAATATTTTTATAATGATATTTGGAAGTATGCTGGGCATCGGCACTGGCGTATTTATTACATTATCAAAAATAGTGGCTAATTTTAAAAGATACGGCAAAGCCCCTTTTCTATACATGATGGGAATGTCATTGTTGACGGGTGCTGGCCTTTTTTTAATTTCTTATGTAACTGAAAACTACTTTAATATCTATATCCTTTTTTTGCTCATATTTTTAGTCATGGGTATCATACACACCATTGTGATGTTGAAAAACTTTTGGTCTAAAAAAGACGAAAATACCTTGTTGAGTGAAATGTTATTCATCGTTTCAATCTTATTATTCTCTTGTGTTGTTTTTGCCGTTATGGAATATTTCATTACCGCTAAAAACTTTATGTATTATCCGATGCTTTTGTCTTCTATAGGTTTTGCGATACCCACATTTGTATACTATACCTTCGAAAAGTCGATCGCATTGCCCGAACGTGAATACATCAAATGGTATTACCCAATCAACTCACCCTTGCCCGAACCTGATGATGATGATATGCGCGATTTGATTGTCATTGGTTTTGAAATGGAAAAAACATTGAAAGATACAGTAAGAACCTATTTTAGAGCAAGGGCTCCAATTAGAATGGATTTGTCCACCTTATTTTATCATTTTATCAATGATTATAACGATACCCATTCAGAAACACAAATTGAATTGACCAATGATTATGGTGAACCCTTTGGCTGGATATTTTACAAAAAAGGTAAATGGTATCAACGCGAAATAGTATATGATCCTCAAGCACCCATATTGGTAAATGGCATTAAAGAAAATACAGTGATTATTTGTAAACGATTTATTGAAAATAATAATGAAGAATAATGCAACATAAAATAAACTTTCAACCTGTCAATTGGGCTGATGGTATGAAGATTAATAAAAGTCATTTTATCGCATCTCAACATGCCATGATTGACTCGGTAAGAGATACCGAACAACATCTTTTGACCCCCTTCTCATATGGCCTTATCGCTAGTGATGATGCCTATCCTATAGATATCTCCATTACAATAGATAACCAGAATTTTGTCAAAGTAAAATTATTACGATGCAATGCCATAAGCATTGGCGGAGCAAGAATACATATTGAAAAAGAACTTATTGAAAAAGGATTTGTTCAAACAGCCATTACCCAACAAATTTCTACACAAGAATCAAGTATTTTTTGGATATCTGTTTCTGTAAATCTTTTTGATCGTACGCCTTACGGCATTCCAGATACTGCTGAGTCGCCTACACGCATTCCTTTTACATTACCAAGCTATCAACTGCATATCACCGCTGATAATCAAATAAAACAAGTATTATCAAATCCAAATCACTTTATCGTAGGTAAAGTATTGCTCAATGGTTCACAATCAAGCGTAGACGAAGAGTATATTCCTGCATGCACCAAAGTGAGTGCACATGCCGACTTATTGTCATTTCATGCCGAAGTCGATAGTTTTTTAGGTAAGCTTGAATTAAAAAGTTCACTCATCGTTCAAAAAATTCTTAAAAAAAATCAACAAAACGAATTGTCAGAACTCGTGATGTTTTTATGTGATAGAATGGTTTTGACCTTAGGACAAACAATCACCCATTTTAGATGGATTACGCCTGAACAATCGCCTGTACAAATGATTGCTTACACCGTTGGGTTGGCAAGAATCATTAAAAATACGATTGACTTACGAATAGGATCTGGTAAAGAAGAATTACTTAACTACCTTGCCGAATGGTGCGATGTAAACCAGGGTGAGCTCGAAACCCTTTTGACAAGTATCGCCAATATGCAATACACCCATCATGATATAAACCAAAATCTGATTAAAATTATCAAATTTGTGAAAGTGATCGGTAAACTTTTTGACACACTAAGTAATCTTGAATTTATCGGAAAGAAAAAAGAAAGTAATATATTTGTGAAAGAAGAACAAATGAATACCCAGGCAGACGATATCAATAAACCCAAACCTAAAAGAAGATTTTTTGCTGACTAAACTAAAAATAAATTAATCAATGGAAGCCCTCAATAAAAAAGAAAGAAGCGATGCGTTTGCTTCATTTCTTGTATTTTTTCTCATATCCGTTTCACTATTGCTCCTGGCTGTTTTTTTTGCCTATCGAGTACCCGATAAAGAAAATGATTTATTGCGTAAGAAATTAAAAAAATACGAACGCGATTTCTCTTTTATGAATAGCTACTCACAAGAATTAGATGAAACCAAAGTACTTTTAGATAGCATGTCATTTGCTGGTATTGGTGCTACTTCATTTAAATCAAGAATTGATTATAAAATTGGTAACCTGGAAAAAAGATTATTGACTGATAGCTTAATGGATAAAAAGCTTTACCAAACCATTAATCAAACTTTACGTTCAAATTTAGCAGCTACTTCCATAGCCACCAATAGCACTTCTACCGAAGAGTTGGTCAATAAACTGCAACAACAACTCACCGCTGCACAAACCGAATTGAATATGTACCGTCAGCAAGCAACACAAAATTACCCTAGATAGTTTTTTTATGGCAAACGATAGAAATGAATTTAGGGTAACACAAAAAAGCTTTGTTGTAAAAATGGATCGAAAAATCATTTTTACATTTATCGTTATATCAATATTGAGCATATTGTTGCTTGCCCTAAAATTAGCCACTTATCAGGAATGTCATATCATCAATATGAGTATCAAATCAAGTGAAACCAATCAGGAAAATACACAACACCAATTTTTAACAGACGAGTCAATCTTATTTACGGCCAATACTTTAAAAGGAAAAGATTATGTATGGGATTTTGGAGATGGAACCCCTAAAATGAAAACACAATCTACTTCGCACTTTTATCACAAACCTGGTATTTACCAAGTGAAGGTATTAGTAAACGGAAGATGTGATGAATACCTCGAAATTACAATTCTTAGCGCCTCACTCAAAGATGATGAACTTAAAAATGCCATCAAAAATAACAAACCCTATATTGATGGTCCTACTACCGTACAAGCAAATCAACCAGTCAGCTTTTCTGATCCTACAAGCTCTGTAAGCTGGGAATGGACCGTATTAGGTGCCAATGTCGCCCCACAAACTGGACAAACGGCTACATTTACATTTCCTGTTCCTGGTGAAAAAATCATAACCCTCAAAACAAACGGAGATATAAACCGAACAGCCCAAAAAACAATTTTGGTGACACCCAATACTGCTGACCAGATAGACAATAGCGCATTTCAAAATGCAGCACCCCCCCCTCAGATGATGCCAAGGCAACTCCCTGCTCAGGCACCACCGCCTTCGTTTAACAATCCTATGCAAGAACCTGCTCCTCGTATGCCAGAACCAGAGCCTGTTGCAGAAAAACCAATCATCAAATTTTATACAGATAATGACTTTAAAGACATATTGGAAGATATTGCCTTTGGAGATGCTAAAACAGATGAACTCATTCCAAAACTGTGTTTAGGTAAAGAAACAAAACTGTATATAAACGGCTCATTAATTTCGTGGGGTTCTTTCTTCGATCAAATAAAAGGCAAGGAAATTGCAAAACTGGAAGTCGTTCGTAATTTTAAAAACAAAAATTGTGTACAAGCTTTTAAAATTACTTTGTAATTACACATGAAAGAATACTATCAAATTCCCCTGAACTTTAAAGAACTTTTTAAGAAAAAAGATCATGCCTATTGTTCATTTGAAAATAGTATCCGACAACATTTACAGCTTTTAATCACCACTACCTGGGGCGAGTGCAAATTGGATGCTGAGTATGGTTCCTTTTTTTGGGACAACGATTTTGATATTTTATCAACCAATGCAAAGCGTAAGGAAATGATTACCCATTCCATACAATATGCAGTGCAACAATATGAAAAAAGAATTCACAAAGTACGGGTTGATGTAGAAATCATGCAGGCAGAAGTGAGGAACGAACAAGAAGGTGTACACTTAAAACGAAAAGTGAGTATACAAATCAATGGGGTGATGCATAAAAACAATCAACCAATCCGATACAATGCCAGTTTCTTTGTAGGTCCTTTTGCGAAAGAATAATCCTTAGATATTATTCATACTCTTTTTTATACCAATAGGTCATATCTCCTTGCTTGAGTATCATCTCGCGACCTTCGCATTTTAACACTTTAATTTTTAGTTTGAGTCCCAGTGGTGTCACATCTTCGGTGTCTTCTTCAGTGATGATAAATTCATTTTTTTCTGGTCTGGGTACGATCGTCACATCGCATGGATGTTGGCCCTGGTTAACACTCACAAATTGTGCTTTTCCTAAATACCTGTTGGTAGCCAACGAATATTCAACAGTCAAATGAAATATACTCCAACTATCCTTGTCAGTAGTGATGGTAGGCTCTGTTTTGTATCTTCTCCATGAGCCTTGCATCGTAGATAAGTTGATTTGTACATCCCCTGATTTATCGTTATTGGTTACTTTTTTGATGGTTTTAAAGGTAAAATTTTCCACTTTTTTAAGTACAATCACTGTATCCTCACTGTATAATATAAACGTTTGATCATTGATGGCAAATGAGCTGTATTTTTTTTCTAAAACATACTGAGTAGAATTGACATCCTGACAGAAGAAAGATATTTTTTTATTCTTAACACGAATATTTCCTGGTATGATGCGTCCATCATCATAAAATCTTTTAAAGATCCCTTCTTCCGTAAATTCATATATCAAGCTATTGGCAGCATTGGTTTCGGTTTGCTTCTTTTTTTTCTTGCCATAGGTTCGGCTCTCCTCTTGCCATTTGCCCACAAACTTTTGGTATTCAATACTTGCAAATATTTTTGTAGACAATAATAAAATACAAATCAGTAAGATGTTTTTCATAGAATAGAATTAATTGGTTTGGGGTGATTTATTGCAAATTTCGTGTAGTGACTGTGATTAAAATATCCATGTTTTTGGTTAATTCATTTTTGGCTATGCCTTTTTCGCCACTTAAATCAACCACTTCATAAGCGGGGCCATACCCTAAGTCGATAAATAAACGGTCGTCAATAAAATAACCAGCATTGCCAATAATTTCATTTTTTTGAATAAACCCAATATTGGTTGAAATAGATTCCTGCAATTCAATACTTACTAAATTGCCATCTTCAAAATTTTTAAAATCAGTAATAATTCTTGCGGCAAAATGATGGGCTATTTTTTCTTCCACAACCTTCTTGCGAATATCCTTTTTCCATTTGGTATTGTCAAAGGCAAAATCCATTTGGTCATTGCTGGGTGCTATTTGTCTATTTCTATTGGCTTCACTAAAAATATTAAATCCAAAATCTTTCATATAGTATTCAGGATGTTCAAACAACTCTTTGACTGCTACAATTCGATAAACATATTCAGCCGTTTCTTTATTCAATTGTAGATTAAAGTAATTGGTGGTTTTTGAATTAAATACACTTTTTTTAATATTACCAGGACCATTATTATAAGAGGCTGCGGTGAGTATCCATGATCGTGTTTTTGTAAGATTATATACAATTTTATAATAATCTCTTAATATTCGGGCTGCCGCATCTGTCGATTTGTTAAGATCTTCCCTTTCATCATAACCTGGGGTGATGTTAAGTTTATAGTCTTTGGCAGTACCCGGCATTATTTGCCAAAAGCCATGTGCACCCGCATGTGAATGAGCGTCATGCTTGAGTAAACTCTCAATTACGGCTAAGTATTTAAAGTCGCGAGGTACTCCATAAGCAGCAAGATAATAATCAAAAATGTGAAAATATTTATTGGCTCTTTGTCTTAGTTCATAGCCCCCCACAGTACGTATCCAATTTTTAATCACATTCATTAATTTTTTCGATACATCTTCCTGCTCTATCGGTACATACTCTCCACAAAAAGTTACATAATGTGCTTTTGTATTTAAATGTATACCTATTAAACAACCACAAAGCATCAATATTTTAATATATAATTTCATGGTTTATTGTTTCTCGTAGGCTTCTAATTTCTTTCTATACACTTCAAATGGGAATCCCAATTCAATATTCCATTTTGCTTTTCGATCTTTTACTTTAATGTATAAATCTGATTCATCGCGCATCCACAATTTTTGTGGTGCTACGTATATAAAATCTTTTACATCTGCTTTGCCCCCAGATTTTGGAAACAAGATAGGAAAATTCATATATCGCGGTCTGATTTTATCATAAACGCCCTGTTGACCCGAAGCAAATTCACCTGATAACAAGGTAACCCCTGTTTGAAATTCGTAAGGACAAGCATTTTCAATACTGAATCTGAAGTAGCTTGCATCTGCATCAAAATAAATATTTTTCAACGTCAGTGTCATACAATCCTGTGTAATACTATATTTTGACAATGAAAAATCTTCTTCCCCTGAGAGTTCTAAATATTTTGCTTTTACACTATATTCTTCTTTTAAATATTGCCCCTCATAACCTAATGGTAACTCTCTCAATTCACTGTTATAAGTTGCTTTGCCTTCACTCCGTTTAATATCTTCGTCACTTGTAATGCTAAATTTCTTAGTGGCTTCTTTTACAAATTCTTCTTTTTGTTTATAATCTTCCAACAATTTTTCTGTTTGTATTTTCAAGGCATTTACCTGATCGGCTAACTTTTGATTTTCTGCTTTTTGCGATTCAAGCTGAGCCTTCAGGGTTACGGTTTCTTTGGTTAAATTTTCATTCTCACTTTTTAGGTCATTGATCTCGTCTACAAAATCTGCAATTTTTCGTTGTTCGTTTCCAATTCTTGAGTTTAAAGAAGCCATATAAGTACGCATTGAATCTAAACGTTTTTCATTCAGTTGATTTTCTTCTTCAATACGTTTTTTTTCTTTTTTCGATTTCTCTTCCTTGTTACTGCTTATTTTTTCATTTTCTTTTCTAAGCTCTTCTATTTGATTATTTAACTCGCTTACCTGTTTGTTTAATTGTTTCACTTCTGCATCCGCCTGGTTTTTCTTTTTTTCTGCATCGGCTATTTTTTTCTCTTTCTCTTTTTGTTCCTTCTCTTTTTCTTTTTGCGATTCCATTTCCTCTTTTTTCTTCTTTTCTTCTTTGGCTACTCTTTCCTTTTCAATTTCTTTATTCTTTTTTTCTAGGGCCTTAATCTTTTCCTGGTTTTCCTTAATTTCATCAAGGGTATTTTCTTGCACCTTTTTTGCCAATACTAATTCTTCTTTAGATTGAATATTTTCAATATTAAAATTATTCAACTTATTAATCAAGTCGCATTTGTTATACTCAGAACCATATCTGATTTGCAATTCAGTGATTGAAATATCTTTATAAACACAATATATTTCGGCACTGTAATCTTTATCGTTGTAAACAAATTCCATTTCAAACAAGGTAAAAGGCAACTTAAAAGGTTTATCGCAAGTATTATCTAATTTAACTTTTACTTTGTTGTTGCGCACATTTATCTTTTGCAAAATACATTCAGTAGTATAACGAGGTGAGAAATATGATTTTCGCAATGAAGACACTGGCACATCAATGGTCATCGTAGCTGTCTCAATATTGAAATAAACGGTATCCTTAATCAATAGGTCTTGCGCACTTGCCTTTGTAAAAAATAAGGCAATGATGAGAATAGCATAAATAAAAGGGTTGATCATACGCATGGCTATGTAATTTGGTGAAGGGCTGAAAGGTTGAAACCCAATTGAGCAAATTTAAATTAAAAAGTGTAGAAATTATAATTATTCAAGGAATCTCAAATTGGTATAGGATTTTGACTATCTGATATCTATATTTGTTTTACATTAATCAAAACCAATATCCTAAAATGAATCCAAGCAACTTAAATGCAATGACCGATGAAATAAAACAAGTGGTCCATATTGCTCAACGATTAGCCAAAGAGAATATGCATTCTACTTATTCTCCTGCACATCTATTAAAAGCGATTTTACATAAAGACTTTCCCTTATTAAAAAAACTTGAATCATTAGGGATTGATGTATATTATATAGAAGAATGGGCAGAAATACGTATTGAAACCTATCCACGCAGTAGCGGCATGAGCGACAACCCACAACCTGATAAAGATGCCAAAGCTGTTTTTGAAGAAGCCGATAATATTCGATTGAAAATCAATAGAGATGTTGTGGATCTTGATTCGCTGATTATTTCATGTGTTACACCAGGGGTGGGCTTTAATTATGAACAATTAAAAACACTCCCCATTACCCCATTTATTTTATTAGAAAAACTACAAAGTAATATACCCATCCAAACAAGCGACAGCCAAGAAAAAGGCAATGCTTCAGGCAATACTTCATTAGATGCACTTCACAAATATTGTTATCATAAAACCGAGCAGGCTCGAGAAGGCAAACTACAAAATATCATAGGACGTGATAAAGAAATCAGACAAATGTCTGAAATTTTAAGTCGCAAAACAAAATCAAACGTGATATTAATGGGAGAGCCCGGGGTCGGCAAAAGTGCTTTGCTCGATGGATTTGCATTGGCAGTAGTCAATAATAAAGTACCCCTCAACCTGCGAAGTGCAGAAATATATGAAATCGACAACAGCGCCTTAATTGCAGGGGCTCAATATAAAGGGGAAATAGAAGACCGCTTACGAAAAATCATCAAAGAAATTACTTCCCTTGAAAATGGCATCTTGTTTATTGATGAGCTTCATACTTTAATTGACAAACACAACGCCAATGCCGGTGCAGTAAGTGTATTAAAACCTGAATTAAGTAAAGGTTTGCTCACCATGGTGGGTACTACCACCGTTGAAGAATACAGAAAATCTATTGAAAAAGATGAAGCCTTTAACAGACGATTTGAAACAATACTCGTTGATGAACCCAATGTAGAAATAGCCGAAAAAATGGTCAATGGCTTGTTAGATAGCTATATCAAACATCATCAACTTGAAGTAGATGAAAAAGTAATCCCTGAAGCCATCAGACTCGCAAAAAGATTTATCAAAGAAAGAAGACTGCCTGATGCCGCAATCGATTTATTAGACCGAACAATGGCCGTTACAAAAATGATGGTTGATACCGGCAAAAATGATGTCGCTGATTTACAAACAAGGTTTTCAACGCTCAAAGAAAATGCAAATGACGATGAGTTAAATTGGTTTTACTTGGAAATTCAAAATACCTTAAGTCCCGTATTGCTTTCCCGAATTAATGAAGAAACCGAATTTAAAAAACTCCAAAGTAACGAACAAAGGAAACAACAAATTGAAACCATATTAACTGATTTGCACGCTTCCGCATCAGAAGACAAAGTATCGGTAGAGCTCGCTGATTTAGTGGCTGTGGTGGCTAACAAAACAGGAATACCTATTGGCAAAGTACAAACCAAAGAAAAAGAAAGGCTGATCAATATGGAAGTACAATTGGCCGAAAGAGTTATTGGACAAGATCATGCATTAAAAACAGTTTCTGACGCCATTCTCGAATCGCGTTCTGGTCTCAATAAGTCAGGACAACCCATTGCCTCTTTTTTCTTTTTAGGCCCAACAGGTACAGGCAAAACAGAACTTGCCAAATCATTGGCAGAATTTTTGTTTCAAGATGAAAACTCCATTATTCGTTTTGATATGAGCGAATTTAAAGAAGAACATTCAGCAGCCTTATTATATGGTGCTCCTCCCGGATATGTAGGTTATGAAGAAGGAGGTATGCTTGTAAACAAAATCAGACAACAACCTTATGCTATTGTACTGTTTGATGAAATTGAAAAAGCACATCCTAGCGTGTTCGACATTTTTTTACAAGTACTAGATGAAGGTAAAATGCATGATCGACTCGGCAAAGAAGGCGATTTTTCAAATGCAGTGATTCTCTTCACTTCTAATATTGGAGCTGAACAAATTATAGAATCATTTGGTAAAGGTGAAATTCCAAAATCGGACGATCTGCTTGAAAAAATGGCCAATTTTTTCAGACCTGAATTTTTAGCAAGGATTACAGAAATCATTCCATTTGCCCCTATCAGTGATAAAAATGTGGTGAAAATATTTAATATTCATTCAGCCCATTTATACAAATTATTAGAGCAACAAGGTATCACCTTAACCATCACCGATAAAGCAAAAGATGTTATTGCCATGATGGGATTTACCCCAAAATATGGCGCAAGACCCTTGAAAGGCATCATTCGAACAAAACTGAGAAAACCACTTTCACGTATGATTATAAACGGTGAAATAGGCAAAGGATCAAAAGTACATGTAGACGTAAATGAATTGCAAGAGCTCGTTTGGGAAAAATCATAAACACTATAATATTTTTAAAAAAAAAACTATATTTACATTTATAACAAAATCAAAAAAAATAGACTATGGACAATTACGGAATTGGTGGTAATGAAGTGAAGTCAGATGCTAGTGAAGCATTTGCCGACATTCCCCAAAACAGAACCCTTATGATGGAGAAACTGACTAAAGACACTCCAGTAAAGCCACAAATCACACATGGCTTACAAACCATCGAACAAGTATTCGAAAATTACAAACCAGAAGTGGAAGTTGAGTTTACCGACGCCAATGGAAGCCCTATCAAAGAGCAACTTAAATTTGCCAACTTAGGCGATTTTGGTGTCAAAGGCATTACTGAGCAAAGTAATTATTTAAAAGATATTACGACGCAAAAAGACCAATACCAAAAGATCGTCAAACAACTTAAAACAAATAAAATTTTAAAAACAGCCCTTGAAAACCCTGAAGCGAAGCAAGCAATGATTGACTCAATTCATGCACTAATACAAGAACTGAATAATAATAAATAAATAAAACCAACCCCAACAATATGAGCGATAATATGCAACAAGAACAAGCACCCGAACAACAAGGTGCACAGTATGCAGGCGTCCCCACCATAGCCAATCCTACAGAAACCCTCAAACAGAACAGCGAAAAACTCGCTAAATTTGGTGGTTTTGATTTGATTGAAGCTTGTGTAGAAGGTGCCCAAAATTTAAATCCAGAACGAAAAGCCCGAAAAAATATATTCTTAGGTGAAAGTGGTAAAAAAGGTGAACGCGAAACCTTAAAAAGAACCTTAGAACTTTGGTCAGAAGTTTTACAATCCAATAGCGCCATCTCAGACATGGTTAATTCATGCGACAAAAAAAGTGAAGAATGTACCGAATTACTTAAAAACAATTTGGCCAAAGCCGTAGAAGAAACCAAAGATCTTGAGCGTAGTTACCGTTCGGTAGGATTATTTTTTAAAAATACAGAAGGAGATAAACTTAAAAATGTTTCCTTTATGAACTGTGAACTTGATCAACTTAAAGACTTAGACAATACCAGATTTATAGATGCCGTAAGCGAAGAATTAAAAATGAGCTATGACCGCTTAGATTTAAGAAACAACTACAGTATCATGTGCTTGCCTGGCTATTTGGGATCAAACAAAGTAGTAGAAAAGTGGGCAAAAATAGCCCATGAAAATAAAGTGATGCTTGTCACCGATTTCGAAAACTTAGACGCACCCGATGATGTCATGGAATTATTTGAAATGGCTAATTTAACCGGTGGTGATAAGTATAAAAGTAATGTGATGATGACTGCCAACTGGTTAGTTGGTCGTGAAAAATTTGCAGAATTAGGTGAAGAAGACGATTTGTATGTACCCCCAAGCGGAGCCTTAGCAGGTAAGATTTATAAAACTTTGATGAGTCAGGTAACTGCCGGTAAAAAATTTGGTAGTATGAACGAAGTAGATGGGGTAAAATTTGATTTGAAAAAAAGTGAAATTGCCAATATCGAAAAAATGGGATTAGTACCCATGGTAAAAGAATATGGCAAGGTGATGGCTTTTTCAGCTAAAACATTATTCAATGGTGATAATCTTGGGTTACAAACCTATTCGGTAGTTCGTGTATTTGACTATGTTACAAAAGTGCTGATGGACTTTTTAAACAGAAGAGCCTTCGAAAACTTTAATGCCAATACCCGAAAAGACCTCATGAGTCAAATTGTGAAATTTCTTGATCAAATTACAGGTCCAGACAAATTAATTGAAGATTTTACCATTCGTAGATTTGAACAAGATCCCAATCAAAAAGATAAGATTCATTTAGATATTCATATGAAACCTTATTTCCCAGCCAAAAACTTCCTCATAAAAATGGATGGACAAAAAGGCGATGATGGTACCGAATGGAATAGTGAGTACAATCAGGAAAAATAAATTACAAATTAATATTGTAAAAAATCCAGGTGTTCAACCTGGATTTTTTTATGCCCATTTTCACCCCCCTAATTTATAATACATCACCGTACCCCATCGTTGGGGAAGCCAGCGGATTACACCAGAAGAGATTTTGGCCCATGTACCAGGTACAATGATCATACGCCCTTTTAATGTTTTTGAAACCGCAATTTCACCCACCCGATTTACAGGCACAGCCAATTGTTCACCAAACCATCCAAGTTTTTCTTTCGTGTCTTTTTCAATGGAAGGTTTGGTAAATACAGGCCCCGGGCATAAACAACTCACGCTAATATGTTTGTCCTTGAGCTGATAACGCAAACTATAACTAAACGACACCACCGCTGACTTTGAAGCACTGTACACATTTTTGACAGGGATGGGTGCAAAGCCAGCCATACTAGCTACATTCAGTATATAAGCAGGAGTGTTTTGCTCAAGTAAGGGTAATAAACTCATACTCAAGGCAACAGTTGATTCAAGATTGAGCCTGATCATATATCGTAATGAATCAAGCGGTAATGTTAGAAAATCATGCGTACCCCCAAATCCTGCTACATTGCAAAGCATTTTTAAGGGTATCTTTTTTTCTATGCACCAATGGGTAATCTCTTGCGCAGTATTTTCAAAACTTAAATCTTTTACAAGTATCTCAACATGAATGGGATACTTTTTTTCTAATTGCTGCTTGGCCACTTTCAAACTCGATTCGTGTCGGGCAATAAGAATAAGATTATAATTTCTTTTGGCCAAAGCTTCAGCTATTGCATAACCAATACCCTTACTACCCCCTGCTATCAAGGCATAGGGAAAATCATTGATGGGTGCATTTGTTGGTGATGCATAGGTTACAAAATGACATCCTGTAACTAAAATCATGCATATGATTTGTATCTTTTTATACATACTGAATATCATTTTGTTGATTGATTTATACTAAACTAGATTGCTTCACGACCTTTCTCCAACACTATTTGTTCTATTTTTACGGCATAGTCACTTGGAAGTATTTTGCTGCCAAATAAATGAGCATACGATTTGGTAAACTCTGCCCCAAAATATAAAATGATAGAAGAATAATAAGTCCATACTAAAAACACAACCAATGAACCTGCTGCACCAAAAGTACTTCCAATGTTGGTACGTGAGATGTAAAAGGAAATGGCAAACTTGCCTAATAAAAATAAAATAGCCGTTACCAAAGACCCTGCAAATATATCTTTCCAGGTAATTTTCGCATCGGGTAATACTTTAAAAATGGTTCCAAAGATGAGGGTACTGATAAAAATGGTCAGAATCAAATTGACAATATAAAATACAATGATAGTGATATCAGGAAAATAACCGATTAATTTATCACTGACCGCTTCTACAAAGGTTGATATGAGTAAAGATACAAGAAGTAAAAAGCCTAGACTGACAATAACAGAAAAAGATAAAAATCGATTTTTAAAAAAATGAACCCAGTTTTTTTTCGGTGTTGCTTTTAGTCCCCAAATACTGTTGATTGAATCTTGAATTTCGGCAAACACACTCGTGGCACCTAACAATAACATCACAAGCCCTACCACAATGGCCACATAACTTTGGTTACCCACCGCTACGTTTTTTATCATATCTTGTAATTGTAAAGCGGTATCGTTGCCCATAAAGTTAATCAACAAGGTATACACTTTACCCTCAATAGCCTCACGTGAAAAAAACAACCCTGTCAACGAAATGATGACAAGTAATAAAGGCCCCATCGAAAAAATGGTATAATAGGCTAGTGCAGCACTTAACTTGGTGATTTTGTCATCTGAAAAAGCTTTGAAAGTCATCACAAATAACTCAATAAGTGGTTTAAAAGAAAATGTAAATTCTCTTCGCTTGGGCTTTTTCATGAATATTTATTAAACAATCGTATGGGATAAAATTAGACAATTATCTGCTGATTCATTCAATAATATTAAAATTATATAATATTGAAAAATTATTGTGTAAGACCTTAAGGGGAGTCGCTTAATACCTTTGTATAAATATATAATTTGTATTTTAAACAATTATATCAATAAAAGATTTACTTTGGTATATCAAAAGTGATATTCTTAAATACAAAAAAATAGTTTAGTTATGCAGATTAATATTCACCCCAATCGTATCAGACAAATATTGTTTTTGTCATTGATTCTTTTACTTGGTATTGTCATTTTTAAAGAACTTTATTTTATGCTAAGCGCCTTATTAGGTGCCATTACTTTATATGTGATAATGCGTAATTGGATGATTCACTTGGTTACCAAATACAAAATGAAACGCTGGCTTGCAGCTTTGTCACTCATATTACTTTCATTTGTTGTATTAGTGATCCCTATTGCATGGATGGGCTCAGTGGCATTTAATAAAGTAAAACCCATTTTTCAAAATCCCGAAATTATCAATACCGTTTTTGAGCAAATACACCAATACTTGATTGTGAATTTCAATATCGATATTTTAAATAAGGAGAATGTTGCAAAACTAACCAATCAAATTATGCCAATGGCCCAAAAAACAATTGGCGGTACTTTGTCTACAGTGGGTAACTTATTGATTATGTATGTGGTATTGTATTTTTTATTGGTTCAAATATCCCAAGTTGAATTGTGGATACGTAGAAATTTACCTTTCAATCATCAAAATTCGCAATTTTTTATTGTTGAATTTAAAAACTTAGTTTACAGCAATGCCATTGGTATTCCCATTGTTGCAGTCATTCAAGGATTTGCATCCCTTATTGGTTATTGGATATTTGGGGTTGATAGCTTCATCTTGATGGCCATCTTTACTGCAGTTTGTTCTGTAATTCCATTAGTAGGTCCCTCTATAGTTTGGGTACCTCTGTCAATTTATATGCTGGCACAGGGTGAGCAGTGGCAAGGGATTGGTGTGGCATTATGGGGATTTATTGTGATTGGTTCGGTAGACAATATCGCAAGGTTTGTATTACAAAAAAAATTGTCAGATGTACATCCCTTAATCACCATTTTAGGTGTTATTATAGGCATTAGTTTATTCGGATTTTTAGGTATCATTTTTGGACCATTATTAATTTCTATGTTTATTTTATTAGTTAACATTTATAATGATGAATTTGGCAAATCAAATGAATCAACTACAAACCTTGCAGTAGAATTAACCCCCACAGAAAATAGTCAGGAGGAAAGCACTTAAGCTCCATGACTCATATAAACTATAAACAACTATTGAAGAAAGGAATTAAATTAATGATTTATATCCTGATTTCAATAGTTATACTAATTGCAATCCTCTTTTTCTATTTGAATACAAAGTCAGGTAAACAATTTTTAAAAAAACAAGCCACTTCTTTTTTAACTAAAAAACTAAACACGAAACTTTCCATCGAAAGTATTGATTTTAGATTACCCAATTATTTTGAATTGAATCAAGTAATGATTGAAGATCAGCAACACGATTCATTATTTTATGGTGAACAATTAACCGTCAACCTGGCCTTGTTAAAATTGATTCAAGGCGAAACAGACATTAAAAAGATAGCCCTATCAAATGCTGCTATTCATATTCAACGAACCGAAAATGATTCTGTCTTTAATTATCAATTTGTGATTGATGCCTTTGCTGGAAATAAAACACCCCAAACAGTAAAAGACACCGCTGCATTAAAACTGATGTTGCGTCAGGTAAATTTAAATCAGGTAACGCTCAAATTTAATGATCAATATGCGGGTTCCAACATGTACGCTTTTATACAAACGCTTGATGTAAAACTCAATACCTTTCAAACAGATCGATTCATATTTGGCATCGATAACCTGCAAGCAAAAGGCATTCGATTTACAATGCTTACCAGCGAAAACAAACATCTTCAACCCAAAACAACCACATCAGGCAATCCATTGATATTGACCGCAAAAAACATCCAAATACAAGATGTAACGACGGATATCGAGAATCAAGTAAACGGCTTTAGCAATCATAATTACATTCAAGATTTAAATATAAAAAAGCTTGACTTCAATTTAATCAATGAAAACATTGAAATTGAAGATTTGCTGATGTCACAAAGTAAAATACAAGTTGCTACCACCTCACAAAAAGAAAAACCTCTTGAAACCGACTCCAACAAAGCCTCGAATTGGCTTGTAAAAATCAACAAGATAACACTTGACAGCAATACCATCAGTTATGATAAAAAAGATCAAGCCCAAAGCAATGACTTTAATCCAAACCACCTGACCTTGTCGCCACTCACCTTGCATGCCAATAACTTATATTATACTGCTGACAGCATCAGTACAATGATTAATCAATTGAATGTACATGATCGAAGCGGCTTGTCGATAGATACCTTACATGCACTGTTGGTATATACCAAACAACAAATGAGCGCTACTGAATTGTTTTTAAAAACACCCCAAAGTGAACTTAAAAATGCATTACATATCTCATTCGATAGTATACAATCCATCACCACCCATCCTGAAAATACATCCATTCAAATTAAACTCAATGAAAGTCGAATCGCCATGAATGAGTTGTTTAAATGGGTACCTGTTTTAAAAAAGAAAATCAACGCTTCTGCATTTTACAATCAATCCTTACGTATCAATACCCTCATCACAGGGACTTTAGAAAAAATCAATATCCCCCTTTTGCAACTCACAGGGCTCGATGGATCGGCCATCAATGCACGTGCAACATTGTATCATGTGACCAATGCAAAGAAAATGATGCTTGACATCGACTTATTATCAAGTAATATTTCAAAAAGAGATATTGCGAAGTTTGTAAAACTGAGTCCTGCTGCATTCGCACAATTGCCTGCCATGTTGCATCTGAAAGCTACTGCAGTAGGAAGTCTCAACCAAATGCAAACAGATATTTATTTAGTAGGCACTCAATTGCTTTTGGATGCTAAAGCCTCTTTGAAAAACCTAAACAATATGAAATTGTTTACCTACGATGTAAACATTCGAAAAAGTCATTTCCAAAAAAACCTTTTGCTTTCCTTTATTCCAAAAGAAAAAATTCCGACCTCTATTGAGCTCCCTCAAGACATCATATTATCAGGTACCTTGAAAGGAGATGCCAACAATATACTAACTAATCTGAAATTAGATGGTAGCTATGGGGTCGCAACCATTAAAGGATATGTCAACCATTTTACCAACAAAGAAAAGGCCTCGTATGATTTGCATATGACCACACAAACTTTTAAAATAGGAAAATTATTAAAAAAAGATTACCTTTTATCTACAGTGACAATGCAGGCAGCTATAAAAGGAAGGGGTTTTAATCCCAAAAGCATGCAAAGCCAAATAGTGACCGAAATCAATGCCATCGGATTTAAAAATTACGATTATAAAAACATCTCAATAGAAGCAGATGCCAATCAAGGATTTATCAAAAGCAATGGACGAGTAAATGATCCAAACCTAACACTCCAATATCATGGTACTACCACTTTAAATGGACCTTCACCTGCTGCGGAAGTATGGTTGCATCTGGATACTGCCAGATTACATGCTTTACAACTTAGCAAAGACACCATCAACATTGCAATGAATTCGCATTTAAAAGCCGACAATCTTACACTCGATCAGCTCAATGCCACCTTGCAAATAGATTCCCTTAAATTAAAAATCAATCAGCAACAAATGTTTATCGATAGTGTGCATGCTGTAGCGTTGAGTAAAGAAGGTAAAAAAGAAATTTCATTTTATTCACCCATGGCAGAATTGTACGCCAATGGCAACTTTCAGTATGATAAAATTATACCTTCTATCATGCGGTATATCAACAATTATTACCCAATAAATGATGACAGTTCAATCGTAGTTTCTTCGCCCCAAAATATTTCATTGAATGGACTTATTCGTGAACATCCATTGATTAAAAGTTTTATCAAAGGACTTAGCAAATATGAAACCATCACCTTTAACGGCGCATACGCATCACAAGCTACTGACAGTGCCTTGCAATTTAATTTGTTATTGCCCAGCGCCCTATACCAGGGCAATCAATTGTACAATGGACATATTGAAGTAAGTGCAGCCAATGAACAAATGCGTTATGCGATCACAGCAGATACCGTTCATACCATAGATACAAAATTATATGGAAGCTCCCTTACTGGTTATCTGGCACATGATAGCTTAATAGTGGATGCAGTGACTAAAGATGCTAAAGGAAATAAGCGTTATTTACTGGGTGTTACAGCCTCTGTTAAAGACAAGGAATATAGGTTTCGATTAAAAGATAATTTATTACTTAATTTTAAACCATGGACTATTGATCCAGCCAATGAAGTGTATTACGCTCCAGCAGGTATCCACGTAAATCATTTTAATTTAGCCTATAAACAATCAGGCTTAGCAATACAAAGCGAAACTCCGCAACCCAATAGTCCAATCAATATCAACATCAATCAGTTTCTAATAAGTGATATTACTTCATTACTCAATAAAGATACTTTACTCGCTAAGGGTATCATCAATGGTAAAGTAAAAATCAGCGAATTTGATAAAGTGATGCCTTCGTTTGTAGGCGATATCACCATGGATAGCCTTTATTATAAAAATCAGGCAATAGGTAATCTGGGCATTCATACCCAAAAAGAAAATGAAAATACCATTTCGGGAAATGTAAGTTTAACAGGGAATGAAAACAATGTGACCCTAAAAGGCAATTATTATTTAAACAATCTTGATAAACAATTTGATGCAGATTTAAACATCGTTCATTTCAATATAGCAAGTCTTCAAGGATTTTCCAATGGAAATATTTCAAATGCCCAAGGGGGTATAGATGGAAAACTTGCCTTGAATGGGAAATTTGCAAATCCTGAATGGATGGGCTCTATTCATACTAAAAATACCACTTTTAGGTTACCCAAATTTGGCACTGTATATACCATCAACAATCAATACATCGCATTTGATTATCCGATGATTACCCTCAAACAATTTACCATTAAAGATTCAGCCGATAATGCTTTAAAAATAGATGGTCAACTAAAAGCCAATTCATTCACTTCTTATGGATTAAATCTGAAACTCGATTCAAAAGATTTTATTGTGGTACATACTGAAAAGGCCACCAACGATTTAATTTATGGTTATGCTGCAATCAATACCGATGTAAATATTACAGGTAGTACATCGGCACCTAATATTCAAGGCGCTTTAAGTCTCAATGATTTTTCGGATGCTACCCTTGTGTTACCCGAAAAAAATGTCAATAAAGATGCGGCAAGATCTGTGGTTCGGTTTATTGACAAAGACACTTTTGAATTGCCCGAAAAAATACTCTTTGTCACCGCTGCGCCAGAAAAACCTTCTATTACCACCTTCTTAAATTATAATTTAAACATCACCCTTTCACCCAAAGCAAGCCTCACAGTAATCATAGACCCTTCTACTGGCGACGAGCTTAAAGTAAAAGGAGATGCCAAATTAAATGTAGGCGTTGACCCTGGAGGCAATATATTATTGGCTGGCAATTTTGATTTACATGAAGGGCATTACATGTTGCATTATCAGTTTCTTGCACGTAAATTTAATTTATTGAGTGGTAGTACCATTGCTTTTGGCGGTGCACCCTTAGATGCACAAGTAAATATTCAAGCCGAATACATTGCCAATACCAATGCCATCGATTTAGTAGGTAATGAGTTGGGCGATGTAGATAACAAAACCGTAAATACCTTTAACCAAAAAATTCCGTTTCGGGTATTGCTCTTTATTAAAGGCACCTTGAGTAAACTCCAAATTTCATTTGATATACAGCTGCCAAACGAAAATAATGGCATCAGTAATGTAATTGTCACGACGGTAGAAAATAAATTAACCCAATTACGTAATGACCCCGCTGCCATCAACAAGCAGGTTTTTTCATTGCTGGTATTGAATCGATTTGTAGGTGAACAAAGCAATGATTTCTTTAAAGGCAATGGAGATGGACTGAGCGATATGGCACGACAAAGTGTAAGCAAATTTTTGTCGGCAGCCTTAGATCAAATTGCCTCCGACCTCATCAAAGGGGTTGATATCGATTTAAATTTAAATTCATATAAAGACTACAGCACAGGTGATGAACAACAACGCACTGATTTGAATATTGGTGTGAGCAAACGCTTTATGGATGATCGATTGTCAATCAGTGTCGGAAAAAATTTAGGTATTGAAGGGCAAGATAAAAGCGCCAAGGCACGACAACAAAACACAGCCTCCTATATGCCTGATGCTACCGTGAGTTACAAATTAACCAAAGATGGTAGATATATGTTGCGAGCTTATTCAAAAAATAAATTTGAAGTGATATTAGATGGTTATATCGTAGAGACTGGTCTTTCCTTTATCGTATCGATGGATTATGAAAAGTTTAATGAATTGTTTAAAAAGAAGAAAAAGAAATAAAGGATGAAGAAAGGTGGTTACATATTATTTTTTGCTATTTGCCTGTTACAGGCATGTGGTGTAAAAAGATTTATACCCGCAGATGAAAAACTGTATAAAGGGGCTACCATTAAAATTGAGAAAGCAAAAGGTGTGAAGACATCGGTGAGTAAACTGAGAAAAAAAATTAAAATTGCTTCCAGACCAAAAAGGAATAAATTCATTTTAGGGCAACCCTATAAAGTATGGTGGTGGTTTGTGATTGGCGAGCCAAAAAAGAAAAAAGGGTTTAGAACCTTTTTGCGAGATAAATTAGGTGAACCGCCTGTATTGAGTAATAAACTAAATCCTAAATTAAGCGCCGAAAACATGCAATCGGTACTTGAAAACAATGGCTATTTTCATTCTGTAGTAGAGGGTGATAGTGCATCGAAAGGCTACTTAATCAAAGCGCATTATCATGCAAAAGTATTGCCACAATATGATGTCAAAGAAATCACATGGGTATCAGACAAATCGCCTTTGTTGCTATTATTAGAAAAAGAACAACAAAAGGAAAGTTTATTAAGTGTTGGCAAATCCTATAACCTGGAAGATATTACTGCAGAGCGCTCACGATTAGATATGAAGTTGAAAACACAAGGGTATTACTTTTTTAACCCCGATTTTTTAATGGCTTATGCCGATAGTACCATTGGCAATCATGGTGTACATCTATACCTCAACTTAAAACAAGAAACCCCTGTACAAGCCAAACATCCTTATACCATTGACAATATCACCTTGTATCCAAATTACAATTTATTAAGTCAGGATAAAGATACCCTAAACGATGAGATGATTACTTTTGATAGCTTAAGGATTAAACAAAATAAGAAGTTTAACCCCAAGCTCTTTAAACGGGTGGTTACCTTTCGTCCAGGTTCTATCTATAGCAGCATTGAACAAAATAAAACACTCAATCGTTTTATCAATTTAGGAACATTTAAATTTGTCAAAAACCAGTTTACCCCCCTCACCGATACAAATACGCAAATCTATACCTTGGGTGTTACGTATTATCTTACCCCTACTAAACGAAAATCATTTCAAGCACAGCTAGATGCCTTTTCAAAAGAAAATAGGTATATCGGTTCTCAATTAAGTCTCAACTGGCGAAATAGAAATACGTTTAAAAATGCAGAACTCTTAACCTTTAAAACCTATGGTGGACTTGAAATATCTTTTGATGATTCCTTAAAAAAGAATAATAATTATCGTGTAGGTGCCGAATTGGCTTTAACATTTCCACGATTTATCATTCCTTTTGTAAAATTTAAAGAAAGCAATTTTTATACCCCTCATACCCGATTATTGCTGGGGTATGAATGGTTTCGTAAACAAGATTTTTATACAAAAAATGTTTTCCGAACGCAGTATGAATATAACTGGAAAGAAACAAGTAATAAAGAACATACACTTGCACCTGTAGCCATCAGCTATATTCGCGCTTCCAATGTAACACCCGATTTTTATGCCGAAGCAGCAGGTAACCCTACCATTCTTACAAATGTGTATTCAGAAGCCATTCTGGGTTCTTTTTATAGCTATACACTTAATACACTCAATCCATTAAAAAAGATTTATGGTACCTAAATGCCAGTGTTGATTTAAGTGGCAATATTGCAGGACTCATCACAGGGGCAAAAAATGTAAGGGAAAAAATGATATTCAATACTCCGTTCGCACAGTATGCAAAAGGAGACCTTGAAATCAGATATCAGAAAAAATTGAATGCGGGTATAAGCTGGGCCAATAGAATACAAATAGGAATCAGTCTGCCTTACAATAATTCAAATATTCTCCCTTTTTCAAAACAGTATGTAGTAGGAGGATCCAATTCGATTCGTGGTTTTAGGATAAAACAATTAGGCCCCGGCTCATACTTACCCACTGCTGACGATCAACGATATTTTCTCATTATTGGAGGTGATTATAAATTTTTATTAAACAGCGAAATCAGAATACCACTCATTGGTAGTTTGGGAAGTGCTGTATTTGTTGATGCCGGAAATATGTGGACCAAAGATACTTTTCTGTTTGGCAAAGCGGGTCAATTGAAAAAAAGTAGTTTAAGTGAATTAGCTGTTGCCACAGGCTTCGGTTTGCGCTATGATTTAAAAGTTTTATTAATTCGACTCGACTTAGGAATGCCTTTGCGAAAACCCTTTTATCCTGAAAAAGAACGATGGGTGTTAAACAGTATTGATGTATTGAGCGGAAAATGGCGTCGTGAAAATCTGATATTAAATATCGCCATTGGATATCCATTTTAAAAAAAATAAAAAATCAAACTATGAAAAAAAAGATTTTAGCTATTGTATTAGTCACGTTATTATTAGCCGCGGCTGGGGTGTACTGGTATTTGCAAGTCAATAAAAAAGGACTTGTAAAACATTTTATTCAACAAACCATCAGCGATAAAACAGATAGTTTATATTACCTCAAATATGACAGTTCGATGATTGATGAAGTGAACGGGAATGCGTATTTTAGAAATATTTATTTACAATCAGATTCAGAACAAGCAGCACTTTTAAAAAGTACCGACAGTTTGCCCAATGTATTGATTAATATTTTTATAAAGTCGGTAAGTGCTTCAGGTATTGATATGCAAGCATACTTAGAAAAATAAAGTAGTCCATGCAAAAAGTATAATCATAGATGGACCTATCATTCAAATAATCAACACAGGTGCCAATCAATTAAAGCTTGAAGACACCCTGGCCATTTATAAAAAAATGGTTGGCGAATTTAGTTCCGTCAAGGCTGACCATATTGAGATTAGGGCTTGTACATTTATCAGCAAAAATAAAAATGGCGTTATACAAACACGTATGAGCAATGCGAATATACTCCTGACACAATTTAAAGTAGATAGTACCAAAGATTATAGCAATATCCTCAGTTATTTTATCGACAATATATCAGCCACTGTTGACAGTATTTACTTTAAAGGTAAACAGCAATATGAAAAAATTTATTTAAAAAAGGTAGACTATAATTCCAGCAATAAAAGCCTCGACATCGCACAAATTGTATCTTTTACCAATGACAATAATATACCCACTTCGAAATTAAATACCCTTCATTTTAATAACTTAAATGTGAATGCATTTATTACACAACATAAATTACAAACGGGTAAAGTATCAAGTGCAGGTGGTTTAGTAACGATATACATAGCTAAAAAAAGTGAAGCCAATAGTAAAATAAAAACGAAGCCCTTTGAATTTCCAGAAGCTTTTTTTGATGAAGTGGAAATTGGATCTTTACAACTTGGAAATACCACATTGATCATCAAAGACAAACAACATCCTGAGAAGGCAGCTATCACTGTCACCAATGTGAAATTTTCAGTAAGCAATGAAATCAATGTGTTAGAAGGAAATAATTTGAAAAATATTATTGATCGGGCTGACTGGAAATTAAGTACAGATGGGTTTTCACTTTTAACCAAAGACAATATGTATACCATTGCCATCAAGGGTATTGAACTAGATAGAAAAAACCAATCGGCTAGTATCAAACAAGTGAATGTAACACCACGAATAACAGAAAGCGAATTTGTACGTAAATCTGTGAAGCAAGGCGATTTTTATAATATTCAAATTTCAAATATTAAACTCAATGGGTTAAACATCAATAAAGCCATAAATGAATCAATCATAGACATACAACAAGCGGCCTTAAGCTTGAGTCTTAAAGTGTATAATGATCGTACATTACCTATTAATCCTGAAAGCAAAGTAGGTAAGTATCCCCATCAAATGTTACTAAAACTTCAAGTGCCTGTATATATTAAAAAAGCAATCATTCAAAACAGCTATATATCATACAGAGAACGTGCTGAAGCAAGCAAAGAAGTAGGTAATGTATTATTTACGGGAGTCAATGCTACTATTGAAAATATCACCAATATCCCTGAACGAATCAAGCAACAATCTGTGTTGAGAATGAAGGCAATTGGTACATTTTTAAATAAAGGTCAGGCAAGTACCCAATGGAATTTACAACTTGGGGCCAACAATGGCGCCTTTGATATGACAGGTCAAATAACCCAGATGGATGCTGCTGCTTTCAATGCCATATCACTGCCTTTAGGTATGACAAGCGTAAGTGGACAAATCAATAGATTAAATTTTTCTATGACAGGCAACGATCTTCAGGCGCAGGGCAAGTTGACCTTGCTTTACCAAAATTTAAATATTGAAACGTTTAAAAAAGACATGGAAGGCGACTCCTTAAAAGCAAAAAAATGGGCCAATAAATTGAGCAATGCATTAATCAAAAATGATAACCCTAGCAAAGGCGTAGTAAGAGATGCAGATTTTACCTATAATCGAGAATTGAATAAATCTTTTTTTAACCTCATTTGGAAAAGCATTTTTGAAGGCGTACAAAAAACGGTCATGAGCAAAAATGCCTTGAACCTGCAAAAAAACTTAAAGCAGTTGAAGAAAGGAAACAAGAAGAAGAAAAAATAAATCTTATGCATTTTAAGGCATAGTGTTTTGTTAAATGGAAGTACATCTCAAAGCCAAATTTTTAGCATAAAAATCATTCTATATTGTTTAATAAATATATGAATGAATTGCATGATTCAATAGACTTATTGTATCTAATTGTATGTATCAGTATACTTCTCATCAGCATTTGTTTATCATTTTAAGATTCATAAAAATGATAACATTTTTTTGTATCTTTATAGAAACAATACATTATAAATAGTTGATTTATGAATACGATGATTTATATAAGTAAGTATGATACCTGATTTAACTTTGAGCATTCGCTTTGTGTGATTATATAATGTATTGCGCACGATGGTTTTTAATATTTCATAAGTCTTTGGTTTGGCGTTGTATGATGTGGTAAAATGAAATCTGAAGTATAATACAACAAACAGAATAAAACAATTATGTAAATTTTATCAATCACCATGTAACAATAGTCTTTATGATAAATTTTATTTTTGCAACTACAAGCAAGTGCTTTTTTTAAAACAACATTTTCAACTTTTAAAACAATCAATCATGGGAAACATCCTTTATTTAATCGCAGTGGTACTCATCATCTTATGGGCAATCGGATACTTTGGCTATAGTGCTGGTTCGGTAATCCATATTTTATTAGTCATCGCACTCGTTTCTGTTTTGCTTAATATCATCAGAAGCAATAAATAGTTCAACAATTTTTTTTATCATTTTTAAAACTTACATATCATGAAACCATCAAAATTATTAACAGGCATATTAGTAGGCGCAGCAGCTGGAGCTATTGTCGGTATTTTAGTTGCTCCTGACAAAGGATCAAAAACAAGAGGTAAAATTCTTAAGAAAAAAGAAGATTATACTGGGTTTGTCAAAGACAAATTAAATGAATTGCTTAGCGGATTACGCGAAAAATATCAAATAACTTCAGAAGAAGCTGAATCATTTTTAGAAAAAGGTAGTGAGAAATTTACTGAATTAAAAAATGAAATGAAAGATGTAAAGAAAACCCTTACAAATTAATTTCATACTTTTGAGTATTCTAATCGAATAAATATTTTTAAAATGAATCCTGAAGAATCCCCTTTAGAATCGCTTTTACATAAGGCTACAGATTATGGCAAATCATCTATAGAGTTGATAAAACTTAAAAGTATAGATAAAACAGCTGACTTTGTTTCATCTTTTCTATCAAGATTGACGATTATTTTAGTACTGACTATTTTTACATTTTTTATCAATATAGGTTTGGCTGTCTGGATAGGTGACATGTTGGGCAAAATATATTACGGATTTTTTATTGTCGGTTCTTTTTATGCCCTCATTGCATTGATTTTATATTTATTTCGTCACCAATTATTGAAACATCCTATTTGTAACTATATCATTAAACAACTTTTAAAATTTTAATAATTATTATGAATAGTACATCATTATTAAAAGAAAGGATACAACAATTAGAATATCAACAGACTGAAGCGTTGTCTGAAATTAAACTTGAGTTTTCAAATATTTACGAAAGTGTGAAACCGATGAATATCATCAAAAACACACTCGAGTCATCTTTGAATATGCCAGAAATTAAAGACAAACTGATCGATTCTTTATTGGGTTTGGCCACTGGTTTTGTAACAAAGAAAATATTAGTAAAAAATGGCGACACGGCAATGGGTAAAGTATTAGGTACAGTTGTGCAATTTGCGGTGGCTGCTTTGGTAGCGAAAAATTCAGATAAACTCAAAGAAGTATCAAGAAACATCCTTCAATATGGACTCAATCTGATTGAAAACCATGATGAAGTAACACCAAGTGAAGAAAAATAAAAATTTGTTAGGATTTATCCTAGCAAATTTTTTATCGCTTCATCTATATTTTTATAATGAAAGCTAAATCCTTGTTCCCTAATTTTCAAATTACTCACATGAGCACTTTTTAATATCTCTGTACTCATTTCGCCCAACATAAGCTTGATCACCCAGGTTGGGATATGTACTTTAATCCCCTTTTTATATTTTAAAAGTTCCGCAAATAACTCATTAGTTGACACAGGTATATCAGCCACTGCATTGTAAATACCCTGGGTAGGAGTATCTAACAAATATAACAATAATCTACAAATATCTTCAATATGTACCCAGCTCACTATTTGTTTACCATCACCCGGTATGCCGGCCACCCCAAAATTAAAGGAATTTAAAAGGCTTTCAATGCGCCACCGTCTTGACTCAACACAATGCCGATACGCGCAATGGCTGTTTGTACTTGCAATGCTTGCAATTTTAACGCCTCATGCTCCCACAATACACAAGTTTCAGATAAAAAATGTTGATCAGCCGGGGCGGTCTCATGCAAAATACCCATACTTGGCGCATAATAACCAATGGCAGAAGCAGATACCACCTTATTGGCTTTAATTTGTTTTGTAGCAATAGCCTGGTATAAGGTTTGTAAACTCATCACTCTGCTGTCTCGTATTTCTATTTTTCTTGCGGGGCTCCATCGTTTATCGGCCACCCCTGCACCGGCTAAATTGATGATACTGCATGAGTCAATACCAAAATTTAGATCAATCAATTGCTGGCTGGGTTGCCAATATACATACTGTATCTGAGCATTGGGGTGACTCAGCTTCTTTTGAGTAGTCAGGATGATGACTTTATCGCCTCTGTCAATAAGCATCTTACTAAGTAATGTGCCAACCATGCCTGTCCCGCCTGTGATAATAACTGTAGCCATATCTATGTACTTGTTGTTGAATTTTTTATAGACACACGTCCTTTTATTGCTTACTTTTGTGCAAGTTATGTTGTCTATGCTCAAAATAAGAAAGTTATTCTTTATTGTACTTTGTTGCAGTCTATTTATAGCCGCAGATGCGCAAAAACTATATTTGTCTGAAAAAGAAGATTTTAATATCCGAGTCGATGACTTCGCTGTTATCGGTAAGTATCAACAGTCTATGGTGGTATATCGTAAACGAAACCCCAATGCTGAAATCCTGTTTTATACAGACAAAATGGTTAAAGAAAAATCACTTCCACTTGATTTTTTACCCGAACAATACACCAATATTCGATTTGTTTGCAACCAACAAAAATTACTCGTTTTTTATGAAATCAAAGAATCAAAAAAACAACATTTGTATGCAAGCAAGCTACTGGAAAATGGTAGCTGGCAATCACCGGTATTGCTCAATACCAAACCTATTGGCTTTCTCAAAGATTATGTTCCATATAAGTATTCTGTAAGCGAAAACAAACAAAGAATCTTATTTTACAATGCATATTATTTATCGGGCAACAATACCATTCAGGCTGTGATTGTGGACGATGAGTTAAACATTTTAAAACAAATCAATCAATTTTATTCAGACAAAGAATACTTTTTTTCTGATAAATCAGCCATTTCTAACAAAGGCTTGCCCTATTTACTGGCTACTGACCGACCAAACAATAGAGGACATGTGGAAGAGCTTAAAATACTGAGCTTATCTGATTTTTCGAAAGATTTACTGGTATTTCCTAGTAATTTAGAAAAGCACTTTATAAGTGATTTACAACTCGCTGTCGATAACAAAAATGGTAATATTTACATAGCCTCTTTTTTTTCAGATGGAAAATACAGCAATCCAAGAGGCATTTATTTTTCTATATTCGATGAGGAAAAACAAGCCACTACCACCAGTCATTTTGTACCAATAGCCTTGCAAATTTCGAAAAGCAATGCTGATTTGAAAGATATAAAAATGCGACACCTTTTTTTAAAAAACGATGGTGGGCTTGAGTTGGTTGGAGAAAAATACTACCAAAATATTCGTACGATTAGTTCCATTAATCCCATCGTAGGCAATTCGTTTGTTTCGGTACCGGACAATGCTCGAACTGTGACAGAGTATTATTACGATGAAATTTATATCTTCAGTTTTAAAAATGAAGGCTCCCTTTCATGGAGTCAAACCATTCTTAAAGAACAATTGAGTACCGACGATGGCGGATTATTCTCCTCTTTTACGCCTTTACAACATCCGCTTGGCAATGCTTTTATCTTTAATGATTTAAGTTCAAAAAACACCCGACTCCTGGCTTGTTATGTCTCCTCAAAAGGCGAAATGAATATGAAAGAAATTCAAACCAATGAGCAAATCGATGAATGGAATTTGTTGCCCCGCTCAGCCATGCAGATTTCAAAATCGGAACTTTTGATACCCTGTATGATGAAAAACAATGTTTGTTTTTTAAAACTCACTTTTTTAACACCCAATCATTTTGTTACAAGTATTTAAACGCAACGATATTTCTGCTTATACCGCTTTGCTTTTTATTGCCCTATTGTGTAAAATGAAGTATTTGCTTCATCCTTCTTTGATGATTACTGATACGGATGCTTTTGATACTTTTTTCTTCCATATCAATGCATGGAGAACCTTTTTAGTAAACAACCCACTTTTCTATACCTTTTTATCTATTACGGTACAATTTATTTTCGCCCTTTATGTCAATCATGTTTTGAATGTGCAAAAGATGCATGCCCAAAAAAATCATTTTGCGACCTTGTCTTTTATACTCGTCACTTCCTTTTTCCCACAATTCAACGTGCTGGGAAGTGCTTTTATGGCCAATATGTTTTTGTTTATCGCTTTTAGTTATGTGTTGAAATTAAGCAGTACCCCACAACCCCGTAAGTGGTGCTTTAATGTAGGACTGATGTTAAGTGTTGCCGTAATGTTTTATTTTCCTGTCATCCTTTTTCTGCCCCTTTTCATGTTGTTTTTCTGGATTTTCAGACCATTCGCACTCCAAGAAAATGTGGCTTGTATATTGGGTTTTTTAACGCCAGTGTATCTGATGCTTGCTGTTTTTTATTTACAAGGTCGTCTGCCCCAGGCCCTTGCAAGCCTCAACAATCATTTACAATATCCCTCCAAAATACTTCAACCGATACCTGTATTCATCTTTATAGGGATTTGCATCCTTTTAATGCTTATCAGTGTATTTGTTTCGAATCAAAACGCCTTTAAAAATGCAATACTCACTCGAAAAAAATGGCGAATTGTCAACGTCTATCTTTTTTTCGCATTGATCATTGCTTTGCTTTCTACGCAGTTTCCTTCTTCCTATTTTATACTTGCATTAACCCCTTTTAGCATATTATTAAGTCAATCTTTTCAAAATCGTAAAGAAAAATGGAATATATTTACCTTCTTTTTTCTCATGATATCCGTGCTGAGTATGCAATGGGTGTTTTTAAAATAAGTATTTAACATGAAATTTGGTATAGTCGTATTTCCGGGTTCAAATTGCGATAGAGACATGCAACATGCCCTTGAGCAGGATGTAAAACAAGAAGTAGTCATGCTTTGGCATAAAGACCAAGCATTGCCAGGCTTCAGCACCGAAGATTGTATTGTGCTCCCAGGCGGTTTTTCGTATGGCGACTACTTGCGATGTGGTGCTTTAGCTCGTTTTAGCCCGATGATGGAGAGCGTAATTGCCCATGCAAACAATGGCGGTAAAGTACTTGGCGTATGTAATGGGTTTCAAATACTTTGCGAAGCGGGCTTATTGCCTGGAGCCTTATTGCAAAACGATCATCAAAAATTTATTTGTAAAAACACCTGGATTAAAAGCGAAAACGACCAATCTGCCATTACCAAACAGGTAAAAGGATTACCCCTCAATATTCCCATTGCTCATGGTGAAGGAAGGTATTATGCAGAAGCAAGTATCATACGCGCTTTGGAAGACAATCAACAAGTGATTTTTAAATATTGCGATATGCAGGGTGATACAAGCCTGGGTAACCCTAATGGTTCAACCAATAATATAGCGGGTATTTGCAATGAGGGTAGAAATGTATTTGGTATGATGCCACATCCTGAAAGGGCTTGCAGTAGCATACTCGGCAATGTAGACGGACTTAAAATTTTTAATAGCCTTATCAATAATTAAACCTTTCCAATCATGAAATACATCTTTTTATGCCTCGCGCTTATTGCTGGATTTTCAGCTTCAGCCCAATTTTCAGTAGGGGGTAGACACAATACCTTTGATGAAACCCATATAAAATGGGATTTTACTGTCAGCCAGGTTGAAAATAAATATACAATAGAAGCTACAGCCGCTTTAGAAAATGGCTGGCATATATTTTCTGCAAACCCCGGTGGTGATGGTAGCTTAACACCTACACAAATAGAAGTAAACGAAATTGCTTCTTTAAAAATACCGGTGGAATTTAAAGAATCAGGTAGCCTCGTTGAAAAAAAACTTAGAAGGCATAGGCGAAGTGAAATATTATGAGCACAAAGCCACCTTTAAAATTACCTTTGTAGTATCGGCCGATATAAAATCATTTACAGGCAATATCGCTTACCAAATTTGTAACGATGTGATGTGCATGGCCCCTACTACAAAGTCTTTTAGTGTCAATGTAAAATAGATAGTATGAAAAAAATCATTTCGTTAGTCGTTATCGTCTTGTTGACTATACAAGGCCTATTTGCCCAAATATTTGAAGATCCTACCACATGGAGTTTTAAAGTTAAAAAAGTACAAGCGAATGATTACGAACTTACGATACACTGTACGCTGAAACCAGAATGGCATCTTTGGAGTATAGATCCTGGCGGCGATGGTTTATTGATCCCCCCTTCGTTTACCTTCAATAAAAATAGTGATATTGAGATAGTCGGAAAAATCAAAGAAAAAGGGAAAAGAATCGATCAGGAATTTCCCGGAACAGATGGTGTGACCCATTTTTATGAAAATGAGATTACTTATACCCAAAAGTTTAAAGCCAAAAAAAATACGGTGTTGAAAGGCACTGTCAAATACCAGTCATGCGATCATACCCAATGCCTGAAGCCTGAAGAAAAACCCTTTGAAGTAAGTATAACGGATGTTGAAGTAGCGGGTATTGACAGCACAAACGTCACTACCACGATTGATACCACAGCACAAGCGATTCCTGCTACAGCACAAGGAAGTGATACGCCCCAGGTGAGCAAATCCACAACCTCCATCACCCCTGTAAAAGACCCTAAAACCTCCGAAGTTTCTTCAGGAAGTAGCAATGCCTATTTATTATTTAGCGGTTTAGGATATGGCCTCATTTCTGTTTTTACACCATGTGTATTTGCCATGCTACCCATGACCGTTAGTTTCTTTTTAAAACGAAGCAAAGACCGAAAAACAGGGATCAAAAATGCTTTGACTTACTCTTTGTCTATTATTTTGATATTCACCATTTTAGGGGCCCTCATTTCATTTACCTTAGGTGGCAATGCCCTCAACTCAATTGCGACGAATTGGATTGTCAATATTGTATTCTTTTTGGTATTTATGTTGTTTGGTATATCGTTTTTAGGAGCCTTTGAAATCACCCTTCCTTCGTCATGGAGCACAGTAACCGATAAAAATGCCAATTCGAATAGTTTTATGGGCATCTTTTTATGGCACTCACCCTGGTGATTGTTTCTTTTTCATGTACGGGTCCTTTTATAGGCAACCTGGTGGTTGAAATTTCTAAAGGTGGAAAAATGGGTGCATTATTTGGATTTTTAGGTTTTTCTATTGGCATGGCATTGCCATTTTCTTTATTTGCGATGTTTCCTTCATGGCTCAATAAATTATCGCAATCTGGTGGTTGGCTCAATGCCGTAAAGGTTACATTTGGTATTGTAGAAATCGCTTTTAGCGTTAAAATTCCTTTCAAATGCCGACTTGGCTAATGGCTGGAGGCTTCTTGACCGCGAAATTTTTATTGCTATTTGGATTGTTTTGTCGTTGATACTCACCTTTTATCTATTAGGATTTATACGGTTTTCGCATGATACTGAATTACCCAAAAACGATTGGGGATTAACCTATTTAAGCATCCCACGTTTATTTTTTGCCATTACCGCTTTTTTCCTTTGCGGTGTATTTAGTACCTGGTTTGTGGGGTGCACCTCTCAAAGGAATGAGTGCGATGATACCTCCTATGGGCACCCAGGATTTTGTATTGGGTTCGCAGATGGGCAGTGGTGGAGAACACAGTGCATCTACGACTCCGCAGCATAAGTATGCCGACAAACTTCATATTTATGAGCCTGAGGTAGCCAAAAAATTTGGGTTAGAAACTTATTACGATTATGATGAAGCTTTGGCAGCAAGCAAAAGAGAAAAAAAGCCCATCTTCCTCGACTTTACAGGTGTCAATTGTGTAAACTGTCGTAAAATGGAAGCACAAGTATGGAGCGACCCTGAAGTGATGAAACGCATGAAAGAGCGTTTTATTGTAGCATCTTTATTTGCCGATGTCGACAATATCTATTTGCCTGAAAGCGAACAATATGATTCGAAATTTTTAGGTTCGAAAGTGAAAACGATTGGCGATAAAAACGAAGATATACAAGCAACTAAATTTAATTCAAACTCACAACCTTATTATTTTTTCATTGATGAAAATGAAAATAAGCTTGCTGAAAAAGGTTATGGTTATGATCCAGATGCGGCCAAGTTTGTACAGCATTTAGATGCCGTACTTGCGCAATTTGATGCGAATAATAACCAATAAAAATAGCCTTATACTCATTTAGTATTGACTATATCGGTAGAATAATCACCCGTTTTTTTAATTTTAAAATTAAAGAATCGAGAATCAAGTTGTTTGATTTGCTCTTTAAAACAGTATTATTTTTGGGGCAAATTGCTAAAGGTACATACAAGGGTGTTGATCGTGCCTCCACTAACGGCTACTGTACAATTGCCCGACAATTTATCACTTGCAAAAGCAGTTACATTTAAGGTTTGAACTGAAGGGTTGGTATAGGTACTAGCACCTTGCAAAAATGTAAAATCACTTCCTACAGTTAAGGTTTTTGCCCCAACAGAGGTATTGTTTTGGGTGGCCCAATTGATTTCAAAATAATTGGAGAACCCAGCCCCTTTAAAAGCCCTGATGCCAGTGCCCCAGGCCCCTGTGGTCCAGTAAGCTGAATCAGCGGTGATAACGGCACCTCCATTTTCGGTCCAAGTAAAACCAGTAATATTGTTATTGGTTTGTGGTGCTGGTTCGGTTGTTGTTTTTTTACAAGCAATCATAGCCATCATCATAAGTGCGCAAGCAAGCAAAGTGTATTTCATATAAATATGTTTATTTAAATACAAATGTAACCTTTCGATAAGGGTATTTGCTACCCTTTAAAGGGTATTTAAAGTATGCGTATAAATGATTTATGGGAAATGATATTCATTAAAATTCCATATACGTCGAATTGCAGTAATAAAAAAAGTAACATTTCAATCGAATTTAATATTGTCACAATATGTTTACAAGAATGACTGCGAATTTTCTAATTCTTCAGTCTGATATCTTTGGTAATGCCTTTATATAAGGATATGCAAGAACCGTTTTTAATTTGATTTTGTCGTCAATCCGTAGTTTAGATTAAAATAAGTGGTGAGATTTTTTAGAAGATTCCATTTTTATAGAAAAGCATGTTACTCAAAATACTTTGAATATTTATTCTCTTAAATATAAATCATGTAATGTTGCTAGTTCCCTTGGATGCATTAACCCTTTTGAAATAAGCATTTTAGCATGTTTTTTTAAGTAAACATATGCAGAATCACAATGATACAAGGGAACATAAGCTAACCTAGACAAAAACTCCGTTTCATCAAGATCAAAAAGCGATTGGTATGTTTTTGCTCCACTTTTGTCTTTGAGTATAAAGTACCAATCATTTAAATCTAAGTAATTTTTACCTGTTTCTTTAAAAATATTAACTTGGTCAACGCCTACAATTTTTTCAGAAGGGTAAAGTCCTTGATTTAAAAGCGAGTCAATAACTTTAAAATTTTTTTCAAACAAGGAGTTTTTAAAATAAGGATAGGGATTATTTTTAAAAGCTCTGTCTATAGCGGCAACCTTTGTAATGATATTTAAAACATTCAAATTAATTCTTTTTAAAAATTTTGTACGAGCCTTAGGGTATGCATTTTTCAAATTTGCATATAATGTAAGCGTGCTATCTATTTCATCAAATGGGGAATTATCACCTGCTAAATTTCCTATATCATATAGCTTACTAATTTTAAAACCATTTTCAAATGCTTTTTTTAAATATTCAAATACATACTTATCTGATTTGTGTATTATAGCAATTTGAGCAGCTTCCATACAATCTTTAACAAACACAAAATCATATGTTTTAAAAGCTTTATTAAAATAATAATAAGCAGAATCTACATTTTTATCCAGAAAATAAGACTTTTCAGCTTTATTGATTAAGTCAAAATATAAATTATAATTATCATTCATTTGTGCATTTGAAAAAAATGGAATAAACAATAATAAATATTTTATGTACATAATTTCTAGTGTATATTTTTATAACTTAATAAATAACGATTTCAATATTGTTACTAATTACAACTTTATAGGGTAACCTGAATGAGAATGTTTCTCCTCTATTAAAAACATCTGTAGTTCAAAACAATTTCCTCTTTAAAAATGCTGAATCTCCTATTTCAATTATATGTTCGTTTATAAATGGTATTCATTTTTAAATGGTAAATATTTCAATTCTTAAAAATAATTTGTTTGTTCTCACTCAATAATTCCAAACTAAGCTATTCATCATCATGTTATTGGTATCTGCAATACCAGTCTTAACAACTAAGAAAACACCCCTTTTAAGAAAATTGAAAATTCTATTTTTTAATTTTTAGGCCTTATAACTATTTGGCCATTTTCTTTTGGTTGTTAGTAAATCAAAGATAAATATTAATTCCTATTAATAGAAACGAATAATTCTTTATAAAAATCAAACAAGAATGAATTAATAAATTAAAACTTATAGGGTTGTAAACATTTTCAAATAAAACATTCGATACATTCTTATTCGTTTAAATTTGATATTCATATAAAATTTATTTTTCATCACCCCCTCAATTAAACGAACCATCATTGTTTAATCGTATTTGTGCTTGTGTTATGATCCGTGATGACGCATACCAATAGATCCTTATTTAGATATCCTCTTTACAAAACCCTTCCTGCTTAATCTTTGTTTTTCACATGTATTAACTGCTTCAAACAATTCAAGTATTTATTCCCTTTTCGATAGTACATTCGGTCACTAAACTACAAGCAATGAAATCTATTTTTTTAAAACATACCTTATGGATAGGTGCTATATTGTTGATGACAAATTGTACTGAGGTAGAAACTTCCACCACAAGTAAACAAACAAATGCTACATCAGGCCAAATTGCTGACAACAGCAAAGATTCCACAGCTGTGGTGGACCTCGTTAGAAAAATGTATCAATGGTATGAAAAATTACCAGCACAAGGCGAATTTGAAGGCAAGACAAATAAGGCGTCAGATACCATTTATAGCAGTTTAGACATTGATTTGCATCAAAAAAGACTACAGGCATTGGAAGCAAGTGATTGCTTTGCATCAGAATTTATAGACAATTACAAAAAAATTGGACAAAACATTGATCAAGCATTGAAATCGGGTAAAACAATATGGCTGGTAGGTGATATGTCACCCTTTGGCGACGGCGCCGACCCTTGGTGTGCATGTCAGGACCGACCTGATGCGTTTTCAAATTTACTTATTATTAAAAATATGCAGATTAATGAAAATAAGGCCTCTTGTACCTGGACACTTGATGAACAAAATCCATATCAAGTGCGTGCTGTCAAAGAAAATGGACAATGGAAAATCGCCTATCTGCAAGGATTTGATTTTGAACAATATGTACATCAGTCCGCACCATAGGCAGGCTGATAAGCATGTCTCTTTTATAATTACACAATGCTGTTTGATCAGAAATCAATGTTTGTATATGAAAAAATTCATTTTTTTTTCGAAGACACAGTATAGCTTTTATCTATAGGATTTGTTTATTAGATAGTTTTCTTAATCAGCCTTAAAGAGTTACCTTTGTAAAAAATAAAATTCAAATGGCAGGGAATAAAAACGAATGGCCCCTTTGGGAAATTTTTATTAGAAGCAAAGCAGGTCTCGATCATAAACATGTAGGTAGCTTACATGCTGCCGATGCACAAATGGCTATTGAAATGGCACGTGATGTGTATACCCGTCGTCAGGAAGGCATTAGCATTTGGGCAGTAGAAAGCGTTCATATTCATGCTTCGAATCCTGATGAGGCTGCTTGCTTTTACGAACCCATGAATGATAAGGTATATCGTCACCCGACATTTTATGAATTGCCCGACGAAATCACCCATATGTAATATTTACTATTGAAACGAATATACTCAACCCATCAATGAATCCATCTTTTTTAAAATATATACTCCAACTGGCCGATAATTGCCTCATACAGGGTCATCGCTTGAGCGAATGGTGCGGACATGCCCCTATCCTTGAAGTAGACATAGCCTTGTCAAACATGGCCCTTGATAATATTGGCGCAGCAAGAAGTTTTTTCTCAATATGCTGGCTTACTGGAAGGTAATGGCAAAACAGAAAATAGTTACCCCTATCATAGAGATGTACGTTCATTTTACAATGCTTTGTTGCTTGAGATGCCAAAGGGAAATTTCGCTGAAACCATTGTAAAATCGCTCTTTTTTGATGCTTTTCAATATCATTTTTATACCGCTTTGCAAGCAAGTAGCGACAAGCAACTGGCTGCTATCGCAGAAAAATCACTCAAAGAAGTGAGCTATCATTTAAAATTTAGCAGTGAATGGGCGGTCAGACTGGGTGATGGTACCCCGGAAAGTAAAGAAAAAATACAAGAAGCGATTTATACATATTGGGATTATTGTGGCGAGCTATTTGACCCATGCGAATCCGAAAAAGAAATGATTGCTTCTGGAGTGGCAGTAGATATCTCCTTGTTAAAACCCCTATGGGAAAAAACAATTGCTGATACCTTGCAAGAAGCAACATTAGCCTATCCTTTGTCAAAAGAAAATGCCTGGTTTCATAAGGGGGCAAAAATGGCATTCATACCGAACATCTTGGATATATATTGGCTGAAATGCAATATTTACAAAAGTCGTACCCAGGTGCCTCCTGGTAAGGCTATTTAATATTAATTGATGATTACGAAAGAATCCATTTTATCTATTTTAGCACAAGTATCAGATCCTGAAGTTCCTGTACTCTCTATTTTAGATCTTGGTATCGTACGCGACATTCAGATACATGATGATGATAAGGTTGATATTGGTATCACCCCTACTTATAGTGGATGTCCTGCCATGAGTATGATTGCAGTGAATATAAAAATGGAATTACTGGCCCATGGGTTGAAACAAGTAAATATACATGAGGTATTATCACCCGCATGGACAACCGACTGGATGACTGAAGAAGGAAAACAAAAACTCAATGCTTATGGCATTGCGCCCCCACAATATAACACGGCTAATAATCCTCATGAGAGAGATGCTGTAGTGCCTTGTCCTTTATGTGAAAGTAAAGACACGGTATTAGTCAGTCAGTTTGGATCTACAGCATGTAAAGCGCTTTATAAATGCAATAGTTGCTTAGAGCCTTTTGATTATTTTAAATGCCATTAATAAAGGCTAATTGCATTTACCCAATAAAAAATACAAAACAATAAAAATGAGGATAGTGCTTATACAGCCACCACCCAATTTTTTTGCCCCAAAACCCGCGATGATTGTTCTCCAAAATTGATTCATCCTTTCATTTATTTTACCCAAATGTAGTGTTTGAAATGCACATAAACACCTATTGAAGATTTCTTCATTTAAATAATATATACGAACAACTTCTTAAATGAAGGTTGTTATTCAAAATCGAAAGGCCTACTGCCCATTTTAAATCAAACTAAATATATCCTCGTACAATGAACATCAATGTATTAGCTATACATTTCAGCTCGTAACTCTTTTACCCGATCGTTTTCGAGGTATTCCTCATAGTTGCAAAGACGATCGATGACCCCTTTAGGGGTAAGTTCAATGATACGGTTACATACCGAATCGGCAAAAGCCTGATCATGTGTTGCCATTAATACAACGCCAGGAAAATCGATAACCCCATTGTTAAAAGCGGTAATGCTTTCTAAGTCGAGGTGATTGGTTGGCTCATCCAATATAATCACATTGGGATTTTGCAACATCATACGACTCAGCATACAACGTACTTTTTCGCCTCCACTCAGTACTTTGGTTTTCTTACTCAATTCATCACCAGCAAACAACATTTTACCAAAAAATCCCCTAAGAAAATCTTCATCCGCATCGGTAATATGTGGTGGAACAAACTGACGAAGCCAATCCATTAAATTGTAGTTGCTTTCAAAATATTCCTGATTGTTGTTGGGTAAATAAGCTTTGGTGATGGTGGTTCCCCATTCATAAGTGCCACTTGTGGCTTTTGCTTCCCCATTGATGATATTGAAAAAAGTAGTAATTGCCAACTGATTTTTGCTGACAATGAGTACCTTATCATTTTTACCAATTTCAAAACTTACATCATCAAATAAAGTCACCCCTTCCAGATGAGCTGCTAATTTTTCTGTTTTTAAAATGTCATTACCCACTGATCTTTCAGGTTTAAATATAATACCTGGGTAACGTCTATTACTTGGTTTGATATCTTCGATAACCAATTTTTCAAGGGCCTTTTTACGCGAAGTGGCTTGTTTACTTTTACTGGCGTTTGCACTAAAGCGGGCAATAAAATCAAGTAAATCTTTGCGTTTTTCTTCCATTTTCTTGTTCTTATCTCCCTGTTGACGCGAAGCCAATTGACTACTTTCATACCAAAATGAATAGTTACCTGTGTAAATCGTGATTTTGCTTTTGTCAACATCGGCAACATGGGTACATACGGTATCAAGAAAGTGCCTATCGTGACTTACAACGATGGCGGTGTTTTCGTAATCGGCCAGAAAATTTTCGAGCCAACGGATGGTTTCAATATCCAAATCGTTGGTAGGCTCATCAAGCAACAAAACATCTGGATTGCCAAAGAGTGCTTGTGCAAGTAAAACACGCACTTTTTGGGTACCTGTCACATCTTTCATTAATTTATGATGGGCATCTTCTTTAATCCCCAGGTTGGCAAGCAATTGTGCAGCATCACTTTCAGAGGTATAGCCACCCATTTCTCCAAATTCTGCTTCTAATTCGCCTGCTTTGATACCATCAGCTTCGGTAAAATCTTCTTTCATATACAACGCATCTTTTGTTGTTGTATATCCCACATTTTTTTATTCCCGATGAGTACTGTATTCAATACCGTAAATTCATTATACTCATGTTGATTTTGTTTCAACATACTTAATCTTTCATTCGGAGAAAGACTGACAATACCTTTATTAGGCTCAATTTCACCGCTCAGTATTTTTAAAAAAGTACTTTTACCAGCACCATTGGCACCAATAATACCATAGCAGTTGCCTTTGGTAAAATTAATACTGACTTCGTCAAATAAGACTCTTTTACCATACGAAAGGGAAATGTTTTGTGTAGATAACATGTTTGGATGTGTTTGCTTTACAGTTTTTAAAAAGGGCGCAAAGATAATTTTTAATTATGGAATTAACATGAGGAATTTGACAAACCCTGCATGAATCCCTAAGATATTTGATAAATGATCATTGGCATTACGTTATTGTTTGCAATAATACCTTGAAACATTTTCAATTATCAAATGATCGCTGGCTTACAAGAGAAGTGGCTATTACAATCCTATTTTCAATACTTAGTGATTATAAAAGGCTATTGAACAAGGTTTATAAACGTTTATGGGCAGACTTTAATCTGTTATACCAACAACACCTTAAAGATCGTCATTTGTTATGAGCTTAAAGGTTATGTGTGAGGGCATTATACGGAACTTTTCAAGCCTTCTTATTTAATACATTTGGTATTACTATGAACATTTTAGATACCAATTGTAGATGCCGCCCCATATTTCTTTTTAATAGGCAAAAAAAAACCACATTCTGTGAAGAATATGGTTTGTTTGGATAATGAAAAAAAACACTACTAAATTTTCATTGATTTGTAAAAAAAGTTCACAGGTTGAGTTGGCTATTTTTACAGAGTTGATTTGAATCAGACTACAAATATAGCCTCACTTCAATGCGTTCAAGCTAACAATGAGTAAATGGTAGTATCTTTTGAGTAAATGGCAAATTACATGTTGAAACATTTTTTAAATAATTGCCCTTTCGTTATTACACACTCACACTCTTCGAAGGCTGCGCCTTCGTAAGCATTATGTTCTTGATAGCCTGTGGCTATTTTTATTTAAACTTCCTTTAGTGATCAACGAAAAGAATATTTTCAGATTTTGACGAGCTCTTCGAAGGCTGCGCCTTCGTAAGCATTATGTTCTTGATAGCCTGTGGCTATTTTTATTTAAACTTCCTTTAGTGATCAATGAAAAGAATATTTTCAGATTTTGACGAGCTCTTCGAAGGCTGCGCCTTCGTAAGCATTATGTTCTTGATAGCCTGTGGCTATTTTTATTTAAACATCCTTTAGTTTTTAACGAAAAATATTTCAAGATTTGGATGTATTAAATGTATACAAAGGAATTGGTAAGGGAAAAATTATAAATAGGTGTGTTCATACAGTTGTATTTGTTTTTGTATCAATGTATTAATATTATAAGTAGGTGAAACCTATAAACTTGCCTGTGGCAAACAGGGAACATAAGACTTACGAAGGCGCAGCCTTCGAAGAGTGGCAGTTATCAATGAAAAGGTGTGTTCTCACAGATTTTTTCAATGTTTTCAACCTATAAACTTGCCGTGCAAACGGGTTGTGCCTTCGAAGAGTGGCGCGGACATTCAAAGAATAAATTTATATTCCCCAATATATTCAATAATCGTTGGTATTAATTTAATCATTGATACAGAATTAAGGATTTGATTTGTACTTTTAAGCCCTCAACAAAACATAGACATGATTGCAGAATTATTAAATTATACCTCTCCACTTCGACATAACGATATTGATTTTCACGAATACCTGCCTACACAACTAGGCAGTCAGGTGAACTTTATTACAGAAGATAACGCAGACATTGAGTCTCTTGATTTGATTATCATCGGTTGTGGCGAAATGAGAGGTCAATTGCGCTCAAGCAGCTACTCAAATGGCCCCGATATCATAAGGGACGAACTATACAAAATGCACTTTTGGCACCAAGATTTAAAAATTGGTGATATGGGCAATATCATAGAAGGCTCTAGCATCAATGATACACGAGCAGCCTTAAAAACCTTACTCACAGAGCTTCATATGATGAATAAAAAGGTTTTATTAATCGGAGGCTCTCACGACCTGACCCTTCAACAATATGAAGTGTTTAAAACCCGCGAAGAAGTGATTGATTTTACCATCATCGATATGCTGGCCGATTTAAACGATACACCAGGGATGTGCTATGACAATTACTTGTTAGACGCATTGACCTCATCACCCAATTTTATCAGAAATTTTAACCTCATTGGCTTTCAGAGTTATTATGTAAACCCACATGTGATTGAAACGTTTGACAAACTTAAATTTGACTGTATACGATTAGGGAAGGCCCGTGAAGATATCGAACAACTTGAGCCAATGTTACGTAGTTCACATATCGGGAGTGTGGACATCAACTGTGTGAAATACAGTGATGCCCCCGCTAATAAACATGCTTCCCCCAATGGTTTTTTTGGAGATGAAATATGTAAAATCACCCGCTTTGCTGGTATGAGTGAAAAAATGACTTCGTTTGGCATTTATGGTTATATACCCGAAAACGATACCCATAATATCACCGCAAAACTCATATCACAAATGATTTGGTATTATATCGATGGGTTATATGTGCAAAAAGAGGAAGCCCCTATCAACGATAAAAATCAGTTTCTGGCCTATCATATTACATTTACCGATAACGATACCATTTTTTACAAAAGCAAAAAAACAAATCGTTGGTGGATGCAATTGCAAAATAATATCCTTATCCCATGTTCTTACCAAGATTATATCACCGCGTGTAACAATGAAATACCCGAAAGATGGCTTCGTGAAATGGAAAGAGGGATATAACTGAATTCAACAAACGTATTATATTTGTAAAAATTATATGAATACAATGAAGAAGTATGTGATTATATGGATGGGTTGCTTGGCCATCATTGGCTTTTCATCTTGCGCAAGTACAAAGAAGCATCAAGAGGGAAGCACAAAAGAGGCAAGAAAAAAAGAAAAGAAAGAGGCTCAATTGGCCAAAGAAAAAGAAAATAATAAACCGCCAGTGCAGGAGAAGAGCAAAGGGCCTGTTGAAAATAAAAATCGAGATGCCGCTCCTAGACTGTTAGAAAACAAATAATGATATGGGTAAAAAAAATCAACAAAAAAATCAAGCACAAGCACAAGCTCCAATAGCCCCCAAAGCAAAGCCAACACCTGCAATGCAAGTGCCCAAAGCATCCTCAACTATGGCAAGTTCCAAATATACCCCTTGGGTGTATGCCCTGGTGTTGTTTATCGTCGCTTTTGCAATCAATAGCAATACCTTTAAAAATAATTTTGTATTAGATGATCATGGTATTATTAAAAACAATAAAATTACCAAAGCCCCTGTTAGTTGGGCAAATACCAAAACCATTTTTTCAACCCCTTTACGTAAAGGTGATTTTTCAGACTTAGAAAACTCTTTGTATCGTCCGTTTACCAAATTTTTATTTAATATCGAATGGAATGTGTTTGGTGGAGATCCTCATAAATTTCATATTGTCAACGTGCTTCTGTATGGGTTAACAGGCATCTTTATCTTTTTTATTTTTTACGACATCATGAAAAAAAAGTGGGTAATCCCTTTTTTAATTTCATTGCTTTTTATTGTACATCCTATACATACCGAAGTAGTTGCCAATATCAAAAGTGGTGATGAAGTATTGAGTTTACTGGGTAGTGTAATCGCACTCAGGTGTGTGCAACTTTACCTCCAACAGCATAAAATGAGTTATCTCATCCTTGGTGTGTTAGGTTATTTAATGGGTTCATTTTCAAAAGAATCTACCGTGTTAATGATGTTTATGGTTCCGCTTTTCATTTATTATTTCACCGAAACCGATCTCAAAAAAAACATCCTCATCTCATCGATATTTGCTGTTTGCTCAGCCTTCTTTTTGTTTTGTAGACATCTGTCGCTTAGTGGTTATCCCCCTTCATCAAAATTAAGTGCCCTCGACAATTATTTAGTATTAAGCAATGACAATATACCCATACGCGTTGCCTCTGCTATCAACACATTAGGCTTGTATTTAAAAACATTTTTTATTCCTCATCCCCTCTCTTGCGATTATTCATACTCATCGTTAGAACCGGTAAAAAGCTTAGGTGAACCCACCTTTTTATTATCACTTCTTATCTTTTCGGCCCTTTTTGTGTATGGCGTTTGGAATTTAATACAATCTTTTTCTGGCAAAAAAGAAAAGAGTATAACAGCCTTTGGATTGCTTTGGTTTTTTGTAACCGTTTCCATTGCAAGTAATGTCTTTTTTCTTATAGGTACTTCCTTTGGTGAACGTTTGTTTTTTGTTCCTTCACTGGGTTTATGTATTGCTGTTGTTTATTTTCTTTCTACTTATTTATATAAAAACAAAGAACAGGGAGATGGAGCTTTTGCCAAAGCATTTTCTACTTCACCGATATTGTTTGCGTTGGTATTGATTGTATCAGCATTGTACAGTTATAAAACCTATGCAAGAAACGCCGATTGGAAAACCGATTTTGCCTTGTTTTCACGCGATATCGAATATTATCCTAACTCAACGCACTTATTATTTTATTTAGGTAATCACTTGTCAAGCAATGAATATGCTGAAGACAAAACACCTGAACAAAAACGACAAGCATCGTATGATGCCATTGCCAAACTTACCAAGTCGATGAGTATATACCCAGCCTTACCAAGTGATGGGTATAACCAATTGGGGAAAGCATATTTCAATATTGGCAATTATGACAGTGCACAAAAATATTATTTAAAAGCATTTTCAGAAGATAGTACCAATGCCATCTTTATCAATAACCTGGGCACTATTTATTACAATACTTCTGACCAGTTTACCAATAAAGGAAACGCTTATATGCAAGCAGGAAGACCTGATAGCGCTAATTATTATTACTATTTAGGTAAAAACAGGTTGCTTGAAGCTCAACCATACTTTTTGCTGGCCCATAGCAGAGACACTACCGAACCTGATTTTATGAACAATATCGGTTGCATTTATGGGGCTACCCAACGTCCTGATAGTGCCATTTATTGGTTCGAAAAAGCTCATCTGTCTGATGACTTGGATATTACTTCGCTTAACTTTTTAGAAATCACTTATCGCGCAATTGGCAATATCCAAAAAGCTGATTACTACAAAGCATTGTTGGTAGAAACCAAAGCCAGAAGAATTGCAGAAAGAAGTTAAGATTCTCTCACTTCTGCACTTTCACCAATAACGGTATCCTGATATTTCAAGGAGGGAGAATCAATCAGTGTGCCTAATCCTAAGCTTGCCCATTTTTTATCGATAGCAAGTATAGTCGCTTTATCAGAAACAATGGCATTGGGCCAATCGCGTTGAAACAAATCATGTTGTTTTGTTTTTCGGGTGCCATCGATATAAATTGTAGCAAATGATTGATGCGTTTGGTTAAAGGTCTTCAATACTTTGGCATCACGCTTGGGGTCAAAATTGTTGCAAACACGCCACAAACAACTTGATATATCATTTACATCTGAACTTGCATCTACAATCAGTACCATTTTAATTCCCTTCATCAGTTGATCAGCATGCAAAGCTTCTGTAAGCTTTTGCACATGATGTGTTTGTTGTTTTTGCACACTGATGATCACACACGCGATGTCTTTTGCTAACAAAGCGGTGTTGATACCCTTCACCTCTGGATACTTTGACTGGATAGCCGCAACCGAAACATGCATTTCTTCCTGATACGTTTCTTCTGAAATTTCTTCTTCATGTTTGATGGTGCCATCAATACACATTTTGCCGCCAAATCCCATTTTGGTACAGCTATGATCAAGTACATCCATAGGGCCTTGACTAAAATAAATATCAGTGGCTGCATTTAAATGCTTAAATACATGTTTGGCAACCGCTTCATACTGGTTTAAATCGGCTGATTCGTCGGTGATAACCAATATTTTATTAAACATCATTTGCCCTGCGCCCCACATGGCATTCATCACTTTTTGGGCTTGTCCTGCAAATGATTTTTCGATTTTGGTCAACACCAAATTATGAAACACCCCTTCTACAGGCATATTCATATCCAGTATTTCGGGAACCATCGTCATTTTGATGGGGGCAAGAAAAATTCGCTCTGTTGCTTTTCCTATCCATGCATCTTCCTGTGGCGGTATACCCACAATGGTACTTGGGTATACTGCATGTGTACGATGGGTAATACAGGTAACATGAAAGATAGGATACAAATCAGGCAATGAATAAAACCCTGTATGATCGCCAAAAGGGCCTTCAATACGTAAGTCTTCTGTAGGATCGATATAACCTTCTATAATAAAATCTGCATCTTCGGGCACTTCAATTTCGGGTTGGGTAATACAACGTACCAAGGTCACTTTTTTCTTTCTTAAAAAACCCGCTAACATATATTCATCTACATTTTCGGGTAGAGGCGCTGTAGCAGCATAAGTATATACAGGATCGCCCCCCAGTGCAACAGCAACGGGCATACGTTTACCCAATTTTTTATATTCATTAAAATGTTTGGCACTTACTTTATGTTTATGCCAATGCATACCTGTAGTTTTTTCATCGTAAATCTGCATTCTATACATCCCTACATTGCGAATGCCATTATGCGGGTCTTTGGTATGAATGACGGGCAAAGTGATAAATTTACCCCCATCAAATGGCCAACAAAACATCACTGGGAGTTTATGTAAATCGGGGTTCATCATAATCACTTCCTGACAGGCACCCTTGCCACTCACCACCTTAGGCATCCAACTTGCAAATTGCGACAACTTGGGCAACATTGACAGTTTATCTAAAATGTTTTCTTTGGGTTTTGTCAACATTTTAAAAAGCGATTCTATCTCTTTCATGATGTCATCGAGATGTGCCACACCCAAAGCCAAACACATTCTTTTTTCACTTCCCATGCTATTGATGAGGATAGGAAAATCGGTGCCTGTATTTTCAAAGAGCAAGGCTTTATTATTCGATGATTTTGAAATGCGGTCTACCACTTCGGTGATTTCAAGATGTGGATTTACATATTCTTTGATGCGAATCAATTCATGATGCTTTTCGAGTACTTCTATAAATGCCTGGAGATTTTTATATGCCATGTTGCAAAAGTACAACGCAAAAGCACTAAGTAATTTATTCCGGTACTGATATTCCTTATTGGGTATTTTATTATTGAATAGATTCAAAAATGAAAATATCCTTTCTGCTGTTGTAAAATAGGTCAAAGATTCATGCTCACAACGGTATATTAAACAAGAAATCCTTATAATTGGTATTATTTACCAGGCTATTACACAGGCAGGTTAGCAATGACACTTAACATTTGTTCGTGTATTTTGCCATTGGTGGCAAGTGTTTCTTTATCGTATACACTATAGGGCTCGCCTTTAAAATTGCTGATTCTTCCCCCTGCTTCTTCTATGATGAGGTACCCGGCTGCAATGTCCCAAGGGTTTAGATTGTATTCCCAAAAACCATCAAAGCGCCCAGCGGCTACCCAACATAAATCGATGGCAGCACTCCCCAATCGGCGTACGGGCAAGCCTTTGCGAATAAATCGTTCAAATACAGATATAGGATCTGCCTCTACGGTAGCCCATTTATATGGAAATCCGGTAACCAAACAAGCACTTTCAAGTTGATCATTGATGGAGACGCCCAGGGGTTTATTGTTTAAAAAAGCCCCTTTCCCTTTTTCGGCAAAAAAGAGCTCGTTCATAAAAGGATTAAAAACAGCGCCCATAATCATTTGACCATCTAATTCTAAACCAATACTGATGCAGCAAATGGGAATACCATGGGCAAAGTTTACGGTGCCATCAATGGGGTCTATGATCCATTTATAATTTGATTCAGTACTCATTTCACCTGCCTCTTCACTTAATATAAAATGAGCGGGAAACTCACCACGTATCACATCAATAATAGCATCTTCCGCTTTTTTATCTACCTCTGTTACTAAGTTGTTGAGTGTATCTTTACTTTTGATTTCAAAAGTACCTTCAAAGTAATGACGAAGAATCGCAGCGCCTTCGTGAATCGCTCTCAGCAAGGTATTTTTAAGTAAATCATTCATTTTATCTAAATTATTCGGTTATTTTTGAAGTCTTACAAATATACTTTCTTTTTTTTCTTACATGCAATTAAGCGTCATTATTGTCAACTATAACGTAAAATATTTTCTCGAGCATTGCTTGCTTTCCGTCATGCGTGCAAGTGAAGGTTTGGCAGTAGAAGTTTTTGTGGTGGACAATACCTCTTCAGATGGCAGTGTAGCCATGGTAAGAAATAAATTTCCTTCTGTAATATTGATTGACAATCCCGTGAATGTAGGGTTTGCAAAAGCCAATAATCAAGCAGTGTCCAAAGCACGAGGCCAATATATTTTATACTTAAATCCCGATACCATTGTAGCTGAAGATTGCTTTTCTTCATGCATTGCTTATATGGATGCTCATGAAAAAGTGGGTGCTTTGGGGTGCCGATTGATTGATGGGCAAGGACAGTTTTTACCTGAATCGAAAAGAGGATTTCCCAATGCGAAGGTGGCATTTTTTAAAATCAGTGGCATTTCATCTTTGTTTAAAAAATCAAAATTATTTAATCAATATCATCTGGGTTATTTACCCGAAAATGAAACCAATGAAGTAGATGTGCTGGTGGGTTGTTTTATGTTTTGCAGAAAAACAGTGATTGATCAGGTGGGTAGTTTTGATGAAGATTATTTTATGTATGGCGAAGATATTGACTTGAGTTATAAAATAAAAAAAGCTGGATTTCAAAATGTCTATTTCCCTCATACTACAGTCATTCACTACAAAGGAGAAAGCACCAAAAAAGGCAGTTTAAATTATGTAAAAATGTTTTATCAGGCGATGATTATTTTCGCTGAAAAGCATTTTCAAACATCAAAAAAAGGCTTGTATGTATTGTTAATACGTAGTGCTATTTATTTCAGGGCCATATTAGCTTTTGTAGAAAACATTTTTACCATTGTAAAAATGCCTCTCATCGATACTTTATTATTATTGATATCCTTGTTGGTGATGAAGTACTTATGGATTAAAAATATTAAGGTAGATACTCATTATTCTCCTTCATTGCTTGCGGCATTTTTTACCACCTATATCATCATATGGTTAGCAAGTTTATATTTTAGTGGCGCTTATGACAAGCCTTACAAACCAGGTAGGGTGATGCGTGGGATGTTTATTGGTGGTATCATTACGCTTGCCATGTATGGATTACTCAATGAAGAATTTCGCTTTTCAAGGGGTATTACAGTATTGGGAGCTTTAACAGGTACATTGCTTATTTTGGGTTCCCGAAAAGTATTACAAGCACTGAATATCAAAAGTGTAGAGCCCGAACAAAACCATAAACATGTGATAATTGTAGGCACGAGTGCTGAAGAGCAAGAAATTCGACATCTTTTAGCCACTGCTTATATCGAAAAAAACATCATTGGGTCTATCAGTCCTTTTGAAGAAAAAGAACCCCAACAACTTGGTATTTTTAGTCAAACCACTGCATTGACAAAGCTATACAAAGCCACTGAAATAATCTATGCTCAGCAGCATGTTACCTTTAAGCAAATCATAGAAAATATGCAAGCCTGTGGCAGCTCTATCGAATATAAAATACATAGTGTGGGTACGGATAGTATCATAGGGAGCAATAGTAAAAACACTGCAGGTGATTTATATACTACCGAACTTGTATATCAAATCACCACGCAAACTGCGATACGCAACAAACGGATGGTTGATATTTTATTTTCCTTGTTTTTTATCCTCCTGTTTCCTTTATTTATTTGGTTTGTAAAAAATAAAAAATATTTCCTACTGAATATGTTTCTCGTTCTTGAAGGCGATAAAACATTTGTAGGGTATATAGATTCCCAGTTTCCAAAACTAAAATCACCGCTGTTGGATGTATATCCGGTGATTAAAAATTTTGATATCCCGGCCGAAAACAAAGAACATTTAAATTGGCTATATGCCAAAAACTATGACGCCTGGGATGATGTAAAAATAATAGGAGAAAAATGGCGCTTATTATAAGTTAAACGATCAAGCTTGATTCATCGTACGAACCACTAATAATATTTACAATCCCGTATTTTGTTTATACAAATCAAACATTTCTAAATCCATTTCCATTTTTAACAGATGATTTGGCAATCCTATACTGTCATATTTCATGGTTAAAAAATATTGATTCGTATCTGCTTTATTTAAACTGATATTATAATAGCGAACAAAATAACAAGCGATTTCCCATCGTTCATAGATATCCTTTTTGCAACCCATTGCGGTAAAGGCGGGTATATTTTTACCAATCAGATGTACATCATGCACTATGGACTTGTCTCTTACGGTTCCCCCAATTTTTGAAAATGAAAAAAACAATACAGCAAACAATAGCAACACAGTCCCCATCAAAAGATTTTTAGATACGGATGCTTTGATATTGGAAATAAAAATATAAAGACTATGCACATTGAGCAAAGCAAAGGCAATAGCAAAATAGGGTAAGGCACCTACCATATAAAATCCATTCTGTACCTTGGTGAGCATAAGCGGAAGTGAGCCACACAAGCCTAAAGCAAAAAATAAAAGGGTTGTTTTATTAAACCCGCTCAACATAAATTTGATTTTTTGGCTTCTTGCAATCAGGTACACCACAATGGTAAAACACAATTGTGGTAATAACTCTGAAAACAATCGAAAGACAATAAAAAATCGACTGTCTACAGAATGGGCTCCTTGAATACGAGCAAAAGCACGTTTAAATAAATAGATAGATAAACTATCATGCGAAGGTGTATATAGGTATAAGGCAACACCCACAACCACAAGTGTTGCGATAAGCAATAGGGTTTGCAATAACATTTTTCGAAAGGAACTTTCATGGGTGATTGCCCAATATAAAAAGGGAAAACTTAAAGGAAACAAGCCCGGAAACCCTTTGGTAAGCGCTGCCAATCCAAGCAAAAGTCCAGCAAGTACCCAATAAGCAACCATAAGTTGTTCGCGTTTCAAAGCCTTATACATCACAAGACAAGCCCCTAAAATAAAAACCCCCATGGTATTTTCGTGCATATTATTAGTATATGACCAAAAGCAAACAGGAATGCTAATCCATAATAACCAGGACAGCCAACCCATTGCTTGGTATTCGGTTTGCTGACAAAAAATTTCATTCCATATTTTTTTGATTAAAAATGCAGAAAGCGCTAACATCAGGAGGGTATAAATGCGTTCAGTATACATACTATCGCCCAGTAACCTAAAAAAAAGCGATTGGATGCCAAATGCCAAAGGTGGCTGTTCATGAAATGAATTCAGTCCAATGATATTGTAAGGATCAAAATAAGGAAACCAAAAAGAACCCATACCATGAGCCAGATTGCGTGAAACTGAGGTATACAATAAGGCATCGTTAAACATACCATCTTGTATCAGCGAAGGCAAGGTGAGTACCAGCATTAAAGCGAGGGTAAAAATCCAAAAGGGCAAGAAAGGTTTAGCTATTAATTTCATTGATAAATAAAGGACATTACGAATGTAGTATTGTAAATTTACAAATTCAAAATTCATTTTTTAAACAATCGTCATGCTGATTGATCAACATCAAAGAGTGCACAATTACCTCCGTATTTCGCTTACGGATGCATGCAATTTTCGATGTTTTTATTGTATGCCAAATGAAGAAGTAGAAGTGAGCCCCATGAGTAAACTCATGAGTAAAGATGAAATAGTCGCTTTTGCTACTTTATTTGTTTCGCTTGGGGTAGACAAAATCAGACTCACTGGCGGTGAGCCCCTGGTACGAAAAGATTTTGCAAAAATTATACTTGCCTTATCTGCCTTACCTGTTACCCTAAGTATTACCACCAACGGTGTACTTGTACATAAGTATATCGAAGTGTTTAAACAAGCTCAATTACGATCAATCAATGTTAGCTTAGACACTTTAAATGCTGCCACTTTTTTAGCTTTAACCAAACGTGATCAATTTCAACAGGTAAAAGACAATATTGATTTATTGATTGCACACGACTTTTCGGTTAAAGTAAATGTAGTGACCATGAATGGCATCAATCATCAGGAAATCAATTCGTTTGTACGCTGGACCCAAGCGGAACCCATCCATGTTCGTTTTATTGAGTTTATGCCCTTTTCACAAAACCAATGGATGAGTCAAAAAGTGTTTACCTATCAACAGATATTACAAACCATCGGTCATGAATTTTCGTATATCAAAATCAAAGATGGCAAAAATGATACCACTAAAAAATACAAGGTGCTCAACCATGCTGGCACATTTGCCATCATAAGTACCATGACGGCCCCATTTTGTGGCAATTGCAATCGACTGCGATTAACGGCTGATGGCAAAATGAAAAATTGTTTGTTTTCAAAAACAGAAACCGATTTACTCACGCTGATGCGGAGTGGTGTGAATATGATAGATGCGATTACCCAAAATGTATTGTTGAAAGAAAAAGCATTAGGCGGTCAGTTATTGACTGATTTTACCCAAATAGAAACGCAAGAACTTGAAAACAGAAGTATGATAGCGATTGGTGGTTAATCTAACATGGGTTCTGCTCATAAACGATTTCATAGGTTACGTTCATATTTCATTTTAATTAAAGGGGTCCTTATAAATGCAAACCTAATCTATCAGAAACTTCTTTTTTCTTGGGTAATGAAATTGGAATTTCAATATCATTTATCATCAACAAGGTGCCATACCTACCTTTGAGATATTTTACGATATGATGAATATTTACAATATAGCTATTATGCGTTCTTAAAAAAACGTGAGGGGGTAATTGCTTTTCATAAAATTTAAGTGATTTGGAAGAGGTATATATTTTATGGGGTATGATATGTATTTGGGTACAACCACCGATAGATTCCAGTTGTATGATATCCTCAAGCTTTACAATCTCAATATGATCTTTATGATGAATACTGATAAAATCGGTGTACAAAGTGGGATCTTCTTTAACTTGATTTTGCGCAAGTTTTTGCTGTATTTGTGCGATACATTTGTTGGTCGCCTCTATCAAATCATTGATTTGAACGGGTTTGAGTATATAATCACTCACCCCTGATTTTATAGCTTGTATGGCATATTTTTCATAACCCGTTACCATAATGACACACATATTGCTTGTATCTACACACTTGAGCAAATCAAATCCTGTTTTACCATGAATTTCAATATCCAGATATAATAGGGCTGGCTTATGTTGTAAAATGGCTTCTATACCATTTTCAAAATTGCTGGCGGTAGCTACAATTTCAATATCCGGGCAACATCGATTAATTAATTTTGAAAGCAAATTGATATTGATTTTTTCATCATCAATAATGATTGCTGTGTAGGTAACTTTCATTTTCAAAGTTTAAAATTGGAAATATAAAAATAGTTTCTGCCCCAATAATTTCTTGTGCTTCGTTATATCGGTTATGAAATTCAAAAATGAATTTCTTTTTTAATAATCTTTCTACAATAGAGAGTTTGTGTTTAAGTAGTTTAATTCCTTTTGATACTTCGTTCTTGGTATTTGATTCTTGAAAACCAATTCCATTATCTTGTATAGTACAGGTAATGTTTTTTTCATCGTATGCAAAAATAACTTTTATAAATCCGCCCAGTTGATCTTTGATACCATGTTTGAGAGAGTTTTCGATGATTGATTGTATAATTAGGGAGGGGATATAGTAGCTTAATAATTTTTCATCGGTGGTGGTGATTTCATATTCAAAACGATTATCTCTTTTAATCACTTCTAAGGATAAATAATTTTTCAGGTATTTAATTTCTTCGTCAATGGTGAGAAATAATTTACCACTATTTTCAATTGTTTTACGCAATATATCAGAAAATTCCTGGGTGTATCTATTGGCTTTATCGATGTCGTTGTTTAAAAACAATCCCTGTAAATTGTTTAATGAATTAAAAATAAAATGGGGATTAATCGCTGACTTCCATGCAGCCAGTTCTAAGTTTCTTACTTTATTATTCAATTCATTTTTTCGTTTTTCTTTTTTGCGGGTGCGAGCAATCATCCATAAGGTAAACACATAGATCAAGATAAAATAAACAATGATAATGAATATTTTAAACCAGGAAGTTTGGTAAAAATATGGCTTCACTGTAAAAGGTATATTCAAGGTATTGCTGACGATTCCTTCACTATTTTCGGCATAAGCTGTGAAGGTATAATTACCATGATTTAAATTATTAATTTGTATATGTTGGTCTAATCCTGTTTTATAGTTGGTATCGCTATTGATAATTTTGTAATGATATCTCACAGGTGTTTTGGTACCATATGACAATCCATTCAATACAAGTGTCATCTCCTGATCGGTATACATGCCAAGTTGGGCTGGAAGATCATAAAAGGTATCACGGCCTGCGACAATGGGAGTAGCCAACAAGGGAAAAGATTTAAAATGTGGAATGGCTGTTAAAGGTATCACAGATAAACCCGCTTCTGTAGCTGCATAAATGGTATCGTTAAACACTTTTAAATCAAATACGGTATTGGAAGGCAGTCCATCCGATTCGAATAAATGATATAATGAGTCGGTAGTAAAATTGTACACATTAATGCCTTTGTTTGTTGCTGTATATAATGCATCTTTGTAGATGACCGATTTATAACAAGTATTTGAACTTAGCCCATTGCTATTGTTTATGTTTTTAACCACCTTATGATCATTGATAAAGAAAACCCCTTTTTCGGCTGTGGTTGCAATCAGCAATGAATCTTTGACAAGCAAATCAACGGCTCTAAAATTGAAATGAATATCAAGTGGATATGGTTTAAAAACTTTATCGATATAATACAATGAATCCTGACTACCCACTACTTTTTTGTCTTTGTATTCACAGTAGGAGTAGAAACGTTTGTAAACTAGTATAGAATCGTTCTGAGAAAATGTATTTTTATTATAGTATCTGATACCATCATTATCTAATATAATTAAGCTATCATTTCTTAAATAAACATTTTTAATTGCTGCATGATATAAAGGTAATTTTTTTACTAGATTTGACTTTAAGTCATATTCAATCACCCCTCTATCTGTAGTAATTATGAATTTTTTATTAACATTTGTGATATTAAGTATTCTGAAACTTGTCAATGAATAAAATTTTAAAGCAACATGATTAATTACTTTTTTTGTTTCCTTGTCTAATATATAAACGTCTCCAAAATTATTACCAACTATAATGTTTTTTGCATTAACATAGACACTTATTATCGAATTTTGTATATAATTGGAAATAATATTAGTATTTTTTACTTTTAATGAATTTAGTTTAAAAAGGCCGCTATTCAATGTTGCAAGCCAAACATGTTTATTTTTATCATAATGAAAAAAAGAAGTTGAATATCCATTTAAAAATATTTGTGGAGAATAGATATTATTTAAATTAAAAACTTTAAATCCTTTTTGACTCATTACCCAAATTGTTGAATCTTGTAAAGGCAAATTCCAATTGAGTGATTTACCAGTAAAATACCCTTTTTTTAAATAGTTTGTATCTAAGACTGAAACTTCATTTTTACTATTAATAAAATAGCATTTCCCATTTTTTAAAAACAAACCATCAATAACGATACTTTTTTCAGGAATAACATGATTAAATGATTTTAATGTTTTGTCATAACATAACGTAGAAAAAGAACCTATAAAATATATTGTGTTATTTAATTCTGTAATATTACAGCCTGTTTTAATATTATAATTATTTGGATATTTAATAATTTCACTTTGAGGTGTTATTTTAAAAAGATTTAATGGTACTGTCCTAATCCAAATATTTCTGTCATTATCTTCATATATACGTGGGAATGCATTTTTGTTATCAATTTCATCAATAAGTTTATTATTATATTTTGTATTAACTTTTTCATTTTGAATAAAAGTAATGTCACTTTTAAATGTTGTAAGCCAAAGTCGATTTTTACTATCACATACAATTTCAAAAACATCATTGCTTGGGAGCCCATCATCTGTATTAAAAACCTTGACATTGTAACCATCAAACCTTACCACACCTGCATCAGTTCCTAACCAAAGAATGCCATTTTTATCGGAGGTTACACAATAAATGGTATTGCTCGGCAAACCATCATTTTTTGTATATTGGGTATAGGAATAATCCCATTCTTGCGCCACCGATACAAGAGAGCAGCACAAGAAGCAAGTTATTATTAAATATCTTATAAACAAAGGAGTAGATTATGAAAACAAACTTAATAAAATAATTGTTTATTCTATAATTATTTAAACTCCTTTTCTTATCTCAATAAGGTAATATCGCCTTTCTTGAAAATTTTACCACAAGAGGTTTCTGCCTTTAGAAAATAGCCATAGGTCCCCATTTCAGCGGGTTGGTTTTTATGCTCCCCATTCCAGCAAGCATTAGGGTCATCGGTTTCAAATACTTTTTCACCCCATCGATTATAAATAGTAAAATAATAATCGGTAAATCGAGCATTTTGAATCACTTTTAAACAATCATTTAAACCATCATTATTGGGAGAAAAAACATTCGGTATGATAATACCCGTTTCGTCATTGTTGAAATAATATACGGTAATGGAATCGATGTCTACACAAGAACCTGTATTGCCCGTAACATAAAAAGTGGTTGTTTGCAATACAGTGGCATTGACTAATGAGCCCGTAGGAGTATTGACCAAATTTGCTGGCGACCATGTATAGTTTTGTGCTCCGCTTGCCTGTAGTTGTACAATATTGATATTGCATTCAGCATCTTTATTTTTTGTAACCTGCACATCAATACCTGAGGATATAGATATAAAAACTGAGGAAGTTCCAGTACAGCCGTTTGCGTCTGTACCCGTAACAGTATAAGTACTACTAAGTACAGGATAAGCCCAAACGCTAGAACCAGTATAGGTATTTAAACCAGGTGTATTGGCCCATGTATAGTTTAAAGCCCCAGATGCAGTAAGTTGTACACTATCACCTATACATATTAAAGGGTCAGTAGGTATTATTGTAATGGGAATATTTTGATTCAATGTAACCGTTACTGAACTTGTATTTGTACATCCATTCGCATCTGTACCCGTAACAGTGTATGACGAATTGCCTAAAGGAATAAATGGAACTCCGTTTGTAATACCACCTGACCAAACATAAGTAACTCCTCCTGAGCCAGTTAAAACTGTACTATTTCCTGGACAAACAGAGGGTGGATTTGCAGATGCTATAATTACTGGTAAAGGATTCACTGTAACTGTTACTGTTGCTGTATTGTTACATCCATTTGCGTCTGTACCTGTAAGAGTATAAACTGAAGAAACTATTGGTATGAAGGGTAACCCATTAGTAATACCACCTGACCATAAATAAGAAACGCCACCTGAACCAGAGAGTGTTGTCTGTATACCCATGCAAACAGAAGGTGGCGATGCAATCGCTGAAATGTTTGGTGCTGGATAAACAACAACAGTAACAGGAATGTTAATTGGTATATTTCCAACATTACACGATGAGGGGTTTAAATTAGAAATATATAAAATTGTATATATTGTATTAATATTAGGGTTAGCATTAAGTGTAAAAGGTACATTGTCTGTAACATTGTTTACAATATACGTATTCACTCCATCTGTAATTGTGACAGAAAAAGTACCTAAAAAATTTGGAGAAATATCTAAAGTCAAAATAGGATTCTGACCACTACAGATTGTGTCACCAATTACTGTAGCTGTATACGGTATTGAAGTTGAAAAATAATATTTACCTACAAATGCATCTGAAAGTCCGTTATTTGGCATTATTAAAGTAGTAAGTGTTGGGTCAAAATCTAAATTATTTGTCGAAAAACTACCGCATAGAATTATAGAATCTGAATTTATTGTCAAAAGAGAAAATCCTCTTTCATTTTGATTTCCCCCAATATTTGATGCACATAAAAAGTTGCCCATTGTATCATATTGTGAAATGAAAATATCACTACCTCCTGCACTAGTTAAATTATAAATTGCTGGTCCTGGGTCAAAATCAACAGTATTTGTAAATTCACCTGTTGAAATAACTTTATTGTTAAAGATATCGAACCCCCAACAGATATCAACATTTGCACTTCCAATGCTTTTTGCCCATAAATAAGTACCACTTTTAGAATATTTTGCCAAATACCCATCAGATGCACCTAATGAACTTAAGGTATTTAAAGAAGGACCTGGATCGAAATCAATATTTAAACCTGCAAAAAAACCTGAAATATATGGATCATTATTAGCATCAATTTGTAACTCCATTCCTACATCTTGAATAGCACTACCTACACTAAATGCCCAAATGAAATTTCCATTTAATGAGTATTTTCCTAAATATATATCCTCACCGCCATTGCTTGTCAAAGGAAAAACACCAGGACCAGGATCAAAGTCAGCATTTGTACTAATATGATGTCCTGTTATATAAAAAGCTGTGTCCCCTGGGATAATTTGAATTCTTCTAACAGTACTATTAAACCCCCACGTGCCAAGTTGAAATGCCCAAATAAAATTTGAGTTGGTAGTATACTTTGCAACAAAAGCGTGCCCCTTTCCTGCACCAGCTAAATCAAACACACCAACACCTGGGTCTGCATCAGCTACTGTATTACTTGTAGCATTTATTGCACCAACTAAATAAATATTATCAGAATCATCAACATCTAATCCTTCCCCTATATCTGATTGATATTGGCCAGAAATTATAAAAGCCCACATAAATTGCGAATTTGAAGTATACTTCGCTAAAAAAATATCTCCACTATGTCCAGGATCAGTACCAGCTAAACCTGGTGCATTTAATAGGTAAGTAGCAACCCCTGGATCAAAATCAATATTATTACCTCTTACATATCCAGTAACTAAAACTTCTCCTGCATTATTTATTTTAATTCTCATTGCACCATCTCTATTCGTTTGTCCTATTTTAAATGCCCATAAAAACTGACCAGAGGGTGTATATTTTGCAACGAAAACATCAGTACTTCCTGCTGATGTCATATTGAATACACCTATACTGGGGTCAAAATCTGCAGTTCCACTAAACCAACCACATACATAAACATTACCAAAGGCATCATAATCTATTGAATATGAATCATCGTTTTGAGAAGAACCTATTGAATTTATCCATGTAGGTGTTTGAGCATAAATATTTAAACTTAAAAATGAGAATATAAGAGTGATAAAAAATTTGGTATTCATGATAACTAGATTTGATTTAGTGTAACAAATGTAAAAATATAATTGTATTGTATTTAGTAAAATTTAAGTTCACACAGCATTAATACTGCACTATTTATAAATATAATAATACTCTATTGGTATATTCTTTAAAGTAAAATCGCCTTTCTATATTCTTCCCTAAATTTTTCCACTGAAAAATTGTTAATCGCATATGTATAAGCCTCATATGAAATTTCCATTAATTTCATATTATTTATTATTAATTTTTGAATATTGAAAACAGCCTCATTAACCATTTCATCTTCATTATTTACTTCTTTTAAAATGAAACCATTAATTCCGTTTTTAATATGTTCTGGTATAGCATCAACATTTGGAACTAAAGGGATAGCACCAAATGCCATTGCTTCCATGATAACCAATGGAAAACCCTCCCAAGCAGAAGTCATTAAAAGAATATCATTTTTCTTATGAAAATTATACATTTCCTCACCACCTTTAATTTCTCCTACGTAAGTTCCATCATCTATTAACTCCTTAGGCATTTCATTTTTAAATGACCCAGCTAATTTGAATTCGACAGGTAAATTCAATGCTCTACATTTATTGATAATTTCGATTATCAACCATACTCTTTTCTGTGGGCCTCCTCTACCTGCATAATAAATTTTTAAAGGTAGATTAAACTGGTGTTTGTAATGTTTTTCTGGCAAATATTCAAGCCTATAAAAAATCTTTTGAAATCTTTCCAAATACTTTAAAGGCATATTTTGCTTAATATAACAATCTTTAAATTTATTTTTAATAACATCTCCAACAATTATTCTAGTATTAATAAATTTAATAAATGGGCCCCAAACCCATGTAAATTTATTATCAAACATATGAATCAATTCATGAATTTTAATTTTTCGATTTATGTGAGGCGTAAGCTTATATCCAAAATTACATTGCCCTATGAAAATGATTGGCTTATTGTATTGTGAATTTATATAATAACTGCAAATGCCTCGATAAATTAAATTGCCCCAATATATATACTTATTATCTGTCCAATAATTTATTTCTTTTAAAGTTACATTTGGAAGCTGAAAAAAGTGTTTCATACCATCATTTGAAGAAAACTTAGTAAAAAATATTATTATTTTTTTATCTTCAAAACATTTTATTATTTCGGCATTAACCCTTTCTGCTCCACCAATTGTAAATCCTGGAAAAAAAAAGAAAATATCGTATTCACATTTTAAAGGTTTACACATTGCAATAAGCCTCCCTAAAAAAACAAATGGAAACATAATTATCTGCTCTATATATCTTTTTATTGTAAAAAGTTTATACATCTTTGTAACAAATTTAATTAATGGATAAAAGTACGAATATAGTATCGCCAATAACTAACGGTGAGGTAAATTTTTTATTTGACATTTCTAAAAAAATAATAGTAAACAGCTATTTGGTAGAATCCAATATTGATGTAAATTATTTATTTAAAAATATTGATGTGATTTCAGTATATGAGTGTATTGATACTGGTTATCGATTTTTTTACCCTTTCCATATAGCTGGTGATGGTCCTTTTTATGAGAAACTTGAACAAATATCTTGGTATTATGCTGATTGGAAATGGGATTATGAAATAGCAAAAGATTTTATCACTCCTAATTCTTCTGTTTTAGATATTGGCTGTGGTGAAGGGAAATTTTTGAATTATTTAAAAGAAAACAAAAGTTGTGAATGTACTGGTTTGGAATTAAATGAAAAAGCAAAACAAATAGCTGTTGCAAAAGGGATAAATGTTTTAAATGAATTTATTCAGGACCATGCAATATCTAATAGTAAAAAATATGATACAGTTACTTTTTTTCAAGTTCTAGAGCATATTTCTGATGTAAACTCATTTTTAAAATCTACAATTGATGTAGTAAAATCAAATGGCAAAGTAATTATTGCTGTACCAAATAATGAACCCTTTTACTTAACATTTGACAAATATCATTTTTTAAATCTGCCTCCGCATCATATGGGTTGGTGGAATCAAAACTCTTTATCTTCTTTAGCAAAATTATATAATTTGAAACTTGATATAATAATCAAACAGCCTTTAGAGCATTTTAGTTCTTATACAAATTCATATATTAATGAAAAACTACCTAGAATTGGTTTTTTAAAACCTATTTTATATCCTATGTTAAAAATACTTTTTTATCTAAATAGAAAAAAAATAAACGGAGCAACCATTTTGGCTGTTTATACTAAGCTTTAATAGCTATTCTTGCTGTGTAATCTACCTTTTGTAAAAACATAATAATTTTATGATGATTTACATATTCATCTATAGCTTTCTTTGCTCCTTCCCAATGCCCATAATCATCTATTATTAAAATTCCATTTTTAACTAATCTTGGAAATAAATAATCCATTTCATGCTTTGTAGACATATACCAATCGGTGTCAAGTCTAAGCAAAGAGACATTTTCTGAAGGTAAATTAACTTGTATTGTATTTTCAACCATTCCAACAATATAATGCAATAAAGAATTTGGATAATTAGTACTTAATAAATTATTTTTTACTTCTTCTAAAGATGATACACACCAACCAGACTTATCTTCATTTTTTAATTTTAACCAGATATCATGGGCTTTTCCTCCAATTGGATCTTTATCCTCCTCCCCAGGCTCACTCATTCCTTCAAATGTATCATACATCCAAATTTTTCTATCATTCACGCCAAATTTCATGAGTGTTAAAGCAATAAGCATCGAACTACCTCCTTTCCAAACGCCACACTCCACAAAATCGCCAGGTATATTATTTTTTACTACATATTCAACACCCTTATATAATGCATACATTCTTTCAATACTTGTCATCGTATATGGCTTACATTGTAGATATAAATCATAAAACTCAGCATATTCTTCCTTTTCATTGTCTTTAAGCAGTTTGTACCCTAATTTATTAAAAAGTATATTTAATGATTTTATTATCATTGTATAAAGACTATTTTTGTTGTTCGTGAATAATTATAAACCGAACAAAACTAATACATTTTTTTCCAATAAAAGGGTAGCTGCCTTTTATAATCCCCTCTATTTCACCCGAAAAGAACTTTACAAGGCAATAGCCCAATTGGCCCCAGCTTTGCATGGTAAAGTAATTGATCTGGGATGTGGCACCAAACCTTATGAGCATCTTTTTATTCATGCCAATGAATATATTGGCCTCGATATTGAACAAAGTGGCAATAAGGATACTAAGTCATGCGTGGATGTATTTTATGATGGGCATACTTTCCCTTTTGAAAATAATTCAATGGATGGTGTTTTTTCATCTGAAACGTTTGAACATATATTTAACCTTGAAGAAATTATTAAAGAAATTAATCGGGTTTTAAAAAAAGAGGGCTTATTACTTGCCACTTGTCCTTTTTTATGGCCTGAACATGAAGTACCCTACGATTATGCCCGCTATACTTCCTTTGCAATGAAAAATTTATTAGAAAAAAATGGATTCGAAATTATCACATTCGAAAAAACAGGCAATTTCTTTATTGGTGTACTTCAAATGCAGGCTTTGTACTTATATTTTTTTATCAATAAAATACCTTTGCTCAGTAGCCTGTTTTTTATTTTATTTATTTCCCCAATATTCGTCTTTGGAGGAGCTATCAATAAAATATTGCCAAAATTTATGAAACGAAAAGACCTTTACCTGAACAATGTTATCTTAGCCAAAAAAATCTCCTAATCAATGGGCATTATCAAGCGGCAGAGTTTAAAAACCAGCATTGTCAATTATGTGGGTGTGTTGATTGGGGTGGTGTTTTTCGTCTTTGTATTTCCTCATATTGTTTCTGAAGAGTATTTAGGACTCATCGGATTGTTGCAAAACCTTACTTTTATACTTGTTTCTTTGCCCATGCTTGGTCTCGCTCATGTATTGCTTCGATTTTATAGTGTATGGAAAAATGGCGAGACAACCAAACACTTCAACGCATTTTCATTATTGATTATGGGCATAGCACTTCTTCTTTTCGCCCTGGCCTATCTATTGCTGAAAACACCTATTATCAATACCTACAAAACCCATTCCGCCCTCTTTCTACCCTATTATTTTCTGATTATCCCCCTGGTGGTGATACAAGCCTATAGTCAATATTTCGAAATTTATGCCATGGTCAAACTCAGGGTGGCTGTACCTGCTTTTTTGCGCGAAATTGGCACTCGTGTGCTACTCATCACACTCGTTTATTTATTTGCTTATCAATGGCTGAGCGAAAAACAATTTGTTTATGGTCTTGTGCTTGTGTATATCATCACTTTTATCATACTCATTGTTTACACCGTAAAAAGGCTTGACTTTAAAGCTTCGCAGCCAATGGCTTATTTACACGATAAAGCTTTCAAATCGCATATGATTTATGGTGGAGGCATGCTCTTTTTGACCGTTTTCAACAATGTAACCAACTTTCTCGATAGCATTATATTGCCTGCCTATCTTGGTTTAGGTGCTTTAGGCATTTACCTCCGTCCCCTCGTTTTGGGGCAGATGATTCAAGTGCCTTATCGTGCTATTTCCCTGATTTCTATCCCTATCATTCGCGAAGCTATTGTAGAAAACAATATGCAAAAAGTCAATTCATTAAACAAAGACATCGCCATCAATTTATTTCTAATTGGCAGTTTCCTGTTTTGTTTACTTGTGAGTAACGTAGATCATATATTTTCATTGTTTCCTGCCAAGTATGTTGTCGCAAAACAAGTTCTCTATATCATTGCTACTGGTCGCTTGCTGGATATGGCCTTTGGCTTGAATTCGGAAATATTGAATTATTCAAAATATTATAAATACATCATCCTGTTTTCATGTATAATGATGGCACTTACCATCACCCTCAATGTGCTTTTAATTCCTATTTATGGCATGAATGGTGCTGCAATGGCTGTTTCTGTGTCTTTAATTGTATTTAATCTATTAAAAACGTGGATGATTTATCAAAAATTTCATTTCCATTGTTTCAGCAAACATTATATCACCCTAATCATTATTTCAATAGCTGTCATCGGATTATTACACATGATACCGACTATTCCCTTTTTGAGTAATCATATGTTTTTAAATCCATTTTTAAATATTGTATTCAAAGGGTGTATTGGGGCCTTTTTATTCCTGATTCCTACTTATCTTTTCAACATTTCTCCCGATATGAACGATTTTATCAAATTGGTGATTTCTGGTAAAATACTGAAGGGTGGACACAAAATGGAAGAACTGTAACCCAAAATAGCATGGATGCTGGGGTTATTTCTTTTTTACCCTACCCGCGCCAACTATTTTTTTCCTGGTAAATTCATTGTTTAAATCGCCTACAATAACCCCTTTGGTCGTGGAAGCATGTATAAATTTATTGTTTTCTAAATAAATACCCACATGTGAAACCCCTTTGCCGGTATAATTAAAAAAAATTAAATCCCCTTCGCGTAAATCTTTGAGTTTGATATGCTCACTAAATATATACATATCTTTAGAAGTGCGGGGCAACTTGGTATTGTACACTTCTAAATATACAGCACATACAAATCCAGAACAATCAACCCCTTTTTTGCTATTTCCGCCATATTTATAGGGTGCACCCAGCCATTGATTGAGTGTTTTTTTTAAGTCTTTTTCAATATGTAAGGACTGAAGGGTGGGTATTTCAGTTGGATGGCTTTTACTTACTTCCTTTTTTGCCCTGCAGGAAAGCATCAGTAATGAAGCAAACACATAAACAAAAAGCAGGTATGTAGAAAATCGACGCATTTGTTAGCACAAGATAAAAAATGAAATTGAATTTTAGTTTAAAAAACACAATGACATACCTTTGCAAAAAAATAAAAAATTATGGGCTTATTTGACAAATTAAACCAAGCAAAATCAGAAAAAATGAAAGAAAACTTAGAAACCGGATTAAAATTTCTGGAAGAAAACAAAAAAAGACCTGAGGTTGTATGCCTTGAAAGCGGATTACAATATGAAATTTTACAAGAAGGAAATGGGGCAAAACCTCATGCAACAGATACAGTAACCTGTCATTATCATGGCATGTTGATTGATGGTCGTGTGTTTGACAGTTCGGTTCAAAGAGGACAGCCAGCAAGCTTTCCACTCAATAGGGTGATCAGCGGCTGGACCGAAGCATTGCAACTTATGCCCGTTGGCAGCAAGTGGAAATTATACCTTCCTCCCCACCTTGCTTATGGCGAACAACAAGCCGGTGCATTGATCACTCCTAACAGTACTTTGATTTTTGAAGTAGAATTGTTGGGAATTTAAAAATAATATCCTATTTTCGCACTCCAAATTAAAAAACAGTTCTTAAATAATAGTGCAGGAGAGATGCCCGAGTGGCCGAAGGGAGCGGTTTGCTAAATCGTCGTAGGGGTCAGACCCTACCCAGGGTTCGAATCCCTGTCTCTCCGCTTGTTAAAAAATATTTTTTTTCTCACAAGATTCATTAAGTGTTTTAATGAATGTAACAAAACAGAGATACAACTCTTTAAAATAAGACGGGAGGTAGTTCAGCTCGGTAGAATATTTGGTTTGGGACCAAGGGGTCGCAGGTTCGAATCCTGTCCTCCCGACTACCATAAAAGTTCAGCATTTTTGCTGCACTTTTTTTTTTTTAAAATTCAATCTTGGTTAAACTAGTCGAAGGTGCTGATGAAGCAAAGCTTATCAGCATGCTGACATGCAAAGCATCGTCAGCATTCGAATCCTGTCCTCCCGACTACCATAAAAGTTCAGCATTTTTGCTGAACTTTTTTTTTGTTTAAAATTCCATCTTGTTTATAGTCGAAGGTGCTGATGAAGCAAAGCTTATCAGCATGCTGACATGCAAAGCATCGTCAGCATTCGAATCCTGTCCTCCCGACTACCATAAAAGTTCAGCATTTTTGCTGAACTTTTTTTTGTTTAAAATTCCATCTTGTTTATAGTCGAAGGTGCTGATGAAGCAAAGCTTATCAGCATGCTGACATGCAAAGCATCGTCAGCATTCGAATCCTGTCCTCCCGACTACCATTAAAGTTCAGCATTTTTGCTGAACTTTTTTTTTGTTTAAAATTCCATCTTGTTTATAGTCGAAGGTGCTGATGAAGCAAAGCTTATCAGCATGCTGACATGCGAAGCATCGTCAGTATTCGAATCCTGTCCTCCCGACTACCATAAAGGCCATTCACATTAGTGAATGGCTTTTTTTATTTATTTGAAAACGAATGTTTGATAACTCAAAGCGGTTTTTAATTTAAGAATCCCTGTTTTTTTTATGTACGTAATATTATCAATGATTACAGGTTGGTATTAAAGATTAAATGCCGTAGTCTTAACAAGAATCATTTCTCATATTTTAGTCAATTGTTTTAATCGGCCTTGAAACAACTGGATATAATTTCTTTTTGTGGTAGCATTTAGAAAAGATGCAGCTACCATTTTTTCAACTATATCTGATTTAGAAATCATCAATGACATTATATCCTGAAAAGTTTTTTCTCTAATTTCTGCTTTCTCCGCTAGTTTGGCAAATTGCAAACCAATTTTACCTTTAGCTAGATTTCTTGGCAAAAGACCATCATCCAATGCAAAGTCTTTATCTTCTATATGAATACGGCTATTTAGTAAGTCATATGCTGGGCTTAGTCGATAATCTCCAAAAGGAGTTTCTAATATCGAGAAATTTTTAATGTGCGCATCTCCATTTGAAAAAAGATAATTAAACAAAAGTATTTTTAGAAGTCTTGGTGCGTCTAACTTGTAAGTTGTTAAATAGTTGCGCATTAATTTAAATAGTTCTAAATAATTACCAAGATACTTGTAATGTTCTCCATGGGTTTGTGGTGTTCTTTTTGCTAAGGACGCAAAATCTTCTTGCGCCCATTTTAAACCATCATCATTTACATCAAATCTTTTGGTAATGTAAGCAGGGGTACCGTCTTTAAAAAATATTAAGGCATTTTCTGCCGTCTCTATTCCATATACCTGACGAGCAATTTGCATAGTTAAATGCTCATTAGCGGGCATTTGATCTTGTTTTTTACCCGCACTTGGTATTGGTTTCAAAATATAAGTACCCTGTTCACCTTCATTAATAAGCCTTAGCTTGTTTTTGTCTAGCAATACAGAAAATTTTTCTTGTACACCTGATATAGACAATCGCTTTCGATTATCTTCAAATAACTTATCCGTTTCTGAATTAGATGCTGGAGAATCGTAAGGCAAAATATGATTTACCTTCTTGCCTTGAAAAACGTTTTTCAAAGCGGTTCTGCTATACGAATCAAACCCTTCAGATAAGGTACCGGGACAATATTTAATTTTTGGCAAGCTCATTCATGGTCTAATTTAATAATTCTGACGGCACCTATACTGTCATTTTTTGCCGTATACATCAGCAATCCAAAGTGGTCCTCTAGATCAATTCTATTTAGTTTGCATACTACTTGCTTATTAGAACCTTCTGGAAGCATGTTATAAAAAAATGGAAATAGGTATTTAGCATGAAATTCTTTTTCAGTTTTAGGTAAGGTAAGACTGATGCTTTGCTTACTGTAATTGGATACCCAATCATCGTAATAACAAAAAGAAAATGAACTATCATCGTGTTGGGTCAAGATACCCGCTTCTTCATTCTTGAATAATACATTGGCTTTTCTCATTTAGTAGGCGTTATGTTTTTAATTTTTAGGCAAACCTCCATACCCAAAACATCAGATATCTTTTGCAATGTTGACAGAGTAGGATTTCCTTTTCCGCTTTCAAATTGTTTCAGTGTTCTTAATCCAACGTCTGAGAGCTCAGCTAATCTTTCTTGTGTAACTTGTAGCGCTTCCCTACGTTCTTTTACCGTTTTTATGAGTTCTTTAAAGTGCACTATACAGCATTATTTCATACAAATATAAGACAAATTTTTAAAAACACAAACAAAAGAGCAATAAATAGCACTATATTGCGCAGGTTTTGGTTTTTATTATATAATTACAACAAAAGGTGCGTCTTAAAGCACTATTGATTGAGTAAGATTTGTCCCGTGTTTTGTGGTATTGGAGGTGCAAAAACAAACACGCAAAGAGGGTATGGATCTAGAGGTAAAATTGAAGAACCTTAGTAAAGATAGAATACAAAAGCTTATAGTGAAATATCAACATAAATAAATAATATCTGCATGTGAGCTCAGATAATGTCGTTAATTATTTATACAATTCAATTCTGTTATTTATTTTTTTTCGACCAATAAAAAATAGGGATGTGGCGCAGTCCGGTTAGCGTACACGTCTGGGGGGCGTGTGGTCGCTGGTGCTGATGAAGCATAGCTTATCAGCATGCGAATCATATCCTCCCAACTACCATAAAAGATTATATTTTTCTACTCCGCCTAATCTTTTTTATATTATACTTTGAAACCACTTTTATCCATGTCATTCTTTTCACAAAATGAATTTATATTTGGATTATTAAAAAAAGACCTCAAACCAACCTTTAGTTCCTTTATAAACGTCCATTGTGTAAATAAAATTTGTAACACAACAAAATACAGCTATGAAAAATGTAATATTATTTTTAATGATTTGTATGCCATATTTCACAATGGCGCAATCACCTTGTGCATTAGACAATACTTTTAGTGGTGATGGAAAAATAATCAGCGATGCAAGCCGTTTGGCTGAACATATTATAGCATTACCTAACGGACAATCTATAGTTGCCTACAATGCTTTTGGCAATGGTCATGTATATTTAAGAAGACTTCAAAATGATGGTTCAATTGACAATACTTTTGGAACCGCTGGTAAAACCACTATTCAAGTTGCAAGTATTAGTACAGATATTAAAGATATGCACTTGTATAATAATCAAATATATTGTTGCGGTTCTACAAGTACAGGGACCAATACTTATCCCTTTTTTGCACGCTTGTCTATAGATGGTATTCTTGATAACTCATTTGGAAATGGGGGTATAAACACAAATCCTCAGCACTATACTTACAACAGTTTAGTGATTGAGCCTGGTACTGGTAAAATTTTGATTGCAGGGATGAAAGATTTTGACGAAATTGTTGTAGTGCGTGTTCATACCAGTGGATATATAGATGGTAATTTCGGCAACTTAGGAGAAACAACTTTCAAAACGGCAAACGCTGGTGAATATTATGAAACAAGACATATCAACTTAGACAAAGACAATAAAATTGTTTTAACAGGAAAATATTATGTTACACAAGGTGCTACCTTCTCAAAAACATTTATTGCCAGATTAAATACAAATGGTGCTAAAGACAATACATTTGATAATGATGCTATAGCCTATTACAATAGCGCAGTAGGAAATTATGATGAGGGTAGAAGAATCTTTGTCAATACACTGAATGATTATTATGTGTGTGGCGCTGTTTGGAAAGTAAACCAAGATTACGACTACTCACTCATGAAAGTAAAAAACAATGCAGTCTTAGATAATAATTTTGATTTAGATGGCTGGAAATTATATAATATTGGTGGCTCAAGTCAAGAAGAATATTTATTAAATGGGGCTATGATGCCTGATGGTAATATACTCATGAGTGGGAATCAAGGCTCTGGCGATACGGTGTATTTTTGTTTGTTGATGGTAAAACCTGACGGGTCAATGGACAACAATTTTGCACCAAATGGCGTTTACAAGCATATTTTTGGTGCCAATAATAACAATAGTAGCTCAGCGCTCGCTTTAAGCAACGATGGGAAAATATATCTCGGCGGCTATACAAGAACATGTGCAAATGGCACTTGTGGACCACTTTCATCAGGGATAGCAAGGTACACAGGTGGTCAAATGCCAAATGCCATCGTACAAGCACAAGAGAATCAAAAAACCATTTCAATTTATCCAACATGTGTATCTCAAAATCAATGGATAAGCCTTGACATTGATCATATAGAAAAGCAATCTATTGAAATAGTGAATCTCAATGGTCAATCTATTTCATTTGAATTATTCCAAAATAAAATAAAGTTGCTCAATACAAGTCAAGGTATCTATTTATTAAAAATAAAAAATAAACATGATTACCAGACTGTAAAAATTCTTCAATTATAAATCTGGATAATATACTGCTCTTTGTATCATAAGCATTTTTTCAAATGATAAGCGAATCCAGTCATCCCGACTTTCGCTAAAAAATACATCCCCTTTTTATGTTCTATGTTTAGAAAATTTTTGCATTTTTATTTTAATTACGATTGAATATAACCCGATAAAAAATTGATAATTATTTTTACAAGGTCTTTTATTTTTTACTATTATTGCCTTTCATTTTAAATCGGGATGTGGCGCAGTCCGGTTAGCGTACACGTCTGGGGGGCGTGTGGTCGCTGGTGCTTATGAAGCATAGCTTATCAGCATGCTGACATGCGAAGCATCGTCAGCATTCGAATCCAGTCATCCCGACATTCGCTAAAAAATACACACACATTTTTATGTTCTATGTTTATATACTTTATGCTGATAAGTTTGATAAATTTTATATCGGACAAACAAATAATATTCAAGTCAGAGTACAAAGACATAATAGTGGATCAGAAAAAGCAACTATGCCTTTTATACCATGGACTTTAAAATTTTATATAGAAAAACAAACACGCAAGGAGGCTATGGAATTAGAAATAAAATTGAAGAACCTTAGTAAAGATAGAATACACAAGTTTATAGAGAAATATCAACATAAATAAATAATATCTGAATGTGAGTTCAGATAATGTCGTTAATTATTTATACAATTCAATTATGTTATTTATTTTTGTCGACCAATAAAAATTCGGGATGTGGCGCAGTCCGGTTAGCGTACACGTCTGGGGGGCGTGTGGTCGCTGGTGCTGATGAAGCATAGCTTATCAGCATGCTGACATGCGAAGCATCGTCAGCATTCGAATCCAGTCATCCCGACTTTCGCTAAAAAAACACACCCCTTTTTATGTTCTATGTTTATAATATTTTTGCTTATAAGTTTGATAAATTTTATATCGGACAAACAAATAATATTCAAGTCAGAGTACAAAGACATAATAGTGGATCAGAAAAAGCAACTATGCCTTTTATACCATGGACTTTAAAATTTTATATAGGAAAACAAACACGCAAGGGGCTATGGAATTAGAAATAAAATTGAAGAACCTTAGTAAAGATGAATACACAAGTTTATGAGAAATATCAACATAAATAAATAATATCTGAATGTGAGTTCAGATAATGTCGTTAATTATTTATACAATTCAATTATGTTATTTATTTTTGTCGACCAATCTCGGGATGTGGCGCAGTCCGGTTAGCGTACACGTCTGGGGGGCGTGTGGTCGCTGGTGCTGATGAAGCATAGCTTATCAGCATGCTGACATGCGAAGCATCGTCAGCATTCGAATACAGTCATCCCGACTTTCGCTAAAAAATACACCCCCTTTTTATGTTCTATGTTTAGAATATTTTTGCATTTTTATTTTAATTACGATTGCGTATGAACCGATAAAAAATTGATAATTATTTATACAAGGTCTTTTATTTTTTACTATTATTGCCTTTCATTTTAAATCGGGATGTGGCGCAGTCCGGTTAGCGTACACGTCTGGGGGGCGTGTGGTCGCTGGTTCGAATCCAGTCATCCCGACAAGCCATTCGCATCAGCGAATGGCTTCTTCATTTTCAAATCAAACACCAACTTTTTAATACACTAGATATCAATATCTTCTGTTAAATACCTTTAAGTTCAATTTATCCTTCTTATCATTGCATTTCAAAGAGGTATGCCAAACAAATTTTATCATATCATTTCCGCTATATTATTATGCTGTCTATGGATTTCATGTGCTAATATTATGGCTCCAACAGGGGGTGCAAAAGATGAAAAACCACCCACCCTCAAAAAAATTAGTATCCCAGATTCTTCCTTACTTTTTAAAGGCGGGAAAATACAATTTGAATTTGATGAGTTTTTGCAACTCAAAGACTTAAGTAGTCAACTCGTTATCACCCCCATGTTGCCTACTAACCCCAAAGTGACGATACATAAAAAGAAACTAACGATTAACCTTCCCGATTCCTTGTTATTACCCAATACCACCTATAAAATCAGTTTTGGCAATGCAGTACAGGATTTGCATGAAGGAAATCCTGTGACTCCCTTACATTATACCTTTTCAACCGGGGCCTATTTCGACTCCCTCTCCCTACAAGGAAAAATATTGGATGCCGCTACAGGTAAACCCGATACCGCTAGCTGGGTAATGCTCTATGCATGGCCTACCATCGATTCTGTTTTTTATAAACAAAAACCACTGTATGTCCAAAAATCAAAAAATGGACTTTTTAGATTTGAAAATTTACCCAATAAAAAGTTTGCCATTTACAGCTTGCAAGAAACCAATAATAATTTAAAATATGATGCCGCTGGTGAGAAAATTGCATTTTATGAAAATACAATTCAACCCTCCGACTCATCATTGATCATAAGTCTTTATTCATTCATTGAAAATGAAAAAATTGATACAAGTACCAAAAAATTGAAAAGCAAAACCAATATCGCAGATACAAAAAAAGGGAACTCCTTCAGTTATTCTACCAATATCGATACTTCACAAAAAAACAAACGGGTATTTGATATCAACGACTCTATTGTCATAACATTTAATGATAGCATCAGTACCCTCGACAAAACAAAAATAAGATTGTTTCAAGGTGATCAATTTGATGCCACTGCGAATATTTTTATCGAAGCTTCTTTCAAAAAGATCATCATAAAAACTGACTGGTTACAAGACGCCACTTATAGCCTCACATTACTTAAATCTTTTGCCGAAAATAAACAACAGATACAAGCTATACCCTCCAGGTTTACATTTAAAACAAAAAAAGAAAGTGATTATGGATTTGTAACCATCATTACAGATATCAATCAACAAAAAATGATTTCATTATATAAAGACGATAAATTGGTTGATCAAAAATATGCCCAGGACACTTTGGTAAAATTTACCTACCTAAATCCAGGCAACTATCAAATCAGACTTTTAGACGATGCTAATCTTAATGGTGTTTGGGATACAGGTAACTTACATGATAAACAACTCCCCGAATTGGTGACATTAATCCAGGAACCAATCGCTGTTAAAGCCAATTGGGGAAATAAAATCAACTTAAAAATAGCTGAGCAAAGCAAAAAACCCATTTTAAACAAATAAATATTCACGTTATAAGTTGCAAACAATGTCTAAGAAAAAAATACTTTTTTTACATGGCGCACTAGGCGCTGCCAGTCAATTTGATACCTTGATTTTGCTCAATCAAAATGACTATGATTGTATAGCAATTGATTTTCCAGGTCATGGTCATCAAGCACCATCATCCGATTTTTCCATTGATTACTTTACCCATTACCTGATACAATTTGTTCAACAACATTTTAATGAACCCATCGACGTATTTGGATACAGTATGGGTGGCTATATCGCCCTGAATGCGGCCAGTCAGCAACCCAATTTGTTTAAGCAAATAATGACCTTAGGAACCAAATTTGATTGGAACCCAGCAGAAGGCATAAAACAAGCTGCCTTGTTAAATGCCGATAAAATAGCGGAGAAACTTCCCCACTATGCCGCTTATCTCACCCAGTTACACCCTGCACATGATTGGAAAAAAGTGGTAAACCAAACAGCTGTTCTGATACAACAATTATCCTCTGCACCCCCTCTAAGCGGAACCTCTATTGCGCAGATTGATATCCCTATTTGTGTCGGACTTGGTGATCGTGATCAAATGGTAAGCCTCAATGAAACTGTTGATGTGTATAAACAATGTAAACAAGGAAGTATGTACGTGGTACCCAATATGCATCATCCCATCGAAAAAATGAACCCAAACAAAATGCTAACCTATATGCAATGGTTTTTTTCTTAAAACTAATGCCACACTTTTAGCCCTTGATATCATTTGGGTAACTCATCTTTGCCTATTTCCTTTGCAATAAGTTGTTTTGTCTGAAAACACCATGAACGCTATAAAATGTGGTCGTTTATCAATTCAAATCATAAATAGTCAACCGAGTTTGAATCAATCTATGTAAGCCATCCCTAACTGCTAAAAAATTCCTTCTCTTTACGTATACGTTCTTTTTGCACTTTCGCACTGATAAATATACTCAACTCATACAATATCCATAATGGAATGGTGACAATAATTTGACTCACCACATCGGGTGGCGTAATCACTGCGGCAACAATCAATATAATCACAACAGCATATTTTCTGTACGTTTTCATAAATAAGGGTGTAAGCATCCCCAACTTAGATAAAAAATAAACCGCAACCGGCAACTCAAACACCAGACCTGTACCTAATACCAAACTCATGACTGAATCAAGGTAATCATCTATTTTGATGATATTTTGAAATTGACTACTGAGGGTATAAGAAGCAAAAAAATTGACCGTATATGGGGTAATGATAAAGTAACCAAACCATACACCCACAAAAAACAATAATGAAATCCAAAATAAAATACCCCTCGAATTTTTTAATTCCCTTGTAGTTAATGCTGGCTTGATAAAACGCCATAACTCCCATACCAAATAGGGAAATGATACAATGAAGCCAAACAAAAAAGAAGCTGAAAAGCTCATCATAAACTGTCCGGACAACTGGGTGTTTTGAAAACTGATTTGTACATCCTCCAAACACAAACTAGGTATATGAGCCATTTCTCCTAGTTTACACAACCAAATATAGGAGGGGAACTCTTTATGAGTTGGTGCTAAAATAATATAATCAAAAATTTCACCAATATAAATATAAGCTACCACCGAACAGATAAATAATGCAATAGCCATACGCACTAAATGCCACCGCAGCGCCTCTAAATGATCGATAAACCCAATTTCTTGTGGTGGTTTTTCAATACTATTTTTCTTATTTAAAAGGGGTAGTGCCAAATTATAATTTTAAACCTATTTATGAAAGCAGACTTTAGGTGAATAATAACACAAACATATACAACTCATTTATATTAAGTTACTTTTTTTCTACATCTGCTGTAAATCCAATAGAAAAAGGCGCATTATCTGCATTGGCTACAATCAGTGCATTTTTGTTTACCAGCCCAGCTTTTCCTGCACTATTAAATTCTAAAGTCACTTCTCCTGTTTTACCTGGCAAAATAGGTTCTTTTGGGAAAAAAGGAGCTGTACATCCGCATGATACTTGCACATTTGAAATCACCAATGGATTGGTGCCTGCATTTTTTACCATATAGGTATGTCTGACTTTGTCGCCTTCTTTCATTTTGCCAAAATCAAATTTCGTTTCTACCACCTCAATAGTGGTCTGTGGCATCTTCTTCACCTCTTCATCGCGTTTAGCCTGATCAGCTTTTTCATCAGGGCTGGCACTATGGCCTTCACCGATACCGTATTTATTAAACAAGGCATGACTGCTCACACCACTTAGTTCAACCAATGCAATGGCAAATACAGAAAGCGTTAAAACGGTAAGTAAGATGGTTTTTAGGGTCGTATTCATTGTACAAATTTAAATGATTTGTTGGATAGAAAATACCGTTAACCACTCTTTAAATAATGATCCCACTGAAATTGTATTTCTAGACTTATTTTATTAAACTATCTAGAACTTTATTATTTAAGCCTTCTTTTTTAAATAGCATTCTATAAGAGATATATTGTTCTTTGGATCCATTTAAATAAAGTATACTCGGCGAAGTAAATGCATTATACTTTTTTAAAAATTCATTGCTTGGATCGTCATAAATATAGGTTTCATTTAAATCAATAATGAGCATCTTTTTTACTTCAACACTATTCATCTTTCTTTGAAATACATTATCCTTAGAATCTGTAATAACATAAATCTTAAAAAGTATTTTTTGTTGCATTGCTGATAACTTAGTAGCCAGCCAGCCATAACATGAGTGACAGGATAGTCCCGAAGAAAATATAATTAAGATCTTACCATTACCTGAATTTTTAATTTGCTCTAATGAAATAGAACGACCATCTATCAAAGTAAATGACTGACAGAAGAATGATAAAATTAGTATTAAAATTTTAATCTTGGAATTCATATAATGTCATCATATATGTTGGTGTATTTGTAAGCATCCACTTGTCAAATTGTTTATTATAATCATCGAAGCTAATTATTTTTTCAGGAAAAAAATTATTTCCACTTAATTGATAAGCACAAAGTATTCCATTCTGTATTATAGTCTGAATGGCATAATGACAACTGATGCAATATTTATAATAAGATTCTATATCATTTGCTTGTTTTTTGTTTCTATCATAATAGATATCTTTTTGTAATAATTTTTTGTTTTTGATGTCAAAAATGTCTAAATGTCGTTTACTGTCGTAATTAGTGTAGCCCCTGTTTTTTTTTGTTATGTACAATTTACCATTTATAATGTTGATCCTTTCAATACGATCCATTAGGGTATCATCCTTGTTAAAAATTTCTAGCATATATCTCGGTTGTAAATTCATATCATTGATAAATGCGTTATAAATTATAAGAGAGTCTTTCTGAAGATAGACTAAACTATCATATTTTTTAATAGTATTAAAAGTAAGTTTACTTAACTTTCTATTTAAAATAGTGCTAAATGAACTAAGAGGATTCACGAATATTGAATCTACTCGTTGCAATGAATAATCATATTTATAAATTCTATTATTTAGAGGTTCTGCTATATAAAAATTTTCTGTATCCGAAGCATGAAATTTAGTATCATATATAGTTAATTGAACTCCTTCAAAAAAATATTCTTTTTTATTTTCAATTTCTAAATTTACCAAATCGATTGCCAAAAGTTGTAAAATTGGTTTTCTACTTAAAATATGATGACCATAATACTCAATCAATATAAGTTTATTTCCTTTTTCCAAATAGGCATAGTTTGTATACCCAATATCTAAATTTAATCGTTTTAAAAGCTCCCCTTTTTTATTATAAAAAATGATTTTATTTGATCTAAACCCTAATATGATATTGTTATTTGTCACAACTAAAAAACTAGTTTGAAATAAATCAATATCATCACCTGCATCTTGAAGTGTTAGTGAATTTCTTTTTTTAGAATTGGAGTTTACCGTATTTAATATAAGTTTACCTCCGTTTTTCTGTGGAGTATTCTGATCGAAATAATAGAGTATTGAATCTTTTGTAGTAAAAGTAATATGTTGAATACTTGTCTCAGACGATATATTTAATGTAATAGTATCTTTTAACTTTAATCCAAGTGATTGACCAAATATAAAATTTACATGTATGGTGCATAAAAATAAAAAGAATAGATAGTAGTATCTATTCTTTCTATTTTTGACAAAATTGATTGTATAATTCAAATTATAACTTTTGTTTATTCTCAATTACAATCTTTTGAAAGGTTAATTATTGTACCACCTGTTGAAGTTGATGACCATGTGATAAGTATTCCTGTGCTTGTTGTAAAACTACCAGAATAGTTGCCTAATGCTATTTGGGCTTCAGCATAAGCCATACAGGCATTCGCTTCAGTTGTGGTTACACATAGATACTGCCAATCACTTATTGAGCATCTAGTGGGTCCTGGATCAGTACAAATGAGTTGATGATTGTCATTATCATTATGAAACATTTGGACATATTTAAAATAACCAGTATTGTCCCCTCCTGTTTTAATTATCTGCATAGTCCATGCAAATGAAATGTTACAAATAGCAATAATAATTGCTGTTAAAAATAATTTTTTCATGATTAGTTGATTTTAATGAACTAACAATCTACAATTTTGTGTTCATACATAACAAATAACAAATAACAAATAACAAATAACAAATATTTAACGATATTTATTTCAAAAATTAAATGAATTACAATTCCTTCCTCAACCTGGCAACTGGCAAATTAAGCTGTTCGCGATACTTTGCTACCGTACGTCGAGCAATATTATAACCTTTTTCATTGAGCATATCCGTAAGTTTTTCGTCCGAATAAGGTTGTTTTTTTTCTTCACCACTGATAATTTCATTGAGAATCATTTTTACCTCACGTGTGGAAACCTCTTCCCCACTATCTGTAGACATCGACTCTGAAAAAAAGTATTTAAGCTTGAAAGTGCCAAACTCGGTTTGTACATACTTGCTATTGACTACCCTCGAAATGGTAGAGATATCGAGGCCTGTGCGGTCTGATATATCTTTCAAAATCATGGGTTTGAGCGATGTTTCATCTCCTGTAAGAAAAAAATCTTCCTGCAAATTTAAAATACGTGTCATGGTCAACATCAGGGTTTCCTGACGTTGCTTCACAGCATCGATAAACCACTTTGCGGAGTCAATTTTTTGTTTGATAAACAATACCGCTTCCTTTTGTCTGTTGTCTTTTTTATCGCCTCGATCATAATCCTTGAGCATATCTCTAAACGTACTGCTGACACGTAAATCAGGTGCGTTTTTTTGATTAAGTGATACCTCCAGCACCCCATTATTATTATAGACGTAAAAATCAGGAATTACATATAGCTCTAATTTGTTGGTGGTAGAAAAAAGCGCGCCTGGTTTGGGATTTAACTTGATGATGATTTGAATTACTTCTTTTAAATCTTCATCATTGAGTACCAAGGCCCGTTGTATTTTTTCATAATGTTTTTTAGTAAACTCATCGAAATATGTTTCGATTATTTTGATGGCTAATTGGGTCGATTTGTTTTTTTCTTTTTTGCGTAGTTGCAGTAAAAGACATTCCTGTAAGTCTCTTGCAGCTACACCTGCAGGTTCAAATTCCTGTATGTATTTAATTATTTTGTTTAATTCTTTTTCATTGGTTTGGATGTTTTGCCTAAACGACATATCATCAATAATGGAGGGAATGTCTCTGCGCAAATAGCCATCATCTTCTATACTGCCAATGATAAAATTAGCTACTTGTTGTTCTCTTTCTTCCAGGTTGAGCATATTGACCTGAGCCATCAGATGATCATAAAAAGTGGTTTCCAGCTTATGTTGATACCCCACTTTATCTTCTTCGTCTGCGCCAAAATTGTCTGATTGAAAATTATAGTCGGCGTCTTCGTCATCGCCTTCCTTTACATATTCTGTGATATCGATATTGCCAAATTCGTCGCCCTCATCATCTGAAACATAGTCCTCATTTTCGTCATTCAAAAACTCGTCTTTTATTTCTTCATTTGTTTTTTCGTCAAGCGTTTTGTCTTCATATTCTTCAACATCTACTTCTAAGGCGGGGTTTTCTTCAATTTCTTCTTTTATTCGTTCATCCAGCAATGCAGTGGGCACCTGCAACAACTTCATCAGCTGTATCTGCTGTGGAGAAAGTTTTTGAAGTTGTTTGAGTTGTTGTGATAAACGTTGCATAGTCAGTAGCAAAAATATAAATTCACACCACAAAAAAAACTTTTTATTATTTCGTGTTATTGACTATTTTATGTTGCTAAAAAAAAATGAAATCGCAAAGTAAATTAATCGGCTTCTGCAACCACTTCTTTCACTTCAGGTATCATCCGTTTCATCATACCTTCAATACCTGACTTAAGGGTTACCATTGACGAAGGGCAGCCACTACATGAGCCTTTAAGTACCAATGAAACAATTCCATTCTGATAACTTTTAAATGATATCGCTCCTCCATCCATTTCTACGGCAGGTTTTACATAATTTTCAAGCAATTCTTTTATTTTTTTCACAATATCGGTATCGTCCGATGAGATGGTATTGGAGGTTTTGAGTACGATTTCATCTTCATTGATGATAGCCTTGCCTTCTTCTAAATACTCTTTTAAAAATTCGCGTATACTGGGTATCACATCGTTCCAATCTGTTTCGGTCGTTTTGGTAAGCGTGATAAAATTACTGGCGATAAAAACGCCTTTCACAAAAGGGAAGCCAAACAATTCTTTGGCAAGCGGAGAAGGAAAAGCAGCTTCTTCATTTTCAAAATCTATGCTTTTACTTGGATATAATAATTTATTGGCCACAAACTTCATCGTTTCAGGATTGGGCGTCATTTCTGTATAAATGCTTACAATAGGATTTCCTGTTTTTAATAGGGACATAATCGATTTATTTGTTTCAAAATTACGACTTAATTGACATTCGAATGTCATTAATTAACGTATTTTCTAATTTTTTCGTCTATATTGTATCACATCTGTGAATTTTATTTTATATTTACTAACAAATAATAAACAAATGAGAAAACATTTTTTAAAATTATTAACCATTTTATTGATATTTTCATGTAATAAATCAAAAATACAACCTATTGACCAGGATGTTTCCAAAAACACAGATAAAAAAACAAGGGCTTTCCCGTTATGTACTTTACTATTAATACCTGCTGGTTACACTGAAAGAGTTGGATTTATTTGTGATGGTTATGTATACCCAACACAAAGTTTACTTACAAATTTTAATATCATTACAGGTGTTGATGACTCTCCTCTGCCTTGGTCTCCTTATTATTTTGATATACTAAATCCATCGGGATTTGGAAACCTACCAACATTAATTCCTGGGCCCACCTTGACAGGTATTGCATTGGCTGAATTGCCTAGTTACAACTACCCTGCAATTTATCTTAGTTATACAAATTCAATTTCACACTATTTATTTAAAGCAAAAAAAGTCGGGAATGATTATGAAATAGTAAGTTCAATTATATTAAATAGTCCTTTTGCTACTGCGAATAATGGATGGGTTTTGCATGATATTGAACTTTCAAATAACGGAAAACTTTATGGATTATTTAGCAATCTTTCAACAAATAATACAATCGTAACTGAAATTAATCCTACATCTGGTATTTGTAATCAATATATAACTTTGCCTGCTATGAGATGTGCAGGTATGGATATTCAATTAAACCAGATGTATATACTTCTATATGAAGATATAACAGCAACAACTTATGGAAAAATATTAACTTATCAGTTAGGAGCTGCTTCATACGGTACGCTAAATTTAAGTATTCCAAGTAGTAATCCAAGCTATACCTATAATTTAAATTGGGGGGTGTCTGGGTACGATCATGACTTTTTCCTGAGTTTTGTGCCAGGTACTGCAAACAATTTTACAATTTATAATAAAGGGAATACTGTTGCAAATCTATACAAATACGATATTAGTATGCCTGGAACCCCTGCGAGTACTGCATCTAACACAGCTCTGTGGTATGATATTACATCAAACACTTTTAGTAGTTCTATTATTGGTTACCTTATAACTGACGCCGCAAATTAATCAAATATGAAAAACAAGATCGCTATATTATTTATACTTATTTCTTGCACTTTCCAAACTCAAGCACACAAACTGAATTGCGAGTTTATTGAAAATCAAGGTCAATGGAATGCTCCTTTTATCTATAAAGGGGTTACTTCAGGAGGTAATTTCTTTTTGAGGAAAGATGGAATTAGGATTTCCATGTCTGATGTAACTAATCAGTTAGGTGTTCATGTAGCTAGCCATGATAAAAGTGCACCTTCTAAGATTCTCAAATACCATGCTTATGATATTGAATTTGTAAACCCTTCCAAAGATGTTTTAATAACAGGTTCCAAATCTGCAAAGCATTACTATAATTATTTTATTGGAAAAAATGAAACCGCATGGAAAACAGGTATTCACCCTAATTTTAATGTAGACTATTCAAATATTTTTGAAAATATCGATGCCCATTTTTATTTTGATAATGAAAATCTTAAATATGATTTTATTTTGCAACCAAATGCAAATGCCAATTTAATAAAGTTAAAGTACAATGGCCTTGAAGATATACAGATTACTGAAGGTAATTTATTATTACAAACATCTTTAGGAATTGTTAAAGAGATAAAACCTTATTGTTATCAGTTTATTGATGGTGAAAAAAAAGAAATACCATCAAAATATATTCTTAAAGACAACACAGTATCATTTGCCTTCCCTAAAGGTTATAATAGGAATTATACACTAATTATCGATCCCGCAATAGTCTTTTGTTCCTTTTCAGGATCAACTGCTGATAATTGGGGGATGACTGCCACTTATGACACAACAGGTAATTTTTATGCGGGTGGGGTAGTTGTAAATGACCAACCCGGATTCTCAACAGTATTGACAGGTAATTACCCAGTAACTTTGGGTGCTATACAATTCAATTATGGAGGTGGTAATAATCCAGGGCCAGGTTCCGGTATTGTACCTACTGATTGTTCTTTTAGCAAATTTGATCCATCGGGGGCTAACTTAATATATGCAACATATTTCGGCGGTCTTGATAATGAACAACCTCATAGTATGATTGTTGATTATGACGGTAATCTTGTGATAACTGGACGCACTTTCTCGTCGGAAGCCTCATTTCCTTTAAGCGTAGGTTGTTACGATAACACGTATAATGGTGGTGGTGATATGTTTATTGCCAAGTTTAATCCGCTTGGCACAGTTTTACTTGGATCTACATACGTAGGTGGTAGTGGTGAAGAATCTGCAAATATTTATCTTAGTGAATTGTTGATTGGTGGACTTAAACATAACTATGCAGATGATGCACGCAGTGAAGTAATCGTAGATTTAAATAATAATATTTATGTAACAAGTTCTACAAAATCTACTAATTTCCCTACTGTAAATCCAACTCAGGCTGTTTTAGGAGGATTGCAAGATGCAATAGTTATTCAGCTTTCATCAAATTTAAATACATTAATTTGGAGTACTTATTTAGGAGGTAGTTTAAATGATGCTGGTTATGTTTTAGCACTCAACAAATCAAATCCCAATGAATTATACATTGCAGGTGGTACTGAAAGTAGTAATTTTCCAACCACTGGTGGCACATTAAACCCTGCTTATGTTGGAGGTAGTGCTGATGGTTTTTTATTAAAATTTAATACCATTTCAAAATTACTTCTTGCTGGCACCTTTATTGGTACAAATCAATATGATCAAGTATATGGTGTTCAAACAGATGATAGCAATAGGGTTTATATAGTTGGTCAAACCATGGGTGCTTATCCTACAACACCTGGCGTTTTTATAACACCAAACTCCAGTCAATTTATTTCAATAATAAATAATAATTTATCTACCTATATAGCTTCTACTGTTTTTGGAAAAGGATCTACTGTTGAAACTGATATTGCTATAAATGCATTTTTAGTTGACAAGTGTCAAAATGTCTATGTGTCCGGTTGGGGAGGTCCAATTATTGGTGGAAATCCAGGAAATACTACAGGACTTCTTACCTCGGTTGGTGCACTTCAAGCTACAACTGATGGGAGTGACTTTTACTTTTATGTTCTTAGCAAAAACTTAGTAAATTTTATTTATGGAAGCTTCTTTGGTCAAAATGGAGGAGGAGGTGAGCATGTTGATGGTGGTACGAGTCGTTTTGATGCAAACGGTGTTATTTATCAGGCGATTTGTTCTGCTTGCGGAGGTGGTACACAAAATTTTCCTGTAACCCCTGGGGCTTACTCAACTTCTAAATTACAAACAACTAACTGTAATTTTGGGGCCCTTAAAATAGCTTTTGATTTTCAGAACCCAAGTGCACAAGCTGCAGCCAATGGCCCTCTCACAGGATGTGTACCCCTCACGATTACTTTTCAAAATAACAGTACGAGTGCAACTGCTTACCAATGGGATTTTGGCGATGGCTCACCCTTTGATAATAGTTTAAACCCAACCCATACCTATACCACAGCAGGTATTTACACCTTAACATTGATTGCCAGCAACCCTAATGGTTGCACAGCAAGCGCAGATACTACCCAGTTGATTATTACCGTTCGAAATGATTCCATGTTTCCGGGTGTCACCTTTATGAAAGTAGATTCATGCGGACCGTTTACCGTGCAGTTTAACAATACAAGCACCTATAACAATGGAATTCCAGCTGCTACTGCTACGTATACCTGGGATTTTGGTGATGGCACGAGCTATACAGGCCAGTTTCCACCATTGCATAACTACCCTACAGCTGCTACTTATACAGTGACCCTCACCATGACCGACCCCAATGCTTGCAATAACCCTGCAACCACACAAGTCATCATCGATTTTTCAACGAGCTTAGTCATTGCAGCGTTTATAATGCCCGATACCATTTGCTTACCCGCTGTCGTCACGTTTAACGATCAGTCTACCAATGCAACTTCATGGAATTGGGTGTTTGGGGATGGCAATACAGCCAATGTGCAAAACCCAACCAATACCTATACCGCAATAGGCACTTATACGGTTTACTTAGTATCAGGCAACCCAAATACTTGTAACAAATTTGACAGTGCATCCAAAGTGATTACCATCTTACCCACTCCTGTGGCCGATTTTACCTGGACGCCTAACCCTCCCGAACCCAATACCCCCAACAACTTTAAAAACTTATCTGTAGGGGCTACCAAATATCTTTGGGATTTTGGCGATGGTACCACTTCTACTAATAAAGATGATGTGCATGTGTACGATAAAGATGGAACATATACAGTATGCCTAACTGCAACCAATGAATATGGCTGTCGCGATACTGTTTGTAAATCTGTGAGAGGGATAGTGGTTCCTTTGGTGGATGTGCCTTCCGGGTTTTCACCCAATGGCGATGGCATCAACGATATGGTATATGTAAAAGGATATGGGATCGAAAAAATGACTTTCAGAATATTTAACCGATGGGGAGAAAAAGTATTTGAATCTACCGAAAAAACCAAAGGTTGGGATGGTCGTTACAAAAATGTGATGCAAGAAATGGAAGTGTATGCGTATACTTTATCAGTCGAATTTTTTGATGGCACCAAGACAAGCAAAAACGGCAATATCACTTTATTGAAATAATTAATAAAACAATTACACGTGAAAAAATATTTATTACTTCTCATCACAATCGCAAGTATTCAGCACGATGGAATCGCTCAAGATTTACATTTTTCGCAATACTATAACGCACCAATGCTGTTAAACCCTGCAAACACTGCATTGCTTCAAAATTCAGACTGGCGCGCAGGTATCAATTACAGAAATCAAGGTGCTACCATTCCTGTACCTTACAATACATTTAGTATCTTTTCAGATTTTGGTCTGATGCGTAATCAATGGGATAATGCATGGCTAGGTACGGGTGTTGCCGTATGGCGCGATGTGGCAGGTAATGGCAACCTGGCCCTCACTAAAGTACAAGGTAACCTTGCAGCTCATATATTGACAGGTGAAAAAACAAGCTTTTCTGCCGGTTTAGGCATCGTTTATAATCAACGTAGTGTTGATTTTAGTAAATTAACTTATGATGTGCAATGGGATGAATTTTCATTCAATAAAAGTGTCGATAATCAGGAAACTTTTTCTGTACAAAAGACAACCTTTATGGATTTAAATGCAGGGGTAAACTTTTCGTATTATAACAATGATAACTTTTTTGCAAAAATCAGTGTAGCTGCTTCACATCTTAATCAACCCACTGAAACTTTTTACGGTCAAACCAATAAGTTAGGACTACGCCCCATTCTTAATTTAGATATTGTATACAAAGCCAACGACAATATTATGCTGTCGCCATCTGTATATTATACCCGTCAGAAAAAAGCAAGTGAGTTAGTAGGCGGCACTTTACTTAATATCAATGCCTCAGGGGGTATGGCAAGCTTAGACGCCAATGAAATTATACTGGGCATTTTTTATCGAAATAAGGATGCTGTGATTGGGGTAGCGGGATATAAATGGAAACAAAATAGAATTACTGTCAATTATGACCATACCGTATCGCAATTGAGTAGTGGTAATAATGGGGTAGGGGCTATGGAAATCTCTCTTATTATTCAAGGCAATTATCAAAAAGGGGAAGACAGAACCAAAGCATATGGCTGTCCTCGGTTTTAATTGTAATCATTTATATAGATGGGTGTAATGCAATATCTGTTGGTATTATACCGTTATTTTTCTGACTCTGTTTAAATACATTTGATACCATCCCTATAATCATTGAAAGGTATAGTAAAAAATACATGAACTGTTTTTCACAGTTATTGTATCAGGCAATACCATTTCAAAAAAATACCATCACACTAGCATCATTTATAATAACCACATGCAATGATTTCATCCATTACCTCATCGCTGAGCAAATACCGAATCGACTTTTTTTGTTTAATCAATTGTCTTATGTAGGTAGAAGAAATATCGAGCAAGGGCGCTTGCACAATTTCTAATTGTTGACTTAAGGTAGTGTCCACCTCAAAGCCGGGTCTTTTATAAATAATGATTTTGTAATGTTCTAAAATGGCCTGATAATTTTTCCACTTTTTGATATTGCTAAAACTATCACTTCCCATTAAAATACGAAACTGGTGTTGTGGAAATTTTTCTTGTAAATAGGTCAAGGTATCAATGGTAAAAGATGGACGAGGTAGTTTGAATTCAATATTGCTTGCCTTGAATTTTGATTCATTTTCGATAGCCAGTTGCACCATATGAAAACGATGGTTTTCGTTGAGTAAGCTACTGCTTTCCTTTAAGGGGTTATGAGGCGACACCACAAACCAAATACGATCTGTATCACAATGACTGAGTACATGACTTGCAATGATTAAATGACCCACATGAATAGGGTTAAAACTCCCGAAATACAGTGTAATTTTCATTCTATAAAAACTTTAACAATTGTTAACACCCTTGATAACACTACATAGTTACATCTTTATTTCATTTTAAGCAAAATTATACTTGACAATGTAAATTCTTTTCACAATCTTTGGTATATGAATTGATCTTTACAACTTAATTTATTTGGTCCGCGAAGATGGAAATTTTTTAGGCGAAAAAAGGTGGGGTGGGGTAATCTCCTATCAGTGAGCAAACTGGTGTTTCCACCTTCGATGTGACCAAACCCAATTCTCGGGCTGGCGTTTGATACTTTGTTCAAGATGTCGCACATATGCTTCGGTGATTTCACCCTCGCTTGTGTTTCTTGGATGATCAAACGCCAGTTTTAGTTTGATCTCATAATACCCTCTTTTTATTTTTATGATTTCGCCAAAATATACAAGGTTATCATAACGTCTTGCTACAAATTCAGGTCCCTTAAAAAAAGCTGTTTTCCGATGCATAAAATCATTCCACGATACTCGTTTAGGATCACTTGGATTTTGGTCAGCAATAAATCCCCAAAGTATTTTTTGTTGTTGCACTTGTGCCATTTCTTTTTGCATATCCTGTACCCTTATCAACTGGGTACCACTGCGTGCTCTTAGCTTGAGATATAAACGGTCAAAAGCCTTATTGGTCAAAGGCATGTATAAACCTGTAAACCGACGTGGGGCTCGCCAATTACACAATACCGTAGCCCATTCCCAATTAAACTGATGCGACATATATGCCTGCCCATTGCGGTTTTGTTCGGTCATGGTATCAAACATTTCCCAATTCACCTTCATCCTTTTTTCAAGTTCAGATGATGATATAGAAAACAATTTAACGGTTTCTAAAATACTATCACACAGATTACGATAATATTTACGCGCAATCATTTTTAAGTCCTCTTCTGACTTTTCAGGAAACGACAATCGAAGGTTTTGCATGGTTACCTTCATCCGATATTTAAATACATAATACAACATGATAAACAGCATATCGGCGATGATATACAATACCCTCAATGGAAGCCATGAAATGGGATAAAAAAATATGAGTAATAAATAATACACTGTTTAGGATTGCTATGCTTTAATTATTGCGTGGAGGCTTCATAAAATTCTGGAAAAGAACGCAATACTTTTTCCGTCGATTTTCGACCCATTAATATAAAATCTTTTTTGTTGAGTAAGCCAAAAAACAAATCATAATCATATTCTTCTTTTCCAATATAAATAATTTTTTTCGTGCCCTGGCTTGTGGGTTTAAAATAAAAGGTAATTTCTTGTTCGGGCTGATCTTTTCTTTTGATGATTGCAGTGGCTAATTGTCGCCCCTTCCGTATCGTACTGTCTTTGTAAATATAATCGTCTTCGAAACCTGTACAATATATATTGTCCAGAAGCTTTAAATAGTCATAAACCCTTTGCTGGTTGAGGGGTTTTTCGATGGTATAACTACCTGTAAGCGTGAGTGTAGATGCATCATGTAGCAATTGATACGAAAACTGGGTGGAATCTTTATATACCACCGACACTTTTTCGATGGGTGCTGCTGCATAAAGAATTTTTTTATTTCGCCATTCACTTATTTTGGTAAAGTAACGCACCCCAACAAATAGTTCCTGTAAAGGAATTTTTACCAGGTAAGGTCGTTTGGCCTGCTCATTTAGCATATACGTTTCGTTGTTGGGACCCGGATTTCTACCTACATAAAAAGTATGAGTTTTGCCTGCCTCTGTATAAACTTCTACCTTTGTATGATGTGTACTTAACTCCTTGATGACCTCGTCGTGGTAAGCAACAGATACAGGCTGTTCGGGTTTTTGTTGATGCAGCACATTGAGTAATGCGATCACTGCATCTGGTCGGGGAACCATAGAATCATTGAGGGTCCACACCCCATTTTCTTTTTGAAGTTTGATATTTTCATTTTGCAAATTTGATAAAAAAATGGTCTTTACAGCTGCTGTATCCTGCACCGTAAAATTTGCTTCTTTTTTATCAAAAACTTCTCCTTCTTCTCTGAATACAAAATAATAGGTAAGGGCTGCTAAAAGTACAAGTGCCAATAAATAAAGAATGTTTTTATTCATAATGCACAAAAATAGTGTATTTGCTTGTTTGCTGTTTTATTTATACCAACTATAATTGATATTTAAGAAACCCATTTGCGATTGAAAAGGAATGTTATGGTTTGAACACAGATTTGCAGTTGAAATCTGTGTTCAAGGCATCATGGTGATTTAAGTCCCCTTTGTTTAGCAAAGCGTTCATGTATAGTACATTTTAAATCTCTATAGAGTCATTCCATTTAGTATGGGTATATTTGCCTATTCAAATTAATAAAATTTATTTAACTCATGAAATACTTCATTATGCTCGGACTCTTTTCATTTTTATTAGCACCTAAAACTTTAGATGCACAAATCAAATCTATTTACGATTTTAAAGTAGCTGGCTTAGATGGCGGTGAAATCGATTTGGCGGCCTACAAAGGCAAAAAAATATTGATTGTCAATACAGCTTCTAAATGTGGTTATACCTCACAATATGAAGGATTGGAAAAATTGTACGAAGCCAATAAAGGAAAGCTTGTAGTGATTGGATTTCCGGCCAATAACTTTTTATACCAAGAACCTGGTAATAATGAAGAAATCAAATCATTTTGTCAAAAAAACTACGGGGTAACTTTTCCGATGGCCGCAAAAATAGATGTGAAAGGTAAAAATATACACCCCTTATATGTTTGGCTTACCCAAAAAAAATACAATAACCATAGCGACAATAATGTAAAATGGAATTTTCAAAAATACCTTATTGATGAAAAAGGACAACTCATTGATGTATTTGCACCTGGTATAGAACCCATGAGTGATGAGATCATCAGTGCACTTGACAAATAAAACATTATATTGCTGCTTTATAAACTTTAGATTTGATGGCTGATACATCCACACAAACCCAACTTGCCCATTTATACCAAAAAGCTTATCACTTTGAATGGCTGACTGCAGAGGAAGGTATTTTTTTGTTTGAAAAAGCTCCCTTAGCAGAACTCATGCATGTAGCCAATACACTGCGCAAACAGCAAGTACCTCATGGTAAAGTAACTTGGCAAATAGATCGTAATGTGAATACCACCAATGTGTGTATTGCCAATTGTAAATTTTGTAATTTTTATCGTGTACCTGGTCATCCCGAAGCCTATATCACTGACATCGAAACGTATAAGCAAAAAATAGAAGAAACCATCCGTTGGGGAGGCGATCAGTTGCTTTTACAAGGAGGACATCATCCTGAATTGGGGCTTGATTTTTATGTCACTATCTTCAAACAAATCAAATCACTGTACCCCAATATCAAATTACATACTTTAGGCCCCCCTGAAATAGCCCATATAACCAAACTCGAAAAAAGTACCCATACCGAAGTGTTGAAAGCATTGAAAGAAGCAGGTATGGACAGCTTGCCCGGTGCAGGTGCTGAAATACTCAACGATCGTGTACGTCGACTGGTATCGAAAGGAAAATGTGGAGCGCAGGAATGGCTTGATGTGATGCGTGCAGCCCATCAATTAGATATTACAAGTTCGGCTACGATGATGTTTGGACATGTAGAAACTCTGGAAGAAAGGTTTCAACATTTAGTAGACATACGACAAGTACAAAGCGAAAAACCACCCCATGCCAATGGCTTTTTAGCATTCATACCATGGACTTTTCAAGATGTGGGTACCCTATTGGCAAAAATTCGACGTGCTAAAAACGATACCACTGCCGAAGAGTATATACGTATGATAGCCCTAAGCCGTATCATGCTACCCAATATCAAAAACATACAAGCTTCGTGGCTCACCGTAGGTAAGGCATTGGCACAAACCTGCTTATATGCGGGTGCCAACGATTTTGGCAGTATCATGCTTGAAGAAAATGTAGTGAGTGCCGCAGGAGCTCCACATCGGTTTACCTACAAAAGTATTCAAGACGCCATTGCAGAAGCAGGCTTTACACCACAGTTAAGAACCCAACAATATACTTTTAGGGACTTGCCTGTATCCATTGAAGAGCAGGTGATTGATTATTAAGGACAGAGGGTTTTGTTGACGTTCATTGATTCTTCTTAATGGTTTTAAAAGCTTAAAACCCGGTATTTCCCAATTTTCTATAGGCTTTTAAAAAGATAGCCCCGAGGTTTTTATAGGGCGGTACATAATCATCAAAAAGTTGTTTGGTTTCACCACCTGAAAATTGTTTGGAAAGCTGACCCCACATTTGCACCCAATCAATGTCTTTACCCGCTAAGAGGCGATCGTTGAATGCCCTGATGATAGGTCCATTAATTTTGCCTGCCCCAATTTGTTTGGTCGATACAATTTGTGCATCTTCTGACTGGCTTAGTACGGTAGATAAATTTTGATAGGCACCACAAGCGCCTAGTATCACTACTTTATGATGGCTATTGATATGCTCAAGGGTGAGGGGTAAATGATAACTATGACCGCGGTGAATAATGATGGTAGGGTTAATATTGTTTGAATCTAAATAAGCCTGCAAGGCATTTTGTGCCATTTCATCATCGGGTTCATCAAAAGGAATATTGCAATAAATATCAATTCGTTTGCCTCTGATTGAGCTTATTTTTACCCATTGGGCTTCTTTTTTTACCTTCCAGTCAGGGGCGCCAAAGCCACCGGTGAAACTACGAAAGACCCCTTGACCATCTTTGTCACCAAAAAAGAAAACCTGTTGAACAATTACACCACTATCATCAGTCAGTTGATTATAAGGCATGATGGTAATAGGCGGTATGCCAAATTTGCTGGTAAGAGAATCATTGCTCAAGGTGAGCATCGAATATAAAATATTATAGATATTAAAACCTTTTGTATTATTTGTTTTTTCGGCTTCCTCTTTATTGCTTTTGATTTGCTCTACAATATTTTTCATCAAGTTGCTATCGGTGATACTACCAAAGGAATTGGCCACATCGGTAGCACCTTCCAAATCTTTTTCGAGGGTATTATCCAAACCGGTTACAAACTCGCGCATTAGTTCGTTTTTGTTACTATCTTTCATAGTAGCCAAAAAGGTGTTGAGGGTATTGTAATTGGCACAAAGTCGGAGGAAGGTTCTAAATTTATCTTTGCCAATGCTTGCTAAAAACTCAGTACCGGTTTTGGGTTTCATATGCGACATCATTCGGTTGAAGCTTCCTAAAAAACTGCTCGTATATAAGTCGTCGCTGCCATACACAATGATATAATAGATTTCGGTGGCGGTGTTTTTATCAATAATTTTAAATCGGGTAGCATCACCGGCATTATGCAACTCATTCATGGTAGACACATAACGCGATGCTTCGTGGATGAGTTCTTTATCATAGATTTTGCGTAAGTCTGTGGTAAAATATTGTTGACGCATTTCTATCATTTTTTAAAATAGGCATCCTGATCATCTGTAATTTTATTTACCTCTGCCAATGTTATTTTTTGCTTATATATTTCCTCTATAAAAAAAATGGCTTTTAAGGGAATATGTGCACTATCGGCGATGTGGATAATGGCTTTTACATACGGGTCTTCACTTCTGCGTACAATATCACGTTCAACAGCGGTGGAAGTGGCATAGTTTAAAATGATTTTAGGATTTTTTGGCGCAGCCTTTGACACCACTGCGTTGGCTGCAGACACATTATTGATTGAACGAACTCTTTTGATTAATATTTCCGGAAACTCTTCCGCCATACCTTCCATCAATGCCACACTTGCTTCATTGTCGTTTTCGACAAGTGGGGCCAATACATACATTGCTTTTCCCACATGTGATTTTACATAGCTTGAGGCATTTTTATTGTGCAGCCCTCTGATGACCTGGTAGGTATGTTCAAACAATTCAGCATAATAACGTTCGTCTACCATACCGTCATTGATATCTGTATTAAACAATTTTAAATTTTCGATAATACGCCCTAAGTATTTTCTTTTAAGCATATCATCCGTTTCGTTGTTTTCGATATAGGCGATTGTCTTCGTTGTTTTCGAAAATATGGCATTTGACAGCAAAGCCGTTTTATCTATATCTGCATCACGGTCAATAAGTTTGTCGTATACGCCATCGGCAGCATCTGCTTTTTGCAATTGCCGATCAATCATATTTAAAATTTGCATTCGGCCAGAAGGAATCATATGACGTTTTTGAATGGTATCTGTCAATACTTCTGCCTGCAGGAGGGGATCTGTTTGCGCTTTTATACTAAAAGTGCAAGCTATAAACAGTAAAAGGAAGTAGTATTTGGTCATTCAAGTAATTATTTGATTGGTAAAAATACAATTTATTGTATTGATAGCGTAGGCGAGGGGGAAATAATATTAATTAAGTCGACTATCGTACCTGAGTATTCAATCATTTACTATGTGTTTAATACTTAAGCAGCATTGTTTTTATTTATCTTTTGATGCCTTCTTGAGTTGATTAAATTGAGCGACTGTTAGTATTTTTCTAAGTTGATTTTCATAATTGGTTTTGAAGGCTTGCTGCATAGATTTTTTTTCTTCTGCAGAAACCGTTTTCACTTTTTCTAATAAGGCATTTTTTTCCTGCTCATTCCTTATTAACAACGCTTTATATTGTTTCTGTTGCTCAGCATTTAAATGCACAAGTGCTGTCATTTTAGTGACTTTTTCTTCAACCCTAGCTGTATTTTGGGCAAATAAATTATTGGGGTTTAAAAATGATATGAACAGCAGGCAGGTGAAAAAAAGAATTCGATTTGTCATTTTAATTTATTGTTGTTTTGTGAAATAATGGCCATTGTATTGATAAACAATTTTCTTTTTTGTTACATCCCCATTTTCAGTTACCACTGGGAGGGTAATGGTTTGTAAAGCATTGTTGTACTTGATCAGGCGAATAGGTCGTTCATTTTTATCCACCACTGAATAGAAGTTAAAGGGGAATCCCAACTTACTGGTAAAACCTGCTTTTGTCAAGATCTTTTTGTGATTCTCTATTAAGCTATCTTTTTCAAATGAGTAAATTTGAAATTCCTGATGCAAATCTCTATTCGACAGCGTTCGATGCTGATAGGCTAAATAAAAGGCATTTTCATCATTCCTGAATTGATAGATATCGCTGTAATAACCACCCGGTGAGCCTTCGGGCAATTCGGGCGAATAGGCCACTATTTTTTTATTGTGTGCATACACAAATACATTATCATAGAAATGCATGGTGCCCCCTGTTTGTAAATCCCAGGAAAAAATGCGAAATTTTCTATCTGACGAGGTCGCTATATTAAAATTTTCATTTCTTAATAAAGGAAATTCATAGGTAAGTATTTCTGGATTTTTGTTTGCAAACAAAAGTAGCTTTTCTTCAAAATAAATATTTTCTAATACTAAACTATCATAGGCTGTTTCATCTGTTCGATGTGATAAGTAAGCAAAATGTTCAATTCGTTTTAAATGTTGATTGAGTACGACTTCCATTTGTTGTATCGTTTGGGCAATCGCACTACATGGATAAATCATCAACAATACAAAGTAGATACATTTTATAGGAAAAGCATTTTTCATTGTTTGTATACTATTGATTCTGTTGGCGGTTTGAAGATAGTTAAATTTCTTTAACTACCTATGATGTTATTATACCAAATGTATTTAACCCAGATTGTGCAATAGACTCTTTAATGCGATGAAATGCTACTTCATCATCTCGAATATTTCATTAACCAATTCGACATGACATCATTTTGAGTAGTCACTCTGGACATTCAGAATTTTTTATGATGGTTTTTAATCTTTTTTGCCAGAGTGCTTTATCTTTCAAACGATAATTTAATTCTAGAACAGTTATTTCATCATTTCGAACCCAGGTGATTTCTATAAATTCATATTTATAGATCAAATTATTATAATATCCTATGGCGTAAAAGCAGTGATTGGTATTTGAGATCCCTTTTGTTTTTATAATTTTGCCATGTTCTTCATCTTCAGCAGTATATTTAAGTGCGCACAGTTTTTCGAGTGTAATGCTTTTGTCATCGCTGTAATAGCCTTTTAAATTTATAACCAATGCATTGTTTTTTTTATTGACAAAGGAATGCTTCGTTCGTTCAACAGCCCTCTTTTCAACATATTCATTTAAAGGAAGGAGTACACAATATTCAATTTGTTCAATATTTTTAAATAGTTGTAAGCCATCGTTTATTCGATTGCTTTGTGCTATACTATTTAAGATGATGATAGGTGAAAAGATTAAGTACAGTACAAGTAACTTTTTCATAGATTAAAAATTTGAATGTACGAATAGTTTGACGAAAAGTAAAAAAGGCAATTTGTGTACCAATCCATCTCTAATTGATATAAAGTGTAATGAAAATAATATTGAATATAAATGCACCCTTTTATCAACACCTAAAACGAATGGAATAGTTGAAAGCGTATATGGAACAATTAAAAACAATACCATATTGAAATAAAAATATGACATAAAAAGGAATTTGAAAAAGAGTTCTTAAATTTTTTAGTGTCTTATAATTTGAACAGACGAAATGTATCTTTAAGAAATGAAATTAATGTTAAAACTCCTTTTGATGCTATTCTAAAATGGTATAAACTTAAATCTGAACTGTTTATAGATATATCAGACAATTTGAATAATAAAATCATAAATTTGAATAAACAAATCATCAATTTACATCATCAATCTTGTGAAGCTTGACAATCATCAAATAAAATGTCAATTAAAACTATGAAAACCACTTCTCTATTCACATTGCTCATTCTATTCCTGTGTTCTCTTTCCACAATTCAATCCTGCAATAAAGATAAAAATAATCCACCAGCTAATCCTGGTGGTACTAGCGGCAGTACCGTGATTGCTTCCATCTGTGGTGTCGTAAAAGATGCAACAGGACTTCCCTTATCTGATGCAATTGTGACCTGCGGAAACAACAGTACAAATAGCGATGCCAGTGGTATTTTCTATTTAAACAATATCCAAACATCTTCTAAAAATACGGTAATCAGTGTTTACAAAGACGGATATTTTAAAGGTTCTAAAACCTTATCAGTAAAACAAAACCAAACGCATCCTGTCTTTATTTTCCTGATGCCTAAAGGAAATCCGTCAACTTTTGATGCTGCCTCTGGTGCTTCCCTGAATTTCGCCAATGGTCTTGTAATAAGTTTTCCCCCCAATGCAATAGTTGACAAAGCAAGTGGAACACCTTACAATGGGCAGGTGTCAGTATATGCGAAGTATATCAACCCGACTACAACCACAGGAAGGAAAACCATGCCCGGCAATTTACTTGGCCTAAATATAAATGGGATTGAAAAAACGCTCGAAAGTTTTGGAATGATGGCTGCAGAGATTTATGGTACTGCGGGAAACGAATTGCAATTGATCTCCGGTGTAGAAGCAGGCTTATACATACCGGTTCCCTCCGGAATGCTGGCAACCGCCCTGGATTCTATTCCATTGTGGTATTATGATGAAACTAAAGGATATTGGATGGAAGATGGTCAGGCTAGATTGCAGGGAAGTAAATATTACGGTAAAATAAAACATTTCAGTTTCTGGAACGTCGATGGTCCGCATCAATCCGTTTTTCTGGAAATGATTTTACAGGATCAGAATGGTGCACCCATGAGCGGTTATACAGTGCGACTTACTAATGTCGCAAATTCAGATGATCGGGACGGCATCAGTAATAATACGGGCTGGCTTGGGGGTCAGTGTTATGCCAATGCCACTTTACTTCTTGAAGTTTTGCCAAGCAATGGCTGTGGTGCAACACCCATATATACGTCAACGATAACTACCACTGCAGCAAATCAGAACCTCGGAATTATTACCATCAACAATATCGGTGGATGCAGCATCAGCGCGGTGATACACAATTGCCAGGCTAATCCACTATCCAATGCATTTGTATACAGTCCTACTTTGAATTTATTTTTAATTCCGGATGCAAACGGCAACATCAATCATACTTTCTCCTGTGTTCCGGCCGGCAGTATGATATTAAACACGTATGACCTGGCCACAAATGTTTTCGGCATTTCAACTCATATATTAACAGCAGGGCCCAACAACCTGGGCATATTGGACGCCTGTGGAAATCAAAGCGAATACCTTACAATCAACATGCAAAATAATGCCACACAAGTGGTTACCACAAGGACTTTCCTGTTGCCGGCAGCAACCCTGACTTGTAACGGCGGACTTCCCAGCACCACGCTTTATACAACTGAAGGCATGAGTTATGTGCATATTAATGTAAATGGGGCATCGGTGGGTACTTTAAACATCAACACCTGCGACCTGTTGAATATCGCACCGATCGAAAGCAGTTATGACCTATTGGCGGGCAGTACCACTACGTTCACTGCCTACCCTGCATTTCCAGGATTTGTAGAAGGCACCTTTACTGCAAACGTCAAAGGATATCCCACAACCAATACTTATAGCGTGACGGGAAGCTTCAGGTTGCAACGCGACAATTAAGCAAAGTTGCAAGCTTAGACGCATTCGCGCCCGCCGAACAAAATTAGTTTTTGCTTGTCGTGACAATATTTTAGTTAAGCCAACGAAGAACATAAGTATCACGAAGTCACAGGCTTAGGGGAGAGGAGTTTTAGATTTGATAAATAAATTTTACTACAGGTAAGTGACCCACCAAACGGCATTAGATGATGGTTAATGAGAAATCACGCTGCTTGAGATGTTCGGCTCTGCGGCATCTCGTACTACAGATAAAAAAAGTTCTTTGAACATTTGATGTTGCTTGTTCGAAACGCTTATCATGCCTTGAATCGATTTCAATGTAAATATTTTTATTTTCCAGTTTATGGGTGCACAAAGTATTGTTCATCTATTCAATAATAACCTTCTTCACTTCATTCTCGCAACGAAGATAATACATCCCTTTGGCTAAATGCCTAACATCTATTTCATCTTCTTTGGTAGAAAATAGTAGCTCACCTAATACATTATACAACTCCTTTTTTTTGCCTTGTTTATTTTTGATGATACAGACGGTACTGCTAGGATTGGGATAAATATCCAATTCTTCTATATCCTTTTGTATTTCTCCATTAGCAAGTGGATAGCAGGGCTCCTTCTTTGGCATGTTAAAGTTGGGCATATTAGATAATGACATAGTAAAATCGCATGAATCACAATACAAACAAACTTTACAAAAATTGCACGCCATTCCCTTATTGTTTGGCTTGTGTATTAAGCTATTGTAACTACCACTACCGCTCAGTTTACCTATATAAATTCTTCCATCAATACCTAATTGCAAGTGCCCCTTTTCAACATCGCCAACAACAGGTGGAATTTGTGGTATTAAATACATTGCTAGTACACTATCTGCTTCATGCAAGTCATATTGATACATGTTATACCGGCGTGATATATATAAAAAACTATCATTTGGTGAGAAGCAAACACCAGTTATTAAAGAATCCATGCACTGCCACAAGGTATCTAAAATAGTATGGGTAGAATCATAAGGCACTTTTATTTCTTTTACATTGCTTAATACACCATAGCACCTATCAAAATCGGCAATAAATAGATGTGCACCTTGATTATTTAAAAAGCCTCCCCCCGTAGCAAAAACATATTTACTTCCATCGCTATTAAAACAGCTTTGTCCCGCTATACCGTAGTAGCCAAATATTGGTGTTTGAAAAGTCTGAACGGTGTCAAATAATACCGTGTCTTTTGTTACCAAAAAGTATATATAGTATTCGCGTTCGCCCCCTGCTTGAGTAACCACCAGTCATACCCATTGGCATGTTTACAAGCCATCATACCTGTTATATTTAACTCTTGATTTTCCAAAATTATTTTCTTCTTTTGTATTACCTTACCCATACCTGCATTTGCATTCATATCTACTACATGATATTGTAAGATGTCAAAAGGAAACCGACCATCGCCAAATGGGTTAGTATTCCAATAGGTGAACATGGAATCAGTAACAGATACATTAAATAAATAGTATTGATTATTGCTACCTTTTGGCAATATGATTGAGCCTTGCGTGTAGATACCACTTGAAGGGCAACAGTTTGAATTATAAAGCTTTGTATTCACTAATGTATCTCCATTTTCAATGATATTACCCACGGTATCATACAAAATATAACCATTGCAAAGCATTCTCAACCCACCCGAAAAACTATCACAAATATTGCTTGTAGCATTTCCAAATATCTTTATTGGTACAAACGGAAAGTAATGTCCTGTTTGCGGCATACTTGTATCTCCACTAAATTTCAAATAATCGGCACTACCACCGTAAATAACTGTGTAACCCCTTCTATCTTGAGCATTTATGTGAAGGGAATACACTAGTATGCAAATTATTACAATTATCTTATTATTTATCATGTTGCAAGATATTTAGTTTGCCACTATAGAAATTTTTAGATAGCTTTATTTTGTAACCGTATATTCCATTCGGTAAAACAGGAAGCGGTACCTTTTGAGCAGCAACACTAGCCTTAATTGTTTGCTTTAAAATTGAATTGCCTAACAAATCGGAGAGTTCAAACTCTCCATCTTCAGGTAAGTCCGAAATAAAGATAACATCACGTGCAGGATTGGGATAAACCAAAATATCTTCAAATTTATCAGTAGCAATTTTTATGAAATCTACTTTGTATGCGTTATTATTTATTCCTTGAAGTTGTGTCAATTTATTTGCTTCCTCATTTGTTTGTGCTTCATAGAGTCTATCAACATTGACATATCCATTATCGCCATTTTTGTTTTGGCCTTGTATGCACATCAGTCGGTCGTTGTATTGCATTATAGGATCAAGTGCACTATATAGTACCCTTGCTTTGTACACAGCACTTCCGCCAACATAAGGACACATTGTCTGAACCGCAGAAAATGCAGATTTGTTGGATGCAGCAGATAGAGTAATGCTTATGATGATGACTAATTCTTTTTTTATATTTTGAATCATAATCATTTATATTTTGAATTTACTAGACGTTTAAAAACTAGTCTTTTTGAACCAAAATTAATTAGTAAACCAATTTCTAAATTATAGGCTTCTAAATAGTTAAGTGCTTGCGTGATATTTACATCTTCTAATGCTGTAAGTGCCTTTAATTCAACACTTATCACATTTTCAACAAAAAAATCCACACGTCTAGTTCCAATAGGATTTTCTTTATATAATATAGACATCTCAAATTCTCTTAGAAATGCGATACCGGCATTCCGCATTTCAATTTCCAACGCACGTTGATAAATAACTTCCTGAAATCCGCAGCCCAATACATTATGAACTTCCATTGCGCAACCAATAATTTTGCCTGTTAGTTCCTTGTATTTTCCTTCTTCAATCATAAATCAAAAATAAGATTTTAATAGAACATAGAATAAATTTTACATAGTATCTGCTCCATCAATCTTATCTGTGCTATCTGCGGTTCAGACAATTCATTCAATAATTACCTTCTTCACTTCATTCTCACCAGTCTGCCCGACTGGCAGGCACCTAAGATAATACATTCTCATGAATGCACACAGGGGATTTGCTGGCCTAAGGCATTATACATTTCTAATGTAACATTTCTCTAATCTCATATCCCACATCTATATAAGTACTACTCAGATTTGGATAAAGCAAAATTTCATTAGCCGCTATTTCTGTACTTGCTGGTCGGGCTTTAATATTTCACAAATAATTACCTTCCGAATCAAAATTCAAAAATTTTAACCATCGTTTTTTTTGCATCCAACCTATTTTCTCCTGAAGTTTAGTAATTGTAAATCATTTTTTAAAATTATCTTTGCGCCCCTATGCTCGATAAGTTAGAAGCCATCAAAGGAAGATTTGATAATATTGGTGTATCACTCACCAATCCGGATGTAGTGTCGGATCAAAAAAAATATTCACAACTCAGCAAAGAATATCGCAAACTGGAAAAAATTGTAGATGCTTATAAACAATATAAAAATTGCTTAGATGCCCTCGCTTTTGCCAAAGATGTATTGGAAACTGAAAGTGATGTAGAACTTCGCGAAATGGCGAAAGAAGATTTAATTAGTCTGGAAACCTCAAAAACCACCTTAGAAGATACCATACACCAACTGCTTATACCCAAAGACCCACAAGATGAAAAAAATGTTGTGATGGAAATACGTGCAGGCACCGGTGGCGACGAAGCCAGTATTTTTGCTGGCGACCTCATGCGTATGTATATCCGATATTGTGAAGCACGCGGTTGGAAAGTATCCATCATCGATGAAAGCGAAGGCACCTCAGGTGGTTTTAAAGAAGTCATACTCGAAGTAGTGGGCGATGATGTATATGGTACCTTGAAATATGAAAGCGGTGTTCATCGTGTGCAACGTGTACCTGCCACCGAAGGAAGTGGACGTGTACATACTTCTGCTGCTACCGTAGCCGTGATGCCCGAAGCCGAAGAGGTCGATTTTGAATTGAAAGAGTCAGACCTCAAGATGGAAACCGCTCGAAGTGGTGGTGCTGGTGGACAAAATGTAAATAAAGTAGAAACAAAAGTCATTTTAACCCATATCCCAACCGGTACCGTGGTTACCTGCCAAACCGATCGTTCACAACTTGGCAATAGAATACGTGCAACCGAAATGATGCGTACCAAACTTTATGAAGAAGAAGTACGTAAACACGAAGAAGCCATCGCAAAAAGTCGTAAAACCCTTGTAAGCAGTGGCGACCGCTCGGCTAAAATCAGAACCTACAACTGGCCACAAGGTCGTATTACCGATCATCGTATCAATAAAACCATTTATGCACTCGACAACTTTGTAAATGGTGATATACAAGATATGTTAGATGCCTTGCAGTTTGCCGAAAATGCTGAAAAAATGAAAGCTGGTGAAATGGTATAAACCTTACGCAATAGGCTGCTTGTAACCCTTATTCCAAAAAACCCTGCATCAATTCTTTGCCCATATCCGTCATATAACTTTCAGGATGAAACTGAATGCCATGGCTCTCGTATACCTGATGCTTGATACTCATAATATAACCCTCGGCTGAAATAGCCGTAACGAGGAGCGAAGCAGGCAGTTGTTGATCATCTACCACCCACGAATGATATAAACCAACTTTGATGGGTTTATCGCTGCTGAGTTTTGCATATATCTTATGAGGCTTAAGAATGTTGAGCGTGGTTTGATAACCATGATATGGCTGAGGAAGATTTTTGAGCGTAGCACCAAAGGCTACCCCTAGGGCTTGATGTCCTAAACAAATACCAAGTATAGGATGTGTAGGGGCTAAGGCATCAATGATGGCCAGCACATTGCCCGATTCATGGGGAGTAGCTGGTCCGGGTGAAATAATAATTTTGTCGTATTGGGCTGCTTCCGCAACGGTGATTTGGTCGTTTTTATAAATATCAAGTGTGGTGACCGATAACTGATGCAATAAGGCTACAATATTGTAGGTAAAGGAATCGTAATTATCAATCAATAGTAATTTCAAATTGAGTTATTTTTACCACAAATTAAACATACTATTCTTGAATTCACATCAGCAAGTCATAAAAAAAATCAACGAATACAGCATTGCCCATACACCTTTTTTTATGATGGTTGATTTTGAAATGCAACAACCTGTATTGCTGACCCTTGAAGAACTTGCATCGCAACACATTGCGGTATCTTTTCCTACGTATACCAATCAAGCTTCTACAAAAAAAAGTTCAAGCCCTACAGCATCTATTGACTTACACACCATACATAGTATGCCCAAAGCCAGTTACCAGGCAGGATATGATAAAGTGATGAAAGCATTGAAATATGGCAATAGCTATCTTACCAATTACACAGGTAAAACAAAAATAGAAACTGATGCCACCCTTTTGCAAATATTTAATCAGGCACAAGCTCGGTATAAAATTTGTTATCAGGATGAATGGGTTTGTTTTTCTCCCGAATGTTTTATTCAAATACATGAGGGTGCTATTTTTTCGTATCCGATGAAAGGTACCATAGATGCTCGTTTGCCAAATGCCGCCCATACTTTATTACATGACAGCAAGGAGTTGGCAGAGCATTATACCATTGTAGATTTAATCAGAAACGACTTAAACAAAGTGTCGACGGAGGTGGTGGTAGAAAAGTTTAGGTATTTAGAAGAAATTCATTCCAATCATAAAAACTTATTACAAGCAAGCACTAAAATCAAAGGTCTGTTACCGAACGATTACCGATTGCATTTAGGAGATTTGCTGTTTAGCTTATTGCCAGCAGGCTCAATCAGTGGTGCCCCCAAGAAAAAAACGATAGAAACAATACAAGAAGCCGAAGCATGCCCCAGAGGCTATTATACAGGAGTGGCCTTTTATTTTGATGGCGAACATATTGATAGCTGTGTAATGATTCGATTTATTGAAAAAGTAAAAGATGAATATTTTTACAGAAGTGGCGGAGGCATAACTGTGAACAGTGATATGGAAAAAGAATATCAGGAATTAAATGATAAAATTTATGTTCCCATTTATTGAAACCCTCAAAATCGAAAATGGTGAGGTGCAACATCTTGACCTGCATTTACAACGTATTCAACATACTTGTATGGAATATTACGGCGCAAAAAAAAACCTCGATGATATGCGTGGTTATTTTAATCTCGTGGTTAAAAACAAACAAGCATTGACAAAATTAAGCATCTTCTATGACCTACATCATCATCATTTTGTAAGCAATCCCTATCACATCAAAAAAATAAATACCCTCTACTGGGTTGAAAACAATGCTATTGATTATCATCTTAAATATGCTGATAGAAGCGTGTTTGAGCACTATACCCAACGAGTAGGACCCGAAAACGAGGTGCTCATTGTGCAACATCAACGTTTGACAGATGCTACCTACGCTAATCTCGCATTTTGGAATGGTGTAGAGTGGCATACCCCTCTATATCCTTTATTGCAAGGTACCAAAAGGAAATATTTACTCGAAACAAATCAATTGATTGAAAAAGATATATTCGTGACTGATTTAAAACATTATCAGCAGGTATCATTGATCAATGCCATGCTTGAATTAGGAGATTCAGTGATAGACACACAGCAAATCGTGTTTTTATCAGATTAATAATTTTACCTTTGCATCATGCGAAAACTCGCCACCCTTTTACTCAAATACTTTTTTCAAGGCATTATCATTGTATCTCCATTGGCTATTACAGCATGGGCCGCCTACTCCGTATTTGATTTTATAGACAGTTCTACACGTATTCCATCCTTACCAAGAGGAGTTGGTTTTGTGATTGTTATTTCATCGTTGATACTGATAGGCTGGCTAGGGAGCACTTTTTTATTGTGGAAACTCCTGATCAATTTTTTTGACAATATATTAGAACGGACCCCCTTTTTAAAATTTATTTATGGCTCTGTCAAAGATGTTGTGGAAAGTTTTATGGGTGAAAAAAAGAAATTTAATAAACCCGTATTGGTCAAAATCAGAATCAATCCTGAGGTATATCAAATCGGATTTATTACCCAAAAAAATTTAAGCAAACTCGGGTTTGAAAACAAAGTGGCTGTGTATATGCCACATTCCTATGCTGTCAGTGGCATGCTTGTAATTGTTGATAAAGAAAATGTGACACCCTTAGATATTAATCCTTCAGATGCAATGAAAATGGCTGTTAGCGGAGGTGTTACCGGATACGATGAAGAACAGGCTACTGATATAGAAATACATGAAAACAGATAAGCCCTAAGATGCGAAAAATAATATTTAATGCAGGTCCTGCCACTTTACCCGAAGTTGTATTGCAGCAAGCTTCAGAAGGTATTTTAGATTTAAGCAACGAGGGTATATCTGTAGCAGAAATATCACATCGAAGTACCTTATTTCAAAATATTTTGGCAGAGACCTTGCATTTGCTGCGTGAGTTATTATGCCTTAATCATGATCATGAAGTATTATTATTACAAGGAGGGGGCAGACTTCAATTTGCCCAAATTCCAATGAATTTTTTGTCGAAAGAAACGGCAGCGGGTTTTATCGATACAGGTTACTGGGCACATCAGGCGATGATGTATGCAGCCTATTATGGCAACACCAATACCATCGCCTCTTCCCAACAAAAACAATACACATGTATTCCGAAGGCCACCGAATTTAAGGCCAGCAATGGCTATGCATATATTCATTTAACGAGTAACAATACCATTTATGGTACACAGTTTCATCAAATACCCACTGTAGATAGTCCACTCATTATCGACATGAGTAGTGATATTTTAAGTCGGATCATTGACTTTGATAAAATTGATTTTGCCTATGCTTGTGCACAAAAAAATATAGGTCCTGCCGGTTTAAGTATAGCCATAGTCAAGAAAGATTTTTTAGCCCGATCAAATACTCATATACCACCAGTATTTAACTATCAATTGCTTGCAGCCAAAAAATCAAATTATTATACACCACCCGTTTTGGCTACGTATATATCCTTATTAAATTTGCGTTGGCTTAAAGCACAAGGCGGTGTCGCAACAATGGAAGCCATCAATCATCAAAAAGCAAAAGCGTTGTATGCAGAAATAGATCGTAACAGCTTGTTTGAAAATAATATTCAAGCTGAAGATAGAAGTTATATGAATGCCTGCTTTACCATGCAATCTGCTGAAATGGAACAAGCCTTTATTGATTTTTGTGAACAACACCATATCATTGGTATTAAAGGTCATAAGATTACCGGAGGATTACGTGTTTCGATGTATAATGCACAAACTTTAGACAATGTACAACAACTGATACATATCATGCGAGCGTATGAAACAAATTATATGAATAAATAATTACCTTTGCGCACTTTTCTATTACATTAATCAATTAAAAAAACACAATGAGTTTCAGAATCGAAAAAGACACGATGGGTGAGGTTTCAGTACCCATGAACGCTATTTATGGCGCACAAACACAACGCTCTATCGACAATTTTAAAATTGCACAAGACATTAATCGTATGCCCAAAGAAATTATTGAGGCTTTTGCGTATTTGAAAAAAGCAGCTGCTATTACCAATATGGAAGCAAAAGTTTTAAGCAAAGAAAAATGCGAATTAATAGGCAAAGTGTGTGATGAAATTTTAGAAGGTAAACATGCCGATGCCTTTCCGTTGGTGGTATGGCAAACAGGTAGTGGTACCCAAAGCAATATGAATTGCAATGAGGTCATTGCCTATCGTGGTCATGTGTTGATGGGAGGAAAATTAAAAGATAAAGAAAAGTTTTTGCACCCTAACGATGATGTAAACAAAAGCCAAAGTAGCAATGATACGTTCCCAACGGCGATGCACATTGCTGCTTATAAAATGTTGATGGAAACGACTATACCCGGTATCACCAAACTACGAAATACCTTAGATAAAAAATCGAAGCGTTTTATGAATGTGGTTAAAATTGGTCGTACCCATTTTATGGATGCAACACCCTTGACGGTTGGACAAGAATTTAGTGGTTATGTATCTCAACTCGATCATGGTTTAAAAGCCATCAAAAACTCCTTAGCCCATTTAAGCGAATTGGCCTTAGGTGGAACTGCTGTGGGAACGGGCATTAATACACCCAAAAACTATGCAAAAAATGTAGCCAAACATATTGCAAAATTAACCAAGCTTCCATTTGTGACAGCTGAAAATAAATTTGAATCATTAGCAGCTCACGATGCTATTGTAGAAGCACATGGTGCATTGAAAACAGTGGCCGTTAGCTTAATGAAAATAGCGAATGATGTTCGTATGTTGTCATCAGGTCCACGTTCTGGCATTGGTGAAATTTTTATTCCTGACAATGAACCTGGAAGTTCTATCATGCCTGGTAAAGTAAATCCTACACAATGTGAAGCACTAACCATGATTGCTGCACAAGTGATGGGAAATGACGTAGCAATAACAGTAGGTGGAAGCATGGGTCATTTTGAATTGAATGTGTTTAAACCGATGATGATTTATAACTTCTTACATAGTGCTCGATTGATTGGTGAAGGTTGTGTTTCGTTTAATGATAAATGTGCTATTGGTTTGGAACCTATTAAAGCAAACATCAAAAAACATTTAGATAATTCATTGATGTTGGTAACGGCATTGAACACAAAAATTGGCTATTATAAATCAGCTGAAATTGCGCAAAAAGCACATAAAGAAGGAACTACCTTAAAAGAAATGGCTGTGAAATTAGGTTATGTAACCGATAAAGAATTTGACGCCTGGGTGAAGCCAGAAGAAATGTGTGGATTGTAAATAGAAAAGCGTAGAGAGATTTGAGAATGGAATGCAGTAATGTGTTCCATTTTTTTATTATTTTTACATAAGTAAAAAACTTTTCATGAATGTATTAAAATTAAAAGCCCAAATTATTGAAGAGCTTGATCATGTAAGTGAAGATGTATTGCTTGAAATAAAAGAATATTTACATTCATATCATTCAGCTATTCCTGAATCTGTATTAGAGAGCATTAAAATAAGCAGGAAACAAATTAAAGATGGAAAAGGTGTACCACATGAAGAAGTAATGAAAATGGCTAAAGAATGGTTGAAAAAATAGTTTGGTCTCCAATTGCAATCAGTGAATATGCAAGAATGATTGAATTTTTAATGATGATTTGGAATGTAGAAATTATTGTTGAGTTTGAAAATTTAGTCAGTCAAAACATTTCAATGATTCATAAAAATCCAACATCATTTCCAATTATTTCAGACAATGTTAGAAAAATTGTATTACATAAAAATGTTTCTCTTTATTATGAATTTAATGAAAAGGAAAATACAATAGAAATACTTTCCATTTTTGATAATAGACAAAACCCAGATAAGTTGAAATTGTAGCATGGAATGCAGTGATGTGTTCCATTTTTTTATGAAACATTGAATGAATATCATTCATCGCTTTTAATCAGTTCAATCTGTGATCTAAAAAATTTATCTTTACTGCATGAACATCCGAAAAGGCACTATCAACGATGTACAACTTTTACATACAATAGGAGTTAAAACATTTGACGACACTTTTGGTGGCACCTGCACCAAAGAAGACATGAAATTTGTATTGGATAAATTTTTTAATCTGGCTCAATGTAAAATTGATTTACAAGATGAAAATGATAATTTCTATTTTTTAGAAGAAGATGGCATCGTCAAAGGCTATATTAGAATCAACGATATACACGAATACCCATTAGAGGAATTAAAACCCTTTAAATGCATAGAATTGGTTCGTTTATATGTGTTGAAAGAATATCATGGTACCAGTGTCGCCACCGACCTGATGCAGTTTGCATTTGATTTTGCCAGAGAACGAAACTATGAAAAAATGTATTTGAGTGTATGGGAATATAATTTCAGGGCAAGGGGGTTTTATGAAAAAATAGGATTTGTGAATACTGGCAAAGAAAATGATTTTCCATTAGGCACCACACCCCAAACAGATTATTGGTTTGTAAAAAGTTTGTAGATGTTTGCATTTTTCTTACTCTGACGTAAGTATCTTATATAACAATTTGACAATAAAAAAACGTCCACATGTTGTGTGGACGTTTTAATTATTTTGATAGGGGATTTATTTAAATCTCTAAATCATTTTATGACAAATAGTTATTAGTAAAAATTACCTCTTCTATCGTCAATCTTAGCATTTCTTTTTAATATAAACGATATCATTTGTGTGGCTTGTGATGTAAGCTGCTGCTCAGTTTGTCTACGCATAATCATTTGCATCGTTGCATCAGGCTCAGTACCATCTACAATGTTTTTTACTTTTACAAAATACACGCCTTGTTCACCACCAATACCCGCTGATACTTTACCTGTCAATGATTTATCAAATGCAGCTCCTATTACTTTTGGTTCTCCACTTAACGTAGCACTTCCTTGCATATAATTTACCGTATCGGCTGTCATCACTTGTGTTTGGTTAGCTGCAGCGATTTCATCTAAATTTGTTTTCCCTTTATATTTCTCAGCAATCATTTTTGCTTTTTTCTCTCTTTTTAAGATATTTTCAAGCTGTGGTTTGATGCTTGCAATATCTGGCATGCTTCCTTTTTCCTGACGTGAAACTAAATTAGCCACAATACATTTATCATCTAAATTAAAGATGGGTGATACAGCTCCTATTTTAGCGTCAAAAGTCCATCTTGTAAAGTCTCTGGCATTACCAAGACCTTGAACCAATGATTGGGTTTTGGTGATTCTATCTGCTATACGTTTGTCTTTACCCATTTTCTTAGCTGTTTCAGTAAACGTTTTGGCGTCTTTAGCTTGGGTGATAAAATCATTGGCTTTTGCAAATGCTGCTTGTGTTGTAGCAGTACCTGGTTGCAATACTTTACTTACCACAGCCACTTTTACAGCTGGTTTAAAATCTTTTTGGGCTGTTACTTTTACAATATGGTAGCCATACTGCGATTTCACGATTTTGATATCGCCGACTTTGCCATTAAAACAAGCGTCGCTAAATTCTGTACTGATAATACCTTGTGGTAAAAAACCTAAATCGCCGCCTTTTTTTGCACTTCCCTGATCATCAGATCTTGCTGCTGCCAGCTGTCCAAAATCTGCACCTGCTTTAATCATGGCATCAATACTGTCAATACCTGCTTTAGCTGCTTCTTCAGTTCTTTGTTCACCTACTGCCAATAATATATGAGATGCTTGTACACTATCGGGTAATTGTTTTTTATCCAATACTTTGATCATTTTATAACCATCTTTAAAATAAAATGGACCGGTAACCGAGCCAATAGCTGAATTTATAACATCTAATGGTACTGGTGCTTCTAATGTTTTTTCGTTGTAATAAAAATCTCTCATAGATTCTTCAGAATTTTTTGCCACAAAAGCTTCATTATCGCTTGTAGTGGTAAATTCTTCTTTCATACCATTTAATGCGCCTAAACTTTCAGCAGTATCTGCACTTGAAGGTATAATGTCGAATGTTACATATTCAGCTCTTGCTACTGCTTCTAAAGTAGTAAACAATTTCTCATTTTTCTTCATATAGTCAGTAATCTCTGCATCCGTAATTTGTACTGTGCTATCGCTGATTGTAGCATAAGGAATTTGCACATAATCGATAGAAGCCATCGATGAATTTTCTTTACCCATTTGTTTTACCACAAATGAGGGTATATAAATTCCTTTTATAATCATGTCATTATACTTAGCAATTTTTTTGGCTTTAATAATGGCATCTTCAAAATCTTTCCATTTTGCTCTTTCAACGCCTGTTTTATCTTGACTTAAATTATTTAAGTATTGACTTACTCTACTAGGATCAAAAATGCCGGTATTAGGATCCGAAAAACTTTGTTGTATCATTGGGTCAGCATAAGGACCTGTAAGCATATCTTGCAATTCTTTATCTGTTAGTTCGATACCTAATTTTTCAGATTCATGCCCTACAAGGGTTTCATTTACAATATCAGTCCATGCCTGGTCTGAAGCTTGTGTTCTTTCTTCATCAGTCAAGGTTTTACCTTTTTCTCTTGATTTGATATTTTCTTCATATTTACTTCGCAAAGCTTCAAACTCTTTAGCTTCTACTCTTGTGCCATTGATGTCGGCCAATAAGGTTTGGTCGCCACTGAATACACTACGCACATTACTTTGCATAGCATCCATGACTAAAAAGCCGATAAGGGCTATAACAATGGCTCCGACTACGAATCCGATATATTTATTTCTGATGGTTTGAATTACCGACATATTATTAACATTTTTTAAAGGTGTGCAAAAATAGAGGTTTTGCATTGGTTTTGCAAAGTTTTTTTAAGTTCATTTACATAATTAAGGTGTTTTTGAACAGATTTTGGGTTTTTTAGGTGTGGATTACTTTGGTGTAATTTGTAGTTTATACACCTAAGCAGCTATTCTGCCATTCATTATGTGGATGAAGGGCGATTTCTACATGTCTTTTAAATCATAGATTCACAATCCACAGGCAAACAAATTTTCTACAGCAGGTTTATACACTTATTTTCATTTAGTATTTAAAAGTAAGCATGTCTATTGGCTAAAAATGTCTATTTTACCTTGTTTTTACAGAAGCCTGGAAAAAATTAAATTGTTGGAAAAAAAATATATGATGTGAATTACATCTTAATAATCAAAAAAGGTTCACATTTGCAATAGGGATAACTATTATTTATACACGTATTCACAGTGCTAATAATAGCAATATCTTTTTCTTTTTAAAAAAAAATTTTATAATTAATATTATGAATAAAGAAGTTGATAACCTACAAAAATTAGGATACTTAAATATTGACATTGATCCGGTTTTAAATTTATTTGAAGAAATCGAAAAATTAAAAATTGAAAAAAAAGCAATTGTTCTTGCGCATTATTATCAAGAGAGTGATATACAAGATGTAGCAGATTATATTGGCGATAGTTTAGGGCTGGCTCGCAAAGCACAAGAAACAGATGCTGATATGATTGTATTTGCGGGTGTTCACTTTATGGCAGAAACAGCAAAGATTTTAAATCCAACCAAAAAAGTGGTTTTGCCTGATTTACATGCTGGGTGTTCATTAAGCGACTCTTGTCCACCTCCTTTGTTTAAACGTTTTAAAGAACAACATCCTGATCATTTGGTGATTTCATATATCAATTGCAGCGCTGGTATCAAAGCATTGAGTGATATAATATGTACGTCGAGTAATGCACAAAAAATTGTTGAGAGTTTACCCAAAGACCAAAAAATTATTTTTGCACCAGATAAAAATTTAGGTGCCTTTATTAATAAACAAACTGGTAGAAATATGCTTCTTTGGAATGGAGCTTGTATGGTACATGAAATATTTAGTTTAGAAAAAATTACCAAATTAAAAGTACGTCACCCAGAAGCGAAGTTTATTGCTCATCCAGAATGTGAAGAAGCCGTATTGGCTATCGCAGATTTTATAGGTAGTACAACCCAACTTTTAAACTATGCACAACATAACCCTGCACAATCATTTATTGTAGGTACTGAAACTGGTATTTTACATCAGATGATTAAAAATGCACCAACTAAAACATTTATTCCTGCACCCCCTAATAATAGTTGTGCCTGCAATGATTGTCCACATATGAAACTAAATACCTTAGAGAAATTATACTTGTGTATGAAGTATGAATTACCTGAATTATTAATGGATGAAACCTTGCGATTAGCTGCCAAAAAACCTATTGACAGGATGTTGCAATTGAGTGATGAGTTGGGAATAAAGTAAAACATTAGTTTTTATAAGCAAACTCTATTACCTAAAAATGATATTGCAAAGTCAATAAAAACTCCCGACTGCTGTAATCTTTTATATATGCAAAACAATCCCATTGATTATTTGGTTCCGATTTTTCAGTTACAAACAAAAATAGTTGACTTCTTACGGTAGCTTTGATACTTAAATGATTTTTGTAATGTAAACCAATACCCAGCATACGTTGATATCTTTTTCTAGAACCCATCAATTCAAACCCATCATTTTTATCTAATACTTCTATGGGTGTTTCTCTAGTGCTTATTTCTTTTGTTTTAGCATCTTGAAATGATTCAAGGGTGTTAATGTTTCCATTTAAAATATAATTGATATTAAGCCCGCCATATATAAATGGACTTAAGCTATGTTTATTCAGTATTTTAATGCCTAACGCTATGGGTATATTGAGTTTACTATATTGATAATTAGTTAAACTGGCATCAAAATATTTATTGACTTGTACATTATTTTGTGCATCTAAAGAGTTATACCCTCTTTCGTTAAATGAATAGTATGTAGCACCTAATTGATTATACTCAACACCAACACTCATATATAGTAATTTATAGTAAAGCGTTGAATGCAACCCCAATACCGGACTTGTATATCCAGTTTTTGTATAGACCGATTTGTTATTAAAAAAATAAGGGTTATAAGATTCTTCTTTGGTGTTTTTAAAATTTCGACTCATACCAAAGGTGAAGCCATAATTTATTTTGAGCTGGGCCAATGATGCACTCGATTGTATAATCAATAGTATAATGGAAGAAATAATTATTTTTTTCATAGGTGTATGTTAATGACAAATATAATATAAAGAGAAGTTTTTAGCTCAATAAATCATTACCTAGCCTAATAGTCAATGGATAATACCCTATTATCTCAAACATTTTTTTATATTTGTTGTTTCAACACTCCCATACATGCGTAAACACTATTTGGTTGTATTATTCCTTTTCATCGTCATGGCAGGTCATGCACAACAAGGGAATCTTTCTGGCGATTTAATGATGAATGTCAATTTTTTTCAACGTGATACCAATATCAAAGCATCAGGCAATCAACTGTATGATAATTTTTTAAGTGGTGGTGAAGGTTGGCTTGGTTTGCGTTATTCTGTAAAAGGTTTTACCGCCACTGTTCGTTTTGATGCCTTTCAAAATTCCAATTTACAAACACCGACCAGTGCGCTCACAGCTGCAGGAATAGGGATGTATAGCTTAAGCAAAGAATTTCAAAATTTGACAATTACAGCTGGTCATGTATATGATCAAATCGGCAGCGGAATCATATTTCGTGCCTATGAAGATAGGGGATTACTCATTGACAATGCCCTTTTTGGATTACATCTTAAATACAGAGCCAATAAGTATTTAACGGTTAAAGGGTTTAGTGGACAAACAAAAAATTTATTTGATAGATATAAACCCATTCTCAAGGGTTTTGCTGCAGAAGGAGATTTAGATTTAGGCAAATCAGCTCATATTACACCGGGTATTGGTATTGTAAACCGTACCATGGATCAGGCTAGTATGGATCAGGTGATTTCTACGATCAATAGTTACCCAATGAGCGATCGTTTTACACCTGTTTATAATTCATTTGCATCTACCTTTTATAATACCCTCAATGCTGGCGATTTTACCTGGTATGTAGAAGCAGCTTATAAATCACACGAGGCAGTATCAACCGATATTGGATTAAAAAGATTAAATGGCAATGTTTTGTATTCTACTTTAGGGTATTCTCAAGCTAAGTTTGGTATCAATGCCAACTTTAAGCGAACAGAAAATTTTATGATGCGCACATCACCCAATGAAACCCTCATCAAAGGGCTTTACAATTGGCAACCTATCATTGCCCAGATTCGTCCTCAACGACTCATAGCCCGTTATACACCACCATCGCAAGATTTATCTGAAATGGGTGGCGGTATCAATGCATTTGTTACACCCAATGAAAATGTTTCCTTTAATATAAGCTATACCCATATCAATACCTTAGCTGGTGATACCCTTTATCGTGAAGCTTTTGTAGATGCTGAGATTCGAAGTGTAAAAGATTTTATATTTCATATAGGGGCCCAGTATTTAGTGTACAACCAATCCTTATATCAACAAAAAGTCAAATCAAATTATCCTAATATTATTGCATTAACCCCTTTTGTAGAGGTAGTCTATAAAATAAATGACAGTCGTTCCATACGAACTGAGTTACAATATATGAATACCAAACAAGATTTTGGTTCCTGGTTTTTTGGTTTGCTCGAATTTAGTATAGCTTCTAAATGGAGTTTTGCTGTATCTGATATGTATAATATTGCACCCAATTACAAACATGTAAATAAAGCACAACATTACCCCAATTTCTTTATTGCTCATACAAGAGGAGCACACAGATTTACAGCTCAGTATGTAAAACAAGTGGAAGGAATCAATTGTACAGGGGGCGTTTGTAGGTATGAACCCGCTTTTAGTGGTGCCCGTATTGGTGTGATTAGCACATTTTAATTCGTGGTTTATTTTTTAAATTTTATTGTAACTTCGTAAAAATGATTTTTATATGAAAAAAATACTTTTCTCCTTCTCTGCCATAGCACTTTTACTCTCGTCATGTAAAGAGCAAATACCTGGAGGCTTGATTTTAAATTCATTGATTTCGGCAGATACCACCTATGTAGTATCGCAAATAGAAACACCTCAGGAAAAAAAGATTGTGATTGAAGAATTAACAGGTGTTTTATGTACCAATTGTCCTGCAGGTACCAAACAACTAAATGACTTTGTGGCTCAGTATCCCAATAGAATTTTACTCACTTCTATGCACTCTGGATTTTTAACTGAACCCACAGCCGCTGCGATGTACGATTTTAGAAATGCCGATGCTGATGCACTTAAATTGTTTTTCAATGAAGGTGACCCTGGCAAACCGAGCGCTACCTTTGACCGCATACCATTGGTGATAGGTGGTGGAGATCCAAAATATTTTATATTGAGAGGACAAACAGGTACCGATTGGATTTCTGCATTGCCTGCATTATTGAGCAAAACTACCCCAGTAAATATTCACTTAACTTCTTCTTATAACCCCAGTACCAACAAAGTAAATGTATTGGCTAAATTGCATTTTACTGCCGATGTCACCGAAAAATTGGGACTTACTTTATATGTACTTGAAAGTGGCAAAGTTGATATTCAGGATAGTGTAGGTGTAGAAATTCATGATTATAAATTTAACCACGTATTGCAAAAAGTAATTACGCCGATTGCAGGGGAACCCATCCTTGACAGTTTACCTACAAAGGTTAAAGGTCGTGTGATAGAAAAAGTACTTTCCTTTGAACCCAATATTGCCGGTGTCAATGGCTGGAATTTAGACAGTTGTGTCATTGTGGGTATTGTACATAAAACAGGTGCCAGCAAAGCAGTGATACATGCAGAAGAAGTGCATCTGAAATAAACTGCTAAACGATGTCTTTTATTCACATTAGCTGTTGTTGAATGTTACCATTACGATAAAGGAAATCATCGTTGTCTTTATGAGAATGATTGAATTTATTATATAAATTTGATTTAATTTTGAATGATGATTTTACAAACACGCTATTTTTTATTATTCTCCTTTATCCTAATAACCATTGCATCCTGTGGTGATGATGAAGAATTAACTACGCAAACTAATACTCCAGCTACTACACAAACTACGATTCAGGCACCCGATTTTAATGCAGATAGTGCCTATGCTTATATTGAAAAACAACTTTCATTTGGTGCTCGTGTGCCAGGTAGCGCTGCGCAAACCCAATGTGCAGCTTGGTTAGAAGCCACATTCAAAAAATTTGCCGATACGGTGTATATCCAAAAAGCAAACCTAAAGCAAGCCATTTCAAATAAATCATATCCAGCAATTAATATCATCGCCAGCTTTAATCCACAATCGAGCGAACGTATTTTATTACTGGCACATTGGGATAGTCGCCCCTGGGCTGATGAAGATACCATAAATACACAAAAACCAATTCTGGCAGCAGATGATGGGGCTAGCGGTGTGGCCGTTTTGCTTGAAATTGCTGCTAAATTAAAACAACAAAAACCAAACATCGGCGTGGATCTATTATTGGTAGACGCAGAAGATGTAGGGAGAACCGAATGGACAGAAGAAAGTTATTGTTTGGGTACCCAGCATTGGGCTAAAAATCCACATATACCTAATTATAAAGCAAACTTTGGTATTTGCTTGGATATGGTAGGTGCCAAAGGGGCCCAATTTCCCTTAGAAGGGTTTTCGCAACATTATGCACCTGATGTGCAACGTCGTATCTGGGATATCGGTAACCGTCTTGGTTATTCTGATTATTTTAGATATACCCAGGCAGGTAGTATCACCGACGATCATGTTGTGGTAAATGAATTAGCTCATATCCCATGTGTAGATATCATACATTTAAAGGCGAATGGTAACTTTGGTGATTATTGGCATACACATCAGGACAATTTATCAATCATCGATAAAGCTACCTTGAAAGCAGTAGGACAAACTGTTTTACAAGTTTTATATGAATAACATAGAATTTTTTAATAACATTAAAGTATATACAATATGAAATGGCTTGGTAGAAAAGAAAGTGAAAATATAGAAGATAGAAGAGGCATGAGTGGCAGAAATATAGCCGCTGGTGGCGGAGGCTTAGCAATTATTATGCTTATCATTGGTTTATTAATGGGGGGAGATCCACAAAAACTGATCAGTGATTTTGCCAATTCAAATGTGCCAGCTGCCACTACAAGCGAACCATATCATGAAACACAAGAAGAAAAAAATTTAAAATCATTTGCGGCCGTAACCTTAGCAGATAATGAAACCATTTGGACAAAACTTTTTGCCGAAAATCAACTTCAATATGAAAAACCAACCATGGTGATTTTTAGCCAACAAACGGAATCACCTTGTGGCATGGCTAATGCACAAACTGGTCCTTTTTATTGCCCTGCAGACCAAAAAATTTATCTCTCCCTTAATTTTTTTAATGAATTAACCAATAAACTGGGTGCTCATGGCGATTTTGCCTTTGCTTATGTGATATCGCATGAAGTGGGTCATCATATACAACATTTATTAGGTACTACAGCCAAAATGAGGCAACGCCAGGAAAATAGCAGTGAAAAAGAAGCAAACCGACTTTCAGTGGCCTTGGAGTTACAAGCCGATTTCCTTGCCGGAGTATGGGCGCATTATAATCAAAACGCTTTAGAAGATGGAGATATTGAAGAAGCACTTAGCGCCGCAAATGCTGTAGGTGACGATCATTTACAACAACAAGCCCAGGGTTATGTAGTACCAGATGCCTTTACCCATGGTACTTCTGCTCAACGCATGTACTGGTTTAAAAAGGGCTATACCACCGGCGATCTCAATCAAGGTAATACGTTTAAGGAATTGTTGTAAATGATGAATATTCCATTTTTTTACGAAGTATATACCGATGCACACCACCTTACATTGAGTGATGCCAATATGCATTACCTGTTGAATGTATTGCGTATGCAAACCAACGAATTGATTTATATAACCAATGGAAATGGACAGAAAGCCCTTGTTAAGTTAGTTAATGTTTCAAAACGTCATTGCGATCTTCAAATACTGGAAACACAAATGGAGGAAATAAGGAAACCCTCTTTACACCTCGCCATTGCATTTACCAAAAATAACGCCCGAATGGAATGGCTCTTGGAAAAAATCACCGAATTGGGTATTGCATCTATCACACCCCTAATCACACAAAGAAGCGAAAAGTCTTTTTTTAAAAAAGATCGCTTTGAGAAAATTCTGATAGCTGCAATGTTACAATCTCAGCAAACTTATTTACCTATTTTACATCCTGAAACTAAATTGGCATCGCTTTTTCCTTCAAAAGCGGCGCAAAATTATATTGCTTATTGTGGCAATGAATTTGAGAAATTTCCCTTGCTTACTTTAATGAAAAAAGAGGAGGATACCCTATTTTTAATAGGGCCAGAAGGTGATTTCACAGCCGATGAAGTACATTTGTGCAAACAACATCACTGCGATGTGATACAATTAGGGAGCAATAGACTTAGAACAGAAACTGCAGGATTATACGTTTGTACACTTTTTAATGCCATACAATGAAAAAAATAATAACACTTTTTGTTTTGCTTTTTATACTTCAAACTTCACAAGCCCAAAAATTGAAGTTAGGGTTATTGGTGTATGGAGGTGGGGGTGATTGGTATGCTAATCCTACTGCCTTAAAAAATTTAGCTCGTTTTTCAAATCAACAATTAAATACCCAATTTGATTTGCAGGAAGGTCAGGTGGAAGTGGGAAGCAGAGAGCTGCTCAATTATCCAATTGTGTTTGCTACGGGTCATGGACGTATTATGTTTAATGACGCTGAAACCCAAAATTTAAGAAATTACTTAATAGCGGGTGGCTTTTTACATGTAGATGATAATTACGGACTTGACAAGTATATCAGACCAGCTATGAAAAAAGTATTTCCCGAACTTGATTTTGTAGAATTACCTTTTTCACATCCTATTTATCATCAGAAGTTTGACTTTGCCAATGGTCTCCCCAAAATTCATGAGCATGATAATAAGCCACCTAAAGGCTTTGGTTTAATTTATCAGGGAAGGTTGGTTTGCTTTTATACTTTTGAAACCGATTTAAATGATGGCTGGGAAGACCCTGAAGTTCATAAAGACCCTGAGGAGAAAAGACAATTGGCGTTACGTATGGGTGCCAATATGATTCAATATGCTTTTACGGTCAAATAACGGATTATTTCAATTTTTACTCGTAACTTTGGTTATAAATTAATTCAAAATGAAAAATGTAGTTTTTTTAGCCATTATGTTGCTTTTTGCGGTTTCATGCAAAAAAAATTCTAATAATACAGTTCCTGAAAGTGCTGCTGTTACCATCAAATTTCATAATACAGTAGCAGGGCAGCCTGTTGAGTATGGCAAGTATAATTATACCAATGCTTCGGGCAATATTTATTCAATCAGTTTATTAAAATATTATGTAACGAGTGTGGTATTAACAACCGATGATAATGTGGAATTTAAATTAAATAATTACGATTTGATAGATGCTTTTGATGCAGCTAACTTTTCTACTATCAATGCAGGTGTATTACCCAATGCAGTTTACAAATCGATGCGTTTTAATTTAGGCATTGATTCGGCACGCAATCATACTGGTGCGCAAGATGGAGACCTCGATCCTATGTATAATATGATTTGGACATGGAGTACGGGTTATTTATTTATGAAGCATGAAGGTAAATTTATTAATACAATTGGTGATACCACCGATTTACAGTTTCATTTAGGTACTGACTTAGCTTTTTCTACGATTAATGTACCTATCAATATGACTGTTTCAGGTGTTGATAAAACATTGAATATTGAGTTTGATCTCAACAGTATGTATGATTCGCCTGCTATTGATTTTAATGCTGGCAATATTCATCACAGTACATTAGTGTCAGATAAACCCTGGATTAACGCCATGTTGATCAATGCACAAGATGCGTTTAAGTTTAAGAGTGCCGATTAATTAATCTTTTACAGTTTTAAGGTTAACATAACCGGACAATGATCAGAATGTTTGATATCAGGCAATATGGCTGCATCTGCAATTTGATCTTTTAATGTTTTTGAAACATTGATATAGTCTATACGCCAACCTTTATTATTGTTTCGTGCATTGGCCCTAAAGCTCCACCAGCTATACTGATGTGGGTTAGTATTGATAGTTCTGAAACTATCTATCATATCGCAAGCAAAAAAAGTATCCATCCATGCACGTTCTTCAGGTAAAAAACCACTTGAATCTTTGTTACCTTTTGGGTCATGAATGTCGATGGCTTGGTGACAAATATTATAGTCGCCAGCTATGATGAGTTTTGTGTGTTTGTTTTTAAATGTATCTTGTATAAAATCAATATAATCATTTAAAAAACGCATTTTATAAGCTTGTCGTTCATCGCCACTACTACCACTTGGAAAATAGGTATTGATTAAATGAAAATGTTCAAAAGTGAGTTGTATCACACGTCCTTCAAAGTCGGCTTGTTCCATACCACAGCCGTATATGACGTCTAAAGGCTTATGTTTCGATATTACACCTACACCACTATATCCTTTTTTTTGGGCTGAAAAAAAATAGGTATTGTACCCTAATTTTTCAAAAGCGGCTTTATCGATATCAATTTCATGTGCTTTGGTTTCCTGAAAGCAGTATATATCTGCATTATCTTCTTTGATCCAGTCGAGAAGGCCTTTGCTAATGGCTGAACGTATGCCGTTGAGGTTATACGATACAATTTTCATAGTGTGTATGTTGAATTTTAAATTAAAAAAAATGACTTTCACAAAGAAAGTCATTTTTAAATATATTTTTATAAATGGGGAACTATTGTTTTGTCACTCTTTTAACACCCATTAATTTACCGTTGTTATCAGAAAATTGCATTAAGTAAATACCTTTAGCGATATTGTCTAATGGAATTCTCATAGGGTTAGGTGTAGATGCATCAATTTCAAAATGAGCTATTTTTTTACCTATAATGTTTACCACATCAATATTTGAAACTTTATTGTCTAAAATATTTAAATTGATAAAATTGCTTGCAGGGTTAGGGAAAATTGTCACCACATTATTATTTGTAAAGTCTTTGGTAGAAGCAGTCATGTTTGTACAAAATTTGTACACAATATTTTTCTTACCAATAACACCTGGTTCAGAGAATTCAACCGTCACATAGCTACAACCATTGGTTGCATTGGCAGCGATACTCATCAATACATCTATTTCACCTTTTCCATTAGCAGGAATTGTGAAGTTATGGGGTGTGTTATCATAGCTAAAGCAAGTGCCATCCTGACAAATGCCGGTTCCTGTCCATCCTGATAATAAGTTATCACTCAATTTATTCCAGGTAATGGTGATAGGGGCATTGGTATTATTATATAAGGTATCAAATAAAGGTAAATTGCTTTGTGGTTTGTTGAGATTAATGACTTCCACAGTGTCTTTCCAAAGGGTAATCTGGGCAAAAGTACTTGCCGTAAAACTGATAAATAACCCAAGTAAAATTAATTTTTTCATGCTTCTAAAAGTTTAATTGAATGCAATTTACGAATTATTGTAATATATGAATCATTATTTTGTTAAAATTTTTAAATAATGTTTTAGTTGATTATATTTGTGATTCAAAAAATAATAAATTCATAATGAAAAAAATGCTACTTTCTTTGTTGGCACTGGTGAGTTTCTCAACAGCGAATGCACAACTACCAGATGGAGTGATTGCTCCAGATTTTACTTTAACAGATATTAATGGTACACCGCATAATCTCTATAATTACCTAGCGGCAGGTAAGAGAGTTTATATTGATGTATCTGCAACATGGTGCGGACCTTGCTGGAATTTTCACAATACACATGCATTAGATGATTTATGGGCACAACACGGACCAATTGGTCAACCAGGTGTTTTGGCTAATTCTACAAATGATTGCATAGTGCTTTTTATCGAAGGAGATTTAACCACAACAAATGCTGATTTGATAGCTGCTGGTCCTAATAGCCAAGGCGATTGGGTAACTGGTGTGCAACATCCAATCATTGATTTACAAGCAGGCACTACTTTTGACGCAGATTATAATATTGGTTATTTTCCAACTATTTATATGATTTGTCAAGATAAAATTATAACTGAAGTTGGTCAATTGTCTGCTGCTGCTTTATATACAGCAGGGTCTACCTGTCCTGTAGGAGCTGCCAATGCTTCTGTAGATGTAAAAGCAACGGTACCTTATCCAGATCCTAGTTATATGTGCGGAACTGCTATAGCACCAACATTTAAATTTGTAAATTTTAGTACTACTCCTTTAACAAGTGCTACGATTAATGTTAAGTACAATGGTACTACTGTAAATACTTATCCCTGGTCAGGCAATGTTGCTGGCAATGCAGTAGGTACTGTAAATGTTCCTTCTTTTGCCCATAACAATGGCACAGGTTATAATGGATATAGCTGGGAAATAGTTGCTGCTGGAGATATTAATGCCACAAACAATACTAAGAATCTTAATTGGAAAGTTTATTCAAATGGCAATGCCAAAACAACCGATTATGCTGAACCTTTTACCAACGCAAATTTACCTGCTAACTGGACAACACCGAATGCTCTTTCAACGGATTATATATTCACCTTTGCTGGTGGTGTAAATGGTATCGCTCAAGTAGTAGGTCCTTTTGGAACTCCTTCACAAGCTTTATTATTTGATTTGTTAGATATTACAGGTGGTCCTAGTAATCCTTTAACTGCTATTGTATCGAATGTTAATTTTAGTGGAAATCCATATTTAACTTTTGACTTTGACTGCGCACATGCAAATAAATCTGCTACTACGAATGATAAATGTGAAGTGATTGTTTCTACAGATTGTGGTGCAACATGGACATCTGTATGGAATAAATCAGGTGCAGCTTTAAATAACGATCAAGCATTGTATCCTGCAACTGCAGCTTCAAATATCTTTATTCCAAATATGGCATCTGATTGGAGTCATTACAGCATTAATTTAAATTCATACAAATCAAACCAAAATTTGTTAGTAGGTATCAGAGGTACTGCTACCACAGCAAATCAAGGAAGTGCTATGTTTGTAGATAATGTTAAAATCTCCGCTTCTACACCAGCTGGTTTGTCTGATCAACAATTTAACGAAATCGTTACTGTTTATCCAAACCCATCAAGCCAATTTTTAAATATTAATGGCTTAGTAAGTAATGCAACCGTGCAAGTGGTAGATATGTTAGGAAATGTAATCATCACAAATGAGTTTAAAAACATTTCTGGTGATGTACAATTAAATATCAGCAAACTTGCAAATGGATCATACTTTGTAAAAATTGCCCAAGAAGGTAAATTTGCAGTGAAATCATTTGTAAAGGCTGATTAGTCAGTAACTATTTAATGCTTTTAAAAAATGACCGCATTTAGCGGTCATTTTTTTTATGATAAGCACATTCCAATGTTTTTATATTATGCCAAAATTTATAATGCTTACGGTATTAATGCCGATAGATATATTGTTTAACGGTACATCAATATCGTCTTATTCCAATTGTATTTAATAAGTAGTTTGAAAATATCTGAGTAATCTACACCTATAGCATTTATACGAATAATAATTGGACCAACTTAAATTTTTTCAGATATAACACATTGGTATTTAATGAAATACCCAAACTAAAATATGTATATTTGTGATTCAATAAAAATACTACAATGAAAAAAATGCTACTTTCTTTTTTTGCAGCAGGCACCCTGCTTACTGCAAACGCACAAGTGCAACGTATGGTTCTCATCGAAGAATTTACAAATGCTAGTTGCCCCCCTTGTGCAGCGCAAAACCCCGCTTTTAATGCTTTATTAGCGCAAAATGCAACTAAGGTGATACCGCTTAAATACCAAACCTCATGGCCAGGTACAGATCCTATGAATGCTGCAAACCCAACAGATGTAGCCACCCGCGTATCTGTTTATGGAGTTACCGGCGTACCTATGGGTGTGATGGATGGTGATACCAGTAAAATGCCAGCTACACCAAATGCTTATGCAGGTGCTCCTGCAGCATTGACTCAATTGCAAATTGACAACGAGTATGCAATACCATCACCCATTTCGATGAACTTAACCCACAGTTTCAATGCTGCTACAGATTCTGTGATCGTTAATTTAACCATTACAGCTTCACAGGCGATGTCAGGAAATTTAAAACTTCATCTGGCTTTAAATGAAAGTTTAATTACGTTTCCAGCAGCTCCTGGTACAAATGGCGAAGCTAAATTTGAACATGTAATGAGAAAGATGCATCCAGATGCCAATGGTACTACCCTGGCAAATATGACTCCTGGTCAGGTAGTTAACTTTACATGGACAATCGCGGTTCCTGCTTATGTATATGCTAAAACACAATTGGGTGTTGTTGCATTTGTACAAGATGCAACGAGTAAAGTAGTTCATCAGGCAGCCTTTAGCAAACCACCCTATGCATCTGATTTGACCATTACAGGTATTCAAAATGTTAGTTGTGTAAACAATGCAAACCCTTCTATTTCTATTGAAAACCAAGGTTCAGTTACTTTAACATCATGTGTTATCAATTATAGTTTAGATGGAGCAGCTTATCAAACCCAAAATTGGAGTGGAAGTTTAACACCTGGCTCTACAGCGAATGCAACTTTACCTGCACTTACTGGTTTAAGCAACGGAAGTCATTTCTACAGTTGTTATTTATCATCTCCCAATGCGATTGCTGCCTTGACAAATCAAGCAAGCCCTATCAGGAAAAATTTTATTACCTATCCTACGGCAGTAGCGATACCTTTAACCCAAGATTTTTCTTCTGTTAATTTTCCGCCTGCTGGATTTGGTACTATAGCATCTGTAGGTTCAGAAATTTGGAAAAGAGCCGGTGCTTCTCAAGGTGGAGGAAGTGGTTCTGCTGAATCAGAATTTTATGAAATCACTTCTGGTGCTTTAGACCTTTATTTACCAAAATCAAATATTAATCTTGCTGGTCAAACAGCCGCTTCGTTAGATTTTTATGGTGCATATACCTATTATACATCTGGAGGTAATAGTTTGTATGATACCCTTCAAATATTAGCTTCTACAAATTGTGGTACTTCATGGCAAACAATTTGGGAAAGCAGTGGTGTGAATCTTGCTACAGCCCCTGCTTCTGCATCTGCTTTTACACCAACAGCTGCACAATGGAAAGGATATTCTATCAGTTTAAATAGCTTAATCGGACAAGCTGATGTATTGGTTAAATTTGTTGGCAAAAGTGGTTATGGTAATAATTTGTATATCGACAATATCAATTTAAGATATGGTGTGGTAAATCAAATCAATGATTTTACTGATGCAGGTGCCATCATCATTTCTCCAAATCCTTCAAGTAATCAAATCAATGTAGCTTATACAGGTACCGTTGATTCTGATATAGAAATGGTACTTACGGATTTATTTGGAAGAAACATCTATACCAAAAGATTTGCAAAATCTGATAAAATCAATGATGTGATTCAGGTTGCTGAATTACCCAATGGTATTTATCATTTGACGTTGAAATCAGATGTAGGGAATCTTACCAAAAAAGTTATTGTAAGTCATTAATACCTTTCATTAAATTTATAAAAAAATGACCGCAAATAGCGGTCATTTTTTATTACGTAGGGTCTTAAAAATCTTTTATTGAATTATAAACAAGATCATGCTATCTATCATTTTTTTTGAAAGCGCTAGTTCGGGTTTGTTATAGGAAGCTAGATTATCTTCTTGTTTGTCAGAAGCTATTTCGGTTAAACAATGATTCATATCTGGTACAATCAATAAGGTCGATTTTGGATTGGCTTCTTTAAGGGATTGTGCATTTATTTCAGCAACCTGTAAATCTTTAGTACCATTAATTATGAGAATCGGACATTTCACTTTTTTAATTTCATCAACTGGATTTATTTTAAACCATGATTTTAGATAGGGCAATACAGATGGTCTGAAAAGAGACATCAACATGGGATTATCGCAAGCAATGTCCTGACCATTTGCTAAACTATCTAATTTTAAAAAGGTAGATTTTTCTAAATCACCTAATTTACCTTTCAATTGTATTTTTAATAAGTCATGAGCTTGTTTACTTACACCCGCAATTGAAATGTATTTATGATTTGCTTGTGCACACATCATACCAACTAAAGACCCTTCACTATGTCCTGCAATGATGATTTTACTGAAACGTGTATCTTTTTCAAAGTTTGCAATCACTGACTGGGCATCTGATATCGATTGGCTAAACAGTAAATCTTCTTCCTTCATGTTGGCAACAATGCTTTTGCCCACTCCTCTTTTGTCATATCTAAAAGTAGCAATGCCATTTAATGCAAACTGTGCAGCCATTTTTTTGTAGGCATCACTTTTAAATCCTTGACCGTTGCAGTCTCTATCTGTAGGACCACTGCCAGCAATGATAATCACCAGGGGCATATTGCCATGAGCATGTGCAGGTAAGGTGAGGGTACCTGATAATTGCACCCCTGTAGCATTAATTACCAATTCGCTTTCATCAAATCCATGAGCGTTTGTTAAGAAAGGCATACAAATAATGAGTAGTAAAAAGAGTTTTTTCATTTATCAAAGATAATATTATTTTTTAAGTTTCTAAACGGATTCCTACCATGCTTCCTACTAAACTTTAAATTTTGATTGTCTACTAATTCAAAATTTAAGAATATTAATCTAACCCTTTCCCATCGTGTATCTTTTTTCATCCGTGCGAATCTCTCAAATCACACTTTATCTGTATTCTAATATTTTTATTACTCTGTGAAAATCATTTGAATCCCTCCAATCCGTGTTCCCCTTGCGCTCAAGATTTTATTCTTCCGTGTAAATTCCTCCAATCTTAAATAATCCATGTTCCCCTCCGTGTTCTATTCCCTGCTATTTCACAATTACTCGTATCCCTTCGCTATGACTACTATATTCTGGCGCGTACATACACTGTATGGTTGCAATACCATTTGAATAATCACCTTGGTTAGTCACAAACATAGGATATTCAAATACATAGGTGCCTTTGTTTAACCAACTGAAAAAGAAATTGGTGGAGGCGTCTTTTGTTGCTTCATAATAACCCAAACCTCCCTGGTATTTATAATTGCTCAATACATTGATAGGTTCAAAACAAGCGCCCCTCATATCTTTCATATGCACATATTCCATGGCTCTATCAACTCGTAATTCAATTCTAACTTTTACTTTATCACCTATATTCAATGGACTGTTTTCAGTTATAGGCGTCAACACTTCTCCTTTATCTGTAAGACTTATTTTAAACAATTGTTTTTTCAAAGAAAGCGGTGTTTCATGACTTTCGATTTTATCTAATTGTTCGAAATATTGCCAATACACAGCACCCCAAGTGGTACCGCCTATGTCTTTGCCAACAGATGCATTGTTTTTTACATCTACATGTATTTTGCCCATCCCTGCATTGATTTCATCCTGGGGTATACTCATTTTAAAATACCCAGTACCTGCTTCTTGTTTTTGTTCTTTACTGAGTATTGTTTTATTCCCTAACTGAATACTTACATCTGGCTGTGTTGATAGCCAATACGTTCCATTCAATAATAAGGCATACACAGCATCAGCAGTTGCCTTGCTTGTTTTCCAATGTTGTGTTTGTTTATTTTTCAACAACCAGATTTTCAATTCATCTACTTCTTGATCATCGCCACCAATTTCTTTAAATACCTCTACAAGCAAACTTTGTGTTTCTATAGGTGCTTCATACCACCACCAACTTCCAGTATTTTCTTTCCAATACATCCCCATTTCTTCATTACGTATGGCATTTTCACGCAGTGATTGAAGAATGTTTTTAGGTGTGGTTTTATCATCCCATCTATTCAGGGCTAAAGCGGTCATGCCTTGCATATATTTATTGCCTTTTAACCAATAGGTGGCTGCTTGTTTTTTATAATATTCGAATGCTGTTTTACTTGCTGCTGATACTTCATTTTCCTTAAAAAATGAACGCATATATAAATATTGTATATGGGTATAATCAATATAGGCAAGGTTTAAGTCTCGGGCATTTTTTTTCAATTCATCGTAATCTTCTTTGATACGTGCATCTAAATAGGGTAATGCCCTTTCTACAATTTGTAAAATGCGTCGTTCGCTGCCTACTTCTGCAATACCCAAATGCATCAGACGACCAATACCTGTAAGGATATATTGTGTCATAAACCGATCATCGGGCATGCCCTTAAACCAGGTAAAACCGCCATTTGGTGTTTGCATATTTTCTAGCTCACGTACTGTACGTTCAAGTTCTTTGCTCATTCTGCTCAGGTTAAATAAATTGGCCAGATTCCGTTTTTGTTCCGTTTCATTTTTAGCTTCTAATACCCAGGGGGTTTCTTGCAATAATGCCGACTTCAACGCTTGATTTTTTTGCAAGTTTGAGAGCAATGCGGCGGTATCTTTATTTTCCCAGGTGGAGAAAATCTCTTTTACTTTTGGACTGGCATTGGCAATATGTGTAGCCAATGCATTGGCATAATAACGATTAAACGTTTGTTCAGCACATTCGTAAGGATAATCCGTTAAATAAGGCAAGGCTTGCACAGCATACCAAGCTGGGTTACTTGTATACTCTAACGTTAAATTATAGTGCCTGATGGTATTTGATTTACTTGCATTTAATAAATTTTTAAACGTAAAATCTTTGCTTGTATTCATCCGAACCGGTAATGGCAATGTTTCAGTTACTAACATGGAGTTGAGTAATACAGGCACTATATTTTGTTCTCCATCTGAGAAATCGCCCGCTTCTGCCATGGTAATGATTTTAATAGGGTGTGTAAACCCGGTGGGTATTTCAATACGCCATTCTACTCGCTCACTTTGACCTTTTTTTATATTAAGCGTAACAACATTTGCATGGTTTTTAAATAAACTATCTTGTACATTTTCTGAAATGGCATCTATCAATTGTAATGTTACTTTACCCTGAATGTCCTTTTCACTTAAATTAGTTACTTTAGCACTATAAATCATTTTATCACCTTCTCTAAAAAATCGAGGGGTGTTGGGAACAATCATCAATTCTTTTGAGGTAGTGGAAGTTTCAGTTAGTGAACCACTTTGTATTTCTTTGGTATGTGCAAAGGCCATCAATTTCCAACGGGTGAGTGCATCTGGCGCTTTGAATTTTAATAATATATTTCCTTCTGTATCAGTATGTATTTGTGGGAAGAAAAATGCAGTTTCTGCAAAATTTGAACGCAAGGGAATCGGTGAATTGGCTGATTCTTCTTTAGAGGGTGATTGCATGATTACATTGGGCAATTTGAACGACTCATCCTCTGATTCATTTGCTTTACCTAATGCCACCGATTTTGTCATCATGGGAGCGGGTGCGTCTGTTCCTATATCATTCATAGTTACGCCTCCTTCACGTATTACACCTCTTCCACCTTTCATCCTTATGCCGTCTAACATATAATAAGTGCCGCCATTATTTAATCCCCACCATTTTAAACTTCTATACGTTTTTTCATAAGGATGCACTTCTTTAAATCCACCAAAATAGAACGGTCTACCCGATTCGATTTGAAAGTTAGAAGCGGTATTAAAATGTATCTTGTTATACCTGGCACGAAAGAAATCGAAACCCTGCCATTGATGAGGTTTAAAGGCATCTAGACTTGCATCGTACATCGTTGCTAATATTTCTGCACTTACACTTTCTTTTTGGTGACCACTTATTTTTAATGTCCATTCCTGCTGACTACCAGGCAACATTTTATCTCTAAATGTTTGCAATGAAATTTTTAATGCTTTATTGTTCCAAGGCACATCAATAAATTCATTGTATGCATAGTAGCGATTGTTTTTGATATACCAGCCCAACAAATAAAATCCGCCATAATCTGCTTCTGTTATTTTAAATTCAAATGTTTTATTTCTGTCGAGGGTCAACCATTCCGTTTTTTCACCAGAAGCAAATCCAGCTTTTTTAGCATTGTTCACTTCCATGATTTGTGTTTGTTTAAGGTAATGACATAATGTATACACTTTTTCATAGGGCACTGATAGATGTATTGTAGCGGTTTCACCAGGTGCTGCAAGCATCTTCACTTTGGTGACTAATAAATGTTCATTGGGCAATGCCTCTGCATGGGCAAAACTTGATAGACGAATATATTTTTTATCCAATACTTCATTCCCATTTTGGTCTGTTGCTTTTGCTTCAAGCACAAACCAACCTTGATTAGCGCCTGTTTTTTGTAAATATTCCAGCCCTTCTTTTGTAGTGGTAAAGGTTTTTGTCCATACGATACGTTCGGTAGCCCATTGCAAATAATCATTTTCATTGTTGTATTCGTCTAAAGGAAAATCTTTTCTAAAATCTGTTTCAGAGATTGCATTGATTTCTACTTTATCCCACATACGCTTGCGATATGTTTTGGTAGGCGAAACCAATTTTTTGAGCGTTAAAGTAACCTGTGTGGGGATATAGGTGTTTGCCAAATTGGTTGAAAAAACTTTTACTGCATTGAAATTGTTGTAATCGACTTGTTCGGGTGTTTCAATTTTCAACCATAGACTTTCATAAGCAACAGATACCTGTGTTTCACCACTTCTTGTTTCCCCATTCAAATCAGTTACATCCGCATATACGGTATAATCAAAGATGGGTTTGGTTTGCGGGTCAATACTTTCATCTGCGATGGCTTTAAAGTCAATGTCAAAAGTGCCATCATTTTTTGTTTTTGTGGATCCATGGGCAATTTCCATAGACGGACTTGATGGCTGACCCCATCTATAAAAACACCAATAATATGGGAAACGGGCATTACGTACTACACGATATTTTACAGTTGCAGCATCAATATTATTGCCTGCATACGCTTTGGCTATGCCTTTTATTTTTATGATATCATTTAATTGATAGCTGCCTTTTAAGGTATCGTAGCTTACTTCAAATTTGGGACGTTTGTATTCTTCAATATTGAAGTAGGTTTGACCACTTTCGGCCACTATTTGAAATTGTCCGGTTAATAATCCTTCAGGTGCTACAAAGGTTCCTGTAAAGGATCCATATTCATTGGTCGTTAATTCAATGGTCTTAACTTCCTGGTAATTGGCATCTTTTAATGTGACGGATGTTTTTCGATCTTTGAGTACTTCGTATGATTTATTTTCTCCTCTTGTCTTTTGCATTACAGTAATACCTTTAAAATAGATGGTTTGTCCTGGTCTGTAAATACTTCTGTCTGTAAATAAAAAAGTGCGTACATAATCGTTATCGGGTTGTTGGTTATATTCGTTGATATAGAAATTATCATCTAAAAACAATACATCATCTCCTTTGCTCAATTCTAATGCGTAACCACCTTCATGTGGATTCGTTCGCTGCATGTTGGCATAACCCTCTTTGTTTGTGGTGAAGCTTGGTCCTTGTTTGGCTTTGTATTTGCGAGTACTATAATCATAATAATGAACCCATGTTTTGATCGATACATTTTCAATAGGTTCACCCGTTGTTCTATTAACGATATAAATACCCGTACCATTTTTATCTTGTTCGGTCATTTGCACATTGGCTAAGTTTGATACACGTAAAAATGCCGTTGCATAATGTTTTTTGTAATCAAAATTTGCATCTTCCGATATAATAACCGCATAAGTTCCCAGTGGCAAAGCATCTATTTTTATTTCGGTAGAATGTCCTTTATAATCATGTTTGTCTGGCAAATTCACCGACCAGTTTTTGATCCCTTTTTTGCTTACAATTGCCTGATAATCGTTGTTATAATCATAGGTTTTATCTTTCATTTCTTGAATAGTTAAAGGAACTATTTTACAATACAAGGTTTTTACTTCTTTATAAATGATTTTAGCCAATGAGGGTTGATTAGGTACAATTACCTTTTCTACGTTAATGCCCAAACTTCGTTGTTCAATTTGTTGTAATATACTTTCAGCTCTTGAAGATGCTTCGCTATGAGGGAATTTAGCGATAATGGCTTCACACAATCTTTTAGCTTCTACATAATTGATTTTACTTTCATCTATACTTGAATTGAAATATCCTTTACGACCTACATGTTGACCGCCTTGTATAAAAGTTTCAGCATATAATACGTTTGCCATGGCGGCTTGTTCGTTGGATGGATAGGTGTCTGCTATGTATTTTAATGCTTTTTTATAGCTTTCATTTTTCGTTTTAGAGATACTATTTTCATAGACATATTGAATGCGTGCAATGTCTGCATCAATCAGTGCACTGGGGTCAGCATCATTTTCATGAAACGATAGAATATCTTGATATAATGTAAGGACATGGTATTTTTGAGACGTTTTGTCGTTTGTTTTAAAATTTGTTTTGATAAAAGTGCTTGCAGGAGCTATAGCATTTTCATCATTTATTTCAAACGTATTAGCCGGTTTTGTCAATTCATTTTCATCGTTTGAAAAATAGTCGATGGCTCTATGCACTAACAAATCGTATAATGTTGGTCGAAGTTTATCGGTATTTTTACCAGGTTCAAATAAAATATTTACATTTTTGATTGGATATGCCTTTGATAATGTTGATTCGGTTAAAGAGGCCATAAAGTTTTTATTGGCTTCCTGGTAAAAATCATCAGCTGACCAGGTTTCGATGGCTAGTGTAGGTGTTGAATTGGGATCTGTTGTATTTTCGACTTTAGTTCTATCTAATATTTTCCATCGGTTTTCCTGGTAATAAGTCCAGTACAAATCACCCAGCATAGAATGTAGCAATTGTTTGGTTGGAAAGGTGGACGTTTTTATTTCTTTTTCAAAAAATAATAGATCGTTCAAACGCGATTTCTCATCCCTATCCTGCAGGCTTACTCTATAATTGCATAATGCTTTAATGGTTTGTTCGGTATTATTTTCTGCCTTTGCCATTTTTAAGATAGCTTCAATCTCTGATTGAGCGGTCTTGTTTAATCCTTTTTGAAATGCAGCTTCAACGGCTTTCCATTTTACATCATATTTTGGGTTCATATTGTTTTGAGCATCTGTTTGTTGACTTATTGCTATGATCAATAGCATGAGGATTATTTTTCGCATAGATGTTATGTTTTTATTGATAGGTTATGTATGTAGGTTTTAAACCAATATTTTTAGACTCGTTAAAATGATATTCGGTATAAGATACAAAGATGCGTTAATTCCATAAAGATTGATTTGAATATTCTATTTAAAATGGATTGAAGCATTGCATCCTTCAGTGTCTATATGTTTATAATATTAAATATGAATACCTCTGATACATTCATTTTTGATCATTTGAAAATTAATGTTATACCAATGACACATTAAAGTTAGTCAAATTGTTAGCAGCTATCATGTAATAATGTGAATGCATAATACTGATATTAATCATACCATATTGTAAATGCATTTTGTATACATAGTATTCCCCCTTTTTTCAGGGACTAAATATTACTTACAAAAGCTATCTATTGTATGCTAGGCTCTTTATCCTTTTTTAACTTCTTTAGCCCATGAATCTTTTAATCCAACTGTTCGGTTAAATATGATATGCTCATTGGTTGAATTACGATCTTTGCAGAAGTACCCCAGACGGAGAAATTGAAATTTATCTTCTAAGCTTGCTGATGTGAGAGCAGGTTCAATCCATGCATTTTGGATGATAGTAAGACTGTTTGGATTAATATAATCTTTAAAATCGCCTGTTTCGCTGGTAGGATCTTCTACAGTAAAAAGACGATCGTACAATCTAACTTCAGCTTGTTTGGCTGAGCTTGCGTCTAACCAATGAATGACCCCTTTTACCTTGATACCGCTTGTATCTTGTCCACTTTTACTTTCAGGGTAGTAGTCGGCATACACTTCTGTAATTTGTCCATTTTGATCTTTGGTAAAGTGTGTACAAGCAATGATAAAGGCATGTTTTAAACGCACTTTCAGTCCTGGCCCTAATCGGAAGTACTTATTTGGCGGATTTTCCATAAAATCATCTCTTTCTATCCAGAGATTTTTACTAAAACTGATTGTTCTTTCACCAGCATTTTCTACTTCATGGTTGTTTTCAGCTTGTAGTGAAATACTTTCATGCTCATCTAAATTATTTATAATTAATTTAATGGGGTCTAACACAGCCATTCTACGAAGGGCTACTTTATTTAATTCTTCCCGGATATAAAATTCAAGTAAATTGATATCTATTGTATTGTCTCTTTTTGCTACACCTACATGTTCCCAAAATGTTCGAATACTAGCAGGGGTATAACCTCTTCTTCTTAAACCACTAATAGTAGGCATACGTGGATCGTCCCAGCCAGCAACATGATTTTCTTTGACCAATTGCAATAATCTTCTTTTACTGGTAACCATATAGCTGACATTTCCCCGGGCAAATTCATATTGATGTGAGGGAAATATTTCTAATTTTTCAATAAGCCAGTCATACAATTCCCGATGAGGAATAAATTCCATCGTACATATTGAATGGGTAATTTCTTCAATACTATCACTTTGTCCATGGGCAAAGTCATACATAGGATATATACACCATGCATCTCCAGTACGATGATGGTGGGCATGTTTGATACGATAAATTACCGGGTCACGCATAAGCATATTATCGTGTTTCATATCTATTTTAGCCCTTAACACTTTTGCGCCATCGGGGTATTTACCTGCGCGCATTTCTTCAAATAATTGAGCATTTTCTTCAATGCTTCTGTTTCTGTAAGGACTGTTAACGCCAACCGTGGTGGGTGTGCCTTTAAGGGTGGCCATTTCTTCAGCTGTAGAATCGTCTACATAGGCAAGTCCTTTAAGGATTAATTGTTGTGCATATTGGTATAATGTGCCAAAATAATCAGATGTATAGTACTCATGGTCCCATTTAAATCCCAACCATTCTATATCAGTTTTTATACTTTCTACATAGGCTGTTTCTTCAGTACTTGGGTTGGTATCATCAAACCTTAGATTGCACTTACCATTGTATTTTTGCGCCAAACCAAAATTAACACAGATGCTTTTTGCATGACCTATGTGTAAATAGCCATTAGGTTCGGGAGGGAAACGGGTATGTACCCTCCCCTGATGGGTATTGTTTTTAAGGTCTTCTTCGATTATTTCTTCTAAAAAATTCAATGATTTTTCTTCGCTCATACAGGGATGTTTTGTGAACAAAAGTACTTGATTTGAAAAAATATTTGTACTCTTAATTATAAATATTATTTTTAAAAAAATTTTAAGATGAAATCACTTTTTACGACACTATTTTTATCTATTTTATGTATGAATATAGCTTCAGCACAGATTGTACAGAAGGGAACAAGTACAATACAAATTGGGTATGGTTTTCCGAGTGCGATGCAAATTATGGGGTCTGTATTTAAATTTGCCTTAACGACTGAAGATGCAGATGTGACTACCGCTTTTAGTTATAAGGGCTTAGGACCTTTTCATTTTAGATATGATAAAATGATAGGTGGACGTGTTGGTTTAGGTTTGAGTGCGAATGCCGAATTTGGTAAATTTAAACTAACGGCTGATTATTTAGATATTGATGATAATTATGTGTCAAGTGTAACCAATTTCAATTATTCGAGTATCAATGCGATGCTAAGAATGAATATTCACTTTATTAAAAATCCATCAAAAATTGATATTTATTATGGCTTTGGTGTTGGGTATGCCCATACTAGGGTTAAGTTAGAACAATTACTTTCTGGTAATGTACTGACCCCTGAAGATCAGGTATATGTAGATGATTTTAATGATTATTTAAATGGCATTTTTACCACTTTACCCATTGCCATTGAAGAAGTATTTGGTATGAAGGTGCCTTTTAGTAATAACGCAGGTATGTATTTAGAAGTTGGTTATTCAAAAGCTTTGGCTCAAATCGGATTTTATGCCAAATTAGGTGGCCCAAAAGGGTATAATAGTGATAGATGGCAATGGTATTAACAATATAAGCTACAGTTTTAGATTAGTCCCTAAGACGTGGCAAATTTTCGAATACCTTCCACTAATCTATCTAAATTTTCTAAGGTAGTATATACATTTGGCGTGATACGTATCCCTTTGATATTTTCCCAGGTTATAGACACAACATGTATTTTATATTTTTCAAATAGAAAGGTATCTAGGTCTTCATGTTTTTTATCTTTAATAGCAATATTGGCGATGGCACAACTAAATCCTTTCTGCAAAGGTGTGTTGATGATGATATTCGGTAAATCTTTGACTTGATTGATCCAATAATTTTTAAGATAATTTAGTCGGGCTTCTTTGCGTTCTATCCCAATCATTTTATGAAAATCGATGGCTTTTTCAATAGCCTGTTCTATAAAAAATGGACGAGTTCCCAAGGCTTCAAATTTTCTAATATCGTCTTTTAGTGGATCATCAACACCAAAAAGGGGAAATAAAGATTTAATTTTTTCCTTTCGCACATACATGAAACCCGTACCTATTGTGGCTCCCAGCCATTTGTGCAGGCTGGTTCCAAAATAATCGCACTGTAAATCTGTAATGCTAAAATCAAAATGAGCGAATGAATGGGCACCATCTACTAGCACTTCAATTCCTTGTTTTTTGGCAATATCTGCGATTTGACGAACGGGTAGTATTTGTCCATTCCAATTGATGATATGGGTGATATGTACCACTTTTGTTCGTGCTGTAAACAGATCTATATAATTGTTGGCCAAATAATCATTATCAACAGATGGCAATTCGTGATTTACCCATACTAGTTTAATACCATCTCGCATTTCACGTTGTTTCCAGGCATTGATCATATTAGGATAATCTTGTTTAGAAAGTACAACTTCATCACCCGCCTTAAGGTTTAAACCAAATATGATGGTTTCTAATGCTTCTGAAGCGTTTCTATGTAACGCGATTTCTTCTGCACTTACATCTGCAAGTTGGGCTAATCTTTCTCTGAGGGGTTCACGTCCCTGATCTAGGATACGCCACATATAATAGCTGGGAGCTTCATTGCTCATGTCGTGGTATCTTTTCATGGCATCCTGAACAATTTTTGGGGATGGACTTACCCCGCCATTATTCAGGTTAATGATACTTCCTGAGGTGGTATAGGATTGTTGTACATAATGCCAGAAATCTTCTGAAGTGGCTAAGGTTTCTGCATCTATTTGTTGATGATTATCCAGTGCATTTTGGAGGTTTTTTCCCCAAGTATCTGATGCGAACAAAAGACTTAATGAGGCTAATCCGGTTTTTTGTAGAAAGTGTCTACGTGTATTCAAAAACATAATGGTTGATTGAGTGTATAAATATAGGAAATAATTTTCTTATTCTCCAAGTATCTGGGAGAATATTGAACATCAATAAGTACTGTGGAATCATTGTAACAGATATAAAATAGTGGTATAATCTATGAAATCAGGTGAGAATGTTTAAATTTTAAACATCTTTGAAAAAATTTCCATCAATTCTATCATCGTTCTCCTATTTTCTGATAATTTGTATATAATACATCTAAATCCTTGAAATCTTTCATTTTCATTTATCCTAAAACGCCTGTTTTTTGATATTTTATATGAAATACATCAATATCCTTGTAAATCTTTCCATCTTTACCATCCGTGTTCTACTCAGTAATTTATTGTTCTCTTATATAAGCACAACGTAATATTTATATATTTTATATATATATTTTACTTTATTCCAACGATACAAACAGTGTTGATGAATTTTAAAAAAACAAACCCTATCTGCCCATATAAACCATTAATATTTGCACATCAGTTGGATTAACGCCACTGATACGACCGGCTTGACCAAGTGTTCGCGGTTTTATTTTAATAAACTTTTGCTTCCCTTCAGAAGACAAGGATTTAAGGTTTTCATAATCAAAATTTTCAGGAATGATTAATTCCTCTAATGAATTGGCTTTGGCTACCAATTCTTTTTCTTTTTCGATATAGCTATCGTATTTAAGTTGAATTTCGACTTGTTCAATTGTTTCACGTGAAACATCTTTTAATAATGAACTGAGCTCCTCTGAATAAGTAGCCATTAAAGGTAAACTTACATTAGGACGTAAGAGTATTTTAATGCTATTGGTTCTTTCTGTTAATGGGGATGACTGTATGCTTTCGAAATAATTATTAATTTGAGAAGGTTCAAATGAAATATTCTTCATAGCGTTTTTAATGGCTTCTACGGTTTCTATTTTATGTTTCACGTGAAACATTCTTTCATCTGAGGCGAGTCCTATTTTATGGCTCATTTCGGTAAGACGTATATCGGCATTATCTTGACGGAGTAAAGTACGGTATTCAGCACGAGAGGTAAACATTCGATAAGGTTCGTCCGTGCCTTTATTAATCAGGTCGTCTATCAATACACCTATATAAGCCTGGCTTCTACTGAGTGTAAAGGGTTCTTTTTCTTGAACATTTTGGTGCGCATTGATACCAGCTATAAGTCCTTGACAGGCGGCTTCTTCATATCCGGTAGTGCCATTGATTTGCCCAGCAAAGAAAAGATTTTTTATTAACTTGGTTTCTAAGGTATAACTTAATTGGGTAGGTGGAAAATAATCGTATTCTATGGCGTAACCAGGACGAAACATTTTCACATTTTCTAAGCCAGGTATTAATTTTAGGGCTTTATATTGTACTTCTTCAGGTAAAGATGTAGAAAATCCATTTAAATAGATTTCTATGGTATTCCAACCTTCTGGTTCTACAAATAATTGATGACGATCTCTATCAGCAAAACGATTGATTTTATCTTCTATACTAGGACAATAACGTGGTCCTGTACCTTCAATTCTGCCCTGAAACATTGGTGAGCGGTCGAAACCTGTTTTGAGCATTTCATGCACTTTGTCATCGGTATACGTTACCCAGCAACAACGTTGCTTTTTGGGAGTATGTTGCAAAGTGGAATCCTTAAGTCCTTCTTTTGCAAAAGGATGCTGATTGCCCAAATATGAAAATCCAACCACATCCTCATCACCATCTTGAATCTCCATTTTGCTATAATCAAGACTTCTTCCATCCAGTCGTGGTGGCGTGCCCGTTTTTAAACGATCGCTTTCAAAACCAAGTTCGAGTAATTGTTCAGTAATACCCGTTGCTTTATTCTCCCCAATTCTTCCGCCGCCAAATTGTTTATCTCCTATATGAATAATGCCATTTAAAAAGGTACCATTGGTGAGTACCACAGACTTCCCTCTTATTTCTATGCCTAAATTAGTACGTACACCCTCAATGGTTCCACGTGAAACAATCAAACCATTGACCGAGTCTTGCCAGATATCTAAGTTAGGGGTATTTTCAAGTTTTTCGCGCCAGGTAGCCGCAAAAAGATGCCGGTCGTTTTGTGTACGAGGGCTCCACATAGCCGGTCCTTTGCTTTTGTTTAGCATCCTAAACTGTATCATACTCATGTCTGAAACGATGCCGCTGTAACCCCCTAATGCGTCAATTTCACGTACAATTTGTCCTTTGGCAATGCCACCCATTGCTGGATTGCAACTCATTTGTGCAATGGTTTGCATATTCATGGTAATGAGTAGCGTTTTAGAGCCTAAATTGGCAGCAGCGGCAGCGGCTTCACAACCCGCATGACCAGCGCCTACTACTATGACATCGTATAAAGGAAACATATATTAATGGATAGGATTTGAAAATAAACCTAAAGAGGTAATGAATTAAAGAAGCAAAGATAAGTATATAAGCGCACTTATTGCATTTCGATTAATATTTTCACGAGTTTAGCAACCATTTCTTCACTGATATCAAGATGGGTTACAAAACGAACTTGTTGGGGTGCTAAAGCCATTGCTTTTATGCCATTTTTAGCCAGGATTTCCACAAACTTTGCAGCAGGAAAGTCATCAAGGGTATCAAATAGGATAATATTTGTTTCAACAGGCAATATATTTTTAACATACTTACATTGTTGAAGGGCATCAGCAATGATTAATGCATGTTGATGGTCAATCTGTAATCGTTCCATATGATGATCAAGGGCGTAAATACCTGCTGCGGCTAAATATCCAGCCTGACGCATACCCCCACCAAATATTTTTCGTATCCTACGTGCTTTTTTGATAAAGTCGGTTTTGCCTAACACCAAACTACCCACTGGAGCACCCAGCCCTTTGCTCAAACAAACGGAAATAGAATCAAAAAGTTGTCCATATTGATGGGGAGTTTCTTGTTTTGCCACCAGGGCATTCCATAAACGGGCACCATCGAGATGTAGTTTTAAATTATTTTCAGTACATACCTTTTTAATTTGAAGAAGTTCTTGCCAGGCATAACAGCTTCCACCTCCACGATTTGCGGTGTTTTCAAGTGAAACCAGTGCTGTAGGCGGTTTGTGTATGTCATCAGGATTAATAGCGGCTAAAATTTGGCTTGCATTTAAGCGCCCCCGATCGCCATGAAGGGCCTGTACCTGACAAGCACTGTTGAAAGCGATACCACCCCCCTCATAAATATACACATGGCTTGTTTTATCGCAAATAACCTCATTTCCAGGCTCTGTATGGCATTTAATGGCTATCTGGTTAGTCATAGTGCCACTGGGGCAAAATAAAGCGGATTCCATGCCAAATAAGGCGGCTACTTTTTGCTCAAGTTCATTTACGGTGGGGTCTTCGCCAAAAACATCATCGCCAACTGAGGTATTCATCATGGCTTGAAGCATAGCGGGTGTAGGTTTGGTAAAAGTGTCTGAGCGTACATCGATGATCATAAAGGTAAAAATAAAGAGAATAATTGATTTATTGCACAGAAAGAGGTCCTATTTGATGAAATGTAGGGGTTGACGAATTAGGAATGGTTTTGCAAAATAAAAATGGGCATATTACTTTATGCAAAGTGAATCAGTATAGGCATCAATCGGGTGTATTGTTAAAGGGTCATGATTCCATAAAATAAAAAGTATATTTGTAGTAGTAAAAAGGATGAAAAAATTTATAACGATATTGCTAATTAATTTTTTGTTTGTAGCCAAAGTTTCTTTTGCTGGAAGTGAAATTCAGTGGAAACATTATTTAAACGATACTGCTTATAAATATCAAAATGGCAATTGGTTTATGCAAAGTGCTGTTTTAGATAAATAATGGAAATAATATTTATTTTTCATATGTAACGAATGGCAGAGACACATTTAAGGCTTTCAATTATCAGAAAGTATTCTCCATTAGGCATTTTACAATGGGAAAGATTACTGTTCCCTTTCAGTCAGAACGATTCAATGGTCACTAGATTTGATCGAGTGGCAAAACTTTATGTGGATATAGATGATAATATTTGCTTTATAATAGGAGGTAATGACATGTTGTTTAGTATTAGGAGGATATCAAAGATTTATTTTGCTTACTAAATGGCAAAGGATGGGCATTTAATGATTCAAAAATGGATTATCTCCAAGATTCAAGCACCGATGGGGAAGATTTATACGGCATTGAAGTTATGCCCAATGGAGATATTTTTCTTTCTCATACATTTGATCATTATACCAATATTGATATCATGGCAAGAAGGTATGATAAAAATTTTAATATACTATTTAATAGCCAGAAATCATGTGGATTTGCAAGATGAACCCAAGGCTTAGAAGACAGGCCTGTGATGTATGTTAAAGGATTCATTAGTGATCAGTTTAGGTTACTCTAATGATTGGAGATAGCTCAAAATTATGACACGAATTTTTATAGTTCAAATAAATAGATTTAATGGTGATACAATTTGGCTACATGCAATACTTTAACTGAACTATTATGTATACCCATACAAATTTAAATTTTTTAATGAATTCTTTGTACTTGGTTTGTGGCCATTTAGTAGAATTATACTTAGGCACTGGAGATTTGATGCGAGGAAAATTTGCGGTATCATCCAGATTGATTGTATTTTTGATACTGTTTCCAATAATATTTTCGCTATCAATGATTGTGGTGCTAAATTTGGTCAATTGACCTGAAGGTATGATACCAATTTAGTACAACTAGATGAAAATTCTGTTGAATTTGTTGGCCCTGAGTATGGTATTAATATGACAGTATTTTGTTGTTTTTGTCATTGGTGTTGAAGTGCACTTAATGATCCAAATTATTTGGAATTTCAGTAGGATTATTTAGAATAGGATCTAATCAGAATATATTGAGCAAGTATATTGTCCTAATTACCAATATCTTATATTAGGATTTGCTGTGAAAAATATATTATTACATGATAATAATAATGATTTAATCTTAATTAGTGAGACTCATAGAAATCATCTGTATGATTCAATACTAGGTCAAAATATAAGTGCCTCTCCCATTTTCATACAAAAAATATGTTACAATTGTGTTGATGACCTTCAGGGAAAGGTTTTTTTTGATACACAAAATGACTGTCTTTATGATAGTACCGAGACCATTGTAGAAAATAATATTGTTCATTTGATGCCCGAAGATATTTACACGAAAACAGACAAGGAAGGAAGATATTCTTTTTCAAAATCGAGTGGCATTGCAACGGTAGAATATATTTCAAAATTTGACAATGCTTATTTGTGCAATGTCAACAATAGCTATACCGTAAACATGGCAAATGGAATCAATGACTCTTTACATTTTGGATTGAAAATAAAAGTACCTAATTTAGATTTGGCATGTAATATGGTTTCAGGCTTAGCAAGACCAGGATTTCAACAATTTACAATTATAGATGTAGAAAACTTGAGTATTCAAAAAGTGATTCATTCTACATTGATAGGTAAAATGGATACGCTATTTTCATTGAACAGGATCTACTCCTATGCCCGATTCCATTTCAGGAAATACTTTATATTGGCATATCGATTCTATGAATCCAGGTGAAATAAAGGAGTTTATCGTATTAAATCAGGTACAAGCACCCTTAAATTATTTATATCAACACAACGTTTATGTACAAACTGTGGGTGATAATTATTTACCAAACAATACAGATACCACCAATGGTATCGTTATTGGTTCATATGACCCCAACTACAAAGCTGCAAACCCAGTGGGCATTGGCCCCCAACATTTTATTGAAAACAATATTCCCATTCATTATTATGTAGAATTTCAAAATACCGGGACTGACACAGCGTTTAATATCAAGATATTTGATGAGCTGGATGATCATTTTGATATCAATACCTTGGTGGTGAAAAAATCCTCACACCCGATGCATTATAAGGTTGTAAATAGACAATTGCAATTTTATTTCGACAACATTCTATTGGTTGACAGTAACAAAGATTATGATAAAAGTATAGGTTTTTTAACCTACTCCATTATGCCTAAAAAATGCATGGACGGAACAGTTATCAATAACAACGCAGCCATTTATTTCGATTTTAATGAACCCATTACCACCAATACTACTTATCATACCATTGGCAGACCGGGTTGCCTTTTTGACAATGAAAATTTGAATGATTTTAATTTTTTCCCCAACCCTGTTAATGAACAAATGATGATGATAACAGTCAATATGACCACAGATGAGCATTATGCAATCATTCTTACAGATTTAACAGGTAAAACAATCAATCAACTATCTTCATCAAAAGAGCAAAAAGGTAAATACCAGCACCCCATGTATTTTTCAAATAAAATACAAGCAGGGATTTATTTTTTAACCTTAAAAACAAGCCATAACAATATTACGAAGAAAGTCATTTTTGGGCATTAATAATAGCGAACAACGCAGCCAAAAAAGCTTTTTTTCGGGAATGAATAACAACTGCGACTCATGTAAATTGTCCATTTATAATAAGCTGAAATTTAATGTGTGTAAGCATTATACACCTATTTTTACTACATTTAATATGTAATGGGTATCATTTATTAAAATGGGTAAGCATTATCAAACAATGTCCTTTCTTTCTACTTTCTACTTTCTACTATTTTACTATACCACATCACACCCCACCCACACAATGCCCCCACGGTATCTGCCACCCCGTCCCATACATCAAAACTTCTACCCGCGACATAATGTAACTGATAAAACTCAAGACCAAAGCCATAAATGATGGAGATGACCAATAGGAATAGGACAGATGCAGCGGTTTTAGGCGTTGACAAAAACCATAAGCCAAAAAATACCGCAAAAAAAATAAAGTGAATGACCTTGTCAATATGGTCGAATATACCAATCTTTGGTAATTCTCTTCCCGGCATCGAACAACCTATGAATATCACGATCGACCATACAAGGGCTAAAAAAAATGTAAGCCTTTTACGGGTTTCAAAAAACAGGATTAACTTTCTCATGATGTAAAAGACGGGCGAATAGGTATCAGTGAATAGCGAATAGTTATTAGCGAATAGCGAATAGGTATAAGTGACTAGTGAATAGGTATCAGCGAATAAGTTATTATTTAAATGAAGGATTCATTCCAATTCAAAAAGCCTTTTGGCTACTCCCTATTGGCTTCTCCCTATTGGCTAATGGCTAAGTGCTATTGACTTCTCCCTTTTGGCTACTCCCTAATGGCTTTTTTTGGCTATTCCCTTTTGGCTATGTACTATTGGCTCTTCTACGCCCCAATCAATGCCTTATAAGCATCAGCATCTAACAAAGACGAAGTGTCTGCACCTTCAGCAATAGTTACTTTTACCATCCAGCCTTCGCCATATGGATCTGAATTCACCGCTTCAGGATTTGATTCCAAACCTGGGTTTACTTCTGCAATAGTGCCATTTAAAGGTAAAAACAAATCAGAAACGGTTTTTACAGCTTCTACAGTGCCAAAGATGTCACCTGATTTGAGTTCGTTGCCAACCGTGTTGATATCTACAAATACGATATCGCCCAATTCACTTTGTGCGAAATCGGTAACGCCTACGGTAGCGGTATTGCCTTCAATGCGAACCCATTCATGGTCGCTCGTATATTTTAGTTCTGCTGGAATGTTCATATTACGGGGTAAAATTTAAAAATGATAAATGGTTTATAGAAACGTAAAATTAAAAATATAATCTGATTCTACAAATAGAATATTTTAGGCTTCTGTACCTGCTTCCTCAGGAGCTGTTTCAGCCGTCTCTTCAGCTTCAGGTTCATTGATGAGATTGAGTTTTTTAACGATGCCATACCATTTGATCATCTTTTTCATGTCGCTCACATACACACGATCTTTGTCGTATGCAGGAAATAAAGTAGCAAAAGTACTCGCAATGGTTTTATTGTCTGCTTTACTTACATCTAATGAAGCTACTTCACTTTCATGAATTTTAAAACTTTGAAACACTTCATACAAACGTACATTTTCGGTCATGGTAAACACCTCAATACTATCAAGTGGGGTCACATTGTGTGAGCGTGCCGCCACAAATTTGGTAGTGTTATCATCTAAGTTTTTTACGATAGCACCATCGCTTTTTGTAGACATTAATTGATACAAACCGCCTAATCCTGAAATGGCTACTAATTCATTATATTTCATCGTTTTATATTTTTTATTTAGGGAACCCTAAAGATGGATAATATTTTTTGTGTCGCAAATTTAATTTCTATTTCAATAATAAAAATTTGTTTTTCTGATAAAAAAGACATTATAGTTTATTCAATTTTTCTCTGTATTGTTTACCATCCACTATCACCTCTAACAAATACATACCCTTTGCATAGTTGCCCATCGAAAGTACGATTTCATATGATGAAATGTAATCGGTTTTGAATATTGTTTTACCCGTCATATCTATAAGTTGTACATAAATATTGTGTTTGGGCTCATGATTCAATCGAATGGTGAGCTTGTCATAAGTAGGGTTGGGAAATAGTGTGATGCTCTCTTCCTGAGCATCTGATATGCCTGTGGCCCAGCAAGGATAGATGTTTTTGGCGCCAGGGGTGCCAGTGTTACATGATCGATCCCAGTTGCTGGCTTTGTTGAGATTGCCTACCGAATCAATCAATTGCAGTGAATATCCACCTCCATTGGGCAAGGGTGTATAGGGAGCACTGGATAAATAACAAACAGACTGAAATACACGACCCGAGTTGTCGAAAAGTTTTACCACATCTTTGGTACTACTCAAACCAAAAGCAAAAGGACCATACTTATTGGTAACGGTAGGGTATTGCGTTTGAAATTTAATTAAATCATTGTATACACTTACATAGCCATTGGGTGGTATGCTTGTACCAGGAGCAAAGGTAAAGCCTATATTCGTTTGGTCACTTATTTTCCAACCACTTAAGTTTACTGAGGTATTGGTTTTGGTATGTATTTCAATCCAATCGCCTGCATCTGCTGTAGGGGATGAATGATAATTGATTTCTTGAATAATCGGATTTTCGATACATGTAGAAAATGCCACTCCAGGTGAGCCACCCATACATCCATCAAACCATGAAGTTTGCAAATTAGGATTGGCACCTGCAGCAATGAGTTCCATCGTGCGACCATGACCATCGGCAGTGCAAGGCCAACCTATACTATCGCTATAGGTCATTTGTACAGCTGTAGTACCGATGTGCGTGAAGAGAGAAATGGTTTCGCCATTGTTGCTAAACTCAAATGGAATAGGACCTAACACATTGCTTACTGCAGGAAATTGCTGGGCAAATTTTGCCATATTGTTCGCAAATACTTTATAGCCATTGGGTGGTATGGTGGTATTGTTAGGAACAGTATACCTTAAACCAATATGGTTATCTTGTAATTGCCAACCCGAAATATTGACGGTACTCCCTGTTTTATTGTGTATCTCAATCCAGTCGCCTGCACTGCGGGTGCTGTCGCTGTTGTAATTCAATTCAGAAAATTCGATGGCATTGGCTATTGGCATTTGTAAGGGGGTTAAGCAGTTGCCCGGTAAATTGGCATCAAGCCATAATATTCTATCTCTATAAAATTGTTTAAATCGTTCAATTTCTCCTGCAAAGGTCGTCGGAATGGGTCCATTTTCGGGAGTACCCACATTGATACCCAAAGTAGGCCATCGTACATAATGTCGGGCTTGAGCTTGATTTAAATAATTTGCCATTGAATCGATATAATAAAACATCCGTGTGGTATCCATCGCATAGGCACGCATCGTTTGATAACGACATTTAACGCTGTTGGCAAAAGCAGGGTCTTGCATCATACGTTTCCACCAAAAAAGGATAGGTACATCTTGTGAACATGGGTCGGTGGTATGAAAATAACCCGATAAATTATTGGGTATCCAGGGTGAATATTTCAATGCCCAATCAAAGTCCCAAACAGGCCCGGCCACTATTTTTTTATTGCGGTCTTTATGAAAATACATGCTTTTTTTAAATCCATCTCCATTTAAGGCCAATTCGTTGATTAATAAATAATCGATAAACGATTTTTCATCTATAAACTTTCTAAATCCTGTAATAGGATTGGCAAAATTGGGCCCCAGTAAGGCGGTTTCAAAACTATCTACATAGCTTTTGATATAGGCACCCTGAGCACCTGTAATCACGTTTGGTTTGGGGTCATAATATTGATATTCAAGGGGTGTAGCAGGGCAGTTAGGGTCAGTCCATTGTGATGTCCAGCCGGCAGCGCTGTAATCATGTTTAAATACATAGCCTCCGGTAACCAATGGTGGGGTATTGTCTGTGATATTTAATTTTTCAACATTCACACGATGCTCATCAATTTTTATTCTTTCACAAAGGAAATAAATACCCATATACTCACCATTGATAATCACCTCACAATGTTGGGTACGAGCGGCATACTCGCCACTGATACGAGCCATATCGAATGAAAAGGTATTGCGTAAAAATGTTTTATCGTTGTATGTTGCTTGCAGTATCCAATCATTTTCCTTGGGCATATTTAAAAGAGATACATTGGTGTCGTTGCCAAACACCCCTTGATAAGTTTCAAGCAGATAGGGCTTTTGAGGCAAACTTTGTGAAAATGCCCCACGACCTTCAATACCTATCATCCCTTGATAGTTAGGCACATCGTTTATATGATTAATTTGCCCCGCCCCGTTATAAATGACTTTCATATCGGCTTGTATTTTGGGGTCGTCGGGTATTGACTGGTTGTTGAGGGTATTGATAATAATCAGCGGTAAGTTGCTTGAAGTAATCGGTGATACAAACCAAATAGGGGTAGGTGAGTAATTGTATACATTGTTTGCAATTTCTATATTTAAAAAAGGGATACACGTTAAATCACTCGAAGCTGCGCTTTCGTTGTGAATTTCGATTGACAATACGTTGTTTCCATTACGGATTAAACTTTTAAACAAAGTTTGATTGATAAAATAATATTCAGGATTCCCATTTTGATACATTTGTGCCTCGTGCGATTGATTCGCAATATCGTTGTAAGCGGGTATGCCTGCATTCATACCACTACGTGCAATTTCGGTTCCATTAAGATAAGCTACAAAGGCATCGTCAAAGTCGATATTTAATATACCATTCAAAATAGTGGAAGTGTCAACAAGGTTAAACGATTTGCGAACATAAAATGAAACGGTATTACCTGCCACTACACTAACATCGTCGCCATCACCATAACCTATGCCACATTGGCCATTGGTCCAAGCTGCATCATTATACAAAGGGGTAGTCCAGTTAGCAATATTGGCAGTTGGTATTTTGTATTTAAAATTGCTATTGGGTAAAACAGCGGCTTCCCAATGTGATGCATACACATTACAAAACACAAAAAACCCAACAAACAATGATAATAATTTCTTCATAATAATTTAATAGTGGAATTAAAGATATTGTAAATCAATAGGATAATCAAAAGTAAAGAGTGATAATTGCTATAGAGTTTACATTTTTAGCGTGTAATACCAAGCTGAGATTGTGAATCGATTCATGACCGTTTCGTCCAGTAGCATTAAACACTCTTTTAAAGAGCCTTTACCTCTTTCATTTGAATGCTTGATAAGTGACATGGGTATATTTATCTTGCACACTTTATGATTCCATAAAACACCCAATAGCGATCTTATGCTGGTAAACATTGCATCAACAGAAGAGAAAACAGGGGGGACAAATCTTCAGTTAACATGATGGGTTAAAATTATTAGCAACTTTTGACAATCTCTCTATTTAATAATAAACTATCTTTACGGTTCAAATAATTTTATACATGAAACTCTCTACCCTTTTAGCTACGGCTGCTATTGCATTATTCACAGCCTGCAATTCAAATGAAACCACGTCAAAAGAAACAAGTAAAACCAAAGAAGCCAACTTTGATGTAATGGCTGAATCGTTTGGTGACTTACAAATACTACGTTATCAGGTACCTGGTTTTGAAAAATTAACAGCTAAAGAAAAAGAATTGTGTTATTATTTATATGAAGCAACCATGTGTGGTAGAGATATGATTTATGATCAGAAAAGCAAATATGGTATTTTGCTACGCAAAACCATTGAGAATATTTATGGAACTTATAAAGGAGATAAAACCAGCAGTGAATGGAAACAATTTGCTGATTATGCGGGTAGATTTTGGTTTAGCAATGGGAATCATCATCACTATGGCAATGAAAAGTTTATACCTGAATGTAGTGCAGATTATTTCAAAACCTTGGTAATGAATAGTGATACTGCTACTTTACCCAAAGACAATGGGGAAAGTGTAGAAGCTTTTTGGACAAGGGTAAATCCACTATTGTATGATTTGAAAGTAGAGCCTAAATGTGTAGATCTACGTTCGGGTATCGACAATATCGTTGCATCAAGCAATAATTTTTATGAAGGGGTTACCCAAAAAGAGGTTGAAGCCTATTATGACAAAATGCCTACAACGGGCAATGCACCCAGTTGGGGTTTGAATAGCAAAGTGGTAAAAGAAAACGGGGTTGTGACCGAGAAAGTATGGAAAAGTGGTGGTATGTATGGAGCCTCAATCGATAAAATATGTTTTTGGTTAGATAAGGCAATCACAGTTGCAGAAAACGACAAACAAAAACAAACCTTACAGTTGTTGGTTAAATATTTACGCAGCGGAGATTTAAAAGATTTTGATGAATACAGTATCGCTTGGGTTAAGGATACAGACAGTAAAATTGATGGCATCAACGGATTTATTGAAGTGTATTTAGATGCGATAGGTAAAAAAGGAAGTTATGAAAGTTATGTAAGTATAAAAGACGAAGAAGCCACTAAACGGATTGCTGCCATTGCCAAAGAAGCCCAATGGTTTGAAGACAACTCGCCTCTAATGCCTGAGCATAAAAAGAAAGAAGTAAAAGGAATTATTGCAAAAGCAATTACCGTAATAGCCGAAAGTGGCGACTTGGCACCCTCTACTGCTATTGGAATCAATTTACCCAATGCTGATTGGATAAGAAAAGATCATGGAAGCAAATCAGTATCACTCAGTAATATTATACACAGTTATAATGTAGCTTCTGCACAAAAAGGAACTATTGATGAGTTTGGCCTAAATGCCGAGGTGATTAAACGTATCAAAGAACATGGGGCTTTAGCCAGCGATTTACATACCGATATGCATGAATGTATAGGTCACGCATCCGGACAAATTAATCCAGGGGTTGAAACTACCGATAAAACATTAAAAAACTATGCAAGTTGTCTTGAAGAAGCCCGTGCTGACTTAGTGGGATTATACTATATCATGGATCAAAAGTTGATTGATATTGGTGTAATGCCCAATATGGATGTAGCAAAAGCAGAATATGACAGTTATATCATGAATGGCTTGATGACCCAGTTAACACGTATCAAATTAGGAGATAATATTGAAGAAGCCCATATGCGTAATCGACAATTAAATGCGATGTGGGTATATGAAATGGGTAAAAAAGATAGTGTCATTCAATTTGTAAAAAGAGACAATAAAACCTATGTTCAAATCAATGACTATGCAAAATTGCGTAAATTATTTGGCGATTTATTGAAAGAAATTCAACGAATTAAGAGTGAAGGTGATTTTAAAGCCGGACAAGCATTGGTAGAAAACTACGGAGTGAAAGTAGATAAAGTATTACATAAAGAAATACTGGACAGGTATCAAACATTGGGATTAAAACCTTATCGTGGGTTTATACAACCTAAACTCGTAGCCGTAATGGATGGTGAAAAAATCAAAGATGTGACCATTGAATATCCAACTTCTTTCTTTGCACAAATGATGGAATATGGCAAAAACTATAGCTTTTTAGGAGTTAAAAATTAAGTGAATCCATGATTATTCACTAACAGAATAAACGATTTAGTTTTTTAGTAATTTTTGAGGTTCATAACGGATTGATTCCATATCGGTATCAAAGGTAATTAAATAAATACCTTTGGGTAGGTCTATAATGTTCCATTGATTTAATCCATTTCTCATCGTTTTTTGGCGTAATACTTTGCCCGTTATATCAGTAATTTTAGCTTGGACAATTTCATTTTTTTCTAGGGATATAAAAATATTGACAATATTGCTAACCGGATTTGGGTATATATTGATTTTGCCAAGGTCAATTTCTATGCTCGGGGTTTTAAGTAAGCAATGAAGTAAACTATAATTTCCCAATTGATATTTTCCGCTTTCCATCAAATCTATATAAGGTTCAGTAGTTTCTTTATAGGGTTGATTGTTTAAATACCAATAGTACTTTGAAAATTGTTCATTGGTGGCTTTTAGTTGCATTTTATTTTTATAAATACCTTGATTGAAACTAATTTCATTGCTAATATTAATAGTGGAATCAATAGGTAAAGTACAATTATTTGAATCTGCTAATGATATAAAATGATACTTTCCACTGTCTAATTTTAAATGAAAATCATTATTGTGGATAATCTCAAACCGGTATGAGCTGATGACACTGTCATAATAAATAAAATGGATCGGAAAAGTACCTGCCAACGAAATAGACACATCATTTTTGTTGAAAATACAATCATATTCAATAGAGTTCAATTGAAAACTTAGGGGTGAATGATCAAAAGTAAAATGTTTGTCAAGGGGTAAAATACAATTTTTGGCATCTTTTAATTGTAAAAAAGCATAATCACCGTTTTCAAACCATAATGAATCTTTGACTTGGTTAAACATCAAACTATCAAAGGTATTGTTATTGTTATAGTAAGCTTTAAAGGGGCTAGTGCCTGTAAATTCAAACTGTATTTTGCTTTGATTACTGATACAATCAAAATCAATCACTGAGAACTTTACAGAAGGGGCGATGGTTTTACGATAATGAAAGGTGTCGGAACTATAGCCTACTGTTTGTAAACTATCAAGGATGTTATTAATGTAATAACGACCTTCATTCAAAATGTTTATTTCATAGTCGTTGGAGGCTGTGGTATAGTTTCCTATTAATGCATTATTTTTAAACAAATCAAATGTAAAAGGGGCTTTGCCATCAAAATGCAAGCGCATTATAGTACTATCTTTATTGCAAAGAGAGGAATCAACCGATATAAACACCTTTGGTTTGCTCATACATCTTTGCAAAAAGGAGTCGATGACATTACAAGGTGGGAATGAATGATTGGTATAATCAGAAAAAAAGGAGGTATTGCCTAAACTTGCAAAATAATTTTTGGTGCTGCTGCTGTCGATATCGGCTTGAGCCAATGGATTGTCATTTTGAGCCTGGGTAAATAAAAACTGGGTATGTAGCTGTGCCAATCTGTTTTTGGTTGAGTCTTTATCGTAAACCAGCAAATAATTACCGTATGACATCGAATTAATCAACTGTGAATTGAAATCATTATCAACCAATACGCTATATCCAGAGGCCACTAAAGTAGCATCGGGTTCGGCCAATAAAGACGACCACAAGGCAATGGTACCACCAGCAGATAAACCAAGCACAAATACTTTTTTATAAGTTGTTTTTAAGTATTTGATAAATGCCACCGTTTCAATGATTCTATTTAATCCCAAGGCTTTGTTTTCCGCATTTAAATAATTGATCAGGTATGGGGGTTGGTATGAAGGTAAGCTGGAAGGTTTTTTTGTATTGAAAACCAAGGCTCGGTGATCTTCATTGGGTGCCGACATCACAAAAATATCACCATGAGGTTTTAATAAATTACGAACATAACAGTTTAAATCATGATAACCATTACCATCAATGATTTGCTTTAATAAATTTGAACCGGTGCCTGATATAATCACAAATACCTGATCATTGTTGTGAATGGGTGCCGAAGAAGAATCTATTACTGCATAACTATAGGACGTTTTATTGTTTAAAGAAAATGGGAGTTTGACAAATGGATTTTTATTTCCATAGATCATTACATTATTCGTTACCTCATAATTATCAATCGTTGCATTGATGGCCGTGTCTCTCAATAAAGTATTTGAAGTATGAATTTTTTGATAACAATCAGCAAATTCATTATTGTAAAACTGATAACTTGAGTCAATCTTATTATAAAAATCTTGTACAGAAGTGAGTTCTTGATGATGAAACCATGTACCTGGGTAATTCCAATACGAAACATAAGGCGATTCTGTAAAAATACTATTCAAATACAAGCTATCCGAAGCCGTAATTTGCCCAGAACTATATTGAGATGCATGAATAAATAAAAACAGTAAAAAGGCGATTCGCATAGGTTGAAAAGGTGCAAAATAAAGAAAATATTCAGGATTTAGGTAAAAAAATTCGTCCAATATTGCTTTTCAGCCTATGTTATTCTCTGTTTTTAACGTCTTCATACACAAGTTGTTGAAAGCTTAATGCCTTGGTTTGGTATGTTTTCATTTGAACGCTATCGGTCATATTACTATGTATAAAAGGCAAATTGTCGTAACTTGTAGCCACGTAGCCACTATCCGTTACATATCCGGCGCCACCATAAAATACATAAAAAGCGGAAGATGGTTTATATGGGTTCAGCATATTGCGCGACCATGGGTAACGCTTAGCAGGTAGTTGCATTTGATGAAGCAAGGTCGACACAATGTCTAACTGTGATACAATTTGCGTCCATTGTTTTCCTCTCCAGGCAGGCTTGAGCGCCCCCCCTGTAAATAACATAGGAATCTTTTGTCTCATACCCGACATGGCATCCCATTGTTTGATGCTGTTGTGACTATGGTCCGACACAATAATGATTAAGGTACTATCCCACCATGTTTGTTTTTTTGCGGCATCTAAAAATCGACCTAAATGAATATCAGCATAATGCATCGATTCAGTATATAATTTTTCGGCATCACTTTTTGTTGATTTCCAATCATCGCTTGGGGTATAATCATAAGGCATATGGGTACTACTTGTAAAAAATCCTTGTAAAAAAGGCGATGGTTGCTGATTGAGCATAAGCAACAATTCTTTAAAAGTGTATTCATCATGAACCCCCAGTTTGCCTGAAGGATACTGTGTCAAATCATAGACTTCCTTGAGGGTTTTAAATTTTTTTTCTAACAAATAGCCTCTCAAATTGCCATATACCAATTCGCCCCCAAATAAAAATGAAGTATGATAACCCAAAGGAATCAGTTCGTCACTGATACAGGGTAAGTTATGTACTTTGGTTGGTTGATTGGCAATCGCCATTCTATGTGCTGAAGGGTAAGCACTCAAACCAGCAACAATACCCTGATCTGACACATAAGCATCGGCATAGGCTTGGGTAAAAAGCAAACCCTCATTACACCATTGGTTAAATTTGGGTGTACAACCCTCAATTCCGCCCAATACACTTATATTGTCTGCACTCCAGCCTTCTAAAAAATGTAAACGATATTGGGTCTTTGGGTATTTAAAATGGGAATCGTGCTGTCTTTGCTGATGGTAAAATCAGGTTTGATATTCAATGCAGCCAATTCGTTGCTGGTTATTTTATACACACTGGAATCGGGCAATTTCGATTTGATATCAAAATCCTGAATAATGCTATAAAAGGGATTGACCGCTAAATCATTCGCCATCGGATCGTTGCTGAAATAGGCAATACTTTGGTTAATAGGGATATTGAAAATACCTCCCCTGATGCCAATGATTGCAAGCCCTGTACTTAAAATAAAAAAAAGCAATCCGAAGCTTACTCTTTTTTTCATGGATGTTATTCCATCAAAATGCAGGGTAGGATGTATCTTTTTTTTATAAAAATAATAAAAAGGGGCAATGATGATGGTCAATAAAAAAACAAATAGCAAGAGTAACTTTGTTGAAATGGTTTTAAACACCTCGCTTGGGTTTTTAAAATGTGCGAGCGCTTGCATATTGATTTTCGCATTCCACTCTTTATACAAACCCGCATCGGCTAACCCGACACCTACATACAACAGAAGGAAAAACAAGACCAACGCCAGAGCCACTTTTTTATATATTTTATTTTGCAGTACAAAAAATAAATTAGCAAACAATAAAGGGAGTAATATAAATATAATGGCTACCGCAAGGTCGAGCGGAAAGCCATAGTAAAATGCCTTTACAATATCGGCGTTGTTTTTAATTTTGTTGCCAATGGGTTGTTGGTAATAAACAAAGAAAAGGCGATTTATAAAGAAAAGGACGAACCAAAACACCATTAAATACAATGAATACAGCGTAAGTTTTTTCATAGATGGCTATAGAAAAGGATGTCTTTTAAAGGCTAAAGTACGATCAAACAAATAACGGTAAGTACTTAATCGCCTTACCTCTGAAGCTTCAAGATTGTGGGCCAGATTGACCATCTTAGGGTTAAAATCGCCAATCCATTGCATTTCATATTTGTCATAACGCCGATTGGGTTGCACCATTTTACCACATTCTACTATCATATAGGCATCGGTACCTTTGCCTTGCCACTCGGGTACAATTCCATATACAATACCTACAAACCGTTTGCATGCGCCAGTATATTTTAAATATAAAAAATGAAGTTTTTGCAATAGTCCAAACTTGCCATTAAAATGTTTAAAATACTGGTTTAAATCCGGAATGTTGACCCACATGCCAATTGGTTCATTTTTATGATAGACAAACCACGCGATTTTTTCGTCAATTACGGGTTTCATTTTTGAAAAAATCAGTTTGGCTTGTTTTAACTCAATCGTTTTTCCACCCCCATGTTTAGCCCAGGCTTTATTGTAAATGATTGAAAAATCTTCGGCAAATTTATCTAATTCATTTTTACGAATATGTCTTACACTAAAATCGGGGTGCTTTTCATAATAGTCGTGCCATTTGTGCATTTTTTCACTCAAGGGGGTACTCACGTCCATGCCAAAACACAACTGATGAAAGTAGGGAAGAAATCCATAGTTTTCAAACAATGCCTGATAATAGGGAGGGTTGTAATTCATGCAATACAAAGGCTCTTCAAAACCACTTACTAAAAGCCCCCACCACCTGTCGCGTTCGCCAAAATTGATAGGGCCATCCATGGCTTCCATGCCCTGGGCCATGAGCCATTCTTTTGCTTTGTCAAACAAATAATTGGCAGTCTCTTGATGGTCTATACATTCAAAAAAACCTATACCTCCGGTAGGTTGTTCCTGTCCATATTTTTTATACACAAACACAGCCAGTCGGGCGACATATTTTTGTTCATCGTTTTGCAATAGCCAACGTTCGCAGATGCCATGTCTGAAAAATTTATTTTTTTCTTGATCAAATACTTCTTCTATATCTTTATCAAGGGGGCGAATATATTGTTTGTCGCCACGATAAATTTCGGTGGGAAAGTTTAAGAAATCGGCAGCTTGTTGCTCAGTATGTACGACGACTATTTGCATGTGAATTACAAATGTAGTGGAATACTTATTGTAAAATTAAAAAAGCACCTGACTTTTTGCGGAAACCCACCCATGTAATAAACCCCAGAGTAATGACTGATATTCATTGATGTATCAAGTATGTAGATGGATAGGTCTATAGTACGAATCAAATAGCAATGAGCTTTTGGGTGTAAAAAAATGATGCAAAAGACCTTCATTTTTCTCTGTGCTTTAATTTTACTTCTTATCGTTTATCTTTGTGCACTTATGGAATTGTCAAAAAATTATTTACCGCAGGAAACTGAAAATAAGTGGTATAGCCATTGGCTTGAAAAAGGGTATTTTCAATCTACCCCAAACGAAAAACCCGCCTATACCATCGTTATTCCACCCCCCAATGTTACAGGGGTATTACATATGGGTCATGCCCTAAACAATTCGGTACAAGATGTATTGATACGATATGCCAAACTCAAGGGTTACAATACCTGTTGGGTGCCTGGTACCGATCATGCTTCGATAGCCACAGAAGCAAAAGTAGCGTCGATGTTGCGCGATCAGGGCATTGATAAAAACGACCTCACGCGAGATGAGTTTTTAAAACATGCATGGGAATGGAAAGAAAAGTATGGTGGTATTATATTACAACAACTAAAAAAGCTGGGTTGTGCATTAGATTGGCAACGTACAGCATTTACCATGGATAATGATTATTACGAAGCGGTGATAGACGTATTTATTGATTTGCATCAAAAAGGGCATATCTATCGTGGGGTAAAAATGATTAACTGGGACCCTGCAGCCAAAACAGCCCTGAGCGATGAAGAAGTAATACACAAAGAAGTAAATAGCAAACTGGTATATATCAAGTATTTATTAGCAGAAGCAAGTGCTAACGATGAACAAGCATTTATCTGTGTGGCCACCGTACGTCCAGAAACCATTTTAGGAGATGTTGCAATTTGTGTACACCCTGAAGATGAGCGATACAAACACTTAGTAGGTAGTTATTGTTATGTGCCACTCATCAATCGTAAAATACCAATCATTGCCGATGACTATATAGATATTGCATTTGGTACAGGTTGCCTCAAAGTAACACCTGCCCACGACATCAATGATTATAACCTGGGGCTCAAACATCAACTACAAGTAATAGATACCCTCAACGAAGATGGTACCATGAGCGAAGCAGCCCAATTGTATATAGGCCAGGATCGTTTTGCGGTACGTAAACAAATTATACTTGACTTAGAAGCAGCAGGACATATCGAGAAAATCGAAGATTATAAAAATCAGGTTGGTTATAGCGAACGTACCGATGTGGTGATAGAGCCAAGACTGAGTTTGCAATGGTGGTGCAATATGGAAACCCTTGCCAAGCCTGCTTTGGATGTGGTGATGAATGATGAAATAAAATTTTATCCGGCAAAATTTAAAAATACCTACCGACATTGGATGGCCAATATCAAGGATTGGTGTATCAGTCGACAATTGCGCTGGGGGCATCGCATACCCGCCTGGTATGATGACAAGGGAAATGTAGTGATAGCCAAAAATGAAACCGCAGCTTATCAAATCTATGCTGCTCAATTTCCCCAACATACCCATGATGCTAACACTCAATTCTTAACACAAGATACTGATGTACTTGATACATGGTTTTCGTCATGGCTTTGGCCAATGGAAGTATTTGGCTGGAACAAACAACCTACCGACAATAAAGAGCTGGACTACTACTACCCCACGGCGACCCTCGTAACGGCCCCCGAAATTATTTTCTTTTGGGTAGCTCGTATGATTATGGCGGGTATCGAATACAAACATCAAATACCGTTTAAACAAGTTTATTTCACGGGTATTGTACGTGACAAACAAGGACGAAAAATGAGCAAGTCATTGGGCAATTCACCCGATTTACTTGAAATGATTGATGAATACGGAGCGGATGCTGTGCGTTTTGGGGTGTTGATTTCCTCACCAGCCGGCAACGACTTGTTGTTTGATATCAGTTCGGTTGAGCAGGGTAAAATGTTTTGCAATAAATTGTGGAATGCTTTAAAATTACTTCAGATATTTAAGCAAAAAGAGGTGACGGTCAATATGGATGAACAGGAAATTTTTCCTTCTATTTACTTCGAAGCCAAGCTGAATGCCGTGAAGATTGAAATTGATGAAGATTTGAAAGAGTTTAAATTGAGCGAGGCATTAAAAAAAGTGTATTCATTGATATGGACAGACTATTGTAGTGATTATTTAGAATGGATTAAAACCCCGCAAGACGCACCTGTTAACCAATACAATATTGAGAAAGCCACCTATTTTTTTGAAGCCTTGATGCAATTGCTTCATCCTTTCATGCCTTTTATCACCGAAGAAATATATCATCAATTACAACATCGAAAGGATGGGGATGATATTGCCGTTACACAAATTAATATGAATACGGCATATAGTGATATTGATATTGAAAAAGGAAATTCACTTAAAAACTTGATTACACAAATCCGTGATATCAAAGTAAAAAATGGGTTGAAGCCAAAAGATGCCATTCTTTTATATTTGCCAAGCGAACATGAAGCTCATTTAAAAGCAATTCAAATGGTATTGCAAAGACAGGTTTTTGCAAAAGAAATTCTTTTTAGTCATCAGCAAGTAGCCCAATCTATCGCATTTGTATGTGATAAGTTTCAATGTTATATCACTACAGAAAAAGAAGTAGACCAGTCGCAGCAAATAGAACAATTGCGTAAAGACCTGGAATATCTTAAAGGGTTTCTTGCCAGTGTAGATAAAAAGCTCAATAACGAAAAATTTGTACAAAATGCAAAACCTGCCATTATAGAAATTGAAGTTAAAAAGAAAAATGATGCGATGCAAAAAATGAAAGTTATTGAAGAAAGCCTTAACTTGCTTTAGATTTTTAAAAGGTAGTATGAAAAAAAACAACATTTCTCTCTTGATTTTATTCATTGTCGCTCTAGGAGTTATTTCTTTTATAGCACCAAGCGATGTCATAAGTACTAAATACAAAGCCTATTTTGGATGTGTATATACCGATAACGTACAGATTGATGCCCAAACTTTTAAGCAGTTGATGCAACAACCTTTATGTGCCAAAGACAGCGCGAGTAATATATTTAAAGTAAAAAGCTTTGAAATAACGTATGCTGAACGAGGATTATACCAGGACGAAGAAGGCTTACCAGTAATCGTAACCGATTATACCTCAGAGAGTTTTACAGGAGATACCCTCACGAGTTATTGGAAAAAAAACTTCAATGAACGTTTATACAAAGGCGATACCGTTTATTTTGAACGTGTGATTTGTGGAATTGCAGAAAAGAAAAATTTTCTTTGTAAAACCTTGAAAGTGGTGATTAAATAAATACATAATCATTGTGAGCGCTGTAAAGATTTAGCTTTCAATCAATTTGACTAAACCCCATTACCACACAAATTCTTTTTCTATTTTTTGTTGCAATTGGGTTATAAATAAAAAGGTAGCCGGGCAATATTCTATATTTTGCTCGTGTATATGGTTATAATCGGCAAAGGGTTTCTTGTTGAAATGCGGAAACTGAGCACAGTCTTCAGGTCTGATAGCATAGATTGTGCATTTGTTTGTTTGTAAATTTAGAAACTGACAGGGTTGTATTCTGTTCACTAAATCGCCATTGTCTTCATCTGTTTTAAGCCATTTTGTATAAAAATCTTCTTCACTCATGTTGAAATGTGCCGAAATGCGTTTCAAATCTTTTTTGGTAAAAGTTGGAGTCATTACTTTACAGCAATTTGCACAAGAAAGACAATCTACAGAAGCCCAGGTTTCGTCACTGGCCTGATTGACTAATTTTGAAATACCACGGACAAATTTTGTATCAAATTTTTTTAAAAATAATACCATTGATTGTCTACGAAGGGGCAATTGTTTTTTAAATCGAACAAGTATTGAAGGGGGCATTGAAATAGATTAAGGCGTAAATATAGTTTTAATTTTTTCTCTTTGTTGAGCAAAATAAACACAATGAATTATTTACAAATGCCATATTGCAACGCTTCTGATTTTAGCATCCCAAAATGGATAGAGTTTCGAAAGTTGTTGTTATAATAAAAATCTTCTTTAAAAAACGCTTCCTGTCTAAACCCTGTAGAAATAAGCAAAGAGGCGGATGCAATATTTTCAGCATCCACAATGGCTTCTATAGAATGGAAATGAAACTCCTCAAACCCATGTTTCATTGTTGCCAGCAAGGCTTCGCTCATAATGCCTTTGCGATGCCAATCCCTTGCAAGTGCATAACCTATTTCGGCGCGAAAATGACTAGGTTTAATATTCACAAACCCAATAGTACCAATGATTTGACCAGTAGCTTTCCATTCAATTCCCCAGTTTATTTTTTCGTTATTGTCCGAAAAATCATTCACCATACGAATGAGTGCCAAAGCATCCTCTTCTGTCAATGCCAATGGACGTGGTATATAACGCATCACTTCAGGATCTGATCGCATCAAAAACACATCATGCGCATCATCATCAGTGAGCTTTCTCATTTTTAATCGTTTGGTTTCAATCAGTGGATAGGGGGTAAATTGCATAGGGTGATTTTATTTTTCTAAAACATGGGTTCACTAAATTGTATGTCTTTGTGCATCATTACTACATGAATGGTTATAGGTTTATTATGATTCAAAATCCATTCCCAGAGAATCTTTTAATTTTTTCAATAAGGGGTTTTGCTCTGCCATTTTTTCAAAAATTTCACGGGTACTTTTCACCTGTTCCATCATTTTGTCTGCACTGGGCGCTTTCTCATGTATCATTACATTGATTTCGTCGTTGTTGTAATGAATTTTAAAATAATCGAGTAATTTTAATCGAAGGTTTTTTAAGAAATCATAGGCGACACCAAAAACGTTGATATTAATCATAAATCCTTCAAAATCAATACTTCCCTGACCGATAGCACTTCTAAAAAATACTTTATCGCTGGTAAGTTCAAGGATGATTGCATCCCAGGCAGCCATTAAATTATCATGGGTAATGGGTACAATTTGTTTGTTTTTGCTGGCAGCTTCTATTTTTCTTTCGCATTCGATTTCAATCCTTTTATACTGCCTAAAGTTACACCATAGCTTGGTTTTGCTGTGGGGGTACTCACTGCATTTGATTGGCTTATTGTTTGAGCTGAAGTAGATGTTGCAGTGTTGCCTGAAGTTGTTGCAATCGCTGGTGGAAGGTTTGTTGCTGGCGTAAGATTTGTTGACACACTGATTGTGGCCGATTGCTCATGGCGTGAAGCGTGTAGTAAAATACTTGTTTTACCGCTCAGGATTTTTTTTTTAAAACATGGCCATTTTCATCACTGATGATTTCGATGGCACTACTCAAATAGTTGAGTTTGATGAGGGCAAGTTCAACATGCATTCGTTTATTGCGCGACAATTTATAATTCATTTCTGAAGCGTTCAATATCGAAAGGGCGTTGATGATATAAGCGTTGCTCAGCTGATTAGCCTGTTGAAAATATTTGATTTTGATATTTTCGGGAAGATCGAGCAACTTGGCGACCCGGGCATCTTTGCAAATAAGCAGGTTGCGCATATGTTCAGTAAAACCATTCAAAAACATATCGCCTTCAAATCCTTTATTGAATATATCGTCGTACAGCAACATCACATTACTCATATCTTGCATCATAAAGGCTTCCATCATTTTGAAATAATAATCATAATCTAAGATGTTGAGATGCTCAATAGTGGAATTATAGGTAATTTTATTTTGACTAAAACTTGCTATTTTATCCATTATCGAAAGGGCATCACGCATACAGCCTTCACTTTTTTGAGCAATCAGATGCAAGGCTTCTTTTTCAAAGCTTATATGTTCTTTTACACAGATATCGCTTAAGTGGTCAATGGTATCTTGAGAAGTGATACGGTTGAAATCAAATATTTGACAACGCGAAAGAATGGTTGGAATGATTTTATGTTTTTCGGTAGTAGCCAATATAAATATTGCATATGGAGGTGGTTCCTCTAATGTTTTTAAAAACGCGTTAAAAGCATTTGTACTCAACATATGTACCTCATCTATGATGTATACTTTGTATTTACTGCCCCCTTGGGGTGCAAACCGAACCTGCTCAATTAATTCGCGAATATCATCAACGGAGCTATTTGAAGCAGCATCCATTTCATACACATTAAATGAATTATTGTCTTTATAGGAAACGCATGAAGGACAGGCATCGCAGGCTTCGGCATCGGCAGTGCGATTGGTACAATTGATTGTTTTGGCTAATATACGTGCACAGGTTGTTTTGCCTACTCCACGTGGTCCGCAAAACAAAAATGAATGCGCCAACTGATCTGTGTTGATTGCATTTTTTAATGTCGTAGTGATATGACTTTGCCCGATCACGGTATTGAACAACTGTGGTCGATATTTGATAGCCGAAACAACGTAATTATCAGACATGGGGTAGCAAATATAAAGAAGTTTAGAGATTAAAACGAAATTATACTGAATTCAAAAGACTCAAATTTTAGGAAATGAATATTTGTCTGTTTGATGAAAGCGCTCAAAGAAAATACGATATATAAGACGTGATTGTTTAGTGTAAATGAATTTATATTTTAATGATGGCATATTACAACATTCATCATAACTATAGAGCCAATACATTCAATGAGGAATTTGAAAAAAGAAGTAAAATGCCCATACACATTCAATTTCAGGGTTTAATAAAAGGACTCACTTGAATGTCTCACTTGAATGTCTCGATTGTATGAATCATTTAAACACTTTTTATCTTCTGTGCCTAGTATCCCCTATTGTTTTTTTTATCGTACTTTTGCCCATATTATTACTTATGACAAAACAATTACTTCCATTACTGATGTTGGTCTTTTTCATTGAAAGCTGCAATAGTGGCTTTTCTGTTAAAGGTAAGATTGAACATATGCCAGAGCAAAAATTTAGGATTGAAGAACTCGGTACAGAACGAAATATATTAGTAGATAGTGGTAAAACAAGCAAAGATGGTCAATTTTCAATTGATGCTTCAGCTACAGAAGAATCCTTGTTTCGTATCAGATTTGAGCAAGGCAAATACATCCTGTTAGCCCTCAAAAATGGCGATAAAGCAGTGGTAGCAGGCGATTGGAACCAACTTGAAAATTATACAGTTAGTGGCTCCTCAGGCAGCATCGCATTGAAAAGTTTTTTAATTAACCTGAGAGAAAATATCAAAGACATTCAAACCATGCAGGTTATACTGGATTCAATCAGTGCACAACCCAAAAATGATTCGCTCAAACAAATGGCTATTGAAGACTTAAAACGAATCAATGCCGGTTTTGTAGATTATGTAAAGAAATTTGCCGACACTACCCAAAGTGTAGCGAGTGCATTGTTTGCGGTCAATATTATCAGTCCGGCTTATGAAGGCCCTTATATCACACGCTTTTACCAGGAAGTGACTAAACGATTTCCTGCATCAAAGAATGCGCAATTTTTTGCCAACAAATTTTTAGGTTCAGTAAAAAATATAGAACCGGCCAACCCTGATAGCGGCACGCCAGCACCTGACTTTACAGGCACGACCCCTGATGAAAAGAGCATTACCCTTCGCGATTATAAAGGCAAATATGTATTGCTCGACTTTTGGGCTTCGTGGTGTATGCCCTGCAGAAAAGAAAGTGCCAATATGGTGGCTATATACAATACCCACAAAAACAAAAACTTTACTATAGTGGGCGTTTCACTTGATAGCAGTAAAGAAAAATGGCAAGAAGCTATTTCAAAAGACCAACTTAGCTGGAACCATGTAAGTGAACTCAATGGCTGGGCAAATACCATAGCCCGCAACTATAACGTGGCGTCTATACCCCAATATTTTTTAATAGACCCTCAAGGAAATATCATTGCCAAAGAAAATAGCACCGAGGCAATTGCCAACTTATTAAATAAAACTTTAAAATAGTTGAACGTTGAAGGTGATTAGTTGGGTATCAACTGTCAACCATCAATTGTCAATCATCAACGAAACAATGTACAATTTAGTAAAGAAAATATTATTTAAATACGACCCGGAAGAAGTTCATTACAAAGTAATGAAATGGCTCACAAAGGCCTACAATGTTGGGGTTGGTAAAAAATATCTTGAAAGTAATTATTGCATCAAACACCCTTCCCTCGAAAGAAATGTATTTGGTATTCATTTTAAAAATCCAGTGGGCTTAGCGGCAGGATTTGATAAAGATGCTAAGTTTATTGACGAATTATCTTGTTTAGGTTTTGGATTTATTGAAATAGGTACCCTCACCCCTCGGGCACAAGATGGCAATGAAAAGCCACGCTTGTTTCGCTTTCCGATGGATGCAGCCATTATCAATAGAATGGGTTTTAACAATGAAGGGGTAGATGCTGCCGTATTGAGATTGAAACAACGTAAGACCAATATCATCATTGGTGGTAATATTGGGAAAAATAAAAATACACCCAATGAAAAAGCCATTGAAGATTATGAATATTGCTTCAAAAAACTTTTTGATGTGGTAGACTATTTTGTGATTAATGTTAGCAGTCCAAATACCCCCAATTTGCGGGAGCTACAGGAAAAAGAACCCTTATTGGCATTGCTGACCCAAATACAAAATATCAATCTTTCATACCCTAATCCCAAACCCATCTTACTCAAAATAGCACCCGACTTAAGCGATACACAGCTTGATGATGTTATTGACATTGTTACGCAAACCCGTTTAAGCGGAATTGTAGCTACCAATACCACGATTGTAAAAGATGGCTTGAGCGATAAACAACTTATTGAACGTACAGGTGCTGGAGGTGTAAGTGGCAAGCCTCTCAAGCAACGTAGCACAGAAATTGTAAAGTATATCGCACAAAAAACAAATGGTAAATTACCCATTATCGCAGTAGGCGGTATTTTTACAGCGGAAGATGCACAAGAAAAATTAGATGCAGGTGCCAGTTTGGTGCAACTGTATACGGGCTTTATTTATCAAGGTCCTGCCATCGCTAAAAATATTTGCAAAACACTTATACATTAACATTCAACTATGGAATATTTATTAACAGCAGATGCCATTATCAGCTTAATCACACTCACTATATTAGAAATTGTACTTGGTGTAGACAATGTCATTTTTGTTTCTATCATCATGGGACGCTTGGAGGCGCCCAAACAAAAAATCGCTCGACGTATATGGATGTTTACGGGTATTGCTGTGCGGGTGGTTTTATTGCTTAGTCTCACATGGTTGGTAAAAAATGGGAGCAGTGAGTTGTTTTCATTGTTTGGAAAATCATTTAATCTCAGAGGATTGATTATGTTGGCAGGAGGCTTGTTTTTGTTGGTAAAAACGGTCAGTGAAATACATCAAAAACTAGAAGGAGAAACCCATGGCGTAACTACAAAATCGAAAGCAGCAACCCTCATGCAGGTGGTGTTACAAATGATGCTTGTAGATATGGTGTTTTCTTTCGATAGCATTATCACAGCGGTAGGGATGGCCAAACATGTAGAAGTCATGATTATTGCGGTGATAATAGCCATGATTGTGATGTTTGTTTTTTCGGCCAATATTGCCGCTTTTATTGAGAAACACCCAACAGTGAAAATGTTGGCACTTTCGTTTCTCGTGATGATTGGCGTAGTATTATTAATTGAAGGCTGGGATGCAGATCGTGCACATGAATTGCATCTAAAAAATTATGTATATTTTGCAATGGCTTTTTCGTTTGGGGTAGAGTTACTTAACTTGCAACTACGTAAAAAATCTGCCACCCCTCCTGTTCAACTTCATGAACCAGAACTGGATGAAAGTATGAAATAGAGGATTGTAAAAACGATCTTAACTCAGTATTCAAATTAATACCACAAATGTTAATATAAAAAGCCAGCATTGTATTTTTCAATGCTGGCTTATAAATTTCTTAGGAGTAAGAAATAAAATTATTTGATTTTATGAACTGAAAAGGAAGCCATATTTGCTGTTTCTGTAGCATAGAGTGTTAGGCCAGTGGCATTGTAATATCTAACAAAAATATTATCACCTGCTACAAGATGCATGGTTCTTGACAATTGTATCCCCCAATAAGATGGACCCGGTGTGATATTGTTATAATAGGCTGCGCCATTAATTTCGAAACCATAATTTAACCAATTACTAGCACCAGGATTTCCAGTAAATCCTTCACTAAAGTAAAGTACATAGGTACCTGTTTCGGGTACGGTATAGATGCCGGTAGCAGGATTATAACCATTGCCATCATCATATACTTCATCGGGGAAAATTCGGGTTGTGACTGATCCTGGTCCGAAAGTACCTGAACCACCTATCGCTTGAAACCCAATAGGGCCTGTCCATGAAGTCAAGCCTGCAGCATCAGAAGTTAAAACTTTACCTGCTCCTTCTGAGCCATTGACAATTTTTACAGAACCTGCAACGTCTAATTTGGCTGTAGGTGCGTTGTTGCCAATACCCAAATTACCAGCACTGCTCATACGCATTCTTTCTACATTATTGATATACCATATGTATCCAGTGTTTACACCCGTATACATACGAAAAGCACCTGCTTGATTCGAAAGAATGCCATTGCCATCATTGAATATTTTTAATTTTCCACCTACACCAAACGAACCAATACCTGCAACATCTAACTTTTCGAGAGGTGTATTGGTGCCAATGCCAACATTGCCAGCATTCGAATTATATATATTATTGCCATTTTTGGTCCAACTACCATTGCCTGCATATAAGGCATATGGCACACTAAGCATTTCGCTGCTACCTGATATTGTATAATTAGCACCACCAGAGGGGTCAGCTTCTGTTTTGATAAAGTAAGGGCCAGTACTCCAGTCAATACCAGCAATGGTACCAAGTACAATAGTGCCATTGCCAATTTCTAAACTAGCCAATCCATTTATATTGGTGGTAGTAATATGGGTTTCTACATATACTGGGGTGCCACCAATAGCATTTTGGTATATACTGATTCGGATGCCAACCAGGCCATTTACAGGTATGCCACTGGCATTTCTGATTACGGTTTGGTAGCTCATTTTATTGGGTGCTTGTGCAAATATGCCTATATTGAGTAATAAGGCGATGATGAAGATAATTCCTTTTTTCATAGTTAATTTAATTTGTTTTGGTGATTTTAAATGTTTTGATCGTTTGTTGTTTATTGTGTATCAATAAAGTGTAAGAGGCAGGAGCTAAATGTTGCATAGGAATGATTGTTTGATTACTAGTGATTTGTTCACTCGCTAATTTTTTACCACCCATATCATACAACTCGTACGTAAGTTTTTCATTTATGGCCTCGTCTATTTTTAATGTTAATGTAGAGATTGCTGGATTTGGATACACACTTACGGATAAATGAATAAATGGGCTTTCCTTGATGTCTGTGGCAATCACATACGTTTGTTGTACACCTTGTGTAGAGATGCCTCCAGACCCTGAGGCTTCGGTGTAAATTACTTGCCCCACTGAATAACTAGCAGTGCCTCCGCTTCCTAAGGCCTCCCCTCCTGCCGTTAAAACAGCATCTTGTGCATGCGCACCAAATATACCCAGGCCAAGCATGAGTATGGATGTCATTTTGATTTTTTTCATAGTTTATTTTTTTGATTTAAACAAACTTAATGTGAATTTTTTGTAAATAAAATAGAACAATCATATTGTTTTAATATAAAATTTATAATAATATAATTTAAAAATATTCATTTTAAAAAATTTATGAGGATTCATGGTCTTGAAAAGCTATCTCATTTTTATTCATAAACTAGTCAGCCAGCATGGTAAAATCAACAACATATTCAATAGGACATGCTTATAAATGTATCAATCATTGATTAGCAATAATACCAACAACATATTCATGATAGTTCATTGGTTATGAGCTTAAATACAATCTGTGTGGGCATGATACCGAACTTTTTCAGACTACTTATTACACACTTTTGGTATCATTTAGAATTTGAATTTCAGCGATTCAATATAAGAATCTATCTATAATGCCTCATTGGTATAAATACTCTTGTTTGCAGTAGTTATGATTTCTAATTGATTTCGACTGCAAAATCTGGGATTCATATCCGTGTATAAATGGAGGACCCTTTTATAAAAAACCGCTTGAGCAAATACTAAATCCTACTAAAGCCAATATACCAACGCCCAATAAAAGATGTAATCCATCGGTACGAGACTTATCAAAGCAAATCAATATAATTGCAATCAGGGCATACACCGGTAATAAAAGAATATATATGAGGCCCCACATAATACCGCTTTCCACATTGACATTCAACAATAATAAGATTAAAGCCAAGGAAGGAATGAGTAACAAATAATGAATTTTTCTTAGTTTCATGGTTTAGATATTCTTTAAAGGTTGAAGCAGGCTTTCTTTTTCATCACGATACAATAAATTCATGGTTTCAAATGGAATGATGCGCCCATCTTTATGTACGATATGTACGCAACTTTTTTTAATCGCTCTTACATCAAAATCGTATGCATCGATAAATCGCATGATGATGATACGAAAAAGATTATTATAACTGAGTCCTGGAGCTGATACATTGGGTAGACAACAAAGCAATTGATTGATATTTTCTTGTACTTTATCTACCGAAACGCCTGTACTAAAAATATTGATCAGCTGCTCATGTAGACCTTTATCCTGCTCATACACAATGGTATTTTTTGAGTTGTTGCTAAGCAACATTTTAGGATCTATAAATCGTGTCATGGGCATCACCTGATCACCAATTTTCAATGCATAGGCCATCGCCAGGGCGTCGGGGTTGCAGGGAACAGGTATGATATCGTTTTCGTTAAAGATAGGGCTTTGTTTGAGAATTTCATTTCTTACATCGGTGAGGGTTATGCGATCTGTTTGAGGATCAAAGCCTTCTGTTCGTCCTGCGATTTGGGTGGGTTGAAAAGTAACCCCTCTGACACATGGTTGCTTCAGGGCATAATCGATGATGCTACCTATTTCGCCATCATTGAGCCCTTTTTGCAAGGTGACCACTAAGGTAGTAGACAAGTTAAGCTCATTGAGATGTTCGATGGCTTTTTGGCGTATATCGGTCAGGTCTTTGCCACGCAGCACTTCAAGTACTTCGGGTTTGAAACTGTCAAACTGCAAATAGATTTCAAAGTCGGGCATATAAGTGGCTAACCTTGCAGCAAATGCTTTATCCTTTGCAATTCTAATACCGTTTGTATTAAGCATGATATGCTTAAAAGGTTTTGTTTTTGCCAGATCTAAAATCTCAAAAAAATCAGGATGCAAGGTCGGTTCACCACCACTGATTTGTACCACATCAGGCTCTCCTTCATTTTCAACAATGATGTCAAACATACGTTCTACTTCAGCCACCGTTCTGTGTCGTCCGTAATGGGGACTGCTCATAGCATAACAAGTAGGACAAGTGAGGTTACAACGGTCTGTAATTTCGATGAGGGTGAGGCAACTATGTTGTTCATGATCGGCACATAAGCCACAGTCATAAGGACAGCCATAATTAGTATGGGTATTGACCTTGAGTGGAGCCTCACCTAATTTATTGTAGTTTCTGATATTTTTGTAATATTCAATGTCGCTAGCAATCAACACCTTAAAAAATCCATGGTCATTACAGGTTTTTGTCATAAATACTTTGTCATCTTCAAAGATGATTTTGGCATCAATGCGTTTTAAACAAGTTGGGCAGAGTGACAAAGTAAAATCGTAATAGGTATAGTTTTTTGCTGGCATGAATATTTTTTTTGTAACTCATTCGAAATGGTACTTTTCAAACAGACATCTCTCTGACCAATCATCGTGAAGGATGAATCATGCTTTTTTCTTCAACGCAAAATACAATCCATAATATATACATCCGAATACACAAGCTATCTGAATAGTTCCTAAATGTAAAAAATAAATTTTATTTGGTTTGAGAAATTCTATAAAAAAGCGAAAAAGAAGATAGCTGATCATGAAAAGTTGAAAGCGTTGTCCTTTTTCAAGAATCATTTTTTTATTCACCCAAAAGCCCAGTATACCCCAAAGGATTAAATACCCAATTTCATATAGCATCACCGGATGACGCATCAATCCGTCGCCTAAATTCATCCCCAGTTTACTTGTTGTTTCTATACCAAACGTTTGCTCATACACACCCATACTGAAACAACCAAAGCGACCAATGATCATGGCCAACAACAAGGGAAAAACAAATAAATCTCCACTCTTCTGTTTTTCACCGATGGCATATTTAATTAGTTCTACGCCAAACAAGCCTCCCAATAAACCTCCTACAATACTTTTATTATGGTAAAAATACAAGTAAGGGTTGGCTGCCATTTTTAGTTGTGCTATATCTTCCAAACCTCCCACTAAGCGACTACCCACCAAAGCCCCAAAGATGGCACCAATGAGTATGATTAAGCGGTTGTGTGAAGTAATGGTATCGCCTTCGGTTTTTCTTAAATATAAATAATAACGAAATCCGATAAACATACCCGCAAATTCAGTGAAGGAGTGTAAAAGCCACTTGTGTTCACCGAGTGCTATATAAAATGGAAAAGTAAACAAGCTCAACATCAAAATTGGATATCAATGTTTTCGGTAATGTCTACAGGTACTTTAATATAGACCCCTTGTTTCCCTATTTTAGCAGAACCTTGCAAAGTGAGTTTTACCGACTTTGACAATAAATTGGCAAATGCAAAACCCAATACTTTTATAGGGTCAAAATGGGCCACTACAGGAAAGCTAAACAATGCACTTTTAGGTATTTGTGTTTTGGTAGGCTGATCGGCCAAGGCAATAAACTTATCGTTGAGGTAAATGTTTAAATTGGTTTCTTTTACATCGAGCCAAAAGTTATTGGGGTTAAAATATTCTAACTCAATCATCAAAGCGGCATTGCTTAAATTGAGGGTTTGTAAGGTAGTTTTTTTTATACCTTTATATTCCAGTTCTTTTACATTGTTGCAACTGCTACTTTGTAACATCACAAAGGCCACACAGCCAATGAGGAAAGTGCTTATACTTTTTTTCATTCTCATTTATTTAAAATATTCAAATACGCGATGCATTAATTTATTATCGCCATTATCGGGGTCTTGAAGCAAGGTTTCTTTCCAATAGGGGTTCATGACTTCTGATTGCAAATTTGAATGCAACAAAAACATTTGTGAGCCAATTCTTCCCGGTTGAAAAAATAAGAAACTGATATTGCTTTTGGTTTCTACATATTTATAAAACCAGATTTCATAAGGCAGGGCATCTTTTTCACTAGGCACTTTTTCTATTTTTTGGGGTTCCCCATATTGAATATAGATACGCCCTCTGTCGGTTTCATATCCTGGTTGATTGGCTGTACCATAAAGTTTGGCAACATAATTTAATTTTTCGGTATATTTTTTCCATTCTTCTTCAGGGTATGATGCGTTTCGGTTATACCAAAAATTATAAAAAAATTGTTTTAAAAACTGCATATCCTCAAGGGTCGATAAGTCGCGAAGTACTTTCTGCTCAATGCCCTCTGCAATTGGTTTCAAGCTTCTGATATTTCTTTTGAGGGTTTCTAAATCGTATTTGGCCACAAAGGTATTTTCAAGCTTCACAATGTTGGCTTGCATGTTTACTTCATTTTCATAATATTCATCTTTGATTTTTTCATTTGAATTTCTAAGTAACTGAAACCCGATTTTTTCTACATCCAATACTTTGCTTGAATCATTCATCAGGGTAATGATCAGGTCAAAATTACCAGAAGCCAGTCTCACCTGTTGCAATAGTATGCTGTCGATATATTGCAAATGAACCAATGAATCAATCAGGATTTTTTTGGCGTACAAGGGGCGTAGTTTGTATTGAATATTGGTTTTCTTTTTTATTTCTAAAAAAATAAAAGAAGCCGAATCGAGATATTTAGTGCCTGATAAAGAAAAGGAGTAATAGATTTTATCATCATCAATATCAAAAAAAGGAAATTCAGGTTTGTATAATTGCTGTTGCGCATCTCGCTTCAATAAACGCAAATGAAGTATAGAATCTTTTTCTTTTTTGCCTTGCATGGATTGCTTTGCTGTTAAATCAGCTGTACTTTGCGCTTTTACTTGTTGATACATCATGAAGTAAAATAAAATAGCAATGAATCCTTTAATATACATTTGGTAAATTTACAATGAGCAAATCAGAAATCACCTTATTGGATTGTGAATATTTTCCTTGCATTGCCTGGTATCAATCTTTTGTGCAAGCCCAGCACCTGTCAATTGAAATGTACGAACACTTTGTACGCAGTTCCTATCGCAACCGTTGTGAACTGACGGGACCGAATGGTAAAATCATGCTAAGCATACCACTCGAAAGCGGAAGAAACCAACGTACTTTGATGAAAGATACCAAAGTGTGTAACAGACAGGCATGGCAAGCCCTTCATTGGAAAACACTTGTAGCATGCTATGGCAGGGCTCCCTATTTTGAGTATTATGAAGCTCCTTTACAATCTTTTTTTCAAAAAAAATTTGTTTACCTGACAGATGTAAACCTCGAAGCCATTGCCCTTATCAATCGGCTGTTGCGCATTGACAACACATGGAACCTGACCACTCACTATGAAAAATACCCTCAGCAACCAACCCTCGATTTGCGAACTACTTACTCACCACATCAAGCAATCAATAAGACATTTACCCCCTACATCCAAAACTTTGAAGAACGCAATGGGTTTCAGCCCAATTTGAGTATACTCGATATGCTTTTTTGCCTTGGTAATCATAGCCTTGATGTACTTTTGAAGCCCTAAAAATTCTTATTACAAAAAAAGGAAATACATCTTTACATTTGTAAAAATTTTTCTCACACAGCAATGAGTAATACTTATACCGACCTTGTCAATCAAACCTTCGATTTTCCACAAGAAGGATTTGAGGTGAAAGACAACTACTTACAATTTAACGGTGTCGATTTAAAAAAATTAATTGATAAATACGGCACACCTTTCAAGCTTACTTTTTTACCTAAAATAGGCATGCAAGTGGCTAAGGCCAAAAAAATGTTTAATGATGCCATCCGAAAACAAAAGTATGACGGCGAGTATTATTACTGCTATTGTACTAAAAGTTCGCATTTTAGTTTTATTGTGGAAGAAACCATGAAGCAAAATGTACATCTTGAAACCTCCTTTGCCTATGATATAGAAATTATCAGAAACCTTTATCAGCGCAAAAAAATTTCAAAAGATACATTTATCATTTGCAATGGTTTTAAAACCAGGGCCTATACCCGAAACATAGCGCAATTACTGAACGCAGGATTTAACAATGTGATTCCTGTATTGGATAATCAACTTGAATTTGAAGATTATAAAAAATCGATTCGAACCAAAAACCCAGTTAAAATAGGGATTCGCATTGCAGCGGAAGAAGAACCTACTTTTGATTTTTATACCTCTCGCTTAGGTATCCGCAATAGGGATGTGTTGGAGTTTTATGTCGACAAGCTGAAAGGAAATGAGCGGTTTCAATTAAAGATGCTTCATTTTTTTATGAACAAAGGCATCAAAGATGATATCTATTACTGGAGTGAGTTGAACAAAGTATTGAATCTGTATTGTCAGTTAAAGAAAATTTGTCCTGAGCTGGATAGTTTAAATATCGGTGGTGGTTTCCCCATCAAGCATTCCCTTGCCTTTGATTATGACTATACTTATATGGCCAACGAAATCGTTAGTACGATTAAAAAAGTGTGTAAGAAAAATAAGGTGCCGGTTCCGAATATCTTTACCGAATTTGGTTCGTTTACAGTGGGCGAGTCGGGTGCAGTTGTTTACAGTGTGCTTCACGAAAAAATGCAAAACGACCGCGAGATTTGGTATATGATTGACAGTTCATTCATTACCACCTTGCCCGATACCTGGGGTATTGGCGAAAAGTTTCTGATGCTACCTGTCAATAAATGGCAGGAAGATTATCAGGAAGTGCATCTGGGCGGACTCACCTGCGACAGCCATGATTTTTATACATCTGAAGAACATATCAATGCCGTGTTTTTGCCAAAGAGTAATACGGTCTCCACAGACCCAACTGTAAAATCAGAGCCTTTGTATATTGGTTTCTTTCATACAGGTGCTTATCAGGATCAGTTGAGCGGTTACGGTGGCATCAAGCATTGCATGATTCCTTCGCCCAAACATGTGGTGATAGAGTATGATAAAAATGGTAAGCTGGTAGATTGGTTGTATGCGAAAGAGCAGACGTTTCAGAGTATGCTCAAGATTCTTGGATATAAGTAGTGTTCTGTTTAACACGCCCGATTAGGGCAGTTGTGATTTTCAAACTTTTTAATCGGGCGCTACTCACCTGCATCTCCAACTTCTACGTCTGTACCAAACAGTTGTACCAAAGTACTACCCGTTCGGCACCTCCTTGAATTTGTAGCGCTTGTGAGTTAAACAGCAAGTACTCTTGATTAGAATATTCTCTTTTGCCTGCCCAGCGGTCAGACGGGGATTTTGTGTTTTGCTCGCCCGGCGCTCGGATGGGGAATTTGTCTATTTGATTTTCACTTCTTTGATCTCCAGCAAATTTAAACTATTGGTTTTCCAGTTGCTAACCCGTTTGTTGAGAAAGTGCATCACCTCATCATAAAACAATGGCACGCAGGGGGCCTCTTCAATAATGATTCGGTCCATTTGCTGGTATAATGCGATTTTTGTTTTTTCATCTGATTCGGTCAAACTTTGTTCGTACAAGCGGTCAAAAGTTTCGTTTTTAAAACGGGTATAATTCGGTGGTGCGGTATTTTTTCCATAAAACATGGTGAGGTAACTTTCTGCATCAGGATAATCTGCGATCCAGGTGGCCCAGAAAAAAGGGGCATTTGAATTGCTCATTTGTTCGCGCAATAAAGCGGGTTGCATAATTTCGATTTTAATATCCAAACCCAGATTACTCAATTGCGAAGCGATAAAACTGCAACGGTCAGAATAATTATCATTCGAAAGGAGGGTAATAGTAGGGAGCTTGCCCGATACAGTGCTAACTTCTTCAATCAGTTTTTTTGCAAGCTCGGGTTGATAGCTATAACCTTTGACCACACTGCTGTCGAAGCCTTGCAAGCTGATGGGTATGATACCCGCATTGGCAGCGATGCCGATATTGTTGCGTAAGTAAGTCACTAATTTTTTTCGGTCAAAACCGTAATTGATGGCTTGTCGTATTTTTTTATTCAGCAGTATTTTTTGTGGGTTCTTTTCATCGTCTATTAAAAATCCCAGGTATTCTACATTTAGATAGGCATGTTTTTGTAGGGCTATTTTGCCATTGTATTCATCTTTCAAAATTCCTTTTTTGCTCAGTACCTGATCTTTAAAACTGGCGTCAATGCCATTCATAAAGTCAAGGTCGCCCTGCATAAATAACAGAAACTCGGTGGCTTTACTATCGACCTGTGTCACTTTAATGCCATCGATATAAGGTAAAGGATTTCCTTCGCTGTCATGTTCCCAGTAGTGTGGGTTTTTACGATAAGTGATGACCACTCCTTCTTCCCAGTCTTGCATACGAAAAGCGCCAGTGCCGCAGGGATGTGAACGAAAATCCTTACCCCATTTTTTAACGGCTTCATGTGGTACTACCGAACAATACTGCATACTCAATATCCCCAGCATTGGATTGAAAGGACGAATCAGTTTCAATTCGAAGGTGGTATCATCCACCGCTTTAAAAGGCATGAGGGTGTCTATACGGTCATTGAAAATCCAGGCACCGGGAGAGGCGGTTTGTGCATCAATGATGCGGCCGAAACTATAGGCCACATCGGCGGCAGTCATTTTGCGTCCTTTACCATTTTCAAATACCTCATTATCCTGAAAGTACACATCATTGCGCAGGGTGAAGGTATAGGTTAAACGATCGTCAGATATTTTCCATGATTTGGCCAGGGAAGGCTTCACTTGCATATTTTCATCAAATTCAATCAAACGGTTGTAGGTGATATGCACATGCCACATGATATTTTGATTTTTGGCAAAGGCAGGGTCGAGTGATTCTACATTCTGGACCTGGTTAAAACGAAAGATTTTTTTAGTAGATACGGAGTTATTACAAGAGTTTAGCAGGGTAATAATAAAGACAGATAATAAGAGGACTCGTTTCATTTGAATTTCAAATGTAAAAAATAAAAAATGGATTTATTATTTATTCCTTCACCACTTTCCTTACAAAGCTATTCTTTGCATCTTTTATTTGTAAAAAATAATTACCGGGTGCCAATGTTGACATATCAATGGTGAAGGTTTTGCTAGAAATATTTTTATAAGTTGTGATGTGTTGCCCCATCAAATTCAGCACACAAATTTCAGCGTTTTGAAAGGCTTGATTTGATTCTAATTGTAGGCTATGACTCACCGGATTGGGAAATATTTTAATATTGTTTGAAAAGTCATATTCATCGAATCCGATACCAATCACAGTATAACAAGCAGAAGTATCTGTGCAACCGTTTTGTGTAACGATTACTGCATAATCACCATTGGTAGATGCTATATAGTTTTGATTGGTTTCGCCAATAATTTCCTGATAAGGATTGCAGGTGAGCCATTGATAAGCTGCACCTGTGGCATTGGCGGTGAGAAGAGCACCTGATTGAGTGACAGAAGTATTAGTATAGCAACAATTGATATCTATAGTATCTCCGGTAATGGTCCAGCCCCTAATATTGATTAAATAATCCCTCTCATTTTGAACATTTAAGCCAAAAGATAAGTTTGAAGCATCTAAATTTCTGTAAATAGGTGTGTTAGGATTGTTACTCCAATTAGAAATAGTACTGGAATAGTTATTACAATCCATACCCGAATTATCAAGCATATTCTCCATAGTTACATTTTGATTTAATAACCAATTTCCAATAGGTTTATTGTAAGATATAGCATTGTAAAACATAGCATTCATACTAGTTACATTCGTTACATTCCAATTCATTAAAGATTGATTAAAAGAAGTAGCATTATAAAACATACTATCCATGTTAGTTGATAGGTTAGTATACCAACTTCCAATTGCTTGATTAAAAGAAGTAGCATTATAAAACATACCTTTCATCTTGGTCGTACCATACATATCCCAGCTTCCTAGAAATTGGTTAAATGAAGTTGCATTTTTAAACATGCATGACTTATCAGCAACATTATATACGTACCAATTATCAATAAATTGGTTAAATGAATATGCATTAAAAAACATGTAACTCATTTCTGTCACATTACTTGTATTCCAACTCCCTATAGGTTGGTCAAATACATAAGCATTACTAAACATTCCAAGCATATTGGTTACATTACCGGTATTCCAATTACCTAGGGGTTGGTTGAATACTATAGCATTCTCAAACATTTTTTCCATATTGGTTACATTGCTCGTTATCCAATTGCCTATAGGTTGATTGAACGATGTAGCATCCTTGAACATTGCGTACATATTAGTTACATTACTTGTATTCCAATTTCCAATAGGCTGATTAAAAGAACTTGCTTTATTAAACATTTCAAGCATATTGGTTACATTACCGGTATTCCAATTCCCTATTGCTTGATCAAATGAATATGCATTAAAAAACATACCAGACATTTCGGTCACATTGCCTGTATTCCAGCTTCCAAGAGGTTGATTAAAAGATGAAGCAAAACCAAACATTGCGTACATATCAATCACACTTGAAGTATTCCAAGTGTCAAGAGGTTGATTAAAAGAATTTGCACCAACAAACAAACGACTCATATTAATTACATTTCCCGTATTCCAATTTCCTATAGGCTGATTGAACGAATTAGCAGATTCAAACATCCCACTCATTGTAATTACATTGCTAGTATTCCAATTCCCAATAGGTGAATTAAAGGAAGTAGCGAGACGAAACATATCAGACATATTGGTTACATTTCCCGTATTCCAATTTCCTATAGGCTGATTGAACGAATTAGCAGATTCAAACATCCCACTCATTGTAATTACATTGCTAGTATTCCAATTCCCAATAGGTGAATTAAAGGAAGTAGCGAGACGAAACATATCAGACATATTGGTTACATTTCCCGTATTCCAATTTCCAATAGGTTGATTGAACGAATTAGCATTTTCAAACATCCCTTTCATCGTAATTACATTGCTAGTATTCCAATTTTCGATTGGCCGATTAAAGGAACTTGCTCCATTGAAAAGACTATCCATTTTTAATACTAAGGTAGTGTTCCAATTTTCTATTGTCTGATTAAAATTGGAAGCATTTTCAAACATTTGAATCATATCAGTAACGTTTGTAGTATTCCAATTTCCAATAGGTTGATTAAATAAATATGCACAAGCAAACAAACTTCTCATATTTGTAACATTTGAAATATCCCAATTTCCAATATTCGTTGGCCCATTTAAAATAAAACAATAGCCAAACATATTTGACATACTGGTTACAGAAGATAAATTTGGTATATCAATTGAAGTAATATTCAAATTTTCGCATCCACTAAATGCACTTGCCATATTATTCCACGCTACTCCTCCCCATTGCTCCACATCTTTTAATCGTTTTTTATCAATTCCACTATTAATATTTATCCTTCTAAAATTCGTTGTATCAATCTTCAAGCGAATCATGGCACCTGCAGGCAATCCCGTAATGCTGATAGTATTGCCACTAAATGTATCGGTGCCACTACTTCCTGCCGGTATGGTTTCCCAGGTGTAACTACAAGTACCCGAAGTGCCAACGCCAAATGTTAATTGTGTAGCACCCGAACCCGGAAGTGACAAATCCCAATGCGTAATAAAATCCTGGGCATGCGCCAAAAAATTAAAAGAAAGGAACAAAAAAGAGAATAAATACTTTTTCATGGTCGGTAATTACTTAGCGAATATACGTTTTATTCACAGGAACACGAAATCATTGGAGGGTTTTGCGAAGTAGAGAAAATAAATTTTAAATGATTACTGTCCTTTATAAATCCTTTTTATGTATTTGTAACTTGGGCTTGTAATTTGAATAAGGTAGCTACCAGAGCTGTATGATGACATATCTATAGAAAATGTTTTTGTAGAAATATCAAGATACTCTGCAATTACAAGACCTGTAATATTAAGTATTTTGATATTTGCGTTCTGGAAAGCAGTTGCTGATTCTATTTGTAAGTTTTGACTCACCGGATTGGGAAATATTTTAATATTGTTTGATAAGTCAAAATTGTTGATGCCAACATTGTTGACTGTATAACAAGCAGAAGTATCAGTGCATCCGTTTTGGGTAACGATAACTGCATAATCGCCATTTGCGGCAGCTATAAAGTTTTGGTTGGTTTCTCCGATAATTTCCTGAAAGGGATTGCAGGTGAGCCATTGATAGGTGGCACCTGTGGCATTGGCGGTTAGAAGAGCGCCGGTTTGTAAAAGAGAAGTATCGGTTTGATTAATGGTCAGATTTAAAGTGATTAAACTGTCGCATCCGTTTGCATTCATTAAAGTATCGTAGTATGTGCCACTGTTGGTAATAGTTTGTCCATTGAAGAAATAGGAATTGCAGGCCGAATCGCTAAAGGTAAATGTACTATAATTTAAGGTAAGAAAAAGTGTTATTAGGCTATCACATCCACTATTACTAACCAAAGAATCATAATAAAAACCTGTAATTGTACGCAATTCTCCATTGAAGAAATACGGATTGCATGTAGTATGATATATGGTATCAAATTGTGTTGTGCAGCAATTATTATAAATAGTATCTTCTATAATTATCCAGCCTTTTACATTGACCAAGTAGTTTCTTGTAGTTTGCGCATATAGTAAATATTTCAGATTGTCTGCGCCTAATACTCTATTAATTGGAACAGACATATTATTGGCCCACCCAGAGAGTGTAGTGGAATAATTAATGCAATCCATCCCACACTCTGATAACATGTATGTTAAATTGACATTTGGATTTAATAGCCAATTACCAATTGGTTGATTAAATGCGTATGCAAAACTAAACATACAATTCATAAATGTTACATTTGACGTATTCCAACTTCCAATTGGTTGATTAAATGCCCAAGCATTAAAAAACATGTATGCCATGTTTATAACATTAGAAGTATTCCAATTTCCAATGGGTTGATTAAATATACCTGCACCATAAAACATAGCATTCATATATAAAACATTGGCTGTATTCCAGCTTCCAATAGGTTGATTAAATATAACTGCCCCGGAAAACATAGCGTGCATATTTAGAACATTTCCTGTATTCCAGCTTCCAATAGGCTGATTAAAGGAATGTGCCTCAGCAAACATTTCATTCATATCATAAACGTTAGCAGTATTCCAGTTTCCGATGGGTTGATTAAATGACCATGCTTCTAAAAACATCCTTGTCATATCTGTAACATTTGATGTATTCCAGTTTCCGATGGGTTGATTAAATGAGTTAGCCGAACAAAACATCCAAGTCATATTTGTCACATTAGAGGTATTCCAATTCCCGATAGGCTGGTTAAAGGCATCGGCGTCCGAAAACAAAAAACTCATGTTTGTTACAAGTGAAGTGTTCCAATTCCCAATAGGTTGATTAAAGGATATTGCCTCCCGAAAGATACTAGACATATTCATTACGTTTCCTACATCCCAGTTACCAATATTAGCCGGGCTGTTTAGCGATACACATCCACAAAACATATAGCTCATATCGGTAACAAGTGATAAATCAGGAATATCTGTAGCTGTACAATTCAGATTGCCACATCCCCAAAAAGCATTCTGCATGCTACTCCATCTTACGCCACCCCATTGTTCTATATCTTTTAATCTTGACTTATCAAAACCGTTATAAATTATTATTCTCCTGAAATTCGTTGTATCAATCTTCAAGCGAATCATGGCACCTGCAGGCAATCCCGTAATGCTGATAGTATTGCCACTAAATGTATCGGTGCCACTACTTCCTGCCGGTATGGTTTCCCAGGTGTAACTACAAGTACCCGAAGTGCCAACGCCAAATGTTAATTGTGTAGCACCCGAACCCGGAAGTGACAAATCCCAATGCGTAATAAAATCTTGGGCATGCGCCAAAAAATTAAAAGAAAGGAACAAAAAAGAGAATAAATACTTTTTCATGGTAGGGAATTTCTTAACGAATATACGTTTTATTCACAGGAACGCGAAATCATTGGAGGGTTTTGCGAAGTAGAGAAAATAAATTTTAAATGATTACTGTCCTTTATAAATCCTTTTTATGTATTTGTAACTTGGGCTTGTAATTTGAATAAGGTAGCTACCAGAGCTGTATGAGGACATATCAATAGAAAATGTTTTTGTAGAAATATCAAGATACTCTGCAATTACAAGTCCTGTAATATTAAGTATTTTGATATTTGCGTTCTGGAAAGCAGTTGCTGATTCTATTTGTAGGTTTTGGCTTACGGGGTTTGGAAATAATTTAATATTGTTTGATAAGTCAAAATGCTTGATGCCAACGTTGTTGACTGTATAACAAGCAGAAGTATCTGTGCAACCGTTTTTTGTAACGATTACCGCATAATCACCATTGGTAGATGCTATATAGTTTTGATTGGTTTCGCCAATGATTTCCTGATAAGGGTTGCAGCTGAGCCATTGATAAGAAGCACCTATGGCATTGGAAGTAAGACTTGCTCCTGATTGAAAAACGGTAATATTTGGCTCTATAACAAGATTCAGTGTTATGATACTATCGCAACCCATTACATTTACTAATGTATCAAAGTAAGTACCACTATTCGTAATGGTTTGTCCATTGAAGAAATAGGAATTGCAAGCTGAATAGCTAAAGGTATATGTACTATAATTTAAGGTAAGAAAGAGTGTTATCAAGCTATCGCATCCATTCAAGTTCATTAAAGTATCATAATAGGTGCCGCTATTCGTTAGCGTTAGCCCGTTGAAGAAATAGGAAGTGCAGGCTGATTGATTGATCGTGTCAGTATTTGACAAATTGATTGTCAGGTTTAATGTGATCAAACTATCGCATCCATTCATGTTCATTAAAGTATCATAGTATGTACCGCTATTAGTTATAGTTTGCCCATTAAAGAAATAAGAATTGCAGGCTGTTTGGTTTATTGTATCTGCATTAGCTTGATTAATTGTCAGGTTCAATGTGATCAAACTATCACATCCATTCGCATTTACTAAAGTATCATAATAGATACCACTAATCGTTAGATTTTGTCCGTTGAAAAAGTAAGCGTTGCATGATGAGTTAGAGAAATTTGTATTTGAAATTAAACAACAATTATTATTGGCGATTGTATCCCCGATAATGTTCCAACCTAATATGTTTAATAAGTAGTTTCTCCCGCTTATTGCATACAATAGAAACTCATTTGTTTTTGCTCCCAAAGTCCGGTACATTGGTGTATTTAAATTATTACTCCATCCGGTTAGCGTTAATGAATAATTCGAACAATCTATTCCACAACTATCTAACATCCATTCCATATTAACATTTTGATTCAACTGCCAATTTGCCAATGATTGATTAAATGAATACGCGTGAAAAAACATAACAAACATGGTTGAAACATTTGAAGTAATCCAATTGTCCAGAGGTTGATTAAATTGATTTGCGCCACAAAACATATAGCTCATATTTGTTACGCTAGCAGTATTCCAATTTCCTATCGCCTGATTAAATACATTTGCACCTGTAAACATCCGTGCCATATTTGTTACATTTGCGGTATTCCAGTTTCCTATTGGTTGATTAAAATCGAGTGCTAAATTAAACATGTAACTCATATTCGTAACATTTGATGTATTCCAGTTGCCTATAGTTTGGTTAAAATCATTGGTGCCATAAAACATATAGCTCATATTTGTAACATTGCTAGTATTCCAATTACCTAAAGGTTGATTAAATGCATGCGCGTTGCCGAACATGTTAGCCATATTCGTAACATTATCGGTAATCCAGTTTCCGATCGGTTGATTAAAATTCCAGCTATCATTAAACATACCGACCATATTAACTACATTGGTTGTGTTCCAGCTTCCGATGGGTTGATTAAAATTCCAGGTATATCTAAACATAAACCCCATATCTGTAACATTACCTGTGATCCAGTTATTAATAGGCTGATTGAAAAGATGTGCATCATAAAAAAGGCGACTCATATTAGTAACATTAGCAGTATTCCAGTTTCCGATGGGTTGATTAAACAAAGCCGCATTGTAAAACATATTACTCATATCAATCACCAATATAGTATTCCAGTTGCCGATCGGTTGATTGAAATGGGTGGCATTCCAAAACATACAGCTCATATTAGTAACATTGGCGGTATTCCAGTTTCCGATTGGTTGATTGAAAAAAGTCGCACTGCTAAACATACCGTACAAATCTGTTACATTTTGAGTGTTCCAGCTTCCGATATTCTGGTTAAATGCATAAGCGGAACTAAACATTTCTCGCATGCTTGTTACATTCTGTGTTGACCAGTTTCCAAGCGGTTGATTAAATATATAAGCACTACTAAACATTTTACTCATTTCAGTAACATTAGCGGTATTCCAACTATCAATATTTGCGGGCCCGTTTAAATTTACGCATTGAAGAAACATACATTTCATTGTCGTTACAATCGAAAGGTCTGGAACATCCAAAGAAGTAATATTCAAATTTTCACATCCATAAAAAGCACTATCCATACTCATCCAATGCGTACTACCCCATTGCTCCACATCTTTTAATCGTTTTCTATCAATCCCATTATCAATATTTATCCTCCTGAAATTCGTTGTATCAATCTTCAATCGAATCATAGCACCTGCAGGCAAGCCATTAATCGTAATTGTATTTCCGTTAAAAGTACCGCTACCCGTCGCTCCGGCCGGTACGGTTTCCCAAGTGTAACTACAAGTACCCACAGTACCTACTCCAAAACTTAATTGTGTAGCTCCCGAACCTAGAATGGACAAATCCCAACGCGTAATAAAATCTTGCGCTTGTGCAAATTGATGAATGGAAAAAAATAAAAAGAATAGGAAATATTTATGCATGGATGTAGATTTCCTAACGAATATACTGTTTATAATTGTTAAGTCACAAATATCATTTGAGATATAGTCACTATTCGGAGGGTTCATGTAAAGCCCTACAACTTCTCAATCATCTTCAAAAACAAGGTCATGCCCTTGGTTTTTTCCTCATCTAATGAGTAATTGATGTTGTTTCGGTAATAGTTGCTCAGGTCGTAAGGCGTATAAGAAAGATCGGAAATGATTTCTTCAATGCGCTGAAAACCTATTGAGTTGGCAATATTAAATTCTTCTAACAAAGTAGGATTTATTTTTTTATTGGCCACCCATACCGCAAACACAAAAGGCAGTTTGGTATAGTCGTACCATGCTTCTGCAAGGTCATACACATAAGGAAATGCCTTTAAATTTTCTAAAGCACGATCACCAATAATTAAACCTGCTGTTTTACCTTTTATTTGCGAAATATACTGCTCATCGCCCTCCAGTAAAGAAGGTCGTATTTGCCAATATTCTTTCAATAAAATACGCAACAACATCACACTCGTTCGTGATTGGTAATCGAGGTATATTTCTTGTATTTCATCGATAGGAACTTCACTAAACAAACATACAGAAGCTACTTTTTGATTAGAAGCAATACAATAGTTTGAAATGATTTGACTATCGTTGATTAAGGGTATAGCCGCCACCGGCAATAAGGCAATATCCAGCTTGTTTTTTTGCAACATAGCGGTCAGGTTGGCTGGATAATCTAATTGTAAATTGATTTTTTCGGATAGCGGCCCATGTTGCAAGCCATAAATCAAAGGCTTGGTATTTAAATAATTCACTGCGCCTACACGTATCTTTTGGTCCATTGTGGGTGCAAATATACTTGAATACACTGACGAATAAAGAATCATTAATAATAAAATGTTGAAATCAAGTAAATAGGGCTTTAAACGATGACTGGTGGTGGAATATAATGAGCTTGTAAAACGTGTTTATGATAATTTATAACCGTGTTTGCATGTATGAATGTCAATATATCATATGAAATAATAACTATAAAAGATTATAAAGACAACTTGTTGTAACTTGAGTAAGATGAATTTGACAGATACATTGATTATCAAGGTGAACTTCTTTAAAATATTTAGAACGCAATGATATTATAGCTTTATGTTTAAAGAAATGAGAAAAAAATATTATCTAATTAGTAACAATAAACTGACCCTCTATCTATCCATTGATATGCAATAATCAATATTTTAATTTATTTTTTTCATTTTTTATACTATCTAATTGATGCTGATTTGGTGCATTGTGATTGACAACATTTATTTTTTTATTTTTTTTAATTTTCTTTTTGCATTTTTTCTTATTTATTCTTGTTGTTTTAGTAGTAGGGTTATTCAACGTTTGAGCAGAAGTAAAAACGAAAAAAAATAAAAAAATGCTAATCAGAGACAATAACTTTTTCATACTGTAATAATTTTAGATTGTTATAAAAACAAATATAATATAATCCACTTGACAAAGCTTTTCTGTTTAAAGTTAACATATTATCTCCCTGTTTAGGGACATCCTTAAAAAGTGTTTTTAATATCTTGCCATGTGAGTCTTTTAATACGATTGTCAAGATTTCATTTGAAATATTATTAAATTTAATAGTGAGAATATCATACACCGGATTGGGATATACAAAAGGTTTAAGAATATTATTTTCTTTGTTTGAGGTAGAAGTTGGTGTTCCAGATTTTACTTCAGCAATCCATGTTTTATAAGTATTAAAGGCATTTTCATTTGGAATATCAGCACCATAACAACCACTGAGCCAAATAGTATAATCGCCACCTGCATTATGTTTTCGTGATATTCCTGTATAATCTCCCCATCGCTCTTTACCTTGAACAATATTAACAAACGTCTCCCCGCTCTTTACCAAAGTCGAAGCAGACCAATTTAAAGCATCATCACAATTAACCACTCTTTGTTCAGGATAAATAGCATCACTGCTCCTTAAAAAAGAAATCATAACTGAATGATTGGTGTTATTGTTTGAAAAAGAAGCCACGGATGGATACGAATAATCATAGCTACCTGATAATCCAAAAGTTGTAGATTGATTTGTTAAGCTACTGACAGTTAATCGGTTATAGTTTATACCGTTCCATCCATTACCAATATCAGAATGAAATGTAAAATGTAATTTGCCATTCAAATAAAAAGCACTTTGGATCCTGCAATCACCATTATCAAGTAAATCACCGTTCCCTAATTGTTGGGCATCACCTGCTAGACTATAAGCTGTAGTATTAATTGAATAACTATTTAAATTAGGGGAACCTGCGATATCACTTGTAATATCCCATAAAATAATGCTTGAAGCTCCTCCGGAATTATTACTTACTAGATAAATACCAGGACCATAATTTCCTTGTTGTCCATTTGATGCAGGAACTAAAGTAAATGCAGGAAAAGGATTAGCATTTAAGCCATAGTAATAAACCCAATTAATATTTGTACCGTTATAACCTGCTGTTTTATCCATTTGAAAAATAATAGCCTGATTGAAAGGGCCTCCTCCAGATTGAAATAAATTACCAGTTATAAATACCTCATTATTTGAAACTCCAAGTTGGGGATAATCAAACCAACAATTGTTATTTAATGCATTACCATCAAATTCGTATACCCACCAACCATCCATAGGATTGTTACTTTTTGAGAAACATATTAATACTTTACTAGTATTTGCTGTATTACCATGCAATACAACCATTACAAATCTATCAGCTCCACTATCATAATGTACTTTAGGATCATAAATACTTGATTGTAAATTTGGAGAATTAAAAAAATCACTCCAGAAATCAAAAAGTAAAAAAGTACCAGTTGTGTTATAATATTCAATACCATCATTATTTGTAGTTACAATAAAGCCACCATTTGAAACTGCCATGGAATTGTCTGGTGGGGTACCATTCAACATCCAATTTCCTTCAAAGTTAACACCAATTGCTGGTGTTACTGATCTCGATCTTTTTTCGGTTTCATCTGTTTTTGGTTGTGCAAATTTTAATAAATTTTTCATCTCTTTTAAAGCTTCAACCTCAGGTAAAAAATGTTTTCTTTCTGAGGTATTTCTAACATTTACTCCCCATTTCAACTTAGATGAATTATGTGAAATTTCTTTAAAGAGGGGAGTTGATTGAATTGATGAAGGATAAATAGTGTTCATTATTTTTTCTTTGGATAAATTTGACTTTTGATACTGCGCAAAATTTTCTTTAATAAAAAGCACAGTAGAAAAGACCAATACAAGAGAGAGCTTTTTCATGGTTGTTTTGATTTTTAACAAAAATATCTTTTAGATTGTGTTTGTAAAAGGAAAATAGTATCATTAACAAAGTATCATTTTTTTTTCATTCATTATAAATTGAACAAAGAATTGTCACGAAATTTTAATCAAACTATTTGTAGTCATTGATTAAATTATGTTTGGGGTTTGAAAAATTAATACAACAATTGTAAAAAGTGTTTGTGCATTATTGAAAATATTTATTAAAATTTAATGTTTGATTTGTCAATTTGCCAAAATATATTCTGAACTTTCTTTAATTGATATTTAAATAGTTTTTGGGAGTACGTTATTTATTATTGTTAGTTTTATCTTACTTCATTTATAAAAATTATTTTTCCATCAGCATCAAATTTGAATCGGACAACACTATTAATAGACTTTGTTTCATGCGTATTTTTTCCAGTGTAAGTAAATGTATTATGTAAATCAAAAGTGTTATTATCTATTTTATTAATTTCATTGATTGTGTTTGAACTACTTTCCAATCGATTCCAAACAGCAGTATATTTTTTATACAATTCTTCTTGCGATGGGCTTACAGCGTCCCAATATCTTTCTATATTAGGAGAAATATATGAATAGATTGTAGTGAAATCGCGGTTATCTTCTGCCTGGATCAGGTTTCTTATACTATTTTCACAAACCTCATCATAATTATTATCATTCATGCGATAAGGAGTTATTTGGACATTGGATTGCGTTGAATTACCTGAACTAGCAGCGTTAGTATTTCGCAATTGGTCCGCATTACTTGCCGTCTTATAAATATTTTTATCGAAAATAAGCCGCTGAAGTAAAATGGTGGTTATTCCCAAAAGTGCAATACTGCTAATTGTAATTAAACGTTTCTTATCATTCATGAATGAAATGCCTTCTTTTTGCCTAGGTTTTAAGAAAAGCATATCCAACAAAAAGTATAGGGCCATCAGGCCGGATGCAATGTTGAGATAGAAAAAAATAGGGATAAAACTTTCTAAAAATGGAACGCTTTCTGCAAGTGCTAACGTGAACAATCCATTATTGAAATCAATGATACCAAAAATTGCACCCAGTACAGAAAGTGGAAGTAGAAATGTCTGCCAATTTCTTCTGAAAAACAATGCGGCTATCAAGGAAATAATGGATATATTTATAACAATCAATGGCAAAGCAACCATTATTACTACCCAAAGTAGGCCAATAATTACAAGTCCTCCAACAATAATCTTGGCAAGAAATTCGTTCATTGTATTTTCCTCCTTGGTTGATTTCTTATTTAGTCTTCTCTGCCTTTCATTATAATCCTGTTCTGCCATCATTTCCTGCTTTTGCTTTTCCCGTTTGCTATCCACATAATTGTATCCCTCATCATAAGATTCTTTGTGACCTCTTTTTGTAGTTGGTGGTGTATAAATGTTTGCCTGATAATCGCTTTTTCCTCTCTGAAAACATTTATCGCAGAAATCGGTTTCATATATACATTCGGCACTTCCTCCATCTTCTTGCTGGCGCTTATTAAAGCCTTTTTGATAATCTTCAAGATGCTCAGCGGAACCAATAAATTTGGGGTAATCATCGTACCCTCTATTAAAGCAAGTTTGACACATAGGAATTGTTTTATTTTTGGTTTTAAATTTAGAACTGTTTACTCCCTGAAAACTACAGAGCCATCAGTTAATTATTCTTCACCACCTTAATCGAATTATACCCTTTAACCTTCACATGATAAACTCCATTCGGCAATTGACTTAGATCAATATCTGATATTGTTTCGCTTTCACAATGATGCTGAATAAGCAATTTGCCAACCATATCAAAGACAAGTATCTCTGTCACTTTTGTATCGTGTGTAATGTGTATCATGCCTGAGGTAGGATTCGGGTAAAGAATGATCTCATCACTTTCTGGCTCGATACCATTCCAGATCTTAGCGTTTGGTAATTGTGGTGCGCCGGGAGTGCAGCCATTATATGCCTGAGCAACAAATACAGAGCCATAATCAGCTTTGAAACCCGGATTTAGGGTAACATAACCAGTAGAGTTTGCATCAAACTTTACATTGCTTCCAACAGGTACCAATACAGTGCCCGACGTGATGATCCAGTTTTGACTTTCTGTAAGTGGTTCAGTATAAGGCGTCCAGTTTACGGTAAAGGTGGGTTGACATTGTCCACACAGGCTAATATTCAAAACTAATGTAGCAATGGAATCACAACCCACTGCATTCACGAAAGTTACATTGTATGTACCTGGACTGCTAATACTTAATCCATTCCACAGGTATGGAACCTGATTAATGCAGATAGAAGCATTTGTGGTAGTTGCACTTGTTTGCTTAACCTGTACAGCAGTTGTAGATGTGCTGACACATCCGTTAGCTGTTGTTCCGGTTACCGTATATGTTTGTGTTGCATTTGGATAAAACGGCACATTGTCTAATACCCCGGCAGTCCAAATATAACTGAGGGCGCCGCTGCCGTATAGTGTTACGTTTTCTCCGTTACATATAATGTTCGAACTTACATTTGCGATAACGTTGCAGGAAAAGAAAGAATCTGACTGTACAACACTCCAAAGACCTCCATCTTGTTTATATCGAATATTAAAAGCATGATTCCCTGTCAAAAAACCATTTGGTATATTTATATCTGCCAATAAATCGAGATGACTAATAGCTGCAAGGTTTACAGTCACACTATCGGCAATGTTATTGTCGAACCAATATTGGTAGGTATTAATGCCTGTCAGCGCACTATTCATTTTATAAAACAGTGTCGAATTTATTACGCTCCATGTCTGTCCATAAGTAAGAAAACGATAATGTACTGTGTGCACACCATTACCCAACTGACTAACATCGATAAGTGATGAATAAGAATAATTATCATTTGCTTGGATATTTTGAGTGTATGCTCCCGCAAAATTATCATCGAACCAATACTGAAATTTAGAAGAACCATTTACAACTAATTGTGGCTTGTAGAATAACGAGGAAGATATTGAACTCCAACCGGCACCAGTCTCTTTAAACATAATATTAAACTGATGCACTCCTTTACTTAATTGAGTGACAGGTAACTCGAATTGTAAATCACTGATGTTGTTGTAACCTGCAAATCCATTTTGGGCATTCGCAAAATTATCATCAAACCAATATCTGTACTGGGCGATTGCGTTGGTGTCTACTATGTATAATTTCGCTGTGGCAAAATTATTTTCTTCGCTGCATTCTGATATTCCTTGCGCACCATCAGCAGAAATAAATATATAATACTCTCCAATTTGATAACCTCCGGGAATACTTAATTGCTTCGTCAGTAATGCTGTACTTGAAAGGCCATTGATAGACGCTAGCAAAGTATCACCCAATAAAGTATCCCCATTAGCACCGGGTGTAAGAATGCTGTCGGCAGAAAGATGAAAACTAATAAAGTTACTACCTGCTATGGAGTCGCCGATATTAGTCTCTTTATATTGAACGACAATTGTTCGCGGACTGGCACTTTCTGGAATTGATTTATTTAGATTCGCTGGTTCATTGACTGTTAAGTCGGCGATTGGTGGTATTAGTGCATTATTTCCATTTATTAGTGAGTTTCTCTCATTGACATCTTGAAGTGTGCCTAACATTCTTGCTTTTTGGTCAGGTGTGAATAGTAGAGGTTCCGTGGTATAACTCATGATATTACGTTCAGTATAATCGTCATAATCCTCGAAATTGGCGTAGCAAAGATTTGGACCTGTACGCGGTTGATTTTGCCACTTAGTTACTCTTTTAGTATCATCACAGAAGTCTCCTAGAAATCCTAAGCCGATGCAACCATCTTCGAACACATGGGCAAGCTTAAGCATGTGACCCATTTCATGACTTAACATACTTTTGATGCTAAAATACACGTTTATGTACTGTGCTTGATCTATAAAGTGTGTTTTAATAACAATTCCATCTGTATTTGGTAAAGCATTATTTGCTAGCCAAGTAGTATAGCCATCCAAATCCACTATATTATTAACTTCCAATAAGCCATTACCATTTATTTTTTTTACAAGATAAATATTTATATACTTTGAAGGGTACCATAATACTATTGACTTTAAAACTTCGTCACTAAGACCTAAAGTTGCATTCGCTAAAATAGTACTTGGAGGTTTAATACCATTAATATCATAATCATAATAATTGCTCAAATTATGCCTTGTGATACCTTCTGTGCAAAAACCTGCAGCATCTCTTTTAGCTAGTGCAAATCTAATATTTGTTTCCCACGCACCTTCATCAGCACCAAACGACTCACCACTAAAAACTTTATTCATATATATAATTGATTTTCTGATTGTTTCGTCTGTAGGATTTAAAGAATCTCCTAATGGCTCACCTGTATGCATTACATGCACTACTATCGGAATTGTATAAAGTGCTTGTGACCTACAAACAAATCCCGCACTGCAAAAAAGAATAATTAAAAGTATCTTCTTCATATTTACTCTCCCTTTCGTACTTTATAATGAATCTGCAACTTGCCGTCAGGAGTAGTTTGTGATGCTACTTGTTTAAAGTACATATGTGGATTGCTCGGTACCCAACCTTTGGGGCAAGGGAAGGCACCTCCATAAATACCGATATCCGTTCCGTCTGTACCGGCATTATTACCGGGACAAGTGGGTTTTAGTTCATAATTGTATGATAGATCAATTCCTATTGTATTCATATTAGTCATAAATATTTGAGGGATGGAATCAACTAGAATAGTATTGTATTCATCGCCAGATGGTGTATAAGGGTTATACTTTAAATTATTCTGAAAAACACTGGTAGGGCTATTGGTGCAATTTGTAGGGAAAATATTATTTCTGAACGTACAATTATTTACTCCCGACAAAATATCACAACCGTTAGTTGGTGCTGTAAAAATACAATTTTGTATTGTAGAGTAAGAACAGCCGGTGATGCATGCATATCCACTATTGCCTATTATGCAGTTTTCTACCAAGGAATTGCTACACCCTGAAATTCCACTTGGAATGATACAATTTTTGATAATTGAATTGTTACCATTGCCATTTTGCAGCGTATTCATCTTGCAATTTTTTATATTGATTTGTTGTGCACCATTAATGATACCTCCGCTTATGTTAATAGAATTAATTTCAATTCCTTCAATACTAGCTCCCAAACTAGTGGGCTTGAAAGTTAGATAATTGCCCAAGTAAATAACAGTTTTTCCGGTAACAACTGTCGAATCAAAATTTAATCCCGCCCCTATAATATGTATTTTCTTCGCAATGCTATCGCCGTTTAAACCAAAAATACCACCGGGAAGATATATCACATCATCATTAATCGCGGCAGCATAAGCAGCCTGCAAAGTTGTGAAAATCTGGGTTGTATTATTCGAGGGTCTCTCAAGTGCTATCTGTGGTGTTTGCGCATAAGCACTCTGAATAAATGCGATCAGTAAAATGAAAAAGAGGTAAATGGGTTTCATGGTTTGATTTAAATTTTTTTATAGTTCTGTAAATACTAGTTTTGTTTATTTATTAAACACAATTTAAAGAAGTTGAATATGTTAAGGAGTTTGAATTATTTCTTGCAATTTTTCTAAAATATTTTTTTTGAGGGCGGTGGAAAACTAGCTATATTTTTTGAGCAAATTAATACTTCGCTATCATTTTTAAGGGAGACTATTCTAATTTGAAGACATTTACCTTCGGGTCCTCTTCTAAGATATGTACCATAATAATATTCTAATTTATAATCAGGGTGACCTTTTTCATCCACACAAGTGATGCCTTTGTTTTTTAATAATTCACAAATTTCTGAATTGTAATCGTCACTACTAGGATCCTTAGTGATTTGTATTGTTGAATTTGAAATTAGTTCCCCGTTCTTCCTAAGTTCAAAAAAATCAGGAAATAGGGGTAATTTTCCTTTCTCTGGTATATCTTCTTTCCCTCCTGGAACTGCAAACATATGCACTGTTTTGTTGACCTCCTTTCCCAAGGAAAATCCATATTGACCTTGTGGCAGATTTTCTATTATTATTAAGTAAGACGAGCTTTTGTATTTTTCTGCTTTGTAATTAAGTGATGATAATTTTCCGGCAGTTACATTTGTACTATTTGCTTTACCTGTTATGATCGTACGAAATTTACCTTCAGTTTCAAATGCATATAAATGAACAAGGTCTTTTGGATTCTGGGTATTATTTTCTGTTCGGTATAAGAAATACAACTTACCATCTGAAGGTTTAAATCTTGAAGTTGAAAGTCCTCCATTTACTTTAATTCGAGTCTTTGCACTTCCAATTCCTGTAATTTGTGCACCAGCACCAACTTTGGCGTTTGTAAAATATTCTTGTCGTTCTAATTCTTCTGTTTTGTTTTCCTCTAAATTCACGAATAGAATTTCATTGGTCCATTCAGGTTCATTTACATTTACTTTCTGGCTATATGATTTAATTTGTATTGTCAGTATAACAATAAGGATTCCTAAAAATTTCATTTGTATTATTAATTTATTTCTGCCTACTCTAAATCAGTTTTTGGCTTTCCTGTTTTTTATTATTAGAGCTAATGTATAAAGAACTAACTTTTAATTTATGACATTAACATATGTTAAAATGATATTCTATTTTATTATTTCCCCTTTTTGTGGAAAGTATATAGATACCCTACATTCACCAGCATGGTTCTGTTTACCCATTGGTCATCCTGATTAGTGTCTACATCGGTTAGACCCACATGAAATGATGGATTTACAAATACACTACCGAATTTGAAATCATACTGTGCCCCCACTCCTGTTTTAATACCAGCATCTATCCTTCCTTCCAGATCATAATCCTCCAAATCCATTTCCTCAGAACTTTTTTCTTTACTTGTGCCATACATACTTACTTCTTTTTCTGTGCCTTTATGAAGGTATCCAATATATGCGCCTCCCAAAGCAAAAAAACGAAGTTTGCTTTTGTTAAAATATACTTTCAATGTCAATGGAAGTTCAGCATAAGAGAGATTGTACGAAACTTCATCATAGTCACCACTGCCATATTCATCTCTAACCAACACCCCCTTTTTTACAAATGTAAATCCTGTAGAAAATTTGACATACTTGTTTCCAAAGTCAGCGATAAACGAAACAGGTATCCCGTTTACCGGCATGCTTATATAACCGTCATCTTCTAAGTAACTGACTTTTGCTTTAGAAGATGAAAACCCAAGGGATAAACCTAATGCTACTTGTGCGTAGCTGAAATGTGCTGTGAGCAATACAATTGCTGTGATAATTAATTTTTTCATGATTTATAAATTTTTATGATACAAATGTATTTTCATAAAACCCGCTCATGAAATAAGTAGGATATCTTGCCTGTTTTGCAGGATAGAATTTAAACGATGAGTTTATACAGTTTCAATTTATGTTCAAACTCTGTTTTGAATATGGAGGAAACTTCAAGCCTGCTATCACCTACAATGGCCATATACTTACTCTTATATGTTTCATCTCGGCCGGTGAAGGAACACACGTTGATGATTGTGTTTTGATTCACCTTTACAAAACGTTCGTCGAGATGGTATTCAAGCACCAGATTATCAAGCGACATCGGAATCAAATAGCCATTTGTCAAGCCTTCAGTTATGATGAGGCTATAATTTTTGGGAACACGAAAATGTTCAGCAGTGCCAGAACAAACATACAGGATTTGGTCTTTCTTCACACGTTTCGGTGTAACCTTATATCGGTCTGCTTTCAGTTGCTTTTCAATATCAGACAGCAGTGAAACAGGCCGTCCATTGAATGCGAGATATTCAAACCTGATCTTTGCCAAGGTAGTTTTAGGTTCGATCGCCGTTAATATCTGAAAAAGTGAAATTTGCTCGTGAACATTTCCATCCGGTTTTGGAATAATAACAAAGGTCCCTATTTCTTTTATTTTTTCAGCGGTTGCTTTTGTGGTATGAGCAGTTGTGAATAATAGCTCAGCCGGTATATCACTTGTCAATAAATATTCCATCAATTCTATTCCATTCTTTTCGCCATTGATATCAATATCTATGATTGCAACATGGAAAGAAGTATTATTCTTGATTGCCTTTACAGCTTCATCATAACTGGTAATGGGTAAATTATTCTCCTGACGAATAACTTCATAACCCAATGAATTTAATATTCTTTCGAATGCATCATAATGATACACATCATTTTCAACTAAGAGAGCCTTTTTTGCTGTCATGCTTTACTGTTATTTTATAATTTGTGCCCTTTTCACTTTTTTCTTTTGTGAATGATGCCCCTAGATTTTGTGTCAAAAGTGAATAGAGGTGATACATTCCCTTTCCCACGACTAATTTATTTTCATTGAATTCGAAACCTTTCCCATTATCCTTATAGAGAATTGTGTAATGATCATGACTATCGTCTAGCTTAAAATTTATTGCAGGTTCCACAACGCCTTCAAAGGCATGTTCAAATGAGTTCACTATTATTTCATTGATCGCCATCATAAGGACATCCACTTTCCTGGTTGATAGTTGTATATCTCCTTCGATAGTAAGTTCGAGAAAAACATTGAAACTGATACAAGTATCGTGAAATATCTCCTCAATAATTTTTTTCAGGGATATCTCACTCTTATTGTCGGATAAAAGTATATTATCATACACTTTAAATATACTCCTGATCATATCATTCAGTTTGCCGGATTCCCTGACGGGATCATTTGCAGTGGCAATTTTCTTGGATGCTCCATGTATCATTCCAAGTTGTCGTTTGGTTTCGTGTTGCAGAAAACCGTTGAGGGTTTCAACATTTTGCTTCTCAATTTGAATTTCCTTTTTTTGAGATTCTATTACTCTCTGTTTCTTTTTAGAAATAAAAAGCAAGTAAAAAATAATCAGTGTAATAAGAAAAAGTCCCATAATTGAACTAATGAGAATTGTCTTAATTTTAATTTCTGTATTTAGCAATTTGGTAATATTAATATTTTTTGACTCTAGCTCCTTTACTTTATACTTTTTTTCCAACTTCTCAGTTTCGTATACTGAAAGGGTAAGACCCGCAGTGTCTCTTATATTTAAACTAGATTCATAGAATGATATTGCTACCTTATAATTTTTTCTTTCTTTTTCAATATCAGCGAGCCAGGCCAACAAATCACCCTTTTCCTTGTTATCAATTTCTAATTCGGTACTGTTTAGTAATAATTCGTAGTAGTATTTTGCCCTTTCAAAATTTTTTCTTTCATGATATACCCCGCCTAATCTTCTAAGACACAACTCATAGTTTTCATTATTTATTTCGTTCGTACTAAATATATTTTCGGCTTTTAATAATAATCGTTCAGCTTTTTCATAATCTTTGGTATTAGTGTAAATGTTTCCCATTGATGCATAAGCTACCCCCAACCCATTTTTTGATTTAATCTTGTCAAATATTTTTATTGCAACACAACAATAAATAATTGCCGAATCTGCATTTTCATTTAAAAAAGTTTCAGCTAGCATGACAAATATATATCCTTGCTGCATAAAATTATTTGTCGATTTGTAGTTAGTAATGGCCTTTTTCAGGGACACACGGCTTCTTTCTTGCTGCTTTCTATCTGAAAATATCTCAGCAAGAAGCATATGACATCTGGCTTCTGATTCACTATCATTGAGTCTTTGAGCATAATCTATTGCTTTATCGATTAATGGTACAATACGGTCATCATGTTGATTAATAGCTTTCAAAGTCATAGCATAATTTATGTAATTATTTAATAAAGCATGACTAATTTCATTCTTGCTTTCTAACAATTTGATACTTTGCTCCACCATCCTGACAGCGTTTTCGTTATTCCCTAAAATTGAACTAAGCGCTGCCATATTTGAATAGTAGTATATTTGTCCATCTTTATCATTTATATCCGAATAATCTTTAAATGCTAGATTAAAATTATTATTTGCCTTTTTAAATTCCCCCATATCCATTTGTACAACTCCCATTGAAAGATAGGCATTTCCACTTGCTTTTTTATTTCCTGTTTTTTTGCCTAGCTCAATCATTTTCTTATAATAAATGAATGATTCTTCATTCTTGCCTTCGTCAGAAAGCTTATTTCCCATAGCATTTGAGTAGTAAGCAAATAAACTATCTGATTTATTAATTAAAGCAAATTCTTTTAATTTAAGGATGTATTCCATTAATTTCTTTGCATCTGAATGATAATACAATCCTTGAAGTTTATACAATATATATCCTTTTTTGTATGTATTATTTTCAATATTATAAGCCTTTTCAAGGCTGTCAATTTTGCTTTGCGAAAAGCAAAAATTATAAACTAACAATAAAATAACTTGAACGAGAAATTTATATATACCCATCACTTTATTTTTAAATTGCTTATAAAACTAATAATTTTTCATTTAAGAACTAATATTCTTATAACAAAATGGAATGTAAAGAATAACTAATCTAATTACCAATGTATTACCTTTGTAGCTTATCTTATCACTATGCACCCACTCTCTTCCCTTACAGCTATTTCACCCATCGATGGCCGATATAGAAGTCAACTGAGTCATCTTTCAAATTATTTTTCCGAATTCGCCCTGATTCAATATCGTGTTTATGTAGAAATTGAATACTTTATTGCATTAAGTACCCTCAAACTATTTACATTGACGGCATTGCAAATAAAGGCCTTGCGCAAAATCAGTATTTCCTTTAGCCTTCAGGATGCCCATCGCATCAAAGAAATAGAATCGGTTACCAATCATGATGTGAAAGCGGTAGAATATTTTTTAAAAGAAAAAATGACAAGCCTCAACTTGGCTAAACAATCTGAATGGATTCATTTCGGCTTAACTTCTCAGGATATCAATAATACAGCTACACCCCTTTTGTGGAAACATGCCATTGAAAATGAATATATTCCCATGATCAAAGCAATCATTGATATATTAAAATTAAACGCAAAAAGCTGGGCTAAAATATCATTATTAGCCCGCACTCATGGACAAGCAGCCTCGCCTACCTTGTTGGGAAAAGAAATATCGGTATTTGTTGAACGATTAGAAAATCAATTGAGTTTATTATCACCTATCCCTTATGCAGCTAAGTTTGGCGGTGCTACGGGCAATATGAATGCGCATTTTGTAGCTTTTCCAAAAATAGACTGGAAAAAATTTGCCAATACCTTTGTCAATAAAAACTTAGGACTAAAACGAATGCAGTTTACCACCCAAATAGAACATTATGACCATTTAGCTGCTCAGTTTGATGCAATGAAACGTATCAATACCATTTTCATGGATTTCTCACGCGATATCTGGACCTATATTTCGATGGATTATTTTAAACAAAAAGTCAATAAAAATGAAGTGGGTAGTTCTGCCATGCCACATAAAGTAAATCCCATTGATTTTGAAAACGCAGAAGGCAATTTGGGAATTGCCAATGCCTTGTTTGAACACCTTGCAGCCAAACTGCCCATATCAAGATTACAACGCGATTTAACTGATTCAACGGTATTGCGCAATATAGGAATGCCTTTTCCCATACTTTACTGGCCATGAATTCATTAAAGAAAGGAATAGGCAAACTAATCGTCAACGAACAAAAAATAAGTGACGACCTTGAAGCCAATTGGGCTGTAGTGGCAGAGGCTATACAAACCATCTTACGACGTGAAAAATTTCCGAAACCCTATGAAGCCTTAAAAGAATTGACAAGAGGGGTTACCCATATCAATCAGGAAAGCATGCATCGGTTTATTGATACTTTGCATATCAAAGATGAAATTAAAAAAGAACTGAAGAAAATAACACCTCATAATTATGTTGGAAAAGTGTAGGCTTGGTTTTTTTATTGCCTAATTAAGCTTATCTTTAAATAATCATATGAACCATAAACTATTTTTTATCCTTTGTTTTTTGCTGCCTTTTTCATTGCAGGCTCAGTTTGCTTTTGAAATGAAAGTAGAATATGCCATGCAAGTACAAAACTCAGAAAAATATGCAGTGAGTGGCACCATCACCAGCGGTAAAATAGAAAATAACAAAACCTATTATTTAGAGGATGGTACCAGATTAGATGTTAAAAACATCATTTCAGCTAAATCAGCAACCTCAGTACCGGTGGCATTGGCGCAGGAGAATGTGTCAATCAGTCTTTCCTGTAAAGATTTTCCGGTGATAAGAGGAGAAACCATGCGGGCTATCAGCACCAAACCCGGGTATGGTGGTACATTGGTAAAATCATTTGCTAACCAAATGCCTGAAGGCGTATTGAGTTGCAAAATCAATGGTAAAATGTACGATTCCAAATCAATCAGTAAACCTGTTTATATGCGTCAGGCCGATGTGATGGATTTGTTTTTTGAAGCAGAAAATCAAACCGTCATCTGGATACAAATCAATGATTTTTCCCAAATTAAAGATGTGCCTCATTTAACCAAATCAGATACAAGTGTGCAGGAAAGGTCGCTGGTATGCAAACTCGCTTATCTGCCTAAGGGGTACAGACCAACCGACATGCCTAATAACTATATCGCTTTTGAAGATTATAAAGGCAATGCGGGTGTGATTATTACCCAAATTGATCGCTACAATAAAAAAATTGCCCTCGAATTTTCTGGTATTTTAAGACCCAATGCCCTGATGCAGGAAGAGCATCCCAATGCAGGCTTGTATTATATTACAGAAGGTCGTGTAGACCAGATACAATGGGAAGAATATTAATTTAAGTGGTTGCTGTCGAAACAGCTTTCGATTGAGCGTATTCACATTCATGCTTTCGATTATTTTATTGTTTCATCTTTTAATCCATGCAACAAGGGAAAATAAAAAATTTGCTTTGGATACTGATGTCGATTGAAAGTTTGTAAAGCCCAGAGAATCATTTTTTTGTTCGCAACTACAATAGCTGAGTTTAAGTCCCTTGAAGTGTAAATCTTTAATTGTAAAACCAATTATTTATTTCATGGTTGATTAAATAAATCATCAAACGCTGTAAGTATAGTACATAAATGTTGGGCGTTTGGCAATCCATCAAATTCACGCCAGGCAAATGCAGCAATATTACTTTGCGCAGGAAAGTCACCCTTAGTTTCTATAATGTGTTGTACACGTGGAATTAATACAAATTGTAACCACTCGGTAAATGCCATTGTTTTAGTTCCGAAAGCACCCATGTCTATCAGTCTGTGAGCTTCTATAGGTATTGCAGACCAGGCCTGCATGGCCATGAGTTCATCTTTAATTTGGTTTAGGTACTTAGCCGCATTTTCATAAATAGTCATAAGGGGTTCATTATCTTTTTAAAGAGGCTGTTTATAATTCTACACACACATTTTTAGCTTCTGTAAAAAATCGCAGGGCTTCCCAACCACCCTCACGACCAACACCACTATTTTTTACACCACCAAAAGGGGTTCGCAAATCGCGCAATAACCAGCAGTTAATCCATACAATACCCGCATTGATGTTGATGGCTACCCGATTCGCTTTTGATATGTCCTGGGTCCAAAGGGTAGCTGCCAAACCGTAATCACAAGCATTTGCCAATGCCAAAGCTTCGGCTTCCGTTTCAAAAGATTGTAAGGTCACCACAGGTCCAAATATTTCTTCCATATTGGTTTGACAATGAGCACCTAATCCTTCTATGATAGTGGGTTCAATAAAGTAACCATTTTCACATCTTCCTTCCAGCTTCACTGCATTACCGCCCAGTAAAATGTTTCCACCTTCCTGTTTGGCAAGTGCTATACAATGCAATATTTTTCAAAATGCACTTTACTTACCACAGCACCTTGTTTTGAAGTATCATCCATCGGATCGCCTACGTTTAATTTTTTTACCCGATCAATAAACTCAGCCTTAAACTTTTCATAGATACTTTTTTCGATAAGGATTCTACTACCACATAAACAAATTTGACCTTGATTCGAAAAGGAAGATTGTACAGTAGTACGCATCATTTTTTCCCAGTCGCAATCAGCAAATATGATATTGGGGTTTTTACCTCCTAACTCTAATGATAATTTTTTAAACATGGGTGCCGCCACAGATGCAATATGCTGACCAGCTCGGGTGCTACCTGTAAAAGAGATGGCTTTTATTTTTGGATGGGCCACAATCGCACTTCCACAATGAGGGCCATCACCATGTACTATATTTAATACCCCATCGGGCAAGCCTGCTTCTTTGCATATCTTACTCAACAAAAAGGCTGTTAAGGGAGTTACTTCACTGGGTTTGGCTATTACACAATTGCCTGCAGCCAAAGCGGGTGCTATTTTCCAGGTAAAAAGATATAAAGGTAAATTCCACGGAGAAATACAACCTACAATACCAATGGGTTGTCGCATCGTATAGTTGATGGCTTTGTCTTCCATCGCATGACTTTCAGTGGCAAAGTGCATAATACCTGTTGCAAAAAATCGAAAGTTGGAAGAAGCACGAGGGATATCTACCCGTTTTGACAACCATAATGGCTTTCCATTGTCGGTGGTTTCGGCCAAGGCAAGTTCTTCAATATAAGTATCAATCAGGTCGGCTATTTTATTTAAAATCCTAAATCGTGTTTCTGTTGTAGATACGCTCCAGGAGACAAATGCTTTTTCGGCGGCTTTAACGGCCAAGGCAATATCCTCTTGATTACTATTGGGGATTTGACCAAATTTTTCACCCGTTGCCGGATTGATATTGTCGATATAAGTTTTTGAAAGGGGTTCTATCAGTTCACCACCGATATAATTTTGAATGTATTGAAAATTAGTAAGGTTCATAGTTTATAAAAGAAAAAGGATGAATGTGAATGGTAAAATTAATCATTAATTTTTAGTTGTGTCTAATATCCCTTTTTTGTGCGATTTAATTTTGAACAATTCCTCTATTGAACATGAATTTATTTTGGGCGGCACACACGCTATTCGTTCCAAGTCCACCCATGCGAGGCGCATGGTGCGGGCTTTCCACTACTATCGTTGCCGCAATACAAACTACAATTGAGGTTCATTTTTCTTCTTTCATTTTTAGTGCATTCTTTCTTTTGTCGTTTACAAAGATTCCATTACTTTTAAATAATTAAATTAATTCTTATGCACTTACAAAATTGTTTTTCCTTTCGGTCTGCTATGTTAGCAACTACCATGCTTATGTTTATTTTATTAACGGGTATTGGGTGTAAAAAAAGAAACAAGTTCAACCCCATATACTAACTATCTTACGTATCGTTTAGATGGAAATCTTCAGACGGTGAATGATGTTTCGGCTGCTCTTATCAATTCAGGCAATATGAATTATATTGCGATATCGGCCAATACCACCAATCCTTCACAATTTATGAATTTATGGATTGAGTCATCCAGTCAGGCAGGCACTTATACATGGGGCGATATGGGTAGTAATTATGTAATGAAGTACTCGAATTCGGTATTAGCGATTTCGTTTACGGCAAAAGGAAATAGCCTTATTATTTCTAAACATGATAAAACCAATAAAATCATAGAGGGGAGCTATACGGGTACTGTTTATGACAATACCGCAAGCCCTACAGATTCAATGATGATTAGCAATGCGAGTTTTAAAATACAGTATTAATAATGAGCAAGCCTTCCTGAAGGGTCAGTGATGGAGCTTATTTTTGAATCATTGTTTTATCATGACTATACATCCATTCAGCCGTTTGTATTTGCGAAAAGGCATAATTGCGTAATTTTTCTAGTATATCAGGATGTTCATTTGCCACATTTTCTTTTCGCCCAAGGGTATATTCATACAGACTTTCGCTGCCATTAAATCTATATACATATAACCATTGATTGTCAATACACCCTATTTTATCATCTGCCGAAAAATAGATACAGGAACGAGGGTTTTTTAGGATGTCTGTACCAAGGGTATTGTTGATATAACGCATATTCATCAAACCCATTAAGGTAGGGAATATATCAATTTGTCCGATAAAATGATTGTTGATGGTCGGTTTTAAAATATGTGGCGCGTAAAAGAAAATGGGAATATGTTGATAGGAAAGTGGCAAATCATAGGCATTGTAACCGACTCTAAAACCATGATCAGCCACAAATACAAAAAGGGTGTTGTGAAACCAGCTTGATTGTTGAGCCTTTTTTAAAAAGTCGCCAATACTCCAGTCGGCATAGGCTGCGGTCTTTTTATTTTTTTCCTGAAGAGGGGTTTTGAAATCGTTGGGTAACACATAAGGTTCATGATTGGAAGCGGTGAGTATGGTGGCAAAAAACGGGGTTGCTTTCGATATTGTATCGAGTGTTTGAAGAGTATAATCATATAAATATTGATCGGGCACCCCAAAAGCACTCAAGGCGGCTTCAGGAGGGAATAATTCTGAACTGTATAAGCGATCAAAGTGATTAGCGGGGATGAAATTGACAATATTGTCGAACTCGAAACTATGTGCACTAAAAAATAAATTTTGATAACCATATTGTTTGGTTACATATGGAAGACCGGTATATTTTCGAATGGGCATCGTATGCATCGGTCTGATTCTTTTCAGTGCGGGAAATGAATAAAGGGTAGAAAAAATACCATTGTTGGTGTGAATGCCTGCGCTGTAAGCATTTGTAAAAAATACAGCCTCTTGCGTCAGTGCATCAAGGTTTGGGGTGATCTGTTCTTTATTGCCAAAATAAGCCATATAATGGGCGCTCATACTTTCCATCAATACCAATACAATATTGTATTTATGTACAGTGTCTTGGGGGATGATTGTACGTGCGATCGGTGATATAAGGGTATCAGGATGGTCGATATGCAGTAATTGCCGGGTTTGCGAAATGGCTTTTTCGTTATCCATTAAATTTACTTTTTCGGTATAGCTTTTCATTAAGCTAAAAGCAGGATTTAACCCCAGCTGATTCAGCAAATTGCAGTGACAATAAAAGGCATCTCCCATTCTGATTGGATGCGAAAGATTACCTCGTAAACCCAAAAAACACAAGCCACCTATCGTTATAAAATAAATAAATAAAAGCAAACGATTTTGTGGATGTGTTTGTAACGATATTGAAGTAAAGTTGCGTCTGCATGCAGTATACACTTTATAAAATGTAAATGGTGCAACAAGAAGTATAAAAATAAAAAAAGAAAGATAAAGTTTATTTTCAACGATCATTTCAACAATCATTTTCCAGCTATTGAGCCATTGAAGCGAAGCTTCGGAAAGACGTGTTTGAAAAAATTTGAAAATGGGAATATCAACAATAACCAGGATTAATAATAGCGTAGCACCCAACGCTAAATAGATACTGACGAGGTAGTCAATGAATAGGGTCTTGATATTGAAAAATGCTTGAATCGTTAAAAGGAGAAAGGGGAACGATAATAGGTAACACAACACCACGGTGTCAAATTTCAAACCAACAATGAATGAGTAAAATGAAATGCGATTAAACAATTCATAACTATCATCATGGATATAAAAAAAGAGTCCTAAGCGGATAAAAAACAATAAACCGAGCGCTATAAAATAATAGCCAAAAAGAAACCTAATATAAGAGGGAATGTTGTAAAAAGACCGATTCAAAAAAAATGACTGATGGCTTATTTGCCATCTTTTACGTTTACATTAATCTCTTTGCCGTCTGGCCCTTTTATTTGCATATTGCCATTTTTGTCCATGGATACACTTGCATCACCTTCCTTGGTTTTAATATTCATGTTGCCATTTTTGTCCATTTTTACAGTGGCATCGCCTTCGCTTGTTTTGATATCCATAGAGCCATTGGCATCTATTTTTACATCAGCTTCTTTACCGTCATCTGTTTTTACATGTATATTATTGCCGTTGATATTGACATCAGCTTTGGTGCTGTCGTCATGCACTGTAATATGCATACCTTCAGAATCTTTGTTGGTTTCGACTTCTTTTTGATCTTCTGAACAAGAAAAGAGCATAGAAGCCATGGCGAGCATAAGGATTGTTTTTTTCATGGTGTTTTATTTTAACACGTAAATATATTTAAATTGCTTGAAACCTAAAAGTGTTCACTATGATTCTTTCTCCTTTTATGATGGGGCACTAATTCGTGATTAAAATATTTATCCTCTCATGAAAGGGAATCATATACTTTGAAATATGTAGAAGAAAAAGGGCAGTAAAATATGGGGATGTGACGTTTTGTTTTATGACTACTAAACCATTATAGAATCATTTTTATTAAGTATGTTCTTAAGAAGGATATACGAATGTTCCTTCATGAAAATTTAGATAAATTTTTGTTGGGGGTAACAAAATCTGTTTGCAAACAGAAATGAATTTAACCTTCAATCAGTTCAATATTCATGCCAATACAGCCTTTTTTATTCAACATTGTGCATTAACATTTGTTAATGTTTTTAAATTAATATTTGTTTGAATTATTTTTGAGCAACTATAAAACCAATCGTATGAAAAAACTATTTTCTTTTTTCTGTGTCACCCTGTACTCTTTTATTTCTTTTCAAGCCCAGGCCCAATATACCCTCGATCAAGTAGACATGAGCTTAGATACTGTTAATACAGTAAATACCTATATGATGGATATTAATAACAGAGCCTATTCCTGTGGTTATTATACCAAACCCAATGGCGACAATGTGGGATTTATTATCACACGCAAAGGCGTAGAATTTCATATCGATAATAATGTCATTGCAGGTTGTTTCGATATCAAAGTAGTGTCAATCAACGACAATGATGTTGCCCTTGTAAGCACTACGATCGGGGGTGTTACTACCTTGTATAAATTTTATGTTGCTGACGAAAACATTTCTGCCCCTGTACTTGTTACTGGTGTCGGGCAAAATCCCGTGAACGCATTAAAAATCAATAATAAGAATGATATCAGTGGCTGGTATCAAGGTGTCAACAGCCGATGGCTTTTCATTTTGCACGATAGTATCATTCCACCAGGCATGCCTCAATGGCAAGCAAGCAGATATATGCCTGCTGCTGTTTATTACAATACATGGGGTGCTGGTATGGATAGCAATAACAATATCGCAGGTTATTATTTAGACGCACCTAATTTTTACCCATTCTTGTATAACGCTACAGCAAATACCTACCAAACTTTAACAGCGCCTGCCAAGACAAAAGTTTGGGATATGAATAACAACCACATGATGGTAGGAGAATACCAGCAAGTGAATGGATTTTATATGGCTTTTTGGGGCGACATTACAGGCAATACTTTGAATGTAAATTCATTAGCCAATATTTTTCACAACAATACCATACAGTCTGTTGCAAATGGGGTAAACGATAAAGGGTATGTAGTTGGTAGTTTTATAGATCCCAATACTGGTAAATGGAAGGGATTTATATACAGACCCGGTCAAGATAAATTTGAATATCCCGGATATAGCTTTACAAGGCATACCTGGAAAATGGAAAATTCAGAAGATACGACCATAGGCAATACCACGTCGCATTGGAACCAAGAGTTCTTTGACCAATATGTAGATTATGGATTGTTTGACACCTATATGTATAATGGAGATCCTCTTTATGATAGTTTATTAAAGAAGAAATTTAAACAACCAGGCAATCAAATACCCAATTGGCTACATCCTGATTGGAAAAGTTTTGCCACAGAGTCAGACAAACTCTTTACACCCAACGGATCACCCCATGACAAAGCAGTGTACAAGAAATTTAAGAAATATAAAATGTTTGATAAGTATGTAAAATTTCTGGTGAAAGAAGCCAATTCAGGCGTGTTTGACGGCGACTGTTATGGATTTTCTACCACTTCATTAATGTCGTATTGCGATCAGGTAGAATTGAATCAAAAATACGATATCCCAATGAATGTAAATCTTTCTACTATCACGAATATGGACTCATTAGCCAAAGGCGCCATCACACGGGGGCAATTATTGCAGTATAATCCAAATTTGAGCAATTTGTATGTAGGCATCGATCCATGGGACGGATTATATCGAACTAAAACTTATATGTCTGATACTTTGCAAAAGGTCAATATCCGCACCTTGGGTATTGTTTTGGTAGATGGTGTAGATACTGGAGGTCATGCAATATTTCCATATCAAATACGCACGCCTAAAAAATTACCTTTTAAAGATCCAGTGACATTGGTAACGTCTACTGATACGGTCATGATTTATGATTCAAACTACCCCCAAGATAGTACACAATTTTTAACGGTAAAATCAGATTGGAATTTCTCAGGTCAAGGTTTCTATTCACCTAATTATAATTTAATTTGGGTCAATTTTGACGAACCTACATTTACCCAATTATTGAATACACCTTTTGCAGCTTTGAAAAAATTGAGAAGTGCAGATACTATCTATGATTTTTGTTTTAGTGCAAACACTGATTATGTGATTAATACGGGAGGAGCCATTTGTTCGCAAGTCAATAATATATACAGCAATGGAATCCCTCAACTGAAGCCTATCAAAGGCACAGGGCCTAGTGCCTTTAGACCTTTATATTTTATGGCTGACTCCTTAGACACTTATGCCATCACCCTTAATCAATACAAAGATTCTGTGATGAGTATTGTTCATACTACTGATGATCTAAGTATGGGGATTAACCGGTTTTCAATGCCATCCGAAAAGGATTATTTAAGTGTAGGTAGAAAAAAAATCAGCTATGGTAATCCCGAAAATATAACCAAATCACTTACATGCCATTTCGTACAAACAAGCGATGGTGCCGACCATTCAATCAATTTGGTGGCTGATAACCTAACGATGGCACCCAACGATTCAGTGATTACACTTTCTCCGTATGATTACAGCTACCAGATTATACACCCAGGTGGCGCTCCGCTTACTTATAATCTTGAATTGTATGCACTGTATACTGATACCATTAAGCATTTTGTAAGTAATGGCGTATCGATGAGTAGCAATACTTCACACTTAATAGACCCTTATTATGTGGGAGCAAATGGTACACAAACGGTGATTTATGTTGATAATGGACTAAATGGAAATCATGATGATACCCTCTTTGTGCAAGAAATTGCGTTAGACCTCAACGAAACTTTTAAAAATGTATCTTATGTAAATGTTTATCCAAACCCAGCAAAAGACGATATCACGATAGCCATCAACCAGGAAAAAGCACAGGAATATACAATCGTAGTGGCTGATATGTATGGCAAAATTATCAATCGTGAAAGTGTTACACATGCTGCAGGCACATCGTTGCATACAATTGATTTACGTGCAAAACAAACAGGGGTATATTATGTGATTTTGTACAACAAAAATCAACAAGCATTGTTTATGGAGAAAATTGTGAAAGAATAAACAGTGTGAACAGGGTTTCTATTTCACCCCTAAATTTTGCACTGGTTTCATCTTGATTTCATTGAGGTATAACAAATGATTCAACGCCATTTTTACCTGTGAATGGTTGAGTTTGTTTTTTAGTTGTTGCACTATGACAGTGGTAGAATAATATTCTAGGGTATCATATATTTTTTTAACCTCGGCTATTTCATTATGTTGTAAAAAGAGCGTGACATCTAACTCGCCTGAGAGAACATAAGTGGCCAGATGCGATTCAATCGTACTAGTGGCCAGATGCCGAATCCCCGCAATTTCTTCTACCGTTTTTCCTGCGCTGAAATACACAAATGATTCTTTAGCACTTTCACCTTTTTCTTTTTTCTTTGGTTTTACAGGACTCTTTTTTGTATTTTCACGATAGATAATTTGTTCTTCCACTAATTTCTTACCATCAAAGGTTGCGTTTTGCAAATGAGCTATTTTTTGCCAATAAAGGTTTTCGGTATCTTCCAGAAGGGTTGCATATTTTTTGATTCTGGCCACCCCTTCAAATTGTTTTGTATATTGTTGCAAGGGCATAATCAGGTCGTCGTAGAGATGAGTCATAAAATAAATGAGCGCTTTCTGTAAACGAATTTTTATTTTGCCCTTTTCTTGATGAAATGCCATTTCATTAAATAAACTATCTAACTCCAGGGTGAATTTTTCTGCAATACTTTGCAGGGCTTTTGCCTGTTCAATTTGAGCATTGCAAAAGGCTACAGCATTAAAGGCTTCTGGGATTAATTTGGTATTCAAGGTTTTTTCATATAACAAGTATGCCCAGTCAACCATATTTTTCCATACAAACAATGAATGAATTTTTTCATTTTCGAATAGGCGTTTTTCATCTTCTAATTGTTTTTCAAGTTGATGAAGGGGTTGCTCAATGGCATTGAAATCGTAAATGCGATAATCAGAGTGAATAGCATTTGGGAGTATGCGCGATTGCAATACAATACCTTCTAATGAGGTACAACGGCTGAGCGCCACATACACCTGCCCAGGGGCAAAGGAACTGCCTGCATCAATGATGGCATGGGTAAAGGTGAGGCCTTGGCTTTTATGAATCGTAATTGCCCAGGCAAGTCGCAAGGGAAATTGTGTATAGGTTCCCAGTACTTTCTCCTCAATATTGTTTTTTTCATCATCATGTCGGTAAGTAATATTTTCCCAGGTTTCTTTTTCTATCGTCATGATATCGTTTGAATCAGGAAATCGGACAATGATTTCATTTTTATCAATCTTGTCGATGATGGCAATTTTCCCATTGTAATATCTTCCAAGTCCACTGCTGTCATTTTTAATAAACATCACCTGGGCGCCTTCTTTAAGTTTCAATAAAAGGTCGGTGGGTAATTGTTTGTCGTTAAACTCACCCTTGATTTCGCCATGGTATTCATACACTGTAGATTTGAGCTTTTCAAGTTCCTGATGATTGATGGCATCTGCTTTATGGTTGTGCGATGTAAGGGTAATATACTTATGATCTTTGGGTGTAAAGGTGGGGTTATATCTGCTATTGAGTATATCAAAATCTTGTTCACTGAGGTCATTATTGCGCAGATTATTAAGGATGTCAATAAACTGTTGTTCGTTTTGTCGATATATTTTTTTTAGCTCAATAAAAATGGGTTGTGTTTGTTCAAATACTTTTGCATGAAAGAAAAAAGGACTTTGGTAATAAGTTTTGAAAATCGTTGCTTCGGTATCTTTCACTACAGGTGGTAGTTGATAAAGGTCACCAATAAACAATACTTGCACACCTCCAAAGGGTTTATTTCTTTTTCGTACCATGCGCAAAATGGTGTCTATTGCATCGAGCATATCGCTTCGCAACATACTCACTTCATCTATCACAAGCAATTCAAGTTCCTGGATGAGTGTTCTTTTATTGCCACCTAGTTTCAATTTACCCAACAAGGCATTTTTGTCTACCATATTTTCATTCAACCCAAACCCCCGAGGGGCATCTGCTACATAGGGGCCAAAGGGAAGTTGAAAAAAGGAATGCATGGTAACACCACCTGCATTGATAGCCGCAACACCCGTAGGGGCCACCACAATCATATTTTTGGTGCAATGTTGTTTTACATATTTCAAAAAGGTGGTTTTGCCTGTACCGGCCTTACCCGTTAAGTAAATGGGGCAAGAGGTATTCATTACATAATCAAAGGCAAGTTTAAAATAATGATTGGTATCATCAATGTGTGAATTTTTCATAAAATATTAAGTAGTAGGTTAAAGCAAAAATAATAAAAAGGGTTGAAAATGATTTGGTTTTTTTGGGTGGGGGACAAAGGATATTTAGATAATTTTATGTTGGGTTATACTCCCCATTTCTTCATCCTCATTTCACGATGTTCATGTTAAAAGCGCCAGATTTGGTGGCGGCATATATTCGGGTCCAAAGCAATAAGGTGCTTTCTGTTCCTCTTGCATTGCTGATATCACCAAGATCTAATATGTTTTCGTTTTTCCAGCCAAAGGCATTGAGTAATTTTAGGACACGTTGTTTGGCGCTGTCATCATTGCCACAGATATAGTTGATATGATTACCGTCGTTTATGAGTTGAGGGTTTACCATTAATCCACACCACATGGTATTAAGTGTTTTTACCACAAAGGTGTCGGGTAATAATTGTTGTATAGCCTCACCAAGTGAATGGGTATTGTGTAAACCTTCAATCAAACAAGGAGGAAAACCATGACTAAAATCTAATGGGTTGGCGATGTCGATCATTACTTTATGATCAAGACTTGCCTTTGGTATTTGTTTTAACACACTAAGGGTGGCATGACCTTGCAAGGCATTGATGATGCAATCGCCAAAGGCAGCGGCTTCTTCAAAATTACCTATATTTATTGATTGGTTTTGCTGATGCCAATCGGCAAATGATTTTCGATGCAAGGTGTCAGTTACCTGACGTGTGCCCAGCATCAAAGGATATCCCAATGTGCTCAATACGTTTGCTAATGTTTGGGCGACGGTACCTGTACCTAAGATGGCGATTTTCATGGGTTGTTTATTTTTTTATCAAATTGCTTTCATCTTATTTCCTCTGGCTTCATGGGTTACTTCTGCCAGTCCCAATGCCTCCATCAATGGGGGTATATACATGCCAAAGCGTCCGCGAAGACCTTTTTTTAAACCATACCAACCTCCGACTGGGTTGTCAGCAGCGCGCCCCCATGCTTCTACGGTGTTTTCCTTAACAGGTTTTTGTTCATCAGCACTCCCTAGTTCCATCCAATCGCCATGTTTTTTCAACATAGCATGTAGGTCGTTGATACATCTAAAGTCATACAATAAAGTGGTTTTGCCTACCACACAAACAATCACTTCTTTACCCTCTTTTACATCACGATACATTTCGTAGTCTGACGATAAAGGAGGTGTTTTTAGTTTCCACGGATTTTCTTTGCTACCTATTGGTGTTGACATGGTATTTGATTTAAGAATGATAGAATGTGTTTTTTAATGAATGCAACCGGTATACACTTTAGAAGCTTTTAGGTAAGCATCTTTATATATTTTTTTTGTTTTTGCAAGTTGTGTTTTGCTTGTTGCATTACCACTTACAAAGCTTGAAACGATAATGATATAATATCCCTTTTCAAATTCAAGATAAGCGTCTGAATATTCGATACTTACGTAAATGCCGTCATCATGCATGCCACGGGCAATATAACATGGGAAAAAACCGAAGTCATCGTCACATGATTTTTGGCTATGAGACAATCCAATTTCTTTGTTTGGAACCAGATTACGTAGGTCTAGAGGGATTTTTAATTTTTTACTTGCATCTGTTGCTTTTTTAAGGGCAGCAGCATAATCTTTCCCGGAATGTATAATCAGAAATTCCTTTTTAACATAAGGGATATCATTTGTTTGGGCTTGTGTCAAAAAGCTACAAAATAGGACCAGGATGAGGAGTATATTTTTCATAGGGTAAATCTATAAAATTTTTTTGAATCTAAAAAGAAGCTGATCAATGATTGGGATGAGTATTTTTTTGCTCCATAAGAAGTTTGCCAATGATCCTTGTTGTTTAGCCATAAAATAAAACAATTAGGTATGATATACGATATTGTTTAGATGAAAAGGGATACCAAATGTATTGAATATTTAGTCTGAAAAAGTTCGGTATAATACCCACACACATTGTATTTAAGCTAATCACAAATGGACTATCATTCATGTATCGTTGGTATAAACTCATAACAAATGAACTCTTTTTAATCTGTTGTTGGTATAACATATGAATTCATTGTCGTTTAAAAAAATAGTGGGAATGTTTACACTCATTGGTTTTATGCTGATAATGATTAGACGCTGTGAACAGTATCATCAATAGCATATAAATGTTGAGGCCTGAAATATGATACCAAAGCCCCTCCTCGGTTGAGGAAGGGCCGGCATCAATAATCCACCAAACCCTGCTTCTCATGTTTTAAATTTAAACGATAACTGAAAAGCAGGAGTCATGTATTATTTATCTACTTTTTTGTCAAGAAGTAATATTTCATTTACCTCTACTTCGGTGATATAACGTTTAATGCCATCGTTGTCGGTATAGTCTCTATGGGTGAGTTTACCTTCGATAGCGATTTCGCTTCCTTTCTGAAGATATTGTTCGGCTAGGTCAGCCACCTTTCCCCAGGCTACTAATAAGTGCCATTCGGTATCGGTGATTTTTTCTCCTTTTTGGTTTCGATAGCTTTCATTGGTGGCTATACTAAAGCGAGCCATTTTTTTTCCACTATCTAAGGTTTTAATTTCTGGGGCATTGCCTAAATTGCCAATGAGTTGAACTTTGTTTTTAAGTGCGTACATAATTTGTGATTTTGTAGGCTGTTGTGTGACAGTCTGAGTTAAAAATTTATTTATTTCGTTCGTTTGGGTAAAGTGCAATTTGTTGAATAAGCTTTATGATTCCGATCGGTTAACAAACAACCTTTCCATTCGACAACACAAAGATGGTAGCTTGGGTATTTCAAAGCCGTATATTAACCGTTTACTTCCGATTATAAATGATTATAAACGTTTGTTGTCGAATCATACGTTAGGATTTGTAGTATAAGTGTATTAAGCCAATCAAGTTGTTTTAATAGAGATTAAAATCTAAACTTGTATTTTTACAACAGGCTTGGAAATACATGATCCCATGAATCAGGATTGTGGGTTGTGCTTTATAAAATGGCTACATTCATATTTTAATGAATCAAAAATTTAAACATTTTTTACTTGCAAAGAATCTTGTTTCCTAAGAATATTCTTTTACATTTATGGCAAATTAATTTATTTAAAGCGAGGTAAAGGCTTCGCTTTTTCAATTTGCAGCCAATATGAACAACAATCATCCTTCAAAAGTTTCTTTTAGAGAAAAATTTCAATATTATTTTGAAAATACCATGTCAGCTGGTCCTATGAACTTAATTAAATGGCTGGCTTTGTTTTCCTTATTCTCAGTCATGATATTGGGGGTTGTCATTGTTATTTTTGGCATTTCTAGTTCGCCTGAAAGCAACGATGGACTTGGTTTTGTAGAGGGTGCATGGCAAAGCCTGATGGCTACATTAGATTCTGGTACTATGGGGGGCGATGAAGGATGGGCATTTCGAATGGTTCGTTTTGCAGCTACACTCATCGGTATTTTCTTAATTTCTATTTTAATTGGTGCTATTTCATCAGCCATCGACGAGAAATTAGACGAATTGAAACAAGGTCGTTCTAAAGTGCAAGAGAAAAATCATACGTTGATATTAGGCTGGTCTGAAAAAATATTTTCAATCATTAGCGAATTAGTATTGGCCAATGAAAATCAAAAACGATCATGTATCGTGGTTTTGTCTGAAAAAAATAAAACAGAAGCCGAAGAGGAAATAAGGAGTAAAGTGAGCGATTTTAAAAGAACAAAAATTGTTGTAAGACATGGTAGCCCTTTAGATGCTACAGATATTGCCATTGTTAACCCCAATGAAGCAAAGTCCATTTTAGTGCTTTCACCCGATCAAGACAATGCAGACATTCATGTGATTAAAACCGTGCTTGGCCTGACAAGAAGCAAAAAAAGGAAAGAGGGATTTTTGAATATCATAGCAGAAATCAAAAATGAAAATAACATGGAAGCGGCTGATTTGGTTGGTAACAACGAAGCGCTCTTTATCAGATCAGATGATATTATATCACGTATTACAGCACAAACATGTTTGCAATCAGGTCTCAGTGTGGTTTACAGTGAATTGCTACGTTTTGAAGGCGATGAAATTTACTTTAAAGAAGAACCTTCCATGGTAGGAAAAACCTATAAAGAAATGTTGTTTCAGTATGAAGATTCTACAGTTATAGGTGTCATAACGAGCAAAGAAGAGGCATTAATCAATCCTCCCATGCATTATGTAATACAATCAGGTGATCAGGTGATTGCCATATCTGAAGATGATGATACCATTATATTAAATGGGAAGGCAGGTTATGATGCAAGTGCTAAAAACGTGGGCAAAGCCATGACCGAAACTTCCAAACTGACCCACTCTTTGGTATTGGGTTGGAACGATAATGGGGCAAAAATTATTCAGGAACTGGATAATTATGTAAGCAAAGGTTCAGGACTCAAAATTGTAGCTGATTTAAGCGATGATGATATTGCAAACATTGAAACGATGCATGGTCAGATTTCCAATATGGAACTAACCTATATGAAAGGTGAAATTAGTGATAAAAAAACACTCGAATCTTTGAATGTAGGTAATTACAGCAATATTATTGTGTTGAGTTACAAATACCTCGAAGTACAAGAAAGTGATGCAAAAACACTTATTTGTTTGTTACACCTACGCAATATCTGTGAGCAATTTGATAAAAATTTTAATATCGTAACAGAAATGCTCGATTTAAAAAATAGGGAGTTGGGGGTAGTGGCTAAAGCTGATGATTTTATTGTGGGTGACAACCTGATTAGTTTATTGTTAAGTCAACTTAGCGAAAATAGAACCTTGAAAAAAGTATACGATGAATTGTTTAAATCAGAGGGTTCCGAAATTTATTTAAAACCAGCGAGTCGTTATATTCAAACAGGGTTGGAAGTAGATTTTTATAATATCGTTGCAAATGCAGCTGCGTTGAATGAAACCGCCATTGGCTATCGTTATACTGCAATGAGTGATGATATGGATCAAAACTTTGGGGTAAAAATCAATCCAAATAAAACCAGCAAAGTCACTTTTTCTGCCGATGATTTTGTGATTGTTTTGAGTGAGGATTAAACTTCATTCTTTTTGGGTGATTCCTCTGTCGATTGTTTGTTTTTTGTGGTTTGTTTGAGTTGTTTTTCTTTTCGAACCTCCAATGCCTGCATCACCATGTATTCATCATCTGTCAGTTCCACTTCGTCTAAAAATACATCTTCATTCATCACCAGGTAAGTTTCACTTTCCAGCTTCATAAAGGAAGGCAATGCAGCACTCATCACTTCGCCTAAGGTACACATATAGTAGGTGGCCATCCATTGCCAAAACTGTATTTGCGCTGTGGTTACAATGGGTGTTTCGTCAAGTAATGAACGAATGGGTTTTACTTCATAGAGTTCGGGGGTATGGTCGTGAAGTCGATGTACAATACCACTGTAAATTTTACGTTTCCCAAATTGTACTTCTACCCTACAGCCAATTTGGATACTTGCTTGTAATTCAATGGGAATGCCAAACGTATAGGTGTTTGCTACAGCAAGGGGCAATATGACATCTGCGTATTTCATGCGTTTTTTATTGCATTGTTTTGTAAATATTGATGGGCAAAATGCCAAACTTGGTCGGGGCCATGCTGTAATATGAAATCAAGACATTGTTGCATATATAGTTGGGTATAAGTTTTTAAAGCAGGCAAATCTTTTTTTTGCAAATCAAGGACCGATATGGCGGGTAAAAATACCGATCGATTGAGACCTGGAGTCATTTGCGTGATTTTTGAAGGATGCATTCTGTTTGTTGAATCAAGAAAAAGAATAGGGAGTAAATCTGTTTGTTGCATAATTGCCAGGGTAAAACAACCATCCTGAAATGGCAGTAAACGTGAATGTGGTGTATCGTCAAAGGTGCCTTCAGGAAATATAGTAATGGATAATCCTTGTTCAAGTTCTTGCTTCATTTTACGAAAACTCAATGCCCGGGCACTTAATGAACTTCTATCTACTGTAATGCAAACCGTTTTAAAAATCAAACCATAAATGGGGGTGCGTTCTATCTCTTTTTTTCCTAAAGTTTTAAACAATGTGGGAATGCTTGTGTAAATGCTTGCAGCTTCTATATAACTTTTATGGCTTGGTATGATGATATAGCTTTTTGAAAAATCGATATGTTTTCGATGAATATTTTTTGGAATAATACCACTCATCAAAAATAATAAGCGACTGCCACCCTGCATCATACGAAACATAACCATATCGCACAACTTTTTTGGCAAAAGCAATGCGATAAAAGTAAATGGAAAGGAAATAATAATGAGTGTTGCAAAGAGCAATGCAAAATAAAGAAAGTAAATAAATTGGAGTCCTTTTTTAAGCACTATCAAAAATAGTTATTTAATTGAAAAAAACACGTATTGGCATTATTTACATTGAATGGAAAAAGATAGAATTGAAGACATCCATTGAATAATTACAATTTTTAGCATGCATAACTAATATAAAATCAAATCATGGATACATGAAGTAATATACATACATAAAAATGCCTTCAAGGTATCTATTACATGCTGTAAAGCAATGTCAGAAAGCATTTAATGATATATTAATGTGACAATACGATTAAAGAAATCAAATTTAATGGCATCGGCATGGTACATTTTAATGAATAAATTTATATGTAAAATTGATAGAGTGCATATATACACATTAAATATAAATAATATATTAAATATTTTAATATTATATGATTTTAGTAAAAAATTTGCATTTGCACATTTTATTTTCAAAATTTACTAAACATTTTATCAAAAGTTTAAAACGGAGAAGCCGAAAACCGTTCAAATCATAGTAGGCAAACCAAAATTTTATTATTTATGAAACAAATTAAACTATTCCTCATTTTATTGTTTTCTGGGTTCATATCCCAGGCACAAATCACAGGGGTTAAAACCATTCCTGGCGATTATGCAAGCATGGCAGCCGCCTTTACCGACCTCAACTTACAAGGGGTAGGAGCAGGAGGTGCAACCTTTAATGTAGCAGCTGGGTATACCGAAAACTTATCGGCAGCCCTCCTTCTATCAATCACAACCAATACTCCCACAGAATCGAATCCTTTGATTTTTCAAAAATCGGGTGTAGGGGCAAATCCATTAATCACAGCCCATACAGGTGTTTCTTTAACGGTAGATGGTATTATTGTACTAGATGGTGTTGACTATGTTACTTTTGATGGCATTGATGTGCAAGAAAATGTTGCCAATGTAACAGCCACAGCCCAAATGGAATGGGGCTATGCACTCGTAAAATCTTCAGCGACCAATGGTAGCCAACATAATACCATTAAAAATGCTGTCATCACCTTAAACAAATTAAATACAGCTTCAGTAGGTATTTATTCAGCAAATCATACCTCTTTGGTCAATACTGGACTGACCATTTCGAATGCGAGTGGCACTAACTCCTTTAACAGATTTTATAACAACACTGTTCAAAATACCTATATTGGTATCGCTATCTTGGGTTTTGCTTCGGCAGCCCCTTTTGACTTCTATGACCAGGCAAATGAAATAGGAATAGATGGTATTAGTCCAAATCCAAACCAGATTCTCAATTTTGGAGGAGGCGCAATTACTGTAAATGGTATCAATGCCTCTGGTCAAAATAAAATCAAAATTTTTAATACCACCATTAATAATACAGCAGCTCCTACAACAACAACTACTGTAAATGGCGTCAATTTAGTAACAGGTACTAACTCAGATGTAGATATATATAATAATACGATTACACTCACAAGTCAATCTATTACAGGTTCTAACTTAATCGGTATTAACAATGCCATAGGTGCTTCAGGTGCTGGTAACACGGTTAATATTTACAACAACACAGTAACCGGATGCACTTATCCTACCAATACCTCGGGAATTTTTAGGGCAATAACTAGTTCTGTAACAGCCACTTATACAAATATATATAACAATACCATTACCAATAATACCATACCAGGTAGTGGTGAATTTAGTGGTATTTATTATAGTGGTTCAAGTGCTACCTTATGCCTTGTTGTAAATATCAATGGGAATACCATCAGTGGCAATACCAAAACGGGTATATCAGGTACTATGAATTGTATTTATGCGAGTGCATCTACAGCAACTACAAATACTTTTAACAATCAGGTATTTAACAATAATAATGCCACTTCCTCAGGTGCCTTGTATGGATATTATAATTTTTCATTTGGATACAATGAAACACTGTATTCTAATCAATTTTACAACAATACTGGTGGAACTGGTGAAACAGTGATGATGTATGTCAGGTCAGGGTCTGGTCCAACCAATAAAGAAGTGTATAATAATAGCATTTATAATATTACAGGAGCTAGTACAGGAGCCCAAGTTGCTGCTATTTTCTTAGATTATGGCACTTTAGTTAATTGTTATAATAATAATATCTATAATATAAGCAACACTACAGCAACAGGGATTGTACCCACAGTTGCAGGTATAATATTAGGTGCACAAGTTAATTCACAACCTACTATTTATAACAATACCATCTCTGAAATAAAGGCCCCAAATGCCAATAATGTGAATGCTATTTATGGTGTTTGGATACAGGGAAGTGCTTCAACGAATGCGAAGATTTATTACAATACGATTTACCTTAATGCAACCAGTGTTGGAGCTAATTTTGGTACCGCTGGCATTGTTTGTGCCACCACACCAGTGAATATTGATTTAAGAAATAATATTGTGGTTAATAATTCAAGTTTCAATGGTACGGGTATTACACGTGCCTTGGTTCGTGCTTCTACAGTGTTAACCAATTATGGCTTAAACTCAGGCTATAATTGCCTCCATGCGGGTACGCCGGGTGCAAACAACCTCGTTTTTACAGATGGCACAAACAATATACAAACGCTTCAATTGTTTAAAAATTTAGTAGGTCCACGTGAACAAAGTTCATTCAGTGAAATACCGCCTTTTATAAATGTAGGCGTTTCGCCTTATGATTTACACATTCAAGCTGGCATTGCCACACAATGTGAAAACGGAGCTACTCCTGTTGCAAGCATTAATACCGATATAGATGGGAATGCCAGAAATATCAATACACCAGATGTCGGTGCTGATGAATTCAATGGCATTACAACAGATATTGCTTCGCCCAATATTCAATACGCTTTATTAGGAAATGGTGATGTGGCAGCAACGAGAGTTTGTACGGGTTTTGCCACCATTACAGATCCTTCAAATATCAATATTGCACCTGGTACAAATCCTCGATTGTATTTTAAAAAATCAACGAATGCCAACACATTCAACGATAATACTTCAGGTACCGATGGTTGGAAATACGTAGAAGCCAGCAATGCAGGATCGCCCTTTAATTTTACCATTAATTACGCCTTGTTATTTGGCGGTGGCGGTGTAATAGCAGGCGATTTAATTCAGTATTTTGTTACTGCACAAGATTTAAATGCACCTCCTCGTATTGGATTAAACAATGGTGGATTTACTTTACAGCCAGCTTCAGTAAATTTAGCTGCCGCCAATTTCCCACTGACCAATACCATCAACCAGTATCTTATAGTAGGAACAGCTTTATCAGGTGTAGTTACAGTGCCAGGCACTTATCCCTCATTAACCAATCCAGGTGGTTTGTTTGAAGCGATTAATAATGGAACGGTGTCAGGTAATATTACTGCCCAAATCACAGCAGATTTATTGGCAGAAACAGGAACAATCAGTTTAAATCAATGGTCTGAAATTGGTACAGGTAACTATACCCTCTCAATCGTACCAAGTGCAGCTGTTCAACGTACTATTGCAGGTGCTTCAGCAGTCAATGCATTAATCAGATTGACAGGTGCCGACAGAGTTACCATTGATGGCCGTTTTGGTGGCACTGGTACCTGGCTCACTTTTAGAAATACCAGCAATTCAGCACCAACCATTGGTTTATTGAATGATGCAAAAGACAATACCATTACCTATTCAATTATCGAAGGGGGGAATACGAATGTAACCGCTGGTAATCAAGGGGGTACCATTAACATAGGTAATACTTTAGCAACTCTTTTTGAAGGCAATGACAATAACACCATATCATTTTGCGATATCAGAGATCGTAGTGATGTAATTGGTACTTCTGGTATTGCCATCATGAGTGTTGGTCTTAATACAGGCACCATTAATCATTACAATCACAATTTGACAATAAGCAATAATAATATTCATGATTGGTTTTTACTCAATAGTAACTCCCAATTTGCCATCAGCGTAGGTGTTGGGACATCAAACTATACCATCACAGGAAATAGTTTTTATCAAACATTACCAAGAACGAATACGATAAGTGGTGCTATTACAAGAGCAATCAATATTTCTTTTGCTTCTACCGTTAATTCAAATGGTGGATTTATCATCACCGATAATTTTATTGGCGGTACAGCACCTGGTGCAAATGGATCCGATTGGGTACAAACAGTGGCTGGTGTAGGCGTAAGTCAAACGATGGCAGGTATCATTGTTACATCGGGTCTCATACCAAACAGCATTCAAAATAATACGATTCGTAAAATCGATTTTACCACCAATGCCCCAGCAGCAGCTGCAAGTGTATGGCTTGGTATACAAGGTGCGCAAGGTATTTTTAATATTGGCAACATTGCAGGAAATACAATTGGCAGTGGTACAGGACAAGATCATATCAAATTAACCATCAATGCGGGTGGTGCGGTAAGTTCATTTATAGCTGGGATACAATTTGCAGGTTTAGCTGGATATGCAAATATTCAAAACAACACCATCGGAGGCATTACCATTAATGGTTCTACCATTACAGGTGCCATTATTCCTCAATGGATTCAGATACAAGGAACACCTTCACAAACCACCACCATTAGCAATAATTTAATTGGTAGTCTGGTAACGGCAAACAGTATTCGAAATTTGGCCACAGCACCTCCAGTCATTGGTTTTGCAGTACGTCAAGTTATCACTTCAGGTGCAGGCTTAGTAATGAATAATAATACCATCCAAAATATCCAGGAATTGAGTAGTAGTGCAAGTACGGGTTATTATGGTATTTTACTGATTAGCAGTGTAGGTGGCACTAGCCAATTGAATATTACCAATAATACCATTAAAAACCTCGAAGTAGCCGCTGCTACCGGAGCACCTACCTTAGTGAATTTAGGCATTGCTATCCAAAACATGGGAGGTACAAATAATGTCATCACTGGTAATAATATATCTGGACTATTTAATTCAAGTGCGATTGCTTCTATGGGTTATGCCATTGGTATGCAAGCACAAGGAAGTTCATTTGGCGCTACTTTTAGTAAAAATAAAATTTGGGATATCAGAAACGCAAGTTCAAGCCCAAGTGCAGGTATCGCAGGTATGTATTTGTCTGCTGGTTTACTTTGGAATATCAGCAACAATATGATTAGTTTAGACAATACAGGGTATGCATCTGATGTACAAATATGGGGCATCAATAATTTCATGAGTCCTGCTTCAGTAACTAACTTATCTTATAACTCAATTTATATTGGTGGTACAAGCTTTGGCGCTAACAATTCTCTCGGGTATTTGAGAAACAACTCATCTATTTTGAATGCTAAAAATAATATTTTTTATAATGAAAGAATAGGTGGATTTGGATCACATTTTGCCATCGGTAGTACCAATGCTGTCAGCGCAGGTTTGATTTCAGATTATAATACTTTTATTACTGCCGATAGCACTAAAGTGGCTTTATGGGGGCTAGCAAACAATAACTTAAGTACCTGGCAAACCAGCACGGGCGGTGATGCCAATAGTATAGCCAACAATAACACAGGTGTTACCTCTGCTGCTATGTATGTATCAGCAGGTGCTGGCGATTTACATCTCAATACATCACCATTTTCTGTAAACAGAGGTCAGGGTGGACAAGCAGTTACTGTTGACTACGATAATGAAAACAGAGCAAGCATCAGTCCAGCCATGGGTGCAGATGAAAAACCTTGCGCTGGTGCACCAACAGCAGGTACTTTGTCAGCAACCAACCTAGGTCCTGTATGTGTGAGCTTAGCAAATGATACCTTAAACTTAGCAGGTTATTCAAATGCATCTGGTATCTATTTTCAATATCAATCTTCAACAGATGGTATTACATTTGTGAATGCGGGTACACCAACTTCAAGACCTTATTATTACACAGGTGCTTTAACCGATACCATGTGGTATCAAGTAGTTGTGACATGTGTCAATTCTGGTTTGTCATCTACTTCAAACATCATACAGATTAATGTATCAGCACTTCCCGCAGTTACCGCTTCTGTAACACCAGCCACTTCAGTTTGTCTGGGTACAGCTATCACCCTAACAGGTGGTGGAGCAGGCGTAGGAGCTACTTATACTTGGACAGATGGGGTGAACACACCATTAGACAATACCCCTTATACACCAACTGCCACAGCTACCTATACAGTAACAGGTACCAATACAGCAGGTTGTTCTTCAACGGCAAGTATTGCAGTCACAGTTAATCCTGTACCGCCTATTACTACCATTACAGCAGTGTCTGGCACCATTTGCCAAGGTGATTCTTCACAATTGACCATGACACCTAATTATGGGGATGATTATATTTTAAGTTCTACCACTTTTGCTCCTTTGGTGCCTAGTGGCTTGGTAACAATTCTTGCAGATGCAGGAGTTGCAGTCACTCCACAAACAATGGGAAGTCTTGACGATGGCACATGGGAAGCGATTAATTTACCATTTACCTTTAATTATTATGGTTTGCCATTTACGCAATTTAATGTTTCTACCAATGGATTTATTACCCTTGGTGCAAGTTTGGGAAATGCATTTTGTTGTGCTGGCCAAGTCATTCCAAATGCAGCAACACCCAATAATTATATTGCCATTGCGCATGAAGACTGGCTATTGACCACAACAGGAACCATAGATTATTTTACAAATGGCGTAGCACCAAACCGACAATTTGTTGTAAGATTTACCGCGGTACCTCGATTTGGAGGCACTGGCGCACCAACTACTGCACAAATTATTTTGAACGAAACTTCAAATACTGTTGAAATGCAAGCAACTTCCATAACGACAGCCTCAGGGGATTTAACAACAATGGGTATCGAAAATGGAACAGGAACAAAAGCCGTTGTTGTTTCAGGAAGAAACTCTACTGCACCATGGACCGCAACCAATGAAGCGTGGCTCTTTACACCTAACAGTCCTTATGGTATTGTGAGTTGGACACCAACAAATGGTTTAAGCAATAGCACCATTTTTAATCCTAAAGCAAGTCCTGCTGCGACTACTACTTATACAGCGACTGTGGTAGATGCAGGTGGTTGTTCAAATTCATCCATCGTAACGGTTACGGTAAGCCCAGCGCCAACGGTTAGTGCTTCTGCATCACCGACAACAATATGTGTTGGTTCAAGTTCTACACTTACAGCTACAGGTACTGCTGTTACCTACACTTGGAATCCAGGTGCTTTGGTAGGAGCTGTACAAAATGTATCTCCAGCTACTACTACAACTTATACGGTAGTAGGTGTTGATGGGGGTGGTTGTACACAATCAAGTGTAGCCACTGTCGTTGTAAATCAATTCAACGCAGGTGGTGTTGCTTCTGAATTACTTTATTACAAATTTGATCAGGTAGGTGCTTCTGTTACTAATCAAGCATTGACACCGCCAATCGGTACAGGTACTGCAACTTTAATGGGTGGATTAACCCAAGGGGGTATTGGTCAAGGCGGTACTGCATTAGTAGGTACAGGCATCACCGCTACAACAGATTATGTCAATACAAACTGGGTTACCAATTTAACAGGTACTTCATGGTCAATTTCATTCTGGACATCAAATATTACACCTTCAGCAACATTGTTTTATATTTTTGGCGATGCTTCAGCAGGAGGCTTCAGATGCTTCACTAATGGTGTGGCAGGTGCTACTAACTGGATATTAAGATGCACTGGTATGGCAGATATTTCTATACCAGGTGGTGCTACAGTACTTCCTCATTTAAATACTTTTGTTTATGATAATGTAGCTGGCAACTTAAAAGGCTATAGAGACGGCGTACTTCAAACTACTGTTGCAACAGCTGCACCAACAATTGCGGGTACAGGTCCATTTAAAGTAGGCGGATATGGCGCTAATGTTGGCTTACCGCTTGGTGGTTTGATGGATGAATTTAGATTATACAATAGAGCACTTTCACCAGCTGAAGTACTGGAATTACTGTCATTATCTTCACCATTTGTCGCAACAGCTACACCAACTACTGGTTGTAGTGGTTCACAAGTGACCTTAGATGTTTCAGGAACATTGAATCCGTATACATGGAACCCAGGTGCACTTCCAGGTAATAATGTTATCGTAAATCCTTTAGTAACCACCGTGTATACTGTTACCGGTACTGATGGAAATGGCTGCACCGGTACTACAACTGTCAATGTTAACGTGAACCCACTCCCAACCGTTACAGCAAGTCCTGCTTCTCAAACGATATGCGAAAACGCACAAGCCACCGTGAATGGTGGTGGTGCTCTGACTTATGTATGGACCGGTGGTATCAGCAATGGTGTTCCATTTACTGTAACGGGTGCAAATGTGTATACCGTAACAGGTACCGATGGCAATGGTTGTGAAAATACCGCCACTGCCGAAGTGCTCATGAACGCAGCCCCAGTTGTAAACGCAACAGCAACGCCAAGTACTACCTGTAACCTTACATCGGTAAATCCATGTGCAACAGGTGCGGTATCTTATGTATGGACCGGTGGTTTAAGCAACTGTACCCCATTTGTAGCTACAACGACTGACACTTATACCGTAACAGGTACTGATGGAGCAGGTTGTACAGGTACAAGCAGTGTAACCGTAACGGTGACACCTGCAAGTGGCACCCTGGCGCCAACAACAAGCAATCAGTCACAAGATCATGGTGATGACTTCAATATCAATTACTATGCAGCCAACTGCGATTTGATCGCAACGGTAGATGATGGTGCGGGTGGTAATGTACTTGGATTAACAACAAGTACCGTAAACGTAGATGCAACAGCAAGTTTCCACAATGGTCAACCTTTTGTAAGACGCTGGTATCAAATCACGCCAACAACAAATGGTTCAGCGGACGTGAAATTGTATATCAATCAAACAGACTTTGACGATTACAATGCAGCGGTAGTAGCTCCTTACTTACCATTACCAACAGGTCCTGGTGATGCAGCTGGTATTGCCAATATCCGTATCACGAAAAATGATGATGGCGGTTTAGGCAACAATCCTATTGTAATCACTCCTGCTGTAAGCTGGAATGGTACTTATTGGGAATTGAGTTTCAACACACCAAGTTTTAGTCAATTCAGAGTACACAGTGTGAACCCTGGCAATGTACCATTACCTGTAACGGTAACCAGCTTCAGTGGTACTAAACTGGAAAGTTCAGACAAGTTGAGCTGGATAACAAGCAGCGAACAAAACAATGCTTATTTCAACTTACAACACAGTACAGATGGCATCAGCTTTAGCACGATAGCGAAAGTAGCAAGCAAGGCGCCAAATGGCAACAGCAACACTGCTTTAAGCTATACAGCGACGAACAACAAACCTGCGTTAGGTCATAACTACTACAGACTTCAACAAGTAGATATCGACAACAAGGTGAGTGTACATGCACAAATCGTAGACTTGATCTGGGGTGCGAATGGTAGTACCGTAAGTATCTATCCAAACCCAACCACTGATATCCTGAATATTGATTTGTATGCAACGTCAGCACAAAACACGACTGTTAAGTTACTTGACATGAGTGGTAGAGTGATACGTCAAGTACAAGCTAAATCAGCTGTGGGTATGAATAATATCCAGCTCAGCTTAGGTGAAATCGCAAGTGGTGTGTATACTGTACAAGTGTACGAAAACAACCATTTGACGCACACAAGCAAAGTGAAGAAGAATGATTAGTACTTAGTACATAGCAAATAGTACTTAGTACAAAGTAAATAGACAAAACGCCCATTCGTAAAAGGATGGGCGTTTTGTATTTTAAAATGTGATGTATAAATATGCCAATATTTTACAGTGTTTAATGCTGATTGAAATGATGTATAAAGCAATTAACTGAAATGACCAATGGAGTATACCTTATATAATATCAACTTTATATCAAATCTTCTTTAAAAAAAAGCTGAAAAGATCGGTATAATACTTATTTATATAGAATAACAGCATAAAATCTATGACTGCTAGATTGTAACTATAGTATGAATTTCCTCTTCAGAAGTCAAGAAAGGTTTTTTGTTAAAATCATAAAATTGTTTGAATTAACAAATTGTTTTTATACTTTAGCATTAAAAATATGGGTGTTCGCCGAAAAACCGATTAAGAGTAGGCATTTTTAAATTTTATAAAGTATGAATAAAAATTTTATACAATCATTTTTGATTCTATGCTTATTGCTTAGTGTATTATTCACTAAGGAGGCATATGCTCAACCGCCTTATTACAATTTTGTGCCAGCTGGAGGAGCGAATGGCTTTCCGCTAAATGCTGCAGCTGGAACAGGTAAAAAAGTACAATGGATGATGTTACCTGGCGATTTTGCATTGCCCACACCTGCCCCTGCTGGAAATAATATTACTAGTATATGGGTGTATAAAGCAGCATCTGCAGCCAATACCGTGACCTATACCACATTGACGGTAAAATTTGCAACAGTTCCTATTAATACTTATTTTACTATTGGTGCATGGTATCCAGGTGCAATGACAACAGCCTTGTCACAAACAACGGCACTCACTGTTGGGGCTACAGCGGGTTGGGTAGAAATTCCGTTAACCATTCCCTATTTGTACGATCCTTCCCAAAATTTAGTGGTTGAAATTTCTCATTGTGGTTATTCGGGCACTGGATTTAGCTTGCCACAAAATGCATTGGGTGGAGCACCTAATTATAGAAGACAATATAGTGATGCATCATCACTTTGTGGAGTAACGCCATTAGCTACTGGGGGTGATTTTGGTGTTGCTGGTATTGGTTTATCATTATCACCTGCAAGTCCTTGTACGTCACCACCCACAGCTGGTACTTCAACGGCGAGCCCGGGGGTAGTATGCATAGGTGCAAACGTAACCCTCAATCTTACAGGAAATACAGTTGGAACTGGACAAACTTATCAATGGGAAGCAAGTACATTAATAGGTGGTCCCTATTCTCCTATCTCAATTCCATTAGCGTCTCCTTCATTTACCACACCCGCTAATGCACCCTTGTATTACCAATGTGCGGTAACTTGTAGTGGTAATACACAATATTCTACACCCGTATTAGTTACACCAACCAATGGTTTGTCAGGTAATTTTACAATTAACTCAGCCTTACCTACAGGCGGTAATAATTTTCAAACCTTTACGGCAGCGGTAAACGCATTAAATTGTGGCGTTGCAGGTCCTGTAGTCTTTGATGTAGCTGTTGGCAGTGGCCCTTATAACGAACAAATATCGATACCGCAAGTAGCAGGTGCTTCTGCTATAAATACCATTACATTTAATGGAAATGGGGAGACCTTAACCTATGCTGCAACCTTATCAACAGCACCCCATACCCTCGTACTCAATGGTGCTGATTATATAACTGTAAATAATTTAAATATTACAGGTACAGGAGCTACCTATGCTTTATCATGTCACTTATGGAACAATGCAGACTACAATAATTTTAACAACTGTGTATTTACTTGTCCCGCAAATGGAACAGCTACCACTCATGTACCCTTTTCAATAAGTGGTACAGCCACTACAGGAACTGGCACAGGCGTTGCTTGTGGAAGTAATAATATTATCACCAACTGCAATACGGTAAGTGGATATTATAATTTATGTGTTGTGGGCAGTAGCACGCTTCCAAATACAGGAAATCAAGTCATCAATTGTCATGCACAAGATTTTTATTTTTATGGTATTTACTGTACTTATCAAAATGGTGTTGTGGTGCGAGGTAATTTAGTAGATAGACCCAATAGAACTACTTTATCTACATTTTATGGTATTTATATCATGACACAATCAACCAATGCGCTTGTTGAGAATAATAGAATCAGAAATCCGTTTGCTCAACTATTAACAAGTGGATCTACTGCATATGGTATTTACAGTACATCAGATGGCGCATTAGGAACTGAGAATAAATACTATAATAACATTATTTCAGATATGAAATCAGATGGTATTATTTATGGTTTTTACTTATCTGGCGCAGATTTTGTAAAAGTGTATCACAATACCGTTTCACTTGATTATGCAGGTTCCCTCTCAGGAACAACTTATGGTATTTTTAATACAGGAACATTAGGGGGCATAGATGTAAGAAACAATATTGTGAGCATTACCCGAGGCGGTTCTGGCACTAAATATTGTTTGTATTATTCCAATGCAGGTACGATTAGTAACAAGAATGTATTGTATTTAAATAGTCCAGCAGGTTTTAACTATCATGGATATTATTTGGGCGCACAAGCAACTTTTGCCAACTGGCAGGCAGTGAATGCCAATGCATTTGATCAACAAAGTGTTGCTGCCAATCCATTATATTTTTCACCAGCTACCAATGATTATACACCAACAGAATTGTTATTTAATAATATTGGTGACCCTGTAGGGGTAGCTTTAGATATTACAGGTTATACACGTTCAGTGTCTACCCCTGACCCTGGAGCTTATGAATATGCAAATGCAAGTGTAGATTTAGGGCTTACCGCATTAAATCAACCTGATAATACAGGTTGTTATTCAGCTACACAGAATGTGACTGTAACCATCATTAATTCAGGTATAGTGCCTATGGATTTTTCAATAACCCCTGCAACACTTACCTGCAATATCACAGGAGCATTGGTTACTACATTAAATGCAGTGGTGAATTCAGGTACATTAGCGCCTAATGCATCATTAAATTATACTTTTCCAACCACTATCGATATGACTGCCAATGGAGCCTATACTTTTAATGCAAATGTAGTGGTAGCAGGAGATGGAAATGCAGGAAATAATAACCTCAATCCAGTAACTCGTACTGTAGGTGTTATAGCAGGAACATTGACTGTATCATCACCTTCAGGTTGTGTAAGTGGAACACCAGTATTAACCTTGACTGGTTCATATGGAGGAGCCATACAATGGCAGGAATCAACAGTGAGCCCAGCAGGACCATGGACAAATGTGGGTGCAGGTCTTACCACTTATGCCCCAGGTACAGTAACGCAAACTACTTATTATCAAGCAGTATTGACTTGCAATGCAAATACAGTAACAAGTAATGGGGTAACATATACAATCAATAACCCAATCATTACATCTACCACACCCGATACTGTTTGTAGTGGCAATAGTGCTACTTTAGAAGCTACAGCAAGTGTAGGTTCTGTTAAATGGTATAATGTGCCAACGGGTGGGTCGCCCTTGTTTACCGGACCCGTTTATACCACCGCGCCTTTAAATATCACAACCACTTTTTATGCAGAAGCATCAACAGGTACTCCGCCTACTACCCATTTAACAACAATGGCTGCAGGTAATGGATCATCTGCCAATGCGTTTCCCATAGCTGCAACCAACTCAATTACAATTACACAATTTTCGGGTCACTTAAGCAGTGCAATAGGAACCCCTTCTAATTGGGAAGTTTGGTACAGACCAGATAATTATCAATTAATTCCGAATTCACAAACAACAACTGCTGGATGGACATTATTAGGAACAGCTACTGGAGTGCCTTCGGCAGGTCCAGGTGTACCTACCTTGATACCTGTTACCTTTAATGTAAATATTCCCGCAGGTCAAACCTATTCGTTTCAAGTAGGTGTTACCACTGGAAGTCTGGCATATACCAATGGTACTTTACTGGGAGCTGTATACAATTCAAATCCTGACTTTTCAGTTATACAAGGCCATGGTGGCACATTGTTTGCTGGCCAAACAATCAGCCCTCGTGTATTTAATGGACTTATCCATTATTATTCAGGTTGTGCAGGTCCACGTGAGCCAGTAGTTGCTACAGTAGATCCTACACCAGCGATAACCGCCACACCATCCGTTGCTACTTTTTGCCAAGCAAGTAATATTACTTTAACTGGAGGGGGAGCAGGTGTTGGAGGTACTTATGTATGGACTGGTGGGGTAACTGATGGTGTTCCTTTTCCTGCTACGGTATCAACTATTTATACTGTAACAGGAACTACAGCATTAGGTTGTTCAAATACAGCCACTTCTGATATTACAGTAAATCCAATAGTAACTGGTACAGCGTCAGTAAGTCCTTCACCTATTTGCTTGGGAGCAAGTGCTACCTTTAGTGGTAATATACCTACCATTTGTGCAGGGAGTGTTTCTGATTTTGCTGGTGAATATGCCCCTGGAAATTGGGTTATATCGCAAACCAATTCAAATGGTACAGTTAACACTGCCGGTGCACCAACAACTATTGTGTTAACTTCTGGCACCAATGCTTCCAATTTTGAAGGCTCTACCAATTTTACAAAAACAATAGGCTGTTCAGGTACCGTAAGTTTCAATTGGAGCTATACTCATCCTGATGCTTTATTGGGTTCAATTTATGACTTCCCTCGTTTAAAAAAGAACGGTGTTTTTGTTCAAGGACCACCAAATAATGGTGAGTTTCCTGGATTTGTCATCGGCTTACCAAGCCCTCAAAATGGCACTGTCACCCTACCTGTCAATGCAGGAGATGTGATAGAATTACAAGCTTATACAATAGATAATGACCCAACACCTTGTACGGTAACGATTACTAATTTCTCTGCACCTGCACCTCCTATCGGTGGTAGTGTAAGCTTTTGGGATGCACCAATAGGTGGAACCAACTTAGGTGCACCTCCTATACCAGTAACCCCAGCTGTAGCAGGTCCATTAACTTATTATGCAGAATATACTGCATTAGGTTCAGGTTGTGTAAATCCAGTAAGAGATGCAGTAACTTTAACAGTAAATGCATTGCCTGCAGTGGTTGCAAACGCAAGTCCTAGTGCCACCATCTGTAATGGAGAACAACTTACCCTAAGTGGTAGTGGCGCAAATACCTATGTATGGAATGGCCCAATTGCAGTGACTGATGGAACAGCCTTTACTGCATCGCCTGCTGCTGTAGGTTTGTATACCGTAACAGGCACTGATGGAGCTGGATGTACCAATACTTCTTCAATAAATATAGCGGTTACTGTAGTGCCAGATCCAACAGTTGTTGGTGACGATATTTGCAGTCCTGGCGGCGTAGTTAATTTGTCAGCAAGTGGAACAGGTACTTTAAATTGGTACAATGTAATAACGGGCGGAAGCATCATCAATACAGGTACAAATTATAATCCAAGCGTAGCGACAACAACTACTTATTATGTTGAAAATTCTACAACGATAACAACACCACCTGTACAGATTCCATTGCCGAATCAAGCAGCTACTTTCACAGGTAATGTACGTGGTTACTATTTTGTAGCACCTACCAATTTTACAATGACATCCGTATATGTTCCATTAGATGCGGGCGGCGGAACTCAAAATATTGCCGTGGTGAAATTTAACGGCAATACCCCACCACCTATTTTTGGATTGACAACGAATGCATTTACGACAGAGTTTTTAACACAAAACAATGCGACAGTAGGAAATATAGCTGTGAACATTCCTGTATTAGCAGGCGAAGTGATTGGAATACTTGGTTGTAGAGGAACAGCTAATTCATATGCACCTGGTCCTAACACTACAACCATAGCAGGTTTCACAACCACAATTTCTCGTCTTGGTATGCAATTTCAATTACCAACAGTTGCACCACAAGACTTATGGACAGAAGCAGGTGGTAGTATATCAAGGGTGTTTTTTGAATATACAACCACTACACCTGGTTGTACAAGTTCACCCAGAATACCTGTGACTGCAACGGTAAATCCTTTACCTACTGTTACAGCAAGTCCTGCTTCTCAAACCATATGCGAAAACGCACAAGCCACCGTGAATGGTGGTGGTGCAGTGAGCTATGTATGGACCGGTGGTATCAGCAATGGAGTTCCATTTACTGTTACAGGATCTAATGTTTATACCGTAACAGGTACCGATGGCAATGGTTGTGAAAATACCGCCACTGCCGAAGTGCTCATGAACGCAGCTCCAGTGATCAATGCAACAGCCACCCCAAGTACTACCTGTAACCTCACATCGGTAAATCCATGTGCAACAGGTGCGGTAACTTATGTTTGGACTGGTGGTTTAAGCAACTGTACACCATTTGTAGCCACAACGACTGACACTTATACCGTAACAGGTACTGATGGTGCAGGTTGTACTGGTACAAGCAGTGTAACTGTAACGGTAACACCTGCAAGTGGCACCCTGGCGCCAATTACAAGCAATCAGTCACAAGATCATGGTGATGATTTCAATATCAATTACTATGCAGCCAACTGCGATTTGATCGCAACGGTAGATGACGGTGCGGGTGGTAATGTACTTGGATTAACAACAAGTACTGTAAACGTAGATGCAACAGCAAGTTTCCACAATGGTCAACCTTTTGTAAGACGCTGGTATCAAATCACGCCAACAACAAATGGTTCAGCAGATGTGAAATTGTATATCAATCAAACAGACTTTGACGATTACAATGCAGCGGTAGTAGCTCCTTACTTACCCTTACCAACAGGTCCTGGTGATGCATCAGGTATTGCCAATATCCGTATCACGAAAAATGATGATGGCGGTTTAGGCAACAATCCTATTGTGATCACTCCTGCGGTAAGCTGGAATGGTACTTATTGGGAATTGAGTTTCAACACACCAAGCTTTAGTCAATTCAGAGTACACAGTGTGAACCCTGGCAATGTACCATTACCTGTAACGGTAACCAGCTTCAGCGGTACTAAACTGGAAAGTTCAGACAAGTTGAGCTGGATAACAAGCAGCGAACAAAACAATGCTTATTTCAACTTACAACACAGTACAGATGGCATGAGCTTTAGCACGATAGCGAAAGTAGCAAGCAAGGCGCCAAATGGCAACAGCAACACTGCTTTAAGCTATACAGCGACGAACAACAAACCTGCGTTAGGTCATAACTACTACAGACTTCAACAAGTAGATATCGACAACAAGGTGAGTGTACATGCACAAATCGTAGACTTGATCTGGGGTGCGAATGGTAGTACGGTAAGTATCTATCCAAACCCAACCACAGATATCCTGAATATTGATTTGTATGCAACTGCAGCACAAAACACGACTGTTAAGTTACTTGACATGAGTGGCAGAGTGATACGTCAAGTACAAGCTAAATCATCAGTGGGTATGAATAATATCCAGCTTAGCTTAGGTGAAATTGCAAGTGGTGTGTATACCGTACAAGTGTACGAAAACAACCATTTGACGCACACAAGCAAAGTGAAGAAGAATGATTAGTACTTAGTAAATAGTAATTAGTACAAAGCAAATAGTAAATAGACAAAACGCCCATCCGTAAAAGGATGGGCGTTTTTTTAATTGAAAATACCTAGGCATGCTAGCGATAAGTTTAAGACTGTTTAATAAATGTATTTGGGATCACTTGATTTTTTCACCTAAATATGTATACCAAATAAAGAAGTCAAATAATATGATACAGGTAATATCAACGACACATTAAAGAGAATCCATTTGTTATAAGCTTAATGCAATGTATGTAGGTATTATACTGAACGTTTTCAAACTACATAGTAACTACATTTGGTATAAATTGTCATTATTAGAGAAAGCGAACTGGAAAGATTGATTATTTAGGGCTTCTCCATTCAAACAGCAATGCAACAGATATGGGGCCCAGTTTTAATGAATACCAGCGAGACATTGATAATCTGAAATGTCTATAGCCACTATTAGACTGAAGATCATTACAGCGATTTTACTATAACGAGGCAAATAATGTATTAATGAGTAGCCATACCTCATTTAATGGGTACTCGGAAATTGGATAAAATTACTGTATTCCTGTTGTATCAGACTTGCATTAATTGCACAAAATAGTGGTCTTAAATGGAGGGGATTCCTTTCTTCAGGCGTTAATAAGCAAGCTCCATATAATAACTGCATTAATGTTTAGCTGCTTTTATCAATAATCAATTAAACATACGAAATACATTAAAGCACTGGTTTAGAATTATCGGTATAAAACCCACACATTGCTTTTTAGTTTAAAAATGGAAGACAATTGTTGGTGTTTGATATACAGTGATAAGATCTATAGAACAAGTAAAAATTGCATATCATCTAATTCTATGGTATTGCCGTCAGGACTAGATAAATTAATTTTTTCAATTTTTATTTTATCACCCACTTTTAAAGTAGATATCATATTTTCAAAATCCTGTTGGTTTTTAACTGTATTTGTAGAAAGGTATTGATACTGGGTTTGAACACCATTTTGTTGCGAAAAACTAAAAGAGCATGATATTGTTACATCATTCACCAGTTGTTTAGTTTCTATATCAACCAAGCTCAGTAAATGATTTTTTTTAAATTTTGCCAAGGAAATCTTTCCACTTTTAATATAGTCTCCAACTTTGAGTTGATAAGGAGATGGCATGTTTTTAACGGTGTATTGGGTAGGATAATTATTCACCGATTCAGATCCATTAGTGGTAGCAGTGTATTTTAAAGTAAGGGGGTCCTTGCTGAGTTCATGTACATAAAGAGAAAATGTGCCATCGCTATTCATTCGTATGTTTCCTTGTGAGGAAATAATCTGACTCACAGAGGTTTCCTGAGGAGCACTTATTGTAAAAATGTTGGGCATACCTATAAATACGGTATTTGGAGTTTTCGTATTCTTGGTTGATTGTATAAATTTTACTTGTGCTTGAACTTTTAGAATACCTAATAAAGCAAACAATAACAATGCATTTTTCATGAGATTTTTTTTCAAAAATACTCAAAATATTTTTAAGACAAGCATCATTTCATCATGAATGGGAAATGTAGAAGCTACATAGTAGCATATTAATTGAACTTATTCAATCAATGGATTGTTTTATAGAGAGTAAAAAATCATATGTTTTAATATTTTAAAGAGAGTACTGTGACACATTAGATTACCGATGTAAAAGGAGGAATAGCCCCAATGGATTTTTGACGTAATACCGTTAAACAATCTTTCAATCTGCATTTGCCACAGTATACATTATAAAATATTGATAAATATGAATATACACTTTAGTATAAATAACCTGATTGTTTTCAACTGAAATTTAATGTATATTTTTTAGAGAAATAATTGCATCGCATTAAATAAATTTAAAATTAAATGGGATGATATCACATCACAGATTTCGTTTTAGGACAATCACGTATTTATTAGGGCTTTCATATACTAAGCTAAATTGGGCATTCAGTTGTGAAATTAAATCTTTTACACAAGCTATATTTTCTACATCTTTTCGCCAATTCTGAATTAATACATAGTCAATTTTTTTATTGATTTGTTTTTCATACAGTGAAATGTCACCACAAGGCGGATAATTGCCAGGGATCAATCCGCTGATACTTTGACGAGGGTTTTTGCCAGCTTGCCAGTTAACGGGAAAATAATTGATTTCTGCTTCATAATTCATGAGCATAATGAGGTGTTTATTATTTTGTGCACCTATAAAATCGCTGAAATGAATAAAAGACCCATCTCGGTGAAAAAGGCTGTCAGTTCCATTATTTAGTTGCTGCCAATCATCGAAATGAAGATTCAGTACTATGCTTTTATCTGGTATTACAGCATCGGCTGTCATGATTTCTTTACCTATATTATTGGCTTTCAATACAAAAGGGAATCGAATAATCAAAAAGGAAGTTGAGATCATAAATGCAGCGATGATGAATATTCTTTTTGATAAATCATTCCAGTTTTTAGTAGCGAAATAAAGGATTAAAAAGAGAGGGGGTAAAAAAGCCAAACGAATATCTATAGAGCCAGCGCCACCAATACTATGGGGGCAATTGATATAGGAAATAAAGGTAAAAAACACCATAAAGATAAAGACATATCCAATAGTATTGCGTTTTGAAATATTAACTTTAATTCGTGTAAAGAATAAAATAATTAAATAAATTAATATTAAGATACCACATGCAACAGCTGGGTATATTTCTGCATTTCGTGTGCTTTGTGAAGTCCACATTTTAAAAAATTCAATCAACTTTTTGGTTTTACTCCAAGCGTGAGGTTCGGTACCAAATCCTCTTTTCGCCATAAAAAGCAGTATCATAAATAATGAGGGGAGGAAGACCAAAGTCAGTTGAGAAAGAGCATAAATAATTTTTTTTATATTAATTGGAAAAAAATAAAAATAGTGGTCTGAAAGCCAAATGAGAGATATAATCATCATCACATAAATAGCTGGCATGCCATGGGAGAAGGCGGTAACTAATAATAAAACAGCCAGTATAAGTTGATGAAGTGCATTGTCAAAATCATCTTTTACCCGGATATAAAAACCTACAGTAAAAAATAAAAGTGCCAGTGCAAATGAATAATTGTAAAAACCTTGTTGAAAAGGCAGAGAGAAAACAAATGGGAAAAATAAAAAACTGAGAAAGCCATTTTGTTTTTCGATGGATGTAATCATATATCTAAACCCAAAGGCAAATGTGATGACATACATTATTTGAAACATTTTATCTGCAAGCCAGGGGGGAAACATTTGTAAAAATACACCAATGCTTAAATGACTCATCCAGTTTGGGTCAATGGCTCTGTTGATGGTATAAAATTCTTTGTAAAAGTCTCTTTCATGGTTGAACACAAAATCGAATAATATTTTAGCGTTATACACATGACTCCCCCCGTCACCAGTGATGTAATATTTAGGAATGATGATGATACTCAATGCCAGTAGTAACAAGAAGTAAAACAGGTATTTTTCGTACTTTAACATGGCTTAAAGATAAAATAAAATGATCATTAATACCAAGCTTACCTTTTTAATACCTATGAGGTTTTTACCTTTCGATATAATATCAAACCAAAATGATTTCATTCGAAACATGTTGCAATATGGAAGGAGAACATTGATCAGTAGATTATACCGATTGAATGAATGAATCGTTCAATGTTTATTTACACTAAAGAGAATAAAATATTAAATCAATCGGTATTTATCAGTGTAAGATTTAAAAAAACATTCGCGTATTTTTTACTTCACACTGGTATTACTTAATCAGTTGATAGTAATCTTCCACCATTTTTTTATATTGAGGTTTCAATTCACCAGGTATTGTTTTGTAATAGTCAATCACTGATTGCTTACTTTTTAAGATGTCTTTAAGTTGTTGTGGAATTTCTTTATTTATTTCTTTTGCTGAATTCGATTCTCGTTGTTCCCCTTGTTCTTGTTGACGCATAGCTTCTTTAGCTTCTAGCAAACGGCTCATGATTTCTGATTGACGATTCAGGATATCATTTGTCAGTCTTTTGTTTACAATATCTGTTTCATTGCGATCCATTTCTTGTTGTATTTTGGTAAGGTTTGGATTGCTTTTTCCGTCTTTTCGAAGTTCATTATTGATGTCGTTAAGTTGTTTACGTAAGGCGGATTGCTGTGCTGCTATACGAGCCATTTGTTCCGACTCGCCGGGCGATTGTTCGCCTTGTCCACCATTGCCACCACCATTGCCCGACTGTCCGGGTTTTTTTCCATCTTTGCCTTTACCCTCTCCTTCTTTTCCTTCGCCTTCTTTTCCTTTTTTCCCCATCTTGTCCATCAGTTGCTTCATGGCATCTCCCAATTTTTGTTGTTGCGAAATGATATCGCCTAATTGCATTCCCATCCCTTTACCCGGTTTCTTTCCCGGTTTTTTGCCCGGTTTGCTACCTGGTTTTGTGCAGTTTCCATTGGCCTGACTTTGGCTTTCGGCTTGTTGTTGCATGAGTTGTTGCAATACTTCATTGAGCATAAGGGCGAGGTTATTGGCACCTGTCATCACATACTGTTGATGCATGGTTGCTTGTGGTACAATTCGTTGTTCGAGGTAATTAATGGCACTTTCCATGTGACGATTTACATCATCTATTTCTTTATTAACTGTTGAAGATAACTTAGGCAAACGTTTACTCAAAGCAAATAAACTATCCGCAATCATTTTGCTATCTTTTTTAAGTTTGTTTTGTTGTTGGGTATTCTCTACATATTTAGGATCTGCGATTGATGTTTTTTTCACATCATTGATTAAGTCCTCTTGTGCAAATGACATACGTATGAGGTTTTGTAAAATTTGACGGGTTGCTTTAATATCAATTTCAACTTGTTCGGGGCCACCACCACCTGCTGCATCTTTCATTTTTTGTGCCATTTTATCGAGAGCTTCTTTGGCATTTTTGCCTGATTTGGAAGCCCCTGATTTGTTGCCACTGCTCAATTGATCTGAGCTTTTATCCATATTGTCTGCAGCCTCTTTTTCATCTTTTTTCATATCACCCATATCCATTTTGTTTTCCATGCTTTCATTTACCTTCTCAAGTTCAGCGATATCTTTTTTGATGGCTTCCATCTCTTTATTCAATTCATCTTGTTTCTTTTTAAGTTCATCTTTATTGAGTGCGTTATTGTCCATTTGCTTGTTCAGCTCATCTTGTTTTTTAGCGAGTTCTTCTGCTTTTTTGGCAATGTCTTCCATACGCATATCTCTTTCAAGTTGTTTCATCATTTCTACTACCCGGTCAAGGTCTTTTTCCATTAGCTCATTGTCTTGTTCCATTTGTTTGAGCTGTTCCATTAGTTTATCTTTATTGAGCATTTTCATCAGCTCTTCCATTTTTTTCATCCGTTCGTTCAGTTCATTTTTCTTCAATTCGTCAAGCAGTTTTTCCATGCTCTCTTGTTTTTCTTTTACTTCTTCTGAGTAGTCTTTTTTCTCTGATTGTTTATTGTTTTGTTCAAATTTCTTTTGGATATTTTCTATTTGTTTTTGCATGTTTTCATTGCGTTCCATCATTTCCTCCATGGCTTTTTTATCTTGCCAGTCGAGTTCATTTTTTTGCAATAGTTTTTCTTGCATTTGTTTAATATCTTTTTCCATTTTATCATTTTGCTTAGCGGCATTGTTGATGTCTTTTGTTACTTGTTCCTGATTTTTTTCAATCAGGGAATCAAGCTTTTTCGCAGTGGGTTTTTCGTAAGTGAAGGTGATACTTTTGGTACATTTACTGCCATTGACAGCATCATTATCGCATGCAGAAAAATGGTACGAAAGTTTATCGCCCGCTTGCAGATTGAGTTGTTCTAAGTCAAGAAACTGATTAAACTGGGTAGATGTACCCATTGCGATTGCAACGGGTATTGACCCATTTTTTAGTCCACCAGTTGCTTCTCCTTTTTCATTCGTTTTTTGGATACTATAGTTGAGTGATACATTTCTTATGCCATAATCATCACCTGCTTCTCCTACAAACAATACAAAGTTATCGGTGAGTGAATCATTGTATTGTTGTACATTGATAGATGGAAATTGGTCAGGTATCACCGATACGGTGTAATGCATGGTATCTTTTTTCGCTATTTGATTGTTTGAAATAATGATGTTGTATGAAGTGTCTTTCATAAAACGATAATTATATAAAAACTGATTCATTTGTTTGGGCATATCAACACCTGCTGCATTACCTAAAGCAAATTGCATATGATCAGTATGTTCAGTACTAAATACCCAACGTAAAGTGGTGCCTTGCGGCGCAATGATGTCGCCAATATTGTCAAGTACTTCATCTTTACGACCTGTATAGTCGGGATAATCAACTGATACTTTAAATAATTTAATGACTGGTTTTTGTAAGGTTTTAATGGTAAATTTTTCGCTTTCAAAACCAGCGGCAGAAAATGAAAAGCTTATATTTTTAGATACTTTGAAGAAAGTATGTGTAAACATAAAATCGCCTTTTTGTTCCGGGCTTCTTTCTTTTTTCTGCATCATGATTTCTTGTCCATTCGATTTGATAAGCACATTTTCGGGAATGGTTTTTCCTTCTGTAATCAATTGGATTTCGATATCCTCATATTGAGCAACTTGCAGGTTTTTGTTCAATATTTTAAAGGTAAAGGGGGCTTTTGGAATAAATTTTTCAGAGGGCGACAGTAATCGTTCGGCTGATTCTTTAAATATATTAGGTGCTGCAAATAGAATAAAAATAGAAATAAGAAGTGGTGGTAATACAAAGGGAAGGTATCGTTTATTGGTAGCAAAATTAACCGCTGTTTGAAAGTGAACGGGGGTAAGGTCTTTGGTTTTTTGTTCAATACTAGCTTCAATCAATTCTTTGCTAATGGTATTATGCAAGCCTTGTTTAAGTTGTAATACATTCAGTAATTTATCTTGTACATCGGGGAAGTGGGTACCAATAATTAGTGCAGCATATTCATGTGAAATTACTTTTCCCAGCTTTTGCATTTTAAGCAAGGGAATCATGATGAGGTAGATGAGTGCGAAACCGCCAATACCAATAAATGAGATTAAAAAAGTATAGCGAAGCCAAGAGGGGAAATAAAAATAATATTCGCCAAGGCTCGCAAGCAGATAAAAGGCAATTGCAGCAGCTAAAAATATCAATAAGCCTTTAATCAGTTTGTTAGCGTAATACTTACGGATAAAAGCATCTAGACGTGCAATGAGTAACTGGTAATTATTCATACGGATACGCAAGTTACGTTATGCAATCATAGGATGATTTTTTTAATTCCTTATTTTTTGTGAAAATGGGGCATTTTTTGTTGCAAAAAACATTTTCTGCCTAAGCGTATAAAGAACCTGGGTGTATGGTTTATGCAAATGAAGATGAAAAAGGGGGCTTTGGTTTTAAAAAGAAGAGCGCGCCATAGGCGCGCTCTTCTTTTTAAAACTTGAACAAGGTAAAATTAAAGTCCAGCTTCTAAATCATATTCAATAGTAGCTTTACAATGAATATCCTTAGAAGTAGTTTTGCGTGCATCACCTGATATTTTATATGAAAAAGTAGTGGCATTGAAATAGTCTTTGAAATTAACCGTTGCATTCACTGGTATTTCCAGGGTATAGGCTTCAACGTCAGGATTGTTGGTAATTTCAGCTAAAGTGTAAAAATTGGTATTCACATTTGATGAAAAATCAACTTTGCAAGCATTGAGCGCTGAGAAATTATTACTAGCGTCACCGTCAAGCATTGTGATGGTGCATGATTTAATATTTACTGAACGGATATTGCTGGCGTTTAATTTTGAATTGTTGGCTTTGATGATACTGTCAACATTTAGGTATACATCTTTATTTGCAATGGTCGCAGGTCCTGTGGCTGTAATTTGGGGAATGGTAAATTCAATATCGGCAGATTTAAGGCCGATAGTAGCTTTTACCGCTTCTTTAATTTTGTTACATGATGAATGTGTAAAAGCAAGGATTGCAATTAGACTGAATGTCATTAAAATGTTTCGTTTCATAAGATTTAATTTTTATTTTGAATGACAAAAATAAATATAATTTATTAGCTACACAACTTTTCAATTTTTTTGAATTCTTGTTGTGGCGATTGTTGTAGCCATAAAATACTATAGATGCATTGTACAATTGGCAGATTGTAATTTATTTTTTCACATATTTCATGAATGCCTTTAGATGCAAAATAACCTTCCGCCACCATATTTAATTCAAGTTTAGCAGCATTTACACTATAGCCCTTGCCAATAAAATTACCAAAGGTTCTGTTACGGCTATGTAATGAATAACAAGTCACAAGTAAATCGCCGAGATAGGCACTGGTATTGTAATGATGCTGGGTTTGGGTACTGATAATATCCATAAATTGTTGAAGTTCAGAAAAACAATTTGTGATATAAACACTCAAAAAGTTATCGCCATAATCGAGCCCATGCGCAATACCCGCGCCTAAAGCATAGATGTTTTTGAGCACGGCGGCATATTGTACACCATACACATCATTGCTGATAATAGTATGTAAATAGGCATTGTTAAAATAAGCAGCTACCGATTTTGACAAGGTAATATCTGCAGAGGCAAATGTTAAGTAGGACAATTTTTCACTTGCAACTTCCTCTGCATGACAAGGCCCACTGATACACCCATAATGATTGATGTTTACATTGAAATGGGTGTTTAGATAAGTATTAAGCAAAACGTTTTCATTGGGTAATATGCCTTTTACTGCAGATAATATTATTTTATTATCAAACACATTCGGGGCACAGGCCTCTAGCATTGCAACGACATAGGCTGAAGGTATTCCGATAATCACTATGTCGCCTTCTGCTATAGCAAGTGCGATATCTGCATACAAATGAATGAGTGCGTTGTTGTACTTGACTGATGTCAAATAATGAGGATTGTGTGAGGTAGATTTAATTTTTTCTAAGGCTTCAGTGCTTCGCATCCACCATTGTATGGTATGCCCATTGTCTGTAAGTATTTTAGCTAAAGCAGAACTCCAGCTACCATTTCCTAGGATCGTGATTTTTTTATTCAACATAATCTTTTTGCGCCTCTAATATACAACCTCACTTCCTAAATTCTGTAAACTTTTGATTCGAAAGCGTTTCCATTCATCATATTTTTATCATTTGATTCAATAGAGAGAATTAAATTTGAAGCATGAAAAAACTGAGCATTCTTCTTTTTATTCTTAGCACGAATATAACCGCTAGTGCACAACTAGATACCAGTAAACTAAACAAGTATTTTACATTGCTTGATAAACATCAAAAGGCCATGACAAGCGTTTGTCTTTATGATAAAGGTATTTTTGTGTATGATCGTGCCATTGGTTTTGCAGATGTACACCAAAATAAAAAATCGAATGTTTACACGCAGTATCGCATTGGTTCCATTAGTAAAATGTTTACAGCAGTGATGATTTTACAACTGGTAGAGGAGAAAAAATTACAACTAAACACACCTTTGAATGTTTTTTATCCTGCTATAAAAAATAGTTCAATCATTACTATTGAACAATTATTAAATCACAGAAGTGGTATTCCAAACCTTACCGCAGATAAAAACTATACATCCTACCACACCACCCCAAAGTCTGAACAGGAATTGATACAAATTTTTGAACAATTTTCAAGTGATTTCGAACCTGGTACTCGTTATAGCTATAGCAATTCCAATTATATTCTCTTGTCATTTATACTGGAAAAGCTGACCCAAAGTACCTATGCTGAGCAACTATTAAAAAGAGTTTGCGCAAAAGCGAATTTAGCCGATACCAAAGTAGGTGCTCATATTCAGGTCTTAAATAATGAATGTCATTCATACGATTTTGAAAATAATCAGTGGGTACTTTCAGAAGAAACAGATATGTCTATACCACAAGGGGCGGGTAATATTGTTTCTACAGCCAAGGACCTTTGTTTATTTATAGAGGCCCTTTTTGAAGGAAAATTAATTTCAAAACCGATGCTTGAGAATATGAAAAAGATGAATGAAGGTTATGGGTATGGGATGATTCAATTTCCATTTGCAAAAAAGGTTTTTTATGGTCATACAGGTGGTATTGATGCTTTTCAGTCGATGTTGGGCTACAATGAAGAAGATAAATTAGCTGTTTGTATAGTAGGGAATGGCTATAACTATGCTATGAATGATATTGTGATTGCCTTGTTGAATGTTTATTATAACAAAGCGTTTGAACTGCCTGTTTTTGAAAAAAGGGTCTTGAGCGAAGCAGCATTAAAAAGTATAGAAGGAGTCTATGACAATAGCAAAATGAATATGAAAATAACGATTACTAAACAAGATAACGTACTGATGGCTCAAGCTACAGGGCAATCTCCTATACCTTTAGAAAAAGTGAATGAACTTGAATATCAATTTAAAGCGGCTGATATTCGTATGTTTTTTAGGAAAGATGAAAAAGGGTATATTCAAAGTTTTAAATTACAACAAGGTGGAATGGATTTAATTTTTGAAAAATAATAGTATAAGCCTGTGAACCTTTTCATACCAATGATCTTTAAGAAATAGGAGCATAAGGCCTACAAATATTAAATGATAGATTAATATATAGAAACTAAATTATATGTCTTCTTTGTGAGTCATTATTTTTTGTACAACTAAATATATGACAAATAAGGGTTCATCAGTAGAATTAAATAATTCGATAAAAAGCTTAATAAAGTAGCTACAAATTTTTATCATCTAACATTAACTAATTGTAAATTATATGGATGAATATATAATATTTTTAATATATGTAAAATAACTTCAAATACAGTCCTCATACTAATTTTACATTAACATGACAATTCAGATACTTAGTTTTTGATTTAATGGATGTATATTTGAGTGACCAACATTATTGGCACTATTTTTGGCGTTAAGAATTTGCATTTTTTATTGAAAATATCACATCGAATAACTACTTCAATAAGAAAACGCTATGCATATTTTTACTAAGATTCAAAGAATAAAAATTAAGTTCTCTATCATTTCTTTGTTATTTATTTTATTTTCAATAGGTGCAAAGGCACAGATTGCTGTCAACAACACTAATAATGCCAATCAATTGGCACAAAAGTTAGTGGGCCCAGGGGTCATTCTCACCAATGCAGCTGTACAGTGCAACCCAAATCAATCGGGTATTTTTGTGGTAACAGCCGCTAATTTAGGTATTGATAGTGGCATCGTTTTAACTACAGGCTTAGCGGCAACCAATGCACCTAATTATGGTGTAAATGGAGCACAGGCTAATTTTGCCAATGCCAACCAGGGAACAGGTGGTGATGCTGCATTAACAGCATTGGCAGGTGTGAATACCTATGACCGATGCATCCTTGAATTTGACTTTACGGCAAATGGAGACTCAATATTTTTTCAATATGTTTTTGGTTCAGAAGAATATCCGCAATTTAACTGTAGTAACTACAACGATGTGTTTGGATTTTTTATTTCTGGTCCAGGTTATGCAGTTCCTAAAAATATAGCACTTGTACCAGGTACCAATATCCCTGTTGCGATCAATAGTGTAAACAGTGGGGTTATTTATCCAGGAGGGGCTCTTGCAAACTGTACCAATATGGGTCCTGGTTCTCCTTTTACTGGTTTATATACCGACAATACGGGTGGTACCACTGTTACCTATGAAGGGTTTACACATTTATTTACCGCACAGGCTGCTATACAACCATGCAGTACTTATCACCTAAAATTAGCAATTGCAGATGGCTTCGATCACATTTTAGATTCAGGCGTTTTTCTGAAAGCAGGCAGTCTTAAATCAAATAATGTAAAACTTAGCGTGAAAACGGATTCTATATCAGGTGGCGTACCTTATGTATTTGAAGGCTGTGATACCGCCATATTAAAAATACACCGCCAAATATTTCAAGCCCAGGTTAACATCGATACTGTGCAACTTTTAATCAGTGGTACTGCCACCAATGGTACTGATTATCCTTTGATTCAAACAACCCATATCTTTTCAAATAATATCAACGATACCCTTAAAATTATTAATATTTTACCAATCAATGACTTAATTATTGAAGGAACTGAAACCATCAAAATTAAGCTTAAAGACAGATGCAATAACATTATTGATAGTGTAACGATTTTAGTAAAAGACCCACCAAAATTTAACATTGCAAACAATGATACTACCATATGTCAAGGGTATGGCGTAGTAGTGAATGGTACATTTGACCCAGGATTAAATTTTAGCTGGTCACCTGCTTTAGGTGTAGCAAACCCGAATGCTTTTTTCACCACATTATCTCCAGCAGTAACAACCACGTATACTGTGACGGGTACTTATAGTAATTGCGCACCCGTAACCGATGTAATAACTATTACCGTACAACCAACACCAACCCTCACTTTAACACCCACAAACATATTATGCAATGGTCAAAGCACGGGTTCTATTTTAGCTAGCGGTGTAGTGGGTAACAACCCGCTGACTTTTACATTAAATCCAGGAGGTATCAATGCCAATGGATCACCCCATTTGTTTAGTAACCTTGCAGCGGGTACTTATACGGTAACCATTACCAGTGGCTTGGGATGTACTAAAACGGCAGTTACAACCATTACACAACCGACACCTTTGGTGTGGAATAATGCGACTGCCATCAATATTGCCTGTAATGCTGGTAATAATGGACAAGTACTGACCAACGCAAGTGGGGGTACAGGATTAATTTCATATACCTTAAACCCTGGAAATGTAACGAACGGTACTGGCACTTTTACGGGTTTGGCAGCAGGCACCTATACCGTTATCGCCAAAGATGCGAATAACTGCAGCATTAGTACCACCTTGTCGATTATACAAGCTTTGGGTCTTACATGGGCGGCAGTCAATAAAACCAATATTACTTGTAACGGTCTAGCAAATGGCACCATTACGGCATTGGCCGCTGGAGGGTTTGGTACCATTACCTATAATTTAAACCCTGGAAATGTGACAAATGTAACGGGTAATTTTGTCGGTTTGGGTGTCAACAACTATACCATTTTGGCTACAGATGCCAACGGATGTACAGCAACCACTACCGTGCCCATTACCCAATCACCTGCCTTGGTGATTACCAATGTAGCCATTACCAATGTGCTTTGTAACGGCGCAGCCACAGGGGGCGTAACTGTAACAACTACAGGAGGAACTCCAGTGATTAATTATACCTTAAACCCAGGTGCAACTACCAATGCGACTGGTATTTTTACAAACAAAACATCGGGCAATTATACGATTAGCATTGTGGATGCCAATGGTTGTTCAGTAACCACAGCAATCACAATTTCACAACCACCACCTGTAGGATTTGGAAATGGAACCGTGGTGAATCCGACTTGTATACCTGGCAATAATGGAGTTATTAATGTTGTCGGTATTGGGGGTACTCCTGCTTATACCTTTAAATTAGGTGCAGGAGCTTATCAGGCATCAGGTACATTTACCGGATTAGGCGCAGGCACTTATTATGTAACTGTAAAAGATGCCAATGGATGTACAAAATCTGTCAGTGTTGTACTTGTCAATGCAAATGCACCTATACTGACAAATAATACCAGTCCTTTGCTTTGTAATAATTCAATCACTACAATAAATGTCAACGCAACCAATGGGGTGCCAGCCTATACGTTTACTCTATTACCCAATAATATCACCAATCAAACAGGACAATTTCCAGGAATAGGTGTGGGTGTTTACACAGTGAATGTGGTAGATGCTAATGGGTGCACAGCTTCTATTGTTATCAATCTAACAGTGCCTCCTCAACTGGCGTGGTCAAACTTTATCATTAACAATATTCCTTGTACTGGTATAGGTACAGGTAGCATCAATGCAACGGCAACTGGAGGTACAGGTACCATTACTTATAATATTACTCCAGGCAATATCACCAATTTAACAGGTGCTTTTACGGGTTTGGCACTGAATACCTATACGATTTTAGCAACTGATGCTAACGGTTGCACCATTACAAGTGCAGCTACAATTGGTATAGCCCCTCCTCTGGCTTTTAATCCACCTAATATTACGCAAGTGCCCTGCAATGGGGGCAATAATGGTGCAATCAATGCTAGCACTACAGGCGGCACAGGTGCTTCAACTTTTACCATTAATCCAGGTGGTATCACCAATGGTACAGGTGTATTTTCGAATTTAACTGCAGGTACCTATACTATTTTGGCTGTAGATGCCGTTGGTTGTTCAACTACTACAGTGATTAATGTCACCCAACCGAATCCACTCTTAATTACTTCTGTAAGTTCCACCCCGCCGAGTTGTGTACCCGGTGCAGATGGAAGTATTACCATTACAGCTTTTGGTGGTACACCTGCTTATGCTTATAGTATCAATGGGGGTATTTTTCAAGGCCTCAATGTATTCACAAATCTTAACATAGGCACTTACACCATTCAGGTAAAAGATGCAAACAATTGTACTGTAACCAGTATTTTCAATTTGATTAATCCAAATGCACCTTCATTTAGCAATGTCACCGTTAACCAAGCAAATTGTGCGGGAGCAAATACCGGGTCCATTATTGCCAATGTCAATGGGGGTGTTGGTGTGATAACATTTGTAATTAATCCGTTGGGATTGACCAATAACACTGGAATCTTCAATAATTTACCTGTTAATAATTACACCATCACAGCTACAGATGCCAATAATTGTGTGATTACAACTATAGCAAGTATTGTACAACCATCAGTTATTGTATGGAACAATACAACATTTACCAATATTACCTGCAATGGCATGACAAATGGGGCCATCAATGTAAATGCCACCGGAGGTAATGGTATACTCACCTATACATTGATGCCAAGTAATATTGTAAATTTGACAGGGATATTCACCCCATTAGTAGCTAATAATTATACAGTAATTGCTACAGACGCCAATGGGTGTACCATCACCACCAATTATAATATTACCAACCCCGCCGCATTAAACTGGAATACAACCTCCTATACAAATGTTACTTGCTTTAATGCCAATAACGGTACTATCAATGCCCCTGCGGTTGGTGGAACAGGTTTAATCGGATATACTTTAATGCCCGGAAATGTCAATAACAATACAGGTAATTTTATCAATTTGCCTACTGCAACTTATACTGTGACGGCAACCGATGCCAACGGGTGTACACTCACATCATCGTTTAGTATATCATCACCTGCAGCTTTTGTCATTACCAGTTTAGTGGGTACTACTCCCAACTGTGTACCTGGCAATAATGCAACCATAACCGTAACTGTAACAGGTGGTACGCCTTTGTATTTATATAGTATCAATGGCAATCCTCCACAAGCATCCAATATATTTACAAACATTGGTGTTTCGGTATATACCATACAAGCTACTGACGCCAATGGTTGTACTGTAACATCCAGCATTGCCATCACCAATCCCGCATCGCCTACTATTACCAATATTGTTTCAAATAATATACTTTGTTTTGGTAATAATACAGGTAATATTGCAATCACAGCAACAGGGGGCAATGGTCAATTGACTTATGCGTTAAACCCGCCAGGAACCACCAATCTTACAGGTGTATTTAATAATATTTTCGCCAATAATTATACAGTATCTGTGACCGATGCCAATGGTTGTAGTGCAACCCAAAACATCATCATATCAGAACCGCCTCAGTTAATATGGGATTCTGTCGATAATCGTGATATCTCTTGTTACGGTGGCAATAATGGACTTGTAACCAGCTCTGCATCAGGTGGTACAGGCACTATTTACTATACTTTACTTCCTCCAAATATTACCAATATGAATGGTGCCTTTTTTGGATTAGGTGTAGGACAATATACATTAACAGCTGTTGATAGCAATGGATGTAGTGTATCGGCCGTATTTTTAATCAATCAGGCGCCACAAATTTTATGGACTGTTATTACAGGTACCGCCGTGAGTTGCTTTGGTGGTAACAATGGTACTATCACTGTGCAAACTACAGGTGGTGTAGGCGGGTTTGATTATAAAATTATGCCTGGTAATATTGTCAATCAAACTGGGGTATTTACTAACCTGACAACGGGCAATTATACTATTACATCTACCGACTTAAATAACTGTTCAGTTTCAACGGTTGTTTTTCTCAATCAAGCTTCTCCTGTACAATTAATCAATGCGGCTACTACACCTGCATCTTGCAATCCTGGTTGTGATGGTGCCGTAGTGTTAACTGCTAGTGGTGGTAATGGTGTTTATAATTATGCATTAAATGTGGGACCTTTTCAACCGTCTAATACCTTTGCAGCGCTCTGTACTGGGGTCTATACCGTGAATATTGTAGATGGAAACAATTGTACTGGAACAGGTACCTTTAGCATTACAACAGCTAACGGCCCTAATCAGATTAATACCAACATTACGAATATTCTATGTAATGGGGGTGCAACTGGTCAAATTGTAACTACCATCGCAGGCGGAAATGGATTGATTACCTATACGCTCAACCCAGGTGCCGTGACAAATAATAATGGCATTTTTAATAATCTAGGTCAAGGAACGTATACCATTGTGGTGAGTGATGCTAATGGTTGTACCATCAGCACAATAGCCTCCATTTTACAACCTGCTTTATTAAATATTACCAATGTTTCTATTACCAATGTGACTTGCTTTGGCGGCAATAACGGCGCTGCGGTCGTAGCAGTTACTGGAGGAAATGGAACGATTAATTACAATATTCAACCCCTAAACATAACCAATATAACTGGGGTATTTGTGGGCTTGACAGCTACTGTTTATACCGTTACAGTGACGGATGCCAATGGATGTACCGCTACTTCTTCCTTCAGTATTGGAGCACCTACTCAGGTACAATTTACCAATGTTACCAATACACCTATAAGTTGTAACGGTGGAAATAACGGAACCATACAAGCTGCTGCCAATGGTGGTATTGGTAATATTAATTATAATATTCAGCCATTAAACGTTAACAATGCCACTGGGCTCTTTACAGGATTAAGTGCCATTACTTATACCATCACCGCTACTGATATTAATAACTGTACAGCCACTACAACTGTTACACTTACACAACCTACAGCACTTGTGATTGCACAAGTTACCACTACGATTCCTACTTGTGTACCAGGTGGAGATGCCACCATGACCATCACGGCAAATGGGGCAACACCTACTTATACCTATAATATTAACGGGGGAGCCTTTCAAAATGGTAATATTTTTAATAATTTATCTGTGGGTGTTTACACCATCATCGTAAAAGATGCCAATAACTGTACCCAATCTTCAATCGTAAATATTGTTACCCCTAATCCACCCATCATTACATCGGTAAATATGTTGAATGCCACTTGTAATCCAGGTTGTGATGGTACACTTACCATGTTTAGTGCCAACGGTACAGGTGCTCATACATATGCAATCAACGGCGGGGCATTTCAAGTATCAAATGTATTTAATGCTTTGTGTAGCAATGTTTACACGCTCACTGTAAAAGATGCATCGGGGTGCACCGCCACAAGTGTTGCCAATGTCACTACCTTTGTAGGACCTGTGCTAACCAATACAGCTGTGACCAATATATTTTGTAATAATGGCAATAATGGGAGCATCATTCTAACAGTGACTGGTGGCAATGGTCCAATCAATTATGTGTTATTGCCCAATAATATTACCAATAATACAGGAGCCTTTACGGGTCTTACAGCCAATACCTATACCATTACTGGTACTGATATTTATGGATGCACCATCGCAACGATTGTAACTATTACCCAACCTGCTACTTTATTATTTGGGAATGTTACAGCTACCAGTTCACTCTGTTTTAATGCAGCAAACGGACTCATTAGTTGCCCAACTGCAGGAGGTACCCAACCTATAACATATACCATTACACCTGCTGGGGTATTTGCTCCACCCAATAATTTTAATGGGCTTTTAGGAAATGTTACGTATACCATTACAGCTACAGATGCCAATGGTTGCAGCACAACAACAGCCGTATATGTTCCGCAGCCCACACCAGTTGTCATCAATAGTATCACCAATACCCCTGTTACCTGTAACGGTCAAAACAATGGTACCTTAAATGCAAATGCAAGTGGTGGCACAGGGCTTATATCATACACATTATTACCCAATAATATCACCAATACTTCTGGGGCCTTTGTAAACTTAGCAGGAAATGTGTATACGATTGTTGTAACAGATGCAAATGGTTGCACCGCTACTTCTACTTCCTTGTTATTTGAACCAACTGCCATCACCATCGTATTTGCAGGAGCTACCAATATTATTTGTAATGGTCAAGTAAATGGCACTGTTACGGTCAATGCCACGGGGGGTACTAACCCACTGAGTTACAATTTACAACCTATGAATCTGACCAATGCTACGGGTAATTTTACAGGCTTGCCACAAAGTGTTTATACTGTTACCATTACCGATGCCAATGGTTGTACATTGACCAATACCCAAACTGTCATTGAACCTACATTGGTTCATTTTAATGGCACCACCCTAACACATATTATCTGTAATGGCCAAAACAATGGTACCATTACCACCAATGCAAGCGGTGGAGTTGGAGCAATGAATTATACCTTAAATCCAGGGGCGGTGAATAATGCAACAGGTATTTTTAATAATTTATTTGTTGGTACCTATACACTTACCGCAACGGATGCCAATGGCTGTACCGCTACTACATCAGTAACCCTTACACAGCCTCCGGTTCTTAATTTGACCTTAGATTCTACCGTCAATGTAACATGCCATGGTGGTCAAGATGGTATAATTGTTACCAATGCCACAGGGGGTACCGTTTTATATGTGTTTACATTAATGCCAGGGGGTATTCTTAGCACTGTTGGCACCTATACTTCATTATATGCTGGTACTTATACAATGATCGTTACAGATGCTCATGGTTGTAAAGATTCAGTGGAAAATATAACATTAACCGAACCGCCTGCTATTGTGTTTACAACAGTGACACATACCGATATCACCTGTTACTTCGACACTACAGGTAGTATCAATGCAGCCGCTCAAGGTGGCACAGGCAATATTACTTATTCAATAGCTCCAAATATCGGCAACCAGTTTAACCCTGGGGTATTTACCTTGTTGCAAGGGGGTACTTATACTGTCACAGCTACAGATGCTAGTGGCTGTACAGCAACCACAACAGTTACTATTTTACAAAATTTACAAATACTTTCTTCCAATATTGATTACACCGAACCAATTTGTCATGGCGATATGAATGGTGCCATCAATGTAACTGCTGTCGGTGGGGTGCCACCATTAACCTACGCAATCGATGCTGGGCTTTATTCCTTAAGTGGATATTTTACAGGATTGGCTGCGGGTACTCATGTTATCTATATTAAAGATTCAAAAGACTGTATAGCAGATACATTAGTAATATTGATTGAACCTGATAAAGTAGGCGCCGATATTACCCTCATTCCTACAAAATGTAATGAACTTAATGACGGTAAAGTAGAAGTTGTTGGTACTGGTGGACGTGGAGATTATACTTATAAATTGCGACCAGGATTATATGTCAACAAATCAGGTAAATTTTATGATATTAAAGTGGGCACTTATACCTTGACAGTGATCGACAGTTCGGGTTGTATATTTGATACCCTGATACAAATTGCTTACCCAGCCACACCTTTAAACATTTACTTTACCAAACAAGATATTGGTTGTTATGGTTATGGCAATGAAGGGTCCGCTACTGCCAATGTGGTAGGTGGGGATGCACCGTATGCATTTATGTGGACTACTGTACCTATACAAACCACACAAACAGCAACCAAACTCCGAACAGGTTACTATGGGGTAGTAGTTACAGATGCCAATGGTTGCAGTGCTGTTGATTCAGTCTTTATTGAGCCAGGTCCTTGTTGTGATGAAGTATTTGTACCCAATGCATTTAGTCCGAATGGAGATGGCAAAAATGATATTTGGCGTATTGTCACTGCTGCAGGTTTCGACTTGATTCAACTTGACTTATATGATCGATGGGGTAATAAAGTATGGGGTACGGTTGATCCATTGCAAGGTTGGGATGGAACCCTCAGAGGTAAGGATATGGATATGGAGACCTATTTTTATATCTTTAGGTATCATTGCCATGCAGATGGAAACGATTATATGAAGAAAGGGGATGTAATACTTGTGAGGTAGTAATATAGACTTTTAGACCTAATACCAATGCAATTAAGGATTAGTCCAATATTCATTTTTACTTAAGAGTGTAAAACATTATTTCAATCGGTATTTACCACATTAAGATTTAAAAAATAATGGGATGTCTAATAAATCACATGAGTATAAGATTCATACGATTCCAATGAGTTTCTATATGATGCCAATATTTTAAAAATCCAACCTTGATATTCAAATAAAGGAACTAGCCTAACATTCAGGAAGACTCAGTGGAATATGTATTGCTAAACCACCATCACTTGTTTCTTTGTATTTTGTATTCATATCTTTTGCAGTTTCCCACATAGTAGATACCACCTTATCAAGACTAACCTTTGCATCATAAGGATTACTTTGTAAGGCCAGTTGCGCAGCCGTAATTGCCTTAATAGCACCCATTGAATTTCTTTCAATACAGGGTATCTGCACCAATCCACCTACAGGGTCGCATGTTAAACCTAAATGATGCTCCATCGCTATTTCGGCAGCTTGTAATACCTGATTGGGTGTGCCACCAAGTCCTTCACATAATGCTGCCGCAGCCATGGCACTGCTTACACCTATCTCTGCCTGACAACCACCCATAGCCGCTGAGATTGTTGCACCTTTCTTAAAAATACAACCAATTTCTGAGGCACATAATATGAACTTAATGATTTTATCATTCTCATTACTATCACAAAAAATGGCATAATACATCAAAACGGAAGGAATCACGCCTGCTGCACCATTGGTGGGTGCGGTCACCACCCTACTGAAAGAAGCGTTTTCTTCATTCACTGCCAGTGCAAAACAACTTACCCAGTCTAAAATATATTGAAATCGATTGCCTTGCTTTTTAATACATTCAATCCATTCATCAAATTGAGTATATGAACAATCTTTTAATAATTTCTTGTTTAAGGCAGCTGCTCGTCTGGTAACATTCAAACCGCCAGGTAATTCACCTTCTATATGACAGCCTCGATAAATACATTCATACATTACCCGCCATATTTTTAATATCCCATCATGGGTTTCTTGTTCACTGCGCCAGGCATGTTCATTCTCAAGTACCACATCGGCTACGCTAAATCCTGTTTTCATACACCAATGCAATATATCTGACGATTTATCAATGGGAAAAGGGAGCTGTACTGTAGATAGTTTTAGATCATTTGATTGTTCCTGCACCACAAAACCGCCACCAACTGAATAGTAAGTGTCTGCTGTTTCATTCCCATCTGCATACTTGGTTAAAAATGTCATTGCATTGGGATGAAAGGGTAAACTTTCATCATACAAAAACACAATATGAACCAATGGGTCAAAGGCAATTTCGTTTGTACCCGACAAGCTAATTTTTTTGTTTATCTGCAAGTTCTGTACAGTTTCATTGATTTTATTTACATCAAATGTTTCAGGGTCTTCACCCTGTAAACCCAATAAAACAGCTACATCAGTACCATGACCCACACCCGTTTTTGCCAATGAGCCATAAAGCAATACTTGCAATTGCGTGATATGTTGTAATGTTTGTTGTTGCTTGTTTTTTTCTAAAAATTGCAAAGCAGCTTTCCAAGGTCCTAAGGTATGAGAACTACTCGGGCCAACCCCAATTTTAAAAATATCAAAAACCGAAATAGATTCGTACGACATTTATTTTTTAACGCGAAAATAAATGAACTATAGCGAAATCACTTTTTTTAATTTAATAAAATCATTTTTAATACTTTAAATAGGAAATACTTTATAGTCTTCATTAGACTTCTTTGAAGAACTATAAAATTGAATCCTTGGTATTCGTTTGTATCAGTGTGCTTAAAAATTCCAACTCAACCCAAGACTTGGAAATATGGGCAATTGGTATTCACGTGTATTTCTAACACGGTCAATATAAAAAATGTTTTGCTGATTGTATACATTGCTGATGCTTCCTGATGCTTCCAAAGAAGACGTTTTGCTGATAGCAAATTTCTTTTTCATTGATATATCCATGCGATGATAATCAGATAAACGCCCGCCATTGATTTTGTCGGCATATACAATACCCAGGTTGCCATTTTGTGTTAAATAATTTGTGCTGATGCCATTGTTAAAATCCATGTTTTCGTAAAATGCTTGGGTTTGTGTAAATGGAAATGCAGAGCCATAATTAAATCGAATCGAAAATTCCCAGTCATATTTTTTGCCTGCTGTATAAGAAGCTAACAAATTAATATTATGTCTTCTGTCAAAAGGTGTCGGATATGTTTGACGTCCATCATTGCGGTCAACATATCCATATGAATACACCCCCCAGAAATAATAACGACCTTTTGAATATTTAGTGGTGAAGTCAACTCCATAGGCTTTACCCGTTTCAATACTAAAATCCGGATCTGTTGGAAATAGTTTATAACGATTGATGGTGATTAATTGACCAAAGTATTTATACCAAGGTTCTACGGTAAATTCTAAATCATTCACATCCACTTCTATACCGCCAATAATGTGATAAGCCTTTTGAATATTATTGTTGGCATAGGTGCCATCAGGGTTTTGAATTTCAAAATCAGGCGCTGTCAAAAAACCAGTAAAGAAGTTTACGATATCACGATCAGACTTTGACGAAATAATGTTTTGGGAGTACATACCTGCAGCAGCTTTCAACCGTACCTTTTCTGTCACATTCAATTTCATCGCCAGGCGAGGTTCAAGTCGCGTTACAGGTAGTGAAGCGTAATATTGAATACGAACACCAGGTTCTAACACAAATCGTTCGCCAAAGTTTTTTTTCAACTTTACAAAAGCACCTATTTGGGTTGTATAGTCGTTTTGCTCTTGCAAGATGCCTATAAAATTATAATACTGATAGGCCGTTTTAAATCCTGTAAATTCTACCCCATAATTCAATTCACTATGATTGTCAAAGTAAGTAGTAACTTTTACATTGGCATCAAATCCGTTAATTTCACTTTCGCGGGGTTTGTTGTCTGCTTCTATCAAGCCAATTTTATAATCGGAATAGTAAAATCCACCTGAGATGATGGACGAAGAAGCACCTGGGGTCAATACGAAGTTGGTACCCCCTCCATAGCTTTTCCACTCTAGGTCTGAAGTGTTTTGATAATTTACCCTGTCATTAAAGCTAAAGCCAAAAATGTTGATTTTACTCCCATTATTGGAGCTAACATTGATTTTGCCATAGGCATCAGTAAAAGTATATGGTAATTTTGTTTTGTATGGTTCTCCTAATAAGCCATACAAAGCTGTTGATGAACCTTTTAAGTAACTGTGTTTCAAAGAAGCGATATAAGTGATAGAGGTGCTACTATCTTCCTTGTCTTTGATGATCGGTCCTTCTAAAAATACTTTAGCCAATATCGGGTTTACGGCTACTTTGCCTGAATGTCTTTTTTTATTTCCGTCTTTGGTCACCACACTGACAATAGCCGAGGTACGATCGCCATATTCTACCCCAAAACCGCCACTCATCACATCGGCGCTTCTGATGGCATCGGTTTCAAATACCGAATACAAACCAATGGAGTGAAAAGGATTGTAAATGGTCATGCCATCGAGCAATATTTTATTTTGAATGGGTGAACCTCCTCTGATATAAAGTTGTCCTCCCTGATCGCCCGTTGAGATTACACCAGGCATTACTTGCAGAAATTGTGCAATATCAGGCTCCCCACCTATACTTGGCAATATTTTTAATTCTTTGGGTGTGATACGGGTCATCCCTACTTTGGTTTCAAATATTTTTTCTTCTCGCTTAGCTGATATCTGCACCCCTTTGAGTTCACGAGCTCTTTTTTCAAGATATATTTTTTGACCCGCTGCTTCATCAGCCTCTACGGTAATTTGTTTTTCTAATGCATCAAAACCAAGTGCCGTAATAACAAGGGTATAAGTGCCTGGTTCAATTTTAGATAAATTAAAAAACCCATTCACATTTGTTTGGGTTCCTTTATTCTTGTCTTTTAACGATACGGTAGCCCCAATAATAGGTTCACTATTGGCTTTTTCATATACAAATCCTTTTACGATACCGGTAAGATTTTGTGCATGCACTACATGTAAAAACGAAATGAGCAGACTCAGTAATAATATTTTCTTCATAATCAATGTCTGAAATTAAAATAATGGAATGTAAATATATATTAAAGTGGTTTAAGTGCATTTGATTATTTTTGTCGCGATTTAAATATTACGATGAAACCCACTTTACCTCAAGGCACCAGAGATTTTTCGCCCGAAATTGTTAGAAAAAGATCATTTATTTTTAAAACCATTCAAACCCAATTTGAATTATACGGCTTTGAACCCTTAGAAACCCCTGCTTTTGAAAACATAGATACTTTAATGGGTAAATATGGGGAAGAAGGGGATAAACTCATTTTTAAAATCTTAAATAATGGACTCGACAGACCCGAAAAACATGTACAAGCACAAGAAGATTTTAATAGAGTGCTAACAGGTAAAAATGTAAAAGGGATTACCGAACGTGCCTTGAAGTATGATTTGACCATTCCTTTTGCTCGTTATGTTGCAATGAATAAAGGACAAATCAATTTCCCTTTCAAACGTTATCAAATACAACCTGTTTGGCGGGCCGATCGTCCACAAAGGGGACGTTACCGCGAGTTTACCCAATGTGATGCCGATGTGGTTGGAAGCAAAAGTTTAATCAACGAAATTGAACTGATACAGCTCTATAAAGAGGTATTTGAAAAACTCAATATCCCCGTTGCTATTTGCGTGAACAATAGAAAAATATTGGCCGCCCTTGCTGAATTGGCAGGCGGGGCAAGCCGACTGACCGATATTACCATTGCCATTGATAAACTGGATAAAACCAGTTTAGACAAAGTAATGGAGGAATTAAGTGCAAAAAACCTGGATGAGCAAGCTTTAGATACTGTAAAAAGATATTTAAGCCTCAAAACAGATGAAACCAATAATAAAGAAATCATACAAAAGCTTGAAGCAATGATTGGAATGATAGATATTGGTAAAGAAGGAATTCAGGAAATTAAGTTCATTACGAATCATTTTGCAGATATCAAACTTGATGTAACCCTTGCTCGTGGGCTAAACTACTATACAGGTACTATTTTAGAGGTAAAACCACTTGGCATACAAATGGGTAGTATCGGTGGTGGTGGTCGTTACGACGATTTGACGGGTTTGTTTGGTGTACCAGATGTACCAGGTGTAGGCATTTCATTTGGGGTAGACCGTATATATGATGTGATGGATGAATTGAAGTTGTTCCCCGATGAGATACAACAATCGGTGGAGGTCATGCTTGTCAATTTTGGGGAAATGTTTCAACAACGCAATTTTGATATCCTTCATTTTTTAAGAAAAAACCAAATTTCAGCTGAATTATATCCTGATGTCATCAAGTTTGATAAACAACTTAAATATGCCCATAAGAAAAAAGTTTCTTTTATCATCATTATTGGAGAAGATGAGTTGAAAGAAGGGACCATAAGTATTAAAAACTTTACAACAGGTGTACAAGAAAAATGCCAGTTGAATGATTTACTTCAATGTATAAAATAAAAAAAAGCACATAAAATATGTGCTTTTTTAAAAAGTTGAATGAAATAGAAAACTATTTCAATTTGCAATAAGTGCTAGTTTCGCACCAAGTTTTCGCATCTTTTTTAGTTAATTTCACACCTGATTTTACTTCAGTTGATGAACCGTTGATAGTACAAACGCAAGTGTACTCTTTTTTGCAAGATGTCATTGTGAATGAACCAGCAATCACCGCAAGAATTAATAATTTTTTCATGTTGTTAAAATTTTTATTGTTTGTGCAAATATAACACCTCATTGTATTATTTCAATACCCTTTGTAGGGTATTTTATATAAAAATGCAGTATTTTATTATATTTACGCATTAAAAACAACTCAACATGATAAAAATCAGTAAAATTATTATAATGGCTTTCATAGTCATCACCGTATTTTCATGCAATAAAATACCCAACCACGCTAAATACATTCCTAAAAATGCCCTAGGTGTTTTTGCCATTGATATGGATAAACTTAGTAAAAAATTAATTTGGAATGTATTGACTGGGAGCGAAATTTTTGATGAAATGCAAAAGGATATCAAAAACGAAGAGTCGAAAAAGGCTATGAAGGACTTTTCAAATATTGGTATCGACCCGGCTACCACATTATATATTTTTTATACAGGCAATATGAAAGATGAAAATCATCCATGTTTGTTGGCAGGAATGAAGGATGTATCGAAATTCGAATCTTTTTTGTCAAAAAATTATCCAGCTATTACTGTAGTTGACAATAAAGAATTCAAGTCTTGTTTAATTGAAAGCAAATTTATCTTGTCGTGGAATAAAGAGGCAGCGATCGCTACAATGATTAACAACAGATTTAGCTATGAAACCGATTCTACTGGCGCTGAAATTGTAGTCCCCGATATGGTGAATGAAGAAAAGGATAAAAATTATTTGAAAGAATTGTTTGCTTTAAACAGTACCAATGCGATTACAAGCAATGATAATTTTAAAAAACTACAAAACGATGGTCATGATTTTTCACTTTGGGTAAATTATGAAGAGCTCTACAAACAAAACAAAGACTTAAACACTGCCGAATTAAAAGCATTTATCAAAGATGATTATTTTCGTGATGCAGCATTGGCCACCGGGTTTGATTTTGAAAAGGGTGCCGTAGATATGGAAATGGATTACTACTTCAGCAAAGAACTGGCTGCGATTTACAAAAAATATTCTAATGAAAACATGGATGAAAAGCTGGTAAATAGTATACCATCAAAAGATATTGACTTATTAGTAGCTTATAACTTAAAGCCTAAAATGATTGAAGATTTTTTGAAAGAATTTAAATTAGATGGGCTTGCTAATTTAGGCTTAGTAGCTGTAGGTACAAGTATGGAAACCATCTTAAGTGCTTTTAAAGGCGATATGGTTTTTGCACTCACCGATATGAAATTAAAAACAAAAGACACCACACAAAACCCTGACATATATGTATCAGATATGCCCGATTTTAATCTAACCTATGCAATGAATGTCAATCAGTTGAGTAGTTTGCAAAGCTTGCTCGACAAAGGCGTAAGTCAGTCTTTATTGGTTAAAAATGGCAATACCTATTCAATGCCATATAGTGATGAAGGTGCCCTGATGTTTGATAAAGATAAGCTGGTATTTTCTAATCAAAAAACAACTGCACAAGCGTTTATGGAAAATAAAGGCAATGCAAAAGAGGGTTTGCCAGCCGATGTATGGAAAAATATTGTCAATAACCCGATAACGATGTATGCCAATATCAAGAAAATGATGAGCGTGATACCTATGGAGGCAACAAGCGAAATAGAGAAACAATTATTGGCTGACCTTCAATCAATGTTTACCTATGCTCAAATTTATGGGGGTAAAATGAAAGGAAATGCCAATCACCTAGAAGGGAATTTATATTTTAGCAATAAAGAGGAAAATGCGATGATTCAGCTGATTAATCTTGGCATTAAAATGAAAAAAGAACAAGATAGCAGAAACAAAAATATAATTGCTGATACACTCGCAGTATAATCAAACTTTTTTTAAACGATTCTTAAAAGCAGGCACTACAATGCCTGCTTTTATATTTTTATAGTTGAATTCGTTTTGAACGCTAAAAATACAATGAATAGGTGTGTTTGTTAAGATTTTGAATGCCTGCACTCATTAAAATTTTGCTTATTGTCATTTAACTATCATTAATGTGTTGTTTGTACAAATGCTACTATTTGTAACCGTTTTGGTCTGTAAGAGATTTCGACTGCAAAATCTGGGTTTAAAACATACTATTGTAAATTTCACAGCGATTCTGCATCAAGATATCACAGAATAAAACCTTTTATCCATAATATGTTACTACAACAAGTGTCTTGAATTATATTTGCGCTCATTAAAACATAATTCAATGAAAAAACTGATTTTACTATTGTTATTTGTGATGTCGCAACAGTTGACCAAAGCCGACGAGGGCATGTGGATGCCACTCCTGATATCGCAAAACTATGAAGCCATGCAACGTTTGGGTCTTCGTTTAACACCCGAACAAATCTATAGCATTAATAATAATTCCATGAAGGATGCCATTGTTCATTTTGGTGGAGGCTGCACGGGTGAAATTATTTCTGATAAAGGTTTACTATTAACAAATCATCATTGTGGTTACGATGCAATTGCAACCCTAAGTTCAGTAAATCAAAATTATTTGATGAATGGATTTATGGCAAATAGCATGGAAGAAGAATTGCCTGCTGTGGGTTTGAGTGTTAAATTTCTTTCACGCATCGAAGATGTGACCGATCAGGTAAGTAAACATATCGGCAACGCATACGGCAAAGAAGTGGAGACAAAATTTGAAGAAATTGCCAAAGAAATTGCCAAGAAAGCCAATGAAAACGGCACCTATGAAAGTGAAGTCAAATCGTTTTATGCAGGCAATAAATATTATTTGTTTGTGTATCAACGTTTTACCGATATCAGATTGGTAGCCACCCCGCCTGAAAATTTAGGAAAATTTGGTGGTGACACAGATAATTGGATGTGGCCACGTCATACATGCGATTTTTCAATGTTTAGGGTTTATAGCAATAACGATAACAAACCAGCACCTTACTCAAAAAACAACAGACCTTATATACCTAAACACCATTTGCCAGTATCTTTAAAAGGGGTAAAAGACAATGACTATGCAATGATTATGGGTTATCCGGGTCGTACTACACGTTATCTTACTTCGTATGGAGTTGATTTAGCCATTAACTTATCTAATCCTTCAGTTGTAAAAATTCGTGATAAACGCTTGTCAATCATGCGCGAAGAAATGGCGAAAGATCCTGCTGTCGATTTGCAATATGCATCAAGTTATGCAGGCATCGCTAACTATTGGAAATATTTTATTGGTCAAACGGAACAATTGAAAAACCTTAATATCCTTTCGCAAAAACAACAAGAAGAAAATGAATTTGAACGCTGGGCTCGCGAAAATAAAGCATACACCCGTTTGATGAGTGACTATCAAAAAGCTTATGCAGCCTATACACCCTATGCTAAACACCAAACCTATTATCGTGAAGCTATCATGGCCAGCTCTCTTACAAAATTAGGGGCTAGCTTTGAAAATATTGAGAAAGCAGTGGATGCTGAAGTAAGCGCAGATTCAATCAATAAACTTTGCAAAAGACTTAAAATAGCACAAAGCATGATATTGAAAAATATGAATGTTGAATTAGATAAAAAAGTATTTGCAGCGCTCAATCTAATGTTTTATCAAGATGTACCAAAAGCACAACATCCTGATGTGTATAATAATGAAGTCTTTAAAAATTTTGGTGATGAAAATTGGCAACAGGCATTTGACCAATATGCCGATTATGTATACAACAATACAGTTCTTTTAGACTCAGCTAAGATGAATGAAATGTGCGATGCTGATAATATTCAAACTTTACTAAACGATCCTGCAGTTGTTCATGCTTTGAGTGTTGTAAAGAATTATAAAACGTATTATGAACCTAAAATCAATGAGTTTAATTATGAAATGTTTGAACTCAATCGTGCGTACCAAGGGGCTTTGTTAGAGAAAAACAAAAATAAACAAATGTATCCAGACGCCAATTCTACGATGCGTTTGAGCTATGGTAAAGTAAATTCATATGCACCAAAGGATGCAGTATTTTATAACTACTATACCTTAGCAGATGGATTATTGCAAAAATATAAAGCAGGTGACAAAGAATTTGATTTGCAACCGAAAATTGTAGACTTACTCAAAAACAGAGATTATGGCGCTTATGCTGATAAATCATTGGGCGGATTAGTAACTTGCTTCATCACCACCAATGATATTACAGGAGGTAATTCAGGAAGCCCTGTTATCAATGGCAATGGCGAATTGATTGGTTGTGCTTTTGATGGCAATTGGGAAGCCATGAGTGGCGATATTGCTTTTGACAAAAGATATAAACGCACCATTTGTGCCGATATTCGTTATATCCTTTGGGTGGTTGACAAAGTATTGGATGGTCGAAAATTAATCGATGAAATGAGTGTAAGATATTAAGATTCACATCAGCATATTTATAATACAAGAAACCGTTGCGAAGGCAACGGTTTCTTTATGTAAAGGGTCCACACTTTTGATATCGGTATTAACCCAAATGTACTTAATAAGTAGTTTAAAAAAGTTAGGTATAATACCCATACACATTGCATTTAAGCAATAACAAATGAACTATCTTTAATAGGTTGTTGGTATTACTTTGCGTCCAATATCAATTTGCCATTATTGGGCATTACGATTATTTTACTATTTTCCGAATTGGCTAATTCTTTATAGGCTTTTATTTGTTCATACTGTAGTTGTTTATCAGTCAATCCCTCATTAATAATGCGTTGATAGTCAGCAATCCCTTGTGCTTCTACACGCTTACGTTCAGCTTCTTGCTTTTCTTTTTGTAATACAAATTGCATCTTTTGTGCATCTTGTTCCGCATTGATTTTACTTTCAATAGTCAGTTTTACAGTTTGGGGAAGGGTAATGTTTCTTACCAATAGATTTTCAAGCACCAATCCTCGTTTTACAAATTCATCTTCGATACTCTTAAAAATGCGTGTCTGAAATTCATCTCTTCGGGTTGAATACAATTCAATGGCGTCATAATAAACCGCATTATCTCTTATTTTGGTTCTTGCCACCGGTCTGATAATTTTATCTTTAAATTCAACCCCGATTTCTTTAATCAATTTAGGCGCTTGTTCAGCACTAATTCTATAAAGTACCGAAAGATCAATACTGACTTCTAAGCCATCTTTCGTAAGCACACGTATCGCATCATCTCCGTTTTTGTCGCCTTCATCATGTACCCCACTCATGGTATAATTTTGAGTTCTTACATCCAAATGTTTTATTTCCATCAATGGGTTTACAAAATTTAACCCACTGCCTAAAGTCTTTTGTTGAATTTTACCAAACAATGATTGAACGCCAATAAAACCTGCATCAATTTGTTTAATGCAGGATGTAAACACGCCAAAGACGATCAATAACAAAGCTGCAATACGTAAGCCGTTTTTTATTTTTGAGGGTTCCTGGTATTTGTTTAAACTTAAGGGTAAACGCGATGAAGCCAGGAATAGGATAACGCCAATGATAATGGTTAACATAAGAGCTTTTTTAATATAAAAATTAAAATTACATCAATATTTAATATCAACATATTAAATCAATCCATGTTATTTATTTCTTGAATAAAAAGCATTTTTGTCATTAACTCTCTTCCAGTTTGGGCAGACAGCCAAATTGCTCAATCAGCAAATTATCATAATAATCAGCTTTAGTCATCAGCTCTTTAAGCATTTTTTCGCCACTTTGTGCTGTCATGTCCATATCATAAGTCAAACTTGTAAGTATAATATCCTGTTGAGATACACTAAAAAGCATACTTTTCATGTGATAATTTTCACGTAGTAAATATTCATATACCTTGCCGATTTCTTGTTTGGGTAATTGACATAAATAGGCGTCTCCTACCACAAAGTAACTGTCGGGGTTATAACTGATTTTGATGGTGGCACTGCCTTCTTTTACTTCCCAGTTATTGGTCGAACTTCTTGCTAATTCCTTGTCCTTGCCAAGTTTTTCTAATATATCTTCAATGGTTTTTGCAATGCCTGTAGTCTCTACGTTTTTGTCTTTGTAAGCGATCAGTTCAATTTTTGTACCACAATTTGGACAATATTCCCCATCAATATTTCCTTCATGTACCAAAGTGGAGCAGGAGTGACAACGCACCACACTTGTACCGTTTAATGGTAAATACTGATCGAGGGCTTCGCGTAAATAATTGGCAGGTAGTGCAAAGCCTAGGTTGTCGCCACCTCTGATGATAAAAGTATTGACACCGACTACTTCACCAGTCATGTTTACCAATGGGCCACCGCTATTGCCTGGGTTAATAGCAGCATCAATCTGTATATAATTGAGTCCATTTTGCACCCGGTCTACCCTTGAAATCACACCTTGTGTAGATGAATAGTTGAGCCCATAAGGATGCCCAATGGCAAGTATATCGTCGCCATCACGAAGTTGTTTGTAATCGCCTAATTTGATTTCCGGAAACTGTATTTCATGTGGTGGCATCAAAAAAGCAATGTCATATTTAGAATCGTAAAAAACGACTTTGGTAAATTGCTTGGGAAACGTTTTGCCTTTAATAGTTACATCACCATTACCCTTGATAACGTGATGATTTGTAATAATTAAGTTATACTCATTTAAATAAAAACCCGTTCCAGTGGACTGTTGGGTAGCAATCTGAATGACAGATACTTTAAAACTTTCTATGATTTCGCTTAATGTCATGAATCATTATTTAAATGAAGATTTGCTTATTGTTGTTTATTGTCAAAATTAAAGGTTTCAATCTGTTTCAAAAATGAAATATTAAAATCAACCAACGACGAAAAGTACAGCTGATCGGTATTAAATGCCAATAAGGGATACTTTTCTTTTGCTTGGTTTATAATATAGTTGATTCTTGATTTTATTTCACTCATTTTAAAGGTATGCTGATTGTAATATCGTTCCGTAAAACCTAATTCTTCAAAATAGGCACTGTAGTTGATATGCATATATAATGTAAACAAATCGGTAAGTGGTTTGGGCAAGCTATATGAATATTGACAATAGGCTATGCCATATTCCATCACAGTATTTGCAATGTCGAAATGTTTATTGTCTTTATACCATTGCATATTATCTAAAGCAGATCTGACGCCATCGGTAAGCACTTGCTGAGGTTTTGGCGCATTCACCGAAAAGGTGGCTTTGGCTCGATAAAAATATTTCAATACTTCTGCTTTATCCCAAAGTAATAATTTTTGAAATGCATCTTTTAATAATTGATTTCTTTCTACCGCTGTTTTATCTTCCTTGTTAAGCCAATAAAGATTATTGATTCGTTCAATTTCATTCAATAATTTTCCTTCAGGAGTGATTAAAAAATCTAATTTATAGATTAAGGAGAGAAACATATAGGCAATGCCTCCCGAAAAACTGTCCTGGTTCAGCTCTTCTATTTTTTTTAGGGTTGATTCAATCCAGAATACAAAATATTTATATTTAGTTTCTTTTTCTTGCTCTGTAAATTGTACTACATGCGAGTCGTCAATTGCCTTTAAAGAGGCAAAATCACTGACCAGTAAATCATCTTGTTTGTCTGCTTTAGTTGCTAATTCTTTAAGTCCATAATACAGTTTGTTGGGACTGGCAATTTCACGAGACGAATCAAATAACATGCACAACCGATTATCGTGTAACGCGTAACGTGCATAAAATAAGGTATAGTTCATTTCTAATAGTCGGCGCATCACAGGAATCAAGCCTTTTTCCATTTGTGCCAGGGATACTTGTGCTGTCACTTCATTTAAATTGATTTGGCCATGCACAATCTTTGTACCTTGATAGATTTCAAACGAATAGGTAGATTCACTTATTTTGGTGAGTCGTACATTGTCTTCAACATCATCACGCAAATAATCAAAAAAAGCTTCTATACTTTCATTGTATTTTTTTTCTTTGTATAAATCCTCTGCTTCATACCATTTGTTGGTTTTGGCAACCGTTTTATTATTGTCTGAATAGCGACCCATTTTGATATTCACAGATGCAACAGACGGATTTGTATTGCGTTCATCATCCGCTTTTCCAAAATTGAATAGTTTATCTAGAAATCCCATAAAATGCTAAAGTAATAAAAAAAGCAAGGAGTGGTAAATTTTTTTATACCCTTTTAACTCGTTTGGACGCTTTCTCATAGATTTTTTTTAAAACTGAATATCACTTATGCGATTCATTAGGTTTACAATTGATTTCAATAATCTAAAAGGGTGATTAAATGTCACTCACTTCATGAAAAGGATTTGTTCAATATCACTTTTTAATACTTTTTGACCTAAAAAAATATATATTTGTGCTTTCAAAAAAAATTAATTTTCATGAGATTTATAGTTTCCTCAGGGTTATTGCTAAAAAATTTACAAAGCATAAGCGGTATCATTAGTGCTAGTAATATATTGCCCATATTAGAGTCATTCCTTTTTTTAATCAAAGACAATAAACTCACAGTTGTAAGTACGGATCTTGAAACAACCATGAAAGTGAATTTAGATGTACAGTCAACAGCAGATGGCAGATTATGTATTCAATCAAAAGTATTGCTCGATTACCTTAAAAATTTACCCGAACAGCCTATGACGTTTGATGTAAATTTACAAGACTATGGCATAGATATTACAAGCGAACAAGGTAAGTATAAAATTGTAGGCGAAGATGCAAATAATTTTCCTACAGAGCCTGTAGCAGATGATACCCAAAGTTTTACTATGTCGGCAGCAGAGTTAAGTGATGGTATCGCTAAAGCTTTGATTGCAGTAAGTTCAGATGATATGCGACCTGCTATGAGTGGCGTGTTTTTTGAATTGGTTGAAAACAATATGACCTTAGTAGCTACTGACGCTCATCGTTTGGTGCGATGCATCAAAATGGATGTTCATTGCCCTGTCAATGATAGTTTTATAGCCCCTCGAAAAGCTTTATTACAACTTAAAAACAACCTCAATACTTCTACAGAGGTGACTATTTCATACAATAAAAACCACTTATTTGTTATTGGCGAAAATATAGAACTCAGTTGTCGATTGATTGATGCTAAATTTCCTGATTATAAAATTGTGATTCCGGCTGATAATCCGTACAAACTCATTTTGAACAAAATAGATTTTATGGGTGCCTTACGTCGTGTAAATGTATTTGCCAATAAAACCACCAATCAAGTAGTGTTAGATATTGTCGGAAATAATTTGCATTTATATTCACAAGATGTTGATTACTCTTTTGAAGGAAATGAGCAAATGCCCTGCCAATATAAAGGGGAGGATATGAAAATTGCTTTCAATGCCAAATTGCTGATTGAGTTGGTAAATATTATTGAAGGAGAAGAAGTCTTGCTTGAATTCAGCACCCCTAGTCGTGCTGGTTTAATCAAACAAACAGAGACAAAACCCAATGAAGATTTGTTGATTCTCATTATGCCTTTGATGATTGGTGCTTAATAGATACCTAACCTAAAAAATGTTGGGTTGCGTTGTGTCATTTATTTTTGACAATTACACAACAATGCCAAAATTAATTACTTTGTAGTGAAGCTATATGTTTCATTAATTCAGATGCCAAATCAGTTTTCGTATAAGCCATCTCTATCGAATTTTCGCAGTATGTTATACTTTGAGGTCCTACCCATTGCTCATAATCGCTATTTTTAATTGTTGCAAATTGTATCCACTCATCATCATTTGGGTTGTTTTGAGTACTAAATTGCCCACACAAAATATAAAGGATGTCTTTGTTCGATTTAATATTATATCTAATTTGAACATTACGAAATGCAACGGGTAAAGGTTTCTGATTTTTAAAAAAGTCTTTTGATGAAATGTCTACAATTGATTGAACAACATAGTCAATTGAGTCATTGCTTAATTCAATGATAGGTTTTGTTGTAGAATCAATTTGAGTTGATATAGTTTGGTCTTTGTTTGTGTTTGAAATACATGCTTCAAAAAATACCAATATGAATAAAACACCTAATCTTTGCGCCCATATTGACAATGTTTGTATATTGTTGAATTGTTTGTTCATAGATTGTAAAATTGCGTTTATTCTCTTAACTACCTACCATAAACATACTATTTTTTCTGAAATCAGACAATAGTTACCAATTTGATCATTGATGCATGACAGATTAACTTTTATAAAAAACGAGGCCCAAACCTTGCAAAAGCATCCCTTTCTAATCCTTCACGATGCTTAGGATGGGCAATAGCAATTAAGGCATACGCACGTTGCATAAGATTTTTACCAAACAAGTAGGCAATACCATATTCAGTGATTACATAGTGTACATGCGCTCGGGTGGTCACCACACCTGCACCTGGTTTCAAAAAAGAAACAATTTTAGAGTCTCCCTGATGGGTGGTACTTGAAAGGGCAATAATGGGCTTGCCACCAGCCGAAAGCGTAGCCCCTCTGATAAAATCCATTTGCCCCCCAACGCCTGAATATTGGAAAGTGCCTATTGAATCTGAGCAAACTTGACCGGTAATGTCTATCTCTATGGCACTGTTGATGGCTACCATTTTGGGGTTTTTACCAATCACATAGGCATCATTTACATAATCGGTTTCTAAAAAGGCTATTTGAGGATTGTCATCTACAAAGTCGTATAATGCCCGACTACCTATCACAAAAGTGGTAATGGTTTTTTGACGATGCTTTTTCTTACAGCTATTGTTGATAATGCCTTTTTGGATGAGCGACATTACCCCATCCGAAAACATTTCGGTATGTACCCCTAAATTTTTATGATTTCCCAGTTCTTTCATTACTGCGTCTGGCAAGGACCCAATACCCATTTGAAGGGTGGCACCATCCTCTATTATTGATGAACAGTACTTACCTATCTGTGTTTCTTCCTCGCTAATAACACTTGCATAATCTACTATAGGCAAGGCTTGCTCTACTTCTACCAAAGCATCTATTTCACTTAAATGAATGAGCCCTTCTCCTAAAGATCTTGGCATAAGTGGGTTTACTTGTGCAATCACATAGCCTGAATTTTTAACTGCCGATCGGGTAATATCTACTGAAACACCCAATGAACAAAACCCATGTTTGTCAGGAGGCGACACATGTATGAGTGCCACATCTAAAGGGAGTATTTTTTGATTAAATAATCGTGGGATTTCACTTAAAAAAATAGGAATATAATCCCCTCTTTCATCATTTACAGCTTCGCGTGTATTGGCCGAAACAAAAAGGGAATTGATATAAAAACTTTCCGGATATGCAGGATGTAACAAATGCATCTCACCCAGGGTGGAAATAGAAATAATTTCAACATGTTTCAATGACGCACTTCGATCACCAAGGGCCTTGGTGAGAATTAAGGGGGTAGCTGCACTGCCTTGCACAAATACTTTTTGACCCGACTTAATATGGCAAACAGCTTCTTCAGCACTTACACTGTTAGGGTATTTTTTCATAGGTATATTCTACACTCATGACTTATTTTGAGTGTAAGCAAATATAAGGGTTTGTAATGGGAATATGGTTTAAGAGATTCTCTCTACTAGACTTAAAGGGATCTATAAATGATTTTATTAATGGGCTGCCCATTCAATACTGTTTAAATCAATCCCTTCTTTGTACATTTCCCAAAGAGGACTCATTTCGCGCAGTTTATGAACGGTATCTGTCACGGCTTTGATTGTAAAATCAACTTCTTCTTCTGTTGAAAAGCGACTTAAGCCAAAACGTAAAGAGCTATGGGCAAGGTCATCACCGAGTCCCAATGCTTTCAATACATAAGAAGGTTCAAGAGAAGCAGAAGTACATGCACTACCACTGCTCAAGGCTATATGTTTATTAATACCCATCAACAAGCCTTCACCTTCCACATGTTTAAAAGAGATATTTGCAACATGTGGCAAACGATTCGTTGGATGCCCATTCAAATAACTTTCTTCAATTTGCAACAAGCCATTTTCTAATTTGTCGCGTAATTTTATAATTCGGGCTGTATCAGCAGCCATTTCATTGTAACAGATTTCGCAGGCTTTACCAAAACCAACAATACCAGGAATATTAAGCGTACCGCTTCTCATACCCCTTTCATGTCCACCTCCATCAATTTGAGCGGTTACTTTTACACGTGGATTTTTTCTTCTTACATATAAAGCACCCACGCCTTTAGGGCCATACATTTTATGTGCCGTGAAAGCTAATAAATCAATACCATCTTTGTTCACATCTACGGGTATTTTCCCAACTGCCTGTACAGCATCTGTCATAACTAACACACCGTGTTTGCGAGCAATGGCAGATATTTCTTTCATGGGATTGATCGTTCCAATTTCGTTATTGGCATACATTATGGCAACTAAAATCGTTTTTGGCGTAATGGCTTTTTCTAAATCTTGTAGATTGATCATTCCTTTATCATCTACTTCAAGATAGGTAACTTCTGCACCTTGTTTTTCAAGATGTTTACAAGTATCTAATACAGCTTTGTGCTCTATGGTTGTAGTGATAATGTGATTTCCTTTCGCTGCGTACATTTCATAAACCCCTTTAATAGCTAAGTTGTCGGCTTCTGTAGCCCCAGAGGTGAAAATAATCTCCTTAGGGTCTGCACCAATCAATTTTGCAATTTGCTCACGTGCATAGTCAACAGCTTCTTCAGCCACCCAACCAAAGGAGTGATTACGGCTAGCTGCATTCCCAAAGTTTTGCGTAAAATAAGGGATCATTGTATCAACCACTCTTGGGTCGCAAGGAGTCGTAGCATTATTATCTAAGTATATCGGAAAATTCATAGCAAGGTTTAATTTTATTTGTTTAATAATAAGTATGAAACGGTCATCAATGTTTAATAACATTTCTGTGTAAGTCCATTTTGCAAATATATTTCACAAAGTTCGTAGTAGAAATTATTTCTTATCCATAGTATCTTTGTGGTATCAATAATAAGAATAGGCTTTTTTTATTACTTACACACCTATAAATCAAAGGTTAGTCGGTATCATAAATGCTACACTGGGTTTAATCAAAAAAAATAACTAGATCTATGCAAAAGATAGAACATATTGGAATTGCCGTCAAATCTTTAGCAACAAGTATACCTTTGTATGAAATGTTGCTAAATACCACCTGCTATAAAACAGAAACCGTAGAATCGGAACAAGTGAAAACCGCATTTTTTAAAGTGGGAGATAGCAAAATCGAATTATTAGAGTCGTTAAACCCAGAAGGTGTTATAGCGAAGTATATAGAAAAAAAGGGAGAAGGGATTCATCATATTGCCTACGATGTAGATAATATAATAGAGGCAATGAAAAAACTACAAAGCGAAGGCTTTGTTTTATTAAATGAAACCCCCAAAAAGGGCGCTGACAACAAACTTGTTTGTTTTTTGCACCCAAAATCTACCCAGGGCGTCTTAGTAGAACTTTGCACAGATGAAGTAAGGTGATATTTTTTTTGAATAGGTTTGAATATATGTCCTACCTAAATTGCATTTTATATCACTTTTCAATTTACATACATTGATATAGTAATGTGGCCAATTTAATTTTAATGAGTGGTATCATTATTGTAAAAAGGTTTTCTTGCATATAAAATAAAGATTTTTCATCTTTATTCTGAGTATCATTTTTTGATATCGTTTATAGCTTTTTACTTGTTAGGCTTCATCATCATATTTTTTATACCAAATGTATTAAATAAGTTGTCTGAAAAAGTTTGGTATAATGTCCACACACATTACATTTAAGCTAGTATCAAATGGACTCTCTTTAATATGTTGTTGGAATTATTTGTTTACATAAACTATATTCTTTGACTAAAATGACTCCTTTTTGATGAATTCAACATGAAGAATATAAAGTCTTGATTTTCAATAATATGTAATTATTGATACGTGCAAATAAATATATGTTTAAACATATATTGTGCAAAATACCCAAAAAAAAAGCTATTTACTCATTGAAAAGTGCAAATAACTCAAAAGATCATATTATGAGTACTTAACGAGTATCTTTAAAGCAACAAAAATGAATTTATATGAAACATTATTACAATAAGATTTTATTCATAAGTGCTATCTTAATGACTGTACTTAAGATAAATGCACAATCTATTCCTGAGCTTTTATATTACAAATTTGACGGTGTAGGAACAACTGTTCCCAATATGGCAAGTGCTCCACCCATAGGTACAAATACGGCCAATATTTTAGGAGGAATTACACAGGGAGGTACGGGAAAATGCGGCGGCGCGTTGATTGGTTCGGGCATTTCTGCCACAACCGATTATTTAAATACAGGTTGGGCTACCAACCTAACAGGAACTTCCTGGACAATTTCATTCTGGTCATCCAATATTACTCCCTCTGGTACGTTGTTTTACATTTTTGGAGATGTTAATGCAGGTGGTTTCCGTTGTTTTACAAACGGTGTAGCAGGACCAAATAATTGGATTTTAAGGGGTGGATTCACTGATGTACTCATTAGTGGTGGGGCAACAGTTGCTCCGCATATGAACACATTTGTTTATGATATGGCCTTGGGTAATATTAAAGCATATCTAGATGGCAATTTAGTAAATACAGTAGTTCAAGCAGGTCCAACAATAAATGGTGTTGGACCTTTTAAAGTAATGGGTTATTCTGCAAATATCGGTGCACCTGTTGGAGGTTTATTAGATGATTTTAGAATTTACAGTCATGCATTGAACGCTGGTGAAGTAATGAATCTTTATACGGCAGTATCGGCATCAGCTACACTTACAACTGTATGTGCTGGTAATCCTACAACACTGTCAGCGACAGGAGCAAGTGCTTATACATGGGATCCTGGCATTATTCCAGGTAACAATATTATTGTAAATCCAATTGCAACCACTACTTACACGGTTACAGGGAATGATGCAGGTTGCGCTGCAACATCTACCGTAAACATCAACGTAACGCCATCTCCGTCAGTAACGGCAAGTGCTTCTCCTGATAATATTTGTATTGGGGGTTCTTCTCAACTTATTGGTGGCGGTGCTAATACATATACCTGGAATCCAGGTGCTTTGGCAGGTAGCCCAACGGTAACTCCAGGGGCAACCACTACTTATACGGTAACTGGTGACGATGGATCAGGTTGTACTGCAACTTCAATGGTAACCGTTACTGTAAATCCAGCTTCACCTTCACCTAATCCTGTAACAGCAACCCCTAGCGCAATATGTGATGGGGCTACTTCACAATTAAATTCAACCGGAGCACCTGGTAATGTTCAATCATGGTATACAGTTCCTTCAGGGGGCGTAGCCATTGGCACTAGTTTAAGTGGTGTTGATTTTCCAGTAACACCAGCTGTAACTACAACATATTATGCTGAAAATTTGGCTCAGGTAGGCGCTAGTGGCACACAAACTTTTTCATTTACCGGAGGTATGCAGACATTTATAGTACCCCCAGGCGTTACTTCTGTAACCATATTGGCAAAAGGAGCACAAGGTGCAAATGGAGCTAATGGTGGAGGTAATGGATTTGGCGGAACAGGTGGCTTAGGCTCATCAGCAGAGGGTATCTTAAATGTTACGCCTGGTGATGTACTTAATATATTTGTAGGCGGACAGGCTAGTGGTGGAACTGGTGGCTTTAATGGTGGCGGTAACGGAGGCAATTTACTTGCCGGTGGTGGCGGTGGAGCCAGCGACGTAAGATTAAATTCAGTTTTAGCTACAAATAGAGTCATTGTTGGAGCTGGAGGAGGAGGAGGTGGAACAGGCGGTTGCGCAGTTCCAAACGTAAATGGCGGAAATGGCGGACATGGCAATGCAAATGGAACAAATGGTATTGATTCACCCAATGGTGGCGGAGGATTTGCAGCGAACGGTGCAACTGGTGGAGCTGCAGGAATTGGTTGTGGAGGATTTCTTGGATTACCTGGACAGACAGCTATCAATGAGGTAGGAGGAAATGGCGGTAATGGTCAAGGATGTTGTTGCGCTAGTACACCAGGCGGTGGCGGCGGTGGCGGTGGCTTTATCGGCGGTGGCGGTGCTGGCGGCGGGTCAGCAGGTACAGTCGGTTGTACTGGTAATGACAAAGGCGGTGGTGGCGGAGGTGCTGGAGGAAGCTCCTTTACCGGATCTTTATTATCACCAGTTTTAGTTACCGGAATTCAGTCAGGAAATGGCGAGGTAGTTATAACATGGACAATTCCAGGCTCACCATGCCCTTCTGTACGTGTTCCTGTAACCGTTACTATAAATCCAGCTTCACCTACACCTAATCCTGTAACAGCAACCCCTAGTACAATATGTGAAGGTGCGACTTCGCAATTAAATTCAACCGGAGCGCCTGGTGATGTTCAATCATGGTATACAGTTCCTTCAGGGGGCGTAGCCATTGGCACTAGTTTAAGTGGTGTTGATTTTCCGGTAACACCAGCTGTAACTACAACATATTATGCTGAAAATATGACTCAGGTAGTCGTTGGAGGCACACAAACTTTTTCATTTACCGGAGGTATGCAGACTTTTATAGTACCCCCAGGCGTTACTTCAGTAACCATATTGGCAAAAGGAGCACAAGGTGCAAATGGAGCTAATGGTGGAGGTAATGGATTTGGCGGAACAGGCGGCTTAGGCTCATCAGCAGAGGGTATCTTAAATGTTACGCCTGGTGATGTACTTAATATATTTGTAGGCGGACAGGCTAGTGGTGGAACTGGTGGCTTTAATGGTGGCGGTAACGGAGGCAATTTACTTGCCGGTGGTGGCGGTGGAGCCAGCGACGTAAGATTAAATTCAGTTTTAGCTACAAATAGAGTCATTGTTGGAGCTGGAGGAGGAGGAGGTGGAACAGGCGGTTGCGCAGTTCCAAACGTAAATGGCGGAAATGGCGGACATGGCAATGCAAATGGAACAAATGGTATTGATTCACCCAATGGTGGCGGAGGATTTGCAGCGAACGGTGCAACTGGTGGAGCTGCAGGAATTGGTTGTGGAGGATTTCTTGGATTACCTGGACAGACAGCTATCAATGAGGTAGGAGGAAATGGCGGTAATGGTCAAGGATGTTGTTGCGCTAGTACACCAGGCGGTGGTGGTGGTGGCGGTGGCTTTATCGGCGGTGGCGGTGCTGGCGGCGGGTCAGCAGGTACAGTCGGTTGTACTGGTAATGACAAAGGCGGTGGTGGCGGCGGTGCTGGAGGTAGCTCCTTTACCGGATCTTTATTATCACCAGTTTTAGTAACCGGTATTCAGTCAGGAAACGGCGAGGTTGTTTTAACATGGACTGGTTCAGGCTCATCATGCCCATCAGTACGTGTTCCTGTAACAGTTACTGTTAATCCAACCCCAGTAATCAATGCAACAGCTACCCCAAGTACTACCTGTAACCTCACATCGGTAAATCCATGTGCAACAGGTGCTGTATCTTATGTATGGACAGGTGGTTTAAGCAACTGTACCCCATTTGTAGCTACAACGACTGACACTTATACCGTAACAGGTACTGATGGAGCAGGTTGTACAGGTACAAGCAGTGTAACTGTAACGGTAACACCTGCAAGTGGTGTATTAGCACCAACAACAAGCAATCAGTCACAAGATCATGGTGATGATTTCAATATCAATTACTATGCAGCCAACTGCGATTTGATCGCAACGGTAGATGATGGTGCGGGTGGTAATGTACTTGGTTTAACTACAAGTACCGTAAACGTAGATGCAATAGCAGGCTTCCACAATGGTCAACCTTTTGTAAGACGCTGGTATCAAATCACGCCAACAACAAATGGTTCAGCGGATGTGAAATTGTATATCAATCAAACAGATTTTGATGATTACAATGCAGCTGTAGTAGCTCCTTACTTACCCTTACCAACAGGTCCTGGTGATGCAGCTGGTATTGCCAATATCCGCATCACGAAAAATGATGATGGAGGTTTAGGCAACAATCCAATTGTGATTACCCCTGCCGTAAGCTGGAATGGTACTTATTGGGAATTGAGTTTCAACACACCAAGCTTTAGTCAGTTCAGAGTACACGGTGTGAACCCTGGCAATGTACCATTACCTGTAACAGTAACCAGCTTCAGCGGTACTAAACTGGAAAGTTCAGACAAGTTGAGCTGGATAACAAGTAGCGAACAAAACAATGCTTATTTCAACTTACAACACAGTACAGATGGTATGAGCTTTAGCACGATAGCGAAAGTATCAAGCAAGGCGCCAAATGGCAATAGCAACACTGCATTAAGTTATACAGCGACGAACAACAAACCTGCGTTAGGCCATAACTACTACAGACTACAACAAGTAGATATCGACAACAAGGTGAGTGTACATGCACAAATCGTAGACTTGATCTGGGGTGCGAATGGTAGTACGGTAAGTATCTATCCAAACCCAACCACTGATATCTTGAATATTGATTTGTATGCAACCTCAGCACAAAACACGACTGTTAAGTTACTTGACATGAGTGGCAGAGTGATACGTCAAGTACAAGCTAAATCAGCTGTGGGTATGAATAATATCCAGCTTAGCTTAGGTGAAATCGCAAGTGGTGTGTATACTGTAAAAGTGTACGAAAACAACCATTTGACGCACACAAGCAAAGTGAAGAAGAATGATTAATACCAGTACTTAGTACAAAGTAAATAGTAATAAGGCAAAACGCCCATCCGTAAAAAGAGGGGCGTTTTGCTTTTTTATGCATGTATTTACATTAGCCAGATAATAGTGATTTATCTTAATGCCAAATCTACTTAATAAGTAGTGAGTTTAATGTCGATATTAAGTTAACAAAAAACATAAATAGAATGTTAGTTTATAATCAACGGATTACTTATACAATGTCAACCGAAAAAATAATTCAGCATATGCTCATTTTAAAATTAAATAATTGTTTATTAACAAATTTATAGTAATTTCACTTTTTAATAAAAAAATAATAAAATGAAACATTTATCTACAAAGTTTATTTTGCTATTTATGCTTTTGTTTGCCTTGCATGCAAATAATCAACATGTACAAGCACAATGTCAAAATGGAACATCTTTTGGTACAGTTACTGCACCTGCAGTAATAGGCGGTACAGCGGTTATTACTTGCCAATACGCTTCAGAATATGGCACATGGTTATCAGTAGTGGCTGGTAATACTTATACAATGACAAGTACAATTGGTACTGATTTTCTAACTGTGAGAAGCCTTACTTTTAATGGTACTGTGGTTGCTTTTGGTACACAGCCAGTGATTTTTACAGCGCCTGTATCAGGAACTTATTATATTCATTGTAATACGAATAATGTATGTGGTGTACAAAATAGTTGCAGAAATATCACGATGACTTTGAATCCACCACCTTCAACACCCACTATTACCTCCTTTTCTCCAACGTCAGGATGTGGTAACAGCACGTCTGTGGTAATCACAGGTACTAACTTTACAGGGGCTACAAATGTTACATTTGGCGGAATTGCAGCACAATCATTTGTTGTAAACAATGCAACACAAATTACTGCGATTCCCTCTGTAGGAAATACAGGCACGATTGCTGTTACAACAGGTGGGGGAACGGGTACTAGTATAGGTACATTTACTGTAAATACCCCTCCAACTGTAACCGTTACGGCTTCTACAAATCCAATTTGCTCAGGTTCAAGCACTACGCTTACAGCAGTAGGTGCGAACATGGGTGGTGGAGGTTCATACTTGTATAACCCTGGTGCTTTGTCAGGTGCTGTACAAACAGTCGCACCAATTGCTACAACGATATATACTGTAACAGCAACAGCCGCCAATGGATGCACAGCAACTTCTACCATTTCTATAGGGGTATCACCATTACTACCCATACCCTCTACAACAGCTAGTCCTACTGCAATTTGTCCAGGTGGATCTTCAACATTAATCGCTACAAACTTACCTTCACCAAATATAACTGTTTTCACAGAATCGTTTGCAAACAATAGTCAAGGTTGGTCATTAGGCACTGAATGGCAAATCGGATCTGCAGTGGCAGGAAGTGGTGACCCAGGGGTCGACAATTCACCTTCACCCGATAATGGAATTGCAGGTGTTGTATTAGGCGGCGCAGCCAGTACTGTTATCCATGCACCTTATTATATTACTAGTCCAGTGATTAATTTAAGTGGATTGACTACAGCCTCTTTAAATTTTTATAGATGGCTAAATAGTGATTATACACCTTATATGAATAATTTCATTGATGTATACAATGGAGCTACTTGGGTCAATATATGGCAAAGTGGTGCTGTAGGTATATCCGAAGCTGCTTGGAGTTTACAAAACTTTAATATTACTGCTTACATCAATCCAAATTTTAGGGTTAGATTTGGTCATGAAATTGGATCTGGTGGTGCATTTACTGTGGGTTCATGGAATATTGATGATATTACCATTACAGGTACTACACCGCCAGCAACTATCGCTTGGACTGGACCTGCAACAATTACAAGCCCTACATTGGCAACCACCAATGTTACACCTGGTGTAACAGGAAATCTCATATATACTATAACAGTTACAGATGCTGCAGGTTGTACAGCCACTTCAACAGTGGGTCTTGCAGTAAACTCTCCAACGGTAACTGCTACAGCAAGTACAAACCCTGTATGTTTAGGTGGTTCTACTACTTTAACTGGTGGTGGTGCTACTTCTTATGTATGGACTGGTGGTGTTTCAGACGGTGTTTCTTTTGCACCTTTAGTAACTGATACTTATACTGTAACGGGTACTGATGGTAATTCATGTACAGGTACAACTTCTATCACTGTAGATGTAGTTCCTGCTTTGACAACAACGATTACCCAATCACCTGCAGGTTTATTGTGTGGTGTGAATCCTACCTTGACTGCAGTGTCTACTGGCGGAGGCGTTCCTGGAGCCCCGCCTCCTGGAGCACGTTATTATATCAGAGATGTAGAACCTTGGGGACAAAGTACCAACAATACAGAGATGGCAACAGTCTTCGGTGCCTACACAACCCTTGATTTTGCTGGCGCAAATCCTGCAACGGTATTTGTACCTGGTACTCAATTTGTGTTTCTTGAAGGATCAGATGGGAATGCAAATGCATTGAATACTTACCTTACAGCTAACTTACCTGTTATTGAAAACTGGGTAGCAGCTGGTGGTCGTTTATTCTTGAATGCTGCCCCTAATCAAGGAGGCACTATTAACTTTGGTTTTGGTGGTACTACTTGTGTATACCCAGGTAACTTTGATGGCAGTGTAACAGCAAATGGCGCACATCCTATTGTATTAGGACCAGCCTTACCAACAGGTACAGCTTACACAGGAGGTTCTTATGCACATGCTAATATTACCAATGGAGGTACTTCTATCATTGATGGTAGTTTTTCTCCTGTACTTACCGAAAAAGCATGGGGAAGTGGTTTGGTATTGTTTGGTGGTATGACTACTACGAACTTTCACCAACCAAGTCCAAATGCAAGTAATTTGAGAATGAATATGTTAAATTACACTGCAAATACCCCGGTAGGCGTATCTTATACTTATGTATGGCAACCCGGTGGAGCTACTACACCAAGTATTGTAGCACCTTCAACAGGTATCTATACAGTAACAGTAACATCACCTTCAGGATGTACTTCAGTAGCTACCATTTCAGTAACGATTAATCCTGCAGTAACTGTTTCTGCGAGTGCTTCTCCTACTTCTATTTGTAGTGGAGAAAGTGCAACGTTAACAGCCACTGGCGTAGCCACCAATTATGATTGGATGCCAGGTGCTTTGTCTGGAGCGAATGTAAGTGTGAGCCCTGTAGCAAATACGATTTACACCGTTACTGCATCAGATCCATCAGGATGTACATCAGTATCTACTGTAGAAGTTGTAGTGAATCCAGTTCCAGTAGTTGGTGCTCCAACTGCAACGCCAAGTACGATTTGTGAAGGTAGTAGCAGTCAATTAGACATTGTATTGCCATCCAATCCGAACAATTATTTGGTGTCTTCTATCCCATTTGCCCCCGTAACCCCAATAGGTCCAACTAATTTGGGCCCAACAGGTGATGATAATGTATCAGGCGCTGTTAATATAGGATTTCCGTTTACATTCTATGGTACACCATATACTAGTTTCATCATATCAACCAATGGCTTTATTAGTTTCAATCCAGCGGCTGGCGCAGGATGTTGCCAAGGTGGCTTGTTACCAAGCAATTTTGATGAAAACAATGTAGTAGCATTGGCCTGGAATGATTTAAACCAAGGTGCTGGTGGTAGTATCGAGTACTATAACTTAACAAGTCCAAACCGTATGGTGATTCAATACAGTGGCGTACCACAATATGGTGGCGGCGGTTCACCATTGACAGGTCAAATCATTTTATATGAAAATGGCAATATCGAAACCCATACAACTTCAGTACTTTCAGATGGTTCAAATCAAACATGCGGTGTTGAAGATGCAACTGGCACATTCGGAACAGCGGCCCCAGGTCGTAATTCAGTTTCATGGGGGGCTACCAATGAGAGTTGGTTATTTGCACCAGAAGCAGCAACGGTTTCATGGACACCATCTGGTACCTTGAATAACCCAGCGATTTCTAATCCAGTAGCTACACCAGCAGCCACTACAACTTACACTGCTACAGTAGCTAATGCATACGGATGTACTGCTACACAAACAGTAACAGTAACTGTAAACCCTGCTCCGGTAGTAAGTGCAACAGCCACCCCAAGTACTACCTGTAACCTTACTTCGGTAAATCCATGTGCAACAGGTGCTGTAACTTATGTTTGGACAGGTGGTTTAAGCAACTGTACACCATTTGTAGCCACAACGACTGACACTTATACCGTAACAGGTACTGATGGTATTGGCTGTACAGGCACAAGCAGTGTAACCGTAACGGTTAACCCTGCAAGCGGCACGCTGGCGCCAATTACAAGCAATCAGGCACAAGATCATGGTGATGACTTCAATATCAATTACTATGCAGCCAACTGCGATTTGATCGCAACGGTAGATGATGGTGCTGGTGGTAATGTACTTGGTTTAACTACAAGTACCGTAAACGTAGATGCAACAGCAAGCTTCCACAATGGTCAACCTTTTGTAAGACGCTGGTATCAAATCACGCCAACAACAAATGGTTCAGCGGACGTGAAATTGTATATCAATCAAACAGATTTTGACGATTACAATGCAGCGGTAGTAGCTCCTTACTTACCATTACCAACAGGTCCTGGTGATGCAGCTGGTATTGCCAATATCCGTATCACGAAAAATGATGATGGCGGTTTAGGCAACAATCCAATTGTGATCACTCCTGCGGTAAGCTGGAATGGTACTTATTGGGAATTGAGTTTCAACACACCAAGCTTTAGTCAATTCAGAGTACACAGTGTGAACCCTGGCAATGTACCATTACCTGTAACGGTAACCAGCTTCAGCGGTACTAAACTGGAAAGTTCAGACAAGTTGAGCTGGATAACAAGCAGCGAACAAAACAATGCTTATTTCAACTTACAACACAGTACAGATGGTATCAGCTTTAGCACGATAGCGAAAGTAGCAAGCAAGGCGCCAAATGGCAATAGCAACACTGCTTTAAGCTATACAGCGACGAACAACAAACCTGCGTTAGGTCATAACTACTACAGACTACAACAAGTAGATATTGACAACAAGGTGAGTGTACATGCACAAATCGTAGACTTGATCTGGGGTGCGAATGGTAGTACGGTAAGTATCTATCCAAACCCAACCACTGATATCCTGAATATTGATTTGTATGCAACATCAGCACAAAACACGACTGTTAAGTTACTTGACATGAGTGGCAGAGTGATACGTCAAGTACAAGCTAAATCAGCTGTGGGTATGAACAATATCCAGCTTAGCTTAGGTGAAATCGCAAGTGGTGTGTATACCGTACAAGTGTACGAAAACAACCATTTGACGCACACAAGCAAAGTGAAGAAGAATGATTAATGCCAGTACTTAGTACAAAGTACCTAGTACAAAGTAATTAGTACAAAGCAAATAGTAAATAGACAAAACGCCCATCTGTAAAAGGATGGGCGTTTTTAATTTTCATTCATGCTTTACTTATGCTTGCTACCTAAGTGATTTGTATAAATACCAAACCTAGAGTGGGCCTGCTTATTAGCTCACAAATGCATTAGATATGAGGGACTTGGACAATGAATCCCCTACAGATTCTATTTAGATTAAGATAATAGAACCATTTATAATATATCTAATCTGTTATCATGTCAACGACACATTAAAAATAGTTTATTTGTTAATAGCTAAAATGCAATATGTCTGGGCATTATACCGAAATTTTCAGGCTATTTATTAATTTTATTTGGTAGTACTTACAACCTTTAATGGCATTTAAACCATAAAGTAATTTTTAAACTGAATACCTTAATTATTATATCTATAATATTTTTAATTTTTACTAATAACAAATAACAAATGGACTTTACTGATATTAAATATCAAAATATACGTCTAAACAACTAATTTATTGGGTGAAATCAATATATGTTCATGTGAAATATAGTTATCACATATAATAAATATTATATAATAAAATAAATAATGTAATAATTTAATAACAAAAAATTATTAAATATGATTTTTTTTTTAAAAATTTACTAAAGTATATAAAAAATAATACAATTATGTTTAAAAAAAATAGTCTTCAGTATCAACTATTTAAGTCATTAAACAGAAATGAAGGTCCTTTTTTATATGCATTCACTACTAATGTTTTATTAAACGATAAGATTCAAATAATACATGTCCTAATTAAAATCAATAAAAATAATTTTTTTATAAAAGGTATATCAGAAAACATGCCAATCATTAAAGCACAACGTTGTTATAATAAAATTAAAAATGTTGACCTAAACCAATGAAAAGAAAATTCCATTTGAATGTTAAATAATATCATATAAATATTTTTTTAAAACCCTTTAACCCCCAATAAATTTTATGAAACAAAATGCCTCTAAATTTTATTTACTCTTACTTTCTATAATTTTATTTGTCAACGCTAACATTTTCGGCCAATGTGGTGCGGCCATTAATATTCCTTCACTGCCAGTGACCAATCAAGCCTTAGTATGTACTGGAGCTGCTTTACCAGGCGCATTAAGTGCTACGAATGTGCCTGCTACATGTGGAGGAGCTTCTAATTCATATAAAGGTGGCCAGGAAGCATTATATACGCTTACACCTGCTTCAACAGGAAGCTATACAATTTCTTATACTGGTCAAAGTTGGTCTGCTATTTTTGTATATAGTGGTGCCTGTCCTACATCAGGAGGTACTTGTGTAGGTTCTGTAGGTAGTAGTGCAACATCTAAATCATTAATCGTTACTTTAAACGCTGGGGTTTTATATTATATTTGGTTTGATACATGGCCTACGCCTAATAGTCCATGTCCAGGCACTTTTTCTATTTCAGGTGGTGGTGCGGCATGTTCATACACAGTACCATTTACAGGCAATAATACCATTACGGCTAATACAGGCAATATTTGTGACCATGCAGGTACGGGTAATTACTCAAACAACGCCAATGGGTATACCGTTATTAACCCAGTAAGTGGAAATGTTCGACTCACCTTTACTGCTTTTAATACGGAAACTAGTTTTGACTATGTTACTGTATTTAATGGCGTTGGTGTGGGCGGTACTCAATTATATAATGGAAGTGGAACTTTAATGCCACCTGTTATTAATTCTACCACGGGACCACTCACGATTCGTTTTACATCAGATGGTTCAGTAACAGCACCAGGTTTTACAGCAGCTATTTCAAACTTTACACCTGTTTATAATCCTTGTACTTCTATAGGGGCCATCCCGTCTTGCGGTACCAATGTCACCAATGCTTTTGCAGCGGGTACAGGTGCTTATAATCCAGTATCTGGCACTTGTGGTTTTGCAACACCAGGTCAGGAGAAAATTTATACGTTTACACCGACAGTGACGGGAATATACAGAGTGCAACAAACAGCTTCACCCTTTTATGTAGATTATTTTTGGAAACCAGCATCTGGAGGTTGCAATAATACTGGCTGGACTTGTATACAAGATTTATTTGGAGCAGCCACTTCAGCGAGTGGCCCTACATTAACGGCAGGTGTACAATACTATATTATGGCAGACCCTGAAACGACAACAGCTGGTTCAGTTACATTTAATATGGTTTGTCCCCCCGTTCCAACAGTGACATCATTTACCCCAACATCTGGTTGTGGTGGTGTGCAATCGGTAGTTATAACGGGCACAAACTTTACCGGGGCTACGGCTGTTACTTTTGGAGGTACTGCAGCGCAATCCTTTGTCGTAAACAATGCCACCCAAATAACAGCAATACCTGCAAATGCAGCTACTGGCACCGTTGCTGTGACTACTGCATTTGGTACTGGTACAAGTGTAGGAACTTATACCGTAAATCCAAGTCCTGCTCAACCTTCTTTAGTTACAGCGACACCAACATCTATTTGTGAAGGCTCTTCAGCCAATATTAATGCCACATCAGTTGGAAATACTATCAACTGGTATACCGTTCCTTCAGGGGGTGTTGCTATTGGAAATACGGCAAGTGGGGCAAATCTATTAGTGACCCCAGCTAACACTACTACCTATTATGCTGAATCTGCTGCACCTGGTATTGCAGTCACCACGTTTAATTATACAGGAGGTGTACAAACTTATACTGTACCTGTAGGTGTTACTTCAATAACGGTAGATGCTTATGGTGCCCAGGGAGGCAATAATGCACTCAGTGCTGGGGGCTTAGGTGGTTATATTAAATCTACATTGACGGTAACACCGGGTAGTGTATTAAATATTTATGTTGGAGGAGCAGGTATTCAGGGAAATAGCAATGGTGGGTATAATGGGGGTGGTCATAGTAGTAATAATACCAATACAGGAAGTGGAGGTGGAGCAAGTGATATTCGGGTAGCTCCCTATGCATTTGCCAATCGTATAATTGTAGCTGGAGCAGGTGGAGGTGCAGGTTATAACTGTGCCAGCAATGCAGAAATGGGTGGTGCCGGTGGAGGACTCACAGGAGGTACCGGTTGGCAATGTAACCAACAATGTTGTTATGTGGGCTTTGGTGGCTCACAAATTGCTGGAGGTGCTTATGGAGTAGATCAAGGACAAGGATGTGGCGGTGCTGGTACCCTGGGTTTAGGAGGTAATGGTTCTTGTACTTATGGTGGCGGTGGCGGCGCAGGCTATTATGGCGGCGGTGGCGGTGGTTACGGCGGTGCTGGCGGCGGTAGTAGCTATTCCTCTGGTCCTATTATTACCAATTCACAAGGCGTGAGAGTAGGTAATGGTCAGATTGTAATCACAAGTACAGGTATAAATGGTTGTCCCTCTACTTCAAGAGTTCCCGTTACTGTTACAGTCAATCAAAATCCAACAGTCACAGCAACCAATACACCTATCTTATGTAATGGTAATACATCTGATATCACTGCAACAGCTGTCAATGGAACACCTGGCTATCAATATAAATTAAATGCGGGCTCCTATCAACCTTCAAATATATTTACAAACAATTTAGTGGGTATTTACACCGTTACAGTTTCTGATGCAAATACCTGTACAGGTTCTACTACATTAAACATTGTAGAACCAACTTCTATCACGCTTACTGCAAACGCTACAGATGCATTATGTAACGCTGCAAATGGTAGTTTGACATTTAATGCAACCGGAGGAACTGGTATCATTTCTTACACTGTAAATGGGAATACACAAACTTCACCTTTCTCTACAGTGGCAGGCACTTATACCATAGTAGCCACTGACGTCAATGGTTGCACAGCTTCTTCTATTCAAACCATCAATGAACCAAGTACAGTCGTTTTAACTACAAGTGCAACAAATCCACTTTGTTATTTACCGGATGTTAGTTTAACATTCAGTGCTACAGGCGGTACAGGCATTATCAATTATACAGTCAATGGTAATAGTGAAGTATCGCCGTATGCTGCAGTTGCAGGTACTTATACCATCGTTGCCACTGATGCAAATGGTTGTTCGGCTTCAGATATTCAAATTATTACCATTCCTTCTTTAATTACCCTGACTGCAAGTAGTACAGATGCATTATGTAACGCCGCAAATGGTAGTTTGACATTTAATGCAACTGGCGGAACTGGTTTGCTGAGTTATACGGTAAATGGCTTGCCTCAAACTTCACCTTTTGCAACGGTAGCCGGTATTTATACTATTGTTGCCACAGATATCAATGGTTGTACTACTTCATCTATACAAACCATTAATGAACCTACACCCGTTGTACTCACAGCGAGTGCTACAAATGCCTTATGCAATGCCGCAAATGGGAGTTTAACTTTTAGTGCAACAGGCGGAACAGGCCTATTTACCTTTACGGTGAATGGTAATACACAAACTTCACCTTTTGCTACTGTTGCAGGAACTTATACCATTGTTGCCACAGATATCAATGGTTGTACTACTTCATCTATACAAACCATTAATGAACCTACACCCCTTGTGCTCACAGCGAGTGCAACAAATGCCTTATGCAATGCCGCAAATGGGAGTTTAACTTTTAGTGCAACAGGCGGAACAGGCCTATTTACCTATACGGTGAATGGCAATATACAAACATCACCTTTTGCAACGGGAGCAGGTATTTATACCATTGTTGCCACAGACATCAATGGTTGTACTACTTCTTCTATTCAAACCATTAATGAACCTACACCCATTGCACTCACAGCGAGTGCTACGAATGCTTTATGTAACGCTGCAAATGGTAGTTTAACATTTAATGCAACTGGTGGAACTGGTATCATATCTTATACTGTAAATGGGAATGCACAAACCTCACCTTTTGCAACAGTAGCAGGTATCTATACCATTGTTGCCACAGATATCAATGGTTGTACTACTTCATCTATACAGACCATTAATGAACCTACACCCGTTGTGCTCACAGCGAGTGCAACAAATGCTTTATGCAATGCAGCAAATGGGAGTTTAACTTTTAGTGCAACTGGCGGAACAGGTCTATTTACTTATACAGTGAATGGTGTTGCTCAAGTTTCACCCTATTCGACTACAGCAGGGTCATACACAGTTATAGCAACAGACGCTAATAACTGCAGTGTATCTTCCGTGTTCATTATTACGGAGCCAAATACAATAGTAATTGGAAATCCTGTTGTTATTAACACTGGTTGTTATGGTATTTCTAATGGTACATTTCAAATGTCAGCAACAGGTGGTAGTTTACCTTATGTATATTCTATTGATCCAATAGTTACACAACCAGCCAGCGGCTTGTTTGATAATGTAACCAATGGTACTATTTATACTATTACTGTGACAGATGCTAATTTATGTACAGCCACAACAACCGTCCAAATAGGCAATCCATTACCTAACGTAACGGCAAGTGCTTCCGCAAATCCAATTTGCTTGGGTGAACCAACAATACTAAATGGCGGCGGAGCTGTTTCTTATGTTTGGACTGGAGGAGTGAACGATGGGGTGTCATTTATACCTTTGGCTACCACTACATATACAGTAACAGGCACAGATGGCAATACTTGTATCGCCACTAGTACTATTACCATTAATGTGAACCCATTACCCGTAATAACGTCTATTTCAGCTAACCCTGCTGATTTATGTGATATAGGAAATGCTGATTTATTAGTGAGTGCAGCAATTACACCACCTACCTATTGTCAACCTGTCACTAGTTGCACTTTCCCAGATATTATCACCAATGTTACTTTTGCAGGTATTAATCGCACTTCAACTTGTGATGCACCTGGCGGTGGTGGATATTCAATATATGCTTTACCTAATCCAACAGTGGTTGCAGGTGCTTCATATCCAATATCGGTGACCACTGGAGGTGACGTTGAAGGGGCTATGGCATGGATTGATTATAATCAGGATGGTATATTTAGCCCGCTGGAAGCTATTTTTAATGGATATACAGGTACCAACCCTGCAACCTATACTGGGACAGCAAATATACCTTTGGGAGCAAAAAATGGAAATACACGTATGAGGGTTAGATGTAGATATGCAGGCAATCCAAATGGATTAGTGGACCCACCATGTTCAAACATTACTTTTGGTGAAACAGAAGATTATATCATAAATATTACTGGGGGAACAGGTGGTGCAACGTATACTTGGTCACCAGCTACTTTCTTAAATAATGTATATATCGATAATCCAACGGCAACGGCCATTAATACCACAACAACCTATACTGTAACCGTTGAAGATGGAGCAGGTTGCACTGCTACAAGTTCTGTAACGGTCAATGTTAATCCTTTGCCAAATATTACTGCAACAGCTTCTGTAAATCCATTGTGTGATGGCTCTTCCACTATATGTACCGGAGCTGGTGCTGGTATTGGGGGCTCTTATGTATGGAGTGGAGGTGTTGTAGATGGCGTGGCGTTCACACCTATTGCCACCACTACGTATACCGTGACTGGCACCACTGCAAATGGTTGTACAGCTACATCTACAATCACTATAGTGGTAAATACAAATCCAATAATTCTTGCTTCGGCTTCTCCAAGTAGTATTTGTGAAGGATTCACTTCAACACTTTCTGCAATAGGCGCTACAAGTTATATCTGGAATCCAGGAGCTTTAGCTGGCAGTCCAACAGTGAGCCCGTTGGCTACCACCACTTACTCAGTATTAGCTACAGACGGTAATGGATGTACAGGAACTTCAGAAGTAACAGTATCAGTAAATCCTTTACCTACCGTTACAGCAAGTCCTGCTTCTCAAACTATATGCGAAAACGCACAAGCCACCGTGAATGGTGGTGGTGCAGTGAGCTATGTATGGACCGGCGGTATCAGCAATGGTGTTCCATTTACCGTAACGGGTGCAAATGTGTATACCGTCACAGGTACCGATGGCAATGGTTGTGAAAACACCGCCACTGCCGAAGTGCTCATGAATGCAGCTCCAGTGATTAACGCAACAGCAACACCAAGTACTACCTGTAACCTTACATCGGTAAATCCATGTGCAACAGGTGCGGTATCTTATGTATGGACAGGTGGTTTAAGCAACTGTACCCCATTTGTAGCTACAACGACTGACACTTATACCGTAACAGGTACTGATGGTGCAGGTTGTACAGGTACTAGCAGTGTAACCGTAACGGTGACTCCCGCAAGTGGAACTTTAACTTCTATCACAAGCAATCAGGCACAAGATCATGGTGATGACTTCAATATCAATTACTATGCAGCCAACTGCGATTTGATCGCAACGGTAGATGATGGTGCGGGTGGTAATGTACTTGGATTAACAACAAGTACCGTAAACGTAGATGCAACAGCAGGCTTCCACAATGGTCAACCTTTCGTAAGACGCTGGTATCAAATCACGCCAACAACAAATGGTTCAGCGGACGTGAAATTATATATCAATCAAACAGACTTTGACGATTACAATTCAGCGGTAGTAGCTCCTTACTTACCTTTACCAACAGGTCCTGGTGATGCATCAGGTATTGCCAATATCCGTATCACGAAAAATGATGATGGCGGTTTAGGCAACAATCCAATTGTGATCACTCCTGCGGTAAGCTGGAATGGTACTTATTGGGAATTGAGTTTCAACACACCAAGCTTTAGTCAATTCAGAGTACACAGTGTGAACCCTGGCAATGTACCATTACCTGTAACGGTAACCAGCTTCAGCGGTACTAAACTGGAAAGTTCAGACAAGTTGAGCTGGATAACAAGCAGCGAACAAAACAATGCTTATTTCAACTTACAACACAGTACAGATGGCATCAGCTTTAGCACGATAGCGAAAGTATCAAGCAAGGCGCCAAATGGCAATAGCAACACTGCTTTAAGCTATACAGCGATGAACAACAAACCTGCGTTAGGCCATAACTACTACAGACTTCAACAAGTAGATATCGACAACAAGGTGAGTGTACATGCACAAATCGTAGACTTGATCTGGGGTGCGAATGGTAGTACCGTAAGTATCTATCCAAACCCAACCACAGATATCCTGAATATTGATTTGTATGCAACATCAGCACAAAACACGACTGTTAAGTTACTTGACATGAGTGGCAGAGTGATACGTCAAGTACAAGCTAAATCAGCTGTGGGTATGAATAATATCCAGCTTAGCTTAGGTGAAATTGCAAGTGGTGTGTATACTGTACAAGTATACGAAAACAACCATTTGACGCACACAAGCAAAGTGAAGAAGAATGATTAGTACTTAGTAATTAGTACATAGCAAATAATACTTAGTACAAAGTAAATAGTAAATAGACAAAACGCCCATTCGTAAAAGGATGGGCGTTTTGCTTTTTATTCAGGTTTTTAGATGAATAAGATTATTATATGATACAAATATCTTTGTAAAGCAGTTTAAAAGAGATCAATTTATTTTCACTGATATTGAATGGCAAAGTATACCAAATAATCTTCATGTACTAAAGTAAAAATGAAATGCAACTTAGTAGATGAGGTAGCATGAATGGTCTTTGGAAAATCAGCGGATAATTAAAAGAAAATGGAAAGTCTCGTTGTAAGATTAATTTATTCAATAATTTAAAATTGCAAATAATAAAAACAAATTAAAAAATTATATGTGTTTAAACATGTATTATGCCAAATTACTAAGCTAATTGCCTAAAACATAGATAATAAATGCCAAATGCTCAATAGCCTAATATTTTTTAAAAATATATAATTCCTTTATAGCACAAATATCATAAAAAATATGAAACATATTTATTTAAAATTAGTCACCATTCTTGCATTATTATTGTTTAATGTAAGTAGTTATGCATTACCAGTAGGCTGGAATAATGCCGAAGCTATTCAAGTACAAAATAATACTGCAGTCAGTGTCACAAATTATCAAGTACAGCTTACTATCAATACCCAATCGCTGATTGCTTTAGGGCAAATGAATGCAAATGGAAGTGATTTGCGCTTTGGAAAAGATTGTGCAGGAAATATTCTTTTCAATTATTGGATTGAATCAGGGATCAATACACCAAATACGATTGTTTGGGTAAAAATGGATACCTTAAATGCCTCGGAAACACGAACAATCTATATGTTTTATAATAATCCCGGAGCTCCTATCGTTTCGGCAGTAAATGGTACCTTTTTTGGACCTAATTCTTCTACTGATAGTGTTGCAAGTGGTGGTGCTGGTGGTGCTACAAATAGTCAAAGGGGGTTTAGATTTTCGCCCAATGAAACAATTCTTGTAACAGACTTTGGAAAAAGAGAGCCTAATGGTACCCAACGTTACGTGACCATCTTTAATTTTACTACGCAAGCTATTGTTGCACAAACACAAGTTACGGGGCCTGCAGCGCAATATTCTTATACAAGTCTTGCAAATCCCGTTTGGTTAACACAAGGTACACAGTATTTAGCACAGCTTTATCAAGGGGCTGCAGATGGCTATTATTTTGGAGCCTCAAGCCAAATAGGTCAACATCTTACATATTATGATATGAGATATTGTAACTCTTGTACCCAAAATACTTTTCCAACAAGCACGCTTTCTAACTTTCATTATGGCTACCCCGATTTTTGGTATTATACCAAAACAAATCTGTTAACTCCCCCAACCATTTCTTTTTCACCTTTACCTTCACCTACTGTTAATATTACAGCAACACCGTCTAATACGGTATGTGCAGGCAGCAGTGTAACACTCACAGCAAGTGGCTCAGGTAGTTTTACTTGGTCAGGAGGTATAAATGATGGGGTACCTTTTGTTCCATTAAATACCCAAACATATACAGTGACAGCAACAAATGCTTGTGGAGCTACTGCAACAAGTAGTATTACAGTTACTGTAAATCCCCTACCCTCTGTTGGAGCAAATGCTTCACCAACAACAATTTGTGAAGGAGGGTCTTCAACCTTAACAGGCAATGGAGCAGCTACTTACACTTGGGATCCAGGTGCATTAGTAGGAAACCCTTCTGTATCTCCGATGATTACTACAAATTATACGGTAACAGGCACTGATGGAAATGGTTGTACAGGTACTTCTTCCGTTACAGTAACCGTAAATATTGTTGCTGCACCCAATCCAGTAACGGCAACCCCAACTGCGATATGCCTTGGCGGTAATTCCGATTTAAATGCAATATCAGCAGGTAATTCAATTAATTGGTATACAGTACCTTCTGGCGGTGTTAGTTTAGGCAATACATTAAGTGGTGTAAACTTTAATGTTTCACCTGCAAATACCACTACCTATTATGCAGAAACGCAAGAAATAGCTGGAGGTACACAAACATTTTCATTCACTGGAAGTATGCAGTCATTCACTGTACCTCCAGGGGTTACTTCGGTAACAATATTGGCAAAAGGCGCCCAGGGTGGTTCTGGTGCTACAGGAGGTAATGCTTCTACAGGCGGATCAGGTGGTTTAGGATCATCTGCTTCAGGTACATTATCTGTAACACCTGGTGATGTATTAAATATATTTGTCGGAGGACAAGGCGCAACACCAACAGCTGGTTTTAATGGCGGTGGAACTGGCGGCAATCAAGATGCTGGCGGTGGCGGTGGAGCTAGTGATGTTCGTTTAAATTCAATATTACCCGCAGCTCGTGTTATTGTAGGTGCTGGCGGTGGCGGTGGCGGTCGTGGCGGCTGCGAACCCAATAATGTAAATGGTGGTAATGGTGGCACTGGCGATGGCAATGGTGCAAATGGAGCTACTTCCCCTGATGGTGGTGGTGGATTTGGCGCAGCTGGACCATCTGGTGGTGCAGCAGGTATTGGTTGTGGAGGTTTTCTTGGAAGTCCTGGTTTAACAACAGCTACAGAAATAGGTGCCAATGGTGGAGCAGGTCAATCTTGTTGCTGCTTTGGAGCAGCTAGTGTTCCCGGTGGCGGCGGCGGCGGTGGCGGCTTCTTAGGAGGTGGCGGCGGCGGCGGCGGTTCTGCAGGTACAGTTGGTTGTGCAGGCAACAACAAAGGTGGTGGCGGTGGAGGAGCCGGTGGTTCTTCATTTACAGGTTCACTTACATCTCCTGTAATTGCAACAGGCGTACAAACTGGCAATGGTGAGGTCGTAATTTCATGGGGTGGAGTTGGTGGATGTCCTTCAACTGTAAGAACTCCTGTTACAGTTACTGTAAATACAGTTGCTGCACCAAACCCAGTAACAGCAACCCCAACATCTATTTGTTTGGGCGGTAATTCCGATTTAAATGCAGTTTCTGCAGGCAATTCAATTAATTGGTATACAGTACCTTCTGGCGGTGTTAGTTTAGGCAATACATTAAGTGGTGTAAACTTTAATGTTTCACCTGCAAATACCACTACCTATTATGCAGAAACGCAAGAAATAGCTGGAGGTACACAAACATTTTCATTCACTGGAAGTATGCAGTCATTCACTGTACCTCCAGGGGTTACTTCGGTAACAATATTGGCAAAAGGCGCCCAGGGTGGTTCTGGCGCTACAGGAGGTAATGCTTCTACAGGCGGATCAGGTGGTTTAGGATCATCTGCTTCAGGTACATTATCTGTAACACCTGGTGATGTATTAAATATATTTGTCGGAGGACAAGGCGCAACACCAACAGCTGGTTTTAATGGCGGTGGAACTGGCGGCAATCAAGATGCTGGCGGTGGCGGTGGAGCTAGTGATGTTCGTTTAAATTCAATATTGCCCGCAGCTCGTGTTATTGTAGGTGCTGGCGGTGGCGGTGGCGGTCGTGGCGGCTGCGAACCCAATAATGTAAATGGTGGTAATGGTGGCACTGGCGATGGCAATGGTGCAAATGGAGCTACTTCCCCTGATGGTGGTGGTGGATTTGGCGCAGCTGGACCATCTGGTGGTGCAGCAGGTATTGGTTGTGGAGGTTTTCTTGGAAGTCCTGGTTTAACAACAGCTACAGAAATAGGTGCCAATGGTGGAGCTGGTCAATCTTGTTGCTGCTTTGGAGCAGCTAGTGTTCCCGGTGGCGGCGGCGGCGGTGGCGGCTTCTTAGGCGGTGGCGGCGGCGGCGGCGGTTCTGCGGGTACAGTTGGTTGTTCAGGCAACAACAAAGGTGGTGGCGGTGGAGGAGCCGGTGGTTCTTCATTTACAGGTTCACTTACATCTCCTGTAATTGCAACAGGCGTACAAACTGGCAATGGTGAGGTCGTAATTTCATGGGGTGGAGTTGGTGGATGTCCTTCAACTGTAAGAACTCCTGTTACAGTTACTGTAAATACAGTTGCTGCACCAAACCCAGTAACAGCAACCCCAACATCTATTTGTTTGGGCGGTAATTCAGATTTAAATGCAGTTTCCGCAGGCAATTCAATAAATTGGTATACAGTACCTTCTGGCGGTGTTAGTTTAGGCAATACATTAAGTGGTGTAAACTTTAATGTTTCACCTGCAAATACCACTACCTATTATGCAGAAACGCAAGAAATAGCTGGAGGTACACAAACATTTTCATTCACTGGAAGTATGCAGTCATTCACTGTACCTCCAGGGGTTACTTCGGTAACAATATTGGCAAAAGGCGCCCAGGGTGGTTCTGGTGCTACAGGAGGTAATGCTTCTACAGGCGGATCAGGTGGTTTAGGATCATCTGCTTCAGGTACATTATCTGTAACACCTGGTGATGTATTAAATATATTTGTCGGAGGACAAGGCGCAACACCAACAGCTGGTTTTAATGGCGGTGGAACTGGCGGCAATCAAGATGCTGGCGGTGGCGGTGGAGCTAGTGATGTTCGTTTAAATTCAATATTGCCCGCAGCTCGTGTTATTGTAGGTGCTGGCGGTGGCGGTGGCGGTCGTGGCGGCTGCGAACCCAATAATGTAAATGGTGGTAATGGTGGCACTGGCGATGGCAATGGTGCAAATGGAGCTACTTCCCCTGATGGTGGTGGTGGATTTGGCGCCGCTGGACCATCTGGTGGTGCAGCAGGTATTGGTTGTGGAGGTTTTCTTGGAAGTCCTGGTTTAACAACAGCTACAGAAATAGGTGCCAATGGTGGAGCAGGTCAATCTTGTTGCTGCTTTGGAGCAGCTAGTGTTCCCGGTGGTGGCGGCGGCGGCGGCGGCTTCTTAGGCGGTGGCGGCGGCGGCGGCGGTTCTGCGGGTACAGTTGGTTGTTCAGGCAACAACAAAGGTGGTGGCGGTGGAGGAGCCGGTGGTTCTTCATTTACAGGTTCACTTACATCTCCTGTAATTGCAACAGGCGTACAAACAGGCAATGGTGAAGTAGTGATTTCATGGGGTGGTTTGGGTTGTATTTCAACAACAAGAACACCAGTGACTGTAACTGTTAATCCAGCCCCAGTTGTAAACGCAACAGCAACTCCGAGTACTACCTGTAACCTTACTTCGGTAAATCCATGTGCAACAGGTGCGGTATCTTATGTATGGACAGGTGGTTTAACAAACTGTACGCCATTTGTAGCCACAACGACTGACACTTATACCGTAACAGGTACTGATGGTGCAGGTTGTACAGGTACAAGCAGTGTAACTGTAACGGTAACACCTGCAAGCGGTGTATTAGCACCAACAACAAGCAATCAGTCACAAGATCATGGTGATGATTTCAATATCAATTACTATGCAGCCAACTGCGATTTGATCGCAACGGTAGATGATGGTGCGGGTGGTAATGTACTTGGATTAACAACAAGTACTGTAAACGTAGATGCAACAGCAAGCTTCCACAATGGTCAACCTTTTGTAAGACGCTGGTATCAAATCACGCCAACAACAAATGGTTCAGCAGATGTGAAATTGTATATCAATCAAACAGACTTTGACGATTACAATGCAGCTGTAGTAGCTCCTTACTTACCATTACCAACAGGTCCTGGTGATGCAGCAGGTATTGCCAATATCCGTATCACGAAAAATGATGATGGCGGTTTAGGCAACAATCCAATTGTGATCACTCCTGCGGTAAGCTGGAATGGTACTTATTGGGAATTGAGTTTCAACACACCAAGCTTTAGTCAATTCAGAGTACACAGTGTGAACCCTGGCAATGTACCATTACCTGTAACGGTAACAAGCTTCAGCGGTACTAAACTGGAAAGTTCAGACAAGTTGAGCTGGATAACAAGCAGCGAACAAAACAATGCTTATTTCAACTTACAACACAGTACAGATGGTATCAGCTTTAGCACGATAGCGAAAGTATCAAGCAAGGCGCCAAATGGCAACAGCAACACTGCATTAAGCTATACAGCGACGAACAACAAACCTGCGTTAGGCCATAACTACTACAGACTACAACAAGTAGATATCGACAACAAGGTGAGTGTACATGCACAAATCGTAGACTTGATCTGGGGTGCGAATGGTAGTACGGTAAGTATCTATCCAAACCCAACCACTGATATCCTGAATATTGATTTGTATGCAACATCAGCACAAAACACGACTGTTAAGTTACTTGACATGAGTGGCAGAGTGATACGTCAAGTACAAGCTAAATCATCAGTGGGTATGAATAATATCCAGCTTAGCTTAGGTGAAATCGCAAGTGGTGTGTATACTGTACAGGTTTATGATAATAAACACATGATCTATACTGAAAAAGTGAAAAAGAATAACTAGTACTGAGTAAGTACTTCAAACTAAATTTAGACAAAATGCCCACCTATAAAAGGATGGGCATTTTGTTTTTAATTCAGTTTATACTGTTGTATTCGACATGTTTTAAAAAATGAAATAAATATGGGAGTATAAAACAAACGATACTTTAAAAATTTTCCAGTTGATATTACTTTAATGTTAGGTGTAGATATTATACCGATTTTTTCAGACTTTTTATTCAATACTTTCGGGTTAAGAAATTTTTTATAGAAAATAAAGTAAACAAAATAGAGGTGAAATAATTAATAAATGCAGGTGTTTGGTACAGTTTTAACAATTTTATTGATTTCTTCACAACTATAATAAGGCTTTATATCCAATGAAATCGAAGGGTATTTATAAAACATGCAAAAATTTTATAAAGCTTATTCTTGTATATGTTGAATGTAATAATATTTTATATTAATATATAAAATTAACATCGGACGATTCCATTTTTTAAATTGGTATAACTTAATAAATTATAAAATCTTTTGTATTAACCAAACGAAGATTTTATTATGCAAAAAAAATAGTTTGAAAAAAAATTGTTATTTAAAAAATTTTGCACAATATTTACAGATTGTTACCAAAACAACGTGTATGCTGAAAAACGTTTCAAAGAGTAAGCAACAAATACCAAAATATGAAAAAAATAATACACACATTATTTTTCATGTGCATTGCTACTTCTGTATCATTTGCACAGAAGAGTAGTTTAGGTTCACAGGCAAATAGTGAACGTGCTAAAAGGGAAAACATTAAAAGTTGTCCTGAATTGCAACAGCAATTAACAGCTCTTTATGGTGAAAATTTCAAATTAGACGATGCTAAAGTAATATCCATAATTCAAAAAAACATTAAAGATGATAAAGCATCACCATGTGTCAGAAAAAATTCATTATATGTAATGTATGGCGAAAAATATGTAGATCATTTAGATTTAATTTCAACAAAATCAAACAAATAATTATCAAAATCAATTAAACATGAAACAATTATCTTTAAAATTATTTTTTCTGTTGGCCATATCGATATCAATTTTCGGTATTGCAAACAACGCTAAGGCACAATGTACTTACACAGTGCCTTACAGTGGTAACAATTCTATTGTTGCAAGTTCAGGTACAATTTGCGATCATGGAGGAGTAGGTAACTATTTAGACAATGCCAATGGTTATACTGTAATCAATCCAGTATCAGGCTTTACCCGATTAACCTTTACTGCTTTTCAAACAGAAAGTGGTTGGGATTATGTTACCGTTTTTGATGGGGTTGGTGTAGGTGGACCTCAGTTATTTTATGGCAGTGGAGCAGCATTGCCTCCAGTTCTTACATCAACAACAGGGGCACTTACCATTCGATTTACGTCAGATGGTTCTGTAATAGGTGCTGGTTTTTCAGCTACCATTTCAAATTTTGTAGTCAACCCGCCTACCATTTCTGGTTTTAGTCCATCATCAGGTTGTTCAGGTTCTACGCCTGTTATAATTACTGGGGCTGATTTTTCTGGCGCTAGTTCTGTTACTTTTGGCGGGGTACCCGCACAGTCATTTGTAGTAAATAATAACAATCAAATTACAGCAACTCCAGGTGCTGGTGCAACAGGAATTATTACGGTTACAACACCTTCAGGTTCTGGATCAAGTGTAGGTACATTTACTGTGAATCAATCTCCAACGGTAACAGTTAGTGCTTCAACAAATCCGGTATGTGCTGGTTCAAATACTACGCTAACAGCAGTAGGTGTGAATATGGGTGCTGGCGCAGTAGATCAGAGCCAATTGGTTAATAATACTTGCATGGCTACATTCTCTCAAACTGGCTTAGCGCAATCTTTTGTGCCTTCAGTGAGTTCAATGTGTGGTGCAGGTGTATTTTTAGTTTCAAATGCAGCAGGCAGTGGAACTGTCACCATTGAATTATATACAAATTTACCGAATGCAGCAGGTGTTTTATTAGCTACTGGTTCTGCGGTTGCAACAGATGGTACTTGGGCTGATGTTTTTTGGCCTCCTGTTCCAGTTACAATTGGCACTACCTATTATTTAGTATTAACGAGTACAAATGGTTCACAATGTGTTGCAGGTGATATTTCTGGTGGCTATGCTAACGGACAGTTATATGCGAACGCAGGTTATAACCCATTCCCAAATTTTGATTATACCTTCCGTACATATTCTTGTGGCGGCGGTTCATTTTTATATAACCCAGGCGCATTATCGGGTGCAATACAAACAGTTTCGCCAGTTACACCTACAACCTATACAGTGACTGCAACTTCAGCGAATGGCTGTACAGCAACTTCAACTATCTTAATTTCAGTAACACCGGTAGCTGCAGCACCAAATCCTGTAACAGCAACTCCTTCAACGATTTGTGGAACAGGTACTTCACAGTTAAATTCTACTTCTATTGCGAATGCAATTCAAACATGGTATACTGTACCTTCTGGCGGTGTAGCAATAGGTACAAGCTTAAGTGGTGCTAACTTCCCAGTAACTCCGGCAGTGACCACGACTTATTATGTAGAAACATTTGAAAATATACCTAGTGGTTCACAAACCTTTAATTATACTGGTGGTTTACAAACCTTTACGGTACCAGCAGGTATCACATCAATAACAGTTAGTGCATTTGGCGCTCAAGGTGCGGGCAATGGCATTAGTGTTGGTGGTTTAGGTGGAAATATCCAAACAACCTTAGCTGTAACTGCAGGTCAGGTATTGAATGTGTATGTGGGAGGTCAGGGTACACCTGGTCCAAATGCCGCAGGTGGATACAATGGTGGTGGTGCGAGTAGTAGCACAAACTTCACTGGCAGTGGCGGTGGAGCAAGTGATGTACGTGTAGCACCTTATGCATTAGCCAACCGTTTGGTTGTAGCTGGTGGTGGTGGTGGTGCAGGTTATAACTGTGCTAGCAATATGGAGATGGGAGGTGCCGGTGGCGGCCTAACTGGTGCAGATGGATGGCAATGTGGTCAACAAGCTTCCTATGTAGGAACTGGCGGTTCACAAGTAGCTGGTGGCTTAGCTGGTAATAACCAAGGACAAGGATGTGGTCAAAACGGTAGTTTAGGCTTAGGTGGTAACGGCGCTTGTATATATGGCGGCGGCGGTGGCGGCGGCTATTATGGCGGCGGCGGCGGTGGCTTTGGCGGCGGTGGCGGCGGTAGCAGCTATTCATCAGGTCCTATATTAGTAAATACCCAAGGTGTACGTTCAGGCAATGGTCAGGTAATTATTTCTTGGACAGGTAGTGTTACTTGCCCATCAAATCCTCGTGTACCTGTAACGGTGACTGTTTCTTCTCCAACGGTAACAGCGAGTGCTTCAGTGAACCCTCTATGTGAAGGTTCTTCTACGATATTAACAGGTGGTGGTGCTGTATCATATATTTGGACAGGTGGTGTAACTGATGGTGTTTCTTTTGCACCTTTGGTTACAAATACTTATACTGTAACAGGTACAGACGGTGTTGGTTGCACGGCAACAAGTTCTATTACAGTAACTGTGGACCCATTGTCACCTACACCTTCACCAGTAACAGCAACTCCTTCAGTGATTTGTGTTGGAGGTAATTCAGATTTGAATGCGGTGTCAGTAGGTAATACAATCAATTGGTACACAGTACCTTCAGGTGGTGTTGCAATTGGAACGGTGCCAAGTGGAACCAATCTTAATGTGACGCCTGCAGTAACAACTACTTATTATGCTGAGACTCAAGGTGTCGGTCCTGGTGGTTCACAAACCTTTAATTATACAGGATCTATGCAAACCTTTACAGTACCAGTAGGTGTAACAAGTGTAACCATCAACGCTTATGGTGCTCAAGCTGGACCTTCAGAAAATGCTTGCCCTGGTGGAATTGAAGAAGATGGTGGCTTAGGTGGTAATGCAACAGGCACCTTAGCAGTAACACCTGGTCAGGTTTTAAATATATTTGTTGGTCAAAAACCGGGTATTGTAATGGGAGGCTTATCTCCTGGAGGTTATAATGGAGGTGCTCCAGCAGGCCAATATGCTGGTGCTGGTGGTGGTGCTTCTGACGTAAGAGTTGGAGGTACTGCTTTAGGAGATAGAGTAATTGTAGCTGGCGGTGGTGGAGGTGGCAACACAGGTTGTCCAAACCATGGCACTGGCGGTAACGGTGGTGGATTAAATGGTAGCGATGGCATTAGCTTGCAATGGGCTGTAGCAGCTGGTGGCGGCACACAAATCGGTGGCGGTTTCCCTGGTACTACACCAAGTGCCGCTGGAACTTTAGGCGATGGTGGTGGTACTGGTCAATATCATGAAGCTGGCGGTGGCGGTGGCTACTACGGTGGCGGTTCTGCCTATGCAGCAGGCGCTGGTGGTGGTTCAAGCTATATTGGTGGTGTTACCGGCGGAACTACAACATCTGGAGTACAAACAGGTAACGGTCAAGTGATAATCACCTGGTCAGGTGCAGGATCTTGCCCATCTGTTCGTGTACCTGTTACCGTAACAGTTGATCCTATACCAGTGATCAGCGTATCTGCATCAAGCAATCCAATATGTGAAGGCGATGCTACAACACTTACAGCTAGTGGCTTAATCGCAAGTGGTACAGATCAAAGTCAATTGATTAGCAATACTTGTATGGCAAATTTCAATCAAACAGATTTAGCGCAATCCTTTATTCCTTCTTCAAACACGATTTGTGGTGCTGGCGTATATCTTGAATCAGGTGGTTCTGGCACAGTAACAATCCAGTTATATACTAACTTACCGAATGCAGCTGGTGTATTATTAGCTAGTGGTTCTGCAGTAGGTACCTCAGGATCGTTTGTAGATGTAACATGGCCTTCAGTACCAGTATCTATTGGTACGACTTATTATTTAGTATTTACATCAACGAATGGCGGACAATGTATTGGCGGAGACGTTGCTGGTGGCTATGCAAATGGTCAGTTATATGCAAATCCTGGTTATGGAGCCTTCCCTGGCTTTGATTATACCTTCCGTACAGCAACATGTGGTGGTACTTATACTTATGATCCGGGCGCATTGTCAGGAGCGGTACAAACAGTAAGCCCTGCAGTAACAACAACGTATACAGTAACAGGTACCAGCCCTGCAGGTTGTACATCAACCGCTACGATTACAGTTAATGTAAACGCAGCCCCAGTTGTAAACGCAACAGCAACTCCGAGTACTACATGTAACCTTACATCGGTAAATCCATGTGCAACAGGTGCGGTATCTTATGTATGGACAGGTGGTTTAAGCAACTGTACCCCATTTGTAGCTACAACGACTGACACTTATACCGTAACAGGTACTGATGGTGCAGGTTGTACAGGTACAAGCAGTGTAACTGTAACGGTAACACCTGCAAGCGGTGTATTAGCACCAACAACAAGCAATCAGTCACAAGATCATGGTGATGACTTCAATATCAATTACTATGCAGCCAACTGCGATTTGATCGCAACGGTAGATGATGGTGCGGGTGGTAATGTACTTGGATTAACAACAAGTACTGTAAACGTAGATGCAACAGCAAGCTTCCACAATGGTCAACCTTTTGTAAGACGCTGGTATCAAATCACGCCAACAACAAATGGTTCAGCGGACGTGAAATTGTATATCAATCAAACAGACTTTGACGATTACAATGCAGCGGTAGTAGCTCCTTACTTACCATTACCAACAGGTCCTGGTGATGCAGCAGGTATTGCCAATATCCGTATCACGAAAATGATGATGGCGGTTTAGGCAACAATCCAATTGTGATCACTCCTGCGGTAAGCTGGAATGGTACTTATTGGGAATTGAGTTTCAACACACCAAGCTTTAGTCAATTCAGAGTACACAGTGTGAACCCTGGCAATGTACCATTACCTGTAACGGTAACCAGCTTCAGCGGTACTAAACTGGAAAGTTCAGACAAGTTGAGCTGGATAACAAGCAGCGAACAAAACAATGCTTATTTCAACTTACAACACAGTACAGATGGCATCAGCTTTAGCACGATAGCGAAAGTAGCAAGCAAGGCGCCAAATGGCAACAGCAACACTGCTTTAAGCTATACAGCGACGAACAACAAACCTGCGTTAGGTCATAACTACTACAGACTTCAACAAGTAGATATCGACAACAAGGTGAGTGTACATGCACAAATCGTAGACTTGATCTGGGGTGCGAATGGTAGTACGGTAAGTATCTATCCAAACCCAACCACAGATATCCTGAATATTGATTTGTATGCAACTGCAGCACAAAACACGACTGTTAAGTTACTTGACATGAGTGGCAGAGTGATACGTCAAGTACAAGCTAAATCAGCTGTGGGTATGAACAATATCCAGCTTAGCTTAGGTGAAATTGCAAGTGGTGTGTATACTGTACAAGTATACGAAAACAACCATTTGACACACACAAGCAAAGTGAAGAAGAATGATTAGTACTGAGTAATTAGTACATAGCAAATAATACTTAGTACAAAGTAAATAGTAAATAGACAAAACGCCCATCCGTAAAAGGATGGGCGTTTTTATTTGAATAACTATTATGGCATTAAAAATTCAGTGATTATCTTAAAAAGCACCCTACGTTTTATTTGTTTATTAAATAAGTAATGTTTTAGATGCTTTTGTACTACTATGATTGAAAATATATATTTCAACTTTACATTTGCAGTATGAATAAAAAATTCAGAATTAAAAGTATTCTTATTGGAGGTTTTTTTAGTGCATTTGTACCAATAGGAGCTTTTCTGTTTTTGAAATTTAATGGACACGATGGGCATATCCAATTACCTAGAACTTTTGGCATAGATAAAATTGATACCCAAGAATTAGATGGTAAAGTAATATACGATACCACATACCATACCCTACAAGACCTAACACTTATCAGTCAACTAGGAGATACTATTTCAATAAATAATACCTTGAAAGGAAAGATATTGGTGATTAATTTTTTCTTTACTTCATGTGTAACAATATGTCCCGAGTTGACTAAAAACATGAAACTGCTAAATAAAGCCTATAAAAAAAATGACACATCCATTCGATTTTTGTCTATTTCTGTTGACCCTAATACAGATGATGTGATGCGATTAAGAACTTATGCCGATAAGTACGAAGTGAATCATGATAAATGGTTGTTTCTAACGGGTAATAAAAAAGAAATCTATGAATTTGCAAGAAACGAACTTAAACTCAATTTAGAAGGGGGTGATGGTGGTCCTGATGATTTTATTCATCCTGATAAATTTATTTTAGTTGATAAATACAGAAACATAAGAGGGTATTATAACGGGTTAGATTCAAATAATGTAAGACTTTGTGCTGAAGATGCAGCTTATTTAATGGTAGAAAAAAATGTGCTTCATGAAAAAAAGAAGCGTTAATGATTTTATGCAACAATCTATGCTTCATTGCAATGCAAATAAAAAGGGAATCAAATAGATCAACAGTGAAAAATTAATCTACATTTAAAATAACTTGACATTGAATTTGTTAAAGGTATAAGACGACTATAAATATTGTTTAAAAAAAACAGAATATAAAAATATGCAACCAACATTACAAAAAAATGATAAAAAAGCACATATACTTATTTGGATTTTTTCTATTATTGTTTTTTTGGCAGTGACCATTTTAGATAGAATAACCCTAGAAGTCAATCTTGGATTTGACCCACATATCTTTGCCAAACTCAGTGCTGGGGTTAATTCAATAGTAACTGTTTTATTAGTGATAGCCTTAATATTAGTTAAACAAAAAAAATATGAACTGCATAAAAAATTAATGATGATAACTATGATTCTTTCTGTATTGTTTTTGGTTTTTTATATTGCCCATCATTTATTTACTGGTGAAACCAAATACGGAGATATTGATCATAATGGATTACTATCAGACGATGAAAAATCGATTGCTGGCAGTTTAAGATACATCTATTATGCCATCATCAGTACGCATATTGTTTTGGCAGGTATTGTGATGCCATTTGTTCTTTATAGTGCTTACAGAGGCCTTATAGGTGAATATACCGCACATAAAAAACTGGTTAGATATACATTCCCTATTTGGCTTTATGTTGCTGTAACTGGCGTGATTGTTTACTTGATGATTTCACCCTATTATCTTTAAAACTTTTAGCAAAGCGATTGTTTTTACTGCTTACATTGAGACTTTTATATTTTATTGAATTAAATTTAGTATTGTAATTAAATCTATTTGGCATAATAATGCTTACTTTCAAAATAAAATAATTATATTTATACTAAAATTATGAGTTTAGAATGGCAAAATGGTAAAGTGGTCAATATCATTGACGAAACTCCTTCTACGAGGAGATACTTTATTGAAGCAACGGATTTAGAAACATTTGATTTTAAACCAGGCCAATTTGTAACCCTTGATTTACCGATTCATGAAAAGAAAAACAAGCGTTGGAGAAGTTATTCTATCGCCTCTGCTCCAAACGGTACCAATATCTTTGAATTGGTTATTGTTTTAGTAGAAGATGGTCTGGGCACTCCTTTTTTGTTTAATAATATTAAAATAGGAGACCCAATATTATTTAGAGGTCCAGCAGGTATATTTGTTCTGCCAGAAATTATCGAACATGATTATTTCATGATTTGTACGGGTACAGGTATTGCACCCTTCAGAAGCATGATACAGCATATACACAACAATCAACTAAATGCCAAAGACCTCCATTTAATATTTGGTACCCGTACAAAAAGCGACTTGCTCTATTTTGAAGAACTCAATAAACTTCAAGAAAAATTACCTAATTTCAATTTTGTACCCGTTTTATCACGTGAAAAATGGGAAGGTAAAACAGGTTATGTACATGATATTTACAAAGAATTATGTGAAGGAAATCCTCATGCTCAATTTTTACTTTGTGGATGGAAAAATATGATTGATGATGCAAAAAATAACCTTTTGGCTATGGGTTACGACAAAAAACAAATTCATTTTGAGCTATACGGATAAATTAAAGTATTTTTGTTAGTCAATTATTGATGTTCTGATGAAACGACTGTTTTATATTTTATTATTTTCAATCACTTGTACTGATTTATTTGCGCAAACAACAGTCTATAAAAAAATTGCACAAAGGCGTGACGATTATACAAACAATACATGGAAAGGCAAAGATTCTATTTTGTATACTTACAATAACGATACTGCATTAACAAGTTTACATAGCTTACAATTTTCCGCAAATAATACCTGGGATAACTGGTATCGGTATATCTATTCATTTAATGCAAATGGTAAAGTAAGTACGCAACTTCGCGAAAACTGGAATGCAGGTAATTGGGTCAACAATACATTATACACTTATAGTTATGATGTCAATGGAAATGTAACCCAATTATTATATGAAGTATGGAATGGCAATGTGTGGAACGCTACAGGCAAAATAGAATATACAGGCTATAATAACTATGGAAAATACCAAACCGAGATGGTCTCCGCTTTTGTAGGAGGCAACTGGGTATTTCAATCAAAACGAGAAAGATCGTATTTGAATAACCAAACCCTCATTACCTATGATGATAAATTTAATTGGAATGTGACCTTCAATAACTGGGAAAAGGTTGAACGACTTTTTAATACCTATACCCAAAATGAAATTGGTACCATTACCCGTTTAATCCCTGATACTGGCGCAAACTGGGTGCCTAAAGACAAGTATATTTACAATTATAACCTAAACCCTTTTCATTTAATTGAATATATAGCCCAATCATATGATACCATCACCCTTAGTTGGCAAAATATCAGTAGGGTCACTTATACTTACACGGCGAATGCACTTCTTGACAAAACACAAAATGATATGTATGCAAACAATAACTGGAATGCAACCGCAAGGGCTCAATATGTTTACAACGCTTTAGACGAAAAAATCGAATACTTTACTGAAGAATACAATATGGGCAATTGGGACAAAAATGAACGTAGTACTTATAGTTATACAAATTCTTTACTCACAGAAGAAAACCAATTTATCGGGAATGGAAATTCATGGATACAAAATAAAAAACTTCAATTCGACTATGATAACAATCAAAATAAGATTTATGAGCTAAATGAAAATTTTAACGCAGGTATTGTAACACCTGTAGCAAGGGCCTATTATTATTATAGTTCATTTGTAGTACAACTCAATGAAAACAATAAGCCCTTCTCATCACTCATTTTATACCCCAATCCAGCCAAGCAATCGATCAATCTGAAATTAGAATCCGATAAACATTCGCAGATTCAAATAAGTATATTTGATTTGGTAGGTAAATGTAAAATGGTGCTAACACAACCGATATTGGCTACGAAACAATGTATTCAAATACCTTGTACTTCTTTACAAGATGGATTTTATTTTGCCCAAATCAAAGATTTACAAAATCATAAACAACAAACCGTCTCTTTTCAAATTCAACAATAATGACTTCTTCTATTGATTTCAAACCCTATTATGCGGTTATTTTTACTTCTATAATGAAAAATCATGATGATGAATATGGTCAAATGGCCATACAAATGACCCAACTCGCTAAAACTCAACCAGGGTATCTTGGGTTTGAGACAGCTCGAAATGAAATAGGCATTTCAATTTCCTATTGGGAAACTATGGATGCAATACACAATTGGAAACAACACGCCACTCATTTATTAGCACAACAACTTGGTCAAGAAAAATGGTATCAGTATTACAAAGTCAGAATATGTAAAGTAGAAAGAGAATACGAATTTGGTTAACATTATTTATTTCTTGATTTCAAAATGTCCTCGAGATAATATTTCTTGAACAATTTGTTCTATTGTGGCATCTTCTCCAGTAGGGTCAAACTCATTTCGAAGATTGTTATTAAATAAAACAGCGACGGTTTGCCAAATAGCTGCATTAAATCCGCCTTTCATTTCTTTTACAATTTCGTAACAGGGTTTACCTGTTTCTCGTGCAATGAGTTTTACTAAAAGTTGTCCCTGCTCAATACTCATATTCTTGAGTTCATCTTTAAATTTTTTGTTTAATTCATTTTCTTTTTGTCTTTTAAACTGACTTTTGGCTTCTTTACTATATAAAGAATTCAGCACTGAATCTACATCTTGTAAAATAAAAGAAGCAGCAACAGCATAAGGATATACCACGTATACATTGTATCGGAGTCTATTGTATTCGTCTTCTTCTCTCTTGCGCTGACGTCTTTGTTTAATAGCCCATTTAGGGGCTTTTTCCGTAATAAACACATCTCGAATCCATATATGAGGCAAAGTATCATCGCCAATCACAATAGCACCCACGCGTATAGTATCGTTTTTACTTTGCTGGGCAAAAAGTAAATGCGACGAACCAAATGCTATAAGAAATAATATGATTCGGATATGATTCATTAAATGACCTTCACTTGTTTACAATGTGAATTACAAAAATGCAATACCTTTTTTGGAAAAAAAGATTTTACAAGGATAAAGTTATTCTAAAATAGAAGAACATGTTTGTTTTTTTTATTTTATCAATGATTGCAATCAGCATTACCAAATTGTAATGTTTGGAATGGGTTTATACTATTTTATCTTACATTTTAATATATTTGCAAAAAATCATTTATGAAAAAAATATTATTCTTTTTTTGTTTTATTTTAATGGCATTGGTCATTCAAGTAAATGCCCAAACCTCCTCACAAACTTTTGGGGTAGGTACTGGCACACATACTACAGGCACAAGTACAAGTTTTTTGCCAAATCCTACAGGAAGTGGAACAACCTTCGTGAGAATGGGTACTGGCGGAGGTAGTATTAATTTGGAACCTGCTTTGGTGTCACCCGCATTTGGCAATGGTTCTATAGTAAGAGGTGTAGCACCAACAACAGCATCGGTAAATAAAATTACACCGATCGTAAGTTATACTGCTTCTACGCAGTTTTACACTAAATTTGATATCTTATTAGGTAATAGTACTGGTGGCAACACGGGTGCTGTAGATGGTACTTGGTTTTTCTTTCAAGGAGAAGGTACTTCCTATTCAGATGCCAATGCATTTTCTGGGGCACAAGTTTTTACAGGTTTGCAGTTTATATTTAGTGCAGGGGGCAATTTTACAGCAAATTATCGCAATGGAGCAGCATGGACTTTACTAACTCCAGGTGTTCAAGGGGTTAAATATACCGTTGAAATTATCGGTAATAATTCATTTGCATCAATCAATTATACCTATGGTTCACCTCAAAGTGTAGCTCCTAATACTTATGATATCTGGGTAAATGGTGTTTTAGCAGGCAATGATTTAAATAAAGGGCTTTTAGCCAGTGGCGCAAATATCTCTTCAATGATGTTTTATGGTATTTCAAGTACAGGTAATGCGGCAAATCTTTTTACAGACAATATTTCAGTATCTAATACAATACCAGCATTGATTTGTCCAGCAAGTATACCCGTTACAGCAAATGTAACACCTGGTAATTCAGTTTGTGCCGGAACGAGTATCACACTTACAGGCTCTGGAGCGAATACTTATACATGGACAGACGGATTAAACACCCCAAACAATGGAGTTGCTTTTATACCCACTACCACTGCGACATATACTGTAACGGGTACTGATGGCAATGGTTGTACTGGTACTAGTAGCATTACAGTGACGGTTAATTTAAATCCAACCACAACAGCAAGTGCTTCACCTACAACGATTTGTCAAGGTTCATCTACTAATTTGAGCAGTACAGGAGCTACATCCTATGTTTGGAATCCTGGAGGTCTTGCAGGAGCAAATGTAAGTGTATCACCTAATGCAACCACCACTTATACTGTTACGGGAACAACAGGTGTTTGCACGGCAACTTCTACAGTTACAGTTACTGTAGATTTTACCCCTGCGCCTACACCAGTTACAGCTACCCCATCATTACTTTGTACTGGGGGTATTTCGCAATTAAATGCAACGGGTATACCAGGAAGTATACAATCATGGTATACAGTTCCATCAGGAGGTGTCGCCATTGGTACAAGTTTGAGTGGTGCAAATTTTCCTGTTTCACCTGCGATTACTACAACTTATTATGTAGAATCCGCAACAAGTCCAACAGGTTCTCAAACATTTAATTATACTGGTGTAATAGAGAATTTTACGGTTCCTGCTGGCATCACTTCCATTACGATTGATGCGAAAGGTGCGCAAGGTGGTAATACCAATGGCGGACGTGGAGCTAGTATAATAGGTACATTTAATGTAACACCTGGTCAGGTATTAGGTATAGTAGTAGGTGGTCAAGGCGTGGTCAATAATTGTGGCGGCCCAGGTGCAAGTGGCGGCGGAGGCGGCGGTTCTTATATTTGGGATCTTGCAAATCTGGCACAACCATTAGTTGTTGCTGGTGCAGGTGGTGGCGGTAATACCAATTGGGCAGGAGGCTGCGTAAATGGTATTGATGCTGTTATAACCCCTGATGGAACACAAGGTAATGGTGCTCTTTCAGCCTTAGGTGGAGTAGGTGGTAATGGTGGTTTCGGAAATGCTGCTTCTGGCACAGGTTCTGGAGGAGCAGGTTGGCTAACAGCTGGTCAAAATTCTACTTGGGGCGGTGGTTGCACAGGTGGCTTACCTCCATTTTTATTTAATGGAGGAAGTGGTGCTGGTGGTTTCGGTCCAGGTGGTGAAGGTGGCTTTGGCGGCGGCGGTGGCGCTGTATGCGGTTGCGGCGGTGGCGGTGGCTACAGTGGTGGCGGTGGCGGTGAAGGATCTTCATGCAGAGCTGGCGGCGGTGGCGGCGGTTCTTTCAATGCTGGAACAAATCAAGTGAATACTGCAGGTGTACAGTTTGGGAATGGACAAGTAACCATCTCTTGGGTAGGTTCATCATGTCCTTCTACACCACGCGTTCCTGTTACAGTAACAGTGGGCACTACACCTACCATTACCGCAAGTGCATCAGCAAATCCAGTTTGTGCTGGTGTGGCTACAACCTTAACGGGTGGCGGAGCAGGCATTGGTGGTTCTTATGTATGGAGTGGCGGTGTTACCGATGGTGTTGCATTTAACCCATTAGCCACTACAACGTATACTGTTACAGGTACCAATGCTTCAGGATGTACAAGTACAAGTTCAATTACAATTACAGTGAATGTAACTCCAGCGCCTACACCAGTAACAGCTTCACCTTCTATCATTTGTGCGGGCAATAACTCAAATTTAAATGCAATCTCTGCTGGTAATACCATCAATTGGTATACAGTGCCATCAGGCGGTGTCAGCATTGGTAATACAGCAAGTGGCGCTAATTTATTAGTTACACCTGCTAATACAACAACTTATTATGCCGAATCTCAAGCATTGGCAGGAGGGAATCAAACTTTTTCATATACTGGAAGTATGCAAAACTTTATCGTTCCTCCAGGCGTTACTTCTTTAGAAATTGAATGTTGGGGCGCACAAGGTGGTGCAAATTGGGTAAACAATGTAAATTTTGGAGGTTATTCTAAAGGAACATTTAATGTAACACCTGGAGAAAATTTAAATATATATGTCGGTAATCAGCCACTCACTTTAGCAGGTGGATTTAATGGCGGAGGCGCAGGAGATGGCGCTGGAAGAGCTGGTGGTGGTGCGTCAGATGTTAGACAAGGAGGTAACGCATTGGCAAATAGAATTATAGTAGCTGGCGGTGGCGGCGGTGCTGGATTTTGGTCTGGTATACATGTAGTTGGTGGTGTTGGTGGCGGTGGCGGCCTTAATGGAGGTGACGGTTATAGAGATCCAAATTATGCCTCAAATCCTGGGGGACAAGGCGGTACACAAGTAGGAAGTGGTACGGGTACTTGTGTTAACTTTAATCAATTAACCATGTCAGGTGGATTTGGTTTTGGCGGTTCACCAGCTACATTTAATTGTGGCTGCGAGGGCTATGGTGGCGGAGGTGGTTGGTATGGGGGTGCTGGTAGTGGTAATTGTCGTGGTGGCGGCGGTGGAAGCGGATATATAGCACCAGGCGCTATCAATACAATAGCAACTAGTGGTGTAAGAATTGGAGATGGACAGGTGATATTAACATGGAGTGGTAATGGCTGTGCATCTGCAACAAGAACACCAGTTACTGTAACCGTGAATCCATTACCTACCGTTAATGCTTCAGCTTCTCCTGCATCAGTATGTATTGGAGGCTCAACCCAATTAATTGGTACTGGTGCTACAAGTTATATCTGGAATCCAGGAGCTTTAGCTGGCAGTCCAACAGTGAGTCCGGTGGCAACCACCACTTATTCAGTATTAGCTACTGACGGCAATGGATGTACAGGTACCTCAGAAGTAACTGTATCAGTAAATCCTTTACCAACTGTAACTGCAAGCCCTGCTTCACAAACCATATGCGAAAACGCACAAGCCACCGTGAATGGTGGTGGTGCAGTGAGCTATGTATGGACCGGTGGTATCAGCAATGGTGTTCCATTTACCGTAACGGGTGCAAATGTGTATACCGTAACAGGTACCGATGGCAATGGTTGTGAAAACACCGCCACTGCCGAAGTGCTCATGAACGCAGCTCCAATCGTAAATGCAACAGCCACCCCAAGTACTACCTGTAACCTTACATCGGTAAATCCATGTGCAACAGGTGCGGTATCTTATGTATGGACAGGTGGTTTAAGCAACTGTACCCCATTTGTAGCTACAACGACTGACACTTATACCGTAACAGGAACTGATGGTGCAGGTTGTACAGGTACAAGCAGTGTAACTGTAACGGTAACACCTGCAAGCGGTGTATTAGCACCAACAACAAGCAATCAGTCACAAGATCATGGTGATGATTTCAATATCAATTACTATGCAGCCAACTGCGATTTGATCGCAACGGTAGATGATGGTGCGGGTGGTAATGTACTTGGATTAACAACAAGTACTGTAAACGTAGATGCAACAGCAAGCTTCCACAATGGTCAACCTTTTGTAAGACGCTGGTATCAAATCACGCCAACAACAAATGGTTCAGCGGACGTGAAATTGTATATCAATCAAACAGACTTTGACGATTACAATGCAGCTGTAGTAGCTCCTTACTTACCATTACCAACAGGTCCTGGTGATGCATCAGGTATTGCCAATATCCGTATCACGAAAAATGATGATGGCGGTTTAGGCAACAATCCAATTGTGATCACTCCTGCGGTAAGCTGGAACGGTACTTATTGGGAGTTGAGTTTCAACACACCAAGCTTTAGTCAATTCAGAGTACACAGTGTGAACCCTGGCAATGTACCATTACCTGTAACGGTAACCAGCTTCAGCGGTACTAAACTGGAAAGTTCAGACAAGTTGAGCTGGATAACAAGCAGCGAACAAAACAATGCTTATTTCAACTTACAACACAGTACAGATGGCATCAGCTTTAGCACGATAGCGAAAGTAGCAAGCAAGGCGCCAAATGGCAACAGCAACACTGCTTTAAGCTATACAGCGACGAACAACAAACCTGCGTTAGGCCATAACTACTACAGACTTCAACAAGTAGATATCGACAACAAGGTGAGTGTACATGCACAAATCGTAGACTTGATCTGGGGTGCGAATGGTAGTACGGTAAGTATCTATCCAAACCCAACCACTGATATCCTGAATATTGATTTGTATGCAACCTCAGCACAAAACACGACTGTTAAGTTACTTGACATGAGTGGCAGAGTGATACGTCAAGTACAAGCTAAATCAGCTGTGGGTATGAATAATATCCAGCTTAGCTTAGGTGAAATCGCAAGTGGTGTGTATACTGTACAAGTATACGAAAACAACCATTTGACGCACACAAGCAAAGTGAAGAAGAATGATTAGTACTTAGTAAATAGTACATAGCAAATAGTACTTAGTACAAAGTACATAGTAATTAGAGAAAACGCCCATTCGTAAAAGGATGGGCGTTTTTATTTTTATTTCATGGTTTTAACCGTGATTTTGAAGCAAACCTAAAAGAAATTTAAAAAGATTAAAATAAAAGATTAAAGATTAATTTTTGTTAATTAATTTGGATATATGGGGCATATATATATACTTTTAAGAAATATTTAAATCAATTACTATGAACAAAATTAAACTAACTGTGTTTTTTATGCTATTCCTTTGTTTTCAAGGGTTTGCACAAAAGAGCCGTTTTAACACGGCCACTGGCACAGAGCAAATTAAAATGGAAAAAATTAAAGGTTGTCCTGAATTGCAACAACAGTTAGTTACTCTTTTTGGTGCAAATTTCAAATTGGACGATCCAAAGGTGATTGCTAAGATTGAAAAGAACATTACAGATGAGAAAGCATCACCTTGTATTAGAAAAAATTCACTATATGCAGTATATGGCGAAAAGTATTCAGAACATTTAAATTTAATTTCAACTAAATCAATCAAATAATTAACTAAATCAAAAAAACATGAAACAATTATCTTTAAAATTATTTTTTCTGTTTGCATTAACGGTATTTATATTCGGTAGTGCAAATAATGGGATGGCACAGTGTACTTACACAGTGCCTTACAGCGGAAACAATTCAATTGTTGCAAACTCTGGTACAATATGCGACCATGGTGGTGTAGGCAACTATTTAGACAATGCCAACGGTTATACTGTAATCAATCCAGTATCAGGCTTTACCCGATTAACCTTTACTGCTTTTCAAACAGAAAGTGGTTGGGATTATGTTACCGTATTTGATGGAGTAGGTGTTGGTGGTACACAGTTATTTAATGGCAGTGGGGCAGCATTGCCTCCTGTTCTTACCTCAACAACAGGTGCACTTACTTTACGATTTACATCAGATGGTTCTATTACAGGTGCTGGTTTTTCAGCTACCATTTCAAACTTTGTAGTTACGCCCCCTTCAATATCAGGGTTTACGCCTAGTTCAGGTTGTGCTGGAGGTACATCAGTGGTAATTACAGGAGCTAATTTTACTGGGGCCATAGGTGTTAGTTTTGGCGGAACCCCTGCGCAATCATTTGTTGTAAATAACAATAATCAAATCACAGCTATACCTGGTGCAGGTGCAACGGGTGTAATAACGGTTACAACACCTTCAGGTTCTGGATCAAGTGTAGGTACTTTTACAGTAAATCCATCCCCAGCTGCACCGAATCCGGTGACAGCCAACCCTGGTTCAATATGTGCAGGTTCTTCAACGGATTTAAATGCGATATCAGTAGGAAATACAATCAATTGGTATACCACACCATCAGGTGGAGTTGCCTTAACGAATACACCGAGTGGCGTTAATTATTCGGTGAGTCCTGCAGTATCAACGATTTATTATGCTGAGTCAGTAGCACCTGGTGGCGGTGCACCTATCACTTTTAATTTTACAGGCGCTGCCCAAACATATACAGTTCCTGCAGGCGTGACTAGTATCAATATCGAAACATGGGGTGCTCAAGGAGCGAATGCTGCTGTAGGCGGAACAGGCGGTTTGGGAGGCTATGCAGCAGGTACTTTAGCTGTTGTTCCGGGTCAAGTATTAAATATCTACGTAGGTGGTCAAAATGGTTATAATGGAGGAGGCGTAGGTGGTTTAAACGGAAATAGTGTTGGTGGCGGACCTTCTTTAGGTAATGCACCTAATGGTGGTGGTGCTACAGATATTAGAGTAGGTGGCGTTGGTTTAGGAAATAGAGTGATTGTAGCTGGTGGCGGCGGTGGTGCAGGATATAATGGCGTTTGGCCAGGTTGTCAAGTAGCTGGCCCAGCTGGTAATGGTGGAGCTGGTGGCAATGCAGTAGCGGGTGATGGTACCTTTGGTGTAGGCACTCCATGTAATTGTGGCGGTGGCGGTGGTGCAGGTGGCACAGGTGGTACTCAAATAACTGGCGGTATTGCTGGTGGATATGCGGGTAATAATGCATGTTTACGACCAAATTATACAATAGGCACTAATGGTGTATTAGGTATAGGAGGGAATGGCGCTTTAACATATTATAATGGCACTGGCGGCGGTGGCGGTGGTGGCGGTGGCTACTATGGTGGCGGTTCTGGCGGCAGTGGTTCTGATACAACACCTGGTGGTGGTGGAGGTGGTGGCTCTTCTAATACAGATGGTGTCACTTCACCTGTAACTATTGCAGGCGTAAGAAATGGCAATGGTCAAGTGATTATCACCCCAATCGGCTCAGGTTGTGTTTCAAATACAAGAACATCAGTAACTGTATCAGTAAGTCCTGTAGCAGCATTACCTGTATCTGTAACAGCTACTCCATCAACCTTATGTTCTGGCGGTGTTTCGCAGTTAAATTCTACTGCAGTAGCTAACTCAATCCAAACATGGTATACAGTACCTTCTGGAGGTGTTGCAATAGGTACGAGTTTAAGTGGTGTTGATTTCCCTGTTTCTCCTTTAGTAACAACAACATATTATGTAGAGACTGCAAGTAATATTCCTGGTGGATCTCAAACATTTAGTTATACAGGATCAATGCAAACATTTACTGTACCTGCTGGTATTACAAGTGTCAACATTGATGCTTTTGGTGCACAAGGCGGAGGTTCTGAAGCATGTGCTCCCCCAAATCAAGAAGATGGTGGTTTAGGAGGTTTTGCTTCAGGTACTTTATCTGTAATACCTGGTCAAGTTTTAAATATTTTTGTTGGTCAAAAACCAACAATGGTTCCTGGCATAGGTCAACCTGGAGGATATAATGGCGGCGGTGCTTCAGGTCAATATGGCGGCGCTGGTGGTGGTGCATCTGACGTAAGAGTAGGTGGTACTGCATTAGGTGATCGAGTAATTGTAGCTGGCGGCGGCGGTGGCGGCAACACAGGTTGCCCAGAACACGGTGCAGGTGGAAATGGCGGTGGTTTATCAGGAGATGATGGTTCAAATGGTGGCGGTGGCTTTATTCCTGGTGGTGGCGGAAGTCAAATAGCTGGTGGTATTGCTGGTTCTGCACCTGGTGCACCTGGTTCATTAGGAGTTGGTGGTGGCAGTGGTCAATACCATGAAGGTGGTGGTGGCGGAGGTTACTATGGTGGTGGTTCTGCCTATGCTGCTGGTGGCGGTGGTGGTTCAAGCTATATTGGTGGTGTAACTGGTGGTATCACAACACCTGGATTACAAACTGGCAATGGTCAAGTAGTGATTACTTGGTTAGGATCTGTAACTTGTCCATCTACACCTCGTGTACCTGTAACAGTTACTGTTGGAACAACACCTACTATTACAGCGAGTGCTTCAGTAAATCCTGTTTGTTCTGGAACTACCACAATATTAACCGGTGGTGGTGCAGGCATTGGTGGTTCTTATGTGTGGAGTGGTGGTGTAACTGATGGTGTAGCATTTACACCTCTTGCAACAACAACGTATACCGTAACCGGATCAAATGCTTCTGGCTGTACTAGTACTAGTACTATAACAGTTACAGTTAATGTGACTCCAGTACCTTCTCCAGTAACAGCAACCCCAGCAACTTTATGTCTAGGTGAGACCTCTGATTTAAATGCAATAGCAGTAGGGAATGATATTAATTGGTATACAGTACCATCAGGTGGCGTAGCTATCGGAACTGTACCAAGTGGTGTGAACTTTCCAGTGACACCAGCAATTACAACGACTTATTATGCTGAAAATGCAGGTCCTGGTGGTCCTGGTGGTTCACAAACGTTTAATTATACTGGTTCTATTCAAACCTTCACTGTACCTGCTGGCGTAACTTCTATCACGATGGAAGCACGTGGTGCTCAGGGTGGTTCAATAAATGTAAATTGTGTAGCATCTGGAGGCTTAGGCGCCAGAATGATCGGCGATGTAGCGGTAACCCCTGGTGAAGTAATTAGTGTATTAGTAGGTCAACAAGGCTTTACGAATGGTGCTGACGCCGGTGGTGGCGGTGGTAGTTTTGTAGTACGCACTGGCAATATCCCCTTAGTGGTAGCTGGTGGCGGCGGTGGCGCATCAAATAATATTGGTAACTGTGGTGTTAACTTAGCTGGCGGTCCTGGCTTGACAACCTTAGACGGTGGTGCGAGTGGCAGTGGTATGGTAGCAGGTGGAATCAACGGCAACGGCGGTGGAGCAAATTTTGGCTCTGGTGGCGGAGGCGGTGGCTTCTTCACCGATGGTATAGCAGGTTCTGGATTAGCCAACAACAATGGTAAATCGTATTTGAATGGTGGCATCGGTGGCACGGGTAATAACAACGACTTTGGTGGTTATGGCGGCGGCGGTGCTGGCTGGTTTACAGGCGGTAACGGCGGTGGTGGCGGTGGCTACTCTGGCGGTGGTACTGATGGTAACTATCCTACAGTACAATTTGCTGGCGGTGGCGGCGGTGGTTCTTACAACATAGGTGCCAATCAGTCAAACACAGCAGGTTTCCAATCTGGTAACGGTTTAGTGATCTTTACATGGAGTGGAGCGCCAAGCTGTCCATCTGTTCGTGTACCAGTGACTGTAACTGTTAATCCAACACCAGTAATCAACGCAACAGCCACCCCAAGTACTACATGTAACCTTACATCGGTAAATCCATGTGCAACAGGTGCGGTATCTTATGTATGGACAGGTGGTTTAAGCAACTGTACCCCATTTGTAGCTACAACGACTGACACTTATACCGTAACAGGTACTGATGGTGCAGGTTGTACAGGTACAAGCAGTGTAACTGTAACGGTAACACCTGCAAGCGGTGTATTAGCACCAACAACAAGCAATCAGTCACAAGATCATGGTGATGATTTCAATATCAATTACTATGCAGCCAACTGCGATTTGATCGCAACGGTAGATGATGGTGCTGGTGGTAATGTACTTGGTTTAACAACAAGTACTGTAAACGTAGATGCAACAGCAAGTTTCCACAATGGTCAACCTTTTGTAAGACGCTGGTATCAAATCACGCCAACAACAAATGGTTCAGCGGACGTGAAATTGTATATCAATCAAACAGACTTTGACGATTACAATGCAGCGGTAGTAGCTCCTTACTTACCATTACCAACAGGTCCTGGTGATGCAGCAGGTATTGCCAATATCCGTATCACGAAAAATGATGATGGTGGTTTAGGCAACAATCCAATTGTGATCACCCCTGCGGTAAGCTGGAATGGTACTTATTGGGAATTGAGTTTCAACACACCAAGCTTTAGTCAATTCAGAGTACACAGTGTGAACCCTGGCAATGTACCATTACCTGTAACGGTAACAAGCTTCAGTGGTACTAAACTGGAAAGTTCAGACAAGTTGAGCTGGATAACCAGCAGCGAACAAAACAATGCTTATTTCAACTTACAACACAGTACAGATGGTATCAGCTTTAGCACGATAGCGAAAGTAGCAAGCAAGGCGCCAAATGGCAATAGCAACACTGCATTAAGCTATACAGCGACGAACAACAAACCTGCGTTAGGTCATAACTACTACAGACTTCAACAAGTAGATATCGACAACAAGGTGAGTGTACATGCACAAATTGTAGACTTGATCTGGGGTGCGAACGGTAGTACGGTAAGTATCTATCCAAACCCAACCACAGATATCCTGAATATTGATTTGTATGCAACTGCGGCACAAAACACGACTGTTAAGTTACTTGACATGAGTGGCAGAGTGATACGTCAAGTACAAGCTAAATCAGCTGTGGGTATGAATAATATCCAGCTAAGCTTAGGTGAGATAGCAAGTGGAGTTTATACCGTACAAGTGTACGAAAACAACCATTTGTCCCACACAAGCAAAGTGAAGAAAGATAACTAATGTACATTAAATTTTAATGTAATATATAATTGCACTTACAATCAGCACCTCTCTTCAAATAGAAGAGAGGTGTTTTTTTTGAGGAGAATAGTGAGTATTACAAGGTGAAATTGACTTTTTAAAAGGTCGAATTTTATCGATATATTACGATTATGTTATATTATATTTAATTAAATATAATGCAACATTATAAAAATTGAAAAATAAAATACAATTTTGTATAAAATATGTTTGAGGGGATGTATACAATTTTAATTAAATCTTTATTTTTCATAGTCATTTCGACTTTTTATTCAATGGGAATATATGCGCAAAACCATGTAGAACCTAAGGAAAATTTAACCCTTGAATTAAAGACTGAAATAGCACATAACGATGTGGAATTAAATACACAATTATCCGAAAAATTTGGCCAGGATTATTCACTTGCAGATAAAAATGTAATGAATCAGCTGAAAACAAATATAGTAGATAAAAATTTATCATCAGAAATCAGGAAAAATTCATTGTATCTCTATTATGGTGAGGAATATACAAAATATTTATACTTAATTAAAAATGACGACTAAATCATATTACCAATTTTAAAACACTAAAAACATGAAACAATTCAACAGTTTATTAAAAAGCACGCTCTTAATTCTTCTTTTAGGGCTTTCATTCGTTTCGTCGGGGCAAGTAAGCTTGTATACCTTTACGTCATCGAATACACCCTATGTTCCTATTGTGGGTGGTATATCCATTGGTACAGAAGTAAATGATGACAACACTTTTAATAATCTCCCTATTGGCTTTAATTTTTGTTATAATGGGGTGATTTATGACCGATTCTCAATAAACAACAACGGATTTATTGCCTTAGGACCTGCAGTAACATCATCGTATACCAATATTAGCACTGGGACTAATAATAATGCGATTCATTTATTTAATGCCGATTTACAGTCGCAAGCTGGGATTGGTGAATTGAGATACCAAACCATTGGTGTTGCCCCAAACCGTACTTTAGTAGTGCAGTATAAAGGTTATCGAGGCTATCTTAGTTCTGGCGATACGCTCAATGGTCAAATTCGCATTAATGAAACACTTAATACCATTGAATTACATTATGGATCATGCGCAATGGGACCCACTTCAAGACAAGCAGAAGTTGGTCTTAAAGGGATTGGCAATTTAGATTATAATAACCGATCAGTTATTGCTGGTATAGATACCTGGGCAACTTCAACTGCGGGGGTTTCAAATGCGGCAAAATGTGATTTGCAAACAGCCAGTGTGCCTGTTTCTGGTACAAAATATTCATGGGCTCCTCCTGTAGCTCCTGCAGCACCAACCTCTTTAACTTTTACAGGTGTTACTACGAATGGTATGACTGTTAACTGGGTTGATAACTCAACAGACGAAACAAATTTCTATGTTTTACGTTCTACAGATAACGTAAATTTTACACTGGTTGGAACTGTAGCATCAGTAACAACCGGAACAACCGGTAGCCCTTATGCATTGGTGCAAACTGGATTGAATAACAATACGCTTTATTATTTCAGAATTGTGTCAGCCTCTCCTGCAATTTGTTCTGCCCCATTAACAGGTTCTCAGTCAACATTACCTGGTACCTTTTGTGGAGTCTATACAGTAGGTCCAACGGGTGCGTACACTTCGTTGACTGCAGCATTTGCAGCAGTTGCAACAAATGGAGTAAATTGCCCTCTGATTTTTGAACTACAAGCTGCTTATGTAAGCACCGTAGAGGCATTTCCGATTGTAGTGCCTTCTTTAGGCTCAAGCAATATCAATACAATTACAGTTCGTCCTGAATTAGGAGCTACAAATCTTTCTATTACAAGTGCAGCTTTAAATACTATACAATTTTCAGGAGCAAGTTGGATAACATTTGATGGGCGACCAGGAGGTATTGGTGCTTTACGTCATCTCACAATCAGTAATACGATTACGACAGGTAGTGCTATTTCCTATATCAATGATGCAAATAATATCACATTAAATTATTTAAATATCTTAGGCGTTACTTCATCAGCTACAAACGGTGTGGTTGCGTTTGGTAATAGTTTAACCACGGCAGGTAATAGTGACAATACAATTCAAAACTGTGATTTGAGCGATGGTGTAACAACGCCCAATAATATGATTTATTCTAATAATGCTACACTAAATGCATTTAATGCGCGTAATACGATTAACAATAATACCATTTCTGACTTTTTCTCTCCTACCTTGGCTTCAAATGGGGTATTGATTAATACTGCAGGAAACCGAGAATGGACAATTTCCAACAATAGCTTCTTCCAAAGTGCAAATAGGACTTACACCACCTCGGCTAGTCATTCGTATATAAACATTAATAGTGCAGCTGGTTATGGTTATACAGTGAATGGTAATTTTTTAGGAGGAACAGCACCATTGGCAGCAGGAGGACCCGCAACTTATCTGGGGGCTGTTGCTAGTACTATGAAGGTGATTTTATTGTCAGTTGGAGTAGGACCTACTTCGACTATAAATAATAATACCATTAAAAATTTTAATTTTTCAACTACAAGTAGTGCAACTGTTGGGCCAGGTATCTGGACAGGTATTAATATATTAGGTGTAGGAAATTTTGATGTGACAAATAATACAATTGGTAGTACTGTGACTAATGGATCAATCGTAACATCTACTACTTTAAGTGGAGGTTCTACTACAGGTTTCACATCTACATGCTCTGGTAATACCAATATCACTGGAAATAATATAGGTGGAATCACTGCTAATAGCAGTACGAACTTAATTTCTACGAGTGTTATCGGCATGTATATGACTGCGGGTCGAAATATGGTCACGAATAATACCATTGGAAGTATTTCATCTGCAGATAATATTATAAATTCATTAAATACAAGTGCAACCGCAGGTCTTGTGAATGGAATATGGTCTACCTCAGCCCATACCTCAAGTTTCACTGGGAATACAATTTCAAACCTTACAAGTCAATATTCAGGTGCTGCCACTACTGCTCAGGTTAGGGGAATAACCACTACCAGTGGTTTAAATACTATATCGCAAAACATCATCTCAAATTTGAAAACTTCGGCGCCAAATGCGAGTGTGGATTTAAATGCCTCAGTGATAGGAATCTCTCATAGTTCTACTACAGTTGGCTTAGCACAAAATATTTCAAATAATATTATTTCAAATCTTTCAAATATTACGCCGACTGCTGCAGTAAACCTTACAGGGATCTATTTTACAGGAAGTGCAACAACCTTTAATCACACTATTTCAAGAAATAAAATTTCCAATATAGGTTCTACCAGTTCTGGTTTGGCTGTAATAAGTGGAATGAATATTTTAGGAGGTACCAGTACTTATTCCAATAATATGATTGCTCTTGGTTTAGATAATCTGGGCGCACCTTATGTAAATGGGCATGAATACAATGGTATTAAAAAGAATGGGGCTGTAGCGAATAATTTCTATTTCAATTCTGTAAATATCACAGGGGCAAATGTAGTAGCTGGTGTGGCTGGGAACACAGCTGCATTTAGAAGAACTGCTACGGGTGTTGACAATGTAAAGAATAATATTTTTGCAAATACAAGATCAAACAGTACAGGAACGGGCGTTCATTACGCAATTAACTTAAATGCTACAACAACGCTCACTTCTAATCGCAATAATTTTTATTCCACAGGAACAGGATCTGTTTTTGGTATAGTTGGGGTTACTACTTCAGCAAACCTAAGTGCATGGCAAGTAGCAAATGCATTGGATGCAAATTCATTTGCAGTGGATCCTAGTTTTGTTTCTGCTACAGATTTACATATTCTTGTAACACCTCCTGTAGAATCAAGTCTTGAATCTAAAGGTGAGGTAATTGCAGGTATCGCAATTGATTATGATAATCAAGTTAGACCTGGTCCTATACCGTCTTTAAATGGCGGTGGTGTTTTGCCAGATATTGGTGCAGATGAATTTGACGGCTTTCCTGTTAATACTGATATGGCAGCTATTAATATAGCTGCGCCAATAGCAAGTGGTTGTAAAACTGCCAATGAAACAGTTACAGTCGTTATTCAAAACGTGAGTGCAGTGACTATTGATTTTGCTTTAAAACCTGTAACTATTACATGTTCAGTATCAGGTCCTAATCCACAAGTGTTTGCGCCAGTAGTATTAAATTCTGGCACTTTAGCAGGATTGGCTACTCAAAATGTTGTCATTAATCTTGCAGGTTATGATATGACCTTACCTGGGACCTATGTATTTAATGCATCTACAAGTGTTATAGGTGATGGCGTACCATCAAATGATGCGATGGGAGCTGTTTCAATTAATAATAATCCAGGAACAGCTTCTGGGGTTTTAAATGCTATTTGTGCATTTACCTCTACAAATTTAACACTTACCAATTCAATACCAGGAGCATCTATCCAATGGCAATCATCACCTGATGGACTTGCACCTTGGACCAATATACCTGGTGCAAATACTCCTATATCAAGTGTAGTACCGACAGATACAACGTATTATCGCGCGGAAGTATGTGGTACCTATTATTCTAATATAATCGTTATCAATGCACAAGTGATACTTCCTCCAACCACTTCTCCGGTTACTCGTTGTGGTGCTGGACCTGTAACGCTTGTAGCAACCGACACAAATTTGACAGGGACTAAATGGTTTGATGTACCTACAGGTGGCGCGCCATTGTTTAATGGCGGTATTTTTAATACAAATGTGGTGGCTAATGATACTTTTTATGTAAGTAATTCCTCTGGTGCAAATGGTGCCCAACATACCACTACTTTTGCTGCTGGTAATGGATCGTCAGGGAATGCATTTACCGTAAAAGCCTTAACAACCTTGACTATTACTGGTTTTGATGGTCATACAAATAACACCACACCAGGAATTTGGGAAGTTTGGTATAGACCAGATGATTATTTACTGATACCTGGTTCACAAACAAGTAATGTTGGCTGGACACAATTGATTGCTACAGGTACTATACCTGCTTTGGGAACTGGTTTAGCTACACCTATCACCAATGCTTTATCTGTTACAATTCCAGCTGGTCAAACTTATTCTTTCCAAATATTCAGACCCGCTGGTGGTGTTGCTTACACTAATGGCACTGTTTTAGGCGCTTTATATAACGCAAACCCTGACATGGAAGTTTATCAAGGTCATGGTGGTACTGGCTTTGCTGGTATGACAATCTCACCTAGGGTTTGGAACGGAAATATTAAATATTCAACAGGATGTGAAAGTGCTCGTATACCAGCTATCGTAACTGTTACCACCCCACCTGCGATTACCTTAACGGCCAATCCACCAGTAGGAATTTGTGTAGGGTCTTCATCTATCTTTAATGTTACGAGTCCTAACGATCCAAATTATAATTATTCATGGCAAAATGCAGCAACCTTAAGTTCACCCACAGGTGCTACAGTTACTGCAACACCAACAACGGCAACAACGTATACAGTGACAGCTACCGATATTGGAAGTGGATGTGTAAACACAGCAACTGTATCTTTAAGCGTTAATCCATTACCAATAGTATCAGCTTCTGCACCAAGTACACCTGTTTGCCCTGGAGATCCAGTGGCTTTAAGTGGAAATGCTACCAATGCTTCTGCTGCGCAAATTGGAACAGGTGTTTTGCAAAATACTACCACAACTTACCCAGCACCTTATGGTAACTGGTATTGGGGAGCAAGGCATCAGTTTTTGGTTTTAGCTTCTGAATTAACAGCAGGGGGATTAACAGCAGGCCCAATAAATGATGTGACTTTCTCTGTAGCTAGCTTAGGTTCTCCAAATCCTGCTTTAACGGGTTTTGAGATTCAAATGGCCCCAACTGCATTAAATGCTTTACCACTTGCATTTGCTAATATAGGGTTTACAGTGGTAGCACCAGCTACAAACTATACACCAATAGTAGGTGCTAATACACATACTTTTTCGAATCCTTTCATTTGGGATGGTGTTTCGAATATCATTGTTCAAACATGTTTTAACAATGCTTCTTTTACAGAAAATTCAGTCTTTAATCAAACAGCTACTCCTTTTGCATCTTCCATTTGGTTAAATCAAGATGCTCCAGGTGTTTGCGCTGGTGCTGCAATTGGAACTGCAAATCAACGACCTAATATGTTGTTTTCAGGCAATCCTGGCTATACATATACATACGCTTGGACTCCTTCATTGGGAGTAGCTAACCCAACTGCTGCAAATACAACTGTAAATGCACCTTTAGCAACCACAGTTTATACATTAACAGCTACCAATGCTACTTTTGGATGTATAGGCACAGATACCGCGTTAGTAACAGTTAATCCTGTAGTAACAGGTTCCGCTTCAGTATCACCAACTCCAATTTGTTTGGGTGGTAGTGCAACATTTATTGGTAGTGTGCCAACGAATTGCCCTGGTGGTAGTGTTGCAAATTTTGCTGGCGCTTATGCACCAGCCAACTGGACCTTGACACAGGTAAATTCAAATGGAACAGTGAATATTGCTGGCGCTCCTTTGAATATTATATTAACCTCTGGTACGAATGCTTCAGGTATAGAAGGTTCAACAAATTATACAAAAACAATAGATTGTGCTGGTACTGTGAGCTTCAACTGGAGCTATACCCACCCAGATGCATTGTTAGGTTCTGTATTTGATTATCCTCGCTTGAAATTAAATGGAAATTATGTTGTACCTGTCACCGGTGAGTTTCCTGGATTTATTATTGCATTAGCTGGACCTCAAAATGGTACGGTAACCCTTCCTGTTAATGCAGGTGATGTGATAGAATTGCAGGCATACACTATTGATAATGACCCAACACCTTGTACAGTAACAATTACAAATTTTTCAGCACCTGCTCCACAAGTGGGTGGTACAGTCACTTATTGGGATGCACCTACGGGAGGTACCAATTTAGGCGCACCGCCTATACCAGTTACCCCTGCAGTAGCAGGTCCGTTGACTTATTATGCAGAATATACTGCATTAGGTTCTGGTTGTGTTAATCCAGTAAGAGATGTAGTAACCTTAACAGTAAATTCATTACCTACAGTGGGTGCAAGTGCATCTCCTGCCATTATATGTGAATCATCATCTTCTACACTAACAGGTAGTGGAGCAGCGACTTATGGTTGGGAACCTGGAGCCCTTGTGGGAAATCCATCTGTAACACCATCTGTTACAACAACTTATACCGTAACGGGTACAGATGGTAATGGTTGTACAGGTACAGCGACAACATCGGTGACGGTTATTTCAACACCAGCACCTAGTCCTGTAACAGCTACTCCTTCAACCATCTGTTTAGGAGATCTTTCTGATTTGAATGCGATATCTGTCGGTAATACCATCAACTGGTTTACCGTACCATCAGGTGGAGTGAGTTTGGGCAGCACGGCAAGTGGAGTAAATTTCCCTGTAACACCTGGAGTTACGACTACTTATTATGCTGAAAGTGTAAACCCTGGAGGCGGCCCTGGAGGTTCCCAAACGTTTAATTATACGGGTTCAATTCAAACCTTCACTGTACCAGCTGGTGTTACGTCTATCACGATGGAAGCACGTGGTGCTCAGGGTGGTTCAATAAATGTAAATTGTGTAGCATCTGGAGGTTTAGGCGCCAGAATGATCGGCGATGTAGCGGTAACCCCTGGTGAAGTAATCAGTGTTTTAGTAGGTCAACAAGGCTTTACGAATGGTGCTGACGCCGGTGGTGGCGGTGGTAGTTTTGTAGTACGCACTGGCAATATACCTTTAGTGGTAGCTGGTGGTGGCGGTGGTGCATCAAATAATATTGGTAACTGCGGCGTTAACTTAGCTGGTGGTCCTGGCTTGACAACCTTAGACGGTGGTGCGAGTGGCAGTGGTATGGTAGCAGGTGGAATCAACGGCAACGGCGGTGGAGCAAATTTTGGCTCTGGTGGCGGTGGCGGTGGCTTCTTCACCGATGGTATAGCAGGTTCTGGATTAGCCAACAACAATGGTAAATCGTATTTGAATGGTGGCATCGGTGGCACGGGTAATAACAACGATTTTGGTGGTTATGGCGGCGGCGGTGCTGGCTGGTTTACAGGCGGTAACGGCGGTGGTGGCGGTGGCTACTCTGGCGGTGGTACTGATGGTAACTATCCTACAGTACAATTTGCTGGCGGCGGCGGCGGTGGTTCTTACAACATAGGCGCCAATCAGTCAAACACAGCAGGTTTCCAATCAGGTGACGGTTTAGTGATTTTTACATGGAGTGGTGGTGGTTTATCTTGCCCGTCTGTGGTAAGAACACCAGTGACTGTAACTGTTAATCCAACCCCGGTAATCAACGCAACAGCAACCCCAAGTACTACCTGTAACCTTACTTCGGTAAATCCATGTGCAACAGGTGCGGTAACTTATGTATGGACTGGTGGTTTAACCAACTGTACCCCATTTGTAGCTACAACGACTGACACTTATACCGTAACAGGTACTGATGGTGCAGGTTGTACAGGTACAAGCAGTGTAACTGTAACGGTAACACCTGCAAGTGGTGTATTAGCGCCAACAACAAGCAATCAGTCACAAGATCATGGTGATGACTTCAATATCAATTACTATGCAGCCAACTGCGATTTGATCGCAACGGTAGATGATGGTGCGGGTGGTAATGTACTTGGATTAACAACAAGTACTGTAAACGTAGATGCAACAGCAAGCTTCCACAATGGTCAACCTTTCGTAAGACGCTGGTATCAAATCACGCCAACAACAAATGGTTCAGCGGACGTGAAATTGTATATCAATCAAACAGACTTTGACGATTACAATGCAGCTGTAGTAGCTCCTTACTTACCATTACCAACAGGTCCTGGTGATGCATCAGGTATTGCCAATATCCGTATCACGAAAAATGATGATGGCGGTTTAGGCAACAATCCAATTGTGATCACTCCTGCGGTAAGCTGGAACGGTACTTATTGGGAATTGAGTTTCAACACACCAAGCTTTAGTCAATTCAGAGTACACAGTGTGAACCCTGGCAATGTACCATTACCTGTAACGGTAACCAGCTTCAGCGGTACTAAACTGGAAAGTTCAGACAAGTTGAGCTGGATAACAAGCAGCGAACAAAACAATGCTTATTTCAACTTACAACACAGTACAGATGGCATCAGCTTTAGCACGATAGCGAAAGTAGCAAGCAAGGCGCCAAATGGCAACAGCAACACTGCTTTAAGCTATACAGCGACGAACAACAAACCTGCGTTAGGTCATAACTACTACAGACTTCAACAAGTAGATATCGACAACAAGGTGAGTGTACATGCACAAATCGTAGACTTGATCTGGGGTGCGAATGGTAGTACGGTAAGTATCTATCCAAACCCAACCACAGATATCCTGAATATTGATTTGTATGCAACTGCAGCACAAAACACGACTGTTAAGTTACTTGACATGAGTGGCAGAGTGATACGTCAAGTACAAGCTAAATCATCAGTGGGTATGAATAATATCCAGCTTAGCTTAGGTGAAATCGCAAGTGGTGTGTATACCGTACAAGTGTACGAAAACAACCATTTGACGCACACAAGCAAAGTGAAGAAGAATGATTAGTACATAGTAAATAATAATTAGACAAAACGCCCATTCGTAAAAGGATGGGCGTTTTTATTTTAAACTCAGATTTAACTTTGCATTCGTTGTGAGAGCTTAAAATGCACAAAGACTTGTGCTTGATACTGATAATTATGTAATACCTAAGACAAATTATAATAAGTCAAAATGTTATAAACTTAAATGCAGTGTGTGTTGGTATTATAACGATATTTTCAGACTATATAGTAAAAACATTTAGCAAAAAGGGTATAGGGATTATTCGAATATATTTTAAATGAATTAATCTATGAAATTGTTATAAAATAAAAATAAAATTAACTATAGTGAGGTGAAGAATTTAATCAAATACTAATGTTTGCAACTGATTTGGCTTGTTTTAGATTTCGACTGAGAAGTCTAGCTTTATTGCAATGTATTATTCATCTGCAAAAATGTACATTTGGTATATAATTAAACTTTTGATGATATTTTTTTCTTTATAATTTGCATATTGAAAATAGAAGTTATATTTTTATAGCTAAATTTAAATTTATAACTATGATAAAAATTAAACTACTGATTTGTTTAATGTTTGTATTTACTCTACAAGCGTTTGCACAAAAAAGCAACTTAGGTTCACAGCCAATTAGTGAACGTGCTAAAATGGAAAACATTAAGAGTTGTCCTGAATTACAACAGCAATTAACGACACTTTTTGGTGAAAATTTTAAGTTAGATGACCCAAAAGTGATTGCAAAGATTCAAAAAAATATCACCGATGAAAAAGCATCTACATGTATTAGAAAAAATTCATTGTATGTAGTATATGGCGAAAAGTATTCTGAACATTTAGATTTACTATCAAATAAAACAAACAAATAATTCACAAAAATAATAATAACATGAAACAAATATCCTTAAAAATACTTGTGTTGTTTATGCTAGCTTTTTCAATGGTAGCAATAAGCACACAGGTACAAGCACAATGCCAAAATGCAAGTCCATATGGTACACAAACAGCTCCTGCGTTGGTAGGAGGTACAGCAACCATTGGTTGTCAATATGCATCAGAATATGGTACATGGAATGCAGTAGTGGCTGGAAATACCTATAGAATGACAAGTACAGTTGGTACAGATTTTTGTACTGTTCGTAGTTTGTCACCAGGTGGAGCTGTTGTTGCTTTTGGTGTTCAACCTCTAACATTCACAGCGCCTGTATCAGGTACGTATTACATTCATTGGAATACAAACAACCTATGCGGTACACAAAATACGTGCCGTGATGTTACGATGACATTACTCGCTCCTCCACCTACTATTAGCTCATTTAGCCCTACTTCAGGTTGTGGCGCTTCCGCATCAGTTGTTATTACTGGTACTAATTTTACTGGAGCAACTGCAGTTAGTTTTGGTGGTATACCAGCACAGTCATTTGTCGTAAATAATGCTACCCAAATTACAGCGGTACCAAGTGTAGGTAATACAGGTACAATTTCTGTAACAACATTAGGTGGTACGGGTACAAGTGCAGGCACATTTACTGTAACAACTCCTCCAACCGTAACTGTAACAGCTTCTACCAATCCAATATGTTCAGGTTCAAGCACAACGCTAACTGCAGTAGGTGTGAATATGGGTGCTGGCGCAGTAGATCAGAGCCAATTGGTTAATAATACTTGTATGGCTACATTCGCTCAAACTGGCTTAGCGCAATCTTTTGTTCCTTCAGTGAGTTCAATGTGTGGTGCAGGTGTATTTTTAGTTTCAAATGCAGCAGGCAGTGGAACTGTCACCATTGAATTATATACAAATTTACCGAATGCAGCAGGTGTTTTATTAGCTACTGGTTCTGCGGTTGCAACAGATGGTACTTGGGCTGATGTTACTTGGCCTTCTGTTCCTGTTACAATTGGCACTACTTATTATTTAGTATTGACAAGTACGAACAATTCACATTGTGTGGCAGGTGATATTTCTGGTGGCTATGCTAATGGACAGTTATATGCGAACGCAGGTTATAACCCATTCCCAAATTATGATTACACCTTCCGTACATATTCTTGCGGCGGTGGTTCATATTTATATAACCCAGGCGCATTGTCAGGTGCAATTCAAACTGTGTCACCTGCAGCTGCTACCGTTTATACTGTCACTGCAACAGCAGCCAACGGTTGTACAAATACGTCAAGTATTTCAATTTCAGTAACCCCGGTAGCTGTGGCACCAAACCCTGTAACAGCTACACCTTCAACGATTTGTGGAACAGGTACTTCACAGTTAAATTCTACTTCTATTGCGAATGCAATTCAAACATGGTATACTGTACCTTCAGGCGGTGTAGCAATAGGTACAAGCTTAAGTGGTGCTAACTTCCCAGTAACTCCGGCAGTGACCACGACTTATTATGTAGAGACCTTTGAAAATATACCAAGTGGTTCACAAACCTTTAATTATACTGGTGGTTTACAAACCTTTACAGTTCCTGCTGGTATCACATCAATTACAGTTGATGCATTTGGCGCCCAAGGTGCTGGTAATGGTATTAGCGTAGGAGGCTTAGGTGGCAATATTCAAACAACCTTAGCCGTAACAGGCGGTCAGGTATTGAATGTGTATGTGGGTGGTCAGGGTACACCTGGACCAAGTGCTGCTGGTGGATACAATGGTGGTGGAGCTAGTAGCAACACAACTTTCACAGGCAGTGGCGGTGGAGCAAGTGATGTACGTGTAGCACCTTATGCATTAGCCAACCGTTTGGTTGTAGCTGGTGGTGGTGGTGGTGCAGGTTATAACTGTGCTAGCAATATGGAGATGGGAGGTGCCGGCGGCGGCCTAATTGGTGCAGATGGATGGCAATGTGGTCAACAAGTTTCCTATGTAGGAACTGGCGGTTCACAAGTAGCCGGTGGTTTAGCGGGTAATAACCAAGGACAAGGATGTGGACAAAACGGTAGTTTAGGTTTAGGTGGTAACGGCGCTTGTACATACGGTGGCGGCGGTGGCGGCGGCTATTATGGCGGCGGCGGCGGTGGCTATGGCGGCGGTGGCGGCGGTAGCAGCTATTCATCTGGCCCTATATTAGTAAATACCCAAGGTGTACGTTCAGGCAATGGTCAGGTAATTATTTCTTGGACAGGTAGTGTTACTTGCCCATCAAATCCTCGTGTACCTGTAACGGTGACTGTTTCTTCTCCAACGGTAACAGCGAGTGCTTCAGTGAACCCTCTATGTGAAGGTTCTTCTACGATATTAACAGGTGGTGGTGCTGTATCATATATTTGGACAGGTGGTGTAACTGATGGTGTCTCTTTTGCACCTTTGGCTACAAATACTTATACTGTAACAGGTACAGACGGTGTTGGTTGCACGGCAACAAGTTCTATTACAGTAACTGTAAACCCATTGTCACCTACACCTTCACCAGTAACAGCAACTCCTTCAGTGATTTGTGTTGGGGGTAATTCAGATTTGAATGCGGTGTCAGTAGGTAATACAATCAATTGGTACACAGTACCTTCAGGTGGTGTTGCAATTGGAACGGTGCCAAGTGGAACCAATCTTAATGTGACGCCTGCAGTAACAACTACTTATTATGCAGAAACTCAAGGTGGAGCACCTGGTGGTTCACAAACGTTTAATTATACGGGTTCAATTCAAACCTTCACTGTACCAGCTGGTGTTACGTCTATCACGATGGAAGCACGTGGTGCTCAGGGTGGTTCAATAAATGTAAATTGTGTAGCATCTGGAGGTTTAGGCGCCAGAATGATCGGCGATGTAGCGGTAACCCCTGGTGAAGTAATTAGTGTATTAGTAGGTCAACAAGGCTTTACGAATGGTGCTGACGCCGGTGGTGGCGGTGGTAGTTTTGTAGTACGCACTGGCAATATACCTTTAGTGGTAGCTGGTGGCGGCGGTGGCGCATCAAATAATATTGGTAACTGCGGCGTTAACTTAGCTGGTGGTCCTGGCTTGACAACCTTAGACGGTGGTGCGAGTGGCAGTGGTATGGTAGCAGGTGGAATCAACGGCAACGGCGGTGGAGCAAATTTTGGCTCTGGTGGCGGTGGCGGTGGTTTCTTCACCGATGGTATAGCAGGTTCTGGATTAGCCAACAACAATGGTAAATCGTATTTGAATGGTGGCATCGGAGGCACGGGTAATAACAACGACTTTGGTGGTTATGGCGGCGGCGGTGCTGGCTGGTTTACTGGCGGCAACGGCGGTGGTGGCGGTGGCTACTCTGGCGGTGGTACTGATGGTAATTATCCTACAGTACAATTTGCTGGCGGTGGCGGCGGTGGTTCTTACAACATAGGTGCCAATCAGTCAAACACAGCAGGTTTCCAATCAGGTAACGGTTTAGTTATCTTTACGTGGTCAGGTGCTGCTTCTTGCCCATCTGTTCGTGTACCTGTTACCGTAACGGTTGATCCTATACCAGTGATCAGCGTATCTGCATCAAGCAATCCAATATGTGAAGGCGATGCTACAACACTTACAGCTAGTGGCTTAATCGCAAGTGGTACAGATCAAAGTCAATTGATTAGCAATACTTGTATGGCAAATTTCAATCAAACAGATTTAGCGCAATCCTTTATTCCTTCTTCAAACACGATTTGTGGTGCTGGCGTATATCTTGAATCAGGTGGTTCTGGCACAGTAACAATCCAGTTATATACTAACTTACCGAATGCAGCTGGTGTATTATTAGCTAGTGGTTCTGCAGTAGGTACCTCAGGATCGTTTGTAGATGTAACATGGCCTTCAGTACCAGTATCTATTGGTACGACTTATTATTTAGTATTTACATCAACGAATGGCGGACAATGTATTGGCGGAGACGTTGCTGGTGGCTATGCAAATGGTCAGTTATATGCAAATCCTGGTTATGGAGCCTTCCCTGGCTTTGATTATACCTTCCGTACAGCAACATGTGGTGGTACTTATACTTATGATCCGGGCGCATTGTCAGGAGCGGTACAAACAGTAAGCCCTGCAGTAACAACAACGTATACAGTAACAGGTACCAGCCCTGCAGGTTGTACATCAACCGCTACGATTACAGTTAATGTAAACGCAGCCCCAGTTGTAAACGCAACAGCAACGCCAAGTACTACCTGTAACCTTACATCGGTAAATCCATGTGCAACAGGTGCCGCAACTTATGTTTGGACTGGTGGTTTAAGCAACTGTACACCATTTGTAGCTACAACGACTGACACTTATACCGTAACAGGTACTGATGGTGCAGGTTGTACAGGTACAAGCAGTGTAACAGTAACAGTTAACCCAGCAAGTGGCACCCTGGCGCCAACAACAAGCAATCAGGCACAAGATCATGGTGATGACTTCAATATCAATTACTATGCAGCCAACTGCGATTTGATCGCAACGGTAGATGATGGTGCTGGTGGTAATGTACTTGGATTAACAACAAGTACTGTAAACGTAGATGCAACAGCAAGTTTCCACAATGGTCAACCTTTTGTAAGACGCTGGTATCAAATCACGCCAACAACAAATGGTTCAGCAGATGTGAAATTGTATATCAATCAAACAGACTTTGACGATTACAATGCAGCGGTAGTAGCTCCTTACTTACCATTACCAACAGGTCCTGGTGATGCATCAGGTATTGCCAATATCCGTATCACGAAAAATGATGATGGCGGTTTAGGCAACAATCCTATTGTAATCACTCCTGCTGTAAGCTGGAATGGTACTTATTGGGAATTGAGTTTCAACACACCAAGCTTTAGTCAATTCAGAGTACACAGTGTGAACCCTGGCAATGTACCATTACCTGTAACGGTAACCAGCTTCAGCGGTACTAAACTGGAAAGTTCAGACAAGTTGAGCTGGATAACAAGCAGCGAACAAAACAATGCTTATTTCAACTTACAACACAGTACAGATGGTATCAGCTTTAGCACGATAGCGAAAGTAGCAAGCAAGGCGCCAAATGGCAACAGCAACACTGCTTTAAGCTATACAGCGACGAACAACAAACCTGCGTTAGGCCATAACTACTACAGACTACAACAAGTAGATATCGACAACAAGGTGAGTGTACATGCACAAATCGTAGACTTGATCTGGGGTGCGAATGGTAGTACGGTAAGTATCTATCCAAACCCAACCACAGATATCCTGAATATTGATTTGTATGCAACATCAGCACAAAACACGACTGTTAAGTTACTTGACATGAGTGGCAGAGTGATCAGACAAGTACAAGCTAAATCAGCTGTGGGTATGAATAATATCCAGCTTAGCTTAGGTGAAATCGCAAGTGGTGTGTATACCGTACAAGTATACGAAAACAACCATTTGACGCACACAAGCAAAGTGAAGAAGAATGATTAATGCCAGTACTTAGTACAAAGTAAATAGTAATTAGACAAAACGCCCATCTGTAAAAGGATGGGCGTTTTTATTTTTAATTCATGATTTTAACCGTGATTTTTAAACAAACCTAAAAGAAATTTAAAAAAAGATTAAAGAATAATTTTTGTTAATTAATTTGGATATATGGCATTTATATATATACTTTTATGTTTATAATAAATTTATTACTATGAAAAAAATTAAACTAATCGTGTTTTTTATGCTATTCCTTTGTTTTCAAGGGTTTGCACAAAAGAGCCGTTTTAACACGGCCACTGGCACAGAGCAAATTAAGATGGAGAAAATTAAAGGTTGTCCTGAATTGCAACAACAGTTAGTTACTCTTTTTGGTGCAAATTTCAAATTGGACGATCCAAAGGTGATTGCTAAGATTGAAAAGAACATTACAGATGAGAAAGCATCACCTTGTATTAGAAAAAATTCACTATATGCTGTATATGGCGAAAAGTATTCAGAACATTTAAATTTAATTTCAACAAAATCAAATAAATAATTAACTAAATCAATAAAACATGAAACAATTATCTTTAAAATTATTTTTTCTGTTTGCATTAACGGTATTTATATTCGGTAGTGCAAATAATGGGATGGCACAGTGTACTTACACAGTGCCTTACAGTGGAAACAATTCAATTGTTGCAAACTCTGGTACAATATGCGACCATGGAGGTGTAGGCAATTATTTAGACAATGCCAACGGCTATACGGTAATCAATCCAGTATCAGGCTTTACCCGATTAACCTTTACTGCTTTTCAAACAGAAAGTGGTTGGGATTATGTTACTGTATTTGATGGAGTAGGTGTTGGTGGTACACAGTTATTTAATGGCAGTGGGGCAGCATTGCCTCCTGTTCTTACCTCAACAACAGGTGCACTTACTTTACGATTTACATCAGATGGTTCTATTACAGGTGCTGGTTTTTCAGCTACCATTTCAAACTTTGTAGTTACGCCCCCTTCAATATCAGGGTTTACGCCAAGTTCAGGTTGTGCTGGAGGTGTATCAGTGGTAATTACGGGAGCTAATTTTACGGGGGCCACAGGCGTAAGTTTTGGCGGTGTACCAGCCCAATCATTTGTTGTAAATAACAATAATCAAATCACAGCTATACCTGGTGCAGGTGCAACGGGTGTAATAACGGTTACAACACCTTCAGGTTCTGGATCAAGTGTAGGTATTTTTACAGTGAATCCATCCCCAGCTGCACCGAACCCAGTAACGGCTAATCCAAGTACGATTTGTGCAGGGTCTTCTACAGATTTAAATGCCATTTCAGTTGGAAATACTATAAATTGGTTTACCACTCCTTCAGGGGGTGTTGCTTTAACGAATACACCAAGTGGTGTCAATTATTCAGTAAGTCCAGCAGTCTCAACGATTTATTATGCAGAGTCAGTTGCTCCAGGCGGTGGTGTACCTGTTACATTTAATTACACGGGTTCAGTACAAACTTATACAGTTCCAGTTGGGGTTACCTCAATAAATATTGATGCTAGAGGTGCTCAAGGCGGTGGTTCAAATGGAGGCGCTGGTGGTTTAGGTGCAAGAATGGTTGGAGATTATCCTGTTACCCCTGGTACCGTTTTAAATATAGTAGTAGGTCAACAAGGATTGTTGCAAGTTGGCGGAAATGCGCAAAATAGTTCTGGCGGCGGTGGTGGTACTTTTGTTTATACTACAGGTCCAAATACTTTATTAGTTGCTGCAGGTGGTGGCGGTGGCAAATGTAATTATACTGGTTCAGGCCCATTACATCCGGGAGCAGCAGGTTCTATAACCACAAACGGGAATGCTTCATCAGATGGAGCAGGACTCGGTGGTGTTGCAGGAAATGGTGGAGGTGCTGGCTTATGGTCCGGTATTCCATGTGCAGGCGGTGGTACAGGTTGGCTTTCAAATGGTGGAGGCCCTTATGGAGGTTTAGGTTTTGCGACATGGGTAGGTGGTCCAGGATTTTGTGGTGGCGCCGGTGGCGGCTGTGGTGGAGTTGGTGGTTTTGGCGGCGGCGGTGGCGGCGGTAATCACTATGGCGGCGGCGGCGGCGGCGGCGGTTATTCAGGCGGCGGTGGCGGCACAGATCCTACACATGGTGGTGGCGGTGGTTCATTTAGCTCAGGCACTGGACAAGCAAATGTAGCAGGTTTTCAACTTGGCAATGGTCAAGTGATTATAACGCCTCAAGGTACAGGTTGTGTTTCAAACACAAGAACTCCTATTTCAGTTAGTGTGCTTCCAATAGCAGCGGCACCTAATCCTGTAACAGCAACTCCTTCAACGATTTGTGCAAACGGTACATCTCAATTAAATAGTACTGCAACTCCGGGAAGCACCCAAACATGGTATACAGTTCCATCAGGTGGTGTTGCCATAGGCACAAGTTTAAGCGGTGCTAACTTTCCAGTGAGTCCAGCAGTAACAACTACATATTATGTAGAAACTTTTGAAAATATACCAAGTGGATCTCAAACATTTAATTATACAGGGGGGGTACAAACCTTTACGGTTCCTGCTGGCATTAACTCATTGGATGTTGATGTACAAGGTGCCAAAGGTGGTACTGGATTTCAAGTATACAGTACTGGTGGTAACGGTGGTCGAGTAACTGGAACTATTGCTGTTACACCTGGTCAAGTGCTTAATATTTATGTTGGTGGTATGGGAGGCAATGGTTCAACCCTTGCTGGTGGTGTTGGTGGTTATAATGGGGGTGGTGCTGGAGCACTATACCCTGGTAACTATGCTGGCGGTGGTGGCGGTGGCGCATCTGATATTCGTGTGGCACCTTACAATCTAAATGATCGCTTAGCAGTAGCTGGCGGTGGGGGTGGTGGAGCCTTCGATTATTCTACTGCTGAATACGAAAGAGGCGGACTCGGTGGTGGCCTTATTGGCGGTGGAGGTTACCATGCAAATATATTATTAGACCTTGGTTATCCTGGAGATGGCGGCACGCAAGTAGCAGGCGGTACAGCTGGTAATTTCCCTGGTTATTGTGTGGGGAATACTGGTGCATTAGGCATTGGTGGTGCAGGTGGATTTTGTACTAACAGCGGCGGTGGCGGCGGTGGTGGTTACTACGGCGGCGGTGGTGGTGTTTGGGGCGGCGGCGGTGGCGGCAGCAGCTTTTTAGCTGGTGGCGTTCATACCCAAGGTTTTCAATCAGGTAATGGTCAAGTGATCATTTCATGGACTGGTAGTGTTACTTGTCCATCAAATCCTCGTGTACCTGTAACGGTGACTGTTTCTTCTCCAACGGTAACAGCGAGCGCTTCAGTGAACCCTCTATGTGAAGGTTCTTCTACGATATTAACAGGTGGTGGTGCTGTATCATATATTTGGACAGGTGGTGTAACTGATGGTGTTTCATTTGCACCTTTGGCTACAAACACTTATACTGTAACTGGTACAGATGGTGGTGGTTGTACAGCAACAAGTTCTATTACAGTAACTGTGGACCCTTTGGCTCCTGGTCCTTCACCTGTAACAGCAACTCCTTCAGTAATTTGTATTGGAGGTAATTCAGATTTGAATGCGGTGTCAGTAGGTAATACAATCAATTGGTACACAGTACCTTCAGGTGGTGTTGCTATTGGAACCGTTCCAAGCGGTACTAATCTTAATGTGACACCTGCAGTAACAACTACTTATTATGCAGAAACTCAAGGTGTCGGTCCTGGTGGTTCACAAACCTTTAATTATACGGGGTCTATGCAAACATTTACTGTACCTCCTGGTGTTACAAGTGTAACAATCAATGCTTTTGGGGCACAAGGCGGCGGGTCTGAAGCATGTGCTCCTCCAAATCAAGAAGATGGTGGCTTAGGTGGCAATGCAACAGGGACTTTAGCAGTTACACCTGGTCAGGTTTTAAATATATTTGTTGGTCAAAAGCCAGCAATGGTACCTGGTATTGGTCAGCCTGGTGGATATAATGGTGGTGGTGCTTCTGGTCAATGGGCTGGTGCTGGTGGTGGTGCTTCTGACGTAAGAGTTGGCGGTACAGCATTAGGCGATAGAGTAATTGTTGCTGGCGGCGGTGGCGGTGGCAACACAGGTTGTCCTGAGCATGGCGCAGGTGGAAATGGCGGTGGTTTATCAGGAGATGATGGCACCAATGGTGGCGGTGGCTTTAACCCAGGTGGTGGTGGAAGTCAAATTGCAGGTGGTTTTGCAGGTACTGCACCTGGAGCACCTGGTTCACTAGGCATTGGTGGTGGCAGTGGTCAATACCATGAAGGTGGCGGCGGCGGCGGCTACTACGGTGGCGGTTCTGCTTATGCAGCCGGTGGCGGTGGTGGTTCAAGCTATATTGGTGGTGTTACCGGCGGTGCTACAACATCTGGAGTACAAACAGGTAACGGTCAAGTGATAATCACCTGGTCAGGCGCTGGTTCTTGCCCATCTGTTCGTGTACCTGTTACCGTAACAGTTGATCCTATACCAGTGATCAGCGTATCTGCATCAAGCAATCCAATATGTGAAGGCGATGCTACAACACTTACAGCTAGTGGCTTAATCGCAAGTGGTACAGATCAAAGTCAATTGATTAGCAATACTTGTATGGCAAATTTCAATCAAACAGATTTAGCGCAATCCTTTATTCCTTCTTCTAACACGATTTGTGGTGCTGGCGTATATCTTGAATCAGGTGGTTCTGGCACAGTAACAATCCAGTTATATACTAACTTACCGAATGCAGCTGGTGTATTATTAGCTAGTGGTTCTGCAGTAGGTACCTCAGGATCGTTTGTAGATGTAACATGGCCTTCAGTACCAGTATCTATTGGTACGACTTATTATTTAGTATTTACATCAACGAATGGCGGACAATGTATTGGCGGAGACGTTGCTGGTGGCTATGCAAATGGTCAGTTATATGCAAATCCTGGTTATGGAGCCTTCCCTGGCTTTGATTATACCTTCCGTACAGCAACATGTGGTGGCACTTATACTTATGATCCGGGCGCATTGTCAGGAGCGGTACAAACAGTAAGCCCTGCAGTAACAACAACGTATACAGTAACAGGTACCAGCCCTGCAGGTTGTACATCAACCGCTACGATTACAGTTAATGTAAACGCAGCTCCAGTTGTAAACGCAACTGCAACACCAAGTACTACATGTAATCTTACTTCGGTAAATCCATGTGCAACAGGTGCTGTAACTTATGTTTGGACTGGTGGTTTAAGCAACTGTACCCCATTTGTAGCCACAACGACTGACACTTATACCGTAACAGGTACTGATGGTGCAGGTTGTACAGGTACAAGCAGTGTAACTGTAACGGTAACACCTGCAAGCGGTGTATTAGCGCCAACAACAAGCAATCAGTCACAAGATCATGGTGATGATTTCAATATCAATTACTATGCAGCCAACTGCGATTTGATCGCAACGGTAGATGATGGTGCTGGTGGTAATGTACTTGGATTAACAACAAGTACTGTAAACGTAGATGCAACAGCAAGTTTCCACAATGGTCAACCTTTTGTAAGACGCTGGTATCAAATCACGCCAACAACAAATGGTTCAGCAGATGTGAAATTGTATATCAATCAAACAGACTTTGACGATTACAATGCAGCGGTAGTAGCACCTTACTTACCATTACCAACAGGTCCTGGTGATGCATCAGGTATTGCCAATATCCGTATCACGAAAAATGATGATGGCGGTTTAGGCAACAATCCAATTGTGATCACTCCTGCGGTAAGCTGGAATGGTACTTATTGGGAGTTGAGTTTCAACACACCAAGCTTTAGTCAATTCAGAGTACACAGTGTGAACCCTGGCAATGTACCATTACCTGTAACGGTAACCAGCTTCAGCGGTACTAAACTGGAAAGTTCAGACAAGTTGAGCTGGATAACAAGCAGCGAACAAAACAATGCTTATTTCAACTTACAACACAGTACAGATGGCATCAGCTTTAGCACGATAGCGAAAGTAGCAAGCAAGGCGCCAAATGGCAACAGCAACACTGCTTTAAGCTATACAGCGACGAACAACAAACCTGCGTTAGGCCATAACTACTACAGACTTCAACAAGTAGATATTGACAACAAGGTGAGTGTACATGCACAAATCGTAGACTTGATCTGGGGTGCGAATGGTAGTACCGTAAGTATCTATCCAAATCCAACCACTGATATCTTAAATATTGATTTGTATGCAACTGCAGCACAAAACACAACTGTTAAGTTACTTGACATGAGTGGCAGAGTGATCAGACAAGTACAAGCTAAATCAGCTGTGGGTATGAATAATATCCAGCTTAGCTTAGGTGAAATTGCAAGTGGTGTGTATACTGTACAAGTGTACGAAAACAACCATTTGACACACACAAGCAAAGTGAAGAAGAATGATTAATGCTGGTACTTAGTACAAAGTAAATAGTACCTAGTACATAGTAAATAGTACTTAGTATAAAGTAAATAGACAAAACGCCCATCCGTAAAAGGATGGGCGTTTTTTAATTTTAATTCAAAATATGACTTTAGCATTACAAACAGTGCTACCCTGTAGTATTATTTTTACGTCTAATACCAAATGTTATTAATAAGTAGTCTATAAAATATCGGTATAATACCCACACACATTACATTTAAGCTAATAACAAATGGACTATCTTTAATGTGTCGTTGGTATAAATAGATAATATTTCTTTTAGAATTAACCAACAACCAAAAACCAATGTTATGAAAAAAATAGTATTTGTCATTTTTCTTTCATCCCTTTATCAACAAAGTCATGCGCAAACTTTTAATGCTAATTTAGCTTTACGACTACAAACGACCTTAGACAGTTTAGTGAACCTATTTGCAAACACAAAAGGAATGGCAGCAAGTGTATATTATCCAGGTCAAGGTATTTGGAAAGGGGCAAGTGGATTGTCGTATGCAGGTCAGCCAATCAACAGCAATATGGAATTTGGCTTAGCGAGTAATTCTAAATTATTTACTTCGGTGATTATGCTTAAACTCGCAGAAAATAATATTCTCAATCTTGAAGATTCGTTACATGAATGGATACCAAACTACCCAAATATCAATCCGAATATTACCATCAGGCAATTGCTTAATCATACCAGTGGGGTATCTGATCCATTTTTTACTACCGCATTGCTTGATTCGGTAAAAGCACATCCCACCCATGCATACACAGTAAATGAGGTACTAAGTTGGGTGGGGCCACCCCAATTTAATCCAGGTACTGGGTATGGTTATTCAAACATAAATTACATACTTGCAGGTATGGTGGCAAAAAGTGCTACAGGTTTTAATATTTCGCAAATCATACGCGATAGTATTTTAACGCCCTTGCAACTTGATAGTACTTTTTTTGATTTTGAAGAGCCAGAAGTAGGGATGATTGCACACCGATGGGAAGACGGGATTGATTTGCATGATACTTCCAGAATATCTTTGAGTACATCAGGAGGTCCGGCAGGTGCTATGTTTTCAACGGTTGCTGAAATGGCACAATGGTTTCATGCACTAATGGATGGACAGATTTTGAGCCCTGCTTCGTTTGCTGAAATGACCACTTTCGCATTGCCGGGAAATTATGGTTTGGGCTTAGGTCTTTTTACTTTTTTTGGCAATACATGTTGGGGACATGGTGGTATTACTGTAGGATATAAAACACGAATGATATACGACCCATGTATGAAAGCAGCTGTATGCGGACTCTCCAATTCAAATCCTTCTGCAGTGGATGGCATCACAGCCCTTTTATATAAAGTATTGGTTGATTATTTACCTAAATGTGCAGGACCTATTACAGGTTTAAATACCGTATGTCAGGGTCAAAATACCGTCGTATATAGCGTTCCACTCATTGCCAATTCAACCAGTTATAGTTGGACACTTCCAATAGGGGCAATAGGTGTGAGCAATACCAATAGCATTACTGTGAATTACGGTTTAGCTGCAGTGTCAGGTAACATAAGTGTGAAGGGTATAAGTAGTTATGGAGAGGGCATGTCTTCATCTTTAGCCATAACAGTCAATCAAGTAAGTGCAAGCAATACAAGTGAGAGTATCTGTGCAAACCAAACCCCATTTGTATGGAATGGACTCAGTTTGGACATCAGTGGTCAATACGATGTAATGTTCACAAACATACATGGTTGTGATTCTACAGCTACTTTACACTTAACAGTATTTACCCCTACATCAAGCAATACAAACCTGACACTTTGTGATGCTCAAACCCCATTTTTATGGAATGGGTTGAGCCTTGACACATCAGGTACTTATCAAGTGCAATTGAACGATGTAAATGGATGTGATTCTCTATCAACACTTCATTTGACCATAGTACCCTGTGGAGCTTGTCCACTTAATGTAACCATCAATACAAGTCCTTTTCAAGTACCCATTACTGAAAGTCAAACATGGATTATGACTTCTGGTACGGTAATGATACCAACGGGTGCCAATGTAAAATTTGATGCAGATACGAGTGGATTTGTGCTATTAAGTCCTGGATTTGTGGCCGAATCAGGTTCGGTATTTGTAGCACAAGCTTATAACGGTTGTACTGTGGGTGAGCCACAAATTCCACAAGAAAGGAGTATGTCGGAGGTAGATTTACTTGCAAGCAACGAGATTATTTTATACCCTAATCCTACTACTGGCATGATACATCTACAACATGATGACAAAATACAATCAATACAAATTTATAATATGGTAGGTAAACTGCTTATTAATCATCATTGCGAAGGTGAATTAGCATCAGATATCGACTTATCCTCTTTGGCTAATGGTATATATTATGTAAAGGCAATAGGATATCAATCTATAAAATTGATTAAAAACGATTGATACCCATGTTTTAATATACGAATAGATTGCTGATAAACATTGAGTGTCAATTTAAATTAAAAGATAGTTCATAAAGTGCCGTTAGAATAAAAATGTTAAAGAAAATATAATTTAAATTGACTAACTTCGTTATAATTGAGGCTTATCCTTAATCACCATGAATAAATTAAAATCACTGTTTGCTTTTTTATGTGTAATGTACGCATTGAATGGCCATTCACAAGTGAATATTCAATGGGACTGGTATACGCCTTCAAATGTTATGTATTTTTTAGAATATCAAAATGGGTACATTTATGCACTCGGTAATTTTACGGATGCGAGTGTTAACATTGGTGCCAATACCCTTATCAATCAAGGCGGTAGCGATTTTATCATTGCCAAATTAGACACCTTAGGAAATGTAATTTGGGCCAATAGCATTGGTGGTAGCGGCAATGAATTCGCCTATAGTATGACATTTGGTGGCAATGGCAACTTATATGTTTCTGGCTCGTTTGTCAACACCTTGAGTATTGGAAATGATACTTTGGTTTCTGTTGGTAGTTCAGATATTTTTGTGGCTCAGTTTGATATTAATGGAAACGCAATAATGGCCACTCAAGCAGGTGGTCCTAATGCAGACGCAGGTGAAGATATAGCCGTAGATGCCAATGGCAATATTTATACTATTTCAAATTCTGGTGACATTCCTTTTGCTGCCCTTACGAGTCCCACACTTGCAAAAACACTCTTAAAATTTGATCCGTTTGGGATTCCAATTAAGATGAAATGGATGCAGGGAACCGCTTACCAAGGACATCCTCCCAGTCAGGATTATTCCTTAAATAAAATCATTTTTTCGCCCTATGATCATTCGGTGATTGTAGGTGGAGTGTTTCAGGATGGAGCAATAGGTTTTAATAATCCAGGTGGTGGAAATCAGATCAATTATGGAACCAATAATCAAGATATTTTTTTATGGAAAGCTGATACATCATTCACACAAATTACTTTTAGTAATATAACAACGAATATAAACAAAACGAATGTTCTTTCAGATATGTGTATTGGCAATGGGGGAAAATTTTATTGTGCACAAAGGCAAGAATACTCATTGAATGGTTATGGTTATAATCAATGTATAGAATATGACCAGTTTCTGAATGCCAGTAATGCTAAAATGTTTGCGTTTTCGGCAGAGCCTTATTCCTCTGGGAAACCTATTCAAATTTATTTTAGCAATAATATCCTGTATGGTTCTTTCTACCAAACCTTTGGACCTACTTGTGTAGATTTTTATGCAGCCAAATGGGATGTCATCAACAATACCACCCTAGAAGTTTCATTAGGTCCTAGTCAATCTTTTTTTGGTGGAATTGTAGGTGTCAATGGACGATATTATATGAGTAGTGAAGATGGTATCAGAAAAAGCTGTGAAACGAATTGCAATAATACCTTCACGATTTATCCTGCACCAGATGTAACACTTTGTCCCAATGCATCAATCCAAATTGGGAACAGTGATTGCTTTTACGCATCAGGGGGCTTACCAGGTTATACTTTTAGTTGGAGTCCAACAACGGGTCTCAACAATCCGACATTATCTTCCCCTACGGTATCAGGTTTAGCTGTAAATACAACGTATACGCTTACTGTTACTGATCAAAATAATATGATGGTTTACGATACCGTTAATGTTACATTGGGTATACTACCAAACATTACAGTGACTGCCAGTGTGAATCCTATTTGTCTGGGCGATACCACCACCTTTGCAGGCAGTGGTGGTGTAAGTTATATATATTGGAATGTGCCTTTTAATTATGCTTACCCATATGCCACTGTATTTCCCAATATTACCACTACATACCTTGTGACAGGTACAGATGCCAATGGCTGTTCAAACACGGCTACAATCACCATTACAGTTAATGATACAAGTAGCAGTAGCATTACTGAAACAATCTGCATCAATCAAATTCCCTATCTATGGGGAGGCTTAAGTATCGATAGTCCTGGCGTTTATACTGCCCTATACACCAACATAGCAGGCTGTGATTCTTTAGCCACATTGTTTTTAAACATTAGTGTTTGTGGTCAGTGTCAAAATAACTTTACAGTATATTGGTCTCCGTTTGTAGATTCTTTGGTTGAAAGTCAAACATGGATTCAAACTTCTGGTATGGTACTTATCCCAGAAGGGTCAAAGGTAAAATTCGATGCCAATACTGGAGGAAATGTAATCCTCAACCCTGGCTTCAAAGTAGACTCAGGTGCGGTGTTTGTAGCACAAGCTTATAACGGTTGCACAGCAGGATCTCCTCAGCTCCCTCAATTAGGCAAAATGTTAAATGCTGATCCCTTTGCAATGAATGCCATAATTCTATATCCGAATCCGACTTCAGGCATGATACATATTCAGCATGATGAAAAACTAGCAGGCATCCAAATATTTGATATGGTGGGTAAACTCATTATCAACCAAAAATGCCCAGACGAAATGGAAACGAATATCGATTTAACACATTTACCCAATGGGGTGTATCATGTGAAAGCCGCAGGTTATCAATCAATAAAAGTCATCAAGAATCATTAATTATAAATTTTTTAAAAAACCCTTAAACAATAACATCATGACAAAAAAAATTCTTTTAAGCGCCTCTCTAATAATGAGTGCAATGATTGGCAATGCCCAATTATATTCAAGTGGCAACAATTTAATTGGAGGAACAAATGTTGGCATTGGCACCAATGCCCCCGCTGTAAAACTACATATTAAAAACAATGTGGCCAGTGAATTGCTTCGCCTTGAAAACAGCCTCAGTACTGGATTTGGGAAATTTACTTTATTTAATGACCTCCCGGCAAACTACGCTACATTTACTAAGTATGGTAGTGCCTATCCTGGTGGAGTTCTTAATTATCCATCGCAGTTTCCTTATGCCAATTTGCTGAGTTTTGGAAATAATGGTGGTCCCCTGCTAATCTCAAACAGTGGAGCCATTGGCATTTCCATGTATAAAGCTGGCGTCAATACATTAAAATTTAATGTGAATTACACCACAGGTAATGTCGGGCTTGCCGGAAGCGCAGTACCCATGACAGCAGTGCACATCAATTCGACCTACTCAACAACAACACTGAAGATTACGAATAATCTTTCTACCCACAATGCAGGTGATGGGCTTGAGATTCGTACAATTGGGAATGCAGCAAGTATGATCAATCTCGAAAATAGCACTTTAGAATTAGGTACCAACAATGCAACTGTCCTAAAAATAAACCCAACGGGTAGCGTGCTTATCGGAAATACAAACACACCTGCTGGTTATAAATTATTTGTGGAACAAGGTATATTAACTGAAAAAATAAAAGTAGCAGTTAAGAACACAGCTGAATGGTCAGATTATGTATTTGCCAACAATTACAATTTACTTCCCTTAACTGAAGTTGAAAATTTCATCCATGCCAACAGTCACTTACCCGGTGTGCCCAGCGCGCAGGAAGTAGTAAATGATGGCATTAATGTTGCCCAAATGGATGCGAAGCTTTTGGAAAAAATTGAAGAGTTGACCTTGTATATCATCGACATGAACAAGCGTATTGAAAATCTGGAGAAAGAGAATAAGGAATTGCAGTTAAAGTAAACAAGTATCGATTTAAGTAATCTGCCGAATGGGGTGTATCATGTAAATGCAGCATGGTATAATTCAATTAAGGTAGTAAAAAATAACTAAAGCAATAGCAATGAAAAAGATACTCATTCTACTCCTCTTACCTGCTTTTCAACAGGCAAATGCACAGGTTTCATTTTCTTACGCTCCGAATGTGCCTGTTGGAGCCATTCCCGCTCATATGATAGCAGATGATTTCGATAATGATGGCAAAATTGACCTGGCCACAGCAAATCGAAATACGAATACTATGACTGTTTTTATGGGTGATGGATTCGGGAATTTTAACAGTGGCACAAACTATGTAACTGGTAATTACCCAAATTTTATTGCTTCGGCTGACTTCAATGGGGACGGCAATAAAGATATGGTAGTGTTGAATGCAGCTGATCCATTTCTTTCGGTTTATTTAGGAATTGGAGGGGGGCTGTTTTCAGCCGCAACGAATTATTTTTATGGTTATTTTGTTTGCCAAAGTAATATTGCCTGCGCTGATTTTGACAATGACGGAAATCTTGATCTGTTAGTTTCAACACAATCATGTGATGGCCGTCAGGCTTTCTTTAGCGGAAATGGCTTAGGAGGATTTTCATCACCGGTTGTTTCCAATTATCTGGGTGTTTACAGAACTGTGGTAGATGACTTTGATAATGACGGAATATTAGATATTGTGACAACAAATGGCTCATTTGCATTTTGGATTAATGTTGGTTTAGGGAATGGTTCTGGTACCTTCCCCTTGACGCAATCTTATCTTACTTTTCCGGGAGATGAACCAAAAGGTATCATATCGGTTGATTTTGATGAAGATGGATTTCCCGATATAGCCACAGCCAACGAATTATCAAATGATGTTGCGCTAATGCTTGGTGATGGACTCGGAGCATTCGATACTGCGTCTGTTTTTAGTACGGCAGGGCTAAAATGTGTCGATCTTGCAAATGGGGATTTTAATAATGACGGCCATCAGGATCTGGCTGTTGTCAATTATCAGTCGGATAATATTTCAGTTTTGCTGGGTGACGGTATTGGTGGGTTTTCAGCGCCAATATTATTTCCTGTAGGCGATAAACCGGTAAGTATAGTATCTGCTGACTTTGACGGAGATGGTGATGCTGATCTGGCAGTGGCAAATGACGGTTCTCAAAATATTAGTATCTTTTTGAATATACCTGTTTGCGTACCTTTTTTAACCATCAATACTTCACCTTTTTATACAGCATTTACTGAGAGCCAAAGCTGGGTAATTACATCAGGTATTGTTTTGGTTGCAAGTGGCAGTCATGTTGTGCTCGATGCCGATCTCAATAGTTATGTTACACTTCATCCTGGATTCAAAGTAGACTCAGGTGCGGTATTTGTGGCCCAGGCTTACAACGGTTGTACTGCAGGTGCGCCACAACTTCCACAAGAGCGGAAGATAGCGAATGCTAATTTCTTGACAAACAACGAAATCGTTTTATATCCCAATCCTACTTCAGGGTTGATACATATCAAGCACGATAAAAAATTAAGCAATATCCAAATATTTGATATGGTGGGTAAACTCATCATCAATCAAAAGTGCAATGGTGAAACAGAAACGAATATCAATCTAAGTCATTTGCCGAATGGCGTGTATCATGTGAAGGCGGTAGGGTATAACTCGATAAGAGTGGTGAAGAATGAATAAAATAAAACAAAGAAATAATGAAGAAAATAATTTATCTTACCTTAAGCATTTTAGCTTGTTCACTGGCGGTAAAATCTAACCCCTCACTTTGGGAATGGGGGCATCAGTTCAATGCCAATGTTCAAGCTATTGAATACCATGACAACTATATTTATACGGTTGGTACTTTCTCCGATAGTTCATTTGTATTTGGGAATGCGAATATTAATAATCAGGGAGGTAAAGATTTGGTTGTCATTAAATGGGATACTCTCGGAAACCTGATATGGGCCAACAATATATGGGGCAGCGCTGATGAATATGCTTCAGGCATTCGGGTGAACAATAATAACGAACTAATCGTTTTGGGTTATACAAACTCAGTATCAATAGACGTGGCGGGTAATACTTATACATCCAATGGGGGTTATGATATATTTATAGCAAAATACAACCTGAATGGGATCAATATAAATGCTGCCATTTATGGGACTGCAGGCAATGAATATAGTGCAGATTTGTGTATTGATTATTTAAATAATATTTATGTAGCTAGCTTTGATAAAGTATCAAAATACAATAATAATGGCATTTTTGTATGGGAGCAAAACATACCCGCGAAGGAAATCGATTATTCTAAATTTGATTCAACCATCGTGGTGAGTGGATTATTTCAGACTTCCCTCACCTTTGGCAATACTACCATTTTTGCAGATACTGATTTGGGACAATTTCCCAACAGTAAGGATATTTTTGCTTCTAAGATTTCCTTGGGGGGAATCCCCCTTTGGTTAAAAAATATGAGTAACACGTATTATAACGATCAGGAAAGTAAAATATATATACGACCCAACAATGGACGAATATATGTGGCGCTTGTGTATAAATGTGGCTTGGGTCTTTCTACCTGTTCCTATTTGTGGGAATATAATACCAATGGTAACTTCATGAGCAGTGTTGCAGAACTCATCAACTGGGATTTTCCACAAGCGCATTATATACAACCTTATTCCATCAGTGGTATCGATCAATTTGTTTGTATCAGCGGAACCGGAATCGGTACCTATTTATCTGTGCTGAATTTAGATACACATCAGCAGGACAATTACTTTTTTAATGCTGGTGTGGGAACTTATTCATTTAATTTAATCAGACGACCCGATGCTATCTATACATTAGGATATGATAATGCAACTTTTAATAAACTGGGTAAGCTGGGCAACTTTTCATTGCTTCAGGCAAATCCTACAAATCAAACCATTACAAATTGTGAAGGCACCACCATTGCACTTACAGGCAATACTACCGGAGGCATGCCTCCATTTACCTATAACTGGCTACCTATTACCGGACTAAACAATACCAATACCAATTCCGTAAGTTTTACGGCCACAAGCAATATTTCTTATACACTTACCGTAACAGACAATATAGGTCAAATTGTAAAAGATACGTTTAATATTGTGGTTGATACCCTGTTGCCACCACCTAATATTACATCGCAGTATCCGTCATTTTGTAATACAATGGAACTCTATGCGAATAATGGCGTAGCAGGTAGCTGGTATCAGTTTTTAGCTGCCAATAATCAATGGCAGCTAATCGGTTTTGATACGAGCATTATCATCAATGCTGCAGGAATTTATAGTTACTCCTTGCAAAATACTTGCGGTATTGTAACAGATACCATTACCATACCAGCAACAGCCATTGTGACGGCAAATGCAAGTTCAGACAGTGTATGTGCAGGACAGAGTGTTACCCTGTCAGGGAGTGGGGCCTTAAGTTACACCTGGACAGGCGGAGTCATCAATAACGTCCCATTTAATCCATCTGCAACCCAAACTTATATCGTCACTGGAACAGATGGCAACGGGTGTAGCAATACTTCATTTATACAGATTACGATCCTTAGTTCAAATAATACAAGCATCACATCTATTTGTGCAAACCAAATTCCCTATAGCTGGAATGGGATGAATCTTGACAGCTCAGGTACTTACACAATAACTTACACCAATATGTATGGTTGCGATTCTACCGAAATCCTGCATTTAACAGTAAGCCCCTGCATCGTATGTGTCCCCAATTTCACCATCAATTATTCTCCTTTTTATAATTCCCTCACCGAAAGCCAAAGCTGGATCGTCACAAGCGGCACTGTACTGATTGAGGCCGGTACCCAAGTTAAACTGGATGCACATCAAACCAGTTATGTGATCATGAATCCCGGCTTCAAGGTAGATTCAGGTGCGGTGTTTGTAGCTCAAGCTTATAACGGGTGTACTGTAGGCGCTCCGCAGCTTCCCCAGGAGCGGATGATAGCGAATGCAGATTTATTGACAAACAACGAAATTGTTTTATACCCTAATCCTACCTCAGGAATGATACATATCAAGCATGATGAAAAACTAACAGGCATACAAATTTTTGATATGGTGGGTAAACTTGTGATCAAACATAAATGTAACGGCCAAACAGAAACGAACATTGATTTGAGTCATTTGCCAAATGGGGTGTATCATGTAAAGGCAGCAGGGTATAATTCGATAAAGGTGGTGAAGAATAATTAGGTTGTCAAAAACATGAATATAAAAATGTAATTTTAAAAGCATTCAAAATGAAGAAAATAATTTATTTGTCAGTATATATCCTGCTGTTTTTCTGTTCTGCAAATGCTACTGTTATACAACCTATAGCTACCCTTAGCGGCACAACAAATGTTGCACGACTGGGATTTAGTGTTTCTATTGCCGGTGATTTAAATAATGATGGCTATGATGATGTAATCATTGGTGCACCATCGTATTATGATCTGGGTAATGCAGATAGTGTCGGAAAGGCTTATATCTTGTTTGGAGGTCCATCTATGGATAGCATACCGGATTTAATTCTGTCAGGAATCAACGTTGAGGATCGGTTTGGACAATGTGTTTCTGCAGCCGGTGATATGAACAACGATGGTTTTGGTGACGTGATGGTAGGAGCCCCCTTAGCGAATGGTGGAGGTGTTGCCCGTGGAGAGGTTTATATTTATTTTGGTGGTGTAGTGATGGATAATATTCCTGATCTGGTGATTCAAGGATATGAGTCATATGGAAATTACGGTAAAACCCTTGCTTCAGTTGGAGATGTGAACAATGACGGATTTGGAGATATCATCGTAGGTGCTCAAGGTGAACAGAATTATACTGGTCGCACTTACCTGTATTTGGGGAGTCAGAGTGTTGATACAACAATTGATATTGTTTTTACCGGTTCAGTTTTATATGAACAATTTGGTACACAACTTTCCTCAGCTGGCGATGTGAACAACGATAGTTTTGATGATATTTTAATCGGGTCATATGAAATGGGGAATGGCAATCCTAAAGCCCGATTGTATTTGGGAGGTGCAGCTTTAGATAATAATGCCGATTATATATTTACCGATTTCAACAGCCAGTATGTCACTGATATTTATGGCGGTGTGGATTTAAACAATGATAATTTCGATGATGTGGTGGTTGGCTTTTATGACCATACTATGGTTTATTATGGTGGAAATACAATGGATACCCTGGCTGATCTTTCTTTTGCAGCGGTGGGCGATATCAGTTCCGGTGATGTGAACAATGACGGGTTTGAAGATATTATGATCGGATTGATAGCGAACGCTCCGGATACCACTAAAGTCCTCGTTTATTTTGGAGCAGCGATACCAGATACCACAGCGGATGTAATTATCGCAGGAGCGTCTCAGAGCTTTGGAAGTAGCATTGCGTGCAATGGCGATTTGAATAATGATGGAAAAAGTGATATCGTAATTGGTGCCTATGATGCAGAAGTAAATGGAATACCTTCAGCCGGTCAGGCATATATCTATGATAATGTAGTATGCAATCAGCAAGTCATTGTGAATAGCAGTCCATATATCAAGACCCTCACTGAAAGTCAAAGCTGGATTATTACTTCCGGAATTGTTTTGGTCCCGTCAGGTGCGCTTGTGAAGCTGGATGCAGATCCCGGGAGCTATGTTTCATTAAACCCGGGTTTCAAAGTAGACTCAGGTGCGGTGTTTGTGGCACAAGCTTATAATGGTTGCACTGCAGGTGCTCCACAACTTCCCCAGGAGCGGATGATAGCGAATGCAGATTTAATGACTCACAACAAAATTGTTTTATACCCCAATCCTACCTCAGGGTTGATACATATCAAACACGATGAAAAACTAACAGACATACAAATTTTTGATATGGTGGGTAAACTCCTCATCAAACATAAATGTAACGGCCAAACAGAAACGAACATTGATTTGAGTCATTTGCCAAATGGCCTATATTATGTGAAACCGAATTATTACAATTCAATTAAAGTATTTAAGAATGAATAAAACAGAAAACAAATGAAGTTTCTAATTATGGACATACGACCGCTTATGACAGTATTCATATTGTTGCTTAATATGGAGGCATTCTCTCAGGTTTATCCGTGGTCTGCCAGCATCGGCTCAAGCGGATTCGATGCAGGAATGGCAATTACAATCGCCAATGATGGTAATATTTTGACTACTGGATCATTTTCAGGAACCGTTGATTTCGATCCTGGCCCGGGGGTTAATAATGTAAGCAGTATTGCCAATACAGACATGTATCTCTTAAAAACCGACACGGCAGGTAATTTGCTATGGGTGAAAACCATCTCAGGAATTGGTCCGGAAATTATAAAAACTGATCACAGTGGCAATATTTATTTGACCGGACAATTTCTCGGAACGGTTGATTTTGATCCCGGGCCTGGCATTTTTAATTTAAGTTCTGGTGCGGTCGTTGATGCCTTTATGCTTAAACTTACTTCAACAGGTAATTTTGTGTGGGCATTCAAAATTGGCGCAGATCAGCAAGATTATATTACATCATTCGATATTGACACAAACGATAATATTTACTGTACAGGTTCTTTTGGAACTACTGTTGATTTTGATCCCGGTGCTGGGGTGTACAATCTCAACTCTGCAGGGCAAGGAGATGTTTTTATTTTAAAGGTTGACTCAAACCGTATTTTTCAATGGGTCAAAAAATTTGGGAATAGCGGACCTGATCAGGGTACTTCAATTTGTGTTGATCATTCAGGAAACCTTTTGACAACCGGTTTTTTCAGAAGCAATGTTGATTTTGATCCGAACGCAGCCTATTATCCGCTTTTAGCCTTGGGTTTATACGATGTCTTTATCTTAAAATTAGACGCCGCCGGTAATTTTATCTGGGCCAAGCGAACTGGTGGAAGCGGTTCTGACCTGGGGTACGGAATTACTTGCGATTTAAGCAATAATGTTTTGATCACCGGTGCGGCCTCTGGTTTGATTGATTGTAATCCAGGTGCTGGTGTTTTTAATCTGAATACTTACGGTTGCTTTGTATCAAAACTTGATTCTAATGGTAATTTTATCTGGGCAAAAGCCACGGGCGGACCGGCAAAACTTACCGCCTATTCAATTGATCAGGACAATGCGGGAAATATTTATTTGGGGGGCAATTTGTATGGTACCACGGATGCTGACCCGGGTCCGGCAGTATATAATATTACCAAAAGCAACTACGAAGCAGGATTTATCATTAAGCTCGATGTGAACGGAAATTTTGTATGGGCCTCAGGCATGGATTATATATGCGCGATCGCACTGAACGGATCGGTCATGTATAGAACAGGACGATTCAGCAACACTACTGACCTGAATCCGGGTAGCGGAATTAATAATGTTACATCAAATGGCGTGACAGATATTTTCATTGATAAATTCAATTATTGTGGTGCAAATTATGACGTGAACTATAGCGCTTGCGATACTTTTAGTCTTTTTGGTAATACTTACAGCAGTAGCTATGATACTGTAATACAATTTTTGGATGTAAATGGTTGCGACAGCAATCAAAACAACCATATCACAATCTTTCCTACCCAAATTTTTGTTTCAGATACAGCATGCGACAGTTATACATACAATGCACAAACTTATAACCAAAGCGGTATCTACACCCAAAACACGATCAATGGACCGGGGTGTCAGGTAACTACCACTTTAAATCTCATCATCCATCATGCCGACACTTTACATTACTGGCAACAATCTTGCGTTCCCTCCTATACGTTAAACGGGCAGACTTATACCAGTTCTGGCGTATATAATCAATTTTACACCAACGAGAACGGATGCGACAGCACTGTGATTTTGCATTTGAATATTACCTCATGTCCACCTTGTATCCCTGATATTATTATCACAGACTCGCTGTTTTATACCGATATTACCGAAAGCCAAACATGGATCATTACTTCAGGTACCGTGATAATCCCATTTGGTAGCAAGGCCAAATTAGATGCATATCCTGATAATTATATCCAATTAAACCCAGGATTTAAAGCGGAAGCGGGGTCAATATTTGTTGCGCAAGCCTATAACGGTTGTTATGCTGGTCAGCCACAATTACCGAATGCAAAAATATTTACAGGAGAAGTGGGAATGGCAAATGAAATTGTTTTATACCCCAATCCTACCACGGGAATGATATATATACGGCATAATGAAAAACTTACGGGAATACAAATATTTGATATGGTGGGTAAATTAGTGATCAACCAAAAATGTAATGGAGAAACTGAAACGAACATTGATTTAAGCAATTTGCCGAATGGAGTTTATCATGTGAAAGCGGCGGGGTATCATTCAATAAAAATAATCAAAAATAATTAATGGACACGAAACCAAATTTTACAGGTCCACGTATAACGCTCAAATTTGATAAGACCAAAATCATGAAAAAATTTATCATACTTTTTTATTTCGCTTTACTGCAACAGCCTAATTTATTCGCAGGTACGGTTCCAGGATGGGCATGGGGACACAATTTTAATGCAATTGTGAGTACTATGGAGTATTCAGGTAATTACCTCTATACTGCAGGTTGCTTTTCAAACGGTCCGTTCGTTTTCGGCAATACCAATATTGCCAACAACGGAGGTAAAGATGTGATCGTGATGAAATGGGATACATTGGGCAATCTGATTTGGGCCAATTCTATTTGGGGAAGCGGTGATGACTCCGTAGTGAGCATTAAAGTGAATAATAGCAATGAAATAATATTAGTTGGCAGCAGTAATTCCGCTTCAATTAATGTGGGAGCGACCACCCTCCTGTCAAATGGCGGTTATGATGTTTACTATGCAAAATTTGATTTAAACGGCAATGCACTCAATGCCTATAATTATGGGACAGTAGCTGATGAATATGCAGTTGACATGTGCTCAGATTATCAAAGTGGCGTCTATATTTTAACCAACGACAAATTGACTAAATACAATACTTCAGGAATTCAAAACTGGCAAAAGAATATTACTGCAAGTGTAAGTAATATGGTAAGTGAATTATACTATTCCGATTATGATTCAACTATTCTTATTTGCGGATCTTTTGCGGGTAGTTTTACCCTTAATAATTCAACGCTCATAACACAATATAATAATCAATGGGGTTTCTGGCCAAGTCATATCTATGGTGCAAAGTTTGCTATCGACGGACAACTAAAGTGGTTTAATGATTTTACGCCACAGGTTAGTCATTCAGCAAGCAGACCGCTGATTTATTCACATATTACAAACGGCAAAATTTATATTCCTTTTTACCAAAGGGGTGTGGGTGATAACTATTATGCGTTTATAGAGGTTTCTGCGAGTGGCGTGAAACTAACTGGAAATTGGGGGGGATTGCCGACACCTGCCGGATGGGATATGTTTTGGGGCGTTACTTCGCATTCAATACATGGGAAAGATAATTATGTTTCCATTCATACAGATGACAATCCTGATGCATTTCTTATTTATGATGTAAGCACGCATTCGCTCATCAAGACTTATGATTTAAGTATAAGTGGTGCTAATGCCAAAAGCCCGCATATTTTCATGGGATTAAATTCGATTTACACAATGGGGAATTCACCCAATAATATAAACTATAAATTGGGTAAAATCGATCATGTCGGATTTACCGGTAACCCCAGTTATCAGAATGTATATGTATGTACGGGACAGTCAGTTACCCTGACCGGTAATACTGTAGGAGGTGTCGGGCCAAAAACGTATAGCTGGCTACCAATAACTGGTTTAAATAATACGAATACAAATTCAGTAATTTTTACGGCAGTTAGTAATATTAGTTATACATTGACTGTGACAGATTCTTTAGGACAAATTGCTAAAGATACTTTCAATATCATAGTGCAGAATGTTGCACCGACCGTAAATATCACTACACAATATCCGGCAATTTGCGATAGCATGAAACTGTATTCCAATACCCTGCAACCTGGTGAGTGGTCACATTATTTTACCCCAGCCAATATCTGGCAAACTTTACCTGGATATGATACAATACTTACCATTAGCAAGGCAGGTAAATATGCATTTAAGTTGTACAGTTGTTTTGGTCTTTTTACAGATACGATAATTGTACCGGGTGTGGTCAACGTCACAGCTACTTCAACACAGGATACAATTTGCGTAGGTCAGGCTGTTACATTCAACGGCAGTGGAGCCCCAAATTATATATGGACTGACGGTATCATTGACAATGTACCATACATTGTTCCGGTACAACCAATAAGCCCGATTAATAAATATTATTACGTTACTGGTTCTGATGCGAATGGCTGTACTGGGAGTTCTTTTGTAAAAATGAGAATTTATTATGCAGGTAATTCCAACACCAATTTATCAATTTGTGCAAACCAGACTCCATATAACTGGAATGGTCAAAGTCTTGATAGTTCGGGCACCTATACAGCAAATATCCCGATGAATTATCCTAATAATAATCCATGCGATTCTGTAGCGACGCTCAACTTAACAGTAAGCCCTTGTATTGTTTGTGTTCCCGATTTTACCATCAACTATTCCCCTTTTTATAATTCCCTCACCGAAAGCCAAAGCTGGATTATTACAAGTGGCACTGTACTAATCGAAGCCGGCACCCAAGTAAAACTGGATGCGCATCAAACCAGTTATGTGACGCTCAATCCCGGCTTCAAAGTGGACTCAGGAGCGGTGTTTGTGGCACAGGCGTACAACGGTTGTACTGCAGGTGCGCCACAACTTCCACAGGAGCGGATGATAGCGAATGCAGATTTATTGACTAACAACGAAATCGTTTTATACCCCAATCCTACCTCTGGCATGATACATATAAAGCATGAAGAAAAACTAAGCAACATACAAATATTTGATATGGTGGGTAAACTTGTGATCAATCAAAAATGCCATGGTGAAACTGAAACGAATATCGATTTAAGTCATTTGCCGAATGGGGTTTACCATGTAAAGGTGGCGGGGTATAACTCGATTAAGGTGGTGAAGAATGAATAGTGAATTTAAAAATGCAATCAGGAAAAAAATAAAAAACATAGCAATTTCAGGAAAGTTAAAGATGCAAAAAGCTTCATTCATATTACTCTTTGTCTTTGCTTGTGTGCTTGAAATCCCTGCACAAAATTTTCAATGGGCCAGATCTTTTGGGTCGAATCAGGATGAAAAGGGCAATGCGGTCTGTGTTGATGCTGCTGGTAATATATACAGCACCGGCACCTTTAAAGGCACAGTAGATTTTGATCCGGGTCCGGGTATCAACAGTTTGAGCTCAGTTGGTAATTCAGATGTGTTCGTTCAAAAAATGGACGCCAATGGGATGTTTCTTTGGGCCCGTACTTTTGGAGGCACCTCAGGTGAAATCGCAGGTGGAATTGGCCTGGATGCTTCCGGCAATGTATATACAACGGGCAATTATGCAGGTAGCGTAGATTTCGACCCGGGTCCCGGCACCGACATATTCACTTCGATTGGGCGTTTCGAATGTATTTATCCAGAAAATGGATGCCAACGGTAATTATATATGGGCCAGATCTTTTGGGTCAAGTTACGGTGCCGGTGCCGCTGCGATCGCAATCGATGCTTCCGGAAATATTCATATCACTGGTACCTTTAGGGGTACAGGAGATTTTGATCCCGGCCCCGGCACCACTACATTAACCTCAATAAGTAATTCCACCGATATATTTATCCAAAAAATGGATGCCAATGGCAATTTTCTCTGGGCAAAGTCTATGGGTTCAAACACTACTGACTTAGTGTATGCTATAACGCTGGATGCTGCCGGCAATGTGCATACAACAGGTACTTTCCATAATGCTGTTGATTTTGACCCCGGACTGGGGGTTTATACACTAATAGGGAACACCGATGTCTTTGTTCAAAAGCTTGATCAGAATGGTAATTTTATATGGGCGAGAGCCTTCAGTGGAGATATGTCAGACTATTGTTATGCTATCAAAGTTGACCTGTCAGGCAATGTATATACAACCGGATACTATACGGGAACAGTAGATTTCAATCCCGGACCGGCTGTTTATAATAAAACTTCTGTTGCAGGTGAAGCGGATATATTTATTCATAAAATGGATGCTAACGGCAATTTTTTATGGGCCCGTTCTTTTGGCGATTATTATCCTGATTCAGGGCTCGGAATTAGCATTGATGCTGCAGGAAATATATATACTGTTGGTTGGTTTTATCATTCAATAGATTTTGATCCTTTCCCCGGGGTCTATGTATTAACAGCGGTAGGTATTCATGACGTGTTTCTTCAAAAAATGGATCCCGATGGCCATTTTATCTGGGCGGGCCAACTCGGAGGCGGGTCATCCGATTGGGGGACGGCTATCACTAATGATGTATCCGGAAATATTTATATAATTGGTCACTTTGCAGGCACAGCAGATTTTGACCCCGGACCTGCAGTATATAATTTGACAAGCACCGGTCTGGGTGATGTGTTTGTTCAAAAAATGTGTTTTCCCACACTTCCCGTAAACACGACTGCTGGGGCTAATCTCATTATATGTGAAGGCGATTCAACTATCTTATCTGCTACAGGCAATGGTTTAGTGTGGTATTCAGATTCAGTCGGCGGCAATTATATGGGAGCAGGTAATGTCTTCACCACACCCATCCTGACAGACACCACTACATTTTATGTGTTTGACACTACACAATGTTCACTCAGCAGAACAGGCATTACAGTGAATGTAATCCCAAGCAGTATTACTACCACCAGTCTTTCCATTTGTGCGAATCAAACTCCTTACTCCTGGAACGCACAAAGTTTGGACAGTACTGGTTTTTATACAGCTATTTTTACCGGTATGAATGGTTGTGATTCTATCGCTAACCTCAACTTAACAGTAAGCCCTTGCATTGTTTGTGTTCCCGATTTTACCATCAACTATTCCCCTTTTTATAATTCCCTCACCGAAAGCCAAAGCTGGATTATCACGAGTGGCACTGTGCTGATAGAGGCAGGCACCCAAGTAAAACTGGATGCGCATCAAACCAGTTATGTGACGCTCAATCCCGGCTTCAAAGTGGACTCAGGAGCGGTATTTGTGGCACAGGCGTACAACGGTTGTACTGCAGGTGCGCCACAACTTCCACAGGAGCGGATGATAGCGAATGCAGATTTATTGACTAACAACGAAATCGTTTTATATCCCAATCCTACATCGGGAATGATACATATAAAGCATGAAGAAAAACTAAGCAACATACAAATATTTGATATGGTGGGTAAACTTGTGATCAATCAAAAATGCCATGGAGAAACTGAAACGAATATAGATTTAAGCAATCTGCCGAATGGAGTGTATCATGTGAAGGTGGCGGGGTATAACTCAATAAAAGTGGTGAAGAATGATTGATCAAACTAATTTAAAGAAAAATGAAAAAAACGAGTCAATACAGGAGTAAATTTTCACTGCAAAAAAACTTAATGAAGTTATTTTGCCTTTCATTCCTTGTAACATTTTCCTACCTTAGGGCTAATGCTCAGGCTTTTCCGCCCTATGTGGTAACACCTGTGTGGGCCTGGGGTCATCATTTCAATGGCTTAATTACTTCTATCGAATACCACAACAATTTTATCTATACAACAGGATCTTTTTCTGATAGTGCGTTTATTTTTGGGAATGTAAACATACCAAACAATGGGGGCAAAGATGTGGTGATAGCCAAATGGGATACATTGGGGAATTTGCTATGGGCTACAAGTATCTATGGCACCTTAGATGAATATGCAGTAAGTATAAAAGTAAACAACAACAATGAAGTGGTTGTAGCCGGGTATTCGAATTCATCAACGGTCAATACAGGCGGTAATCTACTCAATTCGAATGGAGGTTACGATACATATATTGCTAAATATAATCAGAACGGCACCATTATAAACTCCTATATATATGGTACCCCAGCAAACGAGGGATGTATAGATATGTGCACTGATTATTCGAATCACATTTACATACTTGAAGATGGCGGTTTAAGCAAATATAATTCTAACGGTATATTTATTTCGCAGGCTGCTTTTGCAGGGGCAATTGAGATTGACTATTCATCATTTGATTCTACAATAGTATTGACCGGCGTTTACTATGGACCATTTACGCTTGGCAATTTTACCATTTTTGCAGATGGAAATGGGGCGAATACATATTGTGCTAAAATTTCTCCTGTGTTGGGAGTGCTTTGGCTGAAAGCGATCGGACGGGGGAATATTATGGGACAATATTCTGCAAAAACGACAGTTGATGAAATGACCGGCCATACTTTTATTGGCAGAATAGCCTATTATCAAATAACCCTCGGACATATGATTATAACCGGTATTACACCTGCAGGAACGATGTATATAGCAAAGGATGATGACTCAGAGCAGTGGAATGTAGACGTCGTTAGTTCTATCAGCTCAAAATCTCCCTATATATCTGTTGCATTAGAAGGAAACCTTAATAGCATCACCGTTTATGATTTGAATAATGGTCCTCCTTATTTTTCGAACGGCAAAAGATATCTTCAGTCAGGAAGCGGGGGAGGTTTGCCCAAATTTCAATTCCTCAAAGATATCAATGCCATTTATACCCTTGGCTATGAAAATAATAATCTTATAAAATTTGGCAAAATAGGACACGAAATTTTAAACAGCGGCCCATCGAATCAAACCCTCACAGATTGTGCAGGTAACACAATGACTTTAAATGGAAACATCACTGATGGTGCGCCCCCCTTGACTTATAGTTGGTTGCCGGTAACAGGTTTAAACAACAACAATACAAATTCAGTAAGTTTTACGGCAACCAGTAATATTTCATATACGCTCACTGTAAGTGATGCTATCGGTCAAGTGAAAAAAGATACTTTCAATATTGTGGTCGATAATCTAATTCCGGCAGCGAATATCACTTCACAATACCCCACCTTTTGCGATTCTATGAAGCTTTATTCCAATAATGGGGTTGCGGGCGCATGGTATAAATTAAATTTTGGGAATCAATGGCAGTTTATTGCCAATGATACATCGATCATGATTTATTCAGCCGGAAAATACCGTTATGAAAAAAGTAATACCTGCAATGTAGTCGTTGATACCATTGATATCGCTGCTCCGTTTACGGTTATAGCCACAACCACGTCAGATAGTGTTTGTGCAGGTCAAAGTGTGACACTTACTGCCAGTGGGGCTTTAAATTATTCATGGACTGGCGGTGTGTCAAATAATGTTCCTTTTAATCCTCTTGCTACTCAAATATATGTCGTAACCGGAACAGACGCCAATGGCTGCACCAGTACTTCCTTTGTGCAAATTGTAATCAATAATTCCAACATAAACCTCGTCAGTTCCATTTGTGCAAATCAGACACCATACATCTGGAACGGGCAAAGTTATGATAGTACGGGTGTTTACACTGCCAACTATACCAATATATATGGTTGTGATTCAGTGATTACATTAAATCTGACGGTCACGCCTTGTATTATTTGTGTTCCTTCTATTCAAATCAATAATGATACAGTTTATTATTCACTGTTGGAAAGTCAGACATGGATACAAACCGGTGGAATCGTAATCATTGAGGCTGGCTCAAATGTCAAGTTCGATGCGGCAGCCAATTATTTTGTAAAGCTCAATCCTGGTTTTAAAGCAGAATATGGATCCGTGTTTGTAGCACAAGCCTACAATGGGTGTACTCCTGGTGCACCACAATTGCCCAATGCAAAAATATTTACGGGCGAAACCATGACTGTAAACGAAATTGTTTTATATCCCAATCCAACCACAGGCATGATCCACATCCAACATGACGAAAAACTAAGCGATATCCAAATATTTGATATGGTGGGTAAACTCATCATCAATCAAAAATGCAATGGTGAAACCGAAACGAATATCAATCTAAGTCATTTACCGAATGGAGTGTATCATGTAAAGGCGGCGGGGTATCAGTCGGTGAAGGTGGTGAAGAATGATTGATAAAATAATAAGAATAGTTGTAAATTTACATTGACATTTTCTTTATCAAGAGTAAATATTCAAAAGAGTTATAGTTAGCAAATTCTTAGGTCCTCAACGTGCTAACTCTTACGACGTAAATAATATATAAAATGACCAAATGCAATAAAATACTTTTAATACAACTAATATTGTTTTTTGGTATTCCCAAGCTGTCAGTATTTTGCGCTATAGAGAATCCAGTTTATGAGTGGCTCAAGCATGAAAATTCGCCTATGAACGATATGCGAATTTATGAAGGGAATATATATACAATAGGGACTTCTCTAAAAAAATGGGATACCCTCGGAATTTTGATTTGGGAGAAACCAATAAGTGGCACTAAAATAGAAATAAGCAAAACAGGTGAATTATTCATTATTGGAAATTTTAATACTGCTTCAATATTGATTGGTAATGTGCTTCTTGCAAATGTTGATAATTATGATTTTTACCTTGCAAAAATAGATACAAGCGGTACAGTAATATGGGCAAAAAATTGCGGTGTACTAGGGTCTGATAAAGCAAAGGATATTTGCCTTGATTATGATAATGAAATATATATAAATGTTGAATTTTTTGGGGTGTCTTCTATTCAAAAATATGCCAATAGCAATGGTATTCAAATATGGAATAAAACTATTTTAGCTATTTTTAAAATGAGCTATTCTGCCATTGATAGTACGTTGGTTTTTAGCGGTAATTTCATGAATACATTAACTATCGATAGTTTGTCAATAAACGCTGTGTGGAATCCAGTTTGGGGCATGAACCCTGATGTGTTCCTTGCAAAAATGAAATTGGACAAGTCGATGGTTTTTTTAGTAAATGTTTCCCAGCATCATCGTCATGATGATTTAATTTCTAATATAAGAGTTAATCAGTCTAACGGATATATTTATTTAGCGTATTGGGCAATGACATTAGGGGGCTCATATACTGATATGTTTCAAATCGACATGAACGGCTTAATAGTTAATAATTCATTCTATTTTAATAGTTACACTTTTGGGGCGCTACTTGAAGAAGAATCTCGACCGGATATGATATGCAGTGACAATGATAGTTTGGTTTCATTTTTTGAAAATGAATCAAATTGCTTATATATTAGAAATGAGGCAACTTTAGTGGATAAAAAAATATATCAGTATCCTGATTATTTTACCGATTTCTTGGGAACAATGATTTGGTATAATAATTCTATGTATGCAATATTATATGACGGTATTAAGTTAGCTAAATTTGGTGATAGCTCGTATGTTCCTCTTTCCATTTTTTTTGTAAATAATGACACAGTATGCTCGAAGGTAAATTTTAATACAAATTATATGATTAATTCCGGTCAACCCCCATATACTGTTATATGGAACCCTGTTGCAGGATTAATTAATCCCAATGTACTAAACCCCGGTTTTAATCTGGATACAACCACGACTTATGTCTTAACAGTAATGGATGGTAACAATAACACTGTTTATGACACAGTAACATTTACAGTAATGTTGACACCTGATGATAGCATTGCAAGTATTGGAAATACACTTTTTTGTTATGGGGTTCATGATTCCGTTCAGTTGTCAAGCCATTATCCGCAATTCATAAATAAATGGACAAATAATTTAGGAGTAGTGGCTAATGATACCAGTATTATTTGGGCATATCCAAACTATACGTATACACTCACTACTTATGATACCACTTTGGGTTGCTTTAGTATTGACAATCTAAACCTAAATGTATATAATCTGCCAGCAGTCATGGTCGACAGCTCATTGCAAGATGTTGGTAATTTACTTGTAAAGTGCAATATGGCTGATAGCACAACTTTAATGAACAAATATGGCGCGATACCATCTTCACAGCTTACATGGTATAGGGACGGTATTCTGATTGATTCGAACAAACAATCAGTGCGCGTTAACGTGAGTGGCCAATATATTTTAAAGAATACTGATAATTATTGTTCACATGCCGATACTCTCAACTTACTATACTCGGACAATCCAGTTACCGTAAACGTATCCAATAATCCTGTTTGCAAAGGAGATTCAGTTATAATGTTTGGTAGTGGCTCAATGTATTATATCTGGTCTAATGGCATAGCTGATAGCATACCCTTTATAGCAGATAGCAGTCAATATTATTTGGTTACAGCAACTGATGCCAATGGTTGCACAAAAACTTCAAGTATTACCCTCAGTGTGATTTCACCAACTGTAAATGCCCATGTTTCCAACAATCCTGTTTGCAAGGGTGATACGGTTATATTATTTGGGAGTGGCTCTACGAATTATGTATGGTCAAATGGCGTGGCCGACAGCATTCCCTTTACTGCTGATAGCAGTCGAACTTATTTGGTTATTGGAACTGATGCCAGTGGCTGCACGGCCACTTCCAGTATCAACCTTACTGTGATAACCGGGGTTGTAAATGCGAATGTTTCCAATAATCCTGTTTGCATTGGTGATACTGTTATTATGTATGGAAGTGGCTCAATGAATTATTCATGGTCAAATGGCATCACCGACAGCATTCCCTTTATAGCAGATAGCACCCAAATGTTTGAGGTAACTGCAACAGATGCTAACGGTTGTACTGCAACTTCTGGTATCAACCTTACTGTAATTACCGCAGTTGTAAATGTTAATATTTCTAACAATCCTGTTTGCAGTGGAGATACTGTTATCTTGTTTGGCAGTGGCTCTATGTACTATGTATGGTCAAATGGCGTAATAGATAATATTCCTTTTAAAGCAAATAGTAGTGAAGTCTTTTTTGTAACTGCAACAGACTCCTATGGGTGTACTGCTACTTCAAGTATTGAGATGACAGTTCACAACTCCTATCTTTTTTCTTCAACTGAAATTCTAGCGTCCGGAAGTAATTACACATTTATAGACGGAACGGAAGTGAAAAACATTGTATCTGATCTTTCGCATGTGAGTCGGTTTCAAACACAAAATGGATGCGATAGTCTGTATGATGAAATGATATTTTCAAGATCGTCGTATGCAATATTTTATCCAAATCCTGTTGTGGATAGATTCACTGTTGAATATTTAATTGATGGTGAGGGAGAACTGATCGTTTATAACATGACGGGTCAGGCTGTTTTACATTCAATTTTGCCTGGAGATCAATATAAGAAACAAGTCAATTTGGAATCATTTGCTTCTGGATTGTATTACTATGTACTTTATATTGATGGGGTACGTACTTATTATGGCAAGTTATCGGTGAAGATCAGAGAGTTTTAAAAATGCCCTAACTTTTATCTTTAGTTGATGGACTCATACACCTCTCTCCGAAGATTCTGTGTTAATTTCCAAGCATATTTAATTATTTTTTTTTATTTTTGTTCTAAGTCGGCTTAAGCTAGACTGTAAAGGAAGTAGTTTGAATTTCAACTATTTCCTTTTTTGTTTCTGGGTATTCTTGGCTTTTAGTTGTGTTTTCCATTTTTAAGAATAAATCGGGATCAAAAGGCTTTTGGGTTTTAAATATGATGTAGCTTAGTTCTAATAGTTTTCTTTGTACAGCAACAGCAGCTTTCATTTTGATTCCTTGTTTTTGAACAATTCTTGCGAATATGGCTTTGTATCGATTATTGTGTCTAATTGCAGCTAAAGCTGGCAGGTGCATTGCTTTTCTGAGGAAACGATTCCCTTTTTTTGATATTCTAGGTTTACCTTTAACTGAAGTTCCTGACTGCTTTTCCCTTACATCTAATCCTGCATAACTTGTAAGTTGCTTCTTGCTTCTGATTAGCTCGAATCCATTGGTTTCTGCTAAAATGGTGCATGCGGTCAGAGTACCAACACCAGGAATAGTACACAATAGATTTACATTATTTTTGATTTCTCTATCAGCCGCCACCATTACTTTAAGTTCTTCATTGATTTGACTGGCATGTTTATCAAGTAACTTAATTCGCTCTTCTAAGCGTTTCTTTGAACTCCTATTTGGAAAGGCCTGGCTTACTTCCGCATGCAATTGATTCTTGCAAACTGTACGTTCTGTAATGATCTGATCACGTTCGCGGGTCAATTGCTTGATAGACCCGTAGGTAGGGTGCGGAGACTGCCAATTATCCAGTTTACGTTCTAGTCCAAACTGACAAATAGCATCTGCAGCGGTTTTGTCTGTAATGGTGTTGATTGCTAAAGTTCGCATATAGTTGCTGATTTTATTAGGCAGTACAATGGAAACAGCAAGGTTATGCTCATCCAAAAAATAAGCAAAGGACTCATGATACACCCCAGTCGCTTCCATAACGAAGGAAACTGCAACCGAAGAATCGGTGTTCTTCTTAACCCAGGAAAGTAAAGCATTAAAGCCCTTTAAATTATTAGGAAATACATGTCGGGCATACAACTCCGGTGTCCAGTCGTCATACATGCAGCCTAAGCATACAACTAATTCTTTTTGGGCAATATCTGTCCCAAGTACTTGTTTAATTATGTTCTTCATATTTTTATATTTTCAGAAGAACATAAAAAGTGAAAACCTCTCTTCGTTTTTTCTCCTAGTTGGATATTCTGGATATACAGCAAGTGCATTCCTTACATTCTGTTCAAACTCAAAAAGGTAAAAATGAATAGGGCTATATCTTCGGAAGAACATACTACAAGAGTTGTTAGGCCTGCGCTGTGCTCCTATTCATTTTCACTTCTTACTTTCTTCAATTAACTTGTGAAATTATAATAAAAATCAAACATAGGAGCCTGCGGCTTCGTGAGCACTATGTTCTTCGTTGGCTTTGCCAACATATTTTCCCCCTAATCAATCATCCCCATCCCCAAATACGGAACCAAAGCCGCAGGTACTTTAATCCCTTCTGCAGTCTGATGATTCTCGAATAGACAAGCTACAATACGTGGTAGCGCCAATGAAGAGCCATTGAGTGAATGCACAAGCTGCATTTTTCCATCCGCATTTTTATAACGGATCTTCATGCGATTGGTTTGGAAGGTTTCAAAATTAGAAACTGAACTTACTTCAAGCCATCTTTTTTGCGCAGCGCTATAGACCTCAAAATCATAGGTAAGCGCCGAAGCAAAACTCATATCACCACCACACAACCTTAAAATACGATAAGGAAGCTCCAGTGATTGAATCAATTTTTCAACATGTGCCACCATCTCATCTAAAGCCTCATACGATTTTTCAGGAACCGAAAAACGAACGATCTCTACTTTGTCAAACTGATGCAAACGATTCAGACCACGCACATCTTTGCCATAACTGCCCGCCTCGCGTCTGAAGCATGGCGTGTAAGCCGTCATCATAATCGGCAGGTCGCTTTCCTTGATGATCTCATCTCTGTATATATTGGTAACAGGAACTTCTGCAGTGGGTATCAGATAAAAATCATCCACGGTAGCATGATACATTTGTCCTTCCTTATCAGGCAATTGTCCGGTGCCATATGCTGAATCTGTATTCACCATATGTGGGGGTTGATACTCGGTATAACCTGCCTGTGTATTATAATCTAAAAAATAATTAATCAAGGCGCGTTGCAGGCGTGCCCCTTTATTGATATAAACCGGAAAACCAGCCCCTGTGATTTTAGTACCTAATTCAAAATTGATGAGGTTATATTTACTGCAAAGGTCCCAGTGAGGAACGGCCCCTTCATAGAGTTCGGGTATCTCATTTCCTGTTTTCACTACTAAGTTTTCTTCGGGTGTTTTGCCCAGAGGTACTAACTCGTTAGGAAGGTTGGGTAGCTTCACCAACTCGTCATATTGTTGTTGTTCAAGTAAACTAAGTTTTTCACTCAATGCTTTTGAACTTTCTTTGTAGTTAGCCACATCGGCTTTCATGGTTTCAGCTTGTTCTTTTTCTCCAGAAGCCATCATTTTGCCAATTTCTTTAGATGCTAGATTTATTTTGGCAAGCAATTCTTCATTCTCAGTTTGTATTTTTCTACGTTCTTCATCAATCTTTAAAATGGTATCTACTGCCTCAATGTCTTTGTAGTTTTTTACTCCAAGACGTTGCTGTACAAATTCTTTTTGGGTGCGGAGTAATTGGAGTTGTAACATAAGCTCATTTATTTTGCGGCAAAAATAAGGAAGTGCATGATGAATCAATGAATAATGATTGAATATTTTGGGCGCTTACTTTAATACTTCCATAAAACCAATCATACCAGCGTCACAAGTATGATCGTCCATTTGTGATTAACTTAAATGTAATATATTTGGGCATACTGCTGAACTTTTTCAGACTGCTTATTAAATACATTTGGTATAAGATATAAAATATGCCCTCTAAACACTAAAACTATGATATCTGCAATTTCCTCATTTACAAACTATTTTATATTGATATAAACAGATATGCATTCAGAGATATTAATATTACTTTTGTAAATAATTTATCTTTAACATATGAAAAAAGTCTTTGGCCTATTGTCTTGCTTAGTAATTGCATTAAACAGTTGGGCACAACCTACCTCCAATGACATTCCAAACTATGAAACCAAAAAAGTAACCTTGACTTCAGGGGTAGAAGGCAGTATTTTACAATTTGCATCACTCACTTCAGGTACTGTTGGATATAAAACCATTCCACGTTATACATATTTTTTTAATGTAGGTGTAGATATCAATTTTCATTTGCAAAAAAATATTGTCCCTTTTACGGGCTTTCAAATTAAAAACATCGGTTTGATTACCCAAATCAACGACTCGATCAAATACAAAGAAAGGGTGTACACAATAGGTGCTCCTTTGGGAATCAAATTTTTTTCGAATAATAAAAATTTTATGTTTAAAGTAGGGGGAGATGTGGCATTGGCATTTAATTACAAGTTGAAATATTTTTTAAACAATGATAAGCTATACAAGAAAAATGAATTTTTTAGCAATAGCGCTTCCCTCATGTTTGCATCTGTATTTGCAGGGTTTTCGTACAGTGGGTTTACACTCACTGGCAATTACTACCTCACCAATTTTTACAATCCTTCTGTTACCAATAGTGTTGCTCGTTTAATCACCCTTTCACTGGGTATTCATATTGATGAAAGTTTTACTAAAAAAATAAGAAGAGAAGACAGCGAACATAAAACAGTTACAAAATAGATCATCATGAATTTATCCCTTCAGCATAAAAATGCATTGATATGTGGTAGTACCCAAGGTATTGGGTTTGCTATTGCCAAAGAGCTAGCGCTATTAGGTGCTCATTGTACTTTAGTTGCACGTAATGAAGACAGCCTTCAACAAGCCATAGCACAGCTTGACAAGAGTATGCATCAACAGCATCGATACTTAGTAGCCGATTTTTCAAATAATGAACAAGTGAAAGAGCGGATACAACAATTTGCCAAAGAACATACCATACATATCTTGGTCAATAATACGGGAGGGCCACCTGCTGGCAAAATAACGGATGCAAAAGACCAAGATTTCTTGTCGGCCTTGCATTTACATTTAATCAATAACCATAACATCACCACAGCCTTGCTTGATGGCATGCGTGAGGCAGGTTATGGTCGTATCATCAATGTGATCTCTACATCAGTCAAAATTCCTTTGCCTAATTTAGGAGTCAGCAATACCACCAGGGCTGCAGTTGCAGCATGGGCCAAAACCCTGGCCAATGAAGTGGCAAGCGCAGGTATCACAGTCAATAATGTGTTGCCAGGTGCTACTGCTACTGTACGACTGTCGTCTATCATCGAAAATAAATCGAATAAAACAAATACCAGCCTTCAAGCGGTAGAAGCCGAGATGTTGCATGAAATACCGATGAGGCGTTTTGGTCAGGCAGAAGAAATAGCGGCGATGGCTGCTTTTTTGGCATCGCCTGCAGCAAGTTATATCACAGGTCAAAGTATTTGTGTAGATGGGGGTCGCACAGGAAGTATTTAAGAGGCAAAATCGATGATAATAAGATGCATCAATGTTTGTTATTCTTAATGTACTAAAAGGGTAAATTCAGGGGAAAAACAGACGATGAATCGCTATCGTTGATATTTGTTAGCACATTAAATCATTCGACCAAAAGTAAAAAAAGAAACGACTCATGGCATTACATGCAACCAAAGGAATTGTATTACGCGCTATCAAATATGGCGAAACAAGTTTGGTTGTTACAATTTATACAGCGCTTTTTGGTTTGCAATCTTATTTAATCAATGGGGTAAGAACAGAAAAAAAAACATCTACCAAAGCAAATATGTATCAACCCACAACCCAACTTGAGTTGATTGTGTATCACCATCCCAATAAAAATTTGCAACGTATAAAAGAAGCCAAATTATTACTTACCAAAAACTTTCATGGGGTAGATGTCATCAGGTATGCAATTGGTATTTATATGGTAGAACTGATACAAAAAGCCATCACTGAAACAGAGGCTAATACGGCATTATACGATTTTTTTGAAGATCATTTTATGCATGTATTAGAAGCGCCAACCCATCAATTGTCTAATTTTCCGATTCTGTTTACTTTATTGTTTGCCGAACAATTAGGTTTTGGTATTCAGCAAAATTACAGTGAACAAACACCGATTTTTGAATTGCAAAATGGTTGTTTTATTGCTCGAAACGAAATGGTAACGGGGTATACAGCCTCTGAAGAAAATTCATTGATGATATTTAATATGATGAGTGGTCAACCGCTTTCGCAGCATATCAGCGGACTGATCAGGCTGGAGATACTGACGATTTGTATACAATATTTGCGATTACATATGCCTCATTTAGGCGAATTGAAAAGTGTATCCGTATTGCATGAGATACTCAATTAATACCAACGACTCTGAAAGCCTGATGGCTTAAAGGTAATGTGTGTGGGCATTATACCAAACTTAGGGTTGATACTTTTTCACTTGATAAAAGATTCCATTAAAAGGCAGGTAAAACAGGTTTGTTTTTCATGATTTTTTCTATCATCGCATTCACTTCAGGGGTGAGTAAAGAAACAATATCTATGGCTTTCATCGTGTCTATCAGTTGCTCCTTTTTAGTAGCACCTAAAATGGCAGTGGTTACATTCGGATTTTGTATACACCAGGCAACTGCAAGTTGTGGCATTGTCACTTTTAAATCATTGGCTACAACCGCTAATTTTTTTACTTTATCAAGTTTGTCTTTCACCAGCCATCTTTCGGCAAGCCATTCAAAACCTTTCATACCCAAACGAGCACCTTTGGGTGCTCCTTCGTTATATTTACCAGTGAGTAATCCTGTTGCCAAGGGGCTCCATATAGTGGTACCGATGCCGGCATGTTTAAAAACGCCCAGGTATTCATTTTCCATTTTTTCTCTTTCGAAAAGATTGTATTGAGGTTGCTCTACTGATGGGCCGATCAGATTGTATGCTGCGGCGGCTCGCTGTGCCTCCATGATTTCCACACCACTCCATTCACTGGTACCCCAATACAAAATTTTACCTTGTTGTATGAGGGTATTCATGGCCATGACGGTTTCTTCGATGGGGGTATTTTTGTCGGGGCGATGACATAAATATAAATCTAAATAATCGACCTGCAATCGTTGCAAGGCCTCATGGCATGCTTCTGTAATATGTTTACGACTCAGGCCTGTTTGGTTTGGTTTATTGTCGACACCTCTCCAGCCAAAATATACTTTACTACTTACGCAATAACTTGTACGGTCCCATTTCTTTTTCTTAAGCACACGACCCATCATGTTTTCACTTTCGCCCAATGCATATACTTCGGCATTGTCAAAAAAGTTGACACCTTGATCATAGGCATAACTCATGAGTTCTTCAGCTCTCTTGTCATTGATTTGTTTGCTAAAACTTACCCAACTACCAAATGACAGTAAAGAAAGTTGTAATCCTGATTTTCCGAGTCGGCGGTATTCCATGTATATTTATTTTGAAATGTAAATTTAATGGATTTACAAACGATTCCTATGAATTCTTTTAGGCTTAATACTTAGCTCCTCCAATGCCAATACTTTCAATGGGGTGCCATGTTGTTTTGATTTCCTGCAAATCCATGATAAGATAGGGGTTTTGGTGTTCGTTGCTTGACCAGTCTTTGTGCCAACAGAAACTTCTTTTTACATTGATAGATGCATTTTCTTCAATCGTTTTTTGTTCTGCCTGATTGTCACGGCAATAAATCACCGCATTCACATCCATATGATTTGAAAAATGGGTATGCAACTCTTTGCTTTTGCCTGTTAAGATATTGACAACCCCCGCCGGCAAATCGCTGGTGGCAAGCACTTCTGCAAAAGTAATTGAACATAAGGGTTTGGTTTCGCTCGCTAATACTACACAAACATTACCTCCTGCGATGACAGGAAGTATTACACTTAGCAACCCTAAAAGACTGCTATCTTCAGGTGCAATCACACTGACCACACCCATGGGTTCGGGGACAGAAAAATTAAAATGGGCACTGGCTACTGGATTTACACTGCTGTACAATGCTGAATACTTATCGCACCACCCACTGTAATAAACACAACGCTCAATAGATAGTTGTATTTCTTTTTCTGCCTGCAATGGCGTACTTCCTTGTGCCATGATTTCTTCCTTAAATTGACTTCTACGTCCCTCAAGCATTTCGGCCATACGATACAATATTTGGCCTCTATTGAAATGTGTTTTTTTGCTCCACCCCTCAAAGGCTTTGCGGGCGGCTACCACAGCATTTCTAAAATCTTTGCGTGATGAAAGACAGGCGTTGGCTAATAAATTATTTTTAGCATCGGTGACTTTGTAATAACGACCACTTTCTGTGCGCGGGAAAGCGCCTCCGATAAATATTTTGTAAGTTTTAAGGATATTGAGTTGTGGCATGAGTGACAAGTTTAGTTGTAAGCAGTTGGTGTTTTTGGTGGATTCAAAGTTAAAGCGTGAGAATGTTAAACCAAATTTATTTAATAAGTAGTTTGAAAAAGTTTATTCGTTTGCCTGCACATATTGAATTAAGCTCAGGGTAATGGAAAAATCTATCATGAGTCGTTGGGTTTAATATTTTTTTTGTGCAAAATAAAAGACATGTTGTTCATTCACTTCTTCTTCCTTTTCCTATTTGACGTTAATGTATACTACCCCTCAAACTTCACATAGGAAGCCAATCCATGAATGCCTCCTTCACGTCCAAACCCACTTTCCTTGTATCCACCAAAGGGTGATGAAGGATCAAATTTATTATAGGTATTAGCCCATATCACCCCTGCGCGCAATTGCGTGGTGAGGTTAAATATTTTACTTCCTTTGTCGGTCCACACACCGGCACTTAATCCATAAGGAATATTATTTGCTTTTTCGATGACCTCTTCAATGGTTCTGAATGTTTGTATACTCAGTACCGGTCCAAATATTTCTTCTTGTACAATGCGATGACTTTGGGAAGTATGTAAAAACAAGGTTGGTTTACAAAACAAACCTTGGGCGGGTAACTCACATGAAGGTTGATACATTTCGGCCCCCTCTGCAATACCAAGCTTAATGTATTGTTGAATGGTATTGAATTGTTCTTTTGAGTTGATGGCTCCTATGTCTGTATTTTTATCGAGCGGGTCACCTACGATGAGGGTGTCCATGCGACGTTTTAATTTTTTGATGACGAGTGCTGCAATATTTTCCTGTACAAAAAGTCGGGAACCTGCACAGCATACATGGCCCTGGTTGAAAAAGATGCCATTGACAATGCCTTCTACAGCCTGATCGATAGGTGCATCTTCAAAAATAATATGCGCAGCTTTACCACCAAGTTCTAAAGTTGCTTTTTTAGAAGTTCCGGCAATGGCATGTTGGATGTATTTACCTACAGGGGTACTACCGGTAAACGCAATTTTATTGACCAGGGGATGATGTACGAGGGCGGCCCCGGCATCTCCATAACCTGTAACGATATTCACCACACCATCAGGTAATCCGGAAGCTTGTATGATTTCGGCTAGTTTTAAAGCGGTGAGTGGGGTGCTCTCTGCGGGTTTGAGTACTACGGTATTGCCGGTAGCCAGGGCAGGCGCTATTTTCCATGCGGCCATCAGCAATGGGAAATTCCAGGGAATAATTTGTGCAGCCACCCCCAGTGATGAAGGTTTACGATTAGGGAAAGCATACGCAAGTTTGTCGGCCCAGCCTGCATAATAAAAAAAATGATTACAAGCCAAAGGGATATCGATATCTCTGCTTTCGCGAATGGGTTTGCCTCCATCCATCGATTCGATAACTGCAAATTCGCGTGCTCGTTCCTGCATCAGTCGTGCAATGCGATAAATATATTTGGCACGTTCAGCACCTGGCATTTTACTCCAGACGTTGTCGTAGGCGTTCTTGGCGGCTTTTACTGCAAGGTCAATGTCTTTGGTATTGGCTTGTGCTACACTACTTATTTTTTTTTCGGTAGCAGGGTTGATGGTATCAAAATATTTTTTCGAATTGGGTTTAACAAACTTTCCGTTGATGAACAATTCATATTGTTGCTTGATTTCAATATGATCTGTGCTTTCGGGTGCAGGAGCATATTGCCAGGTACCACTTTTTACTGCGGTCTTCTTGATGGTCACATTATTTTTTCGCATAGAGTATAATAAGGAAGTAAAAATAATGCAATAAATTCAATAGGAGGTATGCAAGAAAAAGACTTTTCATTTTGGTGAAAAGTCTTTTGATTTCAAGGTGTATGTAGCAGAGGGTTTAAAGTCTTTAATTCAACATGAATTTTGTATAGTAATTGCTTTCAATACTATTGATCATACAATGCAAAAAGGACTGATTTTCTGTGTGGTTACCAATAGAAACCCGAAAAGTATTTTGCAATAAAGTAAATGAGAGGTGTTCAATACTTTGATACCCGCTTCATTTAGATCGTCTATCAGATTGGTAAACATAGAGGTGTCGATTATTTTGATCAGTAAAAAATTACCTTCAGATGGAAATACTTTTACAACATCCTCCGTAAAAAATTGCTTTATGGTATTGCTCATTATATTTCTTTCCTGTATGATTTCTTGCACACGTCTTTTTGAATCTTCCATAAACATGGGATCAAAAAGCATTTCTTTGGCGAAGGTGAGTGAGAATGGGGTGATTGAAAATTGTAAAATTAGTTTCTTCACCATGCTTGCAATACTTGCATGTGCACATAAATAACCCAGTCGTAAACCTGCGATTGGAAATGCTTTTGAAAATGAACGAAGCACGATTAAGTTAGGATATTCGTTGATGAGGGGTGTGACATCATCTTGGCAAAATTCAGTATATACACCATCGATTATAATAAGGGATTGTGGATACATTTGAAGCAAATCTTTTAATTTATCGATATCGAACCTATTTCCGGTAGGATTATTGGGTGAAGTGATAATCATCACCGAATCTTCATTGAGTATCGGCATATGATCATAATCAAACGTGAGCTCTTCGGTCAAATACCAGGGTGTATAGGGAATGTTATAGGTTTTGCAATGGTAATCAAATAGTGAGTAGGAGGGTTGTGCGATGGTGATATTTTTATGGTTTAAAGCAAAATAATTGAGCAGGGTGGTGATAATGGTGGCTGAACCTCCTGCCAGTACAATATTTTCAGTTTGTAGATGGCAATACTCAGCAATTTTTGTTTCAATATCGTGATAACTTGCCGAAGGATAACGATTCCAGTCGGCATGTAAAAGCTTATCCATAACCCTTACTTTTAGGTCGTAGGCTACATCTTTTGATTGTTCATTTTTATCGAGCAATGAAATGCTTTGATGTGTGGAAATGGCTATACGGCTGGATGCGTTTTGTAAAGTTTGGTTGAAAAATGATGCTGTCATGATAATGATTTTTTTAATTTTTTTTTATGGATGATTTATATGAAGTGCCCTGTTTTTTATTGTGCATACATCACTGCCAATACGGTTTCTGTTTCGTTGGTAAATCCGAGAAATCCTTCTTTGTGATAAGCGATATCTACACCTGCCTCAGATGCGACAGGAGATTTTAGGATTGTGTTGTTGAGGGTGAAGCCGTTGTTTTTTAATCGTTCAATCCAGGTAGTGGCCAGTTCATGTTTTTCGAAGCGATCTTTTTCTTCTTTGCCAATCACATCTTCGATTTCACGACCAAAAAACAGTTTTAATCCAGTCTTGTCTTTAGCACTAATATCTAAACGATCGATGACTTTAAAAATATTGTAATAATGATGATAGCAATTCATAAATCGTTTAGAAAAATCTTTTTCAAAATGGTTGACATTGGGTTCAATCAGAATGAATGCTTTAGGATTCAATTGCCTGATTGAATTTATAACCTCGTTGCGATTGCTTGCTGATTGTATATGATGCAAGGCAAGGGATGCATTGACAATGAGGTGTTTGGTATTTTCAAATACACTAAAGTCTACCTCTTCTGCAAAAGCATTCAAACCTGTAAATTGTATTTCGAAACTTACATTTTCTTTGCAAGCGTTGATTTGAACTTCAGCAATTTGTAATGCATCGGCAAAAGGTTCGATACCGATAATATGTAATTTTTTTAAATGAGGAAGTGTTTTGGCGCTTTCTATTACATGTAACATTTGGGTGCCTTGACCTACACCAATATCGATGATTGTAACTTCAGTAGCATCGCCCATGGTTTCTATGATGGCATTGTTGGTGATGAATTGGCTATATTTTACAAAAGGAAATTTTTCAATTAAGATATTAAACAATTGAATTTGAGGAACCTCATCATTTTTTAAATAAATATGCTCATGCACATCACCTGTATGAAAACGTTTGTTGGTGGCATTCATCAATAAGGTAGCTATAAGACGTTGTGAGTCGCTTGCCTGGTGTTGGTTGCAAAAGCTGAATAAAGAGGCAAGTGTTTCTTTACTTACTTCATGATAAAGATTTGATTTATTGTTTTTAGCAAAAGTGTTTGTTTGTTGAAGTGTAGGAATTTCTAAAGTGTTCATGTTGAATTTTATTTTTATTTGATTGATTGTTGTTTCTGATGCAAACATAATGACCGAGTAAAAAGGCTTGGTTTACAACTTAGTCAATGGCGTTTTTTTCGAGTGAATGACAAGTTTTCTTAGTGCGATTATTGTCATAGTGTTCATTAGCGTTTGATGATATACACATGCCAGCATTACAATAAGTGTATTTAGGTTTTGTGAGAAGCATTCAGCTTTGAAAATATGTTTTTCATTTTTATAGGAAAAATGAATGACGCAAAAAATCGAGGCTGTAGAAATTTTGTTTAATATCTATGAACCCTTAAAAATGGGTTTTTAATTTCAGTAAAAATCTGAGTGGTTTTAGGCACTATTCCAATATTTTTCAAACTATACTATAGCTGTATTTGGTACAAATTGCCTTGAAGTAAGGTGATGCAATAGCAGTTAATCAGTTATAAAGAAACTGATGCCTATCAGCGTTAATATACATGCCTTATTTAGTAAATATATATGGTGTTGATATAGGAAATGCTAAACACACATTTCATTTTTTTTATTTCAGAAGAAATACCAGGATGACCAATACAATACAAACAACGACAAAGAAAAGCATATCAAAATTTATTTTTTGCATGCGCTTTTTTCTTGTGTATTTATTTTTATTCATCATGTGAGCGCAAACATACAAGCATGCAAAAGGGCCTTTAAGGGCAACTTAGTAGTTAACCTATTCTATGAGTGATTGACAGGATTACTTAGTAGGATGAATGGGTTTTATATTTTATACAAGAAAGAAATGAAGATTCGTTCAATTCTACACGATTGTATTGCGGCAAGGATTGTAGCGGAAAGCCCGGAAAACGGACATTGCGTGGCTTTGTGTTTGGCTTGGACGTTTGAGGACTTGAAGCGAAAAGCGTGTGTGCCGCCCAAAATTATATTATAACAAATATAGCATGACTGAGTATTAGAACTTGGCAAACAGCTTAAAGAAGTCGTCGCGTTTACTTCGTGAGATACTTATTTCGGTATTGTCGGGCATCAATATATAACCACCATCGCCGCGTACAAATTTGCTGATGTGATTTATATTCACCAGATAGGAATTGTGCACCCTGAAAAAATCTTTGCCTGCTAAAGTATCATCAATATCTTTTAAGGTTTTAGCCACCAGTATCTTTTTATTATTGTTCAAAACTACCTGTGTATAATTGCTTTCGGCCTTGCAATACATAATTTCGTGTGTCTGCACAAATATGAGTCCGTCGTTGGTACTTAATGCAATACGATCAACCTGCTGACCCTTATTCAATAAGTTTTGAAAAAGTAATTCCATTTGATCTTTATTGGGAGATGCTTTTTTTTCTTTCAGTCTGTTGATTGTACTGATTAGATCTTCCGGGTCGATTGGCTTTAGCAAATAATTGAGGGCAGCATGACGAAAGGCACGCACCGCAAATTTGTCGTAAGCTGTGGTAAACACCACTTCGAACGTTTTCGTTTGAAATTTTTCCAACACATCAAATCCATTCATCTTAGGCATTTCTATATCTAAAAATAGAATATCTGGCTGGTGCAATTCAATGGCTTTAAGACCATCTTCACCTGATTGACACATAGCCTTGATTTCTACATCTGGACAATAGGTTTGCAGGAGCCATTCCATCATTTCGAGGGCGTTTTTCTCGTCGTCAATAATAATTGCTTTGATCATGGTTATAAATAGATTTTAATGTTTACAAGGGTGCCGGCAGGTTGTCCTGCATCATCATACAAATCGATAATCTCGGATACATTTTCAAATTTGTTTTCATCCTGAAAGTTTAATCGCTCTTCGGTGAGTTTCATCCCCTCCGATTTTCGAGTAGGTGTATTGGCGTTTTTATATTCTTGTGCTTTCACTCTACCGATGCCATTGTCTTGAATGCTGATGAGTAAGCATTCGTCGGTTTGATGTAAAGTAATACGCAAATTGCCTTGATTTTCTTTGTGCAACAAACCATGCCAAATGGCATTTTCTACATAAGGTTGTATAATGAGTGGAGGCACTTCAATAGTATCCATTTCTACATTTGGGTCGATATGAAGATCAAACGTAAATTTCTGTTCAAAGCGAAACATCTCCATTTCAATATACAATTTTAAAGCCTCTATTTCGTTGGTCAATGTTATCTTTTTATGTTTGGAGTTATCGAGTACCAAACGCATCAACTTGGCAAAACGGGTTAAATAAAGCGAGGAGGTTTTAATATCATTTTTGACAATGTACCGATTGATTGAGTTGAGACAATTAAAAATAAAATGTGGATTCATTTGTGCACGAAGGGCTTCCATTCTGGTTTCGGCAATTTTTTTGTTGAACTCAGTTTTGATTTGTTGTGTTTTTTCTATTTGATTAATTCGGTAATGGTAAAGGGCATAGATGATACTGGCGAAAAATAAAATAATGAGAACGGCAAACCAGTTTTTTTTGTAGAAGGGGGTATCTAAATAGATGGCTACACTGGTAGGTTCGCTCCAGATACCGTCGATATTAGCGGCTTTCACTTTAAATACATAATGGCCTCCCTTTAAATTGGTGTAGCTCGCATATCGTCTGCTACCGCAATAAATCCAGTCGCGGTCCCAACCTTCGAGCATATAAGCAAATTGGTTGCTCGATTGATTCATATAATCGACACAACCAAATTCGAAGGAAAAAAAATCTTCTGTAGGGTTTAAGGTAATCTCTCCTTTGCTATTGCGTTGCATTGTTTTTTCTACATCAAACACCCTAAACTTATCGATATATATTTTGGGTACGGGCATTCTTTTTTCAAGAACCGAAAAATCAACCTTACAATATTTATCTAATGAAGTGATGTAAAATGCATTGGCTCCACTATTGAAAAGACCGAGGTTCATGGTTGACTTGTCGATGCCAGAGAATTGATTAAACACCCGAAACGTATTTTTTTGGGTATTCATATAAATGAGACCGTTTACTGAATTGATCCAAAGATTGCCATGATGATCAACATTGAGTATTAATATTCGGTTGGTTGGTAAACCTTGTTTTGTGCCAATGAATTGTGCGATGGGTTGAGCGTTTGGTTTTACATGCAATTTTAGGATGCCTTTATCAGGAAAGGCTATCCATACATTTCCCAAATGATCAGCCGTCATAGATGAAAATCGAAACTTAAGAAGCGCGTTTGTGAGCGAATCGGTGATGGGGGTGTATTGGAGGTAACTGCTATCAAAATAGCCTAGCTTCCCTTTTCCACCGACCCACATATGATGATAGGTATCAAAGGTACTCACACTAATGGCAGATGGCACGTTTTTAAATCGAAGGGTATCATTTATTTTGGGCAATAATTTTTTTGTGTTTACATCTAATAAATGCATTTCTCCTTTCGATGTGATAACCCAAACAGGCCCATTCGCATGGCTGGCAAATGAGCGAAGGGTTATGTATTGTGATGCTTGTTCACCATTAAATAAGGGGTCTATTTTATTTAGTTTTTTTTGTTGTTTATCCAGTAAATAAAGATAGTCGCGTGTTAGTACCCATAGTTGCCCCTTCGCATCTTGACACATATCATAAAGCCTCATATATTCATCACCACTTTTGGGGTTTGACGAAACGGGTAAAGATGTTAGTTGTCCTGTTTGCTGATCTAAAATCACCAAGCCATCGCCGATATCAGTTGCAAAATAGGTGTGATGGTATTGAGGGTCTTCGATTATTTTTTGAATTAAAAATGAGCCTTTACTTTGATTATTTGTGGTGGCTAGTTTTTTAAAATTAAATAATCTGGTAAAGGGATTGTATTTTAGGATTTGAAAATTTTCAAGCACAAACATCACCTGACTTGGGGTAAATAAAATTTTTGATGCATAATAATCTTCGGTGTTTGCGTTTTCTCTAAATTGAAAACTTCCATCCTCTTTATTGAAAATACCCAGTCCGCAGTCGCCGCTACCTACCCACAATTCTTTTTCGTTTTTAGGTGCTAGAAAGCTAATATTGTTATTGAGAATCATGCCACCCGCTTTCACTTTATATTTATGCACGGTAAATTTTTCGGTTTGAAAATCAAAGTACACAATACCACCACCGATTGAAGCCAGCCACAATCCTTTTTTTGCTTCGGGCACCAATGAGCCAAAGCAGTCTACACGTTCATTGTTTTGGCCAAGGGGACATTTTTTGTAGACCAGCTTACCAGTGGCTTTGTTAAAATGATATAAGCCGTTGATGGAACAAATCCACCACTGTCCGTCACCGGCATCATAGATATACATGGCGGTATTAAATCCAGCTGCAATTCTTTTTGAATGGGTGGTATCTAAATCGGGAAGATTTTGTTGGGTAATGCGACTGGTATTAAAATCGAAAAAGCACAAGCCCTTACCTGTTGCACTAAACCAAAAACCTTTATTGTCTTCAACCAGCAGCATTTTAATATTTTGCTGTAATATGTTGGCGGGGTCATCTTTTGCTTTTGTATAATGAATAAAACGTTGATGTGTATGGTCGAACTTACTAACGCCACCAATAGAATAGGTAATCCAAAGATTTCCTGTTTTGTCAAGATAAAAGTTTTGACCATTGTCGTCAAGGATCGTGCTTGAATCTGTATCATCATGTTTAAACAATTTGCAACTATAACCGTCGTAACGATACAATCCATCGCGTGAGCCAATCCACAGATAACCGATAGAGTCGAAAGCGATTTCGTTAATCCAATGATTATATAATCCATCTTTTTCGTCTACAATGTCGAAATGTAAATCTTCAATACGTTGTGATTTGAGTGTTTGCGCAATGCAAATAAAAACCAGCAAGCAAAGCAGGGTTGATAGCCTTTTGAATATATTATTTTCCGCTTTTCGCTTCATTGAAATAGTCGTAAATATACGCATATTCGCTAAAAATCATAGTCTTTTGCTTTTATAGCAAGGCTTGAAAATGACAGGTAGCAGGTTTTTTATTTTGTTTAAAGAGCTTGTTTGTGGGGTTTGAAACAGGCATTTTAAAATGATGTGGAATGATTCTGGGAAGTATTTTGTTAGCTGTAAAAAATTTGTTTTCAAGAAGAGGGGAGTTGTGATTTTACTTTTTTTTGTTTGTTGGAAAGTTAGGATGTTTAATAAATCTTGAAGGGTTTAGGAGGTGATTGTTTTGACAATGAGTAAAAACTCTTTCTTTAAAATACGATTCCTTAGTATAAAAAATGAAATGAAAATATATTGAAGATTATGAGAGAATGGAAAATGTAGTTTATAAGGTGAATCTATTTTTATTTTACCTTCCATTCATAAATTCCTTTATAGCCTCTCAATATTTTTGTCTTACTTTAAATTATTCAGCATGAATAAATTCGCTAAGTAAAAAAGATAGAGTTATCCCACAACTCATTACTAATATCCGAAGTTCTTTTGCTTGGCATCAGCAGACATCACATACCCATATTTGTTACTGACCAGTTTGCTGATAACAGAAATCGAAGAAGACATCATGAAACAGTTTTAACAGTTACCGCTTGGTTTGTATTTTGAAATCGATTACATCTAACCACATTTACCCCTTAAAAGGCCAAATCCTTACCAATAGCTACCAGAAACTAAAAAGTTGAAAACTATTTTGAGGACAAAATTATATTTGATACTTAAATTATTTTTATGCCTGGAGTAGATAAATCTGGCCCTTTAGTGGGTGTTGGGGCTGGGGCTTCCAACGATTTTGCCAATGCCGAAGCCAATGCGGGTATTGATTTTCTTGCAAGTGCTGAATTGAAACGTGGATTTAAAACCGATATTGGCATCACCGCTTTTACCAATGCGAGTGCGGGTATTAGCAAATTTGTAGCGGCCAGTATTGAAGGTACTGCCTTTGCTTCTGCACGTGCAGGTATTCAAGGTCAACTCGCGTTAAATCTGTTCAAAGAATTTGGCTTTATCGTCAAAGCCGAAGCGGTGGCAGAAGCGGCTGCAGGGGTCAAAGCTAATTTGGGAATCAATATCGGCGACTTTATACAACTGGCTTTACAAGATAAAAATAATCATGGGCTGCCCATTGAACTATTGATTATGTTGTTAGAAGAAGTGGAAATAGGTGGGGCTTTTTATATTGATGTTTCTGTTTCGGCAAAGGCTCATTGCACAATCTCCTTGAGTGGTACCTTATTGCCAAAGCCGGGTGAAAAGGCGGGATTTAAATTTATGACAAAGGCAGGTGTGGGTCTGGCAAAAGGTGTTGGTATGTCGTTTAAAGCAGGTATTGGGTTTAAAGATTTTAGACGATTTTATGGACGTGCAGTTGACCGAACAATAGATGAGGTGATTCTTCAAATCGATTCACAGTTACCCCCGCAGGCAAAAGTCATCATGCCTTATCTAAATGCCTTTGCGCCTTTAGCCAAAATGTCGTTGAGAATGTCGTATGACATAGGTGAAAAAATCATCATCAATAATATTGGCAAATCAAGCGATGATGCACAAGCCCTATGTAATGAATGTATTAAAATAATAGTTGAAGAAGTGCAACGCTTTTCATTTGAAAAAATAGCAGCGTATGCATTAAACGCCTTGAAGCAACGTGTGGTAGATTTGTTAAGCGATATGACGGATGATGTTTGGACCAAATTGAAGAAGGAACGACATGAACTCGCAGATTTATTATCGAAATTTCCGAATGAACCATTTCAACCTACTTTGGAAAATGCAACGTATTGGAAAGATTTTATTTTAAAGACAATCAGCTTGCTCCAAAAGCTTTTTATAACAGTCACTTTTGATGAAAAATTGATTGAGCAAATGACTATTTTGTATTGCAGTGCTGAATTAAGTATTGAAGCCATCAGGGCTAAAGTCAATAAAGCAAGCGCATACACTGTGGTAGCAGGCGTTGGTACTACACAGGTGAATAATGAACCCTTCAAAGGATTACTTGATCCTCAGCCTCCACCATTGATTAAAGAGGCGTTGAATACAACATTAGGCAGAGCCCTTGATACCGATATCGATTATACCGATTTGCTTGAATATTTAGTAGACGATGTTTTAATCGATCAGCTGCTGAAGCAAATTCCTGCCATGAAAGCTTTTATGGATATTTTTAAAGATGACTTTAATCATTCTGAACGGGAAGTATTGAAGTTGTTTTTGAATAGTGTGGGTGCGTTTATTCAAGACGAACATGGCATCACCATGCCAAAAGATACCTTGAGCGTCATGGTTCGAAGCATTGATAAATTCATGACCGATAAATTTAAGCATGTCGTATTGGTTGAAATCAATAAATACATAACAGACCCTACGCTTAAATCGTATTTGGATGAAGTGTTTCTCACTTGTGTTATTTATACAAAAGATGTGGCACTCAAGGCAGCCCTCGAATGGGAAACAAAGCCTTACACCAACGACGATTTTACAGAGGCTCTTGCAGGTGTCATGATGATGTTTTTAGGAAGAACCGTGGTATTGATGAGCGATACTTTATTGACTGCAGCACAAAATGAAGTCAAGACCCTGTTCGAAGGGGTAGCTATAAAAATTGAATCCAATCATCGTGATATTGCCCCATTGAGACCCTTATTACAAAATGATGAAGCAAAGCAACTTGTGGTCGATACATTAAGAGTGGGTGCTGAGGTGCTTGGTCCTTTACCTGACGACAAGCGTAAACGATTGAGATTGTCGCTTTACCAGATCTTTGAAGTGATGAGGCCAGGAGAAGAAAAAGAACTGCTGGAGGAATTAAGCAATCAATTTTTTATTCCTAATTTTAAAGACATAGAATCATTAACCAAAGAATTGGCTGAAATCGCCAAATACCGTTTTGGACTTTTTGCTGAAAAAATATTGCTTACACTAGGCAAATTTATTTTGGAAGAATTAGAAGCACTATTTCTTTTTTTAACAGACTTAATCATTCATTGGGAAAAAAATTTGGCTGATGCCCTCATTGCAATTGCCGCAGCATTAAAATCGATTGATGTTCAGTTAAATGCATTGAATACAGCTATGCTTTCACAATATCAACGTCTGCAAACTTCCTATGATCGGTTTATTGCAAAATTAAATAGTACAGAAATTAAAAATGTGGTGAAGGGTGAAATGGTTAAACGATTTGTGGCTACAGCCGAGTTGCTTTTGAAAGACCAACAAGCTTACAAACTACTTCCCAGAAATGCCAAAACATTGGCCGAAAATCAATTACGGACTGCTGTGGCTGCCTTGTTAGACAATCCAGTACTGATACCCATATTCAATAGCATCAATGCCATAGGTCAGGAGTTAGAGGGCCTGATGCCAGAAGCAAAAAGGTTAAATCCGAATCATCATTTGGGCGAACAATTTTTAGATTTGGTATTAGATAAAATAGAAGAAAAAATAAGACGCCATTTTAGAAGTACCAAGCCATCGATACAAGTATCTATCCGTTTCTCCTATACAATTCCTGAAGTGATTATTACACCAGCGGTGCATATACCTGCAAAAGTAATTACACCGGCAATACATATACCTGCAAAAGTAATTACACCTGCTGTTATAGTGAATGGTGTGGTGGTGGTGCCTGCAATCATAAGCCCTGCTATCAATACACCAGCTGTGATGTCGCCAGCCGTTCATATTCCAGCGGTAACTACACCTGCACAAACGATTCGTGTGAATATACCTTTGGGAAAAATTGAACTAAATCTTGATCCTTTTATCATTGCACTCAGGGACGCAATTAGTGCATCTAATTTTTATCATGATGCCATGAATCAGGTGGTTATAAATCTGGCAGGATATCTTGCCAAAGTAACGGAAGTTGCCATTAAAGAATTGCAAAAAATGGACACCCAAAAAAGACAATCAAGTATTTATAAAATAGCCCAGGAACTGACAAGCAGTCCAAAAGAGATTAAAATAATAACACCCCTGCAATTTATTAAATATCAACATGAGGTGCCTGTAGAGATACAATTAAAAAATGTACATGCTTCATATCTGGGATTGAATGAAGATGAAATACAACGTGTATTTATTTTTGTGAATGGTGTGGGAATTGCACCTTCCTCTTTGAAAGCAACTGAAATCAGTACTGTGCTTCAACGAAAAGTGCCGCTTACCACCTTCCGGTTTAACATTAAAACAAATCAATTAATTGAAGGGCTTAACTTTTTGACAGTGGCAATCATCGACATGAATGGAGTGATGCAACAACAGCTTGTACGGTTTTTATATACTCCACAAAACAAGCCTGTCATGGAAAATATGATAACTCAGTTAAAACGTAAAAACATCAATCAACAACTGGCAGAGATAAAAAAGTGGCAGGCGAACAACATTTATTAACCTTTAAAAATATTATCAAATGAGTCAACTATCAGGCATTGCAATAGAGTTAGGAAATATATTAAAAAGTGAGCAACTCAATTTTAGTGGTTTTATTTCAACGGATAGACAAGATGCATTGGATTTAATCAATGAATTGGAACTTAAAAAAGGTCGATAATATTTTTAAGATCGATACAAAACTATTTATTGACCGAATGAAGAAGTTAGTAGAAAATCCATTTATGATTAACCAGGGTCGTTATGGCTTATGTACCACAGCCACTTTTTTATATGTCATCATCAAAGATTTCCCGATACAGTTTGTGCAATATGGGTTTCAATTATTAGCTACTGGCGCGGGTAAAATAGGATCACTCAATATACAACCTTCGAATGATTTTAAAAACGCTAAATTTGAAGACATTCAAACGCTTGAAGCTACAAAAAACAGAGCTTATATTGTGATAGACTATCTGTTGTTGGGTGCATTACGAGATGCAAAAAATACATTTTTTGATATTGAACTCAACGATGATGATTTAAATGATATTGATAATGTAGGATATAGTATCGTATCAAAATTGTTAGATTTTGATGCCTATGGAGGTGTGAATGCCGATTTGGAGTATTGGTTTAATGAAACCAAATTGTACAAAAAAATTGTGTACAAAAAAGCGTTGGATAAGGACCCTGAAAAAGATTTAGACCGGGCTTGCCGAGCCAATGAAACCATCATACTCGATATTTACACAGAAGGCGATGACATGAAATTATTAAAAAAAGTACCCGATAAAATAACAGGCCATAATTGTACGATGTTATCAACAAAATCAGTTTTATATCAACCACCAGCGACATGATGTTTCATGCAGTGTCATGGGGAAAGCGTTTAGGTGTCGTCATTAACCCTGCAGATTTTAAAGAAGCTTTTATGGGTTATTTCGAAGTCAATCGATTGTAGTTTTTACAATGCATTCTTTCAACCCACAAAATACATATCTACTTCGCCTTTGCCTTTTACACTTATTTTGCCACGGTATTCACAGGCAAATAAATCTTTCACTTTTTCATAGGTGCTACCACTGATATTTACTTTACCAGGCATACCAGCACTCTCAATTCTGCTGGCGGTATTTACTGTGTCACCCCAAATGTCATAAGCATATTTTTTTACGCCAACAATACCAGCTACTACGGACCCCGAGTTAACCCCAATACGAATTTGAAATTTAGCATCACTCGATGCAATATAATCGCGTATAGCTATAGCCGCTTTCACTGTACGTGCTGCATGATCGGCCGTGGCATGCGGTAAGCCACAAACCGCCATATAAGCATCTCCGATGGTTTTAATTTTCTCAAGACCATACGTTTCAATGATGGCATCAAAGGCGGTGAAATTCTTATGTATTTCGGCTACTAAATCGGTGGCACTCATTTGTTCACTGATGCTGGTAAAGCCAACAAAATCGGTAAACAGCACCGTCACTTCGTTAAATTGTTTGGCTTCCGCTTCACCAGTCTTTTTAAGCTCTTCAGCCACTTCCTCAGGCAAGATATTCAGCAATAGGTCATCACTTTTTTTCTTCTCTGCTTTTATTACTAGGGTAGCTTTATCTACTTCTTCTTCCAGTTCTTTAGCTCGGTTTCTAAGTCGTCGGCTATTCCATTGCACAATGCCAAACATCAATAATACTGCCATGATTGAATAAGCAATTTTTGCCAATGTACTTTTCCACCATGGGGGATGTATTTTAAAAGGATATGATACCGTTTGGCTCCACTTACCCGCACTGCTCATTGCTTTTACTTGAAAAACATATTTACCATAAGGTATATTTCGATAATCAGCTTTGTTTTGTGTACTTCGTTCGCTCCACTTATCATCTAAACCTTGTATCCTAAACTGGTATTGCATATGTGCTTGTCCACTCAAATCAAGGGCACTAAAGTAAAAGCTTAAGTGATTTAAATCATAAGGAAGATGCAGATTTTCAGGATAGTTATTAAATGGCGTTACATTGTTAAATTGTATTTGATCTATTGAGGGTAACCTCAATCGTATGGCTGAGGTATCGCTAAGATGTCGGTAATCAATATAGGTTTCGTTGATTTGAATATCATTTAATTGTATCACAGGTATTTGCTCGGGCATTTTGTAATGTTGAATGTCGAAGTGAGTGAGTCCTTTGCCAGTGCCCCACCATGCATATCCTTGTTGATCGATGCATGCTGCATTCAAAATAAAATCATTTGCCAATAATCCTTCTTTTTTGGTAAACACCATACAGGTGGGTTTCTGAAGATGTTGTGTTTGGTTGGTATCGTTTGTTTGTCTAAGAGGTAAGCTAAAATAGGTAAGACCTTTTTCTGTACCAAGCCAAAAATTTTCTGCATCGTTACCATGTGTCGTATCTTCCAATATACTCCAAACAATATCGCTACTGAGTCCGATGTTTGTGTTGTATACAGTCATTTTTTCTTCCCCGCCATTTACCCCTGTGACTTCATATTTGCAAACACCGCTTCCATCTGTTCCCATCCATAAATTTCCTTTTTACATCTTCCAAAATGTTTAAGATGGTGTTATTGCAAAACCCTGTTTTTGTTGAGTAATGAGTAAAACGATTGATGGTGGGTTCAAATTTTGTAAGCCCACCTTTATAAGTACCAAACCATAAGTTTCCATGTCGATCTTCTTTGGTACACATCACAGTATTACTACTTAGACCCGAACCTTCGTTGTATTGGGTAAAACAATTTCCATCGTATTTTGCTACCCCTGCAAAGGTGCCAAACCAAATATTTCCTTTTCGATCTTCATAGATATGCCAAATGGTATTGTCGCCTAGTCCATCCTCAGCTTTGAAATGTGTAAATAGATTTTTATTTACTTCGTATCGCGTTACACCGCCCCCATCGGTACCAAACCAATAATCACCTTTTGGTCTTGTATCATTTGTTTTACGATATTGCTACACAACCCCTGCTTTTCGGTATACTGTGTAAAGGTCTGTGTAGCAGTATCAAATTTATTAATGCCTTTACCAAAAGTGCCAAACCAAAAGTCTCCCTTTTTGTCTTGTAATATACTACTCACCATTGAATGACTGAGTCCGCTACTTTCTTGAAAATGGGTAAAGCCTCCCTTACTGATATCAAATTTATTGATACCCCCCGCCAAAAGTAGCAATCCATAAATTGCCATTTTGTAGTTGCACAATATCATTCACTTTATTATTACTCAAGCCTTCTTTTTCGGTATAATGGGTAAATGAAATGCCATCAAATTTGTTGATGCCACCCCACTGGTCCCTATCCACAAATTTGCTTCACGATCGAGTATTAAGGCACTGATGGTTTCATTACTAAGTCCTTCTTTTTCGGTATACGTTTCAAAATAGTGGCCATCATATTTTATCAGTCCAACATCAGTGCCAAACCACATCACGCCTTGCGCATCTTGCACGATGCTTGAAACGGACTCACCTTTAAATCCTTGTGATTTGTTATAAACCATAAAAGATTCTCCATCAAATTTGCAAATGCCATCATCACCCCCAAACCATAACTGTTTGTCTTTGTCTTGAAACATACAATTGACAACATTACTTGCTAATCCATGATTCTGAGTATATACCGTAAAGGTCTCATTGCCTGTTTTGCCATTTGATGCATTGTATTTGCTAACCCCGCCACCATCTCTTCCAAACCAAATATTGCCAGCATGGTCAGTAAGCATACATAAAATGGTATTATCGCCCAAATCAGATTCCTGGGTAAAAATGGAAAAGGAATCTCCATCAAAATGTACAATACCTCCGCCAAAAGTGCCAAACCAAAGCGCATTATGTTTATCTTGTAAAATACAAGTTACGGATTGACTGCTTAGTCCTGATTCAATATCAAAATGGGTGAAATGTTCGCCATCAAAACGGCCAACCCCACCACCGTCACTGCCAAACCAAATGCCTTGTTGTAAAGGGTTGGTATTTTCATACAAACAAGAAATATAGGATGAGTTAAGCCCTTGTTCTACATCGAGGTATTGAATATTGATATTGGCATTGTCTTTAATCACTGGCAAAGATGCTTTTACGGGTTTGGGCATTTTGCATTTCACTTTTTATAAGCTGCAGATGTTTGCTGGGGTTTTAAAAGGGAGCCACGCCTATACGATTGGTTTTGGGATTGCCCACTTTTGTTTTTGTTGGTTTACCTGCAATGTGCATATTGTTGTTGAGCGCAACGATAGTGGGTTTGCCAGGGGTTACTTTTTTTAGTTTCTTTTCATCTACTGGTATAACTGTGGGAGGCTTGATGCTATCTGTTGGTATCACCATGCCATGAATGGGCAAAGTGACAGGTTCATTTTGGGAAAGGTAATCTATGGATGAATGATTGTTACAAGCATTTAAAATCATCATTCCCACAAAAAGAGAATAAACAATAAAATAATGAAGGGTTTTATTTTTGATAAAAAATATCATTGGTCGAATATATAAAAATTCGTTGCGAATACCAACCATACACATGAGGTACTTCAATGTGCATTTTATAGAAGCGTTTAATTAGGCTCTTTTATGAATTTAAAATTCATCGTTAGAAAATAACAGCAAGGTGATTTATAAAAAATAAACAGGCATTCGCTATAATCTAAAAAACAATTGTATTTTGTCCACTTAAATATGATGATGATGAAATTATTTTCTCCTTTATTGCTTGTAATGTTACTATGTCATTTGTTTGCCTGCAATGAAGAATCCAAACCAACTTCAGTCGAAACATCGCCTGTTGCCTTTTCACCGCTCTTGCGAAGTTATGTCAAGACTGATACCGTTCGTTTTACACATGACAGTAGTCGTATGGCAGTGATTGGACTTTTAACCCCAGGCAATATTTATCTTGAAGATTCGAGTCGCAAAGTAGCGGTAGATGTATTGTATTATATCAAGGGTAAGCAGGTGTCGGCACATACCGATACGTTTAATACCCATGATGAAGAGGAATTAAGTTATTATTTTGAAGGCATGGATACCAGTGGCAATGGTTGTGAGCGATTCTTTACGGTCAATTTTGGATACCCTGCATGTGGATATACGCAATGGCATCTTACATTTTTTGCAAACAATACGGCTTGCTATTTTGTATGTCGTCATACCTCATCAGCAGATGGGGCCTGGGGTAGTGGATTAGAATTTTTTGATGCTTGCGGAGCGAAGGCAGATACAGAAATTCGTTCAGCGATGGTAAGCCGTGGCTCTGAAGTAGACACGGGCGATATCATTACCGTATCCTATTCTGACTCTACTTTGTATCGTTTTGATGGCCAGGTATGGAAAGCCGAGTCACTCACACCCAAAGACAAAGTTTATCGTAGTTCGAAAGATAGCTTGTATTAAATAGCCGAATAAGGGTGTGACTTTATGTGAGTTATTTATATACTTGGAAACTTGTGGCTTTGTGAGTATCACACTGTTCTGAATTTACCCTATTGGGTGGCGTTCCACCAACCAAATAAAATGTCTTTTAGTCTTTAGTGCCCTAGAATGAATACTAGCAAATACTTCTTTCATTTTACACTTGAGAATGAATGTATAATACATAATTGCAAATAAAATTTGTTAATGAACCAGTTTCAATGAATATTATTAATTATTTTGCAGTACCAAAACCGATCAAATATGAAAAAACTATTTTCATTATATCTAGCAATATTGTTTGCCTCAGTTTCATTAAATGCACAACACTCATTAGAACAAATTGACCTGAGCCCCTTAGTAGGTACTGCAGTGAATACCTTTCCGATGGGTATAAATAATGCAGGATTCGTATGTGGTTACTATGCTACCGCTCTGCCCGATACTACAGGTTTTGTAATTACACCTCAGGGCAAAATCATTGAAATTACATGGTTAGTGACAGGTGCGGGTACTTATGGCATAAAAGCAGTTAGCATTAATGACAGCAATATGGTGCTGGTAAACTATACTGATGCATCAGGGGAATCGAAATTGTACAAGGTGAAGGTAGATGAAGTTTCGATAGTAAACAGCTGGCCTATCGTTAACAACCTAAACCAAAGTTATGTCAAAGCTTTTCATATGAATAATAAAGGGGACATCACCGGTTGGTATCAGGGAGGTGTTAACAGGTGGATGTTTACCCTTCATGACGGAACGCCTCCTGCCGGATTACCTGCCTGGAATGCCTGGCGTTACCATATTGGCGTAAATCCAAATTATACGTATTACAATACCATGGCGGGTGCAATGGATACAAACAGAATCGCTACAGGATTCTATATTGATGGATTAAACAATATACCTGTGTTATATGATGAAGTGGGGGCTGAATTTTATAAACTGAGCGGAAGCAACTGGTGTCATCCCTGGGGCAAAAATAACAGTAATAAAATTGTGGGAGAATATAAGAATGTGAATGGTATTCTGAACGCATTTGTAGCAAGTCCAACCTATACACCAGGTAATTTAAACAGTGGACAATTAAACATGACTTCGCTGGCAAGTATTTTTCATAGTAGTTATTATCAATCTGTAGCAAGAGGCATCAATGATAAAGATGAAATAGTAGGTTCGTTTGTTGACACCGTAAATGGTAATAATTATGTTGGGTTTATTTACCGGCCCAATACACCTGAGTACAAAATCTATAATTTTGATTTCAATAAGCATGTATGGCCAATGAAAAACAGTAGGGGGAATCCCGGCTCCGGAAATGTGTGGACTACTAATTATTATGGTGGTGCAAACTATGGTACTACTGATCCGTTTGCAAATAATGGGTATCCACTGGTAGAACCTCATATACTTGCGGATCCGGAAATCAATACCTTCATGACTGCTAAAGGATACAACAATGGGCTTCCTGATTCTGTATCAGTTGACTGGAAAAGCTGGATGGAGGAGATTGAAGGTTCATCTTATTATTTAACGATGGCGCAAACACCCGTACTGATGCCGGCATACCGATACCTGCACAAACGAAATTTGTTTTTGAAATACATCGAACGGGCCAAGACTTTCGGCGGCATATGCTATGGATTTGCAGGGGCATCCTCGATTCATCTGGCAGATGACAACTATCTAGATAATACCTATGATATTGGTGCAAGCAAAGATTTTTCTACTTATAATAATCAAAGCAAGGATGCGATTTCCACTATTGTACGATTATTTAAGAAGGCAAGACATCCTTCTTTTGCCCAATATTTTGTTGACCAGAAAGACAATATCAAACCATGGGAAGGGAGTTACAGGGCTAAAAGGACCTGGATGGATAAGGACAGTCTGAATTACAGACAATTATTAATTGGTTGGTTTCGCAATTATGATCAAAACAATAATCTCCAAATGTCCTATCATGCTGTTTTTCCATATAAAATTAAGACCCCGCAAAAACTTCCGTTTTTTCACAATAATGTACAGAACTATGACACTATGTATGTGTATGATTCAAACTTTCCTACTGATCAGAATGAGTATTTTTTGCTCAAAACAGATAAGGTACTCAATCATGTTGATTCGGCTTGGTCTCCTAATCATTACCCAATACCGCTTTTTTTTGTAGCATTTAATGAAGTGTCCAACAGTGATTTGATGTCTGTTACAAGCACTCCCTTCAAAAAGAGCAGAGCGCTTGATTCTATTGCGACCATGCGTATTGGGCCAAACGCCAATTTCCTGATCACGGATGCAGCAACACAAAACACAGCTTATATGGATGCTACAGGATATCACTCATCCATCAATTCCCTGATGCGCTATGAGGAAAAGCAGAGGATCCCAGCGGTGTCCGTGAGTTTCTTAGAGATACCATCCCAGAATTGCAGATAAGCACTACCGGTTATATAGATAGCTTAATGTCTTTTTCATTTGATAATGATCAAGTTCAAATGAGACTATTACGAAAAGCGCAGATGACAGAAACCGATTACAGCACCATCAAAAACAGGTATGTCAGCTATGGCAATCCCGACAATGTAACTAAAGATATTATAGCAAGTTTTTCACAACTCGATCCTACTTTGCCTACGGGTTGTTTGATTACTGTCACAGGGCTTTCATTGCCCCAATACGATTCTATCATCACCATTAACCCAGCAAATTATCAATATCAGATCATTCATCCATCAAATGACACCTTGAGTTATACTGTAAATGTATTGGCTATTTATAACGATACCGTAAAACAATTTACAGCCACAGGTATTCCATTTACCGGACCCACCTCACATGTTATTGATCCCTATTATAATGGACCACAAGGACCCCAAACCATCATTAAGATAGATAATGGAATTGATGCAATTGACGATGATACCTTGTTTATTGTTCAGGTGCCTTTAGGAATAAATGATGTAAAGGAAAATGTCAGTTACATCACCCTTTATCCTAATCCATCAAGTGATAAAATGAATGTGCAAATCGCTAAGCAATCCAACGAAGATTTCCAAGTTGTGTTTACAGATATATATGGCAAAATGTTATTGAATGAGCCTGTGAAGCATAAAATGGGCACCCAAAACTATACCTTCGATATTTCAGCATATAGTCCTGGTATGTATTTTTTACTGGTGTTTGATAAAAATCAGAAAGCATTGTTTGTGGAGAAAGTGATTAAGAAATAGGGGGGCTTTAAGTCCTTGTATAGCGTCCTGACTAAGCTGTTTTGAAAACCGCCGATAGTCGTTCGACATTGCAAATGTCGAACAGTGTTCGTAGTATTGAGATATTTTTATTTGGTTGTTGGGATACCAACCAATAGAAAAATAATAATTCAAATTTTCAGTTTTGGATTCAAGATAATCATCCAATCGTTTTGGACACAATTGAAATTGCATGGCAACGTTTAGATTACATACATAATAATCCAGTTGTAAGTGGGTATGTAGAAAAAGCAGAAGAATTTGTTTATTCGAGTGCAAGTGATTATTTTTATGATAAAGAATGTAAAGTGCCTATAAAACGATTAAATGTATTTGTATAATGTATTGCTTAACTCACGAAACTAGAAAAGCACGAGAAGCCATCGCACTGAGCCAACGCCTCATTCTCGCGCCAGTGGGAATAATGCTGGAATAGGAAAAAGTGCAGGTACAAATGTAAAGAATGGTAAAGCAAAAATAAATAATGAAAATAGGTCTAGCAGTAGGTCGAAAGATAGAAGTTATCTAACTTCTACTGGTCGCAAAGTAAAAGCAAAATCATACGATTAACAATTATTTAAACCTGAGTTCTAATGAAAAGTATAGTGATAATCTTTAAAGCGTGTACAATTATGGTTTGTATCAGCTCTTGTAAAATTTCTAAAATGAAAGAGGCTAGAGCGGTATATTCTACTATAATTAATTCAACAGATCAAAATGCATTTTCATTGTATTATATTTCAGTTCCAATTTACCATGACAGTACGAAATCATTAAAATCAACATATATTGATAAGGAATTTATTGTTATGTTAACTGAAACACTTTTTGAAATCCTTGAATCAACTGATGCAGTAGACTCGTATGACTTGTCATGTAAATTATTAAGAACTTTAATGGATGAAGATGCTTTTTATGTCAGTCAAAAGGCATATGAACAATTAAAAAAATATATCATTAGTCCTGAAGATGCACTGAAATACTTGGAAATAAATTCTAAAAAATTAAGAAAAGAGTATAAGACTAGATACAGCGAAAATGGCTTTTTACTTAATAGTGGCGATCCATCCTATAAAAGTAGATGTCTTATCCACCATTATTTTTATCATGGTCATAAAATTATGTTAAACTGTGAAGGTGGTGGGTTAGACATGATTAAGTAGTATTTTGTTCTAGTTCTCGTGAGAGTATGTTCCAGTTCTCGGTAGAATGTGTTAGTTCCCGCACATCCCATTAGTAAAGGTTAAATAATTGTCCGAATATCCGTTTAATAAAAAATATGATGTTTTATTAGAATGATCTTCTAAATCTTGTATAAATTAAAACAGCAAAATGTCATAATTCTGAATTAAAGTAAATCCGATATTTCCAAGTTAGCTAAATGAACTATTTCGTTAATACTGAAACATCTGGCGCTAGTATATGCACGAACACTGGTGCAGGAATGATGACTAGAAAAGTGCGTAAGCTTCTTGTACCCATCAGGTATGTTTATCTGAGTGCGAGAGATTATTACTATGACATTGAAGGAAAAGTACCCATTAAAAGATTAAATGTTTATGTGTCATGAAACAAGATGGGCACAGGAAGCCAGCGCAAGGGTAATGCTTCATTCATGAGCCATATGGATGAAATAAATGTCTTGCTGGCTGCAGCAGCCATGAACTTTAAACGCCGGATTAACCTCTGGCATTCAGAGGCAAACTTTTGTTGGAAACTCATTTATCAAATGATATTAAATGTTTATTGGACTATTTTTTACTCAAAAACCAAAATATACTTTTTGAGGGACGACTAATTATTCAAATTGGGTAAACAAGTTTCGGTATTTATCTCGCATAAATGCCGGTGCGTTTTTAGGAAGTACAATTAAAGAACGGTATTCCTGATACTCCTTCTTCCTGAGTTCTTTAGCGCAGCAAAAATAATAATATGCATATTTAGTAATAAAAATACGCGGACTAAATAAGCCAATGCCAGGATGTGCATTCCATTTTTTATCAGATTCAGTCAACACTGTGTAATTAACTTTAGAGTCATTAAATTGCTCCCATGCCTTTTTGTACTCCTTTTTGTGAAAAATAATATGCCGGTCATTAATGTAGACCATCCCCGGTAAGGGTTATGCACAGAAAGAGAATAGGTCCGGTTTTCAAAGTTCCGGATAAAATTCAGAGCCCAATCATATTTTTTTGTAATCGCTAAAGCCTCAATAAAGGGGAACGCAAATTTTATGATAGCTGTCCAGGACGATTTGTCGATATATCGAATAAGAGTATCATATTGGCCTGCCCTGCTTAACAACTCCACATACTGTGCTTCATACTCAGCGCTGCCTTCTTTGGGCAATTGATCATAACCCTTAATGGGCAGATCATACCAGTTTTGAAGACATTGATCAGCAGACCACGTATTTAAATATTGATATATATGCTGAGGTTCACTCATAGTGGAGGCCATCAGAATATCTGCTTTTAACGATTTCCCCTTTTCGTAGCCTGCTTTTTGAAAACACTCTTTTGCATATTGGAGTGCAATAGGATCAAAAATGGATAAGTTGCCAAACTTTTTATTTGTGACCGCGGTTTCAAACATTTCCAATGCACCGAAAGGAGGCGCACTTTTTTTAAAAATCTCTTCCTCCTTCGACCTGTTTTCTGCACTCTTTTTCAGAGACTTTTCATTTGCCTTTTGCAGTTTATCCAGCTCTTCACTTAATACTTTCTGTTGCAGTTGCACTGCCCTGATTTCCTTGATTCTGATTCTGACTATTTCTGCAAAATTCCGTTCCCGGTCCTCATAAATCAATTGCTCTTCTTTAGTTTTCCATGTTTCGGGCAGCAATTTCATACCTTCTTTATAACGCACTATGTAATTATGCTGCAGCAGTTTTGTTGCTTCCTGGTCTGTCAATTTATTATGCGCAAATATGGAACCTGCAATAAATTGTTCACTGGAGTCGCCTGTTGCTTTTACGTAAGCCGCATATTTGTCTTCATCTGCATAATAAAGTGGTTGTACCACATTTGCAAAATCGTCTTTGGTCAGCGAATACACAAAGGGTTTCCATCCCATCACTCTTTTATCAAAAGGTATATGACTGATGCTTCGCATAATATTTTCTTTGCGAAATTCATATTTGGTGAACAGCGGAAAATACTTCCAATAGGTTGCATATTCATCATAAGTAACAGGTGGCTGCAAAATCGATAAAACAAAAATTGCCGTCGTACTATCCCGTTCACTTTCATAAGGAAAATTTGTTCTGATTCTACTTGCCTTCCGTTGATATTCAGCAGCATCGGGTTCAGTTTCGGCACCGGCATTAATTAATTCTCTGTATATTTCATAAAGCGTTTGCACATTAGCCGGAACCACCGGCGTATAACGCCGCGCAGGTTTACTACTCTTATTATCATCACTCTTTGAATTGCCTGAAGGAGTATTCGTCGGCGTACTATATTTTCTGCCTGCATCCAACCCCTTTTCATAGGTATTTTTCATTCGGAAATTACCATTGTCGTATTTAAATGGACTCACATAGCCTTGTGCAAAAAGAGCAATGGTGTTGTAGCAAACGCAGCAGCTTATTAGGAGTGTCAGGCATGTGGTGCGTATCATTTGCTATTTTGTTTTTACAATTTTATATTCTTTTAAATATCGCTTCACTATCATATACATCATTTCATTATTCACAGGAATGTTTACTGAGCCGCTTTCATGCCAGGGATATTCAAACAAAAATTCGCTTTTTCCATTGAGCAATGTATAAAACTTGTTGTACTTTCTTTCTTTATCTGAATCGCCAATTCTGATATAAACATTGCCCGGATGATCTTGCAAAAAGTCGGGTATATTGTTGGTGCCTGCTGGCATTACAACATCCTTCCATGTATGGCCATCCCATTGCCGGTAAAACCCCTTATGCTCTGAGAATCCACGCACATAAACTATATTGTGCCGGTCGACACAAAGGTCATAAGTTTTACCGGGCATATCGCCGATATTGATCCACTCAGAACCATTCCAGCAGGCGATAAAATAGTTGCCTGTTGCCACATTTGTAAAGTCGCCTGTTACAAAAATCCGTCCTTCGCTGTCAACCCGCATCTTTACCAGATATTTTCCGAATGTGGGTGTAATTGCCCTCATTTTATCAGCTCCTACAATCACCCAACCTTCTAAACCCCATTTTACAATAAATCCTCCGTATTGTCCGTAAATATTACCATCTGCGGCTGCCATTACTTTATAGATCGTCTTGTTCCCACTAAAGAGCTGAACCCACACATCTTCAACTCTTTTATATAAAACATTGCCAGTAGAAGCGTATAAAGAACCGTCAGCAGCTAATGCAAGGTCCTGAACCCTTTCTTTAAGATTATCATGTATAGAAACCCATTGTCCATTTAACAATTGCACCACGTTTTTATTATTATATGTCAGGCTGTAAACGTTTTTGTTTGCATCAATCACTAAATTATATTCATCAATCTGTTCATTCTCAAACGTACGTTTGACAACTGAATCTGCAGAACTTTCAGCGAAATTATCTGTATCGTAAATGAGCGTATGTAATTCATCAAACAAGGACAGCGCAGGTGCACCATTCAAATATTGTGCTGATAATAATGCTCCGATTGCGAGCGTATTCCTCAATAGCATGCGCTTAAGAAAGTTCATAAAGCTGTAATAAGAGTATAAATGTACAACAAAAATTATTTCTTCTTTGTCCTTTACAGGTCTTCAATTCCTGATCCGTTTCGCTTACTTCACACTTAGATTCAGCACCGGCTTCATTCCTCAGCCAGAGGGGGATTGATGTTCCCTGTTTGCCACAGGCAAGTTCATCGACTTTTTGATTTAATCGGTAATAATCAAAAAGCCGTGCGTTTTTAGACAGCTTTTGTGATCCCCTTGGGATTATTTCATGTTCATTATGGTAGGTGTATACAAACTTCAGCCTTCTTTCACCTATTGGTGACAGGTCATTATTGTTTCCTGCATTCACCCAAACTTAGGTTTACCCTATCGGTTGGTGTCCCACCAACCGAACTTACTATTTTATTTGGTTGGTGGGACACCAACCAATAGTGAAAAAGAGTTATTTTTCCCTCGAAAAGTATACAATACTAATAAACAAAATAGGTACTATTTTAACTATCGGCTCACTATTATTTTCCTGGTATAGTGTGATTTGTTAAGCCATATGGACGCGAGGTAAACACCAGATATGAATTTATCAACTTGTAGTGTATAGTAATTGACGCCGCTAACAAATTTAACTTCTTTATGAGAGATTACCTTACCTACGAAATCGTAAATGTAAATTGATGCGCTCACTGGTTGATCACAAATAATTGTAATGGTGCTTTGATTGTTTGCGGGATTTGGGATAAAATCCTTTACCACATCAGTTGTGGATATTAAATTATTAATGGAGGTAGGTCCGCACTGGCCAGCGGATATCGTATCACCAATGATAGACCAACCAAGAGTATTTATGAGAAAATCTCTGGCAAGAGTCGAAATGCTATCATAATGCATAGTATAAGCCTCAAGGTGTCTACCAGAAGGTGTTGCGGGGTTATTTGCCCAGCCGGTAATTGTTGAAGAGTAATTATAGCAATCTACGCCTGACGAATCAAATATCCTTGCCAACTCATATTGTAAACCCAAACTTGAAAGATTCCAATCCTTCAAAGTTTGGTTGAATGATGTCGCACGTTGAAACATCCATCCCATTTGATCTACATTAGAAGTATTCCAATTGTTGAGTGGTTGATTAAAATTAATTGCATCCAGAAACATTGCACCAGCCCCTTTTAAATTTGAAGTATTCCAATTATTAAGTGGTTGATTAAAAGCGGTTGCGTGATCAAACATGTAATGGGCCCAATGAAGGCTACTCACATTCCAGTTATCAATTGGTTGATTGAATGAAACTGCCCATAAAAACATACCTGTCGTGCTATAAATATTCCCTAAATTCCAATTTCCTATAGGTTGGTTGAATGAAAAAGCACCGGCAAACATAAATTCCATAGTTGTCACATTGGATGTATTCCAATTTCCTATTGGCTGGTCGAACAAATTCGCATCATGAAACATTTCATACATATTTGTGACATTGCTCGTATTCCAATTTCCTAAAGGTTGGTTGAATAGAGTAGCTCCATCAAACATCCCATACATATTCGTTACGCTTTGCGTATTCCAATTATCAACAGCTTCATTAAAAACAGAATTATTTTTAAACATCTCACTCATGTCTATTACATTGGACGTATTCCAATTGTCGAGTGGTTGGTTAAAAAAAGTCGTGTTATGAAACATTCCGTTCATATACTTGGCACTATGGGTATCCCATAAATTGATGTATTGATTAAAATGAGAAGAATAAAACATGTGATTCATATCAATTACATTGCCCGTATTCCATGAACCAATATTCTGATTGAATGCTGTCATCGAAAACATGCTGTTCATATTTGTGGCGTTTAAAGGGTTCCAATTTGCCAAACTTGTATTGAAAGAAACATTATTCTGAAACATACTATCAAATTGAATGACATTGGAGACGTTCCACCCGTCAATTAACTGGTTAAAATTCGAATTCGAAAACATCCCTCTCATATACAAAGCGTTTGTTGTGTTCCATGTTCCTATATTCTGATTAAAATTTATTGTTCCATCAAACATATGATTAAAGTCGTTGATGTTTGAAACATCCCAGTTATTCATATTAGCGGGACCGTACAAATCGTAACAATCCTTAAACATATTATTTAAATCTGTTACAACTGAAAGGTCTGGGATATCTGACGCTATTACATCTAAATTTTCGCATCCATTAAAAGCATCTGCCATTGAGTTCCAAATTACTGCCCCCCACTGATTCACTTTGTGCAACTTAAGAGAACTTACCTTTATTCTGTGAAGATTTGCAGGTTGCATTTTCAACAAAATTAATCCAGAGGGCAAGTTCCCAATGCCTACTCCATTTCCTGAAAAAACTCCTGATCCGCTGGTTCCGGCAGGTATTGTTTCCCATGTATAATTGACAGGTCCGCTAGATTCAATGTAAAATGAAATATTATTGTCAAAAAAAGGTGGTCCTCCCGGAGGTACGGACCAAGTGGTAATAAATTCTTGTGAAAATAATTTAATTGTAAAAATCAGAATGCTAAATAAAAACAAAACTCGTTTTGTCATAACTTTATCAATTTTATAATGGTACAATGACTAATTGTCATTATAAATGTAAACAATTTATCATAATTGTTTAAATAATCTTATGCCTCTCTTTAAAAATTCAATTTCTTATTGATTCTTTGCCGCAAGTTGAATTCAAAAGGGCAGGTAATAATGACACATTGAACCCAACTTATTAGAGCCATAAATAATACAATAGGACATCAGGTTGGAAAGTTCAATCGGGATAAAAAGCAAACCCGCTCTATGAGCGGGTTTTAATTATCGTGATCCCGTTGGGACTTATTTTAACATCGTAATCTATTAATAATCAACGCTTTAAAAATGATGGTCAAGCACTTGTCATTCTTTTTCTCTTTTAATACCTGCGTATTTATTTCGCAAGAATTACACTTCATTTTCTTGCACAATATTACAAAATATTTCACAAAGTTTCATAAAGTTTCACAAATGTAATTTCAGACTGGCGCACCAGGTATGAATACGAAACTTATAAGGAAGCTACGCCGAAGGAACGTGTGCTGCATTAACTCGGTAACAGGGATTACTATGTCGGCAATGTGAAAAATTTCAGATTCAGCAGATATGATGGCAGCGAAAATAAACTAACGAAACCCTCTGCATTTTTATACAACGACCTCGAGATCGATATGGAATTCTGAATCATGACGAGCTGGGCGAGCATGTTAGGAATTCCGACATGAATGCACCGAAAAAGAAAATAAATTTTTTAGGACTACAAATCTTGATTTTTAAAAATACCCCAAAACCCTGCTAACAACTGCCTACAAACATAAAGTATTGAAAATCAACGATTATATATTATTAAAACACGTATTTCTGTAGGCTGCTGAAGTTTCTTGTAGTTCGCTGTAGGCAGTGTAGGCTTGTAGGCAGCACTTTATTTATCAATATTCTCAAAAATATCTCTCAAAAAAAAATATTTTATAAAAATCATACTCCCAATTCTTATGCTCATTTGCTACGCTGCAAATAGCATAGCACATATTGACGACAAGTTTTTTCTTTCACCCGGTATTTCAAAAATCCACAAGGAGGACTGGCACGAAGATAACATTTATGCCGCTTTTGAAGTATAAGAAATCTCCGATCGCTTCCAGGATGGGAAACTAACATCCTGTATAGCCCTGGAAACGAAAAGACTATTAGACGGGTCGCTATACGGTCGAAAAATCTTCCGGTCAAACAGCCGGGCTACTCAATAAAATGTATAGGTTTGGCAAATACAAAACTTTATATTTGTGTCATGAGCCGACAGTATCCTAAGTATTTATATCAGAAAGTCACCAATGCCAGAAGCAATGGTGAATTTATCTGCAGCACTATCAGCCCCCGGATCATTGTAAAGGTGGTGCACAGCGGATTAAACATCCAATTGGTCCTGCTTGAAAAGTTTGAACCGGTGAGAGATGAGGAACTTGCAGTCACCATGCAGCTGATGAAGAAATGGTATATTCATAATATTCATACCAACGCCAAAGAAGAAAAGGGTCTGAGTATCTATGAGGCTTATTCCGCGCTGCTCGAAACTTCGGCACTCAATAAAATACTGGATCTGAGTAAAAGCACAGTTTCCAATATCAAAAAAAATATCTCAGAAAATCAAATCTTCCCAAAATACGAAAATATGAAGGCCCACCTTGTAAAAGCTGGCTGGAGTATGGTGAGTGAGGAGAAATGGGAGCAAGTAGACAATCATTAAACTGAATAAACAATGAATATTAAAATTAGCCTTTGTAGATGTTTTTTTGGAGGATATGATGGTTGTGATTGTGGTTCCTCTGGCGTTATAATTGGAAATATTGATTCCGAGCTACACGAAAGTAATTCTATTGAATCTATTGACAAAAAGGGGCATTCATATTTTAATAAGCTGAATTCAATCTTAGACAAAATTTGTTCAGATTCATACGTTGATTTAAATAAAACGAAAGACAATCTTGAGAAACTACGGGAGAAAGTGCTTGATTTTCTATCTGATCCCGAGAATCAAGTTATAAAAGAAAGATGTGATGAAGTATATGCTGAAATATTTGAAATAATAGACTTACGATTACGAGACGAGTTACAAAAACAAATTATCAATGAGTTAAAACGTAACACGATCCAACTATGTGATATTGTATTTCACGAAGGAGAATTCTATTTTTTCTCAGAAAGGGAATCAATTAAGTCACTTAATTTATTAGTATCTTATTTTTATGACGGAAAAAGGAAAGGACAGACGCTACATTGCCAAGAACTTATTGAATTCGTATTCAACTCTGCTGAATATTACGAGAACTATCCTTATAACTTACATAATCAACAAATAAAAATTATGGAAATTAAAGATAGAATTGAATGCTTAACAAACATTTTCAAAAGTGAAGCTAGTAAAAATGGTACTGACAGTTTCAAGAATGTAAAAATATTTATTTATAACTCAATTGGCAGGACAGCACATGTTTATTATTTAACAGCAGAACGTTTTTTTAAAACATTCCGGCTGAAGACTGACTGCGAAATACAATCGGTAACGGAACCAAAATAAAATATATGACGGAAAGAAAAGGGAAAGTTGCCGAGTTTTCAAATAATATTTTTGTTTCGCAATTTTATTATTTTCTATTTAATGGTGTCTATTCGTCAGACATACTTAAAGACTATATTGAAATTGAAGAAGCTGGGATTTTTAGATTAGAGATATTAAAAGCATATCCTAATGATTCAAGTGACATTATTCTTGACCTTAATGAAAGGCTAATAAAGATTAAAAACTACTTTATTGAAAATGCTCATTTCAAACAAAAATGCAGTGAAGATGACCTTATTAATTTCTGGAAGGATTATTGCATTAGCCAGAAAATATTAAGAGTTGAGGGAATTAGGCTGTATGAGCTATCAAAGCTGTTTGACATTACAGAATATTTAAAGAATGGATATTTTTTACAAGACGTATTTTTTGGCTACCAATCTTAAAACAAATATGAAGATAGGTCTGACTGCATATACATTTTGCAATCTGCAATCTATTACTATAACGAAGCATACGATTATGAAATCGGTAATAAGACAGTTCTTGATTATAGCCAAATAGATGTAACCTCATTAAGACCCAATGAATTCAAGAGAATATTTATGGCTCATGAAGTAGCTTATAAGAATTATAGAGAAGCTTACATTAACTTGTTATTTTTTATCGAATCCTTCATCAATGCAATTGGATATAACGCAATACTTGAGCCAAATTGTTTTACTGAGGAACAGGTCAATAGACTTCATGGATTTTTTATTCCGAAGAGAAATAATTATAAAAAATATTCTGATATCCCAACAAAAATTAAAGACATATCAAGAATAATTTCAGGAGTGGAAATTGATGTGACAATATCACCATATATGGACTATATTAAAGGAGTAGTGGAGATAAGAAATAAGTATATTCATTCTTCGCCATTTGAAGCAAAAGCAAGCCTTAATTATACACGAATAAATTGGAAACAAAAATGCCTTTTATTGATAGAAAGTTTTGCGCTAGAGTTAATTCAAAAAATATGGATGCATTGTTATTCAAATAAAAGATTTCCACCTTTTGTTTATAATGGATTCTATTTGGGGACATTTAAAGGTTACCAAAGTAAAGGAGTAACAGCTAACTAATGAGCCAAATCGCCACAGGCGTTTAACGCTCGCTGTTTCTTTATTACATGCAGAACATTTGTTCTTTCTTTTAGCTTTAAAATAAAGGCTATACATTTGTAAAATAAATGAGTTCAATTATTTCATATAAAGGCACAAGATGGTTTAAATGTGATTTCCATTTACATACAACAGCCAGTTTGTGTTTTCAAGATAGAGAGGTTACAGCAAAACAATGGGTTGACCGTGCAATTGCGCAAGGTTTGAATTGTGTTGCAGTAACAGACCACAATACTGGTTTTGGGATTGATGATATTAAAGCGGCAGCGGTTGGAACAGATCTGACAGTTTTCCTGGTGTTGAAATTACTTGTGATGCTTCAAAAGTTCATTTGCTAATCCTTTTTGACGTAAAGAAAACATCTGCCGACATAAGAGATTTTTTAGTAAGAGCAGATATTAAAGCCGATGATTTTGGAAAGCAAGAAGCAGCTACAATTAAAAGTATTTTTGAAATTGCAGAATTAGCCACAACAGACGGAGCATTGGTAATACCAGCACATATTGATGAATACAACGGTTTAGGTTCGGTTAGTGTTGGCAACCTGAAAAGATTTTTTTCCGAATTCAATATAAATGCTGTTCAAGTAGTTCATAAGGAATTTCTAAATCAATCATTGCAAACAACTGGCAATACAGATTTGAAGGCATTGCTTAATGACTATTACAATAATCCTAATCCTGCAATTGATGATGCTACTGTAAAGGAATGGTTTACACCCGTAAAATATGCAATAGAAAATCATCTTGCGATTCTGACATTTTCGGACAATCCTCATGAGCCAAAAAATTCCAAGCATGGTTTGTTTGGAATTGGAACCCATTATACTTGGATAAAGATGGATGAACAACCATCGCTTGAAGGTGTCCGACAAGCATTTTTATTACCTGACTATAGAATTAAGAAACGAGTTTGACAATCCCAATAATCCATACAATAAGCCCGAAATTTGGATTAAAGCAATTTCTGTTCTAAACACGGCCATTACTGACATTGGTCATCCATTGAAAATTGACTTTAGCCCACAACTAAATACTTTAATTGGAGGTAGAGGTAGCGGGAAGTCAAGCATATTGCGATTTATCAGAGGAGTATTTAACAGGACAGAAGATTTACAGGAGCTTTCAGAAATACTTCTTGACCACAATGATTTTTACAAACGAGAATCAGGCAGACCGAAAAAAGGAGTACTTACAGAAAGCTCAGTAATTGAAATTGAGTTTGTGCGAAATGAAGTTTTACATAAAGTTATTGCCTCAAACATTTATAATTCTGCACAACAGGAAATAAAAATTGAAAAGTTAAATGACACGTCTGGATATTGGGAGGACGTAACAGACGAAGGTTACATTGACTTTTTTGAATTTGAACATTATTCTCAGAAACAAATTTATGAGATAGCACAAGAACCAAACGCTTTACGAGAGAGAATTGATAAAGCCATTGATGGCATTGCCAAAATCAAAGGAGAAAGAGAGCTAATAAGAAATATGTTTTTGGAAAAGTCGACAGCAGTCAGAACCGCAGACCAATTACTTTCAGGCAAAGGAAAAATTGAAACGAGAATTAAAGACCTTGATACCAGCATAAAGAAACTTGAACTAAGTGGAATCGCAGATTTACTTAAAGCAAAAGAAAAGTTTACAAATGAAGAAGAAAAAATAAATCAATTCAAAAGTGAAATTGAAGAACGAGAGAATTCTCTGAACACATTAGCCAATGGTATTGTAATACCAGACATTGACTTCTCATCTTTTGATGCAGGGCATCAAACAATTTTGCAACCATTCTCAAAAGCAGTAGTTGATAGCTTTGCCTTAATGAAGGCAGAATTAAACAAACTCAAGGATGCTGCGACCAAAATAAAAACTGATTTTGAAAGTTCTGTAAACACTTCGCAATGGAAAACCGATTACGATAAAAATGTTTCGGAGTTTAACGGCAAGAAACAGGAATTGGAACTAGAGGGAATTGATGCCATTAACCATTTTGAAAAACTTAATCAAGAAAAGTCGGAATTAGAAAAGGAACTAGAAGTCATCAATGCAAAAGCATCGATTAGAGAAGCTGACAAAAAAGAAAGAGAAAGATTACAGAAGGAATATTTAAATGTGAGTAAAAGCATCACAGCCAAAAGGCGTGAGTTTGTAAAAAATATTCTAACAGGTGATAAAGTAAAAGTCAATATCAACCCCTTTAGAAACCAAACTGACTTTGAGGTAAGGTTGAGAAGAATTTTGCAGCGAGAAAATTCTGCCTTTCAAAGCGATATTGACGCCCTGACAACATTATGCTTTAAAGGTAATGTTGAAGAAAAGATAAAGGATGTAAGAGAAGTTTTTCTGAGAATTCGGAAAGGTGAAGATGTGAGCAGTGTGGTCACTGGTCACTTTGTCAATCTTGTAAGCGAATTGAATGATGCACAGATCGATGAAATAGAATTATTGCTACCTGAGGATGAAATTGAAATTCAATATAAACCAACATCAGGTTCTGTATTCAAATCTCTATCAACAGCATCGGCGGGGCAAAAGACAACTGCAATTCTGACTTTCATTCTCTCCTATGGAGAGCTTCCTTTAATTCTTGACCAACCGGAAGACGATTTGGACAACAGGTTGGTTTATGAATTAATCGTTGATAGGTTGAAACAAGCGAAAGAATATAGGCAACTGATTGTTGTTACTCACAATGCAAATGTTCCTGTTAATGGCGATGCAGAATACATTGTTTCAATGGACACTGACAGCAAAACTTTAAAAGTGTTGCACTCGGGAACTGTTGAACAAGTTGCAATCAAAAAGGAAATTTGTGATGTATTGGAAGGTGGAGAACAGGCATTTGAAATGCGTTCAAAACTATACAAACAAATGTAATAACAAATGAGATTGTCAATTAGTGTCCTTTTACAGCCGTACGACCAATCATAGCTTAGCACTATGGAAGACTTACGTACCTGGTTAAATGGCAACAGGGATTTTGATACCGGTATGCCACTTTACTTTAAATATGGCATTGATAAGCACTTTGTATCACTACTGCTGCAGGGTAAAACTCCATATACATCTTCACAACTATTAGAAAAACAAAAGGAGTGCTATTATGGAGAAAGGAAATGATTATGGTAAAGACAAACGTACTGAAGTAGATAAGAATTTCCCGGCCAGTGAAAGTACACATTATTCTGATGCATTAGATATTATGGTATTTGGCAGGATAGTTTTAGACATGGAAAGTGATGTAAGTAACGGAAGTATCTTTATTATTGAATCAAGATAATACACAGGGCGTTCCCGCCTGTTGAGTGCACAGGCGGGCGGGCTATCCGCTGCAAGTCCTCTCCGCCGCGGCGGATCCGCGCTTTCCGCTACTATCCCTAACGCAATTTACCACACCACATACAGGACATCCTGATGCAAGCCAACTCACTTACCCTTGTATGTGTCATTTCGCATTGATATAAATTCATTTGCAATTTATGTGCTGTCAGGATATACCATGGATTTTCTCGGCATAAACATGAGGCATGTTATTCCAATTCCTCCATGGCAAATCCTGCCTGTAGCACATCCTGACACTTCGTTACTTGCAAAATTTACATCATGCAAAATCAAGACACAACAAAGAGAAGTTACACAGTAACAGCAACAGCAAAGCCAGAAGCATTCGCAGACCGCAAACAATTCCTTTCCTGGAGTTTAGCAAAAAAGTATTTGAATGAATACATTACTCAACAACCAATGAGTATCCTTCTAACAACAGATACTGAAGTTGTTAAAGCTTATCACTTTAAACAAAGAGTTTCCTTATAGGCCTAAATAGCCCTACTAATTAAGTCCGCAACGGCGGACTTTTTTTTATTCAAGATCATTGCTACGCATCTATTATCACTTTGGAAAATAAATTAGTACATTTGATATTGCTAATGAATATCGCAAATCAGACTTGCAATAAATTGATGGACGCAATAAAATAGCAACTATAAATAAGTTATCGGTCAGTGTTAAAAGACAGCGAGCCGCACACTCAAAGCACATTTGGTTTTTCCGACACACCAAGCCAAAACAAAAAACCAAAAGAGCTTGAATTTTGACAACGCACGACAAAAACAAGAAACTGAATGAATAAAATCGGAATAATAGGACCAAATAATAAAATGTGCAGCAAAGAACTTTACGACTTTGGTTTGCAACTTGGACAACAAATCGCAACAAAGGATAGGACTTTTGTTTGCGGTGGGCTTGGCGGCTTTATGGAAGCGGTTTGCAAAGGTGTTAAACAATCCCCCGACACTTTCAACGGACAGACAGTTGGGATTTTACCAGACGATACAGCCGACAACGCAAATCCCTTTGTTGATATAGCAGTTCCTACAGGACAAGGCATAACACGAAACATTATCATCGTGCGGACTGCCGACATTATTATTGCAGCAGGAGGAGGAGCAGGAACACTTTCTGAAATCGCTTTTGCTTGGCAACTTGAAAAAAAAGTGCTTTGTGTAACATTATTTGAAGGTTGGGCAAAGGAACTCGCTGGCAAAAACTTAGACGACAGGCAAAACGGCTTACTTATTCCAGTAAACAGCATTGATGAAATCCTAAAATACCTTGACAATGGCTAAGGTGCTGATGTTTCATAGAGTTTTACCTGAGAAGCAAATCATATATCCCAATGCTTACTCCACCTTCGGAACACTCATTTCTCAAGAGTATTTTGAAATTATTTTATCATGCCTTACTGACAATGGCTATCAATTTGTAAACGTTTCGGAACTTACAAAGCGAAAAAAAAACGAGAAACTTGTTGCACTTACTTTTGATGATGGTTATTCAGACAACTTCGATTTTGCATTACCAATACTTCTAAAATACAATGCGACTGCAACTTTCTTTCCAGTTGTAAATCCGTGCAAAGACAACACAGTTTTACCGCTTGATATTTATTATCAGTGTATTGATGAAATGAATTTGAGCGAAACTGAACGAACAGAATATATATCAGGAACAGCTAAACACAATTTCTATTGGACAGTACCTGACAAGCAAATAAATTTACTCAATTCGCTTTTCAAGGCCTTACCGCAAAATAACAGAGTAAGTTATATGAGTGTTGAACAACTTATAGAATTATCAGACAAAGGTTTTGAAATTGGTTCGCACGGTATGACACATTCATTACTAATTGCCGAGTATATGAACAAAGAAAAAGTATTGAATGAACTGCAAAATTCAAAACAATATCTTGAAGAGATAACGGGCAAGCCCGTTATCTCTTATTGTTTTCCAGCAGGTCGTTACAATGCTGAGATGATAGAACTTGCTAAACAAGTCGGTTATACTTCAACTTGTTTGGTGCTTCGCAATATAAATGAGAATGAGGTTTTGCCCTCATATGAAAGAATTTTTGTGCAACCTAATTCGCTTGACGAATTGAAATCAGCATTAGGAATTGAATGAAGACAATAGCAGTAATAGTAACCTGTAATCGCTTGGCATTAATACCAAAAGCACTAAAATCGGTGAGTAAACTAACTCGCAAACCCTACAATGTTTATGTTGTTTCAAATTCAACAAACGAGAATTATTTAAAAGAAAAAGAAATCTGTAAAGAATTTGGTGTTGAACTTTTCAAGAATTACAGAAGTGAAAACTACGCAGGAGCTTTAAACACAGCCGTTGAACAAATTGTAAAACAACACGAAATATCAGAAGATTTATATTTTGCTTCATTTGACTATACAAATGATTTTGGACAAAATCACATAAAAAATAATGCAATTAAACTAACAACACTTTTAAAATCAGGTGCTTTTAATGAGGGATTCTCGGTAACTACAGAACCAACTGAAAAGAAAGAAATATCAATCTTCACAAATAACATTTCTTTCGAGAACAAAGGAAATTATCAATTTGTAATTGGATTTATTGCAGGAAACGACATAATTGCCAAAAGAATTGTAGAGCAAATCATTGAAAAAGTTCCAACGGATTTAATTCTAATTATTGACGACACACCAAAAGGCAAAACGCTTGACGAAACGGAAAGAATTTTAAAAGAAAGCAAAAAGTCATTTAAAATTGTTTCATATGATAATTGGCAAGCAAAATTGTTAATTGGGTATTATGGCGAATACTTTGAAAAATTTGACGACATAAATTCCATTCCATTAGGAAGAACAATTTTGCATCGCCATTTATTTGATGAAACAACTCAATTTGAAAAACCTGTTTATTGGATAATTGACGATGATATTGATTTGAACGCTATTTCAACAAGTGAAAAAAGTTTTAAGTTGTTTGATTTGATAAACGAACACATCAATAAAACCGATGCAATTATTGGCGGAATTAGCAACGATCCACCAATTCCAGCATTAGTTGCATCAGAACACAACTTGTGGATTTCTTACACAGCTACGGAAACGACATAAATTCATATTTTCACGTTATTCACAAAAAGCCTGCTTACTATTACGATTTGTCGGATTTACACTGCGACCATTTAGAAACGCCAATTTTGAAAGCAGGAATAAACGAAAGCCATTTACATCATATCTTTTCGGAAAAGCAGTTTTCAGACCAGCGTTACAACGTGAACTAAAATCCGAACACAAAACTATTACAAGACGAGGAGCGAATACTATTGTTTTAAATCGTGATATTTTGCGGTTATACCCGGTAATTAACCTTGAGTAAATGACAAATTCGCAAGACGTGGCGATTTGACTTGGGCTCTTTTTAATCAAGTTGTTTCTAACAAAAAATAATTGAACATACTTTTTGTATTAATCACAACAGACCACTATCAAAGTTCAATATAGATAGAGAACTTGATAAATCTGCATATGACATAATCGGTTATGCTTTTAACAAAGCTATTTTTCAAGTGATTGAAAACATAAAAAAAAGCGAAAACCCAGATGTTTTTGCAGAACTACTTACCGAAAGAAATTTCAAGGAACTGCAACAAATTTACATTTTCTATTTGCAAAGAAGAAAGATACGTTTTTTAATGAACTACTATCGGATTGTTGGTTTGACAAAAATCATTTACGAAAAATTTGGGTTCGGTTTAGAATATTACGAGCAGTTTAAAGATGAAACTAAAATTTCGCTATTTGAAAACATAATGGTTAATGCCGTTTTAGATAAGCATTTGAAAAAGTTTTTGAAAGAACTGAAACTTATTGTTGAAGAAACTAAAAATCTGACGTCAAAATGAAATACACAGTTTCTATACATACAAAGCACGATGCCAATATGACAATTAGTTCAGACGACAGGATTATTGAATATATTGAATTTGAAAAGGTTGTTGGGAAACGATATTTCAGTTTTTCAAAGAATGAAAATTTTGCGGAAGAATTTAAAACATACATTTTCCCGTATTTGAAAGAATTTAAATATAAAATTGTAAAAATTAATTTTTGTTGGCTTTCAGAGTTTCAAAAAAACACTTTTAAAAAAGCATTTCCTAGATGTGAGTTTGGAGAAAAGAAACATCATATTTCGCACGCATATTCTTTGTATGGGTTTACAAAACCAGAAGAAAAGGACTTAATTATCAGTTTTGACGGTGGTGGAGATGATGAAGATTATTTTAAAATGTTTCATTGGAAAGACGAACAAATAAATTTACTAAAAGAAGTAAAATTAAATCTTGGAACGCCATATAGAATTTTAGGTTTGATTTCTGATGAAATAAAATCCACACCATCATTTGAGTATGACACAAATCTGCATTTGCCGGGTAAAATTATGGGCTTGCACCTCTTGGAAACATTGAGCCAAATTATATTGAAGCCATTAACAAATATTATTTGAGTTTCGGCAAAGAGAAAATTAAAGAAACGCTAAAATCACTATTAGAGGAATTAAAAGTCACTTTTGACCATAACCTAAAAGTGGATAAACAAAGTGCAAGGAATATTTTACAGACTTCACAAAAGGTTTTTGAAGATTTATTTTTTGAAAATGCGAACGAAATATACAATAATGAATTCAAACGAATATTACTTGTTGGGGGTTGTTCGCTGAATATCAAACTAAATAGTGAAATTTATAAAAGAACTCAAAAAGATGTTTTTGTTTCACCTGTCTCAGGCGATTGCGGTATAAGCATAGGGGCTTCAATTTCTGATGTAGATTTAAACAAATTCGAACCGTTCAAAAATGCGTTTATTGGTTTAAAATACACTGATGATATTACCCATTACATAGAAAAGTATAATTCAAAACAAGTTACCATAAAAGAAATAGCAAAAGAATTGGCGAATGGAAAAATTATTGCCACCATAGTAGATAGAATTGAAGCAGGAGCACGTTCACTAGGCAATCGTTCTTTGTTGGCAAATCCGTTGCAAAAAGGAATCAAAGACAAACTAAACAGAATTAAGGAAAGAGAGTTTTTCAGACCAGTTGCCCCAATTATAACAGACAAAATGCAAAATGTGTATTTTGAAAAAGTTCCGTTTTCACGATATATGTCTTTTTCGCCAAAAATAAAATCAGAATATAAAACTTCATTATCTGAAATTGTGCATTATGATGGAACTTGCAGAATACAAACAGCAACTAAAGAGGACGGATTTATTTATGAACTCATAAATAATTTTGGAAAAATCACAGGAACAGAAATTTTGATAAACACCTCTTTCAACGTCAAAGGTAAACCAATTATCAATAATGTAAGTGATGCTTTTAAATTATTTGAAACATCTGACATTGATTTTCTCTACATTAACGGACGTATATTTGAAAAGTTAAAGTCAAACTCAAAATCTTTAATACAATGACAACAGAAAAATTAAAAGATTTCATCGCTATTCCAACAATAGCGAATGACAAAGAAGCAAATCAATTGGGCATTGAATTTGTGAGAAACATTTTAGAACCGTTGGGCTTTGAATTTAAAACAGAAGGCGAAAGTCCGTATCATCAACCTGTAATTGTGGCGAAATACACGAATGTAAAGAGTGATAAAAAAGTTGTGCTTTACAGTCATTATGATGTTGAAAAAATCAAAGGCTGGGAAAAGTGGAACACGCCACCTTTTGAGTTGGTTGAAAAAGACGGTAGAGTTTATTGTCGAGGAATTGCCGACAACAAAGGCATTTTATTAACACGCCTTTTAGCAATTAAGGAAATGTATGAGGCGGACGAAGAAATTCCGAATATCCTTTGGATAATTCAAGGCGAAGAAGAAGTTGGCGGACAAACACCTTTTGAAGTAATCCCAAAACACTTTGCTGATTTTGGATCAAAGATTTATTTGGAAGAAACAGGAGTTCACAAGAATGACAAAACACCAGTAATTTTTCATTTACCTAAAACCGATACGCCACCAGCATTTTTAGGCAGTTTGAACAATGCGATTTATTCGGGCAATGCAATTTTGGAAAACAGGCATCTTAATAAATTTAGTAAATGTCCCTTCTTACATAGTATTCCCGAAGATGGGCATTATATAGGTTTTGGTCCGAACGACGGATTGTGCAACATTCACAAAGAAAATGAAAGTTTGGACAAACAGAATTTAGAAAAACACAAAGATGTTTTTAAAAATTTCATTCGTTGGGTAAATGTAACAATCATTGACTAAACAATGTGCGGAATAGTTGCAATAATCGGAAATGGAAATATTGAAAATGCTTTGAATAAAATAAAGCATCGGGGAATAGACGCAACTAAAATTGTCTACTCTGCAAATCTTGCTGTTGGTTTTAATCGTTTAGCGATTAACGACAAATCAGATAACGGAACACAACCTTTTGAGTTTGGTAATTTGATTGGAGTCATTAATGGTGAAATTTACAACGCTAATGAATTACGAAAAGAGTTTTCCATTGTAACAAAATCCAATTCTGACACGGAAATTATTTTGCCTTTGTTTGAAAAGTTAGGTAGTTCTATAATTCATCATCTTGACGGCTTTTATTCGGGAATTATATACGATAAAAAGAACAAACAAGCTTTTTTGTTGCGTGATTATATCGGCAAAAAGCCCCTGTTTTTAGTTTATTCAAACAACGTTAGTTTTATTGTGAGTGAATTGAAAGCTGTTGATTTCATTGACGATTTTCAAATTGTTCCAAAAGGTTTTTCAGTGTTGAAGAATGGAAAAATCAATTTACTTGAAAAACATAAAGTTCCGTTTACTTCAAAAAATGCCTTAAAGGAAACATTAGTTGAAGCGGTAAAAAAGCGTATCCCGAAGAACGAAAAAAAATTTGGCGTTTTTCTAAGTGGTGGTTTGGACAGTTCAATTATTGCGAGCATTGTAGCCAAATACGCAGACAATGTAATTTATTACACGCTTGGAAATACTGAGGATTTGAGTTATGTCAATTTGCTTGCAAAGCAATTAGGCATTAAAATCAAAAATATTGAATTGCCTAAATCAATCGAATTGTCCGAATTGATTGATAAAGTTGTTTATCACACCGAAAGCTACAATCCATCTATTATCAGCAACGGTTTAGCAACTTATTTACTTTCAGAAGAAGCACACAAGGACAATTTGAAAGTTGTTTTGTCGGGAGAAGGAGCAGACGAATTATTTTGCGGTTATCCAATTTCTAAAAATGTAAATGAGTGGTTTGAAAAACGTGCTGAACTCATTGAAAATATCCACTTCACAGAATTGCGAAGATTAGATTTAGCTTCAATGGCTCATACGATTGAAATTCGTTGTCCGTTTTTGGATAGAAAGGTTTATTCCGTTTCTAATGATTGCATAGCGGAAGATTTGATTAGCGATTTTCAAGGAAAGCAAATTTTGAGAAATGCGTTTAAAGATGTTTTGCCCAAAGAAATTACAGAACGAAATAAGGTGTCCTTTGATGTTGGTTCAGGAATTAGAAAAATGGTTGTTGAGTATTTGACACGAAGCGGAAAAACAGAAAAAGAACAACTGAAAGAAATCTGGAACAAACATTTTCAAAATTCATTGTCGGACAATTTCTATTTTCATTCATATCCGACATTTGAAAAAGCCATTGAAAAAAGGGGCATTTCACACAAAATAGACGAACTTAAAAAAGTGGAAAGTTTGCTTTTGCGAGAATTTGAAACAGTTCCGTTTCACAATCTATTTATGCTTAACGACAAGAATTTTATCGCTTCTAATTTGGGTGGAACTTGTTCGGATAAAGTTTTGCACTTCAAAAAAGTGCTTTCCGACAATGGAATTACATCCGAGCTACATTCTGCATTTATAAATGGTGTAGAATGTCATCGTATGCTTACCGTTGAGTTTTACAACCAAAAATATTTTATTGACGTTGGTTCAGGCTGGGCAAGCACAAAACTATTTCCAGCATATATACCAATAGAATATTCAGTTTACGGAATGACTTTTAAACGGAACTTTCACACGATAATTTGCTTTTGTTTCACAAGACAAATGCTGATTTTAAGTTGATGACAACAATTCCATTAAAATCTAAATCAGAAAACGAAATTCTGATTGACATTGAAAAACGTTTTGAAAACAAAAACATTTATCCATTTCAGAATAGTTTAAGGTTTTCAAAAGTTATTGGCAACGAATTTTACTTTCTGAAAGGTAATCGCCTGAGAATTCTTAGTGAAAGCCAAATCGTTGAAAAATCTTTATCACTAAATGAAATATATAATCTTATAGCTCGTAAATTTAATTTCAATCTGACGGACTTAAACATTGAACAATAAGCCAATGAGACATCAACGCAGCAGCCACACACATTGCCAAGCCACGCAAGCCAAAGCTGAAACCAAAGCTTGGCAAAGAGTGTGTCTGCCCATACGCTCGACCAAAACGACCGACAAACCACCAGACGAGGAAGAACACCGAACCGCTAACAGCACCTACCCAAAAGGCGGGGTTTCGTGTTCCAAAGACAGTTTTGTGGCAAATCAAACATTATTTTTTCAAATGAAGGTTTGTGGTAAAAGTCCCGCCCTTCGGGTAGCTGCAAAACGTCAGGCTGTGAGAAAACCAAATACAACCCCATGAGAATTGGATATTTGTATTGTAGGCTTGGTAGGTGCCTGAATACTTTGTAGATTTGAAGTAGTTTTTTCACAGACTGACGTTAGTGGCAAGGCTCACAGAACTCATAAACAGAAAAATTAAAAACTATGAAAATTGCAACTTGGAATATTGAAGGACTTAAGAAGAACAAAAACGAACAAGTACGCGCAAAAATTAAAGAAATTGATGCAGATATTTTTGTCCTTACAGAAACAAGCAAAGAAATTTCATTAGATAATTATTCCTCTCATTCTTCAAGTTTATTAGAAAAAGGTTACGAAGGGATAAACTATAAAGATGGGGAAAACAGAACTACTATTTGGTCAAAATTTCCGATTACTAACACGTTCGAAACTTACGACAACAATACAACCACTTGTGTTGAACTTCAAACAACATATGGCAATTTAATAGTCTATGGAACTATCATTGGAGTATTCGCAAACAGACAGCCAAAATTTGACAACGACTTAAATGGGCAAGTCGAAGATTTTAAGAAATTATTTCCTAACAAACAAGTTGCTATTATTGGAGACTTCAACATTATTTTTAAAGGTTTTGCGTATCCAAGTCATAAAGCAAGAGAAAAGATGAATGAAGTTTTTACCGAACATAAGTTGACGATAACAACAACTGAAATTGAAAACAATATTGACCATATTGTAATTTCGGACGACTTTCTCAAAGATAAAACAACAGAAGTTAGTATTTGGAACGAAGACAAAATATTAAGTGATCATATTGGTGTGTGTCTAACATTAAAAAAAATAACTGAATAAACAAGCCCAGCCACTAACAGCGCATAAGCCTAATGCGGGCGATATCTCTTTTCGGTCGAAGTTTCTCATCTGATCATTTGGTTCTTAATTTCGGCGCAGTACCTTTGAATGCCCGCACTAGGCCTATGCGCAAAACGTTAAAGCAAATGCTAGGACGACCGGGTAAACGAAGAACAAACGACCTGAACTTTAGGCGGAAGCTGTAAGACAGAACATTTTGACATATGACCAACATACAGCCCGTATTTCAGTCGAACAGCAAGTAAGCCGCCATACCCTGCCAACGCTTCAGTATTTTTTATTTTCCCAACAACACATTTTTCCTAATTCAATTTTAGCCAGCCGCACTTTTGACACATTTGGTTTTGCCCGACACACAAACCGACCCTTCGCAAAACCAAATGTGCCAAATTTTCCGATCCAGAGAAAGAAATTTTCAGAGCGACATACTTTGGCGTTTCATGCTTCTACTTTTGTTGCAGAAATTAAAAACAAAGAAAGTATGCAAACAAATAATTTAACGCTTAAATTAACAACTGACAGACCTTTTGAACTTGCCAAGACCTCAGCAAAAATGACTATTTCAGAAGTTTTTTCGGAACGGAAAGGTTCATACTTAAATGAGTTTACGCTGTTTGTTGCTCACTTTAATGCTATCCCGAATTTTATTCATGAGGTTGATATTGATTGCAAAAAAGCCAACTTTTGGTTTTTAGAATACTATAAATCAGAGATAAAGGACTTTTACTATGACAAACGATATTTCAACAGGAGCAAGAAAGCCGAGATTGATGATATTTTTTATTTCCTCTATGATGATTTAATTGTTGCCTTTGATACCAATTGTTCAACTGTTCGTTTTTTGTATCGCAAAACAGAACTTTCAAAAGTTGAGGAGTTAATAAACGCAATTCACAAATTCAAAAGAAGGAAACAAAAACAAAAACCTGAAATATCACTGCTTGTAAATAGCATAAAAGGCATTGAAACAAAATCTTTGAAAATTACTAAGCCCAAATTAAGTATTGAGGATAATTACAACGAAGACTTTAAAGAAATTCATCAAACTATATTAAAAAGGCTTTCACGTAAAAATGATAAAGGATTGGTGTTACTTCATGGTAAACCGGGAACAGGAAAAACATCATACATTAGATACTTAATTGCTTCTCTAAAAAAGGATGTAATCTTTTTGCCCCCAAATATGGCCAGTGCCATTACAAACCCAAGTCTTATCTCAATTCTCATTGACAATCCAAATTCAATTTTTATAATTGAAGATGCTGAAAACATTGTTGTTGATAGAGAAAAGGACGGCAGTTCTCCAGTTTCGGTACTATTGAATATTTCTGACGGCTTACTTGCTGACTGTTTGAATGTTCAAATAGTTTGCTCCTTCAATACGGACATTTCAAAAATTGATAGTGCCTTAGTGAGAAAAGGACGATTGATTGCAAAGTATGAATTTAAAGAATTGGAAATCGAAAAGGCTCAACGGCTTTCAAACAAATTGGGCTTTGACACCAACATCAGCAAGCCAATGACATTGACTTCAATCTACAATCAAGACGAAAAAGATTTTCAACAATCAAGGAAAAACAATCCAATAGGATTTAAAGCTATAAACAATAACAGGTTAGCCGAAAACTGAACAGAGTAGGCAATAAAACAAAAAAGATAGAAAAATGATTACAGATATTAAATTTCACGAAAGGTTAAAAAAATACTATACTAAAAAACTTTTGCCAACGGGGGTAATGAGCTTTGCGTTAGATGGTATTCTTGACATAGATAAATACAATTTTTCCAAATTAAGGATTCTCTGGATTTTAAAAGAGGCTTGGGGTACTGGATTATATGACAATAAAGCAGATTACCCTTTCGAATATCCAAATTACATAAAAAATGACTTTCAATTTGGAAAATCATTTCCATCATCAGGACCCATGTGGGCAAAAATTATTTATGTAAACTATGGCATATTAAATGAGTTCAAACTGTGGAATGATATGCCTAACTACTGGGAATCTGAGGAAGTTTATTATTCACTCAAGAATTGTGCACTGATAAATCTTAAAAAATTCCAGGTGGTACAGTTAGTAATTCAAATGAGATATACCAACACTATAAAATGGATAGAGAAATTATTTTAGAGCAAATAGAGATTATTGATCCTCATATTGTAATTTGTGGAGGTACTTTTGATATTATTACCAAAGATGAGCCCTTTTCAACTATAAAATCCAACAATAATGTATATAAAAAGAATGGGAAGGAAATTATATTTATTCCCGCTTATCATCCAAGTTATTTTGCGTTAGGTCAAGAAGACTACTGTGATAGTATTATTCAAAATTGCAAAAATTATTATAATAAAAATGCGTAGATGTCAAAACGAGGTTACATATCAAGATACATGTTTATTCTTAAAAAGTTAAAAGTAAAACCATACTCAACTTACGAGGGATTGCACGCCTATATTGAAAACCAGTTTGACTATCTGCAAATGCAAGACGATAATTTGCAAATAGGTTTTTCAAAACGAACACTTCAACGTGATATAAAGGAAATCAGAAACGTTTTTGGAATTGATATTGAGTATTCAAAATCGAAAAAAGGCTATTTCATCTGCCAAAACGAAAACGAGAATATGAATTTCCAAAGGATGATGGAGGCTTTTGATATGTTTAATTCTTTGAACCTTGCACAGGATTTAGCACCGTTTATCCATTTGGAAAAACGCAGACCACAAGGAACAGAAAATTTATATGGTTTGCTTCATGCAATCAAAAACCGATTTCAAATAAAATTCACATATCAGAAATTTTGGGAAGAAGCATCAAGCCAGCGATTAGCTGAACCTTATGCTTTAAAGGAGTTTAAGAATCGATGGTATATCATAGCTAAAGACCGCAAAGACAATAACATAAAGAGTTTCTCACTTGACCGTTTGACAAACCTTGAAATAACAAATCAAACCTATCAGTATCCCGACAATTACAGCATTGAACAAAGTTACCGCTACTGCTTTGGTATTATTAGCCCAAATGACGAAGAACCCCAAGACATCATTCTATCATTTGACCCATTTCAAGGTAAGTATATCAAGACACTTCCATTGCATGACACTCAACAAGTTTTAGTGGACAATGACGTAGAAATGAAAATTAAACTTAAACTTTGCCTGACACATGACCTCGTTATGGAACTACTTTCATTCGGTGACAACATGAAAGTTATTGAACCTAAATCGTTGGCTGACCAAATTAAACAAGCACATGAAATGGCATATAGACAATATTAGCCAACAGTATGGCGGGATTTTTTTATTTCTTTCAATTATTGTATCATTGGAAAATAAAATATTACATTTGATACAGCTACCGAATTGCTCAATGCTAACTTGCTTTGCAAGGATATGCGTAACTTAGTAGCGAGTAAAAGTAAGTTTTGCGTTTGATGGTGAAGATTTAGAGAACGCATAACAATCATTTTCAAAATCATTTTCATTAAGATAAAGTATGGAAAATAAAACAACAGCGTGGACAACTACCTTTTATATTGTTCTAGTAATATGTATATTACAATATGTTTTTATGACTGTTCCTGCTATAAGCAAAAATGAAAACATTGGCCCTGGCTTAATTTTAGGTAGTCTTATACCTAATTCAATTATAGTATTTATCTTTTGGTTGCTCAAACGAAAATCTGAAAAAATTAATAGTAATTGAAAATATAAGTGAACACCAAGAAAACACTAAAACCAAGTTAGCTAACAAATTTGGTAGTGTAAAAAAAATCAAATTATTTCCAAATAATATTAACCTTACATCTGATGAAATTATTATAGTTTCAATTATAATTGCAACTATATTAGCTTTTATAATAGGTTATAAATTTGGAAATTACTTTCATTATAACCATAACGGCAATAAAGTGATAAATAATAATTCAAATTGCATTTCTTGTGATTTTCAGTTTAATTATTTACTGGCAATTGGCACTTTTATTGTTTCAGGTGGAATAACCTATTTCTTTTTAAATCGTAAATCAACATTTAATGATAAACAACCTTAATTTAAGACAACGAATCAGCAAAAATTGGATTACAATAATTCTTGCTTTAATCATTTTAATTTTAGGTTTAAAATATTATGAATTAAAAAACGAGTTTAATAGAATTAATAAAAACTCCGTTAATAAAAATAGCCTTATTGAAGAATTGGAAGACGAAAAAGAAGATTTGGAATATGAAAAAAGAAATTAGAATCAGAAAATGATAATTTAGAAAATGAAAAAAGAAATTCTGAATACAATAATTATTAAACCTTTATATATAAAATGAATGATAAAAGGCCGAACGCACAACAGGGGTTTGAACGCAAGTGGGGCATTTGTGGTTATTGAGCATTAGTACTTCTAAACCCCACCTGCGTCAAGCCCTAGATCGTCAGGCTGTGACAAAACCAAAAATAACCTCATGAGAATTGAATATTTGTATTATGTGCTTGGTAGGTGGCTGAATACTTTGTAGATTTGAAGTAGTATTTTCACAGACTGACGTTACCAGCAAGCACAATACACAAACATTATGCAAATTTTATTAGTTATAGAGACAAAAAAAATTTAGTTATGTTATATTCATTTCAAGGTAAAAAAGAAATAAAAGAAGAGCTATTGGTTTCTATATCTAACTGGTTAGATTTGAAAAAAAAACCTAAATCAGCAGTGGAAATAAGTAATGAATTATTTAATCCAATAAGAACATTTAAAAGCGCTGAATGTGTTTTAGAAAATTATGAAGAATTCCCAGAAAAATTAGGTTTGCCAAATTGGTTAGGCAATTTGTTATGTACTATTAATCATAACAATTCAAAGGGTTTTAATGATTCAAAGGGTAATTACGAACATTTTTTTTATCCTGCTTTTATAAAAGCTTGTAAAGTCGGAGTTGATTATTCGCTAATGTTTCATGAATGGGAAATAATGATATTAGCAGAGATGCTCCCTAAACAAGAGAGAGATAAACAATATATTTTGGATTTGATTCAATTACATAAGAACTCTTCTTTACAGAAAGAAAAGGACTTCCACAAATGGACTAAACTACAAAATGAGATAGACATGCTTTTACAAAACATTGATGAATTTACAGCAGTTCCCAACGATATTGGATTAAAAGAACTCGATTTATTTCAAAGTTTGGCAATCAGCAAAACGAATAAACAAATTGATTATATTGAACTACAAAATGAAGCCTATAATTTTCAGAGATTTAGAAAATCATTTGGACAAATCATTTGGAGTTCTGGACGAGTTGCATTTTTATCCATAGTGAACTATAGAAACCAACAAAATTCATTTACTACTTCTTCTGAAGCATTAATTGATGCTTTAGTTGAGGAAAACATAAACTTGACAAAATCCCATAATATTAAAACAGAAGAAGAGGTTAGACGAAAAGAATGGTTCAAGCTAATGGATAGATTAATATTAATGATGGAAAAATGGAATTGAAAAAGCCTGCTGGTAATCGAGTAGACGACCTCGCCAGCTTTCGCTGACAAGGTGCACCTCTCATACCGCTGTGCTTATAGTTCACATATACGGCCGTTCGTTACTTGTAAATACAATCGCTCATTGCACACCAACCGTACCTCTGTTTCTCGTTTAAGATAACGCTATCTGCAAAAGCAAACTCCTTATCAAATTGGTGACCACTTAATTTTCTGTCCCTGACCGACTGCGTCATTCAAGCCGGCTTCGGCTAATTCTTGCTGCATCAACATGCATAAGAGAGATTAAAAAATACAAAAAGATACTCTTCATCCTCTCTTCACTACTAGCTTTCCACTACTATCCTTAACGCTTGTACTAAGTACCAATGTACATACCTGGTACTATTCACAATTCACTTTGTTGTCGACTTTGCATAAGATATAAATTAGTTTGCAATCTATGTGCTTACAAGTAAGCGCTAGACTTACAATGGATTTTCTCGGCATAAGCATGAGGCATGTTATTCCAATTCCTCCATTGCATTACTTGTATTAGCACATTTATACACTTCGTTTTTTGCAAAATTTATATCATGCAAAGTCAAGACACAACAAAGAGAAGTTACACAGTAACAGCAACAGCAAAGCCAGAAGCTTTCGAGAATCGTAAACAATTCCTTTCCTGGAGTTTAGCAAAAAACATTTGGATAAATACGTTACGGAACAACCAATGAGTATCCTTCTAATAACAGATACTGAAGTAGTTAAAGCTTACCACTTTAAACAAAGAGTTTCCTTTTAGGCTTAAATAGCCCTACTAATTAAATCCGCCACGGCGGATTTTTTTATTTCTTTCAATTATTATAGCATTGGAAAATAAAATATTACATTTGATACAGCTATCGAATTAGGCAAAGCTAACTTGCTTTTCAAGGACATGCGCAACTTAGTAGCGACTATAAGTAAGTTACCGGTCATGCTAAAACGACACGACAAACAAAAACTAACAGTATAATGAAATACAAAATGCCAACGCTTCAGCAAAATCAAAAGAGCTGCAACCCAACGCACAAGCCGACACAGTTGCAGCACATTTGCTTTTGCCCCACCCACGTCCCAAAACAAAATCTTTTTTCCTGATTAGACAATGAGTAAGAAAACGTTTATCCAAGATTTATGTAGAGAAAATTCAACTTTCAGTTCGCAACGACAAGCTGAAATGGTTGCAAACTTATTAGACACTGTTTCAAGCGACATTTATTCGGAAAGCCAACGATTCGTTTTTGAACTTATACAAAATGCTGACGATGCAGCAAGGAACACAAACAACGAAATTCATTTTGACTTTTTATCAAATTGTTTAATTGTATCTCACAACGGAAAACCTTTTGACGAAATAGATATTATTTCACTTACTGGTGCAGGTGCGAGCACCAAACGAGCAGACCCGACAAAGACGGGTTATAAAGGAATTGGTTTTAAATCAGTATTTGGAAAGTCGGAGCGGGTAACAATCTTTTCGGACGGCTATCAGTTTCGGTTTGACAAATCTGTTCATAAATCAAAATTACCTTGGCAAATAATTCCGATTTGGACAGAATTAAACGAATTGAGTAATGCAATTCAAAAAAGCATATCAGATAATAACTATGCAGTTTCAACGACTATAGAAATTAAAAAACCCGAAGAATTACTCAAAGAACTGAACGAGTTGCTAAGTAATGGGCAAATACTTCTATTCCTAAGACGAGTTTCAAAAATTTCAGTATCGCATAATGGCAAACCGGTTTCCTCTATTGAGAAAAAAATTATCAGACTAGATGCAGCTTTCAATGAAGCTACTTTGTATAAAGACGGAAAAGAAATTAGTTCGTGGATAACAAAAACATTTGAGAAAATATCTATTCCCCCAGATACTAAAGAGGAATTAAGACAAGATGAAAAAACACCTGAAAAATTAAAAGAAGCTGATTATACAGAACTGTCGTTTGCTGCAAAAATTGAAGAAGGAAAATTAAAATCACTCAAAAGCGAAGAAAGTTTAATCTTTACTTATTTGCCAACTAAGGTTTCGGACTTTGAATTTCCATTTTTAATAAATGGAAGTTTTCTTACCAATGCGGCAAGAGAAGGACTACACGAAGACAGAGTATGGAATCAATGGTTATTTAAACTTACAGCCGAAAAAATTATTGACTGGTTAGAAATTCTTTCAAAAAGCAAATTCAAATTTCAAATTCTACAATTACTTCCGTCAAAATTTGGAGGAATTCATAATGAATTAAGAGTTTCATTCAATCAATCATTAGAAAAGTCGGCAAAACAAAAAGAATTTATTCCTTCAAAAAATGCCAAACTTAAAAAATAACTGAAATTGTTATTGACCAAACAGGACTTTCTGAATTATCATTTCTGACACCTGAGACGGTAGTAAGTTTTATAAACCAAAAAGAAAACACAAATTTTAAAACAGATTCGTTTGTAAACTCACAACTTCAAAGAACAGATAAACTACGTTCGTTTGGTGCAATGTTTTTTGAAACGGAGAACCTTGAAGATTTTTTTCTATCAGACATATTCAAGAAAAATCATCAACCTTCTGAAAATTTTTCTTTAATTGAATATTTTCATAACAAAGCGGCAAAAGTGGAAACTCAAGACTGGAATCAAAAACTAAAATCAATTCCATTCATTTATGCCAGAGGAAAAAAACTAAAAAGCCCACAATCAGTATGTTTTCCTTCTATTGACTTTGAAACCGAATTTGGAGAAGGTGTTACGGTTATTCATGGAGAAGTTTACCCTAAAATTGAAACAAATAGCAAAATCAAAAGTTGGCTTGAATTTTTGGGTGTTAAAGAACCTTCTGATGAATCATACCTTGAAAATGAAATAATTGGGAACATTGAGAACTGCATAGATAAAAATAACTATCTCAAAATAACAAGATACATTTTCAATCAGCACAAAAAGGGTTTATTAAGTGAATTGCATTACGACCAACTTAAAGAACTTAGAATTTTAACTACAAAAAAAGAATTTAAAACAGCAAAAGAATGTTACCTGTCTGATTTTTACGAGCCGTCCTTTAGATTAGAAAAAATAATTGAAACTGTTGCTTTTGTTTCAGATTCATACAAATTGCCAGCGGATTTAAAAAGTGAGTGGAAAACATTTTTTCTATATATAGGAACTAAGGAAAAAATCAGTTGGGAAAACTCAAAAATAAAAGATATTTCAAATAGACCGGATGCTGCATATTTTCAAATTTTCAAAAACGATCTGCAAGAAAACTATTGGAAATATTCAAATGGAGGTTGGCAGTTTAATCTGGACTATTTTACAATAAATAGACTTTCATTTCAAGACATAATTGTATCTGACTATGAAAAGTCATATGTTTTTTGGGAATATGTAATAAAAAATTGTGAGCCTTACAATTCAGACTCTATTGATTACGCTGAAGGATATACTGGTTTATATAGAAATTTCTGGTTTCGACATAAACAAGAAAGTTACTTCAAATGGTCAATTAATAACTTACCTATTTTCCCATCAACCAAAAAAAAATGTTTTAAGGCAAATGAACTTTATATAAATGAAAAAGAAATTACAGAAATAGCAGGTAATTTCTTACCAGTTTTTGATTATGATGAGGCATTACCAAAAGAATGGAGAAATATTTTACCATTCAAAAAAAGTTTAGAGTTAAATGACTATATAGAAATTTTAGAAAGGATAGCGAAACAAAAAAAGAAAAAAGAAGATGATGACACCTCAAAACTAATAGGTAAGAAAAAGATAGCATTAATATATGGCAAACTGGCTTCGTCTATTTCTAATTTTTCAAAAGACGAGAAGCAAGATATTTCAAATTGGGCAAAGACAAACAAAATTTTAAGTCAGAACGATGAATTTATTAAATCAACGGATTTGTTTTGGTTAAAAGGCACTACAAGCAATTTTGGGAGTGAATTGGAATTAGCATTTCTTCCTGATGAATTATTAGATGATGAAAATATTGAAGAACTCCTTTCGCTTTTGGAGTTACTGTTATTTCCGAGTTCAAGTTAATTAAGAATAAAACTGCAACCAATGATTCGTTGCAAAACGAATTATTTTCAATAAGTCCTTACTTGTCTGCAATTGTTGAAAAGAAAAGCGGAGAAGAATTTGAAAGCATTTTCAAAAATCTTCAATCTTCAATCAAAAACCTTAAAGTGTTTAATGCAGCGAGTTTGGAACTTGCATATATATAATGGACAACAGCAAGTAATTTCAAAACCAGATTCCTATTTTGATGAAAACGAAAACACATTGTATTTCACGGGAAAATGGGAAAGTCCAACAACAATGTATTCGCTAATCGAACACATTGCGAAAGCATTGCAAATTGAAAATTATCAAGAAGAATTACGATTGTTCTTGCAACTTGACCCCGAAGATATTGCAGAGTGGCTGCAATCAAAATTTGATATTGATAAGCAAGGGGTTGAAAATATGCCCGCTGTTTCTAAATTCATAGAGGAATTAGTTTCAGCTACCGAAGAAGAAATTAAACCCTCTGATGCTGGAGTTTTAATGGATAATTCTTCTATTAAAACAAGAATAAGCATAAATGAAGAAGCACAGGAAATTATTTTTGACACCTTAGAACGGAATAATTTTGTCGTTGAAAATAGAAGTAATATCTCATACACCATTCTTGAAGGGGTAAAAAATCCTAATGGTAAACTGATTAAGGTTGTTGTTAAAAGTGCTAAGGCAGGAAGAATATATTTTACACCGCTTGAATGGTTGGCATTGGCAGAAAAAGATTCTCAACTTTTTGTTCTTACAGCAGGAAATAAAGTTAGAAATGTAACACTTGCAGACTTACAAAGAATAAATGACGAATTTCATATGCGTTTTAATACAGAACAATTCGTTATTTCAAATTTGCAAATACTTGCAAACTTTTTCAAAGGACTACCTTATACCCATTTTATATTCACGACACCTGAAAGCACGACAGATTACCTGCAACAATTTGGTTTGAGTGAACGGAATCCAAGTTCAAGTGAACTATCTGCTGACGATAAAAACCTACTGCTTTAATGATTTACAGCCGAGAAGAACATATAAGATTTTTAGAAGAAGAGCTTCGTGCCCAAACAGAAGCCTACAAAAATAAGTTAGACACTTCTGCCACTTTTCTATTACAAGACCGTGAAGAACTTTTTGTTGCCCAATTTTTAACGTTTAAGGACGGAGAAATGATTTTAAAATTCTCCAACACAAGAGGAATACCAAGACAAGGCGAATATCTTTACTGTTTTACAGTTCCAAAAGAATTAAGGAATTATAGGGATTGGAGAAATAAGACTTATGGAGATTTAATAAAAGAAAAGACAAATTATTCTGAGGTTGTTTGTATTTGGCAAGCACCATCAAACGAAAAAGATTTCAGTATAGCAGGTTTCAGAGGAGTTGAACTTGAATTTGCAACACACATTCAAGATACGGAAGGAATAATTTTAGTTTTGGGACCGAACAAACCACCCTTTGAATACATTGCTAATCTTCAAAAAATTGTTCAGCATCACAACAACGATTCTGTAAATAATATTCTTGACCAAGATTTTCATTTTGCCGAATGGACACCTTCATTACTTGACAACAAAAACAACATTGCTGATTTTGTTTTATCTCAAATGGCTTTGCAAGACACAATGATAATCCAGGGACCGCCAGGAACAGGCAAAACATATTTGATTGCTGAACTTTGTGAACGACTTTGTAATCAAGGGAAATCTGTTTTGGTAACTGCATTAACTAATCGTGCATTGGTTGAGATTGTAGAAAACCAGCATTAAAAACTTTGCTTGAAGCACATAGAATGTTCAAAACAAAACTTTCCGTTGACGAAGCAAGAGCCTACAAAGATTTGCAGCAAACAAAAGATGTAAGTCCACAGCCGAGCAATTTAATCCTTTCAACATTTTATATTACAAGCGGACAAGCTGCACAGACAACCAACGAACCACCTTTTGATTTTGCAATGGTCGACGAAGCCAGTCAAGCATTGATAGGAATGTTTGCAGGAGCAAAATTGTTAGGCAAGAAAAATATTTGGATTGGCGACACAAAACAGTTGCCGCCAGTTGTTGCGTTGAGTGACGACAAAGTGAATAGAAAAAATTATGGTGCTTTGGTTGACGGACTGAAAGCGCTTTCTGACAATGCTTCCCTTCCAATGTTTCAGTTGACTGAAACACATCGCTTGACAGAACGAGGAGCAACCTACACGGAATATTTTACAAGGACAATTTGAAATCAAAAGCGAAGAAAGACATCAGATTGACTTTTGATGAATTGTTTGAAGATGCAGGAAAATATTTCAATCCTAAAAGGCGGACCGACTTTAATCAAAACAAATTTGCCTATTGAGATTACCGAGCGAAAACGCTTTGCAACTATCAACTGAATTCGTAAAGCATCTACTTATTGTAAACAAGGGATTACCAGATGACAAAAAGTTGCATATTTCAGTTCTTTCTTTTTGTTGAAACGACAAAGGCAATGCAAAAGCAAATTTTTCAGACTGTTGGGTATCACAAAAAATTATTGATTGAAACTGTTTCAGAGTTCAAGGTTTGACCACTGATGTTTGCATTTTTGTAATTCCAAATTCAAGTTATCACCATTCATTGGAGAAAAGATTATTTAATGTGGCGACAAGCCGTTCAAAACGACATACACTAATAATCACAGACAAAAATATTTTAGACCGTTCACAGGTTGACAACGAAGTGAAAAATATCTTCAAAAACTTGACAGCGACTTTTCTTTTTACATCAATCTTGAACCTGAACAAAAAAATTGTGTCAATGAAGCCAACCCCAAAGCAAGCACAGTAAACGTGTGCTACTATGTATAAGGAAAGGATTATGGTAAGGACAAAAGTACTGGAAGCAGAAAAGAATTTTCCTGTCACGGGAGAGTACATTATTCAGATGCATTTGATACGCTGGTTCACGGACGTATAGTAAAGGATAAGGATAGTGATGTGAGCACTGGTAATATATTCACGATAGAATCAAGGTTAAAATCTGGGCGTTCCCGCCTGTTGAGTACACAGGCGGGCGGGCTATCCGCTGCAAGTCCTCACTGCGTTCCGGGCTTTACGATACTATCCCTAGCGCTTGACTAAGCACTGCCTGCTTCAATGTTGTTTTCCGCTACGCTTCAAAAACTTCCATTCAATCAGGCGCCCTTAACGAAAACAAATTACATCAAAGACTCTCGTGCACAAACTAGCATGAGAGCATTGATGTCGAAGAGCCTGGAACAAATGCATATTGAACCGCAGTTACTGCCTTCTCCTTTATAGTGTCATTTCGCTTGATATAAATTCATTTGCAATTTATGTGCTGGCAAGATATACCATGGATTTTCTAGGCATAAACATGAGGAATGTTATTCCAATTCCTCCATGGAAAATCCTGCCTGTAGCACATCCTGACACTTCTGTTACTTGCAAAATTTACATCATGCAAAATCAAGACACAACAAAGAGAAGTTACACAGTAACAGCAACAGCAAAGCCAGAAGCTTTGAGAATCGTAAACAATTCCTTTCCTGGAGTTTAGCAAAAAATATTTGAATGAATACATTACCCAACAACCGATGAGCATTCTTCTAACAACAGATACAGAGGTTGTTAAAGCTACCACTTCCATCAAAGAGTTTCCTTCTAGGCTTAAATAGCCCTACTAATTAAGTCCTGCCGAGGCGGACTTTTTTATTCCTTTTTTCAAGTATACTCTTGTCCCCTTTAATTGATACAACCAGGCGTTGGTAGTATAAAATGTCAACCTTAAAATTTATCTTTGACGAAAACATTTAACTTCAATGGCAAAATATTTAAGAACATCGGGAATTACAGCGGTGTGGAAGAACTTATTAGAGAAGCTCGGGAACGACTTTATACTATAAGCCCTGGAATTCCAATAAAAAGTTAGGACAAAAAATATTAGTCATTTAAGCTACATTTTTAAAAAGGGTTATTAAATATTTTTTTGATATTCTAAATGGTCAAGTTGTCTAATTGTTGATGTCTTCTTTGTTGTTACAAAATTTTTCAATATATTCAAAAATGGATAGTTCAGCTTCTTTGCGGGTTTGATATTTGTTATGATAAACTAATTCTGTTTTTATTGATTTAAAAAGCTTTCCTGCAAAAAGCATTATCTCCGATTATACAAACACCATTCATTTCTAATAATGTTTTGAGAATAGCTAATAGTCCGTAAATCTTTACAACATAGTTGAAGTCCACCTTGTAAGGTGAAAATTCACAACAGTCGTTATTTTGTAGAATTCTATTTAATTTGACCCTTTGTAAGTGCAGGTCATAACGAGTCCATTCGATTTCATGGAGTTTCTTATTGCCATCCTTTTACTTTTCCACAAACAAATCGGTCAGGTGGTTAACTTAGGCCAAATTCGAGGTCATACAGCTAGGCCAACTCTGATACCCGCTTAATTTTCTGTCTTGGTTTAAAAGCTCTCATTTGAATCTATTCTTACCACTGGATCTTGTGAGATGATCTGGTGGTAACATATATTTTCTTTTCACAATACTTCAAATGGTCAGTGTTTTGCAATTAACTGTTACCAATTATTTGGACAAAAAATGTCTTGCGGTAACTTATCCATTCATTCTTACTTAATATCTCCAAATCCATTGACTGCAAGGTCTCATTTATTTTTAACATCGTATTTCGTATATGTTGTTTAGTAGGTTTTATGCGTCCACTTCCAGTGGTTAATTGCTTCACTGACTTAAACACTTGACACATCTTCTCAACAGGATATAGGTGCTCTGATATTTTTGTATAAACACATATTTTACCTGTCGCCTTTGAGAAGATGTAAGAGTTTTGAATTCCAACAAAGGACAAAAAATAGTCATTTAAGCTACATTTTTAAAAGTATTAAATATTTTTGATATTCTTAAAATTATTTAGTTGTTCAATTGTTGATGTCTTTATTTAGTTATAAAATGTTTCAATATATTCAAAAATGGATAGTTCAGCTTCTTCGCGGTTTGATATTTGTTATGATAAACTAATTTGTTTTTACTGATTTAAAAGCTTTCCAACGCATTATCCTGGGAACAGCTTTCTCCTGCTCCTGCGTTTTGGGTTAATGTTTCATGAGAAATAATACACCGTAAATTTTATGTTATATTGAATACCTCGATCGGAGTGAAAAATTGCGGTTGTCATAACACAATGGCCGACCTCCCTGCCATTTTCAAGTCGCAGGTATAACTGTTTCCGCTGGATTTCAAAGTGTTGCGTAATGCCCATCCTATTACTTTTCTATCAAACAAATCGAGGATTGTGGTTAAATATAGCCAGCCTCCTGAGGTTGCTATATAGACAGGTCTGACACCCAAGCTACTTCTTGTAGTGGCTTTAAAAGCTCATTTAATCTATTGTCTACCAATGGATACTTATGATGAATAATTATAACCTTTATATTTTCCAATACTTCGTAAATGAAGCCGTTGCATCAATTTGCCGACCAATACTCTGGATACAGTTAAACATTCTTTTTAACTCTATCAATATTCGTGGACTTCCACATCTGGCCTCATTGAATTTGGTATATTTTTTCATTTCTTGTTTAACACTCCTATTTCGTATATGTTGTTTAGTTGGTTTTTATGCGTCCATTTGTATAATCTGCTTTTACTGACTCTAAACATTTCAGATACATCTTCTCAACAGGATATAGTGCTGAGTATTTTGGGATAAATATTATTTTACCCGTCGCCTGGAGAAGATGCCAAGAGCCTTTTTAATATATCTCGTTCTAATTCTGCATCACGTAAAGCTTTTCTTTAATGCCATATTCTAATTCAGTTCTTACTGAATTCTAGAATGAATATAGTTTTCTGAATACTTACTAGCTTCATATCTCTTTATCTTAGCGACTAATATTTTAGAAGATATGCCCCAATTCCATCATGATCTCTTCATACTACCTCGTTGTCTACTTAGTTCTACAGCCTTAATCTTTATATTCTTGCTGTACTTTCTAATTGTTCTATCATGATTTAAAGTTAATACTTTAAATCTCTTAACTTTTTATTCACTCAAAGGTAGTAACTCCAACCTTTACCTTAAACTATCTGATAATATTAGGAGCTTCTTAATGACAAAGAAATGAGAAAAAGTAGAAGTAAGAATAATTTTTAGGAAGCAAGAGCTTAGCCCACCAGAAATGAGTTATTTACAAATTTAAAGTATGTTCGATTATATTTCTCAAAGAATCTCCATGCAAAATGTTACCTCAACGAGAGAAATCATTATATCATCAATGAATTTATACGAATTTTCTCAGCAGAATAATAGAGAAATGGGAATTTTAATTGAGAGAGAAAACGAAGCCGACAGGCAAGTGTACTGACGATGCATGGAAGGACATTGAATCTATTTTGAATAATGCAACTGACTTTTCTTATATAGAGGCACCAAAAAGGAAAAAGAGAATGAAAAAACTGCACCGACAAAACCATTGCGCTAGTACAGGAAACGGTTAGCACCGCCAAAGATAAAATATTATGGAAAATATTTCTTCATCCGCATTGTCAAAAGAACTTGCATAAGGGTAAAAAAGACATTGACTCCAAAATTGAAAAATGAAATGGATTGAAAATAAAATGTCTAAATTGGTTCTGACGATCTCAAAAGTAAAGGAGCGGAAATAAAAAAGGGCCAATAGTGGAGATTACATTGCCTATCCTGAAACTATTATAAAGAACTGCGTTAGAATTTATTGAACGTAATGTTGATAAAACATGATATGTTAAGAATCCGACTTTATTAAGTTGCTGTAAAGAGAATTACGAAAATATTAAATTGGAAAATGACAAAGATTCCCAGCATCAGACCCCTTATTTGTATAATCGTCTTAACGCAGATATGAATTACTGTGGCCTAAAACCCGAAATTCAAAAAAAGGATTTCTCTTTATATGGGTGCAGCCATTTCCATAGGTATCAATGAAAGCCCAGTTGATCTCAGACAACAACTTGCAACTGCCGATTTACAAAAAAGAAACGTATTTGAAAATAGTTAATGCGTATTCTCAATCAACCGGAAACTTTTCAGATTACGGTGATCCGATGATGGTTTCTTTAGTAAAACTGATCTACACCATCAACTCAATATTATTCCAATTATCCGGCATAGATCCTAATGAAATCGACAAACAACTTAGAACAGTTGAAATTGGTAAATTACATTTATCGGGACTATTTTAAAAATGGATGTTCATAAAGATCTTCGAGAGAAATATGCAAACAAGTCTTACAATTTGAATATATGCCATAATCTTCTTGAGGACATCTTTTATAATGGGAGACTATTTATATAAAACAGATATGACCTTGGTAGATCCTGTGAAGCCGGGTATGCACATTTCTATATGCAAACAACTATGGATGTCAATGGTACTAGATTTCTTGTCTACAATCTATAATTCTAACTCCTTTATACAAAGCGTTTTTTAGTTATCCCATTCTAAATTTTGCCTGTCAAGATGCCTTGAAAGCAAATCACATTTTCAGTAATACGCTTCAAAATGTTTTATGCAGGTATTAATCCTGAGATATTCCAACCAATACATCGCTTCCATCAATTTGTATTTTATGTTCCTGATAGTCATAATTTGTCCCTAATGGGATTTCGAAACACGCAATGATTCTGACAAACAAGCAATTATATTTTTTTATGCATTCTATCCGTAATACTGATATAATGAGTTTAAAAAGTCAATTTTTAGCCTAAGTGATGATTTAATGTGTCCTGAGTTAAAGAATTGTGTCATTGATAGGATGATATTTTATTACACTATGGAGAAAGGAATAAGAGGGAAAGCATAATATAAGACCATTTTTGAAATGAACCAGAGGCCTGAATAATTTGGGTGACTTAATCCAGTATTTCTGCATTCTTTTATGAAACATGTTTACATGCTTTAGTTTAGACGAAGTACACTAACGAATAAATTAAATAGGATTTATAGAAAGCATAATAAACTGATGGGTAAATTAAAGTGATGATATGCAGAATGACAAGTACACCAGGCGGTGACAGCACCTACAAGAAATTGGCGGTTCATTGGTTAACCAAGCTTTGTGCTTCTCATCAAAGTTTCTGCTTGATTGAAGGTGTAGTGCTTCGCAATCGCCAACTTTTATAGCTGCAAAACATTAGCGTCAATTCAACCGAACTGCTCATTTAACTTTTTAAAACTGATTTCTAAAATCATGGGACATATTGAAAACGAGAAGGATTTCAGAATATTTATGGAATTGAACGGACCTAAAGGTTACGCTTCAAGGTCTAACTATATATAAGTTGGCTGAACTTCATTGCAGAAAGTGGCTTTAGTATAGATTCAATGTTAAGACAACGCTACTATTTTGGAATTTTTGAAGGCTAATGAGAATAAAAGAAGCAAGTACAAATCAAAAGCCGCTTATCTTGGATTTTGGTTCTGCCTTGAAGAAGTATAGGAGTTTTTAAACATGGATTTTGTATCTTTTTTATCAGATTTAGAGGATGTTGACCAAAACCAACTTTCAGAAACAGAAAAAGGAGTTAAGGAAAGCAAGAATAGGACAAGGAAAGTATCGACGAAATTTAGTAGCTCTTTGGGGAAAATGTTCTGTAACCCAATTCAGCATAAGAGAGTTTTTAGTTGCTTCAAACATATTACCTTGGAGAAATTCTCCAAATTATCAACGATTAGATAAATACAACGGACTATTGCTTTTGCCGACTTACGATAAACCTTTTTGACAAAGGATATATTTTTTCGATAACTCGGGAAACATTATCACCTCGAGCAGACTTGACTGAAAGGGAATACTTGCAGTTAGGTATAAAAAAAAACAGACAAAATATTCAAAATTTACAAAGAAAATATTCAATATTTAGGAAGAAATATAGAAGCATCTTTAAAGATATTTTGGAAAAATGAACTTCCGCTCACACAGCATTGACGATGCGGCTTCTCATCTGTTTTTTTCGTTTGCAAAATTCCGTTGCGGATAGAATTTAAAAGGATTTTCTCGGCATAAACATGAGGCATGTTATTCCACTTCCTTTTGAAATTATATCTGTTCGCAACAGGTCACGAGGCAAACAAAAAAATAGCTCATGACAAACACACCGAACATCCCATTATTCAGCCTGAAGAAGGAACATTCAGAATTTCCAAAACAACGCATTAGGTCTTCTCTCGAGGCTTACGAATTCATTAAGCAATTCTATTCAGATGATATCGAAATTTATGAAAGCTTCTTTATACTACTTCTCAACCAAGGTAACTACACCATTGGCTTTGCAAAGATTAGTCAAGGTGGCATAGCCGGCACTGTAGTTGACACCAGAATGGTTGCTAAAATAGCATTGAGAGTTTAGCAGTTAACATTATCCTGGCACACAACCACCCTTCAGGTAACTTAAATCCGAGCGCACAAGATAAATCCTTAACAGAGCGTATCACGAATGGATTAAAACTACTTGATATAAATGTAGCCGACCACATCATTCTAACTGCTGAGTCTTATTTTAGCTTTAGAGATTAGGGCATGATGTAGAGCAACAAGCTGCTTTAAGAATGACACACAAAGTGTGTCATTCTTTTTTGAATATTTTGTAAAGGTATTTTCCTACCCACTGGGCTTGTATCAATCTCATTCATTCAGCCTCCGTTATGCCATGCCTTCGCTACGTTGCACTTCGCTTTGACACTTGGCTCACTCTGCTTCTTTCATTTCGATTCAAACAAGCCGCCTAATACACGCCATGTAATACTGCTAGCCTAAAGGCATAAGCACAATTACATGGCTGATGTATGCAAGACTATTATGAAGCATGATAGACATGCATCCATTGTAATTGGTACTCGTAGGAGAAACTCCAACGAGTGCTTCATAAGGGCGCGCGCTCATATATCCTATGCCTTTAACGTGCGCACTCCCCGAGCGCATGGCGTGGGCGTCGGTATTCAGCAATACAGAACGATTTTTGTAAAAAATCATTCTGTGTAAATATTTGAAAGTGTTGAGTTTAGGCACTTGCAGCGTAAAAAATTAACAAAAAAGTTATGAAATTTGTGTGAAAAAGGTTTTGCAAAGCCAAAACTTTTTCGTATATTTAAGTATTAATAAACCAAAACAGGAGCACTAACCTGTATAAACTCTAGTAAATTTTTATGTATTTAGACAGATTAAAACAGACAACATTTTTGTAAAAATGAAGTTGTCAAACCCGAAAGCCTGACAGGAATCCCAACCCGCAAAGGACTAGAAAACGCCATCATTTCAGAGGGTCAGATTGTAAATGTAGTTTCTAACAAGTACGCACATTTAACCAATGAAAATTTTTTCCTTGAAGTGGAAAGAGCATTGATTGAATCTGATATTAATTATGTGACTCAAAGCATTAACAGAGGAAACCGCAGTTTTGCAGTAGACTACATTTTACAAGATGAAAATTTTGTGGTGAACGTAAAAACAGGAGCCGACGAAATTTTGCCCATGCTGAGATTTACAAACGGTTATGATGGAAGCACCGCCCCAAGCGGAAGATTTGGATTTTTTCGTAAAGTTTGCTCAAATGGTTTGCACGTAGCAGAAACCAAAGTAGGATTTAAGTTAAAGCACAGAGGTAATATTGAAAGTATCGTAATACCCCGCATTAATGAAATGGTACAAATGTTTATGAAAAATGAGTATTACGACATCAAACGCAAATTTGATGTTTTGGCGGAAACCCCAATACAAGACCTTAGCAAATTTGTGCAGGTGGTTTGCAACGATACAAATATTTTCAAGTTTGAGAAATCCAACAAAACCCCGAGCCTAGCAAATTGGCGCAGATGGTGATTGATACCATCACAAACGAAAGTTTGATTTTAAACTATGACCCGAATTTATGGATTGGGTATAATGCTTTTAACGAGGTACTTCACAAGGAAATGAAAAAGACCTTTGAAAATCAACGCCAATTTGATAGCCGCCTTTTAGAAAGTGTAATGACACTATCGTAAGATTTTTTTTTAACCAACCGAGGCGCACTACCTCTATAAAAACTAGTAAATTAAATTATGGCAACAGCCGAAGCAAAAAAGCCCTTATTACAGGCACCGACAAACGGAGTGAAAACACATACTCCCACAGCCAACAGCACCGAAGTAAAAAAGGAAGCGCAGGAGGAAAAGCCGCAAAACGGCATCCCGACACACGTACCGGAAAAAAGTTTGAATCTGACTTTAAAACGTATTCGGGAACTCAATTTGATTGCTGACAAGCGCGCAAAGTTGATTGAGATACAAGACAATTTAAACGGCTTCAAATTATCTTCAGATAAGACAGCGGATAAATTGCTTTTAACTGACAGTTTCGGAAATAAATTTGAATCAAGCAATACAACAGTAATTGCAGATGTCCTGGCATTACTGAAATCTTCTATTCAAACTGTTATAGATGAAACTGAAATGATGTTAACCCTTTAGCATTCACAGCGCACCCAGAAAATTTTGGGTGCGCTTTTTTTTTACCTCAAAAATTATTCCCATGCTTTACACTCATAAGAGCCCAAATTATAATAGGATAGTACAGACCGAAACTATTAACCAACTCACCAACCTTTCATGTTCACAGTACTACAACGGAAATTTGTTTGACAGGTTTTACAGCCACTTTGTAAAAATGGGCATGAAGCCCGTTTCCTCATTAGCGGCTGAAATAGCGGACAAAATTTTGCGCAGCTCTCCACCCCTGCCACCGATAGAAGACGAAATTTAGACCACTTTATACACGAATAACCAAAGATTAGAGGGCGCAGTATTGCGCCCTTTTTTCAAAAAATCTCCTTTTTTTCGCGAAAAAAAGGAGCAAAAAAAGGCTAGCGGCCGTAGGGTTTTTTGTTTGTGGCTCCACCTGACCCTTTTGTCATTATCTCTCAATGGGTTGTTTGCTAAGCAATGACAAAATTTACGATCAGCGAGGCGCTTTAATTCAAGTCGATTGATATAACCGATTCCAGTCCCCCCAGCTTGTGCGGCTTTAGTATAGGCAGTTTGGTAGGTGCAGGTTTCCTCCACGGCGGACTGGTGTAACCCGTGCCTGCTAAGCCTTAAAGACTCAATTATGACGCAACTCTGACGCAATTGACGCTATTATTGTGCAATCAATGTGCAATTTGTGCAATTATTGTGCAATTGATTTTAGCTGATAATAAGCTCCAGCCCCTTTACTTCCCGAGTTCTCAGAAATATCCATTTCAGTCGCCCTTTTTGAGCCCATTATGCAAAGCAGAAGTATCCTATAGGTAAGACTCAAAAGCCTTTTTTAAAATATCCTTTATTACCTTTCGCAACGACGATGGCTTAACTATCTCTACATCACAGCCATAACTTAATAACTCCGAAATGAGTTCTTTGTTGACGATACATAGAAAAGAAATTTTTTGCCGACCGTCCTTCAAACTTTTTACAGTTATAATGTCCATAATTGGTTTTGAGATAAAATAGGGTGCGCGCTCTTTGCTGAATGTCAATTCAATTTTCACCGGCTTTTGGCATGGCCTAGTAACACCAAACAAATGGTTAGAATAAGCGGTCGGTGAAATATAATCTTCAAGTCTGAATTCTGTTTTTCGATCCATAGAAACAAGTTGTATTCTTTCGATACCAATATTATCAACCTTTTTTAAGTCTTCGCGATAACCTATTACAAACCAGCGATTATTATATTGCTTTAAAAAATAAGGATGAAACATAAAGGCTGAAGGATTTGCGGCAGAAAAGGATTTATAACTTATATCCAGTACTTTCCTAAAACTTGTTCCTTCAAATACTCGTTGGAAGATTTCTGGGTTTAGTTGTAGAAAAGAATTCTGAAAAGAAACTATTTCCCCCGCATGTTTATATTCACGTTTTATCTCTTTTTCAATCTTGCTCATTACATTTTGCAAATCCTGACTCAAAGAAAAAAATTTCAACTGATTCAGGGACAGTAATGCCATTTCCAAACTGAACAGATCATCATGGTCAAGTATATCTTTTGTTACAATAAGGTTCCTTAGTTTATCGACTGGTACATACTCTACCGACCGTCCTTTTCCAGATGACAATATGAGGCCTTGAGTTACAAGCTCCGCAAGGTCATTGTTGATCGTTTTGTCGCTGACCTTTATCCCATTGTTTATCAGAAATTTACCGATTCTCTTTTTGCCCGATTCGGGATGCTGACAAATGAATTCATAAATCTCACTCAGGCGCTTGTTGGGGTTTTTGTATTTCGGCATAGCTTTTAATTGCGTAACAAAACTACGCGATTAAACTTGTGATACAAAATGCCAACTTAAGTTTGCATTCTAAAAATAAAATTATGCAAACTGCACAAAAGCATCCACAGACGAAAAAATCAGTATTGGGGTTTCTGCATTTTGACATACCCACTTCGGAGCAGGTAAAAGTGCTGAATGCGATGGAGCATTTTGTAAACAGCGACAATAAAGACGATTTCATGGTAGTTTGCGGAAGCGCCGGAACAGGTAAAAGTAGTATTATGAATGCCGTAGTATTATACTGCCAGCACGAAAAAATACGTTTGCAAATTGCAGCTCCTACTGCACGGGCTGCAAGACTAATTGCAGCGAAAACAAGCGATACTGCCACTACTTTGCACAGTCTTTTGTTTTCTGTAAGCACCAAACCTGACGAAGCACCTATTCATTTTACATTAAAAAAAGACAAGGAGGAAGATTATACAATATTCATCATTGATGAAGCGAGTATGGTAAATAGCCGGGTGACACGAAATCATGAAGACGAATTGTTTAATTGCAACATTGCGATTCTAAACGCGATACATAGTTTTGTAAAAAGTGGAAACCGCAGAAACAAAGTTATTTTTGTAGGAGACCGTTACCAGCTTGCACCTATTGGCGAAACAGAAAGCAATGCCCTATATCCAGTATACTTAGAAAAGACATTTCAGTGGAAGGGTTGTCTATATGAACTCACAGAAGTAAAAAGGCAAGAGAGTGGCTCTTACATATTAGATACTGCTACAGAACTGCGCAACAGCATGATTGAAAAAACAATCATGCCTGCAATTAATGCCGCAAAGCTACACAATGTATTTCATGCTGTTCCGGATTATGTATATGATCTGCAACAATACGGTCCTAATAAAGTGGTTGCTATAGCTGCTACACATAAGCAAAACAGGTTGTTTAATAATCAGGTAAGGACATTACGCTTTGGGAGTAATTCCCAAAAAGTACTACCCGGTGACGTACTGATTATAAAAAGAAATTGGAAACGAAATGGATGTAACCTCTATAATGGTGATATGGTGATCGTAAAAGAGGTGAGCTACGATATGAAAGAAATGGTAGCCGGTTTAACCTTTGTACCTGTGCTGCTACGAGCGAAAAATGAAAAAAATGAAGAAATTATCATCGCAGATTATTTGTTATTAGACACAGTTGAACTTGGAATTGGGTCATTAGGTATGGGCAAAGAAAATCCATTATACGCTGAGAGAAACAGGAAAAACAAAACTTACAGACAGACAGGGAATGTGGAGGACGATCGATATTTGGGAGCACTCCGAGCGTCATACGGCTATTGCATAACGTGCAATAGCGCACAAGGTGGTGAGTGGGACCACGTTTATCTGAACACTTTTTTTATACCCGATACAAGATGGGGATACACCGCAGTTACGCGGGCAAAAAACAATTTAAATATATTTTAAAAACATTATATTTACAATATGGCACATATTAATTATTTCGGCGTAGAAAATTTCAGAGTCTTTAAAGATTTTCAGCAATTTAATTTTAAACCAATCACTATATTGACAGGTACCAATAGCAGTGGTAAGAGCAGCTTGACAAAGGCGCTGATGCTGCTGAAAAGTATAGATTTTCGCGTAAATTATGATTATTTAGAAGACCGGCTGCTGAGTGAACAAATCAGATTTAGTGACCTGGATATAAAAAATTATCATGATCTGTTTAAAATAAATTTTAGCTCAATCACTAAGCTATACAGCTATAATAGATACATCCTGGAAAATTTTGACGAATATCACCGAATAAACATATTAAATGAAACAAAAAAGGATATTAGTGCTGAAGAGTACGATTTTTTGGAAGATTTCGGTGTATTCTACGACCCATCTACTTCACAACAAGAGAAGTTCGCTTTAGAAAAGATACAATATTACAGTTTCGAAAATGGGATAAGCACGTTTAAGTTTTCAGCTGAAACAGGAAAAATGTATATATCAAACATATATTCGCCTAAAGAAAATATTGAATTTCTGTTTGGATTCTACAACTCGCCCCTTTTCAAGTATACAGCCTGTGCAGCAAATGATTTACAAAATATTAGTTTAGAAAAGCTCGATTTTGCAAAAGAAATTAAAGAAATTAGGGTTGATAGATTAATGAAGCGGTATCATCGAAATAAATACTTCGACAAGTACGGAACAATATTTGCTCACCCTGATCTAGAAAAGGCTTTTATTAAACCAGAAGTACAGAAATACTATTATGATCAATTGAGAGAATACGCTAAATTTATTTGTGAATCTAAGGAGTTAGACAACAAATCTCAAATACCTGAATTTGAAGAGGGGATTTATTTAAATGATACCCAGACTATGAGCCATGATCATTGTATGGAACAATGGAATACATTATCTAATTTTGAAATACCAATTCACATTTTTGAAGACCAATCATTAAATAATATTTTGAAACAGGTATTTAATATCTTAAGTTTTAAAGATTACCAGGATGATGCAAAATCTGAGTTTAACAAAAAAACTATTGAAGATTCGGTCACAATGACAACTGACTATTTCCTAATTAAGGATGAAATCCCATACCCTGACAATTACAAAAGCAATCTGGAGCAAGTTAAACATATTTTTAAAGAAAGTGCGCTTATGCAGTTGATCCTCGAAAGTGAAAATCCAATAATTCCTGAATCATGTAATGAAGATCCGTGCAAATCATTTTTCGGTCCAATTAAAGACAAGCCTTTCGAAGAGCTCTTCCAATTAACTACAAAGTTCTTAGGAGTTGCACTTGATATCCCTTCACGAATACTAAACTCGATTGATTATATTCCTTCAATTAGAAATTTGGTAAAAAGAGACTACCATATTGTACATGAAAATGATTATTTCAGCAAACTGCTCTTGAAAGTCACACATACCCCATTTTGCGATGAAAGCCGATTATTTTTAAATAAGTACCTAAAGCAGTTCGAGATTGCTGACGGCATAAAAATAGACGAACTTGAAAACGGTTCAAATAGCATCTCGCTAATAAAAAATGATGAAAATATTAATCTGGCAGATTTTGGATATGGTATTTCTCAACTATTTCCCATCCTATTACGCATTGCACATTATATCAATCTATCATATCCAAGGTTGGAAGAAAGTTCCTGCATACTGATCATCGAAGAACCTGAAACCAATTTGCATCCCGGGCTACAGAGTAAATTAGCAGAAATGTTTATTGACTGCTATAAGAATTACAATATTCAATTTATTCTCGAAACCCATAGTGAATACCTTATCAGAAAACTGCAATACCTAACTGCAAAAAAAGAAATAAGCCCTGAAGAGACGCAAATCTATTACTTCTACCCGCCGGATGATGTACCGGAAGGTGAAAATCAGATTTATCCGATTAATATACTGGAAGATGGAAGCTTAAGTAAAAACTTCGGCAAGGGTTTTTTTGATGAGGCAGATAATATTGCCCTGGAATTATTCCTATTAAAAAACCATCAAAGTAATTAAGAATCATGAATGTCTATATTGATGCAGAATATTTTGAAGTATTGGAGAAACAATATGAAGCAGAAAAAGGAAATTTCATTTCCACCTCCGCAAACAATCTGAGAGCAGTATTCAACTTACTAACTGCACTAAATATGCATACAACAATATCACACAATGAGCTGGTAAAATATGCGAAAGGCCTTGCAGGTAATAAAAATTATTCATCATTAAAAGATGTGATCATTTCACAATCCATAAATAGGCAAAAATTAAACCGCATTAGTTCGATAGAGAAAGTAGTTGACTATAATGGATTCTATTTTGTAAAAAACAAATTTCCCGAAGCCAACAATGTAATAGTAAAAGACGAAACGTTTGATTTCAAGTCGTTCTATGAAAATTGCACTGTCCCGGTATATTCATACACTGGCGACATTGCCGAACTAAAGCAATTTATCCCTCCCGCGAATGCAATGATTATTAGTGACCCCTATATTTTTGATGAACCATCCGATGTTAAAATAGGTAAAGTCAGGGATTTTTTAAACCTGACCAAGGCAGAATGCCGGGATATTCCATTTCAATTAAGTATTCTAACGCGCACTGAAAATATCAACCAAGTAAGGAGAGGTTTTGAGGAATTGCAGCAAATCGATAATTTAGAAATTCAAATAATTACGCTTAGCAGACGAGAATGCGAACGAGATCGGAATATGTTTACTAATTATACAGCTATTACGATTCCTCATCCCTTTGAAAATAATAGAACAACTTTTAACCAGAACTTTCTCGCAGTTGAAAATGACGTTCTAAGAATTTCTACAAATTACATATCTTACAAAAATCAATTAAATGAAATTGAAAGCAAAATCAATACCACTCCTGAGTATATAGGAGTAGTTCAGCACAGATGGGAAAATGCCAAATTCACAAATCGTCTATTTAAATAAAAAATAATTAATTTCATCGTATGATACACATCAACAAATTCGGCTTAGAAAATTTCAGAGTATTCAAAGATTACCAGGAATTTAATTTTGCTTCTATAACAGTTCTTACGGGAACAAACAGCAGTGGTAAAAGCAGTTTGACAAAAGCATTGATGTTATTGAAGGAATCAATGATTAAAAATGATCTATCTGAGTTGGATTTTGAAACTACCAGTCTAAATTTGGGCTCCTATACTCAAAATCTAAATAAAGTAAAAAAGACGGAAACTATGAGATTTCAAATTGAAATTACTGGCTCTGACACATATAGAAAAACACATCCAGATTTCGATACTTTTACGCTTGATGGATCAATGAATAAGGCCACTCATTTCTGTTTGGACTTATCATTCATGCTAGGTAAACTATGGAAGACTTTTTTCAAAAAAGATGGAGAAATTGTTTTCAATATGTCGTCTACACTTTTTAAACATAGTGACCGCAAAAGATTAAGTTCCAAAATGGAAAAGTGGGAAATCTCACCCGAAAGCATCAATTTTTCCCAGAAAATGGATGAAATTGCGAGTCAATTGGATGGAAAAATATTTTCTATTGTAAAAGAAGGTATCATTGATAAAATTAAGACAGGCATTAGATTTTTTGACCACATCGATTTCCATTATAATGAGAATGAGAGCGTGTTCAGTTGCTATGAATGTGTTTGTGAAGGGATCGACGCTATAGGTAAAGGAGTTATGCGAGAGCATGATGATCAATTTGGACATACAGAATATTTTTTGCCAGATAGTGACGACTCCAAATTGAAGGATATAATTGAAAGTGATTTATCGAAACTAATCCCCTCCCAAATTCTAGACATTAGAATCGCCGATGTCGTCGAAAAAGTTAATTATGTTCCTATTGCACGCGGTACGTTTTTTAGCAAGTTTGAGGCTGTTCACTATATTCCCAGCATCAGAGCAAATCAGGAAATTGTATTCAGTTTTAAAGATTATCCCATTTTTAGAACTTTAATGAACAAATACGATGGCTTTATATTTAATATTGATATCGGACCATTAAATAAAAAATTCTTAAAAAAGTGGTTAGTCCAGGAATTCAAAATTGTTACAAAAATTGAAGATCTTACTTTCAACGTAATAGAAGGGTTCGGAGTGTCAATTAAATTAAATAAAGATACTTCGCTGTTTCAAGTCGGATTTGGAGTGACACAACTTTTGCCAATTATTTTGCAGTTAACTTTATTGGAAAACTCAGTGTTCATTATCGAAGAACCTGAAGCAAACCTGCATCCTGCCTTACAAAGTAAAATGGCAGATATGTTTATGGAAGCAATTAAGAAATTTAATGTCCAGATAATTGTAGAGACTCATAGCGAATACTTCATCAGAAAATTGCAGTACTTGACTGCCAAAGAAGAAATAAAAACTGAAGATACGCAAATCTATTATTTTTATCCACCCAATGAGATACCGGAAGGAGAAAATCAGATATATCCAATTAGTATTCTGGATGACGGAAGTTTAAGTAAAAACTTTGGTAATGGCTTTTTTGATGAGGCAGGTAACCTCGATCTGTTGCTCTATCAAATGACACAATCAAGAAAAAACTAATTCAAATGGTTACCGTATTGGCATCAAGAGATTTTATTGAAAAAATATTCTATCATTATAATTTATATGCTGAAAGCGATTTCGAATCAGATCATCAAATTGATATTGAGAGCTATTTATTTTTCAAAGATATAATAAAAGGCAACAAGACTAATTTACAAATTGACATCTCTGACAATGAACTCTTAAGGCTAAAGGCTAAAGTAGGTGTTAATGAAGAGGACAACAGAATAAGTAAATTTCTTTCAACATTCCAAAACAATAAAATAGCCGGAGCTGCCGAATTATACCAAAAACTTAGAAATCAGGATCACAATGTTGACCCGAAGCAGCTTCCTTGCTTTTTACTATTGGATGAAGTAAGTGAAGAAATTTGTACAAAAATTGAAGCCAATTTCGGCATCAACTGCTTTTCACTAAAAAGGATGAAAGTTCCTTTGCACTACCGCTCGGTAACATTGAATAGCTTAACTGACACAAAATCATCTCTTTTCAGTGAACTGAATAAGTTCAATTATAATAATCTTGAAATATTTGATCCATACTTTTTAGCAAATTCATCTGTCACCGACGACTGCAATAAAAACACTGAGTTCATAAGTCGAGTCAGAAAGAATAAATTATCGGAAATGCTATTAAAAATAAATACTGATCTAATTGATAAGTTTCCAGTCAATGAATTTGAAAAGAGAAAAGATATTTTTGAAAAGCATCTATTAAATTACAAAGCCGTTAATAAAGACTCTTCATTGCAAGTTGAATTTACCAAAAAAGCAAAACATGATAGGTATATTATTTCAAACACAAATATTAATATTATCGGCAATTCATTAAATATGAATAGTAAAACATTCATAAATATTTTCCCCAAAGTGATTTATAGCGATTACAATTTTAAGTAAAGTATCTTAATTCCTTCTATTAAAAAAAAACAGTAAACTAATGACCCTTGCTCTTATCATCATATCCGCTTTTTTTCTGATTCTTATTGCTTTTCTCCTTTTCCGAAATCATCAAAACAAATCCCAATCGCAGGAAATGCTGATTGATAAATATGGTTTACTCATTTCGAACCTTTCAAAAGAATCATCCGCCAAAATTATAAAATCTGAAAAGCATGAAGTGCTTATCAAATCAGTGCAAAAAGGAACTGTGTGGACTTATCATATCCGTGAAAACAACAAAGGTCTTTTAGTCGAACATACTTATAACGGCGGCTTTCTGGGTAAATATACCCGCAACTGGCATTTTTCAGGGATGGAATAAAAATAAAAAAAAAAAAAAAAATATTTTTTTTTAATTTTATTTTTTTTTATAAAAATTTTTTTTTTTTTTTTTTGAAATTGAATAAGTTGTTTTTTTTTTTTTTTTTTTTTTTTTTTTTATAATATTTTTTTTTTATATAAAAAAAAAAAGTTATATTTCTTTTTGGTTTGGGTTTTTGTTATTAAAAAAAAATTTTTTTTTTTTTTTTTTTTAAAAAATTTTAAAAAACATCCTCACCCAAAAATTTTCTTTTCTTTTCCTTTTTTTAAAAATTTTTTTTATAATTTTTAAAAATTTAAAAATTTTTTCAAAAATATTTAAAATCCCTTTAAAAATAAAAAAATGGGGGGAATGATTGTTTTTTGTGGTTTTTTTTAATTTTATATTTTTTATTTAATTTATTTGTTTGTTTGGTTTTTTTGGTTTTTTTTTTTTTTCTTTTCCCCCCCCCCAAAAAAAAAACCAAAAAAAAAAGGGGGGTTTTTGGGAAACCCCCCGGGGGGGGTGTTTTAGGTTGGGGTTTAATCCCCCCCCCAAGTTTTTTTTGGGTTTTTTTAAAAATAATTTTTTTTTTTTTTTTCCCCCGGGGTGAAAATGGGGGGAATGGGGATAATTTTTATTTTTTTTTTTCTTAAAAAAAGATAATAAGAAAGTTTGCTAAAAAATTTTTGAAAAAAATTGGAAAAAAAAAAAATTTTGTTTTTTTAATTTTTTGTTTTTTGGGGTTCTTTCCTTTCCCCGCTCGTTTGGTTTTTTTTTTTTTTTTTTTTTTTTTTTTTTTATTTTTTTTTTTTTTTTTTTTGTTTGTTTTTTTGTTTCTTTTTAAAATTATTTATTTTTTTTAAATAAAAAACCTCACCTCTCCTCCAAAAGGGAAAGGGGTGTTATTTTTATTTTAAAAAAACTTTTTTTCCCGGGCGGGGGGGGGGGAAAAAAAAAAAATTTTTTATTTTTTTTTTTTATTTTTAAAAAATTTTTTTTTTTTTTTTTTTTTTTTTTTTTTTTATTTTTTAAAAAAAAAAAAATATTTTTTTTTAAAAAAATCCCAACATTTTTTTTTTTTTCCAAGAAAATTATTTTTTAAAAAAATACGCCCAATTCCGGGGAGATTTCTTTTATTCCCCCTTTTTTTTTTTTTTTTTCAAACCTAAAATTTTATTTTTTTTTTTTTTTTTTTTTTTTTTTTTTTTTATTTTTTAAAAAATAAATAAAAATCTCTATTTTTTTTGTCCACTCAAGGTTAAAACCCCGGGGATGAAACAGAGGAGTTGATGCTGGAGGAAATTGCAAGTGAAAGACAAAAGCTATTCACTAAAATGCTGTTTAACCAATAAAATGTCTTCGATTGCACTTCCCCAGCTAGTGCGGGTATAGCATAAGCAGTGTGGCTGGCGCGTGGTTTGTAACCTGAGCCTGTATTACTGCTAATTTATTGCGGTACAATTATTAAGTTGTTCCGCAGCAGCGGAGAAGTTATCAGCTAATAAAAGAAAGAAAGGCTTGTGAAGGATACAAATCCGCTGGAATAGCATTTCACTTCCTTGAGTTTACATGACTAATATCATTATAACCCTTGCTGCTTCCAATACCAATCAAAGATATCCATGAATTTCTGCAACTCTGTTTCTGTGTTTAGTACAGCCAATGGAAAATTCGGTCTCGCAGATACTCTTTCCTGTGGTATGGCAACACCTGGAATCGTATTCAGTTTGTTTAATAATTCCAATCGTTTTTCTTCCTGGTCAAATACCGGTCTGTTTTTCATATGCTGGAAATAAATCTCAACAAAGCCATCCACCCAGATCGCAAAACAAAATCGATTTACGCCTTCCACTTTTAGTATGGGAGCAAATGCGCCTCGTTTCCCAGTACCATAATAGATGTAGCTTACTTTGGGTGTTATCCATGCCAGTATTTTTTTTACAGTTTCCACGTCCTTTTGACCCTTCGTTTTTAATAATTCCGCCAGGAATCTCACTTCGTTCCATTCCTCTTCCGGGCGACCCGGACGGCCTTTCACGGTGTCCGCTTTGGAGGTCATGCCGATTACACGAGGAACAAGTGTTTTCAAATCCTGCCCAATGAATTGCTTGATCTCGACACCCAGTATTTCTGCAGGGCTCATTTGCTCGTTCAGGAATTCGATGATCCGTTGCAATTCTTTAGGTATGACATCGGCGATGATCAGCATTCTGATTTTACCGGCTTTGAGATTTGTTTTTGTGTTTTCCCAGAACTGTTCTGCTTCCGTTTCACCCTGCAGAAAGTCGTCCAATTCCACATTCATTTCCTTTCCGGTTGTATTACAACATTCTTCAAATCGATGTCTGATCTCTTCGATGGTCCAATAGCTAACCGCATTAGCCGCATAGTCGAGTATCTGACCGATTACTTCTCTGCGTAGCCGGGTGTCTACACTTCGCTTCACTTCCACCAATGTAGGTATGCCATCCTGATCGATAAATAGATGATCGAGGCTCCATCGATTGCCTTTATCTTTTTCATCAGGTACACCAAACTCACGCGACACCAAAAGCCATCTACGAGGACGTTCACTGTCTATCTGACTACCTGATATCAGGCTGGGATAATCAGCCAGTAATTTTTGCAGCAAGTCTTCAGAAAGATAAGTACTCTCATTCATTTCGATGAGTTGTCCGTTGTTGAGGAGGAAGATGGATTCAGGCATAGGGATGGATTGCTGATTAATAATTCATTTCAAATAGACGAACAAAATAATAAATCACCGTCACATTTCTACAATAAATTGTTGCTTCCTGAAACATATATTCTAATTATATTTTAGTTAAGGCCTCTATGAAAATGCAAGAAAAAAATCTAAAATAAAAAAATAATTTTTGAATTTAAGATTTTGTTTATATGTTTGCATTGCATTTCGAGTTCATCGCCAATAACGATGACGCCAACCGAGTGGGTTCACACCACGGTGGTCAAATAATGCGGGCTGACGGCCAAAATAAACGAGTTTGAAACTGTCAGCCCAATTTTTTTCGAAGTGCATATTTTAAACATTTAAAAAAATATGCATGATGTTACATCAAAAAAAAACACCGCCGGAGGAACAAGAGGTCGAATTCGAAACTTTTTATATTCCCTTCGCCACACTGTCCGTTCAGGAAGTGAAAAATCTCAGTAATCAGAAAAACGGAAAAGTATTCGCTGCAAAACGCGGGGGAAAACTCCGCCTGCATCCACCTGCCATCAAGCAAGACGGAGACAGTATGGAAGCAGACACTTCCCCGGATGATGAACCCATTTTTCTTATTAAATTATAAGCCACAACATGAAAAGTAAATTACACATGCGCCCCAAACTTGTGCGCACAACAAAATTCAGTTCAAAATCATTATCTGCATTCTCCGATGTACCGGATGAAGTGCAGGAAATTACTATCGACCCGGTATTGCTATCGCAATCAGAAACGCTTTCAGAAAAATGCACAATTGTACGATGCGCCTACAACAGTTTTGGATGGGATCGTATACGCATATGGCCAAGTACCTATCTCATACAGGAAAACGGGATTAGAAAAAAAATGCTGCACAACTACAATATTGCGCTTTATCCTGAATGGATCACCATAAAAGGCAAACCATACATTTTCACGCTCATCTTTGAAGGTTTAGATCAGGATTGTATCTCATTTGACCTGCTTGAAGATATTCCTGAACCCGGTGAATTTCATATACGATCTATTCCACGAAATCAGTCAGATGTTTATCATGTGACGATCAGGTAATTTTTTCCAATCCATTATTTCCAATCAAACTTAAAAAACAAAACGATCAAACTATCAAACATGACAACTAAAACACAATCACAAACAGGCGCATATATTTTTACCAGCGAGTCAGTTTCAGAAGGCCATCCTGATAAAATAGCCGACCAGATTTCAGATGCGATACTAGATGCCTATTTAAGGCAGGACCCACAAGCTAAAGTAGCTGCAGAATGTCTAATCACAACCGGCAGACTTATCATTGCCGGAGAAATTACATCGAACGCAAAGGTAGATGCAGCAGGCCTTGCACGGGAGGTGATCCGTAATATTGGATATACTCATGAGTCCATTGGATTTAACTGCGATACAGCAGCCATAGAAAACCTACTACATACACAAAGCGCTGAAATTAATTATTCAGTACTTGATGGCGGCGCCGGCGATCAGGGTATTATGTTTGGCTATGCCACCGATGAAACAAAAGAACTGATGCCCATGCCCATACTGATTGCACATCAGCTCATGGCAAGGCAAGCGCTGCTTCGCAAGGAAGGCCACCTGCCTTGGCTTTTGCCCGATGCAAAATCACAGGTGAGCATTCGCTATCAAAACGATATACCTGTGGGTATCCATAATGTCGTTTTAAGTACACAACATTTACCGGATATATCGCAGGACGAAATTCGCGCACAGGTTATCAAACAGATCATAGAACCTGTTATCAGCCGATACTTTTCAGTTCACGATACAGAATACATCATTAATCCCTCAGGCAGTTTTACCGTAGGCGGTCCAAATGGTGATACCGGACTTACAGGCCGTAAAATAATTGTAGATACTTATGGAGGAAGTTGTCCGCATGGTGGTGGCGCATTTTCAGGCAAAGACCCGAGCAAGGTTGACCGCTCAGCCGCTTACGCTGCAAGGTATGTAGCCAAACATGTCGTTGCTGCAGGACTAGCCAAACGCTGTACCATACAATTATCTTATGCTATTGGAAGAGCAGAACCCACCGCCCTTTATGTAAACACTTTTCAGACTGGGACCATAGCCGATGAAACGCTGACAAAAATATTACGGGAGATTTTTGATCTGACTCCAAATGCTATCAGGGACACGTTGGGTTTATGCAAGCCCATTTACTTGCAGACAGCAGCCTATGGTCATTTTGGAAAAGAATATCTCCCATGGGAAAAGGTGAATGATGAAGTGTTGACTAAATTAAAAAACTATCAATAAAAAATATTACTAAATTTAAAACTCAACTAAACATGGAAAAAGAACTAATAGATAAAATCGTGTATCATCATATTCATAAAATAGACAAGAACTATAGAATGTTTGCCGGCTTAGCATCAATACTGGATGACTATATTGATGCTACCCTTTATATTACGATTCATAAAAACAGCAGATGGAAAAAAGATTACATAGTGACTGCCAAACAAATTGCCGGAGATTGGAGAGATTTCAATGACGAACTGAAACAAGCCGAAAAGTATCATGTAACCATCATACATAATGAGGCTGCAACAGGTTTTGTATTAAATGCAGAAGAATTCAGTAATCAATCAATAATCAGTGAAATTGTAGATGCCGTAAAGAATACCCCGGACATATCTGTCATAAGAAATGAATCAGGCAGCATAGTGGTCAAAGGAAATTTAAAACCGATATAAACTTAAAACTGTCTGACCAAAAAGTAAATTTGATAAATCTAAAATTCATAAAAAAAATGGAAAATTTAAAAGAAGCCTTCCTGGGCACCCAATTTCGGGTATTTGACTTACCGATCGTTATTAAAATTGACAAAAAATGCCCTGCACTTGATGAACTATTGCGGAAGCATCAGGTCAACGAATGGGCCTATATCACCGCCTGGAACCCCTTTGCAAAAGTATTATCTGATGAAGAGAATGATCGCCGGCAATTAGAATTAAAAGAGCTGCTGAAGGACTTCATTTGCTTTGAGGGTGAAGGCGTGGGCACAGATCCAGCGTGGAAACCAGAGAGGAGCTTGTTAGTACTGGGTATTCCTAAAAACGAAGCCATGCAAATAGGAAAAAAGTTTGAACAGTATGCTATTGTGTATGGCCGGATTGATGAAGCCGCAGAATTGATTGCTTTGTTTGAATTTAAGTAAATATATCACGAAATGAATACCATATCAATCCCCAAATGCACGGCGAGCCTCTGTATTGGAATGCGGAAGGGATACACCGATCAAAGCATAGAACTGAACGAAATCAAAAAGATACTTCGGGAAATACAGGAAATACAAATCAAGCGGGAACAGCTTTATTTAAGTGCGAATGTTTATTTGTCGGCGATAGTTTTATCAGGTCATGTTGAACCGCACTTTAACCTGAGTTTCATTCAATATCCGAGATTTCCCGCAAGCGAAATTCAATTAAGGGATGGGGTCTTGGAAATTGGAGCCTACCTGATGGACAAACTGCAGCAAAACAGGATAGTGATCACTTTTGATAATGAAATTATTATGCTGGAAAATAGCAGAGAGATTGATAAGAAAATTACATTTGTATAGAAGCGCAAAACATTTTTATCTATTTAATGTACATTTTGAACACCTCTTCAATAAGTGTAATATCTCTTAAAAATTCATCATAAAGTTCTGCCTCAATAAACGTATTGCCATACATATCTTCCCAACTTGCTTCTTTATTGAGAATATGTAAAAGTGTCCCATCGGCAAAATACTTCTTATTTGGATCTGCATCAACATTCTCCAAAACCTTCACCGGTAAATAATCTGTGCCATACGGACCGAAAACGAGATCAAGGAAACGCTCATTAACACAAAGTACGCCTTCAAAATCATCAATATATTTGTTTATAATGGCTCCAATATTACTCTTGTTCATTTCAACAAAAACAATCATTTCAGGCTTCAGCAATTCGTTTACGTCCTCCCTCAAAAAACTTCCAACTAGAAGCAATTTGTTGATCAAATCACTTGCCAATAAAGTTTTCTGCCAGTCAGCCACTCCAGGATGATCACCACGAGGCCAATTTAAAAGTATTCCTTCATGGTGACCACTATAAGATCCAATGCCAATATAGCATTGGTGCACATTATCCCTGATCATTTCAATTTCAATATTGTCATCTGGTTCCATTGTCATAATATTTAGAATCAATTAGCAATATACAATGTTCAGGGAAAGAATCAAATTTTGCCGAAAATTATTTACTTTATACCAACCCCAACTTTGTAGAATGGGCCTTAATTGCGTTAATTAGGCAGTCAACGTGTATTTGTTTAATGGCTTGTTGGCGGTATAGATTCCAACCAACATAGAAAACTTCTTTCCTGTCGATAATTAACTTTCCATGCTGCATCTTCAGTCTGTTTGCAGGATTTTCGTTATTGCTTAAAACGAAATCTTCACTAGAAACTATGTTATCGCCAAACAACTTTTTAAACTCATTCAGCGTTGTTTTACCATTTATCAAAATCAACTCAATTTGCGAATTAGAAATCAACTTCTTTAAAAAAGGCAAATCCGCTTCCAACATTTCTTGAATACTTTCATTAGGTAATCCGCGCCAAACAGGATTAGTAGCCCATTGAACAATATCCAAGTGGCAGCAAGAACCATCATAGTAGCTCATATTCAAACTGGCTTTGATCAGTGATTCCATTCTCGAAAACCATATATTATACGGATTCGCACCTGGCTTAGAAAAATAGCCCAGACAACTTTGATAAATTCGATCAACATGCGTGTCAGTAAATTCCTCAAAAGAATTAACATTTAATGATTCCAAATCCTCCAGACGCTTGTTATAATGCGGGAGCAAACTTCCATTTTTAGCAAGAAATTCATTTTTGCTAGGGTTTAAACTTAAGGTAGCAATTCTTGCAGAATGAACATAGCCAAAAAATGGAATTGGCGTACTTTTATCTACAATATATTTTGCCTGTGGTTTTTGCTTTATTCTCGAATAAATTAAATCGGTCAACATTACAGTATTTATAATTTTATATTATTTAAGGTGCAATTTAAAGATTTGACCTAATCTAGAAAAAATATTTTAATATATTAGCAGAATGATTTTAGATAACGAAAACGAAAATCTTAAAGTCCACGAATGGATAGCAAAATATACACAGACAGGTAATTTATCTATCGTGACTGGCTATTTTACAGTTGGGGCTTTGGCATATCTATCAAAAGCAACTAAGGACAAAATTGACGAATACAAATTTATACTTGGCGACATCGTAAGCTTTGACTTTGACAAAGACAGAGTACTTGACCTTTTAAATGAAGATATCAATATTGACGCATCTTTAAAACTAAGTGCGGTGGCCAAAGAAGCAGTGGCATTTTTAGAAATGGATAAAGTTGCGGCAAAAACACTTGAACCCAATTTTTGCCATGCTAAAGCATATTTATATAAGCACAATGACATAGATCCACAAAAGGACTACTATATTTCAGGCAGTTCAAACTTGACAGAAGCGGGTGTTGGTTTAAAAACAACAAACAATGTTGAATTGAATATTGGCAGTTTTGGTTCCGACCCACAATACAATGAGCTAATAAAATGGTTTGAAAGCTTATGGGCAAGACCGCAAGCTCATGATTACAAAACCGTTGTTGACGGTAATGGAAGTGTGAATCGCATTCCATTTAAACAGTACTTGATTGACGAAATCAAAAAGATTTTCACAGAGTATTCTCCTAAGCAACTTTACTATAAAGTATTGTTTGAACTTTTTGGCGATGAACTTCTATTTGAAAAAGACAATCCAGAATTCAATCGTCAAATTGGAAGACTTGAAAATACAGTTATTTACAATTCTTTATATGAGTTTCAACAGAAAGGTGTTTTAAGTTTGATAAAAATGCTTCAAAAATATGAGGGAGCAATTTTAGCCGATGCAGTGGGTTTGGGAAAAACTTGGACTGCTTTAGCTGTGATGAAATTCTATCAGTTGCAAGGTCGTGAAGTCATTTTGATTTGCCCAAAAAAATTGCAATACAACTGGAGGATTTACCAGAAAAATCAAAACTCAAAGTTTGAAAAGGACACGTTTGAATATTCAATACGTTTCCATACAGATTTAACGGAAGAATTAATGAACAAGTCGGAATATCAAAACCAAAGGGCTGATACTTTTTTTATCAATGAAAAGCCAAAACTCTTTGTGATTGATGAAAGCCACAACCTTAGAAACGATAAATCAAGCCGCTACAAATTTTTAGTAGATCAAATCCTTTCAAAAAATGATGATGTTAAAGTGTTGATGCTTTCCGCAACGCCAATTAATAATTCGTTGATGGATATTCGGAACCAATTCAAACTGATTGTTGGCGGTAAAGCAAATGGCTTTGAAGAATCATTGGATATAAAAAACATTGATTACACTTTCAGAGCCGCGCAAAAAGCTTTCAATGAATGGACACAAGATTCTGAACCAAGAATTGGTGAGTTCATTAAAAAACTTCCACCAAACTTTTTTAAACTAACCGATTCATTAACGGTTGCCCGAACTCGGAAAATGATTGAAGGACATCAAGACGGATTAGAATTTCCAATAAAAACCAAACCAGAAAATATTTTCGTGACGCCAAAGCAAATTGGAAATTTTGAAAACTTTGAAGAACTTTTCGATCACTTTCCGCCAATGCTATCAGGCTACCAACCTTCGTATTACATTGACGAGTTTGATAATACCGATATATTACACGATGAAAAACAACGAGACCATTTCTTAGTAAAAATGATGTATATCTTGTTGGTGAAACGATTAGAATCTTCTTGGTTCTCTTTTCAATCAACCACTGAAAAAATATTGGCTCATCATCAAAACGCACTTGACAGAATAAAACAATATCAGGAAACCAAAAAAGAAACAGGTTGGACAGAAGATCAACTCATACTTTTTGAGGACGATGATATTTTGACCCAAATAGAAGATTTTACCTTAGGGAAGAAACGTAAAACTCGGTTGATTGACATTGACCGTTCAGGCAATATTGAAAAATTCAAAAAACATTTGAAAGCAGATATTGAAGCGTTACAATTATTAGTTTCAAACCTGACTCAGTTTGAAATTAAAATTTCTAAAGAAATAAAAAAGCCGAAAAACCACCAAAGCGAAGACGATAAACTGGAAACGCTGATAAACCGAATTGTGAAGAAAAGACAAGCAGGTGAAAATGAAGGAAATGCTAAAGTTTTAATTTTTACAGTTTATAAAGACACGGCTTTTTATTTGTTTGAGCAATTAACGGCCAGGGGTTTTGATAATGTGGCTGCCGTAAGTGGTGACACCTCCAAAGTTTGGAACGAAGTGAATGAAACCAAAAAATACGAACCAATTTTAGAACGCTTTGCTCCTTTTACAAAATTATTCAGAGAAAAAGAATGGGCCTTTGAACCCTCCAATTCAGAACTTGCATTGAATAAACAATTTGACGAGTGGCAACATTGGATTGCAGAGAACGACGAACGGACTTACGAAAAAATCCAGAACCCTATTGATATTCTGATTGCAACCGATGCGTTGAGCGAAGGACAAAATTTACAGGATTGTGATTTGGTTATCAATTACGATATTCATTGGAATCCCGTTCGTGTAATTCAGCGTATGGGGCGTATAGACCGTTTGGGGTCGCCAAACACAAAAATATTTGGCATTAATTTTTGGCCTTCTACCAATATTAATTCTTATTTAAATTTGCAAGGAAGAATCGAACAACGAATGGTCGCAATGAAGCTTGCAGGCTCAGAGGTTCATTTAGATTTCTCCGACACGTTCAGAGAAATGGCAGATGATGCGAATTTGGAGCAGAAACAAAAAGATAGAATGATGGAACAGATGCAATCCTCATGGGATGAAATTGACACCGAAAAATCATTAGGTTTTGACGATTTTTCGTTGGAAACTTTCCGTCAGGAATTATTAGAAGAGCTGAGAAGGAACGAACAGTTTTACAAATCGCTTCCAAATGGCATTTACACAGGATTCAACGCCATTCAGGAAGTTTGTCCCCAAGACGGTATAATTGCTTTAATGGGTTACCCCTGCAAACCCGCTAAATCAAACAATTTTGAGTACAAAGGCTACGAACTTATCTATATTGACCATTCAGGAAAATCGATTTTCTTAAACCAAAAAGAAGTACTTGACGCATTATCAAAACACAAAGAAGAAATTCGTTTTGTGCCAAAAGCCATTGACCAAGGCGAATTGAAATCTATTGAACACTTATCCTCTGCATTGACAACTTGGCTCAAAAGTCAGGCAAGTGAAGATGAAGTACAAGAGGATGGAACCGTAAAACAGAAAATGGGTAAGGCCTCGCTAGATGTATTGAATAAACTAAAAACAGGAAGTAAAACTACCATTCAAAAACTTAAAGATGAAGGCCCAGCTTCGCAAAAATTTAGTAAAGATAATTTTGATTTAATCACTTGGTTTATTGTTAGTTGATATGGAAATACAAAGCAACCATTTATTTTATTCTATTAAAGAAATCATTTTGCAATCGAGACAAAAGGTTTACAGGATGGTCAATGCCACCTTACTTGAAACCTACTGGAGCATTGGAAAAATAATAATAGAAAATGAACAAAATGGAAATGACAAAGCAACATACGGTAAAGCCACCTTAAAAACCCTTGCTTACCAGCTTTCAGTAGAATTTGGTAAAGGTTTTGATGAAAGAAATCTAAATAATATGAGGGCCTTTTACAAGGCTTTCCCAATTTGGAACGCATTGCGTACCGAATTGAGTTGGACACATTACAGACTGCTGAGTAGATTGGATACAGAAACCAAAAGAAATTATTACCTTAATGAGAGTATACAAGCTAACTGGAACAGCCGTCAATTGCAACGACAAATAAATAGTTTGGCCTTTGAAAGAGTTTTAGAACATAAAACCGCCAACGGCAACCAGGAGCCATTATCAATAAACAACCTAGTCAAGGACCCCTATATTTTTGAGTTTCTTGGCTTATCCCCCGAAATAAAGAATTCTGAGTTTGACATAGAAACGGCTATCATAAACCATATTCAAAAATTCTTGCTCGAGTTTGGCAAAGGATTTGCCTTTGTTGCCCGACAACAACATATTGTTACAGACACTTCAGACTTTTACATAGATCTTGTTTTTTACAATTACCTGCTCAAATGCTTTGTGATCATTGACTTAAAAACTGGCAATTTAGCTCATCAGGATATTGGACAAATAGATATGTATGTGCGTATGTATGACGACCTGAAGAGAAATGAAGACGATAATCCAACCATTGGTATATTGCTCTGCACCGAAAAGGACGAAACCATTGTAAAATACTCAGTGCTAAACGATAAAAATAACCTATTTGCCAGTAAATATTTGTTGTATTTGCCAAAAGAAGAAGAACTAAAAGAACTCATAGAACAAGATCGCTTAAACTTTGAATTAAACCATGAATAGCATCCAGCTTTTTAATACCGAACCATTTATCAATGCGCTGAAAGCATTTTTTGAGGAACTGAAAGTGCCTGTTGATTATTTGGCTGACGAACCGGCTTCGCCTGCTGATGTATTAGGCGAAAGGTTTAAAGCCACCAACGAAGCACACAAACTCATTGCAGATGTATCCTTGGGTATGGTGAACGATGCTATTTTTGATGGCACAGAAACGTTTAAAAATTTAGCACAGGTAAAGAAACTGAAAGCTGATTATGATGGCTTATTACTTTTTGGAGTAACGCTAACAAAACGGAAAGACAATCTACCTATTACAAGAAGCTACTTAGCTGAAATTACAAGGGCTTTCAACAGAGCTTTTCCTTATACACCAGTAACCATCATTTTCAAATACAGTAACTTAATTTCATTTGCCAACAGCGAGCGCATTAAATACAAACAAGAATGGCGTGAAGGCGAAAAAGTAGGAAAAGTAACAATGCTTAAAGATGTAGAAACTACTAAGCCACATGCTGCACATCTTAAAATTTTAGCAGGATTAGCTATTGACCCCAATAAGATTGATTCTTTCCTTCTACTTTATAATTACTGGCAATCGGTATTCTCACTTCAGGCTTTGAACAATCAGTTTTATGCTGATTTACAAGACTGGTTTTATTATGCTTCACAGAATATAAAACTTCCTTTTAAGCCCGATTATATAAACGAAAAAGAAAACATCAAAAATTTTTGGTTCGCTTATTGGCAAGAACCATGTTTTGTTGGTTTGTAAAAGAAAAAGGGCTTATTAAAAACGAGCTGCTTGAATTAACCGATTGGCAGGAAAATAAGTACAAGCTAACGCATGATATTGAAGACAAGAAATTTCTTAAAAGCAATTCATATTACAGAGGAATTCTGCAAAATATCTTCTTTAATGCACTCAATCAAAAGGAAAAGAAATCAACCAAAGATTTTGGTTGGACAAAATATTGGCATCCTGAATTTAAAACTGATTGGCTTACCAATATCCCTTACTTGAATGGTGGTATTTTTGACAAATTGGACGAAGACAATGCTAAAAGAAAGTATTGAAGATACTGTTTTAAAAGTTCCCAATTTTCTGTTCTATGGAATTGAAGAAAAAACAGAAGTTACGACTGGTAGAGGTGCAAGAGCATTTACTTCTATTGAAAAGGTCGAACATAAAGGGCTAAATGGTATTCTGAAATCGTACAAATTTACTTTAGATGAAAATACACCTTTTGAAGAAGATATAGCACTTGACCCCGAAATGCTAGGTTTGGTTTTTGAAAATCTACTGGCGGAACTTGACCCTAATTTGGAAGAAAGTACTATCAAAAGTATTCGTAAGCAAACAGGTAGTTATTACACACCCCGAAAAGTAATTTTGAAATGGTAAATGATAGCTTGAATTTGTATTTATCCAAGTTCATCAGCACAAATTATTCAGGCATTAAAAAGGTAAAAGCCAAAGTAAATGATTTGGTGTATTATAATATTCTTATACATACTGATACTGATTTTGAACAAGCACTAGTAGATGCTTTAGACCAATACAAAGTACTTGACCCTGCTTGTGGTTCTGGCGCTTTTCCTATGGGAATGCTACACCGAATGGTAGATTTACTAAAGTTAGTTGATGATAAGAACGAAAAATGGGTTGAATTAAAACTAAAGAATGTAGATAAAGCCCAGCGTACTGAATTTAAAAAAGTACTCACTTCGCATCTGGATGATTATGGACGAAAATTAGGAATTATCCGTGATAGTATTTACGGTATAGACATTCAGCCTTTAGCTGTGCAAATTACCAAGTTGCGTTTTTTATTTCCCTTTTGATTGACCAAAAAACGGCAAAAGGATTACGCCCATGCCGAACATTGAAACAAAAATTATTTGTGCTGATAGCTTAAAGGATGTGAAAATAGATATGCATAGTAGGGCTGCAATTGATAAATTAATTGACGCAAGAACCCGTTATTATCAACCAGATATTTCACAAAATGAAAGACAAGAAATTGCCGATCAAATTATAGAAGTGATGGATGTTGCTTTCCCTTCTTTTTCTTTTCAGGTGACAGGCAAACGCATTGCCGGACAGAATAAAGTAATGCTCAAAGATTGGTTTACGCATGGCACTTTGGCTGCTCCATTCTTTAATATGGATTTCTTTTACCCCGAGCTAAGTGAAACAGGTGGCTTTGATTGCATTATTGGTAACCCTCCATATGGTGGCACCAAAATAAGTGATGATGTGCACTACTTTGGATATTGAAAGCAAAGACCCCTATGGTGCATTTATAGGTCGCTTTATAAACCGTTATGACCAGGCTACACCGCTAAAGAATGGAGGCGTTTTGGCTTATATAGTCAGCGATACTTTTATGACCATTAAAAGCCATCTGAAACTTCGTAAACACCTAATGCAAAATTATGTACACAAAATGCTGCGTGTACATCCCGATACGTTTAGGGCGACTGTAAATACGGTGATTATGGTGGCAGAACGTAACACCCAAAAAAAGAGCTAGACGAAAAACATATCTGTTTAATGGCAGACCTAACCAATATTAGCATACATGATAACTATGAACATTTTGTAGAGGTACTAAAGCTAACCAAAGGTGTGGACTTTGTTGAAAGCAAAACAAAACATCAGCAACGAAGAATACGCCATTTATTATTACCCGCAGGCTTTGATAAAAACAAACAGCAACCTGCCGTTTTTTTAGCAAGTCCAAAACTATTTTCATTAATGAACGACAGTAGCAAGGACCTAAAAAAAGAACTGAAAGAAATAGGTGGCAAGCAGGTGAATGTCCGTAAAATAAAGATGAATGGGAAAGATATAGAAGTCGTGAAATTGGGGGTTATCGGTGAAGTAAGAGACGGTTTAACCACAGGAGATAACGACTACTATTTATTTCAAAACCCTGAGTCTAGAGGTAATTATAAAAATATAAATGACTTTAATGAATTTTATTGAGAGGCGATGATTTAGTTAGAATAGCAAATGATGCAAAATTGAGAAATGATATAGTCGAAAATGGTTTTGAGATTAAAAAATCAAAATCAAATAGATACTTTGAAGGAAGATATATTGTGCCCTATGATAAAGGCGGCGAGAGCGATTCAGATGATGGTTTGATGCCAAATTATTTTGTCCCAACAAATTATTATATTGATTGGAGTTCAGATTCCGTAAAAAGAATGCAAAATATGACGATTGCCGATAGAATAAGATTATATAATGAAGACAAAACAATTCAGAAACATTATGAGCATACACTTGCATCTGTCAAAAGGAATAGTCAATTTTATTTTGTACAAGGATTAACTTATTCTAGAACAGGAGTTTATTCTCCAACGTTCAGAATAAATTCTTGTTCTGTATATGATGTTAAAGGCTCTTTTATAGAAATAGCTCAAGATAATTTATTATCGCTTGGTTTATTATCTTCAAGGATAGTCAAATTTTTAGTAGAAATTATATTTACGTACAGTAGATATTCAAATTGATGACATGAAGGAAATTCCTTTATTAGGTAATTTGAATTTGACAAAATCAAGCTCTATTCTAAAACTTACTAGATCGATTATCCAAAAACAAAAATCAAATCCCCGTTACGACTACGCCAGCCACGAGCAAATAGAGATTGACAAACTGGTGTACGAGGCGTATGGGCTTAATTGCCGAAGATGTGCAAGAAGTAGAAAATTGGTATGCAAGGCGGTATGCCAAACTATCGGCTGCACAAAAAGCTAATCTAAGAGCATTGGGCAAAAGTGATGATTATTTGGAGTTGTATGGGTTAAAATAACAGTGTATGAATTACTGGCTGGTAAAATTTGCACCCTTTAGATACAGTTGGCAAGATGTATTGCGTAACGGTAAATTTGAAATTTATTCGGTACGCAATGCACAGGCGCGAAATAATTTAAAGGCAATGAAAATGGGAGATGAATTGTTATTTTATCACAGTCAGGAAGGTAACTGCATTATGGGTAAAATGAAAGTGGTAGAAGAAGCACATCAAGACAAGACTACGGATGATACCCGTTGGCTTTCAGTTACTTTTGAGCCAGTTGAAAGCTTCAAAACTCCTATTTCGTTAGAAAAAATAAAAGGGAACTAAGGAATTGGAAAGTATCGGATTGATAAGGCAGCCAAGATTATCTGTGATGAAATTGAAGAAAGAAGAATTTGAACTAATACTTTCAATAATATAGATGAAATGGTCAACAAACTTTACGGCATAGAAGCTAAAGGTGCCATTGTATTGGATGACTTAGAGGAGGAAGTTTTGGTAACTAATGAAACGGAGGAAGAGGAGAATTAATCTTATTAGTCGATCAACATGTTAATGTAACTACATCAAAAGATTATGCCCATCTATGAATATATTTGAGAATCATTAATAGCCCGCTATGAAAAACCTATACAACAATCAATACGAGTATATCAAAACATTAGGTGAAGGTGGTTTTGGCCGTGTATTTTTAGCCATTGAAAAAAAATCAAGACGTAAGGTGGCCATTAAAGAATTAAAAGATAAAAATGATATTAACCAACAAGGCATTATTCATGAAATGCAACAAGTCGCAAAATTTAATCATACCCATATTGTTACTTATTACCATCATTTTGAAGAGGATGGTTTATTGTATTTGGTCATGGAATATTGCGAAAATGGCACTTTGGCCAATCAAAAATGTACAGCAAATGAAATCATTGAGTATATCAAACAAGTATCTATTGCATTGGGAGATTTGCATCAAAAAAATATAATACACCACGATATCAAACCTAATAATATTCTGCTTGCCCAAAACAAACAAGTAAAAATTGCTGATTTTGGCATGGCTAATAAAAGTGGAGGGACTAGGGCTTATATGAGCCCCGAAATGCTTCATTATGAGCGAACAGCATTAAGCGATGAACGTGTTGATGTTTATGCATTAGGGGTTACACTCATGGAATTGCTCACAGGTACGAACCCATTTTACTATAAAAGTAAAGAAGAGATAATGGAAATTCACCATGCCAAAAATTTTCCTTTTCAAAAACTTAGCGGTTGGCAGCAAGAAGTTATTTTAAAAGCGATTCATATAATACCCGAGTTAAGATTTCAAACAATGGCAGATTTTACGGAGGCCTTGGCTTTACGGCAAGTACCGATTTTTTTAAACAAGCATTCAATTATGGCAAACAATGCTGCAGAAAAAATGACACAATTGCTCAAAGCTAAAAAATGGTCAAAAGTGATTTCTAATCTTGAATACTTAGAAACGAATTTTCCAACTTCTGTCAATGTATTAAAAGTACTAGGCGACTATCATTTGTCACAAAACAAAATTAAGGCAGCTAAAAAATTCTATGATGAAGCCCTATCATTGAATCCTCGTATCGATATTCAAAAAGAACTAGCAATCATCAATATAGCATTACGAAACTATCCAATCGCCATATCATTAATTAGCGACTATTTGCATCGCAATTCTTCTGATATGGAAGCTTATAATTTATTGCTACAATGTTACTACGAAACAAGTAGATATGAAGCCGGCATTGAATTAGGTAAAATGCTGCTATCTATCTATAAAAACAATCCGATCTTTTCAAACAATTATTATTTGTGTCACATTATGTTCAATATGCCAAATGCCATATTGCCCAACACTGTGTTGACGCAAAAAGATAACCCGTTTATTGATTATAATATGGGGGTATGTTTTGAAACGCACCTATCGCACAGCTATGAAAATGACCCAACCTTAAAATCAAAACTGTTGTTTGCTGATTATAGATTTCATAAATTGCAACTAGGCGATTTGTATTTTACTAATGATAATCCTGCCTGCGTGTTTTTAAACGATTTTCCGCTTTTTATAATCAAGATAGGAAGAAAAGGGTATGGAGGCAATATTATTGCAGTAGAGGAGTCGACTGCTGTTAGTAGAAGACATTGTTTATTGATTAATGCGAAAGACGATTATTGGCTATATGATTTAAACAGCACAGGTGTATTGCTGGATGGAAAGAAAATCGAATCAAAAGTAGCAATCATTGGACTGAAAAAAATTACTATTCATAATACCGAAATCAAAGTTAATACTGACAAATCAAAATTATTGTAAATCCCGTTTTTCCCCTGTTCTTCGGAGCGCCCTTCGCTCCAAAATTTTATTCTGTAGCTTTTAGCTACTGACAAAATAGTAATAATGAAATTAAAACTATACCTCAAGGAAGATATCATTTTAAGATTAGTCCTGCCTATTTGGTTTCGAGAATACAATGGCGCTGGATGAAAAAATAGAAAATAAATTGCAATTTATAATAATTCGTTCCCTATATTTAATATAAATTCAAATTCCTATGCCTTGCACCCACAAATTCTATAGACATCCATTTCACAAAAATGGAGAATACGGTTTATTTCCAAATTGGAAATACAAAACTCTTATTATTGGCACGTTTAATCCAGAAGATACCTGGATGGCGACTAACTCAGCGTTGTATTTCTATGGCCGTCCGCGAAATTACTTTGGGAAGGTGTTGCCCTGTTTTACAGTTGCAAATCCCAATCCGGATCCTGCAATCAATCGACTCAATATAAATGCACAAAGGACATTTTTAAAATCAAATGCAATTGGGATTACAGATCTTTTGATTAGAATAATTGATGCAGATATTACAAGAACAGATCACCGGCAATGGATAAATTCCTTCAAAGATGCAGATTTGCAGCGTTTCACAATATTTGAATGGAATACAGAACGTATTATTGAGCAAGTACAGGAGGAACAGGTTACGCATGTATATTTTACCAGATTGGGCACCCCCAATGCTAATGTCGCTATTAACTCATTTGAGCATCAGATGAGAATTATTGAGAAATATTGTAATGAAAATAACATAATAAACGAAAGGCTTTATACTCCTAGCGCACAAGGCTTGCCGGGAGTACCAAGAAAAATGCTTTAGTTAATGAGTGGCTTTATGGAATGGGTATTAAAATTTTCCTTTTACTCATCCCACTTTTAATATTTTAAATTTCCCAATTTAAATACCAAAAGGGTCTAACCGCCCCAACCCCCCCTTAGTATAAAATTTACATAAATTAAAGTATTTGAAGAATAATTAATTAACAAAATCAAATTAGATTATGAAAAATCTCTTAGGCACAATTCCATACTTCGAAGACGCAAAAACTTTGGCTTTGTTTAAATAGTCTTTAGAGCGCGAGTTTTTGACCAAAATGGAATGATTAAGATTTTATGTCGAATTTATCACCATTGACTGAGCGAAATCTTTGAGGTTCAAGAGATAAGCCTTGCATTCGCAACTAAAAATGACATTTTGAAAGCATTACTTTATCATGCTTTGAAAGGGTTACCGCTCTTAGCTTTAAGTCAATTTTTTTTACGATGAAAAAAATATCCGGTTATTGACATTCGAGTTTGGACACAACTTTACAAAGCAAAACTTATAGATTGTAATGAACGAGGCCAGAACTTTACATTGGCTCATTGGGAAATATATTTGAATGTTATAAGAAATCTTGAAATGGATAAATTGAATCCAGGCAAAGAAGTTTGTCCGATAATAAGTCAAACAAAACCTATATTAAAGAATATTTTTCCACGATGTAGGACTTCGACCATCCGATAGAAAAAAGACAAGAACAATGATAACAGACTGCCAAACAAACATTCTCTACCTCGCCGATACTTTACCTAAGAAGTATCCGGACTTTTATAATCGTTTTGAACAGGTATTGAAAGACTGCAAAATAGAATTTGCTTTACTTCCGCATACCAAAGATGTGTGGGCGGTTGATTATATGCCTATTCAAACCGGACCGGAGCGTTTTGTTCGTTTTCTGTATCAGCCAAGCTACCTCAGCAAATACAAAAAATATAAAGATACTTTTCCGGATGTGGATGGGATTTGTGAGGCCATTGGCGTGGATATCATCAAGACTTATATTATTCTTGACGGTGGTAATGTAACACGGTGGAAAAATAAAGTGATTATGACTGATCGTGTCTTCGAAGAGAATCCCGCTTATGAGCGGAAAGAACTGATCAGGAAACTGCATGAATTGATGGAGATCGATCACCTTTATTTTATTCCGGAACAACCGGGTGATTTCACCGGACATGCTGATGGCATGATTCGGTTTTTAGATGAACATACTGTACTCGTGAATGATTACCGTCGGGAAAAGGAATGGTTTCGGCGGGCCTTTGAAATTGCAGTTCGCAATGCAGGTCTTGAATCAGTACCAGTTCCGTACAATGTGTATGACAACAAAAGTATAGACCACGCAAATGGGGTCTATATGAATTATCTGCAAATGAAGGACACTGTTATTGTACCGACTTTCGGAATTAAAGAGGATGAAGAAGCGGTAAAGGTTTTTGAAAAGTTTTTTTCTAGGTCAGCATATCGCGACAGCTGACAGTAAAGAAATCGCTTATGACGGTGGGGTATTGAATTGTATTACGTGGAATATATTGAAAGCGAAAAGGTTGCCTGCGCCTGAAGAGTAGTAGGGGTCAAAAATAGCGAATTGCTCGCACCCTAAATATCGAAAGGAAACTGATGTAGGAGGCTGGAAGTATTCCCTCCCCATCAGCGAGCCTTCAAGTGTGAACCTGGTAAAATTATAAACTATCAAATCCCTTCATTGCCTTATCTAAACTTTTATCACGCATGTGAAAATAGATCTCCGTACTGGCTATTTCTTTGTGGCCCAACAATTTTTGTGCAACTTTAATAGGAGTATCTAACTCAGCAAGTATACCGCCAAATGTATGACGTCCAACGTGAGCAGTAAGAGGGATTTTTATTTTTGCCAATGTGCCAATTACTTTCAAATACTTATTAAAATGCTGGCTTGTCATTTTGATCTTGTGATGGCGGATATAATTAAGGACAGGCCTCAGAAGTTCATGAATATAAATGTTTACTTCCATGCCTTTTTTTTGTGGGGGCATAATAATTCTGGTATCCTTGATTACATGTATATCATAGTTAAATAATTCTGTTGCTGTTGTATATCGAAAGCCTGTATAACACATGAACAGATAATAATATCCAACATCTCTCATTGATTCAGTAATATCTGACTGCAGCAGTTTATGTATTTCCTTGCAGTCATCAATCTCCATAAAATTTCTGCTCCCCTGCTCATATTTGCCCCTATTGAAACTAAGAAAAGGATCTTCACCACGAAATACTTTTGCTTTAATTGCAGAAGTGAACATAGTCCTGATAAATTTCAGCGCTTTCCATACAGTATTGTGCTGGTTTTTAAGTTCCATCAATAAATAGGCACGATATTTTTCAAGAAATACGAAGTCAATGTCATAAAAATTAAGTTCTGGTGCATATTTACGCAACTTGGTTAAATCACTGTAATAGTTCTGCCTGGTACCAGACTGATCATCCTTACAATATTTGACAGGTATATACTCAAGACAATACTTGTAGAAATCTGCTCCGGCATCTTTACCATCTAGTAAATTCTTAATACCGGCAGGCGTTGGTGTTTTTTGCTCAATTTCAAACTTATTCATCAACTTTTGTATTTCAGCTGTTCGATACACAATTGCAGCATTTATTACATGAGCATTGGGGTGAGTACGCTTAACATTCCTACGAATGTCATCCCAATCCGATGCTTTTACATATTTACCAATGCTTTCTGTAGCTACCACCTTTCGATTAAAGAGGATCCTAAGCACAATGGCACAGGTACCATCTTTCCTTGCCCGGTCAGAGCGAATGTTTGCAATAATTGTTATGTTCATTATATATATGTTTTTTGGTTAAGCAGTTGGTTAAGCGTTTGGTTAAGCAACTATGTACCTTATTGTTACATTTTGCTACTTTTTGCTTGTTTTTTTTGCTTACCTCATTTCCATATAACGCAATAATCACGCTGTATGTAGCGTGATTATTGATTTTGAACAAACATTAAAAGTGATCCCGTTGGGATTCGAACCCAAGACCCCATCATTAAAAGTGATGTGCTCTACCAGCTGAGCTACGAGATCTCTACCCTAAAAGAATGTTTATTCTGTTTTTGGGAGTGCAAATGTAGGATAATTATTTTAACTAACAAACCAAATCATTAAACTATTTTTGCAAAATACATGAGTATCTTTTATAAACAGAAAATTGTAGCCATCACAGGGGCTTCATCAGGTATCGGTAAAGCCATGGCCTCGCCCTCTTGCAACAAGGTGCAAAAGTAGCAGTATGTGGTAGAAATGCCCAGCATTTAAGCACCCTGCAACAGGAAGTCAATCATGCCAACCTCTTGACCATACAGGCTGATGTGAGTGTTGAAAGTGATTGTAAAGCCTTCATCGATCAAACCGTAAAACACTTCGGAGGGCTTGATGTCCTTATCAATAACGCAGGTATCAGCATGAGAGCCCTCTTTCAGGAAGTAGACCTCGACGTATTGCGTAAATGTATGGATATCAACTTTTGGGGTACCGTCTATTGTTCCAAATTTGCATTGCCCCATCTGTTAAAAAGCAAAGGAAGCATAGCGGGTATCTCTTCTATTGCAGGTTATAAAGGTTTGCCCTGCCGTACAGGTTACTCAGCATCAAAATTTGCCATGCAGGGTTTTTTAGAGGCTTTGCGTATCGAATTATTGCATCAACAGGTAAATGTACTATGGGTGAGCCCAGGCTTTGTGGCATCAAATATCAGAAATACCGCATTGAATGCCCTGGGAAATGCCCAAAAAGAAACACCCCTGGATGAAAAAAACCTGATGAGCGCCGAAGAATGTGCCTCGCATATACTGAAAGCAATCGAAAAACGAAAAAGAACACTGGTTATGACTGCTCAAGGAAAACTAACCGTGTGGATGAATAAATTTTTCCCTTCCTTTGTTGACCAACAAGTGTATAAACATTTTGCCAACGAACCCGATTCCCCTTTAAAATAACCCATACAATCGCATCACATGACATTACAACGACAACAAACGCCCATTATATACTCTCCCCAGGATTTTGAATATCTATTGCCTCAAATATCTGTCGAAAAACTCGACAATGGCATTCCCTTTTACTCACTCACCGATGCCATAGAGCCTGTATTGCAGTTAGAGCTCGTGTTTGATGCGGGGCTTTGGTTTGAATCAAAAAATGCCATTTCACAAGCTGTGGCTTCCTTGCTTAAAAGTGGTACTTCGCGACTTACTTCCTACCAAATCAATGATACGTTTGAACAATATGGTGCTTCGGTCAAAGTGAGCAATGGTCCCGACTGGAGCTCTGTAACCATCAGTTGCCTCACCAAGCATTTAGGGGCAATATTGCCTTTGGTATACGAATTGCTTACCGATACCCAGTTTCCACAGTCTGAAATTGACATTTATGTGCAAAATGCAAAACAACGATTGTCCGTACAATTATTAAAATCAGAATTTATCGCCAATCGAAAAATTGATGAGTACTTATTCGGATTTAAACATCCTTATGGAAAGTATTTGTTTGCCGAAGATTATGATGCTATTCATCGTGACGACCTGCTGTCACATGTCAAAACTTTTACACCTCAGCCAATTGTAAAATGTTTATGGCAGGTATGTTTTCCGAAGAAGATAAAAAAATGATTAATCAATATTTTGGCAGTGGTCATTGGAATCATCAGGGGGCTCAGGCATCACTACAATATAATGTAGAACCAGAGAAAGAAAAAAAACATAGAATCATCCACGACGAAAAGAGTGTGCAAGGCTCTATTCGAATGGCTCGTCCTTTTCCTATGAAAACACATCCCGACTTTGTACCCATGATCATGCTCAATACCTTGTTTGGAGGCTATTTTGGCTCTCGCCTGATGAGTAATATCAGAGAAGACAAAGGCTATACTTATGGCATTCATAGCATGTTGCTCAACCAAAAGTTTGACAGTGCTTTTATCATTACCACTGAAGCAGGCAAAGATGTATGTGAACTGGCTATTAAAGAAATTTACAAAGAAATGGCATTGCTCCAACATGAACTGGTAAATGATGAAGAATTAGATCTTGTGAAAAATTATTTATTAGGTTCTATATTAGGTGGTTTGGATGGTTCTTTTCATATCATTCAACGATGGAAAAGCTTGATTTTAAATGGATTTACCGAACAACGCTTTTATAACAATATTGAAATCTATAAAACCATTACCCCTGCAAAGATTCAAGCCCTTGCCCAGCAATATTTAAACGAGGCTGATTTCTACGAACTCATTGTGACGTAACCATTTTTAACATACCTGATTGACTCATACCCATTAAATTTGCTTGGTGAAAAAACTTCTTATTTTATTCCTTTTGTACTTTGCTAATGACGTTCAAGCACAGATTCAATACAAAGGATTTGTGTACGATTCACTTTCAAAGGCAGTGCTTAACACGGTGAGAATAGAAAATCTGACCACCCACGAAGGCACCTTTACCAATAATATCGGCTATTTTGAAATAGAAGCCAAAGAAAATGACTTCCTGGTTTTCAGTATGTTTAGTTATAAAAACAAAATCATACAAGTAAGCGCCAATGACAATGGAAGTTATCGCTCCGTATTTTTAAAGTCGGCCCCTATCATGCTCAAAGATATTACCATCAAAAAAGGACCTACCCAATATCAGCAAGACTCGGCACGCAGGGCAAGCATCTATCAAGATGTGTTTGAATATGAACAACAAAAATCAGTGATGTCGCCGGTGACTTCGATTTACCAGAAATTTTCAAAAAAACATAAAAATACCCGAAAGTTTAAAAATCAAATTGTCAATAATGAATTTCAAAAGTTTATTGACACCCGTTATACCAAAGAATTGGTGATACAATTAACCAAATTGAGCGATGAGGAAGCCCAAACTTTTATCAATGCGTATCCTATGGAGTATCAATATGCCCGCACTGCTTCCGAATTGGAAATAAAAATGTGGATTAAATATAATTTTCTGGAGTATAGCAAACGAAAAAAATAATGTAAATTTGAGCTCAATCAAATTTATATTATGAAAAAAATATTTTTACTTTTTACCCTCGCTACTTTATTTTCATGTACAGCATATGCTCAATTACTTTGTAGTCCAAATGGGAGTATTGTGATGTTTACCAATTATGACGGCGGTACACTCAATATTAATGTAGATGTAAACATGCCCAATCTTAAAATTTGCATTGTTTCTTACGAAGCTGTGTCTGTAAACCTTTCAGGGGCTTATGTCAACAATGTGACAGCAGTACATTATGCTGGATACAATTCGCAAAACAACAATAATTGTGGAGCTCCTGTAATTCCTACCACCGTAATTAATGGTGCACCTGTAGGTGTTACCCCGGTTATACAATTTGCACCTACCTCACCACTTGCCAACGCCAATGGCAATCCAACCATCGTGTGTGGTTACTCTTGCGATACCAACGCCTATCAGGGTGGTTGCAACACAGTAGATCAAATACAAGCTTATTTTATGGCGCAGTATCCTGGTAGCATTGTTCGTTTTCATAAAGTACAGTATGGCTGCTGGCAGGGTACACAAACTCTTACAGGCGCAGGCAATTGCTGTTTAGCAGCGGTGGCGAATAATTTATCTATAAGCACGACAGTTATACAACCAACCTGCAATGGGTTATGCAACGGATTTGCTTCTGCAACAGCTACAGGGGGCACACCTCCCTATACTTATCAATGGACTGGAGGTCCCGCTGGCCCTAATAATCCAAACTTATGTCCTGGCACTTATACGGTAGTGGTAACAGATGCTGCAAACAACTCGGCATCCCAGGTAGTAACTATTATAAATCCAGCACCTATTGTTACCAATCTTAACCAAACAGCTTGTTTCTCTTACTTTTTTAATGGGACCAATATTACCAACTCAGGCTTATATAAAGATACCTTGCAAAGTGCCACTGGTTGCGATAGTGTTATCAATCTCAATCTGACCATCAATACAGTAAACAATGCCGTAAATCAAACAGGTGCTACCCTTACCGCTGTAGCTACTGGAGCTTCTTATGTATGGTTAAAATGCAATCCTTACTCGGTTATATCAGGGGCGGTGGCTCAATCTTATACGCCTTCTTTGTCTGGCAATTATGCAGTGGAAATCACTCAAAATGGGTGCAAAGATACTTCTATATGCAAAACGGTGGTGGTGTCAGGAGTTGACCAACTTGACGAAAATACCATCATCCATGTATATCCTAATCCGATCAACAATGCACTATACATTGATGTGGATGCCGCTTTTGTGGGTAAAAAATATGCTTTATTTGATGCAGTAGGTAAACTTATTTCTTCTGAGATCATATACCAAAAAAGCAATCAATTAAACGTAGAGGCACTCAGCAAAGGCATTTACTTTTTACAAATGGAAGGTGTCAATAAAAAATGGAAAGTTCAGAAATAAAGTTACAGAGATCTAAAGAGCTGTTTTTTTACTGCATCATTTTTAATTAACTTCGCTGTTCAAATTTTACTTAACTCTAATAATTTCAATATGAAATATTCCGCCATTGACCCAAAGCTTTACAGTCATAACAGAGAGCGATTTGTCAAAAAAATGAAATCGAATGCGATAGCTATTTTTCATGCCCATCCCACATTACCCGAAAATGGAGATGCCGTATATCACGACAAACCCAATAGTGATGTAGTATGGCTGAGTGGCATTGTGCAGGAAAAAACAATGGTCATTTTATATCCTGATAATTTAGATAAAAAATATCGTGAGGTATTGGTGATTTTGCGTCCCAACGAAACATTGGAAATATGGTATGGACATAAACTTACCAAAGAAGAAGCCAGTGAAATATCAGGCATCCCAACCGTAATTTACCTCGATCAACTCGATGCCATGTTACAAGCATGGATGCATCATGCTGAGCATGTATACCTCGATACCAACGAAAACGATCGACTCGATACCACCTTGCCTCGTTTAGATTTAATGTACGTACATCAACTCATGAAGCGCTATCCACTGCATAAATATGAACGGGCAGCCATCCTATTAAAAGAGCTTAGAGCCATTAAAACCAAAAATGAAGTGGCGGTGATGCAACAAGCGGTCGACATCACCCACAAAGCTTTGATGAGGGTATGTAAGTTTATCACGCCAGGCGTATTTGAATATGAAGTTGAAGCAGAAATTACCCACGAATTTTTACGAAATCGTGCTACACGTCATGCCTATGGATGCATCATTGCAAGTGGCGACCGCGCACGTATTTTGCATTATGTAGAAAATAATCAGGAATGCAAAAGTGGAGAACTTATATTGATGGATTTTGGAGCCGAATATGGAAATTATTGTGCTGACCTCACCCGAACAATACCCGTAAATGGCAAATTTACCAAACGTCAAAAAGAAATTTATGATGCTTGTTTAGCCGTTCATATGCATGCAAAAAAAATGTTGAAACCGGGCAAAACATGGCTTGAAATAACAGAAAGTGCAGAAATTGAAATGAACAAGCAATTACTCAATATTGGTTTGCTCAGCAAAGAAGATATTAAAAATGAAACACCCGATAACCGGGCTTGTCGCAAATATTTTTATCATGGTTTAGGACATCACTTAGGTATCGATGTACATGATATTGGTACACGCAATACCCCCATCAAAGAGGGCATGGTGTTTACCATTGAACCAGGCATTTATGTAGAAAAAGAAAAAATAGGCATCCGTATCGAAAATAATTATTGGGTTACCAAAACAGGTTGCATAGACTTGTTTAAAGAAATACCAATCACCACAGAAGCGATTGAAAAAGCGATGAAAAAATAAATGAAAAAAGGCCTCTTTCAATCTGTAATATGGCTTGCCTTCATTTTAATCACTACTCAAAGCAGGGCGCAATCAGTGGTACAACCCTTGTTGCATGCTTTTGAACAATTAGATAAGGATACCTGCCTGAAAAAAGCTGATATTAGTTTTTGCTTGCTAGATATCAATACAGGGAAGGTCATTGTTGAAAAAAATAAAGATAAATTATTAGCACCTGCTTCTACTTTAAAAACATTTACCACAGCCACGGCCTTATATGTTTTAGGTGAAAATTATCAATACCAAACCAGGGTAACATTTAAAGGAACTATTCAAGATAAAGTGGGTAAAGGTACCCTGATCATTTATGGTGCAGGCGATCCAAGTCTGGGAAGCGATCGATATGATGACACCAAACCTGATAAAGTATTTCAACAAATAGTGAAAGCACTGAAGAGCAAAGGGATCGAACAATTAGAAGGAAATATTATTGTCAATAAGTCGATTTATACAGATGAAAATATCAATAAAGATTGGCTCGACGAAGATGTTGGCAACTATTATGGAGCGGGTATTTATCCCCTTAATTGGAAAGAAAATAAATTTGAAATCAACCTTGTTCCTACCACCAGTTCATTTGAAGTATTAAACAATACTGCTGGCTACGACAATAAAAAAGATTTTTGCATAGAGCTGATACATAAGGAGGGTGCCACCACAGAAGAAGCATTTGCTTATATAGAGAAAAGCAAATCATGTATGTACAATATCAAAGGAGTGCTATCAGCAAAAGAAGCTACCCAAAATATGCAGTTGGCACGATTAACGCCTGATAAAGATTTTATTCGCGACCTGAGCGCATACCTCAAAAAAGAAATGGCCTTTAAAACCAACAACATACGAAGCTATGAACAAGAAATAGAAATTACGCGCATTGTATCACCGCCATTAGCACAATTAGTGTATTGGTGCAATCAAAAAAGTTTGAACTTGTATGCTGAATCATTTTGTAAAACCATTGCCAGTCACATGTTTAAAGCTGGAAGTTGGCGGCTGGGTATATCGGCTATGATGCGTTATGCCAATGCATTAAAAATCAATACCAGGCAGGTGCAATTAAAAGATGGTTGTGGACTTGCAGAAACCAATCGCATCACCACCTATGTATTGGCAAGTATGCTCCAACGCAATACCAAAGAAAAAAATCATCAAACCTTTTATGCAAGTTTGCCCAGCATCAATGGTCTCAATATGAAAAGTGGATATATTGGAGGCACTCGTTCTTATGCAGGCTATATTACCCTCAAAGACAGTACAAAGGCTTCCTTTGCATTTATCATACATGGCTATACTTGTACCCCAAAAGAAGTTAAAAGCAAAATGTTTCAAGTGTTAGATAAAATGAAATGATAGGTTCAACCAGTAGTATGTTCTAATTAAACCCATTGTGTCAATGATTCAGCCATAACAAGATTACTATAATACCTATTAACATTCAATGAATTCATAAAACTATTGGACAATTTAAAATGGATTTTATAAGATACTTCATTGGCATTATTTGCCCGTAATATGCTTAGCCCAAAGACTGGTAGCATAAGTACGAAAAACAGCAGGTGCTTGGGTAAATGCCTGATCAAAAGTATAGGTACCACCCATGGTTTCTGTTGGAGACATTTTTATTTTATTCTGACCACGCATGGCATGCTTTTGCATCGCTTCATACATAATAATTTTCATGTCTAGGGGGCTCACATCTCCATGACATACAAGCTTATACATCAACCATATTTCACTGATACCATCTTTATTCAAATCAGTTACCTTGGTGGTATTTTTAATAAAACTAGCTTCTATATCTACCGGACAATCTTTTATAAAATCATTCACTCTCCATTTCAATACTGCATGGCCATTTGTAATAAGATAATGGTAGGCAAAAAGTTGAGCATCTTGTCCATCATTTTCATGAGCAAATGTTTCATTTCTGTAAATGCCTGTTTCGGTTGTCAATAATAGATGCTGCCCTTCTTTATCCTTCCATTGTAAGGCTAATTGAATATTGCCTTCATAAACGATTTCTTCAGAAAGGGATTGTTTGTCTACGGATGTAACTTTGGGTTGGGCATAGGTGCTAATACTCCACAATAAAAGCATGGAAATAAAAAGAAACTTGAATTTTATATCTGTCTTCATGGTTTTTTAAACAATATTAAACGATTAAATCGAAATTAGATTGAATATATCTAAACAATGCCCTATAAATTATAATAATAGACAAACAATGATTATTTACCTCTTTTATTTGTCGGGATGGGTATTGTGTCCTATTTTCATTCCTTTAAAATAAACATTATATTCAATGAAAAACTTTTTATTATTCCTAACAGCTCTTTTTGTCTCGGGAAGCTTGTTTGCGCATGAACATCACCCTGGAGATGTGAATCCTAACATTACCCCCTTTAATGATGCAATCGAAGCCATGAGTGGTGTAAGTTCAGCACATTTGCAAAAACTACCTGAATGGAAAAATTTCAAAAACAACTATCCTTCATGGGGTGCGCGATTTAGCAATTACACCCGTATGCCTCATCGTGCTTTTGGTGAACCTATTACTTACACCGCTGGTGGTAATGATCCGGTAGCTAAGGCATTGGCTTTTATCCAAAATGAATTCCAAAGCTTTAATATCCCAATGAATGAACTGGTACTTACCAGAAATAACAATGATGGTAAATACATCAACGTTGATTTTAAACAAGTACACAATGGCCATGAAATATTATGGTCAAGAGTAGGGGTTCGTTTTTCACAAGACTTAAAAATTGTGATGGTAACCCTCGACGCACACAGAAATGTGCCACAACTCAATGCAGCTATTTCACCTGCCAATGCTATTTTGAATGCAGAAAAATCAATCAATACCCCTATTGTCAATACCACTATAGACCCTTCCCTTAAAATATTTCCTTATCCTACAGATGGAAAATTTGAATACAAATTGGTTTATGTAGTAAATGTTCACACGCAAGACGATAATGTTACACCAGGTAACTATCTTACCTATGTAGATGCTATCAATGGTAACATTCTTTATCGTCAAAACAAAGTGGTTCATATCGGATTTACCGTAAAAGGAGATATTTATCCGATTAATTCATTTAGCACACCTGATAATCGCCCATTAAAAAATTTACAAGTCAATATTAGTGGTACCAATTATTTTACAGATGCTACAGGTTTGGTAACGGCACCTCCAGCAGGACCAGTTACACCAACAATAAGTTTACAAGGTAAATATGTAAAAGTAGTGACAGGTGCCAATGGTAATACTGTTGCAACTTATGCACCTGCTAATGTTGCCAATGGCAATACCGTTACTTTTCAACCCACCAACCCAAATGGAACAGATCGTCATATCAATGTATACTATCATACCAATGAAATACACGATTTCATGAAATTGAAATTCCCTTTGTTTACTACCATGGATAATGCATTAACAGCAAGAGTAGACAGAACAGATGGTGATTGCAACGCATTTTACAACGGCACTTCTATTAATTTTTATACAACCGCAAATGGTTGCAACGCACTTTCTTATGTAGGTGATGTAATGTATCATGAATATGGACATGGCATCAACGATAAATTCTGGACCTCACAAGGTTCTAGTTTCGACAACGGTGCAATGGGCGAAGGCTATGCAGATGTTTGGGCTATGAGTATTATTAAAAACCCTTTTATTGGTTTGGGCTTTTTTGTTAACCAGCCTAACAGTTTGATCAGAAGATATGATATCAATCCTAAAATATATCCACAAAACATCGTGGGTGAAGTACATGCTGATGGTGAAATCATCGCAGGTGCCTGGTGGGATTATGCCATTAACCTTTCAGCGACCATGCCTTTAACAAATGCTGTAGATACCATGTCAAAATTATTTGCTGCATCTAACTTTGGATTGGCTACAGGCCCTGATGGTGCAGAAGGACAAGTGTATTATGACATCTTGATTGATGCCCTTACCTATGACGACGACAATGCCAATCTTAACGATGGTACACCTCATTTTACCCAAATCGTAGAGGCATTTGCAGCTCACGGTATTTATTTATTGATGAACTCTGATTTAGCTCATGCTGCACCAGGTGTGGTAAATGGTGGTACACCAATCACCCTAAGTGCAGATGCTATTGCAGATTTCCCAGTATTCTTAGGCAATGTAAAAATGTTTTACAGATTAAAAGGTGCTGGTGGTCTTGACTCACTCACCATGACAAAATCAGGCACCAATTACACTGCTGTATTTCCTTCTTCTACCATGGGCGAAATATATGAATACTACTTTAATATGTATGATAATGCAGGTGCTTTTGCCACTTCATCACCTAAAGAATCTAAATTTACCATTCTTGCTTCACAAAGAAATTTACCACATTTCTTAGCTATCGGTTATAACCAACAATATCACCAAGATTTTGAAAATGTAACTGCTGGTACACCTAATTGGTATATTGGCAATGCACCAAGTGATAATGCTACCGCTGGTAAATGGATAGTAGCGGTTCCTATCAGTTCAGCTACCAATGGTGATATGGTTCAAACGGGTGCAGATCATACCACTGGAAGTGGTAAATGTGCCGTAACTGGGAATGCAGCAAATGCCAATGCACAAGCAGGAAGTGCTGACGTAGATGGTGGCAGAACTTCATTAATTACTGATGAAATTGATTTAACATCCTACAGTTCTCCTTTCATCTCTTATTTTAGATGGTTTTCAAACAGTCAGAGCTCATCAAGTCCACGTAAAGATCCATGGAAAGCCTACGGATCATACGATAATGGCACTACCTGGTTTCAACTTGAAAGAACCTTTCAACCGGATGTTAGCTGGAGAAGAAATATATTTATTCCTAATTTAGGTCTTGGAAGTAAAGTACGATTTATGTTTGTAGCTACCGATAGTGCACAAAATGGGGCACCTGGTACTTGGGTTGAAGCTGCATTAGACGATATTGAAGTTTTTGCGCTTGGTAATACACCCGCAGGTATCCACGATATCAGTACATTGCAATCTGCCGTGTATCCAAACCCTGCTCATACCGACTTTACCATCTTAACACCCGAAAAAGGAGCATTAAGCTATACACTTACCAATTCTATTGGTGCCATTATTTTACAACATAGCCAGCAAGTGAATGCTACCAATAAAGTAAATGTAGATGTATCGCAATTATCTGCAGGATTTTACTTCTTGAAATTAGAAATGAACGGTAAACAATCTATTCATAAAATTTCAATTTCGAAATAAAGTAAGTTACCTTTTTAATAAAAAAAAACCATGTGTAAAAAGCATGGTTTTTTTATTTTCAAAGTACGAGCCAAACTTCTACCTTTGCAAACTATCAATTATTCACATCAACATTTCAACATGCATAATTTAGCTGAAATAGCCTCACAAGTAAGAAGAGATATCGTAAGAATGGTACATGGCGTACAAAGTGGTCATCCGGGTGGTTCTTTAGGATGTACAGACTTTTTAGTGAGTCTCTATTTTAAAGAAATGAATCATAATCCTGATTTTGATATGAATGGTATTGGGCAAGACTTATTCTTTTTGTCAAATGGTCATATCTCCCCATTGTTTTATAGTGTACTTGCACGCAGTGGTTATTTTCCAGTGGCTGAGTTAGCTACTTTCCGAAAACTCAATTCTCGATTACAGGGCCATCCAGCAACCCACGAAAAATTACCAGGTGTACGTATCGCAAGTGGTTCACTTGGTCAAGGTTTAAGTGTAGCAGTAGGAGCAGCCATGACTAAAAAATTGAATCAGGATGCATCCATTGTTTTTTCTTTACATGGAGATGGTGAATTACAGGAAGGTCAAAATTGGGAAGCTATGATGTTTGCCGCACATCATAAAGTGGATAACTTAATAGCAACAGTCGATTATAATGGCCAGCAAATTGATGGTAGCACCGCACATGTTATGAATCTTGAAAGTTTGAAAGCCAAATGGCTCGCTTTCGGTTGGGAAGTGTTGGAAATGGATGGACATAATTTAGACCAGATTTCAGCAACTATTCAACAGGCAAAATCGATGCTTGGTAAACTTAAACCCGTTTGCATATTGATGACTACTGTAATGGGTAAAGGTGTTGACTTTATGGAAGGTACCCACGAGTGGCATGGTATTGCACCCAATGATGAACAACTTGCATCTGCATTAGCTCAACTCCCCGAGACACTAGGTGATTATTAAATGATTGTAAAAAAAAAGACATATCATAAAACCATACTTTTTACCGGAATGCTATTTCTGGTACCCTTTTTTCTTTTTGCTCAACCAGTAAAAAAATCACGGATTTTATTTTTACTCGATGCCTCATCAAGCATGACTTATAACTGGAATCCAAAATATTCGCGGTTTGAAATTGCATCTAACATATTACTAAAAATTATTGATAGCGTTTATGCCCTCAATAATGAAGTGGAATTTGCTGTACGCGCCTATGGAACACAATTTCCAGCCCAGGATAAAAACTGTACAGATACAAGGTTAGAAGTGCCTTTTAACATACAGAATGTAGCACAAATCAATACTCGTTTAAAAAACTTAACCCCTATTGGTTTTTCTCCCATAGCATATAGTCTCAGGCAAGCTGCAGAAAATGAATTAAGTGATGCCAGATTATACGATTATTCTATTATTTTTATAACAGATGGTGGCGAAAGTTGTAATGGGAACGTATGTAATACCTTTAAAGAATTTATCGAAAAAAAGATCAAAGTAAAACCCTACATTATTGGACTTGATAAAAATGAACAGCTCAATTTACTCTATGAGTGTATGGGAAATTTTATTAAAGTGTCTGACTCCTCTGACATTGATAAAGCAGTAAAAATGATTGTAGATGCAAACAGGCCTTTGCTCGAAAAACCCAAACTCTTAAACTTACCCACCGTTTTTGCCAACCCTCCATTGATCAAAGATACAGGAGAAGTAGAAGTCAAACCTGCACCAATAAAAGTAGTAAAATCTACCCATTTTTTTCCTCGTATCAAAATGATCCCATATCGACTTAAAGTAAAAGATCAATTTGTATTGAAGCCAGCTTACATTATACAACAAAAGCTACCCTCTTTGACAATCGATTTAAACGAAGAAGAAGTATTGCCTAAAGTTGTTGCAGTCAGAAAAACAGATATTTTTCGAAAGATGAGTATCACACCCTACAGCATTAAACCAACAGAAAAAGTTGGTATGAAGGGCGTTACCGTGCTCAATAATAAGCCCAAACCAGCGACCTTACGATTTGATATAGAAGAGCCTCCCGTTCCAGTCGTAAGAAATAATGATTTATTTCCTACCTTGAAAGCAGCAAAATATAAACAAGCTCAAACAATCAGCAAGGTAAAACTCAATGCCCAGCCAATGGCTTTTGAGAATAAAAAAGCAGCCACTCTCCGGTTTGAGGTTGAGGTTCCCATCGTAAGAAAAAGTGATCTCATGCCTCGTATGCGAATGAAGGCCTATCCTTACAAATCGACCTTTGCGCTGGGTATGAAAAGTGCAAAACCCGCCAACACAAATAATAAACAGACGGCAACTTTGCGGTTTGAAGTAGAAGAAAAGAAAAAGTTAGCGCTTCGAACTTTGCGTGCAGATAAATACCCTATGCGTTACTCTTATGCCTATCGATTGCCTAAACTAGACCCACGTAAACCCAATACCGATAAAGCGATCTTGCGTTTTAGTTCTTCTGAATTAGGGATTGTTGAAAAAAAGAAAGATACAGTGGCTAAAAAAGAAATTGCTAAAACGCCGGTAAAATCAGAAACAGAATTTTCGATTGATTTAGAAAACAGCAATGAAACCAAAGTGCAAATTTACTTTGTAGGGAGAAATGGCAAAACCTATCCTGCTGCCACCCCTGAAATTGTGTTTAAAGACATCAATACTAAAAGTATGGTTACTTCTTTTAGACGACAAGTGGAAGGGGGCGAACCGGTTGCACAAAATATAGCCCCTGGTTTATATAATGTAATTGTGACAGGGTATAACGATTTGTATTTAAACAACGTAACAATCACCCCAAATAAACTCAATAAAGTAACCATCAAAGTGTCAGATGGTACACTCTCTTTTGCTTATGTAGGAAATAGAACCCGAACCGTAGAATATAAGGCAATTGTGAATCGTAGATTTGCAGCAGGTGCAACGGTACTACAAAAATGTGCCGACAAATTGCCTTATGACCCAGGCACTTACTATGTAGAAATTAATACCTTGCCAGCAAGTAAATTTAGCATTGATATGTCGTTTGGTGCTTTATATGAATTGCAAATTCCAGAACCAGGTACCCTCCAAATTGTTAATAGCGACCCCATTGGAAATGTGCAATTGCAATATGAACACGGTGATAAATTTGAAGTATTTTATACCATGAAGCTGACTGGTGCTGCCAATGAGCAAACAATAGACCTGCAACCAGGCAGGTATAAAATTATTTTTCCTGCCGATCCTAAGCTACCGCAAATGGGAACAAAAATACTCGAATTTCGTATCAAATCGAATGAAACAACTTCGCTTCAACTTCAGTAGTAAGGGTATGTAAATGTGAATTTAATACAAAATGCATCAAACGAATAAATAAATATATATTCCTTAAAAGGGGTTTTTAAAGTGCACTTTTCATAAATTTGAATGACATCTGTAATAAAAATGTTTTATTTGCTATGTTTCCAATATTTAAAAAATAGTTTTTTAAAAAATCAGTTTTAATATGATGACCTCAATATTACTAGTAGAAGACGAATCAGATGTAGTAAATTTTATTAAAAAAGGTTTAGGGGAAGAATCCTTTCATGTGTCAGTTGCCTTTAATGGAGTAGATGGATTGAAAATGGCACAGGATAATCAATATGATATTATATTATTAGACATTATGATACCTGAAAAAAATGGGATAGAAGTTTGTAAAGAAATACGATCAAGAGGAATTACAACACCCATTCTTTTTTTAACCGCTTTAAATACTTCTGACAATATAGCTTTAGGTCTCAATTCTGGTGCTGATGATTATTTGGTAAAGCCTTTTAAATTTAATGAACTGATAGCAAGAATATCAGCTATTCTAAGACGGGTAAATGTGGACAAAGGAACCGAAAAGGATAATAGGAATAAGTATACGATTGCTGATTTAGTAGTTGATGATGATGCTAAAAAAGTAACTAGAAATTTAAAAGAGATTTCATTAACCTCAACAGAATATCGTTTACTGATTACCTTACTTAAAAATAAAGGTAAAGTATTGTCAAGATTAGAATTATTAGAAAATGCATGGGATATAAATTTTAATTTGGGTACAAATGTGGTTGATGTATACATAAACTATTTACGAAAAAAAATTGATGCAAATTATGAAACAAAACTGATCCATACTGTAATAGGTATGGGTTATATACTAAAAGGAGCATGAGTAGTATTAGAAAAATCACCCTATTTTTAATTGGTACAATATCATTGATGCTTCTTTTTTTTGGGGGGAGTGTTTACTATTTTCAATACCAATATTCTTATACAGACTTTTATAAACGACTGGAAACAAGAGTAAGGGTAGCCGAAAAATATTATTTTGATCAAAATGAAACAAATGCCCAGGTTTTAAAAAAATTAAGACACGAACAACTAGAAAAATTAAGTGAAGAAAGAGAATATATTATTCCTATAGTCAATGCCGAAGAATTAAATAATATTGCTATAGAAAAAGCATTGCCACTCGGATTTATTAAATCAGTTTATTCTAAAAATACTGCTAAATATCAAACCGAAGATGTGTTTTACTATGGAGCTCGGTTTGACAAAACCAATGCAACGTATTTGATATTGATTTCAGCCAAAAATTACTATGCAAGTCATCATTTACTACTACTTAGAAATGTATTAATTGGCAGTGGTTTGATTTCTATTTTTATCATCATTTATCTCAGCTACTTTTTTTCAAAAAGGATATTTGAGCCTATTAACCACATCATTTCAAAAGTAAACAGTATAAGTTCAGATAATATTCATCTTCGTTTAGACGAAGTAAAAGACAATGGAGAAATCAATAAATTGGCTACAACCTTTAACAGCTTGCTTAATAGAATTGAAATTGCTTTTGAGACTAACAAAAACTTTATCAGCAATGCTTCACATGAATTTAGTACACCTCTTACTACCATTATAGGAGAAGCCGATGTTGCGCTCATGAAAGAAAGAAGCCTCAATGAATATAAGGAAACGTTACAACGTATATTAAATCAAGCAGAGCGCATCAACAAAATAAGTCAATCATTGTTATTTTTAGCACAAACAGGGTATAAAGAAAATAAGCTAACTTTTGATATTATTCGAACAGATGAATTAATTATTCAGTCGAAAGAAATCATGAACCAACTGATTCCCAAAAATAATATTCAAATTGATTTCAACTTGCTTCCAGAAAATCCTTTAAAATTGAAAGTTTATGGCAATAAAGAATTGCTTTTGCTTGCTTGTACAAATATACTTACCAATGCATGTAAATATTCAAGTAATAAGCCCGTACAAGTTAGCTTAGCTTCTACAAACAATGAAGTGATTTTGGTATTTAAAGATCAGGGAATTGGTATCCCTGAATCAGAAATTCAATATATCTATGACCCTTTTTTTAGAGCTACAAATACTGAAGCTTATGATGGATACGGTATTGGTTTACCACTTACAAGAAATATTGTAAGAATTCATAAAGGTCAACTTAATATCAGTTCGATACAGCATTTTGGTGTTACTGTACAAATCAAATTACCTATTTATTCAATTTGATATTCTCTAATCAAATTCTAATCTTGTTCTTATTTGGCTCTTATACTTGACAGATAGTTTTGTGCATTAATTATTCGAATGAAGCACAATAAAAATATTTTAATCCCAATTGATTTTACCATTGAGTCGCTCAACACACTCAAATTTGCTTTAGAAGAAAATAAAAATGAGCAATTAACAGTCGTGTTAATGTATGCCACTCATTTATCAGACTCTATCACTGAATTGCTTTTTTATTCACAATACAAAATCATTCAAAAACTGATAAATCAGCCATTCAAAGATGCTATTAATATCATCAATAATACCTATGAATCCACCCTTCAAATACTTAAAATTGAAACATTTCATGGTTTTCATATAAATGCACTAAAACATTTTTTAGAAACGCATCATATTGAAATGATTTATATACCTCTCAATTATCGTTTACGAACCAATAAAAATAGCTTTGATCCAATACCAATGTTGAAAAAATCAACCTTCAAATACAAAGAAGTGAGTTGGCATACTAATAACACAACTTCTCATGAAGATGAACTAATCCAATTATTTAAATAAAGATTTTACATGAATAAAAAAATGTTTCCAACAACACCAATCGAAAGATTAAAACTATTTTTTACTTTTTTTGATTCAAGGTGGGAAGACCTTACCAAAGATACTTGGGCTAAAGTAGTTTATAAGGATTTTAGTGCGGGGTTAATCGTGGCAATGACTGCTATACCAATGGCGATGGGTTTTGCAATTGCTATGGGTATGCGACCTGAACATGGTATTATTGCAGGCGCATTAGCATGTGTCATTGGTAGAACTTTCGGAGGGTCTAAATATCAAGTGTATGGTCCTACTGCAGCATTTATACCAGTCATAGCAGCGCTTATTTCAAAATACAGTGATCCTGCTATAGGTGGTACCTTTGAACAAGCACATGGGTTTTTAATTTTAGTTTCTATTATCGCAGGTATTATATTAATTATAATGGGTATCTATGGATTTGGTAAATATGCAAAATTAGTACCCAATTCTATCATCGTAGGATTTACGGTGGGTATTGCAATCGCGATTGCTTTAACGAATCTTGAAGATATTTTAGGCATTGAATCATTTAAAGATTTTATTGGTCAGGATGAAGATATAAATGGTGGTATTATTCACAATATTTATATGGCATTTCAAAATATTGATAAAATAAATATATGGTCTGTATTCATTGGTGTAATAACGTTTGTTATCACAAAAGGACTACTCCGAATTTCTATTTTTATACCAGGTCCTGTTATTGCAATGGGAACGGCTACTTTGCTTTCATCTACCTTACTTGCCGATAAGGGGCTCATATTAGTGAAAGATCTATATGGGTCAATTCCAAATAATTTTTTTGTTTTTACACCGCCTGCTTTGCCAAACGTATCATCAAGTGTAATGCTTGATATGTTTTATTTTGTAGGTGCTATTGTATTTGTATCTGGCGTTGAAAGTATTTTGTGCTCTTCAATGGCTGATAAACTAGCCGAAAATAAAAAAACACCTTTTAATCCCGATAAGGAATTTTTTGGACAAGGAATGGTGCAAATAATAACACCCCTTATTCAAGGATTCCCATGTACCGGTGCATTGGCCAGAACCGCTACGAGCATTAAAGCTGGAGCTAGAACCCCCTTGGCCGGATATTTTAAAGCAATACTCAAATTATCTCTCGCGTATTTTTTAGCACAATATTTAGAACTTATTCCTATGGCTTGCATCGGTGGAATATTGGTATGGGTTGCTACAAATATGATAAAACCATCTGAAATAAAAGAAGTAAAACATTTAGGAAAATTTGAATTTTCAATGATGGTTTATACAGCAGTTATGGTTCCTCTTACAGATTTTTTAACCGGAGTATTATCTGCATTAATTATATATTTTGTGGTTAAACTATTTTTTAAACGGAAATCATTGAAAACCCAATCCTGATTTTTGCTTTATTCAATTAATGCATGCCTGATGCACAGAAAATGATGTAAATAGGATAAAATAACTGCTCCTGATAAAATTAGTTTGGTCTGTTCAATAAGAAAGCATCTGCTTTGTAATACACAAATCGATTATTGATAAATGATTTTATTTACATTTAGGATAGTTTTATTTCTGATATTTTGCAGTAGAATTTGTATGGAGAATATATACGCAGTAAATAAGAGCTTTTGAGAGGATATTTAGGTAGATACTACTATCATCACCAACTTCACTGTAAAGAATATGTTATACATTGATATTTTATATATGCAGACATTATATCTTTTTTAATCAGTACATATATCCCTTATTCGGAATACGGATACGAAGTGAAAAATGAATTAAATGCTTGTGTCTGCACAGTTTTGGCACGTTAAAGATTACTACAACAAAATTTTGAAGGAGTGATTACTACCCAATTGTAGATATGCATTTTAAAGGCAAATTCTGCAATTATCCACAACATGAAACTTTATAGCTTGTGTATTCAATATAAGAAGACTATTTTTGAATTATGAAATTAGACATACTCGCTATTGCAGCTCATCCAGATGATGCAGAATTATCATGTAGTGGTACCTTATTACAGCATAAACAAAAAGGATACAAAACAGGTATTATTGACCTCACACAAGGTGAACTGGGTAGCAGAGGCAGTATCGCTTTGCGAAAACAAGAAAGCGATGCAGCTACCGAAATCATGCAACTCGACATCAGAGAAAATCTCCATTTTAGGGATGGATTTTTTCAAAATGATGAAAAGCATCAATTGGCATTGATACAAATGATACGAAAATATCAACCTGATATAGTATTGGCCAATGCACCCAATGATAGACACCCAGATCATGGTAAGGCAGCTTCACTGGCAAAAGATGCTTGCTATTATGCAGGGTTGGTAAAAATTGAAACCATGCTCGATGGGCAAGTTCAACAAGCCTGGAGACCCAAAAAAATCTTTAATTATATACAAGATCAATACTTAGAACCAGACTTTATAATTGATATCTCAGATGTGATAGATCAAAAAATGGATTGCATTTTGGCATTTAAATCACAGTTTTTAGATGACGAAAGCAACGGGCCTGCAACCTATATTTCAAGCGAAACTTATACCAATAGAGTAATGTATAGAAATAACCTGATGGGAAAAAAGATTGGGGTGGCTTATGGTGAAGGTTTTCTTTCAGTACATAGCCATATTGGATTTAAAACATTCGAAAGCTTTATATTACCTGAATTTGCTTAATGCTAAAATGCATAATTGCCTTTTTCATCATACATAACCGGTAAGGTTTTGTGGGTTGCTTCAAAATAATCATAAGCTCGTTTTAAATTGACCCAAAATTCTTGTTTTTCCGATTCGTCTTTATATTCCTTACCTATATAATCAAGTCCTTTTTGGGTATACCTCAGCGGATACACATGCACAGGGATATTGAGCTGACCATTGGTACGAGCAATCATGCTGATCACATACAATTCTTCAATCCACTCATCAGTCATTGGTACACAGCCAACAGTCATGCAAGCACCATGAATATAAATGTCGCCCCCTGGATGTTCTTTATTTCCTTTCATCATGTCGGAATAGTTAGGGTAATTGAGCAACATAGAAAGATGATAGGCACTGTTTGGTTTAAAATCTGAAATGAAATAAAACCCTTCCGGTACTTGTTTGTCACCCTCCCAGCGCTTAGGTCCTAAGATACCCGATAAGGCACATATTTTATAGTGTTTAATCAATACAAAAGTGTCATCCATTTGATTACGTCCCCAAAGTTCAAATTCATTAGAAGCTTTGATGGCACGAAATAAAATATTTTTACAGGGGTATTTAATTTTTTTGTCTTCAAACATTTTTCTGACATTAAATTCTGATTTTGAAAAGGCCGCTTTCACTCTGTCAAAAGACATTTGATAATTTTGAAAAGCATAATCAGGATATTTATTTTCTAAGGAAGGTTGCGCAATACCTGGCAATGCACTGATCAATAAGAAGAAATAGATAAATAAAAGTCGAAGTTGTGTAGGCATTTTATAAAAAATAAAGGGGTTGTTCATGTTGAAAATCATAGTAGCTCTACAAAATTACCATTTAGAAAGTGAATAATTTCTTAAAATGGAAAAAGATTTTATTTGAAGGCTTTCATTCATAGAAAAGTATGAAAGAAGCATAAATATTTTAACGTAAAAAATAATCCTTTGAAAGTTGTTTGAATACATAAATTCGTCAATGTATTTATTCAAATCGTTTGAAAATAGAATTTATAAGTGGCAAAATGAGAAGAGGTTTTTAAAAAAACTATTTTTCATATGCTGAAAAAAAACTATTTGGTATTGCTATCTTTGACATTGATTTTAGCATATGCTTAAAAAAGTGGTCGTGTTTACAGGTGCTGGTATGAGTGCAGAAAGTGGCATACAAACCTTTAGGGATAGCAATGGTTTGTGGGAAAATTATAATGTGCAAGAGGTGGCTACACCCCGAGCATGGAAAAAAAATCCCCAATTGGTGTTGAAATTTTACAACGAAAGAAGAAGAAATATTTTACAAGCCAAGCCAAACAATGCCCATTTAGCCATAGCATCTCTTGAACAAGATTATGCAGTGACAGTCATTACCCAAAATATTGACGACCTGCATGAAAGGGGTGGGTCCACCAAGGTAATGCATCTTCATGGCGAGATATTTAAAATGAGAAGCGAATACAATGAAGCTTTAATCTATCCCATTGAGCATGATATTCAATGGGGTGATTGTGCCAGTGATGGTCATCAATTAAGGCCCCACATCGTATGGTTTGAAGAAGAAGTGCCCATGATGGAAAATGCGATACTTGAAGCAAAATCAGCGGATGTGTTTGTAGTCATTGGTACAAGTTTGTCAGTGTATCCTGCGGCATCTATTCTACATTATTTGCCTCCTGACATGCCCGTCATCGTCATTGATACCAAAGTGCCCGCTATCAATCGATTGCATGTTACATATATTGAAAAGCCAGCCACTGAAGGCATTAATGACTTGCGCACATTCCTAAAAATGATGTATTAAATGCTTTCAATCTGAATGGATGATTCGAAATGAAATTTTGGAAATTGAAAGGACACTGAAAAGACTCTAATTTTTTTATCGCTTTTTTTTCACGTTCGGTTTAACATACTCTGCATTGTCTGGAATGTCTGTAAACTTAGAGGGCTTTTTATTTTTTTCCAATATCATTTGGTTCGCATTTGTATTCCCTTTCGAAAATGATTTCATTTTTTCTTTGATATAAGCACTGTCTGCTTTAGCTGTATACTCTTTTTCATAAATCACTTCATCTGCCTGATATTCTACCACTTTTTTCACTTCTTTAGAAGGTGGGTCGTAGTAAGTCCAGAAACCATGACGAACACTGCCTACATCTGTTTTGATGACAACCGGTTTTTCAATGCCTGTAATAGGGTCTTCCACCATGATGGTATCATAATCGTATAATGAACGCAACGCAAGATAATTGCCCACACAATACAACATGCCATCATCATAGTATTTAGCTTCCCCACTTTTGTTTCCTTGTTTGTAATATTCCTGCGAAATAATCACCCCATTCATCGTGTAGCTTTTCCATGTCCCCATTTTTATGTTATGATCATAAGTACCCAGTTCAATAAAGTCTTCTTCGCCATAGCCGCCTTTGTTGACGATAAGCCATTTTCCTTCTTTTCTATTTTTGTTATCAAGTCTGTTGATGGTATCTCCATTTTCTAATATTTCGTACGATACGATGTGTATGACATCTTCGGGAGGAGGTGATTTTTTCTTTTGTGCCATACCATGATGTGGAAGACTTAACAATAGCAAGCAAAACCCACAAAGCATGTAAAAAAAATGATCAGAAGATTCATTTTTAATAAAATATTTTTTCATATACAAATACAATAATAGTCATTTTTATTTCAAAATCAATCCACTGTCACTACATTAGCTTTCAATATTAAAATTATGCAAGTAAAATGCTTTTTATTTTGTTTTTTGATAGCCTTTATACAGCCTATTTTTGGACAACAACAACGTATCTCTTCTTTTGAACAAGCAAAAAAGGAAGCCTCTCCCATCGATGAAATCAAATTTAGAAATATAGGTCCTACCATCATGAGCGGACGGGTGACCGATTTGGAAGTGAATCCCGATAATGTAAATGAATTTTATATTGCCTATGCCTCAGGCGGTCTCTTTCATACCATCAACAACGGCCAATCGATGGAGCCTGTATTTGATCAGGAAGCCACCATCACTATTGGCGATATTGCTGTTAATTGGAAACACAATCTCATCTGGATTGGTACAGGTGAAGACAATTCGTCCCGCTCTTCGTATGCAGGTGTTGGCTTGTATACTTCAAACGACCGGGGTAAAACATGGGTACATAAAGGCTTGCCAGAAAGTCATCATATCGGTAAAATTATTTTACATCCCGACAATCCGGCTATCGCATGGGTTGCTGTACTTGGACATCTATATACTCATAACAAGGAGCGTGGCATTTATAAAACCACCGATGCTGGCAACAACTGGTCACAAACATTATATATCAACGACAGCACAGGATGTGTTGATTTACAAATTGACCCATTAAATGCAAATACATTATATGCAGCTTCCTGGACACGAACCCGCAAAGCGTGGAACTTTAACGGAGTAGGCGCAGCAAGCGGTATTTATAAAAGTACTGATGGGGGTGAGCAATGGCAATTATTGTCGACCCAACAAAGTGGTTTCCCTACAGGAAATCAAGTAGGTCGTATTGGCCTTTCTATATTTAATAAAAATCCTGCCATCCTCTATGCAGTGGTCGATAATCAAATGAATCAACCGGAGAAAAAAAAGAACGCATCGCAGGATGAGAAACTAACGGCAAGGAAATTAGCCTTGATGAATACGAATGATTTTTTACAGTTAGACGATGCTACAATCAATGATTATTTAAAGCAACAAGGCTATCCTGCAAAGTATCAGGCAGCTTCCTTGAAAAAAAGTATCCGACAACAAACGTTTACAGTAAAAGATATTGCTGACTGGAAATTAGCTGATGCCGATGCCAGTCTTTTTGATACACCCATATATGGTGCTGAGCTTTATCGAAGTGATGATGCAGGGATTAGCTGGCACAAAACCCATGAGGGCGATATGAGTGGTGTGGTATTTACCTATGGATATTATTTTGGTACTGTGCAAGTATCGCCAAACAATGCCGACAAAGTATTTATTGCCGGTTATCCTTTATTGATGAGTGAAGATGGAGGCAAGCATTTTAAACAAATTGACGGCGACAATTGTCATCCTGACTACCACAGTATTTGGATCAATAGTCAAAATGATCGACACCTGATTACAGGCAATGATGGCGGGGTAAATATTACGTATGACGATGGTAAACACTGGATAAAAGCCAACAACCCAGCCGTAGGACAATTTTATGCAATACAAGTAGATAATGCAAGCCCTTACAATGTATATGGCGGATTACAAGACAATGGCACTTGGGTAGGCCCGAGTAATCATACTGAAAGTACGGCATGGCATCAAAATGGTGTATATGGGTATAAAAATATTGGTGAAGGGGATGGCATGCAAGTGCAGGTTGATACCCGAAACAATAATACCTATTTTGTAGGGTATCAATTTGGCAATTATTACAAAGCCCAAAAAGATAATGATGATGTGTTAGATGTGAAGCCTATTCATGATATTGGCAATGCACCTTATCGGTTTAATTGGCAAACGCCTATATGGTTGAGTAGACATAACCAAGATGTATTTTATATTGGCTCAAATTGTTTACACCGATCCTTGTTGCAAGGCGAAGCATTAGAAACACTGAGTGCCGACCTTACACAAGCCAATCGAAAAGGCAATGTGCCCTTTAACACCCTGACTTGCATTCATGAAAGCCCTCGCAGGTTTGGGTTGTTGTACACAGGTTCAGATGATGGTTTGGTACACATAAGTAAAGATGGTGGATATACCTGGATAAACATTTCAGCAGGATTACCTGATGATTTATGGGTGTCGAGGGTTACCGCCAGCCAGCATCAATTAAATAGGGTATATGTATCTTTAAATGGATATAGAAACGATGATTTTACACCATATCTTTTTGTCAGCGATGATGAAGGTGCACATTGGAAAAGCCTTGGAAAAAACTTACCCCAAGAACCTATCAATGTGGTAAAAGAGGATCCCAAAGATGAACAAATTCTATATGTGGGTACTGACAATGGTTTATATGTTAGTTTTGATAAAGGGAATCATTTTATACCTTGGAATGGCAATTTGCCTAGGGTTGCCATTCATGATATTGCAATACAAGAACGCGAAAATGATATTGTATTAGGCACCCACGGACGTTCAATTTACATTGCCAATTTAGATAAAATACAAGCTTATAATCAAGTGAAAGATAAAAACTGGGTGACGTTTGACATTGATAAAATTATCTACAATAAACATTTAGGCAATAAATCATTTTCATACTCAACACCCAATACTCAAAAAATAAATATCGCGTTTTATACCCAGGAAGCTACACTTTATGATATACATATTCTTTCAACACAAGGTGAACTGTTGTATTCTACAACACATCAAGCTGTCAATGGTATCAACATTTTAAACTATGATTTATCAATCAATCAAACCATTAAACAAGTGAATCAACAGCCGTTGCAAACAAGAGATGATGGAAAATATTACCTACCCATTGGTAAATATCAAATTGAATTTATAAGTCCTAAAGGAGAAAAACATATTCAAACTTTTGAAATAGCTGAACCCAATAAAAAGTAAATGTGGATGGGAATTTCATTTTCAAGGCCTATGAAAGACAGGTAAATAAATACCCTACTCAGGGTATTGGCTTATTATTTTTTTCATCGCATCTTTGCAAGTATAAAAATCTTATAAAATGAAAAAACTAACTTTGGCATTATTATCCGCTTCACTCTTTTTTGCTTCTTGCGATAAAAAAGTGACACTTCCTTCTGACAATAACAATGCAACTGCTGCAGCTACACCATCTCCAGCCCCAACCACAGGCGACGGGTTTTTGGTTGCTTTGTACACCATCACCAATACCACTGTAGCAGGTTTTCCTGTTAATACCGTATTTGGTACTGGCGTTGCAGGCTTTGGTAATTTAGCGACTGCTACTTACAATGATGCAGGCACTGTGTCATTAGAAGGTAAAACATTTACAAAAAATGCCAATAACTCATATTATTTTACTCCATCCGCTTCTGATCCAACAGGCATTGATATGTCAGGTACTTTAGTTTGGAATGTAGGGGGCGGCAATGGTATCCCTGCTTTTACACACGATGCCACCGCACAAGCGATTCCAACCTCTACCGATATGAGTGCATTTACGACCATCAATAGTGCAAATAATTTTGCATTGAGTGTCACAGGTAGTATCAGCAATTCAGATTCAGTTTATTTTCAAATTGCCGGAGAAACAGGTAAAGTAGTTTTAAAAAGAATGGGGCCTAACACAAATTCAGCCACTTTTACTGCTGCAGAATTGCAAACCTTGGGTAAAGGTACTGGCACTGTTGTAATTGCACCATGGAATATGAATACCACTGTTCAAAATGGTAAAACCATTTATGTCATCAACGAATTGGCCTTGTCAAGAGTCATAGATATTCAATAAGTTTTCCCTAACTCAATCAATCATTGAAATGCCGTTCACCTGTGTGAATGGCATTTTTTTTTAACACCCTGCATAGTTTTCCTTATGAAATCCTAAACATACATCATGCTACTTTTACCTTTTAAAAATAAAAGCCTATGCATAGTATAACCCGATTCGTACGTTTTGAATTATTGTTGTTATTGACTTTTACCATTATATTTTGTATTACCCTAACATTGATGCGAATTGCCTTTACCGGTAGCCTGATGTATATTTTTTTAAACTGGAATTTATTTCTGGCAATGATCCCTTGTTTTATTTCATCCTATTTGCTACATAACAGCATTAACATCAATCGGTATGTGATGGGTTTACTTGCAGCCACTTGGTTACTATTTTTCCCGAATGCGCCTTATATACTCACTGATTTATTTCATTTGCATGAACGCAATGGCATGCCTAAATGGTTTGATTTGATTATGTTATTATCATTTTCATGGGCAGGCTTATTGTTGGGGTTTATCAGTTTGTTTCATATAGAACAACTGCTTCTGAAAAAATGTTCAGCTGTCAAAACACAAATCCTCATCATCACAATGCTTTTTATGGCAAGCTTTGGGGTCTATCTGGGGCGTTTTTTGCGCTGGAATAGCTGGGATATCATCACTACACCCCATTTGATATTGATGGATATTGCAGATCGATTTATACATCCCTGGATGCATGGCCGTACATGGGGTGTTACTTTATTGTTGGGCACCCTGCTCACTTTTATTTATTGGTCTATCAAAGTGATGATGAAAAATATAAAAACTTAAAACAAAACTTTAATGGTTTTGCTACTCATTTTATTTTTCAATTCGATGAAGTAAATACCAGTGGGTAATGAGGAGGTATTTAAATGATAAATCGATTGATTATTACATGTTTCTTTTTTTACCAAGGCACCAGTTGATTGGTAAATACTAATGGTTCCATCAAAATTTTTATCAAAGAAAATACTAAACTGATCGCCTTTTTTTGAATAAGTAATAGGCTCTTCAGAAAAATTATTCACTGAATTGGCAAATCGATAATAAACTTTTAGTTTAGGGGTAGTAGGACTCTCAACACCGTTTGAAGCATGAAATATTTGAGAATTATATTTACTCATTTCCTGTTGCAATACAAAGGCAAATCCATTATTGGTACCTAATAAAATATCTTTAATCAAATCAGTCGCATCGATATGCGTATAATCCTGTATCACACTGATGCTTTGATCAAGTTCTGCAGCATTGGTCAGGGTATACAATGGTTGTGTATTCCAGTTAAAAATATTGGTATTCCATTGAGTTGTTACACGACAAATGTATGCACCATTCGCAATACCAAAATTAGGGCTCCCCGTGTTGCCCCAAAGAGAATTGATATCTGCATAAAATGAAAAGATAGCAGAGTCAATGACCGCATTGGCAGGAATTGAACTTAAATTAATTTTAAAAAATGAACGCCATGCACCTTGGGTGCCATTGCCTGTCCATAGAGCCGCAACATAATTTGCCGGATTTGGGGTATTGTTTGTATTGGCAAATGGGTATGATACCACGGCATTGAAGGCAGGGTCAGGTGTAAAGGTTGCTAAAATTTGTGCATGTAATTGACTTGTAGCAATGTGAAGAAAGGCAATAAGGAATACAATTTTTTTCATAGGAAAGATTTTAGGATGAATGGAAATGTTTAAGAGTAGATAAAATTAGACAATTTTAGCTACTTACCAAATCTTTTCATAAAATACTGAACACTGTTGTGCTCAATAATAAATTCTTCTCCATCATTTTTAAGCATATGCGCTTTGATGATTTTATCATTACTAAGGATAGTGATTTCAGTATCTTGTATGGTGATAATGGCGTCACTACTGTATATTGAATCCATATTATGAAAGGTGACGATGCCTGCATAAGTATGGGGCTTTAATTTTTCTTTGATGTCTAAAATTTTAATATAAAAAGTGCGGCTGCTAAAGGAAGGATCTGTTTTTTTATAAACGGTCCATTTGCCTTGTAGGTTTTTTTCATCATTGAGGATGTTTCCTGTTTCTGCACCTGGTATCATTTTTACAACAGGCGCATCTATAAACTCTTCAAACTTTACAAAACGATGGGTGACTTTGCCTTGCTTCAATTTTAAAATACCATTTTCAGCACTTTCGATTTTAAATTGTTCTTTTTGTATCGACAAAGTATTATCAACCAATTCGGCATCACCATAAAAAGTAGCACCTATGGTATGTCTTACAAGCATAAATCCATTTTCACGTATCTCAAGATATAAAGTATCTTTAAAAGGAGCAACATCGCTGTTTTTATCGGTGCGTGTACGTTCAATCCATTTGCCACTGATATCTTTAAACGTATAAGGATATTGTGCATACACAAAAGATGGAAATAATAACAGCAACAAATAAAATATTTTTTTCATAGCAACGATTTTTCTTTGAAGCAAAATAACAATGCAGGTATTTTTATTTTAAAACAAAAGTATCCATAAATTTAGTGGTAAAATTGCCACTAATAAAATCTTCGTTTTGCATCAGTTGCTGATGAAACGGGATGGTCGTTTTAATACCTTCAATCACATATTCACTGAGGGCTCTGCTCATGGTATCAATGGCTTCTTCACGTGTTTGGGCTACGGCAATGATTTTAGCAATCATAGAGTCGTAATAGGGAGGAATGGTATAACCCGCATAGATATGTGAATCTATACGTACCCCATGTCCACCAGGAGTATGCAATACATTAATACGTCCCGGAGAGGGTCTAAAATCATTGTATGGGTCTTCGGCATTGATACGACATTCGATGGCATGCATCTTAGGTTCATAATTTTTACCAGAAATGGGAACGCCCCCGGCAATTTTTATTTGTTCTTTGATTAAGTCGTAATTGATTACTTCTTCTGTAACGCAATGTTCTACTTGTATACGGGTATTCATTTCCATAAAGTAAAAATTACGATGTTTATCTACAAGAAACTCTACTGTACCCACACCTTCATAATTGATTGCAGAAGCCGCTTTAATAGCAGCCTCTCCCATTCTTTTACGCAAATCAGGTGTCATAAAAGGGGAAGGACTTTCTTCTACTAATTTTTGATGACGACGTTGTATAGAGCAATCTCTTTCGCTGAGGTGACACACTTTGCCAAACTGATCACCTGCAATTTGAATTTCAATATGACGAGGTTCTTCTACAAATTTTTCCATGTAGATACCATCATTTTTAAATGAAGTAGCAGCTTCCATTTTGGCTGAGTCAAACGCCTTTTCCATTTCCTCAGCTTTCCATACGATACGCATACCCTTGCCACCACCACCAGCGGTTGCTTTGATAATGACTGGGTAACCCATTTTTTTTGCTTCTTTCTTAGCATGGTCAATGCTTTGAAGTAAACCTGCACTGCCTGGCACTACGGGTACACCTGCTTTGATCATGGTTTCTTTGGCGGTTATTTTGTCCCCCATCGAATTGATCATATCGGGCATAGGCCCTATAAATTTGATATTGTATTGACCACAAATTTCTGCAAACTTGGCATTTTCAGCCAAAAAACCATATCCAGGATGTATGGCATCAGCATTGGTGATTTCGGCTGCAGCCATGATGTGGGGTATGTTCAAATAAGAATCAGCGCCTGAAGGTTTTCCTATACAAACAGCTTCATCTGCAAATCGTACATGCAAACTATCTTTGTCAGCCGTAGAATATACCGCCACGGTAGGAATGCCCATTTCTTTACAAGTACGAATCACACGAAGTGCTATTTCTCCTCTATTGGCAATTAAAATTTTTTTAAACATAATGTATTAATTTATTCATTTGAATAGTCATCGAACACAATATTCGATATAAGAAAAATGTAGGCGAGCTAACATGTGCTTTTAATCTAATGAATTGCTTTTAAGCAATTTCCTTGTTCAAATTATTTAAGGTTCAATTAAAAATAATGGCTGATCGTATTCAACAGGGCTGCTGTCATCGGCCAACACTTTCACTACTTTACCACTCACTTCACTTTCTATTTCATTAAATAGTTTCATGGCTTCTACAATACAAATCACCTGGCCCACTTTTATTTCATCGCCTACATTTATAAAAGTAGGTTTACCCGGACCTGCTGATCGGTAAAATGTACCAATCATCGGCGATTTAACGGTAATAAGATGATCGGAAGAAGTGTCTGCAATGGGGGCAGCAGGCGCAGCGGGAGCTTGTGCTACTACTTGTGCTGGTGTTGCCACGGGGGTATGCGCAGGCGCGGGTGTTGTTGCTTGTGGTGCAGATGTAGCAGCTACCATTGGCATTCCTTGACGGATGGTAATTTTAAAATCACCTTTTTCTAATTTTAACTCATTCACATTAGAATGATTTACCGCTTTGAGCAATTCATTGATTTCATCAATATTGAAAATTGCATTGGGCATCTTAAGAGCCGTTTCCTTCACTGATTTTGCGGCAGGAACTGCTTTTTTTGTTGCTTGTTTAGCTGGTGCTGGTTTATTTACAAGAGGGGCTTTTTGAGCCACTGCTTTTTTAGGTGCAGTCTTTGCCTGTGTTGGACGAGCCTTTTTAATTGTTGCCATGGTGTATTTTATTTTATTAAAAGAAGATAGTTTTCAGAAATGATTAATTTTTGACCCTTTCTACGTATTCTCCTGATTTTGTGTTGATTCGAATGACATCACCTTCGTTGACAAATAAAGGTACATTTACATTGGCACCTGTTTCAACTGTTGCTGGTTTTAAGGTGCGTGTTGCAGTGTCACCTTTCATACCCGGCTCACTATAAGTAACAAGCACTTCAATTTTTTCTGGTAATTCTACGCCTATAGGCATGTCTGTTTCACCATTGGTCAATACAATGACTTCTAAACCATCTTTTAAAAACTGCGGTGCATTAACCAGGTTTTCAGCCACGGTAATTTGTTCGAATGTACCATTATCCATAAAATTATAACCTGTTTCGTCTTTGTATAAATATTGGTAAGGTTTTTTCTCAACCCTTACCGGGTGTATTGTTTCACCACTATTCCAGGTTTGCTCAATCGTTCGATTATTATCTACGCCTTTTAGTTTAGCCCATACTTTTGCGGCTGCACGTGCTGTTTTGTTTTGTCCAAATTCTACCACGCTGTATAAGCTACCATCTAATTTGATGATTAAACCGGAACGCATATCTGCTGTTGTTGCCATATTGTTGTGTTATATTAAATTGTTGAATTAGTTGCAAATATAATTAAAGATTGTACTAAACATGCTGAATTTATAAACATCTATATTTTTGAAGATATAAATATCAGCATATTATATATATGTATACTTGTTATGGATAAATGAAAACGACAGAAATGGCTTTTTTGAAGGAATATAGAATAGGCTTTTTTATAAATGAATCGGGAGGCTTAAATAGGGCTTGCAGTCTATTGATAGATATTTAAATCAGCACAAACAGGTTTTCAGTATAAATTTGCATCATGAAAAAAAATCTGGCATCTTGTAATTTTATAGAAGGAGAAATGATATTAATGGATAAACCATATGGTTGGACCTCCTTTGGGGTAGTAACCCAAATAAAAAAATGGACACGTGCTAAAATTGGTCATGCAGGTACGCTCGATCCTTTAGCGAGTGGACTGGTGATATGTTGTACAGGTAAACTGACAAAAAAATTAACCGATTTGCTGGGACAGAAAAAGGAATATACAGGCATTATACATTTAGGGGCAACCACTCCCACTTATGACTTAGAGAGCTTTCCAACCGATGAAAAAGATTATTCAATGGTAACGCCATCACTCCTTGAAAGTGTACGAAAAACGTTCATTGGTGATATCACACAGTTTCCGCCCATACACTCAGCAGTGAAACAAGAAGGTAAACCTGTGTACGAACTTGCCCGTAAAGGGAAGGAAGTCATTATGAAAAGCAGGGTAGTACATATTGAAGCATTTGAAATCACCAAGTTGCAATTACCTGAAGTGCATTTTCGCATTGTATGTGGAAGCGGTACTTATATACGCTCACTGGCCAATGATGTGGGTGCAGCATTAGGTTGCGGTGCTTATTTGCAAGCCTTGCGACGTACAGCTATTGGGGAGTATCGTATAGAAGATGCTTATACCATTGAAGAAATGAGCACTTACTTTGGCAGTACCATGCAGGCAAAAATTATTGTACCCAAGGTACATCATGCAATGGGTGAGTCTGATACGATATAGAGAATTCTAGGCAAAAAAAGGGTGCATTTTTATACAACTATCGACTAAACTCATCGTAATATTTTTCTGCATGGTCTTCATAACGTTTGATCAATGCAATATTATCTTTTTCTAAGGCAGTCAGTTCGTTTCGAACATCCACATTTGAAGGCACATACCATTCCACTAAATTGTCAAATAAATAACGCATTCTTCTATTGCGAAATGAATATCCATGACGGGCATAAATAGCATTCCGTATCACTTCTAAATCGCCTTTATAGAGGTTTTCTACATCTTTATTGTTTAGCTTTTGGGTCGATGCATTGATTTTAGTCACTTTAGCTGTGATGGCTTCATAGCTGCTTTCTTCCATGTCTTTGCCATTATATAAACTAGCCCCTACAATGCTTTCATCAAAATTGTTTTCAGGGTTATAGGAAAATGTCTTTTTTGTCAATGCAAATTTACGCACTGGTACGGCTATGTTTTTATCATTGCAATACCATTTGCCTTCTACAGTTTGTTTGCTGGTATCGAGTTTAAATTCAAACCGTCCATCGTGCTTATCATCACCCGGCTCAGAGGCAATGATATCAAACACATTTCCTGCTTGTTTGTAGGTGCCAGTAAAAGGGCGGTCGTTGCCGGCAATAATGCTTCGCCCTGTGGCTTGTCCGTTTTCTAATTGATGAATGGTGATATTGATGAGGTTTGAATAAGTAGCATCTGAGCCTTCTTTGATTTCTTCCGCTTCAAAGGCTCCAACATACGAAGCAAATACCATTTGTTTAGGTGGCGATGCATTTTGCGTGCTTGGAGGGTTTTCCGATGTAGAGGTCTCTGTTTTAGGAGATTCATTACAAGCCCATAATAGTTGACTAAGTAAGAGTGTGTAAAGGATTTTTTTCATGATTGATATATTTTAAAATAATGATTTCGGCGATGATTAAATTGAATACCCAACTGAGCCATGCCACCATCCGATAGGTGTCCATGGGTGCTGGATGCAACAAATATACTAAAATGTATTTCCATGCACGCAATGAAATGGCAGATAATGTGAGGGCAAAACTCCGTATCATCCATTTGCGATGGGCATTTATTTTTTTTTGCATAGCGCATCGCAATGCCTGCCAGGTGCTATAAAACCATAACACAGATAATAAACAAAATGAAATTTGTGAACTCAGTCCACCATTGGCATATAAGCCCATCACAAATCCTGAAGGGGCAACCAATAGCAACACAGATACTACATATACCCAGCCAGCCATCCGATGCAGCGTGGGCCAATGATTTAAAAAAGAACGATTAAATTGTGTAAAGCCTGCAAACATTACAAGCATGGATGTGTACACATGGGTAAAAAATGCGATACGATAATGGAGCATGCCAATCACATCTTGTTTGATTTTTAGAAAGGCCACATCCGTGTGGTAGGGAATATATTGAAGTACAATACCCAACATCAGATAACAAAAATAAACATACACAAGTGCGATGAATATTGCTATGAAATGTGTACGGATATATTTCATGGTTTAGTGAATCATATTGTAGCCAACAATGCGACTGGGTTTCAAAAGCGAATCTACATCATAAGGTCGGCCATTGAGTACGGTAGTATAATATTGCTGTATGGCATCGCTCATCACAAAATCGCGACCAGGGATATTTAAAAAATAACTATGGTTGTTGCCTACTGCGTTGTGAAAGTCAATATAGGATACATTTCGCGCAAAGGGTCTACAAGGTTTGCTCCCTAATTTCCGATTACCCGAAATCACCATGGCCCCATTGAGTTTTTTATCTGCCTGATTATAATGAATATAAAGATGTTGGGCAAAGTCAATGTTGGCAAGCCATTGATGATGATTTTTTCTGTTGACGCATGCTGCATTAAAAAGTATATGTTGTATAAATTGGTGGTTGCCTAATACTTTATATTCATTGTCAAGCATCATTTTACGAAACATTAAGTTTCCCATGCTATGCAGAAAAAGGCTAATATGCACCCCTTCAAACAAGGTTGTTTGTTGATGAATGGTTGAAATTTCTTTTAAAAATTGCGTGTATTGATGTGAAGAGGCCAGGGCGTTTTGCATTGAAAAATCGAAGTTTTTTTTGCCCCCTAATGTGCTATTGATACTCGCATAGTCAAACAGTATCACTTGTACATCATATGTTTTTGTCATCAAGGTTGCTCGTTCAATATTGCCTGTAAATGTTTTACCCATCCCTTCTGTATAAAGCACCCAGTTTTTTTTGGGAAATAAGGCTATCCCTTCCTGCAATGAATTTAATTCATATACATAAATAAAATTATTTTTACGACCTATATACAAAATATGTTGCTGTGTAGTATCTGTTTGTTCGTCTGCAAATTGCACTTGCTCAGTCATGAAATGCCTGTTCGATACCATTAAAAAGGCCGTATCAAGCGCCATGATTTCAGACCCTTTGTTATATCGTATCATTTGCCATAGGCTGTTATGTGCAACAGGCAATATCTTTTTTTTACTGATACATGCATTGCAAAGGAAACTGAAGGTAACCATCATCAATGATAAGTATTGCAAGGGTTTCAGTAGGGTCGGCATTTGTATGTGGGCGTTTTTATTTTTCCAGACTTTAAATATAGTATTTGGATGTAAGAGAATAATGATTTATTGTTTGTTGATTCTGAATGGTGGACGTTTCCAATAGGTAAGGCTACGCCAAAGCCACTCAAAGGGTCCATAATAAAAGTAGCGAAGCCAAAAGGTGCTTATCAAAACCTGAAAGGCAAAAACCATCAACCCAAATAAAGTATAATATACGGGTCCAACCTGACCTGTAAAGCCTAAACCGGCATGCAGAAATACAAAATTGCCAATCAATGATTGCATGATATAATTGCTAAAGGCCATTTTGCCAACAGGTGCCAAATACGTTAAGATTCTTTTTCCTAAACTGGTTTCAAAACCCAACATCAATAAACCCACATAGGCCAAAGCTAAGGGAACCACCCCTAAAGCATAGACGAGGGTTTGATACCAACCATGTATTTTTAAACCCCAATAATCGCCCCCATAATATTGCATCAGATAAGCTAAGAAATAATTGGCAGGTAAGCCCAATATACAACCAATACCGATTACCCAGTAAATGATTTTTTTGTGTTGGTTGATCTGTGTATAAAAATCACTTCGACCAATCACAAAACCAATCAGGAATACACCCAATACTTTAGGTATACGACTTACAAAAAACAAATAGGAATATCGAAAGAAAAATCCGCCAATATTTGATTTAAGAATGTCCCACCAATTGGCTTGCTGGATCCATACTTCATATTCAGCTTCAGTGCTCACCCCATCCAGTTTTTTTGACACTTCTACTCCCGTTTGTGATAATAATTCAGCAGGCATATTGAGCCAGGCCCATTTGGCTTTGACTGCATATAAAACGATGGGGAGTAAAATAAGTGTAAGCGCAAAAATGAGTAATGTTCGGTTACTATATTTTCGAAAAGGAATTAAGATGAATCCTAACAAGGCATAAAAGAATACAATATCGCCAGGCCAGATCAATAAATGGAAGGTGCCTAACAACAACATAAAAAAGAGTCTTCGATAAAGCATAGGAATAACATTCGTATTATTATCATCTCCTCTTTTTATTTGGTAGGCAATACCCCATCCAAAGAGTAAACTAAAAATAGAATAAAATTTCCCTTCAATAAATAAGTGATGCAAAAAACGCATTTGCTGGTCAGCATGGGGTATTAAAAAAGGGCCTGTAAGATTGGCCTCTTCATTAAAGCCACTAAACCCAGAACCTAAGTTGGCAATAAAAATACCTAATATGGCAAATCCACGAAGTACATCCATAAAGATGACTCTGTCTTTGTTTTGAATGGGTTGTATACTTGGTGTCATAGGTGTTGGGTGGTATAAAATCTGCGAATTGGTTGCGTTTTCATGCTGTAAGAAAAGGGAGTTTGTATTAGCCTATATCATCCAGATGAACGTACAAAATAGTGTTTATTTGGGAAACAATTATTGAAATCGATTCTTTTATTCTTTCAAAATAAAGATAGCAAACCTATACCCATTGAAAAAGCTGTTTTAAAATGGGCTGACTGTTGAGAATATTTTGTGGGTATTAGGCATTAAAAATGCAATCCCCTATCTTCGCCATTCCATGCAGGTACATCAATTATATTTATTTCAGTTTAAAAATTATGCTGAAAAGTCATTTCAATTTAATAAACAAATTGTGTGTATTACGGGCAAAAATGGCAGTGGGAAAACCAACCTTCTGGATGCCATTTATTTTTTATGTTTCACTAAAAGTTATTTTGTACATAGTGATGCATTTTGTGTGATGAATGAGCAACAAGGTATGCGAATACAAGCTGATATTGAAAAAGGAAACCATTATGTGGTGCAATGTATCATTAGAGAAAATGGGAAAAAAGAATTTTCAACTGCTGGTGTTGCCTACACCCAATTGTCAAAACATATCGGCAAATTTCCCGTAGTGATTATTACCCCAGACGATACACAACTTATCACTGAAGGCAGCGAAGTCAGAAGAAAATTTATCGATATTCTTATTTCGCAATTAGACGAAAACTATATGAGGAACCTCATTGCTTACAACAAAATATTGCAACAACGCAATGCCTTATTGAAAAAATGGCATGAATTGCAAGATAAAGATTATGCAGTATTAGATATTTATGATGATCAGCTAAGCGAGTATGCACGCCCTATATATAATGCCCGCAACACTTATATTGCGCAATTGAAACAGAAAACAAATGCCATTTATCAATATATAAGCGAAGCCAACGAACATATTGAAATTGAATACCAATCGCAGTTACATCAACAAAATTTAACTGAAATATTAAAGCATAACAGACCTAAAGATATCATGTTGCAACGAACAAATTATGGGATTCATAAAGATGATTTATATTTTACCTTAAACCAAATGCCTTTAAAAATAGCAGCTTCACAAGGTCAAAGAAAATCATTTTTGTTTGCACTGAAATTTGCCCAATTCGAAATTCTGAAAGAACAAACTGACAGCATCCCCCTGCTTCTGCTCGATGATATATTTGAAAAACTAGATGAAAAAAGAGGCACTCAACTGATACAATATATTTGTCAACAAAACACCCAGGTATTTATCACAGATACCCACCAGGAAAGGCTTTCGAAGGCTTTTGAAAATACTGACAAAGAGGTGCAATGGATTGCATTGTAAATGTATAAATTTTTTCTGATGCTTTTTCGTCACTTCTCTGAACGCTATTTTTCTATGGGTAATCAAAACATCATTATCTGGGTTTAATCACAGAATTCATTTGGAAATATTTTTATGAATTTTTCTGCAAAAAAGTATTTGGTATTACTCGCTTTGATACACTTTCCAATACACTTTTGTAATTTTTCTTTTGTCGTCTTCTAAATCATATGTGCGTTTGGCATCAGGGTATTCAATGCCTCGACCCTCTACAATAATATCAAAGGTGGCTTTATCAAATTGATAAAAACTACTTTTTTTCTTTGCCAGCAAATCGGAAATAATATCGCCTACTTCTTTAGCCCGAAAATACGATAGTGTATTGTAGTAATCATTATTGTAAAAGTATTTTTGTTTACTTAACTTCAATAATTGATTATAAATAGGTGTATTGTAAGGTACTGCCGCTTCATCGGTATAACCCAATACTAATATTTCAGCATGAAAACTACGATGTTGTGCAGCCAGCAAAAACATGGAATCTAATAAGGGTCTAAACAAATCAACCGCTTTCGATTTCATATCAGCAGGAATTTCATAAACATCTGTTTGAAAAAAGGAGGCCTTGCTGTATTTGTTGTAATCTTCTATATTAAAACCCTTTTTTATATTGTACTTATTCAACTCTTGAAGCATTTCTGCTTGCATGCCATAGTATGCGCGCTCTACTGCTCGTGTGTATGACTGACCTGTTTTAAATTGATAATATTTTGAATAATAGGCGGGTTTTTCTACAAAGGGCAAAGCTTGTTTGTTTTCGGGCAAAGGATCCTTTGGGGTATAGCTTTTGTGTTGCATCAAGGTACAACTACCCAGCCATAACATCCACACACTTACAATCAAAAAGTATTTTTTCATAATTCTATTAGTCTTCTCCAAAGTATACCTTCTCTTTATTGACAGGTTTTTTTACAGGCTCAGGTTTGTTATTTACAACGGCTACAGGTTTAGGTTGTGGGTTTGTTTTTGGTGCGACGATAGGTTTTCTGGAGTCGTTTGGTACGGTAGAAGGTACACGTGTCACTTGAGGTGATTGATTGCCTGTTTTGACAATGGGTTTACTCAATGGTTTCGACGTTTTGTTTGAACTTGCCATTACCGGGTTTACCGATGGGGGAGTCAGTGTTGTTTTTACTGGCTGAGGTGTTGGCTTTGGTGTTGGCGTGGGCAAAGGCCTGGCATTGATTGGGGCTTTTTGCGTATTCACGGGTGTTTCCATTGGTTTGGAGGCAACAGCGGGGGTATTAGCTACCCGAAATGGAGTACTTACCTGTTGTGGGGTAGTGGTCACCTTATTTTCAGCATCGCTATTGATTGTTGTTTTATTTTCAGCAGGCAATGCAGACTGAGGTGTTGATTGCGTGATCGGTGCTGTTTGTTTTTTAGGCTCATTGGTTACTTTCGGTGCTACAATGCTTGTTTGCATGTTTGTCGGTTCAGTGCTTTGTTCGTTTGTAAACATTTGTATGATAAAATACAAAGCGATGATACCTAAAACCGCTATATTGGTCCAAAATAACCATAAAGGAAAATCCTTGTTCGATTTTTTTTCTGTAGGTCCTTGTGTTTTTTGTGTAAGAGATTCAATCAGCTCTTCCGTTTTTTTAATACGTGTATTGAATTGTTGAATATGAGCGCTGGTAAAATTTAAAAATTCCATTCGCAAATCATCTGTACCCATGGGCTTTGCAGACGATAAGGTTTGCGATTCTTGCATTTGAGCCATCGTTAGTTCCTGTTGCAGTTCAAGATTTCTGGCAGTAAGTGCTTCGATTTGTTTCTTTAAATCAGCTATATTTTCAGAGGATGCTTGTTTAGGGGATGTAGGTGTCACGGTTTCGTTTATTTCAGCCGTCTCTTCTTGCATATTAGCAAAACTCTCTCGCTTAATAGAAGATATAATTTCTTCGTGAAGCAATTGATTTTTCGAACTCACAAATTCTGCAATCAAATCTTGTACATCTCTATCGTTGGAATTATTCATACAGACTAATAATCCACAAATTTATATTAATCCACTTCATTAAACAAAAAATACTAACATTATTTGCACATTGTTGACTGCTATATATTTCTTTTGAACAAGGTTCGCTGTATTACTAAATATGTAAAACGCAAAATCAAGTATTGATTTTACCTAGTCTTTTTCGATAAAATGAATATCTTTGTCACCTGCATGAAGCCACAACCTGTATATCATTCATTGTTAGCCTTACGTCAGCAACACAAGAAAGCTTTTGCTGTATTGGTAGATCCTGATAAAATAAACATCCCCGACATTCAACAATTGGCCACCCGTTGCAATGACGCTGCGGTTGATTATCTCTTTGTGGGTGGTAGTTTGATGCTTTCGCAACATCTTGATGAATGTATCAAGCAATTTAAAGCGCAAAGTGATATTCCTGTCATTTTGTTTCCCGGTAGCCCCTCACAGGTAAGTCGTTATGCTGATGCATTGTTTTACTTATCACTTATATCAGGTCGCAATGCCGAATTACTGATCGGAGCGCATGTAGTATCGGCTCCATTGGTGAAGGCAAGTGGTCTCGAAATTATTTCTACCGGGTATATGGTAATTGATGGCGGTGCACCTACCACAGTTTCGTATATGAGTAACAGTGCTCCCATACCTCACGATAAAAATGATGTGGCAATTTGTACAGCAATGGCTGGTGAAATGCAGGGTAAGCATGTGTTGTATATGGATGCAGGCAGTGGCGCTAAAGTGCCCATCAGCGAATCGATGATACAAAAAGTGGCTGCCAATACAAGTTTACCTTTGATCGTGGGCGGAGGCATCAAAGAAGCCGAAAAAGCTTATCTCAATTGCAAAGCAGGTGCCGATGTCATCGTTGTAGGCAATGCCATTGAAACCCATCCCAATTTAATCAAAGAACTGGCTTCGGCTGTACACCAATGTAGCATTAGTGTTTAAAAGTGCATTACCCAATAGTTTTGTTTACATCATTCGTATTGAAAAGTTAAGTGTGTATTTAGTTTGCAAGCGTTGCTGATACCTTTATTTGAATATTTATGATTAAATTTGGACAAAAATTCATTCATCTTACATGAAACATCTTTTACTCTGCTGTGCTTTTTTTGTTACCCTGCAACTCAAAGCCCAAACCGCTGCCGATGTCACCTTTCAAATTTCTACAATCACTACCCAATCTCCACCAAGTATTAAACTAACATGGCATCGGGTAAAAAACGATTCAAGTTACAATGTATACAGAAAGCTTCGCACCGACGCTACATGGACCACTTTAGCTACTAACCTGGCCCCCAATGATACTACCTATACCGACAATACCGTATTACCTGGTATTGGATATGAATATCGGGTAAGTAATCCACCCTTTAGTGTAACAGGGTATGTGTATGCTTCGCTTAATTTACCCGCAAAACATCATCAGGGGAAAATCATTTTATTGGTCGATAGTAATTATATCAATGCACTTGCCCCTGAAATCAATACTTATGAATGGGACTTGATAAAAGAAGGTTGGTCCCTTGCAAGGGTTAATATTGGTCGATCACAAAGTGTAGCTAGTGTAAAACAAGCCATTCGAAATATATATCAAACTTCTCCTCAATGGGTAAAAGGCATCGCTATACTCGGTCATATTCCTGTGCCCTATAGTGGTTCGTTAAACCCCGACGGTCATCCTGATCACAGCGGAGCGTGGCCCACTGATCTGTATTATTGCGATACCTCTTCTACCTATTGGACAGATGTGACCGTTAATAATGTGGCAGCTGCTCGTATCGAAAATCAAAATATACCTGGTGATGGCAAATTTGACCAAACAAATATTTCAGTGCCTTTATTATTTGTGGGTAGAACAGATGTTTATGACATGCCTATTTTCAATACCAACGACACCTTGTTGATGAAACGCTATTTAAACAAAGATCATGAATACCGAACAGCCCAAAAAACATACCGAATGAAAGGCTTGATTGATGATAACTTTGGTTACTTTAGCGGTGAAGCATTTGCCCAAAACGGGTATAGAAATTATGCCGCTTTATTAAGTCCTGATAGTGTGTCTACAGGCGATTATTTTACCGATATGAAAAACAATACTTACCTCTGGAGCTATGGCTGTGGAGGGGGTTGGTATCAGGGTGCTGGTGGTATCGGCAATACCAACAATTTTCAAACAGATACTATACAGAGCGTTTTTACCTTATTGTTTGGAAGCTACTTTGGCGATTGGGATAATCAAAATAATTTTTTACGTGCGCCCCTGGCAAGTCCCTCTCCAACCCTGACTAATTTTTGGGCAGGTAGACCCAATATCTTTTTACATCATATGGGTCTAGGCGAGCCAATCGGAAATAGCTTTATGGAAACCATCAAAAACAATTATGTATACCAACCCTATGGATACGGTTTTAAATATGTGCATCAGGCTTTAATGGGTGACCCAACCTTAAAAATGTACCCGATAAAAGGTGCTTATGGCTTAACAGCCAATACCATCAATGGAGCCTCTGTTACTACACTCACCTGGCTCGACTCACCTGACCCACAAGTATTAGGATACTTTGTATACAGAACTTCTTCACTCACAGATAGTTTTAAATTACTTAATGTCAATTATACAACGAATACGAATTTCAACGACAGCACAGCCCCTGCTGGGAAAAATATTTATATGGTGCGAGCTGTTAAATTGCAAAATACCAATACAGGTAAGTTTTATAACCTCAGTCCTGGCGTAATTGATAGTGTAAATATCGTTACCCCTTTTGCTGTGAATGATGTAAAGGACGAATCATTCGTCATCAGTGTATACCCTAACCCTGCCACAACCTTTGTGGACGCGTCAACGACGGATGCAATCATGAAAAGTATTCAAGTGATTGATGCTTTAGGTAAAACGATTTATATTGCCTATCCTAATCAACATAAGTACACGCTTAAAACAGCCCATTGGAGCCAGGGAAATTATTATTTGTTGATTGAAACGGACAAAGGAAATCAGGTAAAATCTTTTGTGGTCAATACCCTACAATAAATGAAAGCCTTTTAAGCTTAGTTATAAAGTATAGGGATTCCTTCATTTTCATTGCAGCAGTTTTAACGCCTAATAGATTTAGACTCCAAAATGTGGGTTTAACCCAAAGCAAATAGCTCATTGACTCGATGAATGTCGAATGAATTTTTTATAAAACATCATTGTATTATAAATGCCAAATAAAGGCTCCTTGTTCACCCACAATATGCAAAGGAATCGCAGTGTTACGCAATGTTTGTTTGAGCGAAGCCAATTTCCAAAATGGGATGCTGCTATCAAGCACTATTTGCTGAGGATGTATCTGTTGCGATAACCATCCTGTATCGATGTTACATTGTTGACTTAAAATCAGCAAATCGCATAACAAAGGACTTGTGGTATGAAAACGAGTATGCGCTAAACGTATAATTTTCTTCCCTTGAAAATAGAATAAGTCAATACCTTCAACATGCTTATGTTGTACCCATGAAGCGATCATTGGTTTTACAGAGAAATAGGTATGAGCTGGTTTCAAAGTAAACGTTTCGTTTTTGGTGAATCGCCGTAACGAATCGATATCAGGATTGTAATATTCGTTTTGGGATATCAATTCTACATTACGCTGTTTGGATATGTCATAAACCACTATTTTTTGTTGATGATATACTTCATAACGATGATAAAGTAAGGTTAAACAAAATATCCATAACGTCATAAAACCAGCAAGCATTGCAGTTGTTTTTTTATAAAAAAGCCAATAGCTGATTAAACTAACCATCATCAATAACAAGAACATTTGTAACATGGAAAGCTGAATTTCGCTCCATACCGCAAAGCTCCACTGACTAAGATGTAGTACGCTTGTATTTAAAAACAAAATGAAAGCTGCAATCACCTTTCCCAGTAAATGCATAATGGGTATCAAGGGATGAAGCAAAACCAATACAATCTCAAGATATAAAATGACAGTCGTAAGGGGTACCGCTATCAAATTGGTAAATAAAAACAATAAGGGAAATTGATGAAAATAATACATACACAACGGAAAGGTGAGTAACTGTGCTGCAATAGTCATGGCCATGAGTTTCCATACTACATCCAGTATTTTAGTTTGAATATAAAGCAAATGATATATGGGTTTATAAAATATTATCAAACTGAGCACGGCCATATAGGAAAGTTGAAAGCCTACATCTTGTAGTAATAAAGGGTTATAACATAACATGCAAAAGGCTGCCGCTGCAAGGGTATTGATGCTATTGGTTTGATACGACTGCATATCGGCCCATCCTATAAACGTAAACATAATGGCAGCCCGGGTAACCGATGCTGGTAAACCTGTTATACATGCAAAACCCCACATAAAAAGTAGCGCAATCAAAATGGCAATTTTTTTTCGTCTTTTAAAAAAGGGAATGAGCAATAACAACCAACGTACACTGCCGTAAATCATGGCCATATGCATACCCGATATGGCAATGATATGTACGATACCTGAATTGGAATACGCTTCCCACAATTCATCATCGATATCTGTTCGGTAACCAACTAACAAGGCCTCCGCAATGCCATGGGTGGAGGAATCGGGTAACGCTTTTTTCAATAGGGAACAAGTGTATGCATTGACACCTGCAAAAAATGAATTTAAATCTTCTTCATGCTTTTGTGTATGTTGCCAGTCATGGGTAGTTACATAGGCTTGCTGCACGATTTTTTTTGATTTGCAATAGGTTGCATAATCAAATCCCCCTGGATTATTATTTTTTTTAATATCACTAAACGTATTTTTAATGAGTAGTACATCGCCCTGACGTATTGTTTGCACAAGCTCATGTTGCTGTATATACAAAAGCGCCTTCCCTTGTGTAGGCATATAGTTTGCACTATCGCATAATGCTATGACTTCGATTTCAAACCCAATCGATTTGGCGGTTGGTTTGGGTTCCGACACCATTTTGACAAGGGCATGACTATATTTTTTTTCATGATGATGATACCATTTCGTTGACAGGGATGGCTGATGCAACAGACAAAGTAAATAGGCGGCTACAAAAAGGATGCTGTTGATGAAGATGCCTTTTAGAAAAGCATATTTGAGTTTATAAAAATCAGGCCATCGATGATATCCCCACCATGCAATGCCTAAACCGATAAATAAGGCTACAATCAGTGATGGATGTATCAGGGGGAAATATAAATAACAAAGGATGCCTAAAATAAAAGGCAAAACAATACGAACAAAGGGAGCTTGTTTCCAGAAAGGGAGCATAATAGTAGGTTAGCTTTTCAATGGAAACGCAAGATACTAATTATTTTAAAATAAATACCTGACCTTTTGGATTAAAAAAGCGACGCAATGAATCAACCAGCAAGGTAGTGTCATTGTTAGGATGTGAGGCTAAAATACTTACAATAAATTGGCCATTCACATTTTGCACTTCAGTAAGATTGCCATACTTTTTCCATTTGGCAGCTCTCGCATTTGCTGTAGCTTCTAATGGGGTTTGTAAGATAGCCACTTTGTATAAAGGCAATGAACCATTGCTACTTGTTGTGGTTTGAGTAGTAGGTGTTGATGAAGTATCTACCAAAGATTGAGCTTGTTTTGTGGTGGTGTCTTGTTGTAAGGGCAAACTGTTATTCGTTTCTTGGGGTTGATCTTGCGATGGATTGTTTTTGATATAGTTATAAGCAACATAAGCGCCGATACACAACAACAATACCACCAAAGCAGGAATCATAAATTTGCCAACTGATACCTTTTTTCTTTTATAGGCTTTATGGGCTGCCGGGTATGAGAAATCGAGTTTGTTATTGGCATTTTTTTTCAGGTTGGTATCAATCGGAGGCAATGGCAATGCTGCTGCACCCATGTCTAACTCATCAGTTTGTACAAAAGTAATTTTGCCATTTTGCATGGTTAAAAATCCAAGATTGGGGATGGTAAATTTTCCTTGCTGAGCAATTTCTTCTTTAACTGCGCGACAATATTCTTTAATATTATTTGACGTATTGCTGATACTCACATTTTCATGATTAGCTACAAAGGAAGCAAAGGTATCGTCAATGGTACCTAATGGGGAGAAGGTAATTTCAAACTTGGCAGGTTTTATTTCTCCTTCTTTGGTATTGATGGCAGCACTTATTTTTTCTAAAGTAAAAGAACCCAAACCTGGTAGACTGCAAAATCTATTTTTGATTAAAAATTTGATGATATACTTACTGATGTCCATACAGGTTATTTTAAAAAATGAATATTGAAAAAATCGGGTTGTAAAAATAAACAGAATTCTGTTATAATAGTAAAAGTAATCAAATATGCTGCTATTTTGTTGCAGAAAGTAATTTCAATTTTTCTTCACTTAACCTAAATACTGTCCATTCATGCATGGGCAAGGCACCTAAGCGTTCATAAAAATCAATCGCAGGCTGATTCCAATTCAGTACACTCCACTCCATACGACCACAACCACAGTTTAAAGCCTGCTTTGCAATATATAAGAGTAGCTGTTTTCCATAACCCTTGGCCCTATATGCTGGACTAACAAATAAATCTTCAAGATATAAACCTTGCTTACCCAAAAAGGTAGAGAAATTGTAAAAGTAAAGGGCAAAACCTACAGCTGTTTCCCCTTCAAATGCCAACACACAATGGGCTGATTGCTGATCAAATAGATGGCTTGCTAAAGATGCTTCGGTTGCCACCACTTCGCTTTCCATTTTTTCATAGATAGCCAATTGCCGAATAAAATGTAAAATAAGCGAAACATGTTCCCTTTTTGCTTCTATGATGTTGAATGCCATGTTATGAAGTTGTTTGATCTTCGGGTTTTAGTTCATTTCTAATCCCTAAACCAATGCCACCGGCCAAAACCAATAAGATGAGTATCGAAGAAATTAAGCTCACTTTACCCCATTTAAAATAAGTATCTGGATGAAATTTAAACACGATTTGATGATTTCCGGCAGGAATGGCAAGACCACGTAATAAATAATTCGTTTTCACGATATTGGTTTCTTTACCATCAATATAGGCTTTCCAACCAAGGGGGTAATAAATGTCAGCAAAAACAGCAAAGCCATTGTGCGAATTGGTAGAAGCAAAGGTCAACTCATTGAGGCCATATTTGGCTAATGCTATTTTACTACTGCTGTCTCTTTCAAACGTGGTGTTGGCTTCCTTCCAATGTTTCTTTTGCACGATAGCCATTTCTTTTGCCCTAAATGGATTGGCAACTTGGGTGGTATCACCTAAATTTTCAGCATTGAGGGCATTCATTTCTTGGTCAGCATTTTCTACCACTTTTACATTGTTTACAAACCATGCGTTGCCACAAGCATTAGGGTTTGGCTGAGCCATTGGCTTATTGCCCTGTGCGTTAAATATCAAGTATTTGGTATTTAGCATATTCAACACTTCGCCATTCAACTTTGCTCCGGGTTGCAACTGATTTTCAATTAAATCTTGAAAAGTTTCCATTTTGGCAGGATGGTAACCACCTACCAATTTGTGATGATAAGCACCCATGGCATCGTTGTAAGGATCAGTACTGAGATCATACACCCGATAATAGGGGTCTTTATCCTGCAATATTTGACTGTCAACCGGACGAGGAACAAATTGAGCTTCGTATTCATCAGACGTTTTATAATTATCAGCGTTAAGGTATCGCATACCGATTGATATTAAGTCGACGGCTATCAGCAAACCCATGGCTAAGATAGCCTTTTGCATGGCTAATTTATTTTTGATATAAAGCCAAAGAATGCCTGCTGCCAAAAGTAAAAAAAGAATTGAACGGAAGCTGTCTTTCATTGCGATGCTTGGTCTGTCTTCTACTATTGCATTGTATATTTTGGTACCTGCCACTACGCTTTGTGGATTTTTTTCACCACCCATCATTTGTACAAATTGCGATTTTAGTTTATCGTCATTTTCACCTTTATACGATAAAAACATACGCCCACCGATACCAAAAAAGAGCACAATGCCCCCAGTGATTATCAACGATTTTTTAAGGGCATCCCATAATTTTTCTTTGGTGATTTTGTCTGAAAAAATTTCGTTTAAGGTCCAGATGGCAAGCAAACAAAACATAAATGCAGGAATGGTCATAGCCATATTAGGCGTACGAAATTTGTTGTACATTGGCAAATGATCGAATAAAAAATAATTGAGCATACTGAAATGCTTACCCCATGAGAGCATGATACCAAAAACACCAATTGAAAAAATAACCCATTTGAGGTTGTTTTTGATGACCATTAAACCCAATACCATGAGCATCATAATGATGATGCCTATATACATAGGTCCTGAAAGAAATGGTTGAGGTCCCCAATAAGTTGAAGCGCTTTTTGACATATCAGTTGCTTGTTCTTCATTTGCTCCAATAGAGGTAAGGGCTTCGTAATAATTTGACCCTGTACCTACATCAACTTGTCCACCACCACCATAGAGGTTAGGTACAAACAAAGTAAAAGTTTCACCAATACTTTGACTCCATGCAAAGGCATAATCTTTATCAAGTCCCCCGTCGGTTTTCTTTTCTGTTTTGCCGATCGTTAGTTCACTTTGACCACCTCGCATGGTTTGGGTAGTATACTCTTTGGTCAACATCAATAAATCAACACTTGGTCCAACGGCAATCAAGCCAACGCCAAGCATCACCGCACTGGAAACTAAAAAGGCTTTTAAAGTACCCTCTTTGATGGCTTGAATAAAATAACCAATGCCAAACCCAAAAAGGATGATAAACAAATAATAATCGATTTGATACATCGCATTCGATATCATGAGTGAAAGTCCCACTAATGCGGCGCCGGCACCTGCCAAATACTTTTTTTGGTAAATCCAATGCATACCGGCAAGTACCAAAGGCATATACCCGATACTAAACATTTTGGTGTTATGACCTGCAGTAATAATCTGCAAATTATAAGAAGCAAAGGCAAAGGCAATCGCTCCAATAATGGCCACCCATCGATTTGCTCTCCAGCTGAGCATTAAAATATAAAAACAAATCATGGCAATTAAAAAGAAGAAAGTAGGGCTTGGAAGGGCATCCGTTAAAAACTCCTGGATAGGATATATCCAATTGGTTTTTCCACGCATATAGTGTGTTACAGTAGGCATGCCACCAAACATTGAATTGCTCCACATGGGGTTTTCGCCTGTTTTTTCATACCAAGTGCGAGCTTCCTGACTCATACCCATCCAGTGTATGGTATCGCCTGCTACTAATTTATTGCCTTGAAGGGCTGGATAGCAATAGAATAGAGTGATAACAAGAAAAATGCCAAGGGCTGTCAAATGCTGTATTACCGATTTTTTCATTTATATTTTTTTATAAGAGGGTATAAAAATAAAGGTTTCTTGGTAATATTTATGCGTTTGTTGAGGTTAAATAGCCATGATGTCAAATTATATCCAATTGATTGAATGATTAGCTAGAGTATTCCCTTTTTGTCATCACATTGTTTTAGAAATAGTAGTGTTACAAAAAGAGGGTTGAATATTTTTTTGCCATCTGCTGTTTTCATGCTAAGGTCAGCCTGACGAAATGCTACTCAGACCTGAGATGTTGAATATATTATTCATAAGATAACCTTCATCAGCTAAGGATTTTCAATTTGTATTAGTTATTTTTGATAAAACAAATTACGTATGAAAGGGGTTTTTTGTCTCGAAGGTTTTTGGTACGGCGATCATCGCGACCGGACCTCTGTAGTGCCTATCTTAGAAATGGCCAATCGTTACCTCAACATGCCTTATATTTATCATCGTTGTGCCACTGTAGAAGAATTTACTTACTCCCTTGAAAGGTGGAAAACAAAATCATTTCATAAAAAATACCCGATTCTTTCATTGGCATTTCATGGCAAAAAGGGTCAAATATTGATTGGTAAAAAAAGTGTAACCATCGACGAACTCGCTAATATATTAGAAACTAAATGCCAGGGTGTTGTCATCTATTTTGGTAGTTGCGATACCATGAATGTAGATAAAAGAAAGCTGCAATCCTTTATGGAAAAAACCAAAACCTTAGCGATACTTGGTTATAAACAAGAAGTTGACTGGCTCAAATCGGCTGCTTTTGAAATACAATTGCTGGGTTATTTTCTTACCCACCCTTTTGATACACAAGGCATCAAAAAAATAATGGCCGATATCAATGCCAATAGTAAATATTATATCAGCGAACTTGACTTTAGAATGGAGATTAATGAAAGAGTGACGTTCAGAAGAACAAGAGGAAAAAAGTAAATTATGCAGCCTTTTTCTTTTTCTTTTCGCTGTAAGCCATCGCTGCATCCCGAACCCATTGGCCTTCTTCATGTGCTTTTACACGAGCTTGTAAGCGTTCTTTATTACACATGCCATTGCCTTTAACTACGTTCCAAAATTCGTTCCAATCAATTTCACCAAAGTCATAATGCCCCCTCGCTTCATTCCACTTAAGATGTGGGTCAGGCAAGGTAACCCCTAATAATTTGGCTTGATCTACCGTAGCATCTACAAAGCGTTGACGAAGGTCATCATTTGATTGTCGCTTGATTTTCCAAAGCATGCTTTTTTCGCTATTGGTACTTTCGCTATCTGATGGTCCAAACATCATGAGTGAAGGCCACCACCAGCGATTTACTGCGTCTTGCAACATGGCTTTTTGCTCCTCGGTACCTTTGCTAAGCACCATCAACGATTCGTATCCTTGTCGCTGGTGAAAGCTTTCCTCTTTACAAATACGCACCATCGCTCTGGCATAAGGTCCATAAGAAGCCCTGCACAACATTACCTGATTCATAATAGCAGCACCATCTACCAGCCAGCCCACAGCACCAATATCGGCCCATGTCAAGGTTGGATAATTAAAAATAGATGAATATTTTGCTTTACCTGTATGCAATTGATCAATAAGCTCGTCGCGTGAAACACCCAATGTTTCGGCAGCGGAATATAAATATAAGCCATGACCTGCTTCATCTTGTACTTTGGCAATCAAGATCAGTTTTCTGATTAAATTTGGTGCACGAGTAATCCAATTGCCTTCAGGCAACATGCCAACAATTTCGCTGTGTGCGTGTTGTGATATTTGACGTATTAAGGTTTTACGATATTCCTCAGGCATCCAATCACGAGCTTCAATTTTGATTTCCTGATCGACTCTTTGTTGAAAAAGTGCTTCTTGGTTTGTTATTGACATGCAGTATTAATTTTTTAGATGAATAAAGTTTTACAAATATACATCATTGACTCATATCACAAATGAGAACCCTATTTCTTTTATTTATCTTGTATATTTTGCATCATACATCATTTTCAATATATTTGTGACACCTACTACATCATGAAAAAGTCAATCTGTATTGTATCAATACTTGTATTATTTTGTATTTATCCTATCTATGCCCAACATGACACCTTATATATCGATCAGCAGGGGGTGTATGTACAAGCATCAAAAGCTAGCTTTTACCGAATGGTTTCTTTAGCAAACAATGGCCTGTTTGAATGCAAAGATTATTTTCGAAATCATCGGTTAAAAAAAATATTTCATGCCACAAGTGCTGCGGCTACCGTATGGGAAGGACCCTATGTTGAATTAAACGACGATTCGACGGTATTGGTGAAAGGCCATTATCATAATGGGTTTAAATCGGGTGAATGGGTTTATTATTTTCATCATTCTTCAAAGGTAGAAGCGAAAGAGGTATACCATGCAGCAGATGTTTTTGAGCGGATCGAATATGATTCGCTCACCCAGCTGAAAGTGCTGGAAGGAAGTTTCGATAAATTTGGAAAACGTACAGGTACCTGGAAGCAATATCATCCCCATACTGACAGTCTACAATGGATTTCGAACTATGTAGTAGGTAAAAAAGAAGGCACACAGCTTGAGTTTTATCTAAATGGTCAACTGAAACGCATGGAGGTTTACCTCAATAATAAATTGCAAAAAGGGACCCTGTATAATGAAAAAGGACAAAAAGTAAAATATTATCCTGCATTTAGCTACCCACAGTATAAGGAATATATATCAAACTATTTGCAACATGCTACACCATGTACTGCTGAAGCTTTAAAGAAAAATGATTTTAAGGTTAAACTTTTTATTACCAAAACCGGTGAAGTGGCAAAAGCCTATGTTATTGATGTTGTCAATGAAGTATGTGCAGAAAGAATTAAAACGGCCTTGCTCCAAATGAAACGATGGAAACCCGCGTTGTGGGAGAATCAGCCCATCAATTATACCTATGAAACCACCATTAAATTGTATGTACCGAGGGAGTAAAATGAATCAATCCTTGATTCCATTTCCTTTTATAGCTTCCTTTAATTATCTTTGCACCCTGAATTAATTATTTTAGCATGACCTGGAAAGAATATTTTACCTCCTCCATCGGAAAAAAACTAGTTATGGCCCTCACCGGCTTCTCCCTAATGTTGTTTTTAATTGTTCATGCCACCGTCAACGGCATGATTTTTTTTAATGACAACGGCGAAACCTTTAACTTCTATGCTCACTTCTTAAGTCATAATTGGCTGATGAGGTTGGCCGAAGTAGGTTTATTTGTTGGCCTTATCCTACACATGATACAAGGGCTTATGTTATGGGCTCAAAATAATGCAAAAAGACCTGTAAAATATGCTGTCAACCCAGGCAATGCCACCAGTAAATGGTATAGCAGAAGTATGGGATTATTAGGTAGTTTATTGCTTATCTTTTTAGTAATACATCTATCTCATTTTTGGATAGACACTAAAGCAGCCCTTTATGTGACAGGTCAGGAAGAAAATCTTTACCTTCAAATGAAAGAAGTATTTCAACATCTTTGGATTGTGATTGTGTATGAAGTGGGTGTTATTGCCTTGTGCTGGCACCTTATTCATGGCTTTTCAAGTGCTTTTCAAACAATGGGTGTCAATAGTCCAAAGTACAATCCAATGATAAAATCAGCAGGTAATGTATATAGTATCATCATTTGTCTTGCTTTTGCAATGATGCCACTGGCTTTTTTCTTTGGTTGGATACAATAACCTTATTATGATACAGCAGGGAACTCTGAGAAAATACACAGAGAACTCAAAGTCCCCGCCTGAAATTTTAAACTTCTCTGTGGCAACATAATTATATTATATGGCAATGAATAATCGAATACCTTCTGGTGAACTTGCACAGAAATGGAGCACTTACAAAAGCACATGTAAACTTGTAAACCCAGCCAACAAACGCAGTATTGATATTATAGTAGTAGGTACAGGATTAGCAGGCGCTTCTGCTGCCGCTACCTTAGCTGAGTTAGGATATAGTGTCAAAACATTTTGTTTTCAGGATAGCGGTCGTCGTGCGCATTCAATAGCTGCACAAGGTGGTATCAATGCCGCAAAAAATTATCAAAACGATGGGGATAGTGTTTACCGTCTTTTTTACGATACCATCAAAGGAGGCGATTATCGTGCTCGTGAAGCCAATGTACATCGTTTGGCTGAAGTGAGTGGAAGCATCATTGATCAATGCGTGGCGCAAGGGGTGCCTTTTGCTCGTGAGTATGGCGGTTTGTTAAGCAATCGTTCGTTTGGAGGTACGCAAGTACAACGCACTTTTTATGCTGCAGGGCAAACAGGACAACAATTATTACTTGGTGCATATAGTGCACAAATGCGACAAGTGTCATTGGGAAAAATAGTAGAACACAACCGACACGAAATGTTAGATGTGGTAGTGATTGATGGGAAAGCTCGTGGCATCATCGCACGCAACTTAGTGACTGGCCAAATCGAACGACATGGCGCACATGCCGTATTGCTTTGCACAGGTGGCTACGGAAATGTATTTTTTCTTTCCACCAATGCCATGGGTAGTAATGTAACAGCCGCTTGGAAAGCCCATAAAAAAGGGGCCTTCTTTGGAAATCCATGTTTTACCCAAATACATCCTACTTGTATTCCTGTCAGTGGCGATCATCAAAGTAAATTAACGTTGATGTCTGAGTCATTGCGTAATGATGGAAGAATATGGGTGCCTAAAAAACAAGGAGACAACCGCAAAGCGGTAGATATACCCGAAGAAGAAAGAGATTATTATTTAGAACGTAGATACCCTGCCTTTGGCAACCTCGTACCTCGTGATGTTGCCAGCCGTGCGGCCAAAGAAAGATGCGATGCTGGCTATGGGGTAGGCAATAGTAAAATGGCGGTATACCTCGATTTCGCAGCAGCGATTATCAGATATGGCAAAACAGAATGTACCAAAAATGGCATTGCGCAAGCAGATGAAGCCACTATTATAAAGCTTGGCAAGGAAGTCGTGAAAGAGAAATACGGGAATCTTTTTGATATGTATGAAAAAATCACTGGCGAAAATCCTTATGAAATGCCGATGCGTATATACCCAGCAGTGCATTATACCATGGGTGGACTGTGGGTCGATTACGAATTAATGACTACCGTACCTGGTTTGTATGCCTTGGGCGAAGCAAACTTTAGCGATCATGGTGCCAATAGGCTGGGTGCCAGTGCTTTGATGCAGGGATTGGCAGATGGTTATTTTGTGATTCCATACACTATAGGCAATTATCTCGCTGATGAAATACGCACACCAAAAATTGATACCAACCAGCAAGCCTTTATAGATGCAGAAAAAGAAGTAACAGACCGCATCAATCATTTTATCAATGTAAAAGGAACACATAGTGTTGATTATTTTCATAAGCAACTCGGTAAAATAATGTGGGATAAATGCGGTATGGCCCGAAACGAAAAAGGCTTGAAAGAAGCCATTCAGGAAATACGTGCATTGCGTGAATCATTTTGGAAAGATGTACGTGTACCAGGAACAGCAAATGAATTAAACCCGGAATTAGATAAAGCAGGACGCGTAGCAGACTTTTTAGAACTTGGCGAATTAATGTGTATCGACGCACTCAATAGAAACGAAAGTTGTGGCGGACACTTCAGAGAAGAATTCCAAACAGAAGATGGAGAAGCTATGCGTATGGATGAAAATTATATGTATGTAGCTGCTTGGGAAAACAAAGGCAATAACGAATGGAATTTAAATAAAGAGGAATTAATCTATGATGTGATACACCCAAGTCAACGAAATTATAAATAAAATTATTCAGCGATTAGAAAGATTCTTATGATAATCACAGATTTAAGCAAAATATACATTTTAATTTTGTTAAATAATAAATATTGAAACATTCAAATTTACTGATTTAATCAAAAAGATTTTTAATAGTTTATAAGGCAAACTTGACTTGGCTAAAGAAATATATAAGATTAGTAGTACATTGCCTGAAAGTGAGAAATTTAATGTAGTAAGTCAAAATGAATAGAGTTTAGTTTTGATCAAATTGAGAGGGAGGGCAATATAGCAGATTTTATCTTGAAAAGTCATTTTTTTAAAATTGCAAGAGGTTCCTTTATATGAGTTAGAAGCTCAAATAATCTTATTAAAAGAAATTAAAATTCTTTACTGAAGAAATTTGGAAATCAGCACTATTTTAAGAAATAAATAACTGAAGTAATTAAAATTATAAACGGATTAATCAAAAGTATTCAAACACAAATGACTGATTGCTAATGGCTAATTGCTAAAAACTAATTTAACATGGAACATAAAGAAATAAACTTAAAACTCAAAGTATGGCGTCAGGCAAGTGCAACAAGTGCAGGTGCTTTTCAAACTTATGAAGCAAACAACATCTCGACTGAAATGTCATTTCTCGAAATGTTTGATGTACTCAACGAAAGACTCATCAATGAGGGTAAAGACCCTATCGCATTTGATCACGATTGTCGTGAAGGCATTTGTGGTATGTGTAGTATGCATATCAACGGTCGTGCCCATGGCCCCTGGGATGGAACCACTACTTGTCAATTGCATATGAGAGCCTTTACAGATGGGCAAACGATTACCGTTGAACCTTGGCGAGCACAAGCATTTCCTGTACTCAAAGATTTGACTGTAGATAGAAGCGCCCTCGACAGAATACAACAAGCAGGTGGCTATGTAAGTGTAAATACTGGGAATGCCCAAGATGGTAACTCATTGCCTATCGATAAAGAACTTGCCGATGCTTCATTCGATGCCGCTATGTGTATTGGATGTGGAGCTTGTGTAGCTGCTTGTAAAAATTCAAGTGCAATGTTGTTTACTTCTGCAAAAGTTTCACAATATGCCTTATTACCTCAGGGGCAAGCTGAACGAAAAACTAGGGTCTTAAACATGGTAGCGCAAATGGATAAAGAAGGCTTTGGAGCTTGTACCAATACCGGTGCCTGTGAAGCTGAATGTCCTAAAGAGATTTCAATATCGAATATTGCCCGTTTAAACAGAGAATACTTAAACGCTCAGTTGAGTTTATAAACAACTAAATAAAGATTTTATCATGATGGGTGCAATTAGGTTTTCTCATTTCGTATGGGTTGTACTTTTTTTGATGCTCCTTTTTCCAACCTACTTATTTTCACAATGTGAAGTACCAACTTTTGCAAAAACAGGTAAAACGATTCAGTCATTTGTTCCAAAAGGCTGGGAAATAAAAGATTCTGCCAGATCTGATTTTAACAATGATCAGCAAATAGATGTGGTTCTCATTTTATCAAATCTCATCGAGCAGGATGAAAATAATTTTACCTATGAGTGTAACAGACCGATTGTTATTCTACAAAAAACAAATATGGGTTATATATTGGCTGCTCATACAAATGAAGGGGTGCTCTGCAAAAGTTGTGGAGGAATGTTTGGAGATCCCTATGCAGGGATTTCATTTAATAAAAATGTATTGAATATTGAGCATTATGCTGGAAGTGCTTGGCGATGGATTAAAAATTTCACATTCCGGTTTCAACAAAATCAATGGCAACTCATAGGGTGTAGTGATGCAAGTTATTGGTCATTAGGTGAATGTGAAGGGAATATTGGTGATTCGGGATATCAATTGCAAGAAGCCAATTTTAGTACCTCTAAAGCTCATATCGTTAAAACAAAAGATACATTTTGTAAACCATACAAAGATGTATGGATATCTTTTAAAAAGAAACCCTTTGTAAATATTGAGCAATTTGATGTGGATCTTGACTATTTTCCTATAAAAGATTAAGCAAAGCCAAACAAGCTTTCCTGGCAAATTGAAATAGCAACATATGAAGTTCATGAATGCCCATTACAATCACGATTCAGTATTTTGTATTCGAAATCTATTACGAACTAAAACTACTGTAAATACCAGCATTTGTGTTGTCGATACATGATACCATATGTATTTAAAGGTAGTCTGAATAATATAGGGTTAATTCCTAAACACATTGAATGTAAGCTTACAATACTTCGATTCTTTTTTAAGTGCCGTTGATATAATACCTATTTATTAAATGTATTTTGCTTGTTCAAGCCATGTATCCATTGTATGCTTTCATTTAATAGTCTGGTATCAAAATTACCTTTTAGGTATTCTTTATGATTCATATTTTTTGCAGCTTCTGTAAAATCTTTACTGTGCATCAGCAAATGATCAAGCTCAGGAATCGTAATGAGTTTGGCTTTTCCCGGATGTTTACTATTCACTGCTTTTACGATCAAAAAAGGTTCAAGTGCCGAACATTGTATAAAGTCTGATTCACCATGAAAGACCAATACATTACAATCAATTGCCTGCCATGCTTTAGCAAGGTTAATTGAATCAAGTTGTTGCCAAAATCGCCAATGTCTTCCCCACATTTCATTTTTACCTTCTTTGTATTCGAGTTCTGTTTCCACCATTTTTGTATAGGCAGGATTTTTATGTAATTCAGCAGGCGATTTTTTCAACACAAAAAATTCAAAATATACTTTTTGAATCAATCTGATAAATTCTTCGGTATCTTCATAGGAAAGACTATCTAACAGCGGCTTTTGCACACGATGCATTTCTAATAAAAACTCACTCCAAGGCCTAAAAACCGTACCAAATACCATGATGCCTTTACAAGGTTTTTCATGTACAATGAGCGGGGCTATGATACCTCCCATAGAATGTCCCCAGATAAAAAGATTATGCGGGTTAACAAATGGGAGGCTTGAAAAATCATGATATGCTGTCTCAAAAAGGGAAATGTCGGTTTGTAAATCCACGTCTACGCAAGGTAAACATCCTCTGCTATCACCCATACCTGATTTCTCCACTGTATAAACAGTATAACCTTCCTTAACCCAGCCCTCAATCATTTTACCATTAAAATGGCTTGCATAATTTTCAATACTGCTGCAATTATATCCAGGGATAAAAAAAATGCCAGGTGTATTTGTTTTATGTATAGGTTTATAAATGATACTTCTTAATGTACAACCTATGGCAGGTAAAGATTGATAAATCACTTCGGCCCAATCTGTTTGATAATAGGGTTTGCCTTTTGCTTTGCCTTTTGCGTAACTGGTTTTCTGACCTCTTTTATACTGTATGTATACACTTTCATTTTCACGAATCTCATTTGCAATTAAATGAAATTCACTGGATGATTTTACCGATTTTCCCTGAAAATTTAGGAGGGTATCAGATTTTTGCAATTGTAAAATGGCAGCGGTTGATTCCTTTAAAATAGAATCTATCACAACTACCCCCTTTTGTTCGCTCGTATAAATACCTATCAACGCTTTACGAAGCAATGGTTGTGACATGCCATCAATACCAAACATCAATAGCCAAAGCAACATCAATAATACATAATATTTCATGGCGTATTTTTTACAAAAGTATTTCTACTATCAATAAAAGTCATTGTCAATTCTTGCTTATTTTTTCCATTCAACTTTTATTCAAACCATTGATATAATTAAGTTGTCAAATCATAATTCGTATATTAATTTAGTTTCTTCATGGGTACAAGCATTAAAAATAGCGTATTGCTCAATGAGCATAACTGGAATGATATCATTGCGAATATTGATATATTTCCTTTTAGAATTTCTGAAATTAATTTACTCAACAAAGAAATCAAACTGAGTAAAGTATCGTTTAAATATAATATTAATGGCAAAGAAACGTATTACAATGGAAAGCAGGAAGTGACCATTCAAACGGGCGAATATATCGTAGCTACCAATCAGTTTTATGGGGAAGTAAAAATTGCGGAGTACGACAAAAAAGATATTGGTGTATGTGTAGATATCAATGTTTCATTATTGCAACAAGCAATAGATTCATTTTCAAATCCATATCATTATTTTTCCATTACTGAAAAATCGAATTACTTTTTAGAGGATGATTTTTTTATCAAGTATAAATCAAACAAAGCCTTTCATCATTATATGCAAACCGTGTTTCAACAAGTAAAAACAAATTCTTTTTTTTCACTTGAAGAGCTTGAATGCGAATTTGTCAAACAGTTTGTATTTCATCAATGGCCTCATTTAAAAGCTTACAAAAGCATACCAGCTATTAAAAAATCAACACGTAATGAATTGTTTAGCAAAATGATGAATGCTAAAAACAATATACATGATTCATTGTATAGTCATGTTTCAATGACTGATATTGCGAAAGATTTATTAATGTCTGAATACCGTTTTTTTCATTTATTTAAAGAAACTTTTCAAGTGAGCCCACATCGATACATGGTACAATTAAAAATGGATGAAGCAATTCGTTTGTTTGTAGATGGGAAACATTCATGGACTGAGATCGCTGCACTCCTGCAATTTGCAGATGTACAGACCTTTAGTAAAATGTTTAAAAAACACTTTCACATGTGTCCAAAAGCCTATGCTGATCAATTAAAATCTTTTAGGGCATAGCATTTTTTATTCTATGATCTGTTGTTTTCATTGATATCATGTAAACAATTGTCTGTTTTGCCATTACCTTTGCAATCCTATGTTTGCTATTGTAGATATCGAGACGTGTGGGCCAAAATATGCTTTTCAAAAAGGAAGAATCATTGATATATGTATTGTAGTGCATGATGGTTTGCAAGTGGTCGATAAGTTTTCAACGCTGATTAATCCTGAATGTACTATTGGTAGTTTTTATACCAACTTATCGGGTATAAGCAACGAAATGGTGCAGGATGCACCTAAATTTCACGAGGTAGCCAAAGAAATTCTTCATTATACCGAAGGAAAGATTTTTGTTGCCCACAATGCAAGTTTTGATTATAATTTTATCAAAGATGAATTTGCTTCATTGGGATATAAATTTAAACGTGATACATTATGTACGGTGCGATTAAGTCGAAAATTAATGCCAGGCAAAAAATCATATTCATTGGGAAACTTATGTGCTTCTTTAGGTATTGAAAATACAGCAAGACATAGGGCAGAAGGTGATGCTGTGGCAACCACCCAATTACTTGATTTATTACTCCAGCTCAAAACCCAAAGTGCACAGTATAAAACAGCAAGTTTAAATCAAATCATGACATCGCGTATAGACAATATCAAAAAGTATATACTCGATAAATTGCCTTCCAGTACAGGGGTTTATTATTTTTTAAATAAAAACCAACAGATTATTTATATCGGGAAAAGTATTGATATGTATCAACGAGCTGTGAGTCATTTTAATAGCGATTTAAAAAAAACGAAACAACTACTTCATGAGTTGACCAATGTCGACTTTGTAGAAACGGGTAGTGAACTCATTGCACTGCTACTAGAATCGGAAGAAATCAAAAAACATAAACCGATATATAATACCGCAAGAAAAAAAGATACGTTTACTCATTGTATCGATTTGATTGAAAAAGATAAAATTCAATCCTTTCAGATTGTACCTCTTGAAAATTCAGTCAATAGTATTTTATCGTTTACGAGTTATGCAGCGGCACGCGAAAAACTGGAATTTTGGATACAGGAAAACAGTCTTTGTTTAAAATATTGTGGACTCACTACGGAGGAAAGTGTTTGCTTTCATCATCAAATCAAAAAATGCAATGGCATTTGTGCTGGACTTGAAACGGCAGCAGATTATAACCTACGGGTAAACCAGGTGGTTAAAAATAACTCATTTCAAGCGGATACTTTTTTGGTGTTTGATAAAGGGCGACAAGCAGGAGAACGAGCGTTTATAATGGTTGAAAACAGAAGGTATATTGGATATGGATATTTTGATGAATATGCTGCTATTGCAGATACTGAGGAGCTAAAGTCATACCTTGAAAATAAAAAATATTATCCTGATGCAAACGATATACTCAGGGGATGGTTGTCACAAAAAAGAAGAGAAGTAAAGGTTATTAAGTAATCTTTTAGGTAACAACCCTTCTCTTTTTAAATGTATTTACTCTGTAGGCTGAATAAGTTCGGTATAATGCCCACACATACCATTTACGCGAATTAAAATGGATTCTCTTTACAGTGTTGTTGGTATAAAGTATTAAACTCATAAGTATATAATCGGTACTTTAAAATACAATAAATACAAATTCATAACATCAAATATGATCAGAGGCTTACATTTTAGGCATTCTTTGATACCTATAAATGTTATTCCAATTGGCATTTACTATTGTAAGATTTACATACAATTGGCCTATTTCATAAATCATATGGGTTTAAAATGAAATAGGGGTGTCAATTTATCATCCTTCCCATCCCATTTGTAATTTATTCTTACCTTTTATAAATAATTAAACTTACATATGATATTTGCGATTATTTTTGCTCCCAAAATAATTATTTAAACATGCGAAAAATTCTTTTTTCATTACTAACAATCTGCGCGGTGCAGGGCAGCAGAGCACAGTCTGTAAACATTAAGTTTACCGAATATGATTTGCCAAACGGCCTCCATGTTATATTACATGAAGACCATACAGTACCAACCGTTGCCATTTCAGTGCTTTACCATGTGGGTTCCAAAAATGAAGACCCAACACGAACAGGTTTTGCCCACTTTTTTGAACACCTCTTGTTTGAAGGAAGTGAAAACATTGGTCGTGGTGAATACATGAAGTTGATACAAAACAATGGTGGCGTTATCAATGCCAATACTTCTTTTGATCGTACTTTTTACTTTGAAACCCTGCCTTCTAATAAATTAGAGCAAGGCTTATGGATGGAAAGTGAAAGAATGTTGCATGCTAAAATTGATGATATTGGACTTGAAACCCAACGTAAAGTGGTAAAAGAAGAAAAAAAACAACGTTATGAAAATACCCCTTATGGTCATTTACTTGAGCAAATATTTAAAAACGCCTATACCAAACATCCTTATCAATGGACACCTATAGGCGAAGCTCAATATATCGATCAGGCTACACTCCCTGAATTTATTGATTTTTACAAAACCTTTTATGTACCAAATAATGCTACATTAAGTATCGGTGGCGATTTGAATATTGCACAAACCAAAGCTTGGGTTGAGAAATATTTTTCTACCATCCCTAAAGGAACAAAACCAATACCACGACCTAACATTGTAGAGCCAGCACAAACTGCTGAAAAAAGAGTAACTTATTTAGATAAAGTACAGTTGCCTGCAGTCGTATTTGCTTATCATACACCTGCACAAGGAACGCCAGAAGCGTATGCACTCGAAATGGTTGCAAAAATATTATCAGAAGGTAAAAGCTCTCGTTTACAAAAACAAGTGGTTGACAAAGAACAAAAAGCGGTGGCTGCAGGTGCTTTTAACCTGCCTTCTGAAGATCCAGGTTTAGCCATGATGTTTGGTATCGGCAATATGGGTGTAACCCCAGAAGCGCTTGAAAAATCGATGAATGATGAAATTGAAAAATTATTAAGCAATGGCATCACCGAAGATGAATTGGCGAAATGTAAAAACCAAATCGAAAAAGATTTTGTCAATCAAAACCAACGCGTATTAGGAATTGTAGAAAACCTGGCAAACTATCATGTATACTATGGTAATGCGAACCTTATCAATACTGAATTAGAAAGATACATGAAAGTGACTACAGCCGATATGATCGCAGCTGCTAAAAAGTATTTTACTAAAAACAATCGATTGGTATTGTATTACTTACCAGATAGCAGCAAAGGTTAATAGAATCATGACCCATCAGTAAGGCCATATATTGAAATATGTTTAAAGCCCTTTATGATGACATTATTCAACAAACAAAATTTTCAAATTATCAAAAAAACAAATTATATAAAAATGTATCAAAAAATCATATTTTCATTAATCACTCTTTTGTCGATAGGCATGTTGAGCTATGCACAACCCCTCGACAGAAGTATCAGACCCAAAGCAGGTCCTGCCCCTGAAGTGCAAATGGGAACAGCACAATCATTTGTATCAAGCAATGGTATTAAAGTATTTGTGGTTGAAAATCATAAATTACCTGTTGTCAATTATTCAATAGACTTCGACATACGTCCCGAAATGCAAGGCGATATGGTTGGGTTTAAAGATATGGTAGGTGAGCTATTGACCTCAGGTACTAAAACCAAAAGTAAAGATAAATTTAACGAAGAACTCGATCGATTGGGTGCTACACTTGCTATAGGCAGTGACGGTATTTTTATGCAAGCCCTCAAAAAAAATTCAGATAAATTATTAGCACTTGCTGGTGAGGTTTTGACTCAGCCAAACTTTACCCAGGAAGAATTAGAAAAACTTAAAAAGCAAACAAAATCAGGACTTGCTCAACAACAAGACGATCCTGAAGCGATGAGTGCAAACATCACCCGTATTTTAAACTTTGGTAAAAATCATCCTTATGGTGAAATCACCACTGAAAAATCAGTTGAAAATATTACACTTGATAAATGTAAAAAATACTTCGAAACCTATTTCAGACCTAATGTAGCTTATATGGCTATCGTGGGTGATATCACTTTAGAAGAAGCAAAAGCACAAGTAGAAAAAAACTTTGGAAAATGGCAAAAAAAGGATGTGCCTCGTGCGAACTATCCAACACCTAAAAAACCAAATGGCGCTACCGTAGCAGTGGTTAACAAATCAGGTGCTGTACAAAGTGTGGTAGATGTAACTTACCCTATTGACATGAAACAAGGTCATCCGGATGAAATTAAGTTAAAAGTGGCTAATGGTATTTTAGGTGGTGGAAGCTCTGGTCGTTTGTTTCAAAGCTTAAGAGAAAAACATGCCTGGACTTATGGCTCTTATTCTTCATTTCGCTCAGATGAATTACCAGGAGCAGGAAGTTTTTCGGCTACCTCAAACAGCACAACCAATGCCACAGATAGTTCTGTAGCTGAAATATTAAAAGAAATGAATCGCCTTCGTAGTGAACCTGTATCACAAGAAGAATTAGATGGATATAAAAATTACATGGCAGGTACTTTTGCTTTAGGACTTGAAGATCCCCGCACCTTAGCAAGATATGCGATCAACGAGCGTAAATTTAATATGCCAAAAGACTATTACAGAAATTACTTAAAAAATGTGGAAGCGGTAACTGCTAAAGATGTAATGGAAGTATCGAACAAATATATCACCCCAGGCGTTGCAACCATCACGGTAGCTGGTGATAAAAAACAAGTGGTTGATAAATTAAAACAATTTGGACCAGTTACGGTATACGATCTTTATGGTAATGTACAAAAAGACGAACCAATGGCCCCTATGCCCAATAATTTATCAGCATCAGACATTATTAAAAAACATATTGAAGTAACAGGTGGTCAGGATAAATGGAATGCTGTACAGGATATGACAATCAACATGACAACTGAAATGCAAGGAATGAGTATCAATATCAAAACGATTCGTAAAGCACCTAATAAAATGTTGCTTGATGTAAATGCAATGGGTCAGTCATTTCAAAAAATAGTGTTTGATGGTACTAAAGGATATACTGCTGCACAAGGCCAAAAGAAAGATTTTGATGCTGCAGAAGCAAAAGAATATGCTGATGAAGCCGCTATGATTCGCGATATGGCTTACTTGAAACCTGATCATAAATTAGATTTAAAAGGGATGGAAAAAGTAAACGATATTCCTGCCTATCAAATTGAAATTACTAAACCAAGTGGCGAAAAAGTAAATGAATACTACGATGTAAAAACAGGATACAAAGTAAAATCTGAACAATCAGAAACAAGTCCACAAGGAAGTAGTACCCAAACGACTTATTATATGGATTATAAAGATGGTGCAGGTGGACTTAAATATCCAAATATGATTAAACAAAGCATGGGACCACAAATGATGGAAATGAAACTAAAAAGTGTAGAAGTGAATACAGGTGTAAAAGACGAAGAGTTTAAATAGTTTTTTTTTAATTTTATATTCAATGACCGCCGGTAACACCGGCGGTTTTTTTTATAGCTATACCACTCTATCCACTCTCTTCAAAGGCTGCGCCATTGTAAGCTTTATGTGCTTCAAGCCTTAGACTATTTTTATTCCACTCTCTTCAAAGGCTGCGCCTCCACTCTCTTCAAAGGCTGCGCCTTTGTAAGCTTTATGTTCTTGATAGCCTTTGGCTATTTTTATTTGCTTAAAACATAACTCCTTTATTTTAATAGTAGGATTCAAATTGTCCTGTATTGATATTCCACTCTCTTCAAAGGCTGCGCCTTTGTAAGCTTTATGTTCTTGATAGCCTTTGGCTATTTTTATTTCCATAACTAAAACATAACATAACTCCTTTATTTCCACTCTCTTCAAAGGCTGCGCCTTTGTAAGCTTTATGTTCTTGATAGCCTTTGGCTATTTTTATTTCCTTAAAACATAACTCCTTTATTTTAATAGTAGGATTCAAATTGTCCTGGATTGATATTCCTCTCAAACGACACTCTCTTCAAAGGCTGCGCCTTTGTAAGCTTTATGTTCTTGATAGCCTTTGGCTATTTTTATTTGCTTAAAACATTTCTAAACCAAGAAGGTTTCAAAAACCTTCTTGGTTTAAATAGGATATAGCCTTTGGCTATTTTTATTTCCTTAAAACATAACTCCTTTATTTTAATCGTGGGATTCAAATTGTCCTGGAATGATATTCCCCTCAAACGCTCATTTCGCCATGCTTTCATACCATTAAAAAGATAAACAATGCAATGTTTGTGAGTTGAAATAAATTAAATATCAGTCGAGAATAAATAGATGACATCAAAATACTTTACTTAATTTTACCTCAATGTCAAAAAAACTCATAGTAATAGGCGGTGGGGCTTCAGGTTTTTTTTGTGCCGTAAATGCAGCGAGAATGAATCCGCATCTGGATGTTACCATATTGGAAAAACAATCTAAGGTATTGCAAAAAGTGAAAGTAAGTGGGGGTGGGCGATGCAATGTCACACATGCTTGTTTCAAAACGGCCGAACTGATAAAAAAATACCCAAGGGGCAAATCCTTGTTGAAAAAATCACTTCTGCAATTTTCACCACAACATACCATCGATTGGTTTGCCGAACGTGGGGTGATTATGCAAACCGAAAAGGATGGTAGAATGTTTCCAACAAGCAACAGTTCACAAACCATCATCGATTGCTTATTAAATGAAGCAAGTCATTATAAGGTAAAACTTGTTCTTCAAACTGATATCACAGCAATTGAAAAATTGAATCAACAATTTGTTTTGACCGATAAAAAAAATCAGACCTATCAATGTGATTATTTGATGATTGCAACGGGTGGTTTTCCCAAACAAACACAATATGACTGGCTTCAATCCTTAACTCATTTAATACATCCCCCCGCACCTTCCCTTTTTACTTTTAACATGCCTCAGCATCCTATTTGCAAATTGATGGGCGTTAGTGTAGAAGAGGTAAGCGTGAAAATAGAAGGTAGCAAATTAGCAGCATCAGGGCCTGTACTTATTACCCATTGGGGACTGAGCGGTCCGGCCATACTGCAACTTTCAGCATGGGGTGCAAGAGATTTACAACAATGTGATTATCATTTTACCCTATTGATTAATTGGGTCAATCAATCAGAGAACGACTTGCGTGAGCAATGGCATGGTATCAGACAAAGTCAATCTGGAAATAATATGGGAAGTAAAAATCCTTTTAGTTTACCCCAACGTTTGTGGGATTTTTTATTAGCATCTTGTGCTATTTCATTGCTTACAAAATGGAGTGAATTACCTGCAAAAGAACAAAATAAACTCATTCATATCCTAACTACCCATTCCTTGGAAGTTGTTGGTAAAACCACCTTCAAAGAAGAATTTGTTACTTGTGGTGGTATAGCCCTCGACGATATAGATGGGCATACCTTACAAAGTAAAAAGGTAGCGAATTTGTATTTCGGAGGCGAAATATTAGATGTGGATGGTATCACAGGAGGATTTAATTTTCAACATGCCTGGAGCAGTGGATACTTAGCCGCAAAAAGTATTGCTGAAAAGAGTTTGGATACGATTTAAGCCAATACCAGTAAACTTTTTTGAATAATATTTACACATTCGTCAATTTCATTTTTTGAAATCAATAAAGGGGGTGCAAATCGTATTTTATCGCCATGTGTGGGTTTGGCAAGTAAACCGTGATGCATCATTTCAATACATAAATTCCATGCAGCATCAGGGTTAGGATGATCTATGACGATGGCATTGAGTAAGCCTTTGCCACGAATCGTTTTTATAAATGGACTTTGCAAAGAGGCCAATTGTTGTCGGAAGTATTCACCCATCATGCCTGCATTTTCACAAAGGTTTTCGTCTTTCAGTACTTGCAAAGCCGTCATGGCTACTGCACACGCTAAGGGGTTGCCACCATAAGTAGAACCATGCTCTCCGGGTTTGATATTGAGCATGATATCGTCATTGCAGAGTACAGCACTCACAGGCAAGGTGCCTCCACTCAATGCTTTACCTAAGATAAGAATATCGGGTTTTACATTTTCATGATCACAAGCCAACATTTTACCTGTACGGGCAAGTCCTGTTTGTATTTCATCGGCTATAAACAATACTTGTGCAGCTTTGCACATTTCATAACAAGTTTTGAGATAACCTTCATCGGGCACTACCACACCTGCTTCGCCTTGTATAGGCTCTACCAAAAAGGCACATACATGGTTGTTTTTCAGGGCTAAAGCCAATGCGCTGACATTGTTATAGGGTATGATTTCATAACCAGGAGTAAAAGGGCCAAATCCTTTTTTTGAACTTTCGTCGGTACTGAAAGAAATAACATTGATGGTACGTCCATGAAAATTTTCGCTACAAACCAATATACATGCTTTGTTTTCAGGGATGCCTTTGTTAATATAACCCCATTTGCGAGCTAGTTTGAGGGCAGTTTCTACTGCCTCTACACCGGTATTCATTGGCAATACCTTGTCGTACCCAAAATAACTAGTGATATATTGTGCATATTCCCCTAGTAAACTACTATGAAAAGCCCTTGAGGTTAAGGTTAGTTTTTGTGATTGCGCAATTAAGGTATCGATAATTTTGGGGTGACAATGTCCTTGATTGATAGCTGAATAACCACTTAGAAAATCAAAATATTTTTTGCCTTCCACATCCCAAACAAAAACACCTTCACCTTTTTCTAAAACCACTGGTAAGGGGTGGTAGTTATGGGCATTGTAATGCTCTTCTTTTTCAATCAATTGGGTTGAAAGGGTTTGATGGAGGACCATATAAAATGAAATTTTAGCTTTATAGCAAAGTTAGGGGATTAAATGTTGAACACAAAATATAAGCTAATTTAAAAACGAAAGCCTTTCGAATAAAAGGTCGAAAGGCTTTGCGAAAAAATAATTTAAAAAAATGGTGGGTTATGCTATTTTCAACACAGGGATACGTTGTTTGGCTATAGCATAAATACCAAATGCAATAGCTGAAAATCCTAAATCACCCACAAAACTATTGATGAAAAAGGTATTGGCCAGCTCGTTTTTATAAAAAGGAATTGCCATTACATAACATTCAGTAAACCCGGCAAGGGTAAACCCGTAATAGCCACTGAGGAAAGTACCTAAGTTAGAAAGTAGAAAAAAGACTGCTGATCCACCTATAGTGTATCCTGCCACATTAAGCACATTTCTTTTTGTCAGTGATGTGCCCATCCATGTAATGAGTATTAAAGCCCCATAATTTACAAATTGCGAAATACCATAAAAGCCTTGCATGTTTGAAAACAAACCAATACCGATATCGGATAAAAGCATAGCCACTAAAGGAATTAAATAAGCCTGGTATTTATTTTGGAGCACTGAGCCGCTAAATATACCCAAAGCAGCCACTGGCACTAAATGGTAAATATGCAATTCATTATTCAACACACGCATGATGGCGGTTATAAGTATGATAGCTGCAACGAGTAGGGTGTTGGTGGTTTGTTTATTCATTTTATTTAGAGAGCGTTAGTTTAAAAAACGGTTTGTTGCAAATTTCTACTATGCAACTGACATTTGCAAGATTATTTTTTCGACATTTCTTTTTTTAACCCATCAATGACCTTTACTTCTATGGCATCATTGCCATTGAGGTCGGAAAGATAGACTGAAATCCAATCGGTAAGATTTATAAAATACAAGGTTTTTTGCCAATAATTGTCTCCTTTGATTAAAATATCTACACTATGAGGGGTAAATTTTTTGACTACTTTTTTTAAATATTGCAAACGTTTCAAATTTTTATCAAAGTCAGATTTACTATAGCAATAGACAGGTATGACCTCTGGGTGGGCTTGTTTCCAACCTACAATTTCATTGTGGGTCATTTCGGGTATCACATTGTGCCAGGCTAATACTTTGCTGTTTTCATTCAATTGTTGTCTGCATCTGACCGCGAGTCCTTCATAACCCACGGTGGTATAGATGGCGATATGATGATTGAGTAGTTTGCCTGCAATTTCTTTGGCCAGTTTATGAATATTTTTATGTTCTTGTGCTATCAAAGCGAGTCCTTGTTCAATTTCTTTTTCAAAAGTTGCTTTTAATAGCTTAGCTGAATGTAGCACATATAGCAATTGTATCATCGAATAACCCAAACACGCTCTGGGGGGCATGCCATCGGGAATCAAGATAAGCGGTAATTTATTTTTTTTAGCATAGGTGGCTAATTCACCACCCGAGCAAATACACACGATGACTGCCTTGCTTTTTTTTGCCAGTTTTACAGCTTGTAGTGTTTCTTCGGTATTGCCTGAGTAGGAACAGGCGATAAATAAGGTATTGGTATCGACACAACGAGGAATGAAATAATTTTTATTAACCAATAAAGGTATTGACATTAAATCGTTGGCATAATCGGCTACTATACTTGCACCAATACCGCTACCTCCTAAACCAGAAATCACTACTTTATTATATGGGTGGGTGTGAATCGTTAAAGAAGCATTTTTGCCAATTTGGATGGCTTCTGACACTTGTGCAGGAAAATTAGAAATTAAATTTTTCATAGTTTTGTTATACAGTCAAAAAAAGAGGGTAAATTTAATGAAATAATGCATACTAATCGTAAAATAGGTGAAAAAGGTGAATCGATAGCGGCTCAGTTCTTACTCGACAAAGGTTTTGTAATAGTGGAAAGAAACTGGCGAACAGGTCATAAAGAAATTGATTTGATTTGTAAGCAAGCAGACATTTACATTTTTGTAGAAGTAAAAACAAGAAGGAATATCAGTCAGGGCATGCCCGAAGAGTCGATATCGACCCGCAAAATAAACAGTGTAACAGAAGCTGCACGTATTTATTTATACGACAAGCAATATAAAGACATTCGTTTTGATGTGATTGCCATTTGGTTAAAAGAAGGGGATGAGGTGGAGATTATGCATATACAAGATGCATTTTATTAAGGCGATAACGATTACCTTAAAATCGTAATTTTGGTAACTCCGGGTTTGATGATTTTGGCTAGCTCTTCTACATCTTTATTTTTGAGGGCCACACAGCCATCGGTCCAATTGTGTTTGAGGTCAATCACATTGTCGCCTTTTGGCCAAATACCATGTATGCCTACTGCACCGCCAATACGGGCTGATTTGGGTATTTCGCATTTTTCTTTACATTGTTCAAAATACATATACGACTCCTGGTTTGGATAATCGAGGAGCATAAAAATATCCCATTTGTCATGTTTTTTTACATCCAAAATAGTGAAAGTGCCTTCGGGTGTTCTGCGGTCACCTTCTTGTTGTTTTTGTTGTAAATGTGAAGGGCCAAACACACTTTTATACATGGTCAATATTTTGCCTTTATAATACACCTGCATTCTAAATTTCGATTTCACCACTTTTATCGATACGGAATCCTTGTCAATGGTATCGGCATCAAAGGGGCGGTTGAGTGCAGAAGGAAGTTTGATGGTGGTGGTTGTTATTTTTTCACCATTGTTGGTTTTAAAGGTTTCTACTTTATTGCCTTTGCTATCATAGCTTACCACTACAAAAGCTTTGTCATTGGCTTTTTTATTGTCAGTTTCTTTTTTCTTTAGCGCATCTTCCTTTAACTGTTTGTTGTATTGTATTTGTTTCAATTTCAAGGAATCAGCTTGTCTTCTCTGACTATGCACATGCATAGCAGCGAAAAAAATGAGGGTAATGAGAATGAAATGTTTAAAATACATAGGGCTAGAGTAGTTGCAAATTTAAAAAATAGTTTAATATATAAATTGATAAAGTTTTACAAATATTCTTTGGCCAATTGCCAAAGCACAATTCCCACACTTACCGAAATATTGAGTGAATGTTTACTCCCCAATTGTGGTATTTCTATGGTGCCATCACAAAAGGCAAGGGCTTCTTTGCTGACTCCCTGCACTTCATTGCCAAAGATGAGGGCCGTTTTGATGGTTTTATCGAGGGTGAAATCTTGTAGCATGATACTATGATGTACTTGTTCAATGGCGTAAATGGCATAGCCTTCTTGTTTTAGGTGTTGTAGACAATGGGTGATATCACTTTCGTGTTGCCAGTGAACGGTTTCGGTAGCCCCTAAGGCCGTTTTATGAATATCGCGATGGGGTGGAGTTGGGGTATAGCCACACAAATATATTTTTTCGATTAAAAAGCTGTCTGCGGTTCTAAATACAGAACCTACGTTATGCATGCTTCTTACATCATCGAGTACGATAGTCAGGGGTATTTTTTCACTATGTTTAAAATCGGCTACGGTTTTACGTTGTAGCTCAGTCATGGTCTTTTTTTGATTCATCATAGGTGTTCAAAAATATGTGTTTTTATATAAATTTAATTGAAAAATTTGTAAAAAAATGATAAGATAGCCTTGTAAAATCTTGTAACTTTGCGAACAAACAAAACATTCAATCATTTAAATTTAAAATCAAACAAACATGGCATTTACATTACCCGCATTACCCTATGCACACGACGCATTAGAACCCCATATTGACACAGCCACCATGCAGATACATCATGGCAAACATCATCAGGCTTATGTAGACAATCTCAACAAAGCGCTTGCTGGCACTGAGCATGAGCATGCTACCTTAGAAGAGCTCATGGCTAAGATGTCAAGCTTACCAATGGCTGTTCGTAACAATGGCGGTGGTCATTATAATCACTCATTATTTTGGGAAATCCTTTCACCTCAGGGCGGTGGCAACCCAAGTGGAGCATTGGCAGCAGCCATTGAAAGTCAGTTAGGAGGCTTAGAAAAGTTTAAAACAGATTTTGCCAATGCAGGTATGACCCGTTTTGGCAGTGGTTGGGCCTGGCTTTGTGTAAAAGCCGACAAAACCCTTTGTGTATGTTCTACACCGAATCAAGATAATCCTTTAATGGATTTGGCTGAATGTAAGGGTACACCCATATTGGGTATGGATGTGTGGGAACATGCTTACTACTTACATTACCAAAATAAACGTGCAGATTATATCGCAGCATTCTGGAATGTAGTAAACTGGAATGAAGTACAAAAAAGATACGAGGCTTTGGTATAGAAGCAAATAAAAAATGATCATCAAAGGCTGTCTCAAACAATGAGGCAGCCTTTTTTTGCTTCTTTGAATTGATGTTTTGACCATAAAAGAGGTATTGTTTGTCAGTTTATCAAAAATGTCTTCTCGCTTCATACAAGGTTAGTGTCAGTGCAAAAATCATGTATAATATGTACATCTCTACCGTATAAAATTGACAAATTATAAAGGACGGATTACTTTTTATTTTTCTTTTTGCCCAAGGTATATCCAAGAAGTAAGCGGTAGTTATTTTCAGTAACTTTTTTAGTAACAGGTAGGCCTTTTTCATTATTTAAATTAGAAAGACCAATCCATGCTTCTGCAGTAATAGTAAAACGATTAAAATAGTATTTTATATTACCTCCGGCATTGAATGAGTAAACCTTATACTGTTTTGAATCATCCATCAGTATCCATGAACGGATCATCGAATCTGGTTGATTAACATACCCATAGTACTTATGACTTACTGAGGTGAAAAAATTTGATTTCATTCCCAAACCAAATGAAACACGATTTTTAAAATGAAATGAGGTTTGAAATCCTGCTTCACAGGCGTAAAATATAATCTTATCTTTATAATTATTGGTATCGCTTGCACCCTTACCTCCAAATGCATGTAGTCCTATAAAAGGACTCAAAGAAATTTTGGGCTCGTCAGCCTTTTTTAAAAGTGAAATATGCAATGTATATCGATAACAGGGTTGCAAAAATAATTTGGATTTGCTTTCTAAATACTGCGCACCTTTATTGTTAGATACTTTAAGCATTAAAGTATTATGCGTAATTCCAATCTGCACTTCCTGATGGGGTGATGCGTAGGCCGTTGCAATGCCTAAAGAAAAAGCCATGGAAATAATGATATTTTTCATTAGGGGTCTATATAGGTTACAGAGAAATCATTTAAATTAAGTACCATAAGTCGTGCGGTTATGCTCAGATGAATACCTCCCAACGATGACACATGTGATACAATGGTCAGCAGCTCGTTTGAGCTTGGTGAATAGCTGAGAAACACCGCACTGTCATATAGACAAAATTCAGCTATGGCAGTAATCGTAGATGTTTTGATATTACAGATTTTAAGTTGATACCTATTTAAAGATGTGTCGGAAATTACAAAAGCAAATTCATTATTATTTATCCAGCAGGTTAAGGTACTTTGATCAGGGATTTCAAAAATTTTCTTTTTCTCTACTTTATTCATATCTACAATGTTTATTCCCTTGCTGTTTTGATCTGACGTATAAAATACCATTTGATTATCTTGATTCTGCCATGAAATATGACTGTCAAGCGTAAATGGCAGGGTGTCTTTTTTGCCGGTGGCAAAATCCTGAACTACCCCAATATAATGCTTCGTATTTCCATTAAGAACATCGTATGCAAATTTTGAACCGTCATAATTCCATTCGCTGCTATAGCCTTTAGCAATAACTTCTAAGCTATCTCCATTCCCTTTAATTTTATATATATTGCCTGCATTTAATAGTATCCATCCATTATTGCCCCACTTAGGAGGCGAAATAATTTGCATTGATGTTAAAAGTCGGCTGGTATGAGTCTGCCTGTCATAAACATTAATTTCCTTAGTTGCCCCATTGGACTTTCTGCAAAAAACGATCTCATTAGAATTATTGGGATTAAACGACGCGAATTTTACATTGGTAGCATCTTCATGTACAATGTAACCTTGATTAATCTCAGGCAATTCAGGAATAATGGCTGTATCACAATTGGCGTTTAAAATAAATTTGTAATCGACTATCTGCTCAAACCCGGTATCATAAGAAATATCTGGAGGTTTTACTTTGTTACATGCGATAACAAGACAAATAGTTGCAACAAGAAGAAAAAAATTGGTTTTCATATGGAGTTTTCATTTAATGTGAAACAATAAATTTTGCCGAAGAATTTTGGTGTTGATCTGAAATAGATATGTTATAAAACCCTGAAGGCAAGTCATGAATATCAATTTGAATTTCATTTCGGCCAGGCTTAGATTTAATACTGTTTTTTGTTTTAACCTCCTGTCCTAGTATATTAAAAATTTTTATATTAGTAATATTTTGATCATCAGAATCAAAAGAAATGTTAAGAATGTTACTCGCTGGATTGGGGTATACGCTTACATTGTTTTGGTTGCCAGTTAAATTTTTTGTACTTAATGAACCTACGATAGGAGGATAAGATAACTGAATTGAAATCATTGGGGGAACAGAATTGATGTCAAAAGGTAATATAACCGTTGGGAATATGATTGTATTATTTGTATACGTCTTATAAACCTCCCATGTAAATGTTTCTAAACCGGCGATAATATTAGAGCCTGATATATATGCATTCACATTACCTTCATAAGCAAAGTTTATATTTGGGTCATCGCTAACTCCTGTTTTATGAGTAACCCATTTACCTATAACGTCAACAGCCCCGGGATTTGTAACAAAATTAGGTAGTGGTATCGTCCATATGTACTGATGCCGATACAAATTTGCATTAAATAATCCAAAAGGATCATAAGGTATGTTATAATAAAATCCTGCATGATTAAAAATGTCAGGACTATAAGTAATTGCAATGTTATTATTCCATAATGTGCTACTTAATGTATACGAACTGCCAGGTACATTTGATGTAGAATGTTGAACCCAATAACCATTATTAAGATCAATATGTTGCATTGTCCTTTTAGCATCAATTAATCCAAAGCCGACTTCGGTCTGTCCTTCAATACCAACATCAGTTGCGTAATATTTAAGCAGATGCTGAATATCGCCATCATCTAATTTGTTGGGATAAAGTGGATTTGTAGCTGGACTATGATGACTTAGCATCAATGCAGCTAAACCAGCAACATGTGGTGCGGCCGAAGATGTACCACTAAAATGTGAATATTCGTCGTCAGGAGTAAATGGCCCATCTATAAAGCCGCCACCCAGATTAGGGCCCCCTTGACAAGTAAGAACGATGTCCATAGATCCAGGTGCAATTATATCTACTTTGTGATCATACTTTGATTCGTAATGCGCATCCCCGTTAGATGTAATTTTCTTTCTTCTTCCATTATTTCCGCTTGATCCTGTACAAATTACCCATTCTTTTTTATAACCTGATGGGTAATGTTCTTTTGTATTTTGATTTTGATTTTGATCAGCATTCCTATTACCTCTTGAAGCAATAAAGACACAATGGTTATCAAAGCAATTTTCGATTGCAGATTCTAAAGTTAAATCCCAAAAAGGTCCGCCAAATGAGGCATTTATTATGTCACACTCGTAGCCACCATTGGTAGTTAAACTCGAACCCTTTACTATTGCATTAGCAGAAGTTGCAGTAGTTAAATAATAGCATTCAAGTGCGATTAGGGAAACGCCAGTATTGTTATTTGCAGCATCTCCTCCTGCGATTCCGGCTATGCCAAATCCATTATTTCTAATTGCGCCAACTATTCCAGAAGTGGCTGTACCATGCCAACTAACAGAAAGGCCTAAAGGATAATAATTTTCAAGTGTATGTCCGAAATAGAATTCTTCGCCGCCTACGAATTTACTTGTAGCTAAAGTGCCACCACCAAACTCGGGATGTTTATAATCAATGCCATTTTCAATCATTCCAACTTTTATTCCTGATTTACCTGTCTCTATGTCCCATGCACCATTCATATTAATATGTGCATCAGGTTCTAGTGTTGTAGGGAGCAATGATAATTGATAACCTTTATAATTGTCATTTGGTATGTTATCTAAATCATATAAATAATTAAGTTGGGAATAAATTAAATCTGGATATAGATTTGATAATGAATTCATAATACTAGTATCATTATATCCCAAAGGTGAAAGCAATCGATATGTACTCCATAATTTATTCATCAGTATCGTATCGCCATTACGCGCAATGGACAAGCTATCAGATTTTGTCATCCAGTCATAAATTTTTACTACTACTAGATCTCCTGCCGGATCATAGCTCATCGCGTTTACAATATCAGTCACCACAGAATCGGGAACGATTTCACTGAGTTTTGCAAATTGCCAGTTGATATTATCAGCAAAGTTGCTGTCAATAATGGCCGGGTCAAATTTTACAATCACCTCACCCTTTACATATTTATTGCTATCGGTATTATAGCCTACAACCAGGCTATCAATCCTTAACAAACTATATTTGTAGGTAATATTAGTATTGGCAATGCCGTCGAAAGAAATACCTGATATGATGACCTCGTTACTATCAGTCACCGTAAGACTTGTTGGGGAATCAAAACCATGACCTACACCATCAAAAAATTTACACCACATCATGTTTCCGCTGCTGTCTATCTGAAATGTGGATATATTCAAATTACCTGCTTGTTCATACGTGCCAGTGACAAATATTTTATTATCAGCAATGACGATTTTTTTGCCTTTATCGCTGCTAAAGGTATCGCGGTCACCATAGTTTTTACTCCAGATCAAATTGCCGGCAGCATCATATTTGAGTATTGCAATGTTGCTGCTATCATTCCCCGCCATTACATAACCTGTTACATATACATTGCCATAATCATCCACAGCTAGATCATTTCCCTGATCATTCATATGGTCTTCATCGTACGTTTTTGTCCACAGTATGTTGAGTGCGGAATCAAGTTTCATTGTCTTGATATTGTAAGTTGTGGTGCCACTATCAATGGCTGATCCGGTGATATAAATATTATTCAGGGAGTCAATAAAAAATCCCATGGGATTATCAAAACCAATACCGGCTGATGAAGATCTTACGGCTCCAAGTTGAGTACCTGACAAATCGTAGTTGATGGTGGCGTAATCCCAATTTGTTAATGAACTTGCACTAGCACCTGAAATATACATGCTTGAATAGTCATGTTTAAATTCTATACCAATAGGTACTTCATACCCATTCGCATAATCGTAAAATGCTTCCCAAGCAAAGGTACCATCAGAGCCATACTTAACTGTAACAAAATCAGTCATATTTCCTGATACAGTACTTGATCCGGTGACATATATTTTGCCAACACCATCTAAACCCACTGCAGTGGCTATATCATCGCCATTGGCAGGTCCATCATATTGCATGGTAATTTCTAAGGTGCCGGCAGAATCATACTTCAAAACCAACATATCATATAAAGTGGTGGAATCGTAACTTGTACCACAGACAAAAATATTGTAATTATCATCAATATATAAATTGGTGGCATAATCTTTGGCATTTGAAATACCATTGTACGATTGTTGCCATATAATACTACCGGATCGGTCAAATTTTATCACTGATATATTGGCATCTTCACTGGGTACAACCTTAGTTGCAATTGTAATCGTATTTCCCTGTTTGTCAGTCAGTGATTTAGTGATTGAATAGGGTTCAGAAATGCCATCGACATGATTCCATACCAAGTTTGATATTATTTGGGATTTTGAAAAGAGGGGAATCAGCATATAAAAAAAGAGGGGAAAGAGAAGACTCTTAAATCGAATTTTTAAGGTTGCTTGCTTGTTGCTTGTTGCTTGTTGCTTGTTTTTTCATGGTGAATGATTTGGTAGTTAAATCTACAACTTTTTTTTGAAGGATTTGCAACATTAACATTTGACAGTAAGTGACCATGCAGAAATAATTAAGAAAGCCCTCAGTAAAATACCTCCAAAAAAACCCAACTACTTTTTCAAAATTACACCGATGTGAAATATGTAATAGTCCAATGATCGCTTCGTTCTATCGAACTAAACATCTTTCCTATCGGCATTTAGCCCTGTAAGATTTATAAAACATTGGCATATTGTATAAATCACATTGGTATTACTTCACTACATACCACCCGATTAGCAACCAGGCTAAACCTTTGAGCAAGAAAAAAAGAAAGGCTCCAATACCCATTTTTTTGATCCAGGGATTATTCAAATTGAATCGTCTGCGTTTTATCATAGCGCCAGTAAATGATAGGTTTTAAAATTGCTTTGCATAGGGGCTGTCTTGCCTTCGGCTTTGTATTGAGCCAAATCAGCAAATGCCCTTTTATGACCTTCTAAAAATGCAGGCGACTGCGTCCATGCTTTAAAACTTTCTTCACTGTCCCAATGACTGATTACCAAATAAGGCTCGGAGCTTGTTTTAGGCTTTAATACATACATATCTTCAAATCCTGGCATGTTATCGATGGCTTTTGCCCGACTACCAAATAGTTCTTCAAAGCGGGCTATATAGTCTTCTTCGCAAGTGATATAATTAATGGCTACAAAATTTTTAGTCATTTGATAAAATATTTTACATGCAAAGAAATAGCAATTGCAAGCAAGTGATTCTTTGAAGTGGGAAAATGACTTGTGCTAAAAGGAAATATTATTCTTCCTCAAAGTAGGCAATGATATGCTGTTTTAATAGGAGTTCCTGTTTTTGCAAACTTTCTGCCGGTGGGTTTTCCACCAATTTATAATGAGGCCAGCCACCTATATCATGCCCATCATATTCATAATAACCACTTTGCGCCAGCAAGGCACAAGTTGCCACATGCATGAGGTCTTGCTTTTGCTCTTTGGTAAATTCTTTCTCGGGCACATCGCCTAATTCGTTGATGCCTATCAAATACAATATACCCTCCATGTCAGGTAGTTTGCCAAACCTATTGAGCAACATCTGCTCTATGGCATGCCACTTTTCTTTAAATGCGATTTCATCTAATAAATTCATAGAAAGCAAATATAAATGAAATTGTAAGCTGTATTTATTATTTCCCTTTTTTATATCAGGCAGTAGAAGCAATTTGCCCTAATTGATTTACCTTTGCACCCTATATGAAAAATAAAACATCCCTTTTTTTACTCGTTTTTTTTATGCTGTTAGGCATCGCTTTTTTAGGATTTTATTATTTTCAATATAAGCAGGTTCCCAAGCATTTACCTACTTATGGCAATCCTGGTCATCATGTAGAGCCTTTTACTTTTATCAATCAGGATGGTAAGCCCGTAACAGAAAAAAACTTTGATGGGAAAATATATGTTGTGGAATATTTTTTTACCACATGCGAAGGAATCTGTCCTAAAATGAATGATAATATGGCCAAAGTATACCAAACCTTTAGAGGGCAAAATGATGTGGCTATTTTATCGCATACCGTAGATCCTGAAACAGATACCGTAGAACAATTGAAAAGATACTCGCTTAAATTTGATGCCGACCCCAAACAATGGAGCTTTGTAACAGGCGACAAGATGGAACTATACAAAATGGCTATCAACAGTTATCTGGTGACTGCAGTAGAAGATACTACCCAAAAAGATGTAATGCCCGACTTTATACATTCTGAAAAATTTGTATTGGTTGACAAAGAAAAACATATCAGAGGTACTTACGATGGCACTTCTGCTACTGCCGTGAAACAACTAATCGATGACATTGTTGAATTGAAAAAGGAGTATGAACAATAAGTTGTTTTTTTGATACTTTTAAAAAAATGATAAAGCCATGGATGACAACCTCAATGAAGAAGAAAAAGAAAAATTGCGTTTAGAAAATGAAATTCGCAAAATAAAACTCGAACTTGAAAAAGGGGCTAAGTTTATTGAAGACCCTGATATGCCCGGCTTGCCGCCTGAAATTGAAAATGAATTTCTCAATTATATCGAACAGTTTGAAGACATGCGCGAAGATGGACCCAAGATGACCATCCTCGAAAAAATAGGTTCACCTTTGTTCAAAAATCCAGAAATGCTCGATGAGGAAGAGCTCAATGAATCACTTGAGTTGTTTTTTCAACTACTCAATGAACATGATATTTATGTAGATAGCCTGTACGAAATAGATGATCGGGAAATGTATCGATTTATAACGGAAGATATTTTTCCTCAGGAAGTATTTACACATAATCTTTTAGATGGCATGATGATGCATTTTAACTATGAAGATTATTATCCTGATGTTATCAAAGATGTAATTGCGCAAATAAACGACTTTATGGAACATTTATTGGATGTGGCAGATACCGAACAGTTATTTCAGTATGAAGTCAATGATTTGTCAACAAGCAATAAGTGGCTATACGATTTTAGAGATTCGTATCATAACATTGATTTGCATGATATGAATGTCAACGCAGTGACTGTTCATGAAGAAGAAGTATTGACCGCAGAAGTGGTGTTTGATATTTCGTTTGATGCATATACAAATGGACGTACTGAAAAACATAGCTTCAATGGCACTGCCTATGCCACTTTGATTGATGTATCGGGAGATTGGCTGATACAAACCCTCAGCTTACCTAAGGCAATATAAATGCAACGTTATCTATAATAAGGTTCGTACCGATCATCACATGGTAGATTGATAGCATTATTTTTTCAATGCATTCAAAATCTTTTGTTTTCTATTCAAAGCCATCAGCATCATCACGGGTACAATGATCAATGTAAGAATGGTTGCAAATCCCAAACCAAATATCATGGTCCATGAAAGTGGGCCCCAGAATGCCACATTGTCTCCCCCAAAAAAGATATGAGGGTTACCTGTTTGAAAGAGTAATGCAAAGTCCATATTAAGGCCTACTGCCAATGGTACTAGTCCTAAAATAGTAGCCGAAGCGGTTAATACCACGGGTGTCATACGTGTTCTTCCTGCTTCCATCAATGCTTCACGAGGGGCCAGGCCTTCTGCCAGTTTCAAATCAGCAAATTCAATCAGTAATATACCATTTCGAACCACAATACCTGCCAATGCCACGATACCAATACCCGTCATGATTACAACAAAATCCATATTAAAGATCCAGATACCTAATAATACACCCGTGATACTTAAAAATATTTCACTCATAATGATTACGGTACGGCTAAACGAATTAAACTGAATAATCAACACCAGGAAAATCATTACAAAGGAAATACCCAACGCAGTCATCAAAAAGATACCAGATTCTTTTTGTTCTTCTTGTTCACCACCCATTTTGATGTTTACACCTGCAGGGGTATTATATTGGTCAATTTCATTTTGAATGGCTTGCACCACTTCGTTTGCATTGCTTGTACTCAATACATTTGATGATAATGTGATGATTCTTTTCTCATCCTGACGTTTGATACCACCATAGGTATTGCCGTATTTTAAATCCACAAAACTACCAATGGGAACTTGTCTGATGGCACCACCCATCGCCATATCACGATAGGTCATATTGATATTTTTGACAATATCGATATTGTTTCGTTGATCTTTATTGAGACGTAGCGTAATGGGATAATCATCGTTGGCATCTTTAAAACGTGATATCTCCATCCCAAACATGGCAGTTCGCAAGTCTTGGGTAATCATACCTGTACTGATGCCTTCTACATTCATACGCGAACGACTGATGTCAAAAATGATTTCAGGTTTATTGGCTTGAAAATCACTTTTTAATTCTTCTACACCAGCAATCTGTTTATTGTCTAAATAGTTTTTTAGTTTTTTTGACGTGCTGATAAGGGTGTCTAAGTTTTCACCTGTTATTTCAATCAATATAGGTTTAGCCGTTGGTGGACCACTACTTTCTTTGTCGACCGTGATTTGCGTACCAGCTATCCCTTTCACATTTTCCCTAACTTTATCTAATAATGCTTGGGTACTTTTGCCATGACGTTGTTCAAAAGGCACAAACGAAATAGTAATTTTTCCCCTGTTTGGATAGTCGCCTATTTCTCCACTCTTTTGATCGGTGGCTCCTACTTTTACATTTGAAATAACAGACGTTACCAATGGGTTTGATTTATTGGTTGCGGGGTCTATATCTAAAGCCTGAAATACTTTAACTTCAAGTTGTTTTAGGGTTTCATTCGTTTTTACTTGATCGGTGCCTTCGGGCATGGTTAAATATACATAGGTAAAATTAGGCTCAGAAGTAGGAAAGGTCACCGTTTTGGGTGGTGAAAAACGGATGAGCACAATTGACAATACAAATAAGAAAAAGACCGTTGCCAATGAAATGCCTCTATGATTGAGGGCCCATGAAAGCAATTGTAAATAGGCACTAACCACTCTAGGCCATACTTTCGTTTGGAAACTATGTATGATTTTTACCAACACAAATTTGTTGAGTAAGAACATTCCTAATATAAACAATACAAAATTTGCAAATCCGTGTGCACCAAATACATGCATGAGTATACCCAGCATAATAAAAATAATAGAGGTGATGGATGTGCCTTTGCTCCAACGAATTTTTTGCTTGCCATCATATTCTTCTTTTTTCATAAAATCGACGGCAAACACAGGATTGATGATATACGCTACCAGGAGTGAAGCCAACAAGGTTATGATAAGGGTAATGGGCAGGTAAAACATAAAGCTACCAATCACTCCTTTCCAAAAGGCCAAGGGGATAAAAGGCAATAAAGTGGTGATGGTACCTGATAGTACTGGTATAAATACTTCGCCTGTGGCTTTGGTCACTGCTTCTTTGATGGGGATGTCTTCATCATGAAATATCCGATGCGAATTTTCAATTACCACAATGGCATCATCTACTACTATACCTAAAGCTAATAAAAAGGAAAATAATACAATCATATTGAGGGTAAATCCTATACTTGGCAATACCATAAAGGCAATGGCACAGGATAAGGGTACAGACAAGGCTACAAAAAGCGCGTTGGTGGTACCCATAAAAAACATCAATATAAAAGTAACCAATACAAAACCGATGATGATGGTATTGATCAAATCGTGTAAGGTGGTTTTCGTTTTGTCAGATTGATCGCCTGTAACCACTACACTTAAATCTTTGGGCAATTCCTTGCCTTTCATTTCTTTAATGATATCATCAATTTTTTCTGACGCATCAATCAAATTTTTTCCACTGGCTTTGATGATATTTAAGGTAATTACGTTTTTGGTATTGAGTCGTGCAAAACTTTCCTGCTCTTTATAGGAGTCTACCACCTGCGCAATGTCTTTTAAATACAAGGTAGCACCTCGTGGATTTTTGATCACCACATTGCCAATTTCTTCTGCTGATTTAAACACTTTTTTTACACTGATAATGCGTTGCTCGCCATCTACTTTTACGACACCTGGGGTTGCTTCAATGTTTTCGTAGGCAATGGCATTTTGGATGTCTCTAAAGGAAAGTTCCGCAGCCTGCATGCTAAATAAATCAACGTTGATTTGTATTTCTCTATCGAGTCCACCTACTTTGTCTACCCGTTTGATTTCTTTTAAACTTTCAATTTTATCTTTGATTCTATCGGCATATTCTTCTAAGCGATTTACATCATAATTGCCTGAGATATTGACAAATCGAATCGGAAACTCAGACACATCAATATCTTTTACTTCAGGTTCATTGGGTAAGTTTTTAGGCAATCCGTTGGGGTCTGATTTGGCTTTATCTACACCATCCTGCACATCTTTTTTTGCTTTTTCTACTTTGACGTCGGTATTGAATTCGGCAATTACAACCGAAAAATCTTGAAATGAATTACTGGTTACTTTTTTGATACCTGTAATGTTTTTCAATTGTTTTTCTATCGGTTTTGATACCAGGTTTTCCATATTTTCGGGAGAGGTACCTGGGTTGATAGTCTGTACAATTATTTTTGGAAATTTTACTTCCGGAAATTGTTCTTTAGGTAAATTGATATAGCTGATCAACCCAATGAGGGTGATAATAATAGTAAGTACATAAATACTCGTTCTATTATTGATTGGCCATGCCGATGGATTAAATTTCATTGTATTTGTTTTTGTAGTTACTTGCCCTTTTGAGGAGGGTTGATGGTGAGTATACTTATTTTTTTACAAGTTATTTTTTGGGGAAAAAATAGGGGGCTTGTTTTTATTTAAAATCTATTGTTCAATTTTTAATTGATCTCCTTCATTGAGTTCTTCATATCCTGTGGTGATTACCTGATCGCCTAATGTGAGTCCACTTAATATTTCAACCTTGCTTTCGTATGAATTTCCTAAGCTTACTTCTCTTAGTTTTGCTTGTTGCTTTTCATCCATTACATAAACAAAATTTCCATTTTCTGTTTTTTGTATCACGGAGGCTGGCAATACAAAGGCACGTGCATTTTGGTAAGTGGCTATTTTAACCAATGCCGACATGTTTGGCTGATATTTGGCACTAGATGGTAAAGGAATATACACGGCAAATGATCTGGAAACTTCACTAATGATTTTTTCGGCATAATTTACCTTTGTCAACAAGGTATCGTGTATGTCAGAAAATATAAGCATTACATTACTTCCTGTTCTTACAACGCCTGCATAGTTTTCAGGAATTTGCGCTTTAATTTTTAATTTTCCTGTATTCACGATTTTGATCACAGGAGGATTCATAGGTGAGGCAAAGGATTGCCCAACAGTAGCATCCACAGCGTCTACCACTCCATTGATAGGAGAGTATACATTAAATGAATTTTTATTATTTAAGGAGGTTTGTTTTTGTTTTAGTAAAGATTCATATTGGGTTTTTGCCTGTAATAGTTGTATTTCAGTACCAATTTCCTGGTCCCAGAGTCTTTTTTGTTTGTCATACAATACTTTTGCTAAATTGATTTGTACATCTAACTGCGCAATGCCACTGTTTACAATATCAGCACGTAATGAAGCTACTACCTGGCCTTTACGAACATATTGACCGGGTTTTACAAAAATGGCGCTAATGATACCGGGTGTTTCGGGTATGGCATTCACCACCTCATCAACATCTACTTTACCTTGAACAGAAATATAGTTGTTAAAGGTAACGGGGGTCATGCTGGTAATGCCTACTGGGATGATACGAGTGTTTTTTCTGCTGGTATCTGCATTTTCAAGTGTCGCAATTTTGGCTTGTATTTCTTGCTGTTGTTTTTTCAAACTGGCTAAATCTTCTTTGCCTTTTTTATTTTCCTTTGATCCGCAGGCTACAAAAAAGAGCACAGTGGTGGTGAATACTAAAAACTGAATAAATGATTTCATGTTATTTTTTGTTTTGTAATGGAGTTGTTTTGTGGTTTGATTATTTTAAAAGTCCGAGTGATTTTTGAAAGTCAATTTTTGAGATGATGGCTTCATACAATGAATTAAAATAATTGGTTTGAGCATCTTTTAATGCCGTTTCAGCTTGCAAAATTTCGATATTTGTGCCTACCCCTTCCTTGTATTTTTTTTGTGCTATATTATAAACTTTTTCAGCAAGTTTGATATTATTGTTTTGGTTTTCGAGACTGATAATGCTATTCTTCAATTGGGTTTTAGCATTATTGCTTTCGAGGTCTACCGCTTGGGTAAGGGCTAACATGTCGTTATCGTTTTTGAGCATGTTTAGTTTGGCTTGATGCATTTTTGCAATACGGGTACCACCATCATATAAAGGCATTTTTGCACTTAACACAAAAGCTCCTGTTGGAAAGTAAGGCAATGTAAAGAGTTCTTTGAAAGCGATGGTTTGGGTAGCATAACTACCTGATACTGCAGCGGCTACAGTAGGTAAGTATCCTTTTTTATATCTTTCATAATCGTAGCTATTCAGTTTTTTGATTGTTTTCAACAAGTTCATTTCCACACGGTTGTCATAATCAACTACTCTGTCAAGTTCCAGGTCTTTTTTTACTTCATCCAAATCAAGACCTTCTGTAAGATTAATTTGTTGTTGTAAGGGCATCCCCATTTGAAATTTCAACAAGGCATAACTGAGGTCAATGAGATTTTGGATTTTATCTTTTTCTGTTTGTAAATTATTTTTTTGAACTGTTAAGCGATCAGCATCTATTTTTTCGGCAAACCCTTCATTGTAAAGTTTTTGCGTCATGTCGGCTAGGGAAGCGAGCAACTTGATATTTTCATCAATCAAACCCATTCTTTTTTCTGCAATGACGCAATTGTAATAGGCTTTTGACACAGCTACCTTTACATCTTCTTCAGTTCTTTTGGTATTTAACACGGCAAGTTCTTCTAAACTTTTTCGTGCTTTCAATGCAATGAGAACACCTGCATCAAAAAGTAATTGAGAGGCTTGTATGCCTAATGAAGCGTTCAGGGGTAAGCCAAATTTCAATTCACTGTATTTTTCTTTGGGTTGATTTTGGTAATTAATATAAGCAGGGGTATCTATTTTAAAAAAACTTAAACTAGAGGAAAAATCGAAGGCTCCTGCATCGGCACGTTGTTTGGGAATCACAAATAAATATTGAAACTGACCGCTTGCAGAAATTTGAGGACGTGCAATACCTATCACTTCTTTATTTTTTTCAAGTTGTATTTGTTCGTCTAAGAGAGACCCTTTGATTTTAGGTTGGTTTTTCATTGCATACTCAATACAGTCTCTCAAACTCAATGCTTCTTTGTTTTGGGCATAAAGGGTATTGGAAAGGAGTATAAAAAAAAGGATATACTTTAAGTTCATGGGATTATTTTTTATATATTTCATTGATATGTTGAGTAATGAGTTTGTGTCCTTTTATGGATGCGATGCCATAGATATAATTTGCAAAGATTTGATTGTTTACCTTGATGATATCGTATTTATCCTGGGGAAAAATATTGTTTTGAAACACCACCATGGCGGATTCCATTCTAAAACGGGTGATGATTTCAATATCGATATCATCCCGATATAATCCTTCTTTAATTCCCTGCTTTAAATTTTCAGATATGCAATGGTATAAAAAATCTTGTTTGTGCTTTGATAAATGTTTGTAAGCTGCCGGATAATATTTTTGCATATCCATATAGCAAACCATATTCATACCTCGCAACATATTTTCCATGAGTTGCAAAATCTTTATGATTTGTTCAATGGCATTGTTTGATTTTTTGAAGGCTTCTTCTGTTTTTGTTTGATTGTCGTGCAACATGTAGATAAGTGATTCAAGTACAAGTTCATCTTTGTCTTTAAATAGTTCGTACAATGTTTTTTTTGAAATACCAATGTTTTTTGCCAAATCATCCATGGTCACACTTTTAAATCCATATTGTCTGAATTGGTCAAAAGCGGCAATGATGATTTCTTTTCGGTATTGTTCGTTCACGGGGCAAAACTATGGAAACTAATTTAATTATAAAAGTTTTTTTAGTTTAAATAATATGTTAACAAACATATTTCGGTAGATTTACGTCCTTATAAAAAAAATATATTCATTATGAAAAAAACGATTTTTACCCTTTTATGCTTGTTCACCCTCACTTTTATGAGTTACCACACGGCCAAAGCCCAATGTGCTGCTGGTTTTAATGTTTACGCAGATACTAGTCTGGGTGCCCCATTACACACTTATTTAGGAAACAATACCTGTCAGGGCGCTAATTTTTTAGGCATTGACACTATCAATTATTCTTATACATGGACTTGGGGTGATGGCACTTCTACAACAGCGCCTTTTCCTTCACATACCTATGCAACAGCAGGCAATTACACTATTTGTTTGTTTATGAATGCATTAAACCCAGCGGGATGTAATGATAGTATTTGTATCAATGCAACGATTAATAAAAACGTAGCCATGTATTCAATCAACATTATCAATCCATTTGCTGTGGTAGCTGCTACCAATGATGTATCAAACAATCCTTTTAGTATTTATCCTAACCCAGCTTCAGATAAAATATATATCAAAGGTTTGCAAGCTGCAAATTATCAGTTAGCTGTTTATAGTTTAGAAGGAAAATTAGTGGCCACACCATCTGTTGAGCAAAACCAATACATTTCTATTGCTTCATTGGCAAAAGGAAATTATATTTTAAAAATTACTTCTTCAACAAATCAAAGCAATGTGTTGAAGTTTTTTAAAGATTAATTTAAACAATTTATAAATATAAAAACCGTTCATCTACTGAACGGTTTTTTTTTAACCTCGATTATGTTGCTGCATATGTTACGTGCGTATAAAAATGCAATAATGACCTTTTTTAGAGTAGATTATTTTTTGCCAAAGACACATCATTAATCGTTTATAAATTAAAAATTGTCATTCAATATGTGTAAGTATGATGCTGTTATTTTCAACAATACTTTGGAATATGTAGTATAAAGAACGACTTAAAAACTATACCCTATATTAATACCAAACATTCTGACACCTATGCCAAATTTAGTATCCGAATTGCTAAATCCTTTGCTACTCCATTCGTACTTATTACTAAATCCGAATGCATTATTATAACTTTCTGTAGATGATTCAATATAGGCTTTGTCAAACTCATTTAAGTTGCTCGTATTGATTTTACTTTCATTGCTTACAAAGTTGATTCCAGCCCATGGACCTAAAAACCAAAAATCAATGGTGACTTTCTTTTTAGTCAGTATTTGGATGCCAAACAACAAACCAGCACCAATGGCATTTGATTTGTTTTTGTATTCTCCTACTTTTAAATTACTGCCAAGGGCACTTTCTTGGTATCTAAAATTGGCAGTCAAAGTTTCCTTTTTATAACGAAGAAAAGGTGCGAGATATAAACCCCTTGGGGCTTTCTTTTTAAAATAAAACCTAAACTCAGGGGTAATCATCAAGGTATTATATTTTGATGATTTAAGCATATACATCGTTTCGGCACTTGCTGTAAAATTTGTGTCTTTCAATAAAATATTGATGATGGGGGTAGGAAAATTAGGCCGGTATATTACACCTAAAGCGATGGTTTTGGAAGGGCTCAATTTTTTTTCATATTGTACCGCTAAGGTTCGCATCAGCAAACTGGGGATGTTTAACTTAACCACTTGATCAACAGTTTCGTAAATGGGTTTCTTTTTCTTTACAGGTTTTGGTTTAGGTGTTCTTATTTGGTCTTGAGCAATGGAAGCAAAAGAGACAAAGAAAAATAACAAACAATGAAACAAGGTTTTCATAAGCATTTTAATCTACGAAAATAACGAGAAATTTTCAATAAATATCATTCGAAGATTTCAATTGGGTAACAGATCTAAATTCTTTTATTTTATCAAATAGGCATTGAGCAACTACGAACGTTTTACAATGGTGGCTTGTTGTAAAAATTCTTCTACTTTATCGGTACTGATTGGAATTTCGGTTTTCGGTTTTAATATTAAATAGCCACCATCGCTTTTTACATAATCGAGTACATAGTTTTTATTGATGATATATGATTTATGACATCTATAGAAAGAAGTTTTATTGGCTAACACTTCTTCAAAATTTTTCAACGTTCGGCTAACCAATAGTTTGGTATTATCTTGTAAATGAATTTCAGTATAGGTGTTTTCTGCTTTTAGATATACGACTTCATCTAAATCTATAAACCGAATACTTTGTCCAATGGGGATCGCAATTTTATTGTCCGAATTTTCAATGGGTGAAGGAGAAAGTGTTTTGGGATTGGCTATAAATCTTTTTTCAAATCTTTCGACTGCTTGTTCCAAATCTTCCCCTGAAATGGGTTTTAATAAATAATCAACAGCTGAAAGTTTAAATGCTTTAATGGCATATTCATTGTAGGCAGTGGTGAAAATAATACCAAAATCAATTTCTTTTTCATCAAAAAAGTCTAAGAGTTCAAGTCCACTATGACCGGGCATTTCAATATCTAAAAATATCAAATCTGGTTTCAGTTTGCGAATCGATTTTACACCGATAGGTAAGCTTGGGCACTCATCAACAATGCTTATTTGTGGACAATGCGATTGTATGAATGCATGGAGTAATTTTCGTGCTTGTACTTCATCGTCAATTATAATGGCTTTTATCATCTGTGTTGTTTTATAGGTATTTTAATATTAATAATGGTACCAATAGCTTCTCCATGGTCATTGGTTTTGTCGACATATTCAATGCCAATGTCATTTTTTTCAATATTTAATAATTCCACTCTTTTCATATTGGCATGGGATGCAAAAGAACGATGGGTTTCATTTTTATGATTGTTGATGCTTTTACTCATTGCACGTCCTATGCCATTGTCTTCAATCTTAATTTTAAGATAATGAAAATCAGCACTTATATGTATAAATAATTGTTTGTCATTTGGTTTATGTAGTAATCCATGTTTAATGGCATTTTCTACATAAGGTTGTATAATCATTGATGGTATAAATAGTTGATTGGTATTGATGTTTTTATCTATTTCAATGGTATAATTTAATTCTTGAAAGCGCATTTTTTCCAGTTCAATATAAAGCAATAAAGCATCTATTTCTTCTTGCAATGTAATCGTTTCTTTATCGCTCATATCCAATATTTTTCTGGTCAATTTTGAAAATTTAGATAAATAATTTGAAGCATTTATTTTATCTTCTGTTATGATATAGGATTGAATTGTATTGAGTGCGTTAAATAAAAAATGGGGATTCATTTGCGATTTGATACTACTCAACATCGATTGTCTGAGGTCTTTTTCAAGTTTTGTTTTTTCAAGCAATAAAGTATTTTCATTTTGCTGTCTCGACATACGTTTTTTAAAATAAATATATATACCCACCATTCCAGCAAGTAAACAAGCCACTAAAAACCATGGTTTCATATACCATGGCGCTAATAGGGTAAATGACACACGAGCTTTTTGAATGACATTATTTATTTTAAAAGTGACTAAATAATCACCCGCTGAAAGGGATGCAAATTCAAGCTTTCGTTGATATGGACCTATTTTTTTCCAAACATCCGTATTTAATTGATAGCTAATATCTATTGGTTCTTGTAAATACGATAATATCGAAAACGAAATACTGATATCATTTTCGTTAGGCTGAAGAAGTAAGTTGTTTTTATTTACAAACTGCCGATGTGGTGTTGTAATTTCATTAATATAAAATGGGGGTATTTCATCAAGGGTTTGTATACTATTCCAAGGTAATGTGATCAATTGTTGCGGGGTTGAAAAATATAATAAACGATCAAGCCATTCCACATCGTTGATTTCTGTGGTATTGATGTGAATATTCAACAATTTAAAATCATTGATGTTTGTATTGCTTGACAATTTCGATAAGGGTAGCTGGTATACATGTTGTTCATTCCATAAAATTAAATGCTTGTTCAATTTTTTAATTTGTAGTATGGGAAACAAAACACTTAAATGGATTAATTTAATGGGCTCTTGTTGATTTGTTTTTAATATTAATTCGCCATTATTTTGTAAAAAGAGGGTTTGGTTTTTGTCGTGTATGATATTATCTGCAAATAAGGGCTGTCCGTTAAATCGTATTTCGCCTATGCCATTTGGTGATAATGTTTTTACGCCAATGTTTGTTGCAAAATAAATCAGTTTTTGCTGCTCGTCAAAGGCAACTGATTTGGCCCTTATATCTTTATAAAAAATACTTACATAATGAATATGCTCATTTTCTTGATTGATGTATTGAAAGGCTTTTACGATAGAGTCCCACGGATTGTTTAAATTATTGCTGGCATTTTGTATTAGTTCGCAATTGCCTGTAGTTGCAATGGCTGCATATTTATCGTCTATCAATACATAATCTTTAAACCCGGGATTAAACACTATTCCTTGTTGATTATTGAAATGAAATGTTTTAAAAAATTCATTTTTATTGGTTTTGGTAAAATCAAAAAAAGGAGTTGTTTGGCTCCTGATATAAAGTTGATAAATGCTTTTTTTATTTGGTTCTTTATAAACAGTTTGCAATTTATTTTGTTTAGGGTCAAACACATGCACCTCGCCATTATTGTCAAAAAGGTATAATGTGTTTTCGAAATTTAACAACCTACAGGAAGATGAGGGTAGGGGATGGGCTATTTGTTTATACTGTTTTGGAAAGATATAAATTCCGTTCATGGTAGTAATCCATTTATTGCCCATATTGTCGTTTATGGTGTGTGAGATGGTTTCGTCTTCCAGCATGAATGTTGATTGGCTATTTATCAAATCATAATAAATAATCCCTGATTTGGTAGCAATCCAACATACATTTTGATTGATACCTGCGCCATTGATTTGGCCTTTGTTTTTAAATGTATGTAAGGTTTTTAGTCCTTGTATATCTTCTTTCTCAATAGATAGGTCGGATCCATGCAGGGTTATAAAATAATATTCGTCATGATAAATAAATGACATGAATATTTGTTTGTGATCAACAAAAAAATGTTTTACCAACTTACCTGTATTATTATAAAAATGAATTTCTTTTCCCTCAATGTCAATCAGTTCTATCAAATCGTTTGTTTGATGCAAAGCTTTGGCAGGTGTAACAGGCAATACGGTGTTTTCTTTACCTGTTTCTATATCATACGATATCAAACGATTATTTTGCAACGTCCAAATGCTTTGTTGAATAATACCAAATGGGGTATTGATATTGTGCTTACTACCAAATAATTTCATGGAATCATTTTCAATATAAAAGATATCTCCATCAAAATTGGCATACCAAATTCTTCCTTTTAGGTCTTCTTTGATATAACTACCCGCTTTACTACTCATTGGGTTGGTGGTATAACTTTTATAATGCACCCCATCATACCTACAAAGGCCATTGTCAGACGCTATCCAGATAAATCCTCTTTGGTCTTGCAATATATTATACACAATATTTGAAGGTAAGCCATCTTTTTTAGTGAGGTGAATTGCATACGACGCGCTTGCATCCATCGCAAAAGCAAAGGCTATTAACAGGTATATCGTAATAATACTTTTCAATAACATATTCCTACAATACAATATATATAGTTTAGTGAGTTTTGGCTGCAATTCAATGTATGTAGGCATTCTACCGATATTTATTAAACTTTCTATTTAAATTTAATGGGTATTAAATGTAAGTATTCATTTTTACAAATACAAATATCACATTTTCATGGTAAGGAATACAAAGCAATATGTGAAATACCTTTTTGGGTAAGTAATGCTATTGACTAAATACAGTATATATTGGTGGTGTCATAGCGGGAGTATTTTTTTTAGTACAAAAGTGAATATCCGGTATTTTAAAGTGTGCTTGCTCATTTACTCAGCAATAATAAAGATGCAGGACCCAGGGAATGAATACCGATGTAGTATTGATTATCTGCGTTGTCTATCAGAGCTGTATTTCAATTTCGAGAATTGTCTGTTACAAAGCAGTTGCTGTATTACAGAGTAGCTATTCCCCATTTATAGGGTACAAGTCGTTCGAACTGATTTACATCAGTTTTAATGTATTAATTTTTCATTGATTGAAACTGTGGTCTCAAATGGATGGTATTCCATTCTTCTGGATTTCATGAGCAAGCCCTGAAGATGATTCAATGATCGTAATGCCCGCTGTGTTTGCACCGTTGTTTTTCAAAAAGGCATAAGTCAATTTATCTGCTTTGCAGTGAATAAACTCCACACGATTTAATCTCCTATTCTGTTTGAAGAATGTATTGAAGATATTTGCATTTTCAAATTTTACATTTTTAAAGGAACAATTTTCAAAGGAACAGTTTTCAATATTCCCCTCAAATACGATATTTGATAAACCCATATTTTTGAATGAAGTGTGTTTCCAAATGGCAAATTGAATCAGATTATGCTGAAATTCACTATTTTTAAATTCAGCACCTGAAAAATTGGCATGGCTAAAATTGCAATGCTTAATTTCGCTTTCACTCACTAATGTATCAATGAGTATACTTTCGTTAAATTGGCTCTTGGTTATTTCTGATGATTGTATTTTACAGTTTCTCATATCCGCATTTGAAAAGTCACAATTTGCGATATCATTTCCCTTTAAATGAATCCCTGATAAATCGGATTTTATAAATTGACAATTTTTAATATTCGATGCACTGAAGGGTTCTTTTAAATCTTTTAAACCTGAAAAATCAGCATCTAGCCAATTTCCTCGTGACATATCCCATTGCCAGTCAAATCGTTTTTTTTGAATAGAATTTATATTCTCAAATGCCAGCTTGTCGTCTTTCACATTGTCAGTCAATATAAGGGGTTCATGGGTAAAACTGTCTGAAAAGTAATTTAAATCAACCCCCAAAATGATTGCTAATCGATTTAGTGTTGTGATGTCTGGCATCGACTCTCCACGTTCCCACTTGCCTACTGCTTGTGGACTGATTGATACTTGTTGGGCAAGTGTGGCTTGCGACAGATTTAATTTTTTTCTTGCGTTTGCAATTTTATTGCCAATTGTTGTTGATTGTAACATGGTGTTTTTATTTTTTTAATGATACCACAAAGTTATTTTCATTGATCCCTATGTTGCAAATGTAAACCGCTACTCATTGTTGTAAACAGTTTACATTCAGTTGTTTTACCACAACTATTGGTTGTATACGTGCAACACTAATGATTTGACGGCTTTTATAGATTTTTTTTTGAATAGAGGGGTTTGGGATTTTTTTTATAACCATTTTAAAACATCAGCAATAGATCGTTTTTCAAACATAAAGAATGATGCTGTTAATGTGTATTGTTTTTTGTGATGATTGGATAGCAATATTTTTAAGTAATTTAAATACGTACTTGATTAGTTTTTCCTTTACTAAAGAAAGTGGTATATGTCTGTTACTTGTGAATACTTTTGATCATTTATATTTATCTACCAATCGGTTCCATCCCGAAAGTTTACCTATCAGGTTAACAATACCTGTAACCATATTCATCAGGAATGCTGGATGAATGGTCGAAAACTCTTTAAGTCCAAGCCGTGGCACTAAATAAAAGTATTTCATCATATTCAACATACTTCCCGGCTTTTGTTCGTCTAAATCAGCCAAAATCTGAAACATTCGATGGGTGTCGGCACATGGTGAATAGGTAACTGTTATTGCAGATATTCCTTTAACTGCGTTCGCGACGGAATGGATTGTTCCTTTTGGTATAAAAAATGTTTCGCCTTTTTTTTTGCTTATCTTTTCGCCATTCACATCAAAAATAAATTCGCCTTGTGTGATGTTAAAATGTTCATCCATATGATGATGCACATGTGGGGGTACTTTTCCGCCCGTTTCAACGGTCCAATCCATCACAAATGAATCTTCGTCGTAATGTTTGGCATGAAATACTTCTTTGCCGAATTTAATAGGTCTGAAAATGTTTGTAGTCATATATAGTTTTATTTGGTTTTAAGTTGGTAAAGGTTCTTTATATGAGTCTGTTTCTTTTCAATGACGTTTGTGTTTTAATGTCAAGTAGTTTGGCAGACATAAAGATAAAATGTTTTGATTAAAATTCAAGAATGTGGATTTGTTTTTGTTATACCACGTTTTTTGCTATTGAATTCGAAGTGATTGTTTGATAAACAATACGATCGGTTTAAAACAACAAACCTGGAATCATTGCTCTTCTATTCAAATAGAAATGGAGATGGCGATGGGTTATTACACTACCTTTTTTTACTACATACACTAACCCAAACCCTTGATTCACTATTTGTTACGCATTTGACAGCTCAAGGCAGGATACTTTTGAAAAATGAAAAAAATATATATGAAAAAAATAATGACATTAATATGTTTTGCTGTGATGAATTTACATACTTATGCACAAACAATGGTTGGGGCCGGGCAAACTTATACCACCCTCAAAGCGGCTTTTGATGATATCAATAATGGCACCTTGACTGGTAATATTGAATTGCAAATTACAAGTAGTATTACCGAAACACAATTGGCTACTTTGAATGCCTCTGGTTCAGGTTTTGCGAGTTATAACAATGTTGTCATTTATCCTATCGGAGCTGGTTATACCATTTCGAATGTTTCAAACACAGGGGGACTCATCGCCTTAAATGGTGCTGACAATGTTGTGATTGACGGTAGAGTAAATAGAGTTGGTACTAGCGCTGATTTGACATTGAGTTTTAATAATGCCAATCCTGGGAGTACTATTATTTTTCAAAACGGTGCACGATTTAATCAGGTGAAATATTGCAATGTAAACGTAAGCTCACCGAATGGTTCACATGGCGCAATAAAATTTTCAGGCAATGTAGATACATCCAATGCTAATAGTCGCAATAAAATAAGTGAAAATAATTTATCATATAATAATCCAGTCGGTGGATTACAATTGGTGATTATGTTAGTCAACGAAAATGCTGATACCATAGAGAACAATCATTTTATCAATTTTATGTTTCAATATACCGTTCCCCTCAATGGGAATTCGGCTGGTATCCGAATGATTAATGGCTGTTTTAATAATGTTGTCAAAGGAAATAGTTTCTATCAAACGGCTAATTTTCAACCAATTCAAAGTATCAATACTTGTGCCATTTACTCACAAGGCCCCGTCAACCCTGCCTTTCTTCCAAATCATATCATCGATAATTATATAGGCGGTTCAGCACCGCAATGTGGTGGAGCCCCTTTGACCATCACTTCGGTGAATGCCAATGATAAAATTTCATTTATCGGTATTTTTGCGCAGGGTGGTAGTCTACCCTATGAAATGTCAAACAATACCATTTCAAATATATCAATCGTCAATAATAAACAAGATGTAAGTGCTTTTTATGGCATCTATCACTTTTCGGGTTATGGCAATATACACCACAATACCATAGGGGCGCCAACTGGTAATGGTTCTATTAGTTTGCAAAATTCAACCAACAGCACCGAAAATTTCGGCATTTATATTTCAAGTAATTCATTTCCAAACATACATCACAATAATATTGGGTCTATTACCTGCACAAATACAAGCCCTATTTATTATACCAATTTTACAGGTATCCAAAAGTCGGGAAGTGGTGGATATGTTATGATCGAAAATAATTTAATTGGGAGCGAAGTGACACCTGCAAGTATACAAACAAATAGCATCGGCGAAAGTTGGCAGGCTTTGAAAGGTATTTATTTAACCAATGCTGACTCTGTATTGGTAAATGCAAACATCATTAGCAACTTGTATAATAATTGTACTAAAACCGACAATGCAAATGAAGGTGGGGTATGCGGTATTCACAACACTTTTAATGTAAACGCAAGAATAGTGAATAATACCATTAAAAACTTATCGTGTAATAGTGCTTCTATTGGTTCGATCGTAGGCCCTGTGACAGGTATTTATAATGCTGCATTGAATGCTACACTCTTTCAGGAAATCAAAGGCAATAAAATATTCAACCTGGAAGCCACCAATACATCTGCAGCCAATGTATTGGTAAAAGGAATATCAATGAATGTTTTTGCGGGTGTGTTTGATAAGTTTAAAATTGAAAATAACTTTATCTATTCACTTATTACAAATGCTACAGGTTCGCTTAGTATGATTGAAGGCATTGCCATTCATAATGGTCACAGCATCATTATAAACAATGTCATAACATTAGGTACTACTAGCAGAAGAGCTTATGGCATACATCAGTATCAAACAGCTGGTTCTAATTCTGTAGACTTATATCATAATACCATTTATATAGATGGTGCTACTTCTGACTTTGAATCTGCAGCTTATCGAAAAGCAAATAATTTACCATCGGGGGTTTATAAAAATAATATTTTTTACAACAATAAAGCAAATACCACTGGAATGCAACTCCGTCATTTCGCATTCATTACCTTAAGCACCTTTAACCCAAATTCAATCGACTATAATAATTACTATGCACCAAACACCCTCAATGGTGGGGCCTTAGGCAAATTTCTGGGTACTGATCAAACAACCTTAGCTCAATGGCAAACATCCACTACACAAGATGCGAATAGTATAGAATTAAATCCCTTGTTTAGTTTGGCCGGGGGTACTCAAATTGTTGACTATTATCCCAATGCCTCTATGCCTGCTGCAGCCATCGTAGGTGTGAATACAGATATTTTTCAAAATGCCCGTACCCAATTTTGGATGGGTGCGCTAGAATCAAATGTGCCGCTTCCAATCATATACAAATCATTTACTGCTCAGTTACAAGCCAATCATCAGGTAAGCTTACAATGGATTACATTATCAGAAGCGAATGCTTCTCATTTTGAAATTGAAAAAAGTGTGGATGCGATTCACTGGACAAGTATTAACACGATGAAAGCAAAGGGTCATTCACAAAGTGAAACACATTATGAAGCTATTGACAACGACGTATTGAATGGTCAACAATATTATCGTATCAAGCAATTTGATCTTGACGGAAAATATAGCTATTCAAATGTTGAAAAAATAATGAAGACCCCCACTACCGAAATATCATTTTATCCAAACCCATGTATGACGACACTCAATATTTTATTATCAGACAATACACAAACCACCACCATAGAAATATATTCAATGGAAGGTAAAAAAATCATGTCAAAAAAGACGGATGATTTATCTCATCAATTAGATATTCACTCCTTGACCAATGGGACCTATATGTTGCGTGTGTTTAACAATGAAAAAATAATGGCTACTACTTTTATTAAACAATAGCGGTCATTCGTTTTTTTTGAATGCACAATCATAAATTATGATTGTGCATTCTTTTTTTATGAAAACTATAAGTCTTTTTTTATCCATAAAAGGTTTGGATAAAATATTTTTGAACAACAATGAAAAAGAGAATAGTCCGATTGCTTCTGCTAATGTTTTTGTTATTAAATATCATGGCAGCTTTTCATGCTTATAAATTTACACATTTTGGCAGCGAAAAAAATACACTTACTCAAAATCCGGAAAAATTGGGTGTTGTAGATAAAATTTCAGCCCTGGTATTCGGTGTGAGTTTACCACGACCTGTAAATACTATTTTTCCTAGCATTAAGTATGTAACGTTTAGAATAAAAAATGATGAACTTGAATGTTGGGAATTACCTGTTGAAAAGGCAAAAGGCAATGTGTTGATTTTTCATGGATACGGAAATAAAAAATCGGGTATGTTAGACAAAGCGTATGCTTTTCACAATATGGGCTATCGAGTGCTGATGATAGATTTTAGAGGAAGTGGTGGCAGCAAAGGAAATACAACGACCATAGGTTTTGCCGAAGGTGATGATGTAAAAGCGACAGTTGATTTTGTACAAAAAAAATATCCTGGCGAAAAAATATTTTTAATGGGAAGTTCGATGGGCGCTGCTGCTATTTTAAAATGTATGAATGACTATGCACTTTCTGCCAATGGTTTAATACTGGAATGTCCGTTTGGAAGTATGTACCAAACGGTTTGCAACCGATTTGAAGCTATGAAAGTACCTTCATTTCCGATGGCAGCTTTACTGGTTTTTTATGGTGGTGTCATCAATGGATTTTGGGCTTTTGATCATAATCCTATTGACTATGCGAGCAAGGTAAAAGTGCCGGTATTGTTGATGAATGGTGGCAAAGATGAACGGGTTTCTTTACAGGAAATAGAGGCTATTTTCAACAACCTGCAAGGAGAGAAAAAGAAGATTATTTTTCCAGATGCAGGTCATGAAAGTTATTTGAATAAATATGCAAAAGAATGGAAAGACGAAGTAAATAGATTTATGAATATGCCCAATAGCCAAGGATTGTAGCAAATGATCATTCTAATAGGATATGGATATTTTGTATTTTAAAATTCTTGGTTGTTATTATTCAATTGCAATTTATCGAAAAGTGCTTTGTAATATCACCGACCCATGAAGGATAGTCCTTGAAAAATATGATAAAATTAAACGTGTAGATATTGTACCAATATTTATAGTCTACTTAAAAGTGGATTTGATTTCAAATTGGTTTTATTTTTATATGATGTAATTTTAATATATAAAATTACAATCCCAATTCTTTTCGTTGCTTATCATCAATCATACCTGGTGCATCAAGCATCACATCTCTACCTGCATTGTTTTTAGGAAAAGCAATATAATCACGTATCGATTCAGAGCCACCTATTAACGCGCATAAACGATCAAATCCTAAAGCGATACCACCATGAGGCGGTGTGCCATACTCAAACGCACTCAATAGAAATCCAAATTTTTCATTGGCTTCTTCTTGGGTAAATCCTAACGCATCAAACATTCGTTCTTGAATAGATTTATTAAAAATGCGAATCGAGCCTCCCCCAATTTCGGTGCCGTTCAACACCAGGTCATAGGCATTTGCTTTAATATCGCCATACTTTGATCTGTCGTTCATCCATTCAAGCTGCTCTGGCTTCGGGGCTGTAAACGGATGATGCATGGCAATATACCTGTCTTCTTCAGCATCGTAATCAAACAAGGGAAAGTCAATCACCCAAAGGGGTTTGAAAACTTCTGGTGTACGAAGTCCAAGTCGACCTCCCATCTCAAGACGCAATTCGCTGATGGCTTTTCGTGTAAGGTTTTTTTCACCAGCCAATATCAAGACTAAATCACCCTTTTGTGCTTGACATGCAAGAGCTATTGTATTTAACTGAGCTTCATTATAAAATTTATCTACCGAACTTTTAAAAGTGCCATCCATATTCCATTTAATCGTAACCAATCCTTTCATGCCTATTTGTGGCCTTTTTACCCACTCTGTTAATTCGTCGGTTTGCTTGCGTGTATATTCACTACAGCCGTTTGCAGCAATCCCTATCACCATTTCAGCATCATCAAATAAGGGGAATCCATGTCCTTTTACTTCATCATTTAGTTCATAGAGTTTCATCTCAAAACGAATATCAGGTTTGTCATTTCCATAATCTCTCATCGCCTCATCATAGGTCATACGTGGAAAATCATCTTCAAATTCAATGCCCTTTACATCTTTGAAAATATACTTGGTCATGGCTTCAAAGGTGTTTAAAATATCTTCCTGGTTTACAAAACTCATTTCACAATCAATTTGTGTGAACTCAGGTTGACGGTCAGCACGCAAATCTTCATCACGAAAGCATTTTACTATTTGATAATATTTGTCATAGCCAGCTACCATCAACAGTTGTTTAAATAATTGTGGACTTTGTGGTAAGGCATAAAATTGATTTTCATGCATACGACTTGGAACCACAAAATCTCGCGCACCTTCAGGGGTTGATTTAATCAACATAGGGGTTTCTACTTCTATAAACAATTGATCATCTAAAAAACGACGCGCAGCTCGGCCTATCTGATAACGGAGGGTTAAATTCTTTTTTACAGAATCGCGACGTAAGTCTAAGAAACGATATTTCATCCTCAATTCATCGCCCCCATCTGTAGCGTCTTCAATCGTAAATGGAGGGGTTAAAGATGCATTTAAAATAGTGTATTTGTTCACCTCAATTTCAATATCACCAGTAGGGATATGTGCATTTTTATTGCTTCTTTCAATCACCTGACCTTCTACTTGTATCACAAACTCACGACCAATCGCACTGCCTTCTAAGGCCATTGTATTGGCTTCATTAAAATATAATTGGGTGATGCCATACCGATCTCGCAAATCAACAAAGGTGATACTCCCAAATTTTCGAATGGTTTTTACCCAACCTGCCAATGTTACGGATTGTCCAACATGCTTTACATTTAATTCACCACAAGTATGCGATCTATACATAGTTTTCTTATTTATTAAGGGGGCAAAGGTAATTAAAAATTGGAAAGAGCCCTTTTACAAACTGCGAGGATTGTGATTGCTTTATAAAAGAACTAAGGTTAATTTCAAGATTATTTTTACTTTTACGCCAATGGCGAAAAAAAAATCAAGTGTTTCTTTCTGGAAAAAACTACGACGCTTCTTCTTGATATTGTTTCTTGCAAACGTATGTTATATCGTTGTTTGCAAATGGATTCATCCACCTGTTACTACAGTAATGATTGGTTCATTACTCAAAGGGTATGGCTTGCACCATTCATCGATCAAGTATCCCGACATGGGCCCACATATCAAGCTTGCTGTTATCTGTTCCGAAGACCAACTGTTTCCCGACCATAACGGGTTTGATATTGACGCCATCAAAAAAGCCATCAAATACAATAATGATCCAAAACATAAAAAAGTAAAAGGTGCCAGTACCATTTCGCAGCAAGTGGCAAAAAATGTGTTTTTATGGAATGGAAGAAACTGGTTTCGTAAAGGTTTAGAAGTTTACCATACTTTTATGATTGAACTTATCTGGGGCAAAAAACGCATATTAGAAACATATTTAAATGTAGCTGAAATGGGTAAAGGTATTTTTGGCATTCAGGCGGCTGCCCAGCATTATTTTAAAAAAAATGCCAAAGACCTCACTAAAAGTGAAGCGGCTTGGATAGCGGCCATTTTGCCAAACCCTATACTCTTTACCATCAAAAATCCGGCACCAATCATCGTACGTAAACACCAATGGATACTCAAACAAATGAATAATTTGGCTGACGATCCTGAAACGATGCGTATCATTGAAAATTGATTTGTGATAAAATCGTTCACTTATTACCTGAAAATAGGCAAGGGTATTTAATACAAAGCAAGGCAAGATTTTAGTATGTTTGCAGGTAAATCATCAATTAAAAAAACTTTGAAATGAAAGTATGCGTAGTAGGTGCAACCGGGTTAGTAGGTACTAAAATGTTGCAAGTATTAGCCGAAAGAAATTTTCCGGTCACTGCATTAATTCCGGTGGCTTCGCAACAATCTATCGGTAAAGAGATCGAATTTAAAGGCATAAAATATCCCGTTGTATCCTATCAGGACGCAATAGCCGCTAAGCCTTCCGTAGCCTTGTTTTCAGCGGGTGGTAATACTTCATTGGCCTTGGCACCCTTATTTGCTGAAGCGGGTATCAGGGTAATTGACAATTCGTCGGCCTGGCGTATGGATAAGGATAAAAAACTGGTCGTACCCGAAGTGAATGGAGAGGTGATTACCCAAGATGATTATATTATTGCCAACCCGAATTGTTCCACCATACAACTGGTGATGGTACTAAAACCTTTACATGAAAAATATGCCATAAAAAGGGTAGTGGTTTCTACCTATCAGTCAGTCACAGGCACTGGGGTGAAAGCCGTGAATCAATTGCTGAATGAAAGAAATAATATTGAAGGCGAAAAAATATATCCTTACACAATCGACCTCAATATCATTCCACAGATTGATGTATTTACCGATAACGGATATACCAAAGAGGAAATGAAAATGACCAATGAAACCAAAAAAATAATGCAGGACAATCATATTCAATTGACTGCTACTTGTGTGCGTTTACCTGTGATGGGTGGTCATAGCGAAAGTGTCAATATTGAGTTTGCCCATGCATTTGACCTCGCTGAGGTAAAATCGATTTTACAACACTCACCTGGTATTGTGGTTATGGATGATATCGAAAAATTGCTCTACCCCATGCCCTTAAATGCTCATGATAAAGATGATGTATTTGTAGGACGAATCAGAAGAGATGAATCACAAGCCAATACCTTAAATTGCTGGATAGTATCAGACAACTTAAGAAAAGGTGCGGCTACCAATGCCGTGCAGATAGCAGAATATTTACTTGAAAAACACTTTATACAATAATCAATATGAAAATAGGAACCCTCTGCTTACTATGGCTTTTAGCTTTCATGAACGTGTCAGCCACTAAAAAAACGAAAACAAAATGGGTTTTGGTACATGGAATGGTAACCCAAACCGCTGATTACTGCGGAGGAGCCATGCCAAGTGAAGAAATGCTTGAACAATTAAAAAGCCCCAAACCATTGGCTGATAAAGAATTGTTTATACAAATAGGGGTTAGAAACAAACCCTCACGTAAAGGACAAAATACATTTTATAAAAAAGTAATGACTGATAAAAATGGTGCTTTTACAGTAAAACTTAAAAGTGGGCTTACCTATTGTTTTATTGAAGACTGGAAAGCAAAACCCTTTAAAGTACCTAATAATACCCCTTTTGTGGTGTGGGATGCTGCATGTTTGTATGAAAAATATAGTAACGCCGATTATGTGTTGAAACTGAATCAAAAATCAAACCAACCCATACAAATAAATTTTCATAAACCTTGTTTTTTTAGCCCTTATTGTGGCACTTATTCAGGTCCTTTACCTCCTTAATTTGAACCCTTTTTTTATTTGTCATAGTAATGTCATAATTTATTGATTTTAGCCAATTTAGGGCTTTGAAAAGTACCTTTGCCACCTAAATGAAAATAATAATTATGAAACGTAAATTTTTATCAATACTTTCTTTAATAGGAATGAGTTTGAGTGTAAATGCACAAAATGCATGGGTAAACGATTCGGTGTCAATGGCCACCGGAAGTGGTAATGATGTATTTTACAGTATGGCCAATGGCACTGTAAAATCTGAAAATAATATGAACTGGCATTTGGCTTTTAGCATGTTTGCAGGCGACAGTTCAGCGATTTGGGCAAATCACAATGCTGGTAATGCTTTTGTAAAAGTTTATAACGTTCATAAAGACAAATCGCAATGGGGAAGTATCACGCTGAATGATACCTTAACTGCTACACCTTGTTTTAATTTAGACCAAAAATGGTCACAAGGGGCTTTAAACGATATCCCAAGTGCAAACCCTTTTAATTTTGGTTGGGGTACTTATAATCAAGTGACCCATAACTTATACGGCGATAGTATTTTTATTGTAAAAGCGAATAATGTTTTTTATAAAGTATTCATTGATTCCCTACAATCTACTACCATGACTTATAGCTATACCGTTGGTGATATAGTTGCAAACACAAACAATAGCTATACATTGGCTAAAGGTACCAAATATGCTAATTCAAATTTCGCTTATATCAATTTGGCCAATGGTGCTGATTCATTACGTGAGCCTGACAATGCTACATGGGATATCTTTTTTACAAGATATAACTCATTGGTTGCCCAAGGTGGTCCCGTACAACCTTATTCTGTAATTGGAGTATTGGGTAATAGAGGTATTTCCTTTGGTAAAGCAGCAATGATACATGTTGATACTGCTTGCAATAATTATGGTACGTATACCACGCCATGGAATAATACCATTTCTGCTATTGGCTATGATTGGAAATCATTTACACCTCCAGGCGGACCTTGGGTAGTGCCTGATTCATTATCGTATTTTATAAAAGATAAAAGCAATAAAATTTATCAATTACAATTTACAGGTTATAGTGGCAGTGGCACAGGAAATATCTATTTCAGAAAAAGAATGGTGAACCCAACAAAAGTAAATGACCTGTATTCAATAGTAAATCAATACAGTGTATACCCTAATCCTGCACAAAACAATATCAATATACTCCTCGACACTAAATCATCAGGCATGGCAACGATGCAATTGATCGACTTTACAGGCAAAATCATCATGACATATGCGGTAAAAATACAAGAAGGAATCAACGCATTTACATGGCCTGTTGCCAATATCGCCAATGGCAATTATATCCTGAATATACTTGGTGAGAATATTCAACTACATGAACAAATCTTAATCGCAAAATAGTTTATACCCTTTTTGATAAAAAAAATACTTCATATCATATGTATCTTATTAGTGGCTTGTAAAATGCAAGCCACTGATTTGATAATATATATGCAGGATAAAGACACCAAAGAAAAGATCGTCTTTGCGTCGGTTAAATATACATCAAATCAGCAAACAGCCAACAGCGTAGCAAACAATGATGGATACCTTGAATTAAAAGCAATCACTTATCCTTTTCAAATCACCTGCACTGCGATGGGGTATGAAACACGCAAAGTGAATATTACAGAAAAAAGTGTGCGTAAAAATGGGGACCATGACGTTTATATGTTAAGCCTGACAAAAAAAGTAGTCAACATACAAGATGTGGTAATTACAGGACAAAATACACCCGTATTGGCTACACAATCCATTTACAAGGTAAACACCATTTCATCTGCTCAAATTACGCAACGTGCCGCAGTTTCACTCAATGATGTATTGAATTATGAAATGAATAATTTTGTTTCAAATGATAATATTTTAGGGTCATCTTTAAGTATTGGAGGCATCGGTGGACAAAATGTAAAAATATTATTGAATGGAATACCCGTTACCGGACGCGAAAACGGAAATATTGATTTAGGTCAAATCAATATGAGCAATGTAAAGCGAATCGAAATGATACAAGGACCCATGAGCGTTATTTATGGTAGCAACGCTTTAGGCGGGGTAATCAATGTTATTTCAAACCAATCAAGTAAAGTATTAAGCGGCGGTATCAAAGCGTTTACCGAAAGTGTAGGTCGATACAATATGAGTGGCAACCTCAATACAAGTAATGCCAATCATTCTTTACAGGTTTCGATGGCCCGAAATTTCTTTAGAGGATGGACACCCAAAAACAGCGAAGACCGTTTTCAATTGTGGAAACCTAAAACACAATATTTGGCCGACCTGCAATACATCTATACTTTCAAACGAGGAAAGCTCAACTATTATGGTGCTTACCTCAACGAAAAAATTACCAATAAAGGTACCCCTATCATTAACTCTTATGAAGGGTATGCCTTTGATGAATATTATCGAACACAACGCAATATTCAATCTATTGGGGCAGAAGTAAACCTCAATACACATGAAAAAATCAATTTATTACAAAGTTATACCAACTACTATCGTACAAAAAATAGGTTTAAAAAAGACTTGGTTTCCCTTAGTCAGGTTGAAACTGAAAGCATTGGCGATCAAGACACTACAATAGTTGATAATGTAAACCTCAGGGGGACTATCACCTCCAATCGATTTAAAAATTTGGATTTACTTGCTGGATATGAGTATGGATATGAATTAGGTAAAAGTTTCAAACTGGCGAATGAGCAACAACATATTTCTGAAACGGGCTTGTTTTTTTCTTCCTTGTACCGATACAAAAAAATAAATGTACAACCCTCTTTCAGATTGATATACAATAGTAAATACCAAACTGCATTCACACCCGCATTTCATACAAAATTTGATTTAAATACGGCTACACAATTAAGGGCTTCTTATGCTCGAGGTTTTAGAACCCCAACCATGAAAGAATTGTATTTACAATTTATTGATCAAAACCATACCATCATCGGAAATCCTGATTTGAAACCTGAAATTGGCGATCATTATGAAATTGGGATCGAAAATCAGCAAAAATTACCCAATGCTACCTTAACCTTGTCGATGAATGCCTTCCACAATGAAATCAAAAACCTGATTTCATTGGCGGTGTTTAATAATCATGGCGTGCTACGTAAATACAGCAACATTTCGTCTTACAATAACTGGATGCTCAATACCCAGGTAAAATGGAAAAATAGTTTTTGCTCTTTTCAAGCAGGTATTGGATATACATTTGTTGAAAAATCATTGATTTTTCCGAAGCATTCTATTCTGGAGTTGACCAACAATCTATCTCTTACGATAAAAAAATACCAAACAAGCATCCATTTTAATTATAAATACAATAGTAAACAACCTGTTGTAACCGTTGACAATCAATTTCTGTATACAAACCCTATCCATATTGCCAACGTTTCATTGCAGAAAAGTATGATGAAAAACACCCTTCAATGTCAGGTTGGGGTTAAAAATCTTTTCAATTTACAAAATACAGCTTTAAATGGTGCGGCATCTTCTACAAGTAGCCCACATGCGAGCAATAACGGCATGCAATTATTTCCTGCAAGAAGTTTGTTTGTTGAACTAGCCTACCAATTTTAGTTTTTTTGCCTTTTACACATCAATAAATGCTTCATGGGGGATATTTGTCAAAGTCAAAAGATATTTTGATTTGCACCAAAGTGATTAATAAAATAGGCCAATCTTAAATCAATCTTTATGTGGTAAATACTGATTGGCACAATGTTTAACCCTATCATATGAAACTAGTTATGAACTATTTTTTATCCCACATCGGTAATATTTAAAATTTGGCACAATGTTTGTCATTGTTAGTCAGGAAAATAAAACGAATCAGATGGGACATAGCAATAGTGAAATATTATTTAATAAGAAAAATTTAAAATCACCACTCGAACAATCTTCCAATACAGCGAAGAAAATTCTCTATATATTAGATGAAGTAAAAGTGGTACAAAAAGCAGAGGATTCGGCAGAATTGGTCAATCTTTATACCAAAAGAATCAATAAGCCTTCTCATTCATTATCAAAAAAAATCAATACAAATGATTTTAGACCCTTTGAATTTTTGATAATTCGAAATTAATTCCCTATTTTTACCGTAACAAATTTCTATCCATTCTGGAATAACTTTACAAACATTACTTATTGTATTTTTTTTAGTGTAAAAAAATGTGAAGTTTTATACAATAAATTTAACATACCTTCGTTAATGAAAATAAACACATTTTCATAAAAAAGAAATTACATAAGTAATGCGATACCTAAGAACGATAAAAAAATAAACTTAGTATAACTTAACAACATTTTAAACAAAACAGCAAACGCCTATAGCAAGCACTTCTACATTATTGTTTTTAATATTTAATTGATTCATCAATAAAACAACACTAGAAGATATGCTAAGTTTAAAAAATCAAACAGATGAAGGCTTATTTACACTCATTCAAAAAAATGATGTGAAAGCCACCGCAGAGTTACTCAACAGATATAAAGGTAAATTCTACACTGCTATATACTTGCTTATAAAAGACAAATACCTTGCAGAAGATATTTTTCAGGATACCTGTATCAAAATCATTCATTGCATTAGAGAGAAAAAATACCAGGAAGATGGTCGGTTTTTACCCTGGGCTATGCGTATTGCACGCAATCAAGCCATTGATTATATCAGAATGATAAAGCGTATACCCAAAGTGGTATTGCCTGATGGCAGCGATATTTTTAGCTTGCTCGATTTAAAAGAAAAAAACATAGAAGATAAAACCATTCAAAAACAAACCCATAGCCGCGTGCGACAAATGCTCGATTTAATACCCTATGAGCAAAGAGAAGTGGTGGTATTGCGTATGTATGGAAATCTTTCTTTTAAAGAAATAGCCCATCTCACAGATGTAAGTGTCAATACCGCATTGGGAAGAATGAGGTATGGCTTGCTCAGCTTGCGTAAAATAGCTGATGAAAGAGGCATTTTGCTTTAGAAAATGATTGTCTTCAGTGCTCACAGAGTCTCCCGCTTCGGGGACTCTGCGACTTAGAGGTCGCAATCATAATCTTATTCAACAGCAACCAATAATAATATTTTATTTATTTTTATTTCATGGCTGTAAGCAAAAAATACCCTACAGTAGTGGAATCTTTTCAATGACATTTACCTGTGCACGCTGGTTACCGCTGTTTGAAATCACAAATGGATATTATTTTGTATATAAGCCTGTTTGTCTGTGCAAATAGACAAGTTCTTTGATAAATTAAAGGCAGACGGACATTTTGTAAATGCATACCTTATCATGCCTAATCATGTTCATGTGATATTAAGTTTCAGCTATACCGAAAAAAGGATCAATAGAATTTTAGGCGATGGCAAAAGATTTATCACTGATGACTTTGTTGAAAATCTACAGGCAAATCACAGAAATGATATTTTAGAAAAGTTATCAGGTTTTGAGAACGAAACTGATAGACAGAGAGGAAAATTGCATGAAGCATTTGAGCCCTTATTTGATTGGAAGGAATGTTATTCGGATGATTTTATTGAACAAAAACTGAATTACATACATATGAATCCCTGTGTATGTCATCCGCCTTTGGCTAAAAATCCAATTGATTATTTACACAGTTCGGCCAATTTTTATCTTGGAGGTAGTCATATTATTTATCCAATTGTACATGTAATGAATATGAAAGATATTAACTTTGACAAACGGATAAAATAATAAAAATGAATGTATGCAGACAAAATGTGAAGAAGAGCACTACGTTCATAAAGTCGCAGAGTCCCCGAAGCGGGAGACTCTGCGAGCACGGAATGCACATTTGATAAATGTACTGAAAAGATAGGTAAACTGATCATTCAAAAATAATGAAAAACCATATTATCTTATTGCTTTGCTTAGTAAATGTAAGTAGTTATTGCCAAACAAATAAAGCGGCGAGTCGGTGGATATTTGCAGGACCGCAAGCTGTGGAGGCAGTTTTTACAGATACATCACGACCCATGTTACACGTAAAGTATGATTCCCTTAATCCTACCTACCCTTTTTATCATGCGGATGGACATAGTAATATTTGCGACAGTGCTACTGGTAAATTATTGTTTTCGACAACCGGTATGCTGATTCACGATACAACCGGAGCAATAATGGATAATGGGGATCATTTGGTTGACAATGAATATTACAATTACTACTTTTATCCCTCTTCAGGATATACTCAGTCTTCCATAGTACTACCCAAAGGAAATGGCGGCCAATATTATGTTTTTATTCCTACTCTTTCAGATAGTGCCTTTGATTTTTACCTCACCAATAATGGTGCGGGGGGGGCTGTGCCTTTTGACCGATTGCAATACAATGTAGTGGATATGAATCTGAATGGAGGGCTGGGCAAAGTAATTGTCAAAAACAAAATGCTTTTGCAGGGTGTGGCCATCCATAAAACTCTGATGCAGGCCTGCAGGCATAGCAATGGTGTAGACTGGTGGCTGCTGAAACAGGGTGAGTATGATACCAACAGAATCTACCGGTTTTTAGTTAAAGCTGATACTATAGAAGGCCCTTTTATACAGGAGTTTGCAGAACCTAAATACCCAAGTTATGACCTAACGGGGCAGTATGCTTTTAGTAAGGATGGAACCAAATTTGCATCTGTGCAGGGCAAGGGTGAAATGAACAAACTTTTTATGGCAGACTTTGATCGCTGTACAGGTGAGCTTAACAATCCCAAGGTCATTAATATCCCAATTGATAGTACCACCTATCCTGTTTTAGATACAGCAGGTCATCTGGATAGTATTAATGCAGGTGTTTGTTTTTCACCAAATGGACAGTTTATTTACATCAGTAAACGCACTAATATATATCAGTACGAGTATCAGCAACCTGATAGTGTACTTGCATGGCACAGAGTTCAGCACGGTGCGGATACTACACTGCAAAAATTTCAATACTATGCACATCTAACAAAGGGATTGGACGACAGAATATATATAGGGAATTTCGGAGGGCAGCATCGTCAAATGAGTGTAATTGATAAACCTGATGTAAAGGGTAGTGGTTGTCAATTTTGCAGAAAGTGCTTTAGGTTAGACAATGTGTATACTGGATTTAATGGTCCACCCAATATGCCTGATTATACCTTGGGGGCTAGTGGGCAGGTGTGCTGGCCATTGCAGAGTGTGAGTGTGAGAGAAGAGAGCGAGGCGTGGGAGATATATCCTAATCCTGCGTCTACTATTTTTTACATCAAAAATGCGCAAGGAAAAAAGAAAGCGTTGTATAATATGATAGGTACTAAATTGTTTAGTACTTACAAAGATGAAATAGATATAAAAAAGTATGCGAAGGGGATTTATTTTATTAGGTGTGAAGGAATGAGTAAAAAAGTAATTATTGAATGATGAAAAAATCTGTGCTTCTCATAATAATCTGTGTAATCTGTGTTCCAAAACTAAGTACCGCAAATGAAGTCATGCAGTCCACTTTATGCTGACGATTTACAACTTCAGTACACCCGCCTTCTGCTAATTGACCTTCGCAAATTTTAGTATTTTGCTTTCCTTCTTGTTATTGGCAATCATCACATAATTACCTGTCGCCCAATTAGAGGTATTGATACTGATAATTTTTGTTTCATTGTTGACTGCCATCGCATTTTCATAAATCAAGTTACCATAAATATCATATATTTTGATTTGATAACTTTCATTGACACCTGATCTGATTAATATATTGGTTTCATTCAAAGCAGGGTTTGGATACACCTTGATATCTTTTGAATCACACTTCATTGAAATACTCTTTATTTCAGAATAGGCAGTTTCTTTATCTAAATTAACAGCTTGTACTCTGTAATGATATTGTTTTCCATTGACACTTTCATCTAAAAAGGAATAGTCGGTTTTGGTGCTGCTATTTCCTAATGCTTTTACAGTAGCCACTTGCTGAAAAGCTATAGCATCCTCGCTTCTTTCGATAACAAAATGACTAAGGTCTTTTTCATTGTAACTGCTCCATTGTATATTCACATTGCAATTTTCGTCAAGCAGTGTTAGTGGAGATAAACTAAGCGGCAATGGGAAATTGTAGTTCTGAATTGTCTCAACCTTCACATCATCAATAAAGAATCCTTCTTTCACCAAACCCCCATCAGAAACAAAATCAAAACGAATCAAAATGTTTTGACCTAGAAAGGCATCCAGATTGGCTTCGTCGTACTGCCATACTGATTGCACACCGTCGTATGCAGGTTGATTCACGATGGTGTTTACCACAGATTTCATCGCATAACGTGTACAGATGGAATTATAGGAGGCTCCATTATTATTGGAAACCTTCACTTGTAAATAATCTAAATTGCATTCACTATTCCATTTGATTCTAAACTTCAATTCGGCACGGATCGCCAGGGTTAAATTGATGGGTAAGGTCGTTCTGATATTTGAATTTACGTTGTTTCCATATTTACCAACGGGGCTTTCCGAAATAGAAGCTGAAGGACTTGTAAAAAATTGTGTACTGTTACCCCAGGCACCGGTTCCAGTCCATCCGCTCATGGTATTGCAGTTACTCGAAAATTCGGTTTGTGTTTCAAGCGCATAATATTTAGTTACAGTATCATCATAATTTACAAATCCATTATGAATGCGAAGCAAATACTTGATTTGGTCACCATGTAGTGCAAGTCCACTCACCGTAATCGCAATAGAATCTGTAAGGGTGGTCATAAATGCAGGGCTATTATAAACCTTTGGAGCACCAACGGTAATATTATTGGTAAGAGGAATAATGCTCACCGTAAAAGTTGCATTATTAGTCATTCCCTTTTTGAAAAGCATATACTTTGCACTGGAGCTGGAAGGGGTAATAAATCGGCTGCCTATATCATCGCAATCAGCATAAGCCAATGCGCACCTCATAAAATTCATATTGGTATGCATGCCTAAATTGCAGTAAGGTAAAATAAATGCTGGGGCAGGCCAAAACCCGTTGGCATTATCGCCTGCTTCAGGAGTAAAGGAAAAAATTTTGCTTTTGGTACCTGTTTCTCCATGCATCCAGTCATCGGCATCGCCATTGGTGGTATAGCCCACCGTTTCGGTTCCTGTGCCATACACAAAGCGATTATAATTGCTCATTGCTTTTGATATTTGATGATAATGCATGGAATCGGGTGTATTCGAATCGGTAAATCCCCAGGGGTATACTAGTAAGTTTCCATAGGTATGATTATTGAGTGCGATTCTAAATTGATGTTGTTCACACAAATATTTTACAGCCCTAGTTTCAGGTTCCGAAAATCCGGCAGTACCCCTATAAGTACTTGAAGATGGGGTGGGAGAAGATCCAATATTATCATAACCCCATGCATAACCATAATTTCTGTTCAAGTCTACCCCATAGCTACCTCCAGCATTTAGTCTTCTGTTTTTTCGCCACATACCACCTCCGTTGGGATTCGTTGTTTCGTTATAAACATATCCATCGGGATTTACGATGGGTATAAAATACATTTCAGAGTGGTCGACGAAATATTTCACTTCATCATCCGTATTATAATTCTCACACAAGTAATACATAAAAAAATGAGCTGGGTTACACTCATAGGTTCACGTGCATGATGTAATGCGTCCATTAGTACCTCTGGTTCATTTTCATCCACATTCGGATTGTCCGAAATTTTCATCCAGTAGATGGGTCTGCCCTGAATAGAAGTAAAGGTGTCTATTTGCGCTTTGGCCTTTACAATATTCGGAAATTTTGATGCGAGTGAATCCATATGATTCAAAATTTGCTGATAGGTATAATAACTTCCCATGCTGCCATAGGTAAAATTAACCGGAGTAGGATAAGTAAATGCAGGCGTGCAGTTGGTAACGCGTGTAGTTTTTTCGGGTACCGGACTCTTTTGGCTTTCCTTTAAATAATGCAAAATAACATCATCAATAATAATTTCATACCTGATGCCGTGTTGTTTCAGTATTTCAATTTCGCTGGCAGACAATTCAGTGGTGAAACTTTCACCCTTCACATACTCACCATGATCTACCGCGATTTCTAATGAGGCCACTTCGCTCATACTTTTACCATCTAATAGTATCTTCACTTTTGAGTACTTTTCTAAATCATTTTGCGCAAATATTTGACTACTTACAATGGAGAATAAGGCAATGAGAATAAGGTATAATTTTTTCATAATATAAAAATAAGAAAATTTAATAGAGTTTGCAATATTTAATACCGATACGTTCGCAATATGATTTCTGATAACTCCATGTGCAGATTCCAGCTATTTTAATATCCAGTCACAACCCAATACTTTTTTGCATACGTGTTTTGAAGAGTGTATTTACTTCGCAATGAAATATTGTTGCATTCCACAACCTTGATGAAAATGCTTAATTAGTATAAGAATAAATTCTCATGCATGAGTTACACCAAATGTATTTAATAGGTAATCTGAAAAAGTTTGGTATAATGCCTACACTCTTTACATTTAAGCTAATAACAATTGGACTATCTTAAATCTGTTGTTGGTATTAGGCCAAATTCAATTAATACCAAATCTAAAAAAACAAGGATATAATACTTATCTAGGTTGAGTTTAAGTTGATTATAATTGAATTATTTATGATGTATTGTCAGAATTACCTTACTTTCCATATCGTTTCTTCACCTCCATGCGTATGCAAAATATAACGGGAAAATACAAACAAATAATCCGAAAGACGATTGAGGTATTGAATAACTAATACATCAATGGTTTGGTTCTCTTGTTGTATGGCAACACAAATACGTTCAGCACGTCGGCATACACATCGTGCTATATGAACATGCGACGCCACTGGTTGACCGCCAGGCAACACAAAATTACTTAAAGCAGGTAACTGCAACTCCATCCTGTCAATCTCTTGTTCCAGTAAAGTGATATCTTGCACTAATAACTCAGGAATCATCATCTTGGTATCTTTTTCAGGATCGCAGGCAAGGGATGAGCCAATCGTAAACAAAATGTTTTGAATCGTTTTCAATACTTTTTTTTCAGGTTCATCTTGCAATAAATCTGCAATCAGTCCTAACCATGAGTTGAGTTCATCTACGGTGCCATAGGCTTCTATCCTGATGTGATTTTTAGGAATCCGTGTGCCACCAATCAAAGCAGTAGTGCCTTGATCACCTGTTTTAGTATATATTTTAAAGGCCATTTTTTTGCAGTAAAGATACAGTGAAGCTATGATTCCTTATAGTTATTTATTTTGTGAACATCGAAAAGTATAGAAAAAGAATATTATTTTTGTTGATACTATGAAACCATTTTTTACTTTATTCTTTATTTTACTTTTTCAACTCTATACACAAGCACAAAACTATTTGGTAGAAATGGTTACCAACCTGAGTATCAACAATGGGAGTAATCCGCGGTGGTTTACCGAATATAATAACAGTTTATATTTTTTCGCCAATGATGGCATCAATGGACATAAAATATTTTCCTTCAGCGGCAACAACATACCCACTATTTGCCCAAATGTAACAGGCGCAGCTGTTTTTGGAGACGGCACCACCAGCACAAATTTCAAAATGGCTGTTTTGAATGGAAAATTGTATCTCCCCATTTTAGTATTGGCTATCGGTCGGGAATTATATAAATATGATGGTGTGGCAATACCCAGTATCATCATGGATATCAACCCCGGAAATGGTAGTGGAGGTCCTTCCTTTTTACTCACCCATAATAATAAATTATATTTTCAAGCCAACTCACCGGCATTGGGTACCGAATTGTGGGTACACGATCCCATTGCCCTTACCACACAATGCCTAACTGATATCAATCCGGGAGCCCTGTCAAGTACAGTCTCTTCGATTACAGTTTATAACAATAAGCTTTATTTTGCTGCCACCAATGGCAACGATACCACTTTCGGAAATACAGGTATTGAGCTATATTCCTATGACCCTGCAGTCAATACGGTCAATCTGGTAGCTGATATCAATCCAGGTAATATAGGTTCAAATCCCACAGCACTCATGGTTGCCAACAACAAACTTTATTTTGTGGCAACCGATACAAGTTATGGCAAAGAATTATACGAATATGATGGAAACAATGTCACTCGATTAACAGATGTCAATCCAGGTCCTGCACAGGGTGTATATACCAGCGATCATTCATTTCCTACCTATTTCAATGGTAAAATATACTTCGCAGCCAATGAACCTAATAATGATATCAATTTAGGCGTATTCGATATTGCCAGCAATACGACTTCTATTGTGTATTGCTCAGGTGTAGGTATCAGTGGTACCCCACGTTATTTCAACGTTTGGGACAATAAATTGATTTTTTCCAATTACAGCGACACAGCAGGAATAGAAATTTGGGCTACCAATGGCATCAATCCACCTTTTCAGGTATGGGATGTGTATCCTGGCGCATTAGGGGGTTTACCCTTTTCAAGCAATCCAAAGTTTTTTACGGTTTATGATAGTTGCTTGTACTTTAACGCCACCAACGATACCTCCTCACTAGAAGAATTGTTTCGATTGTCTATCAAAAAAGATACTTTAATCAATCCAAACACCCTAAGCGATGTGCAAAATTCAATGGATATACAATTAGCCCCTAACCCAGTGTCAGATGTGCTCAATGTAAAAATATCTATTCCATTTGATAACACTTTTTCCTATCAATTGACTGATATTACGGGTAGAGTCATATACCAAAAGGGTTTGCAATTGTATCAAAAATCTACCATCAATCATCAAATCAACTTATCAAACATACAAACAGGTCATTATTTCTTTATCCTGAAAGACAAAAACAACCGGGTATTATTTACCCAAAAAATAGTCAGGCAATAACGATTAGTTCGAATCAAGGTATAAAGTCAATGCATGTCAAATAAAACAACCTGCTTTTTGCGGATGAAATGCTTGCGAACATACCATGCAATATGAATAATCTTTAAATAGGTCGTGGGTAGATGTGTTATTGTTATGTATATGATATTCAAAATCCCTCCTTTTGATACCTGCTTTCAAAAAAGGAAATTATTTGATTATTTAATTTAAAAAATAATTTACCTTTGCACCCCTTTAAAAAAACAATATTTATTAACCCGTTGAGGTTGACCTGTTTGATATGAATCGGCAAGTCGGCTAAAACACAAAAAAAAACAACATGGACGAAACAACATTAAATGACCAGGCCGCTTCAAATGAAGAATTAGCGCCAGTAGTTGAAACCCCCAAAGCAGAAAAGAAAGCAAAAACAACAAGCACCGAAAAACCAGCATTTGCTGACATGGGTGTGCATGATGATTTTGACTGGAGTGTAGATAAGCGCAATGTAGCTATTTACAACAAAAATGATCGTGAAACCTACGATAAACTGTACGAAGAAACCTTCAAGGCAGTGAATGACAATGAAATGGTAAATGGTACTATTGTAGGTCTTACCAAAACAGATGTAGTGGTAAATATCGGCTACAAAAGTGATGGTTTAATTTCATTAAACGAATTTCGTGATTTAGCAGAAGTGAAAGTGGGAGACGAAATCGAAGTATTAATCGTACAAAAAGAAGACCGTGATGGTCACTTAAACTTAAGCCGTAAACTTGCTCGTCAACAACGTGCATGGGAAAGAATTGTAGAAGTATACAAAACAGGTGAAATTGTTACCGGACACGTAACTTCTAAAACCAAAGGTGGATTAATCGTCGACTTATACGGTATGGAAACATTCTTGCCAGGTTCACAAATTGACGTAAAACCAGTAACGGATTACGATCAGTTTGTCAACAAAACAATGGAGTTTAAAGTAGTGAAAATCAATGAAATCATACGAAATGCAGTAGTTTCGCATAAGGCATTGATCGAAAGCGATTTAGAAGCACAACGTACAGAAATCATTTCTAAACTAGAAAAAGGTCAGGTACTTGAAGGAACCATTAAAAATGTAACTGATTTTGGTGCATTTATCGACTTAGGTGGCTTAGACGGATTACTTTATATCACAGATATTTCATGGGGACGTATCAATCATCCAAATGAAGTACTCCAAAACGGTCAAAAATTAAATGTTGCTGTATTAGATTTTGATGATGAGAAAAAACGTATCTCATTAGGTTTAAAACAATTAACTCCGCATCCTTGGGATACATTACCTGACTATATCGTAGAAGGAAATAAAGTAAAAGGAAAAGTGGTAAATATTGAAGATTATGGCGCATTTCTTGAAGTAGAACCAGGTATTGAAGGACTTGTACATGTATCTGAAATTACATGGAGCAATCAGCCAATCAATGCAAAAGAATTCTTCAAAATGGGCGATGAACATGAAGCGATGATTGTTTCTATAGACAAAGATGAACGCAAAATGAGCTTCTCTATCAAGAAAATGACTGCAGACCCTTGGGATGAAATCGAAAGCAAATTTGCAGTAGGCACACAACATACAGGCGTAGTTAAAAACTTAACCCCTTATGGTGTATTTGTTGAATTAGAATCTGGCATCGGTGGTATGATTCATATTTCTGATTTGAGTTGGGTTAAAAGATTCAATCATCCAAGCGACTTTACCAAAGTAGGCGATAATTTACAAGTTATTGTATTGGGTGTTGATAAAGAAACACGAAAATTATCTCTTGGTCACAAACAAATAGAAGAAGACCCTTGGAATACTTTCGAATCTATATTCCCTATCGGCTCTGTGCATGATGGTGTGATGGTTAGAAAAGAAGAAAAAGGTGGTATCATTCAACTTCAATATGGTTTAGAAGCTTTTGCACCTACCCGTCATTTGAAAAAACAGGATGAAAAAATGATTGCTCTCGAAGAAACCAATCAATTTATGATTCTTGAATTTGATAGAAATGAAAAACGTATCTTGGTATCACATTCTAAAGTTTGGGAACAAGGTATGGAAGAAGAAAAAGAAGCAGCTAGAAAAGAAGCAGGTATTGAAATTGATAACACCAAAAAAGCAGTTAAAAATCTACAATCAAAAGTAGAAAAAGCTACTTTGGGTGATATCGGTGCCTTGGCCGATTTGAAAAAGAAAATGGACGCTGGCGAATAAACATTTGCAAGTATGAAATTCAAACGGGTTGTCAGTTTATTGACAACCCGTTTTTTTATTTTAAAAAAAAATGTAAAAATGTTGCAAAAATGTTAAATAGGTTTATATCTTTATGTTGCTTTTTAAAAATACTTGCTAAATGCTCTTTATTCACAATTAAAAATTAAAGCTTATGAAACATTTTTTACACTTTTTATTGATGATGGCTTTTTCACTTACTGCAAGTGCTCAGGCTATTTACAATGTTACCGTTACCAATTTTTCCTTTACACCACCCAACTTAGTCATTAACCAAGGCGATATTGTGCAATGGGATAATGTCGGCGGTTTTCACAATGTAGATGGCTCATTGGGTTCTTTTCCCGGAAATCCTGAAGGCTTTACATCTGGAGCACCTGCTGGTCCACCTTGGTCTTTTTCTAAAACATTTACAATGACAGGCAATTACGGTTACCTATGTGCCGTGCATGGAGCAGGTATGTCAGGTTCTATTACCGTTAATGGAGCCTTACCCATCGAATTGAAATACATTACAGCAACCGTTTACAAGGGTATCTGTAAAGTAGAATGGAAAACCGAAAAAGAAGAGAATTTAGTACATTTTACTTTGCAAAAAAGTACCAATGCCACTGATTTTTCTGATGTGGTAGATATGAATGCAAACCATATACCTTCTACCTATAGTTATATGGATGATATGGGCACCGATCCTTTTGTTTATTATCGTGTAAAAATTACCGACCAAAACAACGCGATTAAGTATACCCCTGTTCGTTTAGCTTATAATGATATCAAGATTACAAAAAACACCTTAACATTATTACCAAATCCATATGTAGAACATTTTCACATTAGTGTGCAATCTGTCAATAATTGGACTGGCTTTATAGAAGTGTATGACTTTTCAGGACGAGTATTGCATAAACAAGCTTATGGTTTTAAAGAAGGCAATAATTATGTACATCTTGAAAATTCAGGTTCTTATCCAAAAGGATTATATATCGTTGCCGTTCGTAACATCGGTAACCAGGATATAATGAGCGCTACAGTGGTTAAAGAGTAAATGGATAGGTCAATAGATTTTATTTGGTATTCCTAAATGATTAGTGTGTTCCTTTTTTTGGGCGGCACACAGGCTATTCGTTTCAAGTCCACCCATGCGAAGCGCATGGTGCGGGCTTTCCACTACTATCCTTGCCGCAATACAAGTTGCTATAACAATGTGATTTAGTATAGATATCAATATTTTATAAGTCACATTGGTAACTGCCGATTGAAAGTATGTTTAATATTATGAAGTGAAACAATCAAAGGAATAATCCTTATTTTACATCGGTATTATTTGACAACTTTATTTGGGTTATCTATATTGAAATGAAAATCACACGATACCCAATACATTTATTTGGCAGTCTAAAGCTTATCGGTGGTATGCCCTGCACATTAAAACTTTGCTTTTTGTAATTTTATTTTCTATCAGGTGTCGCTGTTTCAAATGCTTGTGTTTGCAGCAGTTTTGGCTCTTAATTGTTTTTGACTGCAAAATCTGGATTTAATGAAACAGGTTTCTCAATCGTGGGTATTCCTGTCTTTCAGTGTAAATGAAAAAGTCCAATATAAACAAGCAATTTTTATCTGTTTTTTATATCAAGTCTGTATTACTAAGCTGTTTTCATTTTACAATACACCTATTATTCATATCTTAAACTTTCTATCGGGTTGAGCCTTGAAGCTTTCAGGGCAGGGTAAACACCTGCAGATAAGCCTACTAAAATACAAATAATAAAGCCAGTGAATATCCATATCCAGGGGATGACAAATGGAGAACCAAAAATGATAGACAGTATATTGCCAATTCCAATCCCTATTAAAATGCCCAATACCCCACCCGTTAAACTGATAAGTATTGCCTCAATAAGAAATTGACGAAAGATGACTGCATTATTAGCACCTACCGATTTTGATAATCCTATTTCACGTGTTCGTTCTGCAACCGACACCAGCATGATATTCATCAATCCTATAGCTGCACCCAATAAAGTAATAAAACCAATCACACTTGCAGATAAAGTGACATATTTTATATTGCTAATAAGCGTATTGGCAAGCTCATCATTTTTATTAATGACAAAATTATTTGTTTTTCCAGTAGCCAGTTTTTTAATACTACGCATTAAGCCTTCAGCTTCACCCATGGCAAAGTCAATATTTTTCATGCCATCCACCAATACACTGATCACACACGATTTGCCTGTCATGCCATAATTTTTTTGTGCATTTAATATTGGTATGATAACCATATTATCCATCCGGTTGATTAAACTGGCGCCTTTGCTTTCCATCACCCCTAATACCCTGTAAGGATTATTTCCTATAGTAATAAGGGCATTCTCAGCGCGGGAAGCTTTAGTAAAGATTTTTTTTGCGATGCCATAACCCAACAAACAAACATTGGTATTGCCGCTTTCTTCACGAGTATTAAAATTTCTACCTGCCAGCATATTGGTTGCACTCACCCGCATGTAATCGGCATCACCACCCATCACGATTACATTCGGATTGGTTTTCTTTTTACCATGTTGAATCATGGCGTTATTGTCAGCCATATATGAAATACTGATAATACTCGGAAAACGATATTTAGCTTTAAAGTTCTTTACTTCCTCCAAAGTCAATAAACTCATCGGGGTTTTAGAGGCATTTTTCTTTTGGGCATTTTTATTACTCATCAATGTGAAGGTATTAGCTCCCATCCCATTTAGGTTATTGTATATATTCCATTTAAGTACTTCGATTACAGTCAATATACTAATAAGTGCAGTAATACCCACTGCTATAATGGCAATTGTAAGGTTAGTCCGCAATCGATTACCTTTCATAGCACTTCGCGAAAGCAATATTATATCTCTCCATCTCATATACTTTTTCAAAACTACTCATAAATAATAATATTTCACTTTAAAAAGTTGCCTGCAATGCCAATGTTTATTTGCTTAAATAAATTGGAGGAAATATTTTTCATATAATCAATAATGATATTTACCTAGCTGTTGTGATCTTTCATCCGGAATAGCAAATATTGTAAACTGTTACAGTACGAAACCATTTTGTTGATTGTTATAAATTACCAGATGTTGTATCTACACCAAATAATATTACTTTTACACTTGCCACATGCAAGAAATTAGATTAGAACAAGGGAAAAAAATATATTTTGCATCCGATTTTCATTTCGGCATACCTGATTATAACGCAACCCGAACGCGTGAAATACAAATTTGTGCATGGCTTGATAAAGTACGCACCGATGCACAAGTAATTTTTTTGATGGGTGATTTATTTGATTCATGGATGGAATATAAAAGAGTAGTGCCTAAAGGAAGTATTCGTTTTTTGGGCAAACTAGCCAATCTTGCAGATGAAGGCATCCAAATCATTGTATTTACAGGCAATCATGACCTTTGGATGCATGGCTATTTTGAACAAGAATTCAATGCAATTGTTTACAAAAAGCCACAAACCTTTAAAATAAACGATAAATTATTTCATTTGGCGCATGGTGACGGTCTTTGTTCAAAAGAGAAAAAATACCGACTCATGAAATCAATCATTCAGCATCCTTTGAGTCAGTTTTTATATAGGCAATTACACCCCGATATTGGACTTCGTCTTGCAGATTATTTTAGCCGTTTAGGGCCAAAACATAAATACCAAGATCTTGCTATGAAGGAAGATAACAAAGAATATCAAATCCTTTATGCAAATGACTATCTAAAAACCAGCAAAATTGATTTTTTTATTTTTGGCCATAGACATATCCCCCTTGTAAAGCAAATCACAAATGAATGCTTGTTTGTAAATCTTGGTGATTGGATTTCCTTTAATACTTATGCAATTTTTGATGGGGAAGAACTCTTGCTATCAAAATATTGAAATAAAATGACAAAAAGAGTTTGTCTCGAATAACATTTCGTCCTATTTTTACCAATCTAAAAAGATTTTAACATTTTTTTACGTGTAACACACTAGATATGAAAAGAATTATTACCGCTATTTTACTTATTGTTAGTTTTCAATTAAATGCACAAGTTTTAAATAATCAGTGCGAGAGCCAGACGCCTTGTAATGCTTTGCCTATTTGTGGTACTGCAACAGTAAGTATTGCGCCATCGTATAGCACTACAGCCCCTTACAACGTTAACCCAGGTGGAGCTGGAACTTGTGCGGGTGCATTAGGTGGTACTTTTACTTATACCCCAAACTGGGTGTTTTTTAGATTTAAATGCTTTACAGGTGGGGCCTTAAATTTTGCCATTATTGGTAATGATTTAGCGTCCGATTTAGACTGGGCTATGTGGGATATCACCGTTTCAGGTTGCGGTTCTCTCTCAGCAGGTAATTTAGTGGAGTGTAATGCCTATCCTACAGCAGGTGCTGGTGGTACTGGTGTGCAAGCTGCCGCTGCTTTTGGCTTTGAGCCAACCATTACCTTAGTAGCTGGTAATACATATATATTAGGTGTAGCCCGTAGAAATGGGGGTACAGTAACAACGGGTTTTAATATAAACTTTGCAGGTACTACAGCTAACTTAACAGATAATGTGGCACCAGCGTTAGGTTCAATTGTACCTTTTAATGCTTGTAACCCTGTTACTCAGCTGAAAGTTAAAATGACAAAGCCCATCAGATGTAGTCAAATACAAGCAACTGATTTTAATATTACTGGTAACCCTATCTTTACTGCAACGGCTGGGGTACCTTGTCCTGGTTGTATAAATGCCCCAGCTACGGGTGCTAATTATAGCAATGTAACTGATACCGTTGTCATTGATTTTCCTGTCGCCCTTGCCGCAGGTACTTATACTCTTTCACTTACAGGGGGTGTTTTCCCTCAACCCTTTTTGGATATTTGTGGTAACCTAGCCAATACGGTGCCTACAATTGTGTTTACGGTACCCAATCCACTTACATTAACTTTAGGTACTTCAGTCAATTGCGGTACAGGCCAATATAACGATACCGCAAAGGCTACTTTTGGTACAACACCTTATCAATTTAAAGCAGCTGGACCAGGTCAAACTAATACTTATGGTCCTGGGAATGTTTTTACAGGCCTTACAGGTGGAAATACCTATACTATTACAGTAAGAGATGCGAATAACTGTACAGCAAGTGTAGTGATTACACATCCTCCCTATATACCTATGAGTTTGTTGACTTACAAAAAAAATGCACCTTGTAACAACCAGTTTATGCTTGATACTTTAAAAGTTACGCAAGTCAATGGGGGTGCAAGTCCTTTTACATTTTCATTAGCAAGTACCCCTCCTGGAGGTGCCGCGGGGGCAATATTATATGCACCTGGTAGTTGGAATAATCTTCTTGCAGGTAATTATACCATTACAACCACCGATGCTTATGGTTGTACAGCCACCGCAACAGCAAATATCGCCAACCCCGCTGTGTTAACTTTACCAACCCCAACTTCAACAAATCCAACTTGTTTTGGGGATAGTACTGGTACCATCACTTGTAATGCTACTGGAGGTACAGCACCTGTTAATAACTATGTCATCTCACCTTCTTATCCAAATACCGTTATTTCAGGGATAAATAATAATATTTTTAGTAATCTACCTGGCCCAGGCACTTACACAATTGTAGTAACTGATGCCAATGGATGTACTGCATCTAATACCCGTATTCTTTCAACACCTAGTCAAATAGTGATTTATACAGGCAATTCACCAGCCTCCAAAATCAATCCTACTTGTACAAACCCTTGTGGTGGATCTATTATTGCCAATGCAACTGGTGGAACTGGTGCTAAAAAATTCTACAAATTCCCATTAGTGGTACCTCCTAATACTTATTCAGACTCAGTATTAGTAGCTGGCGGGTCATTTTTAAATTTATGCGCGGGTACTTACACCATTCTTGCAAAAGATGTACAAGGATGTACTTCAACAGCAACCTTCGTTTTAGCTTTACCTTCAATACCTGATTTAACAGTCACAGCAATTAATCCCCCTCCTTGTAATGGAGGTGTTGGGAGTATCGTTACAGGTGTTACAGGGGGTACTGGTCCTTATACCAATCTCTCATACACATTTACACCGCCTACAGGAGGCATGACTGCAACTGCATCAGGCGTTGGTGGTATAGTAGGAACTTATAATGGAGTGCCTGTTGGTGTTTATACTTTAACAGTTACCGATGTGAATAATTGTAAAGATTCAGTTTTAAGTGTTGTCATGACACAACCAACCGCTTTAGTATGGAATAGCACATCTACAACCAATGTTTTATGTAATGGAGCGAATACAGGTACTGCTTCCGTTAATGTGACAGGGGGTACAGGAGCTATTACCTATACTATTACACCATTAGGCCCTCAACCAAATATTACAGGTAATTTCATTAATCTTACTGCTCAGTGTTATACCGTCACAGCCACAGATGCTAATCTGTGTACCATCACTTCTACTTTTTGTATTACACAACCACCCGCTTTAAGCGTTACTATTGCTAACATTATTAATGTAAATTGTAATCCAAATTGTAACGGGACTGCCCAGGCAACTGGAGCAGGTGGTAATCCTGCATATACATACGCTATTTCTGTACCTGGTGTAATAGATATTAATACAGGTGCAGCATCAGCCCTTTGTGCAGGCACTTATACTGTGACCGTAACCGATGCTAATTTATGTACAGCAACTACAACATTTACCGTTTCTCAACCACCGGTATTATCTGTTGCAATAGCTAATATTACAAATGTCTCATGTAATGGACTATGTGATGGAACTGCACTTGCAAATGGCGCTGGTGGTACACCTGCATACACCTATGCAATTTCTGTACCTGGTGTCATCAACGCAAATTCAGGAGCCATCACTGCATTGTGTGCTGGTACTTATACAGTAACAGTTACAGACGCAAACTTATGTACAGCAACTACTACTTTTACTGTTACTCAGCCTCCAGTGCTTACTGCAAGCGTTTCTAATATTACCAATGTAACTTGTAACGCGCTTTGTAATGGTACTGCACAAGCAAATGCTTCTGGTGGCACCCCAGCTTATTCTTATGCTATAAACCTTCCTGGTGTAATCAATGTTAACACTGGTGCCATCACTGCTCTTTGTGCTGGTATATATACTGTGACCATTACAGATGCGAATCTATGTACGGCCACTACAACATTTACAGTCACTGAACCACCTGTCTTAAGTGTAGGTGTTTCCAATATTATCAATGTTACCTGCAATGGATTGTGTAATGGCTCTGCCCAGGCTACTGGCTTAGGAGGTACTAATCCCTTATCATATTCAATTACCGCTCCTGGTGTAATTAACGTAAATACAGGTGCCGCAACTGCGCTATGTGCAGGTACTTATACAGTTACAGTCACAGATGCCAATTTATGTACAGCTACATCCACATTTGTGGTATCTCAACCAGCTGTATTGACGGCTAATATTTCTAATATTGTAAATGTTACTTGTTTTGGTCTTTGCAATGGTACTGCGCAAGCAAGTGTTGCTGGTGGTACGCCAAATTATACCTATGCGATTACCGCACCTGGTGTTATTGATATTAATACTGGTGCAGCAACAGCCCTTTGTGCAGGTACTTATACCGTTACAGCTACTGATGCCAATTTATGTACAGCCACTACCACCTTTACCGTTACACAACCTTTAGCAGTTGTTGCAAATGTATCTAATATCACCAATGTAAGTTGCAATGGTTTATGTGACGGTACTGCGCAAGCAGGTGCTGTAGGTGGAACACCGGGTTATACTTATGCGATTACTGCCCCTGGTGTGATAGACATCAACACCGGTGCTATCACCGCATTATGTGCTGGCACTTACACTGTGACCGTGACAGATGCCAACAACTGTACAGGCACTTCTACATTTACGATTACCGAACCAAATGTATTAACTATCACAATCAATACTTCTACTATACCAAGTTGTGTACCTGGTTGTGATGGTACAGCAACGACCATTACTGCAGGTGGTACAGCAGCTTATGCTTATAGCATCAGTGGTGGTGCAGCAATTGATGCATTAGGCAACGCTACCAACTTATGTGCTGCCACTGTATATACGATTACGGTAACCGATGCAAACAACTGTACAGCCACAACAACCATCCAATTAACTGCACCAAACGCACCAACAGTGACAGTATCAAATATTACCAATGTAACCTGCAATGGTTTATGTAATGGTACCGCACAAGCAAATGGTGTAGGTGGTTTGAACCCCTTGAGTTATACGATTACGGCCCCTGGTGTTATTGACGTAAATACGGGTGCTATCACTGGTTTATGTGCTGGCACTTATACCGTGACTGTAACCGATGCAAATCTATGTACAGGTACTACAAGCTTTACGATAACTGAACCTGCATTGTTAACAGTCTCAATGTCAAATATTATTGATGCTACCTGCAATGGCTTATGCAATGGCAGTGCCCAGGCAACTGGCCTTGGTGGTACCAATCCATTATCATATACGATTACTGCACCTGGTGTTATTGACGTAAACACAGGAGCTGCAACAGCACTTTGTGCTGGTACTTATACCGTAACGGTAACAGATGGCAACTTATGTACAGCTACAACAAGCTTTACCATCAATGAACCTACCGCTGTTGTTACCACAGTAACCTCAAGCACGAATCCAACTTGTATTCCAGGTTGTGATGGTGAAGTTACGGTAAGTGGTTCTGGTGGTACAGGTCTTATCGTATTTAGTATTATCCCGAATGCAGGTATTATCCAAAACCCAGGAGGTACCTTTGAAGGCTTATGTGCTGGTACCAATTATGTTATCACAGGTACGGATGCAAATGGTTGCACCGGAACTACGAATATCACTTTATCAACCCCGAATGCACCAACAGCAAGTGTATCTAATATCACGAATGTAAGTTGCAATGGTGTATGCGACGGTACTGCGCAAGCAGGTGCAGTAGGTGGCACACCGGGTTATACTTATGCAATCACTGCTCCTGGTGTGATAGACATCAACACAGGTGCTATCACCGCATTATGTGCTGGCACTTACACTGTGACCGTGACAGATGCCAACAACTGTACAGGAACTTCTACTTTTACGATTACCGAACCAAATGTGTTAACTGTAGATATCAATACCACCACACCCGTATCATGTGTACCAGGTTGTGATGGTACAGCTACTACAATCACTGCAGGTGGTACAGCAGCTTATGCTTACAGCATCAGTGGTGGTGCAGCAATTGATGCATCAGGCAACGCTACCAACTTATGTGCTGCCACTGTATATACGATTACGGTAACCGATGCAAACAACTGTACAGCCACAACAACCATCCAATTAACTGCACCAAACGCACCAACAGTAACGGTATCAAATATTACCAATGTAACCTGCAATGGTTTATGTAATGGTACCGCACAAGCAAATGGTGTAGGTGGTTTGAACCCCTTGAGTTATACGATTACGGCTCCTGGTGTTATTGATGTAAATACGGGTGCTATCAGTGGTTTATGTGCTGGTACTTATACCGTGACTGTAACCGATGCAAATCTATGTACAGGTACTACAAGCTTTACGATAACTGAACCTACATTATTGACAGTATCGATGTCAAATATTATTGATGCTACCTGCAATGGCTTATGCAATGGCAGTGCCCAGGCAACTGGCCTTGGTGGTACCAATCCATTATCATATACGATTACTGCACCTGGTGTTATTGACGTAAATACAGGAGCTGCAACAGCACTTTGTGCTGGTACTTATACCGTAACCGTAACAGATGGCAACTTATGTACAGCTACTACAAGCTTTACCATCAATGAACCTACTGCAGTGCTTACTACAGTAACCGCCAGTACAAATCCAACCTGTACACCTGGTTGCGATGGTAGTGTTACGGTAAGTGGTTCTGGTGGTACAGGTCTCATTGTATTTAGCATCATCCCGAATGCGGGTATTATCCAAAACCCAGCAGGCACTTTTACGGGCTTATGTGCTGGTACCAATTATGTTATCACCGGTACGGATGCAAACGGTTGCACCGGAACAACCAATATCAGTTTATCAACCCCGAATGCACCAACAGCAAGTGTATCTAATATCACGAATGTAAGTTGCAATGGTGTATGTGACGGTACTGCGCAAGCAGGTGCAGTAGGTGGCACACCGGGTTATACTTTTGCGATTACTGCTCCTGGTGTGATTGACATCAACACCGGTGCTATCACCGCATTATGTGCTGGTAGTTATACCGTAACGGTAACAGATGCCAACAGTTGTGTAGGCACAACCAGTTTCACAGTGACCGAACCAAATGTGTTAACCGTAGATATCAATACCACCACACCCGTATCATGTGTACCAGGTTGTGATGGTACAGCGACAACCATTACTGCAGGTGGTACAGCCGCTTATGCTTACAGCATCAGTGGTGGTGCAGCAATTGATGCATCAGGCAACGCTACCAACTTATGTGCTGCCACTGTATATACGATTACGGTAACCGATGCAAACAACTGTACAGCCACAACAACCATCCAATTAACTGCACCAAACGCACCAACAGTGACAGTATCAAATATTACCAATGTAACCTGCAATGGTTTATGCAATGGTACCGCACAAGCAAATGGTGTAGGTGGTTTGAACCCCTTGAGTTATACGATTACGGCTCCTGGTGTTATTGACGTAAATACGGGTGCTATCACTGGTTTATGTGCTGGTACTTATACCGTGACTGTAACCGATGCAAATCTATGTACAGGTACTACAAGCTTTACGATAACTGAACCTGCATTGTTAACAGTCTCAATGTCAAATATTATTGATGCTACCTGCAATGGCTTATGCAATGGCAGTGCCCAGGCAACTGGTCTTGGTGGTACCAATCCATTATCATATACGATTACTGCACCTGGTGTTATTGACGTAAACACAGGAGCTGCAACAGCACTTTGTGCTGGTACTTATACCGTAACCGTAACAGATGGCAACTTATGTACAGCTACAACAAGCTTTACCATCAATGAACCTACCGCTGTTGTTACCACAGTAACTGCCAGTACAAATCCAACCTGTACACCTGGTTGCGATGGTAGTGTTACGGTAAGTGGTTCTGGTGGTACAGGTCTTATCGTATTTAGCATCATCCCGAATGCGGGTATCATCCAAAACCCAGCAGGCACTTTTACGGGCTTATGTGCTGGTACCAATTATGTTATCACCGGTACGGATGCAAATGGTTGCACCGGTACAACCAATATCAGTTTATCAACCCCGAATGCACCAACAGCAAGTGTATCTAATATCACCAATGTAAGTTGCAATGGTGTATGCGACGGCACTGCGCAAGCAGGTGCAGTAGGTGGCACACCGGGTTATACTTTTGCGATTACTGCTCCTGGTGTGATTGACATCAACACCGGTGCTATCACCGCATTATGTGCAGGTAGTTATACCGTAACGGTAACAGATGCCAACAGTTGTGTAGGCACTACCAGTTTCACAGTTACTGAACCGAATGTGTTAACCGTAGATATCAATACCACCACACCCGTATCATGTGTACCAGGTTGTGATGGTACAGCAACGACCATTACTGCAGGTGGTACAGCCGCTTATGCTTACAGCATCAGTGGTGGTGCAGCAATTGATGCATCAGGCAACGCTACCAACTTATGTGCTGCCACTGTATATACGATTACGGTAACCGATGCAAACAACTGTACAGGAACAACAACCATCCAATTAACTGCACCAAACGCACCAACAGTGACAGTATCAAATATTACCAATGTAACCTGCAATGGTTTATGCAATGGTACCGCACAAGCAAATGGTGTAGGTGGTTTGAACCCCTTGAGTTATACGATTACAGCTCCTGGTGTTATTGACGTAAATACGGGTGCTATCACTGGTTTATGTGCAGGTACTTATACCGTGACTGTAACCGATGCAAATCTATGTACAGGTACTACAAGCTTTACGATAACTGAACCTACATTATTGACAGTATCGATGTCAAATATTATTGATGCTACCTGCAATGGCTTATGCAATGGCAGTGCCCAGGCAACTGGCCTTGGTGGTACCAATCCATTATCTTATACGATTACGGCACCTGGTGTTATTGACGTAAACACAGGAGCTGCAACAGCACTTTGTGCTGGTACTTATACCGTAACGGTAACAGATGGCAACTTATGTACAGCTACAACAAGCTTTACCATCAATGAACCTACCGCTGTTGTTACCACAGTAACCGCCAGTACAAATCCAACCTGTACACCTGGTTGCGATGGTAGTGTTACGGTAAGTGGTTCTGGTGGTACAGGTCTTATCGTATTTAGCATCATCCCGAATGCGGGTATTATCCAAAACCCAGCAGGTACCTTTACAGGCTTATGTGCTGGTACCAATTATGTTATCACTGGTACGGATGCAAACGGTTGCACCGGAACAACCAATATCAGTTTATCAACCCCGAATGCACCAACCGTGAGTGTATCTAATATCACCAATGTAAGTTGCAATGGTGTATGCGACGGTACTGCGCAAGCAGGTGCTGTAGGTGGAACACCGGGTTATACTTATGCAATCAATGCCCCTGGTGTGATAGACATCAACACCGGTGCTATCACCGCATTATGTGCAGGTAGTTATACCGTAACGGTAACAGATGCCAACAGTTGTGTAGGCACTACCAGTTTCACAGTGACTGAACCGAATGTATTAACCGTAGATATCAATACCACTACACCGGTATCATGCGTACCAGGTTGTGATGGAACAGCTACTACCATTACAGCAGGTGGTACACCAGCTTATGCTTACAGCATCAGTGGCGGTGCTGCAATTGATGTTTTGGGTAATGCGACCAACTTATGTTCAGGTATTACTTACACGATTACCGTAACGGATGCAAACAACTGTACTGGCACTACAACTATCCAGTTAACTGCACCAAATGCACCAACGATTACGATCAATACCACTACACCGGTATCATGTGTACCTGGTTGTGATGGTACAGCTACTACAATCACTGCAGGTGGTACACCAGCATATGTTTACAGTATCAGTGGTGGAGCTGCAATAGATGCTTTGGGTAATGCGACCAACTTATGTTCAGGTATTACATATACAATCACAGTTACAGATGCAAACAACTGTACAGGAACTACAACCATACAGTTAACGGCACCAAATGCACCAACGATAACTATCAATACCACTACACCTGTAACATGTGTACCGGGTTGTGATGGTACAGCAACGACGACAACCGCAGGTGGTACACCAGCGTATGTTTACAGCATCAGTGGTGGTGCTGCAATAGATGCTTTGGGTAATGCAACGAACTTATGTGCTGGTACAGTATATACAATCACAGTTACGGATGCGAACGCTTGCACTGGAACAACAACGATACAATTAACTGCACCAAATGCACCAACGATTACGATCAATACCACTACACCTGTAACATGTGTACCGGGTTGTGATGGTACAGCAACGACCATTACCGCAGGTGGTACACCAGCGTATGTTTACAGCATCAGTGGCGGTGCTACAATAGATGCTTCAGGTAATGCGACCAACTTATGTGCTGGTACAGTGTATACTATTACTGTGACCGATGCCAATGCTTGCACAGGCACAACAACCATCCAGTTAATCGCTCCAAATGCACCAACGATAACTATCAACACCACTACACCTGTAACATGTGTACCGGGTTGTGATGGTACAGCTACTACTATTACCGTAGGTGGTACACCTGCGTATGTTTACAGCATCAGTGGTGGAGCTACAATAGATGCTTTGGGTAATGCGACCAACTTATGTGCTGGTACAGTATATACAATCACGGTGACCGATGCCAATGCTTGCACAGGCACAACAACCATCCAGTTAACGGCACCAAATGCACCAACAATTACGATCAACACGACTACAGCACCAACTTGTTTACCAGGTTGTGATGGAACGGCTACTACTATTACCGTAGGTGGTACACCAGCGTATGTTTACAGCATCAGTGGCGGTGCTACCATAGACGTGTTGGGTAATGCTTCTAACTTGTGTGCTGGTATCACTTATACCATTACAGTTACGGATGCAAACGGTTGCACCGGCACTACCAATATCAGTTTGTCAACCCCGAATGCACCAACCGTGAGTGTATCTAATATCACGAATGTAAGTTGCAATGGTTTATGCGACGGTACTGCGCAAGCAGGAGCAGTAGGTGGCACACCGGGTTATGCTTTTGCGATTACTGCCCCTGGTGTGATAGACATCAACACCGGTGCTATCACCGCATTATGTGCAGGTAGTTATACGGTAACGGTAACAGATGCCAACAGTTGTGTAGGCACTATCAGTTTCACAGTTACTGAACCGAATGTGTTAACCGTAGATATCAATACCACTACACCGGTATCTTGTGTGCCGGGTTGTGATGGAACAGCGACAACTATTACTGCAGGTGGTACACCAGCGTATGTTTACAGCATCAGTGGTGGAGCTGCAATAGATGCTTTGGGTAATGCCACCAACTTATGTGCTGGCACTGTATATACAATCACCGTAACGGATGCAAACAACTGTACTGGTACTACAACCATACAATTAACGGCACCAAACGCACCAACGATTAGTATCAATACCACTACACCGGTATCATGTGTACCTGGTTGTGATGGAACAGCTACTACAATCACAGCAGGTGGTACACCAGCTTATGCATATAGCATCAGTGGTGGTGCTGCAATTGATGTTTTGGGTAATGCGACCAACTTATGTTCAGGTATTACTTACACGATTACCGTAACGGATGCAAACAACTGTACTGGCACTACAACTATCCAGTTAACTGCACCAAATGCACCAACGATTAGTATCAATACCACTACACCGGTATCATGCGTACCTGGTTGTGATGGTACAGCTACTACAATCACTGCAGGTGGTACACCAGCATATGTTTACAGTATCAGTGGTGGAGCTGCCATAGATGCTTTGGGTAATGCGACCAACTTATGTTCAGGTATTACATATACAATCACAGTTACAGATGCAAACAACTGTACAGGAACTACAACCATACAGTTAACGGCACCGAATGCACCAACGATAACTATCAATACCACTACACCGGTATCATGCGTACCTGGTTGTGATGGTACAGCTACTACAATCACTGCAGGTGGTACACCAGCATATGTTTACAGCATCAGTGGTGGAGCTACAATAGATGCTTTGGGTAATGCAACGAACTTATGTGCTGGTACTGTATATACAATTACAGTTACGGATGCGAACGCTTGCACTGGAACAACAACGATACAATTAACTGCACCAAATGCACCAACGATTACTATCAATACCACTACACCTGTAACATGTGTACCGGGTTGTGATGGTACAGCAACGACCATTACCGTAGGTGGTACACCAGCGTATGTTTACAGCATCAGTGGTGGAGCTACAATAGATGCTTTGGGTAATGCAACGAACTTATGTGCTGGTACAGTGTATACTATTACTGTGACCGATGCCAATGCTTGTACAGGCACAACAACCATCCAGTTAATCGCTCCAAATGCACCAACGATAACTATTAACACCACTACACCTGTAACATGTGTACCGGGTTGTGATGGTACAGCTACTACTATTACCGTAGGTGGTACACCTGCGTATGTTTACAGCATCAGTGGTGGAGCTACAATAGATGCTTTGGGTAATGCGACCAACTTATGTGCTGGTACAGTATATACAATCACGGTGACCGATGCCAATGCTTGCACAGGCACAACAACCATCCAGTTAACGGCACCAAATGCACCAACAATTACGATCAACACGACTACAGCACCAACTTGTTTACCAGGTTGTGATGGAACGGCTACTACTATTACCGTAGGTGGTACACCAGCGTATGTTTACAGCATCAGTGGCGGTGCTACCATAGACGTGTTGGGTAATGCTTCTAACTTGTGTGCGGGTATCACTTATACCATTACAGTTACGGATGCAAACGGTTGCACCGGCACTACCAATATCAGTTTGTCAACCCCGAATGCACCAACCGTGAGTGTATCTAATATCACGAATGTAAGTTGCAATGGTTTATGCGACGGTACTGCGCAAGCAGGTGCTGTAGGTGGCACACCGGGTTATGCTTTTGCGATTACTGCCCCTGGTGTGATAGACATCAACACCGGTGCTATCACCGCATTATGTGCAGGTAGTTATACCGTAACGGTAACAGATGCCAACAGTTGTGTAGGCACTATCAGTTTCACAGTTACTGAACCAAATGTGTTAACCGTAGCTATCAATACCACTACACCGGTATCATGTGTACCTGGTTGTGATGGTACAGCGACAACCATTACTGCAGGTGGTACAGCCGCTTATGCTTACAGCATCAGTGGTGGAGCTGCAATAGATGCTTTGGGTAATGCAACGAACTTATGTTCAGGTATTACTTACACGATTACCGTAACGGATGCAAACAACTGTACCGGTACTACAACCATACAATTAAATGCACCAAATGCACCAACGATTACCATCAACACCACTACACCGGTATCATGTGTACCTGGTTGTGATGGTACCGCAACGACCATTACTGTAGGTGGCACACCAGCATATGTTTACAGTATCAGTGGTGGTGCTGCAATAGATGCTTTGGGTAATGCGACGAACTTATGTTCAGGTATTACTTACACGATTACGGTAACCGATGCAAACAACTGTACAGGAACTACAACCATACAGTTAACGGCACCAAACGCACCAACGATTTCAATCAACACAACTACGGCACCAACTTGTGTACCGGGTTGTGATGGTACCGCAACGACCATTACTGTAGGTGGTACACCAGCTTATGTTTACAGCATCAGTGGTGGTGCTGCAATAGATGCCTTAGGTAATGCTACCAACTTATGTGATGGTATCACTTATACCATTACAGTTACCGATATCAACGGTTGTACTGGTACAACAACGATACAGTTAACTGCACCGAATGCACCAACAATTACCATCAATACTACTACGGCACCAACTTGTGTACCGGGTTGTGATGGAACAGCTACAACCATTACTGCAGGTGGTACACCAGCGTTTGTTTACAGCATCAGTGGTGGTGCTGCAATAGATGCTTTGGGTAATGCGACCAACTTATGTGCTGGTACAGTGTATACTATCACTGTTACGGATGCCAACGGTTGCACAGGTACTACAACCATACAGTTAACAGCACCAAACGCACCAACGATATCTATCAACACGACTACGGCACCAACTTGTGTACCGGGTTGTGATGGTACTGCAACGACCATCACTGCAGGTGGTACACCAGCGTATGCTTACAGCATCAGTGGTGGTGCAGCAATAGATGCTTTGGGTAATGCGACCAACTTATGTGCTGGTACAGTGTATACTATCACTGTTACGGATGCCAACGGTTGCACAGGTACTACAACGATACAGTTAACAGCACCAAACGCACCAACGATATCTATCAACACGACTACGGCACCTACTTGTGTACCTGGTTGTGATGGCACCGCAACGACGACAACCGTAGGTGGTACACCAGCATATGTTTACAGCATCAGTGGTGGAGCTACAATAGATGCTTTGGGTAATGCGACCAACTTATGTGCTGGTACAGTGTATACAATCACTGTGACCGATGCCAACGGTTGCACAGGTACAACGACCATTCAATTGACTACACCTGCTTCACCAACTGTATCGATTACAAGTCAAACCAATGTTTCTTGCTTTGGTGTATGCGACGGAACGTTAACAGTCAGTGGTAATGGGGGTGTTTTACCTTATAGCTTTACCATCAGTCCTGCTGGAGCTCAAGGGCCTATAGGTACCTTTACGGGTTTATGTGCTGGTGCTTATGTGGTGACGATAACAGACGCGAACGGTTGCACAGGTACTGTGAATGCGACGATTACAGAGCCTAACTTACTCACTATAGCAGTGACTGCATTTACGAATGTGACTGTGTTTGGTGGTAATGATGGAACGATTACGACTTTAGCAGCAGGTGGAACGCCTGGCTATGTATATACTATAAATCCTAATCCTGTAGGAGCGGTTCAAGCCCCTGCGGGTAATTTCACAAACCTAATAGCTGGATGTTACACAATAACAGTAACAGATGCAAACGGTTGTACAGCAACTACAAGTCAATGTATTACAGAACCACCGATAGGAATCCTAACAGCGGTAGCGACAAATGAAAGTTGCTTTGGGGCTTGTGACGGAACAATTACCTCTAGCATAACCGGTGGGGTAGCACCTTTTAATTTCGTATTAACCCCTGGTAATATTGGTAATGCAACTGGGTTTTATACTAATTTATGTGCAGGTACTTATACCGTAACCGTAACAGATGCGAATAATAACACAACATCTACGACTGCTACTGTAGGCGGTCCTACACAGATTGTTTGGAACAATGCTGTAGCAACAAATGTGACTTGCTTTGGAGCAGGGAATGGGTTGATTAATGTAGCTGCGAGTGGAGGTGTTGGTTTGATTACTTATACGATTACGCCATTAGGTCCACAGACCAATATCAATGGGGTGTTTAGTGCATTAACCGCACAATGCTATACAGTAACAGCAACGGATATCAATGGTTGTACAAGTACAACAAGCCTTTGTGTGACAGAGCCTGGACCATTAAGTTTAGGAGCTGCGTTGGTACAGGACAATAGTTGCTTTGGCGGTAGCAACGGCACGATTACGATTAATGCAATTGGTGGAAATCCTTTACCGAATTATACTTATGTATTAACTCCTGGTGCTCAAACAAACACCAATGGCTTGTTTACAGGCTTGGGAGCAGGCACTTATACAGTGACTGTGACTGATGGTAGTGGTTGCACAGCATCAACCGTGGGAATTGTGGTAGGTCAGCCTGCCAGTATTGTGTTCAACACGGTCAATTTACATGAAGTGTATTGTTATGGTCAGGCTACGGGTTCAATAGCTGTTGTAGCAAGTGGAGGTACAGGAGGCATTTTATTTTCGATTACGCCCAATGCGACCCAGTTCCCATTAGGTTTCTTTAAAGATTTAGCAGCAGGTAACTATGTGATTACTGCTACTGATGCGAATGGTTGTACAGTAACAACACAGGCTACGATTACACAAAATCCTGCCTTAACGATTACCTCATTGAGTATTGTAGAGCCGATATGTGCTTATGATTCTACTGGGGTGATATCTGTAACGGCAACTGGTGGCACGGCCCCAATCGTTTATTCATTAAATAACGGGATACCTCAGTTAACGGGCACCTTTACAGGTTTGGTTATAGATATGTATAAGATTACCTTGATTGACAATTTGGGTTGTTCAAAAGACACAATGATTCAGTTGAGTGGTCCTACCTTAGTGGGTGCAACCTTACAGATAGAAGATACGAAATGTATAGACTCAAAAGATGGTCGTGTATATGTAGTAGGTACTGGAGGCCGTGGTGGTTATAAGTACTATATCACGCCTGGTTTGAATATCAACAAGACGGGTAATTTTTATGATCTGGCGGCAGGTACTTACACACTTCGTGTAGTAGATACAGTAGGTTGTGAGTACATGACCGTATTTACGATTAACCCACCTGCGAATCCATTAGGCAATACAATGACTAAGCAAGATTTAGGATGTTATGGTAAAGGCAATGAGGGTAGTGCAACAGCAAATGTGTTTGGCGGTCAACCTCCTTATGTATATCAATGGAGTACATCACCTGTACAAACAACTGCACAAGCAGGTACTTTGTACTTTGGTTGGTATAATGTATTGATAGCAGACGCAAATGGTTGTGAGTACAGAGATTCAGTATATATTGAAGAAGGTCCTTGTTGTGATGTATCGTTTATACCGAATGCCTTCTCTCCGAATGGTGATAATAACAACGATGAGTTTAAAGTGTTTAGCACTGCAGGTATTGAGTTGATACAGTTGGAAGTGTATGACCGTTGGGGACAGAAACTATGGAGTACAAGTGATTACCGACGTGGGTGGGATGGTACCGTAGATGGTAAGGAAGCTTCGGTAGCCACTTATTTCTATGTATTTAGATATACCTGCACCAGAGATGGCAATACTTATATCCGTAAAGGAGACGTAACGCTTATTAGGTAATGAATAAATAGATTTGTTTGGATAATTAAAACAAAAGGGTTGTATCGTAACGGATGCAACCCTTTTTTATAATAAAGATCATAAAATTTGGAGGATTTCTATCAAAAATATAAACAACTTGTACTTATGAATCAACAAACGTTTATCGTTTAAGATGCCATCTTTTTTTTAAATATTTATAAAACCCATTTTCTGTTTTTATAATCCAAATTGAAAGCCTATTTTTGTTCACTTATATTTTAAAAAATGTTTTTACTTGTATTGTCTTTAAGCCTAATAATAGAAAAAGTAATTCTTATTTCAATTATTTTGGGGGGCTCACTGGGTGTAGCCATGTATAGTACATGGGCAGAGCGTAAAGTTGCGGCTGTTATGCAAGATCGTAGAGGTCCAAATAGAGCAGGTCCATTTGGCCTATTTCAACCTTTGGCTGATGGTTTAAAACTTTTTATGAAAGAAGAAATCATCCCTAATTTTTCAAACAAATTTTTATTTATATTAGGTCCTTCTTTAGCGATGTTGATGGCATGTATGACAAGTGCTGTAATTCCTTGGGGACCAGATATCACGAAAACAGATGGTGGAGTGATATCTTTACAAGTTGCCGATATAAGCATTGGGGTATTGTATATTTTTGGGGTAGTGAGTTTAGGTGTATATGGAATAATGCTAGGTGCTTGGGCATCAAATAATAAATTTTCATTGCTGAGTGGTTTAAGGGCCGCATCACAAGCCATATCATATGAACTAGCGATGGGTATCAGTTTGATTGCTTTGGTTATGATGACAGGAAGTTTGAGTATGAGAGAAATAGTGGCTCAGCAACATGGATTTTGGCATGATGGTTATTTTACATGGAACTTTTTTAAGCAACCCTTAGCCTTTATCATTTTTATCGTTTGTTCATTTGCAGAGCTCAATCGTGCCCCTTTTGATTTGGCGGAGTGTGAAAGTGAATTAATTGGCGGATATCATACTGAGTTTAGTTCAATGAAACTTGGCTTTTATCTATTTGCAGAGTATATCAATATGTTTATTACTTCTGTGATATTAAGTACATTGTTTTTTGGAGGATATAATTACCCGGGAATGGATTGGGTGGCATTGCATGTGGGACCTGTATTATTTTCAATCATTGGGGTACTGGTTTTATTAGGTAAAGCAATAGGGTTTATATTATTTTTTATGTTTATCCGTTGGACAATCCCAAGATTCAGATACGATCAGCTTATGAATCTTGGTTGGAAAAGTTTAATTCCATTGGCATTAATCAATATGCTCATCACAGGTGCTGTCATTTTATATTTTTTAAAATAAATAAAGTATGTCTTATAATATATCTAAAAAATCGATTGCAGTAGACAGACACCCTATGACTTGGGTGGAACGCCTTTATATACCGTCTATTTTTAAAGGGTTACGCATCACTTTAGGTCATATCTTTCAGAAAAAAGCCACAATTAATTTCCCAGAAGTAAAAAGAGAGTTCAGTACTACATTTAGGGGCTTACACATACTCAATAGAGATGAGGAAGGAAGAGAGAAATGTACTGCTTGTGGATTATGTGCTTTGAGTTGTCCTGCTGAAGCGATTACGATGGAATCGGCTGAAAGAAAAAAAGGTGAAGAACATTTATATAAAGAGGAAAAGTATGCAGCCCAATATGAAATCAATATGCTTCGATGTATTTTCTGTGGTTTATGCGAAGAAGCTTGTCCTAAAGATGCTATTTATTTAACCCAAACTTTTGCACCTGCCAACTATAATCGTAAAAGTTTTATTTACAAAAAAGAAGATTTGCTATTACCCCTAAAAAACAGCAAGTAATCATTAATTATTTAACACACACATTATCTAACACTTATGGACATACAACATATTATTTTTTGGACTTTATGTATGCTAACCCTTGGTTGTGCAGTTGGCGTTATCATGAGTCGAAACCCTATCAATAGTGTATTGTTTCTAATACTTACATTTTTTACGGTATCAGCACATTATGTAATGATGAATGCACAGTTTTTAGCAATCGTCAATATCATTGTTTATGCAGGTGCAATTATGGTATTGTTTTTATTTGTTATCATGCTTATGAATTTAAATGGGGATACCGAACCCCAAAAAAATACCCTCGTGCAATTTGCCGCTGTCATTTCGGGAGGGGCTTTATTACTCATTCTAATTGCAGCATTTAAGTCAACTATCAGTGGCATAGATGGTAAGTTGATTGAATATGGACAATCAACAGACATCGGGTTGATTAAAAATCTTGGTAAAGTACTCTTTACTGATTATGTATTTCCTTTTGAAATTGCAAGTGTGTTGTTTTTAAGTGCGATGGTAGGTGCTGTGGTATTAGGGAAAAAAGATAAAGAGATAACAACTGTTGAAGAGATGTAAATCAGTATTGAAATCGTTTTATCTCAAATGTATTTAATGACATAGGCTGGAAAATATCGAAATAGGCCAGCACACTTTGCTTTTAAGCTATCAATACAGATGTAAAATAACAAATAGCCCAATGTTCTTTTTTAATACTGATTGAAGTGGTATTTACATAAAGCAGGGACAAGTATTTTAAAGCACATTGATGCATTATCCTTGGATAATTCGGAATACTCCTTGGTTCTTTTTACCCAATAGATTTAAGTATTATTTTAATATACATTTACAACTGTAAGCGTTTAAAAATAGTAACAAATAGTATATAGCTCCTGAGTATAAATCAGGTTGAGGTTTACACTTTCCAGTTTTTATACAAATCAAAACCTTTCATAAATTCATTGATTTCTGATTTTACCCGAAATGTTTTTTGTTCATTGTCGATATCCGAAATGATAGTATCTATCCATTGAACAATTAGTTCCATATGGTTTTCTTTCAGTCCGCGAGTTGTTAAGGCTGGAACGCCAACCCTGATGCCAGAGGTTACAAAGGGCGATTTATCATCATAAGGTACCATATTTTTATTCAATGTAATGTCTGCTTTTACCAGCATGTTTTCAGCTTTTTTACCTGTTACATTTTTATTACGTAAATCAATCAATAATAGGTGATTATCGGTACCACCTGAAACAATATCATATCCTTTGGCATGAAATGCTTTTTCCATTGCTTTTGCATTCGTAATAATTTGTGAAGTATAAGTTTTAAACTCATCTTGCATAATCTCAAAAAAAGCTACTGCTTTGGCTGCTATGACATGCTCGAGTGGACCACCTTGTGTGCCAGGAAATACTGCAAGATTCACCAGGTCGCTCATCATTTTAAGATTACCTTTTGGATCAAGAATCCCTAAAGTATTTTCAAAATCTTTTTTCATGAGTATAATTCCCCCACGAGGTCCCCTTAAAGTTTTATGGGTTGTGCTTGTTACAAAATGACAATGCTCAAAAGGTGATGATAAATGACCTTTTGCAATAAGCCCTGCAGGATGCGACATATCGCACAATACAAATGCGCCCACCGAATCTGCTATAGCTCTAATGCGAGCATAGTCCCAGTCGCGGCTATATGCTGATGCTCCGCAAATTATTAGTTTGGGCTGATGTTCATTTGCTTTAGCTTCCATCATATCATAATCAACCAGGCCATCTTCCTTTTTTACGCCATAAAAAGTGGGATCATATAACTTACCCGAAAAATTAACAGGTGAGCCATGTGTCAAATGCCCGCCCATACTTAAATCTAAACCTAATATTTTATCGCCAGGCTTTAAGATTGCAAGCATTAATGCTGCATTTGCTTGTGCGCCTGAGTGGGGTTGTACATTGGCAAATTCAACATCAAAAATTTGTTTAGCACGATCGATAGCGAGTTGTTCGCTTTTGTCGACGACTTCACAGCCTCCATAATAGCGTTTGCCTGGGTATCCTTCTGCATATTTATTGGTCATGATATTGCCCATCGCACGCATCACTTGTTCACTGGTAAAATTTTCAGAAGCAATGAGTTCTAATCCCATTTGCTGACGATTGTATTCTTCTTGTATTAAGTCAAATATTTCCTGATCGAAAGTCATATATAATAAATTGATTATTTAGAGGTTAAAGATAAATGATATAAATTTGAAACTTATTAAAGATTTTGAACAATTATAAAATTACCCAATCAGTGTGTTGATTTTTTAAATATCCAAGTATGAAAGTAATAATACCAGTAGCGGGTGCAGGTGCTAAGCTACGCCCACATACCTATACCCAACCAAAGCCATTGATTCCATTGGCGGGTAAAACTATTTTAAGTTTTATTATCGATCAATTTGTAGAAATTGGTCAAAATGATTTTATTTTTATTATCGGATATCTGGGGGAAAAAATTAAACATTATGTACATGAAAAGTATCCTGAAATTCGTGCCCACTTTGTAGTTCAGAATGAGCGATCAGGTACAGGTCATGCAGTTTATTTAGCTAAAGAATTTGTAGATGAAAATGAAGAAATTATGATTGTTTATGGGGATACAATTTGTGATTATAAATTAAACGATGTCATTGCTTCTTCGCATTCATTGCTTGGGGTTAAAAAAGTAGATACACCACAGCTTTTTGGTGTGGCTGAAATATCGCATGATGGTTGGGTAAAAAATTTAGTGGAGAAGCCAACGATTCCAAAATCGAACTTGGCGTTGGTTGGTATTTATAAAATTATCGAAAGTAATATTTTGTTTAGGACAGTAGAAAATGATTTTTTAAAAACCGTCAACCAAACAGAGTTTCATTTAACCGATGTTATCAATACCATGGTACAAAATGGCATCAAAATAGGGACATTTCATGTTGCCAATTGGTTTGATTGTGGGAAAAAAGAAAATTTATTAGATACCAATGCTATATTATTAAACAAAGTAGAATTTGCCTCTGAAGAAATTCCTTTTTTTGATAATACCATTGTGATTCATCCTGTAAGTATTGCCGAAGGTTGTACCATTGAAAATTCTATTATAGGGCCTAATGTAACTATTGGTGAAAAAGCAATTGTAAAAAACTCTATTTTGAAAGATTCTATTATTGGTTCCTATTCCGTACTTGAAAAAGTAGTTTTACACAATTCCCTCATAGGTAGTGATGCCCTTATTTGTGGTGCCAGTCAAAGTTTAAATATAGGCGATAATACAGAAATTGATTTAAGTAAATAGTTTAGATCGCATAATGTTGTATAGGCTCATATTTATATAAACCTATGGAATGCAAACTGATAGATAAAAAAATAAAATATAATCACCTAAGCCACTCAGTGGTTAAATAAGAATAAATCATGCAATATTTTGGAAAGTGGTCACCTGACAAAAAATCATTTGAAAACAGAATTACTTCGCTATTTAATATTCAATATCCTATTATACAAGCAGGTATGATATGGGCTTCGGGTTGGCGACTGGCATCAGCTGTCAGTCAAGCGGGTGGCTTGGGAATCATTGGGGCTGGCAGTATGTATCCAGAGGTATTGGAAGAACATATTATAAAATGTAAGCAAGCAACAAATAAGCCTTTTGGGGTTAATCTGCCTTTACTTTACCCTGCTATTGAGCAGCATATCGCTATCATTTTAAAACATCAAGTGCCAATAGTGTTTACCTCTGCAGGAAATCCAAAAATATGGACTAAAACATTAAAAGATGCAGGTATTACAGTAGTGCATGTAGTGTCGTCGGCTAAATTTGCCTTAAAATGTCAAGAGGCAGGAGTGGATGCAGTCGTGGCTGAAGGTTTTGAAGCGGGAGGACATAACGGGCGTGAAGAAACCACTACTTTATGTCTTATTCCTTCGGTAAGAAAAAGTATACAAATACCCCTGATAGCTGCTGGGGGTATTGCAACAGGAAGTGGTATGCTGGCTACCATGATATTGGGTGCTGAAGGTGTGCAAATTGGTTCTAGATTTGTTTGTACTGAAGAAGCATCCAGCCATTTACATTTTAAACAAAAAATTGTGGATGCTTCAGAGGGTGATACCGAATTGGTATTGAAGAAAATTACGCCTGTTCGTTTGTTGAAAAATGATTTCTATAACCAGATTAAACAAGCCGAAATTGATTGTGCAGATACTGAGACCCTCGCATCAATATTGGGTAAGGCAAGGGCTAAAAAAGGGATGTTTGAAGGAGATATGGTGGAAGGCGAATTGGAAATAGGACAAATATCGGCTATCATCGACAATATAATTCCCGCAAAAGACGTTGTAGAGAGCATTTGGGGGGAGTTTAACAGCCTTTTACATGCATTTCAACGCTTTAGTTGATTTAATTTTATTATTTTTGAACCTTTAATCATATGAGAAATTTTTTTTTACTGTTGTTGCTGATCACACCTTTTTTTACAATGGCCCAAACTGGTAATACGGGTGGTGCTAATAGTACGGGAGGAAACAATCAAAACACAAATCAGAATCAGAATCAAAATAACGGAAATCCGTACAACAATAATCCCTACAACAGCAATCCATACAATAACAACCCTTATCTAGATCAAAATCAACAAACGAATCAAAACTTTTTTGATAAAAATCAAAATAATAAAAATCAACCAGATAAGAATGATAAAAATCAACCGGATAAAAACGCGGGGGATAATAATCAAACAGATAAGAATGCAAATGATGTAAATACTTTAGAGAAAAATAAACTTAATTTTCAGGATTTAAACAATGTTGATAATCAGGATATCATGCTCAAAGAGTTATACAAAAATGATCCTGAATATCTAAAATACCTGGAGTCAACCAAACAAAATACAGATACTAAAATTTTTCAACCAGGTAATACCGATGATGCTACAAAAAAAGTATATGGAGCAGATTTTTTTAATAACAACTCATTTGACCTCTCAGACAAAGCTCCTTCAGCACCTCCTTTAGATTATAGACTCGGGCCTGGTGATGAATTAATTGTGGCACTTTGGAATGCTGGTGAATTGCAAAAAAGTTATACAATCGCAAAAGATGGTTCTATTTTTCCGCAATTGGTAGGTAAAATATATGTACAAGGAATGACCTTAGACGCGGCCTCAAAATTGATAGCTACCAAGTTTAAAAAAATTGTTCCAAACAACACTTCGGTGGATGTACAGTTAGGTAAATCGCGTACCATACGTGTCACAATTGTAGGTGAGGTCAGAAAGCCAGGTACCTACACCATTTCAGCATTTAATACAGCACTCAATGCTTTATTTAAAGCAGGGGGAATTACAGAAATTGGTACTTTAAGAAAAATTGAAATACAACGTGACGGCAGAACTGTCGATGAGATTGATTTGTATAAATACCTTGAGAAAAATTCACAGAATACAGAGTATTATCTCGAAGACAATGACTTTATCAGAGTGGGCATTTTTGAAAAGAAAGTGAGTGCTGCTGGTGAGTTTAAACGACCTATGTATTATCAATTAAAAGAAGAAGAAACATTATACGATTTGATACAACTATCTGGAGGTCCCCGTTTTAATGCGCGAAATTCGATGATACACATAAAAACCGTAGGAAATGAGCAAGAAAAATTAATCAACTTAGATGGAAAGAGATTTATTGATGCCCAGGGAGATGCCGACTTAGTGTTAAAAGATGGTGATGTGGTTACAATAAAACCAATCAATGAAGGATTGATGAATACAGTTAAAATAGAAGGCGGGGTAAATTATCCTGATGATTATGAATTCAAAGACGGCGATAGACTATCAGACCTTTTAGTAAGAGCAGGTGGTGTTTCATCAAATGCTTACCTGCCTCGTGCTTATGTTTTTAGAGGTTCAAACACCCTTGAATCAAATGCCATTAAAATTGATATTTCCGATTTGAAAAAAGATGGGGATATTCATTTGCAAAGTGGTGATCGAGTTAAGATTTTATCTCAAAAAGATTTTGAACAACAGTATCAGATAGAGGTATTAGGGTATGTAAGAAAGCCTGGAAAGGTAACTTATTATAAAAATTTGAAATTGAAAGATGCCTTGTTGCTAAGTGGTGGCTTGCGATTGGATGCTGAAAATGGTAGAATTGAAATTTCAAATATCGTAGATTCAGTGAATAATTTCACTATTGAAACCAACGGCTCAAATATTAAAATTGTATCTATCAATTCAAATTTAGAAATTGATGAGGCTTCAGATAATATATTGTTGAAGCCACTCGATCGAGTATATGTCAGACGAAAATCTGAATTTTTAACCCAGGAAAAAGTAACCATTTTAGGAGAAGTAGCTTATCCGGGTGAGTATGTTTTGGTAGATGAAAATGAAAAATTATCATCATTAGTTAAACGATGCGGAGGCATCAATAAAACTGCTTTTGCTGAAGGGGCAAAATTAAACAGAAGTAATGTAGGCCCTGTCGTAATTGATTTGCCTGCAGCCATAGAAAGAAAAAATAGTAAACAAGATATCATTCTTAGAGATAATGACATCATCATAGTGCCCCCGATGAATGATATTGTATCGGTAAGAGGAGAAGTGCAACAGCCAGTAAATATTAAATATGATAAAGACAATACAGATATTGGTTATTATGTAAATTCGGCTGGAGGTTATGGCGAAAGACCATGGAGAAGCAGGGTTAATGTGAAATACCTGAGTGGTAGAATAAAAAACACGAAAAACTTTTTATTTTTCCACTTCTATCCAAAAGTAAAACCAGGCTCTATTGTTACCGTTCCACGTAAACCAACAAAGGAAAATAAAACAAAGTTTTCAGAGCTCTTTACCTATTCACTCTCTGCAATTACAACTTTGGCAACATTATTAGTGTTGTCTAAATCACTTTCTAAATAATTAATCTTTAACTATTGTGTCAAATACTTTACAAATCATTCAAGAGTTTGGTCGGAAAATAAAATCGAATTTGGTGCTTATATTCATAAGTTCATTGGTTTTGTCTACAATAGTTTTTCTGCTAGCCAGAACACAGAAGGCTACCTATGGTACTTATTCAAAAATATTTCCATTATCGATTAATAAAACAAATAGTAGCAGTCCGATGGATGCGATCAAATCGCAATTTGGAATATCTGATAAAACCGATTATGATAAGATTTATAATGTCAATGAACTTGTAAACAGTAGAACCATTTCAAGAAAAATTGTTGCATCAAAAACCAATAATAAAAAATATAAAAATTTAGCCCAATGGATATTTGATGATTATAATAATAACTTGCCTTTATGGGGTAAAAAAATTAAAATCAATACCAAAGATAGTAATGCAGTTATATACAAAGCAGCATCTTTGTTTATTGCCTCTACCCTTATCAACATCGATTTAAAAACAGGTTTCACTCGAATCACAAGCACCTTTCATGATAAAGAATTGAGTAAAGAAGTCAATGAAACGATTTTAGAAGCATTGTCAAATTACTATATTTCATTGGTAACAGAAAAACCTCGTTCTGACCTCGTTAAAATCAGAATCATGCGCGACTCGCTAAAGGATGAATTATACGCCGTAGAAAGAGCAATTGCAGGCTTTCAAGACGCAAATCAACTAGCTGTAAAATACGAAGTAAATATCCCTCAGGCAAAGTTATTGCGTACTCGGGTTGAGATTGAACAATTGTATGCTGTAACTGTAACTGCTTATCAAAATGCCAAGTTTAAGTTATTGTCTGAAAGCCCTATATTTCAAATTTTAGACTATCCAGGAGAACCTTATTTCTTTACCAAACCATCTTCAAAAAAAGCAGCAATCATCACTTTTGGCATCTGCTTTATTTTATTCAGTTTGTTTGCTTGTAGAAAAATATTTTTCAGAATAATTGTTGAAGAGCTTTCGAAGACTTAAGGAGGATTTTTCATTAGCGTGTAATGAATAATTTTTTTAAACGTTTATCCAATTTGATTTTCCATTGCTGTGATAAATGCTTTAATATAAATTTCAATTTTATTATCTGCTTATTATTAGCTGAAATTCAATGGGGGTATGCATGATAACAACATTTTTCTGACTACTCCATAATTGTATTTGGAATATGCTGATGACATGTTGAGATTTTTAGCACAAGCCCCTAACTATACCGAATCCATTTATACACTTCCTTCCAAGTGATTTTTTTGCCATAAAGTAAAATGCCTGTTCTGTATATTTTAGCACTCAGCCAGGTCATAAATAAGAACCCTGCAATGAGCAAAGTCATTGACAACAATAATTGCCATAGAGGTACACCATATGGTATACGTGCCAGCATTACAATGGGTGATGTGAGTGGAAACAAACTGCCGAATACAGATAGGGAGCTATTGGGGTCTTTGACTGAGGTAGCCATAATGATAAATCCTAAAATGATAGGCATGGTGATAGGAATTGTGAGTTGCTGGGCTTCTTGCGGGTCTTCATTGACCAGGCTACCCACCGCAGCAAACATCGATGCGTATAAAAAATAGCCACCTAAAAAGTAAAACAAGAAACAACCCAGTATCAATCCCCAATTTTGATTCATAAGCGACTGTATCATACCCATATTTTCACCCGTTCCCATCGCATTCATTTGTTGTTGCATTTCAGGTGTCATACTTGCACCTCCATGCAATACATCTCCTAAGCCAGGAATTAAGAATGGTAATAATAGCTGCAAAATGAGCATCAGTCCAATCCACATCATAAATTGGGTTAATCCCACTAAGGCAATACCAATGATTTTACCCATCATCAATTGAAAGGGTTTTACACTGCTGATGATTACTTCGGCAATCCGATTCGTCTTTTCTTCCATTACACCCCTCATCACACCTGCTCCATATATAAAGATGACCATATAAATTAAAAACCCCATGAAATAGCCTATACTCGAAGCAATTTCAGAATTGGTTTCTTTATTATCTTTTAAATCAAAACTTTTTACGTTGATAGAACTGTTTTGAATACTGTCAATTTGGGTTTTATTAATCCCTGCATCTTGCAATTGTTTTATTTGATAAATATTGTCAAGTTGATCAGTAATAAAACCTTTGGCACTAAGGCTTACACCGCCCTCTTTATAAATATGTACACTGTCGGGGGCATTATTCACAAAAGGGAAAATATGCAAATATATATCTGCATCATTTCTCTCAATAAATGCACTATTGGTTTCACCTGGTTTGATTTTTTCGTACAATACCGTATATGATTCTTGAGTAGTATCTAGTTGGTTTTCAAAAATGCCTGATTCGTCATAAACGATGATTTTTTGCTTCTCTTCACTTTTAATTGCCATGTATACAAACAAGGTAATCAAACCAAACATCATAATAGGAATCAATAAGGTGGTTACTATAAACGATTTTTTTCTTACTCGTGTGATATACTCTCTACGGATAATGAGCCAAATTTTATTCATAATGGTAAATGGTATTTTTTATTAGTTTGTAAATTGTCTTGAAGCGGTTGTACCTTCTACTTGTTGTATAAAAATTTCATTGAGCGAAGGCAATATTTCCTGGAAGGTTTGAATATGGTAGTTATGCTGTAAGCAATGATTGAGTAAAGCTTTTGATTCATTGGGTGTTGAAAATTGCAATACATATTCAAAATCGTTGTTTGATACTACTTGTTGCTCAAACCCTTGTAAGGCCTGATCAATAACCAGTTTATATTGATTTCGTTTAAATTGGTTTTTTACATCAGCCACATTTCCTTGCAATATCACCTTCCCTTGATTGATGAGGGCAATTTCCTGACAAATCTCTTCTACTTGTTCCATTCTATGGGTTGAAAATAAAATAGTTGTTCCTGTGTGTGCCAGGGCATAAATTTCCTGTTTAATAATTTCGCTATTGACAGGGTCTAATCCACTAAAAGGTTCATCAAGTATCAATAATTTAGGATTGTGAATGACAGTGGTTACAAATTGCAATTTTTGAGACATACCCTTGCTAAGGTCTTCTACTTTTTTATTCCACCAGCTATGCATATCCATTTTTTTAAACCAATAGTTGATTTTTTGCATCGCTTCAATTTTGCTCAAACCTTTTAACTGGGCTAAGTATAATATCTGTTCACCTATTTTCATTTTTTTATACAGACCTCTTTCTTCAGGCATATAACCGATATTTATGCTATGAATGTTGGCATTAAAGGGTTGTCCATCAAATATTATTTTTCCTTCGTCGGGTAGTGTAATGCCAGTGACCATACGTAACAAACTTGATTTGCCAGCACCATTGGGGCCTAATAAACCGTAAATCGTACCTTTTTTGATATGCAAACTGATATCATCTACTGCTTTTTGCGTAGCATAATATTTTTTTAAGTGTTCTAATCGTAGCATAATGGATATATCATTTGAAATGCTAAAGTACATTCAATTTTCATGTTGTTTTTTAGATTGTTATCAATGGTTTTATTTAAGGATAAAAAGTTCCATTTCGTGCCTATTTGTTTTTGCTTATTTTTGAAAAAATAATCCAATGAAATCAATCATTATGGTAAGGCATGCAAAATCAGATTGGAGCAATCTGTATTTGCCTGATATAGAAAGAACGCTCAATGAAAGAGGTTTAAGAGATGCTAAAAAGATGGGGCAATTGTTGCTTGCAAGAAATGTAAAAATTGACCTCATCATAGCCAGTACAGCTAAAAGAGCCGCCCAAACTGCTATGCTTATTGCAAAAGAATTGGGCCTGGACACCAAACAAATTCAATGGAGTGAGGAACTTTATCATGCCCCGCCCAGCATCATAGAACAACATATTGAAACCATAGATGTAACACATAATCATGTAATGATTGTTTGCCATAATCCAGGTATTACACATTTTGTCAATTCATTACAAGGGCACATTACCGACAATATACCCACTTGTGGGATGGCCGCTTTTGCGATAGAGATGGATAAAGGCTGGGAAGATTTTCACTTAGTCAATAAGCGATTAATGTTTTATGATTTTCCTAAAAATCATTTGTGATGAATACGCATGTATTGGTATTTTCTAAAAGTGTATTTCATTTCAATGAGGGCAAACTGCCATCCTGCATAGCCATCTAAAAATCCAGTTCGAAAAATATAATTTTTAATAAAGCCAAACAAGGGACTCAGATAAGCTTTGAAGAAAGGGACTGTTTTGTTTTCTTTCATTTTTTGCTCCGCGAATAGTTTTGCATATTTATCAATGGTATCTTCATGTTCTTTTGTTGATTGATACGAGTGATGTAAGAGAAAACCTGAAAGTTTTTTTATTTGTACAGGTTCCGTAAATTCTACATCTTCATGCACAGCTTGCCGATTCCAGTGGCCTATCTTTTTATGATAGATTCTCAAACGATATTCGTTGCTTACGGAGCCATGATGAAGTATTTTGCCACAATACACCAATTTTCGTTTTATCATATAAGCCACGTGCATCGATAGGTCAGCAGAAAATAAATCTTTCAGTGCTTTTTTTAATACTTCATCTATTTCTTCATCTGCATCGAGGCTGCAAATCCAATCATGAGATGCTTGTGTATGTGCCCAGTTTTTTGTGTTTGCATAACCCTGCCATGTAGTTTGTATCACTCTGGCACCTGCTTGTTGAGCAAGTGAAATGGTGTGGTCAGCACTGCCACTATCTACCACCAATAGATCATCGGTCAAATCGCCAAGTGGTTTGAGTGTTCTTACAATATTGTGTTCTTCATTTTTTGTAAGAATCATGATGGTGAATGCTGTCATTATACAAAACTACTTTTTTTAAACGAATGATGTATATAAGTCAATCATCTGACGGGCCATTTTTTCTTTGGTAAATTCTTGCGCATGTTGCTGTCCATGCCTTATGAGTTGCAAGTTTAATGCACTGTCGTTTAATAATTGTGACATCGCATGGGCAATTTCGTGTTCGTCGGAAGGATTTATGTAAAGGGCCCCTTTGCCACCTGCTTCGGGCATACTGCTTGTGCGACTGCTAATTACCGGAATGCCACTACTGATACCCTCTAATACCGGAATGCCAAACCCTTCAAAAAGAGAAGGGTAAATAAGCGCAAAAGCCAATTGGTATATCGCAGGAAAATCTTTACTTGATGTAAAATCATGAGAGCTTGCTGCAGGATGCTCATTCAGAAAGATGATTTTATCTGTCATCTTTTTTTCATGAATATAAGCACGTACTTTTTTGGCATAGGCATTATTTCCTTTTCCTATAACTACTAAGGGTATTGGTGCTTGTAAAATATGCATGGCTTCACATATTTTCATCAATCCTTTTCTTTCGATGATGGAACCTACAGAAAGAAAAAACTGATCAGGCAAATGGTATTTTATTTTAATCTGTTGTAAAATATCTGCAGGCTGTTTTTGTAAAAATGACGCATCGCAACAAGGGTAGGTGATGGTAATTTTATCGGGTGAAATATGATATATGTCTACCAGGTCCTGCTTTGTTTGTATCGACATGGTGGCTATGCAATCTGCGATAATACAGGCATGTTTTGTTTTGTTTCTGCTGATCCAGACATCTATCGGGTTATATTGTTCAGGAAATCGTTCAAAAATCAAATCATGTACACTAACCATTTTTGCTATAGCTATTTTTTCAAGTCCTCTGGGCAATTCAAAACTTAATCCGTGATATACATCAAGCGACATTTTTTTTATTTCATTGCTTACACCACGACTTCGCCAATACGCTTTGTTATGTTGATATATAAAACCTTTGGGGACATGTAAGGATACTTGCGAATATTTTTCAATAGGAAATAGACTGGTTTGTTTGGGTGCAAATAGGTGATATTGATGATTGGGCGCATAGGTACAAAGGCCATCTACCAGATTACGTGCGTAATTGCCAAGACCCGTTGTGTTTTGAAAAATTCTTTTTGCTTCAAACCCGATTTGCATAAATGTAAATGTAGAAAAAAAATCATCTTTCATTTGAACCTTTTTTCGATTGATGTGTATAAGTAGTAACTATAAATAAATATCAAATGAAAAAAATAATGCTTTTCCTGATGTGTTCCATCACTTTTTATTCCTCCTTTGCGCAGGAAGCCGTAAAAATACCCGCTTATGCTAAAGAAAGCTACCCGATGAGCTGGTATCAAACACAGATAAAGGCCTGGGAACGAGTCATTGCTTTAGATCCCACCGATGAAAATGCTTGGTACAATTATTACTCTGCGAATCGGATTGTCATTTTTCACGATGAGCATCAACAACCTTCGTTGCGAGAAAAAGATACCCGTCTCATTGATTTGGTCAAAAATATGGGCGAAAAAATTCCCAATACCTATACTTATAACTTTTGCAAATGGCAGTTGGGAGGCAACAATATGGCGTATTATTCCTATCTTGAAAAAGCCATAGCTATAGATTCAAATCGAATTGAACATATTGATTATATGATAAACATTGGAGAATTGCAACGTTTACCATTGCAACGGGATATGTATTCATTAAAAAAAATACAAACAGGACAAATGTCTGCTGGTATGATGTATTATAATTATAATGTATTGATTGGACTTGAAAAAAATGCCTTATTACTCACATGTGGTGACAATGATACATACCCAGCATGGGCACTTCAAGCGAAGGGTATCAGAAAAGATGTCAAAGTAATAAATTTATACTTGTTGCAAATCAAGGATTATCGTAATAAAATATTTGCGGAGCTTGGTTTGAAAGATGTGGATGTGAGTGATGAAGCATGGGCCGATTTTTTTAAGCATAAATTATTTCCTCAGTTACTTGCAAACAAGCAACAATATCCAATATATATTGCATTAACATGTATGAGTAACCAATCTTTAGTGGAGTCGATTCAGCAGGATTTATATTTAGTGGGCTTGTCCTATGCTTATAAAAAAGAGTCGTTTGATAATATTGCGGTATTGAAAAAAAACATAGAACAATTATTTGCCCTCGATTATTTAGATCGGCCATTTTATGAGGAAATTTCTTCCAGCTGGGTCAAGCAAATCAATAGAAATTATATTGTACCTATGATAAAATTATATCAACATTATACAGATGCGGGTGATTTGCAAAAAAGCGCATGGATCAAAGAAAAGTTAATATTGGTGAGTAAAGGAACCGAAGATGAAGAAACTGTTTTAAAATATTTAAATTAGCCTGGATTTTGTTTTTCAATTCGAATCATATTGGTCAGGATACCAGCGACGAGTCGTTGATGATACACATACGCAAAGGAAATAAAATAGCCTTTGCGTTGTTGTATGAACGATACTTCGACAAAATGGTTTGGTATGCGTACCGGTTTTTACAACATACAGAAAATGCTGAGGATGTAGTACAAGAAGTATTTATCAAAATTATCAAACAGCCCGAACAATTTGATATCAACAGAACATTTTCTACATGGATCTATCATGTAACCGCCAATTTATGTAAAAATATTCTTCGTAGCCAAAAACATCAACAACAAACCATTGTATTTGCAGATGATGTAGAAGAAAGCGCAATGATTAACTCACATCATCAAACAGATATGAGGTATTTGCAACAATTGTTGCAGGAAAAATTTGATTCACTTTCCGATAAAGAAAAAACCATTTTTAAATTACGCTTTGAAAACCAATTAGCAATCAAAGAAATTGCACAGCAAATGAATATACCAGAAGGCTCTGTAAAATCAGGCTTATATTATATGCTTAAAAAATATGCACCCATTTTAAATTATTATCAATATGAATTATAATATAGAAGAAATACCTGTCGAAATATTTGAGTGGATGAATGACACTCATTTTTATGCGTTGAACAGTGATCAACAAAAACAAGTACTACGATTTTTTACACCAGGTGCTTATGATGAATTGGTAGATGCACATAAAATGTGTAAGGATACATCCCTGCAATTGCAAGCTCGTAAGCAGAAGAAAGAAGCTATGATGCAACTTTTTGAGCAACAATATTCTTCAAAACATCGAATGATTATCTCTGCCAATACCCTATGGAAAGCGGCTTGTATATTGCTATTGCTAGCCACATGCTGGTTTGCTTTTGACCCACTCAATAATCATCAACATCAATCGCCACTGATCGCAACCATGAAGCATGATACCCTTTATCGCATTCAAGAAAAAGAAATACCCGTTATAAAATACGATACGATATATGTGGTGAAGAATGCGAATCGTTCCGGGTTACCTTCTGCTAATCATAAATTGCAAAAAACAAATGATGCAAGCAAAGAGAGAATAACACCTGTGAATGAGCCTATGGTCGCATCAATACAAGCTACAAGCACCGATCTGCAAGTTATGCCAATCAGTAGTCTCAACAATATATCCAATGCATTTAAGCGCAATAGTATGTTGGATGACAGTTTAGAGAAAAATTTTAATTTCGTGCGTTTATAGTTTTTATTTCTTTTTCAAATACATACGGTAATAACTACAAGTATTGAAAATTTGTTCTTGCAACTTCGTTTTTTGAACCTGAGAAGCAAGTTGAGCAAAGTATGGATTTTTGACAGCGTTGCCTACATAATCAGATAGATCTTCAAAGTATTGGTATTCTTCATTGTATTTTTTGATGCTTGGGCAACGTTTTTGCCAGCATTTTGCCAGCAGAAAAGCGCATTGTGTTTTGTCTTCTGGATTGCTTAAATCAGCCTGTGCAAGCTGTAAATATTTTTCAGCATGGTAAAGATGAAAATAGTTTTGAAAGGGTTGATGAAGCGGCATTTCATATACATCCTGGTCGTTAATATAAAGGTGGGTATTGATTGAATCATGTTGAAAATAGGCAGTATTAGAGCCATATTGATACCAGTGATTGTCTAGTATATAATGGTTTTTTCCATAATAACTCATATTATATAATAGGGTGGCATAAAGCAATTTGTCTTTAGCAGATGCAGGGGTTTGCTGATCGGCAAGTGCTTTTAATTTCTGTGCTAACTGCAAGATTTGTTTTACGGTGAAAGTATTTTTATACAATTGACTGCTATCGGTTTCGATATAGTCGTTGATATAAAAATTAGCAGGATTAGGGCCTAGTTGACTTGTAAATGAAAGGGGACATTGTTCGTACAGTTTGATGGCGTCTTCCCATTGTTCATTCAACATATATTTTCTTGCGATCACTAAATCAAATAGTTTGATGCCTTCATCCAATTGGGTATGTTGTATGAGGTATGTTTCAAAATCAGATTTACCTTTTTTTGTTAAGAAATTATTTTTAAGTGTTTCAATTTGTGCAATACTAAAATGTTGGTTGAGTAAATAGGTTGCAAAATTAGCGTAGTTGAAACTTTCGGGGGAATAATCAGACGCATAAATATGAAATGAATCTGCATCGTAACAATGAGCATAGGCATAGGTCCAGAAAGCTGCTACTGTATCATGCATGGCTAAATAATGAGGTGCAATTTCATTGTATAAAAGGTAATAACCTATATGATTATTGGTGCTGCCATAAGGGATTGATTTGAAATATTGAATTAAAGAAATAAAGGATTGGGTTTCAAATTTTTTGTCTTTTTTTAATGTCAATAATGTTTTTAATAAATTATATTGATTTAATTCGATGCTGTCTTTTGGGCTTGAAGCAATGCTTGCTAATAGACTATTTGCTTGTTCCGGTTTGTTTGTTTTGTAATAATAATAAGCTGTTGTGTTGGCTACAGTCGTTTTTGCAGGTAGGTTTAAAGGGTTATTGATTATTTGACCAGAAAGTTGAATAAATTTTGCTAAGGTGTTTGACACGGTATACATACTATCCATATTGATAGGGGTATCACCATTCATATAATAGAAATTATTAGATTCATCTGATGTTTTTGAAAGTAAAAATTCTTCTATTTTACTTGCCTCTCTTAGCCATAAAAATTTTAAGACTTCTGATTGCGGATTTGTTTGATATACAAGTTGTATAAACGCCATATTGGGCATTGTATGGTTAGCTCCTTCCAACATGGCAACATAAATACTGTCGTTGGCATTGGTGCAAAAGGCTAATGCGGATTGCCAGTCGCGGTTTGAAAATAAATAGGTATTCATAGCCTGGCTTTTTTGGTCTTGGCAATTGGCAAAAGCACGGGCACTATAATAAATCGATTTGCCGTATTGTTTAAGTCTTAAAAGAGCTCCTGCATACATACCTTCACACCAATATTGTGCTATAGAATTGTCTTTTGTAAATAATGGATAATGTTTTTCAAATAAGGAAACAGCCAATGCATAATGTTTATTAAAATGGCTGGCTCTGAGTGCTAAATATAATAGTCGCCATTGAATAAATAGATCATTGGTTTTTGCAATTTCTTGTTCACAGCTTTTGACAAAAGGCATAATGGTGTCGATGCCAACCCCTTTGGTATAACTGCCATAATCCCAATCGTTTTGTGCTGGTATCATGATATTTTTATAATCATGCATTAAAGTTAAATACTGCCAAAGGTTCGCTGCATTTTTTTTACCATCAATACTTGCCTGAATCGTATTTTTTGTATGTAAATTTTCTTTGGTATTTTGGTAAATAAATAATTTAATAGTGCTATCAGGGGTAGAGGGTGTAAGTTGTAAATAGGTTCTCCATGCATTGATATTGAAAGCAGTTTGGTCATGGTAATCGGGAGCATTTTCATTGTATTCGCGCCAGCTCTTATTATAAAATTGACTGCCTGGGTCAAATTGATAAGAGAAATAAGGATGATTGAAGGTATAATGTTCCAGCAGCCAACTAAATTGCCAGCCTGTAAAATCGGGACCACATGCTGCCGTTCTAAAAGGTAGGGTACAAAGTATACTAATACAAAAACTGAGATATTTTATTGCTGTCCAAATCGAAATAGATGATTTCATTTTTTGTGTTTGTAATGTTTTGTTGAATGGTTTGTTGAGCTTCATGCAATTGTTTTTTTGTAATGGTTTCTATGCGTACAGATTCGTTGGGATAAAATATTCTATCGCATAGGGTATCGTAATATTCTTTGTTGCAAATGTATAGAATACTTGATTGTCTGTGCCAATTTTCATTCATAACATTGGGTTGTTGATACAAAATGCCTTTAAACTGCTTTGCATGATACAACAATGTCCAATTAAAAATAGGCAAAGCAACATTGAGTGCTATTGGGTAAGGTGTTTTTACATTGAGGTAGGCAGATAAATCTTTGGTATTTAAAATAGAATTATCGGCAGAGACGTTTTTAAGGGTACCCATATTATAACACATCAAGCTTACATAGTCAACAGGCGGTATGCCCGATTCAGTTTGGTATTTATATTGATACAATCGTAGGGTTGCACTAAGGGTTATGGGTTGTTTTTTTAGTTGATTTAAAAAATAAAAGTAATTCGTTCGGGTGCTTTTGGTCCAATCGCAATCTATTTGTAATTCAGATATGTTTAGTTGTTGGGCATCGAATATTTGTTTGCAGAGTGAAAGGGTATTCTTTGCCATTTGTTGTATAGCAAGGCTGTCGAGATGTTTAAACACCTCATTGTCGATAAATACAGTGGGTATATATTCAATTTTTTTTTCTACTGAATCATCCCATAACAACACACCTTGTGGTTTGGGTAATGAATCGTGCATAGCAATGTCAAAGCAATGAAGATAGATTTTTTTTACCTGATGTTCATGCACATATTTTTTTTCAAAATCAGTGAGATGGTAGCTTGTTTTCCAATGATAAAAACAGGGGGTATTATTATTTTCAAATTTACTTTGGCAAGCATTGCTAAATGAAAGGATCATTAAAAACAACAAGGACTTTTGCCTGAATTGCCTTTGAGAAACGACATAAAATAAATGATTAAACCATTGCATCATGCTTTTTTTATCTTGAATGCTCAATCTCAATTTTAGAATCATTGTCAACATTCCTTGACCGAAGTAACTATTATTTACTTACTACTTATTTGTATTTTTCCAATATGCAATCAGTTCAATTGTACAATGGTATCGGAATGTTGGAAATCATAGAGATTGTCATTTTAGGGCATAAAGCTAATCAATCATGATGGGTAAAAGCATTCAAAGTGCTATGATTTTAGAAAGCTTTTTTGGAGAATGACATTTTCTTCTTCTGGGGTAATATCGAGTAAGGCATAATTGCTAATATTACTAATGGCGAGTTCATCCAGTAAGCTGATCAAATCGGTGTATTGACTGCTGGCGGAAGCTTTTATAATCACAAAGGGGATATCGTGCTTAGTGCTACCTTTAGTGCCAGATGCAAAGGCTTCTTTTACTTCTTGTGCATGTTGTACTAACGCATTGCGAATGTCTGTTGCAGTCACAAATTTTAGTTGCTCATATTGGTTATTCATTGCATCTTCGCCGGTGTAATAATACAGTTGATGATGATTGCCAAGAAAAATGGTCATTGCAGTATGATGAGCGATGGGGGTTGGTTTACCATCAATAGGCATTTGAATATCCATTGTTCTGGGTTCATTCAGTGTGGTGGTAAAAATAAAAAATGTGATCAGCAGAAAACCCAAGTCAACCATGGGGGTTAAATCGATACGAGGGTTTCCTTTTCGGTTGTTTTTTAAAATAATTTCAGCCATGATGATTCGTTTTGACTTTATAACGGTTATATATCTATAGAAAGTATAAATGATAGTTTTATAATTTTAAAAAAACGATTCGACATTGATTTAATATGGAACCTTTAAAAATTTAGGTATAATGCCTATACACATTGAAATCCAGTTTAATTTATTTGGATTTGTCTTTGCAGAATTTTCATCTGGTGAATGAATGTTCACGAATACTGGTGCATGAATGAAGTGTAGGAAAGTTCATTGTCTTTCCATCAAGGCGGACCGGCACTGTGCCTAACAAGATTAAAAAATGAAATATTATGAATCAAAACAAGGTACAGGGATTCAGCATGCAATGGAAACGTTTCATTACTGCGACAGACTATGTAATAATTATATTTTGGTAACTAATCTTGTATAGGTGTAGCCATTGCAAATGATTTCTATTAAATATGTACCTGTGCTATAGTGGATCATATCTACAACAAAAATACTGGTTGAAATATTAGTAAATTCATGTAGCAATTGTCCATCAATATTTCTGATTCTGATGGATGCATGTTGAAATGCATTTTCAGTGGTTAAATATAGTTTTTGTGTAATTGGATTTGGGTATAATTTAATATTTAAAAGTTGTTTTTGTTCATCATTTGTCAAACCAATAACTGAATAACATTCCGAAGTATCTGTACAGCCATTTTCTGTTACAGCCACTGCAAAATCACCATTCGTAATGGCATTAAAGGTTTGGTTAGTTTCGCCAATTATTTCTTGAAAAGGATTACAGCTTAGCCATTGATAGCTAGCCCCGATGGCGTTTGAAGTTAATGAAGGACCTATTTGTGTTACATTTGTATTTGGATTAATCGTCAGCTGCAAAGTAATCACACTATCGCAGTTAACTGCATTGGGTATGGTGTTGATATATGTTCCGCTTGTAGTATAAGTTCCCCCATTAAATAAATAGGTATGACATGCGGTGTCAATGATAGTTGAAGATGATGGATAATTGACGGTTAAAAATAATGTAATCGTGCTATCACAACCATTTGCTAGTGGATATATATTTGAATAAATACCGCTATTAAAATAATATGTGCCATTAAAAAGATAGGCGTTAGGATAACAAATAGCCGTGTAAATTGTATCATTTGGGGGAGGAGTTAGGATGAAATTTAAGTTTAAAATAATCACACTATCACAACCGGCTAAATTTGTAAAATATTGCATATAAGTTCCATTGGCATTATAGGTTTGCCCATTAAGGATAAAAACATTATTGCAAGTAGTTTGATTTATGACATTGACTAAAGTATCAATGGTTAGATTCAAAAGTACCACGCTATCGCACCCCAAAGCATTGACAAAATTTTGGGTATATTGACCGCTTGTAGTATAAGTTTGCCCATTGAGTGTGTATGAATTACAAGCGTTTTGGTTGATAATTGAATATAGGGTATCTATTGTTAGATTTAATATCACTAAACTGTCACATCCCCATATATTTACAAAATTCTGAGAATATTGACCACTTGCAGTATAGGTTTGCCCATTGAGAGTATATGAATTACAAGCTATTTGAGTGATTGTATCTGAATTGGAATTGATAGTAATATGATATTGTATATTACTATCACATCCATTAATATCAGCATACTCTTGCAAGTATATACCACTAGCGTTATAAGTAATGCCATTGATGGTAATGCTATTGCAAGCAGAGTCACTTTCTACATAGTTGACTCCACAATAATGGTATTTTTGAATAAAAACGCCAATCTCATAGGTCGGTATTAAATTAAAAATACCAATTCCAGGATCAAAATCGATGGTAAAATAAAGTTGTCCAGTTGAAAATAAATTTCCATTATGCTCTGAAGCAATCGATAGATTTTTATATTGCTCATATATATTGCCTATTCTTTTTGCCCATTTAAATTGCCCATTTGAATCTAAACTTGATATAAAAATATCATTTGCGGGACCTGTTGATATTAAATTATAAACTCCATTACTAGGATCAAAATCCACTGTACCAGTAAATGTGCCAATTACATATACATTACTTAGAGAATCAATGGTGATTGAATTTCCAACATCAAGATCCGTTGATCCATATCTTTTAGCCCATAAGTAATGTCCGCCAGAATCTAATTTTTGAATAAAAACATCTTGTGTACCAGCCGAAATTAAATGAGAAATGCCTACACCTGGATCAAAATCTACGGTGCCAGTAAAAGATCCTGTGGTGTAAATATTATGTTGAATGTCGATATATAATGAGGTTGCATTTTCATCACTTGTATCGCCAATGCTGGTAGCCCAAATATAATTTCCCAAACTGTCAAGTTTTAGCACGTATGCATCTGTTCCTCCCAATGAGTTTAATAAAAAAGATAATGGACCTGGATCGAAATCAACAGTATTTTTAAAATTACCTGTTGTGTATACATTGCCTGAAGAATCAATTTTGATTGAATTGCCATAATCATCCCCAACACTCCCTATATTTTTAGCCCAAATAAATTGACCATTAGCATCTAATTTTTGTATAAAAGCATCTTTTGCTCCGTAAGAACTTAGATTGTAAATACCAATGCCAGGGTCAAAGTCAACCACATCTACAAAATAACCAGTTGTGTAAACATTATTATACTGATCTAGGCAAATGGAAGCCCCAGAGCTTAATAGCCCAATACTTTTTGCCCAAATATAATTTCCATTGCTATCCATTTTAAAAATCAAAAAAGAGCTCGTAGGCCCACCGGCTATGATTCCTATTGCACCTCCAAAATACATATTGTCTTGAAATTGGCCAGTTACATAAATATTTCCAGACGGGTCAGTTGTAACCGAATTTCCTTGATTAAAATTCATCCCTGGTCCTGAACCTAACATTTTCGCCCAAATGAAATTACCCCCGTTATCTAATTTCGAAATAAAAATGCAGGAACTCATTGATGCCGATAAGTTGAAAATACCTGGACCTGGGTCAAAATCATAGGTGCCACTAAAACTACCTACGGTAATTAGATTACCCGATTGGTCTATGGTAATCGAAGTGACAGTGACGCCATAAAGGGGATCGACTGTATTAGCAATTATATTCTTAGCCCACTGAAAAGCCTGTGCGTTGGTGGCCAAACTAAAAGCTATGGTGAAAATTGTAAGGAAGTATTTCATGACATGGTACATTCAGTAAAGAGGCTTAAACAAATGTACTAATTTAAAATCAACGTTTATGCTGTTTTTTCTTACAGACTTATTTATTAAATAATACGGCATGCAAAAGTTTGTAAATAGTTCCAACGAATACTCATTCTGCTAACTGTTCGGGATATTCCTTAATAGCTAACACTATTAGACATTTGCAATGTCGAATTTCTTTTGGTGGGTTTGAAAACTGTAATGCATATATACATAGAAGTCCCCCGATTCTTGTTAGCGTTTGTGTTTTCATCTGATGCAAGTATATAAACGAATTAAAACTCCCATCTTGTGAGAGCAGAAGAACACGAACACTGACGGAGAAGAGACGCATTTAAAAGCATGGCTTTCCATCACTTCAGACCGGCTTTGTACCTGTCAAGATTTAAAAATGTAATATTATGAATCAAAACAAGGTACAGGGATTCAGCGTGCAATGGTAACGTCTCATGAAAGCATCAGGTGGGTAACTTTATTACTTTATCAAACTGCGGGTTATATATTTAAAATCAAGTTATATTTGCAAAAAAAATATAATATGAAAAGATCTTTACTATCATTGATAGTCATCTTATTTACTATCCAAGCCAACGCTCAGGTACTTTATCTCGAAACTTTTGACGGAATCTCAGGCCCGACTGCCGGTGGTGCAGGAACTTATACATTTCCACCAGCGATGCTGTTGCGTAATGTTGACAACCTGACACCAAATCCCGCTGTAAGTTATGTGAATGCCGCATGGTCCCGTAGGGAAGACTTCAATTTTAATGTTGCTGATTCTTGTGCATTCTCAACTTCATGGTACAACCCTATAGGAACTGCAAATGATTTTATGTGGACACCAGCAGTGGCGCTACCTGCCACTGGTTTGATCAACCTCTCCTGGAATGCCGTTACTTACGATGCATTGTTTCCTGATGGTTATGAAGTACGTATTATGAACGTAGCACCCACCGGCGGCACAGGCGTTATCGGAAATCAGATAATAAATTCTACAGTGTTGTTTTCAACGGCAGCTGAAAATACAACCTGGACACCCCATGTAATTGATATTTCTGGCTATTTTGGACAAACAGTTTATATAGGTTTCAGAAATAATTCTACTGATAAGTTTTTACTTTTGATTGATGATATTAAAATAGAAAAGTTGAATCCTTTTGACGCATCGGTGACAGCCATCGGAATGTATGAATATACACAAACACCTTTGGCACAGGCATCTATTCCATTATCAGGCACAGTAAGCAATTTAGGAAGCAGTGCCCTCACCAATGTAAACCTGCAGGCTAATGTGTATGATAATACAAATACATTAGTTTACTCTGCAGCAGGCACCGCAGTGCCATCGCTTTCAGCAGCTGCTACAGCAAATTTCACCATTACACCTTTCATCCCTTCAATGGCTGGTACGTACACGATTAAATATTATCCAACCCAAACAGAAGTGGATTTGACACCTTCGAATGATACCCTTTCACAAACGATCGTGATCACAGAAAATACTTTTGCAAGAGATCGTGGTGCGGTAGTAGGTGCATTAGGTATTGGAGCCGGTAATGGTGGATATATTGGACAATCATTTACATTAACAGCACCAGCTTATTTATATTCAATCAGTACAGCTTACAATGTGGGTTATACCGGCGAAAACTATGCAAGCATTATCTGGAATACAGACGGAGCTGGTACGCCAACGACCATACTCGCTTCAACAGATACCCTTCAATACCCTGATAATAATCCAATTTTTACTACTGTACCTATGTCGGGTGGTACCGTTTTGTTGCCTGCAGGTACTTATGTAGTAACAGCAACTGAATTTGATTCAACCGTACAGGTATCACTCACTGATGAAATATTTACTTTGGGTAAAACATGGGTTAACTGGCCTACCACTCCTTTTGGAGGTTGGGCAAATGTAGAGGCATTTGGCGTTGCTGGTTTTAATAAAGGATATGTACTCAGAATGAACGTAGGATCCACCTTATTCCCATTAGCTTCAGAAGCATTATCATTGAAAGGGAAATCAGGCAATAATGAAAATCAGCTGACCTGGATCAATAATGAAGAGCCAAATGCAAACTATGTTTATACCCTCGAAAACAGTACAGATGCTAAATCATGGCATGCCATATATACTGTAACTTCTGAAGGCAGAAAAGAAATGAAAACATACAATTATACAGACCGAAATAATGTGAATGCTAAAAATTATTACAGAATCAGGGTTTCAGATAATGACAACAAATTGAAATACAGCAATATGGTCACACTGCTTAACAATGCACAATCTACTCAGGTAGAAATTTATCCTAACCCTGCTAAAACTCATTTTACCCTCAATACCAATAATTTCACAAATGTGACTTTGACGCTTACAGATGCGATGGGTAAAGAAGTTTATACGCAAAAGCTGGATCAGTCAGTGACATCTGTTTCATTGAAAGGTATAGCTGCTGGTGTGTATCAGATCAATCTGGCTAATGCAAACGGCATGATCTATGTAAACAAACTTATAGTAGAATAAGAAACAAATTTTTGAATAAAATATACGTAAAACGCCTCATCGGGGCGTTTTACTTTTTTACATATAATGTTCGGCATTATTTTATCATCATTATCAATGAAATGCGAATCCTTTTTCCTTGCAGTCTATACCGATTCAGGGTCACATTAAAAAGCGAACACAGTTTTTAGTTTATGCATTGAGCTTAACAGGTATTCGTAATCGTTTTTAATCCTAATGAAATCTGTATTTCACAAATTGTATATGCTTCCCTTCAATCTTATAAATTAAACGATGTTCATGATCATATCTTCTTGTGCAGTAGCCTTTGTTTTTATGAGGTAATGTTTCTGGTTTGCCCATCCCTATATTAAATGAGGCTCTTCCCAGATGATTATTTACGAAATGATTTAACTAATTTAACTTCATAAGTTGCTTGCAATATTTACGAAAAGCCTTTGATATTTTATAAACCTCAAGATTTTGGAATTCAAACTTGATTTCAAAATGATAAACAGCATGAAGTAAAAAATCAGCGTGAGAATCCGGTTTCGAGTTACACTCTCTACTTTCATTCTCACGCTGATTTTTAGTTACCCCAATAGCAGGACTTTCCAACCCTAAAATTGTAGAAGAATTATCTAAGCTATTCAAATTTAAGACATTATTAAATAATTTGTAAGGAAGTTTTGAAGAGCTAAAATCAGTAATTTAAATTAATTCCTGCCCCCAATCCCATATCACTATCATAGTGTGTTGACAAAGAAAGCCAATTTGTAAGTATGTAGCGGAAGCCCGCCATATATTCTTTATCAGTATTTCCCATAATCCGTAAACGCAAGCGACTTGCAATCGGAATATCTTCCCTGCTTAGTTGAAATCGTAGTTTGCCATCACTGTCTAATCTGGCATCCGCAAGAAATAGCATGGGTAATGTATACGCTATTCCCAGTATTACTGCTTTGCGATTATTTTTATTGCTTAGCTGGCCGAATGCATTATAATTTTCATTACCAAACAAATTTGAAGGACCGCCAGGCTTCTTATAGTGAAAATCAAAACCAGCATACAAATACCACCATTGCATTTTTCCAAGATATCGTCCTATCATATTTTCACTTTCAAAACCATGTCTGTCATGAAATCCTAAGTGCCACATGGTACTTAACTTCCATCTGGTATTTGCCAGCATAGCCTCGCCATCACTGCCATTGCTTTCTAATCCTGCGCTAATCATAGAATGAAACATTCTGTCATCACTGAACAATTTTCGTTGCGCTTTTTTGGGGTTAGGAATTTCAGGATTGGGTGCAGAATTTTGGTACGAAAATATTCTGCCCATTCCGCTCATCATATGATATAGGATGTGACAATGAAAAAACCAGTCTCCACTTTCGGTTGCTGCAAATTCAATAGTATCCCTTTCCATGGGCATTATGTCCAGCACATTTTTTAATGGCAGATATTCACCTTGTCCATTTAATACTCTGAAAAAATGCCCGTGCAAATGCATAGGATGTCTCATCATGGTATTATTAAACAGTTCAATTCTGATTATCTCTCCCTTTTTTATCCAAATCTTTTCAGCTTCGGATACAGTTTTATTGTTTAGTGTCCAAACATAGCGATTCATATTACCGCTAAGTTCAAACTTAAAAGTTCGTGTTTTCCAGTCAGCAGGAAATATAGTTTTGTCTGGTGCAGATAGCATTGAATAATTCAATGTTACCATATCAGCAGATGAATTTCCCATATTATGCCCTGCATGATTATCATTCATATCTACTCCTAAACTATCTGTTTGCATGCTATTGAGATTATCTTTTCCGGCATCACCGGTAATTTCAGGATACATTACCACATTCATATCCATGGTCTGATTACTCATTTTCATACCCTCCATTTCTTTCATATCTCCATTCATTTTCATCATACTATTCATCATTTTCATCCCTTCAAAATATGCCAGTTTAGGTAATATAACAGCTGGCATTTTCATACCGCTGCCAAGCCATATAGAAGAATGTTTTGTTCTGTCTTCAGATGTAACCAAAAACTCATAACTCATATCGTATGGAACAGTAACTATAACATCATAGGTCTCAGCTACTGCAATTATTAAACGGTCCACTTCCACAGGTGCTACATCTTCTCCGTCATTAGCAACCACAGTAATTTTACCCCCTGCATATTTTAGCCAGAAGTAAGTAGAAGAGCTCCCATTTACAATCCTTAGTTTTACTTTATCTCCTGCTTTATATTGTTTAAAGTTCTGAACAGTATCACCATTTATTAAAAAACAATCATAAGCCACATCACTTACATCCATTGCAAACATTCGCTTCCATTCATTTACTACTTTGGTTTTGAAGTGCCCGGCTTTTATAGCTTCGGTATAACTTTGAACGCTATGCTTTCGAATAGCGAACCAATCTGTTTGATTGTGCAATCTTCTTTCAATCTGATGCGGGTTCATATCTGACCAGTCACTTAATACGATAGTCTGTTGCTTCATATCCGGCTCCTCCCTTTTATTCAATATTAATGCTCCATACATTCCGCTTTGCTCTTGTACCTTTGTATGCGAATGATACCAGTAAGTCCCGTTTTGTACAATTGGAAATTTAAACAAATGGGTTTGACCCGGTTTGATAGGAGCAGTAGTAAGGTATGGCACACCATCTTCTTTATTGGGAAGTATAATCCCATGCCAGTGAATGGATGTTTCCTTATTCAGATTATTATGCACGTATATCTCCGCCGTATCACCCTGGTTAAAATATAAAGCGGGTGCCGGTATCATACCGTTAATAGCAATAGCGTTCTTTTTCTTTCCTGTATAATTGACAATTGTATCAGCGACATACAAGTCATAACGGATTGTTTTACGTGCACCTGCTTTTATCGTCTTTGCTATTGGTGCTGCTGTAACTACTTCCTCAATTTGTTTCTCAATTTCTTCAACTTGCACTTCCTTTTTCTTATCATCTGCTTTCTTTATTTCAGGTTTCGGCTTTTGCTTAACAGGAACAAGATTCTGCTTCGGTTTATCTTTAGGCATAACTGTTTTCAGTTTTACCTTTTGTTTCACCAATGTCATTCCGCATATTGGACAATTTCCGGGCTTGCTTCTTATTATTTTTGGATGCATAGGACATGTATATATCACCGCTTGTGCATTCACTAGGCTTGCAAACAACAGAATAAAGATTGTAATAAAAATTTTTCGTACCATTTTTTTACTTTCATTTGGGGTAATAAAATTTAAGGATTTTTAAAAGTTCCTTGAAAATATTTCCCACAGAATAATCATTTCTACTTTTTAACGGGTACAGTAAGTTCCATTCCGCATTTAGAACATTTTTCACCTTTTTTACCAATCACATCAGGATGCATTGAGCATGCATACAATTGAGCATTATCAGAAGTGCCATTTTCTTTTGTCACTGGTTCTGTTAAGTCCATATTACATTTAGAACATTTGTCACCTTTGTGTCCCGTTACTTCTGGATGCATAGAGCAGCTATACATATGAGCAGAATGGTCTTCTGCCGGTTTTACAGTCATTGCTTCTGTAGATACTTCAGTACTTTTTGTTGTGTTTGATTCGCATGAAGTGAATACGAAAGCCATCATTAGCACTGATAGAATTAGATTTTTCATTTTTATTAATTTATTTGTGATTAAAGATATTCGCTTAATAAGTTCAGAGCTTACACAAGTAGTCTCAATCTTTATATAATTCATTTGTTGGCGTATTATAGTTTCAAACTTCTTAATCTCAATGCATTTATAATTACTGATACAGAACTGAAGCTCATAGCCAATGCGGCAATCATAGGCGAAAGCAAAATACCGAAAAAAGGATATAATACTCCTGCTGCAATTGGCACTCCTAACACATTGTAAAAGAAAGCGAAAAATAAATTTTGTTTTATGTTTCGCATCACAGCATGGCTCAATTTTTTCGCTTTCACAATGCCTTGCAAATCTCCTTTCACAAGGGTAATTTTAGCACTTTCAATGGCTACATCTGTACCTGTTCCCATGGCAATTCCAATATCAGACTGTGCCAATGCAGGCGCATCGTTTATTCCATCGCCAGCCATGGCTACAATTTTTCCTTCAGCCTGTAACCGCTTAATTTCATTGAGTTTATCTTCGGGTAAGCATCCTGCTTTGAATGAACTTAAATTTAATTCTGCCGCTACAGCCTTTGCAGTATTTTCATTATCTCCTGTAAGCATTATCACTTCTACTCCCTGACTCATCAACTCTTTAATTGCTTCTATACTCGTCTTTTTTATAGCATCGTAGATGGAAATAAAACCTAACGTAATACCATCAACGGATATGTATGAAACAGTTTTGCCAAGTAGTTGTTCTGCAATAATTTTATTTTCTATTTCAGCAGAAATGCTTGCACCAACTTCAGCCATTAGTTTTTTATTTCCAAGTGCTACCTTTTGATTGTTCACTGTACCTGTCACCCCTTTACCTGCAACAGCTTCAAAATCTTTTACTTCAATTAAAGTAATATTTTTTGATTTTGCATAATTTACCACTGCCTGTGCTAAAGGATGCTCACTGTATTGGTTCAATGAAGAAATATTTTGCAACAAATTTTCAGCATTGTCGTTTGCTGAGTATATTTTTTCGACTGATGGTTTTCCTTCCGTAATAGTTCCCGTTTTATCAGTTATTAAAACATTTATCTTATTCATATTTTCTAAAGCTTCGGCATTTTTTATCAAAATGCCGGATTGAGCGCCTTTACCCACACCTACCATCACTGACATGGGTGTAGCCAAACCCAGAGCACAAGGACAAGCTATTATCAGCACTGCAATAGCATTTATAAAACCATAAACCAAAGCTGGTGCAGGGCCAAATTTATACCAGATAATAAAAGTAATTAAGGAAGTAATAACTACGGCAGGAACAAAATATTTTGAAATACTATCAGCCAGCTTTTGAATAGGAGCTCTTGAACGACTTGCATTACTTACCATTTGCACTATTTGAGCCAGCAATGTTTCAGAGCCTATTTTTTCAGCAAGCATAACAAAAGTTTTTGTCCCGTTTATTGTGCCTGAACTTACTTTGTCGCCTTCATTTTTATCCACGGGTATAGGTTCGCCGGTGATCATCGATTCGTCGATGCTACTGTTTCCACTGGTGATTTTTCCATCCACCGGAATTTTTTCTCCTGGTTTTACGAGTAGTAAATCTCCTTTTTTAATATCATGAATAGAGATGATTTTGTCTGCGCCATCTATTACTAAAGTGGCTTCGGTAGGCGCTAATTTTAATAATTCTTTAATTGCTCCGCTTGTTTGGCTATGTGCTCTTGCTTCAAGTAACTGCCCTAATAACACTAAGGTTAATATTACAGTGGTTGCTTCAAAATAAAGTAAAACTGTTCCATGTTCAGTTTTAAATTCATCTGGGAAAATAGCCGGAAACAATAAACCGACTAAGCTAAATAAAAATGCAACCCCTGTACCAATTCCGATAAGCGTAAACATATTCAGATTCCAGGTAATGATTGATTTCCATGCACGCACAAAGAACATGCTGCAAGCATAAAAAACTACTGGAAGTGATAAAAACAATTGCACCCAGTTCCATTTTGTGGCATCCATTATTATTAGTAAAGGATTGCCGTGTATCATTTCTGTCATAGCAATTATAAAAACAGGTACAGTAAAGGCGATAGATACAATCATCTTTTTCTTTAAATCAAGATACGTTTTATTTTCTTCGCTTTCAGTTGGTGCCATCGGTACTAAATCCATTCCACATATCGGGCAAGATCCGGGAGTGTCTTTTACAATTTCAGGGTGCATCGGGCATGTGTAGGAAGTCTTGTTAATACTCATTTCAGGCACCTTCTCCAGGTTCATACCACACACAGGACAATTGCCAGGCCTGTCATAAACCTTATCGCCTTCGCAGTGCATAGGGCAATAGTATTTACCTAGCTTTGCAGAATCAATATTTTTTTTCTGCGAATGATTAACTGCGGAGCAACAGATTTTCTTTTCTTCTTCATCGGTGTTTTTATTTGGAATACTAATCAGATAATGACTACCCAACGCTTTTTGTAATTCTTCGGTTTCAATATGCTTATTCATGGTAATGACAACAGAGGCTTTCTCTTTGGAAGCTATTACTTCAGTTACATTTTCAATGGTGAGTAAAGCAGATTTTACCTTTGCTTCACAACCATTGCATGTCATTCCTGTTACCTGATAAGTATGTACCATTTTTTAATTTATTATTGTGATACAAAATTCCGATTAATGCCCTTTTTATTGTTTCTATATTTTGGGTAATAGTTGTAAGATTTATAATTCGTCTAATTGTCTGCGTTTGTTCTCCTTTAAATTCTTATAATATCTTGGCGAAAGACCTGTTACTTTCCTGAACTGATTGCTCAAATACGCAACACTGCTGTAATTGAGTTTATAGGCTATTTCACTTAATGTAAGTTCGTCGTACATCAGCAATTCCTTTACTCTTTCAATTTTCTGATTAATAATATATTTTTCTATAGTAGTGTTTTCCACTTCGGAAAAAAGATTGCTGAGTGTATTGTAATCCTGCAGTAAATGTTGTGATAAGTAATCAGAAAGATTGCTATCAATTTCGTTATCCTTATTATGCACTAAATCAACAATCAGGTTTTTAATTTTTTCAATGGTCTGACTTTTTTTATCATCAATCAATTCAAACCCTAACCCGAGCAAATTTTTATTCAGCTCATTTTTCTTATCTCCTAAATGATTTTCTACAATTTCTACCTCACCCAAATCTGTTTTCAACAAATGAAAGCCAAGCTTATAAAATTCAGCTTGCACTGCTGTTTTACATCTGTTACAAACCATATTTTTGATATATAACTTCATTTACTTTGTTTTCCGTTTGTAATGGCAGCATTTAGGACGTTTTGCATAATTTTCATCTGAGGCTCGGTATTTATCATTATCATAACCTGCATCAGCAACACGTTTTAAAATCGCATCTGAATTGGTTTTGATACTGTCATAAGTAAGTAAAATCATCTTGGAATTTTTATTCCATTTGCCTTTCGCTACCTGATTAATATTTACAGCTTCTTCAATGGCTTTTTTGCACATTCCACAATTGCCACATACGTTAAAAGTTTCTGTTTTCGCATTTTCAATTTTTGCTTCACATCCGCTCAATAATGTAAATGCAATTAATAGTATTGCTAAATTTTTTATACGCTTCATGTTTATTCTTTTACAAACTTTGCATTCAGTACTTCTTTATTCTTTGAAAATAATTTATAATTGTAATTGCCAGTTGATAACTTACTTACATCAACTGTAATTAATTTTTCTTCTTTCATACATAACACCATTCTGCCAGTTGCATCAGTTATGCATATTTCATTTACATCAATTGAGCTTTTGATATTTAGTCTTTCGTTCACAGGATTTGGATAAATATTAATTGCAGATGCATCAATATCATTTATACCAGTGGGGTTTATTTTAAAAGTCAGATTATCTACCCATAAATAATCCTGATCATTTGGTGTTGCGCCACTTGCCTTCATAAATATTATACAACTGTCGGGCATCCCGGGCAATGAATAAGTGATAGGTATGGAGAAATTTGCCCAACTCATAGCCATCCCAGTTAATGTAACTGAGCCTATTCCAATTATATCTCTCATATTGGTACCCGCATTCCATTTTGTTAGTGTTACAGAAATACCCCCTTGGCTATTTCCGAAAATCATATGTTGCCATGCGCCGTCTAAACTTGCGGGACGTGCTGCATAAGCAAACCCTGAAATTGGTTGCATAGTTAGAGAATCTAATTTGCCGCTAACTGCGATGCCATTTGCAACTCCTAATGGTGTAGTTTTAGAAGTAAGTTTTAAATAGGAGGCTCCGGGGTTACCGGGTGTCGCCTTTTCAGCAGTATACACATTTGCCAATGCTGTAGTATTATTCATTGTACCCCAACCTGTGGGATTAGCATATGCACCCATATTATCCCAGTTTTCAAAGCCGGCATTAGGAATTTGTGCTTTAGAAATGAATGTTGTGAACATCAAAGAGGTTACGAAAAGTGCTATTTTGTTTATCATTTTAGAGTTGTTTTTGAAAAGTCATTGTTTGTTTATTTCTTAATAATACTGTAATTGTAGTATGTATTATGTGTATGTAAGGTAAGTATGTATTGACCTATAGCGAGATTTGTGTTAGGAATTTTTAAGGATGAATTTCCCTTAGTAATTAATTCAGCACCTACTATATTGCCATTTATATCCGTCAATGTATAGCTAAGTGCATACTGATTATTTGGTATGGACACCTGCCAAAAATCATTGGATGGATTTGGATAAATGGAAAATAGAGGTGAGTTAATTTCAATAGTCATAGTTGGTGTTACTTGATAAGTACCTTTACGATACTTAACAGTACCAGAATTATCATCCTGCCATACTACAAATATATTACCGTTCTTCATGGCGACATCTGCATTTGTGACATCGGCTAAATCTACTGTGTCATATTTCGCAGCTAATCCGCTTGTAATATCTTTATTAAAGAGAATAGGCAATTGATTAGAGCCACTTACATTTTGTGTCCATACGATAGCCATTGCATTACCATCGTTTGCGATACGCGGAAAATTTTGTCCGTTCAAGCCTGCAATAGAGCCTGTAAGTTTTGATACAGTATTTACAGCAGCATTGCTGATTGAAGATTTACTTAAATAATTAAGGTTTGTGCCTGTACTGCTGCTCATAAAAGTTGAATAAATAGTATCTCCAATAATTACACCATCAGGTCCGCTTGAAGGGCAACTCATAACCATCCAGTTATTATTGTCCACAGCAAAACCACTGGGAAATGATGTACTATTATTAGTTGAAAGACCACACCATATATCACGTATGTTACTTAAATTATCGCGGTACAACATCACAGTCTTGTTGCCCGATGTTACTATTGCACCAGGGCAGCAATCGCAAACTTCTGCATTCACCCCGCTGTATCCGCTCGCTTTTACGTCAGTCATAAATGAGGCTCCATAATTCATAGATTTTGTAACCACCCACCTTGATTCCAAAAATGATGAATTAAATTTCATATAAGCTACAATTGGATTGCCCGATGCATCGGTGGTAATGGTTGGAAATCGGGTTAAACTATCCGCAATAACTGCCAGCTCAACTGGGGCATTAAATGAAACACCTCCATTGTATGATGTAAAAATAAAAATCCGATTGGTATCTGCTGCTTCAGGCTCTCTTTTTACTACCACATATACTGTATCTCCCTTTGATGCAATGTCTGGCCCCATCCAGCTGGCCCCAGCTACTGTCATCCAAGCTGGATTCAATTTTATAGGTGTAGTAAATGCCGCCCCATTCCATCTTGTAAATTGTACTGACTTGTCAGACATTTTCCCCCAAACGACCATGGGTTGTCCTGCACCATTCAAAGACATTCTTGGGTGCATATTATCGTAGGAATTGGCTGCGATGTTCATTCCCATGCTCCATGTAATGCCTGATTGTGCGAACGCACTTGTACTGTTTTGAATAATAATGATTAAGCTTAATAATTGTTTCATTATTTTATTGTTTTATGAGTTTAAAATTTTGAGTATTTTCTTTTTGATAAATTGACAGAATATATTGCCCTTCTGATAAAGACGTGTTTATAATTGTAAATGTTGAAAGAGATTTTTTAAACTGCTTTTTTTCAATGATCTCACCTCCTATACTGTAAAGCGTATATCCTGTAATAGGTTTGTCGGTAATTGAATTTATATGCCAGAAATTATTTGTCGGATTCGGATATATAGAAAAATCGTTTGTATTTGTAATCTCCTGAATATTTAAAGCCCATGCACTATCTATCACCACAAAACTTCCCATCATGCCATCATCTTCATGGTGCAATAAATGACAATGAAACATATATGGTACGGTATCATTGCTAAAATCATCAAATTTGGTTAAGAATTTTACACTGTCACCCGGCATCACTAAAACAACATCTTTCCAGCCAGTTTCAGAAGCTGACGGAGGAAGTCCGCTTTTTTCGATGATATTAAATTGAACATCATGAATGTGAAAAGGATGCGCTACTAATGTTTTGTTTATTAATGTCCATATTTCTGTGGTATTCAGATAAACTATTTCATTGATACTGTCCATATCAAAGGTTTTTTCATTCATTCCAAAAGGACCTTCTGCTCTGTTGGGTATATCAGCTGGTAAAAGCCTTATTGTATCCATTACGATTCTTCTCGTATTTGTTGCATTGGCAAGGTTGTATGGGTTGTAAGTAATTAAGTTAATAGGAATAGAATTAATTGCACCGGCTGTTGGTGATACTACTGTGATTTTCAACAAATCAAAATCAGCCCCATTTAAAAAATTATCATGGTATTCGTGAATCGTATCAGCACCATAACCTACAGTATCAGCCCCATAAATACCATTAGGTAATTCTGATGCGAAGCTTTTTAGATAAATAGTCTGTCCAAGCATTCCGGTAAAGTTTACTAATATTTCTGCTCTTTCGCCGGGTGAAAGTCGTAAACGTGTGAGGGGTAGAGAAGCATCTATAATACCTCCTTCAGTTGCTATTTGATAAAAGGTTTGATTGTTTGATAATCCAAAATTATATGTACGTAAGCTGCTTCCGTTGAGTAACCTGAATCTGATGACTTGTGCTGGGGCATTATAATAGGGGTCTAAAGTGCCGTTCACAAATAAGGCTGTATCCATTTTGCCTGCGATTGCGATTTGTTTTAAAATATCAAATTCTTTTGATTGTATCACCAATGGGATATCGTCTACACCATAGGTTTGCGGAATATTCAACGCCAGTTCATCAGCATCATGAATGATAAAAAATCCAGCAAGGCCTTTTGAAACTTGCAGGTCTGTTTGTCCGGCACCATGCGGATGATACCAGAAGGTTCCTGCTTGATTTCTTATTTTAAAGCTTGGTGACCATGATGTAGATGGTTGTATGATCTGGTGAGGTCCACCATCATTTTCAGGTGCTACATGCAAACCATGCCAGTGCATAGTCGTTTTTACGTTTAATCCATTGATTACGTTTAAGGTAATGCTATCTCCTTTGTTTACAATAATTGTAGGAGCCATCCAAGGACCATTGATTCCATAAGTTGGTGTATTAATCCCTGTATAAAAACTTTGTATACCACTTTGCACGTTTAAGTTAAAAGAAGTGCCTGTTAATGCAGGTGGTATAATTAATAAATTTTGTGCATTCGCAATGAATGAAAATGTAATGAGAAAAAGGGAAAGTAAGCGTTTCATATTATCTGTTTAAAGTATTCATTTTTTGTTGATATAAAATTTTGTACCCACCTAACTGAACTATTATAACTGGAGTTTGAAAATAAGGCATCGTAAAATGTTCATTTTTTTCAATTGCAGCTTGATATATTATCCTGCCATTCATATCAAGTATACGAAGCTTATCAAATCTGCCGACTACATTTTTTAAAGACAATGTTTGATTAATTATTGTAATGCATGGATTTTCAGTAGTAAGTGTTGATATATCTGTAGCACCAGCCGAAATGATCCATGTAAGGGTATCTACCTGCAAAGGTGTGTTAGTATCAAAAAATAAATATCTGATAATACCTGTACCTGCTTCAAAATGTGGATTGAGATGTAAACTCATCAAGCCATTGTCGCCCGGTATAGCCCACATATTAGAACTATCTGCCATATCTGGATGGCAGGTAGTATTATCACAAAGATATGCATCCCAGCTTGTGGGCATCGCCACACTATATTTATGATACTTAAATAAAATAGTATCATTTAAAGGATGTACCTGTGTAATGTTATAAACTGATACATCATCAAAATTTGCATTGCTGATTATTGTATCATTCGGACTATGATAGTAAGATTGCGCTAACGATATACAGGTATTTGCTATGGGTATCACAACTACCAATAAAAGTTTTTTAATAATATTAATGACTAACATTGAGTTTTCTGAAGGTAGTTTTATCATTGATATTTATTCTCAGTATGTAAGTGCCACTTGCTAATGCTTCTGTATTATAATGGACTAGAACAATACCTTTTTGATTTTTGGCATTTGAAATAATGCCTACCTGATTGCCTGTCATATCTAATATTTCAATGTGTGCATCAGCAGTTTCAGTAATATCCAAAGCTATAGTAGTATTATTACTTGTAGGGTTAGGATAGATATATAAGGAAGACAGACCAGCTGGTAAATCATCATTGTTTATTCCCAATGGTGCTGCACCAAATAAAGCTAATATACTGTCACGCATTATGAGAGTATCACCTGAAGAGTAGCTTTGTGTTGCAAACATTACCCTATGGTCTGTTCCCCCTAATACTACAGCGGTTGGCATTCCAAACCCACCATAATTTGCTACTTGTACAGCACCACTGTCATAGGGAGAATATAAATTTAAGCCATTGGTAGTTACCCATGCAGAAGTAGTAGCACATGTTGTTGTATTGTTGAAAGGCATTGCATAAGCTGTAATCATTCCCGGATACTGTACCATGATATTGTTTGCCATTGTTTGTATTTGCATTGCAGGAGGTGGGCATGAGCCACATGCCGGCATAAAAAAGAATACGACTACCGCTTTACCTGCATCGAGGTCAGCAAATAAATCGTGTGCAACCCCATTGCAGTCTAGCCCATTTATTTGCTGTGCTGTTTGTGCTTTGGTAATATTTGCAAGAAACAGTATGGTAGTAAGAAGTGTAATTGAAATTATTTTTTTCATTTGTTTATTTTATTTATAGTTTTTAAAAATTTGAAAAGCCATGAATTGATGAGATTTTGTTTTACCTACAGGTAAAAACTCCAATAGCTATTACAATAAGAATTAGCTTTTAGCGCAAATAAATTAGAATCAAACTATAAAAACGTTGTACAGAATGTACAATGGTGGGGAGTGGTCGGGTGGATGCTTTGCTCCAACTGCATAAGATTTGGGGTATTTAATAACTACATCCTTGTAAATAAATTCAATTGGACTCTTGAAGTCGAAATCAACAAGAGTGTTTTTAGCAGTTAGCGTTTTGGTTATTTGTTTGTCTTGATGTTTTGCTTTTATAATTGTCGTTTTGTCTTTGCAACACCCGCTGTCGTGGTCTTCACTTTCATGGTCGCATTGACATGATTCGTGTAACGATACCCCATATATAGAATATGATTTCTCTTGTCCGCATTCATGTATTTCCATACTAAAGCACACTGTTGAAAACAGATGTGAGAACATGAGGAATATGGAAATAAAAAATTTCATAATAACTTTCAAATACAAATATATATAAATTTATTGGTAGTTTCAAAAACTGATCCCCTTGCGGTAAAATAATTTTTACTGCAGGGTTTTGAAAATTTTGCGGAACCTTCAGCTATGTTTTATACAATACTGAATGAAGCCCGTTCCAATTGATTATTTACGAAATGATTTAACTAATTTAACTTCATAATTTGCTTGCAATATTTACGAAAAGCCTTTGCTTTTTTATATACTTCAAGATTTTGGAAATCAAACATGATTTCAAAATGAGAAACAGCATGAGAATGAAGTAAAAAAATCAGCGTGAGAATTCGGTTTCGAGCTACGCCCTCCACTTTCATTCTCACGCTGATTTTTAGTTACCCTAAATGGACAAATCCCTAACCAATTTTATAAACATTTGAAATTGCTTATTTTTTAAAAATCGCCATTATAATATTCCGGATGCTTGCATAATCGTGAAGATATCTTACTACGATAAATTTTTTATCATTGTAAAAAGTATACGGGAGAGTTCATCGGCTTTTATGAGGTGATTATGAAATTCTTCTTCGGTAATAATATTTTCATCGTGCAAAATATCTAAAATTGCAACGCATTCGTATACAGATGCACGTGCAGTTATAAAGAAATTTCTTCGATCTGGTCTCGAAAATTTCCCGGCGCCTTCTGCGATATTTAGAGCGATACTTAGGGACGCTCGTCCTAACTGATTATTTGTGTAGGATTCTAATTTATATGTCTTAATGAGATTTTTGCAACCGATATGAAAGACTTTAGCTCTTTTGTAAACTTCAAGATTTTGAAAATCAAACATGGGAGGTAGGTTATGTTTGGAAAAAGAGTGAGAATGAGAGTGAGTGCGAAGAAAAAAATCAGAGTTCGCATTCGCACTTTGTGCTCACACTCACTCTGATTTTTTGTTACCCGACCTGGATTCGAACCAAGACTAACAGTACCAAAAACTGCTGTGCTACCTTTACACCATCAGGCAATAATGGGGTGCAAATATAAGAAGGTTTTGAAAACTAACAAATACAAATTTATAAAAGCAATAATATTTTATTGACAAGCTGCTCTACTTCTTCGAAAGTATTATGTTTACTAAACGAAAACCGCAGTGGGACGCTGTTTTCATGAGGGTAAACCGCCTTTATCACATGGCTTCCACCCACAGCTCCACTCGTGCAAGCACTGCCACCCGATACGCAGATGCCTGCAATGTCGAGATTTATACTCAACAAAGACGTTTTTTCATTGACCGGAAAGGCAGCATTTAACACCGTATATAAGTTGCTTTCTGCTAAGTCACCATGAAATCGAATATCACTTATTTTTTCCGTGAGCAATTTCTGTAAATAGGTCTTCAAAGATTGTATATATACGCTATTTTCATCAAGATGCTCTAAGGCCAATGTGAGCGCAGTGGCAAAACCCACAATATTTGCCGTATTTTCAGTGCCTGCACGCATATTTCTTTCTTGACCACCACCCGTAATATAGGGTTTTACCACCACTTCTTGATTTATATAAAGCAATCCAGCTCCTTTGGGGCCATGAAACTTATGTGCAGAGGCGCTTAAAAAATGAGCTTTTATTTTTTGTAAATCTATCGGAAAATGTGCGACTGTTTGCACCGCATCTGTATGAAAAATTGCCTGATGTTTTTGGCATAGCATACCCACCGTTTCGATGTCAGTGACATTGCCAATTTCATTATTTGCATGCATCAATGTTACCAGGCATTTTTTATCAGTGGTCTCCAGCAGATGTTCTAGATCTACTAAATCTATATGTCCTTGATAAGTCAACTTTACATAGCTAACGGAGCATAACTGTTTCGATGCCAAATACTGTACCGTATGCAAGGTGGCATGATGCTCAATAGCTGAAGTGATGATATGAGTACAGCCAAGGTCTCTGATAGCGGTGTGAATGGCTGTATTGCTGCTTTCAGTGCCACAACTGGTAAAAAAAATTTCGCCAGGCTTGGTATTTAATTGTAATGCAACACTTTTGCGTGCTTTTTCAATGGCCATTCGTGCCTCACGGCCATAGCTATGAATAGAGGAGGCATTGCCATAATGTGTGCTGAGGTAGGGCATCATAGCGGCTAATACTTCCGAATCGAGCATGGTAGTAGCGGCATTGTCAAAATAAATTCGTTGCATAGATTGCAAAACTATAGCAATGTATACAAATATGGTAAGGATAAAATAACAAAAAAAAGGGGGGCAAAGACTTGGGTCCTATTTTAGTTGCTCAAATTCAAACTTCGGACTGCCTTTAATACCTGTGGGGCCATAAAAATCTAAAAAGTGAAGCTTGAAATAACTTTGACTTTTTGTTTTGACAATATAGGAATATCTATTGTCGACAGTATAAAGATTTTTATCAATATCGTATTTTTTCCAATCAAAACCAATTACATCTTTAGCTGGGCTTAGCGGCACTGATAAAGCAAAAGCGGCATCTATATTATTATAAACCGATAAACTGTCTTTGTAAGCTGTGGTGCCATTCGGATTTATTAATACACCATTTACTACATAGGGTAATATTGGGTTTTGATCATAAAAGGTGTAATTGAATAAGGTTACCTGTAAATCCCAGGTATCTTTATCAGGTTCTACATTCGGTACTTCTGTTAATAAATCAAAGGAGAAATAAGTATAATTTTGTGTTGCCTTTTTAGGAATTTTGATGGTCGTAAAATTTGTGGCATTCAGTTCGGCTACTTGTAGGGTATATTCAAAAATATCGGAGGATATTATTTTTATTTTTCTGACATGGTTATTGGTATTGCTCAATTTGATAATATACACTTCATTGTTTTGCTTCCAATCGCCAATCACCGTTGAATCAATATTTCCAGATGCATTGTCATAGGTCCAGCTTTTAGATTTGTCGGTTGTGTCACTACTTCCAACATCTGTCATTTTTAATTTGTGCGTATTAATACCCGACATTAGCTTAGCGCCATTTAAAAAAATGGCATGGCTATTAGGGTCACAACTAAAGGCCAAATCCCAATTTTTAGTAGGGCTGATATGAACAATGCTGTTTTGTTGTAAACTAATAAAATACTGATAGTCGTAATTTTCACCCATATCTACCTGCATCGCAGTACCATTGCCTTTGGGTGGTAATATGATAGAGGTGTCTTTTTTTTCACATGAACTGAGTAATACAGCTACAAATAAAAAAACAAGTATAGAATAGGGTTTGCTCATTGTAAGTTACAAATATCTTCCTTTTTATGCAAATATTCTTGATAGTACGGATGAGATATATCATAGAATTGTCATTTTTTTTAATACATAAAAATTGGAATAATCAATGATTTTCTGCTACATTAGCACCCATTGAAGGCCCAACTACTTTTTTGTATGCAAAAATAATCGACCTGCCTGGTTGGACACTTTATGTGATGAATAAATACTCCCAAAAGAAATGGATAGCAATACAATTAAAAATAACATCTTAGCCAAAAAAAGTTTTTTATGTATCGGACTCGATACTGATTTGACAAAAATACCCAGCCATTTGTTAGCGGATGAAGATCCTATGTTTGCTTTTAATAAGGCCATTATTGATGCTACCAAAGATTTATGTGTAAGCTATAAAATCAATACTGCATTCTATGAAGCACAAGGCCTAAAGGGTTGGCAAAGCATGATAAAAACCTTAGCCTATATACCCAAAGACATTTTTACGATTGCCGATGCCAAACGAGGTGATATTGGCAATACCAGTACCCAATATGCAAAGGCTTTTTTTGAAACGATGGATTTTGATAGTATCACCGTAGCACCTTATATGGGTGCTGATAGTGTACAGCCTTTTTTGGCTTTTGATGGTAAATGGGCCATCGTATTAGGATTGACTTCAAACGAGGGAGCCTACGATTTTCAGTATACGAGTTCAGAAGGTGAAAAACTTTTTGAAAAAGTGATAAAAAAAGTGGCTTCATGGGGTCACGAAGATAATCTTATGTTTGTAATCGGAGCCACAAAAGCAGCGCAGCTCAAGGATATCAGAACAATGATCCCTAATCACTTTTTACTTATACCGGGCGTGGGAACTCAGGGTGGAAGTTTGCAGGAAGTATGTATCAATGGGATGAATGACCGCATTGGTTTATTGGTAAATGTATCACGCCAAATTATTTATGCGGGAAATGAAAGCGATTTTGCCCAAAAAGCTAGAGAGGAGGCCTCTCAAATTCAACAGGAAATGTCGACTTATTTATCATAAATGAAAGAGTCAGTAGCCATCATCGAATATCTTCAATCGCTTGAAAATATAGAAAATCAGGCGGGTATGAAACGCTTTGCCATTGGTAACAATAACACTTTAGGGGTAAGCATGCCCGTGTTAAGAACCTTGGCTAAGGAGTATAAAAAAAATCCAGCAAGAAATGAGATTGCCATGGAGCTTTGGAAAAGCAATATACACGAAGCCATGATACTGGCTTCCATGTTAGCCATCCCGCAACGATTTACAGCCAATGAGATGGATGCATGGACACATGTGTTCTATAGTTGGGATTTATGTGATCAGGTATGTGGCAATTTATTTCAAAAAACGAATTACTTTATCGAAAAAGCATTCGAATATGCACAGGCTACAGAGCCATTTGTAAAGCGAACCGGTTTTGTGCTCATGGTGCAATATACGGTGCATCATAAAAAAGCAGATGATGCGCTTTGTTTGCAATTTTTAGATCGCATAGAAGCTGAGGCATGGGATAATCGCAACTTTGTAAAAAAGGCACTTAACTGGTGTCTGAGGCAAATAGGGAAACGAAATGCCTATTTGCATCCGATAGCTTTGGCATGTGCATATCGCATCAGGCAACAAGGGAGTGCTGCCGCCAGATGGATTGCATCAGGTGCTATTAAAGAGCTGGAAAGTGAAGCCGTTTTAAAAAGATTGAAACTGGCTTAATCTTTTCGACCATAACCCAATGTCAATCCGATGGCACCACCAACCATAGCCCCAATGACTGCACTGCACGCAATATCAATAAACACAAAAGTGATGTCGTTAATCATATTTGTCATTGCCACAAATTGCAAGTCAATCGCTGCTGCAATGAGTACAGCAATCAAGGTTCCTGCTGTAGCACCTCCCATGAAAGTGGTAATTTTTGCCCAACGCTCAAATATATATGCATACAATAATCCATACATCAGATTACTCACAAACATGACAACTAAATTAGGCTCTGTTTTGTTTAGTGCATTGGCTTCAGGTGTCATTGCTTTGGCCATGATATCGCTTAAGAGGATACCATAAATTAGCCAACCTGCAAAGAAGAATACGATTGCGCCTACAAGAGACGCGATTAAAAATTTGGTGAAATTCATAGCTGTTTATTTAAATGGTTTAAAAAATATTTCTACAAAATTTAAAAACTTATTTGTTAAAATAATATCTTTAACTAATGTTAATATAAACATGTTTGAACAACATTATTATATCAACAAAAAATATTGAAAAAGTCATGACAGAAAACCTACTACAATTTATCTGGCAGCATAGACTCTATGATACTGCTATTCCTTTGCTCACAACAGATGGTGAACCTATTATCGTTTTGAATCCCGGTTTTAAAAACACCCATGCAGGAACCGATTTTTTAGAAGCTAAAATCAAAATCAGTAACACCATTTGGGTCGGGAATGTTGAAATACATATCAAAAGCAGCGATTGGAATAAACACAAACATGAAGAAAATGAAGCTTATGGAAAAATCATTTTACATGTGGTTTATCACAATGATGCACCCGTCAAAACATATAACAATACTTCATTTTGCACCTTAGCGTTGCATGCTCATCTGCCCATCAGTGTATTAAATAAATATGAGCTGATGATGCAAAGCAGTCTTTTTATTCCCTGTGCCAATAACCTGTCAATGGTAAAGTCAATTACCATACAAACTCAGTTGCAACGTATGCTGGCAGAGCGTTTAGAAGAAAAATCAACTCGTATTGTACACTTGCTAAAACAAAATCAACAGGATTGGCAACATGTAATGTATGTGCAGCTTGCCAGAGGGTTTGGCTTACATATCAATCAAGATGCATTTGAACAACTTGCCATACAAACACCCCTTAAAGTGATTGCCAAACATCAATTTAACTTATTGCAAATCGAAGCATTGCTATTTGGACAAGCTGGATTATTAGATGAGTATTTTGATGAAGCTTATCCCTTGCTTTTGCAGCAAGAATATTTATACCTAAAAAAATTGTACCAACTTCAACCCATTGCAAAACATGCCTGGAAGTTTTTGCGTCTCCGACCCGCTAACTTTCCTACCATTAGAATAGCCCAATTTGCAAAGCTCATGATGCAATCAGCTGGATTGTTTTCAAAAATAATGTCTGCAGATACATTAAAAGATATTGAACAGCTTTTTCATATTGACGTGTCAGGATTTTGGTTAACCCATTTTACTTTGTATGAACCTTCTGTGCCACGCAAAAAAGCACTAGGCAAATCGTTTATACATACGTTAATCATTAATGCCATCATTCCAACCATGTATATGTATGGCAAGTTGCAGGGAAACGAATCGTACTGTACCAAAGCCATAGAACTATTGCAACAATTGCCCGCCGAAAATAATCATATACTCACACGATGGCAAGCACTTTACCCACATGCTCAGCATGCAGCAGATACACAAGCCTTGCTGCAATTGTATAATAAATATTGTGATGCTAAAAAATGTTTGGCGTGCAGTATAGGTTATGAAATATTGAAACAGTAAGCCATTGATTATTCATTAAAAATAAACTTACCTGCTTTTGATTCACTGCCATCTGCATTGGTAACAAATACGTAGAATACACCTGTTCGGGGACGTTGACCTAAATAGTTGAGACCACTCCATGTAGCTTGTCCACCTTGCGCTGTGGTGCGATACACAAGTTGCCCGGCCGCATCAGTGATACGTACATCAGCATTGCCCACCAAGCCTTTAATGGCAATGATACCGCCATATTGTGAAGGTACTGGATTGGGAAATACCACCAGGTTGTCATTGTTTTCACTCCCTTGTGTAGCCACTCCACGATAAGATACTAGTCCTGCATTGGTGGCAATAAATACATCACCAGTTATTGGATGTACAACAATCTTATTGATTTCATTACTGGGCAATGGGCTATTGTCAATATTAAAATGTTGTAATATTTTTTCGGCATCATCACTGATAAGCCATACGCCGTTGTTGGTCCCTATCCATTTATTGTTGGCACCGTCTACAGCAATTGTTTTTACATTTTCTCTTTGAAAAAGCAATCCTGCATTTAAATCATATTTTACAATTTTAAGTTCGGCATCACAACCACTTGCTGTCATCAAGCTTTCAGCACAATTAAAGATGCCAATGCCATCGCTTGTTCCCACCCATATTTTTCCATTCAAATCTTTTACAATACAATTTACATCGTTGTTGGGTAAATTGCCATAACCCAATCCTGTTCTTAAATATTTAATCTGGTCATCGTTTTTATTGTCGATACTGTTGTTGTCATTGAGTACATAAATGCCTACGCCACGTGGGGCTACCATCCATTTCTGATTCGCATTATCAATCACAAGTTGACTGGCTGTTTTTTCACTTACGGTATAGGGGAATGAAAATTTTTGCCAACTTCCATCTGCTTTTTTAACCACCAGTTGATCGGGAGCACCATAATTACTCATCCATAAATTATGGTTTTCATCCATAGCGAGCCCTGCTAAACGATATGAGTTATCACCTAATTGGGCTTGTATAAAAGGGGTGTTTTTATACACTACAGAAGTATTGTCAGGATGCAATTCGAGTAAGCCACTTTGAAATGTAGCGGCATAAACATAGTTATTTCGCGTATCTAAAGCAATATCCATCACATCATAGATAGTATCCATACTGCTGGTGCCCACACTTCGATTATAAGGTGTCCATTCACCATTGCTGTATTTTGAAAAGCCATCACCATTAAAAGTATAAATCCAACCGTTTTGTCCACCGGCAATCACGTATAACTCATTGTTTAATATTTGTAAGTTGTAAGTCGCATTCGAATAAATACCATTGGGTCTTATTAATTCTTTATTTTTTCGGTTATGGAGTTTTACCAAACCTTCCCAAAAATCGGCTTCCCATATTTCATTATCACTGATTTCTATTACATCTCTTGGGTTGATGCTGTTGGCTGAGTCAATCAAGAGGGCATTTTTGTCAAATATCTTAATGGCCCTTTTGTTATTGTCTGATTCACAAAGATAAAAATCGTTTACCCCAGTTCTCACATTTAAAATGGGCGCATGGCTTCGATAAAACCCATTCAGCACATTGTTTTGAATAACAAAAAGCGAATCGGAAGTGCAGGTATATAATTTATTTTGGTGTTGAAAAATAAATGAACAGGCATGATTATCAATCAATTGCCAGTTGGCAAAATTTTGCAAGATGGGGTTTGTTTCATCTGCTTTGTAAATACCATCAGAAGTAGCAGCATAGAAGTATCCATTTTCAGCAGTAAGATCATTGATGCTTAATACCTTCGCATTCTGTTGTAATACATAGGTTTCTTTGATTTCCTTTTTAATAGGGTCAAGTACCACTATACCAAAATCGGTACTGAGGTACATTTTTTTATTTTTGAAATAAACAGTGTTTATTTTTTTACTACCTGTGATGTTGAGATTTTTGATTTCGGGCATATTATAAAAGGTATTGCCTTGCATCAAATCTATATTGCTATTATTATAGATAATAATCATATAATTGGTGGCCACATCATATCGTATCAATTTGATATTTACATCATGCAACCCATTGACCTTTGAATAGGTAGTAAATTCATGACCAACAAGTGAATAAGAACGTAAATGCGTGCTCGCCGAAAATAGTTGTTCGCCTACCAATTCAAGTGTTGAAGCGTTGTTATAGGAAAAATAGCTTTGCCAACTTCCTACAGGCACTTGCTGCGAAAAGCTGACATTTGGTAAAAAACCAGCATACAGGCAACCAATAAAGTAGATGATTTTCTTTATCATACATCAAAAATACATGAATTAATAACGTAAGCAAAGAAAGAATATTTGAAATAATTACCACTATTTTTTAATATCAAGATATATTTGCGTTATGATATGGCAGCGTTTAGCACAATGGATCCTTAAATATAGATTACCCATTTTACTTATAGTTACATTGTTGACCCTGGGAATGGGTTACTTTGCTTTGCAAGCCAAAATGCGTTATGACCTCACAAGCGCTATTCCCGAAAACAATCCAGAGTATATCAAGCATCAAAACTTCATGAAGACTTTTGGCGAAGATGGTACTATGCTTGTAGTGGGTTTTGATAAAGAAAATGTATTTGAACCTACTTTTTTTAAGGCGTTTTCAGACTGGCAGCTGGCATTAAAAAAAATTGACGGTGTCGTGAATATCCTCAGTATACCTTCAGCGGTGATGGTAAAAAAACAAGAAGGCGACAGTACGACCAAATTAATCACTGAACCTGTTTTTGCATCGAATAAAAACTTTGATACTTCGGTGTTAAGCTTTCAAAATTTACCTTTTTACAAAAATCTGCTTTATAATCCTGGTACCCATGCAAACTTGACGGCGGTATACCTCAATGCAAAAAAAATTAAGTCGATTGAACGCATTGCACTGATACAAGCAATCAAAGAAGTGACTGAAAAATTTGGCGCAAAGCAAAAAGTCAAAATGCATTATTCAGGATTACCTTTTATCAGAACTGAATTTGCAGAAAGCGTACGGTATGAAATGAAGCTGATTTTAATTGCATCCCTTTTACTCACGGCTATCATTTTATTTATTTTCTTTCGTTCATTTAGTGCCGTTTTGTTTTCTATCATCATTGTGTTTGCAGGAGTTATTTGGGCTGTCGGTATTATTTATCTGTGCGATTATAAAATTTCAATTTTAACAGCTTTAATAGCCCCATTAGTGGTGGTAATTGGTATTCCCAATTGTATTTATTTCCTCAATAAGTATCATACGCAATATGCAATACTGCAAAATAAAAATGAGGCCCTTATCAGTATGGTAGAGCGCATGGGTATTGTTACTTTGTTTACCAATTTGACTGCTGCCATCGGATTTGGTGTTTTTTACTTTACCAAAAGCCAGGTGCTAAAAGAATTTGGTTTGGTAGCAGGCATCAGTATTTTGGTTATTTTTGTTATTTCCTTATTGACGATTCCTTCGATCTTTAGTTTTTTACCTGCCCCCAAAACAAAGCATACCAAATACCTTGATAATAAATTTCTGACAGGTATTTTGATGAAGTTTGAATATTGGGTTTCGCATCATAGAAAAACGGTTTTTGCATTGACCCTTACCCTGGTGGTGGTGTCGGTTGTGGGTATTTTACAATTGCGAAGTGTCGGTCATATTGTAGATGATTTGCCTAAAGACAATGCTTTATATATTGATTTAAAATACTTTGAAAAAAACTTTCATGGGGTGATGCCTCTTGAAATACTGATAGATACCAGAAAGAAGAATGGAGCTACTACTTTAAGTGCCATTCAAAAAATTGATCAGCTTACCACTTCATTAAATGAAATACCCGAATTGGCTAAGCCTTTATCGTTTGTAGAAGCCATCAAATTTGCTCGACAGGCCTATTATGACGGCGATAGCAGCAGTTATGGGGTGCCAAACAGTTTTGATGTAGCCTTTTTATTGCCTTATTTACGTATGAAAGCCGATACAGGCAAATCGCAATTTTCGCAGCTTATCAGTTCTTTTATTGATAGCAACAAGCAAATTGCTCGTATCAGTGTAGGTATCGAGGATGTCGGTTCAGTAAAGCTGCCTCAAATATTAAAAAATATTCATCAAAGTGCGACAAGTATATTTGATACTACCCGATATGGCATTTCATATACGGGCACAAGTATTGTGTTTTTGGAAGGGAGTAAATTTATAATCAATAGTTTGCGCGATAGTCTCTTGTTAGCCTTGGTGATGATTATCATTTGTATGATATTTTTATTCAGATCGTGGCGTATCGTACTAATCTCTATTGTTACCAATTTAATTCCTTTAATCATCACTGCAGGTATCATGGGATTTTGTAAAATTCCTTTAAAACCTTCTACGGTATTGGTATTTAGTATTGCCTTAGGCATTGCGATTGATGTAACCATACGTTTTTTGGTAAACTATAAGCAAGACCTTCCATTATGTAATGATGATATTGAAAAAACAGTACAAGTAACCATTCAAGAAACAGGCATTAGCATCATATATACCTCACTTATATTAGCAGCAGGGTTTATCGTATTTTTGGTTTCCGATTTTGACGGTACTAAAGCCCTGGGTTATCTAACTGCATTGACCTTGTTTTTGGCAATGATTACTAATTTAACCATATTACCCGCTTTGTTGGTTTGGTTCGACAGAAAGAAAAAACATTAAGTGAAGCTTGTTGCCATTTTTCAGCAAAGCTATTTCCGTTTTGGTTTCCTTAAAAATCATACGCATGTGTGCAATGAATGCATGATTTAATTCAATCAACGTAAGGATTCAGCTCATTTTAAACCAAGGATTTATGAAGTGATTTTTCAAAAAAAGGTATCGTAGGTATTTTATCGATTGTTTCGTATCTTTATAAAAATGAATCATCATGAAATATCCTTTTTTGAAATTTAAAAGTATCATTGCTCTTGTAGTGCTTTTTGTTATGCATATCAGCAACACCCAAGCACAAAGCAACGAAGGCATAGGCATGCCAGGAGATAACCTCAATTTATCGGCTGTGCTGGATGTTTTTCAACAATCAAAAACCCTGGAGGTATTTGAAGAAGCCCTAAATTCGGACGACTATAAAATCAACAACCTCGATTTAAACAACGATGGTCAAATTGATTATATCAAAGTGCAGGATTATGTGGATGGCAATTTGCATTCAATCGTTTTACAAACTGATCTCAATCACAACGAGTCGCAAGACCTTGCAGTGATTTATGTTGAAAAAAATAATCGGGGTGAGATCGATATTCAAATTGTAGGGGATGAAGATTTATATGGTAAGGATTATGTAATAGATGTCAACAATACATCAAACGAAGGTACGCCAAACCCTGGCTATAATGGCTATGACAATAATACCAATGATTATAATAATTACTCTCCTGTAAGCAATTGGAACATCGTTGTGTACATGTATGATCCATTTTATAATCCCTGGTATTCACCATGGAGTTGGGGTTATTACCCACCGCATTGGTATAGTTGGAGTCCATTTTTTTGGAACGATTACTATTTCTATTGTTATCATACTTACAGATGGTATAGACCCTATTATTACTTTTCAAACAGAAACCGTTTTTCGCATCACCACAATGGATGGTATACCAAAAATCGAAAACGTGCAAATACCTATAACCAAAATAGACAGAATGGCCTTTATGACAAAACCTATCAGGGGAAACCACCACTTAGAAAACCCGTTGCCAATGAGCCCATGCAAAGTGGTCCAGCCATGATTAACCCGGGAAGGATAGATAGAAATAATAATCGAATCAAAGAAAAGAATGACCGCATTGAAGTGCCTGTGCGCACACAACCTGCTATGGATAGAGAAATAGATAGAAATCCACAACCTGTGATTCGACAACCCATAACGCCCAAACAAGAAATACGAAATGTAGAACCTAAGCCTGCACAACCTATACGTCAGCCAGCACCAGCGCCAAGGCAAATTGAACGGCCCTCGCCACGTCCTATAACACCAGCACCTCGCCCTGCGCCGCAACGAATAGAAAACCGCCCAAATAATTCAACACCTGAACGAAGATCACCCCGATAAGATTGTTTTAATGTGTATTAAAAATAGACTGTAGACATTGTTGACTAAAGATTAAAGACGAAAGCTAAAAGATGCTCTTTAATTGATTATTTTTGCGACATGACATCATCTCCTATTTGGCTTGAAAGAACTGAATTATTAATAAACAAGGAAAATCTTGAAAAATTAGCCCAGCTTAATGTACTCATTGTAGGATTGGGTGGGGTAGGTAGTTTTGCCGCCGAATTTTTGGCACGCGCAGGCATTGGTATAATGACCATTGTAGACGGCGATGTAGTAGATATTACAAATACCAATCGTCAATTGCCTGCTATGCATTCTACTGTCGGAAAAAGCAAAGCGGTACTGATGCAGGAACGTTTACTCGATATCAATCCTGCACTTCGTTTGCGAACCATCAATCAATTTATCAATCCTGAAGAAAGCAGTCATTTAGTCAACAGTGAAGCCTATGACTATGTACTTGACTGTATAGATTCAGTGACTCCCAAACTTTTACTTATCAAAGCGGCCAAGGAAAAAGGATGTAAAATTATTAGTAGTATGGGTGCAGGAGGTAAAGTAGATTCCATGATGATAAAGTATGCAGATATTTCCAAAACACATATTTGTCCATTTGCCTATTATATCCGAAAGCGACTTCGTCATGAAGGCATTTATGGAGGTGTGATGACCGTTTTTTCAGAAGAAAAACCAATCAGGGAATCGATCAAAGTAACCGAAGGACTCAATTATAAACGTTCATTTTATGGCACTATATCGTATATCCCAGCTTTGTTTGGTTTAAATATGGCTTCATGGGTGGTGAGAGATGCTTGTGGTATGTTTGAACCTACACCCCTTTGTATACCCAAAAAGGAAAAAAGACGTGGTGAATAACAACCTTGTACATAATCATATAAAATCATTCATACAAAAGAGCCATTCGATTAAATACCTCATAAAGGGTATTTAACACTGATGGTTATTGTATTAAATTTGCAACTTACTAAATAATGAATATGAAACAAAAGCTATCTATTTTACTTTTAATGGTGGGTATATTTTTTCAAACCCAAGCCCAGCAAATCAGAATCAATTTTGCAAATAACTTACTTGATTCAAGCATCAATCATTACTTGATTGACACAAATCATTGTGGCAATACCCTTACATTTTGTGATGACGCTTCGGGTAATGCAAACAATGCCTATCAATTTGATGGATTGTGTGGAATGCAAACCGATTCGTTTAGTATGACCAATACTGCATATAATGGCTTTAGTACCAGTTTTTATATGAACAAAAATTTTGACAGTGACAGTATTCAATACGGCATCTTACATTTTTATAAAGGTACTTTTATGATTTATGCTTTACATGATAGTATGTTTATCACCATCACCGACACAGCCAATGTTGATCATACCTATGGGGCTCCATGCAATATTCCCAATAATGAATGGTTTTGTACGGTGGTCACCTGCACTGATTATGGAGACGTAAATTTTTATTTTAACAAAGTAAAATATCCAGCAGGCACCGCTAATTTCAAATCGTTGCGCAGGGCTTGTGAACCTGGCTTTTGCTATCCCTTACATATTTCATTCGATATTTGGAACAACGATTTCTTTAAAGGGAAATTAGATGATATCCGCGTATGGAACTGGCCTTCTGATTCGGTAAATGTAGATGAGATATGTACCAAAACAATCATTCCATCCAGTATACAGCAGCATGTGCGTTTAAACGGAAATGTATATCCAAACCCGGCAAACAACCTTTTAAATATTGAAATGCAAGAAGCAAGTTTGCTCAGTATATATGATATGTATGGTCGTTTGTTAGTGAGTCAAAATATTGCTCAAGGTATGAATCGTATCGACTTACAACCTTTTTCAACAGGAAACTATTTATTGTTGATCAAAAATAGTAAAGGCGCTTTTTATACGAAAGTAGAGAAACAATAATCAATTTGTTTTGCATTGCATTTCATTGATCATTTAGGTCTAAATATGATTGGTCCCGTATACCTGTTTATACCAAAAGCATTGACTATGTAGTCTGAAAAAGTGAGGTATTATGCCCACACACATTCCATTTTAGCGAATAACATATGAACTACCTTTATTGGGTTTTTGGTCTACGAATAAAATATATCCTGTTTCAATCAAAAAAAGAAGTCCGATCAAGGACTTCTTTTTTAATAAATATCGTGTAGAAAAAATTATTTCTTTTTAGCGTAACGTTTGTTGAATTTATCAATACGACCTGCTGTATCAAGCAATACATTTTTACCAGTATAAAATGGATGTGAAGTGTTTGAAACCTCCAATTTAATCACTGGATATTCGTTTCCATCTTCCCATTGCATGGTTTCGCTTGACCTGGCAGTAGAGCGTGATAAAAAAGTTGTTTCATTACTCATATCTTTAAAGATTACAAGTCTGTAGTTTTCTGGATGAATACCTTGTTTCATGTTGTTTTTGTTTTTAATGCATGATACTAACCATGCTGTGAATAAATTTTGGAGTGCAAATGTATGGGTTTTTTTAGAAAAACACAAAAAAGATAGGGAATATGGTTTTTATAAGGTGTTTTTAACTGTATGAAACTGTTTAAACCCCGGTTTTCGACGTAAAATCAGCTTTTTAGGATGCAAATCAACTAAATTTAATCCGCTTTGAGTTACCCCATTACCCTTTCATGTTTACGTATTGCAGGGGTATTTTAAGATCATTGGTTTTACAAAGTTGTATCACATCTTGTAAATCGTCAATTTTCTTCCCTGTGATGCGAATAATATCGTCCATAATAGCAGCTTGTACTTTTAAACCACTGTCTTTTATCAATTTTACTATTTTTTTTGAATCATCCTGGGCTAAACCATTTTTCACTGGGACTTCTTTTTTTACAATTTTGCCAGATGGGTATACATCTTTACTCAGGTCGAAACAATTGCCATCAAGACCTTGACGCATCGAGCGACTAATCAGTACATCTACTATCTGTTCCATTTTCATATCACTATCAGCTTCAAGCAATACCTTAAAATCTTTTTTCTGAAGCTCAATAACCACATGCGAGCCTTTAAAATCAAATCGATTGGTGATTTCTTTTTTTACCGTATTCACAGCATTGTCTAAGGTTTGTAAGTCAACTTTGCTTGTAATATCAAATGAAGGCATAATAATTTATATTTGGTAGGCAAAGATAAGGATTCCTGATTTATTCGCAAATACACATTCTATATGACATTACAGCATAAGTTTAAGGTATGTATCATGGTGAATTGAATCAATAACCACTCTTTTTTACTTTCCGACTCCACAACATCGTTTTCGCTTTTTGAAATAAATGACGATATTTACACTTCAAATAAATTGATGGTATATGTCTTTTATCCTTTATGAAAAAATAGATTCGATTGCTAAAATCCGTTTAAACCGTCCAGACAAATACAATAGTTTTTGTCGCGAAATGGCGTTTGCCATGCAAGCAGCTTTAGATGATGCCGCAAAGGATACGCATATCCGATGTATATTAATCACTGGGGTAGGAAAGGCTTTTTGTGCAGGTCAGGATCTGGCAGAAGCTATCGAAGACAATGGCATTGCCCTGTCACAAATCGTAACGGAACATTACAACCCTATCATTGAAAAAATGCGTGCACTTCCTAAACCTGTTGTTTGCGCTGTAAACGGGGTGGCTGCAGGTGCAGGTGCAAATATTGCTTTGGCTGCTGATATTGTAGTGGCTACTGCAAGCGCTACATTCATTCAGGCATTTAGCAAAATAGGATTGATCCCTGATAGTGGGGGAACCTTCTTTTTGCCTCGTTTGATTGGTTTACAACAAGCTAGCGCCTTAATGATGTTGGGTGATAAAGTAAGCGCTTCAGATGCTGTGCAAATGGGTATGATTTATAAATGTTTTAATGATGAATCATTTACTGATGATTGCTGGAACCTGGCACTACAACTGGCTAACATGCCTACCAAAGGATTGGCATTGACCAAGCAATTATTAAACGAGACATATACAAATACTTTATCACAACAATTGATACTGGAAGGTCAAATACAAGTAGAGGCTTCACAAAGCGAAGATTATCAGGAGGGGGTAAATGCCTTCTTAGAAAAAAGAAAACCGGTATTTAAAGGATGTTGATTTAGCGTGTTTTCTATGGTTGTATAGATCATTGAATGTTTATAATTACTGCCATTCAATGATTGATTACAGATTAATATGTTTTATTTCACAAATTCGGCCAATTCTTTAAAGGCTTGTTCACACACCCTTTGAAGGTTCTTGATCAAATCAGCAATCTCATCATGTTTGTGTGCATGAGCTGCCATTTGTTCTAATTCAAATACATGCGAAAGTTCTTCTTTAACCCCCATATAATTTAATTGTGTTTTGAGCGAGTGGGCTGATATTTTAATGATTTCGTAATTGTTTATTTCAATACCATTCACAAGTTGTGCAAGCAGTTTGGGTGCATTTTGTAAAAAGATATTGACATACTTTTTTTGCTTTTCTTTGTCGTTTCCAGCAAATGATATGAGGAAACGGGGGTCTGTAATTTTACCCTCAAAGGCTTGTACTGTTGCATTGATTTTAGGAGAAGGAATTTCTTTTGCAACGATTTCATCGGATGTAACATCAGATATTTTTTCAATCAATCGAAGCGAGATATTGTATTTGTCTAAATGTTTCAACAGCTTACGAATAAGCTCTTCTTTTTTGAAAGGTTTGGGTATATGGTCATTCATACCAATGGCTAAGTAATGTTCAATATCGTTTTTCATCACATTGGCAGTCATGGCAATAATCTTCGTTTCATTGACAGGGTGTTCCAACTCATTTCGAATAATTTTTGCCGCTTCTGTTCCACTCATCTTGGGCATTTGTATATCCATCAGGATGATGTCGAATGTATTTGATTTTAAAAGTTCGATGGCTTCAAATCCGCTACAGGCTTCAGTGATTTGGATATGTGGGGCAATTGTTTTTAAGGTATCAACTGCAAGTATCGTATTAAACTCATTATCATCTACCAGCAATAATTTTGTTTTGTTGAGGATGTCGACATCCGTATCTGAAAATACAAATTCTTCTTTTTGTAAAAGTTGTTCTTCGAGCCCTATTTCAAACGGAAGGGTAAATGTAAAGGTCGTGCCTTTGCCCATGGTACTTTCTACTTCTATAATGCCATCCATGAGTTCTACCAATTGTTTTGAAATGGTGAGTCCCAATCCGGTACCACCATATTTGCGGGCTACATCGGTACCTGCCTGAGTAAAGCTTTCAAATATATTATGTACATATTCTTCAGATATACCTATACCTGTATCTATTATTTTAAAGGCAATTTTTACATGTTGTTGTTCTTGCCATATTTGTTGACAACGAATATTAACACTTCCATATTCTGTAAATTTTACTGCATTGCCAGCGAGGTTCATCAGCACTTGCGACAGTCGGGTGGGGTCGCCTATCAATGTATCACTGATGTTATTTTCGATGTCAAAACGCAGTTCAATGCCTTTTTCTTCAGCTTTAAATTTCAATAAGTGCACCACATTTTGGATCACACTTTTTAAAGAAAATACAATATTTTCAATGGTTATTTTCCCGGCTTCTATTTTTGAAAAGTCTAAAATATCATTGATGATGACTAATAAGTTATCGGCACTTTGTGTAATGGCATGCAGGTATTTAAGTTGATCTGCCCGCGGGCTTTTTTCAAGCAGTAAGCGAGTCATTCCTACAATGGCATTCATCGGAGTGCGTATTTCGTGACTCATGTTGGCAATAAACTGCTGTTTTAGTTTAGCTGATTGCTCTGCAATTTCTTTTTCCTTTACAGCAAATTCTATCTCATGCCTGATTTGTAAATTTCGAAGTTTATTGATGGTGTTTTGTTGAAATATTTCTTCTTTGAGGGTTTCGTATTTTTTCAAATTTTCATAGGCCTCCGTGATGTCCCCAATCTTTTCATATACTTTAGCATAAATTTCATGAATACTCATGATATCGTGTTTGCGTGAGTGTTCATTTGCGGCATCAAAAGCCTTGTCTAAATGTTGAAGCGCTTCATTAAAATTACCTTCATCAAAATTGATTCTACCCAAATAAAATTCAGAGATGATAAGGCCTTCAATGTTTGAAAGTTCGGCAGATTGTATGAGGACTGCATTTAAATACTTTCTGGCTTTATCAAATTTCAATTGTTTATAATACACTTTTCCTATGCCACTGTTTGCCAACATGTGACCAACGGTATTGGGCTCTGTGAGTTCAAGGCTTTTTTTAAAATGAATCAATGCATTGTCATTGTCTTCTTTTTTTAAATAAATATTTCCCAGGGTATGATATACACTGATGAGTCTGTTTTTATCTTCATATTTTATAAATATTTTCAAACAACGATTGGCATATTCTAACGCATTGTCGTAATCAAACAAATCAAAATGTAAATTTGAAATGCTAATCATCACAGCTGATTGGGCCAATTCATCACCTAAGTCCTCATTGATTTCAAGGGCCCATTGATAGTATTTTGACGCATCAGACAAATCGCCCAGGTCGCGGCAAATGTTGCCAAAGTTGTTGTAGATACGTGCTTTAAGTGCATCCAGTCCATATTCTTTGGCAATTTTGAGGGCTTCTTTTAAGATGCTTAGTCCTTTGTCATATTCACCCCTCAACCAATAAATGGCTCCTTTGTTATTGAGTCCGCGTCCTTCTCCTTTTTTGTAATTTATTTTTACAGAGCGTTCAATGATTTCTTCTGTTAGTTGATAGGCTTCTTCAATATCATAATTTCTGATTTCGAGTACAATATCTACCAGACAATCGATTTTGTCTTTTTCGTTTTGAAGGGTATTGTATTTATTCTTCAGCTCTTGGTATTTTTCTGTTGACATGTTTTTGTAACCTTACTTTTTAATATTTATAATCATGAATGCTTTCGTTTGTGGGGTGATTTTGTATCTGTCATCTGTTTTCAATCCTACCAGCCACACAATTTTTTTATTTGATTCTAATACCCAGGTTTGATCTTTTTCATGCATTGGTATTTTTAAATCAATCAGGATACGGGCAATTTTTTTCTTTTTTTTCATCCCCAGAGGATACATATAATCTCCCGGTCGCCATTTGCGAAGGAGGAGCGGAAATTCAAGCATAGATGCATTTAATTGGGCGATTGTTGTATCATTTTGTACTTGATAGTCATCAGTAATAAGTTGTTTACAATGTAAAGTAAAATCGCTTGTTGTAACGGTGTCCATTGATTTGTCAATCAATATCATCGCTGATTCGCTTGTTTTTTTAGCTGTTATGATAAAAAATTCCCTGTTTTTTAAAATACTAAATTGCGTATTCTCGATTTGTTTTCCTGATTGGCTGTTCATCATGGTTATCAGTTGCTCAGCTTGTTCAAAACCAAAATGAAAATCTTTTATAAGTTCATATAACACGGTCTTTAAAGGGGTTATATGTTTAAGTTTGCGTATGGGTATATAATAATCAGGTCCACGTTGTTCTATAAGCTTTTTTTTATATTGGGCTATTTGTCTTTCGTAAACAGTATAGGCCTCGTTTAGATATTGTATATTATGGGCTATATTCTGTTTGAAGGCAGGGAAAATGGCTTCCAATTGTGGTATCATATCATTGCGCAATTTATTGCGGGTATAATCCACTTTTACATTGCTACTGTCTTCTCTGTAGGTAATGTGGTGTTTGGAGGCATACTGAAGGATCTCTTTTTTAGTGGTATGCAAAAGGGGTCTTACCAATGAGGGACTTTCCAAAGGTATGCCTGTAAGTCCCCGTAGACCAGTACCCCTAAAAAAGTGAAACAATACCGTTTCTATATTATCATCCTGATGATGTGCTGTGGCAATGGCATCATAGGGTTCCTGCTGAAGCAATGTATGAAAAAAATCATACCGCAATGTTCGCGCTGCAACCTGAATAGATAATTTATTTTCACTTGCGTAGGATTTGGTATCTATGGTTTTTACATAAAATGGAATATGATGTTGTTCGCACCACATTTGTACAAAGCGTTCATCATCCATTGATTCTTGTTGCCTAAGTTGAAAATTAAAATGTGCTACTGCAAATGGAATCTTGTTTTTTAAAAACAAATCGCACATCACCATGGAGTCAATGCCACCGCTGACAGCCAATAGGTATTTTTGTTCTTTATGTATGTGTTGTAATAGCATTTTCTCTTACGTGCTTGTTAGGGCCTATGTTTAGTCATCAATGATTTCATCTAAGGCCATTTGGAGTTCATTTTTTGCATGATTGTCTTTTAACTTTTGGGCTATTTCAATGCCTTTTTCATAAATGCTGATTGCTTTTGCAGTCTCTTGCATTTTTTCATAGGTTTTGGCAAGGTGATAATAAGTGCCTATATATTGGTTGTCGGTTGCAATCACTTTTTCAAAGTACTTTAGGGCAGTCGGGCTATCGTTTATTTTTAAATATTCAAGTCCTAAAGCATGCATTAAAAAACAATCAGTTGGGTGTTGTTGCAACATTTGATTGAGTTTGTCAATTCGTTCCATATGAGATAAAGGTACAAACTTACTTGTTTTGTTTGGTATACCTTTGACACATTATACTCAGTCCGTTTATTTTTTTTATAAAATTTAAGTTGAGAGTCCATTTATTTTTAATTTTTTCATCACTGAATGGGGGTTCATTTTTTTTGGGCGGCGCACACGCTATTCGTTCCAAGTCCACCCATGCGAGGCGCATGGTGCGGGCTTTCCACTACTATCGTTGCCGCAATACAAACGGGCTTCGAAATTCATATTTCTCATATCATTTTTAGTTTAGTCTTTTTTAAATACTTTTGAAAATAATTTTAAATATGGATATGGAACATGAAATTTCTTCCAGTGAAGAAACATCAAAGAAAGTGGAATTAGCCAATGAACCCAAACTTGATCAACATTACTGGGATAGTCGTTATGTGGCAGGCACTACAGGGTGGGATTTAAAAGAGCCTTCCGCCCCCTTAAAGTCTTATATTGATCAGCTGACCGATAAAGACATTCGTATTTTGATACCTGGGGCTGGCAATGCTTATGAAGCCATGTACTTATGCCAACAAGGGTTTAAAAATATTACCATCGTTGATATTGCTCCAACCGTCATTGAGAAACTAAAACAACAATGGCAAGATTTCCCCCAAATCAGTTTATATCATCAAGATTTTTTTAAACATCAAGGTCAGTATGATTTAATAATAGAACAAACATTTTTTTGTGCCTTGTCGCCTTTATTGCGTGAGCAATATGTATTGAAAATGCATGAATTATTGCGAAGTGGGGGTAAACTGGTGGGTGTACTTTTTGATAAAGACTTTGAAGGCGGTCCACCTTTTGGTGGTTGTAAGGTTGAATACGAGCAGTTATTTAAACAATTATTTCAAATACAAACCCTTGATTCTTGTCATAATTCTGTTACGCCAAGAATGAATTCGGAACTTTTTGTCATATTGAAAAAAGTTTAGCCTTTCATCATCATAGCTATCATGGTTTTTATGATTATTTGCCAAAGCGATAGCTTATTTTACTGATCTATGAAATCTATCTATACGCCTTCAGCATTCATCATACCAATGCAACTCGTAATTGTAAAAATTGGTATTACCTTTGTCCAAAATTTCCATTGTCAGTGTTCAACACCATCGCCAATTATTTTTCTTTAATAAAATTTAGCCATACCATTTTTGCTATGCCTTTTGCCATGATTGGTTTTTTTATGGGTTATTCTTATCAACAAGACATTCCCTTTGCAAAAATTTTCATTGCAGTAATATTGTGTATGGTATTTGCAAGGAGTGCTGCCATGGCCTTCAACAGATATATAGATGAACGGTTTGATAAGCTCAATGCAAGAACTGCCATTCGTGAAATACCAGCAGGCATTATTCAAAAAAAGCATGCTTTGTGGTTTGTCATCGTCAGTTGTGTATTATTTGTCCTGACCACCTTTTTTATTAATCAAATTTGTTTTTACTTATCACCCATTGCATTGTTTGTGATTTTGTTTTACAGTTATACCAAACGTTTTACACCACTTTGTCATTTGGTATTGGGTCTCGGCTTGTCGCTGGCACCGATTGGGGCTTTTTTGGCTGTTACAGGTTATTTTGCCCCTTTGCCTCTGTTGTTTTCTGCTATTGTTTTTACTTGGGTGAGTGGGTTCGATATTTTATACGCTTTACAAGATGAAGAGTTTGATAAAGCGCATCAGTTAAATTCAATACCTGTATTGTTAGGTCGCAAAAATGCCCTTTTCGTTGCTAAACTTTTACATTTTGTCACCGCCTTACTTGCGATATATATCGGCTATTTTTTTATGCATAACATGTATTACTACATTGGGTTGGTGCTATTTGTCGGATTGCTTTTTTTTCAACATACCCTTGTGAAACCCAGCGATATCAGCAAAGTGAATCTTGCCTTTGGCACTACCAATGGCATCGCGAGTTTGCTGTTTGCTTTGTTTGTGATTCTATCTATCTTTTTTGCCCCCTAAATCTTTTATTCTATACTATGAATCGCATCATAATGGCTTATTCAATTGTTTACCCAAAATCAGCTTTTTAGCATGGCCCGGATACTCGCCATTGATTATGGCAAAAAAAGAACTGGTATTGCCGTCAGTGATCCTTTACAAATCATTGCCAATGGGCTCACTACGGTAGAAACAAAAGAGTTGATTGTATTTTTAAAAAAATATTTTGAGCAAGAAGTTGTCGAAACGGTTATTATCGGACTGCCAAAGTCGTTAAAAAATGAAGCAACGGATGCCACACCTTTGGTGATGCAATTTATGAAACTGTTTAAAAATTCATTTCCTGACATGCCTTTGATACCCATCGATGAACGATACACCTCCAAAATGGCTTTTCAAACAATGATAGATGCAGGACTTGGAAAAAAAGCAAGACAAAACAAAGCTTTGATTGACGAAATAAGCGCAACGATTTTATTACAGGGGTATATGACAACTTTGTAAATCAACTCCTTCAATAGGGGAGCAAAACGAATTGTACTTCAATCCGCATAGTGAATTTAAAAACTGTTTACTTCCACATCGGTTTTATCACCCCTAAGGGCCCTGAAACGTTTACGGGCTTCATTGATAAATGTACTTCCAGGATATTTAATGATTAATTGTTCATAAAGACGCTTTGCCTCATCTTTATTGCTAAAATAATTTTCGTTAATAAAGGCTAAATGATATAAGGCATCGTCAGCAAGCACATCATCGGCATATTGGGTGGTAATTTTTTGCAATTGTAAAGCTGCTTCACTATAATCTTGTTTTTTCATGGCTATACGCGCTCTTTCCATCAGTATATCATCTTGCAATGGATGTTTAGGATATATCAATTCAATACTGTCTAAAGTGGTGAGGGCCTCTTCGTCTTTATTTTGGAAAGCCAGAAGGTCGGCATGGGCAAACATCAACAATGGTGTTGTATTACTGTCGGCAATCGGATTGTTTTCTGTAATCAATACAGAGAGGTTTAAGGCATCATTGGCAATCAACTCAGAAGTAGAGGCCTTTAATACATCGAGTTGCCCCTGGGCCCAAACAAAATCACCTGTGTAATAAGAGAGTTTTGCATTTTTATATCGGGCCTCTTCACCCAGCATATCTCTTTTAAATTCTTTATCTACTTGTGAATACAGTAATGTGCTTTCCCATATATTATTTCTCACCAACTCGTAATCACCCATTTCAAGTTTGCATCTTCCTTTAAACAGGGCATCAGCATTGTGGGCTTTTGTGATTTCGCTCAGCAAGGCGATGGCTTTGTCAATATTATGCGCGTATCGGGCTTCTAATTCAGCATATTCTCTCAAGGTTTCTTTGAGTTTATACGATGGGTTTTCTTCTAAAAAAGTGGCGTAAGCATTTGACACCAATGTTACATCTGCGGGGGTATAATGCGGATTGTATTTAAGTTGCTCTTTCAGGCAGGTGAGTTTTTCGCTGTAAGCAATAACATAGTAAGGCTGGTCTTTGCCTTTGCTCATCACAAAGTCGTAAGCAATAAGGGCTGCTTTAAATTGCTTTTCACGAAGCGCCACACGGGCAAAACCCAAACTGCGTCTGCCTTGCTCATTAAATCGATTGTCGATTGATTTGATTTGAATAAAAGCGTTTTCGTAATCGTTTTGTTGAATATATAACCAGGCAAGCAAGTCAGGATAGGCAACAATATCGGGTTCTTTAGTAGCTCTTTTTTGTACTTTTTTTCGAAAGGATTCTAATTTTTCCGGGTTATTAAACATCCTTTGAAATGTCGCCTTGATTTCTTCTGATTTTTCATTTTTTGAAATATACAAATCCAGTAATTGGTCAGTGGCTTTTTCGGTATCTCCTTTTTTGTCATAAAGTAAAGCCAATTCCTCAGCGTATAAATAGGGATTTTCTGGTGCAAAGCTTTTTCCTTTTTCAAAAACGGAGATAGCTTCATTGAACATTCCTTCTTTTTGAAACATCATAGCGGTGTTTCTGATGGCATCGTCCTCAGGTTTTAGCTGATGAATAATAGATTCAACGATTTTAGTAGCCTTTTTGTCTTCCCCCTGGAGTTTGTATAATTTAGCCAATTCAAACTGATAGCTTACATTTTTATCATTCAACTTCAATTGTTGTTTAATGATTTTTTCGGCTGTTTTGTAATCTTTCAATCCCTTTAAGCTTTCAAAATAACCCAGCAATACGGTTGCATCTTCTTGATTATAATCAACCAGTTGTTTGAAGGTAGCGGCTGCTTTTATATAATCGCCACTGAGTAAATACTGTTTGGCTACATTGAGCAATTGATCTTGGGCAAGCATGCCAAAGCTTACGCTCATAAACAAGAACAGGATCATTGCTTTTTTCATATGGTCAAATATCACACTTTTTTAAGTTTCATCATCCTTTGAAGTTCAAAACTTTTGTTTAAAATACATTATTTTCATTTTTTAACTATTTATTAGATTGATTAGAAATAAAAAGCCCTTAATTTCGAATGAATGTGTATAAAATTAATTTTCGATGTGTTTGTAACATTCAATTAAACTTTGTACATTAGTATTCTACTTTAAAAATTAATTTTAAGGCAGATCCTATGGGGGGATTTAAAGAAAACAGTATTATTTATGGCAAAAGGGAAAAAGGCAATTAAAATTGACCTTAAAAAGCATTACATGAACAGTTTGGATTTGATAGTTTCAAAGACGAACAGGAAGCAATTATACAAAGCATATTAGATGGTAGAGATACCTTTGTGATTATGCCTACGGGTGGTGGTAAATCATTGTGTTATCAATTACCTGCCTTAGTGAGCGAGGGTATCGCAATAGTGGTATCGCCACTGATCGCATTGATGAAAAATCAAGTGGATTTACTTGCTAGTTACAGTGATATTGAAAATGTAGCTCATTTTTTAAATTCGTCTTTAAACAAAGGGCAGATCAAAAAGGTAAGAGAAGATTTATTGGGGGTAAAACCAAAATGCTCTATGTAGCACCCGAAACCCTTACCAAAGAAGAAAATGTAGATTTCTTAAAAGAACTAAAGATTTCTTTTGTGGCTGTAGATGAAGCACACTGTATTTCTGAATGGGGTCATGATTTTAGACCTGAATACAGAAAAATCAGGGATATCATCAATACCATTGACCCTACGTTAAACATCATTGCCCTGACCGCAACCGCTACACCCAAAGTACAAGATGATATCAAAAAGAATTTGGGATTAATTAAGCCGAATGTATTTGTTTCGTCATTTAACCGTAGCAATCTGTATTATGAAATTGTTCCAAAAGGTAAAAAAGACCAAACGGTAAAGCATATCGTAAAGTTTATACAGCAAAACAGAAACAAAAGCGGTATTATCTATACACTCAATCGTAAAACCACTGAGGACCTGGCAGAAATACTCATGGCCAATGGTATCAGTGCAGTAGCCTATCATGCGGGGCTTGATAGTAAAACCCGTGCCGATCGTCAGGATAAATTTTTGATGGAAAAGGTAGATGTGATCGTAGCCACCATTGCGTTTGGTATGGGTATCGACAAACCCGATATTCGATTTGTGATGCATTACAATATACCCAAATCAATCGAAAATTATTACCAGGAAACGGGTAGGGCAGGAAGAGATGGTTTAGAAGGAAAATGTTTATTATATTTTTCATACAAAGATGTACAGAAATTAGAACATCTTATGCGCGACAAGCCATTGACCGAGCGTGAAATGGGCGGTCAGCTTATCAGCGAAACAGTGGCTTATGCGGAAAGTGCTATTTGTAGACGTAAAGTGTTGTTGCATTATTTTGGTGAGGAGTATAATGAAAATTCATGCAATGATATGTGTGACAATTGTTTGCATCCAAAAGACAAAATTGAAGTGAAGGATACTATTTTCACTGCCCTCGAAACCATCCGTCAAATCAAGGAAATGTTTACCATCGACTATGTTATCAATGTAATATTAGGGCGGTCAAACACTCAGATTCAAGCGTTTAAACATGACAAGCTGAAATGTTTCAGCATGGGTGCTCATTTTCAGATGGATGATCATTTTTGGTTTTCATTGTTGAGACAAATGATGGTTGAAGGACTTATCAGAAAAGATATTGAAGAATACGGATTATTGAAATTAACCGACAAGGGTAAGGCATTTTTGAAAAAACCTTATTCGCTTAAATTGTCATTAAATCACAAGTTTGAAGATGCAGAGGGTGATGATGATGAAATAGCAGGCGCGCCTGGCAGTGGAAGTTCAGCCCTTGACCCTGTGTTGTTGCAAATGCTTAAAGACTTAAGAAAACAAGTAGCCCAGCAACATAAAGTACCTCCTTTTGTGGTATTTCTTGAAAATTCATTAGAAGATATGGCTACCAACTACCCTACAACCATGAAGGAAATGGAAAATATCGCTGGGGTGAGCAAGGGTAAAGCATTGAAATTTGGTAAAAAGTTTGTTGACCTCATCGCAAGTTATGTAGAAGAGAATGAAATTGAAAAAATAGATGAATTTGTGATGAAAAGTGTGGTGAACAAAGGGGGGTTGAAAGTATTTATTATTCAGAATATTGATAAAAAAATTCCTTTAGATACCATTGCCAAAATGAAAGAAATACAAATGTTGGATTTGTTACAAGAGATGGAAACCATAGTTTCAAGTGGTACAAAACTCAATATTGATTATTGTATTAACGATTATGTTGATGAGTATGATCAGGAAGACATGTATGATTTTTTTCAAACTAGTGAAAGTGGAAATATAGAAGAAGCTGTGGATGTTTTAAAAGAAAACAATATCAGTCAGGAGCAATTTAGGCTCATGAGGATTAAATTTATGAGTGACTTTGCAAATTAAATTTTAATCATTTATCATGCATTTGTTAGCTATCTTGTTACAAAATTTATCCTTTTTTGAAAGATGGAAAATGATTATTGTACCGGTATGCATCATTTGGATAGTTCTTTTTATCATCTACTTTATAAAACGAAATAAAAAATAATTGGCAATTTGCATAATATTGTTATTTTTGCAGTCCTTTAAAAAAATGGTTCATTTTTCATACAAGTGAAAAGCGTTCCAAACATGGTGCGGTAGCTCAGTTGGTAGAGCAATGGACTGAAAATCCATGTGTCGGCGGTTCAAGCCCGTCCCACACCACTTCAAAACAAAGCCTTTCAGGATAAATTCTTGAAAGGCTTTTTTTATACAACTGAAATGCTCCTTGCGCTGTTCGAGATGTTCGGCTCTATGGCCTCTCGTACTTCAGTTATAAAAAGTTCTCTGAACGCTAAGTATCGTAAAAAAAGCAATTCTCTTTAATTAATGTCATTTGCATATTAAATATATGAAATACATCTAAAGGGCTCTGCGAGGACGGTAGGTAGAGTACCCATTAAATGAATAAATGTTTATGTATCTTGATTCAAGATAGGCAAAGGAAGCCAGCGCACAATGGCAAAACCTCATTCCTTCGCCAGACGAAGGAAATAATTTTGCAACATCTCTACCTTCAATTTCCCCCTTTGCTCTTTTTGTTTATATAGAAATATCCTATTGATTTTATCAATAAATATAGATTACAACGATATGTATATTTGCATTCAATAAACAAAATCTATACAAAAAATGAACATCCAAAGCAAATCTCCATTCTACAAACAACCCATAAAGATTTTGTTATTTTTATTCTCCGCTCAATTACTATTGTCATCTTTCACATTTTCAAGATTTCACAAAAGGGCAGAATCATTGTTCCAAAAAGTGATATCAAGCAAAGAAGTTTACGATGCTGCAATTGTAACAGGTATGCCGGTAGACAATGGAAAATTAAATAAGACAGTGACAGAACGTGTACAATGGGCGGTATATCTTTATAAAAGTGGTATTGCAAAAAACCTCATTTTCTCAGGCGGGGCTGTTTATACAGATTACTATGAAAGTATTTACATGGCCGCTTACGCAAAGCAATTAGGAGTAGACGAAAAACATATTTTTATTGAGAATATCGCAGAGCATAGCACCGAAAATGTTTTTTATTCATATAAAATTGCCAAGCAGAATGGTTTCAAAAAAATTGCATTGGCAACGGACCCCTATCAGTCCATGATGCTCAAAAAGCATACTAAAAACAGATATGCTACGCATATTCAACACATCCCTATCGTTTACAAATACATCGAAGGGATGTTGTCTCCACAATCGCAAATCGAACTTAGCAATAGCCGAAAGGAAGGTTTTGTATCTATCAAAGCCAGAAAAAATATATTTCAAAGATTGAAAGGAACCCTTGGAAAAGAAGTCAACTATGGCTTGGAAGGTAAACTAGGCAAATTGTAAACTAATTTTCTAGCGCCTCCCCTCAGGTTTTAGGACGGTACCTTCCCTTTTCACTTTGAATCCCATTTCTTGGACTAATCGCTTACAACTGCATTCAAGCATCCAAAGAAAAGTTGTTTTGTAAACACAGAATCTGCGAGAACGGAAAGTATCCATTTGAAGAATTAATGTTTATATATACTGATATAAGATGGGTAAAGAAAGCCAGCAAACACTAGCAATGTCTCGTTCCTGCGTCAGACGTAAGCTTCAATGAACAGTTCATAAATATGAAATTCTAACCTATACTGCTATAATTTCGTCTAATAGTTAATTCAATAATATTTACTATGAATACAAAATTATTTTCGCTCGTACTCGCATTCGTGTTAACTACCATTATGAGTTCTGCACAGGTTCCAACATTTCTATCAAGTTCATTAATACCTAGTAATTATAGTGCTTGTACAAATCCTATCACAATGGGTTTTGGGGTAACAGCCGTTGACTTTAATATTGGAGATCCTATTACATTCTATATTGATTTTGGTGATGGTACGAATTATACAGCACCTGTTCAATATATTACCAATGTGTATGATTCATTGTTTGGAACAGTTACTCACACTTATGCTAATGCAGGAGTATACTCACCTACGATGACTATAACTGGGCCAGGCGCTACACCACTATTGGTTACTTGGTTTTGGGGTGCAAATACCTTAACTGTAGGGCCGCCATTACCTTGTGGAAATATCTCCGGAAGTGTATTTAACGATATGAATGTCAATTGTACCATGGAGAATGGTGAAGAACTTTTTTACCACCATATAGGAGTTTCTTTAGCCGGAAATATCATTGCCGATGGTTATACTGATGCAGCCGGGAATTATTCTATTGACTACCCCTTCATCTTAGGTCAAACTTATATAGTATCATATCTTTCAAATATAAATTTTGCTTCTTGTATGGGGGTTTCTTGTCCACTAACACAGACTTATGCGGTAAATATACTCAATAGCACAAATAATAATTTCGGCTTAACATTGAATGGTGCAAATTATGATATGAATGCTGCATGGACTTCAATAAATACGGGAATACTCAATGCCGGATTTAATAAATCCTTTTATTTTTCCTTTACCAATTTTAATTGTCCCATGCTAGGAGGAGATTTAACAGTGAACCTTGACCCTTCAGTTAATTATTTGAGCGCTACACCTATTCCTACATCTGTTGTCGGTAATACTTTAACATGGAATATGGCAACAATGGGGATTTCTCAAATATTAGAAGTAAATACTTTTGTCCCACTAGCCAACATAAATAATATACCATTTATAATTGGTGACTCTGTATGTCATACAAGTATGATTACTGGAGCCATTACAGGCGACTGGAATTTATTGAACAATACAAGAACAAGTTGTTTTTATATAGGGACCTCTTATGACCCCAATGATAAGAAAGTATCACCAGAGGGCGTAGGCCCAGGTGGTAATGTAAATTTCGGAACAGAATTTAGTTATGATATTCGATTTCAAAACACTGGCAATTCGCCCGCTATTAATGTTGTGGTATTAGATACTTTAGAGTCGGACCTAGATCCTTCCAGTGTAGTTGTAACTGGACGTAGTCATTATATGATCTTTACCCAAAACGGGAATATATTGAAATTTGAATTCCCAAATATAATGTTACCAGATAGCACAACCGATTTTGATGCTAGTCAAGGAGGCGTTTCATTTAAAGTAAAACACAAAACAGGTCTAACAGAAGGCACACCAATCAATAACAAAGCTCATATCTACTTCGATTTAAATGCTCCCATTATTACGAATACAACAAACAATACATTAGTAAATAATGTAAGTGGCATCAGCAGTGTAAATACTGAAAATGGTTTTCAGGTTTATCCAAATCCCATAACTACAGAATTTAAGGTACTGCTTGATGATCTTAATTCAAAAATTATTCGTTGCGAAATTCAAAACCAAATTGGGGAAAAACTACAAAAAATAAATACTTCTAGTAATTCGTTAAATTTGTCAATCGCCGACTATTCTGCAGGTATTTACTTTATTACTATTACAGACAACAAAGGAAATATTTTTCAGAAGAAATTAGTAAAGGAATAATATTTTGTAAAGCCATTATTACTTGTAATAAGTCCAAACAAAGTAATTAAATAACTCCGTCTTGCTCAAGTATATACACGAGCACTCGCTTAGTAATGAGACATAGGAAAGTGCGTTGGCTTTCCGCCACGGTGCACAAGCTCTGTGCCATGTTGAGATATTACCATTGGACTAATCCTTATTTCATATCCTTATAAAATATGTATTGAATCTATGCCCAAATTTTCTACTCTCCACTTTATTATATTACATTTGCCTTGTGCAGGAAAATTCAACTAAGCCAGGCTTTTGGCCAACCATCATTTCGACCCTCTTTCATCCGGTATTTATTCCTACCCTGGTCATCGTTTTTTTAGTGTTTATGAGCCCAACCCTTTTTTTTGGCCTACCAGTCAAAACACAACAATGGTGGATCGTCATTATAGCTTATATTACTGTTACCTTTCCTTTGCTTGTTGTGTTTTTGTTGTGGAGGCTTAAGTTTATCGATAGCATACATATGCATGGCGAAAAAGAACGCTATGCACCCCTCATTGCTTCTATGTTATTTTACTTTTGGGTTTTTTGGTTGTTTCATAAACAATTAAAAGCACCTGAATTATTACAAAGTTTTTTACTGGGTGTTTTTCTTACCACTGTGGGAGTATTTATGGCCACTATTTTTTACAAAATTAGTATGCATACAGCCGCCTGGGGTGGCGTGGTTTCTTTTGCCGTCATAGGTATGTTTCAATCTTTACAGCATGGACTGATTTTTTTATGTCTTGCATTGTTTATAGCAGGTGTGGTTGGTTCTACACGTTTGTATATGAAAGCACATACGCCCTTTCAGATTTATTCGGGTTATGCAGTTGGTATATTGATGCAATTGCTTTCTTTTATTGTTGTACATAAATTTTTAATGTAATGAAGTCATTACCCAAAATTGAAACGTGTTTTTCGCCCTCTTTGTTGCATTTATATGATATGAAAAACAGTATCGTAGTTATTATTGATGTGTTTAGAGCCACTTCAACCATTGCAGCTGCATTACACAATGGCGCCAAAGCCATTATCCCCATTGATTCTGTAGATGCTTGCATTGCTTTAGGTACTCAGCTCCCCAACTCAATCACTGCGGGAGAGCGTGATGGAAAAGTAGCACCTGGTTTGCAATATGGCAATTCACCTTTAGAATACAGTCCTGATTTTATCAAAGACAAAACCTTGTTGTTAACTACTACCAACGGCACTCGCTTATTGCATATGTGCAATGATGCTTCCGAAATTATTACAGGTTCATTTCTTAACCTTGGTGCTGTATGTGATTATCTTCAACATCAACAAAAAGATGTTTTATTGGCTTGTGCATCATGGAAAGATCGGTATAACCTCGAAGATTCTTTATTTGCTGGTGCTGTGTATGATAGTATTGGGTCGCATTTTGAAATGAATTGTGATAGTACACGTGCTGCAAATCAATTGTATCAATCGGCAAAGGCTGATTTATTTCATTTTATACAAGATAGTTCTCATTTTTTACGCCTTTCAAAATTTGGCCTTCAATACGATATGGAGTATTGTTGCAAAATAAACGCTCACAATGTGTTGGTTAAATATGAGAATGAACAATTGGTGGTTAAATAGGGGTTGTGCATGAATGTTTTAGGGGATTTAAGTATATATGCAATAATGACTATTTATTAGTCTATGTATTATTAACGATTCAGATAAATCAATAATGATTTAAAATAGTACCTTTGCCACCTTTCTATGAAAATTCTCATCCATTACCTCTCTCGATATAAAGGGCTCGTTTTACTCTCATTCTTATTGGCTGCTTTAAATACAGGCTTTTCCTTATTAGACCCCGTTTTTTTTGGTAAGCTCTTCGATTATATCAAAGACAATTCCGACAAAGCCACGCAACAGGCATACATTACCAATACGTTTAAGTTTATCGGCATTATGATTAGTGTGGCAATGGCTTCAAGAATCGCCAAAGCCTTTCAGGATTATACAGTCAACACCGTGATACAACGTTTTGGTGCAGATGTGTATACCGATGGTCTTAAAAGAGCATTACAATTGCCTTATCAGCAATTTGAAGACCAGCGAAGTGGTGAAACCCTCGCAGTGTTGGAAAAAGTACGGATTGATTCTGAAAAATTCATGACCCTTTTTATCAATGTGTTGTTTGGCGTCATCGTGAGTGTGGTGTTTGTGATGATATACTCTTTTAGTACCTATCCTAAACTGGTTTTTATTTATATTGTAGGGGCCATTTTATTATCGGCATTGATGAGCGTATTAAGTAAAAAAATAAAATTTATACAACGTACCATCATTAAAGAAACCACCGCTTTAGCTGGTGCTACCACCGAATCATTGCGAAATATTGAATTGATTCGAAGTTTAGGGCTCACCAATCAGGAAATCAAACGACTCAATCTTACCACACGAAAAATACTCCAGTTAGAACTTAAAAAAGTTAAAAGTATTCGCTCACTGAGTTTTGTTCAAGGCACTTTTGTCAATTTAATTCGACAAACTATTTTATTTACATTGGCATACCTCGTGTTTAAAAATCATTTATCTATTGGTCAAATGATTACGATGCAGTTCTTTTCCTTTTTCATCTTTGGACCATTGCAAGAACTGGGTAATATCATATTGGCATATAGAGAAGCTGAAACTTCACTGGCCAATTTTGAAAAACTCATGCATACTCCTGTAGAAGAACGCCCACTCAATCCCAAATCAATCAATAAAATTGAAGAATTGGCTTTTGAAAATGTATCTTTTAAACACCAAACGGCCAGGCAAAATGCCTTGACCCATATTTCATTTAATGTTAAAAAAGGGGAAACCATTGCCTTTGTGGGACCTTCAGGATCAGGCAAAACCACCTTGGTAAAACTCCTTGTAGGTTTATACAAACCACTTGAAGGCGACTTGCTTTATAACAAAGTATCGTTTAGGGATTTAGACATTGAAGAGTTTCGACATCAAATAGGCTTTGTAACCCAAGATACGCAACTGTTTGCAGGAAGTATACGCGAAAATCTGTTGTTTGTAAATCCAAGAGCCTCAGAAGATGAAATGATGACTGCACTCAAAAAAGCTTCTGCTTTTACTTTACTCAGTCGTGCCGACAATGGGCTTGATACGGTAATCGGAGAGGGTGGTATGAAAATATCTGGGGGCGAAAAGCAACGATTGTCGATCGCACGTGCTTTGCTTCGTCAGCCCCGATTGTTGGTATTTGATGAGGCTACATCAGCTTTAGATTCTATTACGGAAGAAGCGATTACCAATACAGTGAAGCAGATTTCAAATGAAAAAGAACAAATCAATATTTTGATTGCACATAGGCTTTCAACCATTATGCATGCCGATAGAATATATGTATTAGAAAAAGGAAAGATTGTAGAAACCGGCGCACATGATCAATTAGTGGAAGATAAAGGTTTGTATTATGCCATGTGGAGACAACAAATCGGCGAAAGACAAATTGAACTTATATAACAGCCATAAGCATTGGAAGATGGCTTTAAATGAATATACAAATGGAAAATAAAGCACCCAACAGATTGATGAGCATGGCCACCATGAAATGCCCTAACTGCCACAAAGGATCGATGTACAAAAACAAAAGCATCTTACCCCTGAATGAATTTATGGTAATGCCCGAACATTGTGAAGTTTGTGGCTTGAAATTTGAAATTGAAACAGGTTTTTGGTTTGGTACAGGGTATGTGAGTTATGCCCTTAGTGTTGGTACCATCTTTGTGTTGGCAGTTATTTTTGCCCTTACTTATGGTTTTACTTGGCGAAACAATTCTATTTTTATATTTATTGGTGTCATGATATCAGCATTGGTATTGCTACAACCCTGGATCATGCGTTTTTCAAGGGTCTTATACATTTATGTATTTGTAAAATACAAGAGTAGCGCATTTAAATAAATAGCTTGCTTCATTATTTAATGCCTACCTTCGTTAGCTATAGGGTTGTATGCCACATAGTTAACAACTTCAGTTCATGCACACCCTATTTGACAGCATCATAGATTCTTATCTTGAACATAAGGTCGGCATAGTAGAAAATTTCTTGAACCCTTCTCTTTCTAATCATCTTAAGGATAATTTGAATCTGTTGTACATTCAAAATCAATTATTGGATGCAGGTACGGGAAATGATATAGAAGTCAATCATGATAAAAAAATACGGAGCGATAAAATATTTTGGCTTGACCGTATTCATCAAAATAAATACGAAAACGATTTTTTTGATCTCATGGATCGCTTTATTATTTATCTGAATCAAACATGTTATACAGGCATAACAGGTTATGAATTTCATTATGCACTTTATGAAAAAGGGAGTTTTTATAAAAAACATGTTGACCAGTTTCGTAATAATAAAAAGAGGGTATATTCTATGATTATGTATTTGAACAGTGATTGGCAAATTGGCGATGGGGGTGAACTTTGTATCTATAATGAGGATGATTGTCAACATATTTCACCAACCCAGGGTAAAAGTGTTTTTTTTAAAAGTGATGAGCTCGAGCATGAAGTTTTATTAGCCAACAAACCTCGAATGAGCATTACTGGTTGGTTAAAGGTTGATTGATTTGCATTAAACAATATTTAGGCATAAATCATCAGTAGGGGTTTATGAACCATATCAACTGTATAGAAAGGATCATTGAACTATTTATACCAAATGTATTTAATAAGTAGTCTGAAAAATATTGGTATAATGCCCACACACATTACATTTAAGCTCATAACAAACGGACTATCTTTAATGTGTCGTTGGTATTACTTTCAATCTCATACTTTTATATACTCATGGAATGTTGACAAATGAGGAATGTGAAAATGAAAAACAACAGGTTATGATTGGGTGTATTGCTATTTAAGTATGCTAACAATCCATTTGTATTACTGATAATAAACAATTACTTGTTCTTTTTCTTTACGTTTGATATCTGGTACCATTACTTTGTCAGCAGGGTAGCCAATGGGTATCAGCAGGTAAGGTTTTTCATTTTCCGGGCGTTTTAGTAGCTTCGACAAAAAATTCATAGGGCTGGGAGTATGTGTTAGTGCTACCAATCCACATTGATGAATGGCTTGTAACAAAAAGCCACAGGCTAAACCTACGGATTCAGACACATAATAATTTGTTTTCTTTTGACCTTCATTTAATTCGTATGATTGTTTAAAAACAATAATGAGGGCTGGTGCATCCTCTAAAAATGGCTTTTGCCAATCGGTGCCTAAATAGCTTAAATCATCTAACCATTCTTGGGGCATTCTGCCGTTGTAGCTTTCATATTCTTCTTTTTCAGCGGCAACCCTGATTTGGGATTTTAGTTGTGGGTTTGTAACAACGCAAAAAGTCCATGGTTGTTTGTTCGCACCTGATGGGGCGGTTGATGCAGACATGATTATGTTATCAATTACTTCGATGGCAACTGGCTCGCTTGAAAATTCGCGAACAGTTCTGCGGCTATTCATAAATGCATAATGATGGCTACTTTCAAGTAAAAGGTCATTATCATACAGGTGGTTTTTGGTATAGGGTAAAAATTTGGCATTCATGATTTAGGATTGAAAATGAAATCTAATATAATACCAAAAAGATTTATTTTCAAGTCTAAAAATGAAAGGTATATCATATGTTAGGTAATCTCCTAAATGATGTGATTTCATTATGTAATATCAAGGACGCATATTTGTTATTAGCTTAAAGGTATTATATGTAGGAATTATACCGATATTTTTTAAACTGCTTATTAAATACAATAAGTAACATATGTAAGGAACTTTATTCTATATGCATAAAAAAAACGCTTCAGTAAACCAAAGCGTTTTTTTTTATTTTTCTTGAAAAATTTTATCCAATTTTCATTCTTGAAAAAGCTTTAACGGTTAAGTCTGCTTCTACACTTTTCAAAAACTCTGTCACTGTTTTGCTGCCATCTTTTACAAAAGGCTGAGCAAGCAATGTGTTTTCTTTAAAGTATGCATTGATTTTACCATCTGCAATTTTAGAAATCATTTCTTCTGGTTTACCTTCCATTTTAGGGTCAGCTTTCATTTGTTCCATGATGATGTCTTTTTCACGGGCAATGGTTTCGGCAGGTACTGCAGCAGGGTCAACAGCTACTGGGTTCATGGCAGCAATTTGCATAGCCACATCTTTGCCAGCGCTTTGGTTTGCTTCAGTACTTGGTTTGTTTAAAGCAACTAATACGGCTACTCTATATCCAGCGTGGTTGTAAGCAACTACACTTTCTGAATCAATTCTTTCAAAAGAAGTGATATCAATTTTTCACCAATTTTAGCTACGGTTTCCATTATTTTATCAGCTACTGTAAGGTTTTCGTAGGGTGTTGCTTTAAGATCTTCTAAAGTTGAGCAATTTTGGCTAATGGCCAAATCGCTAAAGCTTAATGCCAATTTGATAAAATCTTCATTTTTGGCAACAAAGTCAGTTTCTGATGTCAAGTTCATCACAATACCGAAGCTGTTATCTTGAGATGTTTTGGCAATTACAACGCCTTCTTTAGCGTCACGATCGCTTCTTTTGGCAGCTACTTTTTGTCCTTTTTTTCTGAGAAAATCAATGGCAGCTTCAAAGTCACCATTGGTTTCTTGAAGGGCTGCACGGCAATCCATCATACCGGCACCTGTTTGTTGTCTTAATTTATTTACGTCTGAGGCTGTTATTGTTATTGTGCTCATTTTTATTTTATTGTTTCAGTTTTGAATGTTTAAATTATACCTATTTCATACATCGAACCACACAAGTGAAGAAAAAAGCGATCTTTCTACTTTCTACTATCTACTTTCTACTTTCTACTTATTTCTTCGGAGCAGTCGTTCTTCTTGTGCCAGTAGCTTTTTTTCGAGGAGCAGATTTTTTTCCTGCTTCTTGGTTAGTTTCGCTACTGTCGCTGATACTCATGTTTTCGTCTAATTCTTCTGTTTCTTCTTCGGTATCGTCCATTTTATCTTTTTCGGTTTCGCGCTCTTGTAAGCCTTCGATAATAGCCGCAGTGATATAATTGGTGATGATAGCGATTGATTTTGTAGCGTCATCATTAGCTGGTATTGCAAAGTCAACTTTATTAGGGTCGCTGTTGGTATCTACCATACCCAACGTAGTGATTCCCAAGCGTTTTGCTTCAGACATAGCGATATGTTCGTGAGAGATATCTACAATGAAAAGGGCTGCAGGGGTACGTGCCATATCGGTGATACCGCCCAATACTTTTTCCATTTTATCTTTATCTCTTTTCAAGGTAAGACGTTCTTTTTTATTGATACTGATACTTGAGTCTTCAAGCATTTTTTCAATACTTTGCATTTTCTTTACGCTTTTACGAATGGTACCAAAGTTTGTCAACATACCACCTAACCAACGGTCGGTTACATAAGGCATATTTACTCTTTGAGCACATTCGGTAACGATTTCTTTTGCTTGTTTTTTAGTAGCAACAAAAAGGATTTTTTTTCCGCTTTTTGCAATTTGTTTCATAGCTGCTGCAGCCTCTGTTAAGCCCTCTACAGTTTTGTTGAGGTCAATAATATGAATGCCTTTCTTTTCAGCAAAGATGTAAGGAAGCATTTTTGGATTCCATTTTTTACGGAGGTGACCAAAGTGTACACCTGCTTCAAGTAATTGCTGTTGTAATGTTGTATTTTCTGACATGATATATATAAATCGTGTTTAAATAAATTTTTGAAATATTGTTGATATAAAATAAAAGGATTAACGTTTTGAGAACTGGTAGCTCTTACGGGCTTTCTTATGACCAAATTTCTTACGTTCTACCGAGCGAGGGTCACGGGTTAATAAACCTGCTGGTTTTAAGGCCACTCTCAATTCAGCATCTGTATTGCACAAGGCACGTGAGATACCTAATTTGATTGCTTCGGCTTGTCCTTTTTGACCACCGCCATCAACTGTTACTTTCACATCGTATTTGTCTAAAGCATCAATGGTTTTAAGGGGTAATTCTACTTGATTTTGCAAGTACATTAAAGGGAAGTATTTTTTATAATCGCGGTCGTTAACGGTAATAGTGCCATTACCTTTACTAAGGTATACACGAGCTACTGCTTCTTTTCTACGACCTATTGCTTTTTTTAGTTTTTCCATTATTTAAAAGGGTATAATTATTTGATTTGAAAATTAATTTAAAGAAAGTGGAGATGGTTTTTGTGCACCATGTGGGTGGGTATCACCTGCATAAACAAATATTTTTTTAAACATCGCACGACCCAGTCTGTTTTTTGGCAACATACCTTTTACGGCTCTTTCAATAATTTGTTCTGGACGACGAGCCAATAAGTTTTTGGCAGTTTCTTCTTTTTGACCACCAGGATAACCACTAAAAGTTAAATAGGTTTTTTGGTCTAATTTATTGCCAGTAAAAACGATTTTTTCGGCATTGATAACAATAACGAAATCGCCTGCATCAGCATGTGGCGTGTAGGTAGGCTTGTGTTTGCCACGTAATACAGATGCTATACGTGTACACATACGACCTACAGTTTGATTGGTTGCGTCTATGACAAACCATTCTGGTTTATGGTTTTGCTTATTGGCAAACTGTGTTTTGTAACTTAAATGTCTCATGTTGTAAAAATTCTAATTTTTTTATTAAAAGGAGCGCAAAGGTAAGGAAAGCTTTGGTTTTTCAATCGATTGGATAGAAAATATTTTTAAAATAGCTCATAATACATTGATTATCAGGTAAAAAAAGAATATATATAAATAATAATAATGTAAAATGCTTAAAAGCTCTACTAAATATTCGATGCCCTTTAAAAATAGGGGTAGACTTGATATCCTTTTGACACAATCTACTTTATTCATGCAAAATATAAAGTGCTTTGTACCTTATATTTTGCTATATGATTTTTCTAAATTCATATTTCACTAGTGTGTTTTTGTTAATATTTTGGAATTTCAAAATAGTTTATTAAACTTTGGAGTAAATAAAAACTTACTAAAATGAAAAAAGTCACATTCGCTACTCGCTACTCGCTACTCGCTACTCGCTACTCGCTACTCGCTACTCGCTACCTTAATTTTTATAGCTATGCAAGTTATAACTATTAAGGCTCATGGTCAATATCTTCTTCAGAAGAATTTAGAAACAGATTTTGGAGCACAGGGTGATGGTGTTTTCGATAATACAGATGCGTTTATTAGAGCTGGCATTTTTTTTTCAAATTTTCTTGATATTACTGGCAACGGCGACACTATAGGCGAATTAATCATCCCTAGCTTTTATCCAGCAAATAGTTTAACTCCAGCAGTGTATAAGGTAGGTAGGCAATTGGTGTTTAATGATAGTTTTTTGGTAACAGAAATTTTTAATGGTATAGAAAAAAGGCGAAAATTTAGACATACAAATATTGCACAAGGTGCCATTAGTGGATTAGGTGATACATTAGAAAACTACGGTATGTTATTTCTGAATAATGTACACAATTTGACCATAAAAGGTGAAGTAGCAGCCAGTCCACCTACCATCCGCTATAAAGACGGTTTGATGTTTGGATCTTTTCTCACACCAACTAGTACTTTTACCTCTGGTAATTTTACCCAAACTAATAATACCAATACGATACAGCCTTTATTATTTTACGGTATTAATGTAGATCATACCACCAAAGGATGGACCGCGCCCTTTTTATTTATTAAAAATTGCAGTGACATTACCATAAGCGATTTAAGGTTAGATGGAAATAATGTAAATTTTATTTGGGGGGGCGTTTGGAGCAATAATGGTGGCATACAATTGCCTGGTGATGGCATATTCTGCCAAGGTACCACCAATATAGATTTAGCAAATGTGCATGTCAACCAATTTGGACGAGATGGCATGACGCTAGAGAAGGCATGTGAAAATATTACAATAAATGATTGTCATTTCAATAAAAATAATAGAATTGGATTCGGCTTTATATGTGCAAAGGATGTTACTGTAAACAATTGCCAGTTTAACGAAACGGGTCAAATAACTACGCCCGGTTTTGAACCTAGTTTATCGAACCCTGGCAGTGGATTAGATATTGAACCTGATGCAGGATCATCGCCTCAAGATGAATGTGAAAACGGCATTTTTAAAGAGTGTAGGTTTTATAATAATTTAGGACCAGCCCTAAGCACTAATTTTGTAATAGCAGATTTTGTGGAAAATATGCTGTTCGAAAATGACACATTTTATTCATCTCGACAAACAGGAATACACTGTGCAGGAAAAAAAATTGTTTTTAAGAAATGCGGAATTTATGCATCAGTAGCAACAAGTAGCATTGCGAATGCAGAAGCTGATGCTACCAAATATATCGATTGTGACTTTGCTGACAAACCATATAATAATATTTATTGGGCACATACTAATCCATTATTCAATGTGCCTGGATATGGTGAAATCCAGCGTCACATGCGCTGGACAAATTTTAAAAACTGCACCTTTAATGTAAACGATAAAGATAGGGAGTTTTTTTGGTTGAATTGGACTACTAGCGGTATGCCAAAATCAACTTGGACTGTGATTGACGATTGCACATTTACTTACAATAATGAAGGGCGGCCTGGACTAAATGCATCCTTTATGCGTGGTGTGCGCTTTATGGGTGAAAATAAAGTAGAAAATATATTAAATGGCATTAATTCTTACCACATGATGAGTATGCAGGATGCTACAGTAGAAGGGAGCGACAATGCTTGTGAGCCTAATGAATTGACTTTTGAAGGGCAAGTGGAACATTATTTACCCTCTTCCAATTTTGGACCCAATTTTTATCAAACTTTTACAGTTGGCAAAAAACTGAATAATACTGATGGCTATGCGCTTTACCATTTAAACAATAAAGCGTTGTTAGTAACAGAAGGCAATACAACAATGGAAATAGGTGCTGCATCTAGTTTTCATGTACATGAAGGTGCATCGGTGTACGGCATTCAACATTCGGGTACTTTTGTTACATACGGAGGTATGGTGGCACACAAGAACAGTCATATTTCTTTAGAAGATGCCGTATTTACCCACAATGGAAATGCAGGTGCAAATAATTTATTATATCTAGACAAAGAAGCCAATAAAAATAACGTAACCCTATCGCCGCTTTGGGCCAATGGTATTGGCTATGGCTCAGGTACTTATTTTCCCATTAATACGCCAGGCTGGTTTAATGGATATCCTAATTCGCCTAATAAACCTTGTTTGCATGGCGGAAGACTGAATGGGAATTTTGTATGCACACCTCATTTGTACACTAATGTACTCAGCAGTGGCAGTATGAACCTGCTGTATCATAAGCATGTAAGCTGTTTTGGCAATGTAAATAATAATGCATTTAAGTTTGAAATATTTGGTGGCACACCAGGTTATACATGTACCCTCAATGGCAATATATCGGTATATGCCAATACGCCTTATACTCTATCATGGGGAACCCATACCCTTGTAGTAACAGATGCTAACAACTGCCAGCAAACATTCACACTTGTGATTGACACCACCCTTGAATATAACATCATAAAGGGTTGTGTAGCAGGTGCTACACCTGCACAGTTTAGTATCAACGCTTGCACACAACCGACTGTAACTGGCCCAGGCAATATTAGTTTTGCTGGTAATGTATGTAGCGTAACTGCAGCAGGTACTTACACGATTACAGCTACATCACCTACTAGTACGGAAACCAAAACAATTTACATTGGCGACTGTAGTAATTGTGGCACAGTGCCGCCTGAAGCCGAGTGGTATGCACCCAATAGTAGTTCAAGTGCCATCAGCCCGAATGGTATGCTGGTAAATAAACCAGTAGTATTGCAAGGAAATATACAAGTTGATAATGAATGGTTTGTTTATAATAATCCACAAGTTTATATGGCAATGAACTCGGGTATGGAAATTCAAAGCAATAAAATAATTATAGTAAATGATAGCAAACTGCTAGGATGTATAGATGATTGGAAAGGGATTAAAGCTGATGGGAGTGATAAACGAATAATTGTGAATAATGGTAGTACCATACGAGATATGAATGTGGGTATTCAACTTATACATAATGCTTTTATACAAGCTAGAAACAGCAGCTTTATTGATAACGAAAGTAGATCAATACTTTTTTCCGAAATGAACGACCCAACATATGAAGGCATAGTTGAAGGTAATACTTTTGACGGTATGCAAAATGAATGCGCACATGGCATCGAGATATTTAATAGCAACTATATTAACATTGGAAATATTTCAAATGTAAATGGTGGCAACACATTTATGAAACTCAAAAACGGAATAAATATACTAGGTGATATAAATATTGTGTCTATAGTAGGAGATTCAAATCAAATTGGGATTTACAACAATGTGTTTGAAGATATACAAGACAATCCACCCAATCAATCGCTTGTAAATATCAATAATACCGTTTACACCTCGCCTATTGGTGCTGCTGTAAATATTGAATATATGAATATGGCTTCTTTTAAAGCCAAAACTGATGTAAGTTATACAGGTATCAATACGGCACCCACTGCATTGTTTAACAGATGCAGCAAAGGCATCGTAAGCCAAAACAATAATCTCAAAGCTGAGAAGTTATATATGAAGGACACTTGGTTTGGTATTATGAACCGGAATATGATGAATAGAACATGCTATTTCGCACTCAATAAAATTGAAAATACAGCTATCGGTACGCAACTCCTTGGCAATTATGAAAATTATGATGTGATCGAAAATGAGATCATTTTGAATGAAGGAATCGGCGCACCTTACAACGGAAATCCGCAGCAGGTACTGATATACCCTGCCATTGGTATTGATATAAAACAATTCAACCCGCCTTATAATCCTGCGCAGACATTTAATATTTTGACCAATACTATCACCATTCCCTATTGGGCCGGTAAAGGTATTGGAAACCTAGGTGCTAACAAAAGCCAGTTAATTAGTAATAATAATATCTATTTTACGGTACCTAACGGAACGGCAGTACCTCAAGTACCTGCTTATGATCCGAGCCTCTTTGGAATATTTAATAGTAATTGTAATGACATGACAATTGAAAATAATTTGGTAGATGGGCAGTATTCTTTGCTCAATTATAATTTGACATTTAGTAAAGCTTTTTATTTTCAAAATAGCAAACAAATGATTATTAGTTGCAACCGAGCAAGGGCAACCAAGCAGGGCTTATACGCATGGGGCAACAACGAAACAGATAAGCCGAATATACATTCCAATAAATTTAAGTATAATCTAAATCCCTTATATACGCTTGACAATGGTGCTGCACAGTATGGTACATTTGGCAACATTGGTGATGGGAACGCAGACAACAATAATTTTTGGCTATATAATATGCTTAATGGCAATGGATGGCTACAGAATAATATTTATAAAATTTGGAGGAATAGTAATATAGTACCAACGGAGATTATAAAAACTTCTGCAAGTTTGTTACAAGACAATCTGTTGGTATCAGAGACAGGTTCACCAGTTGGGAACTTGTTTAAATACCTTGTGCAAAATCCTAATGGTATGACGTCTTCTGATGCTGAGTGCCCTGCACCTGATTTTGGAAATGCCATACCCCCAAATAGTCCCGCCCCAGATAGCAATGAAAATGACTCTTTAGCATTGAGCATAGCTAATCAAAATGAGACTTATATCAATTATGCACAAGTAGGTGCATGGATGAACCAATTGTGGCTATTTGAAAAATTGCGGTATGATGAAACGTTGCGATTAAGTAGCCCTGTGTTAACTGCTTTTTACAACAATTATCAAAACGGTAATATCGGTACAATCAGTAATATTGATTTAGCATTAGCAACGCTCTTTAACTTTTCGGGTACTGATGAAGATTTCATTACTCAATATAACAATGCAATCGATGCCAATAATAATTTGATTACAACCGAAGATTTTGAATTAAATATGCAGGTTATCAATCACATTTCCTTAAAAATGTTACGATGGGGTGTAGATAGTTTAAACGAAATAGAGAAATTGGAATTAGAAATAATTGCTAAAATGTGTCCATATGTTGGCGGAAGTGCTGTGTACAAAGCAAGGGTGCTATATAGTGCACTTGATCCTATATTGCAATACAACGACAGGCTGAATTGCATACAGGGCCAAAACAAAAATGGCGATAATGGATATGTCAATGTTGATAGCCTCTATGAAGCACAAACAAATGAGGAAGCAAATAAATTGACACAACTTCAAGGAATAAATAATAACGCATACAAAGTAGATTTCATAAAAATTGCTACTGATAAATTTGAAGATATTTTGGTTTATCCCAATCCTGCACGTGATGTTATCTTTATTTCGGACTTACCTGAAGATGGAGAGTTTGAACTCTCCGATTTGTTAGGCAATTCAATTTTAAAGCAAACAATTAAGGCTAGTGTTGCTGCTCAAAAGGTACCGCTTCCTGTTTTACCGAATGGAATATACGGTTACAAAATAAAGCTATCTAAAAATTTCTATAGTGGCAAACTAAATATCTTGCAACATGATAAGTAATAAGATAATTGTAATAATTTGCATACTAGTGTATTCACTTCACATAAATGCTCAAGATAGAAGGGGTTATACCGTTATTTACGGTGGCAGTGCCGATTATTTGAAATTTAGTGGAGATACAAGTATGCCGCAAACAGGACATTACTTTCCATTTGTACCTATAAAGATATTTGGAAATGCTACAAGCAATATTTGCGATAGTGTTACCGGGGGGTTGAGAATGCTTTGCAATGGTTATATTTTGTATGATACCGTGGGTAATATCATTGAAAATGGAGATACATTAGTGAATACAAAGCTTTATAATTCAAACTGTTGCCCTTCAAGTGGTATCTACACGCAAGGCTCAATTATATTGCCAAAAGGTAGCAATAATCAATACTATTTATTTAATGTATCTGTAACTGATTCCATGTTCACCTATTGGAATACTAACCCATTTGGCGATGGTCGGTTTCCTTTTGACATCTTACAATATCATGTAGTAGATATGAATGCAAATGCAGGTATGGGGAAGTTAATACAAAAGAAGAAAATAATTTTGGAAAATCAAGAGTTAAATATAACAGGTATGATGGCTTGCAAACATGCCAATGGGTATGACTGGTGGTTACTCAAGCAGGGGGCAAACGCGAATACTGTATATACTTTTTTGGTGACGAAAGACACTGTACTATTAGATACTATACAAACCTTTCAAACACCAATATTTGGATATTACGGTATTGCAGGGCAAAGCAGTTTCAATAGTGATGGTAGTAAATATGCATTTGCTTCTGGCGGTTATTTATCCGATGGTGCACATCTATTTATTGCCGATTTTGATAGGTGCTATGGAGTATTGAGCAATGTAAAAGAAATAAAGGTGCCTTATGATTCTACTCATACTATTTTAGATACCTTATGGCAATGCATGGATTCTTTAATAACTGGTGTTTGCTTCTCACCAAACGATAGTTTTTTATATATATCACGCCGGTATAACATGTATCAATACGACTTGCATGAAGCAGATAGTATACTAGCAATGTATTTAATACCACAAATTCCACCTGTTGTTGGCGATGTTGAAAAGGGGCACTTGCAATTAGGTATTGATGGAAGAATTTATATAGGTAAACTGAGCGGTAGTGGTAGTTACAATAGCTTAATACACAAGCCAAACAATAAGGGAATGGCGTGCAATTTTTGTAAAGTTTGTTTGTATTGTGATTCATGCGATTTTACTATGTCATTATCTAATATGCCCAACTTTAACATGCCAAAGAAGGAGCCCTGCTATCCACTTGCTAATGGAGAAATACAAAAGGATATCGAAGAATTGGATATTTATCCCAATCCTAGCAGTACCGTCTGTATCATCAAAAATAAACAAGGCAAAAAAAAGGAGTTGTATAATGTATTAGGTGAGCTACTATTTTCTACCAAAGAAGATGAAATAGATGTAAGGCATTTATCAAAGGGGATGTATTATCTTCGGTGCGAGAATGAAGTGAAGAAGGTAATTATTGAATAGAGGCACAATACTATGTACCCTCATGAACTGGAAAATAAAAGTTTTTACATTAAAATCGATTCAAGGCATGATAAGCGTTTTGAACAGGCAACATCAAAAGTTCACAGAAATTTCTTTATCTGTAGTACGAGATGCCGCAGAGCCGAACATCTCGTACAGCGTGAGGTAATAATGGTATGGATATTTTTGATTCCAATACTAATTTGATGTAAAAGGGCGAAACCCTTCTCCTGAACAGCTCAAACAGGGGATAAAAATATCCAAAACCAATGTTGCAACACAATACCAATTAAATCGCAACTTATAAAAAAGGACCACATAAAGTTTACAATTTGGTTAACTCACTACAAATAGTTAAGGAAAATGTAAAATATTGTTAAGAAAACTTGTTTTTAATCAAACATATTTATACGTTTACAGCTAGATTCATTACTAAAATTAAAAAAACAAGCATGAAGAAATCATTATTATTAATTATTGCATTGCTATTTACCAGCTTGCAAGTAGTATTGGCGCAGTCTGAAGCCATAAGAGGTAAAGTGCTCGACGATAAAGGCGAACCCGTGATTGGTGCTACTATTCGTATTAAAAATACAGCGAAAGGTACCGTAACAGATCAAAATGGTAATTTTAAAATCAACGCAGAAGATGATGCAACGTTAAGTATCAGCGCCATCGGTATGAAACCAACCGAAAAACCTGCTCAGGATGGCATGGTGATTAAAATGGTGGCCGACCAAATGGCCTTGCGCGAAACTGTAGTAACTGCGCAAGCTATCAAACGTGAAAAGTCAAGTCTCGGTTATGCAACAGCTACTGTAGGCAACGACGACCTTAACAAAGGGAATAATATGAGTGCCTTAGGTGCCTTAACAGGTAAAGTATCTGGTGTGAATATCACCAACACTACAGGCGGTATCGGTGGTTCAACACGTGTGGTAATCCGTGGTGAAAAATCAATCGGTGGCAATAATAATGCATTGATCGTGATAGATGGTATCCCTGTGAATAATGGCAACAGATTAAGATCAAATAGCTTGAAACAAATCGACTTCGGTAATAGAGGTAATGATGTAAACCCTGACGATATTGAAAGTATTTCAGTATTGAAAGGTGCTGCAGCTACCGCATTATACGGTTCTGAAGGCGCAAACGGTGCTATCATGATCACAACGAAGTCTGGCAAAGCCAAATCAAAATCAGGTAAAACTGAAGTAGGTTTTTCTACAGGTTATACAAGATCTAGAGTATTAATGTATCCAAAACTTCAAAATCAATTTGGACAAGGTGATATGCATGGTTTAAATGATGACAGACGTGAAAACTTTAGCTGGGGCTTACCATTTGATGGTCAACTTAGACCATGGGGCCAAGTGATTGACGGAAATCAAAAAATCAAACCTTATGTAGCTATTGAAGATAATGTTAAAGACTTTTTCAATACTGGCGAAGCATTCGAAAACAACCTTACTTTAAATGGAGGCACTGAAAAAAGCAATTTCTTCTTGTCATTCAACTCTTCTAACGCTACAGGTGTTACCCCAAATACCTTTTCTGATAAATATAGCATCCGTTTAAATGCTAACCACGAATTTTCAAACAACTTCTTTAGTAGTTTTAATGTGAACTATGTAAACGGTAATTCACGTTTAGACCAAAGTGGTCAAGGCGATGGTTCAGTTTGGAACAATGTATGTCAACAACCACGTGATATTCCTATTTCAAATCTAAAAGATATGAATGACAAATTCAATTCAATGGATTTTACCGATAGCAATGGTATCCGTAGATATGGCTATTATGGTGCTTATACCGATAATCCGTATTTTGTAGCTGACAAATATGACAATAGAAACAAATTTGATCGTGTATTAGGTCAAACAACCGTTGGTTGGAGAATGAATCAACACTTTACCTTGACTAACCGTTTTGGTGGTGAGGTAATTTCTGATAGAATTTATTTAAAAACACCAAAAATCAATACCATTGCTGTAGAAGATGATTTTTATGGTTCACCAAAATCAATCAATGGTGGTTATTATGAATCTACTGATAACTTCACTTCTTATTTCAATGATTTGATGTTAAACATCAATTATCAAATTGACAAATTAGGTATTAATGCCTTGTTAGGTCATTCTGTAAACAGCAGAAGATCAAACTTTATGTCTGCTGATATTGACCCAGTAACCAATGGACTTGTAATCGAAAATTATTACAATTTCGATAATGCATCTGATAAAATTGCAGCAAAAAATACATTAACCAATCAAAGAAAAGTAGGAGCTTATGCTTCCTTAAATTTTGATTTTGATAAATTCTTATTTATAGAATTGACTGCACGTAACGACTGGACCTCTACGCTTTCTAAAGAAAATCGTTCTTATTTCTACCCAGGCGCAAGTGTATCATGGTTATTTAGCCAACATTTTTCTGATGCTGCTAAAAAAGCATTCAACCATGGTAAATTAAGAGCAAGTATTACTTCAGTAGGTAATGACGCTGCTGCTTACCAAAATAATAACCCTGGTTTCGAATCTGCAATCATCAATGGTGGTTTTGGTTCTAACATATTTCCTTTTAACGGTACTCCTGGTTATTCATACCAAAATACAATGGGTAATCCTGGTTTAACCAATGAAAGACAAAACGCTAAAGAAATAGGTTTTGAAATCGGATTATTAGAAGATAGAATACAAGCTGACTTTACAGTATACAACAGTTTACAAAAAGATCAAATATTAGCAGTTCCAACACCTTCTTCTTCTGGCTATACCTTCAGATATATCAATGCCGGTGAAGTGAAAAATACTGGTTTTGAAGCTCGTTTACAAATTTCACCTATCAAACAAAAAAATGGTTTGAGATGGGATTTATTTGGTACTTATACCAGAAACAAAAATGTAGTGGTTTCATTACCTAATGGTGTTGACCAAGTTGTAATTGGAGGTTTCAGCGGTATGAATATCGTAGCTGCTGTAGGCAAACCAATGGGTACTTTTTATGCTGTTGATTTAGCAAAAGATCCTGATGGTCGTCAAATTATCGACACCTTAACAGGCAATCCATTGTCAACAACTACACCTACTTATTTAGGATCGTTTCAACCTAAGTTTATCGCTTCATGGGGAACTACCGTTAAATACAAAGGTTTCTTCATGAATGTATTGTTTGATACAAAACAAGGTGGATACTTCTACTCAAGAACCAAAGACATTCTTGAATTTGTAGGCGTTGCCGCTTCTACAACTGTAAATAACAGAGAAAATTATATCTGGGATAATTCAGTAGTAAAAAATGCTGCTGGTGAATATGTAACCAATACCCAATACAAAACAGACCCTTATTATTATTATACGTCTGCAAATGTAAAACCTGCATCACAAGACTTAGTAAAAGCTGGATACATCAAATTGAGAGAAATCGCTTTAGGTTACAATATGCCACAAAAATGGTTTAAAGGAACTTTCATTGGTTCTGGCAACATTTCAGTGTTTGGTAATAATTTAGCTATCTGGACTAATAGAGGTAATGATTATGTAGATCCAGAAGTAAATTCTGGTGGTGCTTCTAACGAACAAGGCTTTGATTTTAGTGCAAGACCTTCAGTAAAAAACTATGGATTTAAAATAGGTTTAACATTCTAAAAATTAATATTAAAACAAAAGAAATGAAATATAATAAATATAAAATAATCACTTTTTTAGCTATAGGTACTTTGTTTGCCGGTAGTTGTAAAAATTTCTGGATGTAAATACCAATCCAAACATTGCCAATAACCCAGGCGTTGAGTTGGTATTGCCTTCAGCACAAGTTGCCATTGCACATGTAGTGGGCGGTCAGTTTCAAATTAATGGTTCGTTTTGGGCACAATATTGGACACAATCGCCTTTGGCAAATCAGTACAAACAATACGATCAAAATCAGCCTTCTTCTGATAACTATAATACTTCATGGAGATTGTTATATGCATCTGCATTAACTGATTTAAACTATGTGTACAATACATCCAGTAAAAAGAATAACAAACAATACATGGCAGTTGCAGGTTTGCTAACAGCCTATACTTTTCAAGTAATCACCGATGCCTGGGGCGATGCGCCTTATAAAGAAGCATTGAAAGCATTAGATGTTGATGGCGGTATTGTATCACCTGCCTACGATGCACAATCTGCTATTTATGATGGTATTGTGACAAAAATTGACGAGTGTTTAGCTTTGATTGATGAAAATGCACCTATCCAACCAGGCGGAGACGATTTGATGTATGGTGGCGATATGAACAAATGGAGAATATTTGGTAATACCTTAAAACTAAAAGTTGCTTTGCGTTTATCAGAAATTAATCCTACAAAATCGCAAGCTATCATCACTTCTATCTCAACTGATCCAACTTTCAATGGTTTTATCATGTCTGCATCTGAAGAAGCTAAAATTTCTTTTTCAACTTCAGGCGGAAGTCAAAATCCATTATATTCTGAAATCGTAGGTGTTGGTAATACACAAAATATCTATGGTAGTAAAACATGTATAGATAGTTTAAATTCAAACTTTGACCCTAGAGCTTACATTTTTTATAACCCAACTGCTTCAGGCGTTGTGGGTATAGCACAAGGCGACTTTAATAATGCAGCAACTGCAGCTGGCAAATCTATTGCGAGCCATTATGTTGGTGCTGAAGCAAACAACGATGAATCAGGTGCAGCACCTGTAAAATTCATTTCAGTGTATGAGAGTTTATTTTTACAAGCTGAAGCTACTGCAAGAGGCTGGTTAATTGGGGCTGGTACCGATCAGGAATTATTTGAAGCTGGTATCGCTGAAAGTTTCAAAGCTTACCTTACAGATGCTGATGTAGAAGAAATCATTAGAGATTCATTACCTGGTGAACTTAACGAATTTGTGGTGAATTTAGATTATGCTATTTACAGATATATTCATGGCGATACCGTTACTGGTTATTTAGGTGGTGATACCGTAGCAAATACCAACTTACCTGCCACTAATTGGGGTAGTTATCCGGCGGCAGGTACAACACAAGAAAAAATCAGACACATTGTTACCCAAAAATGGTTTTCAATGTGTGGTAATCAAGGATTTGAAGCATGGACAGAATGGAGAAGAACGGGTTACCCTGATTTCTTAGTAACTTCTGTCAATTCATTGATCGGAGCCAGCAAACCAGTTCGATTTATCTATCCAACAGAAGAAATTAACTTAAATGCCAATTTCCCAGGTGTGAAACAAGTAACACAAAAAATGTGGTGGGACGCTAATTAATATAATTAACTAAAAACAAGATTTAAAATGAATAAAATAAAAATATCGTTATCAATTGCCTTAGCAGTTTTTGTAAGTATGACTGCCTGCAGAAAAGTGCCAGATAATGTTTCTTCTGTAGAAAAAGCATCATACCCAACCATTACTATTTTAGGAAGTCAGTTTTATAGCATACCTGTAGGTGGTTCTTTACCAGCAGTAGCTGCAACGGCCTACGACTCCATTATAAAAGAGAGTTATCCTGTATCATTAGATGCAAGCAGTATTGATGTAAATACGCCTGGTTTATATGTAGTACCGATAAAATCAAAAAACAAATTTGGATACATCAGTTCTACAAATGTGGCCATTGCAGTGACAGATATAGACCCAGCCTGGAACTTAAGTGGTGAGTATGCAAGAACTGCAAATGGTGCTATCGTAAATTTAACCCAAATAGCCAATGGATTATATGAGGTTGATAATGTAGGTGGAGCACCTTCATTGCCAGTTGTAGGTTATTTTGTACAAATCAACGATACCACCATTGATTTTCCTTTACAAAGCACTTCTAATGTAGGAGAGATCGACTGTACTGGTGAAACATTGACAATTTCTGGTGTAGATACCTCTTATGCTTGGTATGTGGTAAACGCTAGTTTTGGCCCTGCTTTAAGAACTTTTGTAAAACAGTAATCACAATAAATTTAATATTTAAATGGGGCTATCTTAATAAGATAGCCCTTTTTTATTGATGGGTATTTTTATTCTGAAATCTGCACTTTTAACTGATCCCCTTTGCAATCAAGGGTCACATAATTAAACAACTCACCATTGGTATAATAGCCATGAGTAAATTCATCAGCGCCTTGGGTTTGGTCGTTTTGAACCCTGAATACCCATTGCCCTTCTTTTTTTTCTAAGGTAGTCCAATCGTATAAACCTGTAAACTTTTCGCCCGCCTTAATACCTGCAAATGTTTGAGACACATTATTCGTGGTTACCTTGACAGATATTGGATAATTATTGTTGTTGGTGATATTAAATTCGGTTACTTTTTTGGTAGAACAAGCACTAAAAAGGCAAAGACTAAATATAACATAAAGTAGTTTCATAGCGGGCAGATTTAATTTATATGCAATTTAAACTAAATAAATTGAAAGCAAAGACTAAATCTTCCATAGGTAAATCTCGATTGTAATGCCATGACACCATTTATTTCCACATTAAATAAATGGATTGTTACATTGTATCATAGGTATAAATCTTGAATGTTTTAGTCTTAAAAGAGCAGGGATCATAAATTCAATATAAAGACTTTAATCGAAATAATAAATGTTGTAAATTCACCTCTTAATTTAATAATATGAAAACAACAGCTATCACTACTTTTATGGTATTAATTATTTTTAGTTTCGCCTGTACTAAAAAAACAACTACACCTACTACCTATGATTGTACGGGTATTACACCTACATATACCACTGATATAAAACCTTTGATGGATCAGCATTGTGCTACATCAGGTTGTCATAGTGCAAGTAATAAAGCAGATGGTAAAGATTTAAGTACCTATACAACTACCAAAAGTATAGCTTCAAACAATTCGTTTCTGGGAAGTATACAACATTTAAGTGGGTATGATGCCATGCCACAAGGCGCTTCCAAATTAAGTGAAGCCAACATTAAAACCATTTCATGCTGGGTGCAAAACAGCATGCCCCAATAACTAAGCCCTGGGTACAATTTGTGCCATCAAATCAGCTTCGCAAACAATTTTATTACCTACATAGGCTGTACCTTTCATTTCACAAATTCCCCTGCGTATAGGTTGGGTAAGTTCCATTTTCATGATTAAGGTATCACCAGGCATTACTTTTTGTTTAAATCGGGCATTATCAATTTTTAGAAAATACGTATCGAATTTTTTTTCTGGTCCGCCTTGATTGTTCAACACCAATACTCCGCCTGTTTGGGCTAAGGCTTCTAATTGCAATACACCCGGAAAGACAGGATTATCTGGAAAATGACCTGTAAAACAAGGCTCATTGACCGTTACATTTTTTACACCGATAATATGATTGTCACTGAGTTCGATGATTTTATCGACTAACAAAAATGGATAACGATGGGGAAGTAATTTTGAAATATAATTGATGTCGTAAATAGCAGGTAGGGTAGGGTCATAAACAGGCACATCCAGCATGCTTTTATTTTTCTTGATATACTCTTTTATTTTTTTTGCAAATGCAATATTGGCTTTATGACCTGGTCTATAAGCAATAATATTGGCTTTAATCGGATAACCCACCAAGGTAAGATCGCCTACAATATCAAGTAATTTGTGACGGGCTGGTTCATTGGTAAAATGAAGATCAAGATTGTTTAAAATACCTTCTTGCACTACTTCTATACTTTGCTTATTAAACATTTTGGCCAACTTATCTAATTCTTCCTTACCAAGCACCCGGTCTACCACCACAATAGCATTGTCTAAATCGCCTCCTTTTATCAAATTGTTGTTGTACAAAAATTCAATTTCATGTAAAAAACAAAATGTTCGACAAGGGGCAATTTCTTTTTTAAAACTTTTTAAACTTTTTAAATAGGCATGTTGGGTACCCAATACCGTTGAATTAAAATCAATCATGGTGGTGATTTTATATTCAGTACTAGGGGTGGCTACCATTTCTACATTTTTGTCGTCATCAGTATATGCTATATTGGTATCGATAGAAAAATAGATCTTTTTCGCATTTTGCTCTTCGATACCTACTTTGTCAATGGCGTCGACAAACAATTTGGAGCTACCATCCATAATAGGAATTTCTTCTGCGGTGAGTTGTATCAAGGCATTATCGATACCCATTCCTGTAAGGGCCGCAAGGATATGTTCTACAGTGGCTACACGGGCACCATTTAATTCCAGGGTGGTACCTCTCGATGTGTCTACTACATAATCGACGTCTGCTTTTACGATGGGTTCACCTGTTATATCTATTCGTTGAAATTTAATGCCATGCCCAGGAGCTGCTGGTTTTACTGTCATCACTGTGTGTACACCTGTATGTAAACCAACGCCTTCTATTACAAATTCACTTTTTAGCGTCTGTTGATTTGCCTTATGAGTATTCATAGTATTTTCTTTTTTTCAAAGTTTAAAAAATTATTTTTTGTTTTGCAATTCATTTAAGGCTTGCTCTAATTGATTTACACGTTGCAATAAGCTGGGTAGGTTTTTAAAAACAGCCTGACTTTTTAAGGCTGATTTATATTCAAATGCAGGTGACCCTGTAATCGATGTGCCGTTTTCTTTAATTTCTTTTGAAACCCCACTTTGTGCATTGATTTTGGTACCTGCTGCTATTTTGATATGACCTACGATACCTGCTTGCCCACCTATCATGACATGGTTGCCAATTTTACTGCTTCCTGATATGCCCGCTTGAGCTGCAATGACTGTATTTTCACCGATTTCTACATTGTGTGCAATTTGTATTAAATTGTCCAGTTTAGCTCCTTTTTTAATAAGCGTTGATCCGATTGTAGCCCGGTCAATGCTGCAGTTAGCTCCTATTTCCACATCGTTTTCTATCACTACATTACCTAGCTGGGGGATTTTGTTAAACTTGCCATTTTCATAAGCAAAGCCAAACCCATCGCTGCCTATCACGGCACCCGAATGGATAATCACATGATCGCCAATCACACAATCTTTGTATATTTTTACTCCAGGATGTATGATCGTATGACTTCCAATGCTTACATGTTCACCTATAAATGAACCAGGATATATTTTTGATTGTTGTCCGATGACTACTTTTTCGCTGATATAACTAAAAGCACCAATATAAACGCCTTCCTGCAATACTGCATCTGAGGCTACAAAGCTGTGAGATTCAATACCTACTTTTGGTTTACTGCTAATAATTTCCTGATAGGTTTGAAGTAAAGTAGCAAATGCACTGTAAGCATCTTTAACCCGAATCAAAGTGGGTTTTACTGGCTTTTTGAGTATATAATCTTTATTGATTAATACAATGGATGCTTGGGTTGTATACAAATAATCTTCATATTTTGTATTAGCTAAAAAACATAATGAACCGTCTTTACTGTCTTCAATTTTTGCAATTGCTTGCACTGTTGTATTTGCATCGCCTTCAATTTCACCCTGCACCAATGTGGCTATTTGCTGAGCCGTAAATTTCATATTTATAATGTTATTTTCTCAAATAGCAAATGTAATGTTTTTTTATGGGTACTAATAATTCAGCTGTAATTAATGTATTCTCAACTTTTGATATTGATTTTATCACACCATTTTTATATAAAATACTGATTTGTTCATCGCCATCTTGATACGTTTTATTACTGGTCACATCTCGGATGAAGTAATAATCAATGGCAGTATCCGAAAGCTCGTAGGCTTGTTTCAAAGATTGTTTCCATTGCTCAATTTCAAGGTCGGTTTCAGTATCTAAAAATTTTACTTTAAATAAATGCCTGTTATGAAGTCGTGTACACAAATCAGCCAATATTGCATCTTCATGGGTGGTCCATACCTTGATAGAACTGATGACATCGTTGTCGTCTAATAACAAAAATTGTTGCAGGCACTGCTTGTTGGCATGAAAATCATGGATAGAAAAAGGTTGTTGTAAAAAAAATGCATAGCAGGTGTAGCAAACAATATCTGTCCTTGCTGGGAAAGGGTTTTAGCTCTTTTTAAAATATTGACTAACATCAGTTCAGAGCTCAAAACCGTTTTATGCAAATACACTTGCCAATACATTAAACGTCGTGAGATTAAAAATTTTTCAATGGAATGAATCCCTTTTTCTTCTACAACCAATTCGCCCTCATGTACAGTGAGCATTTTAATAATTCTTTCATAACCCACCACGCCTTCAGAAACTCCTGTAAAAAAACTATCTCTTGCAAGATAATCAAGCCTGTCGACATCAAGTTGTGAACTTACCAGTTGATGCAAAAATGTTTTAGGATACTTTCCTGTAAATATGTCGATAGCAACTTGCAATTTTCCTTCGTATTCCTCATTCAATTTTTCCATGATCAACAACGATAATTCCTCATGATGAACATCTACCAAAGTATGTTCAAGGGCGTGTGAAAAAGGACCATGACCAATATCATGTAAAAGAATGGCGATTTTTGCCCCTTGTGCTTCTTCATCATTAATGTCTACCCCTTTTTGTTTGAGTTCTTCAATGGCTTTTTGCATTAAGTGATAGGCACCCAATGCATGATGAAGACGCGTATGCACAGCTCCCGGATATACCAAATAGGCCAATGCCATTTGCTTTATTCTTCTTAACCGTTGAAAATACGGATGTGAAATGAGGCTATAGATAAGGTCATTGTCGATGGTAATAAAACCATGCACGGGGTCGTTGATAATTTTTCGCACGCAGGATTTGTTTTTAATGATGTAAAACTAATACCAATCGGTTTTTTTTCTTAAATTACTTTATGCCACTATATTACACATTGTATTCTTTACATTGAAAAGCATCGAAGATGTGTTTAATCTGATATCCAATTTTAAAAAAAGGTTCTCTGAATAGGAGCGTTTCCGATATTACAATTGATTTTTTTTCATTTCTTCTTCCATCTTTTTCTTAAATGATTTTGAAAACACCCTGATATCTTCTGCTATATGTTTATGGGTGGTTGCACGTTCATAAGTATCAGCCATGGTCATGAATGTTTGAAAAAAGAAATCATTCATATCATCAACCATCATTTTTTTTGTCCATAGATCAATGCGAAGTGCAGCGCTTTCATTAACATCCCAAATACTGAGCATAAAGGCTTTTGCTTCGGTAGGTTTTTCTACACCACCTTCTGCGGCGGTCCAATATATTTTTTCGGGTACTTTTTGATCGTCTAATACTACATCGAGTGATATGGTAGAACCTTGTGCCATGGTAAATATTTATTTAAGGGTGCAAAAGTAAATAAAAAAAGCAGACGAAATGGTAAGTCTGCTTTTATTGATAAATTGTGTAATAAAATCCTTATTTTACATCACCTTTAAGTTCTTTGCCAAAATGTTTACCAGCCGCTGCATAAGCTTCCTCTATGCGTGCGCCTGTATCGTAATCATTGCCACCAAAAGTTCTACCAGGGGCATTTTTGATACTGTATTTGGCTATAGATTGCTTTGTTGCGGTTTCAACAATTTGTACTTCCATATCTATTTCTGCATTTTTGCGTGTGATATAGATATTGTAACCAGGTTCTGTTCTGCTTGTATTGATGATAAGGGTATATTTTGCATCTGGATAATTGCCTAACGCAAAGGGGGTATTTTTTTCAAACAATTCTGTAAAATTAGGTTCATATCTGCCTTTACGATCTCCAACCCATGCCTGCTCCCAGGTATCGCCTTTGCCAGCTTCTTTTTTGTTGTAATCGGCTTTTTTTGAAGCAATATAATCAGCTTCTTTATCAAATTTACCTACACTCATGTTGTTGTAAGTAAAGGAAACATTCAATTTGGTTTCACCTGCAAGGGCTTTAGGATCACCTTCTAATTTTTTAATACGTTGTGCTTGCGCAAACATCACGGTGGTGAATAAAATCACACTTAGAATAACAATTTTTTTCATACAATTATATTTTTTTGTAAAAGTAAAAATAAAAAATTACAATCAAATCCCTTTTGCCTTTACATATACTTTCCATCGTTCCAGCACACTTTGGATGTCAGCAGGCATTTCACTTTCAAACAACATTTCTTTGCCTGTAGTAGGATGTATAAACCCTAAGGTTTTGGCATGCAAAGCTTGACGCGGACAGAGTGCAAAGCAATTTTCTACAAACGATTTGTATTTGCTAAATACCGTTCCTTTTAATACACGATCGCCCCCATAGGTGGCATCATTAAACAAGGTATGACCGATATGTTTCATATGTACCCTGATTTGATGGGTACGCCCCGTTTCTAGTTTACATTCAATCAGGGTTACATAGTTAAAACGTTCAATCACTTTATAATGGGTGATGGCATGTTTACCTTTTTCATCATCTTTGTCGTATACCGTAAATACTTTTCTATTTCTTTCATGTCTCCCGATATAGGTGTCGATGGTGCCTTCATTTTCTTCTACATCGCCCCATACCAATGCTTGATACCGTCTGTTGACAGTATGCTCCATAAACTGGTTAGATAAATGCAAGACTGCTTTTTCATTTTTGCCCACCACCAATAATCCAGTGGTGTCTTTGTCAATTCGGTGTACCAGACCAATGCGTGGTAACAACTCCTTGTTTTCGCTTTTTTTGTTGCAAATAATAGGCCAAGGCATTAACTACTGTACCTGTATAATTGCCATGTCCTGGATGCACCACCATATTGAAGGGTTTGTTTAGTACCAACACATCGTCATCTTCGTACACGATGTCGAGGGCAATATCTTCAGGAATAATTTCTGTACTTTCTGGCTCCCGAAAGGTATATGCAACAATATGGTCTTCGGGTTTTATTTTATAGTTTTGTTTAACTAATTTGTCGTTGACATACACACATTCATCATCAATGGCTTGTTGTATTTTATTGCGGGTTACATTCGCTATTTTAGTCATCAGGTATTTATCAATTCGTAATGGTTCCTGACCTTTTTCGATGATAAAATCAAAAAAAATGTATTTTTCCTTAGGGGCCTCATCCTGTAATTCATCTTCTTCGATGTCGGTATTTAATATTGCTGTATTCATGAATGGCAAAGGTAACTGAAAAGTTATCCTAAATGTCAATTTCTCAAGCACAAATGACCCACTCAGCGGATTAATTCTTTAAAAATCATTAATATTGCAGGATGCAAGTAGCCTTTCAACATTTGGGAACCATCGAATATAAGCAGGCTTGGGATTATCAGGAATCCTTATTGGGTGAAAATTTAGGTATTAAAAAACGGAATCGCGATCGCGAATTGGCCCAAACGAATGAGGGGATGGAAGCCACGAAAAGTCATTTTTTGTTGTGTGAACACGAACCTGTATTTACATTGGGTAAAAGTGGTGCGATGGAAAATTTATTAGTCAATAATGAATATTTAAAGGAAAAAGGCATTTCCTTTTTTAAAACAAACCGAGGTGGCGATATCACTTTTCATGGCCTGGGACAAATCGTAGGTTACCCTATTTTAGATTTAGAAAGGCTTAAGCCTGATATCGTGTTATATATGCGCAATCTGGAGGAAATCATCATTCGCACCTTGGCTGAGTATGGTATTCAAAGTGAAAGAAGTAGTGGTGAAACGGGGGTATGGATTGACACAGCTTTTCCGCATAAAGCCAGAAAAATATGTGCTATGGGGGTTCGTACCAGTCGATGGATTACCATGCATGGATTTGCATTGAATGTAAATACGGATATGACTTATTTTAATATGATAGTACCCTGCGGTATCCAACACAAACAAGTGACAAGTATAGAAAAAGAACTTGGCTATAAAGTGCCAATTCAGGAAGTTGAAGAAAAAATAAAAAATCATTTTGCACAAGTTTTTGGGGTATCATTGATTTAGCGCTTATCATTTAGTTGGAGATGTGCAAGCTAACATGCAAGGCAGTCAAGCATTACAGCCATATTTGCCACATCTTAAATAAATATTTTAGGATAAATTAATAATTCATTGAATTTTTCTATGAAACTAAGGTTTTGATGATTAAATTTGCCATGTTTTAAAACGATTTTTACATTAAAATCATTTTAAAATCAATAAAATCAATGAGTACATTAACCGCACAACGTCAAAAAATACACCCACACAAATTTTTGTTGTGGATTGCCATTGCAAGCATCTGTATGATGTTTGCAGGTTGGACAAGTGCCTTCATGGTACGTAAAGCACAAGGAAATTGGCTGTTTTTCAGCATGCCAATGGCATTTTGGGTTTCTACTGCAGTCATATTGGCGAGTAGTGTCACGATGCATCTTTCCATCAAAGAGTTTAAGAAACGAAATATGAGTTTGTACAAAAAGCTTATATCTCTTACCGCTATTTTAGGGGTTGTGTTTATGTTGTTGCAATTTTGGGGTTTTTACGACATGCATATTGCAGGTATCACCCTGGCAAGCAATGGTGAAGGTGTTTCTGGCAGTTTTATATACGTAATATCTGGTATTCACCTTTTACATATGTTGGGTGGCGTAATTGCTTTGGTGATTGTATTTTTTGTTGTCAATTTTCGTAGACGTACAAAAGTGTATTCAAGCAATGGATTAGAAATATTAGGCACATATTGGCATTTTGTTGATGTGCTTTGGATATATTTGTTTTTATTTTTTTTATATAATCAAAAATAACACAGTTAAATAATATGAGTTCAGTAGCAGTTGACAAGAAAAAGGTATGGAGTGGGGGACAAAGCCCATTCAATCTTAGTTATGGTAAAATAATGATGTGGTATTTCCTTATGAGTGATGCGTTTACTTTTGGCGCCTTTCTTATTTCTTATGGAACCACACGTTTTTTCAGTGCTATATGGCCTGATCCCAATTCCGTTTTCAAATCTTTCCCTTTTATGGGTGATATGAACTTACCCTTGATGTTTGTAAGTTTAATGACCTTTATTTTGATTTTAAGTTCGGTAACCATGGTATTGGCAGTACATGCCGGTCATTGTCGTGATAAAAATGGTGTCATCAAATGGATGATATGGACTATTATTGGAGGTATTGCATTCTTAGGATGTCAGGCCTGGGAATGGACCCACTTACATCATCATGCTGCATGGTGGGGTGCTTTCCGAAACGGACAAGGCGCTGAGTTTTTACCTCATTTCTTTACGCACGATGTGGATCCTGTATTGATGGCGAGTGGTGGAGCAGATGCTGCCCATAAATTTTTCAACTTCTTTTTTACCATTACTGGGTTTCATGGAGCACACGTTGCTTCAGGGGTTGTGTTTAACATTATTCTTCTATTAAATACCATCAATGGTACTTATGAAAGAAGAGGTCATTATGAAATGGTAGAAAAAATTGGTTTGTATTGGCACTTTGTAGATTTAGTATGGGTATTTGTATTTACTTGTTTTTATCTCTTGTAATACAAAGAAACCAATGAATTGACAGGAGTCAATTGCAAAAAATAATATTCATTTTAAAATTAAAAATATATGTCAGAATTTAGTCATTACGAAGCAGATCAATCTGCATTATATTCAGGAACACATCATCAGGATGCGAATAGCGCTGAAAGTAAAGCCAAAGTGAAAAAGATATGGTTTGTAACAGGTATTTTATCGGTAGTTACTATTGTAGAAGTCGTATTAGGTCTTTATGGACATAGTGTAGGGATGCCAAAATGGTTAATCAATACTTTTTTTATCGCACTTACCATGTTTAAAGCAGGGTATATTGTAAAAGTATTTATGCATTTGGGTGATGAAATCAAAAACATGATACTTACCATCATGATACCTTTATCGCTCTTTATTTGGTTTATTGTTGCATTCTTATACGATGGCAACTTTTGGTTATGGATTAATCATGCATTTGGTATTAAATAATTAAGTTCATTCAAATACTTTATAAAGTCCCTTTTCATTTCAGAAAAGGGATTTTTTTTATTCCATGATTTTTACCAATATATATTCAATATTATTTATCTCAATAATGGTACAAAATTTGCATAACTCATTTGTTCATTTTACATTTATCAAAACAAAAACCCTTTAAAGATGAAGAAACTATTACTTTCATTGGCAGCCATTGCGTTATTTACGCAATCATTTGCCCAAGCAAAAAGAAATTGTGGTTCGCATGAGTACCACATTCAAATGATTCAAAATGATCCGCATTACGCCATTGAACGTGAGCTCATCGAAAAACAAACAGAGGCATATGAAGCGAATCCGCAAAAACAAACCCGTGCAGTAAAAACAATTCCTGTTGTATTTCATATCGTATACAATACCAATGCACAAAACGTGAGTGATGCTCAAATACAATCACAACTGGCAGTACTTAATGCTGATTTTAGAAAATTAAATGCTGATTGGACCAATACACCTGCTGCTTTTCAAGGATTAGTAGCAGATTGCGAAGTGCAATTTTGCTTGGCACAACAAGACCCCAATGGCAATGCCACAACAGGTATCAATAGGGTAAGTACTAACGTTACCTCTTTTAGTACCAACAATGCAGTAAAATATACAGCACAGGGAGGTGCCAATATTTGGGACCGAAATAAATATTTAAATATTTGGGTTTGTAACTTGAGTGGTGGTGTACTTGGTTATGCACAATTTCCAGGTGGCGCAGCAGCTACTGATGGTGTAGTAATTACTTATACTGGCTTTGGTACCAATGGCACGGCTTTGGCACCTTTCAACAAAGGAAGAACAGCTACACATGAAGTGGGGCATTGGTTAAACCTATATCATATATGGGGTGATGATGGCACAAGTTGTAATGGTAGCGATTTAGTGGGTGATACTCCTAATCAAGCAGATGAAAATTATGGTTGCCCTACTTTTCCTGCCGTATCATGTGCAAATGGACCGAATGGAGATATGTTTATGAATTATATGGATTATACCGATGATGCTTGTATGTATATGTTTAGTGCTGGACAAAAAACCAGAATGAGTGCCTTATTTGCAGCAGGTGGCGCGAGAGCAGCTTTACTTACTTCACCAGGTTGTACACCACCCGTTGCACAGGCTTGTGGTACACCTGCTGGGTTAAATGCAACAGGTATCACTACTACCACCGCAACACTTAATTGGGGGGCAGTTGCCAATGCATTGAGTTACAATGTACAATATCGTTTATTAAATGCAGCCACATGGACAACAACTACAGCAGCAAGTAACTCAAAAGCACTTACAGGTTTAACTGCAGGTTCTACGTATCAATTTCAAGTGCAAGCTGTTTGTAATGTAGCACCCGGTGTTTATTCATCTATTGCAAGCTTTAACACAACTGCTGTTGTTGGTAATTGTGTAAATAATTACGAATCAAACAATACAAGACAAACAGCCACTGTTATTGCCACCAATACAAATATCAGTTCAATGATTGGTACCAACACAGATAAAGATTGGTTCAGAATTACTACTACCAATGGGGCACCCAAATTAAAAGTTACATTATCAACTTTACCACTTGATTATGATATTCGATTGTATAATTCATCAGGATCGCAATTGGCCATTTCTCAGTTAGGGGGTACTTCAACCGAAACTATCAAATACAATGCAGCAGCCGGTGCAACTTATTATGTGCAGGTATACGGTTACAATGGAGCCTACAATACAACCAATTGCTATACACTTAATGCCAGCACAAGCGCAGTAAATTGGCGTTTAGATGGAAATGAAGCTAACGACTTTGTCAACAAAGCGGCTTTAAATATTTTCCCAAATCCAGCGCATGATAAAATTGCATTGCAGTTTTTTGCTGAAGGTAATAATGCTGTCAGCATTCATATCTACAATGCAATGGGACAAAAAATTGTATCTGAACAAAAAGTAACTACTGAAGGTGAAAATAATTTCTCGTTTGATTTGCAACAACTTTCAAGTGGAATCTATATCATGGAATTGATTGATAACGAAGAACGCAAGATCCAGAAGTTTACGATTCAAAAATAGTTCCTGAGTGATTTATACAACAACACATTGTAGTATAAATCTTACCAGGGTGAATAATAGGATGAAATGACCATTTGAATCAATAAATAAAGCGAATGTGGTTATCACCCATTTCATACCGATAAGCAATAACTAATTGATTATATAAAAAAAATCCGCTCTCATCGCAGAGCGGATTTTTTTATTATGCTCGTTTAATATCAAATGTATTTAATAAATAGGCTGAAAAAGTTCGGTATAATGCCCACACACATTGCATTTAAGCTAATAACAATTGGATTATATTTAATGTGTCACTGATAAAACAGTGCTAATAGACTATATATTAAAAGGACCACTGGACTATGCTTCATTTCACAATGAAATCAGCGAAATGAAACAGATTGATTCTTCATAATTTGTAGTTTATTAATCAGGTGGATTTGATTGAATGTATTGTAACATAGCATAGTTATTAAATAAATATATTTGAAGATGGTAGTTTCAATTTTTGATGATATACTTTCGTAGCGATGAATTCATTGGCTAAAAACAAACACTTTTTAATTGTCGGGATTAGTTTGAGTATGCTTATATGGGGTATGAGTTGGCCAAGTGCAAAAGTCCTGTCTCATTATGGTAAACCCCTTGAAATTGCACTGATACGTTTTGTATTTACTTTTATTTCATTGTTTGTGCTATTACATGTATTGAAAGTTAAATTATCTATCCAAACCAAAGGATTGCCATCATTATTGATAGCATCTGTATTAATCGCATTATACAGCATGCTTTTTTTTACGGGCATACTCAAAGGGATGCCAGGTGCCGGAGGTGTGTTAGTCACCACCATGACACCCATCGTATCATATATGTTAGCATTGATTATACAAAAAAGGAAACCCAGTGGCAAAGAGTTGATAGGATTGTTGATCGGACTTTTAGCGGGTTGTATTTTACTCAGTATTTGGAACCATGCATCGCAAATACTACAATCGGGTAATTTGTTTTTCATTCTTTCAACCCTTGTATGGGCTATATTAAGTAGAATCACTGCCTTGTCTTTTAAGTATGGATCACCCTTGGCATTTAGCTTATGGATGTATTTATTATGTATATTGATACTTACATGCTTTGTTGATTTGCAGTCAATCAAACAATTACTCATTAAAGGTGATACAATGTTTTGGGGAAATATGCTTTTTAACGGCATCGTGAATACAGGCATTGCCACTACTTTTTTCTTTTATGCAACTTCAAAAATTGGGGCTGAAAAAACAAGCAGTTTTATCTATATCGTGCCTTTTGCTGCAGCCATTTCTTCATATATTGCCATAGGGGAAATTATACAATGGAATACCATCGTGGGCGGCTTATTGGGGATTGTGGCCGTTTGGGTTATCAACAAAAAAATTAAAAATTGAGTGCGTAGCCTGAAAATATTTTTTTGCTAACGTGCATCAAAATCGATCACTACTTTTTCGCTTGTCGGATGTGCCTGACAGGTCAATACAAAACCATTTGCTACCTCATCTTTTTCAAGGGCGTAGTTGACTTCCATAGCCACGGTACCTTCTATCACTTTGGCACGACAAGTACAACACACACCGCCTTTGCAAGCAAAAGGCAAATCAGCACCTTGTTTCAAAGCCGCATCCAAGATAGTATCACCTCCATAAGCAAGGGGTATCTCAATACTTCTATCATCAATTTTGATGGTTACCATACTTACTTTTTTAGTATCTATTGCATGGCTTTCTTGAAAAGCTTGTTTGGTTTTTGCCGAATTTTCAGCAGTAAATAATTCAAAATGAATTTTGGCCACATCAACCCCTTTTGATAATAAGTAAGTTTTGACATTGCTAATCATTTGTTCTGGGCCACACATAAAATATTCATCCATTCTATTGAAGTCAATCAGTTTCGAAAACAACTGCTCACATTTTACATCATCAATACGCCCAAAATTTAAATCTGATTCCATTCGTTCTCGACTTAAAATATGAAAAACTTGAAACCGCCCAATAAATTTATTTTTAAGGGTTTCGATGGCTTCTCTAAAAATAATGGAATAAAATTGTTGGTTTCCAAATACCAGGGTAAAGGTACTTTGTGGTTCTGTATGCAAGATGGTTTTCGCTAAACTCAAGATTGGGGTGATACCACTACCTGCGGCAAAAGCCATGTAATTTTTTTTATGACTTGCCGAAACATCAGTGGTAAAATTACCCATCGGGGTCATCACTTCGAGCAAATCACCCACTTGTAATTGTTGATTTGCAAAAGTGGAAAAACGTCCATCGGGTACTTGTTTAATTGCTACCCTGAAATCATCTTCCATAGGAGCGCTGCAAAGCGAATAAGATCGGCGTAGTTCTTCACCATCAATCACTTTTTTGATAGTAATATATTGCCCTGGCTTATAAGTATATTCAGCTTTTAAATCATTGGGAATTTCAAGTGCTACAGAAACGCAGGTTGAAGTTTCTTTTTGAATATCAATCACTTTTAAGGTGTGAAAATGCGGTATGGACATGAATTATTTTTGAATGATGAATAGTATCTACAGTCATGCTGACTATAGATGCTGGCAAAGATAAGAGAAAAAATTAGAGTACAAATTGATAAGCTTTAGGAGCTGTGTAAAGCACTTGCTTTCATATCGTTTGCCAGTTCCTTACCTAAATAGGATTCAATGAGAGCATGAATCCAATAAATGACTGGTGTAATTAAAAGGGCTACCAAAAATTTATAGGAATAGCCAACCAAAGCAATGGCGAATACTTTCGGAAAACTCCATCCCTGACCTATTTTGAAAGCAATAAAAATGACAATAAAGCTGTCAATCAATTGTGAAATAAGGGTAGACCCTGTTGCGCGTAACCAGATTTTTTTTTCGCCAGTCAGCAATTTGATTTTATGAAAAATAAAAACATCTAATACTTGACCAACCAAAAAAGCCACAATTGACCCCACTATGATCCACATGCCTTGACCAAAAATCTGGGCATAGGCTACTTGCGTATCAGGAATCCCCACATTGCTGTTGACTCCAACCCACCAGGGAGCTGGTGTTAAATGTATAGCACCATAAGCAGCCAAAAACGAAAAACTAATAAGCCCTACTGTTAAATATGATAAAAAGCGAACGCCTCGCATACCATAGTATTCGTTGATAATGTCGGTCATGATAAACACTACTGGCCAAAGCAACACACCCGCTGTAAGGTTAAATGACAGGCCTTGTTCGCCCAATAGGGTAAAGGTAATCGGTTCAAACCCCAATGTTTTTTCTAATGAAAATATTTTACCACCAATAAATTCAGCCACAAGTGCATTGGTAATAAAAAAGCCTGCAAGCACAATAAATAACTTAGTGGGCTTGTCTTTGAGTATTTGATGTATCATATGAAAGCCATTTACTTTTAATCGTAAATGTAAGCAAGCATCCTCTTTTTTTAATTTTTTTTAAATATCTTGCATTAAAATTATCGATCATGAAATCTATTTTAACACTTTTGTTTATAGTATTAAGTGCCCCAATTGTTTTCGCCCAAGATGTGGCCAATGCCATATTGGGAACCTGGAAAAACGGAGAAGGAACGGGACATATTGAAATATACAAAACCACTTCGGGTCATTATGCTGGTAAGATTGTATGGTTGAAAGAGCCAATAGATGAAGAAACAGGTAAACCAAAATTAGATAAAAGAAATCCAGATAAATCAAAACGTACGGTGCCAACCCTTGGCTTGGTTAATTTACATGGGTTTACCTACGACCCTAAAGACAAGGAATGGAATGGATTTATTTATGATCCGAAAAATGGGAAAGAGTATGACTGTAGAGCCGAACTGAAAGATGCCAATACCTTGAAAGTGAGGGGTTATATTGGGATATCATTGATAGGACGAACAGATACCTGGACACGATTGAAGTGATGAACTTTTTTGTTTTTTCTTTAACTTAGGATTTCATTTCTTTTAAGAAAAATCGTTAACCCTTATTTTAGTGCAGATATACTTTTGTCAAAAAAATATATCATGAAACACACTACGCTACTTTTATTATTCATTCTTTCATTTTCTGCGGTATTTGCTCAAACAGGAAGTTCTTATTTAATGATGAATTTCAATTTGAATAAAAACAAGAACTATTATTCACCTGGTCATTTTTATTCCCATTCAAACAATCCATTTCCAATAGGACTGCAATGGGTAAAATATAATACAGAAAATACTGCTATCAGATTTGGCTTCACAATTTTTAAAAAAAACCTATTTTCAAATTATAACAACACATCTGTCGGTGACACTTTTCAACAAACATATAATTCTTACGAGGCGCTTATGCCAAAGTTTTCGATAGGAAAAGAATGGCAAAAACATATTCATAGAGACGTATCAATATATGGAGGTGCCGATATAGGTTTTGCATTTATGAAAAGCCCTGTAATGTATAATGAAGAATGGTATATCCCCAATCAAAGCTATCGCTTTCACGGACATGAGACAAGCTCAGCTTTTATCATGAATTTATCTGCACGTCCCTTTACCGGTATTCGTGTAAACTGGAACAGATTTGCAGTAGGATATGAGGCATCTTTACCTCTAAATTATACACAGGTATTTTCAGAAGGAGTTCACAAAGTTGATGGTATAAATCTTCAGCACCAGCTCAATTTGGGCTATAGAATAAATGCTAAAAAGAAGAAATAACTTTTAATCCTAAATACATAAGCCCCCACATACACTAATCACCTGACCAGTAATATAATTACCCATATCAGAAGCAAGAAACAAGGCTGTGTTGGCAATATCTTCAGCAGTGGCAAACCGACCTAATGGAATACCTGCTTTGTATTTTTCGGCACCCTCACCATCTTGCAAATAGGAAGTCATATCGGTTTCTACAAAGCCCGGTGCAACGGCATTGCAACGTATGTTTCTACTGCCAATTTCTTTGGCAATCGATTTTGTAAAACCGATTACGCCCGCTTTACTTGCGGCATAGCTACTTTGTCCTGCATTGCCCATTTCGCCAATGACAGAACTCATATTGATGATACTGCCTGATTTGGCTTTCATCATCGGACGCATCACCTGCTTGGTCATGTTGAAAACAGACTTGAGGTTAATCGCCATCACATCATCCCATTGTGCCTCTGTCATGCGCAACAACAAATTATCTTTTGAAATACCTGCATTGTTGACACATATATCAACAGTGCCAAAATCTTGTATTACTGCGGCTACCATAGTTTCACAATCAGAAAAACTACCTGCATTGCTTTTGTATGCTTTTGCATTTACGCCCAGGGCTTTGCAAGTGGCTACAAGTGATTCGCTACGTTCAGCACTGCTATCACTGACATAAGTAAAGGCAACATGGCAACCCTCCTGGGCAAATTTTAGAACAATGGCCTCACCAATACCACGGCTACCACCGGTTACGATTGCTACTTTATTTTCGAGTAATTTCATTTGATTCAATGTTTGAATGTTTGCAAGTGTTACAAACGTTTCGCGTTCGTGGCGCAAAATAGGCATGAATTTTCAAATTTTCAAACTTCTATCACTTCATGCATCATCTATGTAGGTGAATGGCTTCTAAAATCTTTCAGATTGAGGAGGTTATTTACATTTTTTATATCGGAAACAATCTACTAAATGATCGTTGACCATACCAGCAGCCTGCATATAAGCATACACGATGGTAGAGCCCACAAATTTAAAACCGCGTTTGATTAAATCTTTACTCAAGGCATCACTTTCTGTAGAAGTCGCTTGTAGTTGTGTATGTTCAGTATACTTATTCATAAGGGGTTTATGTTGCACAAATGACCAAACATATTGATCAAAACTCCCAAATTCTTTTTGCACCTTCATAAAGGCTTGGGCATTGGTGATGCTTGCACGAATTTTTAATTGATTTCGGATGATACCTGCATCTTGCATCAATGAGAGTACTTTGGCTTCATCATACTTTGCTATTTTTTTATAATTAAATTGATCAAATGCTTTCCTGAAATTTTCTCTTTTGTGTAAAATGGTTTTCCAACTGAGTCCAGCCTGAAAGGTATCTAATACGATAAATTCAAAATGTTTGGCATCGTCATGTACAGGCATGCCCCATTCTTCATCGTGGTAATGTATCATCAGTGGGTCGTTGGCAGGCCAAAGGCAACGTTTTTTGTCTGGCATCTTTTTATATATTTTTAAACACGAATTTACAGCATAGATGATGGATGTGCAATAAAAAAAAGGTTTAAAAGTGTTAGTACACATACTACAGGTGAAATGCAAAGGTTGTAGTTGATCAAAGAGTCATTCATATTTTCAGCGTGTATTTAAATATTTGATGAATGAGTAACCGCCATTTAATGCCCCTATTAAAAGAGTAAGGAATTTTGCAATTTACTCTTATATGCTACCCTATATTTAAAATGGAATATAGAAGGAATCAAGATTTTATCATGCACTTGTTTAAGACAAATTTGCTTGCAATTTAAAGATACAAAATCCTTTAGGTATTAGCACACAAGCCCCCTTTCAGAAAATAGATAACAACAACAAAGGTAAATGCATAATATCCCATTAAAATGATATCACCATATCATTCCTAAGGAGCATATTGAGGCGCGGGTTTTATTTTTTTAACTGTTGTTTTTTGAATGAAAGGGGCTAATTTTATGCCTTTAATATTGTTAGCCTGGTAACTGATTTAAACCTACTTTAGAAAAAATATTTACACTCTATTTTAATAAATATGAAATTCATAAATAACCTTTTACTACTGATCTTTTTTACACTTACAAATTGTACCAATGTAGCTCAACCCGATGACCCTATTCCCTCACATGAAACATTTACGATTCAATCTAAGCTCTTGGAAGAGCAAAGAACTATTAATGTTTGGACACCTGCTGATTATAAATCCAATTTGGATTCTTTACCTGTTATGTATATGGCAGATGGCGGCATTAAAGAGGATTTTCCTCATATTGCAAATACCTTAGACTCATTAATATCAGTGCATAAAATAAAACCTTTAATTCTTGTAGGGATTGAAAATACAGAAAGAAGAAGAGATTTAACAGGATTTACAGAAGTAGAAAAAGACAAAGAAATTGCACCCGTTGTTGGTGGTTCAGAAAAATTCAGGGAATTTATACATAATGAACTTTTTCCTGAAGTGAATAAAAGATATAGAACTAAGAATGAAAGAAGTATTATTGGAGAATCGGCATCTGGTCTTTTTGTCATGGAAACCTTTTTTTTGACACCAGATATGTTTGACTATTATATCGCATTTGATCCCTCATTGTGGTGGAATAATCATTATTTAGTTAGAACTGCAAAAGAACATTTAGCACATTTACCCAATACTCATCAAAAAAGAATTTGGTTTGCATGTTCCAATACAGAAGAAATTTCGCCTTATACAAAGGAAATAGCTAATATTTTTAAAACAGCAAATTTGCCAAATTTAACATGGAATTTTTCAGATGAGCCCAATGAAAAGCATTCAACCATATTTAGGGCAACTAAAGAAAAAGCCCTTGTCTGGACATTGAGCAAAGCTGATTAAACAGTGAACGGTATTCACTTGTGATACAGATGCTATATTAATTTCATTTATTTTAAGTCAAAAAAACATAGGTATTTTACACGCACAAATTGAATTTCAGTTTCTTATCATTAGACCATTTACCATGCGTTGATTATAATATAATTGTTGGTCAATTTTTAATGTGATGTCCATATTAAAATTACTATACATTATGCAGAAGATGTTTTTTATGTCAAAAACATGATCATGGCAGACAATGACCAAACCAAATTTTAAAAAGATTTATTGAATGAAAAGCAAACTATTTACCTTTCTGAATGCAATGCTATTCTGTTGCCTTCGGTATCAACGATAAAGGCATAATAGCCAGTGTCTTCGCCTATTAAAGTTTTAGGGACAATGATTCTGCCTCCAGCGGTGGTTGCTCTGTCTAATACTAAATTTACATCGGGATTGGCATTCAAATACAATAGGGAACCTGCTCCACTCGGTATATATCCTTCGCCAAAACAAATAGCCCCGCTTACACTCCCTTCACTTGCTGGGAAAAAGGCCATTTTATATCCCTGAATTTCAGTCACCGTCATTGAAATGTCAAAAATGGTTTCATAAAAATGTTTAGCTCTTACAAAGTCAGTGACCGGTATTTCAAACCAATTGATCATATGTTGCATTTGCATGAAAAAATATTTTGCATAAATATAATACGTTTCTGATATTAAACCTATGTGATTTTGATAACAATGCGTTTTTTGGTTTTCTTATACCAAATACATGTATGAATTCTATAAATGGGTAGCCCTTATTTGCCTAAACGGCTTTGTAATTCTTGTATGATATTTTCAAATGAACGCAATAAACGATCCCATGATTTAAATGATTCATCATCACGTGAAGAAGCATTAACAGAGCCAATTTCAGAAACCAATTTTACCTTGAATGCAAGATTAGATGAGTTGCCCGATTTGATGATTAACCTAGTACGGATCGTAGCAGATTTAAATTTTTTCACTATCCAGGCTGTACGCAAATATCCAGTTGTTTTATCAGTTACTTCAATTACATCAAATTGAGAAGCAACAATTCTGTTGATTAATTTCCAGGCTTCTTCTTCATTTTTTTCTGTTTTTAAATCGATATCTCTATTGGCTAAATCAGTTGTAAATGAATTTTCATACGCATCATCTACTTCAAGTTTTACAAAATCGGTAGCAGGCAATTCATTTTTTCCATTATTGATATAATTTCTTTCTGCAGTAATGAAACCAGTTTTTTCTATTCTAACATTAAGGGTTGAGTTGTCGCCAACTATCACTTTGGCAGTACCACTTGATACTAATTTGCCATCAACATATATTTTAGCGTCATTATCTGCATTGATAGTTATTTTTCTTTTTCGCGCAAAGGCATTATCCGAAAAAATACTCAATAAAAGTATGGAAAATGATAATAATAATAAAGGTTTTTTAAATTGAAATGATGTTTGATTCATGATGTGTTTTATAATATGAACAAATGTAATAACAAAAGCTAGATATCCAAATACTTTCAACTTATAAATGTATTAACCAGTTTACTTTACAAAATGCACAAGTATTGAATATTTTATATATACATTTTATTTTAATATATCATAGTCTGAATATTGGTACATTATGTATCAGTTAAATCATTAACGAACCCGGTAAGTCTTTGTAATGGATAAAATAACAAGGTTTTGTAAATATTTTTTTTATTTTTGAAAAAAATAAACTTTATGAACGCACACGAAATAGATTACAGAATACATGGAGAAGAAATGCAACATGTAGAAATTGAACTTGATCCAAACGAAACAGCCATTGCAGAAAGCGGGGCCTTTATGATGATGGATGATGGTATACAAATGGAAACCATATTTGGCGATGGGAGTCAGCAGACAGGAGGTATCATGGGTAAATTATTTAGTGCCGGTAAGCGATTGCTTACAGGGGAAAGTTTATTTATGACCGCCTTTACAAATGTTGGTCAAGGTAAAAAACAAGTTCACTTTGCTTCACCTTTTCCTGGCAAAATCATTGCGATGAACTTAGCAGATTATGGCGGTAAAATGACATGTCAAAAAGATGCTTTTTTATGTGCTGCCAAAGGGGTCAGTGTAGGTATTGAATTTCAGCGAAAACTGGGTACAGGTATTTTTGGTGGCGAAGGATTCATCATGCAAAAACTTGAAGGAGATGGTATGGCTTTTGTTCATGCGGGTGGTCATGTACACGCGCGTACTTTAACCCCTGGTGAGGTATTGAAAATTGATACAGGTTGTGTAGTTGCTTATACCAAAGAGATTGATTTTGATGTTCAATTTGTAGGAGGTATCAAAAACACCATTTTTGGCGGTGAAGGCTTGTTTTTTGCAACCTTACGCGGTCCCGGTACAGTATGGATTCAATCGTTACCAATCAGTAGACTGGCTTCACGCATCATGGCTTATGGTACTTTCGGACGTAGAAAAGAAGAAGGTGGCATTTTAGGTGGGCTTGGTAATCTGTTAGATGGAGATGGTAGATAATCAAATTTGTTAATGCACTTTTTTATATTTTAACCTCAGCGAATTAATAATCAAAACGATGTCGCTCAAGGCCATAATGCCTGCACCCCATGTTGGGGTAAGCAAGCCAGATGCTGCTATGGGAATCGCCACGATATTGTAAAAGAATGCCCAAAACAAATTTTGCTTGATGGTAATAAAAGTATGCTTGCCTAAAAAAAGTGCCTGGGGTAATAATGATAAATTGTTTTTTAATAAAATCACCTGAGCACTTTGCATGGCTATTTGCGATGCATCGCTCAACGAAATGCCGATGTCGGCTTTGGCAAGGGCAGGTGCATCATTGATGCCATCACCAACCATCACTGTGCGTCCTGACTGCATGATTTGTTGTAAGGTGTTAAGTTTGTCTGCTGGTAATTGTTCGCTAAATACCTCAGCGATGCCTAATGTGGAAGCAATCTTTTCACAGGTTTCCTTGCGGTCGCCACTCAATAAAAGGGTGCGATAGCCTTTCGCATTGAGTTGTTCGATGACTGATTTGGCCTCCGGTCTCAGCTCATCTTTCATGTCGATCCACCCAGCGATTTCGTTGTTCTTCAGCAGATACAAATCATGATCATCAGCCGAAGAAGTATTGTTTAATAATCGATAGGAACCCAATTGCCATTCATTTTGGTCATGGTCAGTGGCTTTGAGTCCGATGCCTTTTATTTCTTCAGAAAGGGTAAAGGAGATAGGTGTATTGCTGACCCATTCCTTACAAATACTTTTTGCAATGGGGTGTGATGAAAATTGTTCTAAGGAATAAACAATATTTTTAAAATCCTTTTCATCAAGGGTGGTTTGGTACTGATCAATCTTTAATTGACCTGTGGTTAAAGTCCCCGTTTTGTCAAAAACAAATTGCTTGATGTCTTTAAATTTTTCGAGGGTATCACCACCTTTGATTAATATACCATTGCGGGCAGCCCTGCCAAGACCTACCATCACAGCGGCTGGTGTGGCCAAACCCATGGCACAGGGACAAGCAATAACCATCACTGCAATGGTACGCATCATGCTGTTTTGAAACGATACCTCAAACGCAAAATAATTAAGTAAAAAGGTCAATAGGGCAACGCCTATCACTAAGGGTACAAATACCGCACTGATTTTATCAGCCAGTTTTTGCATGGGTGGTTTGGTCGCCTGAGCCTGATGTACCAATTTAATAATGGTTGATAAGGCCGTATTATTACCTATGGCTGTGGCTTTCATTTGTATATTTCCTTCCGTAAGTATGGTGCCTCCTGTCACTGAATCGCCTATTCCTTTTGCATTTGGAATGCTTTCGCCAGTCATCATACTTTCATCAATGGCGGCATTGCCTTGTGTTATGATACCATCAACAGGTATTTTATCTCCTGTATTCACTTGAAGAATATCCTGAAGCTTTACTTCATCATGATCGATGGTGGTAATCGTTACTTTGCCTATGCTATCCGTTAAAATTAGTTTGGCACTCGTTTTTTGATATTTCATCAATTCTTTAATCGATGATGCGGTGGATTGAACAGCATATTCTTCTAAAAAATTGCCTGCCAATACCAATGTGATGATAGAGGCAGTGGTTTCAAAAAACAAATATTGATGCACGGCTTCCGGATGCAATATCCAACCAGTAATGCTATAAATGAATGCTGCGGTGGCACCAATAAAAACCAATACATCCATATTTGGAATGCCATTCATTAAAGAGCGAAAAGCACTTTTGCCAAAATAGATGGTGCCTATTATAAACACAGGTAATACTAAAATAAGTTGGGTAAGCGGTGCATGTAAGGGCTTCCAGGGTATAAACATATGAGCCATCAATGGTACCCAAAATATGGAGGCTATGATTAAAAATGGTTTTACCGATGAATGGGTTTGAGTTTCTTCTTCATCACCACGCAATACTTTAAATCCCAAGTTATCGATACCATCATAAAGGGAATCTACATCAAGCCCCTCTTCTATGACAAATGATACATCACCTGTAGATGCATTTGCGACCGCATCTGTGACGCCTTTTTTATTTAAATAATTGGTTATGGTCAATGCACAATTGCCACAAGTCATACCATCTACTTTACATTGAATCGATTGTTGCATACTACAAAAGTACGAAATTTTAAGGCTGTCAAATATTTTAATCATGAAGTATAACACCGACCTGAAATAAGGAATAGACCAATAGACGTTTCACATAATACAGTTAAACATTATTTCAATTGGTATTTACCACTGTAAGATTTATAAAATAGGGACATGTTTTATAAATCACATGGGTATAAGGATTGTAAAATGCAAGTCATTGGTTTAATTTCTTTATTCCTTGCAAGAATGCTTAAATTATATGGAGAATATTTATTGTATCGCAGCGATGATGTAATTTTACCTCATGAAATTGGAGTTCACTTTAGATGAAATAGCTGTGATTGCAGCACAAATTTTGACAAAATATCCCGATAAACGTTGTTTTGCTTTTTATGCTGAAATGGGTAGCGGTAAAACAACATTGATCAATGCTTTATGCAGACAACTCGGCGTTACTGAACATACAAGCAGTCCTACATTTTCAATTATCAATGAATATAGAACAGACCAGGATCAAGTGGTTTATCATGCTGACTGGTATCGATTAAAAGGGGTGCAAGATGCAATCGAAGCAGGTGTGCAAGATATTTTACAACATCCTACAGCTTATTGTTTTATTGAATGGCCTGAAATTGCAGAGGTTCTTTTGCCAAAGGAATGTTTACGTATACATCTTTCTTTGGTAAGTGCAGATGTGAGATTATTAGAAATTCATTCATGATGCTATGACCCTTTCAAAATTTTTAGCGATTTTTGTTTGATTATACAAGCAGGCATTCAAAGGCGTCATTGTTTTGTAGCCCTCACTTTATAATTTCTTGAAAGCACTGGGTTCAATTTCACCGATGCGCCCATCAGGTAATTTTACTTTGATTTGATTCTTTTTATGCGCAATAAACTCAACGGTGATGCCTTCGCTTAATAATATGGTAGTGGACTTGGAGGTAGTTTTAAAGACTGTATCGGGTTTTATAATGATGCCTTTATAATGATAAGTATCCTGATAATACCTTACGCCTAAAAATAATAAACACACCCATGTCAATACAACAAGCGCAGAAGTGATTTGCTTGGATACCCTTATTTTTTGCACGATATTTTTTAAAAGTAATAATACCCATGTAATCAAAAAAAAGATCAATGCAGTGATAGCCCATTGATTCACCGTCATTAATTGATACGTTTGTTGCCACCAACGAATAAAAAAGATATCTTCTATGGGTTTAATATCTTCTTGAATTCTTTTTTCAGCTAATTGCAGGTTATCGCGGGTGTTTTTGTTATCATCTAAAAGTAGCGCTTTTTTAAAGCACCATACAGCCATACCGATTTGATTGGTTCTGTAATAGGCATTGCCTGCATTGTAATATAATGCAGGGTGACAATATCCATCTTGAATCATCTGTTGATAGAGTACACTTGCACTATCATAATTTTTATTATGATATAATTGATTTGCTTTTTCAAACATGATATTATTTTCTGCAAAAAGATGATTTGCAAAAAACAAGGAAAGGGCAGTCAATAGAATCATTACATATCTCATGTCAGTTCATCCTCCAATTTTCCAATCAATTTATAAGCATCGCTGTATGTTTGATGCATTTTCATACTACCTGATTCAGGTGAATATAAAGCCATTTCGCATTCCTGGGTGACCCTAAACAATTCATCTTTTAATCTTGTAGAAACATTTTTTTCAGTCAATTTTTGTAAAGCAATTTCTTTTGACAATACAGCTAAAGGAATTGCTAATTTATCGCTTAGGTAAAGCCATACAGCTTTAGAGGTTTCTTCGTAAAATGAATTTTGGGCCGATAGTTTGAGGTATTTTTCAGCTGTTTCTAATCGCTTCAATGCAATTTTATTGGCTTTTTTATTTTTAAACAATACCACATTTTCATGTAGTTTGTCTTCTTTTCGTTTATAGGCTAACAACCCGAGATAAGCCAATACTGGCAATGCAAACCCACTCCAGTATACTGGATTTTTGCTTAAGTCGATGGGTCTGGTTTTTTTAATAATGCATTGTGTGGTTCTGATGTCATGCAAATCGTGAGGCAGTTTGTCAGCGTCTGCAGAGCGATCATTTTTACCTTTTTTTACATGCAACACATAAGCTGGTGTGGTCAATGTTTTGTATTGTTTGAGCTCAGGGTCAAAGTAAGAAAATTCAGTAGCTGGTATGTTAAAATTGCCTGCTGTTTGGGGTGCAAATGAATAAACAAAATTTTTAAATCCTGCAATCACATTGTTGGTATTGGTGATAGTATCTTTTTGTTGCACATCAAATGCATTAATTTCTTTTGGAAATTGAATCACAGGTGCATTGATGAGTTTTAAATTACCCGTTCCTGCTATCTTGAATGTAATCGTAGCCACATCATCTGTGGTTAATTCGGTTTTATCAATATTACTTTCTATTGTATACGAACCGATGGCACCATTAAATGACAATGGTTTATTTATATCAGGTACAGCGGTCACATTGATTTTAATAGGGGTGCTTTTCAAATTAACTTTTACATCTTCATAATCGTAAGTTGTCATATATTGATTATCAAAATCAGGGTCATTCATCATCATGGAACCAAAAAACTGATTTAGAAAATCGTCATCGCCAAGTACATTCGATTGTTTAATTCTTTTTGGTTTTAAAATGCGTGCCACACCACTCGCCTCTGCAGGATCGAGTTCGAGTGTCCCAGTTTGGGTGGGAAACAAAGCCGTTCTTTTTATTTCGAACATTTGGTATTCTTTGCCATTCACAATTTCAAGGGTGGGCTTTGGCACTTGAGGGAGTTTAAAATCCTGACTCCAAAATCCTAAAAGGGAAGGTAACTTCGTGAGGTTGATTTCCATGGGTACCCGCGTATAAAGTTTATAACTTGCGGTCACTTGTTCACCAAAAGTAGCGTTTGTTTTATCTACATCAACTTTTATAAAAAGATTATTTGCTAAATTTTCTTTTGTGATTTCTAATTGAGGAGCTGTTGCAGATGATTGATTTCTTGGAGAAGGAGCCATTTGACGCATCCCTCCATGACGTTGCATCATTTGCAACATTTGTTGTTGTTGCTGTTGCATGGCTGCAAAAAGATCATCTTCAAAAGGATCTTGATTAAAAAATGGATCATCAAATGGGGAAGCTCTTCTTTGCTGTTTGGCATTACGTACAGTTCCTTCAACAACTTGAACACTAACAGCTTTTGATTTATATTCTCGGCCATCAATACTCACCATGCCAATTGGTAATATGATATTCCCTTTTCGGTTGGCTTTAAATACGTAGGTGATTTCAAGACTGACACTTCTTTCGCCGTTCATGATTGACATATTTCTGCTTTGCGATGGGCCACCTACCACTTGTACATCCCTTACTTGCTGAAGGCTAAAAGTTTGCGCCCGATTGGCATTTTTGATCACATATTTTACCTCAAATGCATCTTGAGTGCCTACTTTATTGGCTGCAGGAAATACCTGAAAGTCAATATCTTGTGCAAACAAAGGCATGCTCAGGACCACAATAAACAATTGAGTAATAAATACTTTCATCACCTCCAACAGGAAACATTTTGAAGGGCAAATTTACTTTTTCTGATATTGAATTTGACGTTAAAACTGTGTGAAAAAGATGATGCAGGGATGGCCAAAACCGGTTGTATGCAAGTCTTCGTTTTTATAAGAATAAAGCATCCAATGATTGTTTTAAACTGGTTATTATTCTTTGACAATTTTTCTCATATAATTACCGACGGTAAGCATATAAACACCTGAAGGCAAGGAAGCAAGGGAGATTGTAATTTTCGCATTATTGGTTTTAAGTTGTTCTTGTTTTACCACTTGTCCAACCATATTATAAATCTTTATTTCATTTACCTGATGATTAAGTTGATTTCCTTCGAGATTGAGATTGTTTTTTGTCGGATTTGGGTATACTAGTAAATCATCGTCTGTATTGGAAAGGTCGTTCGTACTTTCTGCATGACAAGGTTTGATATTCATTACCATAGTGGTGGTGGATGTGTCGCAACCGTTGCTTACTTTCAGGGTCACCGTATAAGTGCCCACGCTGGGATAGGTATAAGTGGTGTTTTTATTGATGGAAGTATCATTGGGGTTATTAGGGTCGCCAAAATCCCAATGCCATGTGGTGATACCCACAGAATCAGCTGTAAAAGTGATGGGTTGATTGACACAAGATCCTATTGTATCAATTTGTGCTATTAACACAGGATAATACTGACATATTGTAGAGTCTTGCACACTTGTGCTATAGGTTGAGGTATTGTTAGCAGAACTGCCACTTGTACCCAACACCACGGTAGGTTGCGTTATTTTAAATGTTTTTTCATTTACTAGAGTGAGTGCGGTGACATCTGTTTCAAAACAACCTGCATTGAGGGTTTGATCCATTTTAATCAATAATGTTTGAAACCCTATAGGACCCGTATATTGATTACTAAATCCGTTCATGAGGTAGGCATGGTCTAAGGTTTTTGCGATTCTTGGGTAATGTGACGAACCGTTGTTATACGTTTTTGCAGAGATTAAATTGCCCGAAGGCGAAAATTTCATTATCGCATGTTTGTTAGGCACATTGCCAGGCGTGGGATAGGATGCTGTTGCAACACAAACCAAAAAATTTTCGGCATCATCGACCAATACATTGCTGGCATTTTCAAACATATCGGGAGAGCCATAAAAAATATGTGACCATAATGTATCACCCAAAGGATTTAGTCGCATAATAAAATTATCACCAAAACTTTGAAAATTAGGTTTCAACAAAGTAGTGGATCCAACCATCACAAAATCGCCATTGTCTAATTCTTTTACATCAAAACCCCACATATGTTGCAGGGTATCACCATAGCATTTGAGCCATTGTAAATTGCCACTACTATCTGTCTTCATCAACAAGGCATTGAATGTGCCCATCGATATATAACGGCCGGTTACTAAATAACCACCATCATTGGTTTCAATCAACGCTGTACCTTCATCAAATTGTCCATTGTTGCCAAATGTTTTACACCAAATCAGTTGCCCATTCATATCAAGTTTGATTAAGCCTACATCAGGTGTCGATTTCACACTACCCGTTATAATCAAATGACCATCACTGGTTTCCTGTATATCATTGATATTGTCGTTTCCATTGCTCAGGTTTAATAGTTTTTGCCATAAGATATTGCCTGATTTGTCGAGACGCACCACAAAGCCATTGTAATTGTTATACACCCCTAAATTATTAATCATTACAAAGCCTGAATCTTTGGTTACAATGACTTTGCCGCTTACATTTCCGATGGTTTGCGAATTGCCAAAATAATGTTCCCATTGGGGCACACCTTTGCAGTCGACTTTTACAATAAATGGATGAAACAAGGAGGCGCTCGGGCCATCGCTTGCAAGCCCTGTCATGACGTAACCACCGTCAGTAGTTGCTTTTGCATCAAAAGTTTCAAAGCTGGATGCTGAATCAGGTTGAGCATATTGTTTCTGAAAGGTAATACTTTGTGTATAAGCAGGTAATTCTTTTAACAACAACAAGGTAAACAAACAAGTAAATATCTTCCACATAGGATTGTGTTTATAAAATTGAAAGTGAGATAAAAATACGATAAATATCGAATTCAAATAGAAATTTCTATTGCTGGTATATGAATTGTAAATTAAAGAAGGGTGCTTTTTTTTAATACCCATCCAATAGGTATTCAAGGTTTATCACTTTGAACAACAAAAAATATTCAATATAGGTTTAGCTGTAATTCACTGTTTGAAGCGATTATACCCTGTAGAAATAGAATAGGGAATGAAATGAACAAGTATAATCTGTTGTAGTCTTAAAATACCTTTTTTAACCTTAGTACTTTTGAGAAAAATATGTATTTTGCGCACACAAAAATATTTATCATGAAGAAATGGGTGTTATCAATCCTTTTATTAGCCAATTACTCATTCGTAGAAGCACAACTTAATTTAACTATTGAAAAATTGTGGTCATTAGGCAGGGTAAGCTACCAAGGAGCAAGTAAAGATGGAGCCACAATTTATTATAGTGTTTCCATACCTGATATTAATGAAAATAAAAATAAAACCAAATTTTACAGTATTCCTTTACAAGGTGGTAAAGCGGTGGAAATACCCGAAGTGCCAAACCAAACGAATGTTACTATTGATAAAGGGGGGTATAATGTAAAAGTATCTCCTGATGGGAAAAAAGTAATATTTACAAGGGAAGTAAAAATGCAAAAAATGCATAGTACTGATATCTACCCTTCACTCAGCAAATCGAATGTATATGTTTACAACGATTTAAATCAACGACATTGGGATACTTGGGAAGAAGGCGCGTATGAACATGTTTTTGTTGCTGATAACGTGGCTGACCATGCATTGCGTGAAAAAGATATCATGGCTAACGAACTGTTTGATTGTCCCCAAAAACCACATGGTGGCGACGACGATTTAATATTTACCCCTGATAGTAAAAATATTCTGTATGTCACCAAAAAGAAAAGTGGAAAAGCCTATGCATTGAGTACCAATACTGACTTTTATTTGTATCAAATTGAAACAGGTGCTGTTTCAAACATAACTGAAGGTATGATGGGTTATGATACACATCCGGTGTTTAGCAACAATGGCAATCAATTAGCCTGGCTGAGTATGAAAACCGACGGCTTCGAAAGCGATAAGAATGAATTGTGGGTAATGAACTGGCAAACCAAAGAGAAGCAAAACCTATCTACTGATTGGGATGATAATGTCAATAATTTTGTATGGAGTTCAGATGATAAAAAAATATTTTTTACAGCACCTATTCATGGCACAGAACAACTTTTTGAAATAGTGTTGGATACTAAAAAAATCACTCAAATTACCAAAGGGACCTTTAACATTGCCGACCTCTGTGTACAACATGGCAATACCATGACGGTGTCACGTACCGACATGAATCATGCAGCAGAATTGTATAATGTAGACTTGAATACCGGTAATATGGTACAATTAACCCATGCAAACGATATCAATTATGCCAATATTCATATGTGTGATGTAAAAGAGCGATATACCCCATTAGACAATGACGAAAATTTATTTTCATGGGTAATCTACCCACCCAATTTCGATCCCGAAAAGAAATATCCTGTGTTACTTTATTGTCAAGGAGGTCCGCAAAGTGCCCTCTCTCAATTTTATTCTTTCAGATGGAATTTTCAACTCATGGCGAGCAATGGGTATATTGTGATAGCACCAAACAGAACGGGGATGCCTGGCTGGGGTACTCAGTGGAATGCCAATATCAGTAAAGACTGGGGCGGTAATCCAATGCGTGATTATTTAGCGGCTATAGATGATATTGCCAATGAACCATATGTTGATAAAAACAGATTGGGTGCAGTTGGTGCTAGTTATGGCGGTTATTCCATTTTTATGCTTGCAGGTATACATGAAGGTCGCTTTAAATCATTCATTGCACATGATGGCTTATTTGATTTAAAAAGTTGGTATGGCACTACCGAAGAATTATGGTTTGCCAATTGGGATATAGGTGGACCTTACTGGGATAAAGAAAATAAAGAAGCCCAGTATAGCTACAAAAATTACAGCCCAAGCAACTTTGTTGACAACTGGACTACACCTATTATGGTTATACAAGGAGGCAAAGATTATAGGGTGCCTATCGAACAAGGAATGCAGGCTTTTCAAGCTGCTCAGTTAAAAGGAATAAAAAGTAGATTTCTTTATTTTCCAGATGAAAATCATTGGGTGCTCAAAGCACAAAATGGTATAGTATGGCAAACAGAGTTTTATAAATGGCTCAAAGAAACATTATAATCCACAAGTTGTTTTTCTTTTAGGATAATTTTTGCATCTTCTTTAGATTAAAAAATTATTTTTGTGGACTACCTATCATTTTGATAAAAAAAATATTCTATACACTCATTTGTTTGCTTTTTGCAACCGCAGCCTTTGCTCAGAAAAAGCAATCGCTTTCGCGTGAGCAATTAGAAACCCAAAGACAGTCAATTCTTTCTGAAATAAAAAGAACCCAAAGTGAATTAACCACTTTACGACAAGATAAAAAAGCCACCTTGGCTCAGCTACAAACTTTACAAGCAAAATTAGATGCGCGTCATAAATTGATTTCAAATATTAATAATGAAATCAGCCTGATAGAAACCAATATCAATCTCGCCAACAACGATGTTCATATCTTAAAAACCAAATTAGATACCTTAAAAAAGCAATATGCTGAAATGGTGAGGTATACCTATAAAAATCGTACCTCTTCTGACCTGATTGTCTTTCTATTTTCATCAAGCTCATTTAATGATGCCATCAGAAGGTTAAATTATGTAAAACAATATCGTGGTTATCGCGCAGACCAGGCAGTGAAAATAACTTCTGCAAGTAAGCAACTAACTAATAAGATTACGGTATTGAATATGGAGAAGCAAAAGAAAGATTATGTACTCATTGCTCAACAAAATCAAAATAAAATACTGGAATCTGAAACCCAGGAGAAAGACAAAGTAGTGACTGAGCTCAAAGGCAAAGAAAAAGAATTGTTGTATGAACTTGCAAAAAATAAAAAAGCTGCCGACGACTTAAACAAAGCCATCTCTGCTGCTATTAAATATGAAATTGATCAGGCTCGCAAAAGAGCCATGGATGAAAAATTGCAACAAGACCGACTACGCAAACAAAAAGAAGAGCAAGATCGAAGAGCATTGGCTGATAAAAGAGCTAAAGAGCAGGAAGCCACCGAAAAAGCAAGAAGAGAAGAAGCAGCCCGCAAATTAGCTATTGAGAAAAAAGCACAAGAACAAAAAGAACAACAAGCTTTACTTGAAAAGCAAAAACGCGAAGAGCTGGAACGTAAATTGGCTTTAGAACAAAGAGAACGCGAAGCCAAAGAAAAAGCCTTAGCCCTCGAAAAAAAGAAACGAGAAGAAGATGAACGAAAAGCTTCGCAAATGGCGGAAGCAAATAGAATACAGAAAGAAAAAGAATTAGCTATAGAAAAACAAAAACAAGAGGAAAGATCACGTGTATTAGCGCTGGAAAAACAAAAGCAGGAAGAGCGAGAACGGAAATTGACATTAGACAAGCAAAGACAGGAAGAAGAACAGCGAAGATTAGCTGAAGAAAAGCGACGTCAAGAACGTGAACAAGAAAGATTAGCTTCAAAAACCCCTTACAATAATCCTCGTTATGTACCGAATGCTGAAAAACCAAAATATGGTGAAGTAGCACTCAATACAGGAAGTTCGGAAGAATATACACCTGCTTATAGAGGTCCTAAAAAAGATGCAGAAAGAACAGAGTCGCCTTCAACAAACAATACGGTGGCAAAATCAAATGTAAAATCATTTTCCAATGATGATTATAAATTTTCATTAACTCCGCTTGAACGTGAAATTTCAAATAATTTTGAATTAAGCAAAGGCAGACTGCCATGGCCTGTTGAAAAAGGGTATATCATCGAACGATTTGGGAAAAACAAACACCCTTTATTTAATATCTATACCGAAAATTATGGAATTGATATTAAAACAAGTCGAGCAGCATCTGCCAGGGCCATCTTTGCGGGAGAAGTCAGTTCCATTATCAGTATTCCTGGTACTGGTACTACGGTAATCATCAACCATGGCTCATTCTTTACAGTATATGCAAAACTCAGCAGTGTAAGTGTCAGAAAAGGATCACGTGTTGCTTTAAAACAAAGTATCGGCACTGTTATGACCGATGATGAAGGCAATACCCAAATCAATTTTCAGGTATGGCGTATAGGTGCCAATGGATCTTCGTTTAAATTGAATCCAGAACAATGGATAGCACAATAGATTAAATAGGACCTGTAGAAAATGTCGACAGGTAGTCTCGAATTAAGATGAGAAATCATCAAACGTTCTACTCATTATTTGAGTAAAGAAAATATTACCCTAAGGAAAACGAATTCAACACCGGAATTTGGGTTTAAAAAACTAAATTTGCATTTCATCAATTGAGAGAGTATCATGACGAGTAATGTAAGAACAAGATTTGCACCAAGCCCTACAGGAGGCCTTCATTTAGGCGGTGTTCGAACTGCCTTGTATAGCTATTTATTTGCAAAAAAACATCAGGGACAATTTATCTTAAGGGTAGAAGACACCGATCAAAGCAGATATGTAAGCGGGGCCGAACAGTATATTGCCGATTGTTTAGCCTGGTGCGGAATCAATACAGATGAATCCCCTTTACAAGGTGGACCCTATGCGCCTTACAGACAAAGTGAAAGAAAAGATATCTACAAACAGTATGCCCTTCAATTAGTCAGTCAAGGTGATGCCTATTATGCCTTTGATACCCCAGAAGAATTAGAAAGTATGCGTCATGACAACAAAACGGCATCAAACCCTTCACCTCAGTACGACCATCAGGTACGTATGAAAATGAAAAATTCATTAAACCTTTTACCTGATGAAGTCAATGCATTATTGGCCGTAAACACGCCTTATGTCATAAGATACAAAGTGCCTCAAAATGAATTTATAACTTTTAATGACATGATTCGGGGTGAAATAAGTAACGACAGCAATTTACTAGACGATAAAGTATTACTCAAAGCAGATGGCATGCCTACCTACCATTTGGCTGTAGTAGTGGATGATTATTTAATGAAAATCACTCATGCATTCAGGGGTGAAGAATGGCTCCCGAGTGCACCCATACATATATTACTTTGGAAAGCATTGGGTTGGGAGCAGGCAATGCCCCAATGGGCTCACTTGCCTTTAATACTAAAACCTGATGGCAATGGCAAACTAAGTAAGCGCGATGGTGAGCGACTTGGATTCCCAATATTCGCGATGGACTGGACCGATGCACAAACCCGGGAAACAACCAAAGGGTTTAAAGAAATTGGATTTCTACCCGAAGCATTTATCAATATGCTGGCCATGTTAGGATGGAGTAGTGGTGAAGCCAAAGAGCTATTTTCCAAAGAAGAATTGATAGAAAAATTTTCTATTGAGAGGGTACATAAAGCAGGCGCTAAATTTGATTTCGAAAAAGCCAAATGGTATAACCATGAATGGATCAAACATAGTGCAGCAGAAACATTATTTCCACAAGTAAAAGCCTTGTATGAAAAAGAAAACATTGCAGTACAACATGATGATCTATTGTTAAAAATCATTTCATTGGTCAAAGATCGTTGTGTGTTAATGAATGATTTTATCATGCAGGGTAGCTATTTCTTTCAAAAACCCGCTTCCATTGATACAGAAGCCGTGAAGCCAAAATGGAATGAAGAAAAACAACTTTTTTTTCAAGAACTCAGCAATGTATTGGATGCCATCACTGTATGGGATGCCGTAAATATAGAAACAGCATTTAAAGAACTGGCGCTGATTAAAAATATTAAAGTGGGCGAATTACAACTTCCATTCAGGGTAATGCTTGTGGGGGGGAAATATGGACCGGCTGTATTTCAAATTGCAGAAATCATTGGCAAGGATGAAACCATTCAAAGATGTAATGATTTTAAATTGAGTTAGGCATTCAATATAGGATTCGTCATTTATTATTTAATCCTATGATATATTATTCTCCTTTAGGAAGTAAATAAACTTTTACTTTCCCGACCACAATAGGGGTTTCGATATAAACAGGTATTTTATATTTATCATCGGTAACAAAAACGGTCATTTCTTCACCACCTTTAAACAGCGTACCTTCAATCAATTTGGGTTTAAACATGATTGTTTTATAGCTACCATATTTTGTTTTCAAGGTCGACTTTCCTAAATATCGAATATACAATGGATATATTTCATCATCTAAATACATTTCAAATGGAATGAGTTCATTGATTTTATATTTGCTAAAATCGATGTTGCGTGCATAATAAATGGCAGATAATACATCCTGAATGCAATCCGTTGTTTTAATGGTTTTCTTTGCAGAAACAGCCTGATTCGTTTGATGATTAAATACCACATGGTCATTTATTTTGTGTCCACCTTCTGATACTGTTCTGACAAACTTCAAAGGGAGTAATGTTATGGTATCGATATAGCTTTCATAAAGGTCGCGTACTTTATAAAACCAATCATAACTTTTGTATGTATGACCTTCGCCTTTTACATGAAAAACTTTTTTTTGATTGTATGTTTCCAGTGTATTTGAAAAAGTAGCTTCGCCTGCTGGAACATAAATACCCGCGAAAGTGTAATATACTTTATAAGTCAATTTTTCACCTGAATACGTGGTGGTATTTTTCAAGTTGCAGGTTTGAAAGTTTTGGGCATATAAGGTTTGAATCATGAATAGAAAACAAACAAGCAATACACAACATATAAATTTTGATTTATACCAAAAAGTATAATTCGTTGGTTTAAAGATAGATAAGAAAATAGCGCCTACATTCATTGATAGAAAAGGGCAAATATTTGATCAATATTGAATGGATTGCTGGCTTGATGCATATTTCTCTAAATTAGTAATCTTTATCATCTATACCACTTCCTGTATTGCCTTCATCCCATCCCGTTTCGCCAGGTTCATCATCTTGTGGAAGTCCCCTTGATACATTCATTTGTGCATTGGCACGTTGCAAACTAATTTCGTCTACAGCATCACATTCGTCCATGCCTTCCATAATGGTAGGCATTACAAACTTGTCTGTTTTATTATAGACTGACTTTTCGTTTGCTTGTAATTTTTTAAAGAATTCGCCCCAAATAGGCATGGCGGCACGGGCGCCTTCACCAAGACCTACACCGATAAACTTATCATCACAACCCACCCAGGCACCTGCCAGTAATTGGGGAGTGTATCCAATAAACCAGGCATCTGATTCACTGTTGGTAGTACCTGTTTTGCCTGCACATTCCCCTTTGATATTCCAAGCGGGTTTTAAACGTTTACCGGTTCCAAAGAGCACAGTACCCATCATCATGCGTATCATTTTGAAGGCTGTAATTTCATTAATCACTTCTTTTCGCACAGGGACAAAATTTTCAAGTAAGTTGCCATTTCTATCTTCAATTCGGGTGATATAAATGGGTTGTGTATTAATGCCATAATTTGGAAACATGGTATACGCCCTGAGCATTTCTATGATTGAAATATCATCAGCGCCTAAGCATACTGAAGGATAAGCATGAATATTACTTGTGATGCCAAGTTTTTTTGTAAAGTCGACAAATGCATTGATCCCTACAAGTTTTAAAATGTTTACGGTCGCATTATTTTTTGAATAGGCGAGGGCATTTTTCATTACGATGGAGCCTCTGCTTCGATCAGGTCCATAGGGTTTGGCAAAACCGGGAAAATAGGCAGGGTTCAGTGATACAGACTGGCAAGGTGAATACCCATTGTCAACAGCAAGGCAATACAGCAAAGGTTTAATGGTAGAGCCTACTTGTCTTTTAGTATTTATATTAACATGGTCGTATTGAAAATATTTATGATTGATGCCACCCACCCAAGCTTTGACTTCACCTGTAGCAGGATCCATTACCATAAAACCTGTTTGCACAAATCCTTTCATATATTTAATACTATCCATAGGCGAGAGCGTAGTATCTTTTTCGCGATTGGCATTCCATGCAAACACTTTCATACTTGTTTTGGTATTGAAGTTTTGCAGAATATCGGCCTCGCTCATTCCCTCAGCTTTTAAGCCTTTATAGCGTTCTGACTCTCTTACTGCACGCATCAAGGTTTTAGGATGTTGCGCCCATTTAGAAGCACTCGCAAATTTGGTTTTGCCATACATTTGTTTTATCACTGCTTCTTCCGCATACTGTTGCATTGTCGTATCTAAACTTGTATAAATTTTTAATCCATCTTTATAAAGATTATGTCCATTCTTTTTGCACCATGCTTTCATGTCTTGTTCCACTACTTGTCTAAAATAGGGTGCAATGCCTTCGTGTTGTGATGAAGAGGTAGGCGAAAAATCCAGATGTATCGGATGTTCTTTAATGTTTTGTGCTTCTGAAGCTGATATTTTAAAATTTTTGACCATCTGATCTATGACGGTGTTTCTTCTTTCGATAGCTCTTTCAGGATGTTTTACTGGGTTATATAACGATGAGCCTTTCAGCATGCCAATAAGTAAAGCGGACTCTTCTATATTTAAATCTTTTGGTAATTTATTAAAGTAAGTTTTTGCTGCGCTTTTGATTCCAAACGAATTATATCCCCAGGGTACTGTATTGAGATAAAGGGTAAGTATTTCTTGTTTGGTAAGATTTTTTTCAAGTTTTACTGCTACTATTTGCTCTTTAAGTTTCTCAATGATTACAGCAAAAACATTTTTAGATCTTTGTTCTTGTTCAAGCAAGTGTTTTGCCAATTGTTGGGTGATGGTACTTGCTCCCCCTTTACGGTTAAAGGTCAATACCCCAAATAAGGCTCTTCCAATGGCTTCTGCGTCTATACCGCTGTGTTTGTAAAAACGTTCATCTTCAGTGGCCACTAAGGCATCTACAATATTTTTTGAAATTTCACTGTATTTTACGGGGTCTCTGTTTTCTAAAAAGTATTTGCCTATTTTGCTACCATCTTCTGCAAACAGTTCGGAGGCAGTAGCTGATTGTGGATTTTCCAGTTCCTCCATTTTAGGCATATATCCAAGCCAACCTGCATTGATACTAAACAATAGCAAATTGAAGCCAAGGACACTAACTAATAAAAATATCCATAAAAATTTAATGCTTTTTTTCATTTGTGTAACTCAAATAGTAAGCAAATCTATTAAAAAGTATGTTAGCAAAATGAAAAATTTAATGTCATAGAGCCGATAGTAATAAATAGATGTCAGCAGGGGATTAGGTAAATGTTATATTGAAATGTAGTTTTAAAATACCTCATTGCATGATTATGCAGAAAAAAAAATCATTATAAAGCCATTGCACATGGAAAGTCAGTTTCAAATACGATCTATGTGCTTTATAAATGATATCAGATAGTATAAAAATTTTACTACGTAAATGCCAATTGATATTTGATTTTAGGCGAATAAGTGAAATGCCCATTCAACTATTCCTTATTTGATAGCTTACCCAATGAATTATTTACATTAGTTTAGAGCTATTCCCACCTTATATTTGATTGACTTCCAATGGTTTTATTATATTTGTTTTTTAAAATTGAAATATGGGACTGAACAAAGTAGTAGCACATGCTGATGATGCTGTAAAAGATATTCAAGACGGGATGACAATAATGCTGGGTGGGTTTGGGTTATGTGGGATTCCAGAAAATTCCATTGCTGCGTTGGTACGAAAAGGGGTAAAACATTTAACATGCATTTCTAACAATGCGGGTGTGGATGATTTTGGTATTGGGTTGATGTTACAACATAAGCAGGTAAAAAAAATGATTTCGTCTTATGTAGGCGAAAATGCAGAGTTTGAAAGACAATTATTGTCTGGAGAGTTGGAGGTAGAGTTAATCCCACAGGGAACCTTAGCCACTCGCTGCATGGCTACGGGTTATGGCATGCCAGTGATTTATACACCTGCTGGGGTGGGTACCGAAGTGGCTGTAGGGAAGGAAACAAGACGCTTTACCATGTATGGTGAAGAAAAAGAATATTTGATGGAAAGGGCCTTTGAGAGCGACTATGCTATAGTTAAAGCATGGAAAGGGGATGCGCAAGGCAATTTAATTTATAGAGAAACAGCCCGAAATTTCAATCCGATGATGGCTATGGCAGGTAAAATAACCATTGCCGAAGTAGAGGAATTGGTTGAAGTGGGTCAGCTGGACCCTGATCAAATACATACGCCCGGTATATTTGTACATAAAATATTTCAGGGAAAAGATTATGAAAAGAGAATAGAGCAACTTACTGTTCGTAAAAAAATATAGATCGTGATATAAAAGTATTATACGTAGGGGAAGCAACCCACCACTGTAGTGCCACTTGATTTTCCAAAAATTTCAATGACCCCATTGAGTTCTTTTATTCTGTTTTTCATATTCTGAATACCCATGCCTTCCGTTTGCGAAGTATTGTCAAATCCAAAGCCATTGTCTATGATTGAGAAGTAGCATACTTGTTCTTTAAAGTCAATATCTATTTTTAAATGAGAAGCATTGGCATGCTTAATACTATTTACTACAGCTTCTTTTAAAATGTAATATAATTCAGTTTGATATTTGCCAATAAGTTCATTATCAATGTCATAATTTTCAGCATCTATCTCAATGTGTAATTTACCATCGTTTGTAAATTTTACTGATAAACTATCAAGGAAAGATGAAATAAGATGACTTTTGTCTGATGAGTCGCCCCTTAGTTCATTCATAAAATCGCGTGTATGGGTATACAATGAGTTTGCTTCTTCTTCGATATCGGTTAATAGATTTTGTAAATTTTCATCACCAGCAGCAAGTTTAACATCTGCAATATAATACCTAAGTGCAGCAATACCATTACTGATTTCATCGTGTATATTTTGTGATATTTCTTGTTTTTGAATTAAAATTTCATTTTCTTTTTCTTTCTGTAGTTTTTCTTTTTCAGCGGTATGAGTTAATTCAATGGTATTTATTTTATTTAATAGTTTTTGTCTATCGAGTTCTGAAAGCGCTTCTTTACGTTTATTTTTAAGTTTAGTAAAGCGAAGATAAAAAATGAAGCCACCAATGATTAAGAAGGAAAATGTGCCACCCAATAATAAAAGTCTGCTACGTTTAAGATTGCTAATTTGCAAAGCATTAATTTTAGCTTCTTTATCGGCAACTTTATATTTTTGATTCAATTCAAAAAATTTGTTCCTGTTATTTAAAATGTTTAATGAATCAGCGGTTTGATTATAAGCGAGTAGATACTTAAATGCTTTTTCCCAATGCTTGTTTTTTTGCCAGTAGATATATAATTCTTTGTTGACGATGTTTTTTAATTCTAATAAACCATATGGAATTGTGATTGTTTCAAGTTGCGCAAATGCCGATTGGTCACCCAGCCTTACCCGAGCAAGTAAACGATAAATAGTATTATGAACTTCAGTGCCAAAAAAATAATTATCATCTCCTTGCACACGAGAGCTGTCAAAATGATTAAATTGTTCGATGGCATCTTGATAAAGACCTTCGTAAAAAAGAAGTTTTCCTTTATAAAAACTACAAATAGGAATCCATATTTCTTGATGCTCATTTTCATAGTTCAGCACTGTATTTAAATAATAGAGTGCTGAGTCTTTGTAAATCGCTTTTTTATTATTCTCGTATAATAATATAAATGACCTTGCTAAGCCAACTAATGAACACAAATATTCATCTTTATTTGGAGCATTTTTATAATATAGATTTATGCCATAATGTTGATATTCTATTGCATGCTCATGCTGATTTAGATACGTATAAATCCGTTCGTATGAAAAATATAAATTAAGTAAAGAAGAAGTATCATCCTTATTTATAATTTGTTTAAATCTTGAAATTAATTCAAAGGCGGAATCTAGTTTATTTTCATAATAATATATATCACTTAATTTAGTGTAAGCTTCGATTAACTCTCTGTTATATTTTTGAGCATTATTCGTTAAATTTAAAACCTGTTGATAATCAATTTTAGCTTCTTGATTAAAGGCAGAATCTTCTAATTTTGAAGCATAACAACCCAATGCAGCTGATATACGTATAATATCGTCTGAATATTTAGCATTCATTCGATACTTTTTAAGACTTTCATAAATGGAGTTTAATTCTGTTCGATATGTGATACAATCGGAAAATTTGACATCATGAAGTATTTCAATTTTTTCATTTATTGAGATATGATCTTTATCTTTTGGCTGGATTTTTTTTTGTAAACTATTGTAAAAAGTATCACTTATTTGGGCATCAATATACATGCAGTTGACTAAAAGTATCAATAATAAAAGGTATCGCATAGATTGATGGTTAATTGATTTACATATAGAAAAAAACTATTTGAAGAGTCCAAAATTACACCCCAAATTTATAAAATAAACCCCACTATTTTTAGGGGGTAGGCTTATTCTATATGATTTTATTTAGCTATGTTTGAATATTAAATCCAAAAGACAACTCTAATGGGTTTTGCAATTTTTATATTTGTGATGATAAGGGGAGCTTTTTTTTATCACTGTTAAATTTTATAAAAATGAGAATAATTTAAAAAAAAGATATGACAAATCGTTTTTTTTAGCGATCGTTTATTTATTAAACAACAAAGAAACTTAAATAATAGTCAAATGAAAATAGCACTGATAGATGACCACAAACTCTTTTCTGAATCAATCAGAAAACTACTAAAAGAACAAGCTTTTATTTCAGAAGTAAAAGTGTATAGTTCAGGTGAAGATTTTTTCGATAACCTTCCAGTCAGGGTACCTGATGTAATTATTACTGATTTGCTGATGCCGGGCACTATCAATGGCATGAGGCTGATAGAATTGTGCAAAGAAACATTTGCTGTGATGCCCAAAATTATTGTTCTTTCCTCTATTACTGATGTGCAAACCATTAAACAAGCCATCCGAAATGGTGCCAAGGGATTTTTAACAAAAAATATTCCTGTTGAGGAATTATACGAAGCGATCAATGAGGTGCATGATGACAAACAATATATTGCTAAAGGTCTTCGCGAAACACTAATCAATGCAGTATTTACAGAAGAGCAAATCATCTTTCATTTATCACCACGCGAAAAGGAAGTGCTGCATTATGTATGCAGTGGTCTTACTATCAAAGAAATTGCATATAATCTCAAGCTTAGTGTGCATACTGTACAGTATTATCACAAAACCGTATTGTCAAAGTTAAAGCTTAAACGTACAAGCGACCTTATTGTATTTGCGATGCAACATGGGCTTTATATACCTGATATTGATAAAAAATAATGACTATCTACATGAGTAAAAGATGCACTTTAACTATTTGCACAATAAGATTGGAAATGATGCAATATTGGCATGAATAAGACATTGACAATGTTGAAAGATTTACAATTAATAACCACTCAATATACAATTTATGAAAATACGACAATGGATATTTTATTTACCGTTGTTAGCTTTATTCACCATTACAAATTTTTCATTAACAGCACAAATAACAACATCGTTAAATAAGATAGATATAGATATTATTCATCATATACATATAGGTGAATATAACAAAGCGAAATCAAAATTAGACTCTCTATTATCTGAACATTTGCAAGATCATTATTATCAGTCTCTTTTTAAAAGCAGGTTAGGTCTTTACTATACCATTAAAGGAAATCACGACTCTGCATTATTTATTCTGCTGCCATTATATAAACAGCAAGCCAATCAAAGCAATTTAGAATTGCTTGGCGATATTGCTAGTTATATAGGTAGAGCATATCAACATTTAAACGATAATAAAAATGCTTTTATTTATTACAATAATAGCATTCAGTTGCACAAAAAAAACAATTTTAAAAATTACTTAGGAGCTTCAAATTGCTTTTTGGCTTATTTTCTTTTAAAATGCAATATGTTAGACCTTGCGCATGAAACAGTTGTTCAAGGTATGTCGTTTGCAAAAAAGGACACTAATAGTACTGAATTTGCAGCATTGAAGATGGCTTTATTACATATTAAAGTGAGAGAAAATATCAATAATAATCAGCTTGACTCAGCTTTGCTATTACTTACATCCATTCGAGATATTTTAAATACTAATTCCAATATACAAGATGAAGTAATATATGACCTAAATAAAGGTGATATAGCATTAAAAAAAACAGCATATATAGAGGCACTTAATTATTATCAGTCTGCATTAAGCAAAGCGGAAAATTATTTTTTATCAGATGAAGAAGCAAGGGCAACAATTGGTATAGCAAACACATTGCAATATTTAAATAAACATCAAGACGCTATTGATCGATTGTCAAATTTGCTGAATCAGCAGAAGCAATATCCGCTTTTTATTACAACACCACTGTACAAATTGCTATCAGAATTGTATGCTCAAATAGGTAATAGAAATAAATCATCGAAGTATTTAGATGAATATCTTAAATCAATGACATTGCTGCACAATAATGAGATCGGAATCTTTATTATACATTCTGAAATTCTTAAAAATGCTTATGAAAGTGAGTTGTTGACAAAAGAAAATTTATTAATCAATCATCAATTAGAAAAACAGAAACTCTTAAAATTTGGACTTTTTATAATTTCTATGTTATTTTTTATTTTATTCTTAGTTATATTTTTTGCCTACAAAAGTAGAAAAAAAAATATCAGATTGTTGACACAAAAAAAAGCGAAATTAGAAATCCTCAACAAGCATATTAAATTGAAAAATGAATCATTATCATTAATCAATACAAAATTATCTGAAGCCAACGAATCGCTCGAAAATTTTGCTTATGCAGCAGCACATGATTTGAAAGGTCCACTTACTGGTATTTTTACTTATTTACAACTCATTATTCGTAAATATAATCAAGACGAATCGGTCCCCGATTATATAAAAATGTATACAGATAAATCTTATACAGAAGCACAAAGACTCAATACACTGATACAAGATTTACTTGCATTAAGTACTATTGATAAAAATCTTGGGAGCCCTTCAGTCATTCATATAAATCATATCATTCAACGTGTCATTGAGAATCATACAGATTTGATAAGCCAAAATAAAGCACAAATCTCATTTGACACACTGCCCACAATACTTGCACATCCAAACATGATTGAAAGTTTGTTTCAAAATATCATTATTAACGCAATAAAATACAAACAACCCACTATTCACCCTGTTGTTAAAATTGAAAGTGTCATACTTGAAGAGACCATGCAATTTAAAATCATTGACAATGGAATGGGTATAGAACAAGAACAAATCAACGAAATATTTAAACCATTTAAGCGTATAGCTATAGATATAGATGGTTCAGGATTGGGTTTGAATACCTGTAAAAAAATTGTAGATTATTATAATGGTACTATCAGTATTGTATCAACTGTAAACAAAGGAAGTTGTTTTATAATAGATTTTCCTTTAAATATTTTGAACATTACATGATGATTTAAATGATGTAAATTCTTAAGCATTATTAAGTCATAGCATACAATACATATTCTGGTATTTTACTTAAATTTCATTTTATTGTCATTGTAATAATGATATTTTAATTGAGGTGTTTTTAACTTATTTTATTTTACAAATCAGTAATTATAAATCATCGAATTTAAAAATTAAATAAGCATCGCATGTTTTTGAACATATATAATATTAGGTTTTGTTTACTAGTATAATTCTATAAATATTATTTCACTATAGCATGAAAAATAGTATTATGTTTTCAACCCTTTCATAGATATTTATAGCATTTGGTTTGTAATCTAGTATTGGATTAAAAAATTATACAAACAGTTAAACCCCCAAAAAATAGGGGGCGGTATTGCATAAATTTGGGGTAAAGCAGTATTTAGAGTCAGTGCATCTTTGCATTTCGAATTTTTTGATTAAAACTAAATAAAATGAAAATATTATTTAATGTTATAATAAATATGTTGTTAGCAGTAGGTTTATACGGCCAAACAGGTTATATTTATGTTCATTCTAAAACGCTAAATGAAGCAGGAAGCCCTCCAATTTCCTACTCAGTTACTGGAGGAGCAACTATAGTGCCAAACTTTACATTAATTGATGCCCCAGATCAAATTAGTGTATTTTTCGATATTGGTGCTTCTGAGAACGGCCGCTTGTGGGCTGCGACCAATGGGGGCGCATTGTATTATCGTAATGCAAATAGTACTGTTTGGGTATTAACCTCTGCAACTAATGTAGATAGAGTAGATGGTGCAGCAGGTGGCACTTGTTATTTTATAAATGCAGCTGGTACCGTGTTTAGCTATGATGGAGTTTCGCTTCCAGTGCAAATTTCTGGCATTGGTCAATTTAACAATGCTTCTGAATGGAATGATTTAGGAAGTGGGTGGACAGGTACGCCTACATCAACAATTGTGGCAGGCCCGGCATTATATGCCGTTAAAGATGATGGCAATATATATAAATGGAGTGGAGTGGGTACAACCTGGAACGTATATGCTAATATTGCTAGTAGTACTCAATACAGAATAGATGTAAACCCCACTAATGGGAATGTGTATGTAGGTGGCAATATTGGGACAGTAAGAACTATAAGGCAAATTACACCAGTTGCAACGCCTGTTATTACCAGTTTAGGTAGTCCCTTTGTGGATTTTTCTGCTTACAGAGATGTGGCAGTAAATCAAAATGGTGAAATATATGTGACTGGTTATAATAATGCAGTTCCTATAGGGAATTTTGTACATAAACATGTTTCAGGTACCACTTGGAGTAGAGAATTAGGCTCGTTTGATGCACAAAGAATTACTGGAGGTGTGGGCAATTCATTATGGACAACCATGAATAGTGGTGGGCAGAATGGAGGTAGTGGTTGGGCACCAGCACCAGGACCCTATCCGTTTTACAACATTTTCTCCCGCGCATATGATGGCACTGATGCAATTTATATAGATGATGAAAGGGTAAGGACTTCGGTTGGCAATTCTCAATTAATTCCAGTGCTGCCTGGCACCTACACCGTTACAGAATTATTAGTAGCTGGATGGGATTTGCAAAAAATATTAGTTTATGACCCAAGTGCAAACTCTAGCTCAAATCAAGTTGCCGGTAGTGCTACAATCAATGTATCAGCGGGAGAGGTTGTACATGTGGTGTATCAAACAGGTGAACTGAATCCAATTGCAATGACAAATAACTGCAATAGTTCCTATTTAGAAACATTTGGTGTAGGTACAACAGTCGGTACCGCAAATACATGCGGTTCTTTTGGGTTACCTGTTGCGGGTCAAACATCCTATCACTATTTGGCTGGCAATGCACCAGGTGAAGATGGTTATTATAAAATAGTCAATCGTGCAAATCCTGATTTTAATGGTTGGAGCGCTGCCCTCGGAGTAGTAGATCATACGCCAGGTGATGGGGCGTTAGGTTATATGTATGCAGTAAACGCCGGATTTGACAAAGGAGAATTCTTCCGACGTCGCTTTACAGGAGTTGTTCCCGGAGCTACTTACAATTTTTCATCATGGATTATTGATTTGACACCGGACGCGCCCGTTAATCCTAACGTGTCATTTACAGTGTTTGATCATGTTACTCAAGCTGTGCTAGGTACCTATGTTACTGGTGAACTTACAAGTGTTGTAATTCCTGATACATGGCAGCAGTATGGTTTTTCTTTCGTAGCCTCATCCAGTGATATCGATTTAGTAATGAGTAATAATGGCTTAGGTGGGAATGGAAATGATTTGGCAATCGATGATATTTCATTTTCAATGACACCACCGACTACACCGATAACCACTATTTCAAATACTGGATGCGGTACATTGGGTAGTATTTCTGTAACTTCTCCATTGGGCGCTTCCTATCAGTATACTTTAGATACAACAGGCGCCTGGCAATCATCGCCTAATTTTATTAATCTGACTGCAGGGGTTTATACAGTTTATGCCAGATTTATAAATACAATTGGTTGTATTTCTTCTAAAACTGATACGATTAAAGCTTCAGTTTGCGGCAACGTGTTTAACGATTATAACCAAAATACAATTCAGGATCCTACAGAACCTGGTACAACAGCTAATTCCAATTTGTATATTTATCTGGTAGATTCAATGGGAATAATTGTTGATTCTGCAAAAGTTCAAGCAAATGGCACTTATACGCTTATTGGTTATGCCAATGCAAATTATACGCTTGAACTTTCAAATGTATCTTATGCAATAGGAACAAATACAAATATTACCCCTATTGTAAATACTTTACCAAATGGTTGGACAAATACAGGTGAAAATGGTACAAATAATGCAGGTCCGGGTGACGGTAATCCGGATGGTGTTTTAGCAATTCAATTAGGTAATACTGGATTAACTAATCAAAATTTCGGATTAACAATTGATAATTGTAATCCGGTTGTTTCAGGAAATGTTGATTCAGATAACGATGGTGTAAGTGATGTTTGTGATCTGGATGACGATAATGATGGCATTGTTGACTCTGTTGAGAATGCTTGTATAAATGATAAAGTTGCAGGTTACCCTAATGCTTTTTTTATGCTGAAGCCTTCTGATTTCGGTATAGTATTCAATAATACACCTCAATTAGGTTTGAATTTAACCAAAGATTTCAGTGACTTATATGGTTATGCCGCAAATTCGGGAAAAGTGATCGTTACAGTTACAAACGCGAATGTTCATCCTTATGCTGATGCATTTTTTAATAGAGGGGACTTAGGTATAACTGACTGGCATATTGCAGGTTCAATAAAATCTTTAACTACAATTGAACAAGGCCAAGAATATTTTCCTTATCAACAAAGGGAAATCAGATTGTATGAAAACCAAGCCCAGATCACCAATTTGTCAATAATTACTCCCGGAAATTGGCAGAACGGTGTAATCGGGAATACTTATTATCAATTTAATAATTCACCCGTTGAATATTCTGTAGATTCGAATCAGCTAGGTGCCATATTGTTTACTGCTTTATTAGATCATTATGATAAAGAATTTAGCTTGTATACAAATGATACAGGATTAAATAGATGGAGTACTTACTTTATTAGAATTGCTTCAGAATGTGATAATGATATGGATGGAATACCAAATCGCTTAGATCTGGATTCGGACAATGATGCTTGTACAGATGCGAATGAAAATTATAATACAATTGCTGCTGATGGTGGTGATGGTGGCGAGTATGGAACAAATCCTGTATCCGTAAATGCGGATGGCACAGTTGTGGGCGCACCTTATACTGGTAATTATAGTACAGCACTTATTGCCACGCAAATAACTATTGGTACACAGCCTGTAAATCAGACTGTGTTAGTTGGCACTACAGCAATTTTTAATACGTCTGTAACTGCACTAAGCACCTCAACATTTATAAGTGGTGCACCGAATTATACTATACCTCCTGCTACTAACACTACAAGTGATTTAGTTTATCAATGGCAGTTGAGTATAGATAATGGTAGTACATGGTCCAATTTGTCAAATGGCGGACAATACAGTGGAGTGAATACAAACCAATTAATGATACAAAATGTTTTAAGTAATCAGGAGGGGTATCAATATAGAGTAGTAATTTCACATCTGATGTTGGTTTGCCCAGTTGAGACTTTTGGTGCGGAGCTAATCGTGAATGAGCTTCCAGTTGCTAATCAAGATACTGCAATAACTCAAACTGGTGTACCCATAACTATACCCATTTTAAATAATGATACTTTTGGTGGTGATGGGCCTGATACAAATGCTATAACTATTGTTTCTCAACCAACGAACGGTATAGCTACTGTAAATGATGGCGGTACACCAAATGACCCGACGGATGATCAGATAGTTTATTTGCCTAATACTGGTTTTTATGGTTATGATACTTTAATTTACCAAATATGTGATTTAAATGGAGATTGCGATACAGCGCTCACAATTATTACAATATATCCGGTCATAGAAGCGAATCCAGACATCAACCAGACATTGGTAAATACTCCTGTAAGTGGCAGTGTGGCTACCAATGATGATGTGGTTCCTGGCAGTACTTTCACACCGATTGGTACAATGAGCAATGGTACTTTGGTGATGAACCCTGATGGCACATATACTTATACACCAAACCCTGGTTTTGTAGGAACAGATAGCATTAGTTATGTAGTTTGTTCACCAGCCCCTGTGAATTTGTGCGACACCACCACATTAACCATCGTGGTGACACCTGTTTATTCAAATAGCGGCAATACGGTGATTGCACAAGACGACCATGCGACAACACCTATCAATACACCTGTCAGCATGTGTTTGCTTTGTAACGACAGCGACCCGAATGGCAATACAATAAGTAATCCTACAGTAATTTCAAATCCTTCAAATGGTACAGTTGTCGTGAATCCGAATGGTACGGTAACGTATACTCCTAATCCTGGATTTACAGGTACAGATGTTTACCAGTATACCATTTGTGACAATGGAGTACCTGTAGCCTGTGATACAGCTTATGCTTATGTAACTATTGTAGATAATCCGATTAATAATAATCAAACGTATGCCAATGATGATGCTTATACTACGCCGATCAATACACCGATCAACAACAGTGTAGCGGGTAATGATACAGATCCTCAAAACGATGCGGTTACTTTCACTTTGATTACAAATCCATCGAATGGGACTTTGACCTTAAATCCTGATGGTAGCTTTACCTACATACCGAATGCTGGTTACACAGGTCCTGATCAGTTTGTATATAGCAAATGCGATAATGGCAATCCGGTGGCTTGTGATACAGCAACTGCTTATATTACCATCAATACACCTCAACAAGATGCCAGCCCAGACATCAACCAGACATTGGTAAATACTCCTGTAAGTGGCAGTGTGGCTACCAATGACAATGTAATACCTGGCAGTACTTTCACACCGATTGGTACAATGAGCAATGGTACTTTGGTGATGAACCCTGATGGCACATATACTTATACACCCAAACCCTGGTTTTGTAGGAACAGATAGCATTAGTTATGTAGTTTGTTCACCCGCCCCTGTAAATTTGTGCGACACCACCACATTAACCATCGTGGTGACACCTGTTTATTCAAATAGCGGCAATACGGTGATTGCACAAGACGACCATGCGACAACACCTATCAATACACCTGTCAGCATGTGTTTGCTTTGCAACGACAGCGACCCGAATGGCAATACAATAAGTAATCCTACATTAATTTCAAATCCTTCAAATGGTACAGTTGTCGTGAATCCGAATGGCACGGTAACGTATACTCCTAATCCCGGATTTACAGGTACAGATGTTTACCAGTATACCATTTGTGACAATGGAGTACCTGTAGCTTGTGATACAGCTTATGCTTATGTAACTATTGTAGATAATCCGATTAATAATAATCAAACGTATGCCAATGATGATGCATATACTACGCCGATCAATACACCGATCAACAACAGTGTAGCGGGTAATGATACAGATCCTCAAAACGATGCGGTTACTTTCACTTTGGTTACAAATCCATCGAATGGTACTTTAACTTTAAATCCTGATGGTAGCTTTACCTACATACCGAATGCTGGTTACACAGGTCCTGATCAGTTTGTATATAGCAAATGCGATAATGGCAATCCGGTGGCTTGTGATACAGCAACTGCTTATATTACCATCAATACACCTCAACAAGATGCCAGCCCAGACATCAACCAGACATTGGTAAATACTCCTGTAAGTGGTAGTGTGGCTACCAATGACAATGTAATACCTGGCAGTACTTTCACACCGATTGGTACAATGAGCAATGGTACTTTGGTGATGAACCCTGATGGCACATATACTTATACACCAAACCCTGGTTTTGTAGGAACAGATAGCATTAGTTATGTAGTTTGTTCACCCGCCCCTGTAAATTTGTGCGACACCACCACATTAACCATCGTGGTGACACCTGTTTATTCAAATAGCGGCAATACGGTGATTGCACAAGACGACCATGCGACAACACCTATCAATACACCTGTCAGCATGTGTTTGCTTTGTAACGACAGCGACCCGAATGGCAATACAATAAGTAATCCTACAGTAATTTCAAATCCTTCAAATGGTACAGTTGTCGTGAATCCGAATGGTACGGTAACGTATACTCCTAATCCTGGCTTTACAGGTACAGATGTTTACCAGTATACCATTTGTGACAATGGAGTACCTGTAGCTTGTGATACAGCTTATGCTTATGTAACTATTGTAGATAATCCGATTAATAATAATCAAACGTATGCCAACGATGATGCTTATACTACGCCGATCAATACACCGATCAACAACAGTGTAGCGGGTAATGATACAGATCCTCAAAACGATGCGGTTACTTTCACTTTGGTTACAAATCCATCGAATGGGACTTTGACCTTAAATCCTGATGGTAGCTTTACCTACATACCGAATGCTGGTTACACTGGTCCTGATCAGTTTGTATATAGCAAATGCGATAATGGCAATCCGGTGGCTTGTGATACAGCAACTGCTTATATTACCATCAATACACCTCAACAAGATGCCAGCCCAGACATCAACCAGACATTGGTAAACACTCCTGTAAGTGGTAGTGTGGCTACCAATGACAATGTAATACCTGGCAGTACTTTCACACCGATTGGTACAATGAGCAATGGCACTTTGGTGATGAACCCTGATGGCACATATACTTATACACCCAACCCTGGTTTTGTAGGAACAGATAGCATTAGTTATGTAGTTTGTTCACCCGCCCCTGTAAATTTGTGCGACACCACCACATTAACCATCGTGGTGACACCTGTTTATTCAAATAGCGGCAATACGGTGATTGCACAAGACGACCATGCGACAACACCTATCAATACACCTGTCAGCATGTGTTTGCTTTGCAACGACAGCGACCCGAATGGCAATACAATAAGTAATCCTACAGTAATTTCAAATCCTTCAAATGGTACAGTTGTCGTGAATCCGAATGGTACGGTAACGTATACTCCAAATCCCGGATTTACAGGTACAGATGTTTACCAGTATACCATTTGTGACAATGGAGTACCTGTAGCTTGTGATACAGCTTATGCTTATGTAACTATTGTAGATAATCCGATTAATAATAATCAAACGTATGCCAATGATGATGCTTATACTACGCCGATCAATACACCGATCAACAACAGTGTAGCGGGTAATGATACAGATCCTCAAAACGATGCGGTTACTTTCACTTTGGTTACAAATCCATCGAATGGTACTTTAACCTTAAATCCTGATGGTAGCTTTACCTACATACCGAATGCTGGTTACACAGGTCCTGATCAGTTTGTATATAGCAAATGCGATAATGGCAATCCGGTGGCTTGTGATACAGCAACTGCTTATATTACCATCCCTGATGTTTACTTGAGTATTGCCGGCACTGTATTTAATGATGGCAATGGTCTTACTGATAGTACTGTGAATGGTATAGGTACAAACGTAGGTGGTTTAAATGCGGTATTGGTAGACGCTGCTACCGGCAATGTATTAGCTGTAGTACCAGTTGCTATCGATGGCACTTATATCTTTGAAGGTCTGGCATCAGGCAATTACAATGTACTCATTACGACCTCAACAGCTACTATCGGCGCTACAGCTCCAAGCGTGGTACTAGCTCCCAATTGGGTTAGTACAGGAGATAATGTAGGTACAGACCCTGGTAATGATGGGTTTGTCAATAGTATCATCACAAATATTGTGTTAGATAGTACCTCAATAATCGATGTTAATTTTGGAATAGAAGAATTACCGAATAGTAATAATGTAATGCAAACGATTCCATCACCTTCAATCAATACAATAGCTGCTGGAACCATTACCCAGCCGGTTGCTGGTTTAGATTTTGAAGATGGAGTGTTGGGGAATATAAATACGTTAGTCATTACAGCATTGCCAGCGAATGCAACGATGTATTACAATGGTTCATTGGTAACAATTGGTCAAATCATACAAGGTTTCGATCCATTACTGATATCTTATACGGACATAACCCTTGGAAGTAATGCGATACAATTTGAATATGCATTTATCGATTCGGCTGGTATGCAAGATGCGAGTCCTGCAACATATACTATTGACTGGGCTGTACCATTACCTGTATAATCTTGTGTTTAATGCTATAGGGAATATATGTAATGTTGATTTGCAATGGTCAGTAACGCAAGAACTTAACTTTTCACATTACGAAGTGTTGCGTAGTCATAATGCCTCCTCATTTGTAAAAATCGGCACCGTTCAAGCCTCAAATGGTCAAGGTGAAAAGAATTATAGTTACATAGATGAACAATTAACAGAAGGCGAATATACCTACAAGCTTAAGGTAGTGGATATAGACAATACATTTGACTATACCACTACCAAAAGCGTATTGATTCGTTGTGAAGAAGAGGCATTAACGGTATTTCCAAATCCTACATCCGATATGTTGCATGTAAATATCAAATCGGTAGAAGCCTCCTATTATGTAGTGAACATTTATGATGCAGTAGGGAAATTGGTTATGTCAACAGATGCGGAGTTGAATGAAAATGAGTACAAGCAATTAACCTTTTCATTAGCACAGTATTCAAATGGGTTTTATTATGTACATGTTATTAGTGACGGAAATAAAGAAGTTTATAAAGTATTGAAGCAATAACAAAACGGATGTTGTTTTTTTAAATGGCAGGAAGGGTGACAATGTAATCACGGTTGTATGTTGTAATAAACATGCAATCGTGATTTGCTTTGTAAAGAATGGATTAATAGGATATTTATTGAATGTGCAATCAATAAATGATGAAATGCATTCATGAATTAAAAAAGATACGTTCTTTATTTCTCAAAGAAAAACACTTGGACAGTTGTAATTATAATTTGAATATCAATATTTTAAATTAGTAAATGAATAGAAATGTATTACAAACTCAAAAAAAATTCAAGGATTATTATCCATATATTTTTAATAATATTTGTTTGTATACATTTTAATTCATATTCGAAAAATTGTAAAAAAAATCAAAAAAAGAATAAAATAATTTTTTCGAATAGTGACTCATCAAATTCATTTAGCCCATTTCCTATATATCATGATTTGGGTATAAGCAAAGAGGATAGTATGAAAATGAAAGCAATTGCGTATAAACAGGATTTGAGCTATTATTTATATTTAAAAACCAGAAATAACCCAACTCAAGAATTTATTGATTCTCTTTTTGAAACTTGTTACAAAATAGATTTGGAAGAATATTTGAAATTAAAAAAAATTGTAGAAAAAGAAGTAAGAGAAAAACGGGATTTAAAAAAGTAATATGATGAATTCAAATAACTACATTAGAAAAACCATCTGTGATGAAATGTTTACAAAATACTTGAATAAATATATTCTGTTTTGTAATATTTTTTATTGCAAATAGTTGTAATGTTTATAGTTTGAAAATGAAAAAAATAAATTTACCTAAAAAAGGTACTTCATATATCAATGGAGGTCGCAATCCTTGATCTTTTACAAAGGAAGATTCTTTGATTCAACAACAATTTCAGGAATATGAGAAAATCAGGAATTACTAATTTTTATATAGAAATGAAATAATATCAGATTCCCCATTAGTCAATTTGTAGAATCATGCAATACGTATTGAGGTTAAATTTATTCAGGAGCTTTATACCAAATATTGAGAATATTTTTTAGAGCTTGAAATGCTAAATGAAGAAGCATATGAATACTATTTTAATATACTTAAAAGAAGTCAGTACCGAAACGAAATCGATTCAAGTTTAAAAAATACATAATTAGAAAAGCAATAAATGAGATTATTTAATTACAAATAAGATGTGCCTTCTGTGCATTTTATTAAATACAATATCAATGATTTACTTACTCAAAAATTCATCAATATTTGGAGCTTGTTTAATGCTCATTTTTCTTATATGTTTCAATAATAATTCATATTCAAAATGTGGTAAAAAAAAGCACAATAAGAATAAAGTAAAGGTGTTGAAAATTGACACATCAAATTCATATAACCCCTTTCCAATTTATCATGATTTAGGAACTACAAAGCAAGATAGTATACGACTGTCTATCGCATCTGGAAAAGAGGATATGCGGTCGTATATGTTGCTGAAGTATAATAGAGTGTATGACTTTCATTTCATTGACTCACTTTATAACTCAGGATACCGAATAGACACCCTCGAGTATTATCAACTATATTTAAATCATTCAAAAGAAATTATCAAAAAACGCAAAGAAGAAAAGTAGAATTAATTAAATAGTATTATTCATTATGAAGCATATAAAACTCCATTTGCTATTAAAAATTATTACGCTTGTTTTTACTATTGTATTATTATTTCTATGGGTTTTTATTTCAGGAAATGCATTTTCACAGCCACCTGTCTATACTTGGGATGGTGGGTGTAAAGGCTCTAAAAGAGTTAATACTACATATATCCCTAACAAGGTAATTTGTTATCAAACAGGCATATTAAAGAAAATGGAAACTGGCCAATTATTAATTTCTCCTAACCCATTTCAGTCTTCATTTGATATTTCATACAATTTACAATATAATGATGACTTGCATTGTAAAATAATCATAAAAGATATCACTGGTAAATTAGTTTTCATAACAGATTATATCTCTTTGACAGGAGTGAATAAATACAGGGTATATGTTAAACACTTACCTGCTGGCATGTATATTCTGGCAATAACTAATAGTAAAGGACATATATACTATTTATCAAAGCTCATTAAAACTGAATAATCGCATAGAGGATTTTTTTAAATTTAATAAAGTCACAAACAGAATAATTTTAACAGTAAGGCATATGGCTTTTACATCTTTATCCACCCAAAGTAAGCAACACCTGACCAATGCTGTTAGTAAAGAGTACACTGTTGATTGCAAAAGATTTGTTGAATAATTTCCATTGATTACAAAATGAACATATTTGATATTTATAAATATATTAAAAATGTTTTTAACATAGATTTCTATCAACATTATTAAAATTGATAGTTGGTAGATTGTTAAAATGTTGATTTACAACTTAACTACCTGCAAAAAATAGGGGTATTAATTAGTGTAATTGAGGGGGAGCATATTTTTAATTTGTTGTGACATTTGCAAACAAAATTTAAAGTTTTTTATTTAAAAAAAAACTTAAAAACATGTTCAAACAAACATGTTCAAACAAATATTTTAAATCAAATGATTATGCATAAAATTAAATTACTGACTACCTTTTCAAATTTGAATTACATAAACAAACTTTATTTGAATCCATTTAAAGGATTCATGTTTTTGTTGATGATATTATTATCAAATTCAATGTTTGCTCAATTTTCTGTTTCGTTGCAACCAGTCAATGAAACTTGTACAAATAACGGGGTTTTGAATTGGACAACGACCAATATTACCCCAGGTTCTACGGTGGTATATACGATTTATAAAGATCCCAACTATATTACTCCTATTGCAACAACTTCACCGCCTACAAATTCCTTGACAGGTTTATCAGCGGGTACCTATAGAATGGTTGCGACCGAAACAATAGGCGCTGTTACAACAACTGTTCAAGCAGATACAACAATTGCTGACGAAATAATTTTACTGGATTATTCTGCAACTACAATCAATCCTGTATGCTCTAATGATGGAACATTAACCGTAAATTTGATTTCAGGTAGACTACCAGTCACTTATGCACTGAATGGTCCAATCAGTTTCCCTCCACAAGCTTCTAATGTTTTCTCAGGATTAAGTGGTGGAAATTATAATGTGTTGGTAACCGACTCTTGTGGCGAAACAAAAGTAGTCACCTATTCTTTAACGCAGTATACACCTAATTTTCAGATTACGCAAAATGGAGGAGTTAGCGACCTCACTTCATGCGATTTGATACGAACAAGTTATAGCTTTGGTTCTGTTACGCCTGGGTCGGCAATATTTTGGCCAGTTCAATTGCAAATTACAGCCTATCCTCCAGTGGGACCTCCAGTCGTTATTAATACTACATTAGGTGCAGCAGGAGATCCACCATTACCTGCTCCATTTACTTCGCAGAGAATAATTAATATCCCATACTTCCCTACAGCCTACAGCTATGATATGGTATTTACAGATGCATGTGGAAATGTGTATTCTGTTCTCAATACTGCAGTCAATACTCCACCAAATGTAAATTTGGCATCAGCCATTTCTACATGTAGTCAACGATACATCAATATGGATGCCACTGCTATGTTGAGTCCTGTTGTATTTACAATCATAGGAGCTCCAGTTGGTTATACAGGCCCAATATCTGATACTTCAGCTGATTCCTATGCAACAGGGTCATTTGGCAGCCCCTCAAATCCATTGCCTGATGGTATCTATACTATACAAGCTGTCGATTCATGTGGTAATATAGATACGACTAGCATTACACTTACAACCACTGTTGTTAACCAAAATTTTTATACTGTAAGTGGATGTGGAGTTGGAAATGCTAGTTTCTATTTGTATGGAGCAGCAGTATATCTGGATTCTGCAACAGTTATTAGCTATACTCCTCCAGTAGATTTCCCTGGCAATGTATTTCCTCATCCTTTACCATATGATGCATCTTCGCATATTCAAAATTCTGGTGTTTTAGTAGGTGGTGTAAGTAATCAGAATACATTAAGATTTGATAGCTATCCTGCAGGTACCTATGTTATACAAACCGTTGATAGTTGTGGAATTGTTCGTACACAAACAGTTGTAGCCACTGGCTATACCAATGGGATTGTAAATATTTCAGAAAACTATTTATGTAGTGCTTTTTCAGTTAACTTATCGATTTCTGGCTCAAGTGGTACTGCTGGATATCAAAAGTATTATATTCAAAAATTTTATCCTGATTCTAACAAATGGGGTCATCCAATAACTGGTGTGCTTTATAGCGGTACAGGTGATTTAATCAATTCAGGTTTATTTCTTTCAAGTCAACAAAATCCTACATTAACATCCCCAACGATTTCAAATAATTTCGGAACATTCAGGGTGATAAAAGTATATCAATCATCAAATTTTCCTTGCCAGGAAGTACTTAAGGAGTTTACCTACACACTAGAAATGAAACTGAAAGATGCATATGTTTTTGGTTGTTCAAATGGTACTTATAATTTAGGAATCACAGCAACTGGAGGTGTACCGCCATTAGGTTACAGAATTATAAATCCTATTTTTGTCGATAATGGACCTAATAATTTATTTACTGGTTTAGCAGGTGGTACTTACACTGTTCAAGTATATGATTCATGTGGTAATACATTAAATACCGTTTTAGACATAGTAACATTGGGCCTTCCAGCTATTACTCCTATTAATTTATGTGCTGGCGAAAATGGAAGACTCATTGTAAATGGTGTTTCATATCTTAATTTTGAATGGTTTAATAATGCAAACCCTGCAATTATTTTAAGTACAACAGATAGTTTAAATTTTAATAATTTTAATCCTGCAACAGATGCTGGTACTTATTCTGTTCATTTGACTTCGTCAGTGGCAGGTTCGTGTATCGACGATACCTTAACTTTTACCATTTCGACGAATCCATCAAATCCAAGTGCTGGGAATGATGACACGGTGAGTGTATGTAATAGTATTGTAAATGTCAATCTGAATAATTATTTAACTGGCATCTTTGATGTGTATGGCACTTGGTCAGAAATTACTGCGAGTGGTTTATTGTCAAATAATATTTGGAATTCAAACTTAGCTCCCAATGGCACTTATCAATTTAAATATAAAGTTAATGGACAATGTATTGGATCAGACTCCTCAATAATTACAATAGTATTGAAAGATTGTAACTTAAGTATTGCCGGCACTGTGTTTAATGATGGCAATGGACTTACTGATAGTACTGTGAATGGTATAGGTACAAACGTAGGCGGTTTAAATGCGGTATTGGTAGACGCTGCTACCGGCAATGTATTAGCTGTAGTACCAGTTGCTATCGATGGCACTTATATCTTTGAAGGTCTGGCATCAGGCAATTACAATGTACTCATTACGACCTCAACAGCTACTATCGGCGCTACAGCTCCAAGCGTGGTACTAGCTCCCAATTGGGTTAGTACAGGAGATAATGTAGGTACAGGCCCTGGTAATGATGGGTTTGTCAATAGTATCATCACAAATATTGTGTTAGATAGTACCTCAATAATCGATGTTAATTTTGGAATAGAAGAATTACCGAATAGTAATAATGTAATGCAAACGATTCCATCACCTTCAATCAATACAATAGCTGCTGGAACCATTACCCAGCCGGTTGCTGGTTTAGATTTTGAAGATGGAGTGTTGGGGAATATAAATACGTTAGTCATTACAGCATTGCCAGCGAATGCAACGATGTATTACAATGGTTCATTGGTAACAATTGGTCAAATCATACAAGGTTTCGATCCATTACTGATATCTTATACGGACATAACCCTTGGAAGTAATGCGATACAATTTGAATATGCATTTATCGATTCGGCTGGTATGCAAGATGCGAGTCCTGCAACATATACTATTGACTGGGCTGTACCATTACCTGTGTATAATCTTGTGTTTAATGCTATAGGGAATATATGTAATGTTGATTTGCAATGGTCAGTAACGCAAGAACTTAACTTTTCACATTACGAAGTGTTGCGTAGTCATAATGCCTCCTCATTTGTAAAAATCGGCACCGTTCAAGCCTCAAATGGTCAAGGTGAAAAGAATTATAGTTACATAGATGAACAATTAACAGAAGGCGAATATACCTACAAGCTTAAGGTAGTGGATATAGACAATACATTTGACTATACCACTACCAAAAGCGTATTGATTCGTTGTGAAGAAGAGGCATTAACGGTATTTCCAAATCCTACATCCGATATGTTGCATGTAAATATCAAATCGGTAGAAGCCTCCTATTATGTAGTCAATATTTATGATGCAGTAGGGAAATTGGTTATGTCAACAGATGCGGAGTTGAATGAAAATGAGTACAAGCAATTAACCTTTTCATTAGCACAGTATTCAAATGGGTTTTATTATGTACATGTTATTAGTGACGGAAATAAAGAAGTTTATAAAGTATTGAAGCAATAACAAACCAAAAATTGTTTTTTAAATGGCAGGAAGGGTGACAATGTAATCACGGTTGTATGTTGTAATAAACATGCAATCGTGATTTGCTTTGTAAAGATTGAATTGATAGGATATTTATTAAATGTGCAATCAATAAATGATGAAATGCATTCATGAATTAAAAAAGATACTTTCAACATAATAGGTTGAATGTGATTGTTATCTATTTTAATATTATAAGAAGAGGGCATCATGCTTATCAAATGAATAAGGAATGTAAAACGGAGTACACTAGAATGTTGAAATTTAAATAGAATAAAGCTATTCAAATATGATACATTAAATAGAACAATCGTTTATAAATCAAACAATAATGTATAATGATTGAAATAATGTTTAAAGCGGTTAATTTATTACAACAATAGATTTATTCCATATTTCTTTTACCCCCTTAAAATGGGGGGATTGATTATTTAAAATGGGGGTTTAAACTGATTAAATGTGGTGACATCTTTGCATTTAGGGTTTTTATTAAAATACAAACAAAAAATACTAAAATTAATTTATTCAACTATTTTAAACAATACTGATTAATATACGATTGAATATCGATTTACAAATTAACGCATCAAGATAGAATAGGTAGTATATGAACATAATATGGTTACGAGTTAAGTTTTTTTACATAGTTGCCTTTTTGCAAATCTTACATTAGATATACGACGGTTTAATATGATATATTATTCATTGAATAGGTTGTTTAAAAGAAAATACAAGATAAGTTGATTTGTTGTCGGCGCAAGAATTTTCGTATAAATGAGTTATAACGCAATAAATATTTTTCATAAATGCATAAAAAAAACAACATGAATTTAAATAAAAATATAAGGTGGAGAACAGTCCCAAATACAAACGGTTTTTACCAGGTATCAGAATTGGGTCAGTTGAGGATGATTAAAAAAGAATTAAGTACTTATAATATACATAATATCACAGGTAATATTTTTTCAATCATACCATTTACTGTAAAAGATAAAAATTATGGAGATATGAAACTTAAAATACCTCATTACCAAATTGATACCATCAGTGGAAAAATAACAATTGCAGCAAGTACCCTCGTTTTTTCAGCCTTTCATGGAATCATGAATTTAGATCATCATGAAATTTTTCATTTAGATGGCAATGAACTGAATAACAGTGTTGACAATCTCATATTATGTGAAAAAGATTCAAAAAAAAGAATGGTAAAAATGTACTATGACGAAAAGAGTGAAATGATACAATTGCCAAATAACACTATGAAAAATTTTCAGGTGATATCGGTTTATAATTTAGAAGGTTATAAACAAGATATTTATATTAATCGTAAAATATGTAGCAGAATTTTAAATATCCCTATTCATATTATCGTGAGTGTAATGGAAGGCAATAAGATGTTAGCCTATGAAGGTAAAATATTTAAACAAGGAGATGGTCCTTATGTTATTGATACTTCTTTAATACTAGACAATAAAATTATTCTCACCAATTCATCGTCTATGTTAAACAGACGATTGGTTTTACAGTACGATGCAAATGGAAATTTAAAAAAAGTGTATAATAATTATCACGAAGCTTCAGTTCAAAATAATTTTTCAATCCAGGCTATTAAAGATGCTATTCAAAAGAAATCAATCTTAAACCGATGTATTTGGATATTGGAAGAAAAAGAAACAATAGACTCATATTATAAAAACATGGAGTTAGTTTCTGTATAAAAATTTTAAAACCTGATAAAAATGTTATTGTATATGAAAGTATACAGTATCGCGGGTGGTTTTGCTTGAGTAATCGGTGGCGCTTACTACAAGCCGGCAAAATGTAGGATTGGCACCTGTAAATAAAAGCATTTTCTCATTAAAGGTAAAACCCTCTTTGGCATCTACATTAGGTGTTTTTACTAAAAGATCAGCGATATAAACGCTGTCTAAGTTATTTAATTCCTCCACTTTTATATTTAATGTTTGTAGTTTACCTCCAAAACCTACAGTTTGTAAATCAGTTACAGTCCCCACTATATGAATGTCTTCTCCATAATTATAATTGTCATTTTGTAAAGGAACACTAATATTTATTTTAGGAGCAGAAGTATCTTTTTTAGAATCGTAAAAATATTTGCTATTGTTTGATCTTCTGCATGAGGCAGAACCAATAGCTACGACAATGATAAACAACGCTAAAATTTTTGTAAAAATTTTCATTCAAAGTATTTTAGAATCTCAAATATAATCAAAAAGTGGGTAATTCAAATAATGTTTAGGAAAATTAGTAGACATTTTTTATTTTCTCACCTAATTATATTGGGAAAAATGTAATATTGTAGTCTGTTTTAGATGAAAATTTAAAACAACCCTACGATTGAAAAACATATGGAAAACCAAGAATTATTTTACAGACTCGCGCTGAATTTGGTCAATGGTATTGGACCCGTCAAGTACAAAAAACTCATTGCTACCTTTCAAACTGCCGAAAATATATTTAAACAATCATTCAAATCTTTAAAAAAAACAGATTTGCTTACTGAGGCAAATGCCGATGCCATTAAGTCATTTAAAGATTTTAACAGTGTAGAAAAAGAATTGAATTATACAGAAAAACATGGCATTCACATTCGTTGCTTTGATGATGCCACTTACCCGCAAAAACTCAAAAATTGCTTAGACAGTCCCGTTTTATTGTTTCAAAAAGGCAATGCCAACCTCAATGCACAACGGGTATTGTCGGTCATTGGTACCCGTTCGTTTACTGAATATGGCAAAAAAATATGTGAAGAACTAATCGCACAGCTTAAACCTTATCATGTAGTTGTTACAAGCGGACTAGCTTATGGTATCGATATCATAGCCCATAAAGCTTGTTTAAAACATGACATACCAACACTTGGCATTGTGGCACATGGGCTCGATATGATGTACCCCCGTGCTCATATGGCCATTGCAAAAGAAATGCAACATCAAGGTGGTATACTTTCAGAATATTTTTCAAATTCACCCTTGGAAAAAGGAAATTTTCCTTCACGGAACAGAATTGTAGCGGGTATTTCAGATGCAACCATTGTAGTAGAAACCGACATGAAAGGTGGATCGATGATTACCGCTGATATCGCTTTTTCATATAATAGAGAAGTTTTTTGTTTTCCGGGAAGAACCATTGACAGCAAAAGCGCTGGTTGTAATTTTTTGATCAAAAAACTCAAAGGGCAACTTGTGACAGGTGCCGATGATATTGCCACTGAAATGGGTTGGAAAACAAGTGCTAAACCTGTCGCAGTGCAAAAAGAATTGTTTATTGAAATGTCTGATGAAGAAAGAAAGATTGTTGATTTATTGCGTACAAAAGAATCCATCCATATTGACGAATTGTTGATGCTTTCACAGTTAAATAGCTCTCAGGTAGCAGGCGCGATGCTGAGCCTCGAAATGCAGCAAATACTCATGGTAATGCCCGGCAAAATGATTCGATTGCTGGGTACATAAAATGAGGATACAATGCAATTTATATATATAACATCATTTGGAGGGCACATTTTACCCCTGGATGTTCATAGCAACAAGTAGCTTTATTCCTCTATATCTTCTTTTGTTTTTTTAAGAAGATTCTTGTTGATGCCTTTTTGCAATTTGTTTTTTGTGTTTTCGGTATACCCTTTTCTCATATTCAGGATGTCAATACACAGATACAAGGCTTCCAAAAAGGATGTCTGATCTGCTTTGTTTTTACCAGCAATATCAAAAGCAGTGCCATGGTCAGGTGAAGTACGCACCACAGGCAAGCCGGCAGTATAATTTACCCCCATACCTCTGTCAAAACTTTTAAAAGGAATCAATCCCTGATCGTGATACATTGCCAAAACACAGTCAAATTGCTTGTCGTGCTGACGGGCAAAAAAAGCATCCGCTGCATACGGGCCATATACCAGCAACCCTTCACTTTTTAATTTTTCAATGGCGGGTACAATAAATTGTTGTTCTTCATTACCTATTAATCCATCATCGCTTGCATGAGGGTTGAGCGACAAAACCGCAATTTTGGGTCGGTCTTTGCCAAAATCACGTATTAAACTGTCTACGATGATTTTGGTTTTATTAATGATATTATCCACCGTTACATATTTTGCAACTTCTGCGATTGGTATATGTTCAGTCAGCAAGGCAATTTTTAATTCATCTGTACACATCATCATGGCTACATCTTTTACCCCAAATTTATCTTTCAAAAAGGGCGTATGCCCAGTATATTGAAAATCATTTGTTTGGGAGTTTTTTTTATGAATAGGATTTGTAATCAATCCATCTAATTCGCCATCTTTAAGACATTGGGTAGCCACCATCAACGAACGTATGCCATATTTACCACCTACTTCGGTTAGTTGACCCGGCGTCATAGCTACTTCTTCATCCCAGCAGTTAAACACATTGATGACTTTGGGCATTAAGGCATTGATGTCTTTGGTGCCTGCATATTTGATATTTTGTTCGCCAACAATATTTTTATAAAAATTAAGTACTTTGTTTGAAGCAAACACTACAGGAGTGCATATTTCAAGTAATCGATGTTCGCTCAGCGATTTTATTATCAGTTCTATACCAATGCCATTAATATCTCCAGTGGTTATGCCTATTTTGGGTTTGTAAGGGATTATGCTCATAAAATGCTCTATATGGGACAAATATAATTTATTTCATATAGCTTTTTTACAATCATTTTAAATGGGATGATAATATCAGTTTTCATTTTTCGTCAACGGGGCACTTTTAATTTTAAAAAAAACGAAAGACCGAATTGAATTGCTTACAGATGCACCTCTTTTACTTCCAACTGTTTACCATAAAAAGTATAAATCGCTTTTTCGAAGGTATCGCTATACCGACTTACATAAAATTGATTCGCTCCTTTTTTGACAGTAGCGAGTAAATTTTTATCTGTTAAATATTTTTTGACTTCAAAAGCCAGGGGAGCGGCATTGTCAAAAATCCGTTTTTGATGTTTAAAAAAGGTATTCACCTCATCCTTTATTATAGGATAGTGGGTACAGGCTAATAAAATGGCTTCTTTGTCTTCAAAATGCTTATCTGATAAATAATCAGCCATGGTTTGATACAAAACAGACTGGCTGACCTTGCCCGCTTCTATCATGGGGGCCAACAAAGGGGTTGCCAATTGATAAATTTCAATTTGGGCATCTGCTTCATGCAGCAAATGAGGATAAATCTGACTCTGAATGGTAGCCTGCGTACCTATGATGCCAATTTTTTTGATGTTATTTTTTACAATGTCATTTACCACCGGTCTGATCACACCCATAATTTCTACTTGCTTCCAATAGGCACTTCTCAATGCACTGGCTGCAATAGAGGAAGCTGAGTTGCAGGCGATTACAATAAGTTTGACATGGTTAGCGATTAAAAACTCAACGATTTTCTTAGAATATTGAAGAATCTCTTCGGGCGATTTGTCACCATAAGGCATATGTGCTGTATCGCCAAAGTAGATAAATTGCTCTAAAGGAAGGGCTTCTTTGAGCGAACGTGCAACGGTGAGACCACCAATGCCTGAGTCAAATATACCTATAGGTTGCGATTGTACCATTCGTTCAACAAATATAGTTTTTACAATTTCTTTTCTAGAAATTATTTAACGCAAAATTAAAAAAAATACTACCTTCGCAAATTGATAACAATTTGTTGAAGTTGTATGTTGGCATCAAAACAGCTTACACATTTTTTAATATGAATCATTTAAAAAAACACAATGGACCCAATAATAATAACTGTCATAGCAGCAGTGGCTGCGCTCCTTATAGGCTTATTCATCGGAAAAGTACTATTTAACAAAAACACCCAAAAATTAGTAGAAGAAGCACAACAACAGTCAGATAGAATACTCAAAGACGCCCAAAATCAGGCCGAAACACTCAAAGAAAAGAAATTACTTGAGGCGAAAGAGCATTTTTTACAACTTAAATCAGAGCACGAAAAAACAGTGTTGCAACGCAATCAAAAGATAAATGATGGCGAAAATCGGATCAAACAAAAAGAAAAAGAACTCAACGATAAAACCCAACTGGCTCAAAAACAAGTACAAGATTATGATTTGAAAAAATCAACCCTTGACCGACAGCTTGAAGTCGTGAGCAAAAAACAAGAAGAACTTAACAAGCAACACGATGAGCATATCAAACGTCTTGAAAAGGTCGCTAACCTAAAAGCCGAAGATGCAAAAGCTGAATTGATAGAAGCCATAAAAAATGAAGCCAAAACCAATGCCATGCAACATGTGCAGGAAATCATGGAAGAAGCTAAGTTGAAAGCCAATAAGGAAGCTAAAAAAATTATTATTCAAACAATACAACGTACTGCTGCAGAAACAGCGATAGAAAATTCAATCACCGTTTTTAACCTCGAAAGTGACGATATTAAAGGTCAAATCATTGGGAGAGAAGGTAGAAATATACGTGCTTTAGAAGCAGCTACAGGTGTCGACTTAGTAGTAGACGATACGCCTGAAGCCATCATTTTAAGCAGTTTTGATCCATTAAGAAGAGAAATAGCACGACTTTCATTGCAAAGACTCGTTCAAGATGGACGTATGCACCCTGCAAGAATTGAAGAAGTGGTAGAAAAAACCAAAAAACAAATTGAGGAACAAGTCATGGAAATCGGCGAACGTACGGTTATCGAATTAGGTGTTCATGGTCTTCATAAAGAATTGATACGTATGGTAGGACGTATGCGTTTTCGATCATCGTATGGTCAAAATTTATTGATGCACTCCCGCGAAACTGCCAACCTTTGTGGTATCATGGCAGCTGAATTAGGCTTAAATCCTAAACTGGCAAAACGTGCAGGCTTATTGCACGATATTGGTAAAGTACCTGATGAAGAAACTGAATTGTCACATGCCCTTTTAGGTGCAAAACTTGCTGAAAAGTATGGTGAACACCCATCTGTAGTAAACGCTATTGGCGCCCATCACGATGAAATGGAAATGAAATTTATCTTAGCTCCTATCATACAGGCATGTGATGCCATGAGTGGTGCTCGTCCGGGTGCACGTAGAGAAATCATGCAAAGTTACCTGGAGCGTATCAAAGATTTGGAAACTCTTGCGATGTCATATACAGGTGTCGAAAAAGCTTATGCTATACAGGCAGGTCGTGAACTACGTGTAATAGTAGAAGCAGATAAAGTCAGCGATGCGGAAAGTGATAAACTTTCATTTGAGATTGCCGACAAAATTCAAAAAGAAATGCAATATCCAGGCCAAATTAAAGTAACTGTCATCAGAGAAAAACGAGCCGTGAATTTAGCTCGTTAAAATTTTAACCGTTACATTTTTGACATTCACAACAGCATTTTACCACTTGTCATTTTATTTTACCAAAATCTTCATAAATTAATAACATATTAACAAAATAATATTTTTTTTTTAGATTAACCTTAACATAATTTGTATCTTTAACATATATTTACAAGCCAATTTAATTTTTTAAAACATGATGAAGACATTACGATTAATAGCAGTACTTATATTCACTTCCAACCTCAGTTTTGGACAATCTGTGGCAGGTGAAATTTACGGTAGAGTCACTGATGAAAAGAAGCAAGCACTTGATTATGCTACAGTTCAAGCATATGAAGGGGGAATACTCAAAGGGGGTGCCAAAACAGATATCAATGGTAACTACTCCATTAAGCCTTTGTCTCCGGGTACTTATATGATTAAAGTGACCTATGTAGGGATGAAAACCGAAGAAATCAGTGATATCCCTTTGGGAAATGACGGTAGAAGAAAAGTAGATGTTGAGATGGAAAAAAGACCAGCAGCTTCACCTAAAGGGCCAGTAATCGTAAGAGCTACAAGATACGTTAAACCACTTGTAGATCCTTCAGATCCTGGTACAAATGTGATGACCAAAGGCGATATCGCTAAAGCACCCACATTAGGTACAGGCGATTTAACTTCAATGTTAGGTGGTACCTATCAACGTAAACAAGGCGATAATAATATCAGCATCGGTGGTGATAGAGGTTCTGGTACGGTATATATTGTAGATGGTATGCCTATTCGTGGTGGCAGAAATGTAAATTTCCCACCTAGCTCAATCGATCGTCTTGAATTGATGAGTAACGGGATGAGTGCTAAATATGGTAATGCCACAGGGGGTATCGTAGGGATTACCACAAGAGGTATTCAAAAGGAATTATCGGGTAGTTTGCAAGCCCAACGCTCAGTAGAAGGGTATAGTAATAACTTAGTATCCTTTGATTTATCAGGTCCTTTGTTAAGCAGAAAGAAAGATGGTAGCAAAGTACCTGTTTTAGGTTTTATGATCAATGCTTCTGCCACTTATGATAAAGACAATAATCCTTATTATTATAAATACAACAGAATAAAAGCAGACAAACTCAAACAATTGCAAGAAACACCATTGGTACCAAACCCTGATGGAACTGGTAACTTTGTGAATGCTTCTGAGCAGGTAACCATGAATGACTTTGAAAAAATAAAAGCCAGAGAAAAAGGGGAAAGCTGGGGTGTTAACTATTTAGGTAAACTTGATTTTCAACCAACTGAGGCGATCAACGTAACCTTGGGTTCTTATTTTGCATACAACTATGGAAGAGGCTATTCATTTACCAATTCATTGTTTGCACCTGAAGCCAATTCTATTTCAAAGGGATATTCTGCAAGAGGATTTTTACGTTTAACCCAACGTTTAGGTAAAAGTGGTTCTCAGGAAAAAGAAGGAGCTAAAAAATCTGCTATTCAAAATGCTTATTACTCTATTCAATTTACTTACCAAAAAGATTATAGTGATGGCGCTAATCCGCAACACAAACGTAATACCTTTGATTATGGATATGTAGGCAATTTCACTACACACAGAAGACCAGGGTATACGTTAGATACTGCCATGGGCGGTTATTATGGTATTAAATTTGTGGGCGACTTTAGTGATTCAGTTACTTTCTATGAAGGTGGTGTTAATCCATTGCTTGAAAATTATACCAAAGCTATCTATGCTGACAAACGATTTCAAGTACCTAACCTTTCACAATTACAAGCTTATGGCGGTTTACGCAATGGCGATGGTCCGCAATCAGCTTATAGTTTATGGACTGGGGTGGGCGCACAAATAGGTAGTTATGCATATAGTGATGCCGATCAGGTTTCGCTTAACTTAGATGCCTCTTTAGACATCCTTCAAGGAATGAAAAATACCAAACGTATTGATCCTATTAAACATAACATACAATTTGGTCTTGGTTATGATCAGCGTACCAGCCGAAGCTATTCATTAGGGGCTTCTGGATTATGGTCATTGATGCGTTTGATTACCAACAGACATATTCAAAATCTTGACTTACAAAACCCAATATTTATGGTAGATGGTAAACCATATACCAAAGACGATTTAGATAATGGTGTGGTACAATTTAGTCCTTTCGATACCATCGATTACAACAGACTTTATGTAGCTGGCGACCAATCACGTTTTGATAAATCATTGAGAACAAAATTATATGGTAGCGGTGCTGACGTTAGTTACAGAGACTTAATTGATATCGATCGTTATGACCCCAAAACATTTTCATTAGATATGTTTTCTGCAGATGATTTGTTTAACAGAGGAAATGATTTCGTATCTTATTTCGGTTATGATTACTTAGGAAATAAAACCAAATCTCAACCAAGCTTTAACGATTTCTGGACTAAAAAAGACGAAAGAGGTGATAATTTAAGACCTATTGGTGCATTCAGACCAATTTATATGTTTGGATATATCTTAGATAAATTTTCATACAAAGATTTAAGTTTTAATATCGGTTTACGTGTAGATAGATATGATGCCAACCAAAATGTATTGAAAGATCCATATTCATTGTACGGCGTTCGTAAAAATGGAGATTTGAAAGCTGGTACTTATAATGTAGCCATCGATAAAACAAATAATGACCAAAATGCTCCTGACCCAAGTACTTTTGACAATGAGTATGTACCTTATATCGATAATAACCAATCTTCTAAACCAACTATTGTAGGTTATAGAAAAGGAGATACATGGTATGATCCATTTGGTAAAGAAATTGCAGATCCTACCGTGTTGTCTGGTCTTTATGCTGGTGGTTTGCCTATTCAACCTTGGTTGATCAACAAAAATGACAGTATCAAAGGCAGTGCATTTAATCCAAATAATTCGTTTGAAGATTATAAACCACAAGTTACCTTATCTCCACGTATTCAATTTGCTTTCCCAATATCTGAAGAGTCATTATTCTATGGTAACTATGATGTGATTACCCAAACACCAAGTTCAAATAACTTTGTTACACCTGACGATTATTACTTTTTAGCTGAAAGACAAGCAACCATCAACAATGCAAATTTGAGAATGGAAAAAGCCATCAACTACACCTTAGGATATCAACAAAAAATATCAGATAATGCAGGGATGACCATTGAAGCTTATTACAGAGAAAGAAAAAATCAAATTCAAATTCAAAATTTCACCCTGGCTTACCCAATCCAATATTCTTCTTTTGGGAACAGAGATTTTTCTTCAACAAAAGGGGTGAAAGTTAATTTAGAATACAGAAGAACAGGTCCATTAAGAATGCAATTGGCATATACATTACAATTTGCAGAGGGTACTGGCTCAAGCACTACCACACAATCTTCATTATTAGCTACAGGACAACCTAACTTGAGAAGTGTGTTTCCTTTAGATTTTGATTCAAGACATATTTTAAACTATACACTCGATTATAGATACAACGAACAGTTTAAAGGACCTGAATTTAATGGTAAATATCCATTCAAAAATGCAGGGATCAATTTGTTGATGAGAGCAAGAAGTGGTGAGCCTTATACTCGTTCTTCATTAGCTACTTCATTAGTAGGGGGCGACTTCCAAAGCTCACCTATTGTGGGTACAATCAATGGTTCAAGACTACCTTGGCAGTTTGAAGTAAGTACACGTATCGATAAAGATTTCCTTATTACTAGCTTAGGTAAAAAAGTAAATAAAGAAACCAAAGAAGTTATTAAAAACGGACGACCTATTGGCTTGAATGTATATACGTATATTACCAACTTATTGAACACAAGAAACACACTTTCTGTTTACAGATATACAGGGGTAGGTAATGATGATGGATATTTAAATTCTCCTCAGGGTAAACAAGCGCTAACGAATTTACAATTTTCACAGTCTTATAGTGACTTGTATACTTATAGATTAGTAAACCCTAATAATTATAATAACCCAAGAAGAATTTATGTCGGATTTACACTTAACTTTTAATAAGCTAAATAATTTTTTTATGAAAAAACAACTTTTAACACTAGCTATTTTCACCGCTGTTTGTACAGGCTTATACGCTGCACCCAATGTTGGGCAACGACCACCTGCGAACGGCTTAAATAAAACGGCATCGGGATGCGATAATACTGCGGCTGTAATAGATTTAGATATCAATAATGTAAGAGCTCGCTTGATGACAGGTGGCGATATGTGGTGGGACAGACCAACAGGTAGTGCTGCCTATGAAGTGCCTAAAAACAGCAATAAAAATGCATTGTTTGCAGGGTCTATCTGGATAGGAGGAATCGATAAATCATCTAATGAATTAAAGGTGGCTGGTCAAACCTATCGTCAAAGTGGTAATGATTATTGGTCTGGTCCGCTTGATGAAGATAATGGCTTTAGCGTGTCTTCACAAACTTGCGCTGACTGGGATAAATTTTGGAAAATTAACGCATCTGATATTAACAAATTTAGAGGCTTTACCACTGGTATTACCGATAAACAACAAATCAAAGATATCATCAACGATAAAATTGATTTAGTACCCCAAATCATTAAAGAATGGCCTGCAAAAGGGAATACAGAGATTTTAGGTTCAAGCAGCAATGTATTGCCTGCACCTAAAAGAGATATGGCTCCATATGTTGATATTGACGGAGAACCTGGTTACAATTGGCATAATGGTGACTATCCATCGATATTAGGTGACCAATACATTTGGTGGGTTTTTAACGATAAAGGAAACTCAAAAACAGAAACGCAATCTGAAGCCATTGGTTTAGAAATTCACGCAGCGGCATTTGCTTTTTCTACCAACGATTGTTTGAATGAAGCAACTTTTTACAACTATAAAGTTTATAATTCAAGTACCTCAGATTTAGATTCTACATACATGGCAACATGGTGTGATGCTGATTTGGGTTATGCTTTTGATGATTATGTAGGTTGCGATACTTCAAGAGGTTTAGGTATCTTATATAATGGGGATAGTTATGATGAAGGTGCTACTGGTTATGGATTCGAAATTCCAATGGTGGGTGTTGACTATTTCCAGGGTCCTAAATATTATGATGCAGCCAAACAAAAAGATACAGAATTGAAAATGACGGTATTTACCTATTTCAATAATGACAATACAGCCTATGGTAATCCAAGTTCAAAAGATGATTATTATGGTTTTATAACAGGAACATGGAAAAATGGTACGCCATTTACCACTGCTTGTAACGCTATTGCTGCGGGTCCTTCAACCAAGTTTATCTTTACAGGTGATCCATGTAAAGGTGGTTGGAATGAAGCTGCTTGTAACAATACACCGGCTGATAGAAGATTTATACACTCAGCAGGACCTTTTCCTTTAGTTGCAGGTGCTCCAGCAAATAATATTACTATTGGTGCTGTTTGGGTGCCAAATGTTGGTGGTGGTAAATCAGCATGTTTTTCAAAAATTCAGGTTTGTGATGATAAAGCCCAGGATTTATTTGACAACTCATTTAAATTACCTTCAGGACCTGACGCGCCTAAAGTGACTATACAACCTTTAGACAGAAAATTAGTATTTGATTTAGATAATTTACTTTCTTCTAATAACTATGAAGAAGGTTATGGTACTAATTTATCTGAAGACAGATTTAGAGAAGTTTCGAACAGAGCTTTAAAAAATGGGTCAAATGATACCTTATTTAAATTTGAAGGGTATTTAGTATATCAATTGAAAAACGAATCTGTGGCATTGTCTGATATCAAATCAAAAGATGGGTCAATCAATACTGACAAAGCCCGATTGGCGTTTCAATGTGATAAACAAAATGGTGTCAAAGAAATATTAAATTATGAAATTGACCCTTCTATCTCTGCTGATCAATATATCCCTAAATTAATGATGACAGGTACTGATACGGGTATTACCCATTCATTTCAATTAACCCAGGATTTATTTGCAACAGGAACTGCTAAAAACTTAGTAAACTATAAAACCTATTATTATGTAGCAATTGCTTACGGTTATAATAACTTTAGAAATTTTGATAAAAGTAAACCAGATTCTACCCAATTAATACAATACATTGAAAGTAGAACTGATGGTAGAAAACAACCTATACAAGTAATCAAAGCAACACCAACTCCGGCACATGACAATTTGTATACTGAAACTTATGCTGATTATGGTACAGGAATCCAAATCAAAAGAATAGCAGGTAAAGGAAATGGCGGTTTTGCAATGGATTTAACCGAGGAATCAGAAATGGAGGCATTAGCTGCACCAAATTATCATGCATTTGAACCAACTTACAAAGCCAATGCAGGTCCGGTATTTTTACAAGTTGTAAACCCTGATAGTATCAAAGCAGGTAGTTATGAAATTCGTTTTGTTGTTGATAGCACTTATGGTGAACCTAGGGCAGACTCTTCAAGAGGAGCAATCGCTTCTCGTACACGTTGGTTTGTTAATAGAATCGGCACCAACGATACCGTATACTCTGGTAGAGATATTACTGAATATAACGAGAAATACCTCAGAAAATACGCACAAGCAGGCGTTACAGGTATTGATTGGGGACTTTCATTGGGTGCAAAACAACAAGCACGACCTGGTGATAACCCGATAAGTTTAGAAAATGGTTTAATCTCTTCTGACATTACTTTTGAAGATGTCAATAACAAATGGCTTTCTGGAGTAGCAGACGAAGATGGTAAATCATACGACAACTGGATTAGAGCAGGTAGTGAATTCAGCAGTGAATTTATCGATGCAGATAATAAATGTAATATCGTTGATTATGATAATGCAGTAGATATGAATGGTAATCCAGTGATTAAAAACTTAGATCAATTAAACACTTTTGAAAAAGTATTGAATGGTACCTTCTCACCTTATTATTTTGCAAGTAATGTAAACGACGAAGCTTGCGGATTTGGTCTACAGTACGGAACCAGCGCTGCCGATAGAAGAAATAACAGTATTTATACTGCACATAGTATTGATATTGTAATGACTGCTGATAAGAGTTTATGGACTCGTTGCCCAGTGATAGAAATGACTGAAAGCAAAGGTATTACCAACCCTATTTCAGAGGGTGGTGCCTATAAATTCAATATTCGTAAGCATCTAGGATGGAATAAAGAAGTAGACGCAAACGGCAAACCGATTTACTCTTCTAACCCTGCAGATTCAGGTATGAGCTATTTCCCTGGTTATGCCATTAATATTGAAACAGGTGAAAGATTAAATATCTATTTTGGTGAAGCTTCTTCTAATACTACTGACAACGGTAGAGATATGATTTGGAACCCAACATCAACCCGTATGACTGATTACGTTAAATGGGGTGGCAAACACATCATTTATATTGCAAAAACCAAATACGATCAAGGAGCATCTTTTGCAACATTAATCAGAAAAAATACCAATTCTACATCTGATAATGAGTTAAGAAATGCTTATAAAACCATGATGTGGGTGGGTGTACCTTTGTTAAGAAATGGATTGCAATTAGCAAGTATTAAAGATGGTATTATACCAACCAAAACCAGAATTCGTATACGTGTTACTCGACCATACACACAGTATGTACCAGATTCGAGCAAACAACAACCTTATGCGAATAATGGATTCCCATTATACACTTTCTCTACCAATGATATTGCACCAGCAAAATTAGGGGATGCTAAAAATACTTATTCTAATAACAAAGAGGAGATCTTTAAAAGAATACATGTAGTACCAAACCCTTATTATGCATACAGTCAATACGAAGCGACCCGTGTTGAAAACAAAGTAAAAATTATTAATTTGCCTGAAAAAGCAACCATTAAAATCTATACTTTAGACGGTGCGTTGGTAAAAACAATTAATAAAAATGATACTAAAACAACCTTTGTTGACTGGGATATAAAAAATGAAAAAGGGATTCCAATAGCAAGTGGTATGTACTTAGTACATGTAAATATTCCAGATGTAGGCGAAACTGTATTGAAATGGTTCGGTGCAATGCGACCTGTTGACTTAATTAGTTTTTAATCCATATTCCAATAACTAACTAGAATAAATAAAATTATGATACTTAAGAAATTAAAATATACAACACTCGCCTTATTAATCACTTCAGCAGCTTTTGCAGGTAATAAAGATAGAAGTGGTCAGTCGGGTGCTGGAGAACTTTTGCTGAATCCTTGGGCACGATCAAGTGGTTTATTTGGTCTTAATTGCGCTAATGTTAGTGGTATTGAAGCTATGAAATGCAATATTGCAGGTTTAGCTAAAACAACCAAATCAGAGATTGGCGTTGCTCATACACGTTATTTGTCAGGTACAGGCATGAGTATCAACAATGTAGGTATTGCCCAAAATTTGGGTGATGTGGGTGTTTTAGGCGTAAATATTATGAGCTTTGGCTTTGGTGAAATTCCTATTACTACTGAAGATTCACCAGAAGGTGGTATCGGTGATTATAAACCGACCTTTCTAAATTTTTCAGTAGGCTTAGGTCATACCTTTTCTAAAAATATGACTGCCGGGCTTAATGTAACCTATGTAAATGAAGCCATAAGTAATATCAAAGCAAGTGCGCTCGGTTTTGATGCAGGTGTACAATATACCAATGGTAAAAGAGATAATTTTCATATCGGTATTACCTTAAGAAATGTTGGAACTAACCTCCGTTTTTCAGGTGATGGATTTAGCTTCAATGGTACAAGTCCTGACTTTGCCAAAGAACTTACCACTCAATCACGTTCTGAAAAATTTTCATTACCATCTCAATTAAATATTGCTACTGCGTATGATTTTTATTTAGACGAACCAAAAGGTGCTGCTGGTCCTGAAAGTGTTGAAACAATGCCTAAACATCGTTTAAGCGCTATGGTAAGTTTCATATCAAATGCTTACAACAGCGATTGGATTGGTGTTGGTGCCGAGTATGCTTACCAGGAAAAAGTAATGCTTAGAGCAGCTTACAGATATGAATCAAAGATTGGTGATAAAGAAGAAAATTCTACTTTTTATACCGGTTTAAGTGCAGGTGTTACTGTACAAACGAAAGTTTCCAGTAAAGAAAACGCACCAAAACTTTCTATTGATTATGGATACAAACCCACACGTATTGCAAATGGTGTGCATGTTATAGGCCTTAGAATTAATTTAGGCAACGCGAAATCTGAATAGGAAATCATTAAATAATTTTATATTTTTGCATTTATCAACGCTTTCTTCCACGAAAGCGTTGATTATTTTTAATAACAAACCATAAAACTTTTTTTACGATGAGCAGTATCACATATGTCACTAAAGAAACATTAGATCAAATGATTGCTGAATTAAATCAGTTAAAATCAGCCGGCAGATCTGAAATAGCAAAAGCCATTGCAGAAGCAAGAGAAAAAGGAGACTTGAAAGAAAATGCTGAATATGATGCGGCTAAAGAAGCACAAGGTCATCACGAAGCAAAAATATCAATATTAGAAAATGCTGTGGTAAATGCAAGAGTAATCGATATCAAAGACATAGATACAAGTAAAGTGACCGTTTTGAGCAAAGTAAAAATATTGAATATGAAAACGAAAAAGTCTATTGAATATCAAATAGTTTCAGAAAATGAAGCAGATATCAAACTAGGTAAAATTTCGGTTTCTTCACCTATTGGTAAAGGTTTATTGGGTAAAAAAGTGGCCGAAGTAGTAGAAGTGACCACACCAGGCGGACTCATGAAATTTAAAGTGGAACATATTTCTGTGTAAGGATGGAAAGTATTTTTACAAAAATCATCGATGGAAGCATTCCTTGTTTCAAAATCAAAGAAGACGAACATTTTATCGCTTTTCTTGATATTAACCCAATCGCATTAGGGCATACCTTAGTAGTGCCTAAAGTACAAGTAGATAAAATATTTGACTTGTCTGATCAGTTACTTTCAGAAGCACTTGTTTTTGCAAAACCTATCGCAAAAGCACTCGAAAAAACAATGGATTGTCAACGTTGCGGTATCAGTGTCATCGGGCTTGAAGTGCCTCATGCACATATTCATCTTGTGCCGATTCAAACAGCCGATGATTTAAATTTTACACGAACTAAATTGACCTTATCGATGGACACATTAAAACAACTGCAAGAAACTATTCTTCAGGCGCTTTAGCTGTGGGATTAATAAATCGGAACCCGACACCATGAATCGTTTGTATTTCTATGTCGTGCTCTTCTTTTAGGTATTTTCTGATTTTTGTAATAAATACATCCATACTTCTACCTAAAAAATAATCGTCTTTGCCCCATACTTTGGTGAGCACTTCATCGCGCTTTACCACACGATTTGGATTTAAACAAAAGAATCGTAATAAATCAGCTTCTTTCTGTGTTAATCGTAAATCAGTATTGGGACCCAATACCGTTAAATTAGGGAAGTCAAACACTGTTTTCCCAATTTGAAAAATCAGTTCGTCCGCATCAGGACCTTTAGTACGTTTTAAAAACACCTCAATTCTCAGCATCAGTTCTTCCATACTAAATGGCTTGGTGATATAATCATCACCACCTGCTTTAAAACCCGCAATTTTATCTTCTTGTAAACTTTTAGCAGTAATAAAAAGGATGGGTATATGTGTATTTTTTCTTCTGATTTGCGCGGCAAGGGTAAATCCGTCTTTTTGTGGCATCATTACATCGAGCAAACAAAGGTCATAAAAGTTTTTAGAAAACTGTTGCCAACCGGCATTGCCATCCGTTGCATGGGTTACTTCAAACCCACGTTCTTCAAGACTGTCCTTGATGACATATCCAAGTGAGGCATCATCTTCTACCAGTAGAATTCGTGTTTTTTGTGGCATATTATTTTAGCGTTTAAATTTTTTCGGTATAAATATACAAAATTCTGAACCTTTTTCAAGTTCGCTATAAACTTTTATATCTCCACCATGTTGTTTACAAATGAGCTTTACATAATTTAGTCCCAAACCAAAGCCTTTTACATCATGCAAATTACCCGTTGGAATACGATAAAATTTATCAAACACATGGGGTAAATTCATTTTAGAGATTCCTATACCATTATCCTTGATCGAAATACTGATCATGTCTTTTTCTTCTTTACAAGTAATCAAGATAGATGGTTTGTTTTTACAATATTTGATAGCATTGTCTAAAATATTGCCAATCACATTTTTAATATGCAATTTGTCTACTTCAAAAGTAATCGGATTGGTCAGCATATTGACTTTGATATCACCTCCCCGTGAACGAAGCAAAGGTTTATAGGTTTTGTCGATAATATCTTGTAAAAGTGGCTCAAGCTCTACCATTTCTTTGTTAAGCGATATCACATCTTTACCGCTTTTGGCCATTTGCAATACACGCTCTACCTGATGTGTCAGATGTATGGTTTCATTATTGATAATGGTAGCATAATTAAGCAATCGATCAGGGTTATTGATGATGTTGGGGTTTTTTAATACTTCTGACGAAATTTTAATGGTGGCCAATGGGGTTTTAAACTCGTGGGTCATATTATTGACAAAATCTTTTTGAATTTCACTCAGCCTTTTTTGCCTAAATATGGTAAAGATGGCATAGGCCAGTATCACTAAAAATAAAAAGAGTACGATACTCGAAAATCCCCAGTTGATCATCTCCTTATTTAAAAACCGGTCTAGGTTTGGAAAATGAACCGCGAAATAATTGTTCTCTTTTAAATTTTTTGGAAAATTGATGGGTACAAAGTTTTCATCTTTTTCTGAGCTATTCAGACTGATATATTTTTTAAATTTTACATTTTCACTTTCACAATCATACACATAAATAATAAAATCGGTTTTGATTTCTTTATGTAAAAGTTCTCTTTTTAAAAGGGTTTCCAATACGGTAGAGTCAATTTTATCGTTCACACGCACGGTATAATAATTATCGTCTAACTGGGTTACAATACTATCCACCTGACTGTTGTTGTTATTCATTTTTAAGATATGAACAGCCACCGTTTTGAGCGCATCCGTTACTTTGGTATTGAAAATATTTTTTTCAAGTTCATATGCTTTTTTAATCCAAAAAAACTGCGTTGCTATCATCAGGATGGTACATACCACTGACAAAATAAAAATAACGCGAAGGGTTTTATTGCTCATGGATCAATCAGAATGATGTTAAAAATACTTATTTTTTAATTCTGTGGGCATTATTCTTTAAAAAACTTTCCCAATTGTTGTTTTCAATGCCTTTGGTATTAAATTGCATCGCTTGGTAAAAATGACAAAGGGCTACAGCGACTGCATCTGTAGCATCCAAAAATTCAGGTTTATCCTCAAACTTTAAAATCTGCTGTAGCATTTTCCAAACCTGCTCTTTACTCGCGTTGCCATTACCAGTGATTGATTGTTTTATTTTTTTAGGCGAATATTCTTGAGCACTCAATCCATGCTGCATGGCTGAGGCTATAGCTACCCCTTGGGCCCTGCCCAGTTTGAGCATACTTTGTACGTTTTTGCCAAAAAAAGGCGCTTCAATAGCAAATTGGGTGGGTAAAAACGCTTTATGCAATTCTGTAATTTTATTATAAATAATCTGTAATCGCTGATTTGCATCTTTGTATTTCGAAAGTTTGAGCACGCCCATTTCTAAGAGTTCGGGTTTGTTTTTTTCAATTTTTACAATCCCATATCCCATGACGATGGTGCCAGGGTCAATTCCTAAAATTATTTCTGATTTGCGATGCAAGCTTATTATTTTTACAGGGTGCTAAAAAACAAAAATATAAAATTAATCTTCAAGAGTGTCATTGGAGTTTGCTTGTTTTTGTGGATTGCGTATTCGCTGTACAATCAAATGCAGCATCAAAAGAACCTCAAATCTACGCTTTACAACTTATATACTGAGTGGAATACCGAAAAAATACTATTGCTTGTAACAGTGGTATTACTCATGTTGGTCAATTGGACTATAGAGGCCGGTAAATGGCGTTTGTTATTGAAAGGGACGGAAGAATTTTCTTTACTTAGATCATTGCAATCTGTGCTTACAGGTGTTGCAGTATCTGTGATGACACCTAACCGAATAGGGGAATATATGGGCCGGATATTGTATTTGAAAAATGTCAACAAAATACAAGGGGTGACGGTAACAATCATTGGTAGTTTTGCACAACTAATAGTGACAGGTTTTTTGGGCTTGCTTGGTTTGGTATATTATATTGTATTTATCAAACCAAGCACTTGGTTAAATGTATTATTGTTGAGTAGTGTTTTGGTTTGTGCTGGTCTCATTTATTTTTATTTTCATTTATACAAAATCATAGAATGGACCAACAATATTACTTTTTTAAAAAAAATAAGAGTTTATCTTGAGATTGTAAGGCGATTTGATCAAACACAATTAATTCGAATATTGTTGTTATCGTTCTTAAGGTATTTTATATATACCCTGCAATTTACTTTACTCCTTCGTATTATGATGGTGTATGCCCCTTTACAAGAAGTAATATTTACCATTTGGGTTATTTATTGGGCGATGGCTGTGGTTCCTACCATTGCAGTGGCCGAAATAGGGGTGCGGGGAGGAATTGCTTGGTTTTTTTTACAACCTTTAACCACAAATGAATTGGGTGTGGTATCATCATCGTTGATGCTATGGCTAATCAATCTGATTATTCCAGCGCTCATTGGTTGCCTGTTTGTCTATAAAATGAAAATTTATGAAGATGATTAATGCCAGCGCAATGATAATATTTTATTTTTTTAAAGAGTCTATCATTCAGTGTGAACTTAATCAACATGGCATTGCTTATTCGCCTGTACAATTAAACATCCAGTGAACCCCAAACTTGTCGGTGCAACTTCCATAATAAGCACCCCAAAACATAACTTGCAATGGCATTGTCACAACACCCCCAGCTGATAATTGATCAAACAATGCTTTCGTTTCTGCTTTGGTATCGGGTTCTAAATTAATATGCACATTATTGCCAAATGCAACTTTAAAACCCATAGACTCAGGAGCATCAGTACCCATTAGTACATGACCACCTACTATCACTAATTCGACATGCATAATGAGTTGTTGATCTTCAGCGGCTAATGGTGGCATATCAGGTGTAACAGGGATGTCGCAAAAACGCGCAATGCCATCATTGCCAAATTCGCCTCCAAACACAGATTGGTAAAAAAGAAATGCAGCCTCCGTATTGCGAGGGAAATTGAGATAAGTACTTGTTCTTGCCATCAGTTATTTTTAAACAAATATAGCAAAATACGAATGCTTCACCAACCATAGCATCAATAAACGATGACCTTCATTGAATCCCAAATTGGGCTTGCTTCATACTAGGGGTGACGATGAAATTAATCTTACCACTTTTAAAATTAGCATTATATTTACAGTTAAATTATAAAACAAATCTTCATATGAAAAACATTTCTTTTTTACTATTTATTGCATTGATGGCCTTTTCAAGCATCAATCTTTCTGCCCAAAGTTTTACAGATTGGGATTGGGATACTTATGGTGTTAAGTTTTCGGCTCCATCAACTTTTAAAGTACAAACCAACAATGCAGATGAATTTACGGCTAAACTGTCAAACGATTTACTGCATTTGTCAATTATACCTTGGAAAGATGCGTCATTGACCAAAGCCACATTAAAAAAGTCGATAAAAGACCTTTGCAAAGAAATGGGTTTTTCAGCTGCTGAAACAGGTACTATTCACGATTTAGAACTCAATGGTTTTCAAGGTTGTTATGCCATGATTACAAAAGATGGGGTGTCGATGATTATTGAAGGATTGTTAGATCCTGCAAGTCCTACTAATTTTTATACAATTATCGTATACGGTCCTGGGTATGAAGACAAAGCCATACAAATGGCCAACAGTTTCTCTAAATAGTCAGTCCTTTATCATGATGGGGGAGTGTATTTGCGATTAGGGTATAATGTGATTCTATTTATTTTATGAACTTCTTAATACATATCTTTTACACAAACCTATGCAGGCTTATTGAGTCGATATGCTCTCCACAAAGAAGTTATGTTATTGGGAGTCTCTTTTTTTTTCATGTTGTTTGTGCTTTCTTTTTGATAAATGCACATGCAATGGCTGCTCGAAAATCTATTGATACTTCGATAAATCAGGCCATTAAACTCGATTTGGCCGCCTCTTATTTTACTATTTTTGATAATCGTAAGCAGCTTCGAGTTGGTCTGCAATATGAAAAAAAAATCACTCAGCAGTCTATCCTGAATTGGAATATTGATATAGGGATGTACGATCATTATTCTTTTATCAAATACTATGATTTTTTTAATCAGCAACAAGGGCTTTATTCAATTGAGCAAAAAGTGCTTATCACAGGTTTTCATCTTACGCCAGCCTACTATACCCTTATTTACCAGCCACATTGGTTGAAGCCTTTGAAATGGTTTGCAGGTGGGGGCGTAGATTTGAGTTTTTACCAAAAAAAAATAAATGATTTCAATTCACAAACCAACGAACAGTCATTTCAAAAAATATATCAAGCAAAAATAGGTATGGGGCCTTCTTTGAGCGCAAGATATTTAATCACTAAACACTTTTTTGTAGAACTAAGTTCGCATTTTTTTATGCGGATATGGAAAGGGATTTCAGAAAAGAATGTCGCTATAATACAATCGCATAATGCCCATTGGACTGATATTCATAACCAATTTTGGTGGGTCACTCAATTAAAAATAGCCTATGCTTGGTAAAAATGCATTTATCTATGTGGTAATATCAATTGGTTTACTATTTACTGCATGTAATAAAGAAGCCTCCTTGAGCGACGATACCTATACTGGTAGCAAAGTAATGATATTAGGACATAGGGGTATGGGTACAGGATATTACAAACCACACAATACCTTAGATGCTATACTCCCGGTATTGGGGATAGGTGCAGATGGCAGCGAAATGGACATTCAATTGACAAAAGATTCCGTATTGGTACTTTTTCATGATTACAACTTGAGTCCCATGACAACCTGTAATGGCAGCATTTACCAACAAAACTGGGAAGAGGTGAAACAATGCAAATATTATTCTCTTCATAATAATGTATTTGTCAATTCAGTAGAAAACCTATTTAGTCAAATACCCAATTTAACAAATATGTATTTTTCTTTTGATAGCAAAATTGACGGGGCTGCCCCAGATTTTCAATTGTACCAAAAACAATTTTTAAGAGCTATCCAACGATTATGCATCAAATACCAAATGAGTGAACATGTGATGATAGAAGGTGATATCAATTTATTGTTGCAGGCCCAAAGCCTTGGCTTGACCAACAAATTATTTTTGAGTGCCGATTTATCACTGCAGTCTATTGAGGATGCTTACAATAATCATTTTGCAGGTATATCGGCTTCTATCAATTCTTTAGGTGCTCAAGTGCCTCTTGCGCATCAAAAAGGGTTACTTGTGATGGCATGGTCACCCAATAATTATTCGCAAAATAAAGAGACGCTAAGCAGACAAGTAGACATCATACAATCTGATGACCCTATGTCCCTTTTGAAGCTCTTAAATAGATATAATTATGAGTATATTATACCTTAAGTTTTAGCTATCAATCAGCTATTTGATAATAATCAATGAAATATTGTATTTTTTAAACAGCAAGTCACTTTAAGGGATCAGTATAAAAATAAGTTCAGCATATTTTATCATTTGAATTTAAAGCCTCAATCAGATTTATCGTATTATCTTTGCACTCCAAAAATGACACCATATATGCAAAACTGCACCCACTATCAAGTAGAACAACAAGAACGTTTTTTAAACGAATTGTTCGACCTTTTACGCATCCCTTCGGTAAGTGCCGACTCTACAAAAAACAACGATACTGCTGCTTGTGCCGAAGCTGTAAAAGAATCATTATTAAAAGCAGGTTGCGATATTGCAGAGGTATGCCTTACAGCTGGTCACCCAATCGTATATGCCGAAAAAATCATCAATCCTTCATTGCCTACGATATTAACGTACGGACATTATGATGTGCAACCACCCGACCCATTAGACTTATGGACAAGTGGCCCCTTTGAGCCAGTAGTAGTAGACGGCAAAATATATGCTCGTGGTGCATGTGATGATAAAGGTCAAATGTTTATGCATGTAAAAGCCCTCGAAAGTATGCATGCAACCCAAAGTATGGCTTGTAATGTGAAATTTATCATAGAAGGTGAGGAAGAAGTGGGTAGCACAAATCTTGGTAAATTTTTAGAAGACAATAAAGAAAAACTCAAAGCCGATATTGTACTGGTTAGTGATACCTCAATGATTAGTATGGAACATCCAAGTATCGAAACAGGTCTTCGTGGACTGGCATATATGGAAGTGGAAGTCACAGGTCCTAACCGCGATTTACATAGTGGCGTTTATGGAGGGGCTGTCGCAAATCCTATTACCGTATTAAGTAAAATGATCGCTTCGATGCATGATGAAAACAACCATATAACGGTTGAAGGTTTTTATGACGATGTACAGGAATTGAGCAATGAAGACAGAATTGCCCTCAATGCTGCTCCATTTGATTTGGCAGAATATCAATCTGAATTGGGAATTAAAAATGTATGGGGCGAAACAGGTTATACCACCCTCGAAAGAACTGGGGTAAGACCAACCTTGGAACTCAATGGTATTTGGGGTGGTTATATTGGTGAAGGAGCCAAAACAGTATTGCCTTCCAAAGCATTTGCTAAGATATCGATGCGTTTAGTGCCTAATCAAAACTCACACAAAATTGCAGAGCTCTTTACAGCCCATTTTAATAAAATTGCCCCTGACTATGTTAGCGTTAAAGTTACCGAACATCATGGTGGCGAACCTGTAGTGACACCAACCGATTCAATAGCCTACAAAGCTGCTGAAAAAGCCCTGGAAACCACCTTTGGCAAAAAACCGATTCCAACACGTGGGGGAGGTAGTATTCCTATTATTGCTTTGTTTGAAAAAACCTTAGGTCTTAAAACAGTCCTCATGGGTTTTGGTTTAGACAATGACAATATTCATTCACCCAACGAAAAATTTGATGTAGTGAATTTTTACAAAGGGATAGAAACCATTCCTTATTTTCATAAGTACTTTGCTGAAATGAGTCAGGGAGAGGCATAATGCCAAATATTTACAAAAGGAAAACTATTGACATAGGTGACTGAGTATTTTTTACATGTACTACACCTTGGGTCATATCATTATCATTTTATATCAATGTAATCAGACATCAATCCAATATGATTTTAGAATAGATAATCATTAGATTTGGTATTACTTTTGGGGTATGAAAATAGTATTGGCACAACAAAATTATCATATTGGTCATTTTGAACATAACACCGAAAAAATCATTGCAGCCATCACGGAGGCAAAAATGCAAGAGGCCGATTTAATTGTATTTTCCGAATTAAGTATTTGTGGTTATCCTCCCCGCGATTTTTTAGAATTTAAAGATTTTATACAACGTTGTCATGATAGTGTCAACAAGATTGCTTTACATGCCGATACCATTGGGGTATTGCTTGGCTGTCCTTCATACAACGAAGTGCCTGAAGGCAAAGATTTGTTTAATAGTGCCTACTTATTATATAATCAGCAAATACAAGATGTGGTGCATAAAACCCTTTTGCCCACCTACGATGTTTTTGATGAATATCGTTATTTCGAACCCGCTTTTCAATGGCATGTGATGACGTTTAAAGGCAAAAAACTGGCGGTTACTATTTGTGAAGATATATGGAATTTGGGCGATAACCCATTGTATAGAATTTGCCCGATGGATGAACTCATCAAACAATCACCCGACATCATGATTAACCTCAGTGCTTCGCCCTTTGATTATACTCATGTAGATGATCGCAAAGCCATTATCAAAGCAAATGTCAACAAATACAAACTGCCTTTATTGTATTGCAATGCGGTGGGTTCACAAACTGAAATTGTGTTTGATGGTGGGTCCTTCATTTTTGATCAACATGCCAATCTGATAGCTGAAGGTAAATATTTTGAGGAAGATTTAATCAGTGTTGTTATACAGGATGATGGAAATATTGAAATGCCAATAATAAGTAATGCGGCCGATTTGCCAAGTCAGGAACTTAATCCTTTAATGTATGACCATACCTTAAACATTCCCTTAATTCATGATGCCATTGTGATGGGTATCAAAGATTATTTTGCCAAAATGGGATTTTCAAAAGCCATCTTAGGGTCGAGTGGGGGTATCGATTCGGCTGTTACCCTGGCGCTGGCTTGCAAGGCATTGGGGGCCGAAAATGTGAGGGCAATATTATTACCTTCCCAATTTTCAACCGATCATTCAGTAAGTGATGCAGAACAATTGTCAAAAAATTTGCAAAATCCATACGACACCATCCCTATCAAACCCATATTTGATGCCTTTATGACGGCCTTACAACCCATTTATCAAGACTTGCCTTTTAATGTAGCCGAAGAAAATATACAAGCCCGTACAAGAGGCAATTTGTTGATGGCCATTGCCAATAAGTTTAATCTTATATTACTCAATACCACAAACAAAAGTGAATGTGCTACAGGTTATGGTACCTTGTATGGTGATATGGCAGGTGGTATCGCCGTTTTGGGAGATGTATATAAAATGCAGGTTTATGCATTGGCTAAATATATTAATCGGGATGCTGAAATCATTCCTCAACATATTATTGACAAAGCCCCAAGTGCGGAGTTACGTCCTAATCAGAAAGACAGCGACTCCTTACCTGATTATCGCATGCTCGATGCCATCCTTTATCAGTATATTGAACGCCGACAAGGCCCCCGCGATATTATCAACATGGGTTTTGAAGCCGATATTGTAAACCGCACCATGAAACTGGTGAATATGAATGAGTATAAACGAAACCAATTTTGCCCCATCATCAGGGTTTCTCCCAAAGCATTTGGTGTGGGTAGAAGAGTGCCCATCGTGGCAAAGTATTTAAGCTAAAAAAACTTAAGCACTTTCGTCAAACATGATTTCGTCTGAGCTGCCTATTTTGTAAATGGGTTTTTCGATAGGTAAGGTAAAATAAAAACTAGAGCCTTCACCTTCTATACTTTCAACCCATATTTCGCCGCCATTTTTTTCTAAAAAACCTTTCACCAGTAATAAGCCAATACCCGCACCTTTATTCTTTTTTCTTGTTTCAGAAAGTGTTTTCATTTGTGGGGTAAAAAGTTTGTCAAGGATTTCTTTTGACATGCCAATTCCCGTATCTTTTACCTGCACAATGATTTTATCATCTTGCGTTTTAGCCGACACGGTGATGTCTCCTCCCTTTTCTGTATGCCTGATGGCATTTGATACTATATTTTGAATGATGGATATGAGCATTTTTCCATCGGCAAATACGGCAGTATCTTCTTGTATTTCATGATGAAGATTGATGGTATTGATAGAAGCTGATTCATTTAAAGTATCAAATACTTTGTTGATATAATCGGTGAGTTTTATTTTTGATGGAGAAAAGGTGTCTGAAGCATATTTGATTCTTGCCCATTCTACTAAATAATCTAACATCACCAGCTCATCATTTGATGATTTATACAGCAGGTCAAGCATTTCCTGCACAGCCTCTGGTTTCATTTTCTGATGATTATCTTTTAAATACTTTGTGGTGCCAATAATAGAGGAAAGTGGACTTCTCAAATCGTGCGATAATATAGCCAACACACTCTCTTTGTGGGTATTTAATTCTTCCAACTCTTTGATATAATTTCTGATAGCATCTTCTGATTGCTTGCGCTCTGTTAAGTCACGTAATATTTTTACATAACCCAGCATCTCACCTTCCATACCTATGAGTGGAAACACCAAACCATAGGCATAAAATAGGTTTTTATCTTTTGTGATATGCCACCTATTGTCAGTGGCTCTGCCTTCTTTTAATGCAACTTCAATTTCTCGCTTTGGAATACCAGTGCTTAAATCTTGTTCCGTAAAAATAATATCGAATGGTTCCCCTATCACTTCATCTGTTTCGTATCCAAAAATTTTAGTAGAACCAGAACTCCAGCTATTGATAATAAAATCATTATCGAGGGTAAAAATGGAATAATCTTGTAAGCTGTCAATGATTTGGCTATAAAATTCGGCGGTGGGGATATATTTATTTTTAAGCATTTTCTTTTTTCTTGTTTGTTCTCCATAATTCTGATTTATCTGTTGAATGGTTTCTATCTTTTAACTGCAGCTTTTTTTGTGTTTTAGTTTATCCTCAAAAGGGCTTATACCAAAAGTATTTAAAAGGTAGATTAAAAATATCTGTATAACGCCTACACACTATGCATTTAAGCTAATATCAAAAGGACTATCTTTAATGTGTTGTTGGTATTACAACCTTGAATAATAGGTAAAAGTACTAAAGTTGTATAAGGAATACCAAATACATTTATAATCATGACAAACACATGCAATGTATCTTTCATGTTGATGATCCTAAACAGGTCATTTGCCAGTGGTTTGAAGGTATTAATACAATTTACAAGGGGTGGAATTCGCATGATGAAAATCGGGGATATAAACGACTCCTGGTTGTTTGCCAATGGCAAATCGTCCGAGAGATGCATCCATACCCAGTGCCTGAGCTCCATTGATACAGGCCCATTGAAGCATTGTTTCAAGGGCTATTTCAGGGTAGTGTGTTCGTATCGTTTTTATTTCATCCCAAATACTTAAACTGTGATTTGAAGCCAAACTATCTGTGCCTAATACAAGGGTGCATCCAGCTTGTAACATGAGAGGTATATTGGGTAATCGACCTTCGATGTATAGATTGGCATTTGGGCATAAACACCAATAGAGTTGCTTGCCAGTAGCTTGTGCAAATGCAATATCCTCTGTGGTAGTTACTGTATTGTGTACTAATATTAAAGGTTGTGCTTGCTCCATCAGTGGCAAATAAGTTTGCAAAGAATTTTTCTGTGCAGTGATGAAATCGTTGATATTAAAATGCACAGCTTCAAATAGGGATAAAAAATCACCGGTTCTATGCATAAACAATTCATTTTCAGCTTCACACTCTTGATTATGTATGGTGGTCACTTGTCCCTTGCCATCTTCATTTACCAGTTTTATCAATCGATGACTTAAGGTATAAGGTGCATGCAAGGCAAGGCTGCTGTTACCATAAAGGGCAAACTGCGATTGCATTTTTTTTGCTTGTAAAAAAATATCCATCGCTTTTTCTTCTTTGAGTCCCAAACACTCCACAAAGGTTTGATAATGTAACTGTTGCCTGGCCTTTTGGGGAAGGGTATCGAGGGTATTGCTGATATCACCCACTGCCACAATACCATTGGCCAACATGGATGCTTCAGCCTTTGCAATGGCAGTTAGTATATCATCGGCACGCATAAGTGTACGCTGAGCTAATATACCAAGCAAAAATGCAACAAGTCCTTTACCTTCTGATATTTGATTTTGCATATGAGAAAGCTCTAAATGGCAATGCGCATTGATCATACCGGGCATCAATAGTCCTTCATACACCTCAACATCAGTCTTGTTATCTGTTTGAAAAATAGCTTCAATGACCCCCTTATCAGAGACTTGCAAAACGGTATTGCTTGGTAAATAGGTTTCACCATCAAATAAGTAATCGGCGGATAATATGGGCATGAGGTAAAAATAAAAAGAAAAATGGCAACAGCATGTTTAATATCGTTATTGTAGCAAATATTTTATCGCCATTGCGTTTAAAGTATTACACCTATGGTTTATACAGGATGCCATTATTTTATATATAGAACTAGATTGAAAGGATGTTAAAAGCTATTAATAAATACATATAAGAGGCCATTATATTGAATGTTTGTATAAAAAAAATACATGCGCTATTTTGTATAGAAGGTATTGTGCATGCCATTAAAAAATATCTTATCTTTATTAAAAATAATTATTGATGTCGCTACCATTAGCCGAAAGACTACGTCCCGTCACATTATCGCAACTCATTGGTCAACAGCATCTAACTGCTCAGGGAAGTATGCTTCAAAAAGCCCTTGAAATCAATAAAGTTCCTTCCATGATATTGTGGGGGCCACCAGGGGTGGGCAAAACCACCATTGCCAATATCATCGCACACAGTCTAGACAGGCCCTTTTATACCTTAAGTGCCATCAGTAGTGGGGTAAAAGATGTACGTGCGGTGATTGAGAAAGCAAGCACAGAACAAGAAGTTATTTTGTTTATTGATGAAATACATCGATTCAATAAAGGACAACAAGATGCTTTGCTTTATGCTGTGGAAAAAGGCATTATTACCCTGATAGGTGCCACCACAGAAAATCCATCGTTTGAAGTCAACAGTGCCTTGCTTAGCCGTTGCCAGGTGTATATACTCAAATCGCTGACAACAGATGATTTAAGTCAATTGCTACACCATGCCTTACAAGTCGATGTGGTATTGCAAACAATGAATATTACGATAGAGGAAGAACAAGCCCTCATACAATTGTCTGGAGGCGATGCGCGTAAACTACTCAATCTGTTAGAGCTTGTGGTAAATAATCTATCCAATGAAAATGAAATCACCATCACCAACGAGCGGGTGATGCTCATAGCCCAAAACAATATTGCTTTGTATGATAAAAATGGTGAACAACATTACGATATCATTTCAGCCTTTATCAAAAGCATGCGAGGTAGCGATCCGAATGCTGCCGTGTATTGGTTGGCACGTATGATAGCCGGTGGCGAAGATGTTAAATTTATCGCACGCCGTATGATCATTTTTGCCAGTGAAGATATCGGCAATGCAAACCCCAATGCATTATTATTGGCAAATGCTACCTTTGAGTCGGTCAACAAAATTGGGTATCCTGAAGCACGTATTATCTTATCGCAATGTGCAATTTATTTGGCTACTTCGGTGAAAAGCAATGCGAGTTATATGGCAATAGAAACTGCCTTGGCATGGGTCAAAAGTCATGGTGACCTACCAGTGCCCCTTCATATACGCAATGCGCCTACCTCATTGATGAAAAATTTACAATATGGTAAAGGATATCAGTATGACCATCATGAGTCGCTTAATTTTGCGGGACAGGAATTATTGCCCGAAGCCATTAGCGGTACTACCCTTTATCAACCAGGTAATAATAGCAAAGAAGCAGAAATAAGAAATTTTCTAAAGCTGAGGTGGAAAGAAAAATATAACTATTGATTATTGCAACACACAATTACCAACAAATTGGCCATAGTCGGTACATAATACTTTAGCATCGTTTTTGCGCACTTTTTCTATCTTGATATCAAAATTTCTGGTGGTATCTGCAAAAGTACAACGACAAGTAAAATCTTTATTACATGAACAAAACCCAGCAGCAGTTATTATACCAACAAACGCAAAAATTATCGCTTTCATAAATTGTATGAATTTTTTTTCAGAACCAAATATAAGTCTATAAAATGAAATATAAAACATTCAGGGCAAAATGAATGTACAAAGTGGCTTTTTTTTTACAAAATAGCCTAAAATCAATCATTTTGTAAGAGGTTCAAGGCATGTTGCTTGTCGGCATCTAAAGCTTCGATGAGTTGCGCTAAGGACTCAAATTTTATTTCATCACGCATTTTTTCTACAAATATCAACTTTACTTTTTCTCCATAAATGTTTTGATCAAAGTTAAATATATGTACTTCAATATGCACCTGATTATGATCTGTAAAGGTAGGATTGGTGCCAATGTTTAGCATACCTTTAAACAATTGTTCACCCACAGATGCATACACAGCATACACTCCCTGAGCGGGTATCAGTTTAAAAGGTTCTTCAATATGTAAATTGGCAGTTGGGTAGCCAAGGGTACGACCTTGCTTTCTGCCTTCAATGACAGTGCCTTGTATCGAATATTTTTTACCTAAATAAAGGGCCGCTTTGCGTACATCACCACATTGAAGGGCTTCGCGTATTTGGGTAGATGATATTTTGTTTTGGGCAATCAGTTGCATCGGTATTTCTTCTAATGCAAAATGATAGGTATGTTTCATTGATTCTAATAGTTGAAAATTCCCTTGTCTGTTTTTGCCAAATTGATGATCGTAACCGATGATGATGGTGTGTGGATTAAATTTTTCAACCAGAAAATGTTTGATATAATCCGTTGCTTCTAATGCAGCAAAGGCCTTGGTAAATTCCACAATCACTACATTGTCAATACCTGCAATCCGCAAATTTTCAATTTTTTCATCTAATGTATTTAACAATGATATAGCTTGTTGATTGGGACTAATCACAAATCGTGGGTGAGGCTCAAAAGTAATAATCACGGTTTCACCTTGTATACTAGTTGCCCGTTGTTTCAAACTTTCTAAGATTACCTGATGCCCCAAATGCACACCGTCAAAAGTGCCAATGGTAACAACAGCGTGGTGAAATTTGGGTAATTGATCTAATCCAAAAAAAACATTCATACAGTCTACGGCTTCATGTTATGCTTGCAAATGTACATGATACGCCCTTAAAATTGAGGTGTTTTAATGAATCAATAGTGTATATGCCAACCAAAAATTTAATACAGGCTATTTTCTTTTTGCTGAAATGCAATGTGTGTAGGCATTATAAAGTTTTTCTTTAAACCAGATAATACATCTATTATGTAAAATTTGTTTTGTTGAATTAAAGTATTGTAATAAGAGGCATGATCGCAATACATACTTTTTAAGCATTCATAGGTGAAAAAAATAATTTGAAGTGATTTTTTAAAAATTGTTTTATATTTTTACGAGATGAAAAAACTAATCTTCATGCTGATACTCACTACAGCCGTAACAGCATCTTTTGCCAAAAAATCGAAAAATAGTTTTGTTGAAATTAAAACCAACAAAGGAAACATTACCGTAGAGTTATATGCCGATGTGCCCCAACATGCTGAAAATTTCTTAAAATTAGCAAAAGAGAATTTTTACGACAGTGTGTTGTTTCATCGTGTGATACCGCAATTTATGATACAAGGTGGCGACCCCGCAAGTAAAAATGCATTGGTGGGTCAAATGTTAGGTAACGGTGATATTGGGTATAAAATACCAGCCGAATTTATGTTACCTACCTATTATCATAAGCAAGGAGCCTTGGCAGCAGCACGTGACAATAATCCTGAAAAGGCATCCAGTGGTTGCCAGTTTTATATTGTGGTAGGCAAAACATTCACCGATGCCGATTTAACAAGTATCGAAACAAATAATAAAGTCACCTTTTCGGAAGAAGCCAGAAATACCTATAAAACCATTGGCGGTACCCCGCATTTAGATGGTTCGTATACGGTGTTTGGACAAGTGGTGGAAGGGCAAGAAATTGTCAATGAAATATCTACAGTAGCACGTGATGGAAGTGATAGACCTAAAGAAGATATTAAAATCATCGGTACCAAAGTGCTGAAAAAATGGAAACCAAAAAAATAAAGAAACCCTTTATTTGAAACCCTTTAATAGGTTATTAGAAGTAGCTGATGGATGCATGAAATACGTTCCAATTATGGAGTGCTCTTCTTAACGATAACACAATGATATTAATGACTCATGGGTCGTTTATTTTATCTGGAATGCAAAGTGTATTGCATTAAACAAATAGTTTTAGCATATTTATCTGTCAAACCTTAACGTTGAAAATCAATACTTCGTAGCTATTTCACAAAGGGCTTTCACACCCACTCCGATAGCCTGTTGGTAGATGTCAAATTCGGCATTATGAACAGGTTTGGTAAATTGTCCATCAAACGAAGTCCCTAATCTAAAAAAACAGCCAGGCACATGATGGGTATAAAAACTAAAATCTTCTGCTGCCATCCTTCGGTCTAATTCTACTACATGATCTTCGCCAAATGCGTCTTGGGCTATCTGACGTGCCCGTTGGGTGGTGGCTGGGTGATTATATAAAAATGGATATCCCATCGGAATTTCAACGCTTGCACGGGCACCCATGGCTTCGCAGAGAAGGGATGTATGCGATTTGATCAGTTCATGGGCTTTTAATCTCCATGTCTCATCCATACAACGTAAAGTGCCTTCAATACGAACTTCATCAGGAATTACGTTGCCTGCATTGCCCCCATGAATTTGTCCAAAAGAAAGTACAGATGGATTGAGTGGATTATTGTTGCGTGAAATGATTTGTTGCAAGCTCACAATGAGGTTGGCTGCAATGGCTATTGGGTCGATGGTTTGATGAGGCAGGGCTGCATGTCCACCTTTGCCATGCACTGTGATATAAATTTCATCAGCACTTGCCATATATTGCCCTTCGCGGAAACCTACTTTGCCATATGGCAAATGAGGATATACATGCAAAGCAAAAATAGCGCTGGGTTTTGGATTTTCAAGTACACCTGCTTGTATCAATAGGCTGGCGCCACCGGGATGTTTTTCTTCTCCCTGTTGAAAAATGCATTTGACGCTTCCCTTCCAAAGGTGCTTGGTTTCTTGTAATATTTTAGCAGCCCCAAGCAAACAGGTGCTATGCACATCATGTCCGCAAGCATGCATTACCCCATCATGCTGGGAGCGATAGGCAGTATTGTTTTTTTCCTGAATAGGTAAGGCATCCATATCGGCCCTAAGTGCAATGACTTTGCTGTCAGCTTGCTGACCTTCAATAAGGGCAACGATACCTGTACCTGCCACACCTGTGGTATGAGCAATGCCATATTCGGTGAGTTTGCTCGAAATATACTTAGCTGTTTCAAACTCTTGAAACGACAATTCGGGGTGGGCATGTATATGTTCTCTAATCGCAATAAACTCAGACAAGTATTGGTCTGTCAGTTCGTTGATAAGGGCAGTGTTAATTGACATTAATATTTTTTATAGTGACGATATCGGGTACAATAAAACTGGATGGAAATGCCGCACTCACTCTGCGCATAAATTTACTGGCTTCTCCACGATCTTCAAAATTACCAACTTTTATTTTATAGGAAGGTACATTATAACTCATATAAGAGGGTACCCCAGGGAAGGCACGCGAAAAATTATTTTTGGCTTCAAGGGCTTTATTACGTTCTGAACCATTGTAAATCACTACCCTAAACCCTTTTTGGGTATAGATACTTCCTGTAACTGTTTTTTTGCCATCCTGCGATACAATAGGTCTGTAGATTGGCATTTCTTTTTCTTTGTTTTCAAGCTCAAGCTTAGCCATCAACGCCGGTCTTTTTTCTAAAATATCTAAACGCGGGTCTTTATAAATTGTAACGTTTTCTTCTACAAGAAGGGCAGTAGTGTCTGTCACAACTATTTCAGTTTGTGCCTGTACAATAAAAGAAAAACAGGTAAATAGCAGAATAAATATTTTTTTCATAATGGTATAAGACGCAAATATAAAGATTTTTTTTTAGAGCATTTCTCCTGCTTATCGTTAAGGTTGCTTTAATTTCATGGTCTGCTTCCATTTATAATACCCTAAAATGGCTATCACAAAGTAAATGAGGGTCAATAAGGCGGTTAATTCCAGCTCTTTATAAATGAGTAGAGGTATGGCAAAGGTATTTGAAAGGTTGAGAACCAGCCAATGTTCAAGTTTTCGTTGTATCATCAGCCAAGTGCCAATCCATGCCAATGCCGTCACTAAGGCATCTGCATAGGGTACATTGCTTTTGGTATAGGTTTTAAGGATAAATGCAAGTAGTATAAACAAAGCAATAAATAGGGCAGAGGCCTTAATCCATTCGTGCTTCTTTGTATGGGTAATGGGTAAGCTTTTTCTTTTTCTTTTTCGACCATAGAAATATCCCTGCGATGCTCACTATTAAATAATAGCCATTTAAGAGGCTTTCGGCATATAATTCTACGGTGTAAAATACATAGATATACAAACTGACACTCAAAATACCAGCATAAAAGTTAAGGGGTTTGTTTTTTAAAGCAAGCACCACCTGTATCACGCCAAACAGAAAAGCAAGCCATTCTGTTAGGGAGGTGTTTGTGCATTGAGTTATGATTTGCTGCAGAATATTTATATTAAGAAATTTCTGCAAATATAAGACTGACCAGCTCAAAAAAGTCATTGCTTAGCATCCTATCAATTGTCTTTTGAAGCTTTATTGTCTCATTACAATTTTTAATTTTAATTGGTCCTAATCACCTTGAAATTGCAATAGACATATCTGCTTGGAATATTTAAACCCAAAACGGTACCCTCAAAGCTTCCTTCTATAAGACCACCTACAATATCATATTTCGTAAGTGATACCGGTATAATCGAATTCAGATATGAGTATGTTGTATCCACATTCAAATCTGTATCAAGATGATCACTAAAGATTTTTAAATAATGATTTCCTGACAATGAAGGTTGACCATAGAAAGCCAGCGATATAGCACAGTGTTGAGTAATGGTATCACCTCCGCCAACAACATTTAATAACGAACCTCCATTGTAACCACCATCGCAATACCCCAGCGCGTCAGTAACCGTAAAACTTGTTAAAATGCCATTGATTGTATAATGCCATTCAATAAACTGTGAAAACGTATTACCGCAGGCTGAAAGATTTCCAATATTGTTATTCCCGCTGATGATCGCAAAATTATTTGTTGCTCCAAATACATTTTTATCGGCATCATAGGCTGTGATACCAGCTGTAAGTGGTACATTGCATACAATCATTGAACACGCAAAATTACCATTTGATGATGCTTTTAAAATTTTAGTATCGTTGTTGATCTTTATGGTGAGGTATCCGTTTTTTACAATCGAATTAGTACAGTTTAATATAGTTCCAGAAATATTGGCCTGATTCGACGGGGGGAATTGCTACCGTAATATCATTTAAAAAACAGGGAGTAGTTGTTGTATTGAAATTATGGGAATACAGCAATATATTGCAATCATCGACAAAGATTTCCAATTTAAGATTGGCATTTTGAGGGACTGCACCTTTTACTTTTCCAGATGAATTTGTGTAATCATATGCAGTTGTTGAATTCGCTGTATTGGTTAAACGGACCTTTGCATTTGCTATAGGTGTACCATTGGTGTTTTTTACAATGGCCTCCAATTGAACCAATGTTGCAGGATAATCACAATTCCAGAAAGAGAAGTGACTTACATTTCCGACATAGTTCCCACCCTGAACTTGAGCATTTCCCTGCTCTTTCCACATGCCGTTTGTTTCATCGAAATACCAAAGAGGAATGTTGGCGGGAGCTGTAGCAGCAAGAGGACCCGGAATAGGAAAAGTAATTTGTGCAGTATAGCCACTTGCAATCTGCAATGCCTGCTTAGTATCGTCAAACAACTCAGCACCCACCATCCCGTATGATTGAAGTAATTTTTCTTCACCATTCGTATTGAATCCACGCAATGCTCCGGGTATCAGATCACCAAGTTTACTGCTGGTTGGATCTATCCAGGTTGAATAAACAGTTACATTGCCATTGTATGGTACACCAGTATTTTTATTTACAATTGAGTTTGCTTTAAAGGTGATAGATCCGCCACCATTCACATTGATTGTTCCTCCGGATGCCGCATTAAAATTAGCAGGGTTTTTTTTCTCAACTAGGATAATTCGAGTGAAATTATCTTCATTGGGAACGATATACATCGTTCTGTACCCTTTAAAATAATTTTCTTTGCTTACTTCTAAAACGGTACGTTCTTTTGAAGTTTGAATGCCCACAAACTGAAAAACTCCGTTTGAATCTGTTATAAATGTATGAGTACTTGTTTTTACAATGGCACCTATAATGGGTATTCCTGATTCGTCAATAATCTGACCAAAAAGATCGGCCTTCACGGTCTGCCCGTTATTATCTGTGGAGGGGATATAATTTGTGGCCCTTTTACAGCAAAAAAATATCATTATGCATAAAAGAATGGCAAGTGAATGCTGTGTTTTCATTTAGTTTCTTGGTTTATCATTGAAAAAGACGATGGCTCAGGGCTTATTGTTAGCCTTATGATAACAGAAGAAAATTTGCATAGCACTTATTGTTTAATGAGTATAAAAAAACCATCCGTTTGCACGAATGGTTTTTGGTATGTTTAAATTTTAATTTGTTTAGATTTTGAAGTGTGCAAAGGCTTTGTTTGCATCAGCCATACGATGGGTATCATCTTTTTTCTTAACTGCATTGCCTTCACCTTTTGCTGCAGCCATCAATTCATTTGATAATTTGTCTGCCATGGTACGACCGTTTCTGTCACGTGAGTAACGAACAATCCATTTGATGGTCAAAGAAATTTTTCTGTCAGGACGTACTTCCGAAGGAATCTGGAAAGTAGCACCACCAATACGACGACTACGTACTTCTACACCTGGTGCCACATTAGCCATCGCGCGTTTCCACACGTCATAACCAGGTTCGCCCATGTTTTTTTCTATTTTTGCTAATGCATCATAAAAGATAGTCAAAGCGATGCTTTTTTTGCCGTCCCACATCATGCAGTTCACAAAACGGGTTACTAATGGATCACCAAATTTAGGATCTGGTGCTAAAGGGATTTTTTTGGGTTGTTGTTTTCTCATTTTTTGTAATTTTTATTATTGCCCATATTACAGTGTTGCTTCAAGTATTACCACTTTACTCTGTAACAAAGTCAGATGATGATTAAATTATTTTTTAGCTTTTTCTTTCTTGGTACCATATTTACTACGGCTTTGTTTACGGTCTTTTACACCCGCTGTATCCAAACTACCACGTACAATATGATAACGTACACCCGGTAAATCTTTTACACGACCACCTCTAATCAATACGATTGAGTGCTCTTGCAAATTATGACCTTCTCCAGGAATATAGGCAATAACCTCAATTTTATTGGTTAAACGCACTTTCGCTACTTTACGTAAAGCCGAATTTGGTTTTTTAGGAGTCGTTGTATACACACGTGTACACACACCACGACGTTGAGGACATGCGTCTAAAGCACGAGACTTTGATTTTGCACGAATAATAGTTCTTCCTTTTCTTACTAATTGTTGTATTGTAGGCATATTACCTGTTTGTTTTTTTTTGGGAGTGCAAATGTAAGGCACATTTTATTGAAAACCAATATTTTTTTTGAAATTATATCCAATCTTAAAACGCATCTATCATAAAGACCCTAAAATACAAAAAGCACGCTTTCATAAAATTATGAAAACAGCGCTTTTTATAATTGTTTTTTGCGTGAAATAAAACTACTTGCCCATTTTGGCAGTACCTGCCTTCACAGCAGCCTCAGCCGCCGCCTTACTAAGCATCGTCGTCATTTTGTTTCCTTTACCATCAGTACCTTGAGCCATATAGCCTCCTCTGCTGGTTTGGGTAATCACTGCGTCTTGCATTTCTACATTTTTTTCTTTTGTTTTCATGCAGTAAGCATGTATTGCATTTGGATTTGACATTTTAATTGGGTTTAATAACTGTAAATGTAACAATTTACACATAGCAGGAGCCATTTTACCGTATCGCTTTTTCCACAATTTTTTTTAAAATGTTTATAAACTGACTAGTCAATCAACAAAATCTCTAGTCTTTCATTCATGGTACTACTCAATATATCCATCACAGCATCAAAATCATTATCAAGCATTAAGCTCAATGAATTGCTGTTTCTAAATATCAAAAAGATATGCTGAAAGGGTATCCAGTCAAGGTCACTCAACATATCTTCGAGGGCATCAAGGTTTCGCCCAAAATAATCAGGAAATGACAAGGCTTTAGCGATTTCATCATAAAAAGTCTCAATATCTTCAATTTGGTCTTCACGTATGAATCCGAAGTAGGTACTCGATTTTTCGTCAATATAAAACGAATCATGCTCACTGATTTGTATCATGTGGTTTATTTTATTTTAATAAATGATTGATAATGGTTTCGCGTATACCAGGCTGAAAAATCGTTGCCCGTTATTAATCGCTCCGCACCTCGGTTTTGTCCAGGTATTTTAGGGTTTACATCCCATTCCCTATACTGAATACGTTTTTGTTGTGTATTATATAAAGGTAATCGTTTTTCGCGATTTTCAAAAACCCGCCCCCCAACATAACCCTTCATTGCTTGTTTGTGCTCCGTTACATACGACAATACCTCGTATACTTTTTCAGGGATTTCGTTGTTTTTATGCGTATGGTTGCTTGTTTCAACAGTAGGTTTTGTAGTCCTTTCGTGGCGTTGTTGACTGTAAAACTGATTCCATCCAACACCCAGCAGCAACAGTAAGCAAACAAAGAAGATTAAATACTTGTTTTTTTTCATCATAATAGAACGATTCAACATTCAATTCAAATACAAATATATTCTTTCTCGATGAGAATGGATTTTTAAATCTAACAGATGGTTTATATTCATTGCTGGCTTGGTTAATTTTTATGGGGTGTGCCCCTCCCAAAACCTCGGGTCGGGCTGTCTGTTGCAATCTTTTGCTCACTGCGATCAGAATAAGTGCCTGTAAAAGGCGTATCAATCCGCAGCGATGCAAAAGGATTTCCACGACCATCCCTCACACGAATGAAAGCATCCATGAATATTTTGGGTTTCATTAATAAAAAATTAGCCTAAAACCTTCGTATGAATTAAAAGAAGGTTTTACCTTTCAGCAAATATCAACCCTATGGGCAAATTAAGTACTGAAATCACCACAGCACACAAAAAATTTATTAAGCAACAAAAGATGTTTTTTGTAGCTACTGCTCCGCTCAGTCTCGACGGGCATATTAACTTGTCGCCTAAAGGGCTTGAACATCTAAAGGTGCTGGATGACAATCATGTAGCCTATTTAGATTTTGTAGGAAGTGGCAATGAAACCTCGGCTCATTTACGCGAAAACCAACGCATTACCTTCATGTTTTGCTCGTTTGATAAAGTGCCCAATATTCTCAGATTGTATGGAAAAGGAAAGGTCATATTACCCCATTCAGATGAATGGGCTCACTACGCAACACATTTTCCGAATGTACCTGGCACCCGGCAATTGATTGTGGCTCATATACATCATGTACAAACTTCTTGTGGTTATGGAGTCCCTATTTATGAATATAAAGGCGATCGCAGTATATTGTTCGACTGGATTAATACCAAAGGGGCTGAAGGTATCGATAAGTACCAGCAAGACAATAACCTACTAAGTTTGGATGCTTTGCCAACCCATTTGCATCAGCAAAAAAAATCATCATAATGCTAAAATAGATTAGTGATGCAAGCTTTACAATACATATTACCGAATAAAAGGTTTTGGTATAACATGAAAATCATCATTCAATAACCATTTAGATAAATGAAAATACTATACACACTTTATACACTTAGGGTCTTTTTAAGCACTATTATGGGGTAAAGCCTATATATTTGCACATTCTACAAAGACATGATTACACCTAAAGGCAAATTAATTCCGGTAGGAGGTGCAGAAGACAAAGGCACCGATCTGGAACAAGGATTTATACAACGTAACAATCTTAATTTTTTTGAGCAGGGCATATTAAGACGTATTGTCAACGAAACGAAATTTCAAAATGAAAGCAAAATAGAAGTCATCACTACAGCCTCTATGATACCTGTAGAAGTGGGCGAAAACTATTTGCATGCATTTTCAAAACTTTCTTGCAAAAACGTGCAAATATTGAATATTCGAAATCGGGAAGATGCACAAAACCAGGAATATATAGAACGTATCAAAAACGCAGACGCTGTGATGATCAGTGGTGGCAATCAAATGCGATTGACTGCAACCTTTGGCGGTACTGAATTGTATCATATCCTACAACAACGATATTTTTATGAAGAAGGTTTTTTAATTGCCGGCACCAGCGCAGGCGCTATGGCCATGAGTAATACCATGATTTATGAAGGGAATGCCGCCAATGCACATTTAAAAGGTGCTGTAAAAGTTACAACGGGCCTGGCTTTTATGCGCGATGTAATCTTCGATTCTCACTTCGATAAAAGAGGTCGTTTTGGTAGATTGGCTCAGGCTGTAGCTTCCAATCCGCAATGCATTGGCATAGGCTTGGGTGAAGATACCGGTTTGCTCATCACAGAAGGTAATTATATGGAAGCCATCGGTTCAGGGATGATTGTGATCATTGACGGACACAATATCAAACACAGCAATATTGCTGATTTGGCAGATGGTAGTCCCATTTCTATCGAAAACTTAGTTGTACACTTTTTAGCCAAAGGCAATAAATATATTTTAAACGAGCGAAAATACATTGCGATGCATGAAGATGCCTACGCAAAAACAGAAGTGGAATAACCCAACTTTTTAACCCATTTATCCATTTACAAGCCAATGCATCAGGACAAGCCCATATAAAAAATGCCCAAGTCCTTGAGTGTTTGATTGATCCATTGGTCCTTTAAATATTATAGATTATGATTATGTACACCCTCCCATTTATCGCAGCTTTTATCGGTTGGTTTACAAATTGGTTAGCCATTAAAATGCTGTTTCACCCACGCGAACCTATAAATATACTGGGTTATTCATTGCAAGGTATTTTTCCAAAACGACAAAAACAATTTGCAGAAAAACTAGGATCTCTTGTGGCGAAAGAACTGATTTCATTTGATGAAATATCTGCCAAATTACATGACCCTCAAACGGTACAACGCGCCATGCCTTTTATTGAAGAAAAAATTGACGGCTTTATAAAAGTGAAATTGAAAGAGGAAATGCCTTTGTTATCAATGTTTATTAAAGACGATTCATTAAATGGTATAAAAAAAGGCATGGTAAAAGAAATTGAAACGATGTTTCCAGCCCTGATTTTGAAAATGACAGAGGGGATGAAAGAAGACTTAAATGTAGAAAAAATTGTAACTGATAAAGTGTCAAACTTTAGCAGCGACAAACTGGAAGAGATATTAAATGCCATCATGAGTAAAGAATTTAGGTTTGTAGAAATCATAGGGGCTGTATTGGGATTTTTGATTGGTTGTATACAAATATTGATTGCGCAATTATAAAGTCAGCGCCCTTTATTTTATGCATTGTAACCATACAGCAGAAAGCAAATCAGTCCTAATCCTTTTAAATGAATAAAATTTTCAAATTTTCAAATTAACTTTACGCCCTATGAAATTAGCCAATAGACTTTTAAAAATTGACGAGCCTCAAACGATACGCATGGCCAAACTAAGCCGCGAACTCAAATCACAAGGTAAAGACATCATAGACCTGAGTTTAGGTGAGCCCGATTTTAAAACCCCTGACCACATTATAGAAGCAGCCATCAAAGCGATGCATGAAGGATATACAAAATATCCACCCGTAGCTGGCTTTCCTGAGTTAAGACAAGCCATAGTAGATAAATTTAAAAACGACAATCATTTAAGTTATGCCACCGACGAGGTGATGGTAAGTACGGGCGCTAAACAATGCATTGCCAATGCAGTACTTAGTGTGGTAAACGAAGGCGATGAAGTGTTGATACCTGCTCCTTTTTGGGTTACCTATTCCGATATTGTAAAATTGGCTGATGGCGTGGTGGTGCAATTATTTGGCGGTTTTGAAAACGATTTTAAAATCACCGCTACACAATTAGAAAGCGCAATTACTTCCAAAACAAAATTATTTATTTTTTCATCGCCTTGCAATCCTACTGGTTCTATTTATAGCAAAGAGGAATTGAGTGCCATGGCAGATGTGTTTGCAAAGCATCCTAATATTTTTATCATTTCAGATGAAATATATGAATACATCAATTTTGAAGGAAATCATGAAAGCATTGCGCAGTTTGATGCCATCAAAGATCGGGTGATTGTTATCAATGGTTTATCAAAAGCCTATGCCATGACAGGCTGGCGTTTGGGGTATATGGCAGCCAATAAAGAAATCATTAAAGCTTGTGAAAAAATACAAAGTCAAATCACATCTGGTGCCAATTCTATAACCCAACGTGCTGCCATAGCGGCATTGAACGGCGACAAAGCTCCAACGCAAATGATGCGTCAGGCTTTTAAAGAAAGAAGAGATTTTTTAGTACATGCTTTGCGCGATATCAAAGGTTTAAAAGTGAACAACCCACCGGGAGCATTTTATGTATTTCCTGATGTGAGTTATTATATAGGCAAAAAAGACATTCATACAGCCGAAGATTTGTGTATGTATTTATTAGACGCTGCACAGGTAAGTTGTGTGACAGGTGATGCTTTTGGCAATCCGCATTGTATACGTATTTCGTATGCCACTTCTATTGATAAACTACAAGAAGCAGTTAAAAGAATTAAAATTGCATTGGAAGCATTGGATGCTTAAATAAGGGTTTTTCAATGGATGCTTTTTAATTTCTTATATGCAATTAAACTTGTTGAGAGTGCTTAATAAGCAACAAAAATCAAGTGTTTGAGAATATTTTTAATGTCTGCTATACATCATTGATTGTTCTATGCTGATGTGAAATCATGAAAAATCAAATACGTTTTATATCAACGACACTTTAAATGATCGTTCATTTGTTATTCGCTTTAATATATTGTGTCATTGGTACAAATGTGAGTATTTGCAGCAGTTTTAGCTCGTAATAGATTTCGACTGCCAAATCTGGGCTTAGCAATATTGATGAAAAAAATCAAATGTGATTGTTTTCAGTAGTAGGGTTCTTAATAGCATTCAATTGAAAAAGATGGGTGTTCCTGAATTGATCCAAGCAACCTTTTAAATTTCAGAATACTTAGGTCTTGCGCATGCACTCAGCAATGAAGTAGATGCGAAGCATAGGTATTAAATACAAACGAGATATCTATAATCTGCAATAACATTAATTAAATACGCAGATAATACGATGGGTTTATTTTCTTTCTCAATTTATATAAAATACAATCAAACGATAAAGAAGTAAGTTGGTTATTCACTCAGATTTTATGTCATAGGCTAACAAATATGTACAAAGACTAAGTCACCATCTTCCAGCAGAGTGTCCCGAACTACTATTGCATTCTAAATCAATACAAAATGATAAAAAAACAAATAATTTTCTTAGCCTTCACACTAATGGTCTCTGTGTTCCATTATCGTTCGTGGGCTCAACAAAACCTGAACGTTTCGGGACAATCTGTCAAAATCAATGGACTCCATTTTGACTATTCCATTGGAGAAATGACATTGATCAGTACACAAAGTAATTCAAAAATTACTGTTACTCAGGGCATCTTGCAGCCTACTATTCCAGTAACAAAAATGCCAAATCAACAAGGCAGTTCTGCGACTTTGTCCGAAACAAACATAAAGGTTTATCCTAATCCAACTGAAAACATATTATTCATTGAAACGTTTGAAAATGAAGATGCCGAACTCAGCTTCCAACTTTATGACCTCAGCGGAAGAGTCATTTACACCGAAAAAATGAACAGAAATGCAGGCAACAACAAACATTCAATCAGCCTCAGGACATACGCTGCAGGTACTTACTTTCTGATACTTCACAAAAAGAGTGTCAACAATCAGGAGGAAAATTTCTCATTTAAAATTCAAAAAGAAAACTAAACAATTTTTTTAATCAACATCAAAATATAAAAAACAATGAAACAAACATTCAAACATCTTATTGCAGCCTTAGCCTGCTTACTAATCTCTGCCACGCTTTTTGCGCAATCGCAGGTACCCCAATTATTTAATTATCAGGGCATTGCCCGGGATGCAAAAGGCAACCCTATGAGCAATCAAAAAATGTCATTAAAATTATCTGTTTTGCCTACTGCTGATGCAAATGTTGCAGAATATGAAGAAACACAATCTGTTACAACCAATGAATTTGGATTATATACATTACAAATTGGTAATGGCACAGCCTTGACAGGTCAGATGAAAACAGTAAAATGGGAAACCGGTAATAAATACATCAAAGTCTCAATAGACCCAACTGGTGGTAACAACTATGCAGATGCTGGTACCAACCAGCTCCTGTCGGTACCTTATGCCATTTATGCTGATAAAGCGGGTACAGCTAATATCAGCGAAAATGACAAAACCCGAACGGGTGCTGTCAACTCAAATGCTGCTCATGTGGCAGGCGATGTCAACTACCTCACTAAATTTACGGCCTTGAACACTATTGGCAAATCATTGATTTTCGACAACGGAACATCGGTAGGTATTGGTACAGCAAGTCCATCAGCTGCTTCTAAACTTCACCTTTATACTTCAACAGGAAATATCGAACATCTTCGTATGCAAAATATAAACCCCACAGGTTTTGGAAAGTTTTTGATGTACAATGATGTGGCTGGAAATTATGCAACTTTTACAAAATATGGCAGTACTTATCCTGGCGGTTATCCTGGGGTAGCTTCTATGTTTCCTTATGCCAATATGCTAGCATTTGGAAATAATCTCGGGCCATTTTTACTTGCTAATAATGGCAATATAGGTATCGGAATTGTTACTGGCGGAACCACTAAATTATATTTCAATGCGCAACAGTCAACAGGCTACCTGGGCATCGGAAGTAGCTTTGTTCCATCAGCCAATGTTCATTTTGGAAATACAGCAACAGGAGATACTTTGCGTGTTACGAATGCAACTACCGGGCATTTAAAAACAGATGGTTTGGAAATCAGAATGAACAATAATGCAGCAGAGATTGTAAACAGAGAGAACAGTTCACTGGCCTTGGGTACCAATGGTATCACAAGAGTAAATATTACGGATTCAGGAAAAGTAGAGATCGGTTCAACATCGGAGCCAGGCACTTTGCAATTTCCTGCGGTGAATACCCCTTCAGCTCCAATGATCAATATGTTCACAAGTGGCGTTAATAACAGCGATAGAATGATTATTGCCCATAGTCCTGATTATCCTGACTACGGCATTCAATATCAGGACCTTAATGACAATATTGCTTTTTTGGCGGCTGGCACACAAAAATTTAGTGTAAATCTGGGTACAGGAAAAACAACGATCTCTGACGGTACACAAGCTGCAGGAAGCATTTTAACAGGAAATGCAAACGGAACTGCTTCATGGAGTTTGCCTGCTGCTGCAGGATTGCTAAGCGGCAGTGGCACTGACAATACAATAGCCAAATTCACACCTAACGGTACTACTTTAGGAAACTCTATTATAACGGATGATGGTTTTAATGTGGGTGTGGGAAATCCGGCACCAAGTTATAAATTAGATGTACAACATGGCGGAGCCACCGGTATACGCAGCCGTTCAACTGGTACCTTTTCGCTCATGGATATTGATGCGGCAAATGGAGATGCTGCTTTGCGTTTTGCACGAGCAGGTGTGAATCAATGGAATGTGCGTAACAGACCTGCTGATGATTATTTTGAAATATTTGAACTGAACGGTGGTGGAAGCCGTGTGGTTATACAAGATGGAACAGGTAATGTAGGTATTGGAGAAACCGTTTCACCAAGTTACAAATTAGATGTACTTCATGGCGGTGCAACTGGTATCCGCAGTCGCTCGAGCGGTACCTTCTCCCTGATGGATATTGATGCTGCAAATGGGGATGCCGCCTTGCGTTTTGCGAAAGCAGGTGTGAATCAATGGAATACCCGAAATAATCCTGGTAATGACGATTATCAAATCTTTGAACTTGGTGGTGGCGGTGAAAGAATACGTATAGAAAACGGCACGGGGAATGTAGTTGTGAATTCAAATTTTACAGCCGTGGGTGTGAAAGCATTCACCATTGATCATCCTTTGGATCCTGAAAATAAAATTCTGGTACATGCTGCCAGTGAAAGTAATGAAGTGATCAACTTTTACAGTGGAAATGCCACTACAGATGCGAATGGCAAAGTGAATGTTTCTTTGCCTGATTATTTCGAAGCTTTAAACAAAGATTTCAGATATCAATTGACAGTAATCGGTACGTTTGCACGTGCTATCGTAAGTAAAGAGGTAAGTAATAATCAATTTGAAATTACTACCGATCAACCAAATGTAAAAGTTAGCTGGGAAGTGAAAGGTGTGCGTAATGACGCCAGAATGAAGAAAGATCCTTTTGTATCAGTGAAAGAGAAAACACCAACACAAAAAGGTAAATACATTGATCCATTTGCTTATAACCTTCCAGAATCAAAAAGAGTATCATACAATGAAGCTGAACAGTCATCACTTGATGCTAAAGCTCCAGAGGTAACTAAGCAGGCACCTCCAACAAGCGGTGGTAGCTTAGGTGAAAACAGCACCAAATAAAATAAACACCAAAAACTAAAAAGCATCCGTTAAATAAACGGGTGCTTTTTTTATTGGTATTATTAAGGGTGCTTTATTTAAATGACGAGTGTTATCCCAACATGTTATTCAACATTGATCGTTATGAATTGCATTTACTCAGTCGATTTTTAAAAAATGAGGTATTGATGTAAATTTGTTTTTTCACTCTATTTACACCTTTTGTGAAATCCATTCTTTATTAAGATCTTGCATATAATCGTATAAATGCATCTGATTATACAAAGTGCATTATTATTTACTACTCTGTAAGTCCAAGTTATTTATTTAAAGTATTAAAGTAAACTATCCAAAGTGGCCACCCACATATCTTTGTGTCAATTCATTATTTGGATGATTAAAAATGGTATCACAAGTATCATATTCTACGAGTTCGCCCAAATACATAAATGCTACTTTTTCTGAAATACGTTGTGCTTGTTGCATATTATGGGTAACAATCACTATGGTAAAATCTTCTTTCAATTTTAAAATAAGTTCTTCAATTTTTTTGGTGCTAATGGGGTCTAATGCAGAGCAGGGCTCATCCATTAAAATTACTTCTGGCCTCAACACCACAGTGCGTGCTATACAAAGTCGTTGTTGTTGACCACCCGAAAGTTTGACGGCTGGTTTCTTCAATTCATCTTTTACTTCATCCCACAAAAAACTTTCCCTTAATGCTTGTTCTATTAAATCGGGAATTTCATTTTTAGGGTAATTATGAATTTTGAGCGAATAGGCAAGGTTGTCATAAATACTTTTGGGCAGTGGATTTGGTTTTTGAAATACCATACCTATTCTTCTCCGGATATCCGTAACTGATATTTTCTTGTCATATAAATCTAATTCATCAAGCATTAATTTCCCTTTTATTTTTGCATCTGGTGAAAGATCGTGCATACGATTAAAACTTCTAAGCAGGGTAGACTTACCACAACCTGAAGGTCCAATTAAGGAGGTCACTTGATTGGCAGGAAAAGCAATATTGATATTTTTTAATATTTGTTTCTCGCCAAAATATAAGTCCAGGTTTTCAGCGCTTAATTTATTTTTTTTCATCTTTAATCTTGTGTTCTGTTTTTATAACGTACATATATGGCCACTGAGTTTAGCACAAATACAAGTAATATCAACACCATTGCAGTAGCATAGGCTAAAGGTCTTACCTGCTCTATTGCATTGTGTTGAGTCGATAACATATATAAGTGATAGGGGAGTGCCATAAATTCTTGATTAGGCGATGTACTCACCCCATTGATATAAAAGGCAACCCCTGTAAAAAGGATGGGGGCGGTTTCGCCTGCAGCCCTTGATAAAGTTAAGATAACACCAGTTAAAATACCAGGCAGGGCTTTAGGGAGTACCACATCTTTGATGGTTTCAGCTTGGGTAACACCCAATGCGAGAGTTGCTTCTCTTAAACTATTTGGTATTCTTTTTAAGGCTTCTTCTGTAGTGGTTATAATATATGGGAGCGACAATAATCCCAGGGTTAACCCAGCAGATAATATGGAAGTTCCCAAATGCATCGTTTGTACAAAAAGGGCTAAGCCAAATAACCCATATATAATTGATGGAATACCTGCCAAATTTCGAATAGAAGCTCGTATAATATTCGTCATGGTAGTGGGCTTTGCATATTCATTTAAATAGATAGCGCAAGCCACACCAATAGGAACAGAAAACAAGGTAGTAATAAAAGTAAGGATCACTGTTCCTACAATTGCAGGCAATATGCCCCCCTGTGTCATGCCATTGCTGGGAAATTGAATTAAAAAAGGGAGGTTTAAACTTGAAAATCCTTTAGCGAATATATCCCACAAGATGACACCTAAAAATAAACAAACAATGAATGTACTTCCACAAAGTAAGATCCAGTATATCGAATTTAACCATTTTTTCATAATCATTAGGCATGAAATTTTCTTAATCGGTTTGCAAAATATTCACCCAGTAGATTTACTATAAAGGTGATTAAAAACAACAAGGCAGCAATTGCAAACAAGGCAAAGTAATGCGTGGTTTGATAAGGGACCTCTCCCATTTCAATAGCAATGGTTGCCGTAATAGTTCTTACCGAATCTAAAAAACCTTTTGGGATGGCTGCGGCATTCCCAGTTGCCATCAATACGGTCATGGTTTCGCCAAGTGCTCTGCCTAAGCCCAACATCACAGCTGCAATTAAACCAGGCATGGCGGCAGGTAAAGTGACTTTAAAAAGAGTTTCCCATTTATTGGCCCCTAAAGCATAGGAAGCTTCCCGATGCGATTTAGGAACTGCATTGATTGCATCTTCACTGACAGTGACGATAGTAGGTAATGCCATAATAGCCAGAAGTATAGAGCCATTGAGGGCATTGAGTCCATTCTGTATACCAAAGGCATTGGCTAAGGCCGGCCCTACCAATACGATACCCAAAAATCCAATGGCAACAGATGGTATGGCAGCCAACATTTCAATCATAGGTTTTAAAATGAGTTGCATTTTTTTTGGGGCAAATTCAGATAAAAAAGCTGCGGTAAGCACTCCTAAAGGCACAGCGATTAACATAGAGCCCAGGGCTACCAGTGATGTGCTGAGCAAAAGGGGTAGTATGCTGTAGTTGGTTTCAGGATCCCATTGCGAACCTGTAAAAAAGTCAATCGGTGATACTTCTAAGAAAAATAATAGGCTATTGGCAAATAACATAAAAAAAATACCTGCCAGTAAAACAATGGTAAGTATGCCTGTGCCTTTAAAAATAATTTTAAACAAACCATCAAGTTGTTCTCTCCTTTGGGTATTCATTTTTTTAATTAGTTTACGGGGTAATATCCTGAAAGTTGAATGATGTGTGCACCAACCTTCGATTTTTCAAAATCTAGAAAATCTTTTATTTTTATATAATCTTCTTTTTTATAATACTGATAAAGGGGGCGTTGAAAATAATATTCACCAGATGCAATAGCCTTGGCATTTAATGGGGATACCGCTTGAGAGTTACCCTTGTATATTTTTAGAACTTTTAAATTGGTAGCATTGCCTTTTAATACATAGCCTGCACTTACATACCCAATACCAGATTTATCTGCTTTGATGGCTTCGATGATTTGTGCATTGCCATTCATTTGTTTGGCATAGGCAGAAAAATGGATACCTAATTTTTTCTTTACATAGTCATAGGTACCTGAATTGCTTTGTCGGCCATAAATACTAATGGGTAATTGATTAGGCGTGATTGATGACCAGTTTTGATATTCACCACTTAAAATTTTTGCAATATTTTCGGTACTGATTGAATCTATGGCGATTTCATTCGACACCACAAAAGCGATGGCATCTTGCGCAAAAATGAATGAATCGATGTCGATGTTTTTTTTCTGAAATAAACAAAATTCTGCTGGTTTTATTCTTCGAGATGAGTTTGCAATATCTGTATTGCCATTTAGCAACGAAGCAATCCCCAATCCAGATCCACCCCCTGAAACAGATACCAGTACTTTAGTATTGATTGCACGAAAATGCTCCGCTAACAATACCGCAAGATTGACTTCTGTATCTGAACCTTTTATTTTAATAGTATCATTTTTTATAACACAAGAAGTCCATAAAATAACAGCTATGACAATGGCTAATCGCATTTGCAATACTACCTTTTCTATATTATCGCATCGTTAAGGTAATATGATGTAATAAATAAGAATGTTCTTTAAGGTCAACTCAATAAGTCATCAGGGACTAATGGATAAGGAGTTGCATGTATCAAAGTCAAAAAATCTCGGTTGGGTAAAAGGGTGTATTTGTGAGCTGTTCCTATCGCATGTTTTATGCAGTGCATCAATACCCATGTTCAACATTTTTTACTTCGGGATGTATTGTTCATTATATTTTTTATAACCCATCAGTCGAGCGGTTGGAGCCAATAAAAATTTCATGGTTTTTAGTATTGCTTTAGGGGGTGCATTTTCTGTTGGGTATGAATCAAATAAATCACCAAAAACAGCTAATTGAAAAATTACATTAGGGGGTTTAGTATTTGCTTCTGACTCATCCCAAAAAGGGTAAATTTGGGAAAGGCAATAGGCGAAATGTAATGGCATCTTACTGCTTATGATTACTGGGGAATCCGTTTCGTTAAAGGGTCTATGCGGGGTATTTTTTGGAATGATGATCGTTTCGCCAGCATGTAATTTTTTTATTTCTGAGCCATACTGCATAGAAAGGGTTCCACTTTTTACCATAAATGTTTCATCAAAATGTTCGTGAATATGTACTACAGGTCCTTTTGATTGGGGTTGTAATGTGATGTCGGTGCTCAGTTCATTTTGCTTTACTTGGGTGATGGTTTGAGTAAGACCTTCTAGTTGAGAATGGAATGAATGACCGATTTTGAAATAGTCGGTGTAATTAGGCATTTTAGGAGGAATGATAAAATGATGTATAACAAGGCCGATTCCTAAATAAGTGACTAAAATGAAAAGGATCCACAGGATTGTTTTTTTGAATATTTGTATCATATTTTGTTTGATTTATTTTGCTTTGATGTTCACAATTGAAATTACAAAAGCATTACAATTTATGAATTTTAAGAACACTTCAAATATAACCTACACTTATAAATGTAGAAAATGATTTAAGTGATTTTTTGTATTATATAGTAGAGAATTTGTATTAATGGGCAGCATCTATAGGCTAGGCTTAATACCAGTTACACATTAAAGTTAATCCGTTTGTGATGAGCTTAAATGGAATGTTTGTGGGCTTTATGCCGAAATTTTTTAAACTACTTAAAAAATACATTTGGTATAAATCGAGTATTGATTATTATATATGAATGGTTAGAAAAATATAATCTTTCGAAATATTTTACACTAGAAATTTTTTTTCTGACAAATAAATTTGAATGTTCTCACATCAATGTATCTGTGATAATAAAACATGCAATACCTGTTAATATTTTTTAATCAGCAGCCATTTTAAATAAGTTACTGTCTAGATCTTTTCTCTCTAATTCAGCAACTTTTGCTATTTGCTTATTGATTTTTAAAAATTGCAACAATACCCATACCACTGCAATCATGATGGCAAATGCCCATATCGTTATTTGCCAGTCAAATTGTGCTTTGATGGGACCAATAAATGCGGCTAGGGCTATTTGTCCCAAATTGGCAATAGTCATGTATAAGGTAAATTGACTCGCTGAAACTTTTTTCCAGCAACATTGCATAGCTATGGCAAACAAACAAATACTTGTAATGGTGTAAATAATATTGTACACAATCATAAATGAATATATAAAATACATATTGGCCCAATATGTTTTGAAAAAGACAAAGGAGCTTGTAAGTATGATGAGCCCTATAAAATAGATGTTCAACATTCTTTTTTTACCAAACCATTCAATCAAAATGCCCCCTAAGAGCATCCCGGTAATACCCCCTATTAATTTTGCAGTAGCATAATATTGTGAATAGGTCACGTTTGTCCAACCCAATTCTTTTACGGTAAATATGGGAAGCAAAGTGGAAATATATTTAAAGGCACCTTGACTAATAAATAAGATAATCGCAATCATTAATGAATTGCGTAAAGTAAAAACCTGGAATAATGATTTGAAAATGGTTAACCAATTGTCGAGTTGAAGCGTTTTGGTTTCGTTAGATGCCTTCCCTTTCGACCAGGGGGCCAATTTTTCATTTTCTCGTTCTGTTGTAAAAAGGGGCATAAGCATTATCAGTCCGATGATCGCCGCCAGTGCAAGTATCGCAGAAGTGTAATTATACTTGCTGATAAGCCAGCTTCCCAATGCTAGAGATACCGACATCCCAATCGTTTTGGAACCCCACATAAAACCATTGGCACGAGCTTGCTGGTTTAAAGGAATGATATCAACTGCCATGCCATCGGTGGCAACATCCTGAAAAGCACCAAAAAAGGAAACAAGAAAACCTGCTAACATCATTTGGTTGAGGTTGTTTAAAGGGTCAGGCACATAAGCTAAATATATACAACTTAATATGAGTCCTAACTGACCTACAATCACCCAGGGTCTTTTTCGTCCCATCGGCAAATAAGTATAGCGATCCATCAACGGTGCTACAATAAATTTAAAACTCCATGGTAAACCAACCGCAATAGCAAAACTTGCTATTTGTCCGGGTGTTTTGCCATTCATGGCCATCCATGCGGGTATGCCAAATGCAAGCATGCCTTCGGGTATGCCTTGTGCAAAATACAAAGCGATAAAATGACAATATCGCAATAAGGTATTGTTAGAAAGGGAAGCCATAGGTGTTATTTTTTTTAAGTTGAATGTATTCTTGCATTTTATGGTTGTTGTTCATGGTTATCATTTATAGAATTTAAAAATTCGTACTTCTGCTTAAGGCTTCATGGCATGTATTAGGGATGCCAACAGATACATAAATGTACAAATGATTGGAATGAATTCAAAAACATAGGTTTTGAGCCTAAATATTTTTTTATACTTAACATGATGATGCTTAGAATATTATTTTTTTGAATTTCAGACTACATCAGTTTATATTTTGCGATTATAAATATGCCCCACAGTTGTGGGGCATATTTGATAATACCATTTAATGTAAAGGTGCTTCCTTATTTGGTAGCATTCCCTGATTTCGTTCTTTTGGTAGCGGGTACCACTATTTGTGGTACTTCTTGTTTGGGTTCTACAATAGAGCTTTTTCTGATATACGTTTCTTTTACACTATTTGTTGTGTTAACTGGTATATCTTGGCTAGAACTTCTGATATACGTTTCTTTTACATTATTTGTTGTGTTAACTAGCACATCACCACGATTTCTGTAATTCAAGTTATCATTCGAGGTCCCTTCTTGTACTTTTACTTTATAAATTTTTTCTTCAACTGCGACATTCGTTGGTCTTCCATTCTCATCAGTTAAAGTGGTATTTAAAGGTTGCACATCTTGAACGATAGCATTTTGTGGTATGATAGGTTTTGTTTTATCAACACCATTTGCATCTACATTACTATTTGTGGTAATGATACTTTTGCTATGATTTTGTATGGTAGTTGCTGGGGCTTTTCCAATTTCGTATCCATTGGCATCCAGTTTTTTTTCTTGTGCAAATGCATTCAATGCTGAAAATGCCATGAGACTCATTATTATTATTTTTTTCATTTTTTTTTAATTTAATAAGCAATGCTGCTGACTAGCAGCATTGCTATGTTATAAAATTGATTAATAAATACGGAATCCGCTAAATCCACCATTTACATCAAAAGTAGTTGTGACCAAGTTTACACCTATTCCAACGTTATCTACGACAACCCTTACTGCATCTCCTGAATTTAATCTTAGAGTTACAGAATTTTCTGCGCTCCAATTGAAACTCGTATTACCACCTGGTTGCACTCGTGTAACAGATGCAGGTGCGGCCAAACCATTCACAGTAAGCTTGATAGCAGCATGACCATTTGTGGATGCTACCGCTGAGAAAACCTCACTGTAATTAAATTGGTAAACGCCATTAGCAGGCGCCGTAAACACACCAGTTACATTGTTATAGGCTCCTCCATCATTGAAGTTCACGTTGCCATAAATTCTATTTAGTGTACCACCGCTTGCAATAATAACACTTGTAGTACTTGATGCATTAAATCCGATATTGGTTTTCCAAGTTGCAGTACCTGTAGCATCTGAAGTGAGCATTCTGCCATCAGACTCAGTGCCATCTACTACTTTTAATTTGCCTTGACTCCACACAGCGATATCGCCACTGGTTCCATATACACCTATATCTCTTGTAGAAGGTTTATCAACACCTAGAAAGCCACGACCCACTACGCCTGCACCATATCCACTACTATTATAAGTGCCATATAACCCAACTTGCACCAGACTTCCTGAAGCTGTTGACGCAAAAATAGCGGTATCTTTACCAGTCGGTGAAGTTACTTGAAGACGGCCTAAAGTGGGGGTGTTTGTTCCGATACCAACAGCGCCGTCATTGGTAATAGCCATACGCGAAGTCATAGTAGCAGGTGTATTACCTGTGCCATTAGGCGCGGTTAAAAATGCCCAACCACCAGATAATTCCTGATTAAATGTTTGAATACCTGCAGGGCCATTTGTGCCATAAGTATAGCCAAAATCCCATCTAGTATTAAAACCTACCATAGGGTTATTGCCAATAATATACAATGGCATAGATGTATGAAATTTCGCTTGTGTAGCACTTAATAAATTATTCACTTCTAATTTCGCTTCAGTAGGTGCAAGTACACCGATACCTACATTACCGCCATTATTATAAATATTACTATTGTTTACTATCCAGCTTGCACCATCCCAATAAGGGGTGTTACCTGCAGCTGTACCATTCGGTAATAATCCAGTAGGTCCGATAGGTCCAGCAGGTCCAGTTGCACCAGCAGGTCCAGTTGCACCAGTAGGTCCAGCAGGTCCAGTCAATCCGGTTGCACCAGTAGGTCCAGCAGGTCCAGTAGGTCCAGTAGGTCCTGTAGGTCCGGCAGGTCCAGTTGGTCCGGCAGGTCCTACAGGTCCAGTTTGCCAAGTAGCTAAGCCAACTGCATCTGATACCAATACTTTACCAGCACCAGGTGATCCACCGCCAATTTTGATTTGTCCAGAAAGTTCAGTGGTTCCAGCTGTGGTTAAGGTAAGTATTGCGGGGGTACTATTGATACCCATAGTGATATTGGCACTTTCTTTATTTAAGATAAATACAGCATTCCCTGCATTACCTATTTGCAAGCCATCATTTGCAGTATGACCAGTAGTGGCATTTGTGATACGTAAAGTATCGCCAGTAGCACTATTGTTGATATGAACATTAGCAGCAGGTATAGCGCTGCCACCTAACCCAAGATAACCTGTACTTTGACGTGCATTAAAATAAAGTTTAGTGGTACCTCCTGTTACGATACCCATACCTACATCACCATTATTGGCAAGTAAGAATGGTCCGAGGTTGTTGCCAAATGCCAACATGTTAGCATAAGGAAATTGAGAAGCAACACTCGGATAACCACCCGGATAAGCACTACCATATTTTGTAAAGGTAGCATAGTTAGAGGCGTTATCGTTATACATAATGAATTTACCAAATCCTGTTGAATTGGTATTTTGCATACGAATAAACTCTGCATTGCCAATTGATGTAAATAAATGAAATTTGGTTAATGCCGAAGGGGTAGTGGTACCCAAACCAACCGTAGTGCCATTGTCATACAATAAAGATTTTCCGATGGTATTTAAGGCAGTAAATTTAGTAAGGTAGTTAACATCACCTACAACGTGCGCTGCATTTGAACTGACAGCACCTGTACGTGTTTTGTCATTTCCAGCATCTGCTGAAGTTCCTGCTTTGTCTGCATAAATCGCATAAGGCACAGACAATAATTGGTTGGTACCTGCATCTACATAGTTGTTGCCACCTGTTGGATCGATTGCTACTTTGATGTATTTGTTACCGGTTTCCCATTTTACGGTTTTCATATTGCCTGTTACAGCAGAGCCATTTCCGATTTGAAGGGTATACAAGCCAAACTCGTTGGTTGATACAAGTTGCGTTTCCTCATATTCAGCTACCGAAGCATCTGAAGTAGGTAGTACAGAAAGTTTGAGCGACATTTTTTTATTGCTCAAGGGGTTCCCTTTAGCATCCCGGGCAATTCCCTGATAATTAAATAGTTGGGGCACTTGTGCCATGGCTGTTCCTGCAAAGAGAAGCAGTGAAAAAGCGAATAATAATATTTGAATTTTAGATTTCATTTGAATATTGTTTTTGAATGAATAAAATTGGTTGATTAATTTGTTTTTTGAATTTTATACGAGAAATTATCGACGATTCCTTGTGCATTTGGTTTGCGTATCATCAAGTAATAAGAACCTGCAGCGTAGTTTTTCAGGTCAAGCGTTAACTTGTTAGGTCCTGCTTGCCAATTCACTTTTTCGCTTAGTACTATTTTACCAGCAGCATCAAAAAGCTGATAACTGATAGCAGCATCCGCATTTTCAAATGATTCAACAAACAAAATGTTTTCGGTAGGATTCGGATATACCTTAATTAAATCGCTGAGGGCTATTTGGGCATTTCCAGGTTGTGCGCTAGCTCCGCTTCCCGAGCTGCTGGGTTGTAACAAGCCTTGTGTTACAATAAGGTTAGCGTTTCTCTCAGTAGATACCAATGTCATTTCCCCTATCGAATAATCGAATTTCAAACCTTGAATAGTGGCTGAATGGCTACTTACATTGATGGTTTGTTGGGCAATAGATTTTAATGACAACACTGAGAAAAAGGCAACGAAGGCTAAAGCCAAAAGTTTTTTTCTTTGCATAGTTTTAGATTAATTTTATTGTTCATGCAAATGTGAAAAACTTTTAACGTTTAATCATTGGTATTTAGAATCTGGTTGCATTTGGTAACTATTGGGTTGCTTTATTAGGATTTTCGGTATAAAAACGATTTCACATTTTTGATATATAGGCATTGTATGTTACAAATTATTTTAGATAGGTACAAAAAAAACCGCCTCTTTCGAAGCGGTTCTTGTTGTTGTTTTGTTTTATTGTTTGTTTACTGCCCAGTGTTAATTTGGCATTTGTATACTTTCGTATAGAATGCCATCTTTCGCTATGATTAGTAATCCATACCCATTCCACCACCATGTGGCATTGGAGGCATTGCAGATTTTGGTTCTGGTTTGTCAGCAATTACACATTCTGTAGTCAATAGCATGCCTGCAATAGATGCTGCATTTTCAAGGGCAACACGGGTTACTTTTGTAGGGTCTATAACACCCGCTTTGTAAAGGTTTTCATACACTTCGGTGCGTGCATTAAAGCCATAATCGCCTTTGCCTTCACGTACTTTTTGTATAATGATTGAACCTTCTAATCCGCAGTTAGCCACTATTTGACGAATTGGTTCTTCTAATGCACGACGTACAATATTGATACCCGTTGTTTCATCTTCATTGGCACCTTTTAATTTTACTATACTGTCAATAGCACGAATAAACGCTGTACCGCCACCTGGTACGATACCTTCTTCAACGGCTGCACGGGTTGCATGTAAAGCATCATCTACACGATCTTTCTTTTCTTTCATTTCCACTTCTGTGGCAGCGCCTACATATAATACCGCTACACCGCCAGCTAATTTAGCCAAACGTTCCTGTAATTTTTCTTTGTCGTAATCGCTGGTAGTCGATTCTAGTTGTGCTTTGATTTGATTTACACGAGCTACGATATCTGCTTTTTTACCTTTACCACCTACGATAGTTGTATTGTCTTTGTCAATAGAGATGCTTTCGCATGATCCTAAATAGGTTAAGTCAGCATTTTCAAGTTTAAATCCTTGTTCTTCGCTGATTACGATGCCGCCTGTTAATTTAGCAATATCTTCAAGCATTTCTTTTCTTCTGTCGCCAAAGCCTGGTGCTTTTACAGCAGCTACTTTAATCGTGCCTCTTAATTTATTTACCACTAAGGTAGCCAATGCTTCACCTTCTAAATCTTCAGAAATGATTACCAAGGGACGTCCTGCCTGGGCTACTTTTTCTAGGATATGCAAAATATCTTTCATGGTAGATATTTTTTTATCATAAATCAAGATCATCGGACTGCTTAATTCAGCAATCATTTTTTCGCTATTTGTAACAAAGTATGGCGATAAGTATCCACGATCAAACTGCATACCTTCTACCACATCAACGGTTGTTTCAGTGCCTTTGGCTTCTTCTACGGTGATTACACCTTCTTTACCTACTTTAGCCATTGCTTGTGCAATAAGTTTGCCAATGGTGCTATCGTTATTTGCAGAAATAGTAGCTACTTGTTCAATTTTTTTATTGTCGTTGCCTACTTTTTGCGATTGGTTTTGTAAATCTAATACAATGGCAGATACTGCTTTGTCAATACCACGTTTAAGGTCCATTGGATTGGCACCCGCAGCTACATTTTTAATACCTTCTGTAATGATTGATTGGGCAAGAACTGTGGCAGTAGTTGTACCGTCTCCTGCAGCATCCGCTGTTTTAGAGGCTACTTCTTTGGCCATTTGCGCACCCATATTTTCAATAGGGTCTTCCAGTTCAATTTCTTTGGCAACGGTTACACCATCTTTCGTAATTTGTGGAGCACCGAATTTTTTTTCGATAACTACATTGCGACCTTTAGGTCCTAAAGTTACTTTGACTGCATCAGCCAAGGTGTCCACGCCTTTTTTCATTTTGTTGCGTGCTTCTATGTTAAAGAGAATTTGTTTTGACATATAATATTTAATTTGAAAATTTTAAAATTAGTTAATTCGAGATTGGATTGTGTTTATGCGATTGTGTAATCGATTTAGATAATCGCAAGGATATCGCTTTCTCTCATGATGAGCAAGTCTTCAATACCTACAGTAATTTCTGTACCGGCATATTTGCCATAAAGAACAGTATCACCTTCTTTTACAGTCATTGGTTCGTCTTTTTTACCTGTACCTACAGCTACTACAGTGCCACGTTGTGGTTTTTCTTTGGCTGTGTCAGGAATGATGATGCCACCTGCTGTTTTAGTTTCTGCCGCTGCAGCACGTACTATCACTCGGTCGTGCAAGGGGGTAATGTTGATTTTTGATGCTTTTGCCATGTTTTATCTATTTTATTCGTTTAATAAATTTATTGATTTCAACCTATTCATCATTAAATGTGCCAACATAGAAGTATAGGACATTTTTTCAGCAATTGGTCCATTTTGTTCCAAAAAGGGGTTAAAAATTGACATTATTACACCAAAAACGGATCAAAACCTGCAGAGTGGCAGACAATACCCGAAGGGTTGCATACAAGATATTCATTTTTTTTTTAAAGATTCATATTATAAATATGATTTCAGTTTGTTGGGTTTATGCTAGTGGGCTGATGAGCCAAATCTTAAATTTTTTGTGGATGCTACAATAAAAATCAAATAGAAATGTCAAAACTCTAACGTTTAATTAGTAGGTTTGCGCAACATTTTAGGAGATATTTTATGCAACAACGCCCCATCAGAGTATTGATAGCCAAAGTAGGACTAGACGGTCATGACAGAGGTGCCAAAGTGATTGCGGCCTCGCTACGTGATGCAGGTATGGAGGTGATATACACGGGTTTGAGACAGACCCCCGAAATGGTGGTGGCCACTGCCTTACAAGAGGATGTGGATGCTATTGGGGTCAGTATTTTATCAGGCGCTCACAACACGGTGTTCCCAGCCATTATACAACTATTAAAAGCACAACAATTAAATCATATATTACTTACTGGCGGAGGCATCATACCCGAAGATGACATGAAAAAATTACAAGAAATGGGTGTGGGTAAGCTGTTTAGTCCCGGTACCCACACAAGTGAGATTGCTGCATATATCAAGCAAGTGGTAACAGAAAAAAGAAATACCCAGGATGCTTGAGCAATAGGCAAAGCCTCCAACAAAGCCCAACCATAAACATTAAACATAAAAATAGAAATACACATGGAATTTAACACATTGCTTTTTGCCATAGAAAATGGAATTGCCACTATCACCATCAACAGACCTGACAAATTAAACGCTTTAAACAAAGATGTTATCGATGATTTGAGTCAGGCATTAGACGAAGTTTATACCAATAGAGAAATTCAAAGTGCAATCATTACAGGTGCGGGACCGAAAGCTTTTGTGGCAGGTGCCGATATCAGCGAATTTATAACCCTTGGTGTAGGTGAAGGTGCTGACTTAGCACGTAAAGGACAAACATTGGTTTTTGATAAAATTGAAAATAGCCCTAAACCTATCATTGCTGCAGTAAATGGTTTTGCATTGGGTGGTGGTTGCGAGTTAGCCATGAGTTGTCATTTTAGATTGGCTGCCGAAAATGCCAAGTTTGGCCAGCCAGAAGTCAATTTAGGTTTAATACCTGGTTATGGAGGTACACAGCGTCTTACTGCACTTACGGGTAAAGGGAAAGCGATGGAGTTATGTATGACTTCAGCTATTATAGATGCCCAGGAAGCATTGCGTATAGGTTTAGTCAATCATGTGTTTCCAGCTGAAACCTTAATGGCAAAAACCATTGAGATGCTGACTTTAATCAATACCAAGGCTCCATTGGCTTTGACAAAGGTTATACAATGTGTAAACGTTGCTGGTCAGGCATCAGGATTTGAAACAGAAATCAATCTTTTTGGTGAATGTTTTGCTACGGCTGATATGAAAGAAGGGGTAAGTGCTTTTCTTGAGAAAAGAAAAGCCTCTTTTGAAGGAGCTTAATTTCTTAAACCAACGATACTAATAAAGATTGTTTATTTGTTACGAACTTACATGTAATATGTGTAGGCATTACACTGATATTTTTCAGACTTTGTTAGAAATACAATTGATATTACATGATTGCGTATTTATTTTCCAAATGGAAAGAATAGGAAGTTTTATATTATGTTAAAATATTAATATTTTTCAGAATATAAATTACAACTGTTATTTTTGGATATTAAAAATGATAATCCATGCGTAGTTTTATTTTGCTATTCCTAATTGTATGTTTCACTTCACAACTGCAAGCACAATTTATGCCCACTGCCAATCTCACTATTTTTTCGGAAGATGGCAATAAATTTTTTCTGATATTAAATGGAGAACGTCAAAATGATGTGGCTCAAACCAATATCCGATTAGAAGAACTGCCGCAGCCATATTATAATTGTAAAATTATATTTGAAGATAAAACACAAAAGGAAATTTCAAAAAACATGTTGATGTTGGCAGATGCCAATGGGGTGATGCAAGATGTAACGTATAAAATTAAGAAGGACAAAAATGGTAAACAAAGTTTACGATTTTTTTCCTTTATTCCTGTACAGCAAAATATGGTACGTCCGAGCAATTGTGCGGTATACCGATATGGCAACCCAGGGGTAATGATTTCGGGACCTGGTTTTAATGATCAGCAAGTGAATATAAGAGGCAATCAGGGCAATGGAAGTGTAGGCATACAAATGAATGGTGGTGGGGTCAATATGAACGTACGTATTGAAGACCCCTATGCCAATCAAAACATCAATCGTCAGCAAGAAATGTCGAATCATTATTATAATAATCAGCAACAAGATATTCAAGGCTGTTTCAATGCCTATGCGATGAATCCCCGCGATTTTGATGATGCAAGAGCAACCCTTAAAAATGAAGGTTTTGACGAAACACGTTTAGATATGGCCAAACAAATTGCATCTGTCAATTGTTTAAATACTTCACAAATAAGCACTATTTGCCAGTTGTTTAGTTTTGAAGCATCAAAATTAGAATTTGCCAAATATGCATATGACCATTGCACAGACCCTAAAAACTATTTTAAAGTCAGCAACTTATTTTCGTTTAGTAGTTCAAAAACAGAATTGAATAATTACATACAAGGTCGGTAATGTAAGTTGATTGTGAAGTGGAATTAGGCACTTTAAACCCTCGGAAACTGTATTTTTGATGATATTAAACTTTGTTATGAGATTGGGTTATGCGATAAAGGATTACATTCTTTCCGGGGCAGCTATACCCAGTAAGTTGAGCCCATGGGCAATCACTTGTTTACTCAACAAGCAAAGTTGTAAGCGCATATTTTTAACTGACTCGTCGGAAGCTTTAAGTACAGAATGGTCAACCAAAAAACCATTAAACTCTTTGGCTACCTGATATACCACATTACAAACAATGGAAGGATTCATTTCTTTTGCAGCCTGATATATTGTAGTGGGATATTGGGCTAATAATTTTAACAGATTTTTTTCGATGCTGCTTAATGTGATATCGGATAAAGATAATTCAGCAGGAAGACTTTCAATCGATGCTTTGCGCAATATGGAACAAATACGGGCATGACTGTATTGTACAAAAGGTCCTGTAAATCCATGAAAATCAATGCTTTCTTCAGGGTTGAATATCATTTTCTTTTTAGGGTCTACTCTGAGCAAATAAAACTTTAAGGCTCCTAACCCTAATGTTTGATATAGTTGCTGTAGCTCTTCGCTTGTAAAGCCATCTACCTTGCCAAGGTCCTCTGTATTCTTTTTTGCAATGGCTATCATCTCATCTACCATATCATCGGCATCTACCACTGTTCCTTCACGGCTTTTCATTTTACCACTAGGCAGTTCTACCATGCCATAGCTCAAATGTTGAATACCATCAGCACAAGGTTCCTGCATTTTTTGCAAGATGAGTTTCAAAACCTGCATATGATAATTTTGTTCATCACCGATTACATACACGGATTGGTCCATGTGGTAATCAAGGTATTTGAGTATAGCAGTGCCTATGTCTTGGGTCATATATACAGAGGTGCCATCACCACGTAATAAAAGTTTTTGGTCGAGCCCTGCATCCGATAAATCAATCCATACGGAGTGATCTTCTTTTTGAAACAATAAATTATTTTTTAAGGCTTTTTCTACGATTGATTTTCCAGAAAGATAGGTATTGCTTTCATAGTAATAACGATCAAATGTAATACCGAGTTTTTGATAAGAAACTTCAAAACCTGCATAAACCCAATCATTCATGGTTTTCCAAAGGGCCAGTGTGTCTGCATCGCCTGCTTCCCATTGACGTAACATATCCTGGGCTGCCAGCATAATCGGGGCTTTTTTTGCGGCTTCGTCTTCGGGCATGCCTTCAGCCATTAAGGTGGCCATTTGTGATTTGTATTCGTCATTAAATTTTACATAATAATCACCTACAAAATGATCTCCTTTCACATGGGCATCTGTAGGTGTTTGCTTGTTGGCAAATAGTTGCCAGGCAATCATGCTTTTGCAAATATGAATCCCCCGGTCGTTAATCAAATTTACTTTAATCACTTCATGTCCCACATTTTTTAAAATAGCAGAAACTGCATGCCCTAAAAAGATATTTCTTAAATGGCCAAAATGAAGGGGCTTGTTGGTATTGGGTGAAGAGTATTCAACCATGATTTTTTTATCACCCAATTCACTGTTTCCATAGTTGCTTTGTTGAAAATGCGTAGCTAAAAATTCGAGTAAAAAACTGTCTTTGATGCTTAAGTTCAAAAAACCTTTGATGACTTCCATCTCTGTAAACAATGCATCATTTGCAACAAGGTAGTTACCTAGTTCATGGGCTATTTCATCTGGCTTTTTTTGAAGCAATTTTGAAAGGCCAAAGGTTACCAGGGTATAATCACCCGTAAATTCAGGTTTCGTTTCGTTGATTGGTAGTTCGTCAACACTGAGTTGTTTTTGGTATAAGGCAAACACAGCTTGTTGTATGGCTGATTTAATCAGATGCACTAGATTCATTACGCAGAAAATATTTTTTCGCAAAAGTACAATAACAAGTTCTTGAATGTTGAATTATTCAAAAAATGATTAGATTTGCTGATATGAATAAAATTGCTTTCGTTTTATTAGTGTCAAGTTTGTTTTTCACAGCTTGTAATAAAAACTTTAAAGTTGGGGCTGATTACAAAGATGTAACAGTGGTGTATGCCTTGCTTTCAAAATCAGATACCTTTAATTATATTAAAATTACCAAAGGCTATTTTGATGAAACGCAAGACAATTTGTTGTTGGGCCAAAATGCAGATTCAATCTATTACAACAATTTAGAAGTAAAGATGGAGGAGTTGAGCAATGGCACAGTGGTAAAAACAACATTACTCAATCGCGTAGATTTAAATTTAGAAGGTATTGATAAAGACTCAGGCATATTTGCCAAAAGTCCCAATTACGCCTACAAATTTCATGAGCAATTAAACTCTGATAGACGGTACAGACTTAAAGTAAAAAATATTTCTACAGGCAAAGAAATAGAAGGCGAAACAGATGTGATCAATTCCAATGGCATCGTTTTTCAAAAACCTTATATCAATACCCAACAATTAAACTTTGGTATTCCTTTTGAAAATTACACTTTTGCATGGGGCTCGCCTGCAAATGCAGTATTTTTTGATGTGGTATTGCGTTTCTGGTACGAAGAGTTTAATACCAATACTTTACAAACAGTGCACAAATACAAAGATTTGCCTTTGGTAACCAATGTGGTTAATAATGGTGCTGGAGGTGGAAGCACGGTGATGACCAACAGTGATTTTTATAGGATTTTAAATAGTGAATTAGGGGTTCCTTTTAGTTATATTTCACGCAGGGTCGATACACCCGATTTGATTATATTGGCAGGTGGTCAGGTATTGAAAACCTATATCGATGCCACTACAGCACAAGGGGGCATTACCTACGATCAAATCAAACCCAATTACACTAACCTGAAAGGGGAAGATGTATTAGGTATTATGTCTACAAGAGGTATTCGTATGATGCAGGAAATACCTTTTAATAAAACCACGGTTGATTCAATTATTTATGGAAGTTTGACAAAAAACTTAAATTTTGTGGGTGTTTCTACGCAATAGAAGAAACCTAAAGTAGATTTAATTGCTACCCGCTTGCTGTTCAAGATAAACGCTGGCTATTTGCAAATCAATCGGTCGCGTAATTTTAATATTTTCTGCGTTACCTTGTATCAAATGTATGGAAACGCCTAAGTTTTCTAATACAGAAGCATCGTCGGTAAATGAGGTGTTTGAAGCCTGTTGAAAGGCCTTTTTTATAAGGTCGAGCTGAAATACCTGGGGTGTTTGAATCGATTTATATTGCGTTCTATCCACCGCGTGATTACCATTCTCGTTTATTTTACGCATACTATCATTCACATCAATACAGGGTATGGCATTGCCTTTTTCGATGGCTGTATTGAGCAGTTCGTCAAGCAAGGATTTTGTGATAAATGGCCTAACGGCGTCATGAATAAACACGATGCCATCATTGGGTAGGGCATCAAGTCCTTTTTTAACGGATTCAAACCTTGTGCTCCCGCCTGTTAGTATTTTAATTTGGTTTTTTTTATCAAAATATTGCAAAAGCTCGTCTTCGTCAAAGGAATCATTTTCGGGCAAAATCAATAACACCTGTACATCGCTGATGTATTGCAAAAAGCAATTGATCGCATAGGTATACAAAGGTTTATCATTCAGCAACATAAACTGTTTAGGCAGGGCAGACTGCATTCTTTGTCCCCTGCCGGCAGCTACTACAATTGCATATTTATTCATAAGTCAAATGTATAAAATATTCAAACATGTGGTGTTGGTTTTTTGAAATACAAGGCATAAAAAAACCGTTCTTCATTAGAACGGTTTTTTATTTTTATTAAGATGAACTAGTATCTATACATATCAGTTTTATAAGGCCCTTCTTTAGGAATACCTAAATAAGCGCTTTGTGCATCTGTTAAGGTTTCGAGCTCAACCCCAATTTTTGCCAAATGAAGTCGTGCTACTTTTTCGTCTAAATGCTTAGGCAATACATATACTTTGTTTTCATAATTGGCATGGTTTAACCACAATTCAATTTGGGCTAAAGTTTGGTTTGTAAATGAGTTACTCATTACAAAACTAGGATGACCTGTAGCACAACCTAAGTTTACCAATCGACCTTCAGCAAGTATAATCACATCTTTGCCTTCGATATTGTATAAATCAACTTGTGGTTTGATGGTATCTTTAGTAGAGCCGTATGAGGCATTTAACCAAGCCATATCTATTTCAATATCAAAATGTCCGATATTACATACAATGGCTTTGTCTTTCATCAATCTAAAATGTTTTTCAGAAATCAAATCTCTGCAACCACTGGCGGTTACTACAATATCAGCTTCTTTAACAGCATCTTCCATTTTTTTCACTTCAAAACCATCCATCGCAGCTTGTAAAGCACAAATAGGATCAATTTCTGTTACAATTACACGAGCGCCAGCACCTCTCAATGATTGAGCACTTCCTTTGCCAACATCGCCATATCCGCCTACCACAGCTACTTTGCCTGCCATCATTACATCGGTTGCTCTGCGTATAGCATCTACCAATGATTCCTGACATCCGTATTTATTATCAAATTTTGACTTCGTAACGGAGTCGTTGACATTGATAGCTGGAATCGGCAAAGTACCTTTTTCCATTCTTTCATATAAGCGGTGTACGCCAGTGGTGGTTTCTTCGCTCAAGCCTTTAATATGTTGAATCAATTCAGTGTATTGGTCAAAAACGATATTGGTTAAATCGCCACCATCATCTAAAATCATATTTAAAGGGCGGTCTTCGCTTCCAAAAAATAATGTTTGCTCAATACACCAATCTGCTTCTGCCTGTGATTGACCTTTCCAGGCAAATACACCAATACCTGCTGCGGCAATAGCTGCTGCTGCATGATCTTGTGTAGAAAATATATTGCATGAACTCCAACGCACTTCAGCACCTAATGCAATCAATGTTTCAATCAATACAGCAGTTTGGATAGTCATATGCAAACAGCCTGCAATGCGTGCACCTTTGAGTGGTTGTGAAGGGCCAAATTCTTCCCTGATTGACATCAAGCCTGGCATTTCAGCTTCGGCTAAGCGAATTTCTTTTCTTCCCCAGGCGGCAAGACTAATATCTGCTACTTTGTAAGGAATACTTAAATCTACGGTTGGTTTTGTAGTTGTGGACATATAAAAAATTTTTGCAAAGCTACAAAAAAATAGAAGACAGCTACTTAATTAGCCTTAGTATTTACTTATAATATATAGTTAAGTAAATCAATTAAGCATACAGAATAGTGTTTAAGGCTTGCTAAATGTTTGATAGGATTGTTTATTCTGTATAATACAAGCATGTAATAACTGCATGAAAGCATGAAATTTATTTTCGCTATGAACAAACAAAGAATCCTTATTTGCCATCAAATTATGGCGTAGAGTGCTGTCATTTTCAAAATGATAAAACCCATTTACCCGGTCAGCATTTGCAGTTATCAGGTAGGGTGGTTGTAGCATGTAATATTGGTCATTGATAGAGGTAAAGCAAAAGGGAGATGCTGTAGTATCGAATACACTATTGCCAAAACTAAAAAAGGGTTTATCAACATGAAGGTAGTCTAATACAGAAGGCATGATGTCGATTTGCTGTATCAATCGATCATTTACTCCTTTTAAAAGGGGATCGTTTGGCGCATAAAACAATATAGGGATGGCAAAAAGTCCCATTCCTTGATTATAATAACCTTGAGATGCATCATTGTATGCTAAGTAATGATGATCGGCTGTGATAACAAACAAGGTATTTTGAAACCAATCAGTTTGAGCGGCTGCTTCAAAAAATTTTCGCAATGCCATATCACTATAAGCAATGCCTTTATGTATACCCGGCCATTTAGCAAAGGGGGCTTGTTGATATTTTGGGGGCAAAGCAAAGGGCTCATGTGAGCTTAAGGTAAATACGGCTGAACAAAAAGGTTGTGGCTCATTGTTTAATTGCTGCACCACAAATTGTAAAAAAGGTTCATCCCAAATGCCCCATGTACCATCATAATCATTGTCGTTATGGTATTCATTTCGACCAATATACCGATCAAAACCTGCATTTTTACAATAGGTGTCAAAATTCATGGTGCCATTGGCTCCTCCATGAAAAAAAGAAGAGGTATAACCATAAGGCTTTAAGAGGGATGGCAACGCGTCAATTTTATTGGTGGCATAGGGAGAAATGGGGAATGCCTCATTCATGAAAAAAGGGATACTCGACAATACAGCGGGTATGCCATCAGCCGAACGATAGGCATTGGCGAAGGCATGATTGAAAGTCATACTTTGCTGCATCAAACTGTCAAGAAAAGGAGTATAGCTTTGACGGCCACCTAAGCTGGTAAATGCTTTGCCAAAACTTTCCAAAAGAATGACAACTACATTTTGTTTCTTCATGCTATGTGACCTTATTGATCCATTCCCAAATTTTTTGATGGGTTGATAATATGTTTTGAGTTCCTCATCTCCAAAATAATGCAATGCTTGTAAGGGTTGACTTTCGATTGTTTTTAAAATTGAAAAAGGGGTATTGATGATTAAGGGAATGTTTTCATTTTTATTGGTAAGTACAGCATTGCTTAATGTAATCGGACGAAGTTGCAAACCTCCCCTGATTGCAATCACTGATAATGCCATTGTTAGGAGATAAAGCCCAAGATGCTTGAATGAAAATGCTTGTGTTTGGGTCTCTTTAAAATATTTTTTATAAAAGAAAATCAATGCAGTCACTACCACAAGAATCAACAGACTTACATACCAAAATTTGGTTAAATAATTGGGAAGTAAATCTATAAAGTCCGATTTTTTTTCAATCAAATGAAAAACATCTGCGGTCATTCGTTTGCGGACATAGGGGAAATACCCGATATCGGCAATGTCAAATATAAAAGCCACACTATTGCTGATGATAAAGAAACTTTGGAGTACATATTGCACCCATTTTTTATTCATTATTGCAAATGGCAATAGGGTCAATGCGATATATACAAAGTTGATTGTAAAAATAGAAGACAGGTCGAAACGAAGACTGTAAAACACAATCATGCCATATTCTTGCCAAGAGCTCACAGAAAAATAGGAAGCATGGATAAGAAAAAAAGTGAGCCTGATGAGTTGACTAAAAAGCATCAATAAGCCTATTTGGGCGAGCACTTTTATAAATACAGCGGGTATCAATGCGATGCGATTAGTCATAGGTAAATAGACCCTTTGTGCGAACTACCTGTTTTAATTTTTCGTTATCCCCAATGGATGAAATGCACAACAGGCAAATACTTCCTTTGTTAATATGCAAAAGGTACGCAAAAATAGGAATATTTATCGAGTCATACAATTTCAAGCTTAGATACCTTGTGTGGTATCATTCAAACGGTAATTTATTGCACAACACATGATCAATGAGTTTATGAAAAAGGTATGTAGGTATTATAGTTTATAACTAAAACCAACATTGAGCACTTGTTTCATTTGTAACCATCCAAGAGGGCCATAGTCATAGGTGTCATTACCAAAGGCGTCGGTTGTTTTTTTATTTTTTTGTCCTGGTTGGTCATTGTCATAAAATAATGTGACGCCTAAGCCAGCCCCAATAAATTTATTGATTTTTAATGCAAAAAAATGATCCCACAAAAGATCTACATTACCTGGATTGTCTTTTTTAACAATGATGCCATTCACCACTGTATTTTTAGCAAGGTAATTTGAGTAGAGGTCTAAGCGGGTGCTGTAATTAATATTTTTGGTGATAGCGGTTCTGTATTTAGCGGTAAAATAAGCACCTAATTCAAATCGACTTGTTTTGCCTTGTTCCACTCCATAAGCGTTGCTAAGTAAGGTATATCGACTTTTAACAAAAGTAGATTTTACAGCTAGGGGAGAAAAGAATACCGAAAAATTGTCATTAGGTCTGTATTCAGCACCGATGGCTAAAGTAAAAAATGCGGGTGATAAAAATTCAGAAACAGGATTGAGTTCCCAGTTGGGTAGTTCATAATTATAACCTTCAGTAAACTGACTTTGAAACCTAAAAAGGCCTGTAAAGTAGGTATGGTTTTTAAATTTATTTTTTGATACAGTCCAATTTTTGGGTTGTAAACCAAAACGGGATGAAAAATCGATTCGATCATCAAGTTTGCGCGGTACAAAATGGTTTGACGCTACATAATTGAGGCCATAATATAAGTCAAGGGTATTTTCAAATATGGTGTTTGATTTGATTCTCGCTAAAAAGGCATTGAGTTGACCATTTGCAGCAAATGATAATCTTTCACCACCTGCAGACCAGTTTTCAAGCATGGCTTGGTTGATGCCTATATTTAATAAGCCACCCTTTTTCCAGCCTTCATCTTTTGCTTCTACTTTTCGCTTTAACTCTTTTTGTAATTCATCTGATTGTTTATCAACCTGTGCAGATGTCAGGTTAAACATAAATATTCCTAGTAGGGAAAATAAGTACTTTTTCATAAAATTTTTTTTGGGTGCAAAAATGCCTCCTTTTTTAAAAGGAGGCATTTTGAAGTATCTGTTTAACAATCTATTTATACCAAAATTTTTTGATAGATGCTTAGCATAATATTGGTAATATGCATATACACATTTTAATACAGCTTCATACAATTGCAACTGCTATTATGTATAGTATGTATTATTTTTTCAAAGCATCTCTGATTTCCATCAGTAAGGCATCTGTTGAAGATGGACCTGCTGGTGCACTTTCTTCCTTTGCTTTTTTCATTTTATTGATTCCTTTTAATACGATAAATACAACAAATGCAATCAGCAGAAAATTGACAACCGCTGATATAAAATTGCCATACGCAAATACGGGTCCTAACTTTTGGGCTTCTACCAATGAAACTGTGCCACTGGCTGCGGCAGCTTGTGTAGCTTCATTTAAACCAATATACATATTACTAAAATCTTTACCCGAAATCATACCTACCAAAGGCAGTACCATTCCATCGATAAAGGCTGCGATGACTTTTCCTATTGCAGTACCCATGACCACCGCAACAGCTAAATCAACTAAATTGCCACCACTGGCAAATTCTTTAAATTCTTTAATAAATCCCATGTTATTTTTTTTTAATAAGCGACAAATATAATTAAAAAGTTGAGCTAATTATATCTTAGGATTTTTTCATACCTGGAAATTGCATTTTAAAACTTTTGAGTGTTTGCAAAATGGTTTCGGCCACTACATAATTTTTATACCAATTTTGATCTGAAGGAACAATATTCCACGCTGGTTGATTGCATTGATTAAAAGCGTCTTCATAATAGTTCATATAGATATCCCAAAGTTCAGATTCTTTGAGATCGTTTTCGTTATACTTCCACATCTTTTCTGGAATTTGCATTCGTTCTTGTAGTCTTGATAATTGCTCTTCGTGTGAAATATGCAGATAGAATTTTAATATCGTTGTATTGTTGTTTTCTATTAAATGGTTTTCAAAATTATTGATTGATTTCATTCTTTTTTTAGCGGTAGCATCATCTATCCATTGATGAACCCTTGTGATGAGGATATCTTCATAATGTGAACGATTATGAATTTGTATCATCCCTTTTGCAGGTGTGTGCTGGTGTATGCGCCATAAAAAATCATGTGAAAGTTCTTCAGCCGTAGGTGCTTTCCACGATCTTACCTGTATACCCTGTGGATTTACACTGGTAAAAACATCACGTGTGAGGCCATCTTTTCCACTGGCATCCATCCCTTGAATGATGATCAATAATGAGTGCTTATTTTCAGCATACATTAAGTTTTGCAAGGTTTCTATTTCATCTAAAAAACCTTTGGTGATATTTTTTATTTTGTCTTTATCAAGTCCTTTTGGGGCACGTGTAGATATTTTTGAAAGATTAATTTCGGGTGATTTTGCCATATGTATGTCTTTTTTCTTGAAGGATAAAAATAGGTTAAATATTTTTATTAAGCCAAAACCATTTGATCAACATTATTACTATCAGCATTAATACCAACAACTCATGAATGAAAGTCCAATTATTACTAGCTTCAATGCAAAATGTGTAGGTATGATAGCGATAATTTTCTAACGGGTACTCGGCAGGCGTTCGTTGGGGAATTTAAAGGTAAACTGTTTAAAAAATATTCCAAAGCACAATAAAGAAAAATCAGATTGAAATGCGACTCAGCCGCTTTGCGGTGTGTTATGTGCGATCATTTCTGTCTTTATCTAATCCGTCTATTATTTGTTGAAGTAATTTGTCATCTACACTATCATATTCTGATTTGTCATAGATCAGTAAAAGATATACTTCTTCATTTTCAGTTACCAAGTAAGTAATGACTCGAGCGCCACCACTTTTGCCTTTACCTTTGCTCTTAATTGCTAAACGAATTTTATATGTATCCTTTCCTAAGGGTTTACCTGTCTCTGGATGCTCGCTGAGAGTAATACTTAGTTCACGAAGTTCTTCTTTAAACGATGGAAATTTGCGAATTAGTCTTTTCGCTTCCTTCTTGAATTTATCTGAAGGTATAACATTAAAGCTCATCTAAAAATTCATTTAGCGTTTGCTTTTTATGTTTAGATTTTTTCATCTGGGTCACTTGTGCAAATGCTTCTTTTAGGTCCGATTTTAGTTTGAGTGATTGCTCATACATTTTTATCTTATCTAAAACTTTTTCCCAGTCAGATAGTGGCAATTGGACAGCTTGAGTCTTTCCATTACTATCGTTCAAATATTGAATTGCTATTTTCATCCTACAAAGTTAATTAAAATCGCTCTTTTTATCAGCTATTATTTATCTAACAATTGAGCAATTTTTATGTATTGTGCTTGCATCAGGAGATCGCAAATAACTACATAGTAAATGCATTTGGTATAAACGCTTAATGGTTAAAAAGTATTTGGCTGATTTTATAAACCAAAGGGGTAAAAATGATAGGGGATTTACAAACAAAAAAAAGCCACATGGTTTGCATGTGACTTTTCAATGTTTATTGTTATTGCTTATTAGGCAGTGCCTTCTTTTTTATCATCATTACCAAACATCCCTTTTAGTTTGCCTAAAGCATCTTTTGCAAAATCTTCTGCTTTGTCTGCTGCGTCGCTCAGTTTTTCTTTGGCTTGCTCTGCAAAATCTTCTAATTTTTCTTTGGTATTTTCTGCAAAATCTTCTAATTTGTCTTTAGTAGCTTCTGCAAAATCTTCTGCTTTGTCAGCATAGCTTGATTCTTTTACAGTTGCCTGAACACCTGAAAACATCGCATCTATGTTGCCTGATAGGGCAGAGGGTACTTTCGATTTTACAAATGACATTACAGTTTCAATGGTTTTTTGTGCTTGTTCTGCATTTAAGCCTACTTCGCTAATAAGTTTGTTGATTAATTCTTGCATGACTTTTATATTTTTTAATAGTGAACTGCGAAATTAAGTATTTTTTAAATGCAGTTACAATTTGAATGTTAAATAATTCTTTTGAATCAAAATGGATTAATACATCAAATGTTTTTTACTGCTATTTTTCCAGTTGGCTTTGTAGGAAGCATCGGCAAAATAGACTTTTAAGTCTGCTTTGTATTCGGCATCTACAAAAAATATTATTTTATCTGCTTTGTAGGAAGCATCTACAAAATACCATTTGCCATCATTCCCTTTGGCTTTATATTCGGCATCTTCTTTATATACAATAAGGTCGGCTTTATACTCAGCATCCACCACAAATACTTTTACTTTGGCTTTGTATTCGGCATCGGCACTAAATATTTTTTGTGCATCTGCCGAGTTCAAAGTGCATGCTAATAATAGCGCAAGGGCTATTTTTAATTTTGTTATCATGTTTTTTTACTTTTTTTTATTCAATGAAATGTTTAATATTTCTCAACCATTATTTTATCACGCCCAGTTCTTTTCCTACTTTGGTAAAGGCTTCAATAGCTTGATCGAGATGAGCGCGTTGATGTCCTGCACTGATTTGTACCCTGATACGCGCATTGCCTTTTGCTACTACAGGAAAGAAAAATCCGATGACATAAATACCTTCTTCCAGCATACGGGTTGCCATTTTTTGGGCTAACACCGCATCGTAAAGCATGATAGGTACTATTGGATGTATACCAGGTTTAATATCAAAACCTGCAGCCGTAATTTTTTCTCTAAAATATAATGTGTTTTCTTCTAACTGATCGCGTAAAGCGGTGGTTTCACTCAATGTTTCTAATATAGCAATTGAAGCACCTACCACACTTGGGGCTAAAGTATTTGAAAATAAATAAGGTCTGCTTTTTTGACGAAGCATTTCTATCACTTCTTTTTTACCACTGGTAAATCCGCCATTTGAGCCGCCTAAGGCTTTGCCCAGGGTACCAGTGATGATATCTACTTTGTCCATTACATTGCAAAGTTCATGTACACCACGACCGGTTTTGCCCATAAAGCCACTTGAGTGTGATTCATCTATCATCACAATGGCATCATATTGAGCAGCCAGATCGCATATTTTATCGAGTTGGGCAATGGTGCCATCCATGCTAAATACACTATCGGTAGCAATCATACGGCTTCTGCAATGTTGGGTGGCTTTAAGCTGTTCTTCTAAATCGGCCATGTCATTGTGTTTATAACGATGTCGGGCTGCTTTGCAAAGACGCACACCATCGATAATAGATGCATGATTGAGTTCGTCTGAAATGATGGCATCTTCTTCGTTTAACAAAGGTTCAAACAAACCGCCATTGGCATCGAATGCGGCACAATATAATATGGTATCTTCAGTGCCTAAAAAAGCAGAAATTTTTGCTTCCAGTTCTTTATGAATATCTTGTGTGCCACAAATAAAACGTACACTACTCATGCCATAGCCACGTTCTTCGAGTGTTTTATGCGCAGCTGCGAGGGTGTTTGGATGCGATGAAAGGCCTAAATAATTATTCGCACAAAAATTTAAAACATCTTTGCCATTGGCAATAATATGTGCCGATTGTACAGAAGAGATAACCCTTTCTTGTTTAAATAATCCTGCTTCCTTGATGGCTTCGATTTCTGACCTAAGTCGGTTTACTAAGTTTTGATTCATGTGGTAAAAATAATAGAAAATGGGGGAACTTGCAAAGTGAATTCCTAAATCATCTATTAAACCTACGCCAGACATTTGATATCTATGCTGAATCTATCGTAAACCTGACTTTTAATAGGTCACATACACATTACTTGCCGTTATGATTGAAATGGCTGAAGAGCCAAAGCACTTCTTTAAAATGTTTATATAAATTGATTTTATCCTTTCAAAAAGAAGGGTTTCTTAATAATCATATTGCTTACGCAATGCATTTAATCGCAAACCGCTATACACTTGTATACTGTTCCAGGTGGTGTTTGCAATATGTGATGCTTTTTCATACCTAAATGTGCCACCCAAATCAAAATATAAATTGTCACGTATTTCGTACGATAGATTTAAATTTGAATAGATCACATCTGTAACAGCACCATTAAACATTCGGATGCCTGTATCGTCATTTCGTTGGTTATAATCTTTAAAGATATTGCCCCCAAAGCTTGTATTTGAGAGGGTATCACGCCCCTGACGATTGTAGAACGTTTTCCATGTTAAATAGGTTTTTTGAATGGCTTATAATTAATGATCAAATCGGCTTCAATAAAGTTTGACCCATAAGGGTGGGCTAAGGGTTGGTTATAATTACTATAATCTGCTACCGAATCATAATATGAATATGTGTAAGGACGTACTAAATTACCTTCTGCCTGTATCAATAAATTTTTAACGCCAAAAGGGTCTGCAAATTTAATCCCTAATTGCGCTGCATATTTATTTGCCCACCAACCATTGTTTGCTTTGATTTGCGAAAAATTAAATTCATCGAGCATCACCTGTCCATATAAGAGGGCTTTTGCACCAGTATTGATTTTGAAATTAAAACCAAGTAAGGCATTGTCCGGACTGCCATTGGTTTGTTCTACACTTCTGTACAAAATGATTGGATTCATATAACGAAAATCAAAATGGTCCTTACGTTTAAATATGATTGCTTCAAACAAGCCTACATTTAACCATTTAGACACATTGACACTCAGGTGATGCATGGCAGCATATTTACGAGAAAGGTATTGATCGGCACCCCTGAAATATTGCGGAGTGAGCTCCATAAATAAATTTTGATAATTGAATTTACCAAAGCGGGTATTTAATTTTAAGAAAGTATAGTTTGCGCCAAAATCAGATAAAAATAAACTTCTGTATCCGTCACCAATATGAAATTTATCGGTTCCAAAGGTAACATTTACCGTATTTTTAATAATATCGGCATCTACATACCCTACTGCATATAAATAATCTTGTGCAAGTCCGGGTTTTGAGATTTTAAAATCTTTATAATAAGTGATTCCGGGAACAGCCTGATTGGCACGTATATAGTTTTGATGATGTATAGGGCCACGTTCTTGGTTATCGGTAAATAGGGTATAAAAGCCTACTCGTTTACCTAAAAGCCCTCTTGCTTCTATGCCTTTTGCATTGTAAAACAGGTTTTGTTTGATATTGCCTGATTCAACTGTTTGCTGGTAATGAATAACGGGGTTTAAAACAAAAGTCACTAAGTCGCTTTTGTAATGTAATAAATCAGACTGTTTCTGATAAAAAGTATTGAACAATGAATAGTCTGATTCAATGGCACCATCGCCATTCTCTGCAAACTCACCACTTTTTGATATGATTTTTGTTATTTCATCACGCTCCACATTGTTTAAGGTTTCTTCGTGTTGTTTTAAATAGTTTTCTAAATAAGGCACTACATCTTTGCGCATCATACCATTGAGGGCGGTATGCAAGGTGTCTGAAATCACGCCACTCAATATGTCTATTCTTTCTATTTGAAAATAATAGTCCATGTTTTTTCTTAAAAAAGTACTTTGCGCCCATGAACTACCAGAAATAAATATTAAAAGACAGACCAATAGGTTTTTTTTCATATTTCTAAATAAGTGCTAAAAATAAAACTTTTTTTGGTGTGAATGTATATAATCGCATCATGATTCATAAAATAGCATTTTTAGCTTTCAATGATGTGTGAGGATTTATGCTTTACTCAATGATACGAGTATCTACCATGCAAAGGGTATTTTTGTTACAAGGCATCTTAAAAATTTTACTTTTTACCTGCAAACAATTATTTTTGTGCATAAAAAATTATACTATGAAAAAAATACTATTCGCATTAAGTTTATGTTTATCCTTCAATGCTTTTGCGCAGCCTGTATTAAACAATACCAGTCAAATCGGTTATGTAGCACCCATTGCAGTTGCTTCTGTTGCTACGGGCACTTTAGTACCTGTGGCCACTGCAGGAGCTAATGTTACATGGAGTTGTGTGGGTTTGGTGAAAGATGCCGGTTATCCGATTATCAATTATACCGTATCATCACCTGCAGGCACCCCTTTGTGGCTGATTACCCCAGTGCCAATTGGCATTTTACCGATCCTGCATTGGCAGCCGCTGTTGGTCATACCTATTGCGCTTTGTCAACCGATAGTTTTGTATTATGGGGTGCACATATTGCAGGAAGTGCATATGAAGTGTATGACAATCCTGAATTAGAATTGGTATTCCCGTTTGCCTATAACCAAATAGTGAATAATACTTACAGCAAAACAAACTATACTGCTGTAGGTGGTATTAGTAGTTATCAAACAGGTGATGTTACCTTAACCTATGATGGTTATGGCACCTTGATATTACCCAATGGCACCTATAACAATGTAGTAAGGGTTAAAAAAGTAAGAACCAATAATTTAGGACCTACGCTCAATACTTATACTTGGTACAACAGCACAAATGGAGAACGATTATTGATCTATGAAGAAAAAGCTGGAGGTGCTGTCAATGTGGTGTACAATACCAATGTAGTAAGCAGTATTTCTCAATACGAGCAACACCATGGAATCAATATCCAAAATGATTTAGGTGCGGGTCGAGTATCTGTAACTTCTCCATACAATATTGAGCAAATCAATATCTATTCAATGACAGGTCAACTGATACGTGCTTATCGTGATATTCAGTCGCCTCATTTTCAATTTGCCTGTGAATCAGCAAAAGGTCTATATTTGGTGAGTGTTGTAAGCAATGGCATCACCACTACGCAAAAAGTTGTCTTTTAAGACGCTCTCCACATACTTTAATGTAAAAGCCCTGATGATTGTATTTCAACAGGGCTTTTTTATTTATGCCAATTTTTAATGCATCTTTGCAAGAATCAAATTACAATTAAAATAAATGAGTACACTGATATTTAAAAATGTTCATGTAGTAAATGAGGGCAATATTGAAGTCAATGATGTATTGATCAAAAATAATCATTTTGAAAAAGTGGCCCCCACCATAGATGTCAAAGAAAAAGCAGTGGAAATCGATGGTACAGGTATGCATTTAATGCCAGGATTGATTGATGATCAGGTGCATTTTAGAGAACCTGGTCTTACACATAAAGCGAGCATTTATACAGAAGCAAAGGCTGCGGTAGCCGGGGGTGTAACAAGTTTTATGGAAATGCCCAATGTAAAGCCCCCAACATTAACGCATGCGTTGTTAGAAGAAAAATACCTCATTGGTCAACATCATTCTGTAGCAAACTATAGTTTTTTTATGGGTGTGTCAAATGATAATATTGAGGAAGCCCTTAAAATCAATCGACATAAAAAAAGAGGTGTGTGGCCTGAAAATATTTATGGGTTCAAGTACAGGTAATATGCTGGTAGATAATATCATCACACTTGAAAAAATATTTGCCGAAAGTGAAGTTTTAATTGCAACACATTGTGAACAAGAAAATATCATCAGTCAACATATTGAACAATTAAAAGCGCAACACGTTGATTATAATCATGTTTCGTTTCATCCCATCATCAGAGATGTAGAAGCTTGTTATGAATCTTCCTTGTCGGCCATTCAACTGGCAAAAAAGCATCATACTCGTTTACATATTTTACATATCAGTACCGAAAAGGAGTTGCAACTATTTACCAATCTTTTTCCTTTAAAAGATAAAAGAATCACCGCGGAAGTATGTGTGCATCATTTGCATTTTACGGCGGATGATTATGCACAATATGGCAATCTCATCAAATGCAATCCTGCCATCAAAGCCAAAGAAAATAGAGAAGCTTTATGGCAAGCCCTGCTCGACGACCGATTGGATATAATAGCGACAGACCATGCGCCACATACCTGGGATGAAAAACAACAAGATTATGTATCTGCACCTGCCGGTGTACCCCTGGTACAGCATAGTTTATACCTATTGCTTGAGGCATATAAAGCAGGTAAAATATCGTTAGAGAAAATAGTAGAAAAAGCCTGTCATGCACCAGCTATTTGTTTTGAAATTGAAAAAAGAGGTTATATCCGAGAGGGATATTTTGCTGATGCTGTATTGGTCAATTTAAATGAAAAGTACACTGTTACCAAAGAAAATATATTGTACAAATGTGGTTGGAGTCCTTTTGAAGGACATACTTTTCCTGCTTTGATTCATAAAACAATAGTGAATGGACATGTAGTATACGATCAAGGGGTGATTAATGAACAATCAAAAGGCATGCGATTGCGTTTTGATCGAAATTGATAAACAATATTTTTTGAAGTACTACAATTTTGTTTGCAACATCTTATCAAACAAAAGATTTAATTTTTCTATTTCCGCTTCTGAAAGAGAATTGGTAAGCGACTTAAATTGATCATTGTTTATTTCAATGGCATTAATTAAGATCAATCCTTCCTCACTTAGTTTGATGTTTAACCTTCTTCTATTAAGTGGGTCGTCCTGTTTATCTACTAAACCCATTTTGACCAACCTGTTCACTAACCTTGATACATCGCTTTGTTTATGCAACATCCTATCTTTAAGCAATGAAAGTTTTACACCTTTAGGGTATTGCCCCCTAAGGATTCGGAGGATATTAAATTGTTGATACGTTAATTTATAATCAGCTAAGTACTTGTCTAAGTCTTGCATGATAATGGTTTCAAGATATAAAATGCCTACCACTGCCTTGTAAAATGGATTCACAAACGGGGTACCTAACTTGATTAATGTTTCTAAACTGTTGGCAGACATACAGTAAATGTAAAAAAAACTATTTGGAACTTAAAAGGTTTTTTTATTTAATTAAATCGGGGGCTTAAACAAATCCTAAAACCTTATCGATGAGTTTATTGAATTGCATAATTTCTTCAAGCGATAAATGGTGCATCAGGCTTTGTAATTCATTGATATCGGTATCGATTTTTTTTAACAAGTCAAGACCTTTTTCAGAAATCGTAATATCTGCATTCCGCTTGTCAATCATATTAGGTTGTTTTAATATGAGCTGTTGTTTGGCTAATCGGTCTGCAATCCGCGACACATCACTCATCTTATCAAGCATTCGTTCTTTAATGGCATTGATATTAATTACTTTAGGGTACTGACCTCTTAAAATTCTTAATATATTGTACTGTTGCGGGGTGATGTTAAAGGGTTTAAAAAAATGAACACTTTGATTGTTTAGCATTGAGGATGTGTACAATATACCCAATTCACCTTTTACATATTCATTGTTAAAAGGCGTTGTTTGTTTAATTAGGCGTTCTAGGTTATTATTCATTGGGTATGAATTTTTTACGAATTTAAAAAGAATCTAACTAAAAAGATAATTTACATCTTCACGTGTTAATTGTTTAATCATTTGAGTATCATCACTTACAATATCTTTCACCAGGGTATTTTTTTTATCTTTCAATATCATGATTTTTTCTTCCACCGTGTCTTTACATATAAGTCTGTAAGCAAATATATTTTTTGTTTGTCCAATACGATGCGTTCTGTCTATGGCTTGTTGCTCTACAGCTGGATTCCACCAAGGGTCTACGATATATACATAATCTGCAGCTGTTAAGTTTAAACCCATACCACCCGCTTTCAACGAAATGAGAAAAGCTCTGCATTCAGGGTTGTCTTGAAAATCTCTAATAGCGGTTTCACGTTGTTGTGCTGTATAGCTACCATCAAAATATTGATATTTAATGTCATTTTGAGTCAGGGTATCTTTGATCAAAGAGAGCATGCCTAAAAATTGTGAAAAAATCAATACTTTATGTTCGCCAATATTTTCCTGCATTTCACGCAATAATTCATCTAATTTGGTACTATGGTTTTCATACTTGGTTTCATCTTTGAGGATGGCAGGTGAATCGCAAATCTGACGTAGTTTCATCAGACCTTGTAAAATGGCAAACTGCGATTTCTCGATGCCCTGGTTTTCGATGGTACCCAATATTTGCGCACGATACATGTTTTTATACATATCATAAATAGCGCGTTGTTCTTTACCCATTTCGCAAAACAAGGTCACTTCTGTTTTTTCTGGCAAATCTTTGGCTACCTGTTCTTTGGTTCTTCTTAGTAGGAAAGGATAGATGAGTTTTCGGAGATGTTGTTTTGATTCTACATCTTGAAATTTATCTACTGGTTTGGCAAACTGTTCTTTAAAAAAATCTTTGCTTCCCAGCATACCTGGATTTAAAAAATTCATTTGGGAGTAGATGTCAAAGGTGTTGTTTTGCATTGGAGTACCGCTGAGTGCAATCCTATTTTGGGTATTGAGCAATTGGGCTGCTTTTGCCACTTTGCTGGTTGGGTTTTTAATGGTTTGCGATTCGTCTAATACTACATAATCCAAATCGATTTTTTGCAATAAGGTAATATCACTTCTCAGGGTGCCGTAGGTAGAAATGATGATATGATACTTATTGAGATTTTCGAGTATGCCTGTTCTATTGGGTCCGTGGTGTACAAGGTAAGTGAGTTCGGGTGTAAACTTATTGATTTCATTTTCCCAGTTAAACAACAAGGTAGTAGGGCATACTACAAGGGCATTTAACTTCACATTATTATTTTTAAAATGTTGTAAAAAAGTCAATGTTTGGATGGTTTTACCCAAACCCATGTCATCAGCTAACAAGCCACCCCATTTGATTTTGTCGAGGTATGTAAGCCACTGAAAACCTGCCACCTGATAAGGGCGCAATTCGGCTTGCAATTGTTCGGGAATGGCTACCTGTTGAAAGTTTTCAGGGTTTTGAGCCAAGAGGTTTTGTTTCTTTTCATTGAGTTCATTTTTGATATCTATATCATCAATCATGTCATGCAATTCGTCAATCACACTAAAGTTATACTTGCTCACTTTTAACTTTTTGCCATCTGTTTCAGCCATTTTAAAAAGAAGCGAAAACTTGGCCAGCCATTCTTCTGGTAATAATCCATAAGTGCCATCATCTAAAGCTACATAATTAAGTTTTTTAGCAAGCGCTTTTTGTATATCATGCAAACTGGCTTTTGACCTTTGTAGTCGATTTCTACTTCTGTGTCAAACCAATCAAGGTTTGATGATATAAATACTTTGGTAGTAGGCTTTGCTTTATGAATTTTAAAATTTTTAAGATTTTCATACCCCAGCAACTCAATTTTTTCTTCTTTCATTTTATCAAAAAACAAGAAAAACCAGTTTTTTTGCATGGCATGTTTTGAATGAATAGCAAAATGATTTTCGTATTCAGGTTTTTTCAAATTTGTATGTAAGCTTTGGAGCATATTTACAAAGTCGGTTTCATAATCTGTATTTCTTTTGATAATCACCACTTTCCCATTTTGGTTTGTGTACAAGCTCAATTCCTGATTCCATTCTACAGGGGTATTGTCGTAATCAAACATGGGTTTCAGTATAAAATATGACCCTTGCTCGCTCAAATAAATGGAAGGTTTGGGTGTAAAGGTATCTTTGTATTCAACCAGACCTTTGCCAAATGATACGTCAAATGATTTGCTTAGAGGAATAATTTTTTCTTGTAAAATATTCGACCAGTTGGCATGGGCAATGGTTTGCATATTATTTAAGGAAGCAATAATAGAGGCGTTTTGGGCTTTTTGAAGTAAAAACAGTTTTCTATCAATTAAAAATAAAATGCTGTTACCCAATTCGCTTTTTGCCACATTATATTCAGTTTTATTGACATTAAAATGAATATTCAATGCAATATGGGCTTTTGTTTTTTCCACTTTAAATGCAGTGCTAACGGCCATATGCACTTCTTCAATTTTATATAAAGAGGCTGTTTTGAATGCTTTGCCTTTGGGTAAAATATAAATAGGGTTTTTATTACCCATCATGCTAAAGAGCCTTGAAAGTTTTGGTTGTAGATATTCATACAGCAAATCTTTCGATTCTTGTGTCCATTCAGTATTGGTATGTACAATGTTTTCCCAAATATCACCAAAGGGCGAGTTTTTAGCTATAAATCTGGTGATTTCTATTTTTGCAATTTGCGTACGACTGGCAATAATTCTCTGTCAGTGATAAAATAGTTATCAGGCTCAATGAATTTGGAAGTATCTACTTTATTGATATTTCCAGCAAATTCAACCCCATCAAGCGACATTTCACCTTCCACCAAATCAATACTGAAGTAGGGGTAGTCTGCTTCCTGCATATTGATGACCACACCTAAGCGTTTTTTGTAATCGTTTTTTTCAATTACAGGCTTGATTGTTTCCACAACGGGTTCAGGTTTAACAGTGGTTGAAACCTTTTTGATAGAAGGATCTAAAACTTTTAAAAAAGGTTTTTCGTCTTGGTAGTAAAATTCAAATTTACCTGTCAAATCATCTGTCAGAGAGTAGCCGTATAAGCTTAGTAATTTATTTTTTTGATTTTCCCAGTTACGTATTGAATCAAAATATTGAGGACCATGATTATTGAGTAATTGAAGAAATAGGGCTGTTTTGTGTTTACACAATGGGTGACGTGTTTCATTGCAATTGCATGAAGTGTCAAATGTTTTATCGTCATTGCGTTTTAAAATCAATGAGAAGGCTTCATCTTCTAATTTCAATGTGGCTTCTACCTTTTCGTTGGCAGCATGGTCGATGGTTGCTTTGGTGTGTTTGGCAATTTTTTCGGCTTCTTCAAATAGGGCATTGGAAGTGAAGAGTCTCAACGATTTTAAGTCAATACTCAGCATTCTGATGACCGTATGTGTTTGGTCAAAATGAGCTTGTGTATTATCGAGTGCTTGGTTGACAATCAATTCATTGAGAAAAAATAAAGCCGCTGCTTCATGTCTGCAAATTTCCCCCATATTGTAGGGGCACTGACAACGTGCAGAAATATTTTTTCGTCATGGTATTTCGATATCGTGACATTATACTGATTATAATACTGGTCGTTTCTGACCCTGAAAAGTAGTTGGTTTGTCAATTCATCTTTCTTCACCAGTTTGACTCCCTGTGTAAGAAATATTCTTTTACCTCGACGTATAACTTCGTCAGAGCTATTATTGTAAATGTATTTGACAATGTGCGATATAGCCATACTTTTAAAAAGCATGCCCCCATTGGGTAAAGGGCAATTTGCAAAGTTAGATTAAAAAGCCTTATGTACAAAATATGCTTTGTGACTTACAAATTTCTATAATTTTTAAGGAATGCCTAAAGATAAAAGCAGTGTTTTTCAAAATAAATTGATTTTAATCGCAATTCTCTTTGTGGTTTCAATTTTTAGTCTAAATTTTGTAGCATGTTCAGAAAAATTGCTTTTATATTCTTTTTTGAGTATTGCTACATTGAGTGCTTATAGCCAGTGTGTTGTGTGCAAAACCACCATTGCATCGAGTGCAGATAGTAAAAGTGCAAAGGGGCTCAATGGAGGTATTTTATATTTAGCAGCCATGCCATTGATGTTTATGGGGTTTATTGGTTATAAATGGTGGAAGCATAATAAGGAAACCGTGTAAGGATTTTGTGACGATCAACAGTAGTCATTTTTTATTAAATAATATATATCATGAAATGCTATTTGTTACTTCCCATGCTTTTTTTCTATGCTTGTAACTTTACTACAAGCACCACCCACACAATGACTCCCAATGGGATATCCATCAATGCAAGTGGATTTGCGCAGGTGATTTCGGAAATAAGTGCAGATATTCAAATTGAAGTCAATCCGATAGCGATTATTATTGTTTTCTCGATTGTGATCAAGCCATTGAGTCAGCCATCACCTTTGATATCATCAATGACGAATTGCGTATTGAAGCGAAAGAACCAATACATACCAACAAACCAATACGTATACATATGCGTGTGAAAGAGCTCAAATCGTTAAACAATAAAAGCAGTGGAAATATAGTAGTGAAAGGTGGGGTAAAAGCCAGCCATTTTAAAATCGATAATTTGGGTAGTGGCACCATTCAAATCAACGATTTGCAAAGTACACAGCTTACTGTACAAAACCATGGAAGTGGAAATGTGCAGTTACAGGGTAAAGTAGATCAATTAGATGCCCAGCTATTGGGTTCTGGTAATATTGAAGCCATCAATTTATCATCTGCCGAAGCCGAAGCAAGTATTAATGGAAGCGGCAATATTGAGGTGGCTGCAACTTCAAAGCTACAAGCACAAATTGTAGGAAGTGGCAATATCTTTTATAAGGGTAATCCCACACTTCAAAAAAAATATAACTGGGAGTGGTATGATAAGTGCTAAATAAAACATATTTGTTTCAAAATATATTCCTTTACGACCCTCTTTATTAAAATTTAGTTGATATAAAATATACTTTTTAGAATGGTTCCTAGGAATATTGCTTTTTCTATTGATGTGTTTTATGGCACCAAGCAAATTCACCAGTTTGTCATCACCCATTTGCTCTTCTTTTGCTGTTCTGCAACAAGAAATATTGATTAAAATTTAAATATAGTGGGTATTATATTACTTTTATCCATTTTAAAAATGTAATTCATTTATGTCATCAGCTGTATTATTGTTTTTTGTACTTGCCTATTTCTGTTTATTATTGCTAGTAGCCTATTTCACTTCTAAAAAAAGCAATAACGAATCGTTTTTTATCGGAAATAGAAACTCAAATTGGATGTTGGTGGCATTTGGCATGATTGGCACTTCCTTAAGTGGGGTCACCTTTGTAAGTGTACCCGGTACGGTAGGCAGTGCAGGATTTCAATATTTTCAGGTAGTGATTGGTTATTTTCTGGGTTATATTATCGTTGCTTATGTTCTTCTACCGCTTTATTATCGATTACAACTCACCTCAATTTATACTTATTTACAACAACGCATTGGTATGGTTTCGTACAAAACAGGTGCTTTGTTTTTTATTTTATCACGCACTTTAGGAGCTACTGCTCGTTTGTATTTAGTGGTCAATATTTTACAAATCTTTATTTTAGATAAAATGGGGATTCCCTTTTGGGTTACCGCTTTTGTCATTTTGTTGTTGATTTTACTTTATACGTTTGAAGGAGGTGTCAAAACCATTGTTTATACCGATACCTTACAAACCACATTTATGTTGTTGGGCTTGGTGGTATGTATCATCGCATTAATGAGCAATATGGGTACTGGTATTATAACATCTTTTACTGAAATGAATACTGCTGGGTATACTAATGTGTTTAATACAGATTATAAATCCAGTGGGTTTTTTTCTGAAACAGATTATTGGTGGTGCTTTCATCACCGTGGGTATGACAGGGCTTGATCAAGAGATGATGCAAAAAAATATCAGTGTAAAAAAATTAGGCGATTCCCAAAAAAATATGATGACCTTCAGTACGATTATCGTTTTTGTGAATCTCTTATTCTTGTTTTTAGGGGGGTGTTTGTATCTCTATGCAGCAAAAAATAATTTAAGTATCAAAGGCGACGACTTATTTCCGCATATTGCCTTGAGTGGGGTATTGCCTGCTGCCATTTCCATTTTATTTATAATAGGGTTGATTTCGGCCTTGTTTCCAAGTGCTGATGGTGCCCTTACCGCATTGACCTCATCGTTTTGCATTGATATATTGGGTATCAACCGAAATGAAAAATCAGATGAGGCCGGAAAGAAAGAAAACCCGATTGACAGTGCATATTACTTTTGCCATTATATTTTTTGTCTGTACCATGATTTTAAAATGATTGATGACCGTTCCATTATCGATGTGATTTTGAAATTGGCAGGATATACTTATGGTCCATTATTGGGTTTATTTGCTTTTGGTATCCTTAGCAAAAACAACATTAAAGATGAGATTGTTTTACCCATCTGTATCATTGCACCACTTCTGACACTACTGCTTGATGTATTGAACAATCCAGAATGGTTTATAAAAAATTAACACTCTCCGAGCCAATACAAATTACATTAAAATCGGTTTCAGAAAGTCTGTTTCATGGGTATAAAATAGGTATTGAACTTTTAATCATCAATGGATTTTTGACCTGGTTATTTCTCATGCTTTTTTCGAAAAAAAATCAAATCGTTCTTCAAAAAAATTCATAATCATTCTATTTATATGCATCATCTTACTTCAGAAGCCATACATCAATATGCAGAATCATACACCTCAAAAGAAGATGAGTTGCTGTATGATTTAAACAGACAAACGCATCTTCAAACAGCCTTGCCTGTGATGCTTTCCGGTCACCTGCAAGGTCGATTTTTAAGTATGATTAGTAAAATGATTAAACCTCGCTATGTATTGGAAATAGGCACTTTTACGGGTTATTCAGCCCTTTGTTTGGCCGAAGGTATGCATCCTGATGGTCAATTAATAACGATTGACAATCATCCAGAACAAGCAGCAATTGCCAAAGCGTATTTCGATAAATCACCTTATAAGGAACAAATCAATTTGATAGTAGGAAAAGCCATTGAAGTACTGAATTATTTAAATTATGAATTTGATTTGGTATTTATAGATGCAGACAAAATCAATTATGCCAATTATTTTGATTTGGTGATTGATCGGGTAAAAAGTGGGGGGTATATCTTAGCCGATAATGTGCTTTATAATGGAGAAGTATTAGACCCGGCACAGGCAGGAAAAAACGCGCTTGCTATGCATCAATATAATCAAAAAATCAGTTTAGATAATCGTTTAGAAAATGTACTTTTGCCCCTACGTGATGGTATCATGATATCACGAAAAAAATAATATCATATGATGAAAAAAATGCTTGTCTCTATCCTTTTTTTATTGGGTATGATGTGCCAGTTTGTATATGGACAAAATGAAGTAGACGTTTTGAACTATATTGATAAATATAAAGGTTTTGCGATTGAAGAACAACAAAGAACAGGTGTGCCTGCGGCTATCACCCTGGCACAAGGCATACATGAAACCGCTGCGGGTAATAGTGAATTAGCCACTCAGGCCAATAACCATTTTGGCATCAAATGCAAAGCCAATTGGACAGGGGAAACCTTTTTGCATGACGATGACAAAAAACAAGAATGCTTCAGAAAATATGTCAATGCACAACAATCCTATATTGATCATTCCGATTTTTTAAGAGCGGGTAGTCGGTATCAGTTTTTGTTTGAACTGGAAATCACCGACTATGTTAGCTGGGCCAGCGGACTTAAAAAAAGCAGGTTATGCAACGAACCCGGCCTATGTAAAAAAAACTTACCGATTTGGTAGAAAAATACAACCTGCAACAATATACCTATGATGCCCTCAGCCAGGTAGCCAAAAAGCCCGGTGAACTTATTCCCAATATAGATGCTAAAAACCCTGACATCATTGAAGATCCAACGAGCAATTACAAAGGACTTAAAGGTTTTTGGGCCAAAAAAGGCGACCGTTTGCAAGATAAAGCCACTCAATTAGATATCAAATATCAAAAACTTTTGGAGATGAATAATCTTCAAGATGAACCATTGCCTTACGATATGTTTGTGTTTACCGAAAGAAAAAAGAAAACAGGCACTGTAGAATTTCATATGGTGAAAGAAGACGAAAACATGCATTTGATTGCACAAAAAGAGGCTATGAACTTAGATAATTTATATGCTTTCAATAATATGCAAAAAGGAGATGAACCCCAAATTGGTGAACAACTCTCTTTACAATATCGCGCATACGGGAAACCAAAACTCATTGAAAAAATCGTTGAGCAACCTGTACAAACTATTGAACAAACGAAACCTGAAACCCCCACAGTGGCTACTACACCTATTGTAGAAACAAACACAACCATAACCCCAAAAGAACCCATAAAGGAAGTTAAAAAAAAGCAGTAAGCCCCGATATTATCGACTTAGAAAAAGCAAAAAAAAGTAGAATCGATTCTCACAGGACAACCTACATCACAATCAAGTATTGAAACAATCTCAGCCCCTGAAGTTGCAGTAAAAGAAGCCCCTAAAGATCCTCCACCAAGCGAAAAAGTAGTGGCCACACCCAAAAGAAGCTACAAATCAACCCGCAGAGATAGCAGCTCCAGCACCCAAGGTTGTAAAAAAGCCATTGCCTGTAATGCCTAAAAGAACTTACAATGAACCAGGGGTGGATGATTCTGTAAAGGCATTGAAAGAAAAATTTGATAACCTGGTATATAGACCATTTGAAAGAAGGGTGAAAGTAGTGCCCGAAGTACAAAAAACAAACACAGAGGCTCCAAAAGAAGTGGTGAAGAAAAATGCCACTGGTATTACTAAAGAGCCAGTCATAAAAAAAGTGGAACCCAAAGCCAATGCTGTAAAAGATACCATTACTAAAAAAACACTTTCTAAAAAAGATACCCTAAAACCTAAAGAAACGGTAGCACCTGCTGAGAAAAAATCGACGGTAGAAACCACCAAAACAGGCATTATCAGAGATGTAAAAAAGATAGAAGAGGAAAAAGAAACAAAAAGAACTGGAAGCTAAGAAAGCGGCAGAAAAGAATAAAAAACAAACCGACGCTAAAAAGAAACCAAGAAAACAACGACCAAAACGGGTGATGCAAAAAAAATCAACCCCAGCAAAAAGACCCCAGCCCCTAAAAAAGACCCAAAGAAAAATAATCATGCAAGTATTAGACAAACATTTTATACCCTATATATCCAATCAAGATATCCAAACACGTATTGATGCCTTGGCAAGCCAGATCAATGAAGATTATGCAGGCAAAAAGTCCTTTGTTTATCGGTATACTTAATGGGTCTTTTATTTTCGCCGCAGATTTATACCAAAGAATAACTTTGCCTTCTACCATTTCATTCATCAAACTGGTATCATACAAAGGCACCACTTCTACAGGTACAGTCATTACATCCATTGGCCTGGAAGAAGAACTCACCGACAAAGAGACATCATTATCATAGAAGATATTGTAGACACAGGTAAAACCTTGACCGAATTTTTTGCCCACCTTATGGAATCAACAGCCGAAATCGATTCGCATTTGTACCTTGTTGCAAAAACCTGAAGCTTTGAAATATCCTTTGAAGGTTGATTATGTTGGTTTTGAAATACCCGATAAGTTTGTTGTTGGGTATGGACTCGATTATGATGGGTTTGGCCGAAACAGCCGCGATATCTACCAAATTGCAGATGAATCATTATCGGTTTTAGATTAACTATATACACACTATAGCTTTTCAAGCACCCAACTATTTTTCGTTTTCCACATTATGAGGCTTTTCATCACATCGTTTTGTAGCATTAAATGCTTTGCTTTACATTTGCTTTATGCAGGAATATTTGAAGTCGCTCAACGAAAATCAACACAAGGCAGTTATACATACAGAAGGTCCATTGATGATTGTAGCTGGCGCAGGTTCGGGTAAACAAAACAAAAGTACTCACGAGCCGTATAGCCCACCTCATTCATTTAGGCGTGGATTCATTTAGGATTTTAGCCCTGACATTTACCAACAAAGCAGCTAAAGAAATGAAAGAGCGTATTGAACATATGCTCGGAAACAGCGAAGCACGCAATTTGTTTATTGGCACCTTTCACTCTGTTTTTCCCCGTATATTGCGTGTAGAAGCCACTCGGCTTGGTTACCCTGCTAACTTTACCATCTACGATACAGATGATGCTAAAAGTGTTATAAAGCCATTGTGAAAGAAAAAAACCTCGACGATAAAACATACAAAGCGTCTATTATTTACAATCGTATTTCGAGTGCTAAAAACAATTTGTATACCTATCGTGAGTATCAGGCAGATGCAGAAATTCAACAAGAAGACGCCAGAAGTAACAGACCCTTAATCGGTCAAATATTTGAAGCATATAGCAAAAGATGTTTCAAAAATGGCGCTATGGACTTTGACGATTTACTTGTAAACATGTATATTTTATTGTCTAATTTTCCTGGAAGCCCTCAGCAAATATCAAACTAAATTTAGGTATGTGATGATTGATGAGTATCAAGATACCAATTTGGCACAATATCATATCGTTAAACTCCTTGGAGCCATGCATGAAAATATTTGCGTGGTAGGTGATGATGCCCAGAGTATTTACTCATTCAGAGGAGCGAGTATGGAAAATATATTTCAGTTTCAAAAAGATTAAGATGATGTTACTGTGATTAAGCTCGAACAAAATTATAGAAGCACTCGAAACATCATTGAAGCAGCAAATCAAGTGATTGCGAAAACGAAAACCAAATTAAAAAAAATCTTGTGGACTGAAAAAGAATCAGGTGATAAAATTAAATTGGTTTGCTCCTTTACCGATAATGATGAAGGAAAATATGTAGCAGATGCGATATCGGAATTGAAAATCAGGAATCATTATCAGAATCAACAAATCGCAATTTTATACAGAACAAATGCCCAAAGTCGTGCTTTTGAAGAGTCGTTTAGAAGAGCCAATATTGCGTATAAAAATATATGGAGGTTTGTCTTTTTACCAACGCAAGGAAATCAAAGACTTTGTATGCTATTTACGATGTGTAGCTAATCCGCAAGATGAAGAAGCTTTGAAGCGCATTATTAATTATCCGCCCGGGGCATTGGTACTACCACCCTCAATAAAATATCAGTATTTGCACAAGAAAAAAATATCGCTTACTGGCAGGCCCTCAATGATTTAGAACCCTTGGGATTTAAAGGAGCTACATTGAGCGCTTTGCAAAATTTTGTAATGATGATTAAACATTTTCAACTTTTACAAGATAAAAAAAATGCCTACGAACTTGCAGAAGAAATTGGAAAGTTAAGCGGACTGGTGAAAGAATTGTATATTGATAAAACGGTGGAAGGGTTTAGCCAGATATGAAAATCTCAGGAATTGTTAAACTCAATCAAGGAATATACAGAAACCCCACAGAAGATGGAGAGTGGTTGAGCGAAACTTGGGTTCTATTTGCAACAAATCACCTTGCTGACCGATACCGATAATGACAATGAAGAAGACCAAAATACGTTAAAGCTCATGACCATTCATGCGGCCAAAGGTCTTGAATTCCCCATCGTATTTTTGGTCGGGATGGAAGAAAATATTTTCCCCAGCCAAATGAGTATGTATGATCGCGAAGATTTGAAGAAGAACGCAGGCTTTTTTATGTGGCCATTACACGTGCTAAAGAAAAGCTCTATATTAAGCTTTGCCAATAACCGTTATCGATTTGGATCTCTTGTACAAAACGGATCCCAGCAGATTTATTGACGAATTGCCTGCCGATATGGTTGACAATAGCCTCGCTTCCAAGCCACGATTTAATACCCCTAAGTCGAAAGGACTTTTCGAGAATGAAAATGCCATACAACAAAAAGAAAGTAGTAAACCATCATACAACGGCTACGCATGCAGCCACTGCTCAATTTAAACCTGATGACCCTTCTAAACTGCAGGAAGGCATGCGTGTTGAGCATCAACGTTTCGGATTTGGCAAAATTATTACCTTAGAAGGACCCGCCAACAATAAAATAGCGACCATCAATTTTGAAGCACCCATCGGACAAAAAAGATAATGCTCAATTATGCCAAGCTAAGTATTGTAGCCTAAAGTGCTTTTAAAGTAATAGCCATTGATGTTTATACCGATGTGAAACAAAGATTAGACTAATGTTCGATATGACTCAGGCGTAAAACATTATTTCAATCGGCATTTACCAATGTGAAATTTAAAACATATTGGCATATTTTATAAATTACATTGGTTTTTATATTTGCAGGAGATGGAGGTTGAATTAGAAAAAATTAAACATTATTGTGCTTATCAGGAGAGATGCCATAGCGAAGTAAGAAATAAATTGCTTGAGTTAAAAGTGTATGGTCTTGAACTTGAAAATGTCATAACAATACTCATAGAAAACTTTTTGAATGAGGAACGCTATGCATGCAGTATTACGAGGGTAAATTTAATATGAAGCAATGGGGGCGAATAAAAATTAAACATCTTTTAAAAGCAAAAATATTTCAGATTATCTCATTCAAAAAGCCATGCATGAAATTGATGCTGACACTTACGAAATGACCTTGCAGCACTTAGGTGAAAAAATGGGAAACCTTAAAAGGCGAAAAAAAATCATTTTGTGAAAATGAATAAACTGAAAAATTATTTGTTGCAAAAGGTTACGAAAGTGATTTGATTTTGACCTGATAAAAAACTAAATGAACGCTAAACAATGAATACAACCCTGACATTTACCCTCCTTCAAAGTCATTTGCATTGGGAAGACAAAGAGGCAAATATGAAAATGTTTGCAGAAAATTACAACAATTGGAAGGTAAACATGAGATTGTGGTATTGCCTGAAATGTTTACCACTGGTTTTAAGTATGAACCCTTCACACTTGCTGAACCAATGAATGGCACTACCATACAATGGATGACCCAATTAGCGGCCAGGCATAAAATAATTTTGACCGGTAGCATCATGATAGCTGAGGAAGGACATTTTTATAACCGATTGATATGGATGCAACCCAATGGCGAATATGGTTATTATGATAAACGACATTTGTTTAGTTATGGCGGTGAAGACAAAGCTTTTCGCCAGGCGATAAAAAATTGATTGCCCAAGTAAAAGGTTGGAAGATTTGTACCCAAATATGCTACGACCTCCGTTTTCCAGTTTGGAGCAGACAGCATAAAGAAAATCCTTATGATGTATTATTGTATGTAGCTAATTGGCCAGAAAAACGTATTCATGCTTGGAAAACATTATTGCAAGCTAGAGCGATCGAAAACCAGTGTTATGTTGTTGCGGTCAATAGGATAGGGGTCGATGGCAAGGGGCTTCATTATAATGGTGAAAGTTGTGTGGTAAATCCCTGGGTGAAGTGCAATATTGTCCCTAAATGAAGATGGGCAACTGACTGTGAGCTTAGACAAAAATGAATTGAATGCCATCAGAGATCAATTCCTTTTTTAAAGGATGCAGACGATTTTGTGATCTGTAATAATACGATAAGATTAATTGTAAACGGGCGCTCTTTAAGAGACAATCATTACTTTCCTACTTTTTGAAAGGTATAATAGCTTTTTTTCTTAGTGCCATAATAATCAATGAGACTCCAACTGCAAACGGGCAGAACCAATCATTGAGTTGCCAAATCAGTGAGCCCATACAACGACCGATGGCCTGTAATTGTGCATTCAGGGGCGGTTTCAACCACCCGGCACATTAATTCCTGGGTACCCATCACAAAGGAGGTAAAATCAGTGACAGGTATGTTTTCCATCTGCAAATATTTTGTCAGAGGTTTGAAAGCCTGTGGATGCTTTGATCCAATTGAATCACGCTTGTACTGGTGTCCATCTCATTTTTCAAGGAGCGAGCGCTATGCTACTGATATCGGGCATAGCCTGCATCCATATTCGCTCATAAATCAGAGATTTTTCTTCATCACGCTGATCGAATCAGTCCCACCACAATCCCAATAATGACTATCGCCATGGGTCATACTTTGTGTACGCCCCAACCATTAAAGGAGAGATGCAATATAGGTTCTGCCACTATCATGTTGCGACACCAATGGGGCAACAATTCATGAAATAGTTGGTGATACCCACGTCAAAGAGCTGTGCTGTCGCTTTGTGTAAGGTTGGTTCTTTTGCCAACCCCAATTATGCCAGGCTTCGTCAATCTCTCATTGTTTCCCACCGATGGTACGGTGCGACTTTATGTTTGCGCAATCACAATATATGGTCGATGGCTTCTTGTTTTATATTTTCAGAAGTGCATAAGCATCTCTGACTGGATACATAGCACCTGCAAACATAAAATCTTACGAAATATAGATGTCTAAAAAAAGAGTCGCAGAGGTATAAAAAGCAATCATCTTCGTAAATACCACCACCCAGACCCGCAACATATTCATACTTGCATGTTTGGCAGCTATTAAAAGTGAGCGATACTTATCGTGGGTAATGCGGGAGTAGAAACACATCTGCGGGTATCCAGTTTGCGCCTTTTCATAAGGTAGGTTTACCGTTGCATTAAAAGTAAAACGGGATTGACCAATGCTATCTTTTTCCTGAATCAGTTGAACATTTGAATACTGAGCATCAGCTATTTTTCGCTTGAGGATAAATCAATGAAACTTGACGCCAGATGCCACAAGTGATCATGCGTGAGCGCAGTCAGCCAAAAATGATATTGTACTTTTCGAACAAAAGTTTCGTTGATTTTCGCATAAATTTGCGAGGGCTGTTCTTTTGCCAGTTGAGCTGCTTTATTTTTTCAGCACTTTCAAATACAATTCGCAACAGATTGTTTTGTTGTTTGAGTAGTTGACCTACTTCAATACGGTAGGTACGAAACATATGTCTCTTTGGGTATCAAGGAATCATTAAGATATGCCCTTGGGCATAAGTATCTAAGCCCTCAAATTGCAATACCGCTTTGGTGCTTTGTTTTTCGCACCAAAGGAGGTTTTGCTATTCGATCTTGCTGATCCATTGTTGTTTTGTTTCATTGTCTCTATAAAAGGTCATCTATGATATGATTTGCCAAAGGTCGGTATGTGCAGTGCCTGGAACCGTAGCATCATGCCATTTTTTGGTCGTGCTTTTAAATTGCCAATGTTGATTCAAGTAGGATCTTTTGACTAAAAACAGGCAAATGGTATGCAAAGGAATAAACAAATGAGTACAAATTTCTGAAAATCATTTGTACCTTATTCTTCACTTATAATCAAGGGTAATTTTTTTTATACGCTTGAGGGGGGCCGCTGCAATAGCTACTATGGCAATGTACACAAGTAGCAGCTGACCGCAGTATAATTTTCTTTGATGTGCTTGGTCCTGCATCAGTTTTCGGTATGCATTTTCAAACATGGTAGCATTGTCAAAAACAAGGTTTCCAATACCGATAAGTCAGTAGGTTCTGCACAGGCGAGAAATGCATCAACGGAAGGCGATGGGAGTCAGCCACTTCGCCACGATTGATTTTAATCGCATCGTGTCGCAATAATTCGCCATGTTGCGCATCATCAATGCCATGGTTTTTACTTCATTGGGATCTTTGATGGTGGGTTTTCTGATCAGCATTTTCGCTTGTTTTGTTGATTCGGTGTTGGTGCATGATAGTATCAAGCAGACAATGGCGGTAAAGAAAGAAGTATATACTTCATAAAAATTATTGTAAAAATAACACCTTTTACTTCAAACAAATTCTTTAACCGGTTCTGTAATGGCAGCTATTTCTTCTTTTGATTGACCGTCATCTTTGGCGTATTCTTTTAAATCTTCTACAGAAGTTACTTCTACCTTTGGCAATGCCTTCTATGATAGCGGTTTTTGCCTGAGCCGTCTTTTAGGCATAAAACCATAATCTTTAAAGGTCACACGTAGGGTAGTACCATCGTTATTTTTAAGTTCCATCCAACAACCTTTCTTTTGACACACGGCGTCTATTTTTGCCAATGAGTTTACCAATTCATTTCTGTTTTGTCACCCCATCATGGCTTTGGGGCTATCGGTTGGCACTGCATTGTCAGGTGTAATTTTTTAAAGCAAACGGCTGTTCTGTTGGTCGTTTTCCACAGTCTTTGTGGTAGTGGTTTCTTTTCCGCTTTCAGGCAAGAGAATAA
>JADJSG010000005.1 GCA_016711825.1 Bacteroidota bacterium | reverse complement strand
CCAGTAATATATTGTAGAAATAGGGGTTGTCTTTCGTATATATTTTATGATTGATACGGTAAAAATATAGGAAATAATCACTGCTGACACAGAAAAAAATATCGAGAAAGCATTGTATCCACTCCATTGCAAAATGCAACCAACATTCCATAAGAGCATATAAGATTAAAGCTTATCAGTTGCTTGTATTTTTTTCTTATTCCGATAGGTCTTCATTTTTAAACAGATATAAAACAATGAGTGACATCAATGTGCTGTGTTAACCAACCATAAATGCAAAATGCGAATGTGCATGCTGAATATTTTTTGATCAAAATAGGGAAACTCAAATGCAATTTTGTAACGCATGAGAACACCCAGTATCGCAACGATTGAAAAATTAATTAAAACTAAATTTTATCCAATGAAATTTTTCACGCATTAATAATATAATTTTCGATTGCGATTTCTACAATGTTTTTATTTTTCAACTTCAATAATGAACGTATGACAGTTTCTACCCTCAAGCCCGTAAAATCTGCAATTTCTTGTCGAGTAAATGGGATAAAAAAATTTTTTCAATATGATTTCATTTTTTTGCTTTAAAATCTTTCAAGAAAAGAAAGAATTGATGTTCCGTTTTTTGATTCATCATATCTTTTGGCAAATTTTCGACTTGTCAAATATTCTACGAGCCAATAACTGTATCATTGTTTTTGAATGTGCTGATTTTTATTCATCAGTTCTTCAAAGGCAGTATCCCCAATTTTGAGTATCACCGATTTATACAATGCGACGGCAGAAACAGGATATTTTCTTTAATCAACAATGGTGGTTCCCCAAAACTGTTTCGTCAACAAATACGCCTTGTACAAATAATTTTACCGTCATCATTCGTACAAAATACTTTAACTCTTCCCTTAACTATTTGATAAAACACCAGCTGTATCACCCTCGTGAAATATGTGTATTCATTTTTTTTCAAATATTTCTTTTGTATTCCCCCATACTCCAAGAGTAAATCTTGTACTTATTTGCATGTTGAATATTATTATAATGAGTTATTCATAAATTGGTTTTTGAAAACGGTATTATTTATTTTTATAGCAAAAGTACTCATAACACTCTTTTTTTCTTATGACTATAGTCATAACCAATAGCCTATTAAAGGTAAGAATTAATTGCTTCATTATTTAAATATAAAAATTCATAAGTTTTTGCATGGATATTTTCAAATAATTGAAGTGCATTATTTATTCTAAGTTGATTTGCTATTGAAACGTTTTCTAATCATTTATTTTTGTGGTGGCTCTAGATTCATTACTCTGAAGTATTTATTGACATTCTGTTGCTTTAAACATTCATTTGTATCGTATTCAATAAAGTTTTTACTTTTGTCAAATGCTATCAATCTGGGAAAGAAACGAATTTATTCATTATCATCATATCATTATCGGAAGTGGTATTGTAGGCTTGTGTACTGCTTATTATATCAAACTTAAATACCCAACTCTATCCGTTTTAGTAAAGGAACGTGGACTGATCCTCCAGTGGGGCAAGCATTAAAAAATGCTGGCTTCGCCTGTATGGGAAGTTCACTGACCGAATTGTTAGATGATTTGCAGACAAGCACCGGAAGATGAAATGCTCCAGTTGTTTTTGCTTCGAAAAAAAGGCTCAAACGATTACAACAACTATTAGAAAAGAAAAGATAGGGTACAAAGCAAATGGCAGTTATGAATTACTCTTTGAAAAAGATGAAGCCCTTGATCAATTAGAAACCTCAATGGTATATTATTTAAAGAACTCACTACAAGCATTTAAGCAATGCAATGAAAATGGATGCTTTTGGTTTTGAAAACAAAAGTAAAAGCACTCATTGAAAATACTTGTGAAGGAGAAATTGATACTGGCTTAATGATGAAGACATTTATTAGCTTTAGTACAATCTATGGGTGTGCATGTAAAAACAGGTTGTGAAGTATTGTCAATAAACGATGAACAACAGCATGTTAGCATAGTATGCAAAACCCAACAGGAGATACACCAATCATTTTCAAAGGGAATCGGCTATTGGTTTGTGTCAATGCTTTTGGAACAGACTTATTGCCTGAATTAGATGTTAAACCAGGCAGGGGACAAGTGCTGATTACCAAACCCATAGAAGGTTTAAAGTTTAAAGGCATTTTTCATTTTGATAAAGGATAATTATTATTTTCGCGAATACAATGGCAGTGTTCTTTTGGTGGTGGGCGTCATTTAGATAAAGAAACAGAAACCACCACTGATTTAAGTTTAAATGAGTCTATACAACAACATTTAATTGAGCAATTGCAAAACCATTATTTTGCCCAATCAAACAGTAGAAATCGATTTGCAATGGCGTGGTATCAGCGGCTTTTGAATGAGTAAAAGCCCATCTTGCAACCTTATACAAACAATATATTTATCGGTGTACGGATGGGGGCGGGTGTAGCCATTGGCAGTGAAGTTGCTTTTCAACTGAGTCAATGATTTGAAACACCCTTTTTGTAGGGTATTTGTTTAGGTGTTAAATTACATTATTTTTGCCCCAAATGTTTATATATATGAAATCTTTATACATATTATTAATATGCATGTGCATGTTTGCTTTAAACACCCAATCCTAATCAAAGTTGATAGCCAGCAGTACCTATCATCACGACAGCACAGGCTATTTATCAATGATTCAATCGCACACTTTACAAAGTAGCCAATACTACAAGCGCTAATCAAGTGTTATGAAGATGGATATATTACTTGTAACACAAGATTCTTAATTATTCGTATTTTAAAACGGGGCATCATTATATCTTGCTTCCAGAGATGTAAACACCTTTAACGCAAATTATACTTTTAAGAACCCAACACTTGGCTATTTATATGACAATTTGGGGTGAATAATTTATTTAAACAAAACAAACTATTATCATACCGGTTTACATAACCCGATTCTTCCATTGGTACATTAACAAATGTAGTAACCAACAAATACCTATAATTATTACAATACTTTTATCATTACAATGGCAACAACCAAATGGATACCACCTGGGATTATTTATTTTCCAATGTAGGGGGTTTATGCTTCTTCCATTAAACAAGTGAATACATACAACGGTAAATAACTTAATAGAAGTGCTCCAGTATGAAAGCACTGATTCAGTAAATTACACTCCTTCGACACCAGAACAAATTATTATTACAACGCAAATATACACCTGATAGCGTAATAGTATTTCAATGGTTAGCCGCCAATTGGTATAAAGCCGCCAAAAATGAGTTTACCTATAATGCCAGTAACTATAAAATAAAGAAAGAGTATTTTGGATTTAACAATGCTACCTGCAAACATACAAATGACAGCTCGTGATGAGTATGTAAGAAATAACAATATTCAAATGGATACCTTGTATTCACAACTTTGGAATCAGGCAAATGCCAAATATGACACCACCGTTAAAATGGGTTATAAATATCAATCAGGCTTACTTTTTGCATTCCTATGGGTTTACTAAAAATATCAATAATCAATGGCAACCCAATCCGTGTATGAAGCGATTCGCAATTATTATGATACGATACCCAATACTATTCAGGAAACCAAAATTGATCAATCAACCTCGAGCTTATCCCAATCCAGAGAAAATGTAATACCAATTTAAACAAACTGCATCGTAAGTAAGTACTTTTTATTATAACGCCTGATGGCAAATATGTACAAAGCGGATTGATAGATGCAAATAACTAGTGCAAAAAATTTATTGCCAGCGGGTATGTATCATATTGTGGTACAAGGCAAAGAAGGCATTGCACAATCTCATTTTATAAAAACGTAATTTAAATCTATTTATGAAAAAATACTTACACTCTTTGTAGCCTTGTTGCTATCTTCATGGGCCCATGCACAAATTACTGGCAATTCCTTACAAGTTAAAATGCCAATGCCAATTATGTAACAGTACCAGATGCCGCTAGCGCCTCTCATTGAGTAATGATATGACCTGGGGAGTTTTGGATATTATTGATGCGTAAATGGGAATACAGCTGTGTATCCGCTTACTAAAGGCTGGTGCGGTTCTACATGGAGCTATTATGTAGAAATACAAAATGGTCAATTCAATTTTCAAAATTAATCCAGGTGGCTCAGGCACTTGTCCAAATGCTCCTTTGGCAAGATACGGAATTAACCCTAGGTTTAATTCCTTTAATACCTGGACACATATATCAATAGTGCAAACTGGCACCATATTACAATTTATACCAACGGGCAAGCTGCAACAACCACATTAACGGCAGGAGCGTATTTACAGGTATTCATATCTCCCAGACCCTTTGTTATCGGTGCTTACCAAAATTTAGGAGGATCTTTTGTAGGGGTTCCACAATCAAATATGGATGAGGTGCGTATTGGCATACCGCACGCACACAAGAAGAGATTCAAAATAATATGCTTCAAGGAGCATCGGAAATGAAGGGGTTTATATGCTTACTGGAAACCAACGAAACAGGCGCAGGTGCTGGCATTACGGTGAAGAATAGTGCCATTGCTACGGGTGCAACCACCAATGGTACCTGGTAGGTACAGCCCCAAATATTTTATTTGCAGACAATTCGAATGCACAAAATCAGTTACCCAATTGTGATCCTGTTTTATGGCTCAAAGCAGATGCTGGTATTACCTTAAATGGACTGAATGAAGTACCCATTGGGCGATCAAAGTGGAAACAACAATCATGCCATTGCTGATGGTACCACCTTACCCACCGTCATTCCGAATGCATTGAATAATAAACCAGTGGTTGATTTTACAGATGACAGATTGGCTACACCCTTGTAAACCTTACCACCACCAATCAAACGGAAGTATTTGTGGTATATAAAGGCATTGGTGCAAATGGTTTTACGCCCATGGAATTTAGTGATGATGTTAATGTGGTGACTACGGGTTTTTATATTGCTGATCAGGATAACTCATGTCCCGGTTGTCAAAACGATGTGTCGGCTGGATTAAAAGGAAATACAGGCTATAAACCAAAATACCTTAAACCAAACCCAGGGTTGCGCTAAAATAATCAATGCGACCTTTGATAAATCATTGTTTTGAAGAGGTAAAAATTTGGTTGAATGGGGTATTGCAATAAAACACCAGGCACCACAGATGCAAATAATACGAATAACTATGGTAGCCATAAATTCTATCTTGGCAAAAGAAGTGCAAATTGTACCTTTTGTCCCGGGGTGATGGGCGAATTTTTTAATGCCGAAATCATTGTTTACAACAGGGTTTTAAGCCCCAGAAAAACCCAGATAAATACGTATTTGCAAAATAAATATTTTTCAGGTACTGCTGCTTCGTTTGTCAATGTACCCGCTATGCCAACGTTTAACGATGCTGTATACGACGACAATGTATGGAAACACTCTTACAACACAGCCTCACCCAACGACTGATTGCATCCGTGAAAGATAATTGCCTGGCATTAGGTACCCGCAATGATACTGTATACGTAGCGCCCAATGCGGCATCTATAACGGGCAACCATATATGCGTCGTCATTATGTAATACATACAAGTCTTAATCTGTTGGAACTAAAAAGTACGATTGCATTATACCGATGCCGATTTTGCTGATTTACAAACACTTTACCTTCACTTACCAATCATAATCAATTGGTAGTGACCAAATACAATGGCGCCAATGGAGATGGTATTTATAACCCAGCTGGTGGTACTTTGACCTTGACACCTTCTGCACAAGTCTGATGACAGGTACTGCCTTTGGTCAACGATACTTACAATTTGATGTATCTGGCTTTAGCGAATTTTGGATACATACCGGCAATACACCCTTACCGCTTGATCTTCTTTCATTTACAGTAACAAAAAAGGAATAACGAAGCGCAATTATCATGGAAAAATCGCCAATATGCAACAAGTGGCTGGTTTTGAAATAGAAACAGTATAAATGGAAATGAGTATGCTCCCTATTGGATATGTACCTATATCGGCAAAAGATCAATACAATTTTACTGATCCTCATTTATCGGAGAGAAATAATTATTACAGATTAAAAATCATGGATGAAGATGGACAGTTCACCTATTCTAAAACGGTCATGGTTTTAAACACTGAGAAAACAGAAATTATTTGCTATCCAAATCCAGTAAAGGAGACATTAAATATTTCATCATCTGCCAATTCATTTACCTATTTCATATACGATATATGTATGGCAAGGAAATATTCAAAGGGGAATCGGCAAACCAGCAAACAAGGGTTTCATGTGCGTCGTTGAGTAAAGGCATGTATATGATAAAAAGTGGTTTCGAAATGGCGAAATAAAAACAATGAAGTTTACCAAAGAATAGGATCTTTTTAACACCGAATACATATAATAGCTAGTCTCTGTATGCATACATTGTATTTTCATGATTCATGTGAAGGGTATACAACCCATATTTTTAGACATTATAAATAATTTTTTTCACAAAAAGGACTTTCGACTAAGCTTTATTTCACATTGGTATTATTTTGTCACATTAAATGCCATAGCACATATATCTTCACCGCAACATTAGGATACAAACAATGATTTGATCATCAATCTAATCCTAATCAAGCGCGAGATAGAGGTGGTGGTTTTGTGTGATGGCATCTTGTGTTAAAAGTTTTTTATGAGTTTGCTGACTTGTAAAGCCTTTGACACAACCCAGCACAAGAAGCCAGCTAATATTCGAAGCGACTTGTTCACCCGCATAGGAGTTTTAAATAAAATCAAATAATATTCACTCAAAAGGTTGGATGTGTTTAAAAGAATAGTACTTTGTCCGAAAAAATTTTTATGATGAAACCAACACTTACATTATTAGTATTGTTATTACCTTTTCAATGGATTTTCTCAAAAGAATGCCGGTAATTACATTGAGTTATTAAATGGGGAGACTGTTAATTTGGATGGCCAGAAGATTAACGATAATTTTTTCTTCACCAATAAATTAAAAGCGAATGGAGGTAAGTATGCGGTTAATGAAGTAAAAGGATATCAGGATAATGGGATTTATTATAAACAGTATAATAAAAATTTTCAGAAGGTATGTTCACGGGAAGGTAAATTTTTACTATCGGACAGAAACCCACTACAAGAACCACTATGAATTCAAATGGAACGATGGAGACCAGGAACAGAAACAAACTGAAAGATTTATAGCAAAAGGGCGAGGAGGGCAAAATGGTCAAGTACAATGTCAGTTCTTTGCGCACCATGATTAAAGACAATAAAGCAGCGGTGAAACAATTGAATAAATTTCACAGAACCAACAAAATTGCCAGCGTGATCATCTGGCCTGCCTCTGTGGTGCTGATTGTTAGGGGCTATTTTGTAGTTGATAATGTGTATCTACAAGAAAAAGAAGATAGAAATTCAACACTCCTGCAGTGGGTGGTGTGACTGCAGCTGTTGGACTTGGAGCTTATGGTTATGGTTTCTACAAAAACATCAAAGCTGTGAATGAGTTAAATAAGGTATTTGAAATTTATAATAAACAATAGCTCGTTTAGAGTTAATTCCCAATGCACAATGTTTAAACGCTTTAAGTCAATCTTGTTAAGATTACTCTTACTGCGTGAGTGATTATAAGCTATCAACAAAAAGCAATATGCTCTCCTCTATATAGTCACTTCTTCGAAACTTGTAAGCTGCACCTGCTAACTTTTGTAGAGATTTTGCATCTATAAATTGAAATTGAACGCAAGGTCTATCCGGTCCGCCTTTAATCATTGTCCCTTTATAATAAAATAAAAAGTAATCAGCTTTACTCACATCTTGAGTAATTTTGAAACCTTTGTTTGAAAATACAGTTTCAATATCCTGAGCAATATTTTCACCGTTAAAATTACTTACGTAAATATTCTTAGATTTGGAAATTGTACCAACATTATTATTGTTGAAGAAATAACTTACTGGAAAGTATTTGAAAACATCTTTTCTTGCTTTTTCAAAAGCTTCTTTAGTTTCGTCAAAGATTGACTCAACTTCGGTATTCTTCTTCAATACTTTTGCTAATGAAGTCGCAACAGTTTTGCAAAACGTTTCATACCCTTCATCAATATCTTTATTCATTTCATATTTTCCGGTATAACGCGTTTGTTTTTTGTCAACAAACTCTACAACACCTTTGCCCTTTATTTTAACCTGACACCCTTGTGTACATGGTGTGAATCCGAAAGTATAAAAGCCTATAACCTCATTACTTTGCACATCAACTAATCTAAAATCTAATTTTAATCCATACATTTTAAAGCCTTCTAAATCTCGTGTTTGTTTTTCCTTGTCATTTTTATCATAGAACTTATTTGTGGTAATTTCTACCCAGTCAGCATCGGCTAAGTCAATCATTATGTCAACATTATTGTCAGTGTTTTCCTTGTCTAATTTAAAGAGGGATGCATCTTTGACATTTAAACCTTGGCGTATAAATTCCTTTTCTATTACATTAAACAAATTCCCTAAAGCATAGGAGTTTCTTTCCGGACGTACAAGATCGTATGATGAATTTCTCAGAATTACATTTATTTCACTCTTGTTTTTATAAATTGATGCAATCGGCTTTTTGGATGTAAATGAATTTTCAACAGGCGTTAGTTTTAGAAATTGTTGTGCTTGAATGCTTCCAATAGATAGAAGAAGAAGGCAGGCAAGTAATTTTATATGTTTACTCATTATGATTTTTTTTAAATAAGCTATAAATATACGGGCAAATTAAAAAAGGGGGGGATTCTTGTGTTACTATATTTTTATTGTAACACGAGCAACTAGCGCACTTTTACTTAGCCTCTCACTCCCGCTAGCAGGGGATGATTTATTTTACTTCGATTATGTAAATAAAATTCTTGAATAGTTTTACTTGATCCACAATTGATTTACTATTTGATTTACTGGTTAAAATATTATTATTAAGTTCAGAAATATTATCGATTAGATTTAATAAGTAAGAAGATTTTACTGCATATGATACGTTTTCGGCTTCTGCTTTGATAATTTTAGCATTTACAATCCCAATCACACTACCATATGAGTCGAAAAGTGGCCCACCACTGTTTCCTGGTTGTACAGATGCTGAAATTTGATATAAAGTTAAGTTACCTTGAAAGCCTGATTTGGAGCTTATAATACCATTTGTTACTTTAACTTCGTCTCCCATGATATTACGTAAAGGATATCCCATTGCAAAAATTGTTGCACCTACATCAGTCCCTTTCAATTTAATATCATAAGGAATATCACCTAAGGCTCTTTCATTTGGGTTTTTTATTCTTAGTATTGCAAGGTCATTGTTTTTTATCATCTGCAATAATTTCAGCTGGATATGCTTTTGAAAAATCGCCATTGATACCACGGATATTGATCTCAAATGCGTTATCAATAACATGATGATTTGTTGCTATAAATCCATTAGAACTAATAGCAAATCCAGAGCCTGAACTAGAATATCTACCTTCATTGGCATTGTTGGGAAATGTTTTTATAAAAGTTAATATTAAACTTCCTATAGACACAGTAAGGATTCCATTATTAAAAGTAACAAAAGCGTCACTGTGAAGTATTTTATCGCTTCTTACCCAGTTTGCTTTATAAGTACCTGCAATAGCTGTTGATTCTAGAGTCGCTTTTATTTCACCTTCCTGCCAATCCAAGTAATTATTTGCACCTGTAAGATAAATAATATTATAACCTTTATTAGATTTGACAACTGCAAGTTTGTAGTTTGGTTCATTAATATTCTGTTTTGATATTTCATAAATACCTTCAAAAGAATCGTGTCCTTTCGAAAAATAGTCCCTTCTCAAACTTGTTTCAGTCCATTCAGTAAGCTCTTTTGGCAATTTTAATGAAACTGATTGCTCTGAATCAATGCTGTTCCTATATAAACTCATACAACCATTAAATATATTATTGATAATTATATTACTTGAGGTAGCTAAGTCAATATCTTTATTCAGCTCCATTTCATATTTATGGCCAAGACAATCAAAATAGGTAAGTTTAAAATATATTAAATATTTATTGGTGACATCCCATGTCGGAAAAACTCTTGTTAAATTACAATAGGAAGGGATATCATTCATGTTAAATTCACTTATTGATCCCCATTTTACATTCAGAAATCCTAATTTATATAAATACTTTTGAACCCCAGAAAGTACAAATGCACCTGTGTTAAATTGGTCAACTTTTATTTTATTGCATAATTCATCTGGAAAAACGATATAAGCATACTTTTGACCATTAATAAATTCTTCAAAACTATTCGATTTTTCTGCTTGTGCATTTGCATTCTTTGCAAATATTCCTAGTTGAATAAATAAAAGAAATAGAATAAAATATTTCATAAATTATATATTCGGCAAGTTTTAATGGCACATTTTTTTAAATGATACATTGATGTTATTTTGTTTTTAAAATGAAGGATTCATTTATATAAGCTAAGGTAATTCATTTTTCTTCCAAGAGTATCAATTTTAATGTCAAATTAAAAATTATTAAGGGTAGAGAAATATTCACTCCTCATTCTAGCGCGGGAATGATGCGTTGCCTCGCCGCCTAGCTTCCTGAGCCTTGTCAGATAGCAGAAAACAGGGGCGTTTGACTTGTTTGGTCATGCAATACTACCAGAAGGAGAATCCATCTCACATTAGCAAAACCCCATTCTCGCGCTAGTAGAGATAGAGTCCGACAATAAATTCACTGTTCGGTAAATTGAATGTTGATAACAGACTATCTCTAAAATGCTGAATTTCAAGCATTTTGATAAATATAATTGCGATTCTATCAACGTACTATCAAAATAATGAGGGTTATTTTACATTGATTTGTTGATAGAATATTTCGTCCAGCGCTTTTCACCGGATTCTACAAGACCTCTCTGACAATGAACTACTTTGAATTTCAATAAATTCTCATTATTATTGTCAACACTTATAATTTACTTATCGATTCTATTTAAATTGACATTTAAAAATATTAAAATCTTAGCACATACATGAACAACTCTATCGGGACATTACTAACACAGGTGAAAGCAATTAATAAAAAGTATGAAGGGATAAACAAACTGACAGGAGAAAACTATAATATTTTTTCAATTCTTCAATTCGAACGGAAAGAAGTCAGATTGCATACTGCTTTTCTGGGTAATTTATTGGATGAAAACGGTAGCCATGGAATGGGCACACGCTTTTTAGAGCTATTTATATTTGCGCTTCCTGATAGGGATAAAATTAAAGAATATCAGTCTAAATTTCTACCCGTAAAAGAGAGCAAGATATTTATCGAAAAAAGATTAGGTGCCAGAAATGATCTGGACGGAGAAGAAGCTGGAGGACAGGTAGATATCCGGATCTTAGTAAATGGAATAAATATTATAATTGAGAACAAGATCGGAGCTGGCGATCAGGAAAACAATTACTTAGATACAGGAACTTCAGAGAAACCTCTTTACTTCTTTACCTTACATTGAACGGTGATTCCCCATGTGATGCAAGTATCGCAAACAACTCAGAAAAAATGGAATGTGATAAAGATTATTTCAATATTAGTTATAAGGATCACATTTCAAACTGGTTGCAATTCTGCAAAAAAGAAGCAGTAGACCAACCGATGCTGCGGGAAATAATAAAACAATATATATTTTTAATTAATAAACTAACCAATCAAATGAGTGACCAAAAAATCAGCACAGAAATCATAAATGAAATAATTTCAAGCAGGGAAAATATTTTAGCTGCAAACCAGATAATAGACTCAGAAATTGAAATAAAAAGTTCAATTCTGAATGAAGCCTTATTTAGGATTAAGGAACTTTTAAGGCTGAAAATCGGCATAATTTAATTATTCAAAACCATGTATCACTCAACGGAAAAGATACCGGATTTTCGTTTCACAGGCAATGTGACCAATATCGTTGGTCATATTATTTGGCAGATGACAAATTTTTAAATATGAGGGTAGGATTTTATCCAATGACCGAAGATGAATCTTTTATCATTCCCGATCGAAATAAAATTGAAACAGCCAAAATAATAACTAATGTATATGAAAGCAATGTTTTGGGATATCAAAATTGGTTATGGATTGCTGATTCATTAGAGTACGAAACAAATTGGCAGGATTTTATTTGGGAATTTCCGTCAAAAGTACATAAATATGTAAATGACGTTTATGATGTTATTGGTTCTACTGAATTGTTAAAAGATAACACTCTTCATACCAGTCCATCCCTATCTTAATTCATACCATATCCAGCGACATTGACTTAAGCTACTATAAGGCCTCCAAATTTAGCGCGAGAAAAAGGGCTGTGGTTTTGTGGGTCATTATCTTGGCACACAAGCTTCTCATGCTATGAGATTTTTAAAGTTGGCTATCAAGTAATGCTATTTGCACAATTCAGCACGCGAAGCCAGCACATTAGCCGCGACTTATTCTCGGGCTAGTGGAAGAGTAAAAAATTCCAATATTCTCATTCTGCCTCAGGAATGAAGCGTTGCCTCGCGGTCTAGCTTCCTGAGCCTTGTAAGATAGCAGATAACAGGGACGTATGACTTGTTTGGTCATGCAATACTACCTGCACGAGAAGCCAGCGCACGAAGGCCTGCACCTCATTCTCGCGCCAGTGGGGAAGCCAGTGAGATGGCAATGCACCTCATTCTCAAGCCAGTGGAGGAACACTTTGGTATTTGCGGCTTAGTTATGTTTTGTTTGTGAAGCGCTTTATTTTTTCATGTCATTTTGCAGGATAAGCCGTTACTAATTTGGGTTCTTGTTGTCCTTTCTCAACTATCCATACGGTTACTATGCAAGGATTTCTCTTGTCAGGAGTTTTGATTTCACACTTCAATTCATATTTAATTCCAAAGTCTGAATCTTTTGTTTTTTCAATGTCTCTGTCAATAGAATGTTGAACGAGTGAAACTTTGAATGTTTCAACGTCTGATAAGTCAAAACCGAAACGCTTGAAAAAGTCTGCTTTATGCTTTCCTATTTCGTGCATTTCACTTAGCAGGTAGTTTGTAATTTTGTTGTCTGCGACAAAAGATTGGTTGTTATTAGGTATTTTCATCTTACTCCTTTTCATCAATTTGATTACTTGATACTGTTTCAACTATACTTGAATCGTTTACAATAAACTCAACTTCATAAGCGTCTTTGTTTTCGTAAACGTGAACTACTGTACCAACAGAACCTTTAGGAACTTTTAATATTTTGGAGTTTGCAACAACAAGAGCATATTCATTTATTGATTTTGATATATTCTCAAAACTCTCTTCATAATCTTTCCTACTCAACACCGTGTCAAACAAGCCAATGTCTTCGCCTTCGTGTCTATTGATTCCGATATATTCCAAACTAGCATCTTCATAGCGTTTGAATTTGTAAACGGCATCATTCATCAAAGCTGAATTGAACACACCAAGACTTACCAATAATTCAAAGTCTTTCACTGTTAAGCCTGTTACTTTTTTGAAAAGTCCCGGTTCCAATTGAGTGATTACGTCTTTTAAACTTCTTTCGCGGTAGTCTGTCAAATACATAAACACAGGAACACGAGTAGCGAACTTGATTAACTTGTCTTGTATTTGTTTTCTAAGGCTTTTGTATTCTTTTTCTTGTTCTGTTAATTCTTGCTTTTGCTTTTTAGAAAGTTCTTTGTCGTTGGCTTCTTTCTTTGCTTTTTTAACTGCTTCTGATTTATTGATAATGGTTTCAATGTCCTGATTCAAATTCCTGAAGCCTTCAATGCTCATTAAGGCTTTCATTGCTTCTTCGTTTGCCATCAGTCGGGCAAGTGTGTTGTTGTCCACATTTACAAGCAAGGCACTTTCCCAACGTCTTGCAAGAAGTGTTGCAGTTGTACCGCTCATTGCCATATCCAATATTCCAGCGGCATCAACTTGTTTCATTGAACTTCCATCATAAGCCAATACAGGCAAGAAGTTTATAAACTCGGCAACTTTTGCTTCTGGGTTCGATTCATTGACATTAAGTCGGCAGCTGTAATCGGCAATTTGTCTTAATGCTCTATCGGGAGCAAAGTCAAAAACATAACATTCTTCTTTTAGAATTTCTTCTTTGTTGGGTGATTTACTGTCGGGGTTTTTAATTACCCAAGGCGTTTGCACTCGGAATGCTGCTTGGAAATAGGTTTCTGGACTAGAAGAATTGCGCAACATAAAAATTCCTGTCCACGGTTTTACTGAAACACCTGTGGTAAGCTTGCCGCAGGATAATGTAATAGTTTTAGACTCCAAAGGATTGTCGGTCATTACATCTAAAATGGGAGGCAATGCTTCTATGCCAATACCTGCTTGCGTTCCTGCAGCAACGACAACTTTGTAATCTTTGTAAAAAATATTTTGTCTTTTTTCAAGAAGTAATGCCATAGCGTTACAAGCTGCAACAGTGGGTAAAAACCAAAACGTATGATTCAATACTTTGAGCAATGGAGCGTGTGAAAAAGGCAAAGGCGGTTTTTTAGCTCCCATTTTCAAATGGTCAACGGTGGTTTCGCTGAACGAACCCCGAATCAAATCCAACCATTTTTGTACTTCATCTTCGTATTTGAAATGTGCTTTTCGTCCTTCGCCTTCGGCTTTAAAAAATATGTTTAAATCAAAGCCGTCAAACTCGCCTTGCATTGCAATTTGGCGAATGGAATCGGGCAATTGATAAGTGAGCATTACCATTCTTGGCAAGGCTGCATAAGGGTTTGAACCTTTTGAATCGTCCCAATTTTCTTTTTCCTTTTGTTCGTCTGAATACGTCCAATTGAAAATTTGCTCTTCTATAAATTCGCCTGAACTAATGGCACGAAATGGAGTGCCCGACAAATACAAATAGTGATTGGTGCTGATTGGGATAATTTTCTCTAAGTGTTCCGCTTTGTCTTCTTCGGCAATCCCTTCTTTTTCTATTTTTTTGTATTCTTCAATTTCTTTTTCGGCTTCTAAATCTTTACCGAATAAATCTTTGGCGTTTTCTCGCCAAGCGCCAAAATGGTATTCGTCAAAAATGATACAGTCCCAAACCGTGGCGTGTACCCATTCATTTTTGGCTTTTATCCCGCCTGTGTTGGTGTTTTTACCCAAAAAATCTTGAAAAGAACCAAAGCAAACCAATGGTTTTTTGTTGTCAATATCTTGGCTCGATAATTCATCTGCGTGTTTGGATATGAATTGCCAACCTTTAAAATCTACGTGAGAAAGTAAATCTTCTTTCCAAGCATCTTCAACGGCTGGTTTGAAGGTGAGCACCAATACTTTTTTCCAACCCATTTTTTTTGCCAATTGGTAACTGGCAAACGTTTTTCCGAAACGCATTTTGGCATTCCACAAAAAATGGGGTGTTCTGTCTTTGTTTTCTTTCTTGAAACTCTTGAAATAGGCGATTGATTTATTTACGGCTTCTTCTTGCTCGGGTCGCATACCGAAAGTAAGCACACGGTTTTCTTCTGTTTTTTCGCCTGTTTTTATTTGGTGAATGGCTCTACGCAAATCGTTTAATGTGCATTTAAACCATTCGCCGGTTGCGTTTACAACTTTCCATTCTCTTTAATAGGCGATGAACATCGAGGTCGGTAAACGAACTACCATCCCGTTTCATTGCTGATTCTTCAAATACAATTTTGTATTGAATAGCAGCCGTGCCTAACTGTTCTTTGATACGTGTTTGTGCATCACGGTCGGTATAGCCGATTTTGAGCAAACCCTTGTGCGTAGCTACACTCACCAATTCATAAGCGTATATGGTTGGATTGGCGGACGGCCGGGGTGGAAAAATTCTTTTTACTCATCTTCTCCACCATTTTGTGAAACATCCATTGGACGAATCATTGATTCAATGAAAGTAATTTCGTCTTTTGTTAAACCGTATTTTTTGTAAAGCTTTTCGTCATTCCAAGTTTCGGTGAAATCTTGTTGAGGAACCCATCTATAAGTTGAACGTGTGGCATCTTGAGTAAATTTCCTAAGTGAAACTATGAATCTGAAAAACTTAGTTTGATAATAACTATTAACATTCAAAGCTTCATTTTGCGACTTTACAAAGAAAAAGAAAGCTTTGGGTACAAACTGATGGAGCACTTGCAACAAGAGGTTTGCCAAGCACGTAATCAGGGATTTTTTGACCACCATCAGATCCAGCCTTTGGAACCAAAACTTTCCAAGTATCAATCAGATTTATACTTTTTGTGACTTTTTTTCTTGAAATCCATCCAATATTTCTTTTTCCCTTTTTGATAAAATGTAATGGAATATCACCATTTTTTTGCTTGTCATTAAAGTCATTAAAATTCGAAGTCCATCCAAATTCTTTGTCAACTGATAAAATATCAATGATTGACTGCTCCTTCTTACTTAGTACTTTTCTCAAAATTGGTAGTGCTCTGCTATCCCTTACCAGTATATCAAATTCACTCAATTGTCTTATTGAAGAACCAACTATTTCATTATTTCGAATTGAAGTAATTTCACACTCTCCATTATAATCACGTTCCCAGAGGAAATAGCAAACTCCACCTTTTACTTCAACTCCATTAAAAACTTCACTTGATACCGGAAAATCAACTATTTTTTTTTTGCTTGTCGGATAACATTGTTTTACGAAAATCATTTAGTCCTAAACCACTTGCCATCCACCGCGATGGAATAATCATAGTCAAATATTTGGGATTTAGTTTTTTTGCCTGCTCTATAAATTTATTGTAAATCGGAACATCTCTTGTACCTCCATCAGAACCTAGCTGATAAGGTGGATTTCCAACGATAACGTCAAATTTCATATTAAATATTTTTTCAGGTTTGTCTGTGTGAATAAAATTGTAAGCGTAGGTTTCCAAGGCATCTTCTCGGTCGTACACTTCTTGGCTCGCACCGCAATAGTTACATTTACCACTTTGCCAGGTATGTTTCATTTGTTTGTAGCGAATGTTGCCTTGCTCATCATCAAAGGTTTCGCAAATGGAGTATTTGCCATTGGCTGTTTTGGAGCAATACACGCTTCTGCGAGAAAGCAAAGCGGTTAAATCGGTAATGGCAATGCCATACAATTGTTGGCTAAAAATGTGGTTAATGCGTTCTTGTTTGTCGGGTATTTGTGTTTCTAAACCGTGCATCAGCCGTTTGGCCATTTCACGCAAAAACACACCGCTTTTAGATACAGGGTCTAAAAATTTGGCGTTAGGGTTGCTCCACAACTCTGTTGGAAGCAAGTCCAAAATATCATTTACCAAACTTGGTGGCGTAAATACTTCGTCATTGCTCAAATTGGCAAGGCAGGAGAGTACATCAGGGTTATAATTTGTCTGCATCAATTGCCAATTTTTAAATAGTGAATAGGTGGGTAATCTCTTATGGATTCATCAATAGCAGCAGGATTACCCTCATCATTAAAAAGTGAAAATTGAAAAGTATTCTCAACTAAAAATTTAAATATAAAATCTTTCCGGATAATCATACTTCCTAATATACTCCATTCTGAAAAAAATAATTGCTTTTTTTGTTTCTGGATTCGTAAAATCCAATGCATTACCCCATAAAATATTTCTTTTTAAAATAAATTTTATGCTTTTTAAAAAATCTATTTTGCAATTTGTACCAAAATGACTGACGTACTTTTTCGAAAGAATTGAATACAAACGCTCTTGACATTCAAAAGTGTTATCTTCTAATATTTCAACACCATATATACTAGCTATGCATATTAGGGCATTTATCTCCCACTCAATTTGACTTTTGCTGTATCTGCTGACTACTACGGCTAATTTTCTTTTCAACACTTCTGCTAAAAAGTTTCCATTGCCACAGGCTGGTTCAAGAAAACGAGAATCAATTCTCTCAGTTTCGTGTTTTACCAAATCGAGCATAGCATATACTTCACGGTCGTTTGTAAAAACCTCACCGTGGTCTGCAACACGTTTACGTGATTTTACTTGATTATCTTTAATTATTTGTTCGGGCAAATCGTTCATTAAACAACGGGCTTTTTGGAGGATGCTAATTTACAAATATAAGCTGATGTGGTAAAGGGATATTTTTATTTGAATACATTTCTCAATATTCTTACTTCCCCTTATCCCATCCCTAATAACCTACTTATACCTACTTCACAAAATGAAAGTGCAATGATAATATACTGAAATAAAATATATGACGGCATCAAACCTATATTATTCAGTCTATATAATCATGCATTGGATTTATAAAGAACGAACCAAGATAAATCAGATGAGTATAACCTGGTGTTTGAAAGCTAGAAACTACTGATTAAAAAAAATAGACTCTGCCGAAAGCTTAAATAATACCAATTCTAGTACAGAAGCCAAATGAAGGTGTAGCTTAAGTATTGAACTTAGGTTTTACACCCAACACCCAACCCCCAAAAAATCAATGCAAAAACATTAAATTGTATATTTATTCAATTTTTATATATTTGCTTTATAATTAACACAATACAAGCATCATTAAAGAGCATAGGCCTAATACCTATATGTATTGTGAAAACAACTTTCATTTACAATTTTTAGTGTGCTTGCCCAACAAGTAATTAAAAATTATTATTATTTACAATAATATGCAATACAATACAGCGAGAGAATTAATGCCTATACGTGAGTATGGACGCGGTGTACACGATATGGTCAAGTATCTGTTGACCATTGAAGACAAAGAAACACGACAAAAAAATGCAGAAGCTATTATTGAAGTGATGGCGATATTGAGCCCCCAACTCAAAAATATTGAAGACTATCAACATAAACTTTGGGATCATCTCTACCTCATTTCAGATTACAAACTTGAAGTAGATTGTCCCTATCCGGTACCTACCCGCGAAGTGAAACAACAAAAGCCAGCACCCTTACCTTATCCAAAACAAAAATTAAATGGAACCACTTGGGTATCGGATTTGAAAAATTATACCTCAAGGCTATCGAAGAAACAGACGAGGAAAAAAAGCAAGGGTATATTCAGGTATTGGCTTGCTTTATGAAAGTAGCCTACAACAACTGGCATAAAGAAAATGTACATGACGACATGATCAAAGATGAATTGTTCGCCATCAGCAAAGGAAAAATAGTTTATGACCCTACTACTAAGTTTGCCGATTTTGTAGATACTGGTAATACAGCTACCATACAGGCCAATCAAACACCTGCTAAACCGTTTAAACGCTCGTTTCAAAACAACAGAAACAACAATAATAACAACAGAAACAGCAATACAGGCAATCGATTTGGCAATAATAACAACAATGCAAGCGGTGGAGGTGGTAACCGAAACAATAAATTTAACCGTTTTAAGAAAAAAAATAACCCCAATAATATATAAGCAAAAAAGCTATGTAGTACTTTAGCAGAGTATGAATAATAGTTTTGAAATAATCGGAGGCAATCCCCTCAATGGAGAAGTAACCCCACAAGGCGCTAAAAATGAAGCCCTGCAAATCATTGCAGCTACTTTACTCACTGCACATACAGTGACTATCAGCAATATACCCGACATTTTAGATGTCAGAATGTTGATTGAACTCTTGAAAGATATCGGTGTTGAAGTGAATAAATTTTCGCCCAATAAATATTCTTTTAAAGCTGAGCATATCAATTTAGAATACCTGATCAGTGACGAATACAAAAAGAAATCAGGAAAGTTACGTGGTGCTGTAATGCTTGCCGGCCCTTTATTGGCAAGATTCAAAAAAGCTTATATCCCTCAGCCAGGTGGCGATAAAATTGGTCGCAGACGTTTAGATACCCATATATTAGGCTTTGAAAAATTAGGTGCTACCTATTCGTATAACGAAGAAGAACATTTTTTTCAATTACAAGCAAACGAACTGAAGGGCACCTATATGTTGCTCGATGAACCTTCTGTTACCGGTACCGCCAATATATTAATGGCCGCTGTGGCCGCTAAAGGCAAAACCAGAATCTATAACGCTGCCTGTGAACCTTATCTGCAACAACTTTGTAGAATACTCAATCGCATGGGTGCAAAAATAACAGGTATCGGTTCAAACCTGCTGACAGTAACAGGTATCGATATCGATAGCTTAAAAGGTTGCGACCATACCATACTCGCTGATATGATAGAAGTGGGGTCGTTTATTGGTTTAGCAGCCATGACGGGTGGAGATATATTAATCAAAGACTGCAATGCTAAATACTTAGGTTGTATACCTGATACTTTTGCTCGACTCGGGATTGAAATGGAGTTTATCAAAGATGATATACATATACCCGCACAATCACATTATAAAATCAAACGATTTATTGGTGGTGATATCCTCACTATTTACGATCATCCTTGGCCAGGCTTCACACCCGACTTACTCAGTATTGCCCTGGTAGTGGCTACGCAAGCCAAAGGCACCGTTTTATTTCATCAAAAAATGTTTGAGAGTCGCTTGTTTTTTACCGATAAACTCATTGACATGGGGGCTCAAATTGTATTGTGCGACCCTCACCGTGCTGTGGTGGTTGGTTTAGATAAACAATTTCCTTTAAGAGGCAATACCATGAGTTCGCCTGATATAAGAGCGGGATTGGCTTTGTTGATTGCAGCGCTTTCTGCACAAGGCAAAAGCATTATCCAAAATAGCGAACAAATCGACAGAGGCTATCAACAAATCGATGTCCGATTGCAGCAATTAGGCGCCAATATCAAAAGAATCTAATCTTTTTTCAATCATTAATTTTTACCAAATTCTATGGGTTTTGTGCCAAATTCAACACAAAAACGACCATATTCTATATCACTTTGCATTCCCGATTTATTTTTATTAAATTTAAAACCTGTAAAACAACATTTTTAAACTTAAAAACAAATGAATGAATCAACATTACAAAGACTTTTTTAGAAAAAAAACGACCAAATTTGCCCTACTTCTGGCACTGATGTCGCCTTCGGTCATGGTATTTGCCCAAAATGATAAAAAAAACCTCTCGGTTGAAAACAATCAAGTGCAGCAAACCCCATTTATGGATGAGGCTACAAGTACTTCCACCATTTTTTTAAATGCCTTGCATATCGATACAAAGTCTGCACTCAGCCAGTCATCGAGAAAGCCCATCGCTTACTTTGCGGGTAAAAAAATGCATTTGATAAAATTTAAAGGGGCTATAAAACCCGAATGGTATAAAATGCTTACCGATGCAGGTGCTGAAATAGTTGATTATATACCTACGTATGCATATATGATTTTTGCCAATTATGCAACGATTCAAAGTTTGCAGGCAATGTCATATTTAGCAAATTCGCCTATTGAATGGGATGGAGCCTATTTGCCTGAATATCGCATATCACCAGATGTGTATGGGGTAGATGCGAAAGGCAAAATCAATAAAAATGTTATTGCACATCAAAGTTTCTCTGTGCAATTATTCTCAAGCGAAACCATCAATAACGAAACCCTTGATTTGTTAACTCGCTTACAAACCGCAGGTACTGAAATGCAGGTGCAACGCATTTCGCATTATGTAAATATTAATGTGAATTTAGATGCGAATGGTTTGCAACAAATCAGCGAACGAGCAGATGTTATTTCAATACATCCTTATATCATACCTACCAAAAATGACGAAAGTCAAAATATGGTAATGACGGGTAATTTGACAGGAAATATCCCCAATCCAGGCAATTACCTTACTTATTTGGCAAATAATGGGTTTACCCAAGCCCAGTTTGATGCATCAAATTTTGTGGTGAATGTAGTAGATGATGGATTAGACAATGGCTCTACAGGCGGTGTGCTTAATACCACTAATCATGCAGGCTTATATACCAGCGGAAATACAGGCTTATCTACACGTGTTACTTTTATACATAAACAAGGCACCGCTATTGATGCGGATACAAAAGGTTGTGATGGTCATGGTAATTTAAATACCCATATTGTGGGTGGTTTTGTACCTGATGCCTTATTAGGTAATCCAAACCATACCGATGTCAATGGCTTTAGATATGGATTGGGTGTAGCTCCTTTTGCAAAAGTAGGTAACTCCACCATCTTCAGAATTGGCGGGTCATTTTCGAATCCCAATATTCCAAATTTAGAATCTGAATCTTATCAGGCAGGTGGTAGAATCAGCACCAATAGATGGGGTTCTGCTGTAGGTGGAGCATACAATACCACTGCTCAAACCTATGACTTTTAGTAAGAGATGCCCAGCCTGCCGGCGCTACATTCGTAACTGCTGGCAATCAGGAAATGGTGATTGTTTTTTCAGCTGGCAATAGTGGCTCAGGTGCCAATACCATTGGGTCGCCTGGTACCGGTAAAAATGTCATTACCGTAGGTGCTTCTGAAGGGGTTCGTGCTTTTGGTGGCAATGATGGTTGTAGCATTTCCGATGCGCAAGCAAACAGTGCCAATGATATCATTGGTTTTTCAAGTCGTGGCCCATGCGATGATGGTCGTATCAAACCCGATATAGTAACTTGTGGTACACACGTTACAGGAGGCGTTTTTGCATCTTCACCCGCAAATCCAATTGCAGGTACGGGTACCGCAGCTGCATGCTATAATGGTTCGAGTGTTTGTGGTGGAGTTGGATCTATCTTCTTTCCAGCTGGTCAGGAATGGTATTCTGCTTCTTCAGGTACCAGTCACTCTACACCTGCAGTGGCAGGCTTTGCAGCTTTAATACGTCAAAATTTTATCAATAAATCATTGCCAGTCCCAAGTCCTGCTATGACAAAAGCCATGATCATGAATAGTGCAGGTTATATGAATGGAGCCGGTGCCAACGACAATTTGTATTCAAATAATCAAGGGATGGGTACCGTCAATATGAATAACTATTTTATGGCAATGGATAATCCAAATATTATCAGAGACCAGCAAGTGTTAGATATGTTTACCGCTTCAGGTCAGGAGTTTAGCCGATCAGGTGTAATCGCTAACAATGCTCAGCCTGTGCGTATTACCTTAGCCTATACCGATGCACCTGGTCCCACAAGTGGCAATAGCTTTGTCAATAATCTTGACTTAGAAGTGACCATAAATGGCGACACTTATTTAGGAAATGTATTTACAGGTAGTTTATCTGTATTAGGCGGTACTGCTGACACCAGAAACAATACTGAATGTGTATTTTTACCTGCCGGCACCACTGGTAACATTTTTGTAAAAGTGAAAGCCACTAATATCGCGGGTGATGGCGTGCCAAACAACGGAAACCCCTTAGACCAGGACTTTGCTTTAATAGTAACGAATGTGAATGAACAATTAATGCCAGTGGCTTCTTCAACAGGTGCTGTGGTAACTGCAGAAGCTTGTGGTGCAGGTTTAGTACTTGACCCGCAAGACCATATCACTGTTTCATTACCCATTACCAATATTGGTACTTTGGCTACAACAAATTTAACAGCGACCTTGCAAACCAATGCAGGCGTGGTATTTCCATCGGCACCCCAAAACTATGGGGCAATTAATCCTGGAAATACAGTAAGTAATCCGTTTTCATTTTTGTAAATAATACAGTGAACTGTGGCGAAACCATTACCCTTACTTGGGATCTTGTAGATGGCGTAACCAATATGGGTACCCTATCAAAGGTATTTAGCGTAGGTTCATTATCATTGATACCAGCAATAAGTGAAAATTTTGATGCTTTGGTTGTACCTGCATTACCTGTAGGCTGGACCCAAAACCAACTATTTGGAACGGGCATCAACTGGGTGAGCTCTACTACCAATCCAAATTCAGCACCCAATACTGCATTTGCAAATGACCCAGCTACCCAACAAACAACAGCACTCGAAAGTCCTGTGTTTGCTGTACAAAGCGCACAAGCTACCATCACATTCGAAAAAGCATTCACTACCGAAAATACTTTTGATGGAGCTGTTTTTGAAATCAAAATTGGTGCGGGTGCCTGGACTGATATCCTTGCTGCAGGCGGTTCATTTACCATTGGTGGATACAATGGAACCATTTCAGGAGCAGCAACTACCACCCTTGCTGGCAGATCAGCATGGACAGGTACTTCAGCCATCTTTACACCAACAACTGTTTTATTGCCAGCTGCTGCTTTAGGTCAAAATGTACAAGTTCGCTGGGTAATGGCTTCAGATAATTCAGTAAGCTCTACAGGCTTCAGATTAGATGATATTAATATCAACAGCAATGCCGAATGTACCCCTTGTACCGCTTTGCCATTAGAGTTATTATCGTTTACAGGCAAACAACATGATGGCTATAACCTATTGACTTGGCAAACAGCCAACGAAGTGAATACCCAATTGTTTGAACTTGAATACGCTACTGATGGTGTGAACTTTAAAAAAGGATATACTATTATGGCCAATGGAAAAGGTGACCATAGCTATCTCCAAAGAGACAATGGCATTTGGATTTCAAATAATGTGATTTATTATCGATTAAAAATGATCGATGTAGATGGAAAACATAAGTATTCAAATATCGTGAGCATCAAAAACCAGTCAGTTGCCAGCATTAAATCAAGCTTATACCCAAATCCTGCAAAAGCCATGGTAACCCTTAGCATTGGTGACCCATCATTGTTAGGTAGCACGGCCCAATTGATTGACAGCAGAGGTGTGGTATTGAAATCAATAAATATTAAATACAATACTGTCAATATCAGTCTTGAAAATTATGCTTCAGGCATTTATTTACTCAAGTTAAATAATGGCGAAGTATTACGTATTAATAAGCAATAAGTATATATCCTTTATGCAAAAAGCCGTTCACTTTGTGAGCGGCTTTTTTTATGCCAGATTATACAGTATAAATTTCATCATAAGAAAGAGTCTATTACAAAATCAGTACTCAACTATTTTTTATAAACATTAACTTCATGAACCTATAAAAAATGTACTTTTGCTATATGGATCCTATTGTAAACAAAGTGGCAGAAAGTAGCTTAATCACTATCAATTTAGAGACTTTTTTGCCTCAACAAATGATGGTTTTTGACCTCAAGCCTTTTTTGTTTATGGAACTTATATTAAAGGAAAAAGACTTCAGGGCAGCGCTGCTTAGCCATGACTGGCATCAATATAAAGATAAAAATGTGGTTGTAACCTGCACCGCAGATGCAATTATTCCTGTATGGGCTTATATGCTGGTGATGAGTTATTTACAATCAGTGGCCATACAAGCTGTAATGGGAAACGAAGCAGAAGCAGGCAAACAAATGATGCTTTATAATATACAACAACTCGATACCAACCCATATATTGATCAACGCATCGTAATCAAAGGATGTGGCGAAATACCTATTCCCAATGAAGCCTATGCAGCTATTACATTTAAGCTCAGACCCGTTGCTAAAAGTATCATGTATGGAGAGCCTTGTAGTACCGTTCCCATTTATAAAAAGAAAATAGGTCACGTGCTTTAATTTTTAATTCCCTTTCATAACCTTATTAATTCATTACCCATGCAAAAAATTATTTTCCTTGTTTTATTTAGCTTACTGAGTTGCAGTATCAATGCCCAAACTTATAATAATCCCCGTTATTTTAAAACCGAAAAAGAAGAGGAAAGCAATGTAAAAGAAGCCCCCGAGCAAACAGTGACCACTATCCGAAGAGGAAGCTATACACCGATCAATGTAATGGCGCCTGAAGTACCCAAATCATTTACTTTGTTTGGTGAAAAAATGCCTTTGGAAATTTGGGATGTGCGTGAACGTTTTGATAGAGAATTATTAGTAAATACCTATATGCAAGGGAGTACCTCTTATATCATCAAGCAAATGGGCCGATGGATGAAAATGATAGAAGAACGTCTCAAGGCAAATGGCGTTCCCGATGATTTTAAATATTTATGTGTGGCAGAAAGTGCCCTGCAAAATCAAATATCAAAAGCAGGGGCCGTTGGTTTTGGCAATTTATGAATGGTACTGCACCTTCTTTTGGATTATATATCGATCATGAAGTTGATGAAAGATACGACCCAATAAAATCAACTGATGCGGCTTGTAAATATTTGAAACAAGCTTATGCCAAATTTGGGAATTGGACCGCAGCCGCGGCTTCCTACAACTGTGGCATGGGTGGATACAATGGTGCGATGACTACACAAGGAGAAAGTAGTTTTTATAAAATACTCTTACCTGAAGAAACTATGCGTTATATATTTAGAATAGCTGCATTGAAATATATACTGGATAACCAAGATCGTTTTGGATTTAGATTAACGGATGATGTCATTTATCACCCTTTAAATTTGCGTAGAGAAACAATCAGTAGTGGTGTAGGCAATTTGGTGGCTTATGCCAAAAGTAAAGGCACCGATTACAAAACCATTCGTATGCTTAATCCTTGGATAAGAAGCAGTTCACTGAGCAATACCAAAGGCAGAACCTATACTATTTTATTGCCAAACAACTAGTGTATTTCTTTGAAGACTTACTCGAAAAATACTTTTAAAACGCATTGTGATGCTTTGCAACAGCAGCATGCTATCATATCGAATATACATAGTCAGTTTGGCTATCCGCCTTTTTGGAAACGTGCAAATCATTTTGAATCCCTGTGTAAAACCATTCTCGAACAGCAAGTTTCTTTGGCTTCAGCCCGCTCCAGCTATGAAAAACTCAATCAATTTTGCGAAACCATTACACCCATTCGTTTATCTACACTTACTGAAGTAGAATACAGAAATTGCGGGGTTACCAAACAAAAAGCCCGTTACCTGACTTTGCTTGCTGAAAGAGTATTACAGCAACCTGATTTTTTTAATTCGCTAAAAAAAATGAATAACGAATCAGCTAAAGAAATGTTGATGTCGCTTAAAGGTATCGGACATTGGACAGCCAATGTGTATATTCTAATAGCACTCAATCGTATGGATATTTATCCCGATTTTGATGTGGCACTCATCAATAGTATTGCTTATGAGATATTTGATGGAAAGAAAATTGATAATGAAACAGCCAAAAATTATATTGCCCAATTTAGTCCCTATAAAAGTATCGCTTGTCTCTATTTTTATCATGCCTATACAGTACGCCGAAACGTCATGTTTATACCCTAAGGATATGTAATGCCATCGTTTTGCTTTTAAACAAACATCAAATCACCCATTTTTATACATGTCATTAGTATTGCATGGCCTGCATAAAGCCATCCACATCATCAGGACTAACAATGTATTTTTTATGATTTTGTAAAGTAATGGCAATATAGTTTTTTCGTTGACTCACAAACCATCGCATTCTTCCTTGCTTAGAGGAGCTAAACCAGCCTGTATAACCAAACATGCCTCCATTGCCAAAAAGTCGCCAGGCCCTCCCCATCTCATCATCACTCAAGGGTTCAATGGATAGTATTTCACTTCGAGGAATCACAAAAGAATTCACCCTTCTGATGATGCTGATGTTTTGTGGATTAATTTCATATCCTAAGGGAGCATACAAAAAGGTAATAAATAAAGTGACTGATAATAAGGATATGGGAAAAATCAACAATTGAGCGTCCTCTTGCATTTTGATGACACCAACTACAATCAATACCAGACTCGTAATTGCAATGATTGCAGTTACAAGTTTACTTAGCTTATCTAAAGACGCATTAAAACGCATAAAAAAGGAATTTAAAAAAAATTAAACAGCAAAACTTTCACCACATCCACAGCTTCTGCTGGCATTGGGATTTACAAAGTTGAAACCTTTACCATTGAGCCCATCACTAAAATCGAGTTCGGTATTCACGAGGTATAAAAAACTTTTTAAGTCAGTGACTAATTTGATGCCTTTATCTTCAAAAGTTTGATCCATCGGTTTTACTTCATTGTCAAAATCAAGCTTATAACTCAAACCGCTACAACCACCCCCGACTACACTTACCCGTAAAAAATGGGTATCGTCTAATCCAGCATCATTGATTAATTGTTCAACTTTTGCTTTTGCTTTATCGCTGATATAAATACTATTTTCTAATGCAGTTTCCATGAGTGTATAATTTTACTAAGTGCAAATTTACGATGAATACTAAATATATAAATTATTTACTTGAGCGATTAACGCTTTAATATCTATAGGCTAAAGTAGGAATTTATCGTTTTATTACTAAAAAGCCTACCCAATCAAATGGTACTTATTTTAATGTATTGATGATTATAAAAGTATTCAGTATAAAAATGCGAACTTACCCAAAAGTTCAGGATGATACCCTGCAACATATTCAATCAACAGACACACTTTGGGGTATAAAGAATGTTGACTAATTGGGAACAACCACACTTAGCAAATGTATTTAAATGAATCTGAAAAATATCAGTGTAATGCTTAAACATAACATATAAACGAAAAAAAAAGGGCTTCCGATACTAATTGCAACTACCAATGATTTTGAACGAATTTGTCAGAGGAACAATCTTATAAAATAAAGTATATAAAATCAGATGTTTTAAATCTATTTTGGACTAAATTACACAATGAAAAACGGGGTGTCAGTCATAATAAACATTTAGAGATACCTTTTACAGAATTTGAAAAATAAAACAATCCGCATGAAGTCATTATTGTCATTTTTATTTACGCTTACATTTATATTAATTACACATATTTCCTATACACAAAACAAAAACAACAATTCAAACAAGGTTGATTTAGAAGATCAATTGCCTTCATTTCCAGGAGGTGAAGATTCATTAATAAGTTTTATTCAAAAAAATTTACAATATCCAACGAGTGCATTTACACATGCAATTGAAGGAAAAATAGTTATTAGTTATGTAGTGGATGAGTTAGGCAAAGTAGGTGATGCTCAAGTGGTACATGTCAATTATAATCACGAATTAGATTTTGTAGAAGAAAAGAAAGCAATGGAAAACGAAGCACTACGGATTGTAACATTAATGCCTCCTTGGAAGCCCGGTATCAAAAAGGGTAAAAATGTAAAAGTAGATTTAGTGATTCCAATCACCTTTTCATTAAAATAGACCTTATTCTCGCATTTGCTTTTGCGCACGCTCTTCTACATTGTTGATCACTTTGTAATACTTTTTGCCTTGATAAGAATACATAATCACTAAATCACCTTTAAATGGAAAAGGAGGTACAAATAGATTATAGGCAAAAGTAGAATCAATATTTCTATAAAAATTTTCATATAAGTTTCGATTGGCTTTTACCAGATACTGTCCTTTCAATACAGGCGATGCCACTCGTTGTAAGGTGCGTGTTTCATACACATCGCAAGGCACAGGAGTAGCCCCAAACCACACCGAATCAATACTTACATTGTTGGCATGCACATTGATTTTTAGTTCGTATATATTGCCAACGGTGCGAATATTATTATGAACAAATGAATAAAATCCACTTTGGTAAGTCACGATTTCCTTGGCATGCGATTTTCTTTTTTTTGCCGAAAAAGAGTCATGCGAAAAAAAACAAGTAAGAAGAAAAACAGTGAAAAATTTTGTATGCATAAAATGATTTTTATAAAGATAATAGTTTAAAAGATAATTCTTTTAGCATCGTCATATTATTATCGGCAATATCTACACCTATGCTATGTAGGTTATATTTGTACAGCAGACCAATGGCTTTTTTTGTTTGGGTTAAATTATATACCTGGGCTGCCTGTTGATATTCTTTTATAAAAAAGGGGGCTATGCCAATGGCTTTTGCCGCTTCTGCTTGAGGTAAGTTTTTGGCATAATGATATTTATACAATTTACAAAACTCGTTATACAACATAGCAGTAATAACAACCATAGGCGCTTCTTTCGGATTAGCGATATAATACGCTACAATTTTGTAAGTTAACACAGTATTGCGTTCAATGATTGCTTTCGGAAACTGAAACACATTGTATTCTTTACTGATGCCAATATATTTTTCGATGAGCTCTTCTGTTATTTCTTCCCCTTCTTTAATATTGATACTTACTTTTTCTAATTCATTGGCTATTTTTTGTAAGTCATTGCCCAAGTATGTTGCCAATAAAGCAGCATTTGTGGCACTCAATTTAATATTGTGTTTGATGGTATATTGCAAAATCCAATCTTGCAGTTTTGCATCTTTTATTTTATCAAAAGTTACATACTCAATATGTGATTTTGCCGTTGCTGATTTTATGTATTTGCCTAAAGAGCCTCTGCCATCTACCTTTTTATATTTGTATGCAATCACCAGTAAAGTGCTTTCAGCAGGACTTTTCAAATAATTTTCGAGCTGTTCAAAATCTTTCAGTTGCGAAGCTTCTTTCAATATCACTAAACGCTTGCTGGCAAATACGGGGAAACTTCTACACTCATTGACAATATCATTCCACAAGGCATCTTTCCCAAAAAATACCCTAAAATTAAAATCTTTTTCATGAGGTTGTAAAAAGGTATTTTCAAATGCTTCTACCAAAGCGTCTATATAAAATGGTTCTTCTCCATCGAAAATATAAACCGGTTTTGTCTTTCCGTTTTGTAACTGTATTAATATGTCATTTACTTCTTTCATTGCTATGCTATTCTTCAATTAATCATTCATATACACGATATCATTTGTTTGTAATAAAGGCATGCCATGCAGTCGCATCAGTACCTGCGCAATGGTTACTACATCTTTGTTGCAATAATGTACAATGCGTTGCAAATCGTTTTGTTGCCAATACACTTCTGCCACGTCACTTCCTGCAATATCATCTTTTGGACTGCTAATGCCCAATACCGTTGACAATAAATCAATGGAGGTAAAATTTTTATACTCTCCAAATTTCCAAAATTGCAAAGTATCGAGCATCGGATTTTCCCAGGGTTTTTTATTTTGTAAATCGTATAAAATAGACGGAAGAGGCATTTGATTGATAAAACTTCTACGGCAAATATAAGGGATATCAAACTCACGAATATTATGACCGCAAAACTGTTTGGTTGCATTCCTAAAAAATTTATTGCATACCTGTCCAAATTGGTGCAAGATGTCTTTTTCATCATCGCCAAACAATGATTTTATTTTTAATGCATAGGGTTGACCTTCGTTTGATTGGGCATTGTTTTTGATAAAATATCCAAGCCCAATACAAATAATTTTTCCAAACTCAGCATAAATTCCTCCTTTATCGGCAAAGCTGCGCTCAGTATCTAAGTTTTCTTTGTCAAGTAATAAGGACTTTTTATCCCATAGTCGTTGAAATTCCGGGCTTAATTCCTCATAGTTTTTACACATGGGAACCGTTTCAATATCAATAAGTAGTAGGTTTTCAGGCTTAATCATGTAGTGTAGGTTTTATTTAAAAAGCTAATATAATAACAAAACTTTACATCAACTACCATGCATTTTTTAATACATCTATTACCTTTGTATTCTTAAACAATAAATAACATGGAAAATACACCACAAGAACCTCGCAAAGGCATTAGCTTACATTGGATATACATGGGTATTATCGGTTTGTTAGTCGCTGCAGGCATTTATCTTTTTGTCAATAAAAACAAGGCAGAAAATAGCAATGAATTACTCACCGAACAAGTTGAAACAATTTCAACAGATAAAGCAAGCATCGAAACTGATTATAACGCCGCCTTAGCCCGACTCGATGAAATGAAAAACGAAAGTGTGCAAATGGATAGTTTGTTGACCGAAAAAAGCAATGAAGTAGAAGCATTAAAAAGTAAGATAGATGCCATAGTGAAAAATAAAAATGCTACCGAGGCACAGCTCAAAGAGGCCAGCAAACTCATCAAGGAATTGAATGACAAAATGAGCAACTATCAACAACAGATACTCGCACTTAAAAATGAAAATATTCAATTGACCGAAGACAAAAAGCAATTAATTTCTGAAAAAAATGAAGTGACTGCGGAAAAAGAAAACTTACAATCAGAAAAAAAGGTGCTTGAAAAAACAGTGGAATTGGGCTCTGTACTTCATGCTTCTGGTTTTAAATTAGAAGTGATCAATTCGAAAAAAAATATCTTTGGTAAAGAAAAAGAAAAAGAAACTGAAAAAGCTAAAAAGGCTGACCTGATGCGCGTTTCATTTGATATCGATGATAACAGAATCAGTGAAAGCGGGGAAAAAATATTGTATATATGCATTAAAGCCCCTAATGGTAAAACAGTGACTTCAAGTGGCAATAAGTTTAAAACCACCGAAGGAAATGAATTAGATTATACAACTACCAAAATAGTACCTTATCGCAAAGGCGAAAAAGTATATGGCATCACCACCGAATGGAGACCCAACAACGATTTTGAAAAGGGCAATTACATGGTAGAAGTATATCATCAAGGCTATAAAATAGGCAATCAAAAAGTAACATTGAAATAAAGAGTATGCAAAAAATATCAATCGGCTGCGACCACGCAGGTGTGGTACATCGTGAAGCCATCATAAATTATTTAACCGAAAAGGGATATGAGATTACTGATTATGGTACCAATACCACTGCAAGTATGGATTACCCTGATATCGCACATCCTGTAGCATCGGATGTTGAAAATAAACAATCAAGTTTTGGTATTTTAATTTGTGGAAGCGCCAATGGGGTTAGTATCACAGCCAACAAACATCAAGGGGTACGTGCCGCTTTATGCTGGAAAGACGAAATTGCTGCATTGGCCCGTCAACACAATGATGCCAATATCATTTGTTTGCCTGCTCGTTTTATCACCATTGCGGAAGCTATTTTGTTTACAGATACTTTTTTAAAAACAAATTTTGAAGGAGGCCGTCATCAAAATAGGGTCGATAAAATATCTTGCTAATCAAAATTTATTTTATCTGTTACCTAACTACTTTTTAAATCTATGCGTCTAAAGGGGCAAACATATTTACATGAAATATATCATTGCAACCCTCCTCTTGATTTGTAGCTTTCAGGCATTTACCCAAACAGCTTACTTTAAAGTAAATGGTACAGGCATTATCGACAAAATAGAAAAAGTAAGTAGCGGAGGCTTTATCACCGCAGGGTTTGACAGTAATTATAAACATCAATACATTCGATGGGATGCCAATTATAACGCATTATGGAAGGTGAAAGTCACTGATTCAATGTTGAATCCTTTTTCAAACTTTGTCATTGAAGCCAACGATGGCAATTTTTATGCTACCTCAAGTTCTAATTACAACGGGGGTTCATTATATGTAACAAAAATCAGCAGTACCGGTACTATTCTTTGGCAAAAATTATACAAAGCACCTACCAATGGTGAACGACTATTTGCACCCTGCATCTCTAAAGGCATCAGTGGCGATAACGGATTTTTATTTGGAACGGGTGATTGTACCCTAAGCAATTGCATAGTGAAATGCGATGCCAATGGCACTATTGAATGGCAAAAACAATACTACTATCCTTTGGCAGCAGGCGTAATTACTTGCTGGAGTATTTTACCTGACGGTAATAATTATGTAGTAGCTTCAGGTTATAATGCTAAATCAATACTTACCTTTAAAATAGATGCCACAGGCAACTACACCACCTATACTGCAAACACCTATACTTCAGCACCCCAAATAATACCTACCAAATTGGTGAAACTGAATGCCAACAATGGTTATGGACTTCTTGGACAATACAACAATACCAACAACAATAAAACCCAATTTGTTGCTTTTTATAACAATGCATTGGGCATGACTTCTTTTAACGAACTCACTGTTGGGTATACCCAATTTACCTTGAGCGACATAGCTGCTATCAACAATGGTCAAGATGTAATAGTGAATGGGAATATGTACGACAACAGTAAATTTTATTGTGCGATGCTTAAATTGTCGAATACCGGCACCATCGGTTGGAAACATTTAAGCGAAGGCAATACGCCAGGCAATAAAAATGTTCAATTTAATGGCATCACAGCTTTGGGCAATAGCACCATACATGTGGGCAATGGATCAAATGAAGGCGCTATCATGGCAATCATCGATTCAAACGGCAATGGATTATGCAATACGCTTCCCTTCAATGTGACGAATGTTCCTAAAACACTTACAGTAGAAAGTTCTGCACTCACCTCATTCAATTCAAATGTAACATCGATGACTGCGAGTTATCAAAATACCAATATCGTTCCTTTAAATAAATTGGTGTATTGTGGGTCAATCCCGAATGCTGTAGATGACCAAAGTGTATTTGAAAATAATATTTCAATGTATCCTAATCCTGCAAACGACTATCTGGAAATTTCATATAAAGGTCATTCCACTCAATTACTTCAAGTAACTATTTATACAGCAGATGGTAGATTGATACACAAACAATCAGGTAACTACAATGTACAAATAGATACAAGAAATTACAAACCAGGATGCTATATCATTCAAATGGCAAATGGGCAACAACAATTGAGTAAAAAGTTAATGATTATGCATTAAGCCATAACTATAACGGATACTGAACCCCAAATGAGTAAAAGAACTCTATAAACCCAAAATGTTGTTGAGCCCTGTCTTTGTATTGTATTCCGCGGGTGAGTATATTGGGCATATTGATAAAACCCGTTTTATGATCTAATCTGAAAAAGCAGTATTTTAAAAATGTGGCACAAATCCCCATATTGACACCGACACCATACCCAGCTAAGTGAAATTTATCGTTTCGTTCAAAATGCATTAAGGTCACATTAGATCGGGGTATCAACAATCCACCATGGATGCCTAACATCACCTGAAGATGCTGATTTTTATTTTTACTTGTTAAAATGCGCTTCTGTTTATTCACCGTGGCATGTACATAATTAAGCCCATCGGTATGTTCAAATTGTAAAAAATCGGGAGTAAGCACGATTTCTTGGTTATGATAATCGCCTTCAAATTCATCATGTAAATGGGTATATCCATCAAGCGTAGCAATAGAATATTGTTCCACAACATATTTCATATGATCTTGACCAATAGTGACAGTGATATTTTTGGGTAATTGCACTCCTACACTGAAATTATATTGAGGAATGGTAAGATTGGATATGTTTAAATAATGACTCGCAGAAATAGGGGTTTGACGATCTTTTGCAATGGTTTTTTTTAAGGTAAAATGATACTCATCCCCTTTGAAATGAATCGCCGATTTGGTATAAAATGCCCTATTGTATCCCCATGATGTAAAGACGTTGAGCACTTGTTTTTTTTTACTTGTTTTTTTATCAGCAAAAAGGGAGATAGGCAATAAAATGAGTAGTAAATATAAAATTGATTTCATGCGTTTGTAGAATCGTCAAAAGTAATATAATTGCTGAATTGCCAGATAAAATAATGAATTAGCTTCACCAAAGGGAAATCTTGTACATATAAATAGTCGTTATGTTTAATCATATTAAACTTTATTTCAATGGACTTTTGCCTCGCTAAGATTTATAAAACAAAAACAAAGGAATAGAATATTTGGTCTGACTCTAATAGATAGTTGGTATATTCATTTTTTTATCAAACCTTTATGAACTGCTATCTATAAAAATAAGAAAGCGTTTTAGTAGCTTTGCCCTATACTTTTAAATAAAAAATGAAAAAAAACATAGCCCTGGTTGCAGGCGGATATTCAGGCGAATATGCAATATCAATCAAAACAGCCATTACCATCGAAAACAACATTGATAAAGCACTTTACAATGTGTACAAAATAATATTAGATAAAAAAAACTGGAAATACACCGCTGCAGATGGTACTGAAACAGAAGTAGATAGAAGAGATTTTTCATTAAGCTTGGAAGGGACAAAAATCATATTTGATACCGTGTTTATTGCAGTGCATGGTACTCCGGGTGAAGATGGTAAGTTTCAGGGTTATCTTGAAATGCTTGGTATTCCTTTTACCTCCTGTGGCGCCATAGTAGCTGGCCTTACTTTCAATAAAATATTTTGCAATCGGGTAGTAGCCCAAAGTGGTGTAGTACATGTATCTAAATCGATTCATTTGTTTAAAAACCGAAGCCTACCCGTAGAAGAAATATTAAAACAAGTAAGCTTGCCTGTTTTTGTAAAGCCCCCTGAAGGAGGGTCGAGCTTGGCAACAACAAAAGTAAAAACCCCCGAAGACCTTCAGCCAGCCCTTGATGCAGTATATGCCATCGAATCGCAAGCCATGGTAGAAGAGTTTGTAAAAGGACGAGAATTTAGTATTGGTGTGTATCGTGTTCAGGGTGAATTAACAGCCTTGCCAGTCACAGAAATTATCAGCACCAAAGAGTTTTTTGATTATGAGGCTAAATATACACCAGGCATGACCAATGAAGTAACCCCTGCTTTAGTAGATGAGCCTGTTGCCAATAATATAGCCGAAACAGCAAAAAAAATATACGACTTACTCAATTGCAAAGGCATCTGCCGGGTTGATTTTATATTAGAAGAAAATACGGGTAAATTATACTTTCTTGAAATCAATACCATACCCGGACAAAGCGAAAATAGCATAGTACCCCAGCAGGTAAGAGCAACTGGAAAAACCCTGATTGAATTTTATGGAACCCTGATTGAAGAATCGTTTAGACAATAATGGGTTAATTTTTTTATAAATACCCTTTTTTAAGAGCTTAAAAACCTTATTTTTACCTTCTTTTAAAATCATCAAGTGCTTAAACGCTCATTTTTATTTAATGTTTTTCTGGTAATCTGTTTAGTAGCAGGTTTATTATTTCTATTTTTTAACTCCCTCGACTGGCTAACCAATCATGGTAAACAAACCACGGTGCCAAAATTGGTGGGTAAAAATATGAAAGAAGCTGTCAAAACATTAGAACGTCAAGGTTTTAAAGTGCAAATAGATTCAACTTTTGTGTCATATAAAAATCCGTTGGAAGTGTTGTTTCAAGAGCCTGAACAAGGAGCCACCGTAAAAATAGGACGTACCATTTTTTTAACAATCAATCGTAAAACACCTCCTTCTATCAAAATGCCTAACCTGGTAAATATGTCGTTTCGCAATGCGATGCTCGAGATGCAAAGTTACCGATTGGTGATGGGCGATACCATTTATCGTCCTGATGTAGCAGCTGGATCCATTTTAGAACAATGGTACAAAGGCAAACCAATTGCTGCAGGAACCTTAGTGCCATTGGGTAGTAAAATTAGTTTGGTTGTAGGTGAAGGTTTGTATGGTGAGGTAGATGTTCCTAATTTGATTGGCATGAGTTGGAATGAAGCACAAAATCTGATTAAATCATTAGAACTCACCTCCAATGTGATGTGGGAAGGTGTGATAGAAGATAGCGCCACGGCAGTGGTGTTTATGCAACAACCAGAGGCATTGAATGAATTAGACTTCATCAACAAAATACCTAAAGGCGATTTGCTCGATATCAGGGTGATGCAAAGTCCCCCACAACAATTATTATTGAAAAATCAACCGGGATCGAAAAAGTTATTGGGTGAATACAATGAAGCCATCGATTCAACAAATAATATATTGAGGGCCGATTCTATTAAAAAAGCCCAAATGAACAAAAATGAAAAGATAGGCACTACCCAAATTCCAACCAAATCTACCAACCCCGCAAATCCCAGCAAAAAATCCCCTGATAAAAATCAGGAACCTATAAAGAAAACAACAAGTGATACCGAAACTGAATTTGAATAATTGAAACCTAATAAACATAACATATTAATCGTTTTGGCATTGTTATTTGCTCCTCAGTTGTGGGCGCAAGAGCAGGTAGTTCCTTTGCAAGGCAACCCCGTATTACATGTTTCCCAAAATCAAGGTTCTCCTGTCAAAAAAACACGGGTTGGATTACCTTTTATTGAAGATTTTGCTTACGAAGGACCTTATCCTGATCCAACAAAATGGACCGACCAACAAGCCTTTATCAACAATACTTTTGGTTTTTTACCTATCAATAGAGGAGTGGCTACCCTTGATGGTCTCAATGAAATAGGACGTCCTTACTTTGTGAGCCCATTTACTTCTGGCAATGCAGATAGCCTGACTTCTACATCTATCAACCTAGCCACGTATACCCCTGCAGATAATATTTATTGTAGTTTTTATTACCAACCCCAGGGCCTGGGTTTTGCCCCCGAAAATGGAGACAGTTTGTTTTTATATTTTAAAAACAATAGCAATCAATGGGTACGTATGTGGGAAACGAGAGGCACCCCTTTACAAGCTTTTCAAATACGATTGATACCCATCACCGATGCCCAGTTTTTACACAACGATTTTCAATTTCGTTTTGTAAATGTAGCATCCCTCAATACAAACGATGATATTTGGAATATTGATTATATCAAAATAGATGTCAACAGAAATAATGCTGATAGCATAATGAATGATGTTGGTTTCACCGAAGAACCCAGTAGCATTTTGAGTAATTACTCTTCTATGCCTTATAGGCACTTTGTGGTAAACCAAGCCAATGAATTATCTGGTACACAATTAGTACAATTGAGAAATATGTATAATAGCAGTCAGTCAATATCTGTCAACCACAGAGCTACTGAACTGTTTTCGGCAACCCCAATCAGTAACGCACTGTTACCTGCTGTGAACATTGGGGCCAAAGCAAGCATCAACCAATCGATACCTTCTTATACAATATCTTATACCGCACCCAATAACTATAGCAAAGTGGTGATTCGTAACCAATATTTTATCAATAGTATCAATGGCAGCGACCGAAAAATCAACGATACCATTGTAAAAGATGCGATGTTTGATAATTATTTTGCGTATGATGATGGCAGTGCTGAGAAATCATATTTCTTACTTCCTGCAGTCAACTTTCCTTCAAAAACAGCTTTAGCATTTACTTTAAATCAAGCAGACACTGTGCGAGGATTGATGGTGCATTTTGGATCTCAATTGCCTACAGCCGCAGGAAAGTTTTTTTCCATAGCCTTATATAAAAAACTAAAAGGGGCTGGTAATAGCGATACCATTTTATATCAGCAAGATTTATATAAGGTGCAATACGAACCAAGTATTAACGGATTTAGTAGTTATGGTTTTGATGTGCCCGTAGTATTAGATGCAGGTAAATATTATATTGGTATTACACAGCCTGCCAATTTTGGTAGCGATAGTATTTATTATGGTTTAGACGTCAATAACAATACCAATATTCAACACTTATATTATAATGTAGATGGTACATGGCTAGGTTCTGGGGTACAGGGCAGTATTATGATGCGTCCCATTGTTGGGCAAGCATTTACCCCTACCGGGTTATCATCACCACAAAATGATTTGACTTCAATAGCAATATATCCGAATCCTACACAAGATATTGTTTATATCAAAAGCCAATATCCTGTACAGGGATTATTATTTGATATGAATGGAACTTTAATACAAACCATTGCAAAAGGTCAACAGCAATTTTCATTACAATCGTTGAAGACAGGTATGTATATATTGGTGTTGAAAGACGATAAAGATCATTATATTTCGCATAAAATTATTAAAAAATAAGATGCATAACATTACCGTACAAGAATTAAAACAAAGAAAGGATGCCAATGAAACCTTGTATATTTTAGATGTAAGAGAACCCTCAGAATATGCAGAAGTCAATATGGGTGCTAAACTCATTCCATTGGGTCAGGTGCTGAGTGGACAGATTGATGACATTGAAGATTGGAAAGACAAAGAAGTGATAGTACATTGTCGCAGTGGAGTACGCAGTCTCAATGCATGCATGATGCTTGAACAACTTGGTTTTATAAATACAAAAAATCTTGAAGGGGGTATTATAGCCTGGGTTGCATTGAATCAATAATACTGCTGTGGAATATTATCCCTATTTGATTTATACAATATACCCATAGTTCATAAATCTTATTTTGGTTAAACCCAGATTTATTTATAAGATAGTCTAAAAAATATCGGTATAATAAGCAAAACATAATGAAACTTAATCCTCCGGTAAATAATAGAAGTGATAAAGAATTGTTTAATATGGTTAGCAACCTTAAGAAGTGGACGCAGCAAGCCAGAGATGAAGCTTTTGCAGAATTATTAGCAAGAAATTATAGTGAATTTGACATTACACAAAGAGTCAAAAAGAATCAGACAACGATCTCAAACTATGAAGCGAAAATGGAGGATGAAAGAGAACAGAATAAAACAAAAAATTATGAACTCATCGATGCCCTACTACTTCTTCTCTTCTTTCCTATTACTGCTATTATTCCAGGAAATTTATTAGCACCTTACTGGTACTTGAATAAATACAATTACAAACGAAAAATAAGACAAAGAATTGTATTGTCAATCATGTCAATAATTATCTGGATACTGATTGCGCAACAAATATTCTGAAATTAAAGAACCCAACACAATACAAAATCTGGTTTTAATACATCGTTGGTATTAAATGCTCAACAGTTAAGATTTTTTTTGAATATGTATATGTGTTTTGCTGTACTTTTTTTTGGGCACTGATTCTGTCCTCAAAACGATAAGCCTTGAAATCAAATTTTTCATGCCATCAATGAAATGCAAAAACTATCATGGGTTGAATTATTCCCAACGTTTTCCGAAACGGAAATCAGCATAAATATTAAAGAAGTAAGCAGTATTTTTAGTGTTGATCATGATGGGAATTTGCTTGGTATAAAACTCTGCACTTGCACCAATTTCAACCCCTAAAAACGATTTGCGCGAAGCAGAATAATCGAAGTAAAAACCGGAACGGAATGCCAATCCTGGTTTGATTTTTATTTCACCAATTCCTTTTGTAAAATTACTACCACCAACGATGGTACCCTGATTGTTTAAATCAAGAAAGTAGATTTTATTTTCCTCTGTGTATTTATCAAATTTACGAACATACACATTGCCTTCAGGCACCAGTAAATCAAGGTAATAAGGTTTTAAAATTCCCATCGACAACCCAATGCCATATATCCAATTAATCACTACACTTTTCTTGTCAAGACGACCCGTTATTGGTTTCGAATTGCCATAGCCAAATTTAAACTGATAAAAATTATTAATCTTTCCGTATTTGTATGAAACTGGTTTTAACTCGTCTGGATTTACAATACTGAAATTTTCATTTAAGGTTCTACTTTCCTTTGGATTTCTTTTTTCTGATAGGTCAATCCAAATAAATGAAGTATGTACTTTTTCAGCATCCGTATTAATAAATCCACGTTGGGCAAACAATGACCATCCATCGCTGCATAACCTAAACCCAACACCTAATTCTTGTGTAATAGGAGGTATGATTTTTTTTCGGGTGGCAATGATAGTAGCTTTTTGCTCAGCCAATTCACGTTTCCTTTTTTCCAGTTCAATTTCTCGAACGGCTTTCAATGAATCTCTTTTTTCTTCTCGCAATAGGGTTAGTGAATCCTTAGGATCTTCAGGATAGAATATTTCAATTTCTTTATCTTTCGATTGGTTTTTTTTCTTTTTTGTAGCCTCTTTTCTTGCTTGTTCTCTTTGTAAACGGAGTGCTGCTATAGAGTCTTTTTTTAATTGATTAACTGCTTTTACAGAGTCGGTACGTGCCTGATTCACCGCACGCAATGAGTCTACCTTTGCTTTATTCGTTTGAGCAAAACTGTTTGTCATAAAAAACAAACCAATGAATAATATGCTAATAAACTTTTTCACTAGATACCAAAACTAATGTAAATTTACGAAAAACTCCTGATAATGACCGCACAAATTATATATCTCGGCGATTTACGCACCCAGGCTACCCATCTTCAAAGTCAAACTATTATTGATACAGATGCCCCTAAAGACAATCAGGGGAAAGGGGAGCGTTTTAGCCCAACAGATTTGGTAGCCACCGCATTAGGTTCATGTATGCTTAGTATTATGGGCATTGCGGCCAATACACATTCGATGGATATTGTAGAAACAAGCATAGATATCGAAAAAATAATGGTGGCCGACCCATTAAGACGTATTGGTGAAATAAAAGTGGATATTCATTTCCCTTCCACAAAGACATACACCGATAAAGAAAAAAAGATATTAGAACGAGCCGCTTTGACTTGTCCTGTTTATTTGAGTTTAAACGAAAACGTACAAAAAACAGTGACCTTTAATTGGCCGTAACAGTTTTCAAATGATAGATTTGTGTTTCTGGGTTTGCATAGACCCTTTCATAATTTTGTAACAGTTGGGTGATACAAGTGTCAAATACATACTTTGTTTCAACCCAAACCCAGGTGGCTTTGTTTGAAACAAACTGTGTTATAAATTGTTGACTGATGCTACTGTTGCAATCTTGCATCAAGGGGTAGGTATAAAAGAAACGGGTATTGCATGTCAATTGGGTTTGTTCATAAACCGCCGAGCGATTGCCGAAAATGCATAATGTTTCTCCTGCTCTTTTGTGTGTAGCTAACCATTCAATATCTTCTTTCCTATCTACTTGATGAGGTGTAGCAGTTATACTATGTATTAAAGGTGGTTTGAAAAAATAAAGTCCCATTAAAAGAAGAAATACCCGTTGAAAGGATTGAAATTCCTGTCCGATATACATGATGGTCCAGCCAATAATTGGGGCCATAGGAATGGCATAATGCAACGAATCTTTACCTCTGCCAGGCAATGCAATTAATATGAACATTGAAATGATTAGCGTAGCTACAATCATTGCAAAAAAAGGTCGTTGACCTTTATCAAGTATCCCTTTGATCAATAAGGCGACTACCACAAATATCAACATAAACAGAGGAGCTTGCAAAAAAACTTGCGAAAAGCTTTCATACATTGAAAGTGACTGAGCAGATATATAGGAAAAATTAAATGTCCAATATGCGAAAAAAGCATCTGATAAGGCTTGATGATAAGCAAAATAGCCAAGGATAGGTAAAAGCACCACAACAACGCCAAGCAATATATACCCTAATATGAATAGCAAATGATTGCGTTTTTCAATACTTGAATTGGTTTGAAAATGTGTCCATAAAAACCATACACAACAAGGTATGACCAATACTATCAAATTGGGTTTGGTTAAAAAAAGTCCCATGGCACTCATCCCTAATAAGGCTGCATACCAACGATGTAAAAGGCTGTTTTCAACCATTCGTAAACATAAATAATAAATCCAGGCAATGAAGCTGATGGCATATATTTCAGGGAGGTTATCACCAATGGTTTTGAAACTGTATATCCATGCACCCAAAAAAAACAAAGCGGTCATCGATAATAAAAGGGAATGCTTTCTGGCCCAAAAAATAAATAATGGACTCAAGCCTAATACAAGCCATATCCATTGTGTAAACCATAATCCAACATACTGCTTGCCACTAAAAAACACACCGATACATTCAATGATATACATGAATGGTCCTTTGTGGTCAAACACATCACGATAAAGTATTTTTCCTTGTAAAAGTTGATGAGCAGTATGAATATAAACTTGCGCATCCATATGCATGGCTTCCATATTACCACTCAGTAATGCGGTATGCGAAAAAACGATGGCAGTGACTAAGGCAACCAAAAAAATTATAAGTACATTTAAATAGGTTGACAAAAATCGTGCTTTCATGCGGTATATCTAATCAATAGAAATATAATCTTTGCTATAGTAAACACCTTTTTGTTCCTTCCCTATTTGCAACACAATATCATTGGCAAGACTGCTGGCACCAAACCTAAACCATTCATTACTCATCCATGCATCACCCAATGTTTCGTATAGCATCACTAAATATTGCAAGGCCATTTTTGATGTTGAAATGCCACCAGCGGGTTTCATACCAATCATTTTTCCTGTGGCATCATGATAATCCTTGATGGCTTGTAGCATCACCAAAGTTACAGGCATGGTAGCAGCAGGTTGTATTTTGCCGGTCGATGTTTTAATAAAATCAGCCCCGGCCAATATGGCGATATCACTCGCTTTGCGTACATTATCGAGGGTGCTGAGTTCCCCTGTTTCTAAAATTACTTTTAGACGGGCATGTTTACAAGCTTCTTTAATCGTAGCAATTTCGTCAAACACAAATGAGTAATTGCCTTGCAAAAATTCACCACGGCTAATTACCATATCTACTTCATCAGCACCATGGTCAACAGCCATTTTGGTATCTGCTAATTTTATTTTTAATGAACTATTGCCACTTGGAAAGGCTGTAGCTACAGAGGCTATTTTAATGCTTGAATTCAATAAACATTTCTTGGCTGTTTTTACATGATTAGGGTATACACAAACGGCGGCAACGGTAGGTACATCCATTAAATGGTCGGCGACATGCTGCGCTTTGTAACACATTTGGGTTACTTTGCCCACCGTATCTTTGCCTTCTAATGTAGTAAGGTCAATCATATTCAATGCCAAATGAAGCCCCTGCATTTTACTTTCTTTTTTGATGCTACGGGTGTTGAATCTTGCTACACGTTCTTCAATACCTACCTGGTCTACTACCGGACTTTGATGCCAATTCATGATGATGTTTATTAATCGCATGTAAATATAAAAAAATAATACCCACGATACAGCAATAAATTAAAGTAATACATCTACGAAATATTTTAAATAGGGCTAATATTTTCTGATTTTATTCAATGTATGTATCTAATGTATTTATATTTTTTAGACTAAAATTAAATGTAATGGCATTTAATCGAACTGTTTGTATGCATTACCCAAACCAACTATACGAATCAAACGATTCATATTCAACGCCAAATGATTTAATGAGACAATAGATATCCTAAAGCGGTGGCGCTAAGGCATACAATGATACTCAGTACGATGTAAAGACTTACCATGCCCCACTGTTGTTGCATGATCATCAATACACTTTCTTTACTAAACGCTGAAAAGGTGGTAAATCCTCCACAAAAGCCTGTCATTAAAAGCAATTTCCAGGTTTGCTGTTCTGCTGTATCCTGTATGAAATAACCCATCAATAATCCGATGATAAAGCTTCCCATAATATTCACGATAAAAGTGGCGAAAGGAAAGGCATTGGAGCTAACTACAAAAAATGTACTGACGATATACCGAATCACACTTCCTACCCCGCCCCCTAAAAATACGAATAGCATATTTTTCATAGTGTAAATTTAAGGTGTTGGCTTGTTATACCAAATACATTTATTAGAAGTCATGTAAATATCTTTAAAAATCAAACACTCATTATATTTCATCTTAAGGTAATTGAACGTTATATAATGAGTAGTGGCAAATGAATTGGTATTGTTTTGAACTCATCGATTTATATCAAATAAAAACCGCTTCATCATAGAAGCGGTTTTTTATAATTTGTCATGTAGCATTAATGTTGAATCAAAACTTTTAGGCTTTGTATGGATTGGGATGAATAAAATTTAAGGTAATAAATACCAATAGGTAAATCGCTGGTTTTGATTTGGATATCCTTGTTGCCTATGCTTGAAATCGTTTGTAATACCTGTCCTTGCATATTAATCAATTCAATGCGATATTCACCTTCAATACCTGATACCGTAAGTTGATTGTTTGCTGGATTTGGGTTGATTTGGATAGATGCTTTGCTGTCAAAATCAAGTGCTTTTGTGTTGCTATAACTGAATTGATTGTTCTCATCAATCATCTGGAGTCTATAATATACTTTACCTGATTGGTTTCGATGTTCGAACGTATATTGATTCACTGCACTGTTTTTAGCGCTTGCTTGATACACCGTATTAAAATGAATACCATCCATTGATTGCTGTAATTCATAATGACTCATTTGTGATTCATGGCTAGTTTGCCATGCAATACATGCATGGCTGGTATTGCATTTATTGGCTTCGAAATTTGTCAATACTACTGGCAGGGGAGCATTGTTACTGCTTGAAATCCAAAACTCGCTAAATCCTGTAACATCAAATTCAAGAAAACGTTGTCCAAATGCGGTCCCCGTAGTTATTGCAGCTGAAGGAATCAAAGTGAGTACGCCACCCATATCATTCAATATACCATCTTCATTGGGTCCATTGTATTTTATAACGTTAAGTTCACTATGTGAAGTAAGCCAAGGTTGTACAGTTTGAAGGTCTGCATAATCGGCATCTGTATAATACAGACGTACTCGCTTGCTACCCACAGGGGCAAGACTGGTTTTGATTACATAATGACGTCTCATATAACTATTGGCACCCACTGTCACGGCTGAAGGTTCTACATACACGGTATCAGTACGAATGCCTAAATCGGCGCAATTGCTTTTAATAGAGGCGATCATTTCGTTGTTATTCGCAGTATTGAAAGTGTGTTGCCATACAGCATCGCTGATGTCTGCAGTATTATAAACGGTTGCAGATGGCAATGAGGTAAACTGTGAAGGTGCTGTGGGTTGTTGGTATTTCAATGCGAGGTAATTTTCGGTGGCTAAGCGCTCTTCGTCACTTAATGCACGATCATACACAATGATTTCAGCTATATGTCCTTGCCAATCATAGCCACCTGTTGGGTCTACAAATTGGAAAGCATCTCTACGGTCGCCCACACAATATCCAACGGCTCCATTGTCTAATTCGAAGTTGGCATTGGCAGTAACAGCTGCAGTACCATTCATCCAAAAGTCAAGATTGGTATTGGTACCTCCTGTGCGCCAGGTGCCAATAAATGGTTGATATTGGCCTTCTTCAAAAGATACACTGGTAACTTGAGGATGATTACAACACAGATTACCACCATGAAAAATACCATTTCCGGGATTATTGACAAACTCAAGGGTGCTGGCATTTGGAGTTCGTCTGTTGGTAAATAAATGACCTCCCTGATACCCTGTTGCATTGCATGCAGCTTTTGCCACCACAAAGTATGTACGTGCTGCACCTGCTGTGGCTACGGGGGTATTGACGGTATTTTCGAGCCAATAATTGCCATTAACCCCATCAAACCATAAGGCGGGTTTGCCATTGAAAGCGTTTAATTGCCATGTTGGGCGTTTGCTAGCATCTGCTTGTGTTGCATGGAAATTATTGCCACTTCGGTCGTTCCATTGTTGAATGGTTTGTCCATCGGTTGCCAGGTTAATGCCATTATTAGTATATGCACCTTCATCAGCTTTGAGCCATAAACGTGGACCTGTAATGTTTTGCGCAGGTGAGGTTAGGGTAGCATTGCAAGGCGAGCCTGTATAGGTAACCAACACACTATAACTTCCATTTTGGGTAATTTCAAGTGATTGATTGGTGGCACCTGGTATATTGGCTCCATTGAGTTTCCACTGATATGTAGATGCTTTACTTGCATAAATGGTCATTGGAAAGGTAAAATTATTTCCGGTTATTAATTGAGCTTGTTCGTTCATGAGTACGGGGTGCATACCCTGTACTTCAGAATTAATGAGATCGGGATTGACCATAAATTCGAGGATAGACATCCATGATACACCACCTGTTCCGCGCAATCGTATATAACGTACATTATTCCATGGAGAAGGAAGGGCGATATACTGATGACCCTGGTTCACAAAACTGCCTGACACATTTAAAGCAGTTACCCATGTAACACCATCACTGCTGGTATCAATATATTGGGTCATACCACCACCAGGTACCATACTTCTGATGATGAATATACTGTTGATATCAACAGGGGTTTGCATGTCATAAGCTATCCAACCTGAATAGTTGCCTGAATTCCAACCGTCGCAAATACTGCAACTTGTTGTATATTCCTTATTCGATGCGCCATAAGTGCCAGACACTGTTTTAATGGCGTTTGACAATGGATTACAGGGTTGTGCAAAAGCCTTCATAGAAAATAGAAGACATAAAAGATAAAAATACTTCATAATACAAGGTGTTTTAAGAAGGTAAAATTATATGTATTAAGAATAATTAAGATACCATTTAAAGGGTATTTTTCACTTCCTGTCCCTATCTGATTTTATAAAAAAGATTGAACATCAATTTGTTTTTCACTGGAATGAACATTCACAATGCTAAGATGGACATTTTATTTCCATTTTTCTTCAATGGTTTCATAAATTTTTGCATAATTCACATAACGTTCTTCCGATATGATGCCTTGCGCAACTGCCTCTTTTACAGCACAGCCAGGTTCATTGAAATGGCTACAATTATTGTACTTACATTTTACCAGTTCTTTTTTGATTTCAGGAAAATACCCACTGAGTTCTGCACGACTTACATTCACAATACCCAATTCTCTTATACCCGGTGTATCAATGATTTGACCACCATCAGGGAGGTCATACATTTGTGCAAAGGTAGTAGTATGCATTCCTTTGCCACTCCAGTCAGACACTTCCTGGGTATACAGCGATTGTTCAGGCAAAATACTATTGATAAGGGTCGATTTGCCTACACCACTATGCCCTGTGAGCAAACTCACTTTATGATGCATGATATGTTGTAAAGTGTCTATTCCCTCATTTTTTTCAGCTGATACCAAATAGATGTCATAGCCTATTTGGGTATAAATATTTTTTAAATAGGCAAAATATTTCATATCCTCTTCATCCATCATGTCGGCCTTATTAAATACAACAATCGCTTTGAGATGATATACTTCACAACTCACCAAAAAACGATCGATAAACCCTGTAGAAGTGCGTGGGTCTTTGATGGTGGCTATCAGTATGCTTTGGTCGAGGTTAGAAGCTACAATATGTTTTTGATTTTTATTATGTGGTGATGTGCGTACCAAATAATTTTTTCTTTTTTCAATGGCAGTAATCATCACTGAATTTTCGCTATCGTTTTCTAAAGCAATGGTTACATGATCACCTACAGCTATTGGATTGGTAGAAGTGATTTCTTTATCAATCTTAAATTTACCTTTCATGCGTCCATTCCAAAACTTGCCATCAGCGGCTTTGCATAGGTACCAACTGCCTGTAGATTTGTATATAATTGCTTTCAATAAAGGATAATTTTTTTCAAAGATACGTTATCCATTTTTTTTGATTCTATAATAGCCTGCGATATATGATAAAACGGTTTGTTCAGGACAAACATTTTCTATTTAACCGAATACATTTGCGATAATAGGTTGACCCCAAAACATAAACAATACAACATCTATTGATTAGAAAAGAATCAATGGATAACGGATGATAAATTAAACATCCGTACCCCAGTTTTTCAATTCTTCTTCGCTCCATAAATCAGGAAAGAAAATTCGACGTTGGTAACGTGGATGCATATATTTACGCCAGTCGCTGCCACCTGTAGCTTCTGCATTGCCTAAGTATTTACCTGCAGCTGTATAATGAGCCATTACCCAGGTTACATTTACCGTATAATCATAATGACGCATAGCCTTAATCAGCGCTGCATCTTGCTTTACTTCATCGGGCAATTGTTTAAACCGAGTCCACAGGTTCGTTGTATTGTAGGCTTCCATTTTTCGTAAAAACATGTCTTTGTATTTTTCTTCAAACAATACCAGCATGGTATTTTTTTTGCCTGTCGCATGGTCTTTACCTGCGGCTTGCCAATACAAATGTTCAAAGGCATGTGTGTAAGGCGTATTTCTATCGATGGAAGCCCTAAAACGATAATCGATTAAATTGATTAATTCGGTAGATGAAAACTCAATCAGTCGGTAAGCGGCACTTTGAAAACCACTTGCCGGTGTCAGGGTGTTTCTAAATTTCATGTATTGGGCAAGTTCCATACCATCACCCATGATTTCAAAGGAGGATGAAAGCATATCAAAATACCGACTGATACGTCTTAATTTTTCTGTAAAAAAGTCAGCTTCAATCTTTTCCACTACACTCACCTGATCGATTTCCCATTGTATCATTTTAAACAATAGTTCATTGATTTGATGATACATAATAAACACCATTTCATCGGGTAATGTGGTGCGTTGAACTTGTAAACTTAATAGGGCATCAGGTAAAATATAGTCCCAGTAATTCATAGGTTTTGCCCACACAAGTCCTTCAAGATGCACATCCGGATTTTGGTCAATGGCTTTAAATTTTTCTTCAATACGTTGTAAGAGTTGTTCTTTATTTTCGTTCATGTGTTCATTTTTATGAAGCAACTGTTTGTTGCATGAAAGTGTGTAAGATGCTATCTATCTCGGTTTCAGTTGTTAATTCGTTTATATGGTTTTGGTCAATAAGTTTTTTTATCATTGCTTCTTGTTCATTGCCTTTTTTCCATGCAGTGGCATAATCGATATCGGTAAACGACACCATGCTATACAAGGGGAAATAGGAATCGGGGTAAAGATAATTCAAACGACGTTCAATTTTTTGTAATAATAAAAATTTAGGAGAAGACACTTTATCCCGCATCACAATATAATTTTGTAAAGATAAATCCTGTACCGCATCTCCATTCGGTTTTCTTAATTTTTCATACTCTTTAAAAATTACCGGCCAATTGTCCATATGTTTATTCATCAAGTCCCACATCACGCTGCAATCTTCAAAACCAGCGTTCATACCTTGTCCAAAAAAGGGTACAGTGGCATGAGCGGCATCACCCATCAAGGCTAATTTGCGATGTGTCCAGGGAAAACATCGAATAATGGCTAATGATGATAAAGGGTGATCATCCCAGGAATCGGCTATATTAGGCATCATGGCATAAAAATCTGGAAATATTTCCCTAAAAAATTCGTTGACTTTCTCTTTGGAGGTGAGGTTATTAAAACAATATTGATCATTTTCGAAAGGCATAAATAAAGTACACGTGTATGACCCATCAAAATTAGGAAGAGCAATCAACATAAATCTTCCGCGAGGCCAGATATGTAAAGTATTCAGTGGTAGCTTATGACTGCCATCTTCATTGGCTGGTAATAATATTTCGCGATACCCATCTGCTATGTATTGCTGCGAATAATTAAACTGATCAAGCTTTTGCATCCCATGATAACGAGCAGCGGAGAAGGCTCCATCAGTGGCAAAAATCACATCTGCCGTGGCCTCGGTGATAACACCCGTTACAGTATCTTTAAAAATGGCTTTATCTTGCTTAAAATCTATATCAATACATTCAGCGTTAAATTGAATATGTACCGTAATATTTTCTTCTGCAATACTCATCAGTTTTGCATTGATAGCCCCTCTTGATACGGAATAAATTGCCTGATCATCATTGCCATAGGGTTGATACTTCACTTCGCCGTGTTGATGATGTAAAGTGCGACCGTACATGGGGATGGCAATTTTTCTAATTTCATCGCCAATACCCACTTCGTCTAAGGCTTTCCAACCACGATAAGATGTGGCTAAATTGATTGATTTACCAGCAGACATCTTTGACCGTCGCATATCGGGCCGACGTTCATAAACATCTACTTTATAACCCGCTTTGCTTAAATACACAGCCCACAGTGAGCCTACTAAGCCGGCACCAATGATGATTGCCGATTTTGAACATTTACAATTGGGGCAATTATTAAGACAACCTGCGCTCATAATATTTAGGGGTATGGGTTTTTATTAAAAATAGGGTTTGTACATCATTTTATTGCAAATGAAGGGATGTATTTATTTTTTACAATATTTATAAAGTACCTCTTCGTTCTTGTTCAGCTTCAATACTTTCAAACAAAGCCTGAAAATTGCCTTTGCCAAACGACTTGGCTCCTTTACGTTGAATGATTTCAAAAAATAAGGTAGGTCTGTCTTCTACTGGTTTGGTAAAAATTTGTAGCAAGTATCCTTCTTCATCACGGTCAACCATGATGCCTAATGATTTGAGGGTATTCATATCTTCTGAAATGGTACCCACGCGATCTACCACTGTATCGTAATAGGTTCCAGGCACATGTAAAAATTCAACACCCGACTTACGCATTTCAGCAATGGTAAAGACGATATCATCGGTAGCTACCGCAATATGTTGACAACCGGGTCCGCCATAAAAATCTAAATACTCTTCTACCTGTGATTTTTTTAATCCCTTAGCAGGTTCATTGATTGGAAATTTAATTCGGCCATTGCCATTGGTCATTACTTTACTCATCAAGGCGGTGTATTGGGTAGAAATATCCTTATCGTCAAAAGTGATAAGGTTGGCAAAACCCATGGTATTGGCATAAAAGTCGGCCCAGGTATTCATGGTGCCCAATGCCACATTGCCCACCATATGGTCGATATATTTGAGCCCTTTACTGCCAGGATTGTATTCGCTTTCCCATTTTTCAAACCCGGGTAAAAAAACACCCTGATAGTTTTTACGCTCTACAAAAGTATGAATGGTATCGCCATAGGTTTTGATAGATGCTTTAACCACTTCTCCATTCTCATCTGAAAATACGGTTGGTTCCATCACGGCTACTGCACCTCGTTTAGTGGTTTCTTCAAATGCTTTTCGGGCATCGTCTACCCAAAGTGCAATCACTTTTACCCCATCTCCATGTCGTCTGATATGATCTGATATTTCACTTTCGGGGTCAAAGGGTGTGGTAAGTACCAACCTGATTTTATCTTGGGCAACTACATAAGAGCAATAGGCTTTGTTACCTGTTTCTAAACCGCAATAGGCAAACGATTGAAACCCAAAAGCTGTTTTATAGTAATGCGCTGCTTGTTTTGCATTGCCCACATAAAGCTCTACATAATCGGTACCATTGATAGGTAAAAAATCCTTGGCTGAATCGAATATTTTTTCGATGCCATAATTGTAATTGTCTACTTGTGTTAAGTTTGCGATTGACATATATATTAATTTTGATGTGTTCCTAAATAAGTGGCAATACCTTCGGCAGTTGCTTGCAATCCTTCTTTGCTACTGTTCCAGTTGGCTGGACAAACTTCGCCGTTTTTTTCATAAAAGTTTAATGCATCTACCATCCTTAGGGCTTCGTCTACACTACGTCCTAATGGTAAATCATTGATTACCTGATGACGTATAATACCATTGATATCAATCAAAAACAATCCGCGTAAGGCTACAGGGTTGCCTTCAAAACGGACGCTTTCATTGTCAATTTGATATTGACCAGCCAATACACCGTAATCGATGGCAATAGTTTTAGTTAGGTCGGCCACTAAAGGGTATTGCACGCCTTTAATACCTCCTTTGTTGCGTTCGGTATTGAGCCATGCCCAATGTGCATATTTTGAATCGATTGAGCAGGCCACTACAACCGTATTTCTTTTTTCAAATTCGGATAATTGCTCTTGAAATGCAATCAATTCTGTTGGGCATACAAACGTAAAATCTAAAGGATAAAAAAAGAAGATGACATTCTTTTGACCAATAAACTGGTCAAGTGAAAATTGTTCTACAAATTCAGTGCCATTGATGACAGCTTCTGCCTGGAATGAAGGTGCTTTTTTACCAACTAATGTATTCATTTATTTTTTTATTTTAAGGGGTTATTGTTATTCATTTTCTAACCATGATTTATAATAATCTTTCACATCTATTTTCATGGCTTCTTCGGTGATCATAACAGGGTGAAAAGGATCAATCATCACAGCCAATTCATGGGTTTCTTTTTTACCAATACTTCTTTCGATGGCGCCAGGGTGTGGACCATGAGGAAGGCCACCAGGATGTAAAGTAATCTGCCCTTTTTCGATATTGTTTCGACTCATAAAATCTCCATCCACATAATACAATAATTCATCGCTATCGATATTGCTATGATGGTAAGGGGCAGGAATCGCTTCAGGATGATAATCGTAAAGACGAGGTACAAAGGAGCATATTACAAACTGGGCATTTTCAAATGTTTGATGTATCGGAGGTGGCATATGTATACGACCCGTGATTGGTTCAAAATTAAAGATTGAAAATATATAGGGATAGTGATAACCATCCCAGCCTACTACATCAAAGGGATGATTAGCATATTGATAGGGAAACATCATCCCTCTTTTTTTGATAAAAATATCAAAAGCTCCTTGTTCATTATATGTTTTCAAGTTTGAAGGGCGTACGATATCACGTTCACAAAAGGGCGAATGCTCGAGCAGTTGACCAAATTGATTTCTGTAACGTGCTGGGGTAAAAATAGGGGTGAAGCTTTCAACATAGAGCAATCGATTGCTGTTATTGTCAAAATGTATTTTATACACCGTACCACGGGGGATGATGATATAATCACCATATTTAAAATGCAGTTCTCCATACATGGTAAATAAAGTGCCGCTCCCTTCATGTACAAAAATCATTTCATCGGCATCGGCATTTTTATAAAAATAAGGGGTACTTTGCATAGGAGCTGCTAACCCAATATGCATATCGGCATTCACAAAAAGGGTTTTTCTACTTTTTAGGTAATCAGAGGTAGGTGTGATTTCAAATCCTTTAAAGCTCATGCAATCAAGTCCGTTGTCAATAGCCACTTTGGGGGCTACGCTGTATGCAGCTTCTTTTTGTTGTACTCGTGTAGGTGGATAAAGATGATATACCAAAGACGACATACCAGCAAATCCCTGAGTTCCTACAAGTTCTTCCTGGTATAAAGAGCCATCTTCTTGACGACTTACAGTATGTCTTTTGGGAGGTATCGTTCCTAATGTATGATAAATGGGCATGAATTATTTTATTATAGTGTGATAAAAATGATTTTAGTTCTATAGGTCAGTTGAAGGGATTTTTTTTGATAAAGAAAATAAACATGTATTGTTATATTTTTTTGGTACAAAATATTGGTTATTCATCATCCTATTAATGACATTTAAAATAATCGAAGGGTTCTTTACAAACATTGCATTTGTACAATGCCTTGCAAGCGGTAGAGCCAAAATGTGAAATTATTTGCGTGTCTTCCGCATGACATAAAGGGCAAATGACAGCATGTTGTTCAGGCTTCGACCAATCCATGCAATGTGAGTGTACTGGGGCCGCAATACCAAATTTTTGTAATTTTTCTTTAGTGCTTTCTGTCATCCAGTCTGTTGTCCAGGCAGGTGTATATACCGTAGTAACTTTAACCTCATCAATACCCGCATGGTGCAAGGTTGATTGAATATCGGCTTCTATGATACCCATGGCCGGACAGCCTGTATAAGTGGGTGTGATGATGATTTCACATACATTATCATGTACGATTACATCGCGTAAAATACCCATTTCCTGTATCGAAACCACTGGAATTTCGGGGTCGCAAATGACAGATAATATTTGCAGAATGCTATCTCTTGTATGTAGCTGGGTGTTTACCATGTGGCATCAGGATAGGCGCGTTGTAGGTATTGCATTTCAGCTAAGATGTGACCAAGATATTCGGTGTGAATACCTTTGCGGCTTCCTGTTTGCATATAGTCTACTACGGGAATTTGAATGTTTGAATCGTTGAGTATTTTTTGCACTGCATCGTAGTATTGTATTTTTAGGGTGTTTAAATCGCCTGCAACCCCATCAAATACCAATATCACATCTTCATCATACATTTCAAATAATTCACCTGTATACATCCACAACTCATTAAAGGCTCTTTGAAGACGGTTATGGCTTTCTTCTGTTCCTTTGCCCAGTCTGTAACACCAGTCACGAGCATGAGCAACATGATAACGCACTTCTTTTAATGATTTAGCAGCAATGCCTGCAATGGTTTCGTTGCTTGATTTGCTTAAGTCGGTGAATTGCAATTGTTCAAAAACAGCAATCAGCAATTGTCTGGCTATGGTATAAGCAAAATCGCCGATGGGCAATTCTGCAATGAGGTTATTATAAAATGAGCGTTCGTCTCTTTTGTAAGCCAAATCATCGGCTGTTTTACCCAAGCCTTCTACTTCGGCGGCATATTTTAAAAAAGCTTGTGCCCTGCCTATATTATCAAGGGCAATATTAGTCAAGGCCAAATCTTCTTCAAGGATGGGACCACGGCTACACCATTCAGAGAGTCGATGTCCTAATATCAGTGGATTGTCTCCTAAGCGGAGTAAATATTTATAAAGTGCCTGTTGCTTTGTCATGATTTCAGTTTTATTTTATATTTGTTTGGCGCCTTCTGGCATCACATAAAAAGTAGGGTGTCGGTATATTTTATCATTTGCAGGATCAAATAACATCGCTGCATCTTCTGCGGTAGAGGCTGTTACATATTTTGAAGGAATCACCCAAATGCTACTACCTTCATTGCGACGGGTATATATGTCTCTGGCATTTTGCAAAGCCATATTACTGTCAGAAGCATGCACACTACCTGCGTGCACATGATGATTACCGGTTTTACTTTGAATAAAAACTTCCCAAAGGTCTAATTGTGTATCCATGATTTTAATTGTTTTATGATTGTTGTTTTGCATAGGCCGCTGCGGCTTCTCTTACCCAGGCGCCTTCCTGATGCATTTGTATGTGATGGGTCATGCGTTGTTTATTACAAGGTCCATTTCCATTGATCACTCTTTTAAATTCTTCCCAATTGATTTCGCCATGATCGTAGCCTTCTTTTGCTTCGTTCCATTTCAATTCGGGGTCAGGAACGGTGAGTCCGATCACTTCTGCTTGTTGAACGGTTTTGTCTATAAACTTCTGACGCAATTCGTCATTGCTTTTTCTTTTTATTTTCCAAGCAAAGGCATCACCAGCATGTGGAGAGTCGCTATCATGCGGACCAAACATCATCAGTGAAGGCCACCACCAGCGATTCATCGCATCTTGTGCCATGGCTTTCTGGGCTTCGGTGCCTTTCATCATATTGGCCATGATTTCATAACCTTGACGTTGATGAAAACTTTCTTCTTTACAAATACGCACCATCGCACGGGCATAAGGACCATAGGAAGTGCGTTGCAATGATACCTGATTGACAATAGCAGCCCCATCTACTAACCAGCCTATGGCACCAATATCGGCCCATGTAAGTGCGGGATAGTTGAAGATGTTTGAATATTTGGCCTTGCCTGAATGTAATTGTTCCAACATTTCTTCGCGTGAGATGCCAAGGGTTTCGGCTGCACTATACAGATACAATCCATGACCGCCTTCGTCTTGAATTTTAGCAAGCAATATTTGTTTTGCTCTAAGGCTAGGGGCGCGTGTTATCCAATTGCCTTCGGGTTGCATTCCGATTACTTCAGAATGGGCATGTTGTGATATCTGCCGAATCAAATGCAAGCGATATTTTTCAGGCATCTGATCTTTCGGTTCAATGTTTAAATCATTTTCAATTTTATGGGTAAAGTCTGCGATAACATCCACTGTATTCATGATAAATTAAATTACCCGACAAAATTATAGGGAACCTAAAAAAATAAAATATGATTTATATCAGTGTTTCAAACCATCAAGCATTCTTGTTAAAATTATCGTGTTATGGTGTGATAACAACAAAGCCTAGCAATGGTTTTAAATGCAGTATTCACAATAGTTATAGCGAAATAATTATTTTTGAATAATTTTTTATTTTTTGATAAATATGATTTTTGTCATGTGTACTTACTGATATGATTATTCCCTTTTGTTTTCTGTTTAATCGTAAGTGAATACTTTTTCAAGGGCATTTCTGAATTGAACTTACTTATCCTTAAACAATTGTGAGGTGCTTTCTAAATAACTTTGACCGATGGGGATTTCAATATTTTTAAGTAAGATTTTTTTATTCCTGATTGAAATAATATGATCTAAATGAATGATATAGGATCTATGCACCCTGATAAATTCGTTAGAGGGCAATTTGTTGATCAGCTCTTTCATAGTGATACGAACCAGTAAATTTTTTCGGTCCGTAAAAAATAATTTTACATAATCGGCAAAACATTCAATGTATTCAATAGTATCAATATTGATATTTACCATGCTATAATCAACCCTAAATGATAAATATTTTTTTTCGTCTGTTACTTTATTAATCATCAACGATTTGAATTGATGAGCTTTTTCTACTGCCTGGGCAAATCGTTCGAATGAAAAAGGTTTAAGTAAATAATCAATGGCTTTTATTTCAAACCCTTCAACGGCGTATTCACTATGGGCTGTAGTGAATATAATCATAGGGTTGGTTTTAATTTTTTCAGAAAAAGCCAGACCTGTTGTTGAAGGCATCTGTATGTCTAAGAAAAGCAAATCAATGGGAAATCGATGCAGGTACTTCAAGGCTTCATCGGGTGAAGTAAATGTTTTTTCTAATTTGAGGGTATCAATTCTTTCACAAAAATTAGCAATAATATCAAGGGCGATAGGTTCATCATCCAGTGCAATGGCGTTCATCATGTGAGTATTATTTTTAAATACACTTCATAATCAGTAGGTGTTTCATGGAGTGTGAGTATATATTTATGAGGGTATAATAGTTCAAGTCGGTTCCTGGTATTTTCAATACCGATACCCATTTTTTCAGAAGAACTATTATGAACGATGATTTTATTTTTTACCTGAAGCAGTAATGAAGCATCCTCAATTTTAATCTGAATATCAATGTTAGATTCTTTGCCTGGATTAATCCCATATTTAAATGCATTTTCGATAAAAGGAATCAACAACATTGGCGCAATCACATGAAGGTTTTGATTGCCAGTGATTTGATATTGTATAATGGTATCTGATTCAATTCTTAATTTTTGTAATTCTATATAATTGTTGATATAATTGATTTCTTTATTCAAACGTACAAAATCACTTTGGGTATCTGTCAATACATACCGAAGCATATCTGAAAGTTTCAACATGCCGTTGGCGGTTTTGTCGGCTTTTTCTTTTACTGCGAGTCCGTAAATACTGTTAAAAGTATTGAATATAAAATGAGGGTTCATTTGCGATTTTAAATAAACCAGGGCTGTTTTATCTCTTTCCGATTCAATATGTTTTAAATTTTTGTTGACCCGTGCAAACAAACTCACCAATATACCAATGATATATAAAAACAATAACTGATTTAATTGTGAAATAGGTGGAGGCATGGGTAGATGTCGATGAGGAAAGGGCATGCCACCAATCATGGGTGGCGGGGGTCTGAAAATAGGAGGTGGTGTATAATCAACCCACCAATAAAAGGTAATGAGAAAGACCAGAATAAAAGCGATGATGCTAAAATAGGTAATAGGTTGTTTTTTTAAATAATAAGTAGGAAGTAGATAATAATAATTAAAGTAGAAAAATCCGAGCATGACAAAATATACAAATAGGGTAAATCGATCATGTGGGTTATGAAACACATTGGGGAATCGAAACATATCACCAGCAATAAATACATAGGGAATCATCAGAAATGAAATGGACAATATCAAATGAATCAATATATGTTTCGATTTTAATATCATGAAGGTGTTTATACTACAAAGAAAAGTATTCTTAACTTGAAAACGGGTTACAAATGGAAGAATCATGTAAATGAGGAGATGAATCAATGCGGTTCACGTTGAATCGCAGACCATATAAACACCTTATATTTGCACCTCTAATATGAACGATATGACGCTAAATGCAGCAATACAAAAAATACCACGCCATTATATGCCCGTTGATTTTACCTTAAGCAACTGGGAAGCTCTCAAACCTTTTTTTGAAGAATTGAATAGCAGAGTACTGGACTCTGCCGAAGCCCTTGAAGTTTGGTTGAAAGATGTTAGTGAGGTACAGGCAGTCATCAGCGAAGATGCCTGCTGGAGACAGATACGTATGACTTGTGATACCGAAAACAAGGCACTGGAAGAAGCGTTTAATTATTTTTGTATGGAAATTGAACCCCATATAAAACCCTATGCGGACGCCTTGAATAAAAAACTGATGGGTTCGCCCTTTGTAAAGGAATTAGATAGCGCCACCTATTATACATATTTGCGAAGTGTAGAAAAAGAAATCAAGCTATTTCAAGAAAACAATATTGCGCTTCATGCTGAATTAAATATGCTGGCGCAACATTATGGCACTATTACGGGCAAGATGAGTGTTACCATAAACGAACAAGAATACACCTTACAACAAGCGGCAAAATTTTTGATGCAAAGCGATCGAAGCTTACGTGAGGAAGTATATATAAAAATGAATGAACGACGTAAGCAGGATGAAGATGCCTTGAATACTTTGTTTGATGAATTGCTTCAAAAGCGTCATCAGGTGGCTTTGAATGCAGGTTTTGATAATTATCGTGATTATAAATTTGAAGAACTGGGTCGTTTTGATTATACCGTAAAAGATTGCGAACATTTTCATGAGGCCATCAAAAAATATATAACCCCTATCGCCGAAACGTTGATTGCACACAAGCAAAAACAACTTGGATTAAACGAAATCAAACCCTATGATATTGATGCTGAACCTGAAGGGCAACAGCCTTTAGCGCCATTCAATGATGGAGCTGAATTGTTAGATAAATCAATTCAGGTTTTTAGTCAATTGCGACCCTATTTTGGTGATTGTTTACGTACCATGAATAAGCTCCAGCATTTTGACCTTGAAAGTAGAAAAGGCAAAGCACCTGGCGGGTATAACTGTCCATTGGCAGAGACAGGTGCTCCGTTTATTTTTATGAATGCTGCAGGCACAGCTGATGATGTAGTAACAATGATGCATGAGGGAGGACATGCATTGCATTCATTTTTAAGTCACGAACTGCCCTTGAGTGCCTTTAAGGAATATCCAATGGAAATGGCCGAACTGGCCAGTATGAGTATGGAACTTTTTAGCATGGATTACTGGTCTGTTTTTTATCCTAACCCCAATGACTTAAAAAGAGCGAAGGCAGAAGAATTAGAACGGGCGCTTTCTATTTTTCCCTGGATAGCCACCATCGATAAATTTCAACATTGGTTGTATACCCATCCCGGTCATAGCCATGCGGAACGAACAAATGCGTGGGTAGAAATATACACCGAATTTGCCCCTAAAAATATTTCTTGGGAAGGCCTCACAAATTATCGTGAACGATTATGGCAAAAACAATTGCATTTATTTGAAGTGCCTTTTTACTATATTGAATATGGTATTGCGCAGTTAGGTGCACTTGCCATGTGGAAACAATATAAAACCAATAAAGAGCAAACACTCGATCAATATATGAATGCATTGAGTAAAGGGTATACGCAGACATTGACCAGCTTGTATCAAACAGCTGGGATAGATTTTGATTTTTCGGCTGAAAATGTAAAAGCACTTAGTGAATTTGTAAAGGAAGAAATGAAGGCAGTGTTTGAGTAAGGAAATATTTTTTTGAACGATGACAGATACTTGAATCCGTGGGTATATGTTAAATCCCTCAAATCAGTGTTCTGAAAAACACCCTAAATTCATACTTTTGCATCATGCAACGACTCAAAACACGTGAAGTAAAAATCGGCAAGCTATTCATTGGCGCAAATCATCCTATTCGTATTCAAACCATGACTACCACTGATACGATGGATACAGAGGCCACTGTGGCGCAAAGTATTCGTTGTATTGAAGCAGGTGCCGAACTTGTTCGTATTACAGCACCCAGTAAAAAAGAAGCTGAAAACCTGCAGGCCATCAAAGATGTATTGCATCAAAGAGGGTATTTTACGCCTTTGGTAGCCGATATACATTTTACACCCAATGCGGCCGAAATTGCAGCACGCATTGTTGAAAAAGTTCGTGTGAATCCTGGCAATTATGTAGATAAAAAAAAGTTTGAACAAATAGAATATACCGATGCTGAATACCTCGAAGAAATTGAACGTATCCGTGAACGATTTACACCGCTGGTATTGATTTGCAAAGAATATGGCACTGCGATGCGTATTGGTACCAATCATGGTTCACTCAGTGACCGCATCATGAGTCGTTATGGTGACACGGCCATTGGAATGGTAGAAAGTGCGATGGAATTTTTGCGTATAGCGCGTGATAATGATTATCATCAGATCGTATTGAGTATGAAAAGCAGTAATCCCAAAGTAATGATTGAAGCCTATCGTACCCTGGTGAAACATATGCAGGATGAATTTGGAGAATGTTACCCCTTGCATTTGGGTGTTACCGAAGCAGGCGATGGAGAAGATGGACGCATCAAAAGTGCGATTGGTATTGGTACTTTATTAAACGAAGGCATTGGCGATACCATCAGGGTGTCATTGACCGAAGAGCCAGAAATGGAATTGCCTGTTTGTAGGAATATTTTGGAGAGATATGAGATGAGAGATGAGGGATTAGAGATAAGAGATGAGCGATTGGAGAATAGGGATCAGGGCTTAGTGTCTGATGTAAAACATACATCGCTTGACATAAAACCTTCCATTCTCACATCCCATCAATCCATATTCAAAACGCCTATTGTAGTGGCTGATACTTCAAAAATGGCGATTCTTACACCCGTTGATTTAAAAGCCATTGGTTATACCTATCAGGCAGAAGACGACAAATGGCATATCAGCGATCAGGCAGCTGATTATATTTTTTGCAATCAGGTACCCACATTTCCCTTGCCAGGTACTGTAGGCATTCTCACCTATTATCAGCAATGGTTGCCTTATTGCGCCAATCCGCATTGCTATCCATTGTTTGATATTTTGCAATATATTGAACAAGGTCAATATGTACATCACGACAAATTAAATTTTGTGATGATGGATGCCAACCCGAATGCTTATCCTGAAAAAGTAAGAACTGAAATATTTGCACAATTGCAAAAAGATAAAACAGTGGTGATGTGTTTAAGTAGTGCAAGACCACAAGCCATCGATGATTTACGTAATTTATGCAATGAACTACAAGCCAATCAAATTTATCAACCTGTCATCATCATCACCGACAACAATGCAGAAAATTTAGAAAAGGCTTTGATTCACTATGCCGTTGAATGTGGGTCCCTTTTATTAGAAGGTCTCATTCATGGTGTATGTTTAGGATTTCAGTTTGGGCAGCCTGTAGCAACACCTGATGAATTAGCCACTCAGCTCACTACCCTCAACTCCATTGCCTTTGGCATATTGCAAGCCACTCGAACAAGGATATCTAAAACAGAATATATTTCATGCCCAAGTTGCGGACGCACCTTGTTTGACTTACAGGAAACCACTGCAAAAATTCGTGCTGTAACCAATCATCTCAAAGGAGTAAAAATCGCCATCATGGGTTGTATCGTAAACGGTCCCGGTGAAATGGCAGATGCAGACTTCGGTTATGTAGGCAGCGGAGTTGGTAAAATTACTCTTTATAAAAACAAGGACATCGTAAAACGAAATATTGACAGTGAGGTAGCGGTAGATGAGTTGATCAATTTACTGAAGGAACATGGGGCGTGGGTGGACAATTTGAAAATTTGAAAATGAGAGAATTTGAATATGTTGCTACATGTAATAATCATAGTTGTTTGCTGAAGGGAGACGGAGCATAGCTAGAAGTTAGTTAATGCACTTGCGCATTCTCGATATAATTGTATTTTCGTAGTACATTAAAAATAAAAGTTGTGAGAATAATCCTGTTATTTTTTGTTTTACTCTTTTTTATTTCTGCAAATGCGCAGACATTTCAATGGGCAGGTGCATTTATTGCAAATTTGCAAGCAAACTCAATTAAAACAGATTCTAAAGGTAATGTATATACAACAGGATCCTTTGCTGATACAGTTGATTTTGATCCGGGGGCAGGGGTTTATAATTTAGTAAGTGCAGGCGCGAATGATATTTTTATTAGCAAGTTAGATGCGTATGGCAGTTTTGTTTGGGCTAAAAGTATTGGAGGAATCGGTAGCGATGGGGCAGCATCCATTGCAGTTGATACTATTGGCGATATATATACATGTGGTACTTTTCAGGATACTGTTGATTTTGATCCCGGACCGGGAGTATTTAATATGATTTCCCATCGGTAATGCTTTTATTAGTAAATTGGATTCGAATGGAAATTTTATATTAGCCAAGACAATTGGCATTGTCACTGCAAGATTCTATAATTACTGACGCCTCATGCAATATTTATTTAACTGGAGGGTTTAATGGCACAGCAGATTTTGATCCTGGACCGGGAGTTCTTAATGTAACTGCTTCTGGATATAGAGATACTTATATTATTAAACTAGATTCAAACGGCAATCTTATATGGGTAAATCACTCAGGTGACCCTATTTCTGATAGAGGAGATTATATTACTGTTGACAGCTTGGGTCAGGCTTATATTGCTGGCTGGGGGAGCGATTGGCCAAACAATAATATTTATATTATTATCAGTAAAATAAATTCAAATGGTTCTTTTATTTGGACTAAAAAATGAGTACCCTTAATGCGAATAATATGGAAGTATACGCCATTTCAATTGATGCTGCGAGTAATGTTTATACATCAGGCTTTTTTGGCGGAACCGTTGATTTTGATCCCGGTGGGGGTATTTTTAATTTAACTGGCCCCGGTAGTTTTATTAGTAAATTAAACTCCAATGGTAATTTTGTATGGGCGAAAAAGCTAAATGGCATTCATACACATTCGATTGTTGACAAGAATGGGAACATTTATACAGCAAGTCAGATGACTGGTGGTGATGATATGGACCCGGGACCAGGTGTCTATAATTTAACTGGAAATATAGAATTGTGTATAAGAAAACTAGACCCTAATGGCAATTTTTTGTGGGCAAAAGGCATGGTTGGGAACGGTTCTGCCGAACCAACTTCAATCACTATTGATACAACGGGAAATATTTATACAACAGGCATTTTTAATGTTGATTTAGACTTTGACCCCGGACCGAATAACTATACACTTACTTCACCTGCACCCTGGTATTCTGCATTTGTACTTAAGCTGAATGAATGTGGGGCTCCATACACTACTTTAAATTTAAGTTTCTGCGATAGCGCTTTGGTAAATGGCATAATTTACTACAATACCGGCAATTATGTACAAACTTTTAGTGATATTAATGGGTGTGATAGTAATTTCGCCATTAATCTTACTATAAATTATCCCAGTACTCAAACTTTGAATGAGACGGCCTGCACCACATTTACCCTAAATGGTCAGACCTATACTGCAAGTGGCACATATACACAAACACTGGTCAATGCTGCGAACTGCGATAGTGTGATTACTCTGAACCTTACAATCGATTCTGTAGACGCCTCAGTAACACAAGCAGCTGCTTTACTTACAGCAAATGCTACACTCGCATCCTATCAATGGCTTGCATGCAATCCTTTTCAAGCCATCACTGGAGAAACCAATCAAAACTTTGTTGCTACTGCCAATGGAGATTATGCTGTAGCTGTTACCCAAAATGGATGTACTGATACTTCTGCTTGCTATACAGTAAATGGTTTTGGTACACAAGATTTCTCCGTTACAAATTCAATTCATCTTTTCCCCAACCCCGTAAAGCAAAACCTACTGATACAATCTCAAGACCCCTTACAAGATGCTAATATCAAAATTCTGAGTATCACCGGTCAGGTTGCAAGAGAGTATAATCACATTTCAACAGATAAATTTACAATTGATATGTCTTCTTTCGTTTCAGGTAATTATTTTATAGAAATAGCGGACAAAAAAATAAGTATGTGAGAAAAGTATTCAAAGAGTAAAAATGATTTTTGCTGTTTGGTGGTAAAGCAAACTTTACTTTCCATAAAATACCAATTATCACTTGGGATATTTATCAGTGTTCTGATATGTATTAAAAATGGCATAGACATGAATTTTCATCTCTTTTTCATTTAAAGTATATAAAATTAAATATGGAAACCTCTTTAACGGGAATGCTCTATAGTCCTTATATCTAAATTGAAAATACGGGGAGTCAGCGATAACATCAATTGAATCAAAAATTTCAGCGTATACACCAAGTGCAAGTTGGGGTGAAATCTGAAAATAATAACTTACCGCATCATCAATATCTGTAAAAGCGGTGGTGTGAAGGACAACATCAAAACTCATGTTTCTGCTTTAGCTTAGCCTGTGCTTCTTCCAACGTCAAAAAATTATCTGTATTGTTCATACTTCTTCTTTCTTCCAGGATTTTCTTTTGCTCGTTAGATAATGTTATTTGCTCAGAATTTGAGTAATTGAATTTTTCAACCAACTTCATAAAAAATTCATATTCGCCATCAGGAATACTAAGAGTTACATTTTTCATTTTAAGGTTCTTTTCAATTCAAAATTACGAATAAATTATTTAATCAATAAAACATACTTTATACAAAAATCTATACCCACATCTGACAGCAAACATCCCTTACAAAACTTCAACCTGATTCGTTAATAAATCATCCAGCGTTTCTCTTTTACGAATAAGATGATGTTTCCCTTTTGAAAATAATATTTCCGCAGGACGCATCCGCGAATTAAAACTGGAGGCCATTTCAAAACCATAAGCACCTGCATTTTTAAACATGAGGTAATCGCCTTCACGAACTTCATTTAATACACGGTCCCAGCAAAAAGTATCGGTTTCACAAAGGTTACCTACTACGGTATAAATACGTTCAACACCTTTAGGATTTGAGAGGTTGATGATATGGTGATAAGACTCATAAAACATAGGACGAATTAAATGATTAAAGCCTGTATCGATACCTGCAAATACGGTAGCGGGTGTTTGTTTCACTGTATTTACACGTGCAATAAAATATCCACTTTCACTCACTAAATACTTTCCGGGTTCAAACCAGATTTCCAGTTCTTTGCCAGTTTCCTTTTTGAAGGCTACTAAAGTCTCATGCATTTTTTGTCCGAGCAAATCCACATCGGTGGCTTTTTCGTCGGGTGCATATGGCACTTTAAAACCGCTACCTAAATCGAGGTATTTGATATTGGGAAAATGCGTAGCCAAATCGAGCATGATTTCTAAGCCTTGCAAAAACACATTCACATCTTTGATTTCACTCCCAGTATGCATATGAAGACCTTCCACATTGAGTTTGGTGGTTTTTACGATGCGTTCTATATGTCGTAGTTGATGTATCGAAATCCCAAATTTACTATCAATATGTCCAGTTGATATTTTTAGGTTGCCGCCGGCCATGATATGTGGATTCAGTCGAACCATTATTGGATAGCTATCACCATAGGTATTGCCAAACTGCTCAAGGATAGAAATATTATCAATATTGATATGTACACCAAGTTCTTTAGCCTGTTCAATTTCAGAGAAGTGTACACAGTTTGGGGTAAACAATATTTGTTGCGGTGCAAAGCCAGCTTTCAGTCCAAGATGCACTTCGTTGATTGAAACGGTATCTAAGCCTGCGCCCAGCTTTTGGATGATTTTTAAAACATTGATATTGGATAATGCCTTGCAGGCATAAAAAAATCTGGTAGGTGTTTGTTTAAACGCGTTGGTTAATTTTTTATACTGCCCTTCAATTTTTTCGCGTTGATAAATATACAATGGGGTGCCATAGGTTTTGGCCATCTCTATTAAATGTTCTCTGCTAATCATAATGCAAAGATAGTTTTTGAATAGGTGTTTTCGAAAATTTATATAAAGGCTGAATCGAAAAGCTTTAATGAAGGGGTATGAAAAAGTGGGGAAAATGAATTAAATGAACAACAATACAGCATGTAATAACCTCTCTCCGAAGGGCTACTGCCTTCGTGATATTTTATATTCTTTATTGGCTTTGCCAATTATCCACACAGCATTCCTAAAGTTAACAGGAAAAATTTAGGAAAGGGAATCCCCCAGCTGTATATAAGTTTGCTTCGGATGAAGAGGTTTTTAAATTGAGCGCACCAGAAGATAAGGTATAAAAGGTGGGCATCATTATGGGGCTAGAGGAAAATAAATAAAAGAGATACACAATTAATTTGGGAAACTTTTTAAATAACTTCACAAGGAAACCCTTTGAGGCTTAGTTAAGGATCTAACCTTCACTTTGCCCCAAAGGGAATCAAGATATTTCAATGATAGAAATTTTATTTTTCCATAATTATTTGACCAATAATATTACCTATAGAAGCGCCTGCAGCTCCTTCAGGCCCAAATAATGCGCCAATTGTATCCCAAACTCCAGCTTCATCGTAGTCAATTTTTTTAGATACAATTTCAGAATAAGTTGGTTTTTTTCTAAATTCATTCCAATATGCTAATGAATTTTTTGCAGTTGAAATCATTGCTAATAGTCGCTCCTTTTCTAGTTGATCCATTTCTTCTTGGCTAAGAATTGTTATGGCTAGAGTATTTAGTTTAGATTTAAATGTATTTAAATTGGGTTTTCTCCTAATCTCTAATATGTCATTTGCTATGTTAATCCCACTCTTTGATAGTCCAGCGTCTAAATAGCTTTGTTTTATTATGTCAGATGTATTTTCATTGTTAAGAATTCCCTTTAATAATCTTTCGGAACCAAAAGGATTGTATGGGCCATTACCCCTATCACAAAACCAAGGAAATCTTATACAAAATTTATTAAAACGATCTTGTAATGGATTCGGTATTCTAAATTGATATTCAGGATCTTTATTATTTATTAATTCTTGAAATTGTTCACTTTTCATAAAATCGTCTACTAATAGATTATGTTTTATACCCGCTGAATCATTTTGATATTTGATGTTTAATTCTTCATTGAAATGATTTGGATCTTCCCAACTTTTTGCAGCTTCAGCTGTAAGCATGATTAATTTTAGTTTTTTAAGAATATGGTTTTCGTCATAAACAGGTTCTACGCTCATTTGAGGATTATCTAAATATACTAAACATCCAAAACCATCTTGATTACAATTTTTACCACCTTTGCTTACACAGTTGGTTTTAAATTCTTTTATGATGGTAATCTCTTCACCATCTAATTTTTCTGCGTTTTCGATATCAATAGTAACGAATCCAAAAGGGTGTTTTTTATCACGTATTATGATGTATTTACCTTTTGGTCTTCTACGAAATGTAATAAATTTATATCCTAATTTCCCTGGCAAATCAGCATTATCCCAAGTAATAAGATCTGTATTTAATGTTTCCTTTGACTTTTTAAGTGGTCTTTTATCGGTACATGATTTGCCATCTTTATCTATTATTCTGGCATCACAATTTGGAACTTTTCCACAGCCACGAAGTTTTGGTCTTCCGAAATCAAATGTAATTCCTGCATATGCATTTATACTTGAATTTTTTATCAATATTTCGTTTGTTTTTGTGCTTCCATTATAAATTTGCTCTAAGCTATACATCCCTTTTATATCCGTATTGCCATTTGGAATAAAGGTTGTTGAAACAGTATTGGCTGAAGGTCCTAAAGTATAAGCAGCCCCCAAATGAAATCCTATATTTCCAAACATGTAAGTTAATTTTAGTTCAGGAGTAACTGCAAATCCTGAAGTTTTAAACCCACCACGGTTATACAAATTTAGTGATTTGCTTGTATCATTAAATTCAGTGATTTGTGAAATACTTATTGCTTTCGATTCAGCCGACATATAACCTACTTTTAAAATTGGCGAAATAATAATTTTTCCTATATGACAATTAGATTGAAGCCCAAGTTGCCATAAAAGTACTTTATCACGACCTGTACCGTCAATTTTGTATAAAGGAGAAGCCGTTTGACCATTTATATTTAATAATGGGTACTTCATGATAGTACTGTTACCAGTAGAAGGTATGAATTGTTTTCCAAGTACATAATTTAACCCAAAAACAAACCCAAAGTCGATATAATTTTTAGGATTCCAATTAGGGTTTGGACATTTAGATTGTGCTAATAATTCACTAGTAGGTTTATCCACCCAACATTTAACAACTAGTGGTTTGTAAATACTTAAATTGACAGCAGTACCAGAGCTGATTGCAACGTTACCACCGGTAGGCTTCGAAAATCCTGCACCAGCACTAATTTGAGTGCTACGTTTTGAAAATGATTTATGTTGATTAATATTTTTTCCCTTTTGTGCAATTGAAGGAAGGGCCAAAATCATTAGTATTGCTCCGAATACTATTTTACTATTCTTGTTCATAAGATAATTTTTTTTTGTGCCTACTCTTGTGACAGTTTTCGGCATACCTGTTTTTGTTTATTTGTAATTACGATGCAAAGATCCGAAGTGTACAATCGGGACAGAAGAGTTGAATAGCTGAAATCAAAGTCATAAATGACGGAACTTTTATACCGTTTTTTAACGGTAAGGTTGCGTGGAAATAACCTAATAATTGTAGAGTATTAAAAGACAATTACAGTATTTAAAGCTGTTTGAAGATGTTTTCATTTATTTATACCAAATCAATGCTTGAAGTTGCGGATGTCTTGAGTACTTTTATTTTTTAAATCAATAAAAACAATTACAATGAGTAAATCAAAAAAATCTGATCTAGTATCAAAAGAAACAAAAATGAAATTGCCATTAGCAACGCTTAAAGAACAATCTTTGAAAAGGGAAGCAAACCCTTGCAATAACTGTTATAATGAGATAATGGTATCTGAGCAAATCGACTATCTCGACTTAGAGTCGGTGGTGGTAAGAATGATTACAAATTACCAGTCACAACAATATCAATTAATCACCAATCCGAACAGTACTTTGTCAACGATTGAAGATGATGCACGCTCTGTTTATTTTAGTTTGAATAAACTGAAATCTTTTATTTTTGAAATTGAACGTCTATGTTGTCAACGATCGTGTAATGATCAATTAGGAGAACTTGGTATTCGGTTTTATTATGGGGCTTATAATAATAGTTTGCCTTTACCTGATAGTGTGACAGATCAATATCAAGGCAAACATACCCTTGTATTAGTCCCCACATATACTAAAAATATTGGAGGATTACCGGTACATGTAGATTTTTCACCAGATCGATTTGAATTGAATAGTGATGGAACTCCTTCATGTAATCCAGAAAGTTTAGAACAAGTGACCACTTCTTTATATAGTACTTTGGTAGACACTGCTTCGGATCATCACGCCGCATTAAGAATAAAAAAAGAGATAGCAAAAAGTCCTTCGAAAATCATGGCATTGATTGGAGGTTATCAAGATAAGAATCAAAAACAAATGAACATGTCAAGAAAAATGATGACAAAGAAAGGGAAAATTCCAGGCACAGGTGATTCGACAACACCTGTTGATACTACAATCATGAATCATGGCGACTTGATACCACCACCCAGTAAAAGTTCAGCCACTAGATATACTGATGCAACCCTCCTAAACTGTGAGTAATAAAATGCATATCCTTATTCTGATTTTAAACGGTTTTGAAGCTTTGGCATTGGTTACAGGCATGTTGTATTTCAAACGATTACAACATGCCTATCTTAAATACTTTGTCTATTTACTTGGGTTTATTTTTTTATCAGAATTGGCAGGTAAATTTTTAAAGTTAATAGATGCCCGCAACCTCAACACCATTTGGTATGGTTTTTTTGTTCTTCCGATACAATTTCTTGTTTTTTACTGGCTGTATTCAAAGCGAACTTCAAACAAAAATATATTTATTATACCATCTTTGATTTACCTATGTAGTTTGCTTCTAGACTTATTATTATTACAGCATAAAACGTACTTTTTTTCATACTTGACTTATACCATTGGCATTTTTTTATTGTTGATTATTATTGTTTACTATTTTTATAAATTATTGCGAAGCAATGATATTCTTTATTTCAAACAAGATTCATTTTTTTGGATTGGCTTGGGTCAATTGATTTTTTACTTATCAACGTTGCCTTTTTATTTTTTTAGTAACTATATATATCAGATGAATATAGATTATTACTACAATTATTATTATTTTGTCGTCGCACTGAATTGTATCATGTACGTTTGTTACACTATTAGTTTTTTATGGAAGAAAGCCAATTAATTATTTTCTTTTTTTTTGCAAGTTTTGTTTGTCTTATTCTTATTTCAGGGATTGTCATTTTTATCATTCAATATAGAAAGCGAAAATTGGAATATAATACCGACAAAGCATTATTAAACAAAACTCATCAAGAGGAATTGCTAAAAACCCAAATTGATATTCAAATGCAAACCTTGAAGGATATAGGTAGAGAAATACATGACAATGTAGGTCAGAAATTAACCCTTGCTTCCATATATACAAGCCAATTAGCACATGCTAATTTTCATCCTGACATTCAAACGCAGCTTCATTCTATTGGAGAAATTATTAATGACTCCCTTACTGAATTAAGAAGTTTGTCGAAGAGTATTACGAATGAAGCCATTGATTCGGCGGAACTATTTACTATTTTAAAAAATGAATGTGCCAAAGTGAATGCTTTACAGATATGTCAGGTTAATTTTATAGAAACTGAGGAGCCCTTTGTAGTCAGTGCCGTTCAAAAAAATTTTATACAACGCATATTGCAAGAGTTTATACACAACAGTTTAAAACATGCATCTTGTAAAACCATTAATGTTGAAATGAACTATCATGCATCAAATTTGCAAATACAGCTCAGTGATGATGGGATAGGATTTGATATGCAACAAAACTCTGAGGGCATTGGTTTGAACAATATGAAGAGTAGGGCTGATTTATTAAATGCCGACTATTCGATGATAAGTGAACTAGGGAAAGGGACTTATTGTAAAATTACATTACCATTAAACAAAGCCGCATGACACACAACATCGTAATTGTAGACGACCATATACTTATTGCAAAAGCCATTGCTTCAATTGTGAATGAACATTTAAATTATCAGGTGTTATATGAAGTGTCGAATGGTAAAATGCTTATGGAGAAAATGGCCAATGCAAAGAACATACCTGATATTGTATTGCTCGATATTTCGATGCCCATCATGAATGGTTTTGAAACGGCTGCGTGGCTTAAGTTGACGCATCCTGATGTGTTGATACTCACTTTGTCTATGCAAGACGATGATGACAGTTTGATCAAAATGATCAAAGCAGGTGCCAAGGGTTATTTACTCAAAAATGTAGAGCCCAATGAATTGATTCAAGCCCTTGATGCATTGATTACAAAGGGATATTATTTTCCGGATTGGGCAGCTACCAAAGTATTTAATAATGTAGGTTTTGCAATTGAAAAAGGCGATGATCAAAAAGTAAAAATAAGTGATCGGGAAAAGGAATTTTTATCCTTTGTATGTACTGAGTATACCTACAAAGAAATCGCCGAAAAAATGTATTGCAGTCCACGCACGGTTGAAGGGTACAGAGATGCCTTGTTTGATAAATTAAACCTCAAATCAAGGGTTGGTTTGGCGATGTATGCCATTAAAAATGGGTATTATAGGGAGGGGTAAGTAAAATAAAAGAGATTTATTATATTAAATAAAGAATAAGGGTTATTATATATTTTCATAGAATATAAGTTTATTGAAATACTCAAATTAGAATTTGTTGTTGGTATAAAATATAATCATTTTTGAACTTCTAAATAGTATTGGTAATGATGTGTTTAGATTTAGGAATATTTATTTGAACCACTCTCCGAAGGGCTACTGCCTTCGTGAGGTTTTATGTTATGTATTGGCTTTGCCAATTATCCACACAGCATTCCTAAAGTTAACAGGAAAAATTTAGGAAAGGGAATCCCCCCAGCTGTATAAAAGTTTGCTTCGTATGAAGAAGTTTGAACAGTGAGCGCATCAGAAGATAAGGTATAAAAGGTGGGCATCATTATGGGGCCATGGGATTATTGCTTCATACTTTCCATCGGCTTCCCCTTATCACAACCTTATTATCCATCATTCAAACATGTAAGTGTATCTCTTTACTTCCTCAAAACATTTCCATCCTAATTGCCACTATAAATGTCTACAAATGCTATCAAAGATTAGGACTCTGATAGTGTTTCTGAATGTATGCACTATCAACACAATGCTATTAAAATATGCCTACATAAAATCTACTATGTTCTCAGCGTTGATTACCTGGAATGTATGATTCGGATATACCTTACTGAATGTTTTACTCAGCTTTGCTTTTGAGCCTGGATTCCATTTAATTTCATACGCATTTAATATTCCTTCTTTTTCAATGATTAAATCAATTTCTTGCTGATCGGCTGTGCGCCAAAAATAACATTGAAAAGTTTTACCCTCGTAACTGTGTTTTTTATACAACTCACTAATAACAAAATTTTCAAACAATGCACCTTTATCTTGTCGTGTTTCAAATAATTTAAAATCACCCAGGATAGCATTCCGAATACCATTGTCAAAAAAATATATTTTTTTCCCCTTTTTTAATTCTTTTCGCTGATTCGTTGAATAAGCTGGTAATCGAAATATGACAAATGTTTGTTCTAACAATTGAATATACTTTTCAACGGTATCGTTTTTTAAACCTACGATATTTCCTAATTCATGATAGTTGACTTCGCTACCAATCTGCATCGCTAAGGCTTTCAAAAGTTGCACAAGTTTATCAGGCTTTTTGATATCCTGCCACATTAAAATATCTTTATACAGATAGCTTTCGGAAAGGGTTTTTAATCGCAAGGCTAGATCGTCATCATGCACGACTATTTCTGGGTAATATCCATAAATGAGTCTATGTGTCAACAACCTTTTTTCTTCTATTTCATTAGTGTGTTCTACCATTTCTGAATACGACAATGGAAATAAATGATACTCCCATTTACGTCCGGTCAATGGTTCATTTGTTTTATTTTTTATTTCAAACGAAGATGAACCTGTAGCTATCACTTGGGTGTTCTTCAAATAATCAGTAAATAATTTCAGAACGCTTCCAATATTTTCAATTTTTTGTGCTTCATCAATAATCACTATTTTATAATTTGAAAATTGTCTTGTAAGACTTGTATTCGTAGCATTTTTAAATAGTTCTGGAATATCAGGATTTTCAGCATCGAGCCATAATATGTTTTTTTCATCTTCAAAAAGATTTCGTAAAAGAGTGCTTTTACCAACTTGTCTTGCGCCTAAAAGCAAGATTGTTTTTCCTTTTCCTATTTTTTCTTGAATTGATTTTTGTAAGTTCCGAATAATCATAATGAGTCAAATATCGGTATTTTTTCCATCGTAATGGAATAATTAACGGTATTTTTTCCAATTGAATGGAAAAAATAACGAAAAGAAAATTGTTTCACCTAAATGATTAGGAACTCTGTCTGCATTCTATACGTTTATGATCATAACACTTTGCATGATTATACACCATCCGTTTCTGAATTTTACCTTCTTTTCAATGCATCAATCATCTGAGCATATTGATTCAAAAATAGATTCGCATCAACACCCACTGCTATCATATCTGTTCCTTTGGCAATTTCATCTGAAGCACGCTCAATATTTGTTGCAAAAGTGCCAAAAAGTTTTTCATGAACATTACATGCATTTCGCAGCGTATCAATGGTGTCTGTAAAAATAGTTGAATCAAACTGACCTGCAATCCCCAGCGACATCGATAAATCAAAGGGTCCGATAAAGATGCCTGCGATATTTTCTGTTGCTAAAATCTGCTCAATATTCTCAACCCCTTTTACACTTTCTACCTGTGGAAGAATGAGGGGCCTGAAATGTGCGGTATAGTTTTTAAAATCAAGTCCATACTGATTGGCTAATCCAAAGCCCACACTTCTTTTTCCCACAGGTGGATAAAATGAATAATTAACAAGGCTTTCTATTTCGCTCATTTGTTCTACACGTGGAGCTATGATGCCATCGCAACCCAAGTCTAATGCCATTTTGATACTTGCTTCGGTAATATCACGGATGCGTATAAAAACCTGACAGCCTGGTTTTTTGGAAAGAATGATGGCAGCAATTGTTTCTTCATTTACATGTCCATGTTCCAGATCGATAAAAATAAAGTCGTAACCCAAAGCCGATAATTGACAAGTAATTTGCGGAATATTCAATGAGATAAGGGTCCCTATTTTTGTTTGTTTATTTTTCATTCGTTTATTTTAAGATCCAGGTTTATTTTTCATTTAGAATTTTAATCATCCTTTATTCGTAGTGCTTTGCTAAAGTAAAAGTCAAAAAGCTAGTCCACTGACTATCAATTTTTATTTTAACTTATTCAAACACTTATTTTGTTTGAATCAAAGAAACAAATAATATTGGAAACAAACCAGACAAAAATCTTATTCACTGAATGGATTGATTACCCATGTGAATTTGTGAATCGTACAATGAATGTTTCACTTAGAAGTGTTTTCAACCAAAGTGATTCTGCGAAGCCTAAAGATTAAACTTGGCTATATAGCAAAGAACATAAACCTATGTAGGAATAGTACTTTCTTATCAAATCGCTACTCCACTATAATGGGTTGACTATATATTCCATTTTTATCTGAAATTCGAATGATATACATACCCGCTTGTGGCAGACTGACTGATGTTTGTTGGGTGAATGTTTTCATGAGGATTGTATGTCCAAAGAGGTCAAGCACTTGTAGTTTGCAATCTTGTGAATGATGTTGCTGAACATAAAAAATATTGCTCGTTGGGTTAGGGTAGATTTGGTAATTGTTAGAAGAAGCATCCGTTTCTTGAAGTGCGTTTACACTCCCTTTAATACAACGTACTGATTTGCCAGCCTCTTTGCCATCGCCTACATTTTGACAATACCCACTATGATAAAAGAGTGCCCATGTTTCAGCATTTAAGGGAGATGTAGAAGTGGATGTCCAAAATGTAGCCGTTCCTTTGACCAAATCAAATCCGCCAAAGGCTCCTCTTTGTCCACCAGGTAATGCGGTAAATCCCGACTCATTCGTAGCGCCTGTATTGGGAATATACCAATGGGTAGTGCCAGCTTCTTTTAATTTATTACCTGCAACAGAGGCACCACCTAAGAAGTCGACCAATGTTTGCCATTCGTCATTATTAGGTACATGCCAGCCAGAAGGGCATAGTTTTTCTGTATTTACGGTATACCAATTATACAAGGGACCATAGGTATTTCCATATAATCCCTGATCGTTGCCATACCAGCAATAGGCAGCTGTAGTACTTGATGACCATAATGTATTGTCTGATACCAAAGCGATGGGAGTACCATCTGTGAGTTTAGTGGTTTTTAAATTTTCTTGCAACCAGTCTTGTGTACCAATGGTAATAATATTATACACATTGCCATCTATATCAGTGGCAGTTTGGGCAAAAACATTTTGCATGAAGAGAAGAGATACAACAGCGAGCGTGAGTGTTTTGATTTTTTTCATGATGTTATGATGTTATTTAAGGATTGAATATTTATGGATTTTTCGAATGGTTTTGAACCGATTTAAGTATGTAAATTGGAAACAATATTTGTAGTGTTTATTATTAAAATGCAAAATTACAATGACAGATAATTTCCTAAAAAATGATATATGTCATTTGACGATTTGCGAAGAATTATATATGAAAAGGATGCTTAGGGATGAGGTGGAATAAGGTATGTCAAAAGCAAGAATATTGAAAAAGAAAATAGTTGAATGGCTAATGCTATTTTATTAAAGTAGCTGTAGTTGATCTGACAGATCTTTTGATACCTGGTCGAAGAAGCAAGCAGATTTATAGTATGCCAATCTGATATAAGCTACATACAATGAACAGGCTAAAAAGCCATGTATAGGCAAATAATATGAAGTAATAAAAAAGACTTATTTGAATTTAAAGCATGTGAGCTTTTTTTTTATTCTTGCATTCCTTCATTTGAAATTGAATTGGATCGTATTCTATATGGGATTATAGATTTAATTTTTTTTTTAGGGACTGCGAATAAAATCCCTTCTGCAATCTGTCTACATCTAGTTTAACTATATAGTTGCGGTATACAAGCATTTAATAATGTAGAATATCAATCATGCATGTTAAAATGATGATGAGAAAAGATGAAAATGAATTTGTAATATGTACTTGAACGAAAATCATATTAAACAATGTGATATATAACTTATGCCATTATTTAAAAATCTTACAATGGTAAATGCCGATTGGAATATTATTGAATGCAAGATGTTAAACGGCCATTGGATTATTCCATATGTTACATCGGTATTAAATTTTAAACTCTTTAGGTATTGAATTGGTTAAGGGTTTTTCTTTTTTATGGTAAAGGATCTAAATTTAAACCAACTATGATATATTGTTTATCATTGGTTTTAATTTCATTTAGCAAAAGTTTTAATCGTTTTTGAATCATACCAAAATTATTTAAATTGATTGACCAGCCCACCAGTATTTTATAACAACTATCTGCAAGTATAGGCCTATCTCCATTTACCGTAATGATATCCGATTCGGCGACAATCTTATCAAAGGCATATTCTTTATTATTGTTTTCTACAAAGGTGTGAAGAGAATCTTTGATATAAGAAGCTATTTTAAATTCACAGCTTTCACCATCAGAAGCTTTGATGAGTTGATTGTTTTTAGCATAAAAATTGAGAAAATTCATACTATTGATATTGTGTTTGTTTCTACTATTGTAGGATGCTTCAGTTTTAAATTTTAGGATATAATCAAAGGGGTAGTTTTTTTCTTTGACATAATTAAGTGTTTGTTCATTAGTAAAGTATTTTATCTTCGTTTTGAGTTTAAATGTGCAACTGAGAATGACAAGCATGCAAGCTAAACATAAAAAGGGGAGGTGTTTTTTCATTTTATTGTTTTTTTAGGTTTATAAAAATATTTGGGAGTTGATGCACACTGTTGCTAGGTGTGTGATTAAATAGTTGAACTAAAATGTCGCGGGATACAGTAAAGAAAAAATATCATTTTTTTATATATTCTCTACCAAACAATTGTGAAAGTAATTATTAGTTTGTTCCTTTTGATGTTATATCAAAGACTAGAAGGTATTGAAATCATAAAAGGATGAATAGGTGTTTATTGCACAGGGTCTACATTCATTCCAACGATGATATATTGTCTATCATTTGTATTTATTTGATCCAATAAAAGTTTGAGTCTATTTTGTATCTTGCCATAATTGTTTAAATTGATTGACCAACCCACCAGTATTTTATAACAACTATCTGATTGTATAGATCTATCTCCATTAACTGTTATAATATCAGACTCAGCGACAATCTTTTCAAAGGAATATTCTTTATTATTGTTTTCTACAAACAAATGCAATGAATCTTTGATATATGATGCAATTTTAAATTCACAACTTTCTCCATCAGAAGCTTTAATAAGCTGATTGTTTTTAGCATAAAAGTTCATAAAATTGAGGCTTGTAATATTGTGTTTATTTTTATTTAAAAGAGATTCTGCAGTTTTAAATTTTAGGATATAATGAAAAGGGTATTTTTTTTCTTTGACATAATTAAGCATTTGCTCATTAGTATAATACTTAATTTTAATATTCAAATTCAATTTACAACCGAGCATGATAAACATACTAAGTACTATACATAATATAATGGGAAGGTATTTTTTCATTGTAATTATTTTTTTTGGGGGATTATAAAAAATATTTGGGAGCTTGATGAACTCCCAAATAAGAATGGATTAGTTAAGTTTTACAAAATAGTAACCATTTTCAAAGCTGATTTCTTTATTCCCAGCTTTGATGATATTGCTTTTGCTATAATTTAAAGAGCTTAAAAAGCTTTGTGGGATAGTCTCGTCAGCTTCCATATAATAGCTGCTTTTGTTTTTGAGTAAGCTCAATTTATCAGCTTGTTTGCTGGCAAGAAGTCTTTCATTGATGATTAAGTATAAATTACCATCCACGCCTACACCAATTCCATGCTCACTTTTCGTAGGATTGCCATATTGTCTTGCTGATAAAGTTACTCCCCATTTTTCTACAAAAAGACATAACCAAATGCCCTCACAATTTTTCTTGGGTCTTCCAATTTCTGCAGTGCCTGATGCATGCCAATGAATGGGTTTTGCAAATGTATCTGTTGATAATATGAACAGCATACTCATTAAAAAAAATAGTTTTTTCATCTTTTATTCTGGCTTTATGTTCGGCAGCCTTACCGTTAGTTAGTTATTTCCCTACTCTATGTATGCCTTTTCGGGTTACTGCATAGTGCATTTTTAAAGTGTTTTCAGTATGAAATCTGTTTCGCTTGTTCAGAGAGGTTTGCGTATTTTTTTTAAAACCTGCTGAATCTGCTAAGCCATTTTTTTACTGAATGGTGATGCGCATCTGTGACTTTTAAAAACTGATACAAACCTAAATAAATTTAAAATTACGTTTTGGCGCAAACCCGTAGATTGGTATAAAACGACCAAAAAAAGGTAAAAAAACCTTATAATCAGGTATTTTAGAAATGGCGAAAATGGGTGATACCAAATGTATTTCTACCTGGTGTGAAAAATAGCGGTATAATACCTACACGCATTGCATTTAAACTAAAAGCAATTGCACTATTTTGAATGTATTGTTGGTAAATAATGAATGAGTTTGGTGTCATGATGGATTATTCAAAATCCTTAATCACATCCATTTATCCATAATCACTCCTGAAAAAAATCTGTGTTTTTATCTACTTTTAAAAGTATGATAATAAGATGTTCAGCAACATCAACGTACTAAATTGATATCGCCTTTCAAAGTCTTCTTACCTTTGAAACTATCATACTCAATATAGTAATAGTAAGTCCCTATTTCGCAGTCTTTGCCTTTGTATTGACCATTCCATCCTTTGGTTTGATCTTTTGTGCTAAATACCTCTTCGCCCCATCGATCATAGACAGCAAATGATTTTAAGGTGATATTGCTGGCAATGATTTTAAATTCATCATTTTTAAGATCACCATTGGGTGAAAATACACTGGGGACAAACACATTGTCGGGATTGAGTTTATAAGCACAGTTGGTGTCTGTATCGCTGCATCCTAAGGTATTGTAGGCAATAAGCGTAAAGCAATATTCCCCACTGTCAGTGGCATTGTAAGTTGCATCTGTACTTGTGGCAAATACCAATTGATTGTAAATCCACTCATACGAAGCTGCAAGAGTAGATGCATTGGTGAGGGTGATAAGCGGTTCGGTAGTAAGCGAAGTCACCGGCGCTAACGTAAAGTCAGCAATCGGAAAGGGCACCACTTCTATGGTGAAGACGAGGGTGTCCTTACCTGTACACAAGCCTCGTTCAGCGCCAGTAATGGTATAGGTTGTGGTGACTATGGGATTAAAAATAATACGTGATGAATCTACATTGTATTGATAATCGGTATTGGGACTGATCACGATATCTGTATTGTCAGGCATAGGTATGGAAGTGGTATCGCCCGGACAAAATGTAGTATCGGTAGGACCTTCGAGGGTGAGTACAGAGTTGAAACTGGCATCAAAACAAGTACTATCAGGTTGAAAACGCCATAGGTCATTTTTTAAACCCAATGCTCCGGGTGCTGGATTGAGGGTACTGTCAAAGGCTAATCCACCAAATATCCAAAGGTTATTTTGCGCATCGGTCCAAATAAAAACGCCTCCTTTACTGCCTATATAACGACCGGGTTGCGCTACACCAATTGGGCCTGGGTTGGGATTGATATTGGTGGCCTGACTACCACTTACCCATGTCCATTTGTTGGTGGTAAGGTTATAAAGCCAAAGGTCATTAAACGATTGGGTATTTTGAATGGTTTTAAAACCACCAAACGACCAAAATATTTCAGTACAGGTAGAAGTCGCTACAGTTTGGTTTTCGATACGAGCACTTGGATATTTTATAGGGTCGGGGTCGCAATATCCTGAGTAAGTACCTTGATTGTTTTGGGTTTGCATACCTGATATCCAGGTCCAGTTATTGGTGAAAGGATTAAAACGCCAAAGATCATTACGGGCCGATGCGGCATTGCCTCCTGCAAATACATAAAAACTTTTGTCTTTGCCTTTCCATTTGGTAAACGATAATCTTGCAGGTGGATTATTGTTAGCGGCTTCAACCCCTTTGGTGCCAAAGGTGCCATTGTTATTGATGGTATTAGCACCTTTCATCCATGTCCATTCATTAGTGGTGATATCATATTTCCACATGTCATTGCGCACATTTACACCTTGGGCCATGGTCACCCCGTCTTGTCCGCCAAACATCCATAAATTATTGTTGTCGTCTACCCAGCCTGATTTACATTCAGCACGAGCCCCTGGATTGTTGGTAGGTGCAGCTACCCCTAAAGTACCATGTACTGGCGCTACATTTGCCACATTTGATCCTGATATCCATGTCCATTCATTGGTTGCAATATGGTATTTCCATAGGTCTGAAAGCCCGCCAAGGGTGCTGTTTACATCATATCCATAACCGCCATAAAGCCATAGGTCACCATTGTTGTCGGTCCAGCAATTAGGCCCAAATGTGCGCGCACTTGGATAATTGAGGGGCGAAGCAACGCCTTGTATTCCAAATTCGCCATTCTGATCTGAAACGCCTTGTGGACCATTGATCCAGGTCCACTGTGCGGTAATAGGGTCAAGTTTCCATAAATCATTGGCATAGCCCCATGGATGAAAACCGCCAAAGAGCCAAAAATTTCCTTGTTTGTCTGTCCAAAATGCACCTTGATATCTACCCGATGGAGTGTTGGTAGCATTGGTAACTCCTTTGGTGCCATAGAGTCCAAGGGCTTGTGAGCCTAGGCTTCCATGCATATGTGTCCATAAGCCGCCTTGTGCATTGCTGTTGATTGTGGCAAAACATAGAAGGAGTAAAAAACTAAAAAGTAGTTTTCGCGACATGATAAAAAGTTTGATTAAAGATTTTTTACCCTACTAAGGTAGAAAAAGTTTTAAGGAAATAAAAAAATTTAACAATGCAGGGGTACTGAAAGAATTTTTAAAAAAGTAATTTTTAGTAAACCCTATTTAAACCAGGTACTATACATGATATAATTATTGGCTATCCGATCTATTTCGTTGTGAATGAGTTCTTGCGAAATATCTTTTACTTTTTTTGCAGGGACACCAGCATAGATGCTTCCACTTTCGCATTGGGTATTTTCTAATACAACGGCGCCTGCAGCGATAATGGTATTGGTGCCAATATGTACATTGTCCATCACGATGGCACCCATGCCAATCAATACATTGTCTTCAATGGTACAGCCATGTACCAAAGCATGATGACCGATAGAGACCTTGTTTCCAATGATGGTTTTTGTTTTTTCATACGTGCAATGGATGCAGGCTCCATCTTGAATATTTACTTTGTTTCCTATACGAATGCTATTGACATCACCCCGCACCACAGCATTAAACCATACACTGCATTCGGAGCCCATCACTACATCTCCTACAAGGGTGGCATTGGGTGCTATAAAACAATCACTTGGTATAGTGGGTGAAACACCTTTAACAGGAAGTATGACTGGCATGATTCAATGGGTTTTAAGATTGAAAATTGTATTGATTCGCAGGCAAATGTAACAACAATGCGATTGATAAAATACACCAATATTTTATCAATGATACAATGGTTAATGTGGATTGTAAGTATGTTAATCAGAATGAAGGGTAAGGACCATTTACGATTCCTTCATGCTCATCGGTATAATTTTCAATGTTTTATAAATCACATTGGTTTAAATCACAATGGTATTACTTTTGTGGTTAAATGACACAACGCCAATTATTTTTGCATCATGTAGCACAAACTTCTGACGCACCCCTTTGTTTTGAAGTAAGCAAAGCTAATGGGGTTTACTTGTATGATGCGCAGGGTAAAAAACATATTGACCTCATTGGGGGCATCAGTGTTTGTAATGTGGGTCATGGTAATCAGCATGTGATAGAGGCCATTAAAAAACAAGTTGATGATTACCTTCATGTGATGGTGTATGGCGAAGTCATACAAAGTCCGCAAGTGCAATATGCAACTGCCTTAGCCAGTCGATTGCCTTCATCATTGCAAAGTATTTATTTTACCAACAGTGGTTCTGAAGCCACAGAGGGGGCGATGAAACTGGCAAAGCGTGTGACCGGTAGAAGTAAAATGATATCATTTAAAAAGGCCTATCATGGTAGTACACAGGGTGCATTAAGTGTGATGGGAAGTGAATACTGGCAACAAGCCTTTCGTCCTTTATTACCTGATATTTTTCAATTTCAATATAACTCTGCAGAGGTGCTGTCGCATATTGATGAGCATACAGCTTGTATTATTTTAGAACCTGTACAAAGTGAAGCGGGTGTATTGGTACCTGATCAGGCTTGGCTTAAAGCCATCCGTACAAAATGTGATGAGACGGGTTGCCTATTGATTTTTGATGAAATACAAACAGCATTTGGACGTACAGGCACCTTGTTTCGATTTGAAGCCATCGATGTGATTCCCGATATTTTATTGCTTGGAAAGGCATTGGGTGGTGGTATGCCATTAGGGGCTTTTGTATCTTCGAAATCACATATGGATACTTTTACCCATCATCCGGTACTTGGCCATATCACTACATTTGGCGGGCATCCTGTAAGTTGTGCTGCTGGCTTGGCGGCATGGCAATATTTACAAACCTCACAAATTGTTACACAAGTAAGTGAGCATGAAAAATTGTTTACTTCATTGCTAAAACATCCATCTATTATCCAATTAAACAGTTGCGGTTTGCTGATGGCCTTGCATTTTGATAGCTATGAAACCAATAAAAAAATCATTGATGCATGTATTGCTAAAGGGGTATTTACCGATTGGTTTTTATTTGCAAGCAATGCGATGCGTATCGCTCCTCCTTTGACCATCAATGAAGAAGAAATTCGCATGGCTTGTGACATCATCCTTGAGGCGATTAATGAAATCACATGTTAGCGCAAAGAGTAAGCAAAATATTATTTTTTTTATTGCTGATGGCAACAGGCTTACTGGCAGGTAGTTTTTTGTTTTTTTATTTTGTAAGCTATGAGTCGCTGGTGACATCCGTTTTGAACGAAATCAATCGAATGGATTTGTATCCACTCATCAAACAGCAATACTTTCCATTACACAAATATCACTTAGTGCGTATGATAGTGTATGGTGTGTCAATAACAGCTGCTATGGGTTTGTTGGCATTATTTAAATATCGAAATCGCATACTGACAAGCTTGCTTTACTGGACAGAAAAATTATTGGGTTACTTGGTTTTAGGTAAACAAATTCTTATTCAGAATACCCGTTTAATAAATATAGGCTTGTTGCTTTCGCTTACAATCATTTTGCTTCGGAGTATCTATTATGCAGCTACATGGCCTATACAATATGATGAAGCATGGAACTATAATTATTTTTTACACAAAAATATTTTTTATTCGATTGTAGCATACAACAATTATCCCTTGCATAATTTGGTCTCTCGTTTTTTTCTTTACTTTTTACCCGACCATGTATTTGTATTACGACTCCCTTCCATCTTGATGGGTTTATGCACTTGTTTGCTGGTATTTGTAATGGTAAAAAAAATAACGCAACAGGAATGGCTTGCCTTGATGGCGATGATTGTTTTTGCATGCCTGCCGGTCAATGTATTTTATATGTTGTATGCCAGAGGGGTTTTGTTTGAAGTGTTTTTTGCCTTGCTGTTGAGTTCATTTCTATTCTTTTTTTTAAAACAAAAAATCACGTTTGTTAAAATTGGTTTCCTTGCAATACTCAATGCCTTGGGTACCTATAGCATGTTGTCGCATGGATATTTTATAGCCAGTTCGGCTTTGGCAGTGGCTATTTATTTACTATTTCAAACTGATAAACAAGTTCGTTTTATTATTTTATATCCCTTACTTTCCATTTTATTTTCTGCGGTGTTATTGACACCAATGATGTTAGGAACAGGCATGTCATTGGGTTTAGGTGCAGGTCTGTCAAATGGACAATTTACCACATTACCATACCTCCCATTTCACAGCTATGCTGATTTTGCCACGGGTAGCTGGTGGGGCTTTTATGTGTTGATTGCACTTAATATTTTCTTACTTTTTATCAAATCAACGAAGGAATATAGATGGTTACTGCTGTTGAATATGGTGTTAATATGCACACCTTTTGTTATCAAATTCATCACGGGGGTTACACCTCCAGAAAGGGCCCTGGCTTTTCTTGTACTTGTGCCTCTACTATCATTTGTGGTATGGGTAAAAGTGTGCAATCTCAATGCTAAAACAACCATTGGATTGGCTTTTGTTTGGTGCAGCATATTGGTGTTTGTGGTGCATCGTCATCAGAAGTTAAATTGGAGTAAACAGCTCGACCATGAAGTATATACCTTGTCAAAAATATTAGCGACACATCAAGTACATACCATTTACAACAAATGTGATGCATTTAATTATTTTGTACCCGGACTAGAGTATTACGCTCTTTCGAGCAATAAAAGTTTTAATTATACCACTTCAATAAAAAACAGTTCAAGATACAAGGCTAGCATGAACGACGGTACAGATTGTGTGATTGAACCACAGTTATTGGCTGATAAAAAATGGATTTATCATTTTGAAGATTTTTATGTTTACCTATTGAATGAAAAAAAGTAGTGGCTGAAGTTTTTTTCAAATTGAATGAATGCAGCAATGATTACAAACTCATATTGTCTTTAAACTTCACTGCTTGTCTGCGCGAAATTTCTATTTCCTCCCCTGCATTCAAAGTCACTTTAAGTCCACCATTAAAGTGGGTGTCCATTTTTTGTATCATTTGCAGATTGATGATATGTTTGCGGTTGGCCCTAAAAAATATTTTATCATCAAGTCGTTCTTCCAGGGCGTTGAGCGATTTAAGGATCAGGGGTTTATTGTTGCCAAAAAAAACTTTGGCGTAATTACCTACCGATTCAAACAATCGCACTTCACTGAGTTTGACAAACCAGCATCTTTCCCCATCTTTCACAAACACCTGATCGTCATTGCCCAACTTGTGTTTTTGTGATTGGGTATCTTTTTCTAATTGCTTTTTTACTTTTTGCACCGCATCGTGTAATCTTTTTTTGTCGATGGGTTTTAATAAATAATCGAGGGCATTGTACTCAAACGCTTTGATGGCAAATTCGCTATAAGCTGTGGTAAATAATACTTTTGGAGTATACTCAAGCTGTTCAAGCAAATCGAAACCGGTTTTGCCTCCAGGCATTTGAATATCCAAAAAAATCAGTTCAGGTTGAAGCAATTCAATTTTTTCTTGGGCATCTTCTGCATTGACAGCTTCTTCAATCACTTCAATTTCTGGAAATTCTTTCAGTATTTTTCTGAGTTCATTTCGTGCAAGACGTTCATCGTCTACAATGATGGTTTTAATCATATACACTTGTTTTAAGGGGTTTATAAGATGAAGTTAAAGGGATAATTATATTTACAATGGCTTTGTTATTTTCAAAATGAAGTGATAGCTTAGCCTTATCATTATACAACAATTTTAGTCGCTGTTTGCTACTGCTTAATCCAAAACCGAGGCTAAATTCATTGCTGGTTTTTTTTACAACACCTGTATCATTGATAATATCAATTGCTAAATATTGGTCATTGCGAAGAGTTGCATTTAATAGAATATTGCCACCTTGCTGTAAATTGGAAATACCATGTTTCACGGCATTTTCAATCAGTGTTTGAAGCATCATCGTAGGTACTTGTAGCTGTAAGGTAAGTGGGTCAATGTTTTTTATAAAATGTATTCTTTCTTCAAACCTGATTTTTTCTAAAGCTAGGTAGTCTTCTACTAAGGCTACTTCTTTTTCAAGGGTATCGGTAGCTTCTTGACTGGTAATGGTATTGCGCAGGATGTTTGAAATTTTAGTTATCGCATCGCGGGCCAATTCAGGATTTTCATCGATGAGTGCCCTGATACTATTGAGCGAGTTGAAAATAAAATGGGGTTGTAGATTTGAACGTATGGTTTTAATCTCTAAATCTTTTAAGGAAGATTCCATTTTAAGGGTTTCAATTTGTATGCGTTTATTTTTTTCGATGTACTGCCATGTAAAATAAAACAGATTCCATAAACTGAATAGTACATAAGCCGAAATAAAATTACCTAAATACTCTTCCTGGGTTTTGATATCAATGATGATTTTGAGCAGGTAATAACACATATTATATAATGCAGAAAGCAATATGGTTACAAGCATTACATATTGGATCAGTTTCTCCGTTTTAAAATAAATCCATTTATGTGTTCTTAAAAAATTTCTGTACAAATGGGAGAGCAAAAATCCCAAACCAGAAAATAAAAGATTAAAAATAAATATTTTCAAGGTGAGTTCCTGTAAAATATAAGCCACATAAATATTAAACAGGGCAAAAGCACCCCATCCAAAGGCTTGAAAAAGAATATATTTCGAAACTTTAATCACCCACCAAAGTTACACACTAACAGGCGTTTGAAAAGCAGAACTTGATAAGTGGTTTTGTATGGTTATGAATGATATTTACCTATATTTTAAAATTGAATTTGTTGTATGAGCTTAAAAAGCAATAAAGACGAGTGTTTGTGAAGATTTTTATACTCAAAATTTAGGATACTATATTGAGGTGAAAAAATTAAGCAAATGCCAGTGTTTGCAACAGTTTTACCTCGTAATTGATTTCAACTGTAAAATCAGGGTTTAAAAGACAAAAGCTATTTTAACGCTTTGTTATAACCTTGAATCAATATATTTGCGCCCAATTCATGAATATGACAAAATATTTTTTCACCCTTTTAGCCTTTTTCACCTTCACGATTCAACAGCTAAAGGCACAGGATTCCGATAGCAAAAAGTCTAATTTTTCAGCACCTTCAAGAGATTATGTGATGTTGCAACTGGGTTATGAAGGTTGGAGTGGCGCACCTGATAGTATCAAATTAGGTGGTATTGGAAGGGCTATCAATGCCTATTTGTGTTATGATTTTCCATTGGCTAAATCAAATTTTAGTTTTGCAGCAGGAGCTGGTATTGCAGTGAGCAATGTATACCTCAAAAATCAAGTGATCAACCTTACAGATACTTCTACCCAAATACTATTTATGCCTGAAACGGTAGATTATAAAAAGTATAAAATGTCTACCGCTTATCTTGAGGTGCCCTTTGAGCTTCGTTTTTTTGCAAATAAAGAAAACAGAAACAAGGGATTTAAAGCATCTATTGGTTTAAAAGTAGGCGCTTTGGTGTCATCACATACCAAAGGCAAAAGAACCTTTAATAATAAACCTGTTATTGAAAAAGTGAGTACCAAACGTTATTTAGAAACCGTACGATATGCAGGTACCCTTCGTTTAGGCTATGGTAATTTTTCAGTGTATGGTCAATACAGCATTGGTAATTTGTTTAAAGTAAACAATGGACCTGAAAACGTAAGACCTTACCAAATCGGTATTTGTATTACAGGCCTTTAGTACTTTAACCGATTAGGAGTTCAATTTCTTTGTGTTTATAGCATTTTATTTTACTTTCCTTTATACGATCGTGTGGCATTTCCGCAATTTCAATCAAACCTTGATCAGTAACTCTTTTAAGGATGCCTTTTTTAAGTTCATATTTGTACATAAATTGTATTTCTTGTTGTACATGCATCAAATAGTTATTGTAGGTAACTAACAAGCTATTGGGGTTCTTTTTAAATTCATTGAGCGAAGAAGCCAGTTTTTTTAACAATTGTTTGAGCACCATATTTACCTTAAATTCTTTTTTAAGCTCATTTTTCATGGAAGTGGCTGTTTTTAAATACGAAAATTCTTCTTGATTGATATTTAATCCAATGCCCACCACTGCAAAAGTCCATTGTGAACCACGAATATTATTTTCTATCAAAATGCCCGCAATCTTCTTATTACCTGCATATATGTCATTTGGCCATTTAATACTGACATTTGGGATATTATATTGCTGCATCAATAATTCAGTAACACTAACACAGGTCATGCAATTGAGTATAAATTGTTTTTCTATCTCAAACCCTTTAGTATCAAGTATTACAGAGCAAAGTAAATTTTTACTTTCTTCAGCCATCCATGTATTTCCCAGTTGACCTTTGCCATGTGTTTGAAAATCAGCCTTTATGGTAAGTCCATGTTCTGCCATTCCTTCATTGATTAAGCGCATGGCATAGTTGTTGGTACTATCAATCTCTTTTAATTCTATGATAATTTCACCAAAAGCTGAATTTTGTTGCATTCGCGAATTTTGTTTTAGATTTGTAAATTATTTAAATAATATCACTTCACAAAAAAAATATTCTTATCTACTTGAAAACGCTTACTGAAGAAAAAGGCAAACAAAAGTCACGACTCAATACAAACAGCAAAATTATTAAAACAATTGTAGCCGCTATACAGGAAAAAAAGGGGGAAGAAGTCATTTCTTTAAACCTTAAAAAGATTCCAGAAGCGGTGGCAGATTTTTTTATCATTTGCGAAGCCAACAATCCCAATTTAGTGAAAGCCATTGCGGATAATGTAGAAAAAAGAGTCAAAGAAGAATGTGGCGAAAGACCCTACCGATTTGAAGGCAAACAAGGTGAAAAATGGATCTTGATTGATTATGTAGACGTAGTGGTTCATTGTATGATGAGCGACATGCGTGGTTTTTATAATCTGGAAGAATTATGGCAAGATGCCGAAAGAAAAGAACATATAGAAACACCCGTCAAAAAGTAAGCATACCTTTAATATTAAATAGAAATAACTATACATGGAAGATAAAAATAGCAATACAAACGGGAATCAACAGCCGAATACACCACAAAAAAAAGGGCCGAAATTCAATATATGGTGGGTTTATGGATTATTTGCCATCGCATTGATTGTACTCAACTTTTGGGGCAAAGATTTTACCCACAATACCAAAGAAGAAACCTTTCAGAATATAAACAGCAAATTTATCAGTAAAAATCTGGTAGATAGTATGGTGGTTTACCCTAAATCAGTAGATGTATACCTGAAAAAAGATAGTTTGAAAAATGGCAATCACGACGACTTATTAAAATTGTTTAAAGATAATGAGAAAGGTCCTCATTATACATTTACCATTGGCAATGTTGAGCAGTTTAGCAACGACATGAAAGAAGTGCAAAAAGATGTGGCCCTCGACGACAAAATACAAGTGACCTATGCCGAAGATTCGAAAAGTGGCATCATCTCTTTTTTAATCCAATTTATATTACCAATTATTTTCATCATAGCGATTTGGGTATTACTCATGCGTAAAATGGGTGGTGGCCCAGGTGGTGCTGGTCCAGGTGGTATTTTCAATATTGGCAAATCAAAAGCACAGTTGTTCGATAAAGGCACTAAAGTCAATATTACCTTTAATGATGTGGCTGGTTTAGATGAAGCAAAAGTAGAAGTTATGGAAATCGTTGATTTCTTAAAACATCCTAAAAAATACACCGCATTAGGGGGCAAAATACCCAAAGGTTGTTTGTTGGTAGGCCCTCCGGGTACAGGTAAAACCTTATTGGCAAAAGCAATGGCTGGCGAAGCACAGGTACCCTTTTTCAGTATGAGTGGCTCTGATTTTGTAGAAATGTTTGTAGGTGTGGGAGCAAGCCGTGTGAGGGATTTATTTAAACAAGCAAGAGAAAAATCGCCTTGTATCATTTTTATCGATGAAATTGATGCCATCGGTAGGGCACGTGGCAAAAACCAGATGATGACCAATGATGAACGCGAAAATACCTTAAATCAGATGTTGGTTGAGATGGATGGATTTAGTGGCGACAGTGGTATAATAGTATTGGCAGCAACCAACAGACCTGATGTATTAGATACCGCTTTGTTGCGTCCAGGTCGATTTGACAGACAGATTTCAATTGATATACCCGATTTAGCTGGTCGTGAAGATATTTTTAAAGTACACTTAAAAGGACTTAAAAAAGCAGCGAATCTCGATATTCATAAATTAGCGGCACAAACACCTGGTTTTGCAGGAGCCGATATTGCAAACGTATGTAATGAAGCTGCTTTAATTGCTGCCCGTAAAGGAAAAACGGAAGTAAACTTAGATGATTTTAACGATGCGGTTGATAGAATTGTTGGCGGTTTAGAAAAAAGAAATAAAATCATTTCCCCTGAAGAAAAACGAGTGATTGCCTATCATGAGGCAGGTCATGCAGTGTCTGGCTGGTATCTTGAACATGCCTATCCATTGGTAAAAGTGACCATAGTACCTCGTGGTGAAGCAGCATTAGGATACGCACAATACTTACCTAAAGAAAAATACCTGACATTAAGAGAAGAATTAGAAGATCGTATGGCAATGGCTTTAGGAGGTCGCGCTGTGGAAGAATTGGTGTTTGGACGTGTGTCAACGGGTGCTTTATCTGATTTGCAACAAGTAACCAAAATGGCTTATGCCATGGTGAGTGTGTATGGGATGAACGATAAAATAGGGAATGTATCTTTTTATGACCCGCAAAGCGAAGGAAGTTTTCAAAAACCATATTCTGAAGAAACTGGAAAAATCATTGACAATGAAGTGCGTTTGCTTTCTGAGAATGCTTACAATAGGGTTAAAAAATTATTGTCTGATAAAATGAGCGATGTAAAAGCCATTGCAGAAGCTTTGCTTGAAAAAGAAGTTTTATACAAAGATGATTTAGAATTGCTTATTGGTAAACGACCTTTTGAAGATATTGTATTTGACAATCATTCATTGGTAGTCGATAATAATGAAAATGGCGTAATTGACAATCCAATAGCTACAAATCCTGAATCAATCAATCCATAATTTAAACAGCGTTATACTATGTCTAGTCAGGCAAGAGAAATCATATTAAGTAGTATTCGAAAATCATTGAGCGAAAGCGAAGTGCCTATCCCTTTTCCAGAGGCTGAAAAAAAGACTGATTTTTTTGCAAAAGATGATTTGACAGCTGAAGAGAAATTTGCAGAAGCATTTACCGCTTTGGGTGGTAAGTTTGTGTACTGTGCCGATGAACATGAATTGATTGTGCAATTACAGGCATTGGCCGATACCATGGGCTGGCAGCAAATCCAAAGCAAGGATTCCTTTTTATTGCAATTGTTTGCTGATAAAAATATCGACCTTTTACAGGATGCTGGTGATATGCATCATATTGAAATTGGTTTGTCGATGTGTGAATGCCTGGTTGCCCGTACAGGCAGCGTTATATTAAGTGCAGCGCAAGAGTCAGGTCGTAGTTTACCTGTGTATGCACCTATCCATATTGCAGTTGCATTTAGCAATCAAGTAGTATGGGATATCGCAGATGGCATACAACTCATGCATAATAAATATGAAGGAAAGCTACCTTCTATGATGAGTTTAACTACCGGACCGAGTCGTACCGCCGATATTGAAAAAACATTGGTTGTGGGTGTGCATGGCCCTAAAGAAGTGTATGTGTTTCTGGTAGACAGCGATTGGAAGAAGAGCGAATAAGACTATAGTAATGCCAATGAAGCTTGCTCAATGGTCCATTAGATTGAAATTAATATCATTTCCCCCTGTAATTTTATCTCCACAAGAAAAATGACATATTCACAAAGGGAAATATAATCTCAGCATTTTTGTGTGAGATGAATAATAGAAACTTAAATTGATCAGCTGAATAAAATGTTGTTACTCTATACTCAACTTATGCGTAGCTATAGAAAGTCCTTCACGTGTACTGATTTTAAAAATATAATTTCCTGCAGCAAGTTGTTCCGTTGTAAACGAAAATTCATTCAAGCCCTGTTTAATATAAGTATCCAGCATTAATGCAATACGACGTCCTTGCATATCCAGAATTTCAAACTTTAAATGTTGCGCAGTTTCGTTGGTGAAGCGTGTTGTAAATCGCTGTTGTGATACTGGGTTTGGAAATAATTGAGAGGCTGCATGGTCGGCTATTTCCTGTGTGCCAGTAGTCCACTCGATATTATCAATGATAGATACCCAACAGTTATTGCCACCACTTTTGCCCCATGAGCCGCTTAAGTAAGCTCGTGTAGGATTATTGTATTTGCGTTGTACATTGGTATAATCGCCCCAGCGGTCTACGCTGTCGGCAAGAATATTAATAACTGAAGTGCCATTTTTGACGCTTATCACATCTGAATAGTCGCCATTACCCACTTTCAGCAATACACTCGTACCCGGGAAGCTGTCAGTAATGCAATGCGAAAAGGTATACAATATTTTGTGGTCGTTGATATTGCCTACCACGGTCATTGACGGGTAACCATACTCCATCGTAGCTGATGATAGAATGTCGGCGCTCACAACAGGTGTGGGTGTGCTGATATTTTTGATGGTTCCTAAATAAATTCCTGCATTCATAAATTGAGGATTTACGGTGTTGGAGCCAAAGTGAATATAATCGTTTTCATAAATGGCTGCCAGTACACGGGCATCATTGGTCATTAAATAATTGTTGTTAAGACCTGATTTTTTTTGACGGGCATTTGGCGGAAAACCATAGGCAACCGGCGATTTTAATACTTGTATGCTGAGGTCAGCATTGCCTGAAATATAACTATCGTCAATGGTGGTTACAAAAATACTGTCGTTCGTAGCATCTACATTTCGCAAAGTAAGAAAATGCATGTTGTTGCCAAAGGGGGGTAGCTGGTATTTGGCAGGACAAATATTACGTAAGGGAACCCCATTATATTGTATGCTATCCCATAGGTTGTATTGTAAAGGTGTGCCGGCATAGCCATCTTGTTTGTTGATTTGCCAAATGACAGATTGTCTAAACCCTACTGTCCAGCTAACATTGTCTTTTACTTGATTAAAAGTCATAAATAAATCTTTATCAGACAATGAAATAATGGGGTAATCGCTCCAGGTAGAGTCGTTGAATGAATTGCCATTTAAGGTGTATACATTCCAATTGCCAGCGGGGTCGTTGGTTTGCGAAAAGCCTACTAATATTTCAGATTCGTAACTGACACTTCCCGAAAAGCAAACAAGTACAAAACGATCTGCTGCAGGGTCGTACAATACACGAGGATCTGAAATCCAGGTATAATTGCCAATGGCTGCAAAAATAGAGGTGAGGGTTTTATTGGTCAACACTTTACCTGTATCGTCATAAATTCTTACGTTTGAGTTAACAGCACTAATCACTTTGCCTTCATTTGATACAGCAATGTCATTGTCATTGGGTGTTGCATTTGAGCCATTGCCCTGTATACCTTTAAATATGGTAGGATTGGGTGCTAATCCCCTTGTTTTTTTGCTTGATTTTTCTGCTGTTTCAGTATTTGATTTCAACTCATTTTCTTTGATAGCCCTCAATAGATTGAGTTGTTCTTTTTTTTGTCCATATTCTGCCGATGGTATCGGATGTTGATCAAGATGAATGAGTTGAGGTTGATAATCAACAATGCCATTGTCGCTAAAATGAATGGTGTGTGGTTTGTTTGAAACACCAGTTGTTTTTCGTGCTTGTGCTTGCGCAACGAATATACCACTCAGGAGCATACAAGTACATAAGAAAATTTTTTTCATGCTATGAAATTTTTAAAAGAAACACTAAGGTACTAAAAAAATATAAAATGAAATCATCTAACCCATGCGAATTGTAAAACACCCCTATCTTTTATATTTTTTACTAAGTGACTTTATGGTTTTTTAGCACTGGAGCAAACTTAATAGGTATACCTTGTTTGTCTGTATTTCAAGATGATACCAAATGTTGTTACTCCGTAGTCTGAAAAATTTCGGTATCATATCTGCACATATTGCATTTAAGCCAGTAACAATTAGTCAAATCTTTCATGGGGTGTTGGTATTGCGAATATCAAAGTGTAAAATGGAATTATATATTGGAATAAAATTGCATCATAAAAAAAACACTCCATCGCTGAAGTGTTTTTTTTATAGTTGAATAGTATTGTCAATTAACCTTGATAAAAAGGGAGTTTTACTACAATGGCTTTAAGTAATTTATCACGTACTTCCACATATATTTCACTGCCGATAGAAGCATGTTCAGTAGCGACATAACCCATACCGATCGCTTTGTTTAAACTAGGGCTTTGGGTACCACTTGTTACATGTCCTATTTCTGTGCCTTCTTGCGTTTTTATTTTGTAATGATGACGAGGAATGCCTTTGTCAACAAGTTCAAAACCGACTAATTTCTTACTGACACCAGCTGTTTTTTGTTGTTCAATTTGCGCACGATTGGTAAAATCTTTTGTAAATTTGGTGATCCAGCTTAATCCGGCTTCAATAGGACTTGTAGTATCATCAATGTCATTACCATATAAGCAAAATCCCATTTCCAAACGCAGGGTATCTCTACAGCCTAAACCACATGGTTTGATATTAAATTCAGCACCTGCCTCCATGATTTTATGCCATAATGTTTCACCATTACCTTCGTTTTCTTCATAATAAATTTCAACACCACCAGCACCTGTGTATCCGGTAGCACTAATCAATACATTTTCGATACCTGCAAAAGTGCCTTTCACAAAGGTGTAATACTTGAGGTTGATCAAATCCATATCCGTCAGCTTTTGCATGGCTTTTACGGCATTTGGTCCTTGAACAGCCAGCAAACCCGTTTTGTCTGATATATTATGCATTTCCACTTGCTGGGTATTATGCGCCACCAGCCAGTTCCAATCTTTTTCAATATTAGAGGCATTTACAACCAGCATATATACTTTATTGGCTTCTACACAATAAACTAATAAATCGTCTACGATGCCGCCTTCATTATTGGGAAAGCATGAATATTGCGCTTTGCCATCGGTTAATTTTGATGCGTCATTCGATGTGGTACGTTGTATCAGGTCTAAAGCATTAGCCCCTTTTAAGATAAATTCGCCCATATGACTTACATCAAATATACCGGCACTGTTTCGTATTGCTGCATGTTCATCGTTGATACCAGTATAGGATATAGGCATGTTGTAACCTGCAAATTCAGCCATCTTGGCACCCAATCCAATATGGATATTTGTAAAAGGAGTATTCTTCATTTTTTTGTAAATTTTTGCAAAAATAGACTTTATGTGTATTAATTCTATTTTTTTCGCAAATTAGTCAAATCGCTCGCTTTATATTTGTAATCTTTTAAAAAAAACACTTGAAAATTTCTGGATGATTAAAAAATGGATGTTGTTGATGAGCTTGCTAATCACATGGAATTGTTTTGGCAAAAAAGTAGACAGCAAAGAAGATAATTCACCGACGGTTAAAATTAAAAATGATATCACCGCATTGTGTTCAGCTCCTTTTGAAGGCAGATTGGCTGGTACACAAGGGGAGTCGTTAAGCGCTGATTATATTCAAAAGCGCTTTGAAGAAATGAATATTGCGGCTTATAAAAATAAATATCAATGGGATTTCAATTTTAAAGGCGGTGTTCGAATCGGCAGCAATGCGTATTTTAAAGTATTTGAAAATAAACTCATTTTAGGTACCGATGTGGTATTTCTACCCTTTGGGAAAGGCAATGAATTAAGGGGTTCGGCCATGCCTAATGTAAATGAGCCTGATAATATCTGGTTGATACCCATTAGCAAACTGAAACTCAATACTACCAATAATCCCCAAAAAATACTCCATGAGTATGCTGCTCAATGTGCCAGCAAATCAGCTACAGGAGTTCTTTTTTTAAATGATCAGGATGCATCGCTTGATTTAAGTATGCTTAATCTGAATAGTTTTGAACCCTTAAGTATTCCAGTGGCTTTCATGAATGCCAAGGCTTATCAGACACATATTAAACCGAACCTTAAAAGCGATTGGATTGATATTGATGGTAAATTAGGATTTGAAAATACCAATGTGCTCAGCAAAAATGTCATTGCATCTGTTGATAATAAAGCCCCCTTTAATATTGTTATTGCTGCTCATTACGATCATTTAGGCAATTCAGGTCAGTTGTACAAAGGAGCCGATAACAATGCCAGTGGTATCGCTGCATTATTAGGGGTGGCCGAAATGGTAAAAATGTATAATTTAAAACGATTCAATTACATTTTTGTTGCCTTTTCAGGTCATATGGCCGACATGCAGGGTACAAAAGCGTTTATACAACAAAATGAATTTATGCTCAATAATATTTCTTGCATGATCAATCTCGATCAGGTTGGAAGGTATGATAATAATAAAAAAGAATTATTTATCAACGGCATAGGAACCTCACCCACCTGGTTACCTTTAGTGCAAAAAACCAATAAAGGATTTGTTTTGCAAATAGATAGTTCGGGGCTTGGTTATGGCGATTACAATTTATTTTATTACAAAAATATTCCAGTTCTCAATGTCAGCACTGGGTTTAACGACGATTACAATCGAGTAAGTGATGATGAAAGTAAAATCAACTACAATGGTATTTTTGAAATCACTGCCTATGTTTATCGAATGCTTGCAGAGCTTGATAAACAAACCAAATTGATTTTTAATCAAACCAAGAATATTTTCCCTGAACTCAACAAACTAAAATCCGATATAGGCATTGTGCATGACCTGACCTTTAATCAAAACGGATGTCGCGTAGCCACTACATTGCCTGGCAGCAAGGTTGCCAATGCGGGTATGTTGAGTGGTGATATTATATTAAAAATTGGGGCCTTCAACATCATCGATTTTGATGATTTTATTGAAGCAATGACCAAAACAAAACCTGGTATTGAAACCACCTTTATTGTAAAAAGAGGCAAAACAGATTATAAATTTTTTGTGGTTCTGTAAATAAAACGAAGTCCTTGTCTACCTTTTATTTGCTTAAATGTTTTTTATATCGGGTGTTCATGCCCGATTTATACCAACTGTATTTACTACATAGTCTGAAAAGTATCGGTATAATACCTATACACATTACTTTTAAGCTGGTAACATTTGGACTATTTTTAATGTATCGTTCCTAATTACAAGCACTAACAGGGATAGATTATAGGGATATGAAAAATCAAAATTTACAATTGACATTTCTTATTTATATTTGCCGTCCTAAAAGTGAAGAGCTATGAAAATACTGGTTTGCATTACTAAAGCACCCGATACAACAACCAAAATTGCATTTTCAGACAATAATACCAAGCTGAATGATGCAGGTGTACAATGGATTATCAATCCTTATGACGAATGGTATGCTTTAGTGCGTGCCCTCGAATTGAAAGAAGCAGGCATTGCCTCTGACATACATCTGATAACAGTGGGTAAAGCCGATACAGAACCTGTCATACGCAAAGCATTGGCATTGGGTGGCGACGAAGCCATCCGTATTGATGCTGATAGCAATGATAGTTTTTATGTAGCATCTCAAATTGCCGATTATGTTAAGTCAAATGCCTATGAGTTGATTTTAACGGGTAAGGAAAGTATCGATTATAACAATGCAAGTATTGGAGCTATGGTGGCCGAATTGCTCGACTTACCTTATATTACCCATGTGTGTAAACTTGATATCGAGGCTGGTGTAGCTCATGTAAACCGCGAAATTGAAGGCGGCGAAGAAAGCAATACATGCCCTTTGCCCTTGGTTATATCATGTCAAAAAGGAATGTCAGAAGCACGAATTCCAAATATGCGTGGTATAATGGCTGCACGTACCAAACCTTTAAAAGTGGTACCTCCTTCCAATGCTGATTCTTTAACTGAAATCATAGCCTATGAAACACCTCTTCAAAAACAAGGCGTGAAGATGATAGATCCCGATCAAATGGATGAATTGGTTAGATTATTGCATGAAGAAGCAAAAGTTATTTAAAACAAACACATCCAATTCAATAAAATACTTATAAATGGTTAGCATTAGCTCGTTTATAATCACAAACAATTAAAGCGTTAAAACATGATATTAGTTTATACAGAACAACAAAACGGAATATTTAAAAAAGCAGCTTACGAAGCCATCAGTTATGCAGCCAACATTGCACAAAGTACTGGAGCACAAGTGTGTGCCGTAGTATTGGGTGAGGCTTCAGGCCTTGAAACCCTGGGCAACTATGGGGCACAGCAGGTAGTGCATGTAAACGATGCCCGTCTCAACAAATTAGAGGCCAAAGCATGTGCTAAAGCGATTTGTTCCATAGCCAATGCACAACAAGCCGATATAATCATATTTTCAAACAATAACACGGCTAAAGCCGTTGCCCCCAGAGTGGCGGCACAACTCAAAGCAGGATTAGTCGCTGGAGCTGTTTCTTTACCCGATTTAAGTCAGGGTTTTGTTGTCAAAAAATCAGTTTTCTCTGGTAAAGCTTTTGCATTTGTGCAAATCAAGTCGGCTATCAAAGTCATTTCTTTGACACCCAATGCCTATGGAGTCAATAAAACAACTGCCACTGCTACAGTGAGCAATCATACAATTGATTTTGCTTCTACTGATTTCGCCGTAAAAGTGATTAGTGAAAACAAAGTACAGGGTATTGTACCTTTGGGTGAGGCAGAACTTGTAGTGAGTGGTGGTAGAGGTTTGAAAGGACCCGAAAATTGGGGTATACTTGAAGAGCTGGCTGGTAGTATAGGGGCTACCCTGGCCTGTTCACGACCTGTTGCAGACTCACACTGGCGTCCACATCATGAGCATGTGGGACAAACTGGCGGTACCATACGACCAAATCTATATATAGCCGTTGGTATCAGTGGTGCTATTCAACATTTAGCAGGTGTCAATAGTTCTAAAACAATAGTAGTAATCAATAAAGATGCAGAAGCACCATTTTTCAAAGCGGCAGATTATGGGGTTTTGGGCGATGCTTTCGAAATCGTACCTAAATTAACCGCGGCATTTAAAAAAATGAAAGCTTCACAACAAGGTTAAAAAATTCTTTTATCTTTGCAACGCAAATTATGAGCAGTAAAAAATTAGAATTGGAAATAGTGGCTTTATCACACTCTGTAACACAAGCACATTCATATGCTGTAGTACTTGGTGAGGTAAATGGGGTACGTAAACTGCCAATCGTGATAGGGGGCTTTGAAGCACAAGCCATAGCCGTTGCACTCGAAAACATGCAACCAACACGACCGCTTACACACGATTTGATGAAAAATATGATGTTGGCTACCCAATTACAATTGGTGGAAGTATTGATACACAAAATCAATGAAGGGATTTTTTATGCCAAATTAATTTGTCAAACGGGCAACGAAACCATCGAAATAGATTCACGTACTTCGGATGCTTTGGCACTCGCCGTAAGGTTCGATACCCCTATTTATACCTACGAATCTATTTTAGATTCAGCTGGTTTGCAAATGGATGAAACAACACCTAAAAAAGCAGCAAAAGAAACCGATAAAAAGGCGAAAGTAAAAATTGGTACCGTTGAGTCAGATCTTAAAAAATTGTCATTGGCTGAATTGCAAAAACAACTCAATGATGTACTAGAATCCGAAGATTATATCAAGGCGGCTCATATCAGGGATGAGATTAATAGTAGAAAGTAATAAAATATATAAATAGTAAAGCCAAAGGATGCAATCCGAAATCTGTAAAGATCCCCTTTAGCCCTTTGCAAGTCATTTATAATAAGCAACTCATTAACTTTAAAACAAACAAAACCGTGTCTTTAGAAATTACAATCAACACAGAAATAAAAACCGCTATGTTGGCTAAAAACGAAGCAGCCCTTCGTGGTTTAAGAGCCATTAAATCAGCGATATTGCTTGCTAAAACAGCCGATGGAAAACAAGGCGACCTGACCGAAGATGATGAAATAAAAATTTTACAAAAATTAGCCAAGCAAAGAAGAGATTCTTTGGAAGTTTTTGTAACCCAGCATCGTGAAGATTTAGCCCTCAAAGAACGTGAAGAGCTTGAATTGATAGAAAAATATTTACCCAAACAAATGGATGAAAATGAATTACGTGAAGCCTTGCAAGCCATTATCAATCAAGTAGGTGCAAGTACAGCTGCCGATATGGGTAAAGTGATGGGCGTTGCTTCTAAACAACTGGCCGGAAAAGCAGATGGCAAGGCTATCTCTGCCATGGTTAAAACTTTGCTCTCGTAATACCTTTCACAAATTTTTTTTAACCCGGATTTTGCGCCTGAATTTGTTGCGAAAGGTTACAATGCAACTAAGATAGTTGTGCACACTCTTTTTGAATCTTGTTAGCTTTCAAATTCAAAGTCTTGGGTTTTACAAATGTAATGACCACTTAGTTTGAAAAATATCGGCATAATGCCTCCACACATTGCATTTAAACAAGTTTCCTTTGAAATATCTTAAATGTGCCTTTGTTATTAAAACTGTTTATCCAAATTATGGTATTCAATTTTTTCCATAAAAGGAAAGTAAGGTAGGGATTCAATCAGCTCTTTTGCTTTTATTGTATCCAAATTTTGAAATATTAAAACAGCGTCTTTTTTTGTTACTGAAATAAAAAAACTCTCTAAAATATTTTCTTGCTTCCATTGATTCACATATTCCATTTCTTTTACAGGTAATGATGGATTTGATTTTATCGTACTGATACCATTATCTGAAAGGCTTATTAAAACCATTATTCTATTCATTTCTTTTTTTGTTTTTTATTACATGACAAAGTTAATATTTTTAGGCAATCATGCTTTGCAAATTGGTTTCAAAAATTTTGTTCTTTACAGATGTGAAACAGTTAATCGTTCATGGTTCGATCGTTAAGCATGATTTCAATCGGCATTTCGCGCACTAAGCTATTAAAATAATGGGTAATTATTTAAATCACCTCAGTATAATTCCTATTCCCAATATACTCATTACTAAATATTCACAACTAATTACTAATTTCCTACCTTTGCACCCATTTTGAAAAATCATGGCTGATAAAAAATATAGTATTCTCAAACAATTTCATTTACCAACTTTAGAAGCAAGCATTTTAAACGATTGGAAAGTAGAAAATACCTTTGAAAAAAGTGTTGCAAATCGAAATGGTAAACCAGCATTTGTTTTTTATGAAGGACCACCAAGTGCCAATGGCATGCCCGGTATTCATCATGTCATTTCAAGAACCTTGAAAGATATGGTGTGCAGGTACAAAACCATGCAAGGGTTTCAGGTCAATCGAAAAGCAGGATGGGATACCCATGGCTTACCCATCGAATTGGGTGTGGAAAAAGAACTAGGGATTACCAAAGAAGATATTGGTGTAAAGATTACCGTAGAAGAATACAACCAGAAATGTAGAGAAGCTGTTGTTCGTTTTAAAGATAAATGGGACGATATCACCGAAAAAATGGGGTATTGGGTCGATTTAAATGACCCCTATGTGACCTATAAAAATGATTATATCGAAACCCTTTGGTGGTGTTTGAAAGAATTGCACAAAAAGGATTATTTATATAAATCAGTTTCGATACAGCCATACTCTCCCGCCGCAGGTACTGGCTTGAGTTCGCACGAACTAAATCAACCCGGTTGCTACAAAGATGTAAAAGACACAAGTGCAACGGTACTTTTTAAAATGTCAGAGAATGATTGTCAACAAATATTGTCAAGCATTAACTGTGCCCTTGCTATTGATGAAATTTACCTCATGGCATGGACAACCACACCCTGGACCCTGCCTTCAAACCTTGGCTTAACCGTTGGACCCAATATCAACTATGTATTGGTAAAAACCTATAACCCTTATACACATAAGCTACAATATGTAATTCTTGCCGAATTATTGCTTGCAAAATATTTTAAAGATGAAGCTGAAAATGCTGACTTTGAGGCCTATACTGCCGAGTCGAAAGTGATTCCTTACTCTGTATTGGGTATGTTTAAAGGTTCTGAACTTGAAGGAATTCGTTATGAACAACTATTGCCTTTTGAAAGTAATCAGGCAAGCCTTTCAGGCGGAGATCCGTTTCGAGTGATATGTGGCGACTTTGTAACTACTGAAGACGGCACAGGTATCGTACATACAGCTCCTGCTTTTGGTGCAGATGATTATAAGGTAGGTCAAAAAAACAATCTAGGAATCATCACCTTAGTTGACCGTGAAGGTAAATTTATAGAAGGAACAGGTGAATACAGTGGGCGATATGTAAAAAATTACAAAGATGAAAAAAACTATCAGGACGTCAATGTAGACATCGCTATTGAACTGAAAAAGAGAGGGCAGGCGTTTAAAGTAGAAAAATATGAACACTCATACCCTCATTGTTGGCGCACTGACAAACCCATTATTTATTATCCCTTAGATGCTTGGTTTATTCGCACAACAGCGGTAAAAGAACGAATGGTTGAACTGAATAAAACCATCAACTGGAAACCAAAAGCAACTGGCGAAGGTCGTTTTGGCAATTGGCTCGAAAACATGGTGGATTGGAATTTAAGCCGAAGTCGATTTTGGGGCACCCCTTTACCAGTTTGGCGTACAGAAGATGGTACAGAAGAAATATGCTGTGGAAGTATTGCAGAAATTAAATCGATGTTGCATGAAGACAGTCCTGAAAAGGAACTCAAGGATGTCCATAAGCCATATATCGACCAGGTAATCCTGAAATCACCATCGGGGCAAAAAATGTATCGTGAACCCGATTTGATTGACGTATGGTTTGATAGTGGCGCAATGCCATATGCACAATGGCATTTCCCATTTGAAGCTTCTTCCACTGATCCTCAACAACGTTCATTGCCCAAGGATTTTCCTGCCGACTTTATTGCGGAAGGGGTTGATCAAACCCGTGGCTGGTTTTATACCCTGCATGCATTGGCGGTATTGCTATTTGATAGTGTGGCATACAAAACGGTGGTTGCCAATGGTTTTGTACTTGATAAATTTGGCAATAAAATGAGTAAACGATTAGGCAATGTTGTAGATCCTTTTGAAACCATCCATACCTATGGAGCCGATGCCACAAGATGGTATTTAGTGACCAATGCTTCCCCATGGGATAGTTTGAAGTTTGACTTGAAAGGCATTGAAGAAGCCCAGCGAAAATTGTTTAATACCTTATACAATACATATACTTTTTTTGCATTGTATGCCAACGTTGACCAGTTTACTTTTGAAGAAACCTATATCCCTATACCCCAAAGAAATGAAATGGACAGATGGATTATTTCATCTTTACATACATTGATAGGTACCGTTCAAACCCATATGGATGACTATGAACCTACCAAAGCTGGCAGAGCTATTGATGAATTTGTAGACCAGCATTTAAGTAATTGGTATGTTCGTCTGTGTCGTCGCCGTTTTTGGAAAGGTGAATACGAAACGGATAAAATTGCCGCTTATCAAACCTTGTATGAATGCCTTGAAACTTTGTGTAAATTAATTGCCCCTTTTGCTCCTTTCTTTAGCGATTGGCTTTACAAAAATCTGAATGCGATAAGTCAACGAGAAACACAAACCTCTGTACACTTATGCGATTTCCCACTGGTAATCATCGATGATATTGATCATGACCTGGAACAAAGAATGGGTCTTGCACAAGATGCCTGTTCATTATTACTGTCACTAAGAAAAAAGTCAACCATCAAAGTACGTCAACCATTGCAAAAAGCAATTATTCCATTGATAGACCCAAGCATGGAGGTGAAAATAAGATCGGTTGAAGACATTATTAAAAATGAATTAAATATTAAAGATATTGAATTTATAGCTGCTGATAATGATTTGATTAAAAAGAAAATTAAAGCAAATTTTAAAACATTGGGTAGTAGAATGGGTGCAAAAATGAAGGCTGTTGCCCATGAAATTTCTCTGATGACAAGTGCGCAAATTGCTGAATTGGAAAAACAGGAATCCTTTGTATTTGAAATGGATGGAGAATCCGTAACAATTTTGCTTTCAGATGTGGAAATTACATCTGATGACATTCCGGGATTATTAGTGGCTTCAAAAGGGAGCTTAACAGTGGCCTTGGATATTAATTTAACACCCGCTTTGATAGAAGAAGGTCTTGCTCGAGAATTAGTCAATAAAATTCAAAAAATACGTAAAGACAGCAATTTTGAATTAACTGACCGCATATCTGTATTAATAGAAGATTATGAAATGTTAAAAAATCCCCTTAATAATTTTTATTCATATATTTGCACGGAAATTTTAGCCGATAGTTTGAGTTTTTCACCTGAAATGCAGGATGGGACTGAAATAGAGGTTAATGATCACAAATTAAAAGTATTTATCACTAAAACAAATTAAAGGATATGGCTGCAAAAAAACCGGCTCCCAAAAAAGCTGTTTCTAAAAAAATCGTTAAGAGCGCGCCCAAAAAAGTGACCCCAGCAAAAGTTGTTGCAAAACCAGCCCCTAAAAAAGAGGTAGAGAAACCAGTAGCTAAAAAAGCAGCTGTGAAGCCAAGCGCAAAAAAAGTTGTTGCAAAGCCAGCACCTAAAAAAGTTGCAGCCAAACCAACTCCTAAAGTTGTTGCAAAGCCAGCAGCTAAGAAAGTGGTAGCCAAGCCCGTTAGCAAAGTAGTTGCGAAACCTGTAGCCAAAAAAGCGACTGCCAAACCAGTAGCCAAAGCAACGGCTAAAAAACCTATTGAAAAAGTAGTGGCAAAAAAAGTCGTAGAAAAAGTAGAACCTAAAAATAAGAAAGTAATAGAAAAGCAAAAGCCAGCCAAAGTAGAAAAAGTAAAAATTGAAAAAGTAAAAGTAGAAAAACCAAAGAAAGCTGATAAGAAAACAGGTCCTACAAAAACAGTCATCACAAGCAGTAACAATACCCTGCCTAAACGTGTAGATGTATATAAAACCAATACATTTGCAGCCTCCAATCTGAAAAACGATAGTGGCAAAGTGATCGCTCACCGAAAAACCGCCGACATGAAAAGAAAAGGCGAAGACGAAATAGCATTAAAAAAATACGAACCCGAACAAAGAAGATCAATTTTGGACAATACAACAACTGACACATCACCAAGTTATCGCTATAGCGACGAAGACTTAATCGAATTTAGAGAGCTAATACAACGTAAATTAGAAACTGCCAAAACCGAATTGCAATACTTGCAGGGCGTAATCATGCGCAAAGATGAAGGCGGTACTGAAGATACAGAAAACAAATACCAAAGTATTGAAGATGGTAGCGCCTCGATGGATAGAGAACAATTTACCCAATTGGCTAGCCGTCAAATTAGTTTTATTACACATCTCGAACAAGCATTGGTGCGTATAGAAAACAAAACCTATGGCATTTGTCGCGATACCGGTAAGTTAATCGACAAAGCCCGTTTGCGTGCTGTGCCTCATGCAACATTGAGCATAGAAGCTAAAAACGCTAAGAAAAACTAATCGAATTATCATCAATATCTTGAAAATGGAAGTACAATTTCTGTACTTCCATTTTTTATTATTATAGTATACCGAACATTTATCATGTATTTTTGCTTTTGTCAGATACATGTAGCAGTCATTGGAATATTCATGAAAAACGCTCAGTAAAATGATATATCTAAAACGCACTAATTAGAAACTAAAATGACAGATAAGAAGAAAATAATTGTGATTGGTGGTGGGTTTGCCGGCATTGAATTTGTAAAAAAAATAGATACATCCCTTTTTGATGTGCTGTTGATTGACAAAATAAATCATCATCAATTTCAGCCCTTGTTTTATCAGGTAGCCACCTCACAGATAGAGCCCGCCAGTATTTCCTTTCCTTTTAGAAATATTTTTAAATACAAAAAAAATATACAAATTCGGCTTGCTGAAGTTATTGAAATACAAGCAAGTGAAGGCAAAGTATTGACAACAGTGGGTGATTTTATGTTTGATTATCTGGTTATTGCAGTGGGTTGTAAAACCAATTTTTTTGGAAATGACAATATACGAAAATTTTCATTTACCCTCAAAACAACCTATGATGCCATTGCCATCCGGAATCATATATTGCAAACATTTGAAAACATCATTTCTGCCGAAACCCATGAAAAAGAAGCCATGATGAATCTCGTCATTGTTGGGGCCGGTCCTACTGGAGTAGAATTAGCAGGTGCATTTGCCGAAATCAAACAACATATATTACCTAAAGATTATCCGGGTATTGACTTCTCCACATTTAATATTGTGCTGATTGAAGGAAGTCAGCATACGTTAAACAGCATGAGCGATCATGCCAAAATAGCATCCAAAGCTTATTTGCAAAACATGGGTGTGCAAATCATAACAGGTGTTTTTGTAAAAGATTATGATGGCAATGAAATACAACTGAGTAATGGAAATAGTATCAAAAGCAAAACGCTTATTTGGGCTGCAGGCGTTATAGGCAATGTTATAAATGGCATACCTGCTGAAAGTATGAGCCAGGGAAATAGGATAAAAGTAAACAGAATCAATCAAGTGATTGGGAGTGATTGCCTATTTGCAATAGGGGATATCGCCATGATGGAAACACCCTTATACCCCAAGGGACATCCGCAATTGGCGAATGTGGCCATTAACCAGGCAAAAAACCTGGCAAGGAATCTCAAAAGGGGCTTGCAACCAGGTGCCATTACCGAATTTGAATACAAAGATTTAGGTTCAATGGCAACAATCGGTAGAAATAAGGCAGTGGTAGATTTGCCATTTATAAAATTTAAAGGCTATATCGCATGGTTGGTATGGATGTTTTTGCATTTGATGTTGATATTGAGCGTTCGAAACAAACTCATTATATTTATCAATTGGAGTTGGGCCTATATTACGAAAGACAGTTCACTTCGATTAATATTGAAGCCAAGTGAGAAGAAATAAAGCATGAAGCAATGTTTTGACCAGCCCCAATTGAGCTGATAAGAAGGGTTAAGGTATATTTTACAATGCAGAAAAAAAGCTTCATAAAGTGAGGAACGATGAACGGAGCGTCGCAAAACCGCAGAAGAAAGGAAAAGGCTATGACCTCTAAATAAATTCTCATAACTTCTTTTTATCTAAAAACTAATCCTTTGTTAGTTTGTATTTCAGTTTCCAAACCTTACCTTTGCGCAAAATTTCAAAACAACATTCTTCTAAAAAAGAATTTTAATACTAAAAACTATGTCAAATAGAGGTAAAATCAAACAAATCATTGGTGCGGTAGTGGATGTACACTTCCCGGGCGACAATAAATTGCCAGAAATCTTAAGTGCTTTAGAAATCAAAAGAGCAAACAATGCAGATTTGATCCTGGAAGTACAACAACACCTTGGTGAAGACAGTGTTCGTTGCATCGCAATGGACGGTACTGAGGGCTTGGTAAGAGGCATGGAAGTAGTAGATACAGGTATTCCGATAGCTATGCCAGTAGGAGATGCCATTAAAGGTCGTTTGTTTAATGTAACAGGAGATGCCATCGATGGTTTGCCACAGCCTTCCAAAGCAGGTGGTCGTCCGATACATGCCAATCCGCCAGCCTTTGAAAATTTGAGCACAGCCTCTGAAATTCTTTTTACAGGTATCAAAGTTATTGACTTGATTGAGCCTTATGCAAAAGGTGGTAAAATTGGTTTGTTTGGTGGTGCGGGTGTAGGTAAAACCGTTTTGATTCAGGAATTGATTAATAATATTGCAAAAGCATATAGTGGGGTATCGGTATTTGCGGGTGTAGGAGAACGTACCCGTGAAGGAAACGATTTGATGCGTGAGATGATTGAAGCAGGTATCATGAATTATGGTGATGCTTTTAAACACAGCATGGAAGAAGGTGGATGGGATTTAGATAAAGTAGATATGGAAGGCTTGAAAGATAGTAAAGCAACCTTTGTGTTTGGACAAATGAACGAACCACCCGGAGCGCGTGCACGTGTGGCTTTGTCAGGTTTGACGGTAGCTGAATACTATCGTGATGGTGATGGTACTGGCAAAGGACGTGATATTCTTTTCTTTGTCGACAATATCTTCCGTTTCACCCAAGCAGGTTCTGAAGTATCGGCCTTGTTAGGTCGTATGCCATCAGCGGTAGGTTATCAACCAACCCTTGCAACTGAAATGGGTTTGATGCAAGAACGTATCACCTCTACTAAAAATGGTTCTATCACCTCTGTGCAAGCGGTATATGTACCTGCAGATGATTTGACCGATCCGGCACCGGCTACCACCTTTGCTCACTTAGATGCGACTACCGTATTGAGTCGTAAAATTGCTGATTTAGGTATTTATCCAGCGGTAGATCCTTTAGATTCTACATCACGTATCTTGACAGCAGCTATCGTAGGTGATGAACATTACAATACAGCAAACAGGGTAAAATTAATATTACAACGATATAAAGAATTACAAGATATCATTGCGATACTTGGTATGGATGAATTAAGCGAAGAAGATAAAATGACGGTGGCTCGTGCACGTAAAGTACAACGTTTCCTTTCTCAACCTTTCCATGTGGCTGAGCAGTTTACAGGGTTGAAAGGGGTGTTGGTACCGATCGAAGAAACCATCAGAGGTTTCAACATGATCATGGATGGCGAAGTTGATCAATATCCTGAAGCCGCCTTTAACCTTGTAGGTAGCATAGACGATGCGATTGAAAAAGGGAAGAAGATGATGGAAGCAGCGAAGAATTAGTCAAGAGTCAAAAGTAGAAAGTAGAAAGTCAAAAGATTGAGAGATAGATGAAAGTTCATAATTTCAGAGATTTGATAGTTTGGCAGAAGGGGATGGAAGTTTCGAAAACTACTTATATAATGACAAGCACTTTTCCCGCGGATGAAAAATATGGATTAAAAAGTCAAATGCAAAGAAGTGCGATATCTATTCCATCAAATATTGCAGAAGGTTGTGGGCGAACAGGAAATAATGAGCTAAAACATTTTTTAACAATATCTCTCGGTTCATCGTATGAATTAGAAACACAAATAATATTGGCAAATGAATTTGGATATATTAATAATGACGATTTAAATAAAATAATAAAACAAATACAAGAAGTACAAAAAATGTTAGTGGGCCTTTATAAATCTTTAAGTTAACCTCTTTCTATTTAAATATAAAAAAAAATAAACACAGGAAATCAAAGACAGCGACCAAATTTTATAAATTTTTAAGTCAACCCTTTTTCTACTGAAATATAAAAAACAAAAAAAATTAAACACAGAAAATCAAAGACAGCGACCAAATTTTATAAATCTTTAAGTCAACCCTCTTTCTACTTTCTACTAAATACTTTCTACTTATTATGCATTTAGACATCCTAACCCCCGAAAGAAAAATATTTAATGGCGACATCATGGGCGTAGTGCTACCTGGTGTGCAAGGCTATTTTGAATTGCTCGACAATCATGCACCTATTGTGGCGGCCTTAGGAAAAGGTCAATTAAAGATCCTAAAAGACAAAACAACCCAGGAAGTATATAATATTGAAGGTGGTTTTGTGGAAATGAATAACAACAAAACGATTGTGCTGATTGAAGGCGCTGAAACCGTAAAATAAATACCAGTTTAAAAAAAATTTAAAGAAGCGATACGGATGTGTCGCTTTTTTTTTAACCAGATAAGAAATAAATTGAATTTTATTTTACAACCATCTTTAAAGTATAATGACTCTTTGTATTAACTACTGAAATAAGATAAAAACCATTTTGCAAAAGGGTTGACAAATCTACTGTATAATGATCATCTACTATTTGTTTGCGATATACCTGATTGCCTAAAAGATCATAAACATTCAACGTACAGGGGGTGTTGATATTTGTTATCGTAATTCTTTGATCGGCCACCTGAACTGATAAGTTGTTTTTATCAATAGCAGAACTCGACACGGGCGCTGTTTTTATACAATTACCTGAGCCATAAAGGGTAATGCCATTTTTGCTATAACATCGAAGTTGAAAATAAGGCGTATCCCATTCGCCATAATATGCATACGGAAAATTCATTGTATTGCCAATGCCTTCAAGGGTTGCCTGTTGATATCCAAAAATGGTATGGTACCATTGTATCCTTCTAGGTATATTATTGACAGTATCTATACTCACTGAATCAATTTGAAAGTTGCCAATTCCTATTTTTAATATATCGCCAGTATTTAAATGATAGTTCAACAAAGTATCATCTGTATTCCCATTTACATATTTAAATAGAATGCGATTACTTGTATCCTCTCTTATATACAATGAACCATTAAACCCCATTGCACAATTACCTCCGATACCTAAATCTGTTGCATATGTTGTCATTTTAAAATATTGCTGTGTATTGATCAGTGTATCTTTTTCGATATAAGTCACTAAAGTGCCACTGCAGGTAGCGCCCCCAAAATAAATAAGTAAATCATTAATCCAGTAGCAACTCGTATCAAAATTCATCGGCGTATAAGCATTCTGCGAAAATGATTTCACACTTGCAAACACCAGAATAATTAAGAGTACTTTTTTCATTTTTAAAATGGCCTATGTGAAGATAAGAAATTATAAATCGAATTAAGCAGTTTTCTGAAATCAATCGGTGAAAATCATTTCAATCTATAAAATCCGTGTTCCGATTCGCAATCTGTTACAATAATTCTAATCTACTAAATCCGTGTAAATCATTTCAATCTATAAAATCCGTGTTCCCCATTATGTTCCCCCCCTGTCATTCAAATCATTCTAATCTGCTAAATCCGTGTGCTATTTCATTACTAATTCATTTTACTTTTTTACATTCGCATAGATTTGCATACCCCTCTTTCCATATTACAAAAATACTGGCAATACCCATGTTTCAGGCCTTTGCAGGAAAGCATTATACAACATGTATTAGAAGGCAATGATACCTTGGCTATATTGCCTACAGGTGCGGGTAAGTCAATCTGTTATCAGATACCCGCTTTGTTGTTACAAGGTGCATGCATTGTGGTATCGCCATTGATTGCCCTGATGAAAGATCAGGCCTTGGGTTTAAAAAAAAGGGGCATCTCCTGCGCCATAGTGCATACGGGTATGAGTAGCGATGAGGTGGAACAGGTCTATATAAAAATGACGGAAGGCGCTTTTAAGTTTTTATTTGTTTCACCAGAACGATTAAAGTCAAACTTGTTTCTCGATTTTTTCCCCCATTGGAAAATTAGTTTACTCGCTATCGATGAGGCACATTGTATTTCGCAATGGGGATATGATTTTCGTCCTCCCTATCTTGAAATAGCTGCTATTAGAATGATGATACCTGGCGTGCCGGTTATTGCACTGAGTGCCAGCGCCACCCCTTTTGTGCAAAAAGACATTATAGAAAAATTGGCCTTTAAAAATGGTCAGACTTTTTTTTCGACGTTTAAAAGAGACAATCTCTCAATCAGTACCCTCGAAGTGGAAAGCAAGATGGTAAAGCTTTTAGATATTGTGGAGAAAGTAAAAGGGACCAAGATTGTATATTGTAAAAACAGAAAAAGAACCAAAGAAATTGCGGAGCTTCTGATAAGCAATGGGTTTAGCGCCGACTATTATCATGCGGGACTTGCCCAAGAAGTGCGTAATAAAAAACAAGATAGCTGGTTAAGCAATCATACTGAAACCATTGTATGTACCAATGCTTTTGGAATGGGAATAGACAAAGCAGATGTACGATGTGTTATACACTTTGATATCCCTGATACACCAGAAGCCTATTATCAGGAAATGGGTAGGGCAGGGCGTGATGGACTCAAATCGTATGCGGTGGTATTGTATAACCAAAAAGATATTGAAGCGTTGAAATTGGGTATTGAACAAAAATATCCACCCTTAAATACCATCAAGGAAATATATCAATCTTTGGCTTACTACTTTGAAGTAGGCATTGGCAGTGGCAATGAATCGGTGTTTGATTTTGAAATTTCAGACTTTTGTAAAAAATTTGACCATCAGGTAATCGAAACTTTAAGCAGTATCAAAATACTGGAGCAACAAGGTTTTTGGGCCATCAGTGAAAGTGTTTATATGCCTTCGAAGGTAAGTGTTATAGCAAGTAAGGAGGCCGTTACCCTGTTTGAAGAACGATTACCTGACTATGACGAAATATTGAAATTATTGCTACGGATGTATGGAGGTATTTGGAATCACTACATACCTATCGATGAATTTTTGATGGCCCAAAAAGCACAGGTGTCTACAGATTATATTCATCATATATTGCAACAATTGCATAAGCATCATATGATCGATTATCGCCAACGAAGAAGTAATCCGCAAATCACTTATCTGCATGATCGGGTAGACTTGATGTTTTTAAAAATCGATATGCAATTGATGGCTACGCTCAAAGCAAGGTATGAAGAAAGGGTCCATTTTATGATTGACTTTATCACAAACCGACATACCTGCAAAGCAAAACACCTCATTGCTTTTTTTGGTGAAAAAATTGAAGATGATTGCAAAATTTGTGACAATTGCCTGGCCTATAAAAAGACTTTGCAGGCGGATGAATTTGTTCGCATAAAAAATACTATTTTGCAACATATTTCGTTTCATAAAAGCCTGCATGTGCCAACCTTTTGTAAAAACCTACGGAGCAACGAAGTAGAAAAAACAATGAAAATCATACGGTTTTTGTTAGACGAAAAAAAGCTGAAACTAAACGAGTCAGGCGATTTGATCATATCATGAGTACAATAAAATTTGCCATCATAGGCTATGGAAATATTGGTAAACGACATGCCCAACATATATTAGCGAATGTTGAAGCTACCCTGACTGCCGTGTGCGATTGTGTAGATACTGCCTTTGATGATACATTGCCTGCATCTGTAAAAAGGTATACCGATTTCACGTTGTTTTTACAAGAATGTGATGCTGATGTTATCAATGTATGCACCCCTAATTATTTGCATCATATGCATACCATACAATCGTTGCAAAGTGGCAAACATGTAGTATGCGAAAAACCGATGGCAATCAGTTCGATACAATGTGAAGAAATGATACAGGTGGCAAACGAGATGAATAAAACCATTTATGTTGTAAAACAAAATAGGTATAATGAACCGGTGCAACAGGTGAAAAAGCTGATAGACGAACATATACTTGGTGATATCTATATGGTGAACGTCAATTGCTTTTGGAATCGAAACGAATACTATTATAATGAAAGCCCATGGCGTGGAAAAAAATCACAAGATGGAGGTTGTTTATTTACACAGTTTAGTCATTTTGTCGATATTCTTTATTACTTGTTTGGCGATGTAAAAAACTGTCAGGGCATACTCCACAATTTTAACCATCCTTATATAGAGATAGAAGATACAGGCAGTTTTTTTATGCAAACCATGGGGGGTGCTATTGTCAATTTCAATTTTTCGACTTGCAGTTATGAAAAAAATATGGAAGGGGCATTTACCATTCTTGCAGCAAATGGTACAGTCAAAATTGGTGGTCAGTATCTTAATACCATCGAATACCAACAAATCAATAATACCATTTTGCCAGAAATTAAAATAGAAGCTAAATCAAATGATTATGGCAAGTATCAAGGGAGCATGAGTAACCATGATCGGGTCATCAATAATGTGATAAAACACCTGCAAGGCACCGAACATGTGATGACCAATGCCCAAGAAGGTAAAAAAGTTGTAGAAATTATTGAAAAAATGTATGCTGCTACAACTCATTAAAGCTATTCATAAACAAATCATTACAAATTCACATTATATAATATATTAAATATATATATGTATAATGATTTTGTATAAATTCATTTGGCACTAAGTTTGTTTTAACACTTATACAAAACAGTGTAAGATGAATAAATTGTACCTTGTCATTTTTATATTATTGTTACAAACTACACTTCAAGCACAAGATATTGAACATAGAACCTGTGGCACCACTGAGTATATGCAACAACTTGAATTAGCAGATCCTTCTATTGGGATGCAACGTCAGTTGATTGAAACGCAAATTGCACAATATCTGCAACAGCCACATAAAAAAAGCAGAACGGTCATTACCATACCTGTAGTAGTACATGTGGTATATAATTTGGGGCCTCAAAATATCAGCGATGCGCAAATCGCTTCTCAGATTGCTGTTTTAAACAAAGATTTTAGAAAATTAAATATTGATTTTGCAAATACCCCTGGGGCGTTTCAACCGATGGCTGCCGATTGTCAAATTGAATTTGTATTGGCCAAGAGAGACCCCAATGGGGATTCTACAACAGGGATTACCAGAACCTATACCACCACAACTTCCTTTTCGGCCAACAATAATGTAAAAAACAGTCTGACGGGTGGTAAAAGTGCCTGGCCATCAGGTGAATATTTAAATATCTGGGTTTGTCGGCTGAGTGGTGGTTTGCTTGGTTATGGACAATTTCCAGGTGGTCCGGTTGCTACCGATGGTGTTGTAATATCATACAAAGCATTTGGCACTACAGGGGCAGCATTGGCTCCATTTAATAAAGGGCGAACAACCACCCATGAAATTGGACATTGGCTCAACTTATTTCATATTTGGGGCGATGATGGAGGCAATTGCAATGGAACCGATTTAGTAGAAGATACCCCCAATCAAGGGGCGCAAAATACAGGTGTTCCGACCTATCCACGTATTTCATGCAATAATACCCCTTTTGGAGATATGTTTATGAATTATATGGATTATACAGATGATATTGCGATGACGATGTTTACCATGGGGCAAAAATCAAGGATAGATGCCATGTTTATACCAGGTGGTGCAAGGTTTTCGCTATTAAGTTCACAAGGAGGCAATGCCCCAACACCCCAAATAAGCTGTGGCATACCTACCAATGCGGTGGTTATGAATGTACAGGTACATGAGGCTCAAATTCAATGGGATAACACACCCAATGCGACTTCATATAATGTGTTGTTTAAAAAATCGTCAGATACCAGTTGGAATGTATTAAGCACTGCAGTGAATGATATACCCTTAGCTGATTTGGCAGAGAATACCCTGTATGAGTTTCAAATACAATCGGTATGTACATTGGGTATAAGCCCTTATAGTGCGATACAAACATTCAGCACGATGCCTGCACCCATCATTGTGTGTACCAATAATTATGAAGCCAACAATACATTAAAAACCGCAGTGTATATACCCAATGACACCACTTCCCGTTCAATGATATTTAGTTCGGTTGATAATGACTATTATAGAATTGAAGTATCGGAAGAAAAAAGAAATGTACGTATCACCATGACTGATTTGCCCAATGATTATGACATTTACTTTTATAACATGAGGGGAGGATTAATCAAAACTTCACAAGCAGGTGGTATATCAAATGAAGAGATTGTTCACAACTCAGTCTATAATGGACCGCTTACCTATCATATACGGGTAAAAGGGTATAATGGGGCTTTTTCAGATATCAATTGTTATGCTTTACAAATTGAAACCAGCGCCAGTCCATTTAAAGAAAGCAACCCATTGCCTGCAGAAGACAAGCCTACCTTTCTTATTTATCCCATACCTGCGAGTGATTATTTTACAACCTATGTGTATTATGAAGGTAACAAAGACATTGTAGCAAATGTATACAATTTGTTTGGGCAAAAAGTAGCCAGTAAATCAATGGTTACACAAAATGGCGCCAATGAAATACAATTTGACATCAGTCATTGCAGTGCGGGGATGTATTTATTTGAACTTATTGACAGTGAAGAACGCAGGGTTCAAAAATTTAGTATCCAAAGATGATGTGCTAATTTTTAGTGAGATTCTACCCTTTTCAACTCATTACTTAATGCCCTTTTTCTCTAAGAGCAGACAATCAACCTTATCTGAAAAATAATCAATCGTAGAGTAAAGCAACTTATTTAAAATATATTTTGCATTGAAATTTTAAAAATGTTGCAATAATACCTACACAGATTAAATTTTAACTTATCGTACTTATACTATTTATAATTTATCGTTGGAAATATAATCAATAGGCGTCAAAATGGGTAATCAGTATTAACCATATAAACCCCTAAAATTCATTTATCTTATACCAACAATAACATTATTTTGCTTGTAATTAGATTTTCATCAGGGTTAAAATTGGCTATGAAAAATGATATACTACCAACTACACATTAAAGGTAGTCCATTTGTTATTAGCTTAAATGTAATGTGTGTGGGAATTATACCGAAATTTTTCGGACTACTTGTTAAATACATTTGGCATAAAGAGTACAAATTAAAAGTTATAATTGTATATATTAAAAAAATGTTAAAGTAATGTTTTTTTTTTTTTTTGTCAAAAACAAAATTTTAATTTTGAATTTACAAATCATTAATAAACTTTTTAAACCTAATCAACATATGGAAACTACATTCAATTTTACAGATTTTTCCGAGCTTAGTGCCAACACAGGTATGGTTAATATTGCTACGGCAAATGCAAACCTCGATGGTACAGGCGCCACTGCATTATTACTGACTGGCTCGGCAAATGGCACTATCATCAACTCAATAATCATAAAAGCTACCCAAGCAACTACTCAAGGGATGATACGCTTTTTTTTGAACGACTCTACAGGTACTCAACTGTTGCAGGAAGTACTTGTACCTGCAATGACGCCTACTGCTGTTGAACCTTCTTTCGAAACGAGAATATCAATTGAATTAAATCTATCTACAGGTACGAAACTTTATGTGTCCACCGAAAATGCAGAATCATTTAACATTATAGCTGAAGGACTCGATTGGGTATACCCAGCTACACCTGCTTGTTGCGACCATATGAAGCGATATGCCAATAATGGACTAGGCCTAATAAGCACAGCTAACCCAAACCTAGATGGTACAGGTACCATACAAGATATTATAACTGCATCATTAAAAGGAACTACACTGGATACTATACATATAAAAGGGCAAGCAAGTACTTCACAGGGTATGATAAGGCTATTTATTACAAATGGAGGCGGTAATTATTACTTATTTACAGAAATACCTATAGCGGCATCTACCCAAACGGCAATTGTACCTTCTACGATAAATAGAACTGTCAATTACAGTCTCATTTTTAAAACAGGATATATATTAGCTGTTTCAACCGAAAATGCAGATACCTTTAGCATTATCATGAATGGCATAAACTGGAATTATTAATTATTAAAACACAAAAAAAATATTTTATGATAAAAAATAAATTGGAATCATTAAGTGGTTCAAAATTTAGGGCATTTAAATTGGGTGGAGTAATACCTAATAAAAATGATGATTCAAATCCAATCGGGTTACAAATACCTATATCAGGAGGAGGTACTTATAATGGATCAGGTTTTAGTTACAATGGTGAAATATCTACTTGTTCTGGAACTGGTAATACCTCAGTTAGCCTAGGAGGTGGTATAATTTCATTCAATGTTTCAAATGCTAAAGATTATATGTATGATTGTGATTGGTGGGCTCAAGTTACATATGATGGTTATACACGAACATTCCATGGTAATTAAAAAGCATTTTTATTGCTTTTAGATAGCTTTAAATGAAATTAATTTAACGCGTTCGTAAATGTATTAATATGAATATTGTAAAAAAAAAATATTACCGAATAGTATTATTTAATTTAATTTTAATGGTATTAACCATTAAAGTCACTGCAATTTCGTATTTTCAAAATGTAAAATATCCCTTTTCTGACATTTTAAGATTTAAAAATAGTATAAAACTATTTGAATATCTTCAATACAATGTTGAATATGCTGACAGTGTTGTAGAACTTATTTTAAAAGAAAGTGATCCAGATCATTTGAGACTTTTATATTCATTTACTTTGACAAATAAAGTAAGTGGTTTACTAAAATCCAAAATATTATCATCATTAATACTATTAGGAGTTCCTATAGATATTATAGAAAATCAAAACGTATATAAAAATGAAAAAGTTTATGCTCAGAATAACATTAAATTATTTATTTCACAGCTAAAAGATAGAGACCAGTTTTATAGAAGCCTAAATGCTGATTTAATTAATAAAAACCAATCTTTTCAAATAATTAATGATTCTATAAATTCTATTGTTTTTTGGAAATTTTTGAATAAAAATGCAAAGTGGCCTTCATATTTTTATTTAGAAACTATTAAACCAAATGAATCAGGCCTCTTCAGTATGAAATTAAATTTATTTGTATTCCTAATTCATCAGATTCATACAGATCCAATAATAGCAGATAGTGTCAGATGTTTTCTATTAAAATCATATGAAAAAGGGGAATTAACATTAGGGGAGTTCTTGAATTACGAATTTAATTATATTAAGTATTTTCCATCAGAATTATTCGGTTATGGTCGTTTGCCTAGTCTTAATGTCAAAACTAGTAATAAAGTGAAAATTGCTCAATTATATTCTTTGTCTTGTTTTCTTAACCTTACCAAATCTACAATTAAAATAATTTCAAATTCTAATAATTCACTTTCATGTATTACAGCTTTGAAATTTTTGACAATTAAATCAATCTTACTATTTTTTGGGGTATCATCTGATCAAATAAAATTTGATATCCAACCAATAGTTTTTGCAGATAATAAAGTTTATAAAATCATTCAACTAGATGAAGTAATATATAAAATTGATAAAATTGGAGCTATAAAAATAACAGAAGTGATATGGTAATTATTTTTTCAGATTGTACAGATTTTACAACAACACATGTTATATATTGGTTGTGTTATTATAAATTAAATTTCAAAGTAATAACACCTGAAACGAAAATTGAGTTTAAGAATTTTAGTATCAAAAACTTTATTTTAATGGTAAATGGGGAGGAAATATGTAGCACAAAAATCAAAGGTTTTTGGTATCGACGTGGAGAATTGACTTTAGAAAAATTAAATTATATTTTTGGTCCAAATGATTATTTATTACAAAATTTTCTGGAAGCTGAAAGGAGATCTAGCTTGTCTTATATTTATACTACAATTGAAAATATTTCTGCAAAAATTGGTAGTTTTTGGGGTAATTCTATTAATAGATTAGATGTTTTAACAGAAGCATCTTATCTAGGATTAGTTATTCCAAAATTTCTAGTAACTAATTCTAAATTTGACTTAAGGAATTTTTATATTAGTAACAAACCTAAAGGGATTGTCCTAAAGAATTTTAGTGAAGGTGTTTTTTTTCAAATAGAAGACATATTTTACAAATACTATACAAAAAAAATTGACAATTCCTTTATAAAAAATATTCCAAATAAATTTCCTCCCTGCCTTTTTATGGAATATTTTGATAAATTATTTGAAATAAGAGCTTTTGTTCTTTTTGATAAAGTGTTTTCTATGGTTATAATAAATTCTGAGGATACAGTCGATATTAAAAAAAGCGAAAAAGCTAACAAGGTTCGCTACTCACCATTTATATTACCTAAAGGTATTTCTAGTAAACTTGTGAAATTAGTTAAACAATTAAAAATTCAAAGCGGATCAGTAGATTTGCTTGTGAATAAGAATGGTGATTTTTGTTTTTTAGAAATCAATCCAATAGGTCAATTTGGCCATCTTAGTAGAATTTGCAATCTAAATTTAGAAAAATTAATAGCAAAGTATTTTTATGAACAAACGTCATTATAAAAAATTTTTAAATACATCAAGCCTTCCCTTAATTTTTAAGCTATTGGATTACGATAATGTTAGTTTAGAGAATAAAAATTTAAATATCAAGGTGTCGAAATCCAAATACGGAACACTTTTAAAACATATACCAAACTATAAATTGAATTCGAGAATATTTACTTATGATATTAAATAAATCAAACTATTTTAAAGTTCTTGGAGTTTGTAAAATTGTTGATGGTATCAGTCGTAGTATTATAATTGATACACAAAATTTTAATTATTTTGTAGTGCCAAAAGATCTAATTATACTATTAAGGAAGTTTGATGGGAAAAGAATTTGCAATGTTTTAGATTACTATGATTTGGATAACTATAATACCGTAATATCTTATTTCATTTTTCTCATCAAGCATAATCTGATTATTCAAATTGATAACAAAAAAATTTTGTCTATGTTTAAGGAAAGTGATAATTATTGGTGTGATTTTTCAACAGTGCAAAATTCAGTAATTGACCTAAGTGACAAAAATATAAATTATTTAGAGAAAATTTTTATTGAACTTTCTAATTTGAATTGTAAATACTTGCAAATTAGAAGCCGCTTTAGAAACATGCCGAATACAACTTTATTTAATTTGATACGATTAATTAAATCTCAGGATTTCTTGTTTGTTCAATTGTTTTTAGAGTATAACATATATGTGAAAGATATCAATTTTACTGATCTTTTTTCTTCATGCCCGAGTATTGGTGAAATTACTTATTATAGTTCACCATCACGTTCACACAGTATTATATTAAATTCATTCGTAATTAATTATATATCTGAAGATTTTTCATCTGAATGTATTTGTGGTCTAATTAGTGCTAAACTATTCGCAGTAAATCTATCACACTTTACAGAATCACTTTCGTTTAACACATGTCTTAATCGGAAAATATCTATAGACGTTAACGGCCAGATTAAAAACTGCCCTAGCATGGCTAAATGTTATGGCAACATACGGGATACCAAACTCATAGATGTGGTAAATGATCCGGAGTTTCAGAAAGTATGGCATATTAAGAAGGATGAGATAACGAAATGTAAGGATTGTGAATTTAGGCATATTTGTACAGATTGTAGAGCATATATCGAAAATCCAAATGATATATACTCTGCACCCCTCAAATGCGGATATAATCCCTATACTTGTGAATGGGAAGAGTGGAGTACCAACCCTTTAAAACAACAAGCTATTGATTATTATGGAATGAGAGAAATCTTGTAATGCAATTAAATGTAATGATAACTATAATACCGATTATAAATATTCTATATTCCAAATTTCACTTCGTTCTTTTGTACTATGAAAATTTTATATTGGTATTTACAATTGTAAAATTATAATTTAGTTATCGGACTAAATTATAATTGGTATTATATTTCGTTGATATTTGAGTGACACAACTGATAGCAATATATTTTCACTTCAAACTCTTACAAGTTGTCGCTAAGCATAAAAAAACCTCCCGTGAAGGAGGTTTTTTTATCATAATTGTTAACCTGACTGATACAGGTGTTTAGTACGAAAAGTATTATTTTGAAAATTGAGGAATCAATTGATTAGCCATTTCAACCATTTTGTTGATGCCATCTTCAGGTAAATTTCCTTTTTTAAATTCTGCTAATAAATTAGGCATTTTATTGTCCATTTCATGCAAGAAGGTTTCTTCAAACGCTTTAATATTTTTTACAGGCACACTGTTTAATAAACCATTGGTCCCTAAATAAATAATAGCTACTTGTTTCTCTACACTATATGGTGAAAACTGACCTTGTTTCAATATCTCCACATTACGAGCTCCTTTATCAAGAATTGACTTAGTAGCCGCATCCAAATCGCCACCAAATTTAGAGAAGGCTTCCATTTCTCGGTACAATGCCTGATCAAGTTTGAGTGTACCCGCTACTTTTTTCATTGATTTAATTTGTGCATTACCACCCACACGACTTACAGATATACCTACATTGATCGCAGGTCTGATACCTGAGTTAAACAAATTAGACTCTAAAAATATTTGTCCGTCTGTAATTGAAATTACATTGGTTGGAATATAGGCAGATACGTCACCAGCTTGGGTTTCGATAATAGGTAAGGCCGTTAATGAACCACCACCTTTTACTAAATGTTTGATTGACTCAGGCAAATCGTTCATTTTGCGCGCAATATCATCTTTGGCAATAACTTTAGCTGCACGCTCTAATAAACGACTGTGCAAATAAAACACGTCACCAGGATAGGCTTCACGTCCTGGAGGACGACGAAGTAACAACGACACCTCACGATAAGCCACCGCTTGTTTACTCAAATCATCAAATACAATCAAGGCTGGACGTCCAGTATCACGGAAAAATTCGCCAATGGCAGCGCCGGCAAAAGGTGCGTAAAACTGCAACGGTGCTGGGTCAGCCGCTGATGCAGCTACAATGATGGTATATTCCATGGCGCCATTGTCTTGCAAAGTTTTCATTACTTGCGCAATAGTTGATGCTTTTTGACCAATGGCTACATAAATACAATATACTGGTTTGCCTGCTTTGTAAAATTCTTTTTGATTGATAATGGTATCAATACAAATAGCAGATTTACCCGTTTGACGATCACCAATAACCAATTCACGTTGTCCACGTCCAATAGGAATCATGGCATCAATCGATTTTAACCCTGTTTGCAAAGGTTCTTTTACTGGTTCACGAAAGATAACCCCTGGTGCTTTACGCTCAATAGGCATCTCATAAAGTTCACCTGTCAATGGACCTTTACCATCTATCGGTTCACCCAATGTATTGATTACACGTCCTACCATGCCTTCACCTACTTTAATAGAGGCGATACGACCTGTACGACGTACTTTGTTTCCTTCTTTAATGCCTTTTGCATCACCCATCAATACCACACCCACATTGTCTTCTTCAAGGTTAAGTGCAATGGCTTGTACACCACTTTCAAACTCTACCAGTTCACCTGAACTCACCCCATTCAACCCATAAATACGGGCAATACCATCCCCCACTTGTAATACGGTGCCTGATTCTTCGAGATCGGCACTTGAATTGAAATTGCCGAGTTGCTGACGCAAAATGGCTGATATTTCATCTGGTTTTATACTAATCATATTCTTAATTTTGATTGTTTTTGTTTAAAATTTTATTGTTGTCTGATCGATTTGTTACAAATTAAGTTCCAGGTATCCAATCATTATCTGATATCTGGGATGTATTCGTTTTTCAAAAATTGTTTTTTAATATCGTTTAAATCTCTGATGACACTGGCGTCAAAAATATTGTTGTTAGCTTCCAACACAAAACCACCCAGCAACGACTCATCAATATGAGTACTTAAGTCGATGGTCATACCCTGAAACTGTGTAGCAATTTTTGCTTTTAAATGGTTGGTGATGGTTTCGTCTAATGGCATTGCAGTCGTTAGCTTCACCTCATTGATTTTGTTGTATACTTTGTATTGGGTAATAAACGCATTGACAATTTCCTGTAAAAAGAATTCTCTGCCTTTATTGATGATCAATTGTATAAATCCTTCAGTGATAGCATCTATTTTACCAGTAGTGATTGATTTTACAACCGCATATTTGGCGTCAGCTTTTACAATAGGACTTTTCATCAACATGACAAAATCACGGCTTTCACTAAATACAGATTTTAAACCGACCATGTCATTGTAGATAGCATCAAGCTTATTCTGCTCAATAGAGATATCCATCAATGATTTGGCGTACCTGGCTGCGAGTCTTGGATTTAACATATACTACTAATTAAGTTTAATTTCTTGAGCAAGGGTGTTGATGTATTGATGTTGTTGTTCTTTGTTAGCCAATTCTTTGCGTAATACTTTTTCAGCTACTTCAATCACAAGGGTACCAATTTGATTTTTTACATCGATGATGGCCGCATTCTTTTGAAATTCAATTTGTTGACGCGACTCTTGCATGATTTTATTGGCTTCTTCTTTAGCCGCTTCTTTTGCTTCGCCGATAATTTTTTCTTTGGTTTCTTTAGCTTCTTTCAATAACAAAGTTCTTTCTTCACGCGCTTGATTAAGCAAGGTTTCATGTTCACTTTTCATACTTGCCATTTCAAAACGTACTTTTTCAGCAGAGGCTATACTGTCAGCAATGTTTTTTTCACGCTCGTTGAGTGCTTCTAAAATGGGTTTCCATGCAAACTTTTTCAATAAAAAGAAGACAGTTAAAAAAGCGATTAATGTCCAAAAAAAGAGTCCAAATCCTGGGGTTAATAAATCCATTGTTGTTTGTTTTTATATGATTTCAATAAGTGATGCCACTTATCTATTAATTTTTTTATTTAAAACTACACGCCTTGCCCTTTGCTTAGCGTGTAGTTTAGTTTTTTTTGCAATTTGATTTAAAGTACAATCGCAAGAATACCGGCAATAACGCCAAATAGTGCCACACCCTCTACAAGAGCTGCTGCAAGAATCATGTTTGAGCGGATTTCTCCAGCTACTTCTGGTTGACGAGCGATAGATTCTAAAGCTCCTTTACCAATTTGACCCACACCAACGCCTGCACCTAATGCTGCAATACCTGCGCCTATAGCACCACCTGCTGATGCTATACCTTCTAATAAAACTGTTAATTCTGACATAATATATATTGGTTTTTAAATAAAAATTAGTGAGCGTCTTTGCTATGGGCGTCATCATGATGATGTTCTTCAATAGCTTGACTGATAAATACAGCGGTTAAATTGGTGAAAATAAATGCTTGAATAGCGGCTACCAGTAATTCAAGGAAAAACATAAAAATGGTAAATCCAATAGAAACAGGTATAAACGCAATACCTGCTACTTTACTCAAGCCAGCAAATATGAAAATTAATAAAATGATACTTAATATAATGGTATGTCCGGCAAATATGTTTGCAAACAAACGTATCGCTAAAGCGGCTGGTTTAATCAACAGATTACTGATAATTTCAATAGGTACTAATATAAACTTCACAGCTAAAGGGACTCCTGGCGGATTGAAAATATGTCCCCAGAAATACTTATTTGAATTGAAAAGCATTACCACAAAAAATACCAAGGCTAATACCAAGGTCACTGCAATATTACCTGTTAAATTAGCACCACCAGGTATCAGGCCCAATAAGTTATTGATCCAGATAAAGAAAAACAATGAAAGCAACAAAGGCATATACTTCATTGATTTATTGCCTAAATAAGGCTTAGCCACTGTATCTTGTATAAATCCGATAATAGGTTCCAAGGCATTTTGAAAACCCGTAGGGGCTTTGTTAATCCCATTTTTCTTATATTTTTTAGCAACACCTGTCATCAAAAACCATAAGATCAATAAGGAAATCAACATAGATACCACATTTTTAGTGATGCTGATATCGTAAAATGATGTGTTGTCGGTTGATTCTATTTTACCGTTTTGGGTATTTAATTGATAGTCTTTGTAGGTTTCGTGCCCATGATGAAACTTTGAAGATAAAAAAACATCTACACCACCTCTATCAGTATTGATTAAAATAACAGGTAATGGAATAGAAACATGAACGGCATCATGACCTTCCCCTAAATTAAAAAAATGCCAATCGTATGAATCACGAATATGACTAAAGATTTCTCCTTTGATGTCTAATTTGCCTTCTTCAGCCTTGTTTTCAGCGCCATGTTCATTTGCAAATGCAACGCCAGTGTATAAAAACAAGCCAAAAAAGGCTAAAAGTACTGATTTTACTATTGTTTGGTATCTGTTTCGCATTCCTATTCTTAATTCGGGTGCAAAGGTAATATCTAAATATGATAGAAAAAAACAAGTAGTGTATTACTTTGCAAAAAAATGACATTCAAAAGGCATTATAGCTTGAATATTTCATTTTTTACCCTGAAAAAGGAAGTAAAAAGGTTTTTTTTTAATGATATTGTAACCCAAACAAGGCATTTAACCTTACATAAGTCAGGGAGAGAATATTATTTTTACCATGTAAAATTGCGCTATTGTATTACATTTGCAACTTAATTTTAAGTAAAACCTATGTGTGGAATTGCCGGCTTGCTTTCAAAAAATAACAGTGAAATCACTTCTGACAGACTAAAAAACATGACTGATATCATCAGTCATCGTGGACCTGATGGCGCAGGACATTGGATAGCTGACAATGGTCAGGTGGGTTTAGGGCATAGAAGACTCTCTATCATCGATTTAAGCCATGAAGCCGATCAGCCAATGCATTACCTAAACAGATACAGCATTGTGTTTAACGGTGAAATTTACAATTATATTGAAATCAAAGAAACCCTCCTCAAACAGGGATATACCTTTAAAACCCAAAGCGATACCGAAGTGTTAATGGCACTTTATGACCGTGAAAAAGACAAATGCCTCGCTTTTCTCGATGGCATGTTTTCATTTGTGATTTACGACCAAAAAGAACATACCGCCTTTTGTGCCAGAGATCGTTTTGGTGAAAAACCTTTTTTTTACAGTTATGAAAAAGGGAAACATTTTATGTTTGGCAGCGAAATGAAATGTTTATGGGCAGGTGGCTTGCCAAAGGAAATAAACAACCGAATGTTGTTTAATTACCTTTCATTTGGATATCTCGAAAACCCACAAGACCTGACTGAAACTTTTTTTCAACATTGTACTCGTTTACCCCACAGCCATTATATAAAAATCAATCTCCATACTTTAGAAATTGATATTCAAAAATATTATGATATTGACTGGAAGAAAATAGATAAAGGTATTTCAGTAGAAAAAGCCAAAGAACAATTTAATGAGCTTTTTTATACTTCTGTACAACGCAGGCTGAGAAGTGATGTGACCGTTGGTAGCAGCTTAAGTGGGGGCTTAGATAGTAGTTTGGTGGTATGTGTTATTGACGAACTTAAAAAAGGTACCCAACAAAAACAAAATACGTTTAGCGCCGTATTTCCAGGGTATAAAAAAGACGAACGCAAGTTTATGGATGTGGTGATAGGTCGTACCAATGTTGACCCTCACTTTATAACACCCAGTGATGAAGGACTGATTGCAGATTTGGAAAAATTGTCGTGGCATCAGGAAGAACCTTATGGCAGTGCGAGTATCTATGCACAATATTGCGTAATGAAACTGGCCAAAGAACATCAAACCACCGTGTTGATGGATGGTCAGGGTGCAGATGAAATATTAGCAGGTTACCATTCTTATTATTTACCCTTTTTTAAAGGCATTAAAAAAGAGGATGATTATAAATTTCAATTAAAGAAATACAACGATTTACATAGCGCAAACCCAATCAACGGGATTACCAAAAAAGGACTCGGTGATATCGTTCGAGGTATTTCGCCGATGTTGGTTAAGCCCGCCAAAAAACTGCGTAATATATATAAACAAGCTACTTCACCTACTTTGAATAAAGATTTTTATAATCAATATAAAAATGAAGTCTTTGATGCTTCAGGCAATGCCTTTGGTTCATTAAATGAAGCTTTATATAATACCACCATGAAATTTGGCTTACAGCAATTGCTTCGTTATGCCGACAGAAATAGTATGGCACATAGCCGTGAAGTACGTTTACCCTTTTTATCGCACGAACTCGTTGACTTTTTATTTACACTACCCGAAAACTATAAGATAAATGAAGGTTGGACCAAATGGATCATGCGTGAAACATTTCAGCATACCATGCCACATGAAATTGCTTGGCGTGTAGATAAAATTGGGTATGAACCCCCACAAAAAAGCTGGATGGAAAATGCTATTGTAAAAGATTTGATACTCAGCAAAAGAAATAAACTGATTGATAATAATATATTAAACAGCAATTTGCTTAAAACAGCCTACATAGGGGAAGATGCTCATACGGGTGCCAACAACAACTGGAAATATTTATTAAGTCAAACGCTTTTTGAATAAAATGATTTCATGAAAGAAAAAGAACAGGTACTCATTTTATCTTATTATTTCCCACCTTGTAATTTGACCCCTTCTGAAAGAATCTATTCATGGGCTAAATACTTGAAAAATGGAGATTATTATCCCATCATCATCACCCGAAACTGGGATACTAAAATCAATAACTCTACTACAGATGCCTACAAATCATCGGGTGATGAAGTAAAGATTGAAAAGTTTGAACATTACGAAGTGCATTACCTACCCTATAAGGCATCCTTTAAAGATCAATTGTTTATTCGTTTAGAAGGCACTAAGTTTTATTTTATTTACCTCATTGTTGCTTTTTTATACTTATTGTTTCAACTGGTATTTGTAAAATATTCCAATTACGGATTTTTTTACCACTATATATGCCAATACCTCAAACAACAACCCCGCATTACAAAAATGGTGGTGTCTGCATCGCCCTACGAATTATTTGGCATCGCTTATTGGGTGCAAAAAAAATGTCAAATCAAATGGATAGCAGATTATAGAGATGACTGGAGTACCCGTGATTTTTATAAAGATAGTTTTTCCAAAAAGATCATTAATATTTTTAATCGCTATTACGAAAAAAAATGGGTCGCAAGCAGCCAGGCCATTATTTCTGTTTCTGCTTACCTCGTTCAACGCATTGCAAACCTGACGGGCAAAAAAGGATATTTGATGCATAACGGGTATATGCCAGAAAATTATACGCAGCATTATCAGCCTTTTGATGACTTTACGATCAGTTACACAGGTTCAGTATATGCATCACAACCTATTGAATTATTTTTAGATGGTGTAAAAAAGTTTATAGAAAATAAAAAAAGAACGTGTCGCTTGAAAGTCGTTTTTATTGGTATCAAAAATGAAATTTTTATCCTCAACCGTATCCTGAATAATATCAAAGGATACGAAGCGTATTTTGAGTTTACCACTCGAATTCCCAAAGATGAGGCAATAGCGATTCAAGCCAAGTCGCACTTGTTATTGGCTTGTTCGTATGGCGATTTCAAAGGGATACCGGGTAGCAAATTGTATGAATACATTGCTTTGAAAAAAACAGTGATAGTTTATCCAACAGATCATGATGTCATTGAAGAGACCTTGCTTGAAACAGGTCAGGGGCTTATTTGCAATCACGAAAATGAATTTCTCGATTACTTAAATCAATATTATACTTTATACGAACAAAATACGTCTGCTAACCCTACCCAGTTTAACGAGGAAGCAATTCGTAACTATTCGCGAGAGGCACAAACCAATGAATTGATTCAAGTGTTAAATACCCTATAAGCATGTCAAATACAACAAAACAACTCATCTTATTAATCAACAGTTTTGAAGGGGGTGGTGCAGAAAGACAATTTAGTATATTGGCCGATTACTTGCCTTTTACAGCCATTTATTGTATTGAATCAACTAATGTATATTTAGATGAATCGAAACACGCAGTACATTATTTATCGACCCACAATAACAAAACAAGATCATTAATCAAGTATCTATCTACACCTTATTATGCCTATAAACTCTACAAACAATTAAAAGGGAAAAAAAATATTCAGGTATTGAGTGTGCTTGAACGTGCACATCTGGTCAGTTATCTGCTTAGTTTTTTTATGAAGATTGACCATATTATGAGTTTTCAATTGTCACATAAGTCACATTACAAAGGAATTTCAGGATCTGTGCTTAAATTCATCTTTAAGAAAGTGACCCAACGGAGTCTTTTTTCCATACCCAATTCATACGCCGGTGCGATAGAAATGGCTGAGCTATACCAAATTCCTTCTGCTAAAATAACTGCTATACCCAATGGGTATAATTTTGAAGAAATTCAAACCCGTTCATTATTAAATCATGAAAGCCCTTTTAGTACTTTATTGCAACAACCTTATATATTATGTGTGGCTCGTTTTTTGGGACAAAAGGCGCAAGACAAGCTCATCATGGCTTTCAGCAATATAAAAAAAGCCCACCCAGGTCTCAAATTGGTATTTGCTGGTACAGGTGAAAAAATGCAAGCATGTATTGATTTATCCATGTCGTTGTCATTAAAAACTTTTGTCATCAATCAAGAACCTTACACCGACGATCATGATGTATATTTTTTAGGATTTCAAAAAAATCCCCTTGTATTGATGAAGCATGCATCCATCTTTGCTTTTCCTACCTATTATGAAGGTTTGCCCAATGCCCTGATCGAAGCCATGATTTGTGGTGCCGTTCCCGTTTCAAGCGATTGCCCAACGGGTCCTCGTGAAATCATTGCCCCAGATACGCAGTTGACTACCCAGGCACAAAACTATGAAGTGTCGCCCAATGGCATACTCATAGCCCCCTTTGATGCCAATAACCCTGACAAGGCAAATGGGGTGCAGGCATGGACAGACGCCCTAAATTATTTACTGGATCATCCCTCATTGGTGGCAAACATACAATCGCATTTGCCCTCAAGGGTGGCCGAATACAATATGAATGTTATTATCGAAAAGTGGAATCAAGTGATTGCAAAGCTGGCAAAATAATGCAGATATAAAATACAGCAACTGTATCATTTAGTAAGTAAATGGATACTTGCTTCCTAAAAGATACATGAGGTTTCATTTCATAATTATATTAGATTTGCATGTCTGTTTATTTATTACTTTATAGCAATCACTGATATTGAAATCACTTGACCTTCTTATAGGTATTTTTTACGCATTTGTCATCTTATTTGTTGGCCTATATTATGCTAACCGTAAATATCAACATGATAAATACACTAAAAATAATTTTATACTCAGTCTTGGTTTTAAGTTGTTTTCAGGGATCCTCTTTGGTGCCTTGTACCAATTTTATTATAAATATGGCGATAGTATCAACTATTTGATTGCTGGCAAAGAATATTTTGATTATATCTTAACGAATCCGGCTGCCCTCATCGACTTTATATTTTTAGATCAAAAAGTGTTAGATGAAAAATACCATATAGTGATTGAAAACAGTTTACTCATTTTTGATTACTTCATCAACAGTAATATTATTGTACATAAATTTGTATTGATACTCGGGCTTTTTACGGGTTATTTGTTTTTTCCGCTTTGTGTACTTTTTTCGTTTATCTCCTTTATTGGTTGTTGGAAAATTTATCGAACCTTGTCACAATTGTATCCTCAGTATGAAAAATATTTTAAAATCTCTTTTCTCTATTTGCCTTCGGTCATCTTCTGGACGGCGGGTATTGGCAAAGACGCCATTTGTTTAGGGTTTATTAATCTTTTTGCTGCCTTTATCATTGAAGCATTTATTTTTAAAAAGCATTTTTTTAGAAATATGCTATGGTGCTTTTTTTTCTTATATGTCACCTATACTATCAAATCATATATTGTACTTTCATTTGTACCCTTATTTATCTTTTTTATTTTTACTACCCAAGTAAAAAAAATACACAACACCGCCAAAAAATGGCTTATCAAAGGGGTATTTATGATATTTGTGCTTGCTGGGGCCTTGTTTTTATTGCTCAATAATACAGTTTCCGATAAAATCACTGAAGATGTGGTAGGCAGTGCCTTGTTTTTAACACAAGGGCAGCAAAATACAGAATCGGGTAACGATTCAAAATATGATTTAGGCATCACGCTCGATGATATCCGTAATAGAAACATCAAACCTTATATTTTACCTGCTGTGGTAGTGGCATTGTTTAGGCCTTATATTTGGGAAGTCAACAAACCCTTTATCATCTTCTCTTTTGTAGAAAGTTGTTTCTTTTTATTTTTTACTATGTATGTATTCATCAAAGGTTATGTGATACGTACCCTACAGATAGTATTAAAAAATGAATTCGTTTTATTCTGCATACTTTATACCATTATTTTTGCTTTTTTTGTGGGATTGGTTTCGGCTAATTTTGGTACACTCATACGCTATAAAACTCCTTTTATTTCTTATTTTCTTATTGCATTGTTTATCATCAAAGATACTTTGAATGCTAAAAAACCTATAAGCATCGTGCCCCCCGAAAACGTTTAAACGCTTCCATGTAATTTCATTTTTTTATCTTTAGCTTTGCATATATCTACTTTATTTCTTTTTACTTATGAAATCATGCTGTATTAGTTTATTGATCTTGTTGAGCGTTACTTGTATGCATGCCCGAAATGTGAAGCTAAGTGACTTTGGTATCAGTGCTGCCAATAGCAATAACACTGAAGGTTTTCTAAAACTGAGCGAATGGCTCAAAGGCAAGAAAGATATAAGCATTACTTTTCCAAAAGGGATCTATTATATCGGACAACAAAAAAATAGTCCTAAAACGGTTGTTGAAAATATCCAAAATATATTTACCATTGAAAATGCAAGTGGCATTACTATCATTGGCAATGGCGCAAAAATAAAATATGTAGACCGCTTAATGTATGGTGCCTTTGAAATAGGCAGCAAAAAGAAAATGACGCATAACACCGCATTTTCAAAAGCAGAGAACGCGGCCTATCCGGGTAATTGTATCAAAATATATAATTCAAACAATATCAATATCAGCAACTTAGAGCTGGATGGTAATATTGAAAAAATGATAATTGGTGGCAGATATGGCGATGTAGGGATACAACTTTGGCACCGAGGCTTTTATATCATCAATTCATATGATGTACGTTTAAAGCAAGTCAATGTTCATCACTTTGGTTTAGATGGGATAGAATTGTCAAATGAAATATTGAAAACAGGTAAATCTCCTTATCAACTTACACTTTCGAATGTAAGCTGTAAATACAATGGCCGACAAGGCATTAGCTGGGTTGGAGGCAATGGCTTATTTATCGAAAATTCTACGTTTAGCTATTCAGGCAGAGCCAATATTTGTTCAGCCCCAGGAGCAGGTATCGATATCGAACCAGAAGTAGCCATGTGTAAAAATGGATTGTTTGTCAATTGCAAATTTGAAGACAATTGTGGACCAGGTTTTGTAAGTGATTTGTATAAATTGAAAACAGCAAATATTGTATTTAATGCATGTACTTTTTATGGCACTACGGCTTGTGCTGTTTGGGCTCATAATGCAGATATTCATATCAATAACTCTACCATTATCGGACAAATATTGAGTCCGGCAGGGGGGGGCGAAAATGAAAAAACAGTGATCAATCATTGCGATATCTATGATTATAACAGTCAGACGAATAAAAAAGCGTTCTTTACCAATTTTTTAATCGATGCGGGAGGGGGACAAAAATTTTATGAAATTGTAGGCTCAACATTTTATCTCAAATATGCAAAGCTCTGTTATATTGAATCAGGAAGTGCCGCTGAAGCTTCTATGCCATTGTTTAAAAACAATACCGTTTATTTCAACCATGATCAAATAACTATAGCCGATTTTGTTGCTTTATTTAGGGGTTGTATACTTCAAGACAATCGTTTTGACTTTAATATTAAAAAAATACCCGACAATGGTCTTTATCTCGTGACAGGACATACAATGAAATTTTTAGGAAAAAATACTATTTTGGGAAAAAATTCAAAAGTGGGGTGGAACTCACCTGGGGGGATTAAAATCATTGACGAAAAATAAATTTAAATAAAATATGTGTGGCATAGCGGGAGGTTACTTTTTTCAAACTAAAAATATTGATCAATCAACATTTGAAAATGCACTCAATACACTTTCAAAACGTGGCCCTGATGCTACCGGTATATACGAAAATCAGCAAGTACTGCTAGGTCATAAACGCTTGTCCATTATTGATACCTCTGAAGGTGCTAATCAACCTTTTTTTGATGATCGCAATCAATACGTCATCGTGTTTAATGGCGAAATATTTAATTACGCTCAACTTAAAAAAGATAAACTTTCGCATTACACAGAACGTTTTAAAACAAGTTCTGACTCCGAGGTGCTTCTTTATTTACTCATCGAATATGGGTCTGATTGTTTAAACTGGCTTACTGGTTTTTTTGCTTTTGCATTTTACAATATACAAACAGGCGAAATGCTGTTGGCACGAGATCGATACGGTAAAAAACCCATGGTACTTTATCAGGATGAACAGCAATTATTATTTGCTTCTGAGCTTAAAGCCATCATGCCATTGATGCCTAAAAAGGAAATGGATACCACCTCTGTGGCTTTGTATTTTCAACTCAACTACTTACCCCCTACCCAAAGTATATTAAAAAATGTAAGAAAGTTGCAACCGGGTCATTTTATCACTATAAAGAATCAAGAAGTTACAGAAAATAGCTATTATACTTTAGCATTGCATCCTCAAACTTATACCCAGTATACATACAGTGAGGCATGTGAGCAACTCGTGCAATTGATGTCGAAATCGGTTGAAGAACGAATGATTAGTGATGTGCCATTAGGCGCCTTTCTAAGTGGGGGTATCGATAGCTCAGTAGTGGTGGCTTTGGCTTCGCAGTTTACTTCCAGACTCAATACTTTTTCTATTGGTTATAAAGACAATCCCTTGTTTGACGAAACCAAATATGCCAATTTAGTAGCCAAAAAATACCAGACTGAACATCAGGTATTTTATTTGACCGAAAAAGATTATAAAGAAGAATTGTATTCGATACTTGACTATCTTGATGAGCCTTTTGCAGACAGTAGTTGTATACCGACTTACATATTGTGTAAAAAAACCAAAGCCTTTGTCACCGTTGCGCTGAGTGGAGATGGGGGCGATGAGGTGTTTGCTGGTTATAATAAACACAAGGCTGAATATGTTATCAGAAAAAATAAGCTGATGGGGCTAATGGCTGGTCTAGGCAGTCCTTTATGGAAACTGCTACCTCAAAATAAAAACACTAAAACGGGCAATTATGTAAGACAATTAGCCAAATTAGGTGAAGGTGCCATGCTCTCAAAAGGGGATCGACATATTCGTTGGAGCAGCATTTTGGGGCAAACAGAAGTACAAAGCTTGTTTTCAGACAGCTTTAAACAAAAAATACAGCAGGACGCTATCCATAAAATTAATCAACAGTATGCATCATTGATACATACCGACGATTTTAATGAAGTGTTGCTTACCGATATGAACCTGGTATTGCCAGGCGATATGCTTCATAAAGTTGATATGATGAGTATGGCCAATAGCCTTGAAATCAGAAGCCCTTTTTTAGATGCCAAAGTGGTAGACTTTGCCTTTGGGTTACCTGCCTCTTATAAAATTGACAATCAGCTTAAAAAGAAAATTGTTCAGGATGCATTCAGAAACCATTTACCTCCTGAGTTGTATAACAGACCCAAACAAGGTTTTGAAATACCCTTGCTTGAATGGTTTAGAAACGATTTAAACGATTATATTTTTAATGATCTTCTTGAAAAAAAGTTTATTGAAGCCCAGCAAATTTTTTCATACGAAAAAATAACTTCGCTAAAACAAAAATTACATTCTAACAATCCGGGGTATGTACAGGCTACGCTGTGGGCCCTCATTGTATTTCAGCATTGGTATAAACAAAATAAGATTGCGTAAATGAAAATTGCTCTGGTAGCCAATACGGCATTTAATATCCTAAACTTCCGGTTAGGGCTCATCGTTTTTTTAGAATCAAAAGGATATGATGTGGTGTATATAGCACCCTACGATGATGCAGTGGAAAAAATTGCCAAAATATCACATGTTCGATTTATACCATTACACAGCCTAAGCCGTAAAGGATATAATCCGATGGATGATTTTTTGCTGGCCAGAGAGTTATATACCATATACAAAAAAGAACAAATACATATTGCACTTTCCTATACCATCAAGCCCAATATCTATAGTGGCATTGCAGGTTATTTTTCTAAAACAAAAACCATTTGCAACCTCACAGGTTTGGGTTTTGTATTTATGAAAAAAAGCATGGCCAATACCATCGCTAAAAATTTATATAAACTCAGTTTGTCCTTATGCAATATCATTGTGTTTCAAAATAATACAGATAAACAGTTTTGTGAACAAAATGGCATTGCTCAAGCTAGTAAAACCGTATTAATCAACGGTTCGGGTATCAATACCGATATCTATATACCTTCACCAACCCATGATCAAAAAGAAACTTTTGTTCTGTTGTTTGTCGGTAGATTGCTTTTTGATAAAGGGATACAGGAATTTGTAGCAGCTGCCAATCGTATGGCATCACAATATGCAAACGTAAGGTTTCATTTATTAGGTGGGCTCGACGAAGGTAATCCTTCGGCGGTATCGCAAGCACAGCTTGATGAATGGTTGCAAGCAAACCCGGCACTTCAATATCTGGGCAATCAAGCCGATGTAAAACCATTTATCAATGACTGCGATGCGGTGGTATTGCCTTCTTATCGCGAAGGCATACCTAGGGTTTTGCTTGAAGCGATGGCTCTTCAGAAGCCATTCATAACGGTAAATAGCCCTGGTTGTGAAGATGTGACTCATCATGATAAAAATGGGTTACTGGCCCAGGTAAAATCAGTGGACAGTTTGTATGATTGCATGCTTACTATGTATTTAAAGTCGAAAGAAGAAAGAAAAGAGATGGGCTTATATGGTAGAAAATTAATACTTGAAAAATATGATGAAAAAATTATTGTTGCAGCATATTTAAAACTAATTTTGTCACTTTCTTAATACATATGAATATTCTCTTAACAGGTGGAGCTGGTTTTATCGGTTCAAACATAGCAAAAACATTAATCGCTGATGCACGCATTAAGCTTGTTAGGGTTATTGATAATTTTAGTACTGGCTATCATCAAAATTTATCGACCCTACAAAACCATCCTAAGTTTGAATTACTTGAAGGGGATATTACCGACTTTGATACCTGTACCAAAGCCATGGATGGCATACAACTTGTGAGTCATCAAGCTGCCCTGGGTTCGGTACCACGCAGTATACACGACCCTATCGCTACCAATAATGCCAATATCAATGGCTCATTAAATATATTTACCGCTGCAAAAAATGCTGGGGTAAAACGAATTGTGTATGCTGCTTCTTCATCAACTTATGGCGATAGCGCCTCCCTACCCAAAGTAGAAGACGTGATAGGGAAGCCCCTTTCGCCGTATGCGGTTACTAAATATGTGATGGAGCTGTATGCTGATGTATTTGCCAAAACCTATAATATGGAGTTTATCGGGTTGAGGTATTTTAATGTATTTGGTCCACATCAAAGTCCCAAAGGTGCATATGCTGCAGTGATTCCATTATTTATGGATGCTGTTATCAACAATGAAGCACCTGTTATTAATGGGGATGGAAGTTATAGTCGCGATTTTACTTTTGTAAACAATGTAGTGCAAGCAAATATGAAAGCACTCTTTACAGAAAACAAGGAAGCCATTAATCAGGTTTACAACACTGCATTTGGACAAAGCACTACCTTGCTTCAACTATTTGATTATATCAAAAACATTGCCCACTCTGATTTGCAACCCGCCTTTGGTGAATTTAGGGTTGGAGATATTCCGCATAGCCTGGCCAATATTGACAAAGCCAAAAAACTGCTTGACTATAACCCAGCTATTTCGGTACAAGAAGGTTTGGAGATTGCCTTTGCATGGTATCGTGAAAACAGGGCATTTTATCAATAAATAATTAGCATTCATACACGATTGTATTTGAGGTATCAGGAAGTTTTGCATAAATAGTTTGTCAAACGAATAATTGCCCTAAGAAGTCATATTTCTTTCACATGAAATCAGACCTTGTATAAATGAAAAAATATGCGACCATCCTTGTTTAAAACTACTGAGTAAAAACTATCTTTGCCTTATGCAAGAATTAGCAGACAAAATAGCATCCCTTCACAAAGAGATTGAAAACATCGCCCTTCAAAATGAAGAGCAAGTCGAAAATTATCGTATTCGTTTTTTAGGTTCAAAAGGCCTGGTGAAACAACTCATGAGTGAAATGAAACATGTTTCCTCCGATTTAAAAAAAGATTTCGGCGCACGACTCAATGAATTTAAACAGTTTGCAGAGGCCAAATATGAAGAATATAAAGAGGCCAAAGGCGAAAGCGTAAAGACCAAAGAAGTAAGAACCGATTTCTCTTTACCAGGTTATCCGTCGGCAGTAGGGTCGCGTCATCCTATACAGCTAACCATGAACAAAATGATCGGTATTTTCGAAAAAATTGGATTTACCGTCACTGAAGGTCCCGAGATAGAAGATGACTGGCATAATTTTACGGCCCTCAACTTGCCCGAAGATCATCCGGCACGTGATATGCAAGATACATTCTATATCAGCAAAAATCCTGATTGGTTATTGCGTACCCATACCAGTAGTGTACAAGTGCGTGTGATGAAAGAAGGTAAATTACCGATACGTCAAATATTTCCAGGACGGGTATACCGCAACGAAACCATTTCGGCTCGTGCTCATTGTGTGTTTCACCAAATAGAAGGTTTATATATCGACGAAAAGGTGTCGTTTGCTGATTTGAAGCAAACCTTATATTATTTTGTCAAAGAAATGTTTGGAGCAGAAGTGAAAGTACGTTTCAGACCTTCTTATTTTCCCTTTACCGAGCCGAGTGCCGAGATGGATGTAAGTTGTTTTATTTGCGATAGTAAAGGTTGCAATGTATGTAAACATACTGGCTGGGTCGAAATATTAGGCTGTGGAATGGTACACCCCAATGTCTTAACCAATTGCGGTATTGATCCCGAAAAATATACAGGGTTTGCATGGGGTATGGGTGTTGAACGTACTACGATGATGCAATATGGTATAAAAGATATTCGACTTTTGTCAGAAAATGATACCCGTTTTTTAGCCCAGTTTAAAGGGGTTGTTTAAAAAGCATACTTAATATGGAAATTGAATCAATGAACCCTTACTCCTAAATCATGATATTAGTTACAGGCGCTTCTGGTTTGGTGGGTTTGCATCTCATACAATATTTAAGTATGCAGCGCTTACAAATAGTGGCCCTTTACAAATCAGCCATACCGGTTTTGTTGCCCCATACAAATGAGGAATATATTACATGGCTTGCTTGCGACTTATTAGATATTGGTGCTTTGGCAAGCTGTTTTGAATCCATCACCCATGTATATCATTGTGCGGCCCTTGTGACTTACGACAAACGCTTACAACAATCCATGATGGAAACCAATGTAACGGGCACAGCCAATGTGGTAAATTTTTGTCTTGAAAATAAAATAAAAAAACTTGTTTTTGTCAGTTCTATTTCGGCTATCGGAAAAGAAGCCCCCCAAACTTTAATTTCTGAAAAAACACTTTGGAATACCACCGATTATGAAGTATCGCAATACGCCATAAGCAAGCATCATGCTGAAATGGAGGTTTGGCGTGGCATAGCAGAAGGTTTATGTGCGGTCATCATCAATCCTGCTGTGATATTGGGTGAAGGCAATATCAATAAATCGAGTACCCATTTATTTAAAATTGTGCATGATGAATTTTCGTATTATACCTCAGGGGCTACGGCTTGGGTTGATGTAAAAGATGTTGTAAAAGCCATGGTGTTGCTCATGGAAAGTGAGATACAAAATGAACGATTTATTATCAGTGCAGGAAACTATGCCTACAAAGAAATATTTGATCGAATGGCCCACGCAATGGGTAAAAAAGCGCCACATATTTATGCAAATACATGGTTGACCGAACTCGTTTGGCGTATCAGCTATATAAAATCATTACTCACAGGCACTACAGCTACCATTACGAAAGAAACGGCACGCAATGCCCATGAAATCAATCAATATGATAACCAAAAGTTTTTAAAAGCCTTTCCTGCCTTTAGATATCTTGACATGGATGAGTCAATCATTAGAATTGCGAATGCGCTTTTTCCAAAGCGTTAAGCTTTTTTCTTCTTTTTTTTCACTTTCGTATAAGCATCATCTAGTTCATCTTTATAATCATTGATGATATCTTTTTTTTGTTCATTGTGTTTTTTCTCAATCCCTTCAAACTTGTCAAGCATTTTTTTTACATAGGCTTTTCTATCATCTTCATTGTTGATTAAAAAATCAAAATAATCATTTTGTTTAGTATAAACTTTTTTCATTTGATCAAGCAATGTCAATTCGCCTGCTAAAAAATTGATTTGGCTAAGGTTGTTATTGACATACCCTCTGATAGCATCTCTATAATTGTTTGCATTGGTTTGAAAGGCACTTTCCATATTGTTTTTGCTATTCATTTTTTTCAGCAAGGTCAAATCAGTACTATTTTTTTTAGCGGCGTCAATAATAAATGCATAATCTTTTTTGATGATATCGTAGGATGCTAAAAGGGTATCGTATAAATTGAAATACAAATGTTGTAAACTATCTAATCGAACTCCTTTGTAGTAGTACAAGGAAGAGCGAAGAACTTTAATGCTATCGTCAAAACTGTCTTGTTTTTTACTTCTCGCTACGGCTTCTTTATAAAAGGCTGTTTCAGCCAGTTTAATATATATATTCAACGAGTCGATGCATTGATTTTTGTATTCTTTATCAGTGGCTACCTGGTTTTTATACATGTTGATTTCTTCATTGAGCATAGTTATTTTACTATTTCTGCTCATGATTGAATCTTTTAATTTCAACATCTCAGCGTCTTCTTCGGGTTTTTCGGGAGTCATCGTTTTGGCCTTTGCATAGTTTATTTCGCTGATGTCGTTCATTCTTTTGGCTTTCGATTTTGAATCTGTTTGCAGGGTTTCTTTTTTAGACGCAGCACTGTTGCGTTTCGCATTGATGCTTGTGAGGTGTTTTTCATTCACACTGGTAAATGATTGTTTATATTTGGTAACATCAGTTCTTTTTTCTGAATTGACTTTGCGTAAAAGGGTATATTTTTCTGATATGTCCTTTTTTTGTGTCGTTAATAAATTTTTCGCAGTATCTAATTCTTCTTTGGTACTTTTTACAATGTCGATAGCTTCTTTTTCATTGACTGATTTGTTGACAGCTTTTATTTTTTCATTGCCTAATGCAATATGTTTATTTGCTTTCATTTCCGTATAACGTGGGTTATAGGCATAAGTACGATCAGCGCATTCTAAAATATAATCGTTTTCACTTAGGTTGTAGATTTCACTTAAGGTAATGGCATATTGTTTGGGTTGACTATAATGCTCATTAAAAAAAATGATGTCTGCTTCGTTTTTTTCAAAAAGGGCAATGGGCATTACGGTATCAGTGAGTTGCCAAATGGGGTCAACAGGCACACGGTCAAGTCTCACTTCTTCAGGATCTTGAAATAAGTACTTAGGGTTGTATTCATATTGAAACTTCAATTTAGTAGAAGTATACAGTTTTTTCTTATGCCATTTTTGCATCTTTTTTTTCCACCAGCTCAAATCCATATAAGCGCTACCTGCTGCATTGTGTACATCAAGCAATAACCATTTATTGCCTATCAATACAGCATTCCATGCATGATTGGGGCCATAAAATCCGGCACCATCTTCGTATAGTTCATTTTTTTCATAACCTGTAATCACCATTGCTTTTACACCCACCATTTCGCATAAATCTTTCATGAGTTGCGCATATTCATGCGAATTGGCGGTTTTCGTTTTTAAAATTTCTTTCGATTTTCTAAATTTTAATTTTTCTTCTTTATTGATACTTTTTGTATCCCAGGCAATGTGATGGGCAACCCAATAAAATATATTGGCTACTCGTTGCGAATCATTCTCGGTATTTAAGGATGCATTGTTGGCGATATTACTCAACGAATTAGAGGTACTTAGCTTAACGGTTGTGGTGTCTTTACTCTCTGCAAAAAGTGTATGAACACTCAACAGAACAAACAAGGCAAGCATAAAATAGCTATTGGTGATTATTTTCATGATGTAAAGAAAATAAAATTTATAGATATGTTCGATGTTTATATCAATTGAGCCCTAAAAAATAAGGTCTACTTGTAAACCCCTGCATGCATGATTTGCAAGGATTTGTAAGTAGACCCTACCGAATGGAAAAATAAATTTATTATTGTTTAAATGTTTTTAATTCTGAAATACCTCCTTTGTAGGTTGTTTTGTTGCCACTTTCTTCAGTGCATACCAACGACATAAGCTTGCCATCTGCATCTATTTTTATTTCATAACTGTAGGTCATTCCAGATCTTCCTGACAGCGCATTAAATTTAAGAACTGTAATATCGCCACTCATATATCTATTTACTGAGTTGAGTTGATAAAACTGTGATTGATTCAGTACTCCACCAATATAGATGTTATGTGCCAACATCATATCTTTAAAAGATACATTGTAAAGTTGGTCGCATTCTTCGCTTTTAGCTTCTCCATTGTCTACAAACAAAGTGGTAGTAGCTTGAACGGTAATGCCACCAATTTTTAAAAATTGTGCTTGGGCTAAGCCAGCCATGCAAGTGAATAAAATTACAAAGACTAATTTTTTAGCTGTCATGATTTAATAAATTTAAAAAGTGATATAATGAATTGATTACAATGTAAAGGTCTCTATTATTTTCCATCTCTACAATACCCTATAAGGGGTATTTATAAATAATCATACATCTACCTCTCAACTTTTATTTAGATGAAGTAATCGTAATTCATTACACAATCTGATGCAAAGTCTTCAATCTGCTAAGTATAAAACACAAAATACATTTTGGATGATAATGAGCAGTATACCACAAATTACTTGAGCTGGAATGCAATACTTGTAGGGAATACATGCGATTAATTTAGGCTTTACGAGAAGGGTTTTTGGTATAAAGTGCATATAGACTATATTTGCTTATACAAAAAAGAACCTATTCCTTTGATAGAAAAAAAAATACAAACAAAAGAAATTACACGAGCATTGCTTGCAGGCTGGTTGCCTCAAGGGAAATCGGAGTCGTATATAACCGAATTTTTGGACGAACTTTCCTTTCTTGTCGAAACAGCAGGTGCTGTGGAAGTAAAGCGTTTTTACCAAAAACTTGATCATCCTGATAGCAAAACTTTTCTTGGTAAAGGCAAGCTGGAAGAAATTAAAAAATACATCGATACACACAGTATTGATTTGGTTATTTTTGATGATGAGCTAAGCGGTTCACAACTTTCCAATATTGAAGATGTATTGAAATGTAAAGTGATAGATCGCAGCGATTTGATTTTGGATATTTTTGCATCAAGGGCCAAGACAGCTATTGCTAAAGTACAAGTAGAATTGGCACAATATCAATACATATTACCTCGTCTGAAAGGCATGTGGAAGCATCTTGAAAGACAAGGAGGTGGTATTGGAAGTAGAGGGCCAGGTGAAACGGAAATCGAAACCGATCGTCGTATTGTAAAAGATAAAATATCATTGTTACGTAAGCGCCTGGCAGAGTTTGATAAACAAGCACAAACACAACGTAAGGAACGAGGTGAATATATTCGCGTAGCATTAGTGGGCTATACCAATGTTGGCAAGTCTACCTTAATGACAGTGTTAAGTAAATCGGATGTATTTGTAGAAAATAAATTGTTTGCCACCCTCGATACTACTACACGAAAGGTGGTATTAGAACGAACTCCTTTTTTGTTGAGTGATACGGTGGGTTTTATTCGTAAACTGCCTCATCATTTGGTAGAAAGTTTTAAGAGTACCCTTGATGAAGTACGTGAAGCAGATATATTATTGCATGTGGTTGATATTTCACATCCTCAATATGAAGACCAAATTGCAGTGGTTAAAAATACCCTTCACGATTTGAAAGCGGATGATAAACCCAGCATCCTTATTTTTAATAAAATGGATTTATACGAAAAAAATACATTTGATCAGTGGTTAGAAGAAGATGTAAAAATTGACCTATTAAAACAACTCAAAAAGCACTGGGATAGCGAAACACAAAACAATTGTATCTTTATTGCAGCAACCGAAAAAACCAATATCGATGAGTTGCGTAAAATATTATTAGACAAAGTTCGCGAAATGTATGGCATCAGGTATCCATACAAAACAGTCTTTTATGAATAACGAAAGTCAACTTATCAGTCTTTGATCCAGGTATTAAAAAGGGTTTTCAATGAAATGATAAAAGGGATTTATCAATAAAGTTTTCATAAACGTTTCGTACCTTGCTTCTTTCTTTCAATAACATCAAAAATAAAGTACTATGGAAATGCCAAAATTTTTACTCGGAGACAATACAGATTTTCCAGAAGATATTTTTATTCTTCATCTCGAATTTCCTCGCTTTATTTTAAATCTAAAAAATGATGAGTTAGAACTCATTGAAGAAACAGATGAATTGAGTGATGCAGAACTTCAAAATGAAATCACCGCTTTGGTTGCTGAAGCAGTGGCATTTTACGATCGGGAAATGAATCGATATGAAGAATAATACCACGGACACATTAGAGATAGTCTATTTGGGCTTAGCTTAAATGTAAAGTGTGTGGGCATTATACCAATTTGTTCAAACTATTTATTAAAAACATTTGGTTGTTGGCATCAATCATTTTATTTCTTTTCAACTAAAGTATTGAATGCTATGAATATTGAAATTTTTGAAAGGCATTATCTTGTAACATCGCACTGATAAATTGTTGATGCAATTTTACTGAACCCCTTGCTTGAAATTCAATGGTTAATATAGTTTCTTCTTTAACCATTTTTGTCATTTTAAATTTTAAATGATATTGTGTGAGTTTAGTTTCTAAGAGTGCTATAACTTCAGATGAATAGCTGCATTGCAAAGTATAAACTTTCAACTGATTCATCTTATCAATCATTTTTTCAAGATAGGGCAATATTGCAAGTATAAAGATGACCGCAGTACTGGCAATGGCTGCAGCAAAATAATAACCCGCACCTATACCCATACCCACTGCTGCGACAGTCCAAATAGTGGCTGCGGTGGTAATGCCATTGATTCTGTTTTCACCCCTGAAAATAACCCCGGCACCTAAAAAGCCAATGCCTGTAACCACATTTGCAGCGATACGATCAGGATTGTTGATGCCCCCAATCCATTGCGACATCATCGTAAAAAAACATGAACCCAATGATATCATAATCATCGTTCTAAACCCCGCTGATTTGCCATGATATTCACGCTCAGCCCCTACAAGTCCTCCCCATAATGATGCCAAAAAAAAGCGAATAATGATTTCAATTTCCATAGGATATACCATTCATATAAGAATACGATAATACAATTTATTTATTTCCCATACAAGATAAACAAATTAAGGTAACTGTATTTAATGCTTTACCCTTGAAAAAATATAAAATTATAGGAAAGCAAGTGCAGCTTATAAACCTTTATGCTAAGGCTCACATGCGGGACATTTTAGATTGATTTTTATCATTTTCTGTTTTGGTAAAATCAAACTATCTTTGAAAGTGGCCCAAAATATATACAACTTCGAAGGATTATCTGCTCAGGAGGTAATAACGTCTAGAGAGAAAAACGGACAAAATATTTTAAAGTATAAAAAAGAACATACTTTCCTTGAAGCACTGAAGAAAATTTTTCAAGAGCCCATGATTATTTTGTTGCTTGTAGCATCAAGTGTTTATTTTATAAGTGGCAAAACAGGTGATGGACTCTTTATGTTAGTAGCCATCGTTTTTCAAATTTCCATTTCACTGTATCAAGACAATAGAAGTAAACATGCATTAGACAAATTAAAAAATTTTACACAACCATCCTGTAAGGTCATCAGGGAGGGCATTGTAGTGAGTATTAAAAATACGGAAGTTGTTATCGGCGATTATTTAGTGGTAGAAGAAGGCCATGCCATTACTGCTGATGGTATCATTGTTCAATCCAACGATTTCTCAGTTAATGAATCTATCCTGACAGGTGAATCGATGGCGGTATTGAAAGACGTCAATACAGAAGATCCTATGATTTACAGTGGAACCATTGTCAGTACGGGCTCAGCGATCGCACAAATAACGGCTATTGGCAATGCTACCCGCTTAGGTAAAATTGGTTTGAGCCTTGCAAGTATCAAGGAAGAGAACACACCTTTAGAAATTCAAATCAATCATTTTGTAAAAAAAATGGCCCTTATTGGTACCCTTGTATTTATTGGTTTTTGGGGAATCAATTATCTGCATTCACAGCAAGTGTTAAATAGCCTTTTGCAATCACTCACCCTTGCAATGAGCATTTTGCCAGAAGAAATCCCCGTTGCGTTTACCACCTTCATGGCATTGGGTGCCTGGCGTTTGATGAAAATGGGAATAGTCGTAAAGCAAATGAAAACAGTAGAAACCCTTGGGAGTGCCACTGTAATATGTACCGACAAAACGGGCACTATTACTGAAAATAACATGAGTCTTGCTAAACTATATGTTTTAAAAAGCAATGCCATGCTCAATACAAATGAACCCTTTGACGAAGCCACCACCGCCTTGCTTAAAATAGCTATGCTTGCCAGCGAACCCATTCCTTTTGACCCTATGGAAATGGCATTACACCAGCTTTATGAAAAAACTTCTGCTGTAGACGAACGCGCACAATATCGCATGATACATGAATATCCATTGTCGGGTACTCCACCCATGATGACACATCTGTATGATGACCAGCAGGGGAAAAGAATTATTGCCGCTAAAGGTGCCCCTGAAGCCTTGGGCCAGATAAGTCATTTATCATCCATTGAAAAGGAACAGATTGCGATTGCGCTTCAAAATCTAACACAACAAGGATATCGTGTGTTAAGTGTGGGTGAGGCTAAATATGAAGGCAACGACTTTCCCTCTACCCAGCAAACATTTTCATTTCAATACCTTGGTTTGCTAGCCTTTTATGATCCTCCTAAAAAAAATATGCAAGAGGTGTTGAATCATTTTTATGATGCAGGTATTTCAGTAAAAATCATCACCGGCGACAATGCCGAAACGACTCAATCTATTGCCCGGCAAATTGGTTTTAAAGGGTATGATCAAAGTATATCAGGTGTTGAATTGATGGCGCTTACTGATGAAGCGCTTCATGACAAGGTGATGCAATGCAATGTATTTACAAGAATGTTTCCCGAAGCTAAACTACAAATCATCAACGCTTTGAAAGCCAAGCAACAGATTGTAGCCATGACAGGTGATGGCGTCAATGATGGACCTGCCCTCAAAGCGGCCCATATCGGTATCGCAATGGGCAAAAAAGGAACAGAAATTGCCAAGGAAGCGGCTTCATTGATTTTGCTTGACGATGATTTGTCAAAAATGGTTGATGCCATAGCCATGGGGAGAAAAATTTATGCCAATTTAAAAAAAGCCATTCAATACATTATTTCTATTCATGTACCCATCATCATTACTGTACTCATTCCTGTTTCTTTAGGATGGATCTATCCAAATATCTTTTCACCTGTTCATGTGATATTTTTAGAAATCATTATGGGGCCTACTTGTTCAATAGTATACGAAAACGAACCCATCGAAAAAAATACCATGTTGATAGCTCCGAAACCCTTTACCAAAACTTTTTTCAATTGGAAGGAATTGTCAATCAGTATTTTTCAAGGACTTATCATATCGGTGGGAACCCTAATGACTTATCAATATGCTGTAGCACAATCCTATAATGAAGCACATACACGCACGATGGTTTTTGCAATGCTCATTGTTGCAAATATTTTTTTAACCCTTATCAATCGTTCTTTTTATTATAGTATTTTCACCACATTACGTTATAAGAATCATATGGTGCCATTGATTATATTGGCTACAGTTTGTTTAGTGGCTCTGTTAGTATACATCCCACTTTTGAGTCGATTTTTTGCCTTTGAAAAATTGCCCCTTCATGATTTAGGAATTGTGATTGCCATTGGCATCGCTTCGGTTAGTTGGTTTGAGTTGGTGAAATTATATAAAAGAAGTTCGCATCAAAGCGTTCAATAAAATTATAAAATCATCAAATAAGTTTTAATTTTTTCTGCCGATTTGAAATCAATCTAATAACTAAGCACTGCAATCAGAGGTCACATGGTCGACTATGGTTAAATACCATTTACCTTTTATATACGATACATAAAATACCAGTTCTAACTCATTCACAGAGAGTACAACGCGTCTGCTCAAACCTTCTAACTGATAGTATGCTGCAATGGATTTGGGTTCGATATTATCAGGTACTAATTTATTACGCGATTTGCAAATAGATGACAACAGATGACTTGTTTTGGTAGTGTCAACAAATAATCCTTTTTTATTCCATTGTCCAGGTTCACATTGGTAAGTAGGTAGTTTGGCATATCGAAGAGAAGTTGATGGAATGCCTTTTGCATAGCTAAACATAACCTGAGGAAAGCTTTCGTCATGAAATGCTATTTGTGATAAATGTGTGTAATTGTCAAATACACCCTCACGATAAAGCAAGTAAACCCCAGTTTTTTTATCAATTAATTGATTGATTGCCACGCTATCCTGGTTTGAAAATGCCTGTATCACAGCACTCACTGTTTGTTTAAATTGGGCTTCTTTTTTTGTAATGGCCACACTATATAAATGGGACATTAAAAACAGGAATACTAATATATATGATTTCATTTATACGAAATTAGGTAAAGGGTTTAAATTTTTTTAAAGTGGCTAATATAATACGCAAAGTATTGATTCTATGAAGTCTTTTAAAAAATAGTAGGTTTTAGCATTGCAAAGTGTATGTTTATCAAAGAATGCCTGTATAGGTTGTCAAGATAATCGAGTTCTTAGGATGCTCGGCTTAGCGGCATCCCGAAGTTTAGATAAAAGAGGTTCTTTCTTACTTCATGTTAGCATTTTTATTTTCCCCTTTTGGCACAGGAATGATGCGTATAAATGAGTGTTGGCCTTCAATGCAATTGTTGATAGAGATACGAAGGGAACCGTAATTAAAGAGGTATACCTCGCCAGTGAAAGCTTGCGAGGCAGTGAATGTGATTGATGTCTGTGCTTGTTTTAATCTAATTTTTGTAAATATTTTATCCAGTTTCCGTAATTTATTGTTCGCTTTTCTTTTGTAAAAAATGGTTTCAATTCTTTTTGAAGCCAGTGTTCTACTTCTTGATAGCTTGTTTCTTGTTTTTCTATTTGTGAAGTGATGTTACTTTGTGTGGTGAAATATAAAATGAGTTCGTCTATGGTAAATTCAACTTCGTTTTTAAATATTTGTTCATTGTCAAATCTGAAATTCTTACTTTTTAAGTTTTCATCTGACCAGGCATAATTATTTTGTCTTGGTGGTGAAGGGTATTTTTGGCAATAGCTGTCTGGAAACCAAGCGCTAAATTCTTCAACATCTTGCATTTCAGAAATAAAATAATTTTCATAAAGTATTAGCCAGCTTTTGGGTTTCAATATTCTGTTGCATTCTTTCAAAAAAAGCTCAATGTCAAACCAATGAACACCTGAACTTACAGTCACCAAATTAAAAGTATTATTTTCAAAGGGTTGATTTTCTGCTGTTGCAATTGTATAAATTATTTTTTTGTCTTTGTAAGCCAAATTTAGCATCTCTTCAGAAATGTCTGTTCCGTATACTTGTTCTGCCAATGCTAAAAGTGCTTTGGTAGAAAGTCCTGTACCACAAGCTATATCTAAAGCCTTGTCAAATTTTGTCGTTTGTCCTAAATAGTTTTTGATTTTCTCCATCGTGTTTGCATGAAAAAAGGGTCTTCCTTTTTCATATCGTTCTGCAACATTTTTGGTTTCAAAATAGTTCATATTAACATTATTGGGTAGTGTCTCATAGCCTTGTCACTATGATTCAAGTGGCTTGCATTCGTGTCGATATCAAAGGTATAAAGTTTGGATGAAGAAGCAAAAGAGCATTCAAGAAAAGAAGAAAGAAAAGTTAGTCACTCACTTTTGATATGCATCATCTGTAAGAACCAAAACGACTAATAGTATCTAGTCGGTCGTCAAGATTTTCTATTGCTTGCTGTTTTAGGATTGACAATGTTTCATGTTAATCAATGCGCATTCTTTTATAAACAATACTTGTTGATTTCGGAGCTGAAAAGGTCCAGTACTTTATTTCAAGGAGATTCTTATCAAGCAAAAATAAGGTACAATAAAAAGGAGGCCAGTTGGCTGCAGAACCATTGACAAAAATACCTTTCTGGTCAACGCGAAAAGAGTATGGACTTCCCACTCCACCTTTTTTCCCTTCAATATAAACGATAGTCTTACCCATTTTAACAAAGCTAATCTTTGATTGAATTGAGTCAGAAGTGTACCAGTCACCTATTATTTCGTTTAACGCTATTTGTTTATTTTCATTGGCTTTCCATATTTCATAAGTAATCACTTGACAAAATACATTGGTCTTGAATGTTATTAGCATCGCAATAAAGCAAAAAATATTTTTCATCTGTGAATGTTTTTTATGTTTCTAAGGCAATGGTTATAACTTACTTTTCGTTCTGCTTTCATCATCTTTTGCAACCATTTTAGCGGGCTAGGAATATTTTTGGGCGTATGTATTCAAAGGTAATTTATTTGGTTTAAAAAACGAATAGGGGAGATATGCTGAATTTATATATCATATTTCTTTGGTATGATCCCCATACACCAACTACTTTATTCTCTATTAAATAAAACTCACTAAATAGTGTCGGGTTCAAAGTTCAAGCGATAAGGAGATTTACTACTTTCAAAAAAACAATATTGTATCCTTTCAAAGGATTCCTAAATATCTCACTTCATTATTATCTGCCACTTCCATCTATCAATCTGATTTCTTTTCGATCGGTCGGGTCTAAGGCAGCCGCTTTTACATCAGCTTCTGCAATAATATAGTAAGATGATTTCTCATTTGATGCAAAGGCCGCCACTTTGCCTAATGCACCTAACATGCCTCCTTGCGCTTTCAATTGGTCATTGTTTGAGTGTAAGGCGGCATAAGAAAGTTGAAATGAAATTTCTTTTAAATCACCCGGTATCATCACAAACTCTCCAGGTATTTGCACCTTGCCAAGCTCAAACTCTTTTGTTTTTTTCTCATCGCCCGAACCTGTGGTATATATTTCGATCATACGTACAGTCAACATTTTTACTTCTTGCTCACTCTTTGTGGTCAATGTGATGGTACCATCTACATGGGTCGCTTCTTTTGATAGCTGACTAGGTACTTGTAAACTAATACTTACACCACCTATGCCTAATTTGTTTTTTATTGATTGAAAGAAACTCATATTGCTGCTGATTTTATTTTGAATACGTAATGTTACGAACAATTTTTTATACCCAACCGATTTATGTTTTTGCTAACCATAGATTAATGAAACCCTCAAATACATTAACAAATGATATTTTCGTCATACACTACAAGTTACTTTCTTCCCTTGTCAGTGCCCTAAATACGTTGACCGTTTAGACAAAGATCTTTAACGGTTAAAATTTATAAAAATGGGCACACAAACAAAACAAATTATGAGCGTAGAACAGCGACGACGTCGTCATTTCAGCGACAGTTTTAAGCAGTCGAAAGTTCACGAAATCGAAGCTGGTTTGACACGGATATGCGATCTTTGCAAAACATATCAGTGTACAACAAATACAGTTTATCGTTGGATACAAAAATTTGGCAGCATGAAAAAGAAACCAGAACGTATGATCATAGAAAATCAGAGTGATACACAACAGCTGCTGGCATTAAAGAAGCAGGTGGCTGAGTTGGAAAGAGTTATTGGGCAAAAGCAAATATTGCTTGATTTTAAAGATAAGATGATCGAACTGGCAGAGGAACATTACAAATTGGATATTAAAAAAAATTTTCTACCTCACCCTCGAATACTTCTGGAAAACGCGGGAAAGAAACTGGTTTACATTAAGTAATCTTTATCAGGTTACGGGATGCAGTAAACAATCGTTTCATCAATGGAAGGAAAGGCATATGCAGCAAATAGCAATACATGAGCAAATAATTTATCTGGTGCACCAGGTGAGGGATGATCATCCTGGTATGGGGATGCGCGATCTCTACTACAGATTGTTACCTGATGGTATTGGTCGAAATGCATTTGAAGAACTTTGTAAGGTGCACAATTTATATGTACGGAAGCCTTCAGTATCAATGAGAACAACAGATAGCAGAGGTGTAAGCCGATTCGAAAATAAACTAAAAGGACTTCGAATTGATCATATCAATCAGGTTTGGCAAAGTGACATTACTTACTTTGAAGTACAAGGCCGGTTTTACTTTCTGACTTTTATTCAGGATACCTACACAAAACGAATAATAGGCCACAGTACATCTAAAAGCTTGAAGACAGAAGAAACAACCTATACTGCCTTGAAGATGGCTATCAGAAACCGACGCGGACAAAAACTGGAAGGATTAATTCTTCATTCTGATGGCGGCGGGCAATATTATGACAAGGAATTTCTGGCATTGACGCAGAAGTACTGCATGTACAATAGTATGGCAGAATATGCGTGGGAAAATGGCATGGCAGAAAGGTTAAATGGCGTGATCAAGAACAATTACCTTCAATACAGAAAATGTAAATCCTTCACAGAATTAGCCAAAGAAGTTGACCGATCAGTACTACTTTATAACTATGAGAAACCTCATAAAATGTTACAAAAGAAGTCACCTATGCAATTTGAAAAACTAATATTACCTTTGGTACGACAAACCCCGCAGAAGATGACGAAGTCATTGGACGCAAATCTCAAAGGGATGGGACATCGAGTCCCATCCCTTTGATGACAAACCCCACAAAAGAATCAGAATGTATTTCCGCAAATATTCTGTTCTAAGTGGCAAAACCGGTCAACGTTATTTGGGCATCGTCACCTCACCCCTCACGCCTAACGCCTTCCCCCTTATGCCTTATTCCTTATCCCTTCCCCCTCCTCAATTTTATTACACAGTCCCTTCATTTTCATATCATATTTTTTCAGTACTTTTAACGCTTCCAACATAATAAAAACCAATATGCACTATTTTCAATCAGCTATCCTAATGAGTAGTTTGCTTTTGTCACTTGTCATAGGCCCTGCCACTTCATTACAAGCACAAGATCCTAACATCATGCGTACCAATCCATTGCTTCAAAAAAGCACCTTACAATATCAGGCGCCGCCATTTAATCTGATTAAAGACGAACATTTTAAACCAGCGTTTGAATATGGGTTGAAAATTCATGATAAAGAAATTGATCAAATTGCCAATAATACCAATCCCCCTACTTTTGCCAATACGGTGCTAGCCCTTGAAACCAGCGGTGTCGACTTAGGCCGTGCTACCATCATTTTTTATAACCTGACCAGCGCCAATACCAACCCAACTTTGCAAAAAATCGAAGAAGAATATGCCCCTATTTTTTCAGCCCATAATGATAAAATATACCTCAACGATAAAATCTACCAACGAATCAAAGCCGTTGATCGCAACAGTTTAAAAGGCGAAGATGTCAGACTTTTGGATTATTATTTACAGCAATTTGAACTTGCCGGAGCCAACCTCTCAGTCATTAAGAAAGAAAAGATGAAAAGCATCAATGAAAATCTGGCGACTTTGAGTACCCTGTATGCCAATAAATTATTGATAGCACGAAAAAACGGTTCAGTGCTTTTTGACGATGCTAAAGACCTGGAAGGCTTGAGTGCCGAAGAATTAAGTGCTGCGCAAGTGAAAGCCAAAGAAGCTGGACATGAAGGAAAGTATATGATTGGTTTGCTCAATACCACCCAGCAACCGCTTTTGCCTTCGCTAAAAAATAGGGCTACAAGAGAGAAAATATTTATGGCTTCATGGTTACGTGCAGAAAATAATGACAGTGGAGACACACGTGAAGTGTTAGAACAACTGGCCAATATTCGATATCACAAAGCGGTTCTTATGGGTAAAAAAAGTTTTGCCGAATGGCGATTGCAAGATCAAATGGCGCAAAACCCAGAAAATGCCATGGCGTTACTTGCCAAAATCGCCGCACCCGCGGTGGCGCAGGCAAAGCGTGAAGCCCAGGAAATACAACAACTGATTGATGCACAAAAAGGAGGCTTTCAGTTAGCACCCTGGGATTGGAATTTTTATGCTGAACAAGTGCGTAAAGCTAAATTTGATCTTGATCAAAATGAAATTAAACCTTATTTTGAAGTCACGCAGGTACTTGAAAAAGGGGTATTTTATGCAGCCAATATTATGTATGGCATCACCTTTAAAGTTCGTAAAGACCTTCCAGTGTATCATCCTGATGTGGTGGCCTATGAAGTATTTGATATTGACGATAAGTCAATGGCCATTTATTATTTAGACTTTTATACCCGCGATAATAAAAGCGGTGGTGCATGGATGAACAATTTTGTGAATCAATCGCATTACTTGCAACAAAAACCTGTAATTGTCAATGTATTTAATTTTTCAAAACCCGCAGGCAACAATCCTTCACTCATCTCATTTGACGATGTTACTACCATGTTTCACGAATTTGGGCACTCCTTGCATGGCCTTTTTGCGAATCAACAATACGCCACCCTTTCAGGCACGGCAGTACCACGAGATTATGTAGAGTTTCCTTCGCAAATTAATGAACACTGCGCCTTAGACCCCCTCATACTTAAAAACTATGCCATTCACTACAGCACCAAACAAGTAATCCCTCAGCCATTGATTGATAAAATAAAAAAAGCCGAAACCTTTAATAAAGGCTATGAAGTAACGGAATTACTGGCCGCTGCTACCCTCGATTTGGCATGGCATAGTGTACAAAATGTCGATGAGTTAAAACCTACTTTACAATTTGAACAGGAGGCCCTCAAAAAAGTAGGCTTGTTGGTCAATGAAGTACCTACCCGTTATCATACCCCTTATTTTGCTCCCAGGAAGGGGGGTTTGAGGGGGGTTTTGGGGGTTTTTTTGGGGGTTTTTGTTGGTGTTGTTGGTGGTGTTGTTTGTGGTGGGTTGGTGTTTTTAGGGTTGGGGTGGGGAGGGAAAGAAAAAATTTTGGTAAAGTTTAGCCTTTCCCGGGGGTGTCGCCCCTGTGGCAGGGGCGGGTTCTTGCTGAAATGTTCGGGGCGAACCCTTCCCCCCCGGCCCCCCCCCTTGGGGGTTGCCCCGGGGGAAGGGGGGGGAGGGGGGGGGGGTGGGGGGGGTTGGTGTTGTGGAAGAGGGGGGGGTTTAAAAACCGATGTCCCAGGGCGGGTTGTCCGTGTGCCGGGGGGTGGGCAGCCGTGCAGCCCATTGAGGGGAGTGGGAAATGTTTTGGAATTTGTTTGGTATTTTTTTTTTTTTCCTTTTTTTTTGTTGGTTTTTTGGTTTTGGGGGTTGTGTTTATATTTTTTTTTTTTGTTTTGAATTAAGTTTTAGTTTAATGCCCCGGGGGGGAAACCCCCCCCCCCTTTGGGGGGGGGGGGGGAGGGAAGGGGGGGGCTTGGTTTTTATTAATAATAGGAGGTGGAAGTAGGAAGGGGTGAAGGTTTTTTTTTTTTTTTTTTTTTTTTTTTTTTTTTTTTTTTTTTTTCTTCCTTTTTTTTTTTTTTTTTTGGTTTTTTCCCCAGGGGGGCACTTTGTTTTGACCGCCTAATTTGCCAATCGATTTCATATAATGGATAAAAGCATTTTTGTGTAAGGCATTCATTTTTAAAGGGGCCAGTATACGTCCACGGACTAAATCGTCATAATAAATATTTTTTTTACAGAGTGCCTGATCTACTTCACTTGCAAAAGATTCTAAATGTGCAGGTTCATTCTCAAACTCTACAAACCATTCGTGATAACTAGGGCTGTCATCAGATGAAATAAATGGAGCTACTGTAAATTCAGTGATACGAAGTTGATACTTGTCGGCTGTTTTTAGCAAGGCTTGTTCTACCTCTTCGGCAATCACATGTTCGCCAAAGGCAGATATAAAATGTTTGATTCGGCCTGTTACCACAATACGATAGGGTTGTAAAGACACAAACTTGATGGTGTCGCCAATATTATACCCCCACAAACCCGCATTGCTACTCACGATGAGGGCATAGTTGGTATGCAGGGCTACATCTGCCAACGAAAGCCTAGTTGGGTTTTCATTAAACATTTCCTGTGCAGGCACAAATTCAAAATACATTCCTGCCTGGGTATTGAGCAAGAGGCCTTCTTCTGTTTGAGTATCTTGAAAGGCAAAAAATCCCTCACTTGCTGGAAATGTTTCGATGCTTGGTATTCTACGTCCAATGCTTTCAAACAATTTAGCTTTATAGGGTTCAAAAGCAACGCCCCCATGAACAAGTAAGGAAAAGTGGGGAAACAAGTCAGCGATTTTTTTGCCACTTTTTTCAGTGAGTCGGTCAAAATACATTTGCATCCAGGGGGGTATGCCGCTGATGAGTGTCATATCTTGTTGTATTGTTTCTTGCACAATGGCATCGAGTTTGGTTTCCCAATCTTCAATACAATTCGTTTCATAAGAAGGAAGCCGATTTTTGGTAAGGTAAGCAGGCACATGATGGTTTACTATACCACTCAATCGGCCTGTATGTATACCATTGATATGATCGAGAGCTGGAGAGCCTGATAAAAAAATCATTTTCCCATTTACAAACTGCGATTGACCCGTTTCGGAAATATAGCAAAGCAAGGCATTCCGTGCAGCATTGATATGTTCTTTGATACTAACGTCGCTGATAGGTATATACTTTACTCCACTGGTTGTACCGCTTGTTTTGGCAAAGTATTTAGGTTTTCCCTGCCATAAAATATTTTCTTCACCGAGTTTTATTTTTTCTATATAAGGTTTAAGTGCTTCATAATCGCGTATAGGCACAGCCTCTGTAAATTGTTGATGGTTGCTCACTTCATTAAATCGATGTGTTTTACCAAAAGCAGTATTTGCTGCTTCGTTCATCAATGTTGTTAACAAAGCCTGTTGATGAGAAACAGCAAGGGTTGCATTTTTTTTAATATTTCTGACAATGAAGTCAGCGTATGGTTTGGCAATAAGTGATTTTAAACGCATGCAGTCGCAAAGGTAAATATTAATTTTTACAAGCGTTCGTAATTCAAACGGAATCAAATTTAAATTCTTACTCTGTTGGATTTTAGAATGAATGATTATTCAGACTATATATGATGTATAGCTTATGTAATACAGGCACTCTATGTAGTTTGGTTTGATGTTTTTATAAGTTGATGATTGATTTCAACTGATGAAGTTAAAGATGAAAGTACAAGCTCTTTGGGCAAGTGGTGTTGGCGTTTCTCCTTTGCACAATGTGCTTGTAATTCGAAGGTAAAATGTGGGTTTTATTCAATGACTACTTTTTGGGCGCTATTTTCTACCTTGATGTAATAAATACCTTTACTATATTTACGCACATTTATTTCATTCTCTTTTGTGGTAAATAATAATTGACCGATGGAATTGAATAATTCTCGTTTGGAGTTGCTGGATGATTTGATATAAAGTGTACTAGATGTAGGATTTGGATACACCTCTAATTGAGTTTTCTCATGAATATATTGCGTAATACCCACTGGCCAGCAACTATCAGCACCTAGGGAATAATTAGGCATACAGGGTGGAGTACCTGCACCGCCATAATAATATACGCTATCTAAGCGGAAACATCGAGGGCAAAAATTACACCCTGCGCCCTTTACATCAGGATTATCTATTCGGCTCATTTGCTTGCTCGTACCATGAAAATTTCCAATGTATAATTTACCATCAGCGCCATAATAGGATGCATCATAATGTGTAAATTGTATAAAAGTAGTATCCATACCAGCAACATGAAACCAACTACTATCGGCAAAATCAAACTGCCAAATATTGAATTGCCCAATTACGTAAAGAAAATTATTATCAGGCGAATAAGCAACTCCTTTAGCCAACTTCTCACTATCGCTTGGTGCACCAGGGTTATATTGAGAGCCAGTCGGCATAGTAATCACTTTAGGGTTTGAAAGTACGCCAAGGCACCTATCAAAATCTGCAAGGAATACTTTGCCATTAGAACTGCCATGTGATGAACTCGCATACTTGCTACCATCTGTACTAAAACAGCTTTGTCCATAAATATCCCATGCTCCCCATACAGGTTCATCGAATTGCTGATAGCCTTCATTATATACTGAATCTTGCGTAAAGCGAAACTTATGAATCCTGTTACTATCACCCGCTTGTTTGAGCAACCACCAGTCTTTGCCATTGCTATGTCGGCAAGCCATCATTTGTGTTTTGCGAAACTGTCCGTTTGTTGCAAATGGTATCATACGTTGTACTACTTTACCTGCGCCGCCATTTGCATTCATATCAATCACACTGTAAATCATGGCATCATTATGACATGAATAACATAAATTACCCGCACTGTTTGTGGGGGTAATAAAATAATATTTATTGCTGTCCATAGGCAGAAATATGCTGCTTTGTGACAAGGAATTCCATCCGTTATAGTGATTATAATATTCTATGGGTACGAGCGTATCTCCCTCATCAATATAATTTCCCATACTATCATAAACATTAAACCCGTCACTGCATAAAATCAAATTGCCATTAGTGTCACAAATATTGGAATTGCCTCCTGTAAAATAAGGACTGTACAGCGTGTCAAGGTAATTATTGATTATCCCGCTTGTTTCAAAAGTGGTCTTATATGAGATACCCCCGCCATGTACCCACACTTTACCTCTTTTTGACTGTGATAAAACGCTTGTGCAAACAATTGTTTGTAGCAGTATTAATATTACTATTATTTTTTTCATCATTCTATTAATAGTTTGCCTGTTGTTTGTTTTTGCATAATTTTATTCGATGATAATCTTTTTAAATTTGCTTGCTACCTTGAGGTAATATACGCCTTTACTATATTTACTCACATCTATTTCATTCTCTTTTGTGGTAAATAATAATTGACCGATGGAATTGAATAATTCTCGTTTGGAGTTGCTGGATGATTTGATATAAAGTGTGCTAGATGTAGGATTTGGATACACCTCTAATTGAGTTTTCTCATGAATATATTGCGTAATACCTACTGGCCAGCAACTATCAGCACCTAGGGAATAATTAGGCATGCAGGGTGGGGTACCGGCTGCTGCATATATACCTAATGAATCTAATCTTAAACATCGTGGACAGAAATTACATCCGGCACCTTTTATATCAGGATTATCAATCCTGCTCATTTGCTTACTTTGCCCACCAAAGTTGCCAATATACAATTTTCCATCGGCACCATAGTAGGAGGCCTCGTATTGTTGAAACGCCTGTGGAGTTGTATCTAAACCACTAACATGAAACCAACTACTGTCCGCAAAATCAAATTGCCAAATATTGAATTGCCCTATTACATACAGAAATGTATTGTTTGGAGAGAATGCTACTCCCTTAGCCAACTTCTCACTATCGCTTGGTGCGTTAGGGTTGTATTGAGAGCCAGTCGGCATAGTAATCACTTTCGGGTTTGAAAGTACGCCAAGGCACCTGTCAAAATCTGCAAGGAATACTTTGCCATTTGAGCTGCCATGTGATGAACTCGCATACTTGCTACCATCTTTACTAAAACAGCTTTGTCCTTCTATATCCCATGCTCCCCATATAGGTTCATCAAATTGCTGATAGCCTTCATTATATACTGAATCTTGCGTAAAGCGAAACTTATGAATCCTGTTACTATCACCCGCTTGCTTTAGCAACCACCAGTCTTTGCCATTGCTATGTCGGCAAGCCATCATTTGTGTTTTGCGAAACTGTCCGTTTGTAGCAAATGGTATCATACGTTGTACTACTTTACCTGCTCCACCATTTGCATTCATATCAATCACACTGTAAATCATGGCATCATTATGGCACGAATAACATAAATTACCCGCACTGTTTGTGGGGGTAATAAAATAATATTTATTGCTGTCCATAGGCAGAAATATGCTGCTTTGTGAATAACTAATCCATCCATCATAGTGATTATAATAGTCTACAGGTACGAGCGTATCGCCCTCATCTATATAATTTCCGACACTGTCATAAATATTAAAACCGTCACTACATAATATCAAATTGCCGTTAGTGTCACAAATATTAGAATTGCCTCCTGTAAAATAAGGAAGCCATGGACCAAGTGCCCAATTTAGTTTGGTAACAATAGAATTATTAATAAATTGAATACGAGTACCTCTGCCAGTTACCCACTCATTGCCCCTTTTTGATTGGGCAAAAATGTTGTTGCAAACGATTGTTTGCAGTAGTATTAATATTACTATTATTTTTTTTATCATTCTATTAATAGTTTGCCTGTATGTATTGTTTTTGCATGATTTTATTCGATGATAATCTTTTTAAATTTGCTTGCTACCTTGAGGTAATATACGCCTTTACTATATTTACTCACATTTATTTCATTTTCTTTAGTAGTAAATAATAATTGACCGATGGAATTGAATAATTCTCGTTGCTCCTTACTTTCTGTTTTAATATATAGGGAAGTACTGCTCGGATTAGGATATACTTCTAACTTATTTTTATTATTCATTATGTCTTTGGTTGATTCTGGCCAGCACTCCTGCGCACCCAAGCTATAATTAGGCATACAAGGAATGGATTGTGCTGTGCCATATACCCCTAAACTATCAAATCTTAAACATCGAGGGCAAAAATTACAACCTGCTCCTTTTACATCAGGATTATCTATTCGGCTCATTTGTTTACTTGTTCCCCCAAAATTTCCAATATACAATTTCCCGTCACCCCCATAATAGGAAGCCTCATAATGTTGAAATTTATTAAAGGTTGTATCCATTCCGGCTACATGAAACCAGCTACTGTCAGCAAAATCAAATTGCCAGATATTAAACTGTCCTATTACATACAAAAATTTATTGTTTGGTGAATAAGCTAAACCCTTAGTTAGTCTTTCACTATCACTTGGTGCATTTGGGTTATATTGAGGAGCTTTAGGCATTGTAATTACTTTAGGATTAGAAAGTATACCATAACATCTGTCAAAATCTGCAAGAAATATCTTGCCTGTCCATATACCACTTGCATCGCAACTGGAAGCATACTTGTTGCCATCCATATTAAATGTGCTTTGTCCGTATATATCCCAGGTACCCCACAACGGTTCAATAAATTCCTGATAACCCATATTGTAAACTGAGTCTTGTGTAAACAAATATTTATAAACGGTATTGCTGTCACCCCCTTGCTTTAAAAGCCACCAATCCTTGCCATTACTATGTCTGCAGGCCATCATTTGTGTTTTGCGGAACTGTCCATTTGTTGCAAAGGGTATCATGCGTTTTACCACTTTGCCAGCCCCGCCGTTTGCATTCATATCTATTACGCTGTATAGCATTACATCGTTGTGACAAGAAAAACATAAATTACCTTCGCTGTTTGCTGGTGTGATAAAATAATATTTGTTACTATCCATTGGGAGGAAAATACTGGTTTGTGATAATAAACTAAAACCTGAATATTGATTATAATAACTAGTTGGCACTATAGTATCTCCATCCTCTAAATAATTTCCTGTACTATCAAATATATTAAATCCATTGCTATATAATACCATATTTCCATTGGTATCACAAATACTGGAACTTCCTGCAGCAAAGTATGCTCCATTATAGGTATATCTCATTAATATATTATTACCCTCAAATTTTACTCTTGCTCCCCAACTTGTTATCCATTCATGGCCAAGTTTAGATTGAGCAAAAACACTACTGCAAACTATTGTTTGCAGTAGTGTTAATATTAAAATCACTTTTTTTGTCATTACTATTCAATTAATAGTTTGCCTGTTGTTTGTTGCCTTTTATTCATAAGATAGTTAAATGTATATAGTCCTTGCCTTAACGAAGATACATTAATACTTACTTTATTATTATCAGAATGTATCAATTGTATGATTTAATTGTGAATTTTAAATGTTGAATTAGCGTTACTCAATTATCACTTTCTTCAATGCGTTTCGTACTTTTATATAATACAACCCTTTAGGATAATACCGCACATCTATTCGTTTCTCTGATGTGCTTAATAGTAATTGACCAACAGAATTATACATTTCTATTTTTGCATTTCTCATATCTCTTATCTCACATCTCACATCTATATAAGTACTGCTCGGATTAGGATATACTTCTAACTTATTTTTATTATTCTCTATGTCTTTGGTTGATTCTGGCCAGCACTCCTGCGCACCTAGGGAATAATTGGGCATACAAGGGATGGATTGTGCTGTGCCATATACCCCTAAACTATCAAATCTTAAACATCGAGGGCAAAAATTACAACCTGCTCCTTTTACATCAGGATTATCTATACGGCTCATTTGTTTACTTGTTCCATGAAAATTACCAATATATAATTTACCATCACCCCCATAATATGATGACTCATGAAGGTAGTATCCATTCCCGCTACATGATACCAGCTACTGTCAGCAAAATCAAATTGCCAGATATTAAACTGACCTATTACATACAAAAATTTATTGTTTGGTGAATAAGCTACTCCCTTAGTTAGTCTTTCACTATCACTTGGTGCATTTGGGTTGTATTGAGGAGCTTTAGGCATTGTAATTACTTTAGGATTAGAAAGTATACCATAACACCTATCAAAATCTGCAAGAAATATCTTGCCTGACCAGATACCACTTGCGTCACAACTGGAGCATACTTGTTTCCATCCATATTAAAAGTACTTTGTCCGTATATATCCCAGGCACCCCACAACGGTTCAATAAATTCCTGATAACCCATATTGTAAACTGAGTCTTGTGTAAACAAATATTTATAAACGGTATTGCTGTCACCCCCTTGCTTTAAAAGCCACCAGTCCTTGCCATTGCCATGTCTGCAAGCCATCATTTGTGTTTTACGGAACTGTCCATTTGTTGCAAAGGGTATCATGCGTTTTACCACTTTGCCAGCCCCGCCGTTTGCATTCATATCTATTACGCTATAAAGCATTACATCGTTGTGACATGAAAAACATAAATTACCCTCACTGTTTGCTGGCGTAATAAAATAATATTTATTGCTATCCATTGGGAGGAAAATACTGGTTTGTGATAATAAACTTTGACCCGAATATTGATTATAATAACTAGTTGGCACTATAGTATCTCCATCCTCTAAATAATTTCCTGTACTATCAAATATATTGAATCCATTGCTATATAATACCATATTTCCATTCGTATCACAAATACTGGAACTTCCTGCAGCAAAGTATGCTCCATTATAGGTATATCTCATTAAAATATTATTACCTTCAAATTTTACTCTTGCTCCCCAACTTGTTATCCATTCATGGCCAAGTTTAGATTGGGCAAAAACACTACTGCAAACTATTGTTTGCAGTAGCATTAATATTAAAATCACTTTTTTTGTCATTACTATTCAATTAATAGTTTGCCTGTTGTTTGTTGCCTTTTATTCATAAGATAGTTAAATGTATATAGTCCTTGCCTTAACGAACCCTTTTTTTTCAGAATGTAAATCAATTGTTGATTTATTGTGAATTTTAAATGTTGAATTAGCGTTACTCAATTATCACTTTCTTCAATGCGTTTCGTACTTTTATATAATACAACCCTTTAGGATAATACCGCACATCTATTCGTTTCTCTGATGTGCTTAATAATAATTGACCAATAGAATTATACATTTCTATTTTTGCATTTCTCATATCTCTTATCTCACATCTCACATCTATATAAGTACTGCTCGGATTAGGATATACTTCTAACTTATTTTTATTATTCTTTATGTCTTTGGTTGATTCTGGCCAGCACTCCTGCGCACCTAGGGAATAATTGGGCATACAAGGGATGGATTGTGCTGTACCATATACCCCTAAACTATCAAATCTTAAACATCGAGGGCAAAAATTACAACCTGCTCCTTTTACATCAGGATTATCTATACGACTCATTTGTTTACTTGTTCCATGAAAATTACCAATATATAATTTACCATCACCCCCATAATATGATGACTCATAATGTGTAAATTGCATGAAGGTAGTATCCATTCCCGCTACATGATACCAGCTACTGTCAGCAAAATCAAATTGCCAGATATTAAACTGACCTATTACATACAAAAATTTATTGTTTGGTGAATAAGCTACTCCCTTAGTTAGTCTTTCACTATCACTTGGTGCATTTGGGTTGTATTGAGGAGCTTTAGGCATTGTAATTACTTTAGGATTAGAAAGTATACCATAACACCTATCAAAATCTGCAAGAAATATCTTACCTGACCAGATACCACTTGCGTCACAACTGGTAGCATATCTGCTTCCATCCATATTAAAAGTACTTTGTCCGTATATATCCCAGGCACCCCACAACGGTTCAATAAATTCCTGATAACCCATATTGTAAACTGAGTCTTGTGTAAATAAATATTTAAAAACGGTATTGCTGTCACCCCCTTGCTTTAAAAGCCACCAGTCCTTACCATTGGCATGTCTGCAAGCCATCATTTGTGTTTTACGGAACTGTCCATTTGTTGCAAAGGGTATCATGCGTTTTACCACTTTGCCAGCCCCGCCGTTTGCATTCATATCTATTACGCTATAAAGCATTACATCGTTGTGACATGAGAAACATAAATTGCCCTCACTGTTTGCTGGCGTAACAAAATAATACTTATTGCTATCCATTGGCAGGAAAATACTGGTTTGCGATAATAAACTTTGACCCGAATATTGATTATAATAACTAGTTGGCACTATAGTATCTCCATCCTCTAAATAATTTCCTGTACTATCAAATATATTAAATCCGTTACTATATAATATCAAATTTCCATTGGTGTCACAAATACTGGAACTGCCTGCATCGAAATCAGCTCCGTTATATGTATATCTCATTAATATATTATTACCCTCAAATTTTACTCTTGCTCCCCAACCAGTTAACCATTCATTGCCAAGTTTAGATTGAGCAAAAACACTACTGCAAACTATTGTTTGCAGTAGTGTTAATATTACTATTATTTTTTTTATCATTCTATTAATAGTTTGCCTTTATGTATTGTTTTTGCATGATTTTATTCGATGATAATTTTTTTAAATTTGCTTGCTACCTTGAGGTAATATACGCCTTTACTATATTTACGCACATCTATTTCATTCTCTTTGGTGGTAAATAATAATTGACCAATGGAATTGAATAATTCCCTTTGCTCCTTACTTTCTGTTTTAATATACAGGGAAGTACTGCTCGGATTAGGATATACTTCTAACTTTTTTTTATTATTCTCTATGTCTTTGGTTGATTCTGGCCAGCATATTTGTGCGCCTAAACTATAATTTGGCATACAGGGTGGAGTACCAGCATACGCGGTATTGACACCCAATGTATCAAGCCTTAAGCAACGAGGACAAAAGTTACACCCTGCTCCTTTTACATCAGGATTATCAATACGGCTCATTTGTTTACTAAGACCTCCAAAATTTCCAATGTATAATTTCCCATCTGATCCATAATAAGAAGCGTCATAATGTTGAAACTGCATAAATGTTGTATCCATGCCTGTCACATGAAACCAGCTATTATCAGTTAAATCATATTGCCAGATATTGAACTGCCCTATCACATACAAAAATTGATTATTGGGTGAAAAGGCTACGCCCTTAGCTAGCCGCTCGCTATCATTTGGAAAATTAGGATTATACTGCGACCCTTTTGGCATAATGATTTCTTTAGGGTTAGTAAGTTCGCCATAACATCTGTCAAAATCTGCTAAAAATACTTTGCCGGAAGAACTCCCGTGTGAAGTAGTGGCATATTTATTACCATCTGCGTTAAATGTACTCATGCCAGTAATATCCCATGCTCCCCACACCGGATAATCGAATTGCTGATAGCCTTTGTCTATCACCGTATCTTGCTGAAAAAGAAATTTATGTACTCGGTTACTGTCTCCTGCTTGTTTCAGCAGCCACCAGTCCTTACCATTCGCATGACGGCATGCCATCATTTGCGTTTTTCTGAATTGTCCATTTTCTGCAAAAGGTATTATACGCTTTACTACTTTTCCTGCACCGCCATTCGCATCCATATCTATTACACTATATAACATTACGTCATTATGGCAACTAAAACATAAATTACCCTCACTATTTGCAGGGGTTATAAAATAATATTTATTACTATCCATCGGCAAGAAGATACTGCTTTGTGATAGTGAATTCCACCCGTTATATTGATTATAATAACTGACCGGGACTATGGTATCTCCATCATCTATATAATTTGCATTGCTGTCATAAATATTAAAGCCGTCACTGGCTAAGATTAAGTTTCCGTTCGTATCACTTATTGCAGAGTTTCCACCAGTAAAATATGAAAGTATGAAATGGTCATCCGTAGTAATAATACCACTTCCAGTAAACTTTACTCTTGCCCCTCCCCCCCCGGTAATCCACTCATTACTGCGTTTTGATTGAGCAACAACACTACTGCAAACAATTGTTTGCAGTAGTATTAATATTAAAATCACTTTTTTTGTCATTACTATTCAATTAATAGTTTGCCTGTTGTTTGTTGCCTATTATTCATAAGATAGCTAAATGTATATAGTCCTTGCCTTAACGAAGATACATTAATACTTACTTTATTATTATCAGAATGTAAATCAATTTTCATTTGTTCCCTTCCAAGGATGTCATATACGATTTACAATGTAAGTAAAAAGCCTTTTTGAAATCATCAACATGAATCATCTACTTGGCTTCTATTGCGGCAACGATAGCAGTGGAAAGCCCGCACCAGGCGCTTCGCATGGGTGGACTTGGAACGAATAGCGTGTGTGCCGCCCAAAATAACGCTTAACAATGCCATCGGATGAATGATTATTCCTTACATCTAAGTGCCTACCACAACAAGATATTTTAAAAAAAAGAACATGCGGAACATTTTCATTTGTATATTAGTATTCAAATTCAATGAACATGAAACCATCCATTCAAGCATTACGCTCTTTAATGAAGCACACACCTCAGCTTCACAATGCCCGTCAAACAACCAGACGCATTGCCTGGTTCATCGCACTTTGTTGTTTCTTTTTACCCTTTTTGGTTTTTGCACAAAAGCCAGGTGATAAAATTCCACTCGATCCAAAAATTAAAACGGGGATATTGCCCAATGGACTTAAATATTATATCATACAAAATAAAAAACCAGAAAAGAAAATAGAACTACGTATGGCTGTGAATGCAGGTTCTATACTTGAAGATGCCGATCAATTGGGTTTGGCTCATTTGATGGAACACATGAATTTTAATGGCTTAAAAAATTTCCCTAAAAATGAAGTAGTTCATTATTTGCAAAGTATAGGGGTTGATTTTGGCGCAGATCTGAATGCATATACCAGTTTTGATGAAACAGTTTATATATTACCGATACCCGCCGATGATAAAACAAAAATTGAACGAGGTTTTCAAATCATTGCCGATTGGAGCGGAGCTGCTTTAATGGAAAATGATGAAATTGATAAAGAACGTAAAGTGGTGCTTGAAGAAAGCAGATTAGGTAAAGGCGCCGATGATCGAATGATGAAAAAATGGTTGCCCGAATACCTCAATCAATCCTTGTACGCTGAACGTTTACCCATCGGTGACGATGAGCTGCTCAAAAATTTTAAACATGATGTAATCAAGCGTTTTTATCATGACTGGTACCGTCCTAACTTACAGGCTGTAATGGTTGTTGGTGATATTGAACCTGCAGAGGCTGAACGTCTTATCAAGGAAAAATTTAGCGGTTTTAAAAACCCAGCCAATCCACGTCCACGCCCAAAATCATTTGATTTGCCTGCTCGTAAAAGTAGCAAAGCCATGGTATTGAGCGATCAGGAGGCACCTTATACTACAGTGCAAATAATAGGGAACAGTACAAAAAAAGAAGAATCAACAACCATGGGTGAATACATGGATGATATCAAACAACAATTATTCAACAATATGATATCAGGCCGTTTTGAAGAATTGAAAAACACCGCAAATCCGCCCTTTATCTTTGGTTTTGGGGGTTACAATGGTGGTTGGGCCAGGGGTTGGGAAAACTTTCAACTCTATGCAATTTGTGGCACCGATAAAATAAAAGAAGCTACAGAAGCTTTGATCAAAGAGTCCTTAAAAATTAAAAAATTTGGATTTACCAAAGCAGAACTCGAAAGAGCAAAAGCATCTTTATTAGCCAATTTTGAAAAAAGCTATAATGAACGCGATAAAACGGAATCGCGTGTAAGAGTAGATGAATTGGTACGTCACTTTTTAACCAACGAACCTGCACCTGGCATCGCATGGGAGTATAATGTAGTGAAAAGCAATTTAGCATCTATTGGTTTAGAAGAGGTCAACAAACTAAAAGAGGAAATCTCCATTGATCAAACCTATTTTGCATTAGTGACCACCAAATCAGGCGATAATTTACCGAACGATGGACAGCTAAAATCATATGTAGACCAAGCCCTAAAAAGTGATATCGTGGCGTATGAAGAAAAAGCCTTGCCAACCACTTTATTGTCTACTGACCCTATCGCTGGCAAAGTAAGTAAAGAAGAAAAAAATGCACTTATTGGCACTACTCACTGGACCCTCAGCAATGGTGCCAAGGTGACTTACAAAAAAACAGATTTTAAAAATGATGAAATCCTTTTTTCGGCTTATCGTTTTGGAGGCTCATCATTGTATACCGGTGCTGATATAGAAAGTGCCGATTACAGTAATAATGTAATTGATGAAATGGGGTATGGCGCATTTTCAAATACAGATTTACAAAAATTCATGACAGGCAAAACAGCGCAGGTGAATGTGATAGTAGATGTCAATTCAGAGATGATACAAGGCCGGTCATCTGTAAAAGATTTAGAAACTGCGATGCAATTGTTATATCTCAAATGCACTTCTCCACGAAAAGATATGATGTCATTTGATTCGTATAAAAACAGACAAGTACAAATGCTGGCTCAAATGAAATCAGATCCGCAAAGTTTTTATGGCGATACTTTGAACCGTTTTCTTTATAATAATCATCCACGAAGTAAAGAAATTCCTGATGCACAAGATTTTGAAAAAATAAATGTTGATAATGCACTTGCATTTTACAAGCAACGATTTGCCAGTGCCAATGGTATGAATTATTTTTTTGTAGGGAGCATTCCTGAAGATAAATTTAAAATGCTGGTAGAAAAATATATCGGAGGATTAGGCAATGAAGCGGTAACCGCTGCTACCAAAGACATCGGTATGGAACCTCGTATGGGTGAAAACACTTTTGTGGTGAAAGCAGGTAAGGAGGCCAAAAGTATGGTCACCGAAATGAGCTATTTTTATACGCCTTATAACCAAACCGATGAAATGACCCTTAATTTATTGTCTGAAGTCATTAATAACAGAATTACCGATATTATTCGTGAAAAAATGAGTGCTATTTATGGGGGTGGAGTAGGTTTAAGACTCACTAAATTCCCTAAAGAAAAATTTAGTATGCAAAGCTATTTGCCTTGTGGACCTGAAAACGCTGAGAAGGTAAAAGTGGCCCTTTGGGAAATATTAAATAGTACCAAACAAAATGGTAATATTACCGCCGATGAATTGAAAAAAGCGACTGAAACGGCCTTGCAAAAATACAAAACCGGGATACAAACCAATGGATTTTGGATGTCAAGTTTGAGCAAATACCAACAGTATCAGCTACCTTATGAAAATATCATGAATCTTGAAACAAGGTTAAAAGCCATTACACCTGCCCAGCTACAAGCTGCTGCCAATAAGTATTTGAGCTCGACCAATAAAATGCATGCGATGTTGATGCCTGAATAATCAAGCTTTTTATTCATCTGTAAATATTAAATCTTACATTGGTAAATGCCGATTGAAATCATGTATTCTGTTCTTTGTTAAAACGAACACTTGGAGTATTTCTTATTTCACTTCGGCATTGCTTGAATTCCTTATTGGTAATAAGGATATTGAAGTAATCCCAAATTTATTTAATAAGTAGTGTGAAAAATATAGGTATCATGCCCACACACATTGTATTTAAGCTCATAACAAATGGACTATCTTTTATGTGTCGTTGGTATTAGCGCTGTTTAAGCTTTAATCATGAATAATGATGCGACGTTCTGCTAATATTTCTTTGAGCAGCTTTTTACGTATATCCATGGTATTCATGGTCGTATCGCTTGTTTCAAAATTCATGGCAAAGAAATAAGGTTTGTAATTGGTTTCTTCTTTTTTGGTAACCACCCCTATTTGCGTTTCTCTTTTTTCTACAAAACCAACGATCCAGGCTAATATTACTTTCTTATTATTACGCAGAGGCATTTGAGTGCCCGTTTTATAATAAAGTTTGTAATGGGTGCTGTCTTCCTGCAACATCAAACTCCGAACGATACGTTGAGAGCGTTGAGCAAAAGGCAATTTATCGAAATATAGTTTTTTAATAAATCCCACTTGTTCATCAGGTGTAATTTGCAAAGTGTCATTGAGCCAGAAATCGTCCACATTGGGTCCGGTTCTTTTGTTGCCATATCTTACGGTGTCAATCCATTTTTGCATATCTACTTTTCCTATTTTGCGGGCAAGTGCCTGATAATAAGGTACACAGCTTACTTTAAACGCTTCACGCAGATTCATATCTTTATCCCATTCAGGTCTGCGTGCAACACCATCCCATGGGATGATTAAATTTTCATCCAGTGCGACATTGGTTTCGAGGGCTATCAATGAACTCATGATTTTGAAAGTAGAAGCTGGCGAAAAACGCTTACTGGCTCTTTGGAGGTTGTAGATATAGATCATATCGTGGTTATTATCTGCAAGTTCGAAACATGCGGAGTCGATACCATATTTTTTAAATATTGGTCCCCACTGGTCTTGTGTTAGAATATTATCGCGCTGACAAGCACTGAACATGGTAAGCACTGTCATTGCTAAGATTAAAAATTTATACATGGCGCAAAATTAAGAGAATTAATAGCAACAATGAATGGATGGGTATAAATATTATTTTAGGGATGTTTACAAAGTCTATGGACCAATGATGTTTAAACATAAAATCGCTGCATTTTGCTCACACTCTTCGAAGGCTGCGCCTTCGCAAGCATTATGTTCTTTATAGCCTACGGCTATGATTTTAAGGATACGGTAGATATAAGTGAAACGTAAATGAATAAATTTAGATTTAATATAGCAAATCATAAGAATGGTTCATTTCATAAATAGCTTACTTAAAAAATATTATTGAAGTAATGTGAAAATATATCATTGGAATCGACTGGAATAAAATTTTAATATTTAAGGTATAAATGAATAGGTAAAACCTATGAAGAACATAGGACTTACGAAGGCGCAGCCTTCGAAGAGGGTGGTTAACAGTTGATTGAAACAAAAAGGGTTCGCATCTTTGCGAACCCTTTTTATTCATTTAAAAAATACGTTTTAATCACATGGATGCCCATATCCATAGGCATCATCATTGTGCACAGCAAAAGTTAGGTTTCCAGCATCATCCGAACCGATAACTAAGGTATGTAAATCTTTTACATTTACCGAAATGAAAGGTTTGTTGGTGTGCATATTGCCACTTACATCTTCCCAGGTAAAGGTCAGGGGAGTACCGTCTAGACGAACGATTTTTACATCGTAGGTGTTGTATTTGTCAGTACCGGTTTTAACCCAAAAATGTCTGCCACTTTCGATTAAATCTTTTGGGAGTAGATCCGCACTAAAAGCGTTGTTGGTTCCTGTAGCTCTGATTCTGAGCTCGTAGAAAGACTCACCACTTTGGTTGTCAACAAAAAAGCAATAATACTGGGCATATACATTGCTCAAAAATACGGTAAGCAACATGACCGTTGCTAAGGCGAAAAGTTTTTTCTTCATAAAAGAGGGTTTAAGTTTTTTTAATTTGTCATAAATGTAATAGTAATCATTTGTATTATTTTATTTTTTTTGAAAATAGATTGGTCTAGTACTCATAATTATTTAAAACTTTCATACGCATCGCAAAATGAACAAATACCTTTCACAAACCAGGGGCTGATACAACATGAAAAGGCAATAGTATATATACTCTTAAACCAAATGTATTGAATAAGTTGTCTGAATACTATCGGTATAATGTCCACACACATTACATTAAAGCTATTAACAAATGGACTCTCTTTTAATGAATCGCTGGTATTATTTATTGTCTAGAATTGGCCTATCTTTGCCCAATGCAACAAAAGAGAACAGAAATCGCGGCTTTGGGCGAATTCGGATTAATCGATCACCTCACCGAAGAAGTAGAAATATACAATGCAAGTACCTTATTAGGTATTGGGGATGATGCTGCTGTCATTGATTCTTTTGGCAAACAAATGGTGGTTTCCACTGACATGCTGGTTGAAGGAGTCCATTTTGATTTGATGTATATGCCACTCAAACACTTGGGGTATAAATCGGTGATTGTTAATTTATCGGATATTTATGCAATGAATGCGCAACCTACCCAAATTACAGTGAGTATTGCCATTTCAAATCGTTTTAGTGTAGAAGCTTTGGATGAATTTTATGAAGGCATTCATTTTGCTTGTAAAAAATATGGTGTTGATTTGATAGGTGGTGATACTACAACGTCTACTGCTGGACTTGTAATAAGCATTACAGCTATTGGTGAAGTAGAAGACAATAAATTTGTAACCCGAAAAGGGGCTCAACTCCACGACTTGATCTGTGTAACTGGTAATTTAGGTGCTGCTTATATGGGTTTATTGCTACTTGAAAGAGAAAAGAAAATTTATTTAGAAACACCTGGCCTGCAACCCGACCTTGAAAATCAATCGTATATAGTAGAGCGGATATTGAAGCCTGAAGCCAAAAAGGATATGATAGCCTGGTTTGCGAATCACCAGATTACCCCTACAGCCATGATTGACATAAGTGATGGCTTGAGTTCGGAGATACTGCATATCTGCAAACAAAGTGAAGTTGGGTGTATGTTGTATGAAGAGAAACTACCTATTCATGAACAAACAAGGTTGAATGCAGAGAAATTTAATATTGCAGCTACCACAGCAGCACTCAATGGTGGCGAAGATTACGAATTGCTTTTTACCATCAATCCTAAAGATTTTGAAAAGGCCTCTAATTGTCCTTTAATGACCATCATTGGGCATATTACAAGTGCTGAAGAGGGCCAAAACTTAATCACCAATGGAAACAATAAAGTGAAGCTAACAGCACAAGGTTGGAATGCAATAAAAAATTAATAGATAAAAAAACTAGAATGTTAAAGTATTTTTACTAAGTTTGTTATCCATATTGTAAAATTATGAAACGAATCAAAATCATTTTTGCTACTATTGTCATGTTTTTCCTGACGTCTACTGCAATAGTATTTAATGCTTGTAATCAAGATCCTTGTAAGGATATGATCTGCAAAAACAACGGAGTTTGTCGCGATGGAAGTTGTAAATGTTCTTTAGGATTTGAAGGTCCTTTTTGCGCTACTAAAATGTACGAAAAATTTATAGGTACATTTGATGGATATTATCGATGTAATGGTTTAGTACCAGTACTTAGAACACTTGTGGTAACACCTGAGCCGCAGCCAAACAGAGTTTCCATTTATCATTTGTTTGAAAATTCAGACGATGTAATGCTGGCAACCATAGATGTAGAAAAAATCACCTTAGATGCGCAAACGGTAGGCAATTATGTGTATTCAGGCAATGGATATATCAATGGTTTGGATATCACTTTATTTGTGCAACAATTAAATCTTACTGACAGTGTATTCAATACCTGTACGTATAATGGCAATAAATTTATAGATTAATTTAATAATTCAACAATAGATGAAAAATATATCATTTTTTACTGGTTTAGTTATCCTATTCGTATTCGGGGCAACTACCTATTTCTCAAGTTGTGTGCATGACGCTTGTGTAGCTCGTAATGTAACCTGCGAAAACAATGGCACCTGTCGTGATGGCGATTGTATATGCCCTTCAGGCTATGAAGGAGATAGTTGTCAATTTAGGGTCAACGAAAAATTTGACGGGTTTTACAAATGCATTCGTACAGGTTTTATCAATGATACCATCCCTGATGATAATGACGACACCCTTCATATTAAAGCCAACAATGACAAATTTGGTATTACCTTTTTCTCTGTACGTGATTCTATTATCAATGTTTATAAAGGCACTGTGAATGACAATTTCATTACAGTACCTGAGCAAACCATTGGCAATGTAACCCTTTCTGGTAGCGGTAGTTTAAATGGCAAAGTGGTTACTATCACCATTAATAGCAATTGGCCAATAGGCAATAAATCAAAAATTACCTACGCAGGTACAAGATACGAAAAATAAATTTTGTATTATCAAAACAAAAATCATACTTTTGCACTCCTTTTTTAGGTAGAAAAGGATTCATTTAAAAATATTTAGATACTATGAAACGTACATTCCAACCTCATCGTCGCAGAAGAAAATCAGTACACGGATTTCGTGAACGTATGTCCACGCCAAACGGACGAAGAGTATTAGCAGCTCGTCGTAAAAAAGGACGTAAAAAATTAACTGTTTCTGACGAAAGTCGTTTGAAATAAAAAATCTTTCTTCTCATGAGTAAACCTTTCTCATTGTCAAAACATGAAAGGTTGAAGAGCAAAAAACAAATAGATGCGCTTTTCCTTCGTGGAGAAGCGTTTTTTATTTTTCCCTATAAAATAAAATATTGTTTTCAGGCAGCTGAACAATCGCCTCAAATGCACTTTGGTATCAGTGTGCCTAAAAGAAATTTTAAAAGAGCGGTAGATAGAAATAAACTTAAAAGACTCAGTCGAGAAGTGTATCGAATACAGAAAGTAACACTAAAAGACGACTTAGTGAAGCATCAGCTATCGATACAAGTGATGTTTATTTACACCCATTCAAGCATACTTACTTTTGCGGAATTAGAATCTGTAATGATTAAGTGCTTGGAGAAATTAAGGGGTCTAATACCAAATACACTTTGATTGTAAGCTGAAAATATTGGCTGAATGCCAGTAAATGGGATTAAGATTTAAAATAAGTGACAATCAAACATGTCATTGGTATTTTAATACCAGTCCTTAGGGGCAAAATAACGTTTACGATCACGAGGTCTCATTTTCATAATTTCCAATTTACGTTGCTCCTCTGTTTGTAATATTTCTTCTGCTTTTTTGATTTCGAGTTCTTTTGCATCTTTTTCCATGATGATGGCCATCTCTTCTTCTATAGTGGTAGTCACTGATTCTACAATGCGACCCACTTCACGTTTTTGATGCATGATAATGATGGTAGGCACCCTTTCAATGTTATAATATTTATGTTCGTCTTGTAGGGTATGTTTGGCTCTATTAACTCCGTACATTTCAATAGCATAGGGACTGATATTGGCATCTAATAAAGTTTTAAAAAACTTAGGCAATAAATTGCGCGTGTCTTCGCACCAGGTACCAATAAATAATACAAAACGATAGTTTTTCCATACACTATTCAAAGTTTCGATCGCTGCACGATTGGGAATATAAGCTTCAGCCCCTTCTTCAAACCATGAACAAGTACTTTCTTTCTTGATATTTTCAAAGGAAATTTTTCCACGCAAGATGGGTTTCCCAGTTACTCGGTCTTCTTCTCTTACAAAGTCTTGCGCCATCGCAAACTGAGCACATAAAATAAGTGTAAGTACGATGAGGATGTTTTTAGATATCATAATGAATAAAATAAGGATTACAAATTTACACAGAATTATGACATCTGGTATATTATACGCCATATATTTATCGGTATGAGCAAAATGATGTCCAGAATACCCCTTTTGGGTCATGCTTGTCTCATCTTATCGCAAATCGTTGGTAATCATAGGATAAACACCTATCTTTATAACAAATAACAAATAGGACAATTGAAAATTAGAAGTTCTCTTTTTATGGTCTATACAATAAATAGATGTCTGCTTCTATTTGTCTTTTTAATGATTACATGTGTCGTGAATGCACAAAATGTGGTATGGTCAAATGGGTATTCCAATTCAAGCTCAAATTTGTCGGTAAAAAATCTTCGCAGCAACAGCTCTGGAGAGAATTATACTGTTGGTTCTTTTGGCAGGAAGATTGATTTTGATGCGGGTGCAGGTTCTGATACCCTTGATGCTGCAATCAATACTGGCGACAATGCCTCTGTGGCAGGGTTTATTTCGAAAACAGATAATTCAGGAAATCATCTTTGGGCCAGGGCTTTATATCCGATAAATCCGGGAGCGATGGCTGTAATCAATGACGTGGATATGGATGCAAATGCAAATGTGTATGTTGCTGGTAATTTTCATTATACCCTCGACTTTGATCCGGGACCTGCTGTTGATTCACTCAATTCGAGCGGGGCGTATGGTGCGTTTATCATGAAGCTTAATCCTTCAGGTAATTTGCTTTGGGTACATACTTATCTCGGAATGGAAACAAAAATCTGGGATATTAAGATAGATGAGAATGATGGGCTAATCATCGTAGGTTCCTTTACGGATACCCTCGATTTTGATCCCAGTCCTGCAGTTTACAATTTAATTTCCGATAATTCGAACGATTTATTTGTGATTAAAATGAACGCAAGCGGAAATTTTTTATGGGCTAAAACCTGGGTAGGTTCTGATCCGAATCTTGGTCCCAATATCGGCCGCGCCTGTCTTGATGCCGATATAGAAAACAATATTTACGTCACCGGGTCTATATCGTTAAATCAGGTCGATCTCGATCCTGGACTGGGGGTGATGGTGGATACAGGCAAATGCTTTGTGGCCAAACTTGATCCCTCAGGAAATTTTATCTGGGGACAATGCCGCAGTGAAACACAAGCCATGGTGCTGGCTACCAATAGCACCGATCTCTATTTATATGGCTACAAGTCTAATGAATACGTGTATCTTGCTGAGTACGATTCAAGTGGCACACAATTGTGGAACAAACATCTCGAAGATCCTGTTATTTCCGGAGCCAACTTCAATGGAGAGCCTTCTGCTTTGACACAAGATCTTGCCGGTAATCTTGTAATGGGAGGAAGACAGGTCAACCGATATTTTTTGTATACAACCGACTCTTCTGGCAATATGCAATGGCTAAAGAAAAGTAAGACCACCGCTGATTATGATCATCTCACAGTACGAATGAGCCCATTGGATGATATAATGGTGGCTGGTGATTTTCGCAATGTTTTTGATGTTGATTTTGGTCCGGGAGTCGATACCTTGGGTGCAGTAAATAAATATTCATCATTCCTGATGAAATATTCGTATTGCGGAAGCAATACTATGTTCAATTTCACATCCTGTGATAGCGTGGTTTTGCCTGACACTACTTACAATGTTTCTGTGAATTTCGCCAATGAGTATTTGGATATCAATGGGTGCGACAGTAATGTGTTTAATCATATAAGCATCGGGATACTGTCAGATGTAAGCATTGCCGGCTGCGACAGTGCAGTTTATAACGGTCAGGCATATTACCAGAGTGGTATTTATAATCAGATTGTAACACCCAATGTACCCGGCTGTGACAGTATTTTGGATATTCATGTTTATATCAATACCGATACCAACCTGAATCCTTTTATGCAACTCATACAGGAAGTGCCTGATTCGTTGATTGCTAATAATGCGGGCAGTGTATTTGTAGAAGTAGACAGCCTGTATAATATGTATATTGGCGGTATCTATGCTATTCATATACCGCAATTAAATATGAATCCTGACGTTGGTCTGGTTGCCAGAGTTGATTCTTCAGGCAATCTGGTGTGGAAGCATGCGGTAAAAGACGAGTGGACAAACAAAAGTGTCTCTACAAGATCGATTGCTCTTGATGATAATCTTAATTTATATGCAAGTACAATCTATACCAATTACGGCGTGGCTGATGCCAATTCAAAGGGTATCGTTGAAATCACTAATTTCAACAATATAGCAGATGATACGAGCGGCTTTGGACCCTTTCCTCCTACCGATAAATATTTGTGTATCTTGAATGACCCTAGCAGTAACAAGATGGTGAAGTTAGGATCGGTTCCGACAGCATATCCAAATAATCCTTCTGCAGTGATTGTGAAGCGGGGAAATAGCTCTATTACATTCGGAGCTGTTGCCAATGCATGGGGGACAGGCAGTTGCTATGGCGAAACCGGCGCAATTGATTCACAAGGAAATATTTATATATGTGGAAAATGGCAGGAGGCACCGCTTGGTGGAGGTCCTGGTCAGTCAGGCCTGCATGCCTGTTTTATCGCCAAGCTTGATTCGAATCTGAATTTACTATGGAACAAATTAATTGACCCTGCAACCTCTTATTCCAAGTTAACAATTTCTAATATGAAATTTGACAATAATTCATTATTAGTTAGCGGAAACTTCAATCGGAAGCTCGATCTTGATTATACACCCAATACTTATTTTGTATACCCTGAGGATGGCTCTGCAATACTAGCAAGGTTTGATACTGCAGCAAACATCATTTGGGCTACTCCTTATGGCACCTTGGGTAATGTGACTCCATATGGCCTTACAGTAGATGATGGCGGTCAGATTTATGTTTCCGGGCGCATTTCCAACAATGTTGATCTGCAACCTGGACCCGGAATCAGCTACTTTAAACAATATTGTCAGAATTCATCTCTGGGTTATATTTCTAAATTTACTTCGACAGGTACTTTTATCAGAGTGATGGGGATGCATGATTATATGACTAGCATAAAATTCAAATCTCCCAACAGAATTTATGCCGCAGGCGGGATTTGGGGAACATTGGTTTCTGTGTATGAATTAACGAACGATACGACGGTGTATACATATCCTGAAATTTGCGCAGGTGACAGTATTAATGTTGGAAATTCTGTGTATTCTCAAAGCGGTATATATACCAATGTTTTTTTAAGCTATTTAAACACCGACAGTATCGTCATCACAAATTTAACGGTGAATCCTTTACCAGCTGTCATAGCCAACGCATCAGACACTTTACTTTGTATGGGTGATTCTGTTGTGCTTTCTGGATCTGGTGCGTTTACTTATTCCTGGAATAACGGAGCGATTGATAATCAACTATTTTCGCCTGCTGGCAGCAATACTTATATCGTAACCGGTACTGATACCAATGGTTGTGTGAATTCAGACAGTATAAATGTTGTTGTAAATTCATTGCCAACAGTTGCTGCAAATGCTACAGATACGGTTTTATGTTTCGGCGATTCATTAATCTTATATGGTAGTGGTGCATTGAGTTATACATGGAATAATCTTGTCATTGACAGTGTATTATTTGCACCTTCTGCTTCAGGTTATTATGTAGTCAATGGCACTGATACCAATGGTTGTATAAATCAAGATAGCGTAGAAATAATTGTACATGCATTGCCAACAGTGCTAGCCAATGCTTCTGATACTTCGCTTTGTATGGGCGACTCAGTCATTTTATTTGGCAGTGGGGCATTGACTTATACCTGGAATAATGCGGTGATCGACAGTATGATTTTTTCGCCAAATATGACAAATAATTATGTGGTGACTGCTACGGATGTATACGGATGCGTGAACACCGATAGTATCACTGTTGTTGTAAATACTTTGCCAATAGTTACCGCAAATGCATCAGATACTCTTATCTGTTATGGTGATTCTATGTTGCTTTTTGGTGCGGGTGCATTGACTTATACCTGGAATAATCTTGTCATTGACAGTGTATTATTTGCACCACTTGCCACAGGCTATTATGTAGTCAATGGCACTGATACCAATGGATGTATGAATCAGGATAGTATAGAAATTATTGTAAATGCATTACCGCCAGTAATGGCCAATGCATCTGATACCTCACTTTGCATAGGAGATTCTGTTATGCTATTTGGTAGTGGAGCGCTTACTTATGTTTGGAATAATCTTGTGATTGATAGCATGATTTTCGCACCAAATATTACAAGCAATTATGTAGTTACGGGTACTGATACCAACGGTTGTGTCAATACTGACAGCATCACAGTGGTTGTTAATCCATTGCCAAATGTAGTTGCCAATGCCTCGGATACTTCGGTTTGTGTGGGTAATCCGGTAACGCTTTTTGGTACGGGTGCGGATAGTTTTAGCTGGACCAATGCAGTGATCGATAGCGTTGCATTTTATCCATTAGACACAGCCATGTATGTTGTTACCGGTTTAGATATCAATGGTTGCATGGGTCAGGATAGCATCCTCATTCAGGCAAATCAAATACCTTTTCCAATCCTTGTTTTCAGTGGCGATACTTTGTATTGTACTAATGTAACAGGTGTAAATATTTATTGGTATAAAGACACGGTAGCCATTGACTCTCTGACCAATTATTATGTGGTGACCCAAAACGGAAACTATGAAGTATTTGTAGTAGATAGCAATGGATGTGCAGGTGCTGATTCTATCAGTATGCTAAATATGTCTTATCAAACCACTATCAAATCAGAACTGATACAAGTGTATCCCAACCCAACGCAAGGTGCCCTTAATATCGCTTTTGATATGAAGCAGCCCGGCGATGTAGAATTAATGATCAGTGATTTGCTGGGCAAAAAAGTGTATTCCTCCAAAAATACAATTCGCGCTTCAGGGAATCAACAACTCCAAATAGATTTAAGCCCGTATCATTTAACCAAAGGTATTTATTTTTTAAACCTCATCATGGACGGCCGACGAAGTGTGGTGAAATTTGAATATCAAAAGTAATAAAATCAATTTATGAAATACAAATTATCAGCATTACAAATTCTTATTCGGGGAAAGGTCGTTTTGTTATCCCTTTTACTTGTGATCGCGAATAATTCCGAAGCCCAAAATGTAGCATGGTCCAATGGTATTACCAACACGAATGACTTCATATCTTTAAAAAATATTTGTACCAATCAGTTGGGTGAAACTTATGCTGTGGGGCAGTTTAAAAATACTGTTGATTTTGATGCAGGACCAGGATTCGACACCATCAATGCAAATATCATTACGCCACAGGGAAATGCCGGGTTTATCACCAAAACAGATAATGCCGGTAATCATCTATGGGCAAAAGCCCTTATTCCTTATGCAACAAATGGCGGCTCTATCATTTATGATGTTGCCGTTGATATGAATGGTAATGTCTATGTTGCGGGTGTGTATAATAAAGCAATTGATTTTGATCCGGGTGCTGCCATAGATTCACTGAATGTAAGTGGAACTGCCGGCTCATTTGTGATGAAACTCGATGCTGCGGGTAACTTTTTATGGGCAAAAACTTTTCTGGATATCAATACAGTGATGCGGTCCATTAAAACCGATCAGAATAATAATGTGATCATCAGCGGTTTCTTCAATGTCACGGTTGACTTCGACCCAAGTCCGGCGGTATTTAATCTGACACCTACCAATGTTATGGAGGTATGTTTACTAAAACTGGATTCGAACGGCGATTTTATCTGGGCAAAATCATGGGTTAATTCACGACCAAACCTGGGTACTCTCGCCAAGAATAATCTGGATATTGATAACGGAAACAATATTTATCTGAGCGGAAAAATTATCAATGATTCTATTGACTTAGACCCCGGAGCAGGTGTTTATGCGGATTCAGGCAATAGTTTTGTGCTAAAGCTAGATGCCTCGGCAAATTTTATCTGGGGGCATGGCACAAGTGCACCCACCAGTCTGGTTTGTGTATCCAAATACGGTGACTTATATGTTGCAGGCACACCTTCAGGTCTTGCTACCAAAAGTTATCTTTCGAAATATGACATCGCAGGCACAGCCCTCTGGGTAAAAATACTCCCGGACTCTATTGTGCAGGGTCAGTATTTTACCGGTAATGTACATGCATTAAACGAAGATACTTCAGGTAACATCGTCATGGGCGGTAAGAACAATTCAAGCAGGTATTTTTTATATACAACAGATTCCAGCGGTTTGCTTTCATGGTATAAAAATGCGAACGGTGGAACGAACACTGAACTTAGTGTAAAGGTGAATGCGGATAATGAACTGCTGGTAGCGGGAAACATGAACGATGTACTTGATGTGGATTTTGGCCCTGCCATAGATACCGTAGGATTGCCGAACAAGGTGGATTTTTTCTGATGAAATATAATTATTGCGGCAATAACTTCAATATGTATTACGACGGATGTGACAGCCTTGTACTCCCGGATTCCACGTATTTATCCAATGCAAATTATATAAAAGAATATCTTGATGTCAATAACTGCGACAGTAATGTATTTATTCATGTCACGCTTCATACACTTCCCGATGTTTTGATAAACGCATGCGATACTGCCTTTTACAACGGACAGGCTTATACGCAAACGGGAGTATACTCGCAAGTAATACCAAATCCATATGGATGCGACAGTGTAGTGAATATCACTGTTAATATCAATACACCTGCTGGTGTACCCCCTATTTTAAACCTTATTCAAACTTTTCAGCCTGTCTTCCCACCTGTGCCAACATCAAATTTACCCTTGTCTTATAATATTGAAGTAGACAGTCTGTTCAATATGTATATCTCAGGCACGTTTTCTTATGAGATTGATTTCAATCCTTTAGGCGCTCCTTACCTTGATACTTCTTATTCAGCCTACTACCAGCCTGATGGCTTTGTTACCAGATATGACTCGTCAGGAATACTAAACTGGATGCATCAATTATACACTATCAATCCGTGGGGAAATGAATATACACCGTCCTTGTGTTTGAATGACGGACTAGAGTTGTATTCAGTTACCTATGGCTCCGGAGGTGCAAATATTGGTATGAATAAAGTAAACCAGTTTGCCTATGCCAATACCTGGTTTGGGGAGACGCCAATGAATGGTTATACTGGCTGGAATGTAAATCAAATACTCAATGACCCTAGCAGTAATTTACCCGTAAAAATTGGCTTTATGGATTCAATAGATTTTAATTACGCCTATAAAAAGCTACTCGTATGGAGAGGAAACAATGTTGCGACCTTTGCTACGGGAGGGCAGTTTATTGGTATGAATGGCGTTGTAGATTCACAAGGTAATATCTATGTAGTAAATACTGTACAGCCTGTTTTTGGTGGTACAACTTATTGTGCGATTGCAAAATTAGATTCTAATTTAAATATGCTTTGGAATAAACAAATTGCAGAGGGCAACGACATACCACCTATCGGAATGAAAATTAATCAATTGAAAATTGATACCAATGGCAGCTTGCTATTGTGCGGTCGATTTTCAAATACTTTGGATATTGATATTTCGCCTAATACCTATAACCTTATTTCTAATGGAGGGTTTGATGCGTTCGTGGCCAGGTTCGACACAGCTGCCAATTTTATCTGGGCAAACTCATTTGGCGGTGCGGACGATGATTATGCCAACTCAATCACAACCGATTTAAATGGCAGGATTTATCTGGGCGGCAGTTTTTCATCTCAGACTATAGATCTTGATCCAACTGCAGGTATTTCGTTTTTGATGAAAGGATGTGTAAATGCGGATTGGCAGGGAGGTTATATCTCGAAATTTAAACCTGACGGTACCTTTATGAATGCCATGGGTTCGGGAAAAAATATAACTGAACTTGAATTCAAGGCACCTAAAAGAATTTATGCAACTGGAATTCCTTTTGTTCAGGTCTTCGAACTCGGCAATGATGTGATCGTGAATGTAAGTGATACGATTTGTGCCGGTGATAGTGTGGTCGTGGGCAACTCAGTATATTATCAGACTGGAGTTTATACAGCTATATTTCCGCTTGGTCCGGCAATCGACAGCATTGTCATCACAAATTTAATCGTGAATGCTTTACCGCTTGTTGTTGCTAACGCAACAGATTCAGTTTTATGTTTGGGAGATTCTGTTACATTATTTGGCAGTGGTGCTAATACCTATGTATGGAATAACCTGGTGATTGATAATGTCATTTTCTCGCCCATTGCAACGAGTAATTACGTGGTGACAGGCACTGATATCAATGGTTGTGTAAACACAGACAGTATCACTGTTGTTGTAAATGCATTACCAAGTGTTACAGCAAATGCTTCGGATACGCTTATTTGTTATGGTGATTCAATATTACTTTTTGGCGCGGGTGCTTTGACGTATACCTGGAATAATCTTGTCATTGATAGTGTATTATTTGCACCGCTTGCCACAGGCTATTATGTGGTCAATGGCACTGATACCAATGGTTGTATAAATCAAGATAGCGTAGAAATAATTGTACATACTTTGCCAACAGTGCTAGCCAATGCTTCTGATACTTCGCTGTGTATGGGCGACTCAGTCATTTTATTTGGCAGTGGAGCAATGACTTATACCTGGAATAATGCGGTGATAGACAGTATGATTTTTTCGCCAAATATGACAAATAATTACCTGCTGACAGGCACTGATAGTAATGGTTGTGTAAATACAGATAGTATCACTATTGTTGTAAATGCTTTGCCAATAGTTACCGCAAATGCATCAGATACGATTATCTGTTATGGTGATTCTATGTTGCTTTTTGGCGCTGGTGCTTTGACGTATACCTGGAATAATCTGGCCATCGACAGTGTATTATTTGCACCGCTTGCCACAGGCTATTATGTGGTCAATGGCACTGATACCAATGGATGTATAAATCAAGATAGCGTAGAAATAATTGTACATACTTTGCCAACAGTGCTGGCCAATGCATCTGATACTTCGCTTTGTATGGGCGACACAGTCATTTTATTTGGCAGTGGTGCATTGACCTATACCTGGAATAATGCGGTGATTGATAGTATGATTTTTAGTCCAAATATCACTAGCAATTATGTAGTTACGGGTACTGATACCAACGGTTGTGTCAATACAGACAGCATCACTGTCGTTGTTAATCCATTGCCCATTGTAGTTGCGAATGCCTCTGATACTTCGGTTTGTGTAGGTAATCCGGTGACACTTTTTGGTACAGGTGCCGATAGTTTTAGCTGGACCAATGCCGTGATCGACAGTGTGGCTTTTTACCCAATTGACACTGCCATGTATATCGTCACTGGTATTGACATCAATGGATGTATAGGTCATGACAGTATCCTGATCAACGCAAATCAGATTCCTTTTCCAATACTGGTTTTCAGTGGCGATACCTTGTATTGTACCAATGTAAGTGGTGTTAATATTTATTGGTATAAAGACACCGTAGCCATTGATTCATTGACCAATTATTATGTGGTGACACAAAACGGAAACTATGAAGTATTTGTAGTAGATAGCAATGGATGTGCAGGCGCTGATTCTATGAGTATGTTGAATGTGTCTTATCTCACACCTATCAAATCAGATATCATACAAGTGTATCCAAATCCGACACAAGGACTCATTCATATCGAATTTGAAATGAAACAAGCAGGCGAGGTAGATTTAATGATGATTGATTTACTAGGCAACAAAGTATATTCATCAAAAAGAAAGATTTTAACTTCAGGAAAGCAAATCCTTAAAGTTGACCTGGCTTCCTGCAACTTAAATACAGGCATCTATTTTTTAAATATTTTCTTAAATGGGAAAAGGCATGTAGTAAAAGTTGAGTATCAAAAGTAAAAATATGATTGGCATTCTAACAATATAAAAAATGATACGATTTGATTTTTATATAAAAACAATAGGATTAACTATAGCCTATATGCTTATTATAAGTATGCTTGATGCGCAAAGCATGCAATGGGCTAATACAAGAATAGGTGATAATACCATTACAACCACTGATTTAAGAACAGACAATTGGGGTAATATCTATCAGACTGGTTATTTTTTTAATTCAGTAGATTTTGATCCAAATGCCGGTCTTGATATCATTGATGCAGGTTCGATAAATGGTAACCCTAACACCTATAGTAGTTATATTTCAAAAGTTGATGCTGCTGGCAACCACGTTTGGGCGAAGGCATTTCTTCCCTACTCATATGATGCAATAGCTAATGGCACTTCACTTGATGTAGATGGTAACGGGAATGTGTTTGTAGCTGGGCATTTTCAAGAAACTGTTGATTTTAATCCGGGGCCGGGTATTGATACACTTTACGCTGCTTACACTCCCTTTGGGCAAAAATCCTATTTTACAAAACTTGATTCAAACGGAATTTTTAATTGGGTTAAGACATTAAGCGGCAATTACGCTATTACTGCAATCAAAATAGATGCTGCAAATAATATCCTCATTGAAGGAGTTTATTCCGGCACGGTTGATTTTGATCCGGGGGCAGGAGTCACATTACTGACAACGGCCTATTCTTCAAGTTTATTTCTATTGAAACTTGATAATAACGGAGATTTCCTTTGGGTGAAACAATGGGAGAATAGTACGCAATACAGCACTATAAGTAGTCATATACTGGACATTGATCAAAGTAATCACATTTACATAAGTGGAAATTTTGTGAATGCAAATCCACTCGATATCGACCCGGGTGCTGCTACTTATAATGTGACCGGAAAAGGTTTTATCGTTAAAATGAATGCTGCGGGTGATTTCATATGGGGTGGTAGTAATACCGCAAACAATACACTCATTCATCTGGATCATACAGGTAATTTAATTACGAGTGGTTCTTACAAAGGGGGCGACGATACAGATCCCGGTCCTGGAACATTTTATGCAAATGGCGACGGTACCAACAATATCTTTATTACTAAATCAGACCCGGGAGGCAATTTACTCTGGTCTAAAACACTCATCAGACCGATTGCAAATGAAACTGCTTACACAATTGCCTCCGATACGAATGGTCATATATTTATGGGCGGCATCCTTTATCACAATTTTGGGAATCATATATTAGATTGCGATCCTGATACTAGCACTTATATCCTCAATACCGATGGATTCAATTTGCTTATGTATTCAATGGATTCAGCAGGAAATTTTTTATGGGCAAAAAAAACAACACTTGATTACACTTGCGGACTTGAGAATATGTTGATGGTAATGAATCCCACAAATGATCTGATTGTGGCCGGAAACTACTGTCAGGAAATGGATATTGATTTTAGTCCAGCAACTTTTAATATCGGAGTTTCTGGTAAAAAAAGTACTTATCTCATGAAGTATAATTATTGTGGTAGTTTGAATGATGTGTATCATGTCGGTTGTAATAATGTTGTGTTGCCAGATACTACTTATCTCATGCCTGTGAATTATATAAAAGAATATCTTTCAGTAACTAACTGCGATAGCAATGTAAATATTCATGTATCCTTGCTTAACCTCATTACCAATCAGGTGATCAATTCCTGCGATTCTTTTACCTATTATGGTCAAACTTATACCCAAAGCGGAAACTACACACAAATAGTACCCAATGGTATTGGATGCGATAGTGTACATAACTTGCAAATCAATATCAATACCCCGGCTAACCTCCCATCTTTTTTAAATTTGATACAAACGATTCAACCTATAACAGACCCGGGTGCCTTTGTATGGTCTTCCAACATTGAGGTAGATAGTTTGTATAATATGTATGTATCAGGAGCATTTAATCACTTTTGTGATTTTAATCCATTGGGATCGCCTTATATAGATAGTTCGTTTTATCCGATGTATAATATGCCTGATGGCTTAGTGGCAAGATATGATTCTTCGGGTATGCTGACCTGGATGCACAAATTGCAAACAATGGATCCCAACGGCAACGAAGCAGCACTTTCCATATGTTTAAATGATACGCTCGATTTACATAGTGTAGTTAGTCCGTATGAAGGTGTCTATACATTTAATTTCAGCAATACGTATTTTGGCACTACCAATATAGGTGGTTTTTTTATGCCAGGTTATTTTGGTTATGTGCGTATCCAGAAAGTGCTCAATGATGCTATAAGCAACCAAATTATAAAAATCGGAAGCATTGATTCAGCGGTGAATACGACAAAGCAACTGTATGTAAAACGAGGAAACAATGTAGCTGTATTTCCTTCAGGAGGCAATTTTATTGGTTATGAAGGCGCCGTTGATTTGCAGGGAAATATTTATGTTACTTGCAATATGCAAACCATTCAGGGAGGTTCTACATATTGTACTATAGCCAAATTAGATTCGAATTTAACGATGCTTTGGAACAAACAGATTGGGAAAGGAGATGAATTTGGGTTTACACCACAAGGTATTAGAATCAATTCAATCAAAGTAGATGCAAATGGACAGTTACTTTTATGTGGTCGTTTTGCTGATTCTATTGATATTGATATTTCACCCAATACCCATCTCTTAACATCGAATGGTGCAATGGATGCCTTTGTTGCAAAATTTGATACAGCTGCAAATCTGTTATGGGCTCATGCCTTTGGCGGTGAAGACGATGATGCAGCCACAACAATTACAACTGATTGGAATGGAAAAATATACCTTGGCGGAACCTTCTCATCTACGTCGATCGATTTAGATCCCTCTATTGGAGTGTCGTTTTATATGAAAGCTTGTGGCAATGCCGATTGGAAAGGAGGATTTATTTCAAAGTATAAACCTGACGGTACATTTTTAAAAGCTATGGGTAGCGGATCCACCATTACTGAATTGCAATGCAAAGGTCCAAAAAGAATGTATGCCACTGGTCAACCATTTGTACAAGTCTTTGAAATTGAAAGTGATACTGTTATTCAAAATACCCTGAGTATCTGTGCGGGTGATAGTGTGACTGTTGGTAACGCTATCTATAATCAAACGGGTATTTATTCAGATACTTTTTTAGTAGCACCTGGTATTGATAGTATTGTCATTACCAATTTAACTGTAAATGTTTTACCTGCGGTCATGGCAAATGTTTCTGATAGTTTGTTATGCTTGGGCGACTCAGTTATTTTATTTGGCAGTGGCGCATTGACTTATACATGGAATAATGCGGTGATAGACAGTATGATGTTTTCGCCAAATATGACAAATAATTATGTGGTGACTGGTACGGATATATACGGATGCGTGAACACCGATAGTATCACTGTTGTAGTGAATGCTTTACCAGCAGTTACTGCAAATGCATCAGATACACTTATCTGTTATGGTGATTCTATGTTGCTTTTTGGCGCGGGTGCATTGACGTATACCTGGAATAATCTGGCCATCGACAGTGTATTATTTGCGCCGCTTGCCACAGGTTATTTTGTAGTCAATGGCACTGATACCAATGGATGTATGAATCAGGACAGTATAGAAGTAGTAGTACAAACATTGCCCCTTTTGATGGCCAATGCTTCTGATACTTCGCTGTGTATGGGCGACTCAGTCATTTTATTTGGCAGTGGAGCAATGACTTATACCTGGAATAATGCGGTAATCGATAGTATGATTTTTGGTCCAAATATCACAAGCAATTATGTAGTTACGGGCACTGATACCAATGGTTGTGTCAATACAGACAGCATCACAGTAGTGGTGAATGCCTTGCCCATTGTAGTTGCGAATGCCTCTGATACTTCGGTTTGTGTGGGTAATCCAGTGACGCTATTTGGTACAGGTGCCGATAGTTTTAGCTGGACCAATGCCGTGATCGACAGTGTGGCTTTTTACCCAATTGACACTGCCAAGTATATCGTCACTGGTATTGACATCAATGGATGTATAGGTCAGGACAGTATCCTGATCAACGCAAATCAGATTCCTTTTCCAATACTGGTTTTCAGTGGCGATACCTTGTATTGTACCAATGTAAGTGGTGTTAATATTTATTGGTATAAAGACACCGTAGCCATTGATTCATTGACCAATTATTATGTGGTGACCCAAAACGGAAACTATGAAGTATTTGTAGTAGATAGCAATGGATGCGCAGGCGCTGATTCTATGAGTATGTTGAATGTGTCTTATCTCACACCTATCAAATCAGATATCATACAAGTATATCCAAATCCGACACAAGGACTCATTCATATCGAATTTGAAATGAAACAAGCAGGCGAGGTAGATTTAATGATTTATGATTTACTGGGGAATCAAGTGTTTGCTACAAAAAATAAAATACCTACTACTGGAAAACAACAACTCAACATAGATTTAGCCCAAGTTCATTTAACCACTGGCATTTACTTTTTAAACATTTTCATAGACGGCAAGCGAAATGTGGTGAAGTTTGAATATCAGCGATAATACCAATGACACCTTATAAATATATTTGGGGAAAGCTCAATTTGAATACTTGTATGCTTTGTGCCGATACTGTTCAGGCTATTGTATATACCCCTAATTTGCAATCGAAAATTTAGTCTGTTATGCTCTTCTTTAAATCCTGCAAAAATGATTTGATTTGCAATAGATTGTCAATCAGATCTACGTCATCTTTCACTTTCTTTTTGTTGTCTTTAAGAATTTCTCTTGCACCCTCTAATGTCATTTTTCTTTCTTTAATTAAATGATAAAGCACTTTTAATTTTTCAATATCCTGGACATTATAATATCGGTCACCTTTTTTATTTTTTTTCACTTGACCAATAAATGTCATGAACTCTTTTTCCCAAAAACGAAGCAGGGAAGCATTTACGCCAAACATAGCCGCTACTTCTGTAATGGTATAATACACTTTTGTGAGTGATGAGGTATCTACCTTAAGCACTTGTTTATCAGCTTGTAATTTTTTTACTTGTTCAAAAAGTGAAAGTTGTTCCATTGCGATAGTAAAGATAATTTTTTTTAGGAATACTTCTCACTATGTATCTTCTTTTCTGCATGCAAATGATTCTTTATTATTTCTTTATTATTTCAGAATTACTTTTGCGATCAAATCGTTTATTGTATTGAAAATTATTTATACAAGAAAATATAAGCCTGGCACACAATACCTTGTTAGTATTTTATTGGTGCTCAGTGTAGCTATTGTTTGCTTTTTGTTTGCCGAGCTCATTGGCTATACAGTTGTGGCACTCATCCTTTTATTAGTTGTTTCGATAATTGCTATGTTGTTCGATATATTACCCGTATTGACAGCTGCCATCTTAAGCGCAATCATTTGGAATTTCTTTTTCATACCCCCCTTGTTTACGTTGCATATTTATCGTGCTGAAGATTTGTTGATGTTTTTATTATATTTTTTTATTGCATTAGTCAATGCTGTACTGACATCTAAAATTAGAAAGTCGGAAAGAATAGCGCGGGAAAAGGAAGAGAAAGAATATACCATCAAATTGTACAATACATTACTAAATTCACTATCGCATGAATTGCGAACACCCATTGCTACAATACTTGGCGCTGTAGATACCTTGCAGGAAAGTACCGGAAAACTATCAAAGGCACAAGAGTCAGCTTTGCTGTTTGAAATTGACAAAGCAAGTTTGCGTTTAAATAGACAAGTGGAAAATTTACTAAACATGAGCAGGCTAGAAACGGGTATGCTCAAATTAAATCTCGATTGGTGCGATGTGAACGAACTGATTCATGCAGTGATTCAGAAATACACTGACAGAAATGGGCATATGATTACTTTTGAAGTGAATGAAACCTTGCCTTTGTTTAAACTTGATAGAGGATTAATGGAACAGGTATTGCAAAACCTGATACATAACGCAGTTAATTATACACCTGAAGGAACAGTGATACAAATTGAAGCATCGATAGTACATGATCAATGCATGATTGTTGTTCGCGACAATGGACCCGGAATACCGGAAAGTGAACTTCCTCTCATTTTTGATAAATTTTATCGTTTGCCAAACAGCAAAGCAGGAGGCAGTGGCTTAGGACTTTCGATCGTAAAAGGTTTTGTAGAAGCACATCAGGGAACTATCAAAGTGGACAATGAAACAGGCGGAGGCGCCAAATTTAGTATTGAAATACCGACACAAATTTCTTTTGTAAATAATTTAAAAAATGAATAAAGCTGAAATTTTAATCATTGATGATGAGCCGCAAATCAGAAAACTATTGGAAATAACATTAGAAAGCAATGATTATAAAGTATGGCAGGCAGCTACGGGCAAAGAAGGCATTATAATGGCGGCCAATCATCCTCCTGAATTGATTTTACTTGATATCGGCTTACCTGACAAAAGCGGTCACGATGTATTGAAAGAATTGAGAACCTGGTATGCTAAATCAATCATTATGCTGTCAGTACAAAATAGTGAAGCTGATATTGTAAAAGCATTAGATAATGGTGCTACCGATTATTTATCAAAACCATTCCGAAGCGCGGAGTTACTCGCCCGAATTCGTTCAGCAATTCGAAGAAATCAAAGCCAGTCGATAGAAACTAAAATGGTTTGTGGCGATTTGGAAATTGACATCCCTGCACGAACCGTAAAAAAAGGGGGAGAACTGCTTAAATTGACATCCACTGAATTTAATTTATTGGCATTGTTGTCAATCAATGAGGGGAGGGTATTGACACATCAGTATATTTTAAAACAAATTTGGGGAATGGGTGCGCAGTCTGAAACACAATATTTGCGCGTATTTATACGAACCTTGCGCAAAAAAATTGAAACCAATTCTGATAAGCCTGAGCACATTCATACAGAAAGTGGTGTAGGTTATCGCTTTGTGTAATGCATCTTTATATTTTCTTTATATCATCTGTTTTTTCTTTATGATTTACTCATAACAATTCAGCCAAATTTGCATGGTCAAATAAAATCATGTATGAGCCTTATTAAAGCAAATAAAGGAAAGATTACTGCAGCTTCGCTGCTGATAGCGTTGGGTATTATTTATGGGGATATTGGTACTAGCCCCTTGTATGTGCTTAAAGCAATTATTGGAGACCGTCCTATCAGTGAAATGTTGGTATATGGAGGTATTTCTTGCGTATTTTGGACTATTACTTTTCAAACCACCTTTAAATACATTTACCTCACATTACAAGCTGACAACAATGGAGAAGGTGGTATCTTTTCGTTATACGCTTTGGTACGCCGCTATGGCAAGTATTTAGTAATCCCTACTATATTGGGTGCATCCACTTTGTTGGCAGATGGTATTATTACACCTCCCATTTCTGTTTCATCAGCAATTGAAGGGTTGACAAACATTAAAGGCTTAGAACATATACCCACTGTACCCATAGTCATAGCTATAATTTCGGGGCTATTTTTCTTTCAACGTTTCGGTACCCATAAAGTAGGTAGCGCTTTTGGTCCTGCCATGTTAGTTTGGTTTCTGATGCTTGCTGTTTTAGGACTGTTTCAAATAGTAGATCATCCTTCTATTTTAAAATCGCTCAATCCCAAATATGCCATTGATTTTCTGACCCATTATCCAAAGGGCTTTGTTTTGCTGGGGGCTGTGTTTTTAGCCACTACAGGGGCTGAAGCCTTATATTCTGATTTAGGACATTGTGGTCGAAAAAATATCAGAATCACATGGGGTTTGGTTAAAATGTGTTTATTGCTCAATTATATGGGTCAAGCCGCATGGCTTATGAATCTGAGAGATGGAACCTTTATAACAGGTAAAAATCCTTTTTTCGAAATCATGCCTCATTGGTTTTTGATACCAGGCATTGTGATTGCAACTTCTGCTGCAATAATTGCATCCCAGGCATTAATCAGTGGAAGCTATACCTTGATTAATGAGGCAATGAATATGAACTTCTGGCCTCGCGTTGCAGTAAGACAGCCTTCTGAAACGAAAGGACAAATCTATATCCCCAGTGTAAATATTATGTTGTGGATTGGATGCGTATTAATGGTACTTTATTTTAAAAATTCATCCAATATGGAAGCTGCCTATGGCTTGGCAATCACCCTTACCATGATGGTTACTACTTATTTATTGTCGTATTTCTTATTATTTAAACTCAAATGGAATCGTATTTTAGTGAGTGCTTTACTGTTGCTGTTTGCGAGTATTGAAATCGCCTTTTTTGTGGCTAATATTCAAAAGTTTCCAGAAGGCGGATACATCACTATATTGATTTCATCTATTTACTTTTTTATCATGTATTCGGTGTATACCGGAAGAAAGATAAGCAATCGCTTTACCAAATTTGTTGACTTGGGAAGATATGTTAATCAAATCAACGAGTTAAGTAATGATGATGCAATACCACGCTTTTCTACACATCTGATCTATCTCACAAAAGCAAATAACCGACATGAAGTAGAAGAAAAAATTATCAAATCGATTTTTGCTAAAAATCCCAAACGGGCTGATGTCTATTGGTTTGTACATATACACCGAACCAATGAACCATATACCCTAACGTATGATGTGTCAGAATTGATTGATGATAAGGTAATCAAAATCAGTATACATGTGGGATTTCGTGTACAACCAAGAACTGAATTGTATTTTAAAAAAATAGTACAGGAGCTGGTTCAAAATAAAGAACTCAACCTCCATACTCGTCCGGATGGTTCAACAAAATACAACAATGAACCTGATTTTAAATTTGTTGTCATCGAAAAATTCCTCTCAGTTGAAAATGAATTTGCTTTACGTGAAGGCATTATTTTGAATGCATACTTTCAATTAAAATATCTTGGGCTTAGTGACGAAAAAGCATTTGGACTCGACAAATGTGATGTGGTGATAGAACATGTGCCATTGGTGTATCAGCCTATAACGAAAATCGAATTGAAGAGAGCGATTAGTCACGAGATAAAATAAAAAACATGAAGCGGGTGACTGCAGAGCCAATGGATGAACAAAACGGAGATTTTGTAAACCGAAAAGTTGAAATATTGTTGAAGAATGGCAAAAGGATAAATGGATTCATCATAGGCTATTTTAAAAAGGATATTGATGACTTAAACGCTCCGGTTATAAAATGGCATTTAGTGGATGAACAGCATTTAATGACATTTGGTATCGATCCTTTTGGCTATTTAATAGGTACAATCATTGCACAAAAAGATATTTTACAAATAAAATGTATAGACTCAATATGAACAAAGTTAATAAAGTGCTTTTGATTATAGCATTGATTTATCATCATCCATTAAGGGCACAGGTAAACAATCGTGAAAGTATTGAAACCATCCAACAAGAGGAGATTGCAATCAACAAACCAAAAGGAGAACCTTTTGAAGGCATTGATATGACATGGCAAAATGGAAGCGATCGTAGAGAAGATAATATTTTTAAAAACCTGCAATATTTTACTCCTTCGTTGCTAATTGATATCAATTACACCCATTCCTTTAATAGGCCCAATGACAATACAGTTGTAGGTTCTACTGCTTTGGCTAGAAATAATGAAGTGACTCTTTCGGCATTGCATTTTGGGGGCGATTTTTATTATAAAAATGCAAGAGCAAGGGTGATGACACAGTTTGGCACACGTTCAGTTGTAGTGCCTCGAAACGACATTAGCCCTTATCGTGGGCAGTATCAATTAGCAAATGTGTATCGATATCTAAGCGAAGCATATGCTGGATATCATATCAATAAATGGCAAGGAATCAATATTGACGCAGGTTTATTTATGTCATATATTGGATTAAACTCTTTTTATCAAGCAGAAAATTGGGAATACCAAGCTTCCTTTACTTCTGATAATACACCCTGGTTTTTTAATGGTGTTCGTTTTCAGATTTTCCCCAGTAAGCATCTTAAAATTGAACCCTGGATTATCAATGGATGGCAGAGTTATGGCAAATTTAATCAAATGCCAGGGGTAGGTGGCAATATCACTTGGACACCCACTAGCGATATCAAATTACTTACAAATAATTACTATGGTACCGACGCTGCGGGCATACCCAAAAGAAAAAGATTTCATTCAGACAATAGTGTATTGGTTAGATATATAAATAAACCAAATGCTAAAAGGGTATCAAGAATGGCCTGCTCTTTAACTGCTGATATCGGTTTCGAAAAAGGAGGTGGTGTGAATGGTTTTAATAACAATGACAGCCTTAAAGGACCTGCACAGTATTTTGTAAGTGTGATGTTTTATAATAGGGTTTGGTTTGCAAAAAATAAATTTGCATGGACTATCGGTGGGGGCTTGATGAGTAATCCTGGAAGATACTTAGTGTTGTACCCCACAGGTCAGGCAAGCCCCATCCCTAATCCTACAAATCCTACCCAAACCGAAGGCGCATTTCCGTTTTCGGCCAATCCGGGTGATTCATTTAAAGGGTGGGATTGCTCTACAAATCTTGACTATATGCCCAATCAAAGCATCACATTCAGGGCAGAATTTGTATATCGAAATGCCAATATACCCTACTTTGCAGGTGCTGGTGGTGTCACTTCACAAACAGGGTACACCTTTACGCCACTTGCCCCTGATTGGCGTCCAGATTTAGTAAAATCGGAAAGTAGGGTTATTTTCGCGATGTTGTTTCGCTTATAAATTGCTCTGAATGATTAAGACTTTAAGGGTATTCTTTTTAAAGTTTCCAATAATAAACCCCAATATTTTTGAACCGAGCTAATCTGTACTTTTTCATCTGGTGAGTGGGCGCCATAGATATTTGGCCCAAAAGAAATCATTTGAATGTGAGGATAGTTGGTTCCTAATATGCCACATTCTAAGCCTGCATGACAAGCACTTACATGGGCTTCATCTCCAAACATTTCTTTGTACAAATTGCTCATGAGTTGTACAATAGGTGCATGGGGATTAGGCATCCAGCCAGGATAGTTGCCTCCATAAGTTAGGGTTGCACCCAGCAGGTTAAAAGTAGCACTAAGGGCATTGGCTAAATCGGTTTTTTCGCTATCTACCGAACTTCTTGTCAGGCATTGTATTGAATATTGACCTCCTTTAACGTCTACACGTGATAAATTATTGGAGGTTTGTACCAAGCCTGCTATGTCAGGACTCATGCGATAAATACCATGATGACAAGCGTAAAGAGTACGTAGTAATTGATATTGAAAATCAGTATGCATCACCTGTGTAGGCATTTCAGCGAGTTCGTACACGAGCTGCAGATTTGGGTCGGTTGTTTGATATTCGAGTTTGTAAATCGTGTTAAATGCTTCTATCGATTGCTTTACATCATCAGCTTTGTTTTCTGCTACAACCACGATGCTTTTTGCTTCACGAGGAATGGCATTGCGTAAACTTCCACCTTCCACCGACGCAATTTCTATTTCAAAATCATTGGCGAGGGTCCATAATAATCTATTCATCAGCTTATTGGCATTGCCTCTGCCTTTGTGGATGTCGATGCCAGAATGCCCACCTGTTAATCCTTTCAGCATTATTGAATACGCCACTGTATGCTGCGGTGCCATCGTATCGTAATTTCCAGAAGCCGTTACATCTACACCTCCTGCACAGCCTATCGTCAGTTCATTGTCTTCTTCTGTATCCAGATTGAGCATGATCTGGCCATCTAACAAACCACCTTTTAATGAAAGGGCACCTGTCATACCTGTCTCTTCATCGATGGTAAATAATGCTTCCAAGGCTGGATGTGGTATATCGGTAGATGCCAATAATGTCATGATAGAAGCGACACCTATGCCATTGTCAGCACCTAAGGTGGTACCTTTGGCTTTTACCCAATCACCATCTACCATCATTTCAATACCCTGTGTCAGAAAATCAAAATCAGTATCGGCATTTTTCTGATGCACCATATCAAGATGGCTTTGCAATACTACAGTTACACGATCTTCCATGCCAGCTGTTGCAGGTTTTTTGATGATTACATTCCCTACTTCATCTACATACGTTGGAAGGTTTAAACTTTCGCCAAATGCTTTTGCAAATGCAATGACCCTTTCTTCTTTTTTTGAAGGGCGGGGGACCGCATTTAAATCGCAAAAATAATTCCAAAGAGCAGAGGGTTGAAGGGTTCTAATTTGTTCGTTCATGATATTTGTTTGAGAATGTAAATGTAGTAAATTGATGACAGATTTGGGTGCTGAGATATGAGAATGGTTTAAGTGAATTACATGAATAGCCTTAGCTATGAGTTTAGCTATTGCTTCGCACCACACTCTTCAGCTCATTCAGTTTCATCAAGGCTTCTACAGGGGTCAGTGAATTAATATCTACGTTTTCTAATATTTCCTTTACTCTTTTAAGATCTTCTGCTAATCCATCAAAAATATTGAGTTGAAAATTCTGTGTAGGTATTTTTTTGAGGTTAATGCCTATTTTGTTATTTAAGTTTTTTTCTTCCAACATGGCTAGTATTTCATTGGCTCTGTCAACCAGTGATGGTGGCATACCTGCCATACGTGCTACATGCAAACCAAAACTATGTGTGCTGCCACCCAAAGCCAGTTTACGTAAAAAAATAATTTTATTACCAACTTCTTTATGCGTCACATGAAAGTTTTTGATACGTGCCATTTTGTTTTCTAACTCATTGAGTTCATGATAATGGGTAGCAAAAAGTGTAAGGGGTTTGTGTATATGATTGTGTAAAAATTCGGCAATACTCCATGCAATACTGATGCCATCAAATGTACTGGTGCCTCTGCCTATTTCATCGAGTACGATCAAACTTCTATTACTGATATTATTGATGATACTCGCAGTTTCGTTCATTTCTACCATAAAGGTACTTTCCCCACCACTGAGGTTGTCGGAAGCGCCTACGCGTGTAAATATTTTATCGGTTAGGGGAATGATAGCTTTTTGAGCTGGTACAAAACTTCCTGCATGTGCCATCAGGGTAATTAAAACAGTTTGTCGAAGTAAGGCACTTTTACCACTCATATTGGGTCCAGTGATGATGATAATTTGTTGTTCATCTTTATCGAGGGTTACTGAGTTCGACACATAGTCTTCGCCGATAGGTAAATTTCGTTCAATAACAGGATGACGTCCTTCTTCAATCAGCAACTCAAATTCAGGCACTACTTGTGGTCTCCTATATTTAAATTGCATCGCATTGGAGGCAAAGCAGGTGATACAATCTAATTGAGCAATTAAATTTGCATTGAGCTGTATGGGTGTAATATATTCCTGCAACTCAAGCAACAACGCATCATATATCTGCATTTCGAGTAAAAGGATTTTTTCTTCAGCACCCATTATTTTTTGTTCATACTCTTTTAGTTCGGGTGTGATGTAGCGCTCAGCATTGGCCAGCGTTTGTTTCCGAATCCAGGTGTCGGGTACTTTATGTTTGTGGGTATTGGTAACTTCAAGGTAATAACCAAACACATTATTAAATGAAATTTTTAAAGACGGAATACCTGTTATTTCAATTTCTCGTTGCTGTATTTGCAACAAAAACTCTTTGCTATTGGATGATATCTTTCGTAAATCGTCTAGTTCTGCTAGAATATTTGGGGCTATCAAACCTCCTTTATTGGCTAAGGCCGGAGGGTTTTCAATCAGGGTTTTGGTAATTTTGTCTTTAATTAAATGACAAGGATTTAATTGTTCAGAAAGTCGAAGTATCCATGTGTCTCCACAGTTTTTGGTAAGTTCTTTCACTTCTACAATGGCTTGCAATCCTTTTGCCAATTGTAATACTTCGCGAGGCGATATTTTTCGCAGTGGAATTTTAGCTACAATGCGTTCTATATCCCCTATTTGTTTGATAAGTTGTGTGAGGGCTTGTTTTACATCTTGGTTTTTGATAAAAAATTCAGTGGTATTTAACCGCTCATCTATTTTACGGATATCTTGCAATGGAAACATGAGCCAACGTTTGATCATGCGCGAACCCATAGGCGATACCGTATTGTCAAGCACTTTCAATAATGTATTGCCATTTTCTCGATTACTGTCAAGTAGTTCAAGGTTTTGAATGGTGAATCTATCCATCCACAAAAAATCATTTCGGGTAATTCGTTGTATCGATGAGATATGACCAAGTTGTTGATGTTCAGTATCTTTTAAATAATGGATGATAGCCCCTGCTGCGATGATTGCATGAGGTATATCATCAATACCAAATCCTTTGAGTGAGATGGTTTGAAAATGCTGAAGCAAAGTATCCGTTGCATATTGCTCAGTATAGATCCATTCATCTAAGTGATAAGTATAATATTTGGTGCCAAAATTTTCTTCAAAAAAACGTTTTTTTTGTTTTTGAAAAATTACTTCAGAGGGCCTAAAACTTTGCAAGAGTTTATCGATGTATTCAGTATTTCCTTCGGTACAAAAAAACTCTCCGGTAGATATATCTACAAATGCAATGCCATGAGTCAACTCAGTAAAATAGACCGCCGCCAAAAAATTATTGGTATTGTTGTCTAACAGTTTATCATTGGTTGCTGTACCAGGGGTTACTAATTCAGTCACACCTCTTTTCACAATACCTTTGGCTAATTTTGGATCTTCGAGTTGATCACACACAGCCACGCGATATCCAGCTTTTACCAGTTTGTGCAGGTAGGTGTCCAGGGCATGATGTGGAAAGCCTGCAAGTTCTGATGCATCTGGATTTCCATTGTTTCTTTTGGTAAGGGTAATGCCTAATACTTTAGCGGTAATGACGGCATCTTGACCGAATGTTTCATAAAAATCACCAACGCGAAAGAGTAAAATCGCATCAGGATATTTACGCTTTATCGCATTGTGCTGTTGCATTAAAGGGGTTTCAGACGATGACTTAGCCATAAGGATGCTAAGGTATATTGATTTTTCAATATTTGGAATAAGAAATTGATTTACACCAAAGGTACATGGATAGCAATTAAGGTACCACGACCAGGTGCTGAATCAATATCAAGGGTGCCTTTAAGATAGGTAACACGGGTTTGTATATTTTTAAGCCCTATACCATCTCCTTTTTGTTTGTCAATCACATGAAATCCTTTGCCATTATCTTCAATGGTTGCTGATATACCATCACTGTCTTTAATCAATGAAATGTCGAGTGCATTGGCGCCTGAGTGCTTGATTACATTATTGACACATTCTTGTATGACTCTGTATAATACCGTTTCAATATTGGAGTCTAAACGTTCGTTAAGTCCTTCTGCGTGCAGATTGATCTTTAGTTTACGGTTGTCGAGTTTTTCGATAAATTCTTTCACAGCATTCGACAATCCAGCCCGAAGCAATGCATTTGGCATAATGCTATGACTTACGGCACGCACTTCCCGACATCCTTCGTCTACCAATGCAATAGACTTTTCGTAGGCTTGCTTATCTTCTGGGGAATGAAACACAACGCGATCTTCAATGGCAGAAAGATTCATTTTAGCGGCACTCATCAATTGTCCCACACCATCATGCAAGTCGCTTCCGATGCGTTTGCGCTCATTTTCCTCGGCCTCAATCACCGCTTTGGTGGCCATATCTTGTTGCTTCATGATTTCTGCCTGCAAACGCGATTTTTGTTTTAGTTTGAGTCTGTTATAATAAGAGATGCCAAGTAATAAAAACAACAGCGATAATATACCCAGACCAATTAACATGATATTTCTACGCATCAACTCAGAAGTTTGTAATTTTATTTGTTGATCTTTTTTATCTACATCATATTTGGTTTGCATATCTGCAATGGCTTTTTGATTTTCTTCATTTAACAATGAATCTTTGTAGATAGTGTATAAGTCCAAACTTTTAAGGGCTGCGGAATGATTGCCTGTCTTTTTAAAATAATCACTTTGAACTTTATAATAATTTTTAAAATCTTCTTTTTTCTGTGTCATGCTGATTACTTGCAGCGAACTATCTAAATACAATTTGCATTTACTTACATTGTCTGTTTGTAAATAGGCATTTGCAACTCCCGTATACAACGATGCTTGACTTCTTTTATTCCCAATGGCATTATTGTAACTGATTCCTTTTAAGTAATTGACAATGGCTTCATCATGCATTTGTTGTCGTTCAAAAACTTCGGCGATATCAGCATGTATAAGTCCCATCTGTCTTGTATCGTTGCTTTTTTCATAAATCACCATAGCTTTATTAAAAAACATTACAGCACTATCGAATTTTTTTTCATCACCATATACTGCCCCGATGGTATGCAAACAGATTGCAGTATTGCCATCGTCATGATTTTCTTGATGTATTTTGAGTGCTTTTTCAATATGTTGATGTGCAATCGCAAAATCTTTTTTACGCCAGTATACTGAACCTAGAAAATTATAGGTCATACCGATTGCTTTCTTGTCATTGCGGTTTTCATATATTTTCAATGCATATAAAAAATTTGCAATTGCTTTTTCATAATCCCCCAAATCTTTGTAGATATATCCCATATTGTTGTAACTCATGGCAATACCAATAGAGTCTTTGGCTTCGATTCGGAGTTCAAGGGCTTCATTATATTTTTCGAGGGCTGTTACATAATCCCCCAATTCGATATGAACATTTCCTTCATTGTTTCGGGCGAAACCCATTGCTACTTTATCTTTTATTTTTTCGGCTGTGTTATAATACTGTTGAAAGGAAACAATGGATGCTTTATAATCTCCTTTATAATATTTGGCATACCCCATGGCATTATGTCCATAAGCTTCCATTTTTAACTGCTTTCTTTGCTGTGCAAGATCAATGCCTTTTTGGGCAAGTAATTCCGCTGAATCCACCTGGATGTTTTTATATATTTCTGATAACAATATATAGGCTTTTGTATTATTTGTATCAGTAGCGCCGTTTGTTGCAATGTTAAATAAACTATCAATTTTTTTTGATTGTGCAACCGTTATTTGGGTCGTTAAAAGGAGTACGACACATAACAACATTCTATTCATAAAGGATTGTTTAATGTGCTAAGGTACTCAGTGATTTTAAAAGACTTATACCTTTTAAAGGGTATATTGTTATCTAATGAACATTTAGCCTATATAAAATGTATTTAGAAAGGGGGGGACATATATTGCAAATGCCCAAAAAAAGATACCCAATATTGAATTCAATATATATAATTGGTTTAAAGTCATTGTCATATGAACTTGCTTTATGGGCTCTTTACTTTACAAAATGCTCACTTGCGCATGATCATATTTTAAAAGTTTGAGGGGAGGTAATTGTAATAATAAAGGGCCATCCATATCTACATAATCGAGTAAAGGTAAAAACTGGGCAATGGCATAGGTACCAATTTCGGTTTCACTCATGCACCCCATCATTACTTTCAGGTTTTTTTTCTTTGCTTCTTGTATCATTCTAAAGGCAGGGGTGATGCCCCCACATTTGGTTAACTTAATATTGATACCATCAAAATATTCAGCACATATCGCCACATCTTTTTCTGATACACAACTTTCATCGGCAATGATAGGAATAGCAGTAAGATCTCGCAATTGTTTTGTTTCGGCAAATTGTTCTTTAGCGAATGGTTGTTCAATCAATTCTATTTGCAATGCTTCTAAAAGGGGAAGTAATTGTATGGCATCTGATAAGGTCCATGAGGCATTGGCATCAATACGAATGATCGCATCTGTATGCGCCCGAATCGTTTTCAAATGAGCGGCATCTTGTTGATTACCCACTTTGATTTTATAGATTGGCATGGGATGTTGTTTTATTTTTTCAAGCATCCCTTCTATATTGTCCATACCAATAGTATAATCAGTTAGGGGAATATGTTCCCAGCGTAAGTTCCAGATTTCATATATTTTTTGTCGTTTTATTTTTGCAAACATATCCCAATAAGCCATATCGAGGGCACATACTAAAAATGGATTCTCAGGAAAAAGATGATGACAAAAATGCCAAAATCTGTCAGGGGTGGTAAAAGCATATTTTTGCAAAATGGATATTTTGGCTAATAACTCATCTATCATACTTTCCACACTCACTTGGTAATAATGTATAGCTGGTGCTTCACCATACCCTGTAATTCCATTCATTGTAATGGCAATAAGAAGAGCTGCCTGATGTGTTTTAGTGCCATGGGCCGTCACAAAAGGGTATTGAAAAGGAGTTTGGATGTTTTTATATTGTATTTGAAGCATGTGTAAAAATAGTTTTTTGTTTGGTATTGTAAATGATACCCCATTCATTTTATTCTTATGACTGTTTTAAATATGGCTAAAACCTATTATGATTCATTTGTCTATGGGTAAAAACCATTGCAGCCAATTTTATCAGTCAAGTGAGGTTATGAGTTTTTCCTTTTATCACAACTACAGTAAACACAATGTGTGCTATCTTCGCTCATTAAGTATGTTGCATAGAAATAAAAACATAGCACTTGTAGGAAATCCCAACAGCGGTAAATCTTCATTGTTTAATTTATTAACAGGGTTAAATCAGAAAATTGGCAACTTTCCGGGTGTTACAGTTGATAAAAAAACGGGTAAAAGCGTTTTATCTAAAAACACGACTGTAAATGTAATTGACCTCCCGGGCACCTATAGTCTGTATCCTAAAAGTGATGATGAAATTGTAACATTTGATGTGTTATTTGATGATGATGAATTGCTCAAAATCGATGTGGTGGTGGTGGTGGTGGATGCGTCAAACCTGAAACGAAATTTATTATTTTGTTCGCAAATCATAGATATTAAAAAACCAGTAATTGTGGTACTGTCTATGATGGATATTGCCAAAAAAAAGGGAACCCAAATTGATATCAATGGATTATCGAGGGCTCTGGGCTTTCCGGTGTTAGCAGTCAATCCGCGAAACAATAAAGGGATGACGGAATTTAAGAAGCAACTTGAAAACACCGTAAATGCTAAGTTTCAGGCTACTCAACGCGATTTTATTGACAATTATGCCTTAGCCCCTGAAGCCATCAATGCGGTAAAATCGGTAAAGGAAGTCACAAGTGACTATGCTGCTATACATTTTGCTGCAGTTTACGAAAAGTTGAATATTATATCTGCGGAGGAAAAAATAAAACTAAAAACAGAATTAGCAAAAGCATCATTTAATAAAACAAAAATTCAGGCAGAAGAAACCCTTTTGCGGTATGGTGCTATCAAGAAATTAATGCAACACTGTGTGGTAGAAATCTATCCTTTGCAGAAGCAGCTGGCGAGTGAAAAAATCGATCGGGTTTTATTACATCCTATCTATGGAAATTTTATTTTACTGGGTGTGTTGTTTTTATTGTTTCAAAGTATTTTTTGGTTTGCTCAATTCCCAATGGAGTGGATTGATGCAGGGTTTGGTCAATTGATTGAGACCTTAAAATCAATCTTACCCCAACATTTTATTTCAGACTTATTTGTCAATGGTATTTTGGCAGGCATCAATGGCATTGTCATTTTTATACCCCAGATCATGATTTTATTTGGCGTGATTTCCTTGCTCGAAGACAGTGGATATATGTCACGAATTAGTTTTTTGACCGATAGGCTGATGCGTAAAGTAGGGCTTAATGGCAAGTCGGTGATGCCACTTATCAGCGCAGTGGCTTGTGCTGTACCTGCTATCATGGCAGCTCGTACCATCGAAAATAAAAAGGAAAAGCTGATTACGATTCTTATAACTCCTTTTATGAGTTGCAGTGCCCGATTACCCGTGTATACCATTTTAATTTCATTGGTTGTGCCAAATACATATTTGGGTGGATTGATTAGTTTGCATGGACTGGTGTTATTTGGTATGTATTTACTGGGTTTTTTTATGGCCTTATTCGCTTCTTTTGTACTAAATCTTTTTATCAAAGTAAAGGAACAAAGCATTTTTTTGATGGAGTTGCCAGTGTATAGAATGCCCCGTTGGAAAAATACCTTGATGACGATGTTGCAAAAGGCGCGGGTATTTGTATTTGATGCAGGTAAAATTATATTGATTATTTCAATCATTCTTTGGGGTTTGTCGTCATATGGCCCTTCAAACAATCATTCAATCATAGCACCCACCTCATTAGAAAATTCTTTTGCAGGTATTGCTGGTAAAAAAATAGAACCTCTTATAAAGCCGATTGGTTTTGATTGGAAAATTGGCATAGCCTTAATTACATCGTTTGCAGCCCGAGAGGTATTTGTAGGTACTATGGCTACCTTATATAGTGTTGATGGTGATGACAGCAATACATTAAGAGAAAAAATGGAAGCTGCAGTCAATGCCCAAGGGGAAAAGGTGTATACCTTGCCTACCGGACTTTCATTATTGATCTTTTATGCATTTGCCATGCAGTGTATGAGCACCCTAGCCATTGTAAAACGCGAAACCAATAGTTGGGTATACCCACTGTTACAATTTGTAGTGATGGGGCTCATCGCTTATATATCATCTTTTGCTATATATCATTTGTTTTCTTAATAGCATTCTCATTTTTTAGCGTTTTATTATGTTGTTATAACATCATTTATCTTTATTTTTGTATTGTGAACCAGCAATATACTTCTTATTGACAAGCACTATTTTGACGCAATGCTTATATTCATTGAGTCATAGCGTATTTTGGTAAGACTATTGAAAAGGGGAAACAACGATTATTTGTTATAAAAAATTGAAGCTTATGGAACGTACTACAATGAAAAGAAAACTCAGTAAAGAGTTGAAAGAAACGATTCAAAAACGAAATTTCCGTTTACAGAAGTTTTGGGATAAGTTAGGTCTGGATGTAGAAATCATCGGTGATATGGAAACACCTGCTATCATTAAGGGTGATTATTGTTTAGCATGTTATGTACACAATTTCAATTTGATATTTACCGATCATTATGATCAAGGCAGTGAAGTGTATCGTGTGAAGCTTCAAAGCATCCAGGAGTTTGAAACAGCCCCTATTTTAGAATGGTTAAAGACGGCGACCCATCGAAGAATTTACAAAATCAAGATGAAGGAAACGCCAGCTTTATTTTTGGTTGGATATAGTTTTAAAGACAAACCACAAACTGACCAGGACAAATATCCGGTATATGGTAAATATGGTGCTAAGGTATATTTCACGGAAGATTATGCGAAAGAAATTATCGATTACTACCAATTAGATTATTGTGAAATTATTTAAGGAATTACTTTCCTCCTGCATCAAATACACCGTATAAAAGTGCACCAAATTTTTAGTAAATAGTTACATACCCTGTTTCAACTAAAGATGTACCATCAAAAAGTTTAAAATGATAGGTTCCACGAGCGTTGAAATTGTTTTTATCAAGAATCAACACCGTTTTGGAAATTCGGGCAATTCGCAATACTTCTTTCTCTTCAGGGTCATAAAAACGAACAGCATACTTTTTTTTCATTGCATCGTCGAGGCTAATATTGATATGACCCGTGTAGGGGTTTGTATAGATTCGTGATGAGGGGGTATAATAGAAGTCGGTAGTAGTAGTAGTATTGTTAAGATTTGTATTGTTTTTGCTGTTGGTGGTCCCTGTTTCAATGGCACCTAAAACTGATTTGGCAATGATGGCAGAATCTAATATCACTTTGTAGACATTGGTATTCCATTCAACATCGCCAGCAAAACCCACTGAAAGTCGGTAATGATTTCTACCTGGCATAGGATGTTCATCAGTATAAGTCATGACCCCTTTTTTAGGAGCATCTATAAAACCGATGGTGATAAAGTTTCTGATACTATCTACAGAACGTTGAACTGCAATAGATTTTACCCCATCATACTGATTTGTCCATGTCAACACATTCATGGCCTTTTCGGTAATGATATTCATTGCTGGGAGCTGTGGAGCTTGTGCAAAACAAGTTAAATCAATAAAAACCAACAATAAAAATAGTCGAAAAAAATGCATGAGTATTTAATAATGTGTGCGAATATATAGAAATATATTCTAAATATTTTGCTAAATCAAGCCGCGATTTCCTTGCAAACCACCCGTATGGATGGCCAATATTCGACTGTTATTAAATCCGTCTTTATGTACGATGTCAAAAAGCCCATACATCATTTTGGCAGTGTAAATAAAATCAAGTTCAATTCCGTGATGTTCTTTGAACTGTTTCATCCATTCAAGCAAGCTTATATTTGATTTTGCAAATCCACCAAAATGATATTCATGCTTGATTTCCCAGTTGGTTTTATCCGTATTTTTTAATATTTCTTCGTTAAGGTAGTGTCCATTTTTAAGGGCTGCAAAACCTATTAAGTGATGTTGTGGCAATGCCGATTCGATAAGTCCGGTAAAGGTTGCCCCAGTGCCTATTGCACAAGCAATGTATTGATAGGGGCTTAAGTCGATGTCTTTCAATATTTCTTTGCACCCTAGCATACCCAAAGCATTATTACCGCCTTCTGGTATTATATAATGATGAGGATATTGACATTGAATAGTGTCTAAAAACAAGGGGTCGTATTTTTTTTTATACTCACTTCGTGAAATAAAGTGTAATTCCATACCCCATTTTTTACAGTCTGACAATGTATCATTCATCACTTCCTCTCCTCGAATAATTCCTACTGTATGGAAGGAGAATTCTTTTCCTGCATAGGCAAGTGCATGTAAATGATTGGAGTAAGCGCCCCCAAATGAAAGCAAGCCTCGTTTATTTTCTTTCCTTGCTTGTTCTAAATTGTATTTTAGCTTAAACCACTTATTACCCGAAATGGCAGGATGCCACAGATCAAGCCTGAGCAAATCAATGTGGGTATTTTTTTCGGTAAGTAGTTTGTCTGTTAAGGAAGATAATTGCATAAAGCAATGACAAAAGTAATTTAAATAGGAATATTTTTTACAATGAAACGTGATTAGTAATAACAACAACATATTAAAATGAGTCCGATTCAAACCCATTATTGAATGAAGCCGATGTGAAATAGGAATAGCCAATCGGCGTTACATATAATTCCCTATTAAAATTATCTCATTGGAACTTCCATAATCAGCACCAGGGAATCAGACAGGAAATTAAACGTTGCCTTGCCAGTTTCCCATACACCAAGTGCATCGCGTTTGCCTAAGGTATATTCACCCACTTCTACTGAGCCACTTATTACAAAAATGTATAAACCATTTCCCTCCTTTTTAAGTTCGTAAATGCTATAGCTTTCTTTTGAAAAATTTCCTACATGAAACCAGGCATCTTGATGTATCCAACTACCCGCATCATTTGCATCTGGCGATACCACTTGTACCCAATTATTGTTGATCTTATCTAAATCATAGCTGAGCTGATCATAACGAGGTTGTACATTTTTTTCTTTCGGAAAAAGCCATATCTGTAGCAGCTTAACAGGTTCAACTTTGCTATGGTTAAATTCACTATGGGTAATGCCGCTACCTGCACTCATCACCTGAATTTCACCAAAACTGATGGTGCCACTATTGCCCATACTATCGGTATGAGCCAATGTGCCTGATAATGGAATGGTAATAATTTCCATATTATCGTGTGGATGCATGCCAAACCCCATCCCCGCAGCTACTGTGTCATCATTCAATACCCGCAGCACACCAAAATGGGTTTTTTCAGGATCGTAATAACCTGCAAAACTAAATGAATGCCAAGCATCGAGCCAGCCATGATTTGCATGTCCTCTATCAGTTGATTTATGTAATACAGTTTTCAATTTATAAATTAATTGGGTAAACAAATATAAGGTTTTATCTAATACACTTTAAACGTTAACAAAAACAACACCCCACCCAGGCATGAATCTGAGCAGGGTGCTTTTACCTTTCAAACATTTTACTAAACATGATTTGTTTAGTGATCAGGTATTGTAATGAGCAAACAAATAATACCAGATGTATTGAATTACGTAGTTTGAAAAAGTTTGGTATAAACCATTAATAGATGTAGCGTACCGCTAACACAAAGTTTCTGCCAGGGGCACTCATGCCTGAAGCAAAGTATCGATAGTTTTTATCTAAAATATTTTCAACCCCTGCTTGCAATTGTACATGCTTGGCAAATGTTACCCCTGCTCTAAAGTTGACGGTATACCAACTTGGAGTCCCTGTTGGTGTAGAATATTGAATATTGTCTTCACCAGCAGGATTATAATCAACCAGTTTTTTACGCCCATTATACAAACTATATAATTCAGTATACCAAACTTGATGATCGTATTTAATCCCCAGACGGCCTGTTACGGGCGGTATATGATCGAGTGGTACCAATACCGTATCATTATTAAAACGCCCATAGGTATAATTGATTGAACCAAACAAAGAGAAGTGAAGTGCAGGGCGATAGGTTGCAGAAAATCCACCACCATATATAAACGCTTTGGCTTTGTTTTGGCTGGCATACACTTTAGTCATTGTGCCTTCATAGTTTACCGAATCTTGTCCGTTAAAAGTAAATACATCTGTTACAATGGCATTGGTAAAATGAGTATAAAAACCATAGGCTTCAATATCAATCACACCATCATTAAAACGTACACCTGCATCGACATTCTTAGTATACTCAGGTTTTAAATCAGCATTGGGTACTATCAAACGCTGACCCGATACCGATTCAAATACCTTGGTCATATCATCAAAGTTTGGAGAGCGGAAACCACTTGAAAAATTGGTAGATAAACGCAGTTCTTCTGTTGGCATATAAGCAATGCCTAAATTGCCTGTGACAGCTTTATTCGTTTGGCTTAACTGATTAAAAGGCAATCTAAATTGTATGGCAGTGTCGATTAAATGAGCATCTAAAGTAGTATAGTTAAAACGAATACCATCATTTATCACTACACGATCTTCGTCTAATTTAAGTACATGTTGAAAAAACACACCAAATAAATTCATATTGTTTTTCCCATCTGGGTATCGGGTATCAATCTTTGCCTGTGCGCCTGATACAATATCTTCTTTATAAGCAGTAGAGTTTAAAAAATTTAATTGTGCATCGGTGCCTATGGTTAATTCGTTGACTTCATCTTTATGCCTAAGGGCAAAGTTATAACCCAAAGCATGTATTTTTTCAGTTCGATGATTGAGGGCAGTTTTTTTATAACTTCTGTTGTGACGGCTTTCTTCCCAAAACTGATGATTGAGGTTAAAAGTAACATCATTAAAAAAAGTCTTTAATTTGAAGGCATCAAACTGATAAGCCGCCAGGGTTCTAAATTGTGGACCATAATACCATTCTGCATTTTTGGGAATGCCACCCGATGTTTCAGAAAGACGATCATAACGCGGTATATTGGTTGAGTTTGACATTTGCAGATTGATGCCATGCTTTACATGACGCCCCTGCAGTATGCTAAACTTTTGCAACAGATCAAACTGACTATAACCTGTGGCTACTTGTTTATAGGGATCTGGATTTTTTACCATGGAATCTGTGCCATTGATTCGCTCAACAATAAAAGGCTTTTTCCACAACTTCATAATGGAATCAACCCCGTTTTTACCCTGAACCAAATCATCAAATTGCGAAAAAGTTAACTGAGTAAGAGATGCAAATCTGTTGTTTCCAAAAGTAATACCACCACCTACAGTTTTTTCTTGATTGGCACTTGAATACCTCATCAATGTGTTTGCCCCTGTTAATTCAAATCGATTAGATTTTGAAAATTTTGGATCTTTGGTTTTGAGCATAATCACACCACCTAATGCATCACTGCCATGTATGGTAGATGCAGGGCCATTGAGTACCTCCACTTGTTGCAGGGCATTATGATCTACCGCAATCACATTTTGCAAATGACCTGTTCTGAATATGGCATTGTTATATCGAATACCATCAATATTGATTTGTATTCTACTGGCTTCAAACCCCCTGATTACAGGACTTCCGCCACCTTGCTGGCTTTTTTGTACAAATACTTGTCCGGTATTGGTAAGCACATCTGCCGTACTTTGTGCATTCATTTTTACCATCTCTTTGGCAGAAATAATATCCACCTTTTGAATGACAAATTTTTTCCTTTCAGAAAATTTGTTTCCTGAAATTACCACTTCATTAAGCGATACGTTTTTAATAGAATCTTTTTGCTCTTGTGTTTGGGCTTGTGCATCGCGTATAGAAAATGCAACAAGTAATAAAATAGATATCTTTAATTTCATTTTTTTTAATATTTTTTTTGAATAATCATGCTCGATTGAATGTTGGTTTGCGAAGGAACCTTATCATAAGGTTATGCCATTTTTATTTATCAGGACCATCATTTAAAGGTATCAAACCATTGAATGATAATAAATACATTGAAATAATTATTTAAATGTACTCAGCCTCAAGTCAATAGGTATTTTAAAAAGCTGGCACTACATAAAGATTACAAATTGTATGGTAGACATGCCTGATTCCTTACATACCTATAGGCCATATTGATATACCAATAGCCTATTTTTTAGTTTTCTATTAAACAACATTTTATGTATACATCATATACATATAAATGAATGTATAACAGCACTGTTTTAGGCGACTACCTGGGGTGGGGGACTTTCAATATCTCTGTATTGAGAAAAATATTGTTGTGAAAATAAATAATAATTTTTCTTACTCAATACAATACTAGTCTTTAAAATAGTTGTATTTGAAATTTCAAAAAATAAATGATAATCGTTCGAAGCAGTTTTTTTTTGCTCTTGCTTTTTCTTTTCAAGTGCTTTCGCATTTGCAAGGAGCTTATCTTCTTTTACATCATAATGACCGTATACCACCACTCTATCTTGTTTAAATTGAATAGATTTTAGGTCAAACATTTTACCCTGAATACGAATCTCTTCATCATTTACTTTTTCTACCTTTTGCCATTCCTTTGTAGAAAATGATAAATAGATATTCTTTTTAGTTGCTTTTTTTTCAGATTGTTTATGATGCTGTAAGCCCAGATGATTGAGTATAAAACTACCTTGAATACTTATAAAAAGTATTAACAAAAAGTTGGCGATTATAGATTTAAACAGATACAATTTAGATAGCTTACGAATCGTTTAACACAAAGATAAGGTCAATTCCCCTTTATTTTAGATAAAAAACAAATCTTCATTTAACAACTTCAACAATTCAAACGTCTATAGTAAACAAATCTATTTTTTTCTACACTTTTTAAAATCGCTTTATTATGAAAAAGTATTTGTCAACCGGATTGGTCATTTTTAGCATCACCTATGGCCTCATTATTACATCGTTATTTTCATGCAATAAAAAGAATTGTGTGGCAAGTGTAACACCCGATTGCTTTTGTACAGAGCAATATGAACCTGTATGTGGTTGCGATGGTAAAACCTATGGCAATGCCTGTGAGGCAGAATGTGCCAATATAGAGGTGGTGTACAAGGGCGTTTGCAAATAACAGACCTAATCGACCAATACCTGCCCGGTCATTTCTGTAGGAATTGGCACCCCCATCACATGTAATATCGTAGGGGCAATGTCTGCCAGTTTACCATCTTTTACATGGGGTTTATAGTCGTTTGAAATAACCATAAACGGAACAGGGTTCATCGTATGCGCAGTGTTTGGTGTGCCATCATCATTGATCATATAATCGCTATTGCCATGGTCGGCGGTAAGAAAAATGGTATATTGCTTTTGCAATGCTAAAGGTATAATGGTGGATACACATTCGTTTACTTTTTCTGCTGCTTTGATGACTGCTTCCCATACGCCCGTATGCCCCACCATATCTGTATTGGCAAAATTGAGACAAATAAAATCAGCGCTTTCATTTTCAATTTCTGGTAAAATGGCTGCTGTTATATCGCTCGCACTCATCTCAGGTTTCAGATCGTAAGTGGCTACATCTCGGGGTGAAGGACACATGATACGTTTTTCGCCTTCAAATTCTTTTTCGCGCCCTCCGCTAAAAAAGAAGGTCACATGGGGATATTTTTCTGTTTCGGCAATACGAATTTGTTTTTTTCCTTGTTGGGCAAGTACTTCTCCAAGCGTATTACGCAAATCGTCGTTGTGAAAAAGCACATGAACATGTTTAAAATTTTTGTCATAAGCTGTCATGGTGCAATAATGAAGCGACATCGCTTTCATATTTAACTCCGGAAAATCTTGCTGGGTCAGTACTTCTGTGATTTCCCGGCAACGGTCAGTACGGAAGTTGAAACAAAAAACTGCATCCCCATCATGTATATTTCCAATAGGAATACCCTCAGCATCAATTACAATGATCGGTTTTAAAAATTCATCTGTTTCCCCTTTAAGATAATCATCTTCAATACTGCGAAGTACATCAGTGGTATGGTTTCCAATGCCATGCACCAAGGCTTCATAGGCAACCTTTACACGCTCCCATCTTTTGTCTCTATCCATGGCATAATATCTACCTGTGATGCTTGCAATACGTGCATTGGAGCCTTCAATATGCTGTTGTAATGCCTGCATAAACGCATGTCCGCTTTTAGGGTCCGTATCTCTTCCATCCGTAAATGCATGAATAAAGACTTTAATATCAGGATGTTTAGCGCAAAAATCGCAAATTGATTTAAGATGTTCAATATGTGCATGTACCCCGCCATCGCTCACTAATCCCATGAGGTGTAGGGTTTGGTTATGGGTTTTTGCATATTGTAACAAGGATTGAAAGATTTGATTTTGCTCAAGTTCACCCGATTGTATGGCAACATTTATACGTTGAAGTTCCTGATACACAATGCGACCAGCCCCGATATTTAGATGCCCCACTTCACTATTGCCCATTTGCCCTGGAGGCAGACCTACTTGAGCACCATAGGTGATTAACTCAGCGTTTGGATATTGGGTATACAATGATTTAATATAGGGTATATTGGCGTGCTGAATGGCATCAGCCTCTTTTTTTAGCACCATGGCCCCATCCGTCCATAATGATTAATAAAGCTTTATTTGACATAGTCGCAAAATTAATGCAAATTTGCTATTGATAATATGAATTAACTTGAATTGAAACTATACACCCAAATATTTTTTATCGCGCTGTGTAGAAAAATATTTTTCACAGGTTTATTACTGGTCTACTCCAGTAGTTCGTTGTATAGTCAGGAGTTTATAAAAAATATTGAAAAGGCCATCAAATTAGGAAAGGCCAAAGATATTGCATTGTATTTTGATAAATATATCGACTTATCGTTTTCTGAAAAAACAAATACTTATAGTAAAAAACAAGCCGAAGTGATTGTGCAAAAGTTTTTTACGAAGGTAGAACCTAAAGATTTTACAAAAATCAATAAAGGCACTTCATATGCTAACAATACCATTTATTACATCGGCACCTTAGAAACCAGTAATGGACAATACCAGGTGTATATGTTTTTTGTGATTCGAAATGCAACTTATTATTTAAAAGAAATACGTTTTGAAAAAGAATAAGGTTCAAAAGAATTGAACATTAACTCATTGAATAATTTTAAATTATGACTTTTAACCAGTTTATTGAACAGGCCCTCATAGAAGATATTGGCAATGGCGATCATTCAACTTTGGCTTGTATATCACCCACCGCAAAAGGGAGTGCCATATTAAAAATAAAAGAAGCAGGCATCATCGCTGGTGTAACCGTGGCGAAACAACTTTTTGAATGGGTAGAACCTCATTGTTTGGTAAAGATTTTGAAACAAGATGGGGAGCAAGTTTGTGTGGGCGATGTAGCATTTGAAGTAGAAGCTTCGGTACATACCATTCTTAAAACAGAACGCTTGGCCTTGAATATTATGCAACGTATGAGTGGTATAGCTACATTAACACATCAGTATGTTGAGAAAATAAAAAACTACCCAGCCAAGATATTAGATACACGAAAAACTACCCCTAATTTTCGTTGGTTTGAGAAGCAGGCAGTATTGATCGGAGGAGGGCATAATCATCGAATGGGATTGTATGATATGATCATGCTAAAAGACAATCATATTGATTATTGTGGTAGCATCGAAAATGCCATAAATCAAACCAATCAATATTTAAAAGCCAATCAACTCGATTTGAAAATAGAAATAGAAGCACGTTCCCTGGAAGATGTACACCGTATAATGGCACATGGAGGGGTACATCGCATCATGCTTGATAATTTTACCCCAGCATTGTTAAGTGATGCGGTATCAATCATTAACAAGAAATTTGAAACAGAAGCAAGTGGTGGCATCAATCTTGATACCATAGTAGATTACGCTAAGTCAAATGTAGATTATATTTCAGCAGGGGCAATTATACATCATGCAGTGAGTATGGATTTAAGTTTGAAAGCAGTAAAATAATTATCACATGCAATCATTCTTTTTTATCATAAATAGTAGAATCGGTTCAGAAAAAATTAAACAATTGCAATCAGCGATTGATACTTATTTAAGTGATAAACAGGTACAACTTACCTATACTGCTTATGGTGGCCATGCTACGATTTTAGCTCAGGAAGCCCTGCAACTAAAAGACACTGTGGTGGTAGCGGTTGGAGGTGATGGCACGGTAAACGAGGTGATACAGCAATTGGCCTGTACAAATGTGCCTTTAGCGATTATCCCTACAGGATCGGGCAACGGACTTGCACGTCATTGTCAAATACCTATCAACATGACTCAAGCAGTAGCATTATTGGCTACTGGGCATTTACTTACGATCGATTTAGGTAAAGCCAACGAAAAATATTTTATCAGCAATGCAGGGGTTGGTTTTGATGCCTGGGTTTGCAATACCATCAAAACCACCAAAAGCAGAGGGCTTAAGATGTATGTTTGGAAAGTGATAAAGCATTATTTTTCATATCACAAAGATCTTTACACATTAACTACTGATGAAAAATATTTAAAACAACATGCCTTTTTTCTCAACATAGCCAATGGTAAAGAGTTTGGATATGGTTTTCAGATTGCCCCAGAAGCATCTTTGCAAGATGGGCTGCTGGATGTAATACTGGCTAAAAGCATTACCCCTTTCAATGGATTAAAATTTGTAATCGATGGATGGCGTAAACGATTGCATAAAAACAAAAATTGTATTTATTTTAAAACCAAAAAAATAAAAATTGAAAGCCCACAATTACGTTATTTTCAAACAGATGGTGACGCCCATGACTGCAACGGTATATGCGAAATTACCTTGATTGAAAATGCCTTAAACATTATGGTACCTTCTGAAATTAAACACTTATAAACCCAGCAAGCGATGTCGAAAAAAAAATGGAGTACTGACAGCCCTTTCATATACAGCACCAATGAGGCATTGATGAAACCAGCAGTTGTAGAAATCCAAGCCACCCTGCCACCCCATTTACAAAAACTAAAAGTAAGCTTAGACACCAAGCAACGGGCAGGCAAAGTAGTAACCCTTGTGCAAGGGTTTGTAGGCTCAGAAGAAGATTTGACCATACTCGGCAAAACCCTTAAAACAAAATGCGGTACGGGCGGTTCCATAAAAGATCAGCTGATACTGATACAAGGCGATTATAAAAATAAAGTGATACAAATATTGCAACAACTCCAATACAAAGTATCTTAGCAGAATTATTTAACTATGCGCTCATTTCATTTCCTTGCTTTTATTTTCATTTCAAGTACTTTCATTGCTTGTAACAATAGCAATAAATACCAAGGCGATTCAATATTGAATTATCCCGACATGCAATTAATCATCAAAGATTACTTATTAGAATATGAGAAATTGCCCAATACATTTTTAAAACTACATATTGAAAATGGCAAAAAAGATTCAACCTATGTGAATGCCACACAAATCGATTGGAAAGAAATCAATGGGCTGTTTGAAAAAGCAAATCTGTATCAAAAGCAACTCGACAAACAATACATTATCACAGTGATTAGCGATACTTTAAACCCTATCATGACATTGTTGTATACCAGTATTAATCCTAAAAATGAAGTGCAAAAACTGAGTATCAATGCCGAGAATACAGACAATAAAATAAAATCGATTTATTGGGAATCACGCAACGATGGTTTTTTAACAGTGAAGAAAAAAAAAGTGCTGTATGTGGTAGGTCAAACCCTACAGATACAAGAATTTAGCAAAAAACCATTTGTATCTGCCAAGAAAAAAATTATACAATATGTATTTTTAAATTCTTAGCATCCACCTCGAAGTCGTATTTTTGTACTTGTGACCAAACAAGAATTTTCTCTCATTGCAGCTTCTTTACCTGCCAAACCTGGTATATACAAATATTACGATATTAACGACCAAATCATCTATGTAGGCAAAGCAAAAAATATCCGGAAAAGAGTACACTCCTATTTTAGTAAAATCAGCGATCAATTTAAAACACAAAAACTCGTGTCTGAAATTGTTAAACTTGAGTATGCCATTGTTGATAGCGAACAAGATGCATTTTTGTTAGAAAATACACTCATCAAACAATATCAGCCTAAATACAATATGATGTTGAAAGATGATAAATCGTATCCGCATATTGTAATAAAAAACGAAGCTTTTCCGCGCATATTTTTAACCCGACGAAAAATAAAAGATGGTTCAGAATATTTAGGACCTTACACATCCATAGATCAGGTAAGGAGTATATTAGATTTTATTAAACAAACCCTGCCGTTTAGAAGTTGCAACCTAAAACTTACCCAGGATAATATTACAAAAGGCAAATTTAAACCCTGTCTCGAATACCATATTGGCAATTGTAAAGCACCCTGTGTAGGATTACAAACCACCGAAGAGTATGCATGGCAAGTACAACAAGTACGTGAAATATTGAAAGGCAAACTTGGCGAAATTACCAAACATTACAAACAAGAAATGATGCAATTTGCTGCCAGTATGCAATTTGAAAAAGCAGCGATTGTAAAGAAAAAAATTGAATTTATTAGTCAGTATCAAAGTAAAACGGTGGTGGTAAGCACCCAACTTGACAATACAGACATATGTTCGCTGCTATCAAATACTGAAGCAGCATTTATCAATTATATGGTAATTGTTCAAGGTAGTATTATACATACACATACCATTACCATTGAAAAAAAATTAGATGAAACAGACGAAGAAGTAATGCAATTTGCCCTGATCGGTTTGAGGGAAAAATTCAATAGCCATTCCCGTGAAATCATTGTTCCCTTTGCCATTTCGTTTGCACCAGATATACGAATCACGGTACCTAAATCAGGCGATAAAAAAAAGCTGCTTGATTTGTCATTTCAGAATGCCCAATATGCGCTGCAAGATTATAAAAGAAAAAAACATTGCTTTTAGAAGCCAATAGTGAAGGGCAGAATATTGAATTATTGACGCAGCTTCAAACCGATTTACACCTGAAATCATTACCTATTCATATTGAATGTTTTGACAATAGTAATTTTCAAGGCAGCTATCCAGTTGCTGCGATGGTGTGTTTTAAAAATGGGCTACCTGACAAAAAAGAATACAGACATTTTCATATTAAAACAGTAGAGGGTATCAACGACTTTGCAAGTATGCAAGAAATTGTGTACCGTCGATATAAGCGGGTATTGGATGAACAAAAACCCTTGCCACAATTGATCGTGATAGATGGGGGAAAGGGACAATTAAGTGCCGCCATGGAAAGTATTAAAGCCTTAAACTTGCTGGGTAAAACCACGGTGGTAGGGCTGGCTAAAAACGTGGAAGAAATATTTTATCCGGGTGATCATGAATCATTAAAACTATCGTTTCAAAGCGAAACCCTCAATTTATTAAAACGGATTCGTGATGAAGTGCATCGCTTTGGGATTACATTTCATCGAAATACACGTAGTAAAGGTGTCATTAAAAATGAATTGCAACAGATCGAAGGTATTGGCGAAAAGACCGCACAGGAATTATTAAAAATATTTAAATCAGTTGCCAGCATCAAACGGTCTGCTTTAGAAGATATTGAAAAAGCAATTGGAAAAAGTAAAGCCAAATTGGTTAAAGATTATTTTGAAGGCAAGTCGCAAACAAGTGTTCATTAGGAACTGTTTAGTTGAATAGATACTATACATTCTTATCCAATTAAAATAATACAAAGGATGCATAATAAATAGTTCAATGTAAATAAACCAATATTCAAAGTGTATGTATTATACCAATATTTTTACTACACCTTGTAAATTACATATAGTAAAAGTTAAAATTCAATCTGTATAAAAGTTATACATATTATTTTGAATATGTAATAATAGAATTTGAAATAATAATAAAGTTTAGAGAGATATACAGTTTAACTATAATATCTTTACAATACTATAGTTTTGTTGGTATAAAAAGAATAAAATTATGAATAGAATAATATATGCACTTATTTTCATCACAATTGGTAACATTTCTTGTATTAAAAATACATCTACAAAAAAAACAAGGACTGCTACTTGTATCTGGACTTATCAAAACAATAATATTATAGGAAATAGGTTAATCTTTTATCCAAATGATTCCAATGGCAAAAATAGATTTTACATGGCTGATACAAATTCATATGAATCTATTCAATTAAGTATTCCTTTTCTCGCAACACAATTGTTTGATATGGCTAATCCTGCTGATAGTACTAGTTTATCGATGAATCATTTAATAAATGATACTCTATTTGCTGGTATTCCAGGGACCATTGGTCATATTACAATTTCTTCACTATCGATGAATCTCGCTACCCTTAATTTTATGGCAATCGTTGATGGCGATACATGTTCAGGTTCTTGTACTGATTTTCCATTCTAATATAAAAATACACGCCTCGTTTTTATGTCTCCATGATTTGTACCACCAAAAAAATTCATATAAACAGTAATGCATTTATCTCAAACACTTATTTAGCGTATAACACAGACTTATTTTCGTTTGAAGACAAAACAACTTTTGCACTATTTGTAAAAAATGAAATAGTAAAATTATCTATGCAATTCGTATAATCTTCTTAAACCGAGCTTTAAGACCTGACAGTATCCTCAGGGATTCCTACATTTATTCAATATTTATTTTCACTACTAAGCTATTACACTTTAAATAATATATACCCTTTGCATATCTACTCACATCGATTTCATTTTCTTTGGTGGTAATTAATAACTGCCCTACAGAATTAAACAATTCTCTTTCTTTCTTAATTTTTGTTTTGATAAATAGCCTTGTACTTGCAGGATTGGGCCACACCTCCATCGACTCACTACTCTTATCTCTTATCTCACTACTATTTAATGGCCAGCACACCTGCCCACTAGCTCCAAGATTATAATCTGGCATATTAGGTGGCGATGTCATACCGAATAATACATTTGTATCTAACCTAAAACACTTACGACAAAACTGACAGCCTACGCCTTTGATATCAGGTTTGTCTATTACACTCATTTGTTTATATCCACCTGCTACATTGCCTATATAAATTCTATTATCCAATCCTAAGTAAAGATGAGCATATTGTTGGAATTTTTGTTGAGTCGTATCTGGACCATGTTGAACCCGGTACCATGCAATAAAACTATCTGGTTCATTGTATTGGTATTGATAAATATTAAAACGTTTACTAAGATAAATAAAATCACCATTTGGAGAAAAACAAACACCCATATTAACACTATCCAATTGACCTACTGTGTCAATAAATAAAAAAGTGGTACTATCTATAGGTATATTGAATATTTTTGGATTATTCAATTCTCCGGTACATCTGTCAAAGTCAGCCATAAATAATTTATTCATTTTGCCTCGTCCTTGTACCGATGCAAACTTGGTTCCGTCTTTACTAAAAGCATATTGCCCCATAAGGTCAAAGCTAGGATATTTAGGTTCAGCAAAACTCTGTATCCACGGTCCTTCTATGGTATCAGGTTTTATTAGAAATCTGTAAATTCTATTAGTGTCGTATTCGCCCTGTTTCAACAACCACCAGTCTATGCCATTGCTATGCCTACATGCCTGCATCATCGTTTTATGGATGGCGACTCCCTGTAAGATGGGTTTGTTTTTTACAAGTACACTACCAAGACCCCCATTGGCATTCATATCTATAATATTAACTTGTAATCTATCGCAAGGAACCACAGCACCTCCGCCAATATTTACATAGTAATCCCATGCACTGTCAGATATAGTAGTAATAAACACATAGTAATGTCCGTAATTTCCTTTAGGCAGAATTAAAGAAGCCTGAGTTACCGAGGAACTAGGAAAAGCGTTATAATAATAATATGAACTTTCAACCAAATGGTCGCCATTGTCCATAATATTCCCAACACTATCATACAACACCATACCATTACATGAAAATAATAATTTACCCGTTGCACTGTCGCAGATATTGCTGTGCCCGCCATCATAATAATGTGGGGTTGCCCCATAAATAACTTTAATTTTTGGCCTTGATGTATCAGTAAATTCCGCTTCCACACCTCGCGCAGCACCAAGTATCCATCTTGCACCGCTTCTATTTGTTTGTCCTGAAACATTGAAATGACAAACAAATAATAACATTGCTACTATTAATTTTCTTCCCATTACTTCTGGATTGTAAGTTTACCAATTTGTTCAATACAATTTTCAAATTTACACTTATATTGATATATGCCATTTGCAATATCGTTAATTTGCAACTGCACTTTCTGATTGCCTTTTTCTAAGGACGTTTTCAGTATTTCCTGTCCTAGGCTATTATGCAATATTAACTCACCATCACTTTCGCAATTGTATTCAATAATAATAAAAGTACTTGCAGGATTTGGAAATACCTTAATAACCGATTTGCTATCTGAAATTATTTTTTAGAATTTCTTGTATTTGCATTAATATTATTGCTCACCATTTTTACATTTGCTTCTGCTATTTGGCTTTCTATCAAACTGTCAATATTGATTTTTGAATTATCCTGATTTTTATTCTGACCTTGAATGCAAATGATTCGATCATCAAATATTGCGTTTGGCTCCCATAAACTATAAATGGTACGAGCACGGTAGACTGCTGTACCCTCCACAAATGGACAGCTTGAAGCTAAAAATTGCATATCATCCTTCATGTAAAGTGGAATAGAATCGATAGGATTATTATACATAAATAGCATTACATCATTTACTGTTTTTTCATTCATTTCCCAATTGTTTGCACTGCTGATGAGGGTATTCGATGTTACTGCACTGGCATAACGCAGTGAGTCATTGCTTGCGTTTGTAGTACTGTCGTACAACAACGCTATTTTTTCTGATGCATATTTAATATCACCTATTGTTTGGGTTGCTGTGGTGTTGTAAAAGTAAAGCAATTCAGGTCTACTATTTAGGAGGAGGCTATCGGCATCAAGTTCCATATACAATTTATACTTGTCTATCCAGCTACCTACCGTAGGGAAATTGATATAAGCCATACTATCTTGCGCCACTGCCATAGCGCTAATATATTCATTGCTATCCACATCCGGTTCTGCAAAATATTCAGGTTCGTACTCATCATCTTCATCACAAGGGTCGGTAAAGCCCTGGAAACTTGGTTGATATAAATATTCCCAACCGGATCCTAATGGGCCGCTTTCGCTAAAATCTAGCAATGAATTAGAAGTATAAATTTTTTCAGGGAAGATTCCGCTACTCAATCTGAATACCTTATAGGTCGTATTAATCGCCGGTATCGAGCTACGCCAGTCAATTGGATTCGCAATACTAATAAATTCGTTTCCATTATCTGGGTCTGTAGCGTTGCCAACATTTCCAAAGGTCCCCTTGTTCGCATTGTCTAGAAAAAACCAAGGTATGGCATTGGCATTACATTTATTGTGCGTTATGCTGGTTTCGGTTGTGGTGTTATTCCCCCACACAAAAAATCCAAATCGGGTGTATTTTAGTCTGTTACAATCGAGCTTGCACATCCTACTTTCATTCATAAACATACTAATACTTGTGCGTGCCAACCATACTTGTTCGTTGCCGCCCGGACCCACAGTAGTATTTTGTATATACCTTGCTTTGTAATTGTTTTCGTTATAGTAGCCCATTAAAGAGCTTATATTATAATTGTTAATAGGAGCGGTGCTATTGGTATTAAAGAGTACGGTGTTGCCCTTTTCTTCAAATACGCTGCCTACATTGCTATTAAAAATGCCTACACCAGCTATTCGATTGATAGTAATGCTATTATCAAACACTGACTGATTCACATTTCCACCTATCCAGCTTGTATTTGTTTGATATTTAATGCCAATGGGTACATAGGTAGTTATTATTTGTAGATTATTATCGTACTCATTAATGGTTCTAAAGGCATTAATTGTGTTGCTTCCTATGGACACATTGCGTTGGTTACCACTAAGATGAATACCCATGTGAACATTATAAATTGCATTTTGTTCAATTGAATAATCTCTATTATAAATACTTTGACACATTATGCCTAACAATCCATTAAATATTCTAAGGTACTTAGCATCAAGTTTATTTCCTAATGAAACAATGGCTTTATCACAATTAGAGAAGTACGGGTTTGTTAAATTGTTAATTGTATTTTGTACATCGACATGACAAATGGAACTTGCATTTGCATCGGCCTTACAAAAAATAGCTGCACCTTTAGCATCTGAATAGCAGTTAATCATTTTACTATAATCATCATTTGATTCAGCTTGTATATTGCTAAATGTATTGTTATAAATACCAATATTGCTATTGCTGGTATTTAATACATTGGATATATAGATGCCTGTAAACATTCCATCAAATATATTACCAGAATTTAAATCTGTAATTTCTCCAATATTTAATTGCCTTACATCGTGCAACTCAATAGCAGTGTTTGTTCGATTCCATACATTACCCGGTAAATTCGCTTGAGTGGTAAAGGTATTATGTTTTATAAAACCTGGATAAGGATTTTGTGTCATGTTTGAAAGATATATATGATTGCTTCCATTATTTCTAAAATATGAGTTTGTAGCTTCTAAAATAGCTCCATCTGTAAGATGTACTCCAAAAAGTGCATTTTGAATCGTATTGCCATTTTGAATGATTATTTTTTGGGATATATCATTTGCAAATATTCCATTCCACCACTCGCAACTAGCTTTCAAATTACTACCATTCAAATCAAGTGTATAACCATCATGCATTTGAATAGCACTATTAATCGTAAAATAAAACGAACAATTATTAAAAGTCATATCAGCATCTATTTCAAAAATCCCTTTAATATAAAAAGTAGTATTGTTATATTCAGTAAATGGCAATGTACTAGCTAAAGGATTTTCAAGGTATACTCTTTTTGTAGGGTCTCCATTTTCAATAGTGCAACAAAAAGCATCAGGATTTGCTTGCGTAAAATTTGGAAATAAATTCAATAAATAATCTGTTGAGAAGTTACCCCCAGTAACAACATTATCATGAAAATAATTAATATCTGTTTTAAAAGGAGTACTTGGATTATTATAAGAACTCCCAGCATCAATAATAGTATTCCCATAAAATTCATTAATAATATCTCTAAATGTATTTGCAGCATATTCTTCTGGGCAAAGTAGAAATCCATATTTGTTATAAATTGGTGTATTGTCATGATTATGATGAAAAAAATTGCAATTAATTCGCAATCCCATATCAAAAGAGTCGCCATCACCATTAAAGTGTATAAACCTACGCTGCAAATCTTTAGTAGCAGTACCGGATGTTACATCTATAAAAAATTCATTGAGTGTTATAGCTGTGCCAATATATTTTGTGCCTGCCTCCATAAGTAAATATAGCATGCCTTCATCATATGACCAATTAGTGGCGTATGACAATGGTTGGCTATTTGGTACTCCATTCCATGGCCACAGTACATTGTCTAATGGTATGTTTTCATTTGGAAAATAATTTTGTGTTATTACATTGGGGTTGACGTCGCCATTAGATGAATTTAAAAGTATATTACAAAAAGTACCTGTACATCTATTTTTTTTTATCAGATTATTACCATAATCGCTTTCGATATGAATTGTTCTATTATAACCATTAATCATATTTTTTTGAATAAAACAATCCTTAAAACTTTCGCCACCTATACCTAATCTGCCACACATTCCTGTTACATCCATGTTGTTATATACAATATTATTTTCGATTATAGCACCACGTACGCCAAATATACCTATGCCATCTCCACCGTCATCATATCCAATATATGGAGCAGGTGGAGCAGGATTAAACCCATAAACATTCCTAATGATGTTATTATTAACTTCTATTTCATGATTTTGAAGTTGATAGAGTGGATTTCCATCATCTTGCAATATTCGAAGGCCAGTACCGTAATGATCATGTAAATTATTATTGTCGAAATACAAATTGTACCATTGGTTTAATTTTACAATAGAATATATTCTACCTTCTTGATTCATATATGGATGAGGTCTTAAATTGTTCCATTGTCCATTAGCTTCGCCTTGGAATTCTATTCCCATTATGTTGATGCCATTTTTATCTATTACAGTCCCATTACCAGAATTATATACACAAAACAATTGTGAATTTGCCTTATTATCCAAATTGTTATTTATATCAAAAGGTGACCATATCCATCTAGGCATTGGGTCAGGATTCACCGATTCAAGAAAATTATTTGCAGATAAATTGTTTTGATGAATGTCTGAACTAACTAAATGGTTGTTGATATAATTATATTGATCTACTGGCAACATAGCATCTAAAGCTCCTGTACTATAACTGACATCCAAGCCAATAATATTGAATTGTACATTTGTTATACTAGGAGACAAGGTTCGCAAATCAAGATGTATGTGATCAAGATTAGTTCGAGTTTCAATAATATAATCCCTAACTGGAAATACTAGGGTGTAAATCCCATCTGCATTTATGTTGGCTTGTGCATCTTGTATAATATTATTTATATACACTTGTAAATAAGGTTGAACATTTACATTAGTTGCAGGTATCGTTGTGTTTGTTGCATTATTTTTCGTTATGTCATATACTTTACCCCAATTCGCCATTTGCTTTGCAGATAAAGGATTATTAAATGTACCTTGCATAAGCAAAAATATTATAGCGAATAGCGAATAGCGAATAGCGGATAGCGGATAGCGGATAGCGGATAGCGGATAGCAAATAGCTAAAAATGTGTTCTTTTTCATTTGAGTAAGTTTTTTATTCATTCAAAGTTTAACAATATTATTTGAAATTCCAAAATATTAACAATTAACCCCAGTTTTTTGAGGCGTCTCTGGGATTTAAATAATTTTATGCAGCTATGAGAAACTTACAAAAGACTCGAAATAAAATAATGTCTTTCAATGTATTGTAATAGTTTGTATGCTCATAAATCATGATGTGCGATATTTGCTTTTTACTTACTCTGCTAAAATTACAAGTATTTATTTTTTCCACTAAACCCCTGCAAAATCAATCTTCTACTGATATCATTATACAAGTTCAATAGTAAATTATCAATATGTACCGCTCTATTATAGCAATCCCTTTATTGCCACAATCACTTCATCTAAATGGTTTACATCAGTCCCCCCGGCACTTGCAAACGTTTTTTGTCCACCACCCCCACCTTTGATGAGGGGTGCTATATATTGTTTAATCAAAGCAGGAGCATCGATGTTTTTACTTGTTACTATATCATCAGATAATAAGAGTGCCACCTGAGGTTTACCTCCAATAGAAGCAGTCAAACAAACTACATAAGGGCCTGATAATTCATTTTTTAAATCAAAACAAATCTTCCGCAAGGCATCAGCTTGACTGACTTCTACTTGTTTTCCAATAAATTGTATTTGCTTGATTGTTTCCACATTTTGTAACAATTCATTACGTATACCCACTAAGGCTTTGGCTTCTAATCGCTCAAGCTGTTTGAGAACATTGTTCTTTTCTTCTATAAGCCCTTCAATACTTTTCATCAAATCTTTCGGATTTTTGAAACTCGTTTTAATGGCATTGAGTGTTTTCAATTCATTATTCACAAAGGCTTCTGCCTTGCATCCTGCCAATGCCTCTATACGCCTTACACCTGCAGCAATGGCACTTTCGGAGATAATTTTAAACAATCCCAATTCGCCTGTATTGGCCACATGAGTACCTCCACACAATTCGATTGAATAAGCAGGGTCAATAATCACTACGCGAACAACATCTCCATATTTTTCACCAAATAAAGCCATAGCACCTAATTGCATGGCTTCGTCTTTAGGCAATGTTTTTATGATGATAGGAATATTTTGTCTGATTTTCTGATTCACGATTCGTTCTACTGAAGCCAATTCCTCATCGGATACTTTTGCAAAATGTGAAAAATCGAATCGTAAATAATCTGCATTATTTAAACTTCCTTTTTGGGCTATATGCTTGCCTAGTACTTGTTGCAAAGCTGCTTGCAGTAAATGGGTGGCAGTATGATGTCGTTGTATTTTTCGACGTCCTGATTGATTGATGGATGCCATCACCGGTTCGTGCAAATCATCAGGCAAGGCATCTACAAAATGAATGATTAAATCATTTTCTTTTTTTGTGTCTGTTACATTGCATTGCTGATGACCAATGGTGAGTATGCCTGTATCACCTACCTGACCGCCACTTTCTGCATAAAAAGGGGTTTGCTCCAACACCAGCTGATATTGTGTTTTGCCCTTGGCACTTACTTTACGATATTTACAAATTTTAGTATTTACGGTTGTTTGATCATAGCCAACAAAAGAAGTCGTAGAAATATCATTCACAGAAATCCAATCTTCCGAATCTACTTTCGCATCTTTGCGCGAACGATCTTTTTGCAATTGCAAAGCCGCTTCAAAAGCTGTCAAATCAACACTACAATTATTTTCCTGGGCAATCAATTGGGTTAAGTCAATCGGAAATCCATAAGTATCGGATAGTTCAAAGGACTCTTCACCTGAAATAACGGGATTGTTGGCGGCTACATTTTTGGCTATTATATCATCCATTCTTTTCAATCCTATATCTAAGGTTCTTAAAAAACCATGCTCTTCTTCTAAAATTACTTTTTGCACAAAGGATTCCTGGGCTTTCAACTCAGGAAATACTTGTTCAAATTGCGTTGCAAGCAAAGGAAGAAGTTGACTCAATAAGGGTTTTTTATAATCTAAAAAGGAAAAATAATAACGTACTGCTCGTCTTAAAATTCTGCGTATTACATATCCTGCACCCGTATTGGATGGGAGCTGCCCATCTGCAATGGCAAAGCTAATGGCACGAATATGATCGGCAATCACCCTGAATGCAACGGCTTCTTTGCTATCGCTGAAGTCGTATTGCTTATCCACTATTTTCATCGTTGCTTCTATCGTAGGGGTAAACACATCGCTGTCATAATTAGATGTTTTACCTTGAATTACGCGAACAAGTCGTTCAAAACCCATCCCCGTATCAACATGTTTTGCGGGCAATTCTTCTAAAGACCCATCTTTTTTTCTATTGAACTGGATAAATACATTATTCCATATTTCAATCACTTGTGGATGGTCGGCATTTACCAATAAATGGCCTGAGGTCAATGCTCGTTCTTCATCAGGTCGGCTATCATAATGTATTTCGGTACAAGGGCCGCAGGGACCCGTATCACCCATTTCCCAAAAATTATCTTTTTTGTTGCCTAACAGTATTCTGTCTTCTGCAACCCATTTTTTCCATTCATTAAAGGCTTCCTCGTCTTTTGGAATCCCTTCAGTTGTATCGCCTTCAAAGATGGTAACATACAATCGGTCTTTATCTAACTTAAAAATACTAGTCAACAATTCCCAACTCCAGGCTATGGTTTCTTGTTTAAAATAATCACCAAAACTCCAATTGCCCAGCATCTCAAACATCGTATGATGATAAGTATCCACCCCTACTTCTTCTAAATCATTGTGCTTGCCACTTACCCGAAGACATTTTTGGGTATCAGCTATACGTGGATATGGGGAAATTTGATTTCCTAAAAAATAATCTTTAAACTGATTCATCCCTGCATTGGTAAACATCAATGTTGGATCGTTTTTTACAACGATGGGGGCACTTGCCACAATATGATGTGCTTTGGATTGAAAAAAATCAAGGAATTGTTGTCGTATTTCTGATGAAGTCATTGCGATACTTTATGGGTTTGCGAATTTGAAACGTGGTTTCAAATCGGTAAATGATTTTAATAATTTTTTGCGGTGCAAAAGTAATGAATATTTGCTGTTAATTTTTTTGATTCTCCCTACAATCCTTTCTACCCATATCATGGTCCTTAGCACCTATTAATGCATCCCCAGAAGTGAAGGTTTTTAAAGGGTATGATAGGGCTATTGAGGATTAAAAAATGCCAACAATGTCAGATGCCCCTTTCAAATAGGTAAAAAAATATATCTTCGCCAAGCAATAATAGTCATTTTGAAAAAAGTTAAATACTACTACAGCACTAAAACACAACAATTTGAGCCTTTAAAAGTGCCGATTTGGAAAAAATTGTTGCATGTTTTTGGCATCTTATCAGGTATATTGGTTTCAGCAGGTATCATTGTAGCCATTGCTTTTCAGTATTTGCAATCGCCCAACGAAAAAAGGATGAATACCCAGCTGGCCCTTTTGCAAGAAAAATATGATTTACTCAAAAAGATTTAAAGGAAAGTCAACTCGCCATTAAAGCCCTGGAAGAAAGAGACAACCAGGTGTATAGAGTGATTTTTGAAGCCGAGCCTCTTGACGATAATATCAGAAGTGGTAAAATAAGCTTAGACCCAGCGGAATTAGAAAAAAAATTATCTCCTTTTAGCAATGAATCCCTGATTGCTGCTTTAGATCAAAACATGACTGAATTAAAAAACAGGATGAATGCCCAGCAAGGTTCGTATAAAGTATTGCAACAGTATATTGAAAACAAACAAGAAATGCTCGCCAGCATCCCTTCTATTCAACCCGTGTCGAATAAACAACTTGAAAGAATTGCCTCAGGATTTGGCAAACGCATAGACCCCATCTATAAAATCGAAAAATTTCATGCAGGTCTTGACTTTACAGCCCCTATTGGTACACCCATTTATGCTACAGGCAATGGTATAGTAGAAGAAGCCACTTACAATACAGAAGGCTATGGCAATAATATTTGGATCAAACATGGCTTTGGTTACCGTACCCATTATTGCCATATGGTAAAACTTAAATCGCAACAAGGGCAACAGGTGAAACGTGGTGAAGTGATAGGCTGGGTTGGCAATACCGGTAAAAGTACAGGGCCTCATTGTCATTATGAAGTAGAACGCAAAGGCGAAAAAATCGACCCCATTCATTTTTTTTACAACGATTTAAAGCCTGAAGATTTTGAACGTATGGTAAAAATGTCGCAAGCAAGTAATCAAGCCTTTGATTAACAATAACCTATAACGTCATACTGCAAAACCTAATGATCTTCGATATGGAGCTTATGAAAAAAAACGATGCGCAATGGGTGCAATGATAAGCCCTATGGTAGAAATAAAAGCGACACCACTAAAAAGCGCATACAACGAAGCAAATACTTTGGCTGTATTGCTGAGTTGAATGGCAGGATCAATGATTGGTCCCATGCCACTCAATATCATGGAAGCATTGAGAAGACTGTCATACCATGAAAATTCTTGAATGGTGACTTTATAGCCGACCACACCAATCAATAAGCATACGGTAAGAAAAATAAATGATACGAAAGCGTTTTTCCAAACCCGCTGGTAAAAGATTTTTTTGCTCGCCAGTGCTTGTCTTTTGTGTTCATACTGCATATTGACAACATTTGTGAACCACAAAAGTAGTGATTAAACGATGTTTCCTTCATATAAACGAAACATTAACGGCAATAGCGGTCAATTTCGTACAAATCATTTATCTTTGGTTTTCTAAAATTTTTTATACATGAAAAAAATCGGATTATTCTTATTGGCATTGGTGAGTTTTTCAATGGCTCAGGCCCAATATCAAAATACTAAAATAGAAGTGGGTCAAAAAGCACCCGAATTGGCTTATGAAAACCCACAGGGAAAAGTAATTACCTTATCAGAAATCAATAAGAAAAGAGTGATTCTCATTGATTTTTGGGCTAGCTGGTGTGGACCTTGTCGTATGGCAAACCCCGCTTTGGTAGAATTCTATAATAAATACAGTAAAAAGAAATACAAAAATGCCAAAAATGGTTTTAGCATTGTAAGTGTATCCTTAGATAAATCAAAAGAACCATGGATTCAAGCCATTGAAAAAGATGGTTTGGTATGGCCTTATCATATGAGCGACTTAGGAGGATGGCAAAGTAAAGCGGCTGCTGAATATGGCGTTCAATTTGTACCACAATGTATGTTGGTGGATGCAAACGGTATTATCATTGGTAAATACCAACGTGTGGAAGATTGTATCAAAGATTTAGACAAACTAGTAGTGGGTCAATAATGACAGACGATACGCAAAAGCTTATCATCATAACGGCCCCTTCGGGTTCGGGTAAAACGACGATAGTACATCATTTGCTCAAAACCTATCCTCAGCTGGCGTTTAGCGTCAGTGCCTGCACACGCAACCCACGACCCAATGAAATACATGGGGTACATTATTATTTTTTGAGTCTGCAAGATTTTACCCGTAAAATTGCCCAACATGAATTTGCAGAATTTGAAATGGTGTATGAAGGTAAATATTACGGCACCCTCAAATCGGAACTCCAAAAAATATGGACAAATCACCAAACCCCTCTCGTAGATATTGATGTACAAGGTGCTTTGCGTTTAAAAAAACATTATGGTGCCAATGCTTTAAGTATTTTTATAAAAGCCCCTTCGCTTGAAATACTGAAGCAACGCCTGATTGACCGAGGCACAGAAACCGATTTTTCATTGAATGAACGCATTGAAAAAGCTACCCATGAATTGACCTATGCAGGATTATTTGATACCCTGGTAATCAATGACAACCTTGAACAAGCATGCAAAGAAGCTGGTGAAAAGATATTATTATTTCTTAGTGAACAAATTTAGTATTTTTACAGTCCAGCTATGATTACAACCATTATTTACATTATTGTTTGCCTTTTACTAATTGCCTTTTTTTCGGGTATTGAAATTGCCTTTGTATCATCAAGCAAACTCAATTTTGAATTAAAGAAAAAGCAGGGTTTATACGGTGGCAAAGTGCTTTCCCGTTTTATGGAAAAGCCAGCTACCTTTATTGGTACCAGTCTGGTAGGTATCAATATTGTTTTGGTTATTTATGGTTTATTGATGACGGAAATGACAGATACCTTTTTTAATCTAATTCACTTTCCACACAACGAATTTTTTCGATTGTTTATCGATACCATTGTTGCCACTATTGTTGTACTGGTATTGGGTGAGTTTATACCCAAAGCGTTATTTCGTGCAAAGCCTGAATCTACGCTTACCTTTCTTGCACTCCCCATTCAATTTTTTTATTTTTTCTTATATCCCGTTGCACGATTTTTTGTAGCTATCTCTGAATTTATTTTAAAATACATTTTTAATGTACGTATTGCCGTTGAAAAAACCATTTACAATCGGGTCGATCTTGAGCAGTTTATCAAACAAATGCGTACAGGACAGGATAGTGAATCGCAAGATTTGAATACCGAACTTTTTGAAAATGCCCTTTATCTTTCGCAGGTTAAAATTAGGGAATGTTTGGTTCCACGCAATGAAATAGAAGCGGTGACAAGTGATACATCAATTGAAACGGTGAAACAATTATTTATTGAAACAAAATTATCTAAAATTATTGTGTATGATGGCACCATCGACAATATCATAGGGTATATACATCATATTGATTTTTTTAGAAACCCAACCGATATTAAATCGGCCATGCATAAAATACCCGCTGTACCCGAAGCCATGAACGCGGTAGATTTATTAAATCAATTTACGAAAGAACGAAAAAGTATTGCCTGGGTCATCGATGAATTTGGCGGTACTGCAGGTATCGTAACCATGGAAGATATACTGGAAGAAATTTTTGGTGAAATACAAGATGAGTATGATGAAGAAGAATATGTTCAGAAACAACTTTCTGCTACAGAATATATATTTTCTGGACGCCTAGAAGTAGAATTTATCAACGAAAAATATAACCTCGATCTTCCGATTGATGAAGCGGAAACCCTTTCAGGGTATATCATTGAAAACCACGAAGCCATTCCTAAACAAAAGGAAAAAATCATTATTGGTAATTATGAATTTGATATATTGCTGGTATCTGACACACGTATAGAAACCGTAAAACTCAAATCGTTACAGCCACTGAAGAAAAAAGATTTTTAGCTGGGGCTTACTTAAAAAATATATTTCATGAAGGCAATGATACTCGCCGCTGGCTTAGGCACCCGATTAAAACCTTTTACAGACCATCACCCTAAAGCATTGGCTTTAGTAAATGGTAAAACCTTGTTGCAAATAAATATTGAATATTTAAAAGCAAATGGCATAAAGGATATTATTGTCAACGTACATCATTTTGCTTCTCAAATTGAAAATTATTTAAACGAACACCATCACTTTGGTATCAATATTTCTATTTCAGATGAAAGGGATGAGGTACTTGAAACAGGTGGAGGATTAAAAAAAGCGGCTTGGTTTTTTAATGATCAGCAAGCTTTCTTAGTCATGAATGTAGATATTCTCACCCAGATGAATTTGCAAAAGATGATGCAGTTTCATGCCAAAGAAAAACCTTTGGCGACACTTGCAGTGAGTGATAGAAAAAGTTCCCGATGTTTTTTGTTTAATGAGCAACAGGTACTTTGTGGTTGGAAAAATAAAAATACGGGGGAAACTAAAATGAGCCTTTCATCAGACATGCTGTTTGAAAAATCATTTAGTGGCATACATATCATTGAACCCCACATTTTTTCATGGATGCATCAAACGGGGAAATTTTCGATCGTTGATGTTTATTTATCGTTGGCCAAAAATCATGTCATCAAATCGTATGATCATAGCGGGGAACTGCTGATGGATGTTGGCAAGCCTGAAAGTATTTTGGAAGCAGAAAAATATTTTTAAATCCGATTTTAATTTAATACAAACCTGTTAGAACGTATTATACCAAATGTAATTAATCAGTAATCTGAAAAAGCTCGGCAGCATGCCCACACATATTGCAATTAAGCGAATTACAAATAGACGGTCTTTAATGTGTCGCTGGTATTACATTCGTTTCAAAGGCTCTAACAAATATTCCAAACCATTTAATTTTATTTCATAAACGGTGGCCATGAGTTGCCCTAGTTTGCCTTTGGGAAAACCTTCTTTGCGCAAAAACCATTCGAGATAGCTATCGGGCAAATTGCATAATAGCGTGCCTTTATATTTACCAAAAGGCATAGGTGTTTTGACAATTTCGAGCAATATTGCCGAGTTCCACTGATTGGGCGTTTCCATATAATATACCGTTTTAATCTAACAAAGGACTTAACCATTGGGTGGCTTCACTCAAATCTATTTTTTTTCTGTTGGCATAGTCAATGAGTTGTTCCTGGGTGATTTTTCCGACCCCAAAATATTTACTTGCAGGGTGTGCAAAGTACCAGCCACAAACAGAAGCAGCCGGATACATGGCAAGCGACTCGGTGAGTTCAATTCCTATTTCTTCTTTTACATGAAGCAGGTTAAAAAGGGTTATTTTTTCTGTATGATCAGGACAGGCAGGGTATCCAGGTGCGGGTCTAATACCTACATATTTTTCAGTAATTAATTCTTCAGGGCTCAATGTTTCGTTTGGTGCATAAGCCCAATATTGGGTACGAACCTTTTTATGTAAACATTCAGCAAATGCCTCAGCCAGCCTATCAGCTAAAGCTTGCAACATTATTTTATTATAATCGTCATGTGCAACTTCAAACTGTTTGATATAGGGTTCAATACCTTTAATGGTAACAGCAAAGGCACCCATATAATCGTTTTTGAGTGGGTGTATATAATCAGCCAAACATTGATTTGCTTGTCCTTCCGCTTTTTTGATTTGTTGACGTAAAAAGTGCAAAGTGGTTTCTGATTGAATCATCACATCATCATCACCCAGTCGTTGGGCATCCCATATACCCATCACAGCTTCAGCTTGTAGCCAATGCTCATCAACAATTTGTTTTAATAGATGTTGAGCATCTTCATACAATTTTGTGGCTTCTTGCCCTACAACTTCGTCTGATAATATGGCAGGAAATTTTCCATGCATTTCCCAGGTAATAAAAAAGGGAGTCCAGTCGATGTATTCAACTATTTCATGGAGGGGATACTGATGAAAGGTTTGCATTCCCATTTGTGCAGGTTTGACAGGTTCGTATTGTTCCCAATCAATCTTTGTTTTATTATTTCGGGCATCCGCAATGGCTAAATAGGTTTTAATATTTTTTCGGTTGATAAAATCGTCCCTAAGTTGTTTGTATTCAGTATTGGTTTTGTTTAATAAAGTTTGTTTGTTTTCGTTTAGCAAATCACTTACGACAGTTACACTTCGTGAAGCATCCAATACATGCAATACTCCATGGGCATAATTTTCTGCAATTTTCACCGCTGTATGCATACGGCTTGTGGTGGCACCTCCAATTAAAAGGGGTAATGTAAACTGCTGTCTTGTCATTTCTTTCGCTATATGCACCATTTCATCTAATGAGGGAGTTATCAGTCCACTTAATCCAATAATATCAACTTGGTGTTTTTTAGCTTCTTCCAATATTTTAGTGGCAGGCACCATCACCCCTAAATCAATAATGGTATAGCCATTGCAACCCAATACAACCCCTACAATGTTTTTTCCGATATCGTGTACATCGCCTTTTACTGTAGCCAGTAATACTTTAGGGGCATTCGAAGCTTCTAACTTGGCGGCTTCTATAAAAGGAGTCAAATAGGCAACACTTTTCTTCATTACACGGGCACTTTTCACAACTTGAGGCAAAAACATTTTCCCACTGCCAAACAAATCACCTACTATACTCATACCATCCATCAGTGGACCTTCAATAATATCAAGGGGTTTACTATACTTGCGTCTTGCTTCTTCGGTATCTTCATCTATGTAAGTAGTGATGCCATTGACCAATGCATGCGACAATCTTTTTTCTACGGATGCTAATCGCCATGTTTCATCTTTTACCTGTACTTTACCTTTTGCTTTCACCGTTTCTGCAAACTGTATGAGGCTTTCGGTTGCTTCATTGTGGTCGTTGTTTCGGTTGAGAATCACATCTTCGCAAAGTTTTTTCAGGGTAGGTTCTATTTCATCGTAAACCGCCAGCTGACCAGCATTCACAATGCCCATATCCATACCAGCCTGTATGGCATGATATAAAAACACTGCATGCATGGCCTCGCGCACATGTTCATTACCCCTAAATGAAAATGAAAGATTACTCACGCCCCCACTAACTTTGGTCAATGGCATTAATTTTTTAATTTCACGGGTAGCTTCTATAAAATCTACTCCATAATTATTATGCTCTTCAAGACCTGTTGCGACCGCAAATATATTTGGATCAAAAATGATATCTTGTGGTTTATACCCTACCTGTGTGGTAAGAATATGATAGGCTCGCTGGCAAATATCAATTTTTCGTTGTCTGGTATCTGCTTGTCCTTGCTCATCAAAGGCCATCACAATCACGGCGGCTCCAAAGTAGCTGCAAAGGGTTGCTTGTTCAATAAATTTTTCCTCGCCTTCTTTTAAAGAAATTGAATTAACGATACACTTTCCTTGTACACATTTTAAACCAGCCACAATAATGTCAAATTTACTGCTATCGATCATGATAGGAATTTTGGCAATATCAGGTTCCGACTGCACAAGATTGATAAATGTAGTCATTGCATAAACGCCATCTAATAAGGCGTCATCCATATTAATATCTAATACTTGTGCCCCATTTTCTACTTGCTGACGAGCAACACTCAGGGCTTCATCATATTTTTCTTCTTGTATCAAACGCGAAAACTTTTTACTCCCTGTTACATTTGTACGTTCACCTACATTGATAAAATTTGATTCGGGTCGCACAACCAATGGTTCTAATCCACTAAGCGATAAATATTGATGTTTCATAAATTACGGGTATTTGTATTTTTATAAATCTTTCAAAGTTTTTTGATTTCAGGAATATAAAAAATACGATTCTTTAAACGGTTTCTTTTGTGATGTTTGATGCGATGCTTCGGGGTTTTAATCCTTTTACAGCATCTGCAATACATTTAATATGTTCGGGGGTAGTGCCACAGCAGCCTCCTACAATATTGACCAATCCTTCTTTGGCCCACTCAGCTATGATATGACCCGTTTCGTGTGGTTGTTCATCATATTCGCCAAACGCATTGGGCAATCCAGCATTCGGATATGCACTCACATAGCAATTGGCAAGCATACTCAATTCTTCAATATGTGGTCGCATTTGGGTTGCCCCAAGTGCACAATTAAAACCTACACTGATTGGATTGGCGTGCTCAACAGAAATATAAAAGGCTTCTAATGTTTGTCCACTGAGGGTTCTACCACTTGCGTCTGTGATAGTACCTGATATCATGATTGGTAAGTTGATTTGAAAATCTTTAAAATATTTTTTAACGGCAAAAATAGCCGCTTTGGCATTGAGTGTATCAAAGATGGTTTCAATCAAAATAATGTCAACACCCCCTGCCACCAGACCTTTCACTTGTTCGTAATAAGCCTCCATTACCTGATCAAAGGTAACTGCTCTGTAGCCGGGATTATTAACGTCGGGCGATAATGAAAGGGTTCGATTGGTGGGCCCTATAGCTCCTGCCACAAATTTAGTACCTGTTTCAGCATCAGGATGTAAAGCATAATATCGGTTTACTGCATTGCGGGCACACTGTGCAGCGGCTACATTCATTTCGTAACAATAATCCTGGAGCTCATAATCGGCCATGGATATTTTTTGTGCGCTGAATGTATTTGTTTCAATGATATGTGCACCCGCTTCCAGGTATTGTAAATGAATCTCTTCAATAATCTGTGGCTGGGTTATACAAAGCATATCGTTGTTGCCTTGTACATCTAAATGCCAGTTTTTAAATTGTTCGCCTCTGTAATCTTTTTCTTTCAATTGGTAACGTTGTATCATGGTGCCCATAGCCCCATCAATTACCAGTATTTGTTTTTTGAGCAATTCGTTTAATGTATGCATACTTCAGTATATTTTTATTTGTACTGAACGATACTATCAACATTAAAAACAAGGAATTGTTTAGCAGTAGATGAGTATTAGTTCAGTTTTGATAACAGGCCGAACAATAATCAAATCTGCCTGCGAATGCAAAAGTAAGTAGCATATACGATATATAAAAAATTATCTTATAAATTTGTAGCATTACATATCCTTACATGAAATTTACCATTGCTTATACTTTACTATTGATTTATGTAGTTGCTGCTATTATATTTTGGGGCTATAGCCTCAACAAACAAGGCAATGTAATTTTTGAATTAGAAAAAGAAAAAATAACCTTACAACAATCAAATAATCTGCATCTTAATTATGATAAAGAGTTTAAGAGTATACAGGATAAGAAAATCAAACGAACCAAGCAGTTTCTGGGTGAAGGCTCTACTTTTTTGTTGATTATTTTGCTTTCAGCCAGCATTGTATATTATGCGTATTATCGTCAACGTAAGCTGAGTAAACTTCAACAAAACTTCATGTTGAGTGTCACCCACGAATTAAAAACACCCATTGCTGGCATCAAGCTCAATATGCAAACGCTTGAAAAAAGGAAACTGGATGAAGACATACAAATGAAATTAATCAAATCATCTGTCAATGAAACAAACCGCCTAAACGACTTGTGTAATAATATATTGATAGCCACCCAACTTGAAAATACAAGCAAAGCCATTTATACCGAAGATGTATCGTTAGAACAAATATTGAGTGAAGTAATCGACGAAATGCGCGCCAGATATCGAGATTTGAAAATTGCATTGAATGTATATGAAGAAGACAAAATCATCAGAGGAGATGCCACCATTTGGAAATTAGTGATTAGCAATTTGATTGAGAATGCAAGAAAGTACTCACCGAAAGATGAACCTATCGTGGTAGAAATGAAACAAGTGGAAGGCAAAACACTTATTGCTGTCATAGACCGTGGCAATGGCATTCCGGACACTGAAAAGAAAAAAATATTTGAAAAATTTTATCGCATTGGGAATGAAAATACACGTTCATCAAAAGGTACAGGATTGGGTCTTTTTATTGTAAAAAAGATTATTAAAATGTACAAATATGACATTTCTGTGAAAAACAATATACCCAAAGGCTCTATTTTTGAGGTCACAATTGATTGATTATCATTTCTTAAAACGAAAGTATGAAAAAAGATAAAGGCGAAATTTTACTGGTTGAAGACGAAGAAAGTTTGAGAGAAGCATTAAAATTAAATTTAGAAATGGAAGGGTATGCAGTGGTATCAGTTGATGATGGTAAAAAAGCGATCAAGGCTTTCAAAGAAGAGTATTTCGACTGTATCATTCTCGATATTATGTTACCTGAGTTGGATGGCATTTTTGTATGTGAAACCATTCGATTACAAAACGATAAAATTCCTATTCTGTTTCTTTCTGCAAAAAATACGGGTGCCGATAGGGTATTGGGTTTGCGAAAAGGGGGCGACGATTATATGACCAAACCCTTTAACCTTGAAGAACTGTTGATTAGGGTAGAAAAACTTATTGCGAAAAATAAAAAGATTGATCATATCAAAGATGAATTGAGTATTTTTGAAATAGGTCCCTGTAAAATAGATTTTCAAGCACAAAGTTGCGTTGACATTCATGGCAATACCATTGCCCTTACCAAAAAAGAAATTCAGTTTTTAAAATTACTCATCGATAATAAAAATGAAGTGATAAGCCGTGAACATATTCTTAAAATGGTATGGGGTTATAATGTATTTCCAACCACACGAACGATCGATAATTTTATCATGATTTATCGTAAATATTTTGAATTAGACCCACGCAATCCGGTTCATTTTTTAAGTGTGCGGGGTGTGGGGTATAAATTTGTTATGTAGCAATAGTATGCGAACTCAAAGTTTGTTTTTTATTTTCAAAAAGCAATAAGCAAATTAAAAAAGTACAAAATACAGTGATTGACTGTATTTCTAAGGCGTCGTCTGTGGCGCTATACACAAAGAGCAACACAACAGTCCACATACCCAAAGCTTGATTATTTTTATAAAAATAAATAAAGCTTGAAATAAACATGAATAACAAGCTCAATAATCCTAACAACCCTAATTCAATCCAGGTATGCAATAGTTGATTGTGGGTATGCATTTGATGGGTGATTAAATCTGCATATTGTCCTTTTTCAAACTGACTCATCAAGAGACTATTGGCATTGCCCGTACCATGCCCCCAGAATGGACGCTCCTGAATGATGCGCCATTCTAATTTCCAGGCGGCAATCCTACTTCCGGTAGAATTTGCAAATGGAATTTGATGATCTATTTTTTCAATATCATGCTTGGTTTCTGCAATACGCTTGTTGATATTTGGCACCTGTGAAAACAAAAGAATCGTTAGGACAGTGACAGAAATAAATAAAAAATATTTTAACATACGTTGTTGTAAACTTTCCAGTTTTTTCCAAATAAGGTAGATAAAGAAAAGTACCAGTACAATAATGGCCGTTTTGGAAACTAAGATAAAAAGGGTAGCTAAAAAAAGGATGACCATGAAGATGGAAAACAATGTTTCTTTTTGAGACAGCTTTTTATACTCGAATAATTGTAACAATAAATAAATGACAGCAATGACAAAAAAATTTGAATAATAACCCGGATGCATGATATAATATGAAAAATACATTCTATCAAAAAGGTATGTCCATTGGTGAATCGGATAAAAATGAATAGAATATGCCAACACACAATAAATGGCAGAAAGCAAACATGAAAGGCAAAATAGCCAAAATAATCGTTTTTGAAAAAGGGCGTTTACATAATTTTCCGTCGCAAATAAGCATGGCAGTATCAGCCATGAAAGCTTTACTTCCATGGTATGCATCGCGTCTTGCCAATGCTGGGTTTTATATAAAAAGAGCAAATGCATCGCAAAAAAGCCCCAAAAAGGCAAGATGCTTTTCCAGTGATTTTTTAGTTGGGCCATTTTTTCAAGAAGCTTTTTATCAGCTAACCAGTGGATGACAAGCAGTAGGATAAATACTGAATTAATGCGCTCACTCCATGGAAATGAAATAAATAGTAAGGTAACGATGACATACCAAATACTTACACGATTGAAAGAAACGCTTTTAAACATTAGGAAACGAAGATATAAAAAAATCTATGCCTTATCTTTGTAAATATGTTGATGAGTATACATCCTAATAATCCGGATGAAAGAAAAATAAAACAACTCGTGGCGCTTTTAAAAAAGGGTGGCGTCATTATTTATCCTACCGATACGGTATATGGTATGGGTTGTGATATTGCGCATCCTGAAGCTATTGAGCGTATTTGCAAAATCAAACAAATCAATCCACAAAAAGCACAGCTTTCTTTTTTATGTTCTGATTTAAGTCACCTGAGCGAATATACCAAGGCCATTGACACCCCTTTATATCGTTTTTTAAAATTGTATTTACCCGGACCGTTTACCTTTATATTAGAAGCCAGTAAAAAAGTACCTAAATTATTGAGAACCAAAAAAGATACGGTCGGTATTCGGGTGCCAGACAATAAAATATGCAGAGCCATTTTAACAGAATTAGGCAATCCCATCTTAAGTACATCGCTTCCATTCAATGCAGAAGGTGAAATATTGACCGATGCTGAAGAAATCAATGAACTTTTTGAAAACTTAGTTGATATGGTTGTTGATGGGGGAGCAGGAGGGGTAATACCTTCTACAATCGTTGACTGTACCGTTTCTCCACCCGAAATTATACGTGAAGGTGCCGGTGAAATAGTTTAACAAATGGTCTTTTTAAAGATATCTGGAATAAAATATGAATAGTATTTTCATTTTATTAATTGTTTTTCATTATTTTGTACCCCAAATACGGATTCATGAACAAATTTTTTCTGGTATTACTCTTATTAACAGGTTTTACACTTTCTACGTCAGCTCAGTTACTTACTGCTCCCCATTGGGATTACCTATGGGATCAGAAAGCACATGAGAAAGGGCAAATACACTTTTCATACGGATATGGTCAGCCACGTTTAGATGCTAAATTATTTGATTATCAAAAAGACTCAACCGATTTCAAAGTTGTAGGTGTGGGTCCTTTTTTCTGGAAAGCGGAGTATGGACTTTCCCGTAAATTAAGCGTGATGCTTTCGGCAAGTTATATATTATACAAATCAGAGTGGAAAAGAATGCGTCCAGATCCATATTATCCATATGATTTACCTTTTGCTTATGGTACTACTTTACATGATATCAGTGCAAATCTTCGTTTCAACTATCACATTTTTGTCAACAAAGAGTTTGATGTTTATATAGGTGGCGGTGTAGGATATAATTATTTTATGAATAAAGACTTTACCGATTATGGACCTGATGACAGTTTATTTAAATCTCAATTTAAATTGCCCTATCCTGTTTCTTATGAAATGACGTTTGGGGTTCGTTACTTTTTCTTAACCCGTACTGCGATCTATCTTGAAGTAGGCATGGGCAAGTCTATATTGCAAGGGGGCTTTGTGTTTAAATTTAGACACAGAAAAAGATTATAATTTTTTACCTTTGCAAAAAATAAAATAAATCACAGCTATAAAAATATAAATTTATGTACGAAATAGGAAGTTTCATCGGGTATTGGGGTTGTATCGTCTATATGGTCATCATGTTGGCAGGTACCGTATTTGTGATGAAAAAATATTTAAAAGAAGATTAGTTTCCATTGAATCTTTATTTAAAATGAAAACTAACATTGCTGCTTTACGTCAGGAGTATTTATTGGCATCGTTAAACGAAAACGATTTACACGACAATCCAATAGTACAGTTTAAAGGTTGGTTTCAAGAGGCCCTCAATACCTTTGTAGATGAACCCAATGCAATGACATTGAGCACGGTAGATGAACTACATTATCCAAAATCAAGAATTGTACTTTTAAAAGGTATTGAAGAAAATCATTTTGTATTTTATACCAATTACCATAGTAGTAAAGGAAAACAGTTGACCCATAATCCGAATGCCTCTTTGACATTTCTTTGGAAAGAATTGCAAAGACAAATCAGGATTGAAGGGCAGGTGATAAAAACATCAGAAGAAGACTCTGTCAATTATTTTAATACAAGGCCCATAGAAAGTCAATTAAGCGCATGGGCATCTCATCAAAGTGAATTATTGCAAAACAGGGAAACTTTAGAGGCTCGATTTGAGGCATTGAAGCTTCAATACCAGCACATGCCTATACCCAAGCCCCCACATTGGGGTGGATATGCATTAATACCCAGCTATATTGAGTTTTGGCAAGGACGAGCCAGTCGTTTACACGATAGAATTTGTTATAAAAAAACGGCTGATACCACTTGGATAATCCAGCGATTGAATCCTTAATACTGTCAATGAATAGTTGTTTGAGCTTATAGAAATCAGGTATATATAAATAAACAATGTAAAACATCCATTGATTGTGTATCAAATAGGGTTAAAAAATGGAAGTTCAGACCCTAAAAAGCGACGTTAACAAAATTTAATTACCAACAAGCAACAAGTATTTGGTGGAAAAGAAAAAAATGTTATCTTTGCACTCCTAAAAAAAATTATCATGTTCGGTATATTAGATATTGCTGGTCAGCAATTTAAAGCAAAACAAAACGATACATTATTTGTACATCGTTTGCAAGGCAATGTAGGTGATGTAGTAGATGCAAAAGTTTTAATGACTTCTGTTGACGGTACAATATCCATGAATGGATCTGCGAAAGCTGAAATTCTTAAACATTTACAAGGCGATAAAGTGATTACTTTTCACAAAAAAAGAAGAAAAGGATACACTAAAAAAATTGGTCATCGTGATGCGTTGACGCAAGTAAAAATTACTTCATTAGCTTAATTATTTATAAAAAAACAAATTTTACAAAAAAATTTTTTAAACCATGGCACATAAAAAAGGGGAAGGAAGTGTAAAGAACGGAAGAGATTCACATAGCAAAAGATTGGGTGTGAAATTATTTGGCGGACAAGCCGCAATATCAGGAAACATCATAGTTAGACAGCGTGGTACTGTGTATCATCCTGGTACAAATGTAGGAGTAGGAAAAGACTTTACATTGTTTGCATTACAAGATGGAACAGTGACTTTTAGAAAAACAAAACAAAAAACAATCGTTTCTATTTTGTAATTATAAATAAATATTTTATATATTTGTATTCATAAAGTTCTTTTATTTACTAATCCTTAAAATTCAAAACAAAATGGCAACAGCAAAAAAAGCAGCTCCAAAAAAAGCAGCAGCTAAAGCAGCCCCAAAAGCAGCTCCTAAAAAGGCAGCAGCAAAAGCAGCTCCTAAAAAAGCAGCTCCAAAAGCAGCTCCTAAAAAAGCAGCTCCAAAAGCAGCTCCAAAAAAGGCAGCTCCAAAAGCAGCTCCTAAAAAAGCAGCTCCAAAGGCAGCTCCAAAAAAAGCAGCTCCAAAAGCAGCTCCTAAAAAAGCAGCTCCAAAGGCAGCTCCAAAAAAAGCAGCAGCTAAAGCAGCTCCTAAAAAGAAATAACTTTAAAAAATGTAACGTAGTAACTACGTCAAAAAAAACCTCGCATCAGCGGGGTTTTTTGTTTTTAGAACTGTTGACATTTAAAAAAGATTCCTCTCAAACCCAACAACATATGTTACCAAATGTATTTAATAAGTAATCTGAAAATAATCTTTATAATGCACAAAAACATTACATTAAGATCATAACAAATGAACTCTCTTTAATGTGTGGTTGGTATTAATGATTGCCTATTTACATCAAGCTGTAATTCAATGTATGTAGGCATTATACTCAGATTCTTTAGATTAACGCCTTTTATTATCTATACTGTATCGTTTCACCTGTAGCAGTAACCACAATCACTTCTTTTTGTTCACTGGCTTCTACACGTCCTATGATTTGTGCGGCTATATCATAGCTTGCGGCTATTGCTATAATGGCTTCTGCTGTTTTCGCATCCGTATATAATTCAAGACGTGTACCCATATTAAACACTTGATACATTTCGTGTAAAGTAACTGCCGAAGCCTCTTGTATTAACTGAAAGATCAATGGTGGTTCAAAAAGATTGTCTTTAACCAAGCGTACAGGATCAGTAATATATTTTAAACTTTTTGTATGTGCCCCGCCTGTATTATGCACAATCCCATGTAGCTGTGGGCCATACTTTTCAACAGCTTCTTTTATGATGGGGGCAAATGTACGTGTAGGCGATAATAATAATTTCCCGATAGCGATGCCATTCGCAGCCTTGTCTGTCATGTTGTATTGTCCAATATAACATACCTCTTCGGGGATGCTTGCTTCAAAGCTCTCAGGATAATTTGCCATATATGATTTATTTAATAAATCATGTCTGGCACTTGTCAATCCATTACAACCGATACCACTATTATATTCACTTTCATAAACACTTTTACCAAATGAAGCAAACCCCACTATGACATCCCCAGCTTTAGGCGCAATGGTAATGACCTTTTTTTTCTCAAATCGGGCAAAGGCTGTATACCCAACATCAATGGTTCTAATCACATCTCCTACATCAGCGGTTTCGCCACCTGCCATACAAATATCAATCCCATACTTTTTCCATTCCTGTATGAGCTCTTCACATCCTTGTATCAAAGCACTCAATACCCCCGCGGGTATCAATAGTTTGTTGCGCGCAATGGTTGACGACAATACAAAATGATTGGTAGCACCCGCACATATCATGTCATCGATATTCATCACCATCGCATCTTGGGCAATGCCTTTCCAAACTGATAAATCGCCCGTTTCTTTCCAATACAAATAGGCTAATACTGATTTAGTACCCGCTGTATCAGCATGCATGATACAACAATAATCGTCGTTATGTGCGGTGACATCAGGTAGTATTTTACAAAAAGCATTTGGATAAAGCCCTTTATCTAAATTTTTTATGGCTTCATGCACATCTTCTTTTTGTGCCGATACGCCCCTTGCATTGTATTTTTGACTCATCGCCTTACAGATTTTATGAAATGCAAAAATGCAACATGCTTTCAACATTATGCAATAAAATAGTGCTTATAACAAAGCAACAAGAATATAAATCCAATTCATCATTGTTTCAAAATTTGAAAACACTTGTCGCTGTTATTCTTTCGTCTTGTTTTTTATAAACTTTTTTAAAACCATAGACATTGCCGGTTTACGGTTTTTCCACTTATGTCATGACGCAAAAGAGGCGCAAAAAGGTTAGGCTTTCGAAAATTGACAAAAAAAAAGATTCACACCCACTAAAAAATCAAATAAAAACAGCTCCCAGCCTTTGTCTATCACTTATCATGTATTTATATAGGCAATCTATTGTTTGCTTTGTATATTGTGGAATTAAAGATTAAATATGAAAAAAATAGCGTTCATAATTGGTTTCATTTTTCAGTTTTCCCTAACCGAAGCTCAAATTGTGATCAATGAAGGAAGTAATAAAAACTATTCAGCAGTCATTGATGAAGAAGGCGAATATGTTGATTGGATTGAACTTTATAACCCCACGGCTTCAGCTATTGATTTATATAATTATTCATTAACCGATACAAGCTTATTACCTACCCAATGGACTTTCCCGCATTTTAACCTACAGCCGGGTGCCTATGAAGTTATTTTTTGTAGTGGAAAAAATTATTTTGCTACACCTCCTTTTGTTCCTGTCATCAATACCGGTACTTTTTCGCCCGTCAATGGCTGGAATACCCATAACTTAACGGTACCTTTTTATTGGGATGGTAGCAGTAACCTGTTGATCAATGTTTGTAGTTACAGTTCTACTGGGTATACCGTCAATTCTGTTTTTAACCAAAGTGCAACGCCTTTTAATTCATCGTTGTACACCTATCAGGATGGCAATGCAGGCGCCTGTGGATTTGTGTATGGCACCACCGCCATGCAAAGACCCAATGTAAGAATCAATGGCATGACCATCGGGACAGGCAATATACAAAATGGCAATACGGAGTATCCGGCACCTTATGGCAATTGGTACTGGGGGGCACGTAATCAATTTTTAATATTAGCATCAGAGTTGACTGCTGCGGGACTCAGTGCTGGTAATTTTACTACGCTGGCCTTTGATGTAGTCACTGCAGACCCTGCCGTTTATGACTATATCGAAATCGGGATGAATGCAAGTTCAATCAGCACATTGAGTAATAAATTTGTTCCAAACTCAGGGTATAATTATCATACCAACTTTAAAATTTCCAACTCGGGAGAAACAATCTCTTTGTACGCTCCTGGCAATATTTTGCAAAACAGTTTAAATATACAATGCGGTGCAATAGACGTGAGCAAAGGTCGTTTACCAGATGCAGCAGCTAATATTACCTCCTTTCAGCCATCTACCCCTGGAGCTACCAATAATGGATCGCCTGCTTTAAATGGTTATACATTGGCACCTGGTTTTACCGTGGCCTCAGGCATTTACAACACACCCTTTGCGGTCAGTATTTTAAACCCCAATGGGGTTGGATCGAGTGTTTACTACACCTTAAATGGCAGTGACCCTACCACGGGTTCTACTTTATACACGGGTAATCCTATTTATATTTTTCAAAATACGCCCTTAAAAGCAAAAGCGTTTATGACAGGCAAAATACCAAGTTCCATTTCAAATGCTTCCTATTTATTTGGTATCAATCATGTAACACCCATATTGTCTGTGATTACAGACAGTTTAAATTTATTTGGACCCAATGGCAATTTCGACAACCCCGTAAATGACTGGCTCAAAGCAGCTTATGTAGAATGCTTTGATTCTACCCCCGCACATTCACTGCTTTTTTCGCAACATACAGGCATGATACAAGATGGAGGTGCTGGAGGTAGTCGCTTTCAACCACAACGCTCATTTAAGTTAGAGCTTGATCATTCTGTAGTGGGTGATGGACCAGTCAATTATGCCATGATTCCAGACCGACCCAATAGAAACAGCTATAGTAAATTTTACTTAAGAAATGGCAGTAACCAATATTTAGAACTGCCCTACAAGGATGCTGCCCAGGTACGTATGATGGCTGGCGAAACCTATAATTATTATTCCGCTTGGCGACCGATGAGTGTGTATATCAACGGACAGTATTGGGGTTTGTATGAACTAAGGGAAAAATTTGATACTGAATATTTTAAAGAGCAAGACACAGCCACAGTAAGTACTGTCGACATTTTATCACAAAGCTATTTTTACCAAAATGTATTGCGATCAGTGAGTGGAAACCCGGTAGATACCTTTATCAATGCATACAATGCCTTTAAAACACTTAATACCAACAGTCCGCTCTATTGGGACAGCGCCGATCATTATTTCGATATGACCCATTACAATGATTATATCATTGGACAATCATGGATGGGAAATACCGATTGGCCACAAAACAATATAAAAATTTACCGGTCAGACAAAACCAATAATCGATACCGCTTTTGTATCATTGACCAGGAACTAGCCATGAACCCCAATGGCTGGACAAATTGCACCTATGACCATATAGACTATATGCTCAACCAAAACCCTAACAATCCCTATATCAATGTATGGCTCAAAAGTATGCAAAACACCCGCTTTAAAACTTATTTTATCAATCGATTTGCCGACTTGATGAATACCTCTTATGACACCGCTCGCTTAAGAGGAATCAACACTTATATGTATAACCAAACAGTGGCAGAAATGCCCAATGAATTTTTAAGATGGGGTGATGCCAATAATATACCTGCCCAAATGAATGATTTTTATCACAACTATTTGAGTTTAGATTCTGAATTAGTATGTCGTACCACAGAAGTGAGAAATCATATTGAATCAAATTTTAATTTAGTGAAACAAGTCGATATCACTTTAGATGTGTTCCCTGCAGGAGCTGGTAAAATACAAATCAGTACAGTAAGCCCTGCTACTTATCCTTGGAAAGGCGTGTATTTTGATGGCGTACCCGTAAAAATAACAGCAATAGCCAATCCCGGATATTCATTTCTTCACTGGGGGCAAAACGTGCAGCTTACAGATACGTTAAATCCTGTGTTTTTAGATACATGCCAAAGCGATCTCACCTTTAAAGCCTATTTTAAAGCACTTCCCAACTTTATACCTAGCATCGAAGAATTTAAAAACAACTTTGTATTATACCCTTCCCCTGCATTCGACGAAATAACTTTGCTCAACCAAAATCAAGCCATCATGGCTGAGGGCTTTTTTGAAATCGTGAATATGGCAGGTGTAAAAGTATTATCGGGCAACCTTGATATGCATCAGCAAAACACTGTAGTACCCTTATCAAATATATCTGCGGGTGTCTATTTATTTAATATCATCGATAAAAAAGATGGGATGAAATGGCAAATCAGGTTTGTAAAAATGTAATACCACTTACTTGCTCCTCTTGTGCGCAAGGCAGAAGTAGAACCCAGCATAATAAAGGAGTATACCAAGTTTGATTATAGACAGTTTAGCCGATAATCATACTATTTTTTTAATTTCACACCGCTATTAAACCTCATACAATTAAGTAAAAGGTGTTTATACATATCCTACACAGGCAAACCAACATTATATTTTCTTTGGCGTTTTTATCTCTTAAACAATATTTTATATTTACTTTCGTTTTCTATTCATTATGAAAAAAACAGGCTTACTTGTTTCATTGCTTTTTATTTGTGTCAATCTTTTTGCCCAAAGCCCTACAGCACTTCTGAAGGGCAAAGTAATGGATGACAAAAACAATCCAATAGAAGGCGTCAACATAAGTGTGAAAGAAGTAGCAGGAGGCACCCGTAGCGATGAAAAAGGTCTTTTTTCACTTCCCGTACCCGCCGATAAAAATATTAAAATCGTATTTAGTACCGTAAGTTTCGAAACCAAAACCTTGTTTAAACGGCTTGCCGCAGGCGAAACGTCAACCATTACCGTAACCATGAAATCAAATGTCATCACAACAAAAACCGTGGTGATCAAAGACGACCGTAGACGCAATGAGGCCGGGTCTGTGCGTATCGACCCCAAATTATATGACAAAATGCCCAGTATCGTTGGGGGGATTGAAGGACAATTGAAAATATTTTTAAGCAATAACAATGAGCTTACTTCTCAGTACAATGTAAGAGGGGGCAATTTTGATGAAAACCTTGTATATATCAACGACTTTGAGGTTTACCGACCTTTTCTTGTACGAAGTGGTCAGCAAGAAGGTTTGAGCATCATCAACCCTGAACTGGTAGACAAGGTAAACTTTTCCACCGGTGGCTTTCAATCAAAATATGGCGATAAAATGAGTAGCGTCTTAGACATTACTTACAAACGTCCCAAAGAGTTTGCAGGTAGTGTATCACTCAGCCTTTTAGGATTTGGGGCCCATTTAGAAGGTACAGGCATAAAAAAAAGACTTTCATATATGGTAGGAGTCAGACAAAAATCTAACCAATACCTGTTGCAAGCCCAGCAAACCAAAGGGGTATATAACCCCACCTTTACAGATATACAAGCCTTTATCAATTATCAATTTGATACTGATTGGCAGGTAGATGTTTTTGCCAACTATGCTCGCAATCGCTTCGATTTTCAACCGGCAAGTTCAACCCAAAGTTTTGGACTCATTAATCGTGCATTTCAATTAAAAACATACTATAATGGGAGTGAAACAGACAAATTTGATTCACGTTATGGAGGTGTTTCACTGACACATACCCCTAATAATAAAACAACCTTAAAGTTGATCGCAAGCGGGTTTCAAACCAACGAATCTGAAACCTATGATATACAAGGCGAATACTTGTTGGGCGAAATTGAAACCGATTTAGGGAAGGAAAATTTTGGCGAAGTAAAGTATGCCATCGGCACAGGTATTGTACATAATTATGCCCGCAATTACCTCAATGTAAACGTAGCCAATATAGGTCATAAAGGATCATACGATGCCAATAGACACTTTTTACAATGGGGCCTTAATACAGAAATCGTCAATATTTCAGATAAACTCAACGAGTGGGAACGCAGAGATAGTGCTGGCTTTTCTCAACCGTATTCCGACTCAGTATTGTATATGGCCAAAAGATACAAAACCTCGCAAGACTTTGTGTATAGTCGTTACAGTGCTTTTATACAAGATAATATCTCCTTTGATTCTATTGGTCTGGTAGCTACTGGAGGTATCCGTTTTAATTACAATGCCCTCAATAAAGAATTTTTGATCAGTCCACGCTTACAACTTTCATGGAAACCCAAATGGAAAAAGACATCATCATCAGAGGAGCTACAGGTATTTATAATCAACCTCCTTTTTACAGAGAAATGCGTAACCTCGATGGCAATGTAAATTTTGATGTAAAAGCACAAAAATCATTTCATGCGGTGCTTGGCTTAGATTATAATTTCAAAGCATTTAAAGACAGACCCTTTAAGTTTACCACTGAATGGTATTATAAAAACATGTGGGACCTGGTACCTTATGAATACGATAATGTACGTATCCGCTATTTTGGCAAAAACAATGCAAAAGGATATGCTTATGGTGCTGAGTTTCGCTTGTATGGCGATATTGTAAAAGATGCAGAATCATGGATAAGCTTAGGTTTGATGAAAACAAGTGAAGATGTACTCGATGACCAAATACTGATTAAAAGCAAAGTAAATGGCGCTGACAGCACCACTTTATACCCTGGATTTATACCACGACCCACTGATTCAAGGGTGAGCTTCGGCCTTTACTTTTCAGATTATTTACCTCGCAATAAAAATTTTAAATTGTTTCTGAGTGGCTTGTATTCAACGGGTTTGCCTTTTGGGCCACCCGATCAGAATCGATATGGCGACACCCTTCGCATACCAAGTTACAAACGAGTAGATGTCGGGTTTATGACCTTATTGCTCGATGGTGAACGAAAAGACAGACCTCGTTACAGCTATTTTAGAAATATCAAATCGATGTGGCTCAGTTTAGAAGTCTTTAATCTGTTGGGGATACAAAACACCATCTCTTATTTATGGATACAAGACCAAAGCAGTTCGCGGGTTTATGCAGTTCCAAATCGACTTACCAATCGATTACTCAATTTAAAATTAGTTACCCGGTTTTAATTTTTTTGCATGAGTAAAAAATCAAAACAAAAGTTTTATGTGGTTTGGGAAGGGGTCGATCCGGGCATTTACGACAATTGGGCTGATTGCAAAAAGCAAATCGAAGGGTTTGAAGGAGCTGTGTATAAATCATTTTTAACCAAGGAAATGGCTGAATATGCTTTTGAACGTTCACCTAAGCAATTTATAGGAAAGGACATGAAAGAGAGCCTATTAAGTAAAGAGCAATTAGCAATGATAGGCAAACCCATTTTGCCAAGTATTTGTGTAGATGGTGCATGTAGTGGCAGTCCTGGTGTAGCTGAATACAGAGGCGTAGACACTGAAACAGGGGCCGAATTTTTTCGTCAGGGTCCCTACGATGACGGCACCAATAATGTGGTAGAGTTTTTAGGCATTGTGCATGCCCTTGCCTTTTGCAAACAACGACAACTCAGCATGCCAATTTATTCTGACAGTAGGAATGCCATAGGTTGGGTAAAATATAAAAACCCGAGAACAAAATTGAAAGCGACCAAAAGGAACCAAAAAATATTTGAATTGCTCGACAGGGCTGTAAAGTGGCTACATCAGAATGAGTATAAAAATAAGATACTCAAATGGGAAACCAAAGCCTGGGGCGAAAACCCTGCTGACTTTGGGAGAAAATAAGCATTCGAATAAAAACAAGCTACATTTGCATTTATAAAACAACAGTGATTTATGAATATGCACCCATGGCACGATGTGTCAATAGGCGAGCAAGCCCCGGAAATAGTAAATGCCATTATCGAAATCGCTCGAGGGAGCAAGGCAAAGTATGAAGTAGACAAACAAACAGGTCTCTTAAGGCTCGATAGGGTATTACATGCCGCCTTTTATTACCCAATCAATTATGGGTTTATACCCCAAACCTATGCAGGTGATGGCGACCCCTTAGATATTTTAGTGCTTTCGCAAATTGATTTTGAACCCCTCAGTATTGTTACGGCTAAAGTGATAGGCGTAATGCGAATGATTGACAAAGGCGAAGATGATAAAATCATTGCCGTTTGTGCCAATGATATTTCTGTAAGTCATATCAATACATTGGAAGAACTACCACCACACCTGATGAGCGAAATCAAACATTTTTTTGAACAATACAAAAAACTGGAACATACTGAAGTGGTCGTTGACCAATTTTTTGATCAGGCAAAAGCCATGGAAATCATACTACAAAGTAAAGCAGATTACCTGACTGATATCTTGCCGTTTATAGCCTCATAAAATAAAAGCCTTTTTGTAACAAATTACCTTTCACAGCCTAATCAAAAAAAGGATCATTAATTCCTTTTTTGGCTACTTTGTGCCGTTGGTCTTTTAATCTTATTAGGTTGTGTGGGTTTGATAATATTGATTTTCAAATCTGCACTTTTCCCTAATTCAACCGGGGTGAGGTATTTTCCTTTATTGAAGCTTTCTTTTTCTACTTCAGGTTGTATTCTGTGTGCTTGTGCATAGGCATCATTTCTGATACCTGTTACTTGCCAACTCACTTCCACATTGGGTTGGTTGGTTTTAATGACAAACTGATTATTTTCTACTTTTTTGGCAATGATGGCTTGGGCAAAGGTGCCAATCACTGTCAATTGATATCTATAATCTTTGTTTAAAGCATTAAAATAATCAGGAAGCGTTACAATAGATTCGCCATTTGCATCGGTGATTATATTACCATTGTACACATTCATCATATCAGGGCTTTCTACAAAACTATGATACAAGTATTTATTTGCCGGATCAAGGGGATGGTCGATTTTAAATGTGCCACCCAACTTACTCAAAAATCCGTTTACATTCACATCTCCATCAAAAAATCCAGCATAGTTCGTAACGCCTCCAGTTGCATTGCCATATACCCCAATAGATGTTAAAGAGCCACTATTGTATAAATCGGTAAAGCCAGCCACACCTATTGCTACGTCAGCATCTGAAAGGGCATATCCTTCTGCACCCACCGTTTGAGAGCTTGGTGCGGTATTGCCACTCAATGCAATACCAAAAGTACCAACTCCGCCACCAGCACCTTCTACACCGATGCCATTAGAACCGAGTACATTAGGTATCGAAAATCCATACATAGCAATATGATTTAAATCGGCCGTGCCATTATAACTTGCTTGTATGATACCATCGTCAATCAACCCATTATATGTTGAAGTTGCCAACACCGCTACTGAATCAGTAGCCGTTGTTACATCTAATTTTGCTTCAGGCAATAATGTGCCTAAGCCTATCTTGGTATTGGTTTCGTAAAGCGATGAATTACCCCCTGCGTTGGCACCCGTAAATTTTACTAAGTAGTTGGTCGTTCCGGTTAAATTACCACCGCCACCAGCAGGCAAAGTCACCGTATTGCCATTGCTTATAGTCAAATTGTTTCCAGCGATAGTAAGGGTTTGTAATTCGTTTGTGGTGGATGCATCTACTGCACTGATAACATTGGCTGTGATGCTTATACCTGTCCCTGCAGTATAGGTTGGTCCTGCTACACCTTGTGGTCCTTGTGGGCCGATAGGTCCTGCCACACCTTGTGGACCTTGTGGGCCTGTAGCACCTGCTGGTCCTGTAGCGCCTGTTGCACCTGTAGCACCCGTAGGGCCAGGTATGCCTTGCGCACCTTGTGGGCCCGCCGGACCTGTAGCACCCGGAGCTCCTGCCGGACCTTGCGGTCCTGTTGGGCCAGGTGAGCCAACACCTGAAGCCGCATACAAGGCATAAGGCACACTGAGTAATTCGGTAGTTCCTAAGTTGGTATAGGATACACCGCCCGCAGGATCCATTTCAATTTTTATAAATTTACCACCTACTCCCCAATTGATAGATGCCATACTGCCACTTACTACTGCACCTGTACCGATTGCTACTACAAACAAACCATACGCATTGGTGGTAGGGGTAAACGTTTCTGCATAAACAACAGGGCCAGCCATCGTACCATCGATGATGGATATTTTAAGTCCTATATTTTGCGATGCAATGGCATTGCCTGATGCATCACGTGCAATACCTTGGTAATTAAATTTTAAAGGAGATTGTGCAAATAAAACGCTGAATGTCATCAACATACAAAGCGCTGTGAGTAAGAATGATTTTTTCATAAGGGTATGTTTATTTTAAATATGATTAATTTGATTTTTCAATTTTATAGGCAGCTTTGATGCTCTTTTTTGCATCATATGTTGGCGTAAATGAAACTACCATCATATAATTGCCCGCTGCAAGGGCTGTAATGTTATAAGCAATTTTTACTGGCTGACCATCAGCAGGTATTTTTTTATCATCGATTATTTTTCCATTCATGTCGTATAACAATGTATGAATTTCACCTTTATCATTAAAATCAGCACTTAAATAAAAGAGATTTTCTGTAGGATTAGGGTATATGGTTACATGATCAAAAATAAATTGCGACTCGCTCAATCCCACGCCACTACTTGGTTTGGAAGGTTGCAACAATCCTTGGGTTATTGTTATATTCCCTGCCGTAGCGGTATTCACTAATACCATTTCGCCAATAGACCATTCATAAGTGTTACCTCCGATGCTTGCCGTGCCACCAGCACTATTGATGATAGCAGGATTGATGCTTTGGGCACATGCATGCATACTTGCAAGGGTGCAAATCATGCCAAAAATAAATTTGTATTTCATTGTGGGTTTGTTTTTAACTATTCAAATTTAAGGCTTCTTTTTTTATTTAAAAAAAAATTAATGTACGTAAAGTTTATTCTAAACTTATTTTTTGGGTTGCATATTGATGATTTTCAGTAACGATTTTTACAATGTAAATGCCAGCAGGCAACTGATTGCGTTCAAACACAAACCCACTTATTGAGCTTGTTTCCTGTTGCCTTACCAAACGACCTGTCATATCAAAAACATATAATTTTTTGCTTCCTGTTAGATTATTGCCATAAAATGAAATCACCGTATGGGTACTCATTGGGTTTGGGGCAATGGTAATGTCCAGCTGTTCATTGGCTATATCTGTTATTTGTAAAGGAGCTAAACAAGTACCGGGTAAATGACTATCCATCCATTTGGCCCTGTCTTTCATCCACTTTTTAAAGAAGTTTAATTCGTCAGCATAGGTAAGTCCGATATAATAATTCCAATTGACATAGGTACCAAGTATGGGCCATTTTTGAAAATTACGTTGCTGGGGCACATTTAATACTGCAGCAACGGAGTCTACCCAATGATTTATGTTGATATCAGAAAATTGACCTGCACGTAATTGATTCCATCGACATTTAAGCAAAGAAGTATAGTTTGAGTCCTGCAATAATCGATTCCACCAATCGGGTACCAAAATGGAATAGCCAGGACAAATGGCATTGAAATTATATTGCCATCCAGTAGTGTCATAGGCATCACAATAATCTGCATTGGCATACGAAAGATTGAAGTCCCACATAGGCCCACAAGTGAGTTTCCCACCTTTGCTGTCTTTGTCTTTATACATAAAACTGCTTGAACGATACCCATCCACTGTTCTGCCAAACTCTTCCATCAAAAAGAAATCAACAAATGAAAGCGCATTGATCAAAGGGGCATATCCCCATGTAGGGTGTTGGAAATTGGGTCCGTAAACCCTTTTTTCAAAAGTATCAACATAGGCTTTGATATAGTTTCTTTGAGGTACAGTTAGCTTTGCATATTTGGGGGCATGATATAAAAACTTTACTTTACTCTGAAAAGCTGAGGTCCATTGATTTGGACTGCCACCTGTTGTTTTATCAATTTTGATAATATACCCACCTGTCAATGAATCTCCTGCATTGTCATCGATATCTAAATTGGCTATATCAACCCTTGTATCATCGATTTTTATTTTTTCGAGTAAGGTATAAACCCCTACATATTGATTGTTGATGACTAGTTCGCAATATACATAGCGAGGTGACCATGGTTGCATACTGGCAAATGAACTATAGGTAAATTCATTGCGCATTAATGTTTTGTCAGGATATGCCCCATACAATATCCAATCATTGTCTTTAGGCATGCCTAATAATGATACATTCGCATTTTCGCCAATGCTATCTTGTGTTTCTAATCCATACGATTTTTTAGGATATTGCTGTGATGTTGAGCCTCTGATTTCAATCGCTATTTTGCCAAAATAATGATTAAAAGGATCGGTCAGGTAATTGGTTTGACCAACACCATTATAAATGATTCCCATATCACATATTTTTTTCGGATCGTCTACTATCGTCTGACCATTGGTATTGATTACGATAATGGGTAATGTAGAACTGGTAAGTTGCGCCTGGATTGCCATCGGCAAACACATAAAAAAGAGCCATAAGATTTTTTTCATAAGGGTTTATTTTTGAATCAACATTTTGGTAAAAGTCACTTCATTCTTTTCGTCAAAACATTGTACAATATACAAACCCGCTTGAATATCAAAAAACAAAGAGGGACTTTGTTTCATCACTTTGAGATGAGTTTTGATTTTTTTGCCTGTTAAATCATAAATAATGACATCCTTTATGCGGTTTTTCGATTGAATCATCACATGACCATCACTTGGATTGGGCCATAGCGTAATAGCATGATCATCCATTTTTTCATCAATCAGATTGGGTAAAAAAGTATTGATGCATATACCCGGACTTGCTACTTGTACATTGCCTAACCCAATACTATTGCCTGTAAAAAGAAGATTATAGTTTGCTTGAACACTGAAATCAAGATGTGAAGCCATGGTAATTTCGGTGCCATTCACCCCATTACGATGTCCATAGCTATAAAACATACCACTATTTTGATCAAACATACCACAAGGTACACCTGCATTCGACTGGGTAAGGTATCCGTTGGGTAAGGTGGCCACTTGTATATAATTTCCATGTAAGGTATTGCTTGTATACACCATGGTACCTGTCCCAAATGAAATGTATTGATAATAAGTGTTTAAATGAAAAAAAATATCAGGGTCGGTAGGTTTGTAGTTTGTATTGGTGGTATAGGCTATGCGATGACCAGTTTGCTTTATAAATTGTGTCCCCTCACTACCAGGCACTTCTACAGCAGAATCGAAATAGGCCGTACAAGGTGGGGTAGCGCAGTAGGCAGGGTCACCAACCAGGCCTGTAGCGTTTAAGAAAAATAAACATAAACGACCACTGTCATCTACAAAAGCAGAGGGGTCAACAAATTGTATCGGATTGCCTATACTGTCTGTAATGGATACCGATTGTGGATTTGCATCCCATTGTTGACTCAGCTGGTCAAACCGCTTCACCTTTCCTGGGGTAAATAGATAAAGCTTACTACTCCTGCATATCACATCAGGCACGCTGCCCTGGTAAAATGGAAAATTTGCGACCAAATTCCAGTTTACAGCATCATCACTTTCAGCTAAAGCCACCGTATGCGACTGAGGGCCTCCACAATTTGGAAATGCACAATGATGAAAAGACATCAAATACTTTTTATTGAAAGGCTGTGCCTTCAGCAATACTGAATATGATAATATTAAGCAAATAAACGCTATAGATGGTTTAATAATATTCATGGTCACAACACAAGATACAAAAAACTTCTTTTACATTTGCAATTCAACAATTTATTAAAAAAATCATGATGAAAAGATTTAGTTACCTATTGACATTGATTGTATTACTCAATGCATGTACAAAAAATGACAAAGCCACCGTAACAGGAACCGTTAAAAATTTAGGGAATGGTGAAATATACATGATTAAGTCAGGCAATGATAAAATCATTGATACCATTAAAGTCAATAACAATCAATTTTCACATGAACTGAAAGTCACAGAACCAACGGTTTACATGATTAATTTTGGGGCAAATCAACAACCCGCTTTTGTGATTATCGAACAAGGCACTACGACCATTAATTATGAAATGAATGTGCTAAATAGTCTTCAGGTAAAGGGAGGAAAAGAACAAGAAGTTTATAATGCCTTTATCAATGAATGTCGTATGGATTTCAACAGCATGGATTCATTGGGTAAAATTGCAGAATCAAATATGGAAAATCAGGCATTGATTGCTGATTTGCAAAAAGCTTTTTTCAAAATTGACAGTGTCGTAAAAGTAAAACAAAAAATATTTGTTGAACAACATCCTAAAAGTATCGCTTCAGCATTTTTAGCCGTGAACTATTTGAGTCAAAATCCGGAAAAAACATTTGATGAAGTAAATAAAATTTACACCACCTTAGATAAGTCAATTCAAGAAACCTATTATGGCAAACAACTGGCTGAAATGGTTACTCAATTGCAATCGACCGCTTTGAGTCAAGTAGCACCTGATTTTACACTCAATGATGTAAATGACCAACCCGTATCATTGTCTTCCTTTAAAGGCAAAATTACTTTGATTGATTTCTGGGCTAGCTGGTGTGGACCCTGCAGACAAGAAAATCCCAATGTTGTAGCTGCATACAACCAATTTCATAGTAAAGGGTTCGAAATATTGGGTGTTTCATTAGATGATAATAAATCAAACTGGCAACAAGCAATTAAAAAAGATAACTTAACATGGACACATGTAAGCGACCTGGAAGGATGGGATTCAAAAGCGGCAAAACTGTATGGTGTGCAATCAATACCAACTAACTTCTTATTAGACAAAGAAGGAAAAATCATAGCACGCGATTTACGTGGTGCCGATTTAGCCAACAAACTTCAAGAACTTTTTCAATAAATTTGACTTAATTTTAATTTTATGAAATGTAACATCATTGCTTTATTCTCTTTTATTTGTTTTTTTCAAACTGGTTTATTTGCAAATCCTGTAAAAAATAATTTTAAAATAGAAGTCACTGTATCAGACGAAAAATCTGGCTATCTTTTACTTAAAAACCTGACTCGTCCTTTGCCCGACACCCTTAAAATCATTGATGGTGTAGCGCGATTTGATGGATATACGGTAGAGCCTACACCACATATTTTGGCAGACGAGGCCAATAAATATCAACTCTTTTTTATCGGCCCCAACGATAAAATAAAAGTTACCCTCAAGAAAAAAGAAATGGTCGTTACCTTTTTAGAAGGATCTCCATCGCATGAAATATTTAGAGGATTGATAGTAGTTCAGGAACCCTTACAACAAATTGGCGGAAGCTTGCAAGAAGCCTACAAAAATCCACTGGCAAATACAGATAGCTTAAATCAGGTGATGGACAAAGTAAATAAAAAACTCAGAGATAATTTTTATGCTTTCCTCAAAAAAAACAGTAGCTCAGAAGTAACCGCATTTGTAATTTATAGCGCAATTAACAACGATCGAAATATAAAAACAACCATAGCCGATACCATGTACAATATACTTACTGGTAAAGCGAAAACCTGTTTTTATGGATTGGAATTAAATAAAATGCTAAGCAAACTGCGTGCGATTGAAGTGGGTTATATGGCGCCCGATTTTACCCTACCTGATTCAACAGGGAATAAAAAATATACTTTGTCAAGCTTTAGAGGCAAATATGTACTCATCGACTTTTGGGCAAGCTGGTGCGGACCTTGCAAAGCTGAAATTCCTTTTCTGAAAAACGCCTATGCGCATTTTCATCAAAAAGGATTTGAAATAATCAGTGTTTCACTCGATGATAAAAAAGAAAAATGGACCGCTGCTTTGAAACAATATGAAATGCCCTGGATTCATATTTCAGATGTGAAAGGATTTGGCAGTATTGTCAACGATTTATATCATGTACCTTCTATTCCAAAAACATTATTGCTCGACAAAACTGGCAAAATCATTGCAACCGATTTACGCGGCGAGTCGCTTGACCTTAAATTGCAGGAACTACTGGGTAAATAGTATAAAACTAAAAAGCACCCTTTCCCTACTGTAAGCGTTTTACGTATGAGTCTGTTTCAAAAATAAATTTTGAATAAATTTTTGTAAATTAATGTTGTTCATTCCGTTTTTTTAGAAGGGCTATACCTAATACATTACTTTTGCATTCCATTCGCAAAACGTAAACATTTTTCATGCATAAAAAAATCAATGCCGCGCTCATTTCAGTATTCTACAAAGACGGCTTAGAAACCCTTGTACAGACTTTACATCAGCACCAGATTCATATCTACACCACTGGCGGTACGCAACAATTCATTGAACAATTAGGTATTCCCTGTATACCCGTAGAGTCGGTTACTGATTACCCTTCTATATTAGGTGGACGTGTTAAAACCCTACATCCTAAAATATTTGGAGGCATACTGGGTCGAAGAAACCTTGCACAGGATATAGAAGAAATGAAACAATTTCAAATTCCTGAAATCGATTTAGTCATAGTTGATTTATATCCTTTTGAAGAAACCCTCGCGCAAACGAATGAAGAAAATCTTATTATAGAAAAAATAGATATCGGGGGGCCTTCAATGATACGGGCTGCCGCTAAAAATTTTAAGGATGTTACTGTATTGGCTTCAAAAGATGATTATGCGCAATTAAATAAGCTTATCATTGATCAGGTGGGATGCACAACCCTTGCCCAAAGAAAACAATTTGCATCCAAAGCGTTTGAAGTGGTGATGCATTATGATATTGCGATATCAAACTATTTCAATACCCAAACAACCTCGTTGCGTTATGGTGAAAATCCTCATCAGCAGGCACGTTTTATTGGAAATCTTGCACAATTGTTTACGCAGTTGCATGGCAAAGAACTATCCTATAACAATCTAGTAGACGCAGATGCTGCATTCCAATTATTAAATGAGTTTAAAGAGACTGATTCGCAATTTTTTGGAATTATCAAACATACCAATGTTTGTGGTGCCGCATTAAGGGCTAGTGGAATCGATGCATGGAATGCTGCCTTAGCTGGCGACCCGGAAAGTGCCTTTGGGGGTGTATTGGTTTGCAATGGCCCTATCAATAAAGAAATTGCACAAGCAATTCATGAAATATTTTTCGAAGTATTGATAGCCCCTGATTTTGATGCAGAAGCCTTGGAAATTTTAACCCAAAAGAAAAATCGTATTTTACTTAAAAATCTTCAAAGTCATGGGTTGATCAAAAATGAAAAATCAATCTTTAATGGTACCCTTATTCAAGATGCCGATCAGGGAAACTACCTGGCTTGGCAAGAAGTAGGTGGCAGAGAGTGTCATGAATCAGAAAAACATGATTTAATATTCGCCAATATCCTTTGTAAACATTTGAAATCGAATGCCATCGCATTGGTCAAAAACCAACAACTGATAGGCAAAGGTTGTGGACAAACCTCAAGGATCGATGCATTGAAACAAGCAATTGAAAAAGCAAGCCAATTTCAATTTGACTTACAAGGAGCGGTGTTGGCCTCCGATGCTTTTTTCCCATTTGATGATTGTGTTACCATCGCTCATCATCAGGGAATCACAGCCTTTATTCAACCTGGCGGTAGTATCAGAGACCAGGATTCCATAAAATATTGTAAAGAAAATCAATTGGCAATGGTGATTACAGGGATGCGTCATTTTAAGCATTAATAAAAACTTAACGACAAGTTTTTTTACCTCTAAAGAAAAATGTTGTCTATATTTGATTCAGAAAATAAAAATAATCATGAAAAAATTCATTTTAAGTACAGTGGCTTTATTTTTTACCATCGCTGCTGTAGCACAAAGCCAAGATTTACCTACCACCATGGTTCGTGATATCAACGGGAAACAAATTCCATTTAATGAAACTTTTGAAAAAGGAAAAGTAACCCTGGTTAGTTTTTGGGCTACTTGGTGTATTCCATGCAAACAAGAAATTAAAAATATAAAAACCAAATTACCTGATTGGAAAAAAGAAGTTGACTTTAATTATATGACTGTTTCAATCGACGACTCACGTGCAACCGCAATGGTTAAAACTTTTTCAAAATCACAAGGTTGGACTTTCCCGGTATATTTAGATCCTAACAGCGATTTGAAACGTTCACTCAACTTTCAAAATGTACCTTACACTATTATCGTAGATAAAAACGGAAAAATTGTTATGCAACATACCGGGTATGAAGAGGGAAGTGAAAATGAATTGTTTGCCAAAGTGAAAGAACTTGCAAAATAGAAATTTTAAAAAAAAGAGGAATTCAATTCCTCTTTTTTTATGGAGTCAAAATTTGGCTTCTGTCGTTGATGAGCAATCTTTGATTATTCCTCAAAATAAACCCTTTTAACCCTTTGTGATATGCCTGTGAGTATTTCATAAGGAATGGTGTCGGCACAAATAGCCACTTCACTTACCGAATATTGTTCGCCAAAAATTTCTACGATATCACCTTCACGTGTTTGAGGTAAATCTGTAATATCGAGCATACACATATCCATACATACATTACCAACGATGGGCACTAAGGTGTCATGTAAAAGCATAAACCCTTTGCCATTGCCCAACCTACGAGGTACACCGTCGGCATAACCTACACAAACGGTGCCTATAACAGTATCGCGTTTTACAATGCCTTTTCTGTTGTAACCAACTGTTTCGTTGGCAGCGATTTTTTTTATTTGGGCGATTGAAGTTTTGAGTCTGCTTACATTCCTCAATCCGGGTTTCATATTTTTAGTAGCATCAATACCGTACAATCCTAACCCAAGACGTACCATATCATACTGTAAATGTGGATGACGTACGATACCTGAAGAATTGCATAAATGTCTTAAAAAAGGACGTTCTATCTTAGCTGCCATGGTATCGGTCATTTGTTGAAATAAGGTTGACTGATAGGTAGTATAAGTATCGAGCGTTTCGTCTTCACTACCTGCAAGATGCGAAAACACAGAGGCAATGCTGACCTCATGATGCTGATTGAGCAATTCACACAATGCATTGATGTCATTGGGTTCAAACCCCAGCCGATGCATCCCTGTATCGAGTTTGATATGAATGGGATAAGCAGCAATTTCGTTCGATGCAACGGCTTCAAGCATTTTGTGTAAGGTTCTGAAGTTATAAATTTCAGGTTCTAATTTCCATTCTACAATTTGATCAAATGAATTTTCGTCGGCATTCATCACCATAATAGGACGTGTAATGCCATTTTTTCGAAGTAAAATACCTTCATCGGTATAGGCAACCGCTAAATAATCGACCCCTTCAAATTGTAATTTATTGGCCACTTCATAACTGCCACTGCCATATGAAAACGCTTTCACCATGGCCATTATTTTAGTGTCTTTTTGAAGCAGTGATTGATAGGCTTTGTAATTATGAATAAGTGCATTGAGATTGATTTCCATCACCGTTTGATGGATACGCTCTTGCAAGCGCTTGGCTATTTTTTCAAAACTAAATTTACGTGCCCCTTTGATTAATATACATTCTTGATGAAAAGAAGATGAATCAATTGTACTTAAAAATTCCTCTGTGGTTTTAAAAAAGGTTGAATGTAGATTTCGATTCGCACGAAATATTTTTTTATTCCTGCTAATGGTATCTCCGATGCCAATGAGTCGTTTTATTTTTTTTTGACGAAGGAGTTCAGCTACTTCATCATAAAGTTCGTTGTCTCTGCCACTTTGTAAAATATCAGATAGAATGACGGTTTTGTTCTCGTGTTGATTTTGCTGTATTAAAAAATCGATGGCAATGGCAAATGACGACACATCAGAGTTATAGCTATCGTTTATGAGTGTACAATGATTGATTCCTTTGATTAATTCAAGACGCATGGCTATAGGGAGTAGCTTTTCAAACCTGCTATCCATTTCATGTTGGGGTACTTGCAAATGCAATAATGTAAGCCAGCAATGAATACAATTTTCTATAGAAGCATCATCGATAAAAGGAATGGTCAGTGAAATTTCCGAAGCTTGAAATATGGCTTTGATATGACTATGATGGTTCTTTTTTTCAATCTGTATAATCTGCAAATCAGCTTCTGACTTTTTGCTCCATTCCAGTAATTTAATTTCTTTGTTTAAATTGTTTTTTAAATGCATGGCAAATTGTAAAATGCAATCATGCAATTCGTGATAATCTTTGTTGTAAATTAAAGTATCACAGTTTTTAAAAAGCAATAACTTCTCATTGATTTTATGTCTGATGTTTAAAAATCCTTCATTATGCGATTCGCCAATATTTGAAAAAATACCTATCGATGGCTTAATGATTTTTTCAAGATTTTCCATTTCTCCTGCCTGGGAAATACCTGCTTCGAAAATAGCCATTTGGGTATCGGGACGCAATAACCAGACAGAAATCGGCACCCCAATTTGTGAGTTAAAACTTTTAGGACTACGGACAAGTTTATAATCATTTTCAAGCAAATGGTAAAGCCACTCTTTAATAACCGTTTTACCATTGCTGCCTGTAATGCCAATAATGGGAATGGCAAATTTGGCACGATAGAAAGCGGCTAATTTCTGTACTGCCTTGAGGGTATCATCCACTTTTACAACCCATGCTTCTGCTAGCAAAGTCAAGTCAATTTCTTCACTGATTAGAAAAAAACGAACCCCTGCATCATACACTTCCTGTATAAATTTATGGGCATTGCGACGTTCAGACACAATGGGTACAAATATAGAAGTGGTGGGATGGGAAATTTTTCTACTGTCAAATAAAAATTTTTCAATATTTAATTCGTTTCCTTGTTGTAAAAGCTTGCCTTTCAGACATTCATTTATTTCAGTGGCCTTCATCATGATGGTCTAATTTGGTATGGATTCTGTTATGATACAACGAATATACAATAGAACCTCCGATACATACAACGATTGACAATAAAGAGGCCCACACAGGAATATGGATATTGATGAGTTCGAGAAACATTTTAGCGCCTACCAGTATCAACACAATGGCAATTCCCTGCTGCAGAAAATCAAATTTGTCTGCAGCCTTTTGCAATATGAAAAACAAAGCCCTTAAGCCTAAAACGGCAAATATATTAGAAGAAAAAACGATTAAATTATCAGTGGTAATGGCAAAAACTGCGGGTATAGAATCGAGTGCAAATACGATATCAGTAACCCCGATAATCAAAATTGCCAATGCAAGTTTGGTGAAAAATGACTTGCCGTTTTTGTTGATGATGTATTTGCCATGAGGCTCAGCATCGGTGTAGCGTAAATATCTTCTGATAAATTTATACAATTTACCATCGCGCACATCATTCTCTTCTTCCTGGTTTTGAAAAAACATTTTCACACCCGTAAAAATCAAAAATGCACCAAAGAAATAAAGGATAAAATGAAATTTTTGGACCAGTACAATGCCGATAGCGATAAAGATAATACGGAATAAAATAGCCAATACCACCCCTATCATTAATACCCTACCTACATTTTTGACATTGATTTGTAAGGAAGCGAATATCATCACAAACACAAAAATATTGTCGATTGACAAGGACATTTCCATGAAATAAGCTGATAAAAACTCAAGAGCCGTTTTGCTACTAAATTCAGCCCATAAAAAACCGCAATAGGCCAGCGAAATAGTGACCCAAAACAAATACTGATAGGTGGCACTTTTAATACTCACTTCTTTGTCTTTTTTGCTAAAGACAAATAAATCTAATAAAAATGATACAATCAGTGCAATGATAAAAATGAGGTAGCTCAATTGGTTTTTATCCATAGGCCTGCAAAGCTAAATGAAAAGTTGATATGAAATTGATATTTAGCTTTTAGGATTCGAATATATTTTTGCTATATTTGCTATTCACTAAAAATAAATAACTATGGGACTATTTTCCTTTATTAAAGATGCAGGTAAAAAAATCTTCAAAACGAATGACGAAGAAATGGCTGCCAATCCAAATGTACAACCCGATGTAATTGCCCAAAATCAAAAAGAGGCTGTAAAAAGATATATCGAGCAGGTGGGGCTCAACATCAGTCAGTTTGATTTCACCCTTGATGGCAATGGCAAACTCACCTTAACAGGCGAATGTGCTACCCAAGCCGATTATGAAAAAGTAGCGCTTACAGCTGGTAATATAGCGGGTGTGGCAGAAGTAGACAATAACATGACTGTTACTTCTCCTATAGCTGCTGAAGAAGTAAAGCCAACCACCTATCACACAGTAGAAAAAGGGAATACTCTTTGGAAAATAGCAGAAACGAATTATCAAGACGGAAGCAAATATGCTTTAATTTTTGAAGCCAATAAGCCAATGATTAAAGATGCGGATGAAATATACCCAGGTCAGGTGTTGCGTATACCTGCTTTAGCTTAATCGTATAAACGTTTTACAAAGTACCTCATCCATCTTTTGGATGGGGTTTTTTGTTTTTAGGGCATTCCTAACCCTTTCATTCCTTTTTTGATTGTGTGTACCACTTTGCCAACCCTTCGCCTTTTTCAGTTTTTACGATGTGCCTCATCCATCTTTTGGATGGGGTTTTTTGTTTTTAAGGTGTTTCCAACCCTTTCATTCCTTTTTTTGATTGTGTGTTCCACTGTGCCAACCCTTCGCCTTTTTCAGCTTTTACGATGTGCCTCATCCATCTTTTGGATGTTTTTTTTGTTTTTAGGGCGTTCTCAACCCTTTCAATCCATTTTTTTGATAATGTGTACTACTGCGCCACCCCTTCGTCCGTTTAGCTTTTACTATACGGACGTTTTCTATACAATCTTAATCATCTCTTATCTCCCATCTCTAATCTCTCATCTCCCATCTTTCTACTTTCTACTTTCTACTTTTTACTTTCTACTATCTCCTCCTCAATACCCATATTCCTTCAAATACAAATCATTATTACGCCAGTCTTTCCGAACTTTTACATGGAGTTCGAGAAATACTTTTCGGTCAATAAATTTCTCAATATCCTCTCTTGATTTTTGTCCAATTTCTTTAATCATGCTCCCGTTTTTTCCAATAATAATAGCTTTTTGGGTTTCACGACTCACAACGATATCAGCAACTATTTTGGTTAATGTATTTTTTTCTTCGTATTGTCTTACGATGACTGCAGCATGATAGGGCAACTCTTCGTTGAGCAAAAAAAACAGTTTCTCACGTATTAGTTCAGCCACAAAAAAACGCATCGGTTTATCAGTTAGGGTATCCGCGTCGTAATATGGGGGCATTGCTGGCAAGTAGGTCACAATTTCATGAAGCAGTGTATCAATATTGGTTTTATTGAGGGCCGATATTTCAACAACACTTTTTATTTTATCAATCTTTAAACAGGCCTCTTTGATTTGTTTTATTTTATCTTGATTGCCCTGATCTATTTTATTAATAATCATCAGAATAGGGTGTTTGGAAGAAAACTGCTTTACCAAATCTATATTTTCTTCAATACTATCTTTTACATCCATGATAAATAAAATCACATCGGTACCTTGTTTCACCTGATCGATTTCTTTAAGCATTCTCTCATGAAGTTTATAATTGCTTTTTAAGATACCTGGTGTGTCAGAAAATACGATTTGATAGTTTTTTTCGGTCAAAATACCCAAAATTCGGTTTCTTGTTGTTTGGGCCTTCGGAGAAACGATTGCTAATTTTTCATTCAATATTCCGTTCAGAAGCGTTGACTTGCCTGCATTTGGCCTGCCGAAGATGCCAACAAAACCACTTTTAAAATCATTCATTAGGACAAAGATAACAAGAAGAATTTGTTACGACCTTATTTTATGTTACCTTCGCACCGCGAGATAGAGCAGCGGTAGCTCGTCGGGCTCATAACCCGAAGGTCATAGGTTCGATCCCTATTCTCGCAACAAGATTAAAAGGCAAAGACTATCTTTGCCTTTTATTTTTTGAATTAAAAAAACAAATCCAATATATAACACCTATAATCATAATCGTTACGCCCATTAATCTCCTCCAACCCCTTTCACTTACCAATCTCATAACGTAATAACACAATAATCATGTATACCATAGCAATCGTAGGCCGCCCCAATGTAGGAAAATCAACCCTTTTTAACCGTCTCATCGGTGAACGAAAAGCCATCGTAGATGATGTGAGTGGCGTCACCCGCGACAGACAATACGGCGACAGCGACTGGAATGGTAAAACATTTCATGTGATTGACACGGGTGGGTATGTAGCCAATGGTGAGGATATTTTTGAAAAAGAAATTCGCGAACAAGTTTTAATTGCCTTGGAAGAGTCAGATGTCATCGTGTTTGTAGTAGATGTCACCTCAGGCGTGATGGGTTTAGATGAAGAATTTGCGCAATTGCTCCACCGTTCTACCAAACCAGTAATCGTAGTGGTCAATAAAGTAGACAATAGCAAACGACAAATTGATGGTACGGAGTTTTATTCTTTGGGATTTGAAAAAATACATTTTATATCTTCTTTGTCAGGGAGTGGTACCGGCGATTTGTTAGATGATATCACCGCTTATATGACGGTGGAAAAAGAGCCCCTTGATTCTGAATTGCCCAAGATTGCCATTGTAGGTCAACCGAATGCGGGTAAATCTTCCTTACTCAATGCCTTAGTGGGTGAGCAACGCAATATCGTTTCTGAAATAGCAGGTACTACCCGAGATAGCATTCATACCCATTATAATTTATATGGCAAAGATTTTATATTGATTGATACGGCAGGTTTGCGTAAAAAAAATACGGAGAAAGATAATATTGAGTTTTATGCCACTATAAGAGCAGTGAAAGCGTTGGAAGAAGCCGATGTTTGTATGTTGTTGATTGATGCTACGAAGGGTATTACTTCGCAAGATGTGAATATATTTAGTTTGGCCGCACGCAAAGGAAAAGGGTTGGTTATATTAGTCAATAAATGGGATTTGATTGAAAAAGAAACCATGACGTCTAAAAAAACAGAAGAGTATATCAAAGAAAAAATCGCCCCATTTACTGATGTGCCTATTTTGTTTGTTTCTGCTACCGAAAAACAACGTATACACAAAGCCATTGAAACTGCCTTGGAAGTAAATGAAAATAGAGGTCGTCATATTCCTACTTCACAACTCAATGAGGTGATGTTAAAAGAAATTGCCCATTATCCACCGCCGTTTTATAGAGGCAATGCGGTAACGATTAAATATGTGTCGCAGTTACCTGTAGTGGTGCCTTCGTTTGCTTTTTATAGTAATCATCCTACCGAAATCAAAGAAGCCTATAGCCATTTTCTTGAAAATAAATTACGCTCACATTTTAATTTTAAAGGCATTCCGATTCGATTGTTTTTTAGGAAGAAGTAAGGTTTTAATTTGATGGGTTTACCTGCTAATCCACAATCAATAATTTTATTGCATGCGAGTTGTTTTTAGTATCAGCCCAACGTAAAAAATATAAGCCGGCAGCTATATGCTCTCTGTATAGGGTGATAACATTCTCAGAGCCTGTATGAATTTTTCTTATGGTTTCTCCAAAGCAATTGATAAGCATAAGCGATGTGTTTTGCGCCGATTTGGGAATATGAATAGTAGTCAAATCTGAAAAAGGATTTGGACTGATTAGGATGCTTTGATCCATATCAAATGAAGTGGTATTATTAGGTTCAGTAACATCGCATTGAGTCAAACCATTATTATAATCAAATCCTGCAATAAAGCTTGGCAATGAGTACGATCCACTGGTGTTTGCCGCCAATGCAATTGCCTGGTCCTGATAATTACATCCGGCACCTTGCACATTTGGATTGTTTACCACTGATAAGGTTGTTTGATCATTGATACTCACCAGATAAATTTTATCATCTGGTGCAATTTGCAAACCACAGGGTGCTATCAAACCAACAGAGTCCTTATAAATTCTATATAATGAGGCATTGATTGAGTCGATATTGCCTCCACCTGCGTTTAAATCGTACTGTGCAAAATACACATACATTGGTCCCATGGTGGTTAAACCGTGCACATATAATTTTGAATTGTCTGCTGAAAATTCAACACCATAGGTGCTTGCTTTATCATTGTTAATCTTTTTTATTTTTTTTGAATTTGATACTACACCTGTAGATTTATTGAAATCGCAAATTTCAAGGATATCAATTCCATTACTTCCTCCTATAGCAATTTTATTTCCATTATTCGAAAATTTCATTTGCCCCTGTGAGCGACCAATATAACCATCATGTATACTGCCGATGGCAGATATTACGGTATCTGTAATGCCATTTGAAGTCAGATGCAATGCCCAGTATTGGTCTGAATAAAATTTGTGAGTGAGTATCCAATAGTCCACTCCATTGGCATGCTTTGTGACAGCAATTTTTTCTGTAACGGTATCCACCACTTTTATATTCTTTAAGTTGGGCATTATGTCACCCAATGTATTGTCGAGGCAAATGTCAATTTTTGAGTAACGCATACCATCACTCATATTGCCATTACAACAAAATCCACTGCTAATGGTAAAGAGATAAAAATACCTGTTTGGATTTCCCGGATCAGGCACAATGATGCTTGACTGGGTAGAAGAATAATTGCCAAGTAACCCCGTCCCATTCAACATGAGTTGATGGTTTTTGTTCCAAACATTCATACCTTCTGTATAAAATAATAATTTGCCTGCACTATCACAAATAGCTGAAGTGCCTTCCATATGTAAAACTCCATTACCATAACCAATTTGCCCGTTAGCTAAAGCGATGGGGCTCCCTGTTGAAAAATCTACCCCACCATGGTCGCCAAAATACCAGACATTGCCTTGCTTTTGAGCAAAGGAAAAAAAAGGAATCATTAAAATGAGGAGAAACGTATTTTTCATAACTTGCTTATTAATTTAAACGTAATATCTATTTTTTTGATTTTTCAAATCCTGTATTATAAAGGGCCCCAGCTCAATTTTACTTGTTGATTTTGACCACTTTTAATTCCTTATTTGTTTTAATTTGTAAAAAATAAATACCACTAGGGATATTTAATTGTTTAAATAAAACGCTTGTTTTTCCTTCAAATTTTTCAATCATTAACTTTTTACCTTTTAGGTCAAATAAGATCATTTCGCCAGAACTTATTTGAGGGAAATCAATTTCAATGCTTTCATTCAAATGCGCAAATCCGTAGGTGTTTTTTACTCGAATACCATTTAAGCTTTCAGCCACATGGCTAAGAGAGGTTGGTTTGCAATTGGCATCAAAAATATTTTTGTTTTTGAAATGAGTACATATTGTATTGGTATGAATTCCATTAAATAAGAGAGTGTCGCTTTGCAATACATACAATGCGGCTTCGGGTAAAGTGGTGTTGTCGGTAAAAAAATGCATGCTCTCTAACATTAATTTGTCGGTCACTATTTGACCTAAATCAGTCCAAATAGCGCTCATTGCTGCATTCCAAATTTCACCAATGGCATATATATTGGCGCCATTTGGATAATTGTTTGGGGTAGTGGCAGTTCGACCTCCCCAGTATTGGTTGTGACCGTCCCACGAAAACATATTTTCCCAACCCATTGGATTGATATTTCGCGAATAGGATGTGGCAAAATAATCTGATAAACCTTCATCAAGGCCACTTCGCTGGGTTGAAAAATTACTATTGTTATTGGCACTCCAGCTCAGTGCGTGGCTATATTCATGTATTATCACATCGGCATCTTCTGCATCATCTACTCCACCAGTACCAAAATCTAAGGTGGGGAATCCTCCATTGCGATTAAACATCGAATTGTCTGCACCCAGCATACCATGAGTATCTACTGTTATGATATCATTCATAAGTGTATCATACCCGATTGATGATATATAATGGTGAAATGTGGTGATATGGTAAAGGGCATTGGCATCTTCAAACCCGCTTTCACTTCTATTGAACATAAAATTAGGGGTGGGGCTGGTGGCAGGTAACACAGTAGGGGCATCAAAATCATCAATAACTACCCAATTATTTTCAAGGTAAAATGTATTACTTCCTGTATCATAATGAGCAACGATGTTTTTAGGCATATAAGCAGGTCCAAACCAGGCTAAATTATTGTCGTTGTCATCGATATAGGGTGCGCCATAGGTAACACCTAATTGGGTAAGTGGGTCTGGATTAAAAACCTGAGTTTGTACAAGGGTGTCATATTGTAGAAAACGACTATTGTTCCATTCTTCTATTAATTCTCCTTGTCGATTCATGATATAAGTATTATCAAATGTTTTACCATAGCTATGAACAACTGCAACAACAGAGGGATTGATAGATCGCGTATCAATTTGATAATCATATTGATTAATGGGTACTGATTTGTCAAATAAAGATGCAAAGGCAATCTGGTTCCACTGATTTCTTTCAAAGTCAATATCTATCATTGCCAGTTTGTCTGTTTCGATATTTTCTTTTTTTATCGTAAGGAGTTGGCCATTGAGGTCTGTATTCACTTTGATATTTGCATAGAGCAAGCGTAATTGTTTGTATAACACTTCAAAAGTATAGTGATGCGAAGCCAGGGATTTTTTGTAGAAAATGATGTTTAAGCTGATATCTTCATGTTGTAATTCCTGATAATGTTCCTTTAAATACCTTATGATGGATGTCGCATCCCGAAGGGATATTTTTTCTTGTGGAAAAAAAAGTTGGGCATTTGCATTTGCAAAAATCAAACAACTACAGATACACAATAAAAACGTTTTCATAAGATAAAGTTAGGAAATTAATTTTTTAACCAAAAAAATAAAAAAACCTCCAAAAGGAGGTTTTAGGAAAATTAATATTTTAATATTGAGTTTAATGAACAATTTTTTCTTCAAGCTCAAGGGCTTCCATGCCATTTTTTACCCTATAGTCGTTTATTGCTGCTTTAATTGCGTCTTCGGCTAATACGGAGCAATGGATTTTAACGGGTGGTAGATTGAGTTCTTCTACAATATCCATATTGTCGATGGTGATGGCTTCATCGATTGTTTTGCCTTTGAGCCATTCTGTTGCTACACTCGATGAAGCAATGGCAGAGCCACAACCAAAAGTTTTAAACTTAGCATCTTTAATGATACCAGTTGCTTTGTCTACTTCGATTTGAAGTCGCATAACGTCGCCACATTCAGGAGCGCCAACAAGACCTGTACCAACAGTATCTTGTGATTTGTCTAAGGTACCTACGTTTTTAGGATTGTTGTAGTGTTCGATTACTTTATCAGAATATGCCATGATGATGTTTATTTTGTAGTTGTTACAAAAGTACATGCAATTCGTATTACAAACAAAATAGATTTTTTAAATTTTGTATATCAATTTGCATTTCGTTAAAAGTTCCCTAAACCTATATAATCCTTTTGATAGTCCACTTATTTTTGCGCCTCGATGTTACGATTTCAACACATAGAATATCTTTGGTTTTTGCTTGTCATACCCTTGATGATTGTGATTTATATCGTTTGGCTTAAACAACGTCAAGCTAAATTGCTTAAAATAGGGGATTTGCAATTGGTCAATGAACTTCTTCCCACTTATAGTCAACGACGAAATACCATCAAATTTACATTATTAGTGCTTGCCTTGTTTTTTGGTGTGATTTCATTAGCGAATCTGCAATCAGGTGCTCGTTCTGAAAAAGTATCCCGTAAAGGCATTGATGTAATGATTGCCTTAGATGTGAGTAAAAGTATGCTTGCGAAAGATGTAAGCCCTAACAGACTGGAAAAATCAAAACAATTTATTTTAAGATTGCTTGAAAAATTGAGCAACAATAGAATTGGATTAATCATATTTGCCGGCAAAGCCTATACCTCTGTACCCCTTACTGTAGACATCTCAGCTTTGAAAATGAATTTGAGTACTGCGAATCCTGATATGGTTCCTACACAAGGTACCGTTTTGGGCGATGCAATCAGTATGGCAAGTGAATCATTTAATAGTAAAGAAACAAAGTACAAAAGTATCGTACTCATCAGTGATGGTGAAGATCATGATGAAACAGCCATTGATCAGGTAAAAAAAGCAGTGGATGAAGGTATCATGATTAACGCAGTTGGTGTGGGTTCGCCCGAAGGGTCTCCTATTTGGGATGCTGAAACAGGGGAAAATAAAAAAGATGAAAAAGGGAATGAAATTCTCTCAAAACTCAACGAAAATGAATTGCAAACAATCGCACAAAACGGACAAGGAATTTATAAACAACTCAATAATACGGAAAGCACCGTGGCTGCTATCGTGAATCAAATCAATGCCATTGAACAAAAAAATTTTGGGGATACCCTTTTTGTAGATTACAACAGCTTTTTTCAATATTTTTTAGCCATCACTTTGCTTTTGATAGGGGTTGATTTTTTTATTCCTTCCAGAAAAAAAATACTATGGGTATGAGGCTATTTATCATCATAGGGTGTTTGTTTTTATCAAAGATTTGTACTGCACAAATCAAAGATGCACATGCCTATAATGGCAACAAATTGTATGCGAATGGAAAGTATAAAGAAGCAACAGCAGAATATCAGCTGGCTTTGAAAAAAACAAAAAATAAAGAAACCCAATACAACTTAGGGAATTCGTTTTACCAACAAAAAAACTATGAGGAAGCAAATAAACAATATGAGGCTGCCAGTAGAAATACAAAAGATATGAATTTGCGTGCGATCGCAAAACACAATATGGGGAATACTTTTTTAGAGCAAAAAAAATGGGATGATGCCATCCAGTATTTTAAACAATCGTTGAAAGACAATCCACAATCAAAAGAAACGAAATACAACCTGGCTTATGCTCAGGCTATGAAAAAAAACCAAGAACAAAAAGACAAGCAAAAAGACAAGAATCAGGACAATAAAGACAAGAATCAAGACAAAAAAGATCAGGACAAAAAAGATCAGGAACAAAAAGACGACAAACAAAAAGACGATAAAAAGAATCCTGATCAAGACAAAAAAGAAGAAGAAAAACAAAAGCCACAACCCCAGCCCAGTAAGCTCACCAAGGAACAAGCCGATCAATTGCTCAATGCTTTAAATCAAGAAGAGAAAAAACTTAAGGAAAAGAAGGAGAAAGGAAAAGGACAACCAGTGCGATTAGAAAAAGATTGGTAATCAAGGGCATTTTTTAATTGTAATAAAAGTCGGTAGAATTACATCTGCAATTTAGTGCCAAAACACAAATCACCCGCATCACCCAGCCCGGGAACGATATATCCTTTTGCGGTTAATTCTTCATCAATATCAGCCGCCCAAATGGTAAAATCAGGATATCTGTTTCGTAAAATAGCAATGCCTTCAGTACAGGCAATCGTCACTACAATATGCACAGCAAGTGGTTTGCCATATTCAAATAATTCTTCAAGCGCCATAATCAAAGAGGCACCTGTTGCTAACATCGGATCGGCTATGATGAGTGTTCTTCCTTCTAGGTTAGGACACGTAACATAATCTTGTTGAATGTTAAACGACCCATCGGCATGATGCTTGCGATAGGCAGCGATAAATGCACAATCTGCCTTGTCGAAATAATTGAGCACCCCCTGAAATAATGGAAACCCAGCCCTGAAAATAGTGGCGATTACAGGTTCATGCGATAGACTGGCTCCTTGATGTATACCAAGCGGGGTCTGGATAGCCGTTGTTTGGTATGGCATCGTTTTACTGATTTCATATGCTATTACTTCGCCAATTCTTTCCAGATTTTTTCTAAAACGTAGACGATCGGTTTGTAATGTTGTATCTCTCAGTTCATTGATCCAGGTGTTAACTAAGGAATTATTTTTTGCAAGATGATGTACCATGTGCGAAAGATATAAATAAATTTAATCTTATAAAAAAATGTTTAAATATATCTTTGTCTCATGGTTTATAACGTGATAGGCACAATGAGCGGCAGCTCGATAGATGGGCTCGACATTGTATATTGTACATTGCAAGAAATTGGAGGTAAATGGTCATATCAAATCAATGTGAGCGACTGCATTGAGTTTCCTGAGGTATGGCAACAAAAATTAAAACATATCACAGAAGCTACTGCAAAAGACTTGTTGTTAACCCATGCCGCTTTTGGGCACTGGATGGCCAATGCGATTAAAGATTTTATACATCAACATCAATTAGAACATAAAGTGCATTTAATTGCTAGTCATGGACATACCGTTTTTCACGACCCTGCAAACCATATGACTTTTCAAATGGGCGATGGGGCAGCAATTGCCACCATCAATCGATTGCCAGTGGTAAGTGACCTTCGCAATATGGATGTTGCATTGGGTGGTGAAGGGGCGCCTATTGTACCCATAGGTGAAAAACTCTTATGGAATGAGTATGCTTATTTTTTAAATATCGGAGGTATTAGCAATATCACCATAGCTCGTGACTCAACTCATATAGCCTTTGATGTTTGTCCTGCCAATAAAGTCTTAAATTTGTTAAGCAACGAACTGGGAAAATCATACGACGATCAAGGTAGGTCGGCTTCGAAAGGGCTAATAAATGAAGACCTTTTGTTTGAGTTAAATGATTTGGATTATTATAAAAAATCGTATCCCAAATCGCTTGCAAATGAATTTGGCTCAGATGTATTATTTGGCATAATTCAAAAATATTCAATCAGTACAGAAGACAAACTTTGTACCTTGTGTGAACATATCGCTATGCAAATCAATGCAGTGTGTAATGAGGCGAACCAGCTAAGTCCTGAAAAAATGTTGATTACAGGTGGAGGAGCTAACAATGATTATCTGGTTTCAAGAATCAAACATTTTCTTGCTCAAAAAAATATTGAGATTGATATCCCACATCCAGATTTGATTGCCTATAAAGAAGCGCTTATCATGGCGTTGATAGGTGTGTTGCGTTGGCGTGAAGAAATCAATGTGCTGCATACTGTCACGGGAGCTTCACGTAGTAGCATTGGTGGCGCTTTGTGGATGGGACAAGACTAAATAAAATACTGCATTTGTTTTAATTTGCATGCTTTTTTTAGTAAAAATCAGACTTGCTTTTGCGTCCATTTTCCTTTTTTGAAAACAAAATATGCGATGATCGCAATCAATGTTTCTGCAATGGGTATTGAAACAAAAACACCTATAGGGCCATATTGGAAATAGGTTGAAAGCAAATAAGCCAATGGAATTTGAATCAACCAAAAGCAAACAAAATTGATGATGGTGGGTGTACGTGTATCACCCGCTCCATTGAGTGCTTGCATCATGACCATGCCGATACCATAAAAAATATAGCCAGTTCCGATAATACGTAAGGCAGAAACACCATACGCAATCACTTCTTTCTCTTCTGTAAAAAATGAAATGATAGGTACTGGAAAAATGACAAATAGAAGGGTCACAAATGCCATAAAATAAGCATTATATTTGGCAGTTAACATCACCGAAAGTTTTGCTCGATTGATTTCCTGGGCACCTAAGTTTTGACCAACCAATGTAGCGGCAGCATTACTTAAACCCCAAGCAGGTAAAATAAAAAAAACGACATTTCTGATTGCAATCTGATACCCGGCAGAAGCATTGGTACCACCTGTTTCTGCTACCAATTTCGACATCACTATCCAACTGGCCGAGGCTATCACAAATTGAAAAGTGGCAGGCCATGCAATAGCTAAGATTGATTTGATGGTTGCAAAATGAATTTTTAAATGCTTTTTTTTAATAAACAATTGCCCCGAATTATTCATTAAATGATACAACTGATAAATTACGCCAACACCACGTCCAATTGTAGTGGCTATGGCAGCCCCTTTGAGCCCCATATCTAAGGTATAAATAAAGAATGGACAAAGTATAATATTGATACCACTTGCTATCCACAAGCTTTTCATGGCAATGGCAGCGTTTCCTGCGCCCCTGAATATACCACTGAGCAAAAAAAGTAAAATAATTACCACACTTCCCCCCAGCATTATTTGAGTAAACAAAGTGCCGTCTCTGATGACTTCAGGCGATGCACCCATGAGTTGTAATATTTGTGCAGCAAAAACAACACCTATGGTGCTAAGTATCAAAGTACATATCATGGCGACTAGCAAACTTTGCATCGCAGCATGTGAGGCCGCTTCCTTATTTTTTTCGCCTATTCGTCGTGCTATAATTGCTGTAGCAGCTGTACTTAATCCAATAGCAACTGAGTAAATGATTGTTACAACACTTTCGGTAAGACCAACTGTGGCTATGGCATTCTTTCCTAATTTGCCTACAAAAAACATATCCACCAATGCAAATACACTTTCTAAACTTAATTCCAAAATCATTGGAATCGCCAATAAAACTATGGCTTTTTGAATATTGCCTTTGGTATAGTCATGTTCAATACCCTGTATGGCATCACTGACTATTTTAAAATATTGCTTTAATTTCATAGCTTATGATGCAAAGAAAATATATAAAGGGCAATATTCTTTCAACTTCTCATTATCTTTTCAAGGTTGTTTCGTAAAGTTGAATCCATGATTTTGCATTAATTTTTTTGGTCAAATCACCAATGAGTTTAAAAGGGATATCGTCGAATTTTTTAAATCGGATACAGCTTTTACCCATGTCTAATTTTGTTTTGCATTGCTTTGCATATTCGTCTTTAAACCATTGCATCAATTCAGCATTGGCATACATTGCCATATTGTAATAGTTAATAGAATTTTTTTGTGATGCCAAACCTGCATAGGGTAAAGGAAGGCTGGGATCGCAATGATATCCAGCAGGATACACACTATGTGGAATCGTATATCCTATCATGCCATAGCCCATACATTCTTGAAATCCTTTTGGTAGGTTTTTTAAGATGCTTTGTCTTAATTTTTCAAAAACTTCCTTTCTTTCAACAGGTAATTCGTCAACGTATTGTTGAGGAGTCGTTGCTTTGCTTGTCATTTTTTTTAAATTAAAGATACTTTATTTTTACAATCCACAAAGCCTTGAATATATTTTTTTTAACACCCTTGTATCATATATTTAACACCCTTTCACGCACAAAGGATGTTATACAATTTGTTACTTTGTGAAAAAAAATAACATGGACATCCCACAGACAACACCCGATCAGTCAAGCTTTTTTCAACGAAATAAATACCTCATCAAAGGTTTTATGATTAGCTTTCTCATTCTCGCATTGCTCATCCCCACTTTCTTTATTTCGCAATTGATAAGGGAAAGACAAGAAAGAAATGAAGAAGTAAAACGTGAAATTGCAAGTCAGTGGAGTAGTGCACAAACCATCACAGGCCCGGTATTGGTGATACCTTATCTGCAATCTGAAAAGGATGCAGATAATAAATTGATTACATCAAAGCGCTATGCTTATTTCTTACCCGATGATTTAAAAATAAATGGAGATTTAGTGCATGATTTTAGGGCAAGAAGTACCATTTTTAAATTGATTGTGTATACCGCAAATCTCAATATAACAGGCTCATTTAGCCCCGTTAAACTTTCGAAATTAAATCTGGCTTCCGAAAATATGTTATTCAATGAAGCCTTTATCTCGTTTGGCATTACGGATTATACAGGTATACAAGAACAGATGCGCATACAATGGGATGACAAACAATATGAGTATAGTGCAGGCGCCAACCAAACCACAATATTTAATAAAGCGCTCTTTACCCCTATGGCGATGATTGCAGAAGATATCAATAAAAGCCACTCATTTTCTATGAAAGTTTCATTGCGGGGCTCTGAAGGTATCTACTTTGTACCAGTTGGGAAATCAACGAGTGTGGGCATTACCTCTAAATGGCCAAACCCTGATTTTAAAGGTAAAACTTTGCCTGAGAAAAATATACAAGCGAATGGATTTACCGCTTCATGGAAAGCTTTTGATTTAAATCGTGAGTTCCCTCAGCAATGGAAAGAAACGGCTGAAGTACAGTTAAGTGGGAGCGAATTCGGTGTCAATCTTTTGCAACCGCTTGATAATTATGCAAAAACCAGTCGTACGATTAAATATGCTATCTTAGTCATCATGCTAACTTTTGTAGTGTACTTTTTTATTGAAGTGTTGCAAAAAAAATCTGTTCACGCCGTGCAATATGTACTAATCGGATTTGCTTTATGTATTTTTTATACCTTATTATTGTCATTGTCTGAATATACTTCTTATGCTGTGGCTTATGTAAGTGCTGCATTAGCTACTATTCTTCTCATTACATTGTATACAAAAAGCATTTTTAATAGTTTCAAAACGGCAGGCATATTTGGATCCTTTTTATCTTTATTATATGTCTTTATTTTCATTTTGATTCAGTTGCAAGATGGCGCTTTACTCGCAGGTAGTGTAGGTCTGTTTATTATATTGGCTGCCATAATGTATTTTTCCAGAAAAATTGAATGGTATACAAAATAGTTTTTTTTGACATTTTACAGAAGGATCATTTTTTAAATCCTTAGGAAATTATGTTTTTTTTACCATAAAGAGAGAGTCAACAATAGATGCTGGGCATCATGCAGTTGGAATACTTTGGTCAATATTTGAAACGTTTTCATTGATTGATTAATGGCCCTTTGTAACATTCAGTTTCTTAGCCTACCTTGCTTTCTTTTTAATCTGATTTTCATGATACTCTATTTTATAAAAACAGTGATTTTGCTTGGTGTATTTTATGGTATGTATGCATTGTTTTTAAAAAATAACAAATCACTTCGGTGGAATCGCTTATACCTTGTATTTACGATACTACTCTCTATATTGTTGCCTTTGTTAAACGGATTTTCCTTTGGTCCCATGCTGGCAAGTATGCTACATAATGGAATGTTTTCTGATGTTTTAAATGTCATAGATGTTTTAGCAAATCAACTCAATAAAACAACCCAGTATTATGGAAAAATCATTTTCGGATTTTATATGCTTGGCTTATTATGGGGCTTGCTTCGTATCGTACTGGGATTTGTAGTGATTCGTCGTATACAACAAAGTGCAGTTTATGAAACGATAGCGGAACAACCCGTCTATTTTAGTGAACATATCGAATCGCCATTTTCATACTTCAAACGAATTTATATACCAAGCCAATATAAAAAGAGTAGCATGCTTCATGTGATCCTGCTCCATGAAAAGGCTCATGTAAACAAACTGCACAGCCGCGACAAAATATTATTTTCTTTTTTACAGGCTTTCTGTTGGATGAATCCCTTTGTATATCTTTACCACAAGGAACTTGATTGGAACCATGTGTATGAAGCAGATGAATTGGTAACTTTGGAAATCAATACTGTCGATTATTGTCAAGATTATTTACTGAAAAGTAAAAGTGGATTATCACCCACACGATTAGTCAATCACTTTTTTTATCAACCTATACAGAAGAGGATTGACATGCTCAATAAAAAATCATATCATTCTATTGGCCTGCAAGTGTTGGTGGTACTTGTCATTTTAATGTGTAGTATACTCATGTTGGTGTTACAGAGTGATTTAAAATAATTTAAAAAAGGTACCCCAAAAAATAACGAATACCAACAATACATTCATAATACTCAAATTGGGACTTGTTTATATGCAAAGTGAGTAAGCATATACCGATCTTTTTCAAACTGTGAATTAAGTACAATTAGTATAACTTGGTATTTAAGCATAAAATGACTGTAAAGAATTAATCATGAATGTACTCCTATTGGTATTGAAATAATTTCGTAAATTTGAATATATAATCGAACACACATGACCAAACAACATGCTCATTTCAGTCTATTTTTTATTATGCTGATTACATTTTTATTATCATTCCCCTTTGTTTCTTTTGCTCAATTTAATACTGACGGTTCATATACTTTAAAAATGCAGGATGGGAAAACAAAGATTTATTACCCGCAAATACCAGACGCCAAGGGTAAACAATTAGATACCTTGTCTGTGATGATCAACGATAAAGAGACCGTGATGCTTTATTGTATAGCTGAAACAAAAAATAATGATTGGGTCTTCAAAAATAAAGAAGCAATAGAAGCAAGTGAAATGCAAAAAATGACCAATGATAATGGAACCGTTACTACTTTTTATTCCATTTATCCTGAATGTGATTGCATGGTGGATACCTTATTGATGGAATTGCCTGATGGCACATTTAAATATTACTTTACTGTAAAAAACGAAAATCATAATCGATTAAGCAAAGGGGTAATGGTACAAACTGCCAATAAAAATATGCTGATTGATGTATATGAAAATACCGATGAAATGCCCAGTTTTAGAGGGGGTAAAGCAGCCATTGTTCAATATATCAAAAAAAATATCAAGTTTAATAACCAGGGCAAGCGATACTTAGGGAGCTTTAATATTCAGTTTATAGTGCTTGCAAACGGTAAAATTACTCAAATCCTATTTGATAAGGAATATACCACCCCACCATTAGCCTTAGAAAATGATTTAAAAAGAATACTTAAAAGTATGCCACAATGGAAGCCTGGCATGATGAATGGCAAGGCTGTGAATGTCTTTTATACCTTACAACTCAATTTGGCGATTTAGCAAAGGCAAACAAGTTCATAAGGCATTATTTTAGAAGTTTGTATATTCGCGGTTCTAAAATTTATATGATTTGTATTCTTTAAACACTGAAGTACTAACCCTTACTGATATTGCCCAGGTGCTCACCCAATCCATTACATTAGATGAGCGTAGTCAAATAAATATTCAAAAATGTCGTGATTTTCTTGACCGTAAAATGCAGGATGTAAACAAAACGTATTATGGTATCAATACGGGTTTTGGCGCATTGTGCAATGTGAAAATTTCAAATGAAGACATCGAACAGTTACAAGAAAATCTGGTATTAAGTCATGCCTGCGGTTTAGGTCAGGAGGTACCACCGCATATTGTAAAACTCATGCTTTTGCTAAAAATTCAAAATTTTGTTTATGGACATAGTGGAATTAGTTTAAAGGTGGTAGAACGATTAATCGCTTTCTATAATCAAGATATTTTACCTGTGGTATATCAACTGGGCTCACTGGGCGCCAGTGGCGATTTGGCACCTCTGGCTCATTTAAGTTTACCCATCTTGGGTAAAGGGATGGTTTATCATCAGGGGGTCAAAAAAGATGCTGCACAACTAGAATTTCCCCCCTTAACATTACAGTCAAAAGAAGGACTTGCCTTACTCAATGGGACTCAATTTATGAGTAGCTATGCAGTATGGTGTGTATTGAAAATTAAAAAGCTCATGGCATGGGCTGACCTCATTGCTGCGATATCATTTGAAGGCTATGATGCCACCCTGGAGCCTTTTACCTCACAAATTCATACCATCCGAAATCATGAAGGTCAAATTGCAGTCGCAAAAAATATGCTTGCTATTTTAGCAGGAAGTGAAATGGCAAACAGTCCTAAAACACAAATACAAGACCCTTATAGTTTCAGATGTATACCGCAAGTACACGGGGCTACTCGTGATGCGGTGATGCATGTTGAAAAAATTGTAACCCAGGAGATTAATGCGGTTACAGATAATCCACTTGTGTTTCCAGATGATGATTTGATATTGAGTGGTGGTAACTTTCATGGTCAGCCTTTAGCCATTAATTTAGATTATCTCGCGATTGCAACGGCAGAGTTAGCCAATATTTCTGAACGACGAACTTATCTTTTAATTAGTGGACAGCGTGGCTTACCACCCTTTCTAATACAAAGCGCAGGTCTTGAAAGTGGTCTCATGATTGCACAATACACCGCTGCAAGCATTGTAAGTAAAAATAAGCAGCTTTGTATGCCAGCAAGTGTTGACAGCATTGTCAGTAGCAATGGACAAGAAGATCATGTGAGTATGGGAGCCAATGCAGCAACTAAATTATACGAAGTGGTCAACAATACAGAAATGGTTTTGGCCATTGAATTATTAAACGCAGCCCAGGCCATTGCGTTTAGAAGACCCAAAAAATCATCAGAGAAGATAGAAAAGCTTTTAACAGCTTATCGAAACAGCGTACCTTTTATTGATAAAGACCGCATCATACATGATGATATGATGGCAAGCATTGCATTTATGAATGAATATAAAATAGACTGATGAATAATAAATTAATAAAACTGACCCAACTTCCATTTAAGCAAAGAGCCATTATTAAAAGTTTCGGAGAAACCGAATTGTATGTAAAATTACTGGAGATGGGTTGTATACCTGAAGAAGAAATATCTGTGGAACTGACTGCACCCTTTGGTGACCCGATTGCTATTAATGTAGCAGGGTATCAATTAAGTTTACGCAAAGCAGAAGCTGATAATATCATGGTTGAAATCATGGAATAATTCATCTGATTTTGTTGTAATAAACACATTTTAGCTATTTCCCATGAGGCCCTGTTAGTTGCTTAACTTTGCATCATATTTTAAAACTGGAAACCTATAAATTGCCTGCGCCTTTCGCTTCTACTGCATTTCAGGTTACTAAGTCCTTATTCCACATTGTTCATTACGAATATATTGGAGAAAACACCTTTACATAATACTAAAAAAGCTGCACATCAAGAGTGCAGCTTTTTTTATCATTATTTGTTTAGCAAAATACCAGGAAGATTATTTGCTATGTTCCATCGTTTTTTCGTCAATAGTAACCCCTAAGCCTTGCGCTATAGACATACCTAAGCCAATATCAGCACGGAAAAAATGACACAATTGACGATTGATGATTTCATCTTTTTTAGGTCCTGATATACCACTCATAGCACCAACAATATTGGCAACTGTATTTTTCTTTTCTTCGTCAGTCATTACTTTTCGATATAAAATACCAGGTTGTGTATAATGGTCATGATCGTTTGCACCATTTCGGTCATACCAGTCAGCTACCATACTGTCAAGTTGCATGGCAGGTTCTTTATAGCTTTGATCTGCTTCTATATTGTCAAAACTATTGGGAAAATAATTAGGTGCATCTTCGCCATTACCATTCACAGCCATCAAACCATCACGCTGGTAATTGTTGGTTTGGTAAGGACATCGGTTTACGGGTATTTGTTCATAATTGCCACCTAATCTGTAACGATGTGCATCAGGGTAAGAAAGCAATCTTCCTTGCAACATTTTGTCGGGTGAATAACTGATACCATTTACAACATGTGCGGGTGCAAAGGCAGCTTGTTCTACTTGCGCAAAATAATTGACTGGAACTTCATTCAATTCTAGTACACCGACATCAATTAATGGGAAGTCACCATGAGGCCATACCTTGGTTAAGTCAAATGGATTGTAAGGAAATGATTTAGCTTGGTCCTGTGTCATCACTTGTATCTTCATATTCCATTTTGGAAATTCTTTTCTTTCAATCGCTTCTACCATATCGCGTTGTGCTTGATCAGGATCAATACCTCGCATGGCAGCAGCATCTGGGCCATTAAAATTTTTGATGCCTTGGGCTGATTTAAAATGAAATTTCACCCATACTTTTTCATTTTTATCATTGATCATCGAAAAGGTATGACTCCCAAATCCATGCATAAATCGATAGGAAGCAGGGGTGCCTCTATCACTCATCAATATCATCACTTGATGTAAACTTTCAGGGTTTAAACTCCAAAAATCCCACATCATCGTTGGGCTTTTTAGATTTGATTTAGGTTCACGCTTTTGGGTATGAATAAAATCGCCAAACTTTTTAGGGTCCTTGATAAAAAATACGGGGGTATTGTTGCCTACTAAATCCCAATTACCATCTTCAGTATAAAATTTAATTGCAAACCCTCTGGGGTCACGTTCGCTATCTGCACTTCCTTTTTCGCCACCAACAGTTGAAAAACGAATTAATATTCTACAGGTATTACCCACTTTGCTGAAAATAGCCGCTTTGGTATATTTGGTGATGTCATTCGTCACGGTAAGGGTACCAAATGCGCCGGTTCCTTTAGCATGTACCACTCTCTCAGGAATTCTTTCCCGATTAAAATGCGCCATCTTTTCATGCAATATAAAATCTTGCAATAACAAGGGCCCTCTTTCGCCTATGCTCATTGAGTTTTCATTTTCAGCATACGGTATACCGCTTGCAGAGGTTAGTTTTTTCTTTTCCATTTTTGTGCTATTAATTTTTTGATTTATAAAATGTTGGACAAATGTAATGTTTAAGTTTTAAGTTATATCTATATATAGTTAAAAATAATATAGATATTATCTATATAATTTTTTTACACCTTAAACGGGTTAACATTGCTTGTAAGCAAAACTATTCAATAAAATAGGCGAGTTCTTGTTCAAAATCAAGATAAGGAAAACGACTTTTCAAAGCCAATGTCTTTTGATAAAATTGGCGAAGAAATTGTTGATGTGCTTTACTAGAGGCGTTTTTAGGTTTATGATGTAATGCTTTTGAAAGTTCATCCATCTCTTGAATGGTTTCATGGCAATTAGCATCAATACAATGGGTTAAAAATTTTTCCCAAACATATTGAGTGGCAGCATAGTTGGGATGTACTAAATCAGCATCATAAAACCGATAATCGCGTAACTCATCAATCACAATTTCATAAGCTGGAAAATAATAACAATCTTTCATTTGATGCACTGCTTCTATCAATCTTGCTTTACTACGATTATTCTCGATTACGCCATCGCGACTATGTCTAACTGGGCTGATTGTAAATATGATTTTACAATCCGGATTAAAAGTATGAAGGGCTTGTTGCATTCGTTGAAGGGCATAGACCATAGCTTCAACGGATAATAATTCTTTTTGAAACCAAGCGTGAGGGGCCCTGTGATTATTGTTTACATAAATTGCTTTCTCAATATGTTGATAGGCAAATGCAGAGCCTAATGTCAAAATCATAAAATTTGATTTTTTTAGCAAATCATGATGTTGTACAATAGTTTCGTTGATACGAGTTAATACATCTGCCTGGTTTAAATCAGAAAAATCGGAATGATGATACCAACTGTGCCAATATTCATCTAAGCAAAAGAGTTCATCGGCGGTATACCTTTTTTGCTCAATGACATCATGAATTGATTTGCAAACACTGAAGGGATTAAACAATATGCCATGTGCATTTGAAGCAATTCGGAACTTTGCCTTTGCTAAAAAGCGTGACATATGTTCAGTAAAACAAGAACCCGTCAGATAAATGATATCTTGATATCCTATCGGGGTGCTAAGGGCAGGAAATTTTAGGGGTAAGAGGAAATGCATAAGATTGTAAATATAAACTCAGTTTGAACATACTCTATAAATATTACATTTTTATGACAAATTAAAAAAATCATCATCTTTTTGAAAAATAAATCACCTTGAAACCCTTTAGAATCAGCAAAAAAGATTTTTTTAAGAAATGTTTATAAATTATACAATTCCGTTACTATATTTGCGCACATTCAACTTTAACACAAAATTACATTTAACTGATGTTAAGTTATCTATCTCGCATGGCAAAAGATTTTAAAGGATATATACTACTTATAGTTTTCCTGTTTTTTCAAACATTAAATGCAGTGGCTGCGCCTGACGGGAAAGCCCTATTTCAGGCAAATTGCGCCGCTTGCCATAACCCTTATAAAGATGCTACGGGTCCCGCTCTGAACGGAGTAGACAGTCGTGTTCCTAGTAAAGAATGGCTTTACAAGTGGATCAAAAATTCAGCAAGTCTCATTGGAAGTGGCGATAAATATGCCAATGATATTTATAACAAATGGAACAAAACAGCCATGACTGCTTTCCCTTCTTTGACCAATGAGGAAATGGATGCAATCATCACGTATGTAAATCTTCCACCTCCTGCACCCAAAGTGGCACCTAATCCACAAGGTGACCCCAATGCCCAATCGTCTGATAATACATTGTTATATGCAATACTTACCATCATTTTACTTGTTGTAGTGATTGTACTTACATCCGTAAATAAAGTATTGAGTCGTTCTGCCAATGCCAGAGAGGGTGTACCTTCTCCCAAAGATGTTCCTTTCTTTAGAAATAAAGTAGTTATTGCTTTAATTGCTATTATCATTATTGTGGGTTTTGGTATTTGGTTGACAAAAGGCTCTGAGCTGGGACGTCAAAAAAATTACATGCCTAAGCAACCTATCTTTTACTCACATAAAGTGCATGCAGGTATCAATCAAATCAACTGTTTATATTGCCATGCAGGTGCTGAAAAAAGTCGCCATGCGATGATTCCTTCTTCAAATGTTTGTATGAATTGTCACAAACAAATCAATGAATACACAGGCGTTGACCAACATCCATTGGTTGATTTAGAAGGCAATAAAGTAGATGGAAACAAAGAAATCCAAAAATTATACGAATATGCAGGTTGGGATCCAGTTAAAAAAGACTACAAAAGAGATACCACAGGTACTATATTAGCCAAACCAATTGAGTGGGTTAAAATTCATAATCTTCCTGACCATGTTTATTTCAATCACTCATTACATGTTGTATCTGGCAAATTAGCTTGTCAACGATGCCATGGTAATATTGAAGAAATGGACGAAGTATACCAATTTGCTGACCTGAGTATGGGATGGTGTGTAAACTGTCACAGAAACACCAGTGTGCAATTTGCAGACAACAATTACTATTCAATTTTCCAAAAATATCATGACGAAATCAAAGAAGGCAAACGCGCTGATGTAAAAGTGAGTGATATTGGTGGGCTTGAGTGTCAGAAGTGTCATTATTAAAAAAATAATGCCACAAAAGTTTAGTTAAATGTAAAAAACAAAAGTTTAAAAAAATCGAATTTGGATTGAAGAATACATCAACAAACATTCAACTTTCTACATTCAACATTAAAGATAAGGTATGAGTAAAAAACAATATTGGAAAGGACTTGAGGAGTTAAATCCTTCAGACGAATTCAAAGCGGTACAAGCTAACGAATTTCGCGAAGATTTGCCTTTTGGTGATATAGACCATATCGCCGATGCAACTACTTCCCGCAGAGATTTCTTAAAATACTTAGGTTTTACCACGGCGGCTGCTACCATTGCAGCAAGTTGCGAAACACAGGTTCGTAAAGCAATTCCTTATGCAATCAAACCCGAAAACGTAACGCCAGGTGTGCCATTAATGTTTGCCTCTACCTATGTAGACGGTGGTGAAGCTGTACCTGTATTGGTTCGTACACGTGAAGGACGCCCTATCAAAATTGAAGGCAATACCGACAGCAAACTTACCGAAGGTGCCACCACAGCTCGAATACAAGGTTCCGTATTGAATCTATATGATGCAACACGTTTAAAATACCCACTTATTGATGGTAAAGAAGCCAGTTGGGAATCAGTCGACAAAATGGTTACTGATGCACTTACAGCCTTAGGCGGAGCCCCATTATATATTGTTACCTCTACCATCAACAGTGAAAGCACTGCTTCAGCAGTTGCTCAATTTGTACAAAAATATCCCAATACTAAACATGTTATGTATGATGCTATTTCATACAGTGGCATGCTTGATGCAAACATGGCATCATTTGGTCAAAGAGCAATTCCTGCTTATCGATTTGACAATGCAAAGGTAGTGGTGAGCATCGGTGCAGACTTTTTAGGAACTTGGATTTCGCCAGAAATCTATACCAAACAGTATTCAAAAAGCAGAAAGATTAGTGCTAAGAATCCAAATATGGCTAAGCATTATCAAATTGAAGGAATGATGAGTCTTACCGGAAGCAGTGCTGACGAAAGAGTGACTTGCTTACCTTCACAATATGGCGCTGTAGCATTAGCTATTTACAATGCTTTAAGTGGGAGTGCTGCGAATGTAAGTCCGGCAATCAACGAATTAATCAAAAAAATTGCTACAGACCTTAATGCCAACAAAGGCAATGCCTTAGTGGTATGTGGTAGCAATGATGCCAATATACAAACTATCGTCAACGCGATTAATAATGCCATTGGTGCTTATGGAACTACCATATCATTTGGCAGTACAAACAACACTAAAAAAGGCAATGATACTGATATGAACACTTTTGCCGCTGCCTTAAAAGCAGGTCAGGTGGGAGCTGTGATGTTTTATGATTGCAATCCTGTATATGATAATATCAACGGTAGTTTGATTAAGGAAGGTATTGGTAAATTAAAATTATCCTTATCATTTAACGACCGCTTAGATGAAACAACACAACTTTGTAAAGTGGCAGCGCCTTCGCACCATTGGTTAGAAAGTTGGGGTGATGCATCTTCACATAGTGGGTATACCTCATGGATGCAACCTACCATTGCGCCATTGTTCAAAACAAGAGCATGGGAAGAATCATTATTGAAATGGGCTGGTAATAACACCACCCATTACGATTTTGTAAAAAATTATTGGATTGCAAAATTAGGAAGTGAACCAGCTTTTGATGCTGCCATTCAATCAGGCATCGCTGAACCAGAAACAATGCCTATGACCAGTGCAGCATTTTCTGGCAATGTAGCTACAGCCAGTGCTGCAATCGCAAGCATCAAAGCCAGCGCTGCCGATAAAGTAGACTTAGTTATTTATGATAAAATAGGTATTGGCCGCGGAGGTGTATGGAGTAATAATCCATGGTTGCAGGAAATGCCTGACCCAATTACAAAATGTACCTGGGACAATTATGTATTGATGTCGCCTAATCGTGCTAAAAAAATGGGTGCTGAACACACCGATTTAAATGAAGTACAACGTGAAAAGAAAGTATTTTCAATCAAAGCCAATGGCGTTGAATTAAAACTACCTGTTTTGGTGCTTCCTGGTATGCATGATGATGTAATTGGTGTAGCAGTAGGGTATGGTAGAGATAAAGGGGTTGGTCGTGCTGCTGCTGGTACCGGGGTAAATGTTTATCCATTTGTTGGCAGAGATGCAATGGGTAATCCTTCTTACTATGCGTCAAATGTAGAACTATCAAATACAGGAAAAGTTTATGAGTTAGCCATCACGCAAACCCATCATAGCTATCAAAATGATAGACCAATCATTCATGAATTTACTTTAGAAGAATTTAAAAAAGATCCTAACGAACTATATAACGAACGTAAATCATCTTTAGAGCATTTTACCCATAGTTTTGATGCACCTCATGGAGAAGAACATGGTGGCGCTCATGCAGCGGAGGGTGGTGAGGCAGCTCACGCACCTACCAAAACCGAAGCAGATTGGCAACAAGCCTATCGTGAAAACGGTACTTTGTATCCAAACCATGAATCATTGGGTATGAAATGGGGTATGAGTATTGACTTAAGTAGTTGTACTGGTTGCGGATCATGCACTATAGCTTGCCAGGCAGAAAATAATGTATCTGTAGTTGGTAAAAATCAAATTTTGCTGGTGCATGATATGCATTGGATTCGTATTGACCGATATTTTGCAGGAGATCCTACAAAACCAGATAGTATCCAAACATTATTTCAACCAATGATTTGTCAGCATTGCGACAATGCACCTTGCGAAAATGTATGTCCGGTAAATGCAACCAATCATAGCAGTGAAGGTATCAATCAAATGGCTTATAATCGTTGTATTGGTACAAGATATTGTGCTAATAACTGCCCTTATAAAGTACGTCGTTTCAACTGGAGAGACTGGAATGAGGCTGATTGCTTTGAAGATAATGTATATGAAGATGGAAGAAGAGATGATATCAATGACAACATTACACGTATGGTATTAAATCCTGACGTTACAGTAAGAAGTCGTGGTGTAATGGAAAAATGTAGTTTCTGTGTACAAAGACTACAAGGTGCAAAAGCAACCGCTAAAAAACAAGGTCGAACCATGAAAGATGGCGAAGCAAAAGTAGCTTGTCAACAAGCATGTCCAGCTGATGCAATCGTGTTTGGCAATGTAAACGATAAAGAAAGTGCGATATACAAATTAAGATACGAAGAACAAAAAGAAAGGGTATTTCATGTATTGGAAGACATACATACTTTACCGAATGTAAATTATTTATCAAAAATTAGAAATGCGAGTGTTTTGCAAAGTGTAAATCCTGAAAAGGAAAAACATGAAGCTCATGCAACGCATGCTTAAAAAATAAAAATATATCTAACAACAGTTTAAATAACTTTTGGAGAAAAAAACAAAAAAGATATGCATTTAAAGTACGAATCGACAATTAGGGAAGCATTGGTAGATGGCAGCAAAAATTATCATCAGATTACTGAAGATATTTGCGCACCTATTGAAAATAAACCAACCAAACTTTGGACAATGGGTTTTTGGCTTTCTTTCTCACTCCTCATGTTTGGTGTATTTAGTGTAACTTGGGAAGTGTATTGGGGAACGGGTGTGTGGAACTTAAACAGAACAATCGGCTGGGGTTGGGATATTACCAATTTCGTATGGTGGGTAGGTATTGGTCATGCGGGTACCCTGATATCAGCGATATTATTGCTATTCCGACAAGGTTGGCGTACTGGTGTAAACAGAGCTGCTGAGGCGATGACCATATTTGCGGTAATGTGTGCAGGTCAATTTCCTATTTGGCATATGGGTCGTGTATGGGATGCATTTTTTGTATTACCTTATGGTAACACAAGAGGACCTTTGTGGCCTAACTTTATCTCTCCTTTACTTTGGGACGTATTTGCGATTTCAACTTATTTTACCGTTTCTTTATTGTTTTGGTATTCAGGTTTAATTCCTGATTTTGCAACCTTAAGAGATCGTGCCAAAACCAAGTTCAGAAAAATGGCTTATGGATATGCTTCATTTGGTTGGGCTGGTAGCGCAAAACACTGGCAACGTCATGAAATGTTATCACTTGTATTAGCTGGCTTAAGTACTCCTCTTGTACTTTCAGTACATACAATAGTATCTTTTGACTTTGCTACTTCTATAGTACCAGGTTGGCATACAACCATTTTCCCGCCTTATTTCGTAGCAGGTGCGGTATTTTCTGGTTTCGCTATGGTACAAACCTTATTAGTAATTACCCGTAAAGTACTTAATCTTCAGGAATATATCACGATTGGTCATATTGAGGCCATGAATAAAGTAATTGTACTTACGGGGTCTATTGTTGGTGTTGCCTATTTAACAGAGTTGTTTATTGCTTATTACAGTGGTGTATTATGGGAACAAGAAGCTTTCCGTTTACGTGTAATGGGACCTTATTGGTGGGCATATTGGGCGATGATGACTTGTAATGTGGTATCGCCTCAATTATTCTGGTTTAAAAAATTAAGAAGAAATGTATGGTTTACTTTCTTTATGAGTATCATTGTGAACATCGGTATGTGGTTTGAGCGTTTTGTAATCATCATGTCACTACATAGAGATTATCTACCAAGTAGCTGGAGTTATTACACACCTAGTTGGCCAGAAGTTGGGTTCTATTTGGGCTCGTTTGGTTTATTCTTTACCTGTTATTTCTTATTTGCGAAATATTTCCCTGTAATCGCTATTGCAGAGATTAAATTTATATTGAAGACAAGTGGTCAAAACTTTAAAGATAAAATGCATCCGATAGAAGAGAAAAGTGATGAACATTTTTTAGAAGAACAGTTACATCACCATTAATTTAAAACAGATTCTAAAAAAACCTGAAACAACAAGAAATATGAGTATAAAAAAATTTGCAGTAGCAGTATTTGACGATGAAGCAGTATTGTTTCCTGCAGTAAAAAAAGTACGTAGTGCGGGATATAAAATTCATGATGTGTACACACCATTTGCAGTACACGGATTGGATGAAGCCCTGGGTGAAAAAGAAAGTGATTTGCATATTGCTGGTTTTATCTATGGCATTACGGGCACAAGCACAGCACTTGGTTTTATGGGGTGGATATTCACAACAGATTGGCCACAAAATTTTGGGGGTAAACCTATGTTTCCATTGCCTGCGTTTATACCTATCACCTTTGAGTTGACAGTATTGTTTGCAGCGGTAGGTATGGTACTCACTTTTTGTTATTTAAATCAAATCATGCCTGGTGTAAAAAAACATATTTTTCATCCTCGTCAAACCGATGATAAGTTTGTAATGGTTATTGAAGTGAATGACACCAATGCTTCAGAAACTGAAATGTTTTTAAAGTCGACAGGTGCTGAAGAAACAAATATACAAGTAGCAGAATCTGATTGGTGGTATGGCAGATTTGATAAAAAAGAAGATTACGAAATTCAACAACAACTAGCATAAATTAAAATGAAAAAAAGTATAATATATATTCTATTTGTAGCTGTTACCACATTGATCGTGTCATGTAGCGAATACAACAGAAAACCGGGTAGGGTATACGCACCTGATATGGTGTATTCAAGAGCTGTCGATTATTACAACGGCACTGAAAAAATTGAAGACGCTAAAGGTTCATACAATAAAATGCCTGTGAAAGGAACTGTTGCACGTGAACAAGCATTACCTGATCATATTGCTGAAAATGATACTCTATTAGCAAATGCGAATACCTGCAAATTTGATTTGACAGAAAAAGATGTAGAAGAAGGTAAACGTTTATATATGATTTATTGTGGTATTTGTCATGGTACTGCATTAGACGGTAATGGTCCTTTATACAGCAGCGGTAAATTTGTGGCAATGCCAGCAAATTTAAAAAGTGGTGAAAAATATTTAGCGATGTCTTCTGGTAGAATTTATCACGGTATCGTTTATGGTAAAAATGCCATGGGATCCTATGCCAGCCAATTAGATACTAAACAAAGATGGCAAGTAGTGGCTTATATTAAAAAAATTCAAAGTGAGAACGGAGGAGCGCCATTTACCATGGTGGCTGGTATGACAAGTTCAGCACCAAAAGATTCAGTAAAAGTGGAAGCAAAAGCCCCAACAGCAACAGCTACACCAAACACAGAACCTAAAAAATAGAAAAAAGAACATAAATAATTAAGATCATTCATAAAATAAATATTTGAGATGTTAAATCAAGAGTTTAAAGTACCTGCAAAGCTAAAGACCACCAGTATGGTATTATTAGGTATAGGTGTTATTACTTTAATAGCTGGTGTTATTGCATTGCTTTTATCTAAAGAGCAATTAAGTCAAAACAGATTTTGGGCTGTACTGTTACAAAACAGTATTTTCTTTCTGTTGATTTCATTAGCGAGTGTATTTATATTAAGTGCTGTAACCCTGGCACAAGGTGCTTGGATTGTTTCATTTAGAAGAATTCCAGAAGCCATCGGAAGTGTGGTTTGGGTATTTGCGCTTATTGTAGGTATCATTTTGTTAACCCTGGTATGGACAGACAATTTTCATATTTATGCATGGTTAAAAGATGGATATAATCCCCATAATTCACTCAATGCCCTCAAAAACTTTTTCTTATCAAAATCATTCTTTACATTTTGGACAATATTAATTCTTGTTTTATGGAGCTGGTTTGGAATTAAAATCAGACAACTATCGGTAAGACAAGATACAGAAACCAAAGGAAGCACTAAAACCTATTGGCAAAATTTCAACATTTCTGCAGGTTTCATTTTTGTATTTGCATTGTCATTGGCATCTACCATTCCTTGGTTATGGATTATGAGTCTTGATTCACATTGGTTTTCAACCATGTTTAGCTGGTACACCTTTGCAAGTTCATTTGTAAGTGGTATGAGTATGATCATGCTTTGGGTTTTATATATCAAACGTCATCATTATTTAGAAGTAGTTTCAACTGAGCATATTCATGACTTAGGAAAATTTATGTTTGCCTTTAGTATTTTTTGGACTTATTTATGGTTTTCGCAATTCATGCTTATTTGGTACGCCAATATTCCTGAAGAAACCGTTTACTTTCAAATTAGAATGCATGGCCCTTACAGAATATTTTATTGGTTAAACATTATCTTAAACTTTGTTTGTCCTATTTTAATACTTATGCCTAGACCGAATAAAAGAAATTATTTTGTAGTAACTTTGGTAGCTATTATCATCTTAGTAGGGCATTGGATTGATTTTTATCAAATGGTAATGCCTGCAACCGTGCAAGAACATTGGAAATTAGGTTGGTTTGAAATAGGAATCGTTTGTGGTTTTGTTGGATTAGTGATGTATTTGGTAAGTAACAAACTTACAAAAGCACCATTGGTTCCTCAAAATAACCCATTATTTAAAGAAACAATTATACATATTAGCTAAATTATTTAAAAAGAAATTTATATGTCAGGATTATTGTTAGTATTGTTGGTAGCTTTAATTTTCGTAGTGCTTTATCAAGTGGCACGTTCAAGCGAAATGGTAGCTCGTATACAAGGAGAGGAAGTATTCGATAAAAAAAGAAATAAAATATTGGCGTTTTCCATGTTGGTTTTGATGGTCGCTTTTTTTGTAGGTATCTATGCTTGTCATCGATATATGATGCCTCTCATGGCTCCTCAAGCTGCATCAGATCATGGTAAGAACTATGATTTCATGTTTTTTGTAACCTTGATGGTAACTGGTTTCATATTTGTATTGACTCAGATTTTATTATTTTGGTTTGCCTATAAATACCAAAGAACTGGTGAGAAAGTACCTTTTCATTTTGCCCATAGTACAAAACTTGAATTGGTTTGGACAACTATCCCTGCAATCGCTATGGCAGTATTGGTTGCCATTGGTTTAAAAGCATGGTTTACCATGACTTCTGAAGCACCTAAAGGAGCTATGCAAATTGAAATTGTAGGTAAGCAATTTAACTGGATATCTCGTTATCCTGGACCTGATGGGGTATTAGGTAAAAGATACTTTACCAATATCAACGATAAAGATAATATTCTTGGATTAGATTGGAAAGATCAAAAAAACATGGATGATATCATTGTTCCCAATGGTGAATTAAGATTAATAAAAGATAAACCAGTAGAATTGCTCATTGGATCACGCGATGTAATTCATGATGTTGGTTTATCACATTTTAGAATGAAAATGGATGCTGTACCTGGTATCACCAGTAGACTTTGGTTTACACCTATCATTACTACCGAAGAAATGAAGAAAATTACTGGCAATGAGAATTTTGTATATGAACTTTCTTGTGACCAAATGTGTGGTAAAGGCCATTATTCTATGCGCGCTGTCATTATTGTAGAAACACAAGCTGAACATGATGCTTGGTTAGCTAAGCAACAGTCATACTATGCCCAAAATCATACTACAGAAGCACCAGCTGCTGAAGCACCCAAAGTGGATTCAGCAAAAAGTATAACAATGAATATTAAATAAAAGATTATTTTATAATGAGTAACGAAGCAACTATACAACACGATACACATACACATGATACGCATGATGCACATGCACATCATGAACATGCACACCATGAGCATAAACAACATTTTCTTTCGAAGTATGTGTTCAGCATGGATCACAAAATAATTTCACGCCAGTTCTTAATCACAGGGATGTTTTGGGCGATAGCAGGTGGTTTAATGTCTGTTTTCTTTCGATTACAACTTGGTTTTCCTGATCAAACCTTTTCTGTTCTTTCTAAGTTTTTAGGAGAGTGGGCTAGAGGTGGTAAAATGGATCCTGAAATGTACTACGGTTTGGTAACCATTCATGGTACTGTTTTGGTGTTCTTTGTATTAACAGGTGGCTTAAGTGGTACTTTTAGTAACTTCTTAATCCCCCTACAGATTGGCGCTCGTGATATGGCATCCCCATTTTTAAATATGCTATCTTATTGGTTTTTTGCATTGGCTAGTGTGGTGATGTTTTCATCATTATTTATTAATACAGGTCCAGCATCTGGTGGATGGACTACTTATCCTCCTTTGAGTGCTTTAAAAGAAGCGTCAATGGGTTCAGGATTAGGGATGGATTTATGGCTTGTGAGTATGGCATTCTTTATTATTTCTTCATTGCTGGGTGGCTTAAATTATATAGTTACAGTATTGAATATGCGTACTAAAGGCATGAGTATGACACGTATGCCTTTAACCATTTGGGCTTTCTTGTTTACTGCCGTGTTAGGAGTATTATCTTTCCCGGTTTTATTGTCAGCAGCAGTATTATTATTATTTGATCGTCATGCAGGTACCAGTTTTTATCTTTCTGAAATATTTATTGCTGGAAGAGCTTTACCAAATGTAGGTGGGTCTGCCATTTTATATCAACATTTATTTTGGTTCTTAGGACATCCAGAGGTGTATATTATCATGTTGCCAGCTATGGGTATGGCTTCTGAAATATTATCTACCCATTCACGTAAACCAATTTTTGGCTATTTTGCGATGATATTATCTCTGATAGGTATTACTGTTTTAGCCTTCCTCGTATGGGCACATCATATGTTTGTAACAGGTATGAGTCCTTTCTTAGGCGGTATATTTGTATTGCTTACTTTATTGATCGCGATTCCATCTGCGGTAAAAGTATTTAACTGGCTTACCACAATCTGGAAAGGGAATATACGTTTTACCCCTGCCATGTTGTTTGCATTAGGCTTTGTTTCCTTGTTTATTTCTGGTGGTTTAACAGGTTTATTCCTTGGTAATTCAGCTTTAGATATTCACTTACATGATACATACTTCGTAGTAGCCCACTTTCATATCGTAATGGGTATCTCTGCATTCTTTGGGATGTTTGCAGGTATTTATCATTGGTTTCCTAAAATGTATGGTCGCTTTATGAATAATACATTGGGATATGTACACTTTTTCATCACATTTGTAGGGGCATATGTAATTTTCTGGCCAATGCATTATGAAGGTGTTGCAGGTATGCCACGTAGATATTATGAATACAGTGCTTGGGAATCATTCAAACAATTTGGTGAATTAAATCAAATGATCTCTGTTGCTGCAATTATTGTATTTTTTGCTCAATTATTATTTGTATTTAACTATTTCGTAAGTGTTTGGAAAGGTAGAAAAGTAACAGATCCAAATCCTTGGAAAGCAAACTCTTTAGAGTGGACTACACCTATTTTACCTGGACATGGTAACTGGGATGGACCAATACCTGAAGTACATCGTTGGGCTTACGACTATAAAGATAATGGTGAAGGTGGCGATTTCATTCCGCAACATATCCCTTTACGTGAAGGCGAAGCGGATGAACATCACTAAATAGAACTGTCAAATTTGCAAATCACCCATTTTCTTGTAAGAATACCCATGCTGATAATACAAAAAATAAAGGATTATCAGCAACTGACGAAGTTGAATCTGAGTTTACTTGTGGTTTTCTCAAGTGTGGTTGGTTACATGATAGTACCTGATTTGCATGTTACACTTACCAATGTTTTATTACTATTATTAGGCGGTTTATGTGTTACAGCAGCGGCCAATGCCTCTAACGAACTTTTAGAAATTAAGTCAGACAAAATCATGAAAAGGACGATGAATCGACCTTTACCTGATATGCGTATGAGCTTATTGGAGGCCATTATTTTCATTTCACTTTCATTGATTGCAGGATTAGCCATTTTATATTATTATTTTAATCCTTTAAGTGCATTGTTATCGCTCATTAGTTATGTATTATATGTAGCAGTGTATACGCCCTTAAAAAAAATATCATCAATTTCTGTTTTGGTAGGTGCTATTCCTGGTTCACTTCCTTGTTTGATTGGTTGGGCTGCTGCCACAAATCATATTGGTAGTTTGGCAGCATGGACTTTATTTATCATACAGTTTTTTTGGCAATTTCCTCATTTTTGGTCTATTGCATGGATCGCCCATGAAGATTATACAAAAGCTGGCATGAAGATGTTGCCTCGTATTGAAAAGGTGGGTTACTTTACAGCATTTCAATGTGTATTATACAGTGCAGTATTAGTACCTATGAGTATGTTACCTTTGATGGCTGGCTTAGGTGGACCTATTACCGTGGTTGGTTTGTTATTAGGTGCCGTTTGGATGCTCTATAATTCCTATCAGTTTTTAAAAGATAATTCTGATAACATGGCCAGGAAAGTAATGTTTTCATCATTTGTGTACTTACCCCTGGTTTTAATAAGTATGCTTGTAGACAAGTATATTTAAATTCTACTTTACTTTTTGATTTGATGCTATGCGGTCTATTTAAGTGAGCATTTCATGTTAATTGATATTCACTTATTTCCTATACCAACGACACAATAAAGATAGACTCATTGTAATTCGTTTGATGCAATGTTTATAGGCTTTATATCGATATATTTACGACTGCTTGTTATACAAATTGTAATTCTAAAATAGTCAAAACAATATTAGAATTTTACAATTGTAAATGCCGATGATAAATGTGTTAAGAACAATGAGGCCATAGCCGACATTAGACTATTAAAGATTTACAGTCGGTATTAAATACATTTGGTATTAGTTAAGTAATACCAAGTATATTTATTTTTAGTCAAAATCTGGGTTTAAAAAAAAATCCCGAAATAATCGGGATTTTTGAGAGGTCTCGACCGGATTCGAACCGGTGTAGAAGCTTTTGCAGAGCTTTGCCTAGCCACTCGGCTACAAGACCCTAAGGTTTGCAAATGTACTATTAATTTAATAATTACCAAATCCAAATTTGAAAGATTTAATCGTGAGGAAGAAGTGATCGCAAATACATTTATGATATAGACTACAGGATATGCCTACACATATTGTATTTTAGCATATCGTATTTGGTCTATCTGGCATTTGAAGTGGATATGAGACCTTTTTAAAATAAAATACTTTAATGAATATGTATGTACAGTCTTGATATAACTAATTTTTGGCATATCATTTCCTAAGATAAAAACAGTTGAATGCATTTAACTGTTTAATCAGTATCCATTTAAAATTTATACCCAAGCCCTGCAGTATATCGATAGGTTTGTATCGGTACATCAGTGGTTTGGGTTTGATCAAAAATAATTGTAAAACGATTATCAAAGGTAAAGTGCTTCGAAACAGCAATACTCAGTTCTCCCAAACTGGTAATTCTATAATTTTGAAATCCAATAAGTAAGGGTTGATAATATACAGTTCCCGAAAAAAATAATTGATTATTTATATCCATATTCCAACTTAAATATGCAGACATACGATGATTGTGTTGGGTATAATTATCTGTTTTTACTTCTTGCATTTCATACATATATAAAGGGCCGAAATAAAAACGATTTTTTTGTATATCGAGTAATTTAAACCTTGGTCCAGCCCCCAATAAAAAACGTAAAGGCATATTCCATACTTTGTTGTATTGTATTTGTGTAAAGCATTCAGCTTTGATATTACGATACAATGCATAATTATATCGAAGGTGAACAAAACCTCCACTGCTGAGCATCTTTTTGTCAAGGGCCGCATATTCAATCTGAGCTACAGCAAGCAATAAATGTTTGCGATTTTTATATTGTAAATGCGGATTAAAATCTGCATTCACCAGTAAATTTTTATTTTTTGTGATGTTCATGGTAGCACTTACCTTGCCCAAAATACCTATACTGTCATGTATTTTGATTCTTTCCTTTTCAATATTGACAATTTGTGCCTGTGTATTTTGTCCATAGAATATCATGATAAAAAAGAAAAGCCAATGATTACATACGAAACAAATAAATCGATAGTGCATGTTGATTACAAGTATCTACACAAAGTTATAACAATGTAATTTATAAAATAAACCAATATGTACTAAATCTAACATTACAATATATCGATTGAAATAAAGTTTTAACGTATCAAAAAAATATGTCCATACGAGTATGCCTATTGTACATGGGTATTATACCCATTTCAAATTATATTTTACCCTAAAAATAAATGTAATAATATTTATCACGAATAAGTTAATGTGGCAAATATCTATGCTGTTTGGAATACTTCCTGGGTTTTATTTCTACAGTTTGAAATTAGTTGATGTCATATTGAAGTGCATATTCAAGCTATTTCGTATTACTTTTGTATCTAATTATTTTTTACCATGATAAGTGAATCAGAACTTATACTAACACCTGATAACAGGGTGTATCATATCAACCTATCAAAAGATGATTTGGCAGATACCGTCCTCACAGTGGGTGATCCTAACCGAGTGAAAGAGGTGTCAAAATATTTTGATACTATTGAATTTCAAACACAACATCGTGAATTTGTAACACATACAGGATATATTGGCAAAAAGAGATTGACGGTACTTTCAAGTGGTATTGGCCCTGATAATATTGACATTGTGATGAATGAACTAGATGCGGTGGTGAATATTGATTTTGAAACACGTACCGTAAAGCCACAATTGACATCGTTGAATATTATTCGTATGGGCACTTCTGGCAGTTTGCAAGCTGATATTCCCGTTGATAGTTTGGTGGCATCGAGTTATGGTATCGGTCTGGACAATGTGTTACATTATTATAGACTTGAAAATTCACCACATGAGCAGGAACTTTGTCAGGCATTTGTGCAACATGTGGAACTTAGAGATACAAATATTGTGCCTTATACAGCTAAGGGTTCTGCCGATTTGCTGGCTCATTTTAACGATGGCTATCATCATGGTATTACTGTAACCTGTCCTGGTTTTTATGCACCTCAAGGAAGGGTAGTGCGGGCAAACTTGCAATTTCCTGAGTTGGTAAATAAGCTTTCAAGCTTTCAATTTGAAACGCACCGAATTACAAATTTTGAAATGGAGACCTCTGCTATTTTCGGCTTGGGAAAAATATTTGGTCATCGATGTCTTGCGCTCAATACCATTGTAGCAAACCGCATCAGCAAAACATTTACCAAAGATGGTAAAAAAAGCGTTGAGCAAATGATCAAACGAAGCCTGGAAATTATTGAAACAATATCGTAAATCTTCCAATCACAAATAATCATCATACAACATGCAAATTCATTTTTATAAATATCAGGGTACTGGCAACGATTTTATCATCCTTGATAACAGAGATAGTAACTATTCAAACATCACATTTGAACAAGTGAAATTTCTTTGTGATAGACATTTTGGGATAGGTGCTGATGGTTTAATGTTGCTCAACACAAGTAATGAATTTGATTTTGAAATGAAATATTATAACAGTGATGGCAATGAAAGTACCATGTGTGGCAATGGAGGAAGATGTATCACTGCATTTGCTAAAAAACTCGGTTTGATATCAACAAGTGCAATTTTTCAGGCGATTGACGGAAAGCATACCGCTACCATTGATGATCAAGGAAATGTGTGTTTGAAAATGAATGATGTTACCCACATAATAAAAAATGATACCTATTTTGAATTAAATACCGGCTCTCCACATTATGTACATTTTACAGAATATGTAGATGAAATGGATATGAAAAAAGAAGGCAAGTTGATACGATATAGTCCAAAATATAAGGATGAAGGGATTAATGTCAATTTTGTGGAGGTTTTGTCAAATGATACCCTTTTTGTTAGAACTTATGAACGGGGAGTAGAAGATGAAACCCTTTCATGTGGTACGGGGGTCACTGCAGCAGCCATCGCATTTTGTGCTGAAGCAAATGGCCCTCAACAAGTCAATGTAAAAACCTTGGGGGGACAATTGCAAGTTTTGTTTGAGGCAGACAATAATCATGGAGTAAAGAATGTACATTTAAGTGGCGGGGCTGAATTTGTGTTTAAAGGAGACATAGAAGTTTAACAACTATCAATCAATATACCGCTCATAAATTGCCATTTCACAATATCAGGTTTTCATCTTAAATTCGCAACTTAACTTTGGAAATTCAGATTATTAATAAAAGCACCAATCCCTTGCCTTCCTATCAAACGATGGGTTCGGCCGGAATGGATATTTGCGCTTTTTTGTCTGAGAATGAAAGCCTCATGCCATTGGAAAGAAAATTAATTCCTACAGGATTGTATATCGCTTTGCCTATAGGGTATGAGGCGCAAATACGACCCAGGAGTGGCTTGGCAATGAAGTTTGGTATCACATGTCTCAATACTCCCGGTACCATTGATAGCGACTATAGAGGTGAAATAAAAGTGTTATTAATTAATCTTTCCAATGAAATACAACAAATCAAACATGGCGATAGAATCGCTCAAATGGTTATTGCTCCCTATAGCAATGCATCCTGGATTGAAACCAATCATTTAAACGAAACACAAAGAGGCGCAGGCGGATTTGGAAGTACCGGCTGATGTAAAATGAATTAAATCCTATTTCGCAAGGCATTTTCAACCTTAACTCCTTAAATAAATAAACCTTTTATAATAACTAAACAAACAGCATAGAAATGAATATCATAATTCCAATGGCAGGCATGGGTAAACGTATGAGACCACACACCGTTACAACTCCTAAACCATTAATTCCCATTGCAGGCAAGCCGATGGTACATCGCATCGTAGAAGATATTGTGAAAACCACTGATCAACAGGTAGAAGAAATTGCCTTTGTTATTAGCAGGGCTTTTGGGGAGGAAGCAGAAAAAAACTTGATCGCAGTGGCTGAAAAATTTGGGGCTCAGGGTAAAATATTTTACCAGGAAACACCTCTTGGTACTGCTCATGCTATTTTATGCGCATCTGAATGCTTACACGGCAATACTTTTATTGCATTTGCTGATACCTTGTTTAAAGCATCCTTTTCTATAGATACTTCAAAAGATGCCATTATCTGGACACAAAAAGTAGCAGATCCATCTGCATTTGGGGTTGTAAAAATGAATGAGGATGGCATCATCACTGAGTTTATTGAAAAACCACAAGAATTTGTGTCTGACTTAGCCATTATTGGTGTGTATTATTTTAAAGATGGTCAGAATCTTAAAAATGAACTACAATATCTCATAGACCATGACATCAAAATAAAAGGCGAATTTCAGATAACAGATGCCATGGAAAATATGAAAGTTAAAGGGTTGAAGTTTTATAGTGATCAGGTAACTGAATGGCTCGACTGTGGTAATAAAGATGCCACCTTATACACCCTCGAAAGAATATTAGAAATAAAACAACATACTGAAAATTTAATAAATCCCTCAGCTGTCATTGAAAATAGCACCATCATCGCGCCTTGTTTCATTGGTGAACATGTAGTGGTAAGGAATGCAGTGATAGGGCCACATACCTCACTTGAAAACAATGTAATTGTTGAAAATTCAATCATCGCAAATAGTATTATCGGCGATCATTCATGTGTTAAGAATTCTGTAATTCATAAATCATTGCTGGGGAATCATGTAAATTGCCAAGCCAAATCAGAAGAATTAAGTCTTGGCGATTACTCATTCAAATATTAATGAACAGAAAAATTCATTTCATAGCGGCCCTGTTAATACTTTTTGCTTCATGTAAAGTGAGTAAAAAGCCTGTTTCTTCCACCACAAAAGGAACAGCTAATCAACTTAATGAAAAGGCAGACGCACAAAAAGATTTGACTTTGTTTTTTGATGCAGAAAAAGCAAGGCTTGCAGGTAATAATGTAGTTGCCTTAAAGCTTTACTTGGAGTATGTGAAAAAAAATACAAACAATGCAACAGCCTATTACAATATGGCGCGCATTTATTTTCAAAAAAAGGAAATCAACAATGCCGTGAAATATGCGGCACTGGCTACAAAAATAGATCCCGACAATAAATATTTTCAAGAACTGTATACACAATTATTGGAGTATACCAACAATGCTAAGCAAGCCGAAAATCAATATGATGCTTTAATTAAAAAGAATCCAGATAACGAAGAGTATTTATATCGTAAAGCCATGCTTTATGTAAAATCAAAGGAATATGAAAAAGCCATAGAGTCGCTGAATGAATTGGAAAAAAAATCAGGTTTTAATGAAGACCTAATCATTCAAAAAAAATCATTGTATCAACGAATGGGCAAAACGGATTTGGCCATTGCAGAGCTAAAAAAATTGCGCGATGTAGAGCCGAATGGTGCCCAGTATATTATCATGATGGCAGATGTTTACGAAACCGGTAATCAGCAAGCAAATGCAGCTAAGATGTACGAAGAGCTGGAAGCAAAATACCCAAATGAACCTTTGGCGCAAGTAGCACTCGCTCAATATTATCTTGAAAATAAAAATACAGAACAGTACAATAAGTTTATGCAACAAGTGATGAAAAACAAAAACTTGGATGTAGAAACAAAAATAGCATTGATCATTCCTTCATTGCAGAAATTAGAAAATGATACTTCAATCGAAAGAAATCAGATTATTGAAATGGCAAAATCAATTTCTGAGGAATCGCCTGAAAATAAAGATGCAATGGCCCTTTATGCAGATGTACTTTATTATGGTAAAAAGTATAATGAGGCCCTTACAGAATATAAAAAATATTTAAAACTCGATCAGTCCAAATTTAATATTTGGAGTCAGATTATGTCTATTTATTTAGACCAGCAAATGCACGATAGTGTATTGAGTTATGGCAACCAATGCATTAGCTATTTTCCCAATAATCCGATGCCTTATTTTTTTATGGGGGTAACGTATTTGCAAAAAAAGGAAGCTGATAAAGCTTTAATTCCATTAAATAAAGCCGCTGAACTGGAACCTGAAAATCCACTATTGTATGCACAGATTTATGCTTCACTTGGGGATGCCTATAATGCGACCCAAAAGTATGAATTGAGTGATAGTTGTTTTGAAAAAGCGTTAAAAATATTACCAGACGATGCCACTACCCTCAACAACTATGCATATTATCTTTCGTTGCGAAAAAATAAATTAGACAAGGCAGAAAAAATGTCTAAAAAATCCTTACAGCTACAACCCGATTCTAAATCGTTTTTAGATACCTATGGATGGATACTTTATCAGCAAGGTAAATATACTGAAGCAAAAGATTATATAGAAAAGGCTATTAAAGCAGGTGGTCAGGAAGATGGCACCTTATATGAACACTTAGGCGATATATACTATAAGCTTAATGAGGTGGACAAAGCAAAAGAAAATTGGAAGAAGGCCAAAGAAAAAGGAGAAGACTCTCCTTTGCTTAATAAAAAAATGAATGAAGGAAAGCTGTATGAAAATTAATTTAGGGTTTGTGTTGGTTATGATGATGCTGTTTGCAAGTTGCAAATTTGTAAAACCTTTTTTTGTAAAAAATGAAAAAAAGGTAGAGCGTAAAGAGAAACGTGAAGAAAAAAAAGAGGTTAAAAAAGAAAAAACACCAAGCCTAAAAATTGATTCAACGGTACTGGTAAAAAAAGATACATTACATATTCCTACTTACGACACCTTACTGGCCAGAAAAATCATCGGATACAATAGCATTGATTATAAAACCTTGCAGCTCAAAGCTAAAATGCATTATGAGTCTGCAGAACAGAAACAGAATTTTACCGTCAACTTTAGATTAAGCAAAAATGAAATTATTTGGGCCAGCTTACAAGTTCCGATTGTAGGTGAAGTGGCCAGGGCATATATAACACCCGATAGTGTAAAAGCCATTGATAAGTTTAACAAACGGGTTTATTTATATTCGTTTAAGGATTTACAAAAACTCATCAATATTGATGTAGATTTTTTCACCTTACAAGAAATCATTCTTGGAAATGCGATTGCCATTGATGGTAAAATTACCGATATCAAAGAGCTGGCGGGGATTTCTACTTTTTTTATCAAAGGAATTGATTTTACCAATCAGCTTTCCTATAACAAAGCAGATAGCTCTTTGAAGCAGATTCAATTGCAAACCATGCGACCTATTTCATCAAGTTCTATATTGATTAATATGAGTGAATATAAAGTAGAAGATCAATTTAAAATGTCTACTATCCGCGACTATCATATACAAGATGTGAAAGGAGCGGCTTACCTAAATATGGAAATCAATAAATTTGAATTTAATAAAGAAATTGATTTCCCTTTTAAAGTACAAGCCAACTTTAAACTACAAAAAAATTAAAGATAAAAGGATGATTTAAACGGATGTCTTTCTTTCCATTTATCGCCTTGTGATTCACTGAAATAAGCTGAAACGCGTTGAAAAAACCAATTGACGATTGCATTGCGAAGCTTGTAAAAACTAAACCGATAATCGGGCGTACATCCCATAATGGCTTTCGCTTCCAATGCCGTACGTCCCAGTATCAAGGTAGATGCATTGGTTTCGATGGCACTTTCTAAACAATGAAATAATATATTGAAATATAAATGATGTGATTGGTTATACGCATAATCTATGCCTATATAATTCATATCATAAATTGAATCATGAAGGATGGCTGATGAAAATGCGATGAGTTTGTCATCTAAAAAAAATCCACATACCCGGTAATGATTTTTGAAAGCATCTTTGAGTTTTAAAAAAAAGGCTTCATTCAACATACCCATACGCACGATTTGTTTTTGCGTTACTTGTACATATAGTTTGTAGATGTCAGTAGCATATTGATGGAGATCTTGTTCATTCAGTTCTCGAATACGAACCCCTGTAAATGCCTTTCGCATTTTTTTACTTCGTTGCAGGTACTTATGTTTTAAATCTTTTTCATAATCACCCAATGATTTCCAATGTTCAGGTATTTTCAGTTCCATCGAAATATCATCCTGCATGGCGATATAACTAGAATCAGTTTGTATGCCGGTGGCTATTTCAGCGGGTATATCTTTCAGAAATATGCCTGATGCATTGGTATGAGCAATCATATAATTTAATGCTTCCTGATAAATCCCTGCTTTTTTTTCGGGTGAAACTTCATGAGAGAAATGAAAAAAGTTTTCATCGTGCCTAAATAAATTACCTGCAACCAGCAAAGTAGGTTTGACTATTTTTAGGGCGAGGTCTAAAAAAAATTGTTGTACTTTTTTAGTCCCCAGATTAAAATGAATAGGCTTTACAAATAATAATTGATAATAAGCAATGAAAATGATTTTATCATTTTCCGAAACCATTAAATAGTAGCTTGTTAAGTTCTCAATATTGGCTAAATCCTGTACACCTATTTTATTCGAACTGAACGACTGATTATTGTCTGCCATTCGATGCCAGGTATCGGGCAATTGTTGAATATGGTTGTACACTGTAAAGCTAAATGCCATAAGGGCGGCAAAAGTAATACATATGTTGCAACCTTTATTAATATTATATCGATGGCAAATAGAAATATAGATTATTTTCGTAAAAATATATTTTTTGAAAAAGGTCATCCTTCAATTCTTAGTGCTGCTCATCAAACTGTATCAGATGCTCATATCACCTTTGTTAGGACCCAGTAAATGCAGGTATATACCCACTTGCTCAGACTATGCCAAAGAAGCCTTGCAAAAACATGGTATAGGAAAGGGTTTATGGCTGAGTGCAAAAAGGATATTGCGTTGTGCGCCCTGGGGAGGTCATGGATTTGATCCGGTACCTTAAAACAAACCCACCCCTTAGGTACAAGCATAATCACTTTGAAAAGCAGAATTATTTTTTATTCAAGTATTTTTATCATGTAAAAGGGATGATAACAACATAAAAAAATATGATTTGGCATATAAAAGGAAGTCTGTATGCAACGTTCCCTTTTTTTACATCCATATTATATTTAGGTTTGTCCTATTTTTATTTATTTTAACAGCATTGTGATAACTATGTGGATTTTTATATGACAATTTTCAATAATTTGCACTTACTTTTTTAATTTTTCATACGTCTTTCTACAATATATAATGAAATCAGTATACCAACATACTAAAAAATACCTTGCGGGCATTGCATTAGGCATTACCATCATGCTGTTTGTCAATGCAAAAGACACCGATTCTTATTTTGAGATTTCAAAAAATTTGGAGGTTTTTACGACGCTTTTTAAAGAACTTTCTACTTATTATGTAGATCCAATACAGCCTGGCAAATTAGTCAAAACAGGTATTGATGCAATGCTTGAAGAGCTTGATCCTTATACAAACTACATTACAGAAGAAGACATTGAAGATTATCGATTTCAAACCACGGGTAAATATGGGGGTATTGGCAGTACTGTACGAATCAAAGATGATTACCTGGCTATTAGCGAACCTTATGAAAATAGTCCCATAACAAAAGCTGGGATGAAAGCGGGTGATTTGATACTCGAAATTGATGGTAGAAGTACAAAAGGAAAAGAAATAGAAGACTTGAGTAAGTTTTTGAAAGGGGCACCTGGTACACAAATCAAATTGAAAGTAAAAGATGCCTTTACAGGTGCTGAGAGTGTAAAAACCATCACCCGTGAAGAAATTAATGTAAGCAGTGTGCCCTATGCAGGCATGGTCGGTGATCAAAATGAGTATGCTTATGTGAGGCTTACACAGTTTACCGAACGATGTGGAAGTATATTGAGAAGTGCTTTAGACAGTCTTAAAAAAGCCAATCCCAATACAAAAGGTGTCATTTTAGACTTGCGTTACAATCCAGGTGGTTTGTTAGATGAAGCGGTTAATATATGTGGACTTTTTATCAATGGAAATCAATTGGTAGTAAGTACCAAAGGGAAATCTGCTGAATGGGACAAAGATTATAAAACCTTAGGTTCGCCTTGGGACGAAAAAATACCTTTAACCGTTTTGACCAATAGAAATTCGGCTTCTGCATCAGAAATTGTGGCTGGCACCATGCAAGATTTAGATCGTGGAGTAGTGATAGGTCAGCGAAGCTTTGGCAAGGGATTGGTGCAAACCACACGATCGCTTTCATTCAATGCCAAATTAAAAGTAACTACCGCAAAATATTATACACCAAGTGGGCGTTGTATACAAGCACTTGACTATAGTCACAGAAATGAAGATGGCAGTGTAGGTGAAATACCCGACTCTATCAAAACGAAATTTAAAACCAAAAATGGTCGAACCGTTATGGACGGAGGCGGTATTGATCCAGATATTAAAACCACTTCTAAAGAGGCATTGCGAATCATTTCGACCTTGGTTACAAAATCATTTTCGTTTGATTATGCCACAGAATATGTAAAAACACATCCAAGCATTGCCCCCCCTAAGGATTTTAAAATTTCAGAAAACGATTTCAACGATTTTGTAAAATGGCTTGATGGAAAAGATTATTCTTACAAAACCAAAACGGAAGAATCATTGGTAGCCTTTAAGGAAATTGCAGTGAAGGAAAACTATTTTGATGGGGTAAAAAAAGATTTTGAAATGCTTCAAAAAACCCTCAACCACGATAAAAAACAAGATTTAATCAAGAATAAAAAAGAAATCATGCAATTGCTTCAAGCCGAAATTGTAACCCGTTACTATTTTCAAAAAGGGAGATTGCAAAATCAGTTGAAAGAAGATGATGAAGTATTAGAAGCTATTCACATATTAGCCGATCAAAGTAAATACGAATCCTTATTAAGAGGCAAATAATACCAACGTATAATTCGTTAAGCATCTTAATTTTTTCTCAATCACAATCATAAAAAACCCATTGGAATAAAACCAATAGATACAATGCTATTTGTTGAAATGGTCAATTGACATTTTCGCGGAATAGCATTGTATCTGGCTTTAAGTAAAGCGTAAAAAAATCAATAGTTTGCCCACTCATATTGAATTTCAACATAGAATACGCAAACTATTTACCATGTTTTGTCAGTATCAAACCCTACTCAATTTTTGTGTGAAAGAGGATATCGATATCACTTGCACCAGGTGTACATGAGCCTGTTTTTACACCAGGTTGATGTCTGAGTACTACTTGTACAGATCCTTCACTTGCAGCGCCAGTGTACCAGGTGGTTTGAAGTCCAATGGCTAAGTTGTTGACATCTAAATCGCTTGCTTTGATTGTGGCATTGATATTGGTTGGAGTAAAGCAAAACAAGTGGTCCTGACCTTCTTCTAATACTTCATGACTGATAGTGTCTGCGGGACTTTTTGTTTCATCTAAGAGAAGTATGCTGGCAAAATAAGTTGTGTTTGCTTTCAGTTTAATGGTGTCCCATTGTCCAGGATTATTGCCACCATCTCCATCAGCATCTTTAAAAATACTTGTTACCGAAGCTTGCACGCCTGCGCTATCTATAAAGTTCATTTGTAATGTGGTTATTAATTCTTCATCATTGGGATTTGGCGGTGTGCTCACTTTTTTTCTGCAAGATGAATACAGTATGGTTAAGCTAAAAATAGTGATGACAATCGCGGTGGTGTTCAGTATCATTTTGTATTTGTTCATTTTGTGTGTGTTCATATGAATTGTTTTTTTGTTTTAATTGTTATTTTATTTAATTTTTATTTGTTTCAAGTTTTTTGTTTGAAGAAATGAATAAAGGTATTGAGCATCTGAAATAAAAATTTCTTCCATTTTCATTGGCAAAATATCTATTGCGGTTTAAGTAATCTCTATAACGTGTATTCAATATGTTGTTGACCCCAATATTGAAATGCATGATTTGTTTGGCAATCAGCCAATCGGCCACCCATTCGCTGTGTAATAAAAAATACGCATCAGGTGGGGGTACATAATCAAGTTGCTGATCCACAAGTTGTTGTTTCGTCGTATAACTGGCATTGACCATAAAATGAATATTGTTTTGTGCTTTTTGAAACAAGGTATAATCTAAGTCAGATTCAAACCGGGCGGGCGGCATACCAAAAAGGTAAGCATCCTGGGTTATATCTTTTGCATACAACACATTGCCTTTACAATGCCATTGCAGTTTAGGGGTGATAGCCGTTGTGGCCGACCATTCAATGCCAAACATATTTACATCGGTTTGTAAATATTGAAAGGTAGGGAAAGCCCCCCGAATGGTGAGTGTGGCAGGCAATACCGGTTGCATATTGATGAAGTTTTTGATATAATTGTTATATATAGTCAGCTCAGCCTGAAAATTGTTTTTATGGTTAAAGTCAATAGTCAAGGAAGTATTATAACTTCTTTCTTGCACCAACAAGCTATCACCCATTTCAAAACTTGCCGCACTGTGATGTACACCATAACTATACAACTCGTTTACAAATGGGGCACGCCATGTAGTACCTGCATTTACATGAAAAGTAAAAAAAGGTAGTTGATATCTCAAGGCAGTAGAGGCTGCAAGGCCGGCAAATGAATGGGTTCGATGTAAAAGTATATTGTTTTCCCATTTTTGAATGGCTAACTGATTCACATCAAAGCGTATACCTCCTTCGGCCGAAAATGCATGTTGATGCCATTTTTCTGTAAAGTAGATACCCCCGGCATTTTTTTGATAATTGGGAATAAAATAACTTCCGAAATATTCATTGGTTTGCAATACTGCATTCATACCCGATTCACCTGTCCACTTTTTGATAGGGATGTGTGCAACACTCAAATTGTAATATTGCGTTTTTAATACAAAATGTAAAGAGGGTTTATAACTTCCATCAGGTTGCAAAGCCACAATGTTTCTGTCAAATTCTTTACGAATATTTTGTTGGTAACCAGCAATAAATTTGAGTAAGCCTATACGATTAACCTGATACGATGTAGATACTTTAGTCAATTGATGTAATACATGCTGGTAGGGCATGTCTATTTTGTAAGTAAATCCGCTACTGTCTATAGGGCGGGTCGCATTAAATGCATTGTATAAATCAGTCAGGTTGCCAATATGAGAGCCTGCAAAAATGGCTAGCTCGGTATTGAAATAACTGTGAAACAATTCAACATTTATTTTTTTATGTTGATAGCCAATTGCACCTGAATAATTCATTTCCTTCATCCCAGTATTTTTTAAAAAGTAATCGGGGGTATGTGTATTCCCTGATCGTTTTAAAGTGCCTTGTATGCGCCATGCAAAACCTTTCCAGCTGTCTTTTCGACCTTCCAACAACATAGAAATTGCAGTAGCCCTTCCATTACTTATAAACCCTGTATTGATTTCAGCCCCTACACCATCAATCTCTTGCAATGGATTGGGAGTTACCAATATAATACCACCTATTACATCACTGCCATATTTTATGGTTTGAGCACCTTTAACGACTTCAATGCGTTTAGCCACAAACTGATCAATTTCAGGGGCATGTTCATTGCCCCATTGTTGACCTTCTTGTCTGATTTCATTGTTCAATATCAAAACCCTATTGCTATGTAAGCCTCTGAGGATGGGCTTGCTGATATTGTTGCCGGTACTTAAATTGTATACACCATTCACTTTTTCAAGGGCTTTGCCTAATGAAAGACCTTGTGATAAAAACAAGTCTTTGTCTTGTATGCGATGTATCACCTGGGTTTCTTCCCAATGTAAGCGGGCGCCTTTAATGGTTACATTGTGTAAGGTATCGGTATGACAGGTCATGTAAATAATCTTTGTATTATCACCTGCTTTGATATTTATTTTTTCTTTTTTTTCTTCATGATTTAAGTGTTTACAAATTAATGTATATTCTCCGGTACACAATTTTTCAATACTGAGTTCACCCGTTTGGTTACTATGATTGCCTTTTTGTTGTTGAGGAATATAAGCAGTCACATCTTCTATACCAATACCACTTGAAGCATCCAGGATTTTTAGATGCAGGGTGGATAGGCAGTTTTCTTGTTGCGCAAACGTATACAAGTACATTGTCAGCATAAGTGACAACACAATTATTTTTTTCATTTAAAGGAGGATAACTATGAAAATACAAATGAAAGCGCCTTAAATAAAGCACTTTAAAAAATGAAGAAAAAATGAATTATGCGATGCTGGGTGGTCCTCTTAGTGGATTGTTTACATTATAATCAAATGTTGTATTGCATTGATTATGGGCCTCTTCATGTGAAAGGGCATAATAAAATGGAGATTGAAAATGGTAATATGGTATGGGAATAATAGAAGAAACAAACTGCTGATCTGCTTTCATGAGTTCGCAGTGATGATGTTCAGCGCTAATTTGCAGTTGGTTTTTTACATACGTTGTTACATGCTCAGTATCGATATGATGACTAAAGGCATGAAATATTTCTTTGGGTATGATGTATACTAAAAATAAGCATAGCAAAAGAAATGATATGAGTTGTTTTAAACGCATTGCTTATACAAAGGTAAGACAATTTTAATTTAGTGACAGATACATTGTTTTTATGGGATAAAAGTTCGCTATAAGTCTGTCAATGTGGAATCAACATTCCCATATATTTTCATGAGTAAATATCTACTGGGGTGAATGCTTTTCATGATCATATTTTTTCAATTCATTAAAAAAAGATTTACTTGCAATGGCTGAATTACTCATAGCGAGTTGAATATTGAGCATGTTTTTAATCTCCACGGCAATGTCTTCATCAAATATTCTCAACACTATTTTCATGGTGGCATATAAGGTACGTGCATGAAGCCCTATTTCTATATTTAAGGCATCGTTATTGATGACAGAAATCAATGCTGCACTATGCTTAATATTCACATCTGACAACACTTTCTCAGATCTGGCATCGCCAATGTATACATCAGCGCCAATGCTTCTAAAATAGTCAACATGTTTTGCTTCTTCATTGATTTCGATGATGATTACTTTTTTATCACGTTTGAGCAATTCTTCTACAATAAAGTACCCGAGCCTACCCAGGCCGCAAACGATGACATGGTTTTTGGTATGGTATTTTTTTCTTCCAAGGGCCAATTGAATACGATTTTTTAAAAAATAATCAATGGTCAACGAAAAAATCATCCAAATCAAAATCGTAGAGCCTAGCATCAATATCACGCCGATTATTTTACTAATATCGCTGGAGGCCAGCAAATTTAAATCCCCAAAACCGACTGTGGTAATAATCACCACCACAAAATAGACGGCATTGATCCAAGTCATATGTTCAAAATAGTGAAAATATCCTATACAAGCGACTGATAAAGTGAGTAGGAGAACTAATAATTTTTTTATTAAATAATCAGGCTTTTTTTCAATCACCTTATGGTTATTTGTTTGCACATTCTCCCCATGCATGTCGTATTTTTTATACAAGGTTTCTACAAATTCGGGAGCGGCTATTTTTGCAGGATTGATGATGGTGACATTGTTATTGACTTTAAACAAATTTGAAAAGAAGTTTTCATTAAATAAGGAAGCCGTGATGGGGATATTATATTTTAAAGAGCTTAAGGCAATGATGAGTTGTAAATTATTTTCATCTTTATCATCTAAAAGATAAATCATCAATACATTTTCAATATTAATGTCTTTAAAAAAGTGGGCTAAGTTATCGATGATAGATCCGGAAACGGATATATTGTTTATTTTTTCATCATAACATTGAATGCAGTGATAACCTTCTGTATGTAATATTTTTTTTAATCGAAATACTAAATGTCCGGAACCAAAAATCAGCACATCTTTCTTTTTCATCTTTATTGTATTGTACTAAAATTATTTATTGAATAGTCAGAAAAATATCAGTATAATATGTACACACCTTGAATTTTAACTGAATATACAGAATCAATTTATTGAATGAGTAACTATTATTACTTAAAGATACGATATAGGCTTGAATAATTCGATAAATTGGAGGGTTCATTTTTGCAAGTCGATTTATGATGCTTTAATTTGTAAATAAGAAAGTCTCCTGTAAAGGATGATGCAAAATAACTTGCAGTTTTATTTCTTTTTTGCAAGTTTTTCTTTCACCCATTTTTCTAATCGATGATGACTGGGGACTAATATTGACGCTATGCATACTAAAATGAATAATGCAATTACAGGTTTGTGATGTGACCATTTTTCAATATACGGATGTAAATAAAGCGCTATAAATTCAAAAAACAAGAGGAGGGCTATCATGCCTACATATTCAATAATTCTAGGTTTTACTTTTTTGTGACTGAGTACGATCAGCAAAACAAACAAGCCTAAAATAAACAAGGCAATGCCAATATATTGAGCGTTTTGCATTCGTTCTTTTTGTTGTTTTTCCAGGGCTTGTTGCAAGTCGTTTTGCCTGAGCTGCTCCTGCAAGGTCATAGTTTGAATGTGTTTGATTTTTTCATTATTAAATAAACTGTCTTTAAGATCGTACCTAATTTTTAAATATTTTAAACTGCTATCCTTATTGCCTGCATTCATATACAATTCATATAGGGTAGCAGATGCATTCATACTCATCACATAATACTTATTGTTGGAAGCAATTTCATAGGCTTTGCTTGTATAGAAAAGGGCTGAATCAGGATTTTCGTTTTTCATCATACCCCCAAGTTTTTTATACACTGAGCTCAGCATATTCTGATTGCTCGTTTTGTGGGCTATGGTTAAACTTAGAGAATAATAATTTTTAGCCATTAAGCTATTTTTGATGTCTTCATACACCGTTCCTATATAATACAAAATGGAACACTCTACTTGTTCATTGTGTTGTTCAGTAGCAAGTTTTAAGGCATCATTTAAATAAAACAATGCTGAGTCTGCCATGTCAAGGTACTGATAACAAATGCCAATATTGACCAGGTTAATGGTTAGTTTTTCATAATCCTTGCTTGTTTCATTTATTTTTTTTGCTTTAAAAAGGTATGCTAAAGGTAATCGGTATTCACCTTGGTTAATATACAAGTTGCCGATATTAGAATAGGTTTGGGCTATGCTCGCTTGAGATTGAGCGGCTTCTGCTTTTTTAAGGGCACTTAGGTAGGTTTCGAGGGCTTTATCGTGTTGACCAGTTTGCAATAATACATTGCCAATGGCATTAAGGCTTTTGGCGATGCCTGCTTGGTTGTCATCGTTTTGTGCCAAACGTAAAGCCTCCTGGGCAAAGTACATGGCGCTGTCAATATTCGTATTGAGTTTTTCAAAGGAGGCCACACAAAGTAAACGCACCTTAGCGCTATCCGTTTCTGCCCTTTGCAATAACTGAAGCGTATTTGACTGCGCGTTAGATATAGTTACTTGACTACATAAACACAAAAAAAGGAATACATAAAATTTCATCATAAAGTTTGTCACAGTGAAAATACAAACTATGATTTAGTATTTAAGTTATTTTTTTTAAAACAAAAGGGCAACACGAAAAAACGTCACAAGGTCAGCAATGATAAATAAGCGAAGTTTGATTCCAATATTTAATCATGTTGGAATCAAATCATTTACTTACCATGACAGAAAGTAATAAATTTATTGAAACGTAATACTGTATAGGCCTGCATTGAAAATACATCTTAATAGGGTACAACTGAGGTACAAATTGTGATAAAGTAGTACTTTTTGAGTTTAATCTTGACTTTATTGCATTGTAAGCAAAGAAAGAATATTGACACATTAGATACTTATATATTTGAAACGGTTATCGGTTGTAAAGATAACGATATCCCTTAACCTTAATCAGTACTTTTATTTATCTTAATATTTAGAATATCTGCCTAAGGTGATTAGGTGAAAAAAATAAAATATTCTAATAGAACCGTTTATATTATTAATTTTGAGAATAAAATATGAGCATTGCCAATATATGTATGAAAATACTAACAGAAAATAATTTTAGACTTCGATAAACTATTTTAGCAATGATATTACTTAATACATATAATCTGTTTACTACAATTGGGAAAAATATATGCATTCTGTTTTTTATAACACTTTTGAATCAAGCGGCACATGCACAAACTTTCGATTGGGCTAAATCTTATGGTGGAGCTTCAGGCGACTACTGTTATGCAATGACAGTAGATAATTACGGAAACGTATATAATACAGGTACTTTCATTGGTACTGCGGATATGGATCCAGGAGTTGGAGTTTACAACTTGATTGCAAATAATGGTAGTGATTTTTATATATCGAAGTTAGACAGCTCAGGTAATTTTATTTGGGCTAAAAATATAACCGGGGTTAATTCTGCTCAGGGACTGTCAGTTAAAATAGATAAAAATGATAATATAATTGTGGCGGGTACTTTTACAGGCACTACTGATTTTGACCCAGGACCAGGTGTTTATAATATGACAGGTGGGGGCTATTTTATTCTTAAATTAGATATGAATGGTAATTTTATATGGGCGAAATCCTTCGTAGGTGGAACTTTTTATTTGAATTTACCTATGACCCTTGCGGTGGATTCTATTAATAACGTATATTGTACGGGCTCCTTCAATAACATCATGGATTTTGATCCAGGTGCACCCATATACAATATGATTGGCGGGCAAAATTCCAGTGCATTTATTAGCAAACTGGATAGTAACGGAAATTTTGTTTGGGCGAAGCAAATTGGAATAGAAACCAAGGGGTTGTTCATGGCAAGCAGTGCAGATGGCTATATTTACATAGCTACGTTAGCAGTTGGCCCTGGTGTGGATTACGATCCTGGTATTGGAGTTTGCAATTTAGCTGAGGGAAACGTAATAGTTAAATTAACATATGCAGGAAATTTTGTTTGGGCAAAGGGGACAACGTATTCGTCATATACAAGCTCCATAGCTATTTCTCCCGAAGGTGATATAATACAAACTGGTCGATTTAAATTTACTGTTGATTTTAATCCAGGGCCTGCCGTTTATAATATAGCCGCTTCTTTTTTTAATGACTACGATATTTTTGTTTGTAAATGGGATAGTTCTGGTAATTTTATTTGGGCAAAGTCTGCTGGTAATTTAGGTACTGATGAAGCTCATTCACTAGATGTTGACAGCATGGGAAATATATTTGTTGGGGGGATTTTCGACAACACGGTGGATTTTGACTTTGGGTTGGGCACGTATCTGATTACTCCGATTAGTTCCCCTGATTGTTTTTTCTTAAAAATGAATAGCGGTGGGAATATGATTTGGGCAAAATCTAGTGATGGAGGATACTCTTTTACATATGATAAAAGTATAATAATCAAATCTTATGGATTAAATTCAGTATACTTATCAGGCTTTTATTACACAACTGTTGACTTTGATCCAGACATAGGAATTTACAATTTTACACCTATAGGTAGTGTCGATAATTACACGGTAAAATTACATGAGTGCATAGTTTATGATACAACTCTTGTATCAGGATGCGACAGTTTGTATTATGATTCTATTCTTTATACAAATTCAGCAACTTTTTATCAACACTTTCTTGCATTAAATGGTTGCGACAGTATTCATGTTCTAAGCATTTTGATAAACCATTCGTCAGTCGATACTATATCACAAACGATTTGTCAAGGTGATTCATTTCTTGGTTATTTCACTTCAGGCACATACATTGATACACTTGTAAGTTATAATGGATGTGATAGTATCAGGACACTTAATTTAATTGTTTTACCTAACTTATCATCTAATATCTCACAAACTATTTGTCAGGGTGATTCATACCAGGGATATTCTTTGACAGGTATTTACATTGATACATTAGTTAGTTATAATGGCTGCGATAGTATTAGAACTATTAATTTAACTGTATTGCCAAACTCATCTTCTAATATATCACAAACTATTTGTCAGGGCGATACATACCTTGGATATTCTTTGACAGGTACATATATTGATACACTGGTTAATAATAATGGATGCGACAGTGTCAGGACACTTTATTTAATTGTTTTACCAAGTTCATCTTCTAACATATCACAAACAATTTGTCAGGGTGATTCATACCTGGGGTACTCTTTAACCGGAGTATATATTGATACACTTGTGGGGGGTAATAGTTGTGACAGCATTAGAACACTTAATTTAATTGTCTTGCCAAATTCATCTTCAAACCTGCTTCAAACTATTTGTGAAGGTGAATCTTATCTGGGTTATACGACCACAGGCAGCTATATTGATACATTTATAAGTTATAACGGATGTGATAGTTTAAGAATAATTGATTTGTCTGTTATTCCTAAAATAGTTAATACTATTACTCATGAAATTTGCCCTGGAGAAACTTTTCTAGGATACAAAAAATCAGGTATTTTTATTGATACATTTCAAAATTTCAACGGTTGTGATAGCATTAGAATCTTAAGACTTAAAAGTAATCCGAATTATTGCTGTAAAATATTTGTACCAAATGCGTTTTCTCCAAATGGTGACGATGTGAATGATGAATTTCTCATTAAAGGCGTTTTCGACCTATATGAAATCAGAATTGCAGACAGATGGGGGAATATTGTTTACGAAAGTTCGGACCAGATATCTGGTTGGGGTGGAAGATATAAGTACCAGGATATGCCCGTTGGGGTTTATTATTACATTTGTAGATATAAATGTGGCGGTGAAGATTTTATCTTAAAAGGTGATATTATTCTCATCAGGTAAATACTTTTTGGAAGTCGTTAGAAAACAAACGGAATAATTTTGGTACATGCTTTCAACAGTCGGAAAAAATACAAACTATAAAATAAGAATAACTTCATGCAACATTTTTCATTCAGTTATCGAATGATTTACTTCGGTTCGATATTACCATAAAGATAACCTTTGGTACCCGTATATTTTAACATTTAAAATCTGCATTTTTTTAAAGTCAGAACCTCTCCTCTTCGGAGGCTGCGCCTTCGCAAGCACTATGTTCTTATTAGGCTTTGCCTTTATTTCAGCTAAATATATAAACAGACCCCGAAAAATAGCCCTGATAGTAGCGGAAAGCTTTTTTGTCATTCTGAGAAGATTATATTGAGCCTGACGAAATAAAGTTGAAGAATTGACAAAAAACTTGGAGCGAATAGCAGGAATTAGCTTAACAATGTGCACAATGATGCGCTCCTGCTATTACTTTCCATGACATTGCTTAAATTTCTTGCCACTACCACAAGGGCAAGGATCGTTGCGACCAATTTTAGGTTCTAAGTTTCTGATGGGTTCCTTTTTTACAGGTGTGGGGTCATAGTAATCGTTTTCATTGGCTGCGTAATCTTCACCTGCTGCATCAATTTCTTCTTTGTTGGCACGCATACGGCTCATGTCTGTTTTTTCTACACGGGCTTGATGAATGTCTTGTTCCTCTTGCATTGGGATGCCACAACGAATCAAAAATGAAACGATATTTTTATTGGTTACCCCTATCATTTCTTTAAATAAATTAAAGGCTTCAAATTTGTATATCAACAATGGGTCTTTTTGTTCATAGCTAGCCAATTGCACACTTTGTTTCATCTCGTCCATTTGGCGTAAATGATTTTTCCACGATTCGTCTATAAGCCCAAGGGTGATTTGTCTTTCTAAAGCATTGATCAATTCTTGTCCTGAAGAGCTCACGCTTTTTTTAAGGTCTGCAATGATTTGTAAGGCCCTATGTCCATCGGTAAAAGGTACCGCAATATTTTCTATACGCTCACCATTTTGTTGCAAGATGTTTTGTAAAACAGGTAAGGTATTTTCCTTGAGGTATGCTAATTTTTGGGTGTATAATTCTTTTAATTGAAAATATAATTTATCAGTCAATGAGGCCACATCTATTTTCAAAAATTCTTGTTCGCCAATAGCTGGTTCAAAAGCAAAATCACGAATGACTTCAATTTTAAATTCTTCGTAGTTTCTTTTATTGTCAAACTGTGTAGCAATGAGATTGCAACTGTCATAAAAAGCATTGTCTAAATCCATGGCTAATCTTTCACCAAACAAGGCATTTCTTCTTCTACTGTAAATCACCTCACGTTGTGCATTCATCACATCATCATATTCAAGCAATCTTTTTCGAATACCAAAATTGTTTTCTTCTACTTTTTTCTGGGCTCTTTCGATTGATTTGCTGATCATGCTATGCTGAATCACATCCCCATCTTTGTGTCCAAGTTTATCCATCCATCCACTCAGTTTTTCACTGCCAAACAAACGCATCAAATCGTCTTCAAGCGATACGAAAAATTGTGAGCTACCAGGGTCGCCCTGACGTCCTGCACGGCCACGTAACTGTCTATCTACTCGTCTACTTTCATGACGTTCAGTACCTATGATAGCCAAGCCACCTGCTTTTTTTACATCAGGTGCCAACTTGATATCGGTACCTCTACCAGCCATATTGGTAGCAATTGTTACGGCTCCTGTTAATCCAGCCTCAGCCACTACTTGTGCTTCACGAGCATGTTGTTTTGCATTCAATACATTGTGAGGAACTTTGTCAAAGGCAAGCATTTTGCTGAGCAATTCTGATACTTCTACCGACGTGGTACCTACAAGAATGGCTCTTCCTTGTTCACGCAATTTTTTTACTTCTTCAATAACAGCTCTGTATTTTTCTCTTTTTGTTTTAAACACCAGGTCCTGTTCGTCTTTTCTTATCACATTTACATTGGTAGGAATGGTGGTGACATCCAATTTGTAAATTGTCCAAAACTCTCCAGCTTCAGTTTCGGCTGTACCTGTCATACCTGCAAGTTTATGGTACATTCTAAAATAATTTTGAAGCGTTACCGTTGCAAAGGTTTGGGTTGCAGCTTCTACATCTACATTTTCTTTAGCTTCTATCGCTTGATGTAATCCGTCACTGTATCGACGTCCATCTAAAATACGACCAGTTTGTTCATCCACAATTTTTACTTTACCATCCATCACTACATATTCCACATCTTTTTCAAACACGGTATAGGCTTTGAGTAATTGTTGTATGGTATGTATTCTATCTGCTTTGAGTGAGTACTCTTGTATTAATGCATCTTTTTGTTTTGCTTTTTCCTCTAATGGTATATCTGCATGATCGATGGCTGCTAAACCCGTAGAGATATCAGGCATCACAAAGAAATCAGCATCTTCGGCAGTGCTTGTCAGCATACCAATACCTTTTTGGGTAAGGTCTACCTGATTGTTTTTTTCATCTATTGTAAAATACAATTCAGCATCTACTTTTGGCATATTTTTTTGCTGGTCTGCTAAATAGTAGTTTTCTGTTTTTTGTAATATTTGTTTAATTCCATTTTCGCTCAAAAACTTGATGGTTGAGCTGTTTTTAGGTAAACCTCTATGTGCACGTAGGAGGGCCAAACCACCGCCTTCTTTGTCATCATTACCATTGCTAATCATTTTTTTAGCTTCCAACAAAAAGGCATTCACTACTTTACGTTGTACTTCTACCAATCGTTCAATCCTTGGTTTTAATAAATGGTATTCCTGGTCGTCACCTTTAGGCACGGGGCCTGAAATGATTAATGGGGTACGGGCGTCATCAATTAATACACTATCTACTTCATCTACCATGGCATAATGTAATTTGCGTTGTACCATTTCTGAAGGATGATGTACCATATTATCTCTTAGGTAGTCAAAACCAAATTCGTTGTTGGTGCCATATATAATATCGCACATATAGGCTTGACGTCTTTCTTCTGAGTTGGGCTGATGCTTATCGATACAATCGACGGTAAGTCCAAGCCATTCAAACAAGGTGCCATTCCATTCACTATCCCGACGAGCAAGATAATCGTTGACAGTTACTATATGAACCCCTTCACCGGTTAAGCCGTTCAGATAAGCGGGTAGGGTAGAAACCAATGTTTTACCTTCACCTGTAGCCATTTCTGATATTTTACCTTCGTGTAAATTATACCCTCCTATAAGCTGTACATCATAATGCACCATATTCCAGGTAACGGGTGAACCTGCAGCAAGCCATGTGTTTTTAAAAATCACCTCATCACCTTCAATGGTAATGTATTCTTTTTTAACGGCAAGGTTTCTATCTAAATCAGTGGCTTTACTTCTGATTTCAGTATTTTCTTTAAATCGTTGCGAAGCTGCTTTTACTGTTGCAAATGCTTCGGGTAACAATTGTAATAATATTTCTTCGAGTTGTGTATCACGTGTTTTTACAAGCTGATCAATTTGTTTGTATAGATCACTTTTTGCATGGATGTCCACTGTTGTTTCAGCGTTGGTTTTTAAATCGCTGATTTGGGTCGTTATTTCTTTTACATGGGTTGCGATACGTTGTCTGAAGTCAACGGTTTTGGCTCTCAAGTCGTCATTGCTTAGTGATTGATACGACTGAAAGTGCTGGTTGATTTGATCGATGACTGGAGACAGTTTTTTTACATCTTTTTCAGATTTGCTACCACCAAAAAGTTTATTGATAAAGTTTAACATATAATGCGTTGTTTATAAAAAGTCCGTTATCACGGAAGTTAGAAAATATTTTTTTGAATGTTTCAAATAGTATGCTACAATTTATTTTTGTGACATGCTGTCAGAAAAAAATTTTGCAAATATAAGTGTTCGTTAGGGAATTTGAACAAAAATGAAATAGAATAAGAGGGATATATATAGTATTTGAAAAAATAGAAACACTTAAGGAATAGAATATAAGCGCTTAAGTTGAATAATACATATTACTTAAAAGAAAATCAAGGTTTGTTTAATAGAAGGGAGCATTTAAAAATAAATGAGATAATATGAGTAAGGAACATACGACAATCAAAAAAGGCTATCCGTTTTACAGATAGCCTTTTTTAAATATTTTAATGAAATATATTATTTTTCGTATTCATTACGCATGATACCATAATATTGAAATTTCTTTTGTTTGTATCCTTTATCCCAATATTTGTCGGTATCGCCAAACTCAGGAATAGTTACCCAGTCTTTTGATTTGCTTTTGTACCAATTATAAACAGGGATATGATTTTGTGCTCTGCGGATAGGTGCATAAAACTGTAATACTTTCAAAGTATATCCTTTTTGTTGCATGTCAGAATCAGAAAATTCATCTTCTGCAATAGAAGCTTGATCTTTCGTTACAGGGTTTGTCCATCTGTAAATGGCTACTCTGTCGGGGCCAGGGGTTTTATAAGCATAAAACAAAAATGTTTTTTCCTTGTATTTCCATTGTAACAATTGACCTTCCTGTATCTCGCCATCAGCAAGCGTTACAAAATTATTATCTACGGTATTTAACCAACGAAATACTCGGACTAAATCGTTGTTTACTTCCTGAGCGTTAGCAATTTGTTGAAATGAAATTAAAGCTGCGATTGCGATAATTGTGAATAAAGTCTTTTTCATATAGCTATGTTTCTATTTTTTCGAAATACAATGATAGTGAAATGATTTTTATCTACACAATTTTTTTTCATTTTTTTTCAAAAAGGGCATTTTAAATCCATTTTTTTAACTTTAATTTTTTCTAAAAATAATATTAAAATTAAAAATTATCATATACCTTTATGATTGAATTAACAAATGAATGTATATTTAATTGAATATCATTCATTTAATGTTCAATATCATTTAATCACAATTTTAAAAACATATAACTATGGGTGGTTCTAATAGACGTGAATTTTTAAATAACTTGCTTCCTGAAAAATTGAAAAAGGAAACTGAATACGATATTACCAAGGACGAAATATTTTTAAAGTATTCAAACAAAACATCTCCGCTAAATTTAAAAAAATCAAGAGCAGGATTGTCGCAATACACGGGTTCTTGGGGTGAAAAAGAAAAAATTCATCTATTGCGTAGAACCATGTTTGGCGTAACACCTGCAAATTTGACTTCTTTAAATGGCTATACAATGAGTCAGGCTGTAGATTTGCTAGTGAATGCTACACCGCCTACGCCTGCACCTCCAGTAAATTATTACGAGTCTATATACCCTGATCCTACAGGGGTGTTGCTTGGCGCCACCTGGGTAAACGCTCCTTATGGTGATGGTACCGTCAATTATTATCGTTATTTATCTACAAATGCCTGGTGGATGAAAAATATTTTCAAACAAACGATGAGCATACAAGAAAAAATGTTGATGTTTTGGCATAATCATTTTGTGTGTGAAGAAAATGTAGTAGGTGATTCACGTTTGCAATACAAGTACCTTAACCTTCTGAGAACTCATTGCTTAGGCAATTTTAAAACTTTTGTGAAAGAAATTACCAAAGACCCCATGATGTTATTTTACCTCAATGGTCATTACAACATTAAAAATTCACCCGATGAAAACTATGCCCGTGAATTGCAGGAATTATTTACCTTAGGCAAAGGGGCCAATATGTGGACTGAAGATGATGTAAAAGCAGCTGCTAAGGTAATTACCGGATTTAGAGCAGATACCGTCAACCTGACTTATACCTTTGATCCTGCAAAGCATGAAACGGCGAATAAAACTTTTTCTGCATACTATAATAATTATACAGTCATAGGGCAAATAGGGGCTGCTGGCGAAAATGAGTTAGACGATTTGCTCAATATGATTTTTAATCAGAGTCAAACGGCTGCCAAACATTTATGTAGAAAGCTCTATCGTTACTTTATCTATTATGATATAGATGCTAATATTGAGTCAACCATTATCTCTGGTATGGCTACTACACTGATTAACAATAACTGGGATATCAAACCCGTATTACTCCAATTGTTTAAAAGTGATCATTTTTATGACTCCTTGACGATGGATTGTGTCATAGCAAATCCTGTTGATTATTTTTTAGGTATGTCTAGAGCTTTGAGTGTACCGATTCCTGGCGCGATAGGGATTGTTGATGAAACAAGAGCCTATTATACACTTGCTTATTTATGCCAAATTGTGGGTATGGATCCAGGCAATCCGCCAAGTGTATCAGGGTGGCCATCTTATTATCAGGCACCTCAGTTTCACGAAATGTGGATCAATTCCGATACACTTCCCAAACGAATGAAATATACAGATGCCTTTTTTACAAATAATGGCATTTACGTATCAGGTAATTTTAATATCAAATGCGATGTGATTGCTTTTGCACAAACCTTATCAAATGCATATGACCCTGATATATTGGTCAGCGACTGTGTCAAATATTTGTTGGCTATTGGATTATCCCAAACCTTACGTGATAGCTATAAAATGATATTGACAAACAATTTAGCCAATTCATACTGGACACAAGCCTGGACTGATTATATCAATAACCCAGGTAATGTTACCTACGAAAATATTGTAAAAAACAGATTAAGACTGATGCTTACCAAATTGTTGCAATTGGCCGAACATCACCTAAGTTAAAATAAATAAATTTTTAATAAATTTAAACTTCAAAATATGAAGAGAAGAGATTTCCTCAAAATGAGTACTATGGCCACTTTGGCTTACTCTATCAATGGCAACCCTATACATGCCTATGGCGAAGACCATCTATTATCGATGATCGCAAAAACCAGAGGTAATAACGATAATATATTGGTATTGATACAGATGAGTGGCGGGAATGATGGACTCAATACCATAATTCCTTTAGATAAGTATAGCGAATTAAGCAATGCTCGCGCAAACATTTTAATCAATCAGCCAGATGTATTGGCACTCAGTGGTCAGGCCAATACGGGTATGCATCCTGCCATGACAGGATTGCAAGATATATTCAATACAGGTCGTATGAATATTGTACAAGGAGTTAGCTACCCCAACCCTAATTTTTCGCATTTCAGATCTACCGATATCATGTTTTCGGCTTCTGATTCCAATGTAGATATTGATACCGGTTGGATAGGTCGGTATTTAGATTTTCGTTTTCCGGGTGCACCCCTGAATTATCCTGATCCTAACATTTTTCTTGACCCATTGGCTATACAAATTGGCTCGTCAATCTCTTCGTTGTTTTCAGGTGCCAATGGACTCAACGGTTTAGCGGTATCAAGTATTGATAATTTTTACCAAATTGTTAGTGGCACAGTAGATCCAGCACCTGCTACCCCTGCCGGGCACGAGTTGACATATATTCGTTTTATTGCTCAGCAAACACAGTCATATACCCAGGTATTGCAAAATGCCGCCTCTATTCAAGCAACCAATTTAGCGCCTTACCCAGCCAATAATAATTTAGCCGATCAGTTAAAAATTGTGGCAAGGCTTATTGGTGGTGGTTTGAAAACGCCGGTTTATATGGTAAACATAGGCGGGTTTGATACACATGATAATCAAGTTGACTTTTTAGATCCAACACATAAAACGGGGGAACACGCCAATATCCTCACTAAATTATCAGAAGCGATTGCCGCATTTCAAGCTGATATCACTTTGATGGGCAAGCAAGATAAAGTAACAGGTTGTACCGTAACCGAATTTGGACGAAGGGTCAAATCAAATGCCAGTGTGGGAACCGATCATGGATCAGGGGCTCCGATGATGGTATTTGGTACTAAAGTTAACCCAACAGTTATTGGCACAAGTCCCAATATACCGGCCAATGCTACGGTAAGTGACAATGTACCTATGCAACATGATTTTCGTCAAGTATTCGGCACGATATTGGTCGATTGGTTCGATATCGCAAAAGCTGATGCGGAAATGATATTGAACGGAAATCAATTTCAAATGCTTCCTATCTTTAAATATGCAGTAGGTACTGATAATACGCCACTACAAAACGCACAACATGCGCTGGAACAAAACTTTCCAAACCCTTTCCGCTCACATACCACCATTCGATTTACCACCAGTGGGGGCATGGTGCAAATATTATTATATGATGAAATGGGTCGCATGCTGAAAGTATTATATGAGAATGAAGTGCCGGCAGGTACCTTTGATGTGGGCGTTGATAGAAGCGCATTACCAGCAGGTATCTACTATTACCAAATGCATATCAGCAATAAAACATTTACCCAAAAAATGGTTATTGTAAACTAGGAACAGCAAAGCAAAAACGTTTGAAAAGAAAGATTTAAGACTTACACATCATTGTATCGTATTGTGTTATACAGAAGGAGAGATGCGTAATTTTTTAGGGGCTACTTCATTGTATGCACATTGCAATGCATCTTGTAACATCGATTCTGCTACTAAAGCCATATTTACGATTGTCCAACCCTGTAAGCCCCATTTATTGGGTAGGGGTGCAAAAATTTTAGGGTTATATGACGAAAATACATGCTGGTCGATGATTGATAGTTTTAAACAAGCATTGTTTTCTTTGCTGTCATAAGTCGCAAATATTTTGTTTTTGATTCTAAAAGATGTTTTTTCAAAATGCGGTGCTTCTTGCGTTTCAGCAAAGGATAGAGCCACTTTTTTTAAAAAATCAACGGAAGCCATTTTATAAGAATTTAAAAATCAAAACCAGATAAAAAATAAAGAGAATTAATCATGCTGCATTAATTTTTCAATGCCGGCTAAATTAAGTTTAGTAAAAACTTTTTTACCGATAGGTGATAATTGGGGTTGTTCACAGGCAAACAATTGGGTAAACAATTCTTGCATTTCATTGAGATTGAGTTTTTTCCATAAGGCATGGCTTTTTGCATAGCCATTGTTCGGATTACTTTTTCTCTTTTGTCAAGTTTGATATCGGACTGCTCATGCTTGAGGGCTTCTAATATTTTTTCAATTGATTTTTTTTCATGTCCTGCTTTAACATCAGCAGGTACCCCTTGAATAATAAACGTTGTATGACCAAAAGGCTCAATATGATAACCCAACAATAATAATTCTTCTAATAAGGTTTGTAATAATATCGCATCAGAAGCACTCAATTCAAAGGTTTGAGGAATTAAGCATTGTTGAATGGAAATAGCGTTTGTAGTTGCATGTTCATATCTTTCATACAAGATTCGTTGATGAGCTAAATGCTGATCGATCACTAAAAAGCCATTTTTTGTGGTGACGATAATATACCCTTGTGCTATTTGTAAAAACTGTTGTTGAAATTCTTCTTGCAAATCCAATGGATTATTACTGTCAAGGTTTGTTAGCTCCTTTTCAATTGTTTGCGATGAAAGATTGATTGGTTGTGAATGAGTAGATTGTAATTCAAATTCATGTTGAATTTTATATAAATCTTTCCAATTTCTGATATCCTGTTTATTTTCCAAAAAATGTGCTTTACCTTTTTCAGTAAATGATTGAAACAGGTAATCGTTTTTAGTGGCAGTTTGTTGTTGAGAAGAAAATGGCTGGGTGATTGACTGTAAAGATTCAATTTCAGGATTGAGTGAAAAGTCTAATGAAGGGGCTAAGCTGTATTTGCTCAGTGCATGTTTCACAGCAGCGCTTACAAATGAATATACTATTCGTTCATCTTCAAATTTAATTTCTTGTTTGGTTGGATGCACGTTAATATCAATACGGCTTGGATCAATATCAATAAATAAAACGAACACCGGAAATTCATCTTTTGCAATCAAATCTTTGTATGCTTGTGATACTGCATGATTGAGGTAGGCACTTTTAATAAATCGGTTGTTGACAAAAAAGTATTGATTGCCCCTGGTTTTAGTGGCCATATCTGGCGATGCTATAAAACCCTTGATAGTAACCACCTCAGTAGGCTCTTCAACAGGTACCAATTTTGACATATACTGGTTGCCTAATAAACCAACAATACGTTGTTTGAGCTTGCCGCCATCGAGGTGAAAAACAGTTGTGTTATTGTTTGTAAATTGAAAAGTAATATGTGGAAACGCCATCGCAACGCGGATAAATTCATCTACAATATGGCGGGTTTCTGATGAAGCGCTTTTTAAAAATTGACGTCGGGCTGGAACATTAAAGAATAAGTTTTTTACCATTAAGCTAGTTCCAGTACTGGCTTGGCAAGGCTCTTGCAGTTTTACCATACTGTTTTCAACTTGCAAATGGGTGCCAACTTCATCTGATTCAGTTTTGGTTTTTAAATCTACTTGTGCCACCGCAGCAATAGAAGCAAGAGCCTCCCCGCGAAAACCCATGGTTCGTATGGCAAAAAGATCGTCAATCGATTTGATTTTGGAAGTGGCATGTCGTTCAAAGCAAAGTCGGGCATCGGTTGGGCTCATGCCTTTGCCATTGTCATTGACTTGTATCAATTCTTTGCCAGCATCTTTAATGATTAAATGTATTTGGGTAGCACCTGCATCAATAGCATTTTCAAGCATTTCTTTTACAGCGCTTGCCGGACGTTGTATTACTTCACCTGCTGCAATCTGATTTGCAATATTATCGGGCAAAAGTTGTATTACATCTAGCATGCTGCGAAGATAAATGAAAAAACGAAACCCTAAAAACTGTTATTTTTCTTTATCAGAATCAACATGAATTTTAGAGATATTATTTTATATTTACGCAATAAATATTTCAGTATGACAAATCATAAAGACGGATATGTAAGTACAGAGCTTGATCATGGCATTGCCACCGTAGAATTTTTTCATCCTTCCAGCAATGCTTTGCCGGCAAAAATATTAGAAGATTTGGCTAAATCTATTGACAAAGCAGGGCAAGATGAAAGGGTCAAAGTAATCGTGCTTCGATCTGCAGGTACAGGTGCATTTTGTGCAGGAGCCAGCTTTGACGAACTGATTGCTATTTCGAATGAAAAAGACGGAAAAAAATTCTTTGCAGGGTTTGCCAACGTAATCAATGCCATTCGAAAAGCACACAAATTTGTGATAGGAAGGGTGCAGGGCAAAACGGTCGGTGGTGGAGTGGGTTTAGCATCAGCCTGTGATTATACCATAGCATCAGAAAGTGCTTCTGTCAAGTTGAGTGAGCTCGCCATCGGTATAGGTCCATTTGTGGTAGGCCCTGCGGTAGAACGCAAATTGGGAACCTCTTGCTTTTCTCAGTTGGCCATGGATGCCACCGAATGGCGCAATGCTGAATGGGCTAAAAAACATGGATTATATTCTGAAATTTATAAAACCATTGCCGAAGTAGATGATGCAGTCAACCATTTAGCGGATCAATTAGCTCATAGTAATCCTGAAGCCATGGCATTGTTGAAAAAAGTGTTTTGGAAAGGAACTGAGCACTGGGATTCCTTATTGGATGACAGGGCAGCAATGAGTGGCAAATTAGTACTGAGTAGTTTTACACGAAAGGCAATCGAAAAATTTAAAACAAAAAAGTAATTGATTACAGTATGTTGGTATAAGTCAGTGCGACATTACAGAGATGTATTAAAAATGTCTGCCTTTGTGGCTAAATAGTATATTTTAAACAAAAAGTAGTACTTTTACCAACCATTTCGAGATAAAAAAGCGTCTAACAACAAAATTAAATTGAATATAAAATGAGAAAATTAATCCTATCACTTTGCCTTTTATTAGCGGCTGGTTTCTTTTTACAAGCCAAAACAAACAAAGAATTTGTGATCGCCATACATGCAGGGCATGGGGGAGCAGACAATGGTGCAAAAGCCATAGATGGAGCACTCGAAAAAAACTTGACCTTGGCTTATGCACAAGAATTGGAAAAATTAGCGACAGCCCAAAACTTTAAAGTGATATTGTGTCGTGATACAGATCAAGACTTTGATTTGACAGCAAGAGCTGCATTTGTAAAACAACATCAAGCCGACTTATTTATTTCAATTCATTTTAATGCTTCGCTAAACGATGCTGGTAAAAGAGGATTTGAATGTTATGTGGGTACACAAACGAACTTAGTTGAAAATAGAATTTTAGGTAAGTTTATTGGTGCTGAATTATATAATATCGCAGGTATGAAATTTAATGGGGTTAACATACAAACACAACCTATGCTTACTTTAAATACCATCCCTTCTCCTGTAGCCTTGTTAGAATTGGGTTATTTAACCAACGAGAAAGACTACCAATTTATCAAAACTGCAGAAGGTAGAAATGAAATTTGTCAAAAATTACTCAATGCAATCCAATTGTATAAAAAACAAATTGAAACCAATAAGTAATCTTTAGCTTATGCTCATTAATGATTAATTGAATCATAATAAGTAAATATACCGTATTAAAAAAGAGACCTACAAGGTCTCTTTTTTTTATAGTCTAGATTTTACGGTTGAATTCGTAATAAAAGCTATTATTCATTCATAGCTACTACCTGTGTCGGTAGTTGATTCGCATTTCTGATTGAAATATTGCGAGCGATTTGTTGTGCTACTTGTTCAATGGCTTTTAAAGAAACCTCATCGCCATAAAGCATAGCAGGTTTGCCCTCATCGCCCCCTTCACGAATACTCATTGTGATTGGGAGTTCGCCTAAAAAAGGAATTTCGAACATGTCTGCTAAACGTCTTCCGCCATTTTTTCCAAAAATATAATATTTATGGTCAGGAAGTTCGGGTGCAATAAAATAAGACATGTTTTCTACCACCCCTAAAATAGGGACTTTGATTTGTGGACCATCAAACATCATCACGGCTTTTTTGGCATCTGCTAAGGCTACCTCTTGCGGTGTGGTAACGATTACAGCGCCCGTTACGGGTATGGTTTGTACCATTGTTAAATGAATATCGCCTGTACCTGGTGGTAAATCGATGATAAGATAATCTAGCTCCTCCCATAATACATCAGTCACAAATTGTTTGAGCGCGCTACTAGCCATAGGGCCACGCCATACTATCGCTTGTTTTTCATCAATCAATAAACCAATACTCATTGCTTTAATACCCATCACTTCAATAGGCAATATCATACCTTTCCCATTCACATCTTTCATCATGGGACGTTCGCCTCTGATGCCTAACATAATAGGTACTGAAGGACCATAGATATCTGCATCCATAATGCCTACTTTAGCACCATCTTTTGCCAATGCCAGGGCTAAATTAACTGCAACCGTTGATTTGCCTACCCCACCTTTGCCTGAACCTACCGCGATGATATTTTTAACATTGGGCAAAAACGATTTATTGTCTTTTCGATTGCTATTCACATTGGCAGTAAAATGAACTGTTGGAATGGCGTCTTTTGAAACCAATATTTTGATTGCATTTTCACATGCATTGCGAATCATATCTTTTAAGGGGCAAGCTGGCGTGGTAAGTACCACTGTAAAAGAAATCGCATTGCCATCAATGACAATATCTTTTATCATGTTTAAGGTTACAAGGTCTTTGCCCAAATCAGGCTCTTGTACATTACTAAGGGCTTCGAGTACTTTTTCTTTTGTGATCATCTAAAACTATTGTTAAATATTATGAGGCAAAGGTAATTATAAATGACTATACAGCCTATTTCAATTACTTTTGAAGGGTGAAAAAATTTCAACTTTTTATCATGTTATTTTTGCTTTCAATACCCAGCTTTTTGCTCAGTTTGGTTTTGAAAATAAAATAGAACTTACGGGTGTGGTTATGAGTGCTGATAGTCTCAGGTATTTGCCATTTGTTTCGGTCGTTATCAAAAACAAAGATGATGGCACTACAAGTAATGACAGAGGAGTATTTACTCTGATAGCAGATAAAGGTGATACTTTAGAATTTACCAGTGTGGGGTTTCGCAAAAAAAGATATGTGATACCAAACAATTTAAGCTCAAATCGTTATTCAGTGATTCAGCTGATGACCCAGGATACTTTTTATTTACCTAATACCATCATCAGACCCTCCTTGTCGAAAGAAGAATTTGACAAAGCATTTAAAACATGGCATATACCAGACGATAAATACGAAACAGCCAGAAAAAATACAGAATATCAAACCATGCGTATGCTGGCTTTTACCTTACCTAAAGATGGGCGGGAAAACCAAAGTACTTATCAGCAAATCTTAACCCAACGGAATTATTGGGCAGGTCAACAACCTCCTATGACCATTTTTAGTCCACTGGCATGGTATGAGTTTTATAAAGCTTGGAAAAGAGGTGATTATAAAAGAAAAAAATAACACTCCTTCTTATACTGTCTCCTAGCTTACTTATAAATTCTTGTACTTTTATGGGGTTTTGCCAAGGGAACTGTATTTTTGCTTATGCAATGGATGAATTTACCCATGTTGAATATTTATCGCTTTTTACCCTTGTTATTCCTACTCATGGCATGGAGCACATTAAAGGCTCAACGTACTTGGAGTTTTGAATTGCATGGAGGTGTGACAGCCAATATGCCGCTTCCACTAACGATTATTCAACAAAATTATCCCATCATTTATTTCAAACAGGCAAGGTATTATAGCGAACCTTTGAAATCGCCTTATTATTGGGATTGGCGTTTTGCCAAATGGTTTGGAAAACATTCCATTGAATTTGAAGCGATTCATCATAAATTATATTTAAAAAGTATTCATCCCGATATTCAACGATTTGGCATCTCTCATGGATTTAATATGTTGACCTTCAATTATGCGCATAAATTCAATTATTTTATCTTCAGAAATGGGATAGGAAGTGTATTACTTCATCCAGAGAGTACCATTCGAAACAAAGTTTATCCTGAGGGTCCTGGTTTTGATATCAAAGGTTATCGGCTTCGTGGGTTTGTTTTTCATACAGCCATAGCCAAACAGATACCCATTGTAAGAAAACGACTTTTTATCAATACGGAAGTGAAAGCATCTTTTGCAAAAGCAAACGCACCCATCGTTGATGGTATCGCAAAAGTCAATGCCATCGTGTTGCAAGGAATCGTGGGTTTAGGGGTTCGTTTTGCAGGTACTACAAAAGATAAAGATTAATAAGTAGCTTTGGCTACACCGAAAATCATTTATTGTTATGATCAAAAACAAATTGAAAAGAAATCTGAGAATTTCAAAGTATATAATTTATAAAGAAACCTTTGTTGACTTCAAAGAAATCGTTTGGTCGTTTATTGGTAGTTTTGTAGGTATTGGACTGATCGCCTATTTCCAATCAGATTTCTTAGGGCAACAAGAAAATATTTTTTTGATTGGTTCATTTGGAGCTTCCAGTGTGTTGGTATTTGGCGCTATTGATAGTCCGCTAGCTCAACCACGGAATTTAATAGGAGGACATCTGATTTCTGCATTGATTGGTGTTACGGTGTTTAAAACGATGCCTGAGATTATTTGGTTAACAGCCCCCTTGCGGTTTCATTGTCAATCATCTGTATGCAAATGACCAAAACCCTGCATCCCCCTGGTGGTGCTACCGCATTGATAGCAGTTATAGGCGCTGAAAAAATTAAAGCATTGGGTTATCAGTACGTCTTAACACCTGTCTTGACGGGGTCGCTCATTTTATTGATTGTGGCTTTGGTTTTTAATAATTTGACTTCTTATAGACAATATCCTAAAAAATCAAATTGGGGAAAGAAGATAAAAAAAATATTGAGGGTTAAACCTATTTGAAAAGTATCATTAATATTTATTTTAAAAATGATCGTACAATTTATAATATTAGGGCTGTATGATTTAAAATATGTACTCTAATTTTTATCAAACTTACAAGAATCTTTGAGCGTTTTAGGTTCAAGCTGATGAAAAGATATTTAGCTCAAAAGGTTTATAGCTTACATTGAATTGCATTAAGCCAACGATGATTTTATCTGAATTTTTATAATGTAGTGTTCATCCAAATAACTACAGCGCTTATTTTTTTACAGATTCTGTATTTTATACATTTCGTATTGCAGCAATCCCAGGCAATTCTTTTCCTTCAAAATATTCAAGCAATGCACCTCCACCAGTACTTACATAAGATACTTGATCTACTAAATCGAATTGATTGATAGCCGCCACCGAATCGCCACCGCCTATCAATGAAAAGGCACCCTGCTTGGTAGCTTCAGCTATGGCAAGTGCAATGGCTTTGGTTCCGTTTTGAAATTTTTCCATTTCAAATACACCCATAGGCCCATTCCAAAGAATGGTTTTTGAGTTTTTAATCACATCGCTAAAAAGAGTAATTGATTTTTCACCAATATCCAGTCCCATCCAATTGTCGGGTATTTTATCATTGTCTACAATTTGTGTATTGGCATCCGCAGCAAAACGGTCAGCAACGACACTATCAACAGGGATGAATAATTTTACCCCTTTTTCAGCTGCTTTTTTGATTAACTCATTGGCCAGATCCAGTTTATCATATTCACAAATAGAAGTACCTATTGGATGGCCTTGTGCTCTCAAAAATGTATAAGCCATACCTCCACCAATGATGATGTTGTTGGCTTTGTTTAATAGCATTTCGATGATTAATATTTTATCACTCACTTTTGCACCTCCCAATATTGCGGTAAAAGGTGTTGAGGCATCATGCATCACTTTTTCAGCATTGGCAACTTCAGCATTCATAAGTAAACCAAACATTTTGTGTGCTGGCTCAAAAAATTGAGCAATCACAGCAGTTGATGCATGGGCGCGATGAGCGGTACCAAAAGCATCATTAACGTACACATCGCCAAGGGAAGCCAATTTTTTTGCAAATGCCACATCTCCTTTTTCTTCTTCTTTGTAAAAACGCAAATTTTCGAGCAATAAAACTTCACCAGGTTGTAATGTTTCCGCATCATTTACGGCTTCATTGCCAATGCAATCTGATGCAAACTTTACGGTGGTGCCGTTTAATAATTTTATTAAATGATGTAAGATATGTTTGAGTGAATATTTATCTGTGGGACCTTCTTTTGGACGACCAAGATGTGACATCAAAATCACAGAGCCTCCATCATGCAATACTTTTTGGATGGTAGGCACAGCGGCCCTCATACGAGTGTCATCCGTAATTTGAAATGCAGCATTTAAGGGTACATTAAAGTCTACCCTGATCAATGCTTTTTTGCCACTAAAGTTGAAATTAGATAATGCTGACATATATTATTTTTTACCTGTTTTTAATTTCTCAAGTTCTTTTTTCTCTGCTTTCTCTTTCTCTTTTTCTGCTTTTTTTAGCTCTTCATATTTTTTGAATTGAGCCGCTGTAAATATTTTTTTATATTCTGCTTTTTTCAAGTCTCCTACGATGTCTTTTTGCTTTTTCTTTAATTTTTTACTAGGTTTTTTGGCTTCATACGCATCAATACTCTCATAGGCTTTTAAGTTTATTTCATACACTTTTTTATTTTGCTCAGGAGTCAGCGACAAGTTTTTTTGTAACTCCTCAGTTTTTTCTTTGGCTTTTTCTATAGGTGTTTTTTTATCAGCCAAACATGGTAAAGTCATAAAGACTAAAAGAATCAGAAGTATTTTTTTCATATAAATAGACATTTTCGAATGGCGAATTTAGTAAAAAGGGAATGAAATATGACGTTAAAAATATTAAATACGACATTAATGGGGTGAGTGTCCTTTTTTTCTTGCAAAATAGATTTCTTGAATATCTATTTTTTTTTAAATATCAATCTTTGTTAGGCTATTACACCTTTTTGCAAATGGTGTCTTATCATAGAAAAAAGAGGGCTTGTCATGAAAGGAAGATAAATTTTATTTATATTTGTGAAAACTAATTACAATGAAAAAATGGATTTTTACTTTTTTTGCGCTTAGCAGCAGTCTATTCGTTAATGCACAACTAAGCATCACCAATAATCAAACGGCTACACAATTAGCCACCACGCTTGTGGCTACAGCTGGCAATTTGGGCGTTACGGTTACAAATCCTGTTTTAACTTGCGATAGTCTGGCTAATGGTGAATTGTCAGGGAGCTCAAATTTTGGCATCAATAACGGTATTGTGTTAAGTTCAGGTTTTGTGAATGCAGATACCGCCAATGGCATTATCGGACTCAATGGTTTGCCTTCTTTCATGTCATCCGACTTTGTAGGAACACCGGGCGATTCCATGTTGGAAGCTATTGTAGCACCTCATATTACATATGATGCCTGTGTGTTGGAATTTGATATTCAGCCAGTGGGTAATTTTATGGAGTTTGAATATGTATTTGGTTCAGAAGAATACCCTGAGTTTAACTGCTCTTCATTTAATGATGTTTTTGGGTTTTATATTTCAGGTCCCGGGTTTGCAAATGCAACCAATATCGCGCTGATTCCGAATACAGCAATACCTGTTTCGATTAACTCAATCAATGACGGTTCGGGAGGTCCTTGTAGCATCTATCAAAATTTATATGTCAATAATACAGATACTACCAACTCCATGGATGGATTTACAACGCCCTTAATTGCTCATGTGAGTGTGACTCCTTCACAGGTTTATCATCTTAAACTAGCGATTTCGGATGTGTCAGATGGCATTTTAAATAGTTTTGTAATCTTAAAAGCAAATAGTTTAAAAAGCGGAAATACCACACCCTCATCTGTAAATAATATCGCCAATGAAGCTGGATTAACCATTTATCCTACCGAAATGGACAATACCTTATATATTCAAAATACAATACATCAAGGTTGGAAAATAGAAATCATCGGTATGGATGGAATAGCTGTTTACAGAAATCAACTATCAAGTCAACAATCAAAAAGTAGTTTTGATGTAAGTGGGCTTTCAAAAGGTATTTATTTATTGAAAATGACCAGTGAGCTAAATGGCAAAGTAGTTGTTGAAAAAATCATCAAGCAATAGATCATTGTTATATGATACGTAACAAATTGCTTTTGGTATTAGTGACATGCAGTTTATTAATGTTCTTTTCATGCGGATTGAGGAAAGAGACTTTCATTTGTCACTGTTTTACCATTGTTACGAGTAATTCTGGTACAAGCGGCTATGAAGGGGAGATCACAACAACAGGTGCAAAGGGAGAAGGCGTTGCCGCGTGCGCTAAGAAAAATAAGTATACGAATGATGGTAACGGGAATTCTGAAGATATGCAATGTACTTTGAAATAAAAAAAACCCCTTTCAATTGAAAGGGTTTTTTTAACAGTATTATCAAAAAGGCTTATCCCATTTTAGTTGCAAAATAGTGCAATGTACGCACCAACTGGCTTACATAGCTGTTTTCATTATCGTACCAACTTACGGTTTTTACCATTTGTGTATCTCCTACAGTCATTACTTTGGTTTGTGTGGCGTCAAACAATGAGCCAAACATAGTACCTATCACATCAGTACTTACAATTTCATCTTCTGTATAGCCATAGCTTTCATTAGACGCTGCTTTCATAGCTGCATTGATTTCTTCTGTGGTTACTTTTTTAGATAAGATTGTGGTCAACTCAGTTAATGAACCTGTAATGGTTGGTACACGTTGTGCACTTCCATCTAATTTACCTTTTAATTCAGGTAATACCAATCCAATTGCTTTTGCAGCTCCTGTTGAATTAGGTACTATGTTGGCAGCGGCTGCACGACCTCTACGCAAGTCATTTTTAGGATGAGGTGCATCTAATGTATTTTGATCATTGGTATAAGCATGTATGGTAGTCATAATGCCTGTAACAATGCCATAATTGTCGTTCAATACTTTTGCCATTGGAGCCAGGCAATTGGTTGTACATGAAGCGCATGAAATAACGGTTTCTGTACCGTCGAGTATTTCATGATTTACGTTAAAAACAACTGTTTTCAAATCGCCTGTTGCGGGTGCAGATATTACTACACGTTTTGCACCAGCAGTGATATGTGCCATAGCCTTGTCTTTATCGGTAAAAAACCTGTACATTCAAGCACAACGTCTACGTTGTGAGCGCCCCAAGGAATTTGTGCAGGATCTTTTTGTGCATATACTTTTATGGTATCATTTTCCACGATGATAGCATCTTCAGTAGCAGTTACGTTTTTTTCAAATCGGCCTTGTGCAGAATCGTATTTTAAAAGATGTGCAAGGGTGGCAGGGCTTGTTAAATCATTGATGGCAACTACATCGATGCCTTCCATGTTGAAAATTTGACGATAAACAAGACGTCCGATACGTCCGAAACCATTAATAGCTACTTTGATTGTACTCATGAGAAAAATTTAATTTTAATTGTTTAAAAGGGTTTAGAGAGCGCAAAAGTACAATGCCCTAACGGGAATACCTATCAAGTTTTAGGATTTGAATGATAAAATTTTGTAAAATAAATAAAAGCATGTACATTTGCACTCCCAAAAACACAGAATGCCGCGTTGGTCAATCGGTTAAGACGCCTCCCTTTCACGGAGGAATGACGAGTTCGACTCTCGTACGTGGTACAAAAAAAGCTCCTAAAGAATGGAGCTTTTTTTTATTTCATTATGATTACAGTTTATGTTTTAAGAAGTTTGAGATCTGAAATATATTATACTGGGATGACACAGAATCTTGATAATAGATTGAAAGAGCATAATTCTGGGAAGAGTAAATTTACAAGTGGTCACCTACCTTGGACAGTAATATATTCGGAATTGCATGCTGATTGGGCAACCGCCAGGATTCGAGAAAAATATCTCAAAAGCACTGCTGGTAAAATTTGGTTAAGAAAAAATATTTTCAGGGAGGAATGACTAGTTCCCTGCCTGACTGCGTCAAGCAGGCAGGGACTCTCGTACGTGGTACTAAAAAAGTGGAGTTACTACCTTTGAGTGGACTAAAAAGTTAAGAGATTTAAGTATTAACTTTAAATCATGATAGAACAATTAAGAAAGTACAGCAAAGAATATAAGATTAAGGCTGTAGAACTAAGTAGACAACGAGGTAGTATGAAAGAGATCGCCGATGAATTGGGCATATCTTCTAAAAATATTAGTCGCTGGAATAAAGAATATGAAGCTGGTAAGTATTCAGAAAACTATATTCATTCTAATTCAAAAAGTAAGGAGCAATTAGAGAATATAGCATTAAGAAAAGCTTTACGTGATGCAGAATTAGAACGAGATATATTAAAAAAGGCTCTTGGCATCTTCTCCAAGAGCGACAGGTAAAATATGTGTTTATACAAAAATATCAGCACCTATATCCTGTTGAGAAGATGTGTCAAGTGTTTAGAGTCAGTAAAAGCAGTTATTACAAATGGACGCATAAAAAACCAACTAAACAACATATACGAAATACGATGTTAAAAACAGAAATAGAAAAAATATACCGAACTAGTAAGGGCAGATATGGAAGTCCACGAATAACCAAAGAGTTAAACATGCAAGGTATTGCTGTATCCAAAGTATTGGTAGCAAAATTGATGCAACAGCTTCATTTACGAAGTATTGTGAAAAGAAAATATAAGGTTACCACCGATTCATCTCATAAGTATCCAGTGGTAGACAATAGATTAAATAGAGCTTTTAAAACCACTACAGAAAATGTAGCTTGGGTATCAGACATAACCTATATAGCAACCTCAGAAGGCTGGCTATATTTAACCACGGTACTCGATTTGTTTGATAGAAAAGTAATAGGATGGGCATTAAGCAACACTATGAAATCCAGCGAAACAGTTATACCTGCATTTAAAATGGCAAAATTAAATAGGCCCATAAATAACAACCAACCACTAATTTTTCACTCCGATAGAGGTATTCAATATGCTTGTAAAGAATTTACGGATGTATTAGCTACTCATAAAAACATTATTAGAAGCATGAGCAGGAAAGGAAACTGTTGGGATAATGCTGTTGCAGAAAGCTTTTTTAAATCAATAAAAACAGAATTAGTTTATCATAACAAATATCAAACCCGCGAAGAAGCTGAACTATCCATTTTTGAATATATTGAAACATTTTATAACACCAAAAGAAGACATCAACAATTAGACAACTTGACCATTTTAGAATATCAAAAAATATTTAATAACCTTTTAAAAAATGTAGCTTAAATGACTAATATTTTTTGTCCACTTTTTATTTGGAATTCCACTACCTCTTGGTAAACGATTACTATAATCAATATTTGAAAGAGAGTTCAAAAATTGTTGCCCCCACCAGGTTTTGCCGAAATTTGTTGACATTGCTTTTTTTGACGAAAGTACGCGGCATTTTTATTTTTTAAAATAGTAGTTATTCCCAAGAGAATGCTTAAATAATTATTGTTGAGTTTGTGGTTTTAAACGCTTGTGATTTAAAGTTGAATGTACTTTAGCTAATGCAGAATTGAATGTATCAATCATTGTATATGGAATGTTGGCCTATAGAATCACAACTAACAATCATTTACAAGTATTTTTTTTTATGCTACAGAAACCTGATTTAAGCAACTATTTTGATTGTTTTTTTTTGTGATTTATGATTTAAATCATTTTACATAATAAAAGATAATTATGTCTTTTATATTATTATTCTGCCTTATACCTTTGTGTCAACAATTGTTAGATAATGTTTTCAAAGAAAAGCGTACACAAGGAAAAAATCAATGATTTATTATTCTCAAAATTGGTTTCGAGTTTTGCAAAGCCAGAAAGATTGCTAATGAAGAATTGTTTTTGATGGTGATAAGGTGTAAAAATTAAATAACATGAAAAAGATTCAATTAAAGGGAATAATACTATTGATGTTAGTTGCCTTTGCTAAAAGCCAGGGTCAAGCGCAAGCAAATTATTTTAAACTTTCAGGTCAATACAGAGTACGAACAGAGTTAAGAAACGGATATAGAACGTTACAGACAGATTCTTCGAAACCGGCATTTTTTGTTGGTCAACGTGCAAGACTTGTATTTGATCATAAAAAAGATAATGTTCAATTTTACACATCAATACAAGACGCAAGAACTTGGGGAGATGAAGAGCAAAAAAAGGATTTAGCAGGTGTACAAGTAAATGAATTGTGGATGGAATTAAATTTTACACAAGGCTTTTCTTTAAAAATGGGTCGTCAGGAATTTGCTTATGATGACCATCGTTTATTGGGAAATCTTGATTGGGCAAATCTTACCATCTCACATGATGCCTTATTGTTGAAATATACCAATGATGAAATTAAATTCAAATGGCATTTGGGTGCTGCCTTTAATCAAGTAGGGGAACCCGTTTTTGGAACATCTTATGCCTTAAAAAATTATAAAACTTTAGGATTTACTTATCTAAGAAAAGAATTTGAAAAGGGGCATTCGCTCTCTGGAATGGCAATTGTAAATGGCCTGAACGCTTCCAAGACAGGATCCAATGCATTAAAGGCAACATACACAATAGGCCCCTTATATAATTATAGTTTCAATGGATGGAAAACCACTTTGGGAACTTATTTTCAAGGTGGCAAAACCGAAGCGAATTTGAATGTATGTGCATTTATGGTGAATACCTATTTAGAAAAAAGAATTGAAACGATTTCGCTTGGACTTGGTGGTGACTATCTATCTGGTAATAGTGATGGAACTAATATAGGTTCCAAAAGCAATAATTTCAATACGCTTTATGCAACGAATCATAAATTTTATGGTTATATGGATTATTTTCTAAATATCCCTACTGATAGTAAACAACGAGGTTTAATAGACTTGTATACTCGTATTAAATATACTGCAACCAAAAAAGTAGCTACTTCACTAGATATTCATTATTTCTCATTAGCAAATGAAAATAATTTGGGTATCAACAATATAAAAAGGCCCCTAGGCGCAGAAACTGATTTGTTAATTGACTATAATCCTTCTCCTATTTTTCATTTACAAATTGGCTATTCATTACTATTTGCCACTCACAATATGGAATATTTAAAAGGCGGTAATGCCAATGATTTCAATACATGGGCTTATCTCATGTTGAAAGTTTCTCCTACATTATTATATAATGAATACAAAAAATAGCACACCAATATAAACAAGATAAATTAAAAATCATGAACACAAAACCATTCAAATTAGTTGCCTTAATTCTAATCACAGGGCTTTTTATTAGTAGCTGCAATAGTAACACTGGCAAAAGTAAAAAATCATCAACAAGCATTGAAAAAATAGAAGGAGAAGAAATAGCAATATTAACCGATGCACCCAATGTACCACCACCAATTACTCGTAAGCATGCAACTAAGGTAATTGTAAATCTTGAAGTGATAGAAAAAGAAATGGAAATGATGGATGGTGTGAGGTATAATTTCTGGACTTTTGGAGGAAATGTTCCAGGTAAATTTATTAGAGTTCGGGAAGGAGATTTTGTAGAATTCCATTTAAAAAATAATCCTTCTAGCAAACTACCACATAATATTGATTTACATGCAGTGTCAGGACAAGGAGGTGGTGCCGCTGCTACATTTACAGCGCCCGGACATGAAACCAAATTTTCATTTACTGCATTAAATTCAGGTTTGTATATTTACCATTGTGCTACTGCACCGGTAGGTATGCATATTGGGAATGGAATGTATGGCTTGATATTGGTAGAGCCAAAAGAAGGTTTGCCAAAAGTGGATAAGGAATTTTATGTTTGTCAAGGTGATTTCTATACAAAAGGGAATTATGGGGAAGCTGGGTTACAACAGTTCAATATGGATAAGGCCTTGAAGGAACAACCAGATTATGTAGTATTTAATGGCAAAGTTGGAGCTCTAACGGGTGACAATGCATTGAAAGCAAAGGTAGGAGAAACAGTTCGTTTATTTGTCGGAAACGGGGGCCTAATTTAGTTTCAAGTTTTCATGTAATTGGTGAAATATTTGATAATGTGTACCCAGAAGGTGGTACCACACTTAATCATAATGTGCAAACAACATTGGTACCTGCAGGAGGTTCTGCTATTACAGAATTTAAATGCGATGTACCTGCTACATTAATATTGGTCGATCATTCAATCTTTAGAACATTCAATAAAGGTTCATTGGGAATGTTAAAAGTGGAAGGAGAAGAGATTAAATTCATTTATTCCGGACAGCAAGACGATCGTATCTACCAATCAGAAGGTGCTGGACAAACAATGCCGGATGAACCTACCATAGCATCCAAACCTTTGACAAAAGAAGAAAAAATGACGCAAGGGAAAGCTATTTATGCAGGATCATGTCAAGCTTGTCATCAAGCAGATGGGAAAGGAATAGAGAAAGCATTTCCTCCTTTAGCAGGCTCAGATTATTTTGCTTCAAATCCGTCGCTTATCACCAGAACCATTCTTCATGGACTATCAGGAAAAATTAAAGTGAATGGAAAAGATTTTGACGGTGTAATGCCAAAGCAGACATTAAGCGAAGCGCAAATAGCCTCTGTAGCTACATATGTATTAAATAGCTTTGGAAACAAAGGTGGTGAAGTATCAGCAACAGATGTAGCGAAACAAAGAAAATAAAAATGCGAACTATTTTCATCATATTATTCTTATTCAACTCCAGGTTAGTCATTAGTCAAGGTCAATCTAGCATGGTCAATATAAAGGGGGGAGTCTTCCTTCCTTTATATTCGTTGGATAGTCAAAAAACAGAGGTGAAGCCTTTTTTGATGGATGTATATCCTGTTACAAATGCTGATTATAAAAAGTTTATACTTCAAAATTCATCTTGGCGAAAATCTAAAATTAAACCGATTTATGCCGATACCAATTATTTGCATCAATGGAATTCAGATACATCTTTTGCAGTGAATTTGGCGTTAAGTCCTGTAGTCAATATTTCATGGTTTGCAGCTAAGAAGTATTGCGAATGTCAAGGCAAGCGATTGCCTACAGTTGCCGAATGGGAATTAGCAGGAAGAGCTAGTGAAACAAAACCTGATGCAACGAAAGATTTAAAATTTAATCAATGGATATTAAATTGGGTATCAAAAACAAGTCCAAAAGTATTGCCGAATGTAGGTTCCACCTTCAAAAACTATTATGGTGTTTGGGATTTGCATGGTTTGGTTTGGGAATGGACGTTTGATTTCAATAGCGCCTTAACCACAGGTGAGTCTAGAGGGAATAGCGGATTAGATAATACGTTTTTTTGTGGAGGTGGTTCGTTTGCGTCAAAGGATATCAATAATTATGCATCCTTTATGCGCTTTGCATCCCGTTCGAGTGTGAAGGCCAAATACGGTGTTCCTAATTTGGGATTTAGATGTGTAAAAAGTAAACTATAATCATGAGTTTTTTTATAATTATACGAAATATACATTTACTTTCAGCGTCCATTTGGCTTGGCATGGTAGTAGTCATGAATTTTGGATTGATGCCCTCTGTAAAAAATAAATTATCACAAGTTGACGTAGATATGTTGAAACCAATATTTAAAAGTGTAAAGAGGCTCATTTCAATCAGTGCTTTCTTTACATTTGTTACTGGTGGAGTTTTATTGTGGATGCAAACTAAGTTTAATGTTTTCGATATGATTGAAAGTACTCGCGGTACGCTAATACTCATTGCAGGAAGTATTGGTTTTATTATTACAATTTTTCATTTTTTTGTAGAAGATAAAGTAGAGGAAATTCTACGAAGCCGGTTGCCAGATAAAGATGAATTATTGGTAGGATATAAAGGCATTGAATTTATTCCACGCATAGGGCTTGTAGTTGTTGCAGCTATTTTTATAATAATGCTTATATCAGTGAAAGGGTTTTAAATAAATATATAAAAATGAAAAAAATAATATTAACGCTTAGCTTTTCAACGCTACTTCTGTTTTCATGTAAAGAAAAGGAAGAGAAGGATTGTTGTAAAAAAGATAAAAGTAACACAGAGGATATTTCAAAATCTGTACTTTTCAATGAATCTATTCATAACCTGGAAAGTAGATGGGTGAAACAGAATAAAGACAGTATGTCCTTGGGTAATTTATCTAATAAAATTACGGTGGCAGCCATGGTATTTACGCATTGCGAATCGGCTTGTCCTCGTATAGTGGCTGACATTCAACGTATCGAAAAATCGTTTACACCAGAAGAGTTAAAAAACATCCAATTCTTGCTGATTAGTATGGACCCTTTGCGCGATACTCCAGAACGTTTTATCGAATTTTCTAAAGAGTATCAATTAAATGACGATTGGATTTGCATTTCATCAGATGAGAATGCGACCATGGAAATTGCCAATGTGCTCAATGTAAGAATAAAACCTTTAGCTGGTGGGGGTTTCGATCATTCTAATGTAATCCATTTAATTGACAAAAAGGGAAATATAATCTTTCAACAAAATGGATTGGCTCAAGAGCCTGCTGAGATGGTGAAGGAGATAAGGGAGTTGATTAGGGAGTAGGTATTGATATATTTATTTTTTATTTGTAATATATAATTTTCCATCCTTCATTTCTTCGGCTAATTCCTCAATACTTTTGTTCTCAAATAATTGAATCAATTGCAACTTAATTAATTTATACTGCTTGTGTAGCGGACAAGGTTTTATTTCTGAGCATTTATTGAGTCCGATTACACATTTTTCTAATACAGTGTCTTCATTCATCGCTTTTAGTATAGCCCTTACAGGTAGTTTCAAGGCTTTGCTGCTCATATAAAAGCCTCCATTAGGGCCACGTGTAGAAGAAATAATTTGATTTTTTTTCGATAGAATTTGTAAAATTTTAGCTGTAAAATGTTGTGGAGAATCTATAGAAGTTGAAATTTCATTGATTCCTATTTTATTATCTATATTTCCTTTCTGTGCTATGTAAATGGTCGCACGAATAGCGTATTCTGTTGCTTTTGAAAACATATATCTATTTTATTAGTAGTTGGGTTTTAAAAAATTAAAGATAGGCTATTTTTTATTTGATAAATAATTTCGCATGATCAGGTATACAAAATAGGAAATAGATATTAACAAGGCAGTGCCTGAGATGGTAAATAATATAAAGAAAGGTCTAAGTTGAATCATCATCGAACTAAATGGAATTTGATGTGTATCCATTTGCCAACGTGCTTTGAGTATGCCAGCAATAATAAGGGAAATCCAAAATATGAACAAGGAGCCATTGAGAATCCAAAATGGTAAACGAGCATATTGCTGATGATGTTTCCCCTTGTAAAGGATGTCAAAGCCAAATGCCAATAATAGAAATGTATTGATACCAATAGTAGCACCCATAGTATGTGCAACCGTAATATGTGTTCCATGTGTGTACACATTGATGCCTGGTATCGACATCAGAATTGCAAGCAATAAAGTTAAAAATACCCATATATCAGCAGCTACGATAAATCGGTAGGATAAAATATGAAAATATTTTTGTGCTTCTGTGAGCGATGATTTCCATAAGTAGATAATTCTTCCTATAATAAAAAGTTCTGTCATGCTAACAAAATAACTAATATGCTTTACATAATGATGCGTGGGCAAAGTATAAATATGATGTCCCCAATTAAACATTAAATTAAACAGACCTGTGAAATACAATAGAAAAGCTATTTTGGAATGACCGTATTTTTTGTTTCCGCTTATTTTCTCAAGACAAAATAAGCTGCTTCCATAAATCAACATATTCCACGAACCAACCATCGATCCATATGACTTCCATTGAATAGTAATATCTTTAATAATGTAATTTCTGAAAAAAGGGGAAAGCCATAAGTATGATTCTAAGAATGTAATTAGAAAAAAGATAACGCCTGTTAACCACATCCAAATGTAAACAGGTTGATGTTGAAGAGTTCGTAATGATTTAAAAAAATTTATAATGAGCAAGACCCAACTAATGAGCATTGGAATTCCTAATATAGGAGGAAATTCCCAATATTCTCTACCTCCAAAAACGGACATTAAATATGAAATACAAATGAGTGTGAATGTAGAAAGAAAAAGGTAAAATTGAATTTTTAAAAGCAATGTCGAAAATATGGCTTTGTTGTTATATTCTTGAAGATATGTAAACATGGCCCCAATGGCTCCAGATATAATCCAAAATACAACAGAACTCACATGCAAAGGTCTAACTTGTTCAAAAGATAAAATATGCTTTGCAAACCCAGGAATAATGTATTGGAAACTGCCAATTAACCCAAAGGTCATACCCAATACAAGTAATATGAGGCCAAGCAAAATGAACCTTGACGCAACCGCTTTTTTATTCTTGTTCAATACTTCCATTGGTATTTATTTTAAATGTTCTTGGGTCTGAACTACCAGATGAATCCAGTAATTTTAAAAATTGCATGAGGGAATGTAATTCCTGGTCTGTCAAATCAAATTGAGGCATCGTATTATTCCCATTTTTAATAAAGGCTATAATAAATGCTTCACTTCTTTTAGCGTATTCATTTGTCAAATCTGGGCCAAGATATCCACCTAAACCATAAATCTGATGACAAGCACCACAGTTATATTTTTGCCAGATTAATTTACCATCGTGGTTTGTGTCATTTGTTGATTGGTCATTCTTATATACAGAGGTATATAATATTATGGAATAAAATGTGAAAATAATAAAGAGCCCAATAGTGATGATTATTTTATTTTTTTCAAAATTCATAATTTATTCATAATAAAAGACAAATATATCCATAATTGTTTACATTTGCAGAAAGTATAACGATTTATTTTAAAATTTATAAATACGTATTAATTGAATAAAACTGAATTTTATAAAACCCCAATAGATTCTAAAACGACAAAAACGGAAGTTGTTTGTCCAAATGATACAAACCCAATGGGATTATTAAAAGGAGGACGATTAGTAGAATGGATGGATATGGCTGCAGCAGTTTGTGCGCAAATTCATGCGGATAAAATATGTGTAACTGCCTCGGTCTCACATATTGACTTTATGCGTTCGGCTAAAGTTGGAGATATTATTTTTATTTATGCAATTATTACTAGAACCTTTAAAACTTCGATGGAAATACAAGTGTTAGCTTACTCAAAAGATGTTTTACAGCTCGAACAAAAAATATTAGGGGAAGGTTTTTTTACCTTTGTTGCACTTGATGAAATTGGGAATGCAACAGATGTATTAGCTGTTAAACCTACTTCCGCAGATGAAATTATGCAGCATGAAAATGCCCTTCATCGAAGAAATAAAAAAGCATATCTAGCCATAAACAAACATTAAATATCTGATCATGAATAGAATAATTATTGATTTTATGTCACAACAAACATGCATGACTGTTTGCTGTTTAGATGCAAACGGATTGCCATACTGTTTTAACTGTTATTTTATTTATGATAATCTCCATATGCGTTTAATATACAAATCATCTGCTTCGGCAGAGCATTCTAAACATATAGCAAATAATGGACATGTAAGTGGTACAATTTTACCAAATCACATACGAAAGTTTGCAGTAAAAGGAGTTCAGTTTTTTGGCGAAATAGAAGCATTAGACGCTCGGGAGGAAAAATATGCAGCAGAATTATATTATGGAAAATTTCCTATAGCAAGAGTAATGAATGGAGTGTTAAATTTCATAATGATTAAAGCTATCAAGATGACAGATAGTACCCTAGGCATTGTAAATAAAATAGCTTGGGACAGGGCCATTTGTTTTTAAAAAAAATAATACTATAAATTATTGAATACATAGTACTATAAATTTTCATTTTTTAATTTTCAATTGTAAACATGTTTCTTATTAATCCGTAAAAATACTCATTTTATCATGAAGAATATTCATACTTTTCATATACCTGTATTGGGTCTTGCCTTTTCTATTGACACACCAATTAAAGTTGCTAGATTCGGTATTTCATCTGTTATATCTATCGTGGAGGACAAACTTATTGAGTTGATGCGTAAACATTACTATCCAATTGCTGGTAAGACATATTTTCCTATTTCTACTGAGGAAACGGATTATAGAGCGAAACGTATCACCGATTACTTAAATCTTGTAAATGAAATTGTAGAATTACAACTTGTAAAGCTTAAAATGGAGCAATTTGTAGAAGGAAGTGAAATTGTAAAGTATTTTGAAATGCTTGCAAATGATCATGAACTCAAACGCAAGTATGTTGATATGTGCCATATGGAAGATGGTTACACCAAGTTAAAGACACAAGATTATTTACGTACACAAATACGAGCAGGTAGTATAGATGTAAATATTATGACAAAAGTTGACAAGGATCAATATGATCTAAATGGAAATATTATTGAAGATGGATCTGATGCTGTTTCTGCATTGAGAGGCTATGCTCATTGTAATCTTCGGAACTCTTCTATTGTTTTTTCAGCGGGAATGAACCCTCGTGTGTACAACTATCTTTTACAATGGAAGGAGTTTGACATCGATGAAAACGGAACTTTTAATAAAAAAATAGTAATTAAAGTAAGTGACTTTAGATCAGCATTGATACAAGGTAAATATTTGGCTAAGAAAGGGCTTTGGGTGAGTGAATATAGGATTGAATCGGGTTTAAATTGCGGAGGACATGCGTTTGCAACTGACGGATATTTGCTTGGGCCTATTTTAGAAGAGTTTAAACGTCAAAAGGAAGAATTGATTCGTACAATTTTTGAAATTTATAACGAAGTTTTAAAAGTAAAATATAAAAAATCGTTTAAATACCCACCTAATGTTTCATTTTCAGTACAGGGAGGTATAGGCACTTACGAAGAGCAGCAATTTTTATTACATTATTATCAAATGGATAGTATCGGATGGGGAACGCCATTCTTGTTAGTGCCCGAAGCAACTACTGTTGATGATGTGACTTTAAATTTATTGAGCAATGCCAAAAAAGAAGATATATGTTTAAGCAATAATTCCCCATTAGGTATTCGATTCCATTATTTAAAGGGTACTACATCGGAAATGGAGAAAAATAATCGTATTCATAAAAAATCACCTGGTAGCCCTTGTATTGAAAAGCATTTGGCATTCAATACTGAATTTACAAAAGAACCTATTTGTGTTGCATCTAAAAAATATCAAAAACTAAAACTTGCACAATTAAACTCTTTTCAATTATCTGAAAGTGATTTTCTAATGCAGGTTGATGAAGTGCTTGCAAAAGAATGTCTTTGTGTGGGTCTTTCTAATTCAGCAGCAATTAATTATAATATTCCATTTATCAAAAATCTGCCCTCTGTTACGATATGCCCCGGTCCAAATATTGTAAATTTTTCGAAAGTGGTTAATTTAGAAACAATGGTAAGTCATATCTATGGCCGATTAAATATTATTAGCAATAACGAAAGGCCGAATATGTTTTTGGCTGAAATCAATTTGTATATTGATTTTATTAGAGAACAGTTTAATAAAGATTTGGTGTCAGGGCAGTTGACAAAAAGAAAGAAATATTATGATACATTTTTCGCTAATTTATTAAATGGGATCGAATATTATATAAATTTAGCTAAAGAACAATTGGTTTTTTCTAAAGAATTTACAGAAGGTTTGAAAGAAGCACATAAACGATTGGAAATATTATGTTTAGGTGTGTGATTTATTTTGCAAGCAATACTAAAAAGATTAGCGCATAACTGCTATTTGTTTTTATTATTACAATACAAAATAAATAAAGATAAAAAAGTCTTTTAAATAAAAAATATGTAATTTTGTATTTATATTGATTTAAAATTCAATACAAAATTTCCTTATTATATGAAATACATATTACTATTCGCATTTGCAATCATCACAATAACATCGTGCCAAAAGAAGACAGAAAATACAACTAGTCAACTTCGAATCGACATCAATTATAAGGTGGATGATGTGCCTCTATTTAAAGATACAATGAGATACTTAAATAATGCCGGAGACTTTTATAGTGTTACAAGATTAGAATATTACATTTCTGATATTGTACTCCACAATGCCAATGGGGATGATTATAAAAGCGAACAAATACAGTATGTAAATGCATTTACACAAGCCACAAATCAATTGGTTTTAGATGCTGTGCCTAACGGTACATATACATCTTTTTCATGTAAAATTGGATTAACCGCTGCGAAAAATTTGAGTAATACACTTCCAAATACAAGCGAAAATGTCAATATGGCGTGGCCTGATATGATGGGTGGTGGTTATCATTTTTTAAAATTAGAAGGACATATTGCTACAGCAGCTGGCGATATGGGCTATGCGATGCATCTCGGAACAGATGTGGGATTGGTGAATTGTTCTGTTAATAAGGATATAGTTATAAGTAGAGAAATTCCCAATTATTTATTGACGATGAATATCAACGAATGGTATCGAAGTCCCAATTTATATAGTATCTATTTTGATGGAAATCACACTATGAGTAGTCCAGCATTGATGACTAAGATTGCTGCTAACGGTTATAATATTTTTACAATTGAATAAATTGAATCAATATGATAAAAATGTTTTGTATAATGAGGGTTTCAAAAGGTGGTATTTTTATCTTATTGTTGTTATATATTTCAATTATTATATTGGGATGCAAACAAAATAAGAATCTTGACCTTCCGGCAATCAATACAGGTTTGACACCTTATGAAATCAAATACCCTAATTATATACCAATCATAAATATGCCATCTGATAATCCATTAAGCTTCGAAGGCGTCGCACTTGGAAGAAAATTATATTATGACCCAATATTGTCAAACAATGGAAAATCATGCTCATCATGTCACGAAAAGGCAACTGCTTTTACGACATTTGCAGCCAATGCGATACCGCATATTAATGAAGCATGGAACAATGTATTTTTGTGGCGTGGCGGAATAGAAGGAACGCTAGAAGATGCGATGTATTTTGAAGTAAATGAGTTTTTTGCTACTGATATTTCTAAACTGAACAGTGATGCAGAATATAAAATGCTTTTTAAAAATGTCTATAACATAGAAGAAATTTCTCAAACAGATATCGCCAAAGCTTTGGCACAGTATCTTCGATCGCTAGTATCACTGAATTCTACCTTTGATCAATATTTACAAAAGAAAACAATGTTAACTGCATCTGAATTGAATGGTTTATATATTTTTAATTCTGAAAAAGGAGAATGTTTTCATTGTCATAGTTTAGGTTTGTTTCAAGACAACTCATTTCACAATATTGGCATTGATTCAATATTTGAAGGTGTCAATATGGGTCGCTTTATGGTGACTGCAGATCTTGCTGATATGGGCAAATTTAAAACGCCAACCTTGCGAAATGTTGCTCTTACGGCACCTTATATGCATGATGGTCGTTTTCAGACTTTAGAGCAAGTAGTAGAACAATACAATAGTGGTGTTAAGAAATCAAGTACCCTAGATCCTATAATGGCAAAACCAAGTTTTGAACATGGATTGCAACTAACTCCACAAGAAAAGATTGACTTAATTTCTTTTCTACATTCGCTTACCGATACTAGTTTTATTAATAATGCAAATCATTAAAAAATCGAACAAGTTTCTAATACACTTATCATGAGCCTGTACTGACATGCCTATTTCAATTTCTCAAATCTAGCTTGAAAAAATCTTAAATATTTTGGTTCATAAATCATTTTCAAACCAGTAATTTTTGATCTCTTGTCAAATACTCGACAGGCAGATTCTGCAATTACATCCATATGAGCTTGTGTATACACGCGCCTTGGAATTGTAAAACGAACTAATTCTAACTTAGGGTTATAATTTTCGCCATTCGATTTTCTACCAGCGGAAACAATACCCCGTTCCATTGTTCTTACACCTGAGTCTAAATATATTTCAGCAGCAAGTGCTTGAGCTGGATATTGATCTTGACTGAGATGTGGAAGAAATTTTTTCGCATCTACGAATATTCCATGACCACCAATTGGTTTCACAATAGGGATATGATGTGCCATCATTTTTTCTCCAAGATATATTACTTGCCCTACTCGAGCCCTAATATGATCATCATCTACACTTTCACCAATGCCAATGGCCATTGCTTCCATATCTCTGCCTGCTAATCCACCATAGGTATGTAAACCTTCATAAACAACCACTAAATTACGTGCTTCTTCAAAGAGCTTCCAATCATTTAATGTAAGAAATCCTCCAATATTCACAAGTGCATCCTTTTTTGCACTCATGGTAGCGCCATCGGTATACGAGCAAATTTCTTTTACAATGTTCTTTACCGATATATTTGAATAGCCATTTTCTTTTTGTTGAATAAAATATGCATTTTCTGCAACTCGAGTCATGTCATGAATTATTTTTATATGATGCTTGTTGGTAAATTTTCGAAGCTCCTTTAAATTTTGCATACTGATAGGCTGACCTCCAGCCATATTTACACTTGTGGCTATACTTACATAGGGGATTTTTTTTGCACCATTTTTCTTGATGATTTTTTCTAATTTATTTAAGTCCACATTACCTTTAAATGGAAATTCATTTTCCGGGTCGTGTGCTTCATCGATGATGATATCTTCAAACTTACCGCCAGCCAGCTCTTGATGAAGACGCGTAGTAGTGAAGTACATATTGCCAGGAATGATATCGCCTTTTTTAATCATTATTTGCGACAATATATTTTCGGCTCCTCTTCCTTGATGCGTTGGTATTAGGTATTTATAACCATATACATTTTTTACAACTTCCTCTAAGTGATAATAGTTTCTACTACCCGCATAGGCCTCATCGCCCATCATCATACCAGCCCATTGCCTATCACTCATAGCTGCAGTACCACTATCTGTTAATAGGTCAATATATACGTCCTCTGATTTGAGTAAAAATGTGTTGTAGCCTGCATCCTTTAATGCTTTCTTTCTTTGAGCATTTGTGGTCATCTTTAGCAATTCCACCATTTTCATTTTGTAGGGCTCTGCCCAACTTCTTGTTGTATTTTTCATTTATTTAATTTTTTATTGGTTTTAATTTAGCGGTAAAATGTCTTAGCATCGATGCTTCCTCTGTAATTTCTAGACCTATGACTAAATGTCTTTTTTGATATAATTCAATGATTATTTCAGCAACATAATCTATATGGCTTTGTGTATACACTCGTCGTGGTATAGCAAGCCTAACCAATTCCATTTGTGCAGGAATTAATTCATTTGCTTTGTTGTATTTGCCAAACATGAGAGAACCGATTTCTACACTTCTAATGCCACCCTCAATATAAAGTGCAGTAGCTAATGCCTGGCCAGGATATTCTGTAATTGGAATATGACTCAAAAATTCCTTCGCATTCAAATAGACAGCATGCCCACCAGCAGGTTGCATAATTGGTACTCCTGCAGCAATTAATTTATTGGCTAAATATTCAATACTTTTGATTCGATAATGCAAATAATTTTCATCCATCACTTCGTTAAGCCCAATCGCAATTGCTTCCAAATCTCTTCCAGCAAGTCCACCATATGTAGGAAAGCCTTCTGTTATAACAAGTAAATTTCTACAGGAGAGTGCTAAAACTGGATCTTTCATGGCCAAAAATCCACCTATGTTTGCAAAAGCATCTTTTTTTGCACTCATGGTGCAACCATCAGCGTATGAAAACATTTCCTGAGCAATGTCATTAATTGATTTGGTTTCATAGCCAGGTTCACGAGTCTTAATGAAGTATGCATTTTCTGCAAATCTGCAGGCATCAATAAAAAGCGGTATCTGATGTTTCTTACAAATAACACTAGTATCTTGAATGTTTTTCATACTAACAGGCTGACCTCCACCTGAATTATTTGTCACTGTTATAATACAAAGTGGGATATTTTCTGCACCTTTTTCATGTATGAAGTCCTTTAAATTTTCTATATGTATGTTGCCTTTAAATGGCGCAATGATAGATGGATTTTTTCCTTCTTCACAAATAAAGTCAACACCCTCAGCACCTGTAAATTCAATATTTGCTCTGGTTGTGTCAAACAAAGTATTACTAAGGATATATTTGCCTTTCCCCCCAATAATACTAAATAGAATTTTTTCAGAAGCTCGACCTTGATGTGTAGGCATTACGATAGGAAACCCAGTAATTTGTTGGATAGTTTTCTCGAATCGAAAAAAACTCGAGCTACCCGCATATGATTCATCTCCTTGCATGATACCGGCCCATTGATGACTACTCATAGCGCTTGTGCCGCTATCCGTTAATAAATCAATTAGCACATCTTTTGCTTTGATTAAAAAAAGATTATAATGAGCTGTGTTTAATATTTCTTTCCTTTGTTCTAAAGTGTTAAAATAGATAGGTTCCACAGACTTGATTTTAAATGGTTCTATAATATTTTTCATGGTTTATATACTATTTTGTTTTATTTATTTAATAGCTATTTTCTTTCTATGATTTATATATTTTTCATTATTACTGGAAATACATAAAACAATTGACGTTGATGTTTTAATCAGAGGTTAAATTTTTATAAGCAACGTCATATTTTTTTTTGATATGAAGTAATTGGGTCAATACAAATCCACAATCAATATAATATTAAGTAGGGCACTTGATTATATTTCTCCAAATATTTAAATGAAGAATTTGATTCATTCTAAGGTATTTATTAGCTAACTGCATATATTTTATACTTATAATAAAAGAATGATTTTAATCATGTACAAATGTATAAATAAATAAAGATAAAAAGATATTTTTGTCCTAATAATAAAATTTATATAAATGCGTAATACAATATTTTATCATATAGTAAATACTTATTTCAATTTTTAAACATTGTTACTGTACTTAAATAATTTTTATTAGAACCAATAATCAGTTCATTAAATTAAAATTAAATTTTATGTTATCAAAATCTCATGCAAAAGTATTTTTCCTAGGAGGTACAATTGTCACATTTGCTATTTTCCTAGGCTTGTCATGGAACTCTCTGAGTAAGGAAGTTCCCAAACGAACACACGAAGAAAATCTATCAACGCAAGTCATTGCAGGTAAAACAATTTGGGAGAAAAATAATTGTATGGGATGTCACACCATTTTAGGTGAAGGTGCTTATTATGCACCTGAACTTACTAAAGTGTATGAACGCAGAGGTGAAGCCTATATTAAGGCAGCATTGATGAGTAAAACACCTTGGTCTCCTAGAGGTCGCAAAATGGTAGCTTATGCAATGCCCGAAGAGGATGCCAACAATGTGGTGGCCTTCCTTAAATGGATAGGTGAGATTGACTTAAATGGATTTCCCCCCAAACCAGATTTAAAAAAATAACTATTTAATTAAAATTATAAAATTATTATCATGAAATATAAATCACAAAAGGTTGCTTATTGGTTTTTTGCCCTTTCTATGTTACTGCTTTCACTTCAAATATTATATGGTTTTATCATGGCATTTGCCCATATGGGCTATGATGTGCTTCATCAAATTACCCCTTTTAATACTGCTCGTGCTGTACATACCAATTTGTTAGTTGTATGGTTATTATCTGGATTTATGGGGGCTGCATATTACATTATACCAGAAGAGGCAGAACACGAATTGGTAAGTGTTAAACTAGCTTATGTTCAATTGATTTCGCTGGCTGTAGTTGGTGTAGTAGCGATAGTCGGTTACCATTTCAATTATTGGGAAGGTCGAAAATTTTTAGAAATACCTCGTCCTCTTGACTGGCTGGTAGTAATAAATGTATTGACATTTTTAGGTATCATAATCATGACTTTGTTTAAAGGTAAAAAACGAACAACAACATCATTAGTTCTTACTATGGGTTTAGTTTTTGCGGCTTTACTTTATTTACCTGGGATGATTTGGTTTGATAATCAAACAATGGATTCTTTTTTTCGTTGGTGGGTGGTGCACTTATGGGTAGAAGGTGTTTGGGAATTAATCATGGGCGGGATTCTTGCATTTTTATTGATAAAAATCACAGGAGTAGATCGTGAAGTAATCGAAAAGTGGTTGTACGTGATAGTAGGCCTCACCTTCATTTCAGGCATTTTAGGTACGGGACATCACTATTATTATATAGGTGTTGGTAAAATTTGGATTATTGTAGGGGGTATTTTTTCTACTTTAGAACCATTGGCCTTTTTGGGTATGGCATTATTTGCCATAGCTATGTATCGAAAGGGCGAAAAGAAACATCCAAATAAAATTGCTCTTAGTTGGACATTAGGAACTGCTATTGTTTCATTTGTAGGTGCAGGTTTGTTGGGATTAGCGCATACATTGCCAGCAGTCAATATGTATACACATGGAACTTTGGTAACTGCCATGCATGGACACCTTGCCTTTTGGGGAGCTTATGGCATGATTGTATTAGCATTCATTAGTTACTCAATGCCGAATATGACAGGTCGAAAATTATATGATAGTACTGCCGGTTTATTAGCCTTTTGGCTTTCTAATATTGGAATGATTGGGATGACTGTTGCATTTGGTGTTGCAGGTGTAGCTCAGGTATATCTTGAGAGAAAGGTGGGGTTAGATTTTGGGGATGTTCAAAAGGAAATACAAGTTCATTTCGTCATACTTGCAATATGTGCCACCTTATTTACAACAGGAATTGCTTATTATATCTATGAGTTTATAAAATATGGCAGACCCAATGATGAAGCATTAGAAACAAATAAAAATTAACATTTTAACATTATTAAATTAAAAACTAAATGAATATAAATAAAGAATTAAAAATTGCTGATGTTGTTAGCGAAAATATTAAAACAGCCGACATTTTCAAAAAATATGGAATCGATTTTTGTTGTGGTGGTGGGATTTCTATTTTTAAAGCATGTGAGAAAAAGAATATAGATTACGATGAATTAATCAATGAATTAAATCATGTAGACAAACATGGAATGCCTACTCATAATTTCAATAAATGGGGGTTAGACTTTTTGGCTGATTATATTGTAAATACTCATCATGCTTATGTTTTAGATGCTTTCGTATTGTTAGATGCTTATACAAACAAAGTTTCTAAAGTACATGGAGTACATCATCCACCCGTTTTGGAAATTGAACGATTCTATCAATCTGTTAAAGCTGAACTTTTACAACACATGCATAAAGAAGAAGGAATTTTATTTCCTTACATCAAACAATTGATACAAATAAAAAATGGAAATGACCCTAAGATCAATTTCCCATTTGGTTCGATACAAATTCCTATACAATTGATGGAGAAAGAACATCAAAACGCAGGTGACGCCTTAAGACAAATTGCAACTTTAAGTAATAATTATACAACGCCAGAATGGGCTTGCAATACATTTAAAGCTTTATATGCAAAGCTTGATGAATTTGAACAAGATTTGCATTTACATGTACATTTAGAGAACAATATCTTGTTTCCTAAAGCCATAGATTTAGAAATAAATATTCAATTATTAAATTAAAACAATGCCAGAAAAACGTGATCGTACATTAATTCCTTTGTCTAGAGAACATCATTTTGCGTTGTTACTCTGTTGGAAAATTAATGAGGGAATAAAACTAGGTGTGTCGGCGGATCGAATTAGTATTTATGTAAAATGGTTTTGTGACAATTACTTATTGAAACATTTTAAAGAAGAAGAAGATCTACTTTTCCCATTGTTAGGCTTGGAAAAATTTAATATTAAAAAAGCATTAAGCGACCATGCTACATTGATTGATATACTAGTAATGAATCAGTTCGATTATGCCTCTTTAGGCAAATTTGCATGTTTGTTAAATGAACATATCAGATTCGAAGAAAGAGTATTATTTAATGAAATTCAACAGAATGTGACCATAGAAGCATTGGAATTGATTGAAAGTAAATTTACAAACATCCCATTTGTAGAAAATTTAGATGATGAATTTTGGATTACAAAATAAAATAAAATATGAATACATTAGTAAATGAAATTAAATGTCCATTTTATCATGCTGTTGGTAAAGAAGTAGAAGTTTTTGAACAGGTGTATCATAATAAATTGCCTTTACTGCTTAAAGGGCCTACAGGTACTGGTAAATCTCGTTTCGTAGAATTTATGGCTCATTCTTTGAATAGAAAGTTAATTACCATTAGCTGTCATGAAGAAACTTCATCTACAGATTTAATTGGGCGATTTATAATCAAAGGGGCTGAAACCATTTGGCTTGATGGACCATTGACAAATGCTGTTAAAAATGGATATATTCTTTATTTAGATGAAGTTGCAGAAGCCCGTCCAGACGTGATAGTAGCTATTCATTCATTGACCGATCACAGACGAGAATTGTTTATTGATAAGCTTGGCGAAACATACAAAGCGCACGAAGAATTTATGTTAGTTGCTTCATTCAATCCCGGATATCAAAGGGGCTTTAAAGAATTGAAACCAAGTACACGTCAACGCTTTGTAGCCATAACGTTTAACTATCCTGAACCCAAAGTAGAGCATGATATTTTAATGCAAGAAACAGGCGTGGAGGATGTAATTGCAAAAAAATTAGTTGCACTAGGCAACAAAATAAGAAACTTAACTGAGTTGGGTTTGACGGAAACAGTTTCAACACGATTGTTGGTTGATGCCGGTAAATTGATTCAAAGCGGTTTAGCTAACCGACTTGCTGTAAAAGTTGCTGTTTTAGAGCCTTTATCAGACGAAAAACAAATATTAGAAGCCTTGTATGATTTAACAGATTTGATGATTTAATGAATATGCCATTAGACGAATATTTATATAAAAAAATTACAAAGTTTTTTGCAAGAAAGTACAATACTTCATCTGAAATAATTATTAAAACAGTTGTACTAAATGATATAAAACAACGTTTAACTATCTTAGCAAGAGCTTTAACAGGCAATGCTATTGAAATATTTCCAGCAGAACGAGAAGGTGGATTTAAAAATAATAACTTCTTTTTACCCGCCTCCTTTTCATTATTTGATACTTATAATCAAAACTTATCATACTATTTTTTTAGAGTTATTTATTTATCTGTTCAAAAAGAGTTATGTTTAAATTGGTTTCAAGGTACCGAATTAAAACTTAATGAGGCGCAACAAATGGCATATAAAACATCATCTATTATTTTAGAAAAAATGTTTGTTGATTATCCGATTACAAAGCCACTATTTTTTGATCTTGAAATGAAAATACAACAAATTGCAAGTGATAAAATATCAAATAATTACACTTGGTTATTTGGTAAATGGATGCGTTCCGAATTGGAAATTAACATGCAACAGAAACTTAATAATTTTTCAGAACAAACAATAAATGCTCAAGAAGATAATAATAAAACTGTCATCTTGTCGAAGGCTGTAGAGGATATTATTACAATTGAAATAGATAAAAAGCAACAAGAAGATTATGTAATGACACATAATTTTGAGAAGGTGGAAACTGCTGATGAACACAGCGGAATATGGCGTGATTTTGATGGGGCAGATGAACTGGAAGATCATCAAGATGCGTTAGATGAATTGAATATGAAATATGTGGTCAGAGTAGATGACCCAGTACATTCGATATATCATGCTGAATTTACTGAGAATACAAGCATATCAGAAAGTGCGACATTGAATAGTATAGATTTGCATTATACGTATGATGAATGGAATTATACCAAAAATGAGTTTAAGAAAAAGTATTGTAAGGTATATCCTGTTAATCAAATGCAAGTAGACAAAAACTATTATCTTCAAACAATAAAAGAAAACGAAATTACCTTACTAGGACTTCGAAAAATGTTAACTTCTGTAAATAACAAATTGCAACAAATAAGAAGGCAAACCGATGGTGATGAATTTGAATTAGACGCTTTAAGCGATATGTATATTGATATAATTGCCAAACGAACTCCATCTGAAAATATATATATATCCAAAAGAAAAAAAGAAAAAGATATTTCTATTCTATTGTTGTTAGATATTAGTTTGTCTAGTGATGGATATGCCGATGGGAATAAAGTTATTGATGTTGAAAAGCAAGTTAGTATTTTATTTGGCGAAATTTTAAATGAATTTAATATTGATTTTTCAATACAAGGTTTTTATTCCAAAACAAGAAATTTTTCAAGTTATGTCTCTTTAAAAGAATTTGATGAAAATTGGCATTCAACAAAACATAAAATCGGTAGTTTAGAACCTTGCGGTTATACAAGAATAGGTCCTGCATTGAGACATTCTGGATTTTTATTGAGCCAAAGACCATCCCATAACAAATGGGTTATTTTGCTATCAGATGGGAAGCCAAATGATTACGATAAGTATGAGGGGAAATATGGTATACAAGATGTAAAGCATGCATTGTTTGAGTTGAAATCACAAAATATAAATTCATATGCATTAGCCATTGAAGCGCAAGCTAAATATTATCTTCCACAAATGTTTGGACAAAATCATTACCAAATATTGACTACGCCAGTCGAATTGTTGAAGTCTTTAATCAAGCTATACGAAAAAATAAAATATTAAACATTGGAAACTGAGAATAAAAGAATGCCTGAAATATCGGAACCAACAGGTGGTCTATTAGTCTGGATTGTTATTTTTATAGAATTAATAACTTTTGGAATTGCTTTGCTGTTTTTTGTAATGAATGGAAAGGAGGATTTACTCGGTTTTCATAAATCCGCATTAAGCCTTAATAAAACGATCGCTTTTATGAATACTATGGTGTTATTGACAAGTGGTTACACGATGGCTTTATCAATTGATTTTTTCAAACGCGGAACAATGAAAAAGTTTAAATCTTACTTGCTTTTTACAATAATATTAGGGACCCTATTTGTTGTTCTTAAATTATTTGAATATTTTATTAAGTACCAACAGCACATCAGTTTAGATACCAATCCATTTTATACATACTATTATATGCTAACGGCTTTTCATTTATTTCATGTACTTTTTGGAATCATATTATTAGGCTATTTTTATACAACTCATAGTGATATCAAACTAAATGATATAGAAGCAACTGCTTCATTTTGGCATATGTGTGATTTAATTTGGCTTTTGATTTTCCCTTTTATTTATTTATTGTATTAATGCTATTCAATGAAACTTTCTTTACATAAAATCACCATTTGTTGGATCTCACTTTTAGGTCTTACTTTGTCTGCAACTTTTTTTATTCATAAAAAGTCTGCAATATTCTTTATTCTATTTTTTGCATTTACAAAAATGATATTTGTCGCATTTCAATTTATGGAATTAAAAAAGGCTCATCAGATATGGAAACTTATTTTTATTCTTTTATTGATGTTAATATTCATTGTACTAGGATTAATTTTTTGAAACGCCTTTTTGTCTTTTATGCAATTAATTCTTGACATATTTAACAGTCCTAACCTATTTGTATCATTCCAGCAATTTTTTTAAGATGTATCCACTTAATACCAAATGTATTTAATAGGTAGTCTTAAAAATATCCTTATAATACCTACACACATTGTATTTAAGCTAATAACAAATGGACTCTCTTTAATGTGTCCTTGGTATAAACACTCTTATAGCACTTTGTTGTCATAAATATTATAGAACATCAACTTATACTTTTATTTATTGATAGTACTTATTTGAATCATGTTGAGTATAGATTTTTTTTAGGTGTAAAGCCTACATATATAGAATGTCAGATTAAATTTTAATGGCGATACTAAATTTTTAATGCATCTATTTTTGGGCGGCGCACACGCTATTCGTTACAAGTCCACCCATGCGAACCGCATGGTGCGGGCTTTTCACTACTATCGTTGCCGCAATACAAGCTATATTCGTGATTCATATTTCCCGTTTGATTTTTAGTTTAGCCAATCAAATGAACCATGTAACATACATCTTTTGAGAGATATACTTGAGTAGACGGTATATATTATACCTATGTGATTGATAAAATATGTCAATATTTTAAAATCTTACAGTGGTCAATGCCGATTGAAAGAGTCTTTTACGCACTTTAGTTAAATCGAACATTGAACTGTTCATTATATCACATGGTATTTAAACAATTGGTATTGAAATAGATTGGCAGAAATACATTAACAAAATAAATATATTTATACACAACAATTGATAGTAAGACATCATTATTAAAAAAAGTAATCAGTTTTGGAACATGAAAGCAATGCTATTCATACCCTAAACTACGCATAACCCTTTCGATATCTCTGTTGTTTTCGGCATCGTAATCTTCATTTAAATGAATGCCATTGAGCCTTGCCCAGGTTTGGTAATAGGCAGCAGTTACAGGGTTTTTAAGTTCTTTTACAATGGTATAACAGTTGATTTTTAATTGTCTGTTTACCAGCTTCACCAGTAAACGCCCTTGGGTAATATTGAGGGTAGAAAGTTTGTCTTCGAAATTGGCTTTAATTTCTTTTTCGCGCGTTTTTATATACTTTCTTTTATTCCGCTTACTCATTTCCGCTGTTTCCATATTGATTTCATTAAATAATTTTACGGATGCATTCACATATGGTAAAACTGTTTTTATATAATGTTTTAACTGATTATAATGATATCGGTCAGTGTCATTTGCAAAAACAAGTGGCGCAACGATGACTGCCTCGTTAAGCTGTATATGATACTGAGGGGGTGTTTGATCATCTTTGCTGATCGTAGGAAACAATTGTTGCGCTGATACATTATTGAAAGCGAAGAGCAATAAGATGGATGAAAGGGTTTTAAACATGTAGGTTTTTATTTTTTGTAAAATTAATCACTATATTATGGAAATAATGTAAATAGAATATGCACACTTGTTTTACATTTGTTAACTTTTAAGCGCGAGCATAGTAACATGACAGAAGATTTACAACGAAAGGTTCTTAGCAAAAATATTGAGATAGCCTACACAGACACAGGGGAGAAAAACAAATCTACAATTCTTTTTATTCACGGTTTAGCCAATTACCACGCAGTTTGGCATTGGAATATAAGCACATTACAGCAATCTGTAAGGTGTATTGCCATCGATTTACCAGGAAATGGGTTCTCGAGTAGAGACCAAAAGATTAAATATACCATTGATTTTTATGTAGACACCGTGATTGAATTTATCAAAGAAATGAAGTTAACTCATGTGTCACTTGCTGGTCATTCGATGGGTGGCTTGATTGCCATGAAAATCGCTCTAAATAAAGATATTGCAATAGAGAAACTTATTTTGTGTGCGCCCGCTGGTTTTGAATATTATACCCCCCATGAAAGTATGTTGTTTAAGAGTGCAATTACCATGGGAAATTTTTTAAATTTAGATGAAGCACAGGTAGCCCAATCGGTGCGATCTTCTTTTTTTAAACAGCAGGCGATTACGGAAAAAATCATTCAGGAGCTGACCGAAATCATTCAACAAAATGATCGTACACAATATAGATCCATGCTTGAACAGAGCATTCATTCGATGCTTGATGATGGCATATTTAAGCAATTGAAGAAAATTAAACAAGAAACCTTGGTTTTTTTTGGTGAAAATGACATGCTGATACCCAATCGCTTTTTGCATCCGGTATCAACGAAAGACATTGCGGTAAAAGCTACCAAAGAAATGCCCCATGCCACCTTGAAAACCTATGCCTCTACAGGTCATTTTGTGCAAATTGAACGCGCTTTAGAAGTGAATAAAAGTATTATTGCATTTGTGGATAAAACCTAGCCAAAAGGGTAGGGGCTTCATTTTGTAGTATCCTTCTATTTGACAAAGGGTCAAATCGAGATTTAAAGGAATAGAGGGAATAAAAAAATATTAATTTCATACTGAGAATGATCCAATTCAAAAATTATTCACAATCTTGATAAAATATTTTTCTTTTGTAAAATATATCTTCTAATTTCGCAATCATTCAAACTTTTAGGGGGAATTTATATAAAATTTACATGGGATTATTCAATTTTTTTACGCAAGATATTGCCATTGATCTTGGCACTGCTAACACACTTATCATACACAACGACCAGGTTGTAGTAGATGAACCCTCTATTGTTGCCATTGACCGAACTACTGGTAAAATAATAGCTGTGGGCAAGCGTGCCATGATGATGGATGGTAAAGTGCATGAAAATCTGAAAACCATTCGCCCCCTGAAAGATGGTGTAATCGCTGATTTCAATGCTGCTGAAGGCATGATTAGAGAAATGATTAAACTCATCTATCCCAAAAAACCCCTTTTTGCCCCCAGTTGGCGTATGGTTATTTGTATCCCTTCATCAATTACTGAGGTCGAAAAACGAGCTGTTCGTGACAGTGCTGAACAGGCAGGTGCTAAAGAAGTGTATATGATACATGAACCTATGGCCGCTGCATTGGGTATTGGTATTGACGTAGAAGAGCCTACAGGCAACATGGTGATTGATATTGGTGGAGGTACCACGGGTATTTCTATTATTTCACTTTCAGGTATTGTTTGCGACGAAAGTATACGTATTGCCGGAGACGAATTTACAGCAGACATCATAGAAGCCATGAGACGTTACCATAGTTTGTTGATAGGAGAACGTACTGCGGAGCAAATTAAAATTCAGGTAGGAAGTGCTTTAAAAGAATTAGACAACCCTCCAGACGATGTGCCTGTAAATGGCAGAGACTTGGTGACAGGTATTCCCAAACAAATCATGGTTACTTACCAAGAGGTGGCAGATGCACTTGATAAATCAGTATTTAAAATTGAAGAAGCGGTGTTAAAAGCCTTAGAAAAAACCCCACCTGAGTTGGCTTCTGATATCTTTAGAAGAGGATTGTATTTGACAGGTGGCGGTGCTTTATTGAGAGGGCTTGATAAACGCATTTCACAAAAAATAAAGTTGCCTGTTCATGTAGCTGACGATCCGTTACGTAGCGTTGTAAGAGGTACAGGAATGGCTTTGAAGCATATTCATAAATTCCCCTTTTTAATGCAATAATATGTTGAAGGTTTTCACTCGTAAACATAGAATCTAAAGTGCGTAACATCATCCTGCTTTTTAAGCAATTTTATTCTTTTTTTTTATTCCTTTTTTTAGAAATAATTTGTTTGATGATTGTGTTCAAAAACAACCATTATCAACAAGCTTCCGCAGTAAATTCAACCGGGAAAATCGCTGGTTTTTTTTACAATAAAAAAAATAAATTAGTGAGTTATTTTCTACTGGGGCGTATCAATGATCAACTGGTGGCAGAAAATGCTGCATTAAAAGAAAAATTAGGGATAGAAATTAAAGTAAATCCTTTAAAAGATACTAGTTACACAAAAGAAATTACGATTGACTCCAATAAGCAAATGATACACTACAGCTATCTTCCGGCAAAAGTGTTGAATAATACCATTGATCAAAAAGTAAATTATCTTACTTTAAATAAAGGGTCGCTTGATGGGATTAAAAAAAATATGGCTGTGATAAGCGAAAAGGGTATAGTAGGAAAAATTACCAATGTCAGTGAACACTACAGCATTGCCGCTTCGGTATTGTCTGAACGATTTAATATTAGTGCCATGACACCCGATGGTACCGTCGGAAAGGTAGTATGGGATGGTAAAAATACAGCGTTGATCAACTTAACGGGTATTCCTCAGTCTGTAAAACTCAAGCCGCTGGATACCATAGTTACAAGTGGTTACTCGTCTATATTTCCTGAAAATATTATGATAGGCCGAATTGCCAAAGTTGAAAGTCCAACCTCTTATAAAATATGGTTATCTACTCAGTTTACCAATCTGCATTTTGTATATATAGTAAAAGATGTAGCTAATCAAGAACAACTCACTTTAGAAGAATCCATACAAGAATAGCCCATGAGTACACCCGTAAAATTTATGATCAATTTTATAGTCATCATGATGGTGCAGCTATTTATATTGAATGATATTGTTATTAAGTCCTCTATTACATTAATGGGGATACCTGTATTTATTCCACTCATTTATCCTTTAATATTATTGTTACTTCCGGTGAATACGCCTCATTGGTTAACGATGTTACTTGGATTTATGGTTGGTATTACAATGGATTTATTCAGCAACACACCTGGAGTACATGCCTCTGCATGTGTTGTATTGGGCTATGTTCGCCCCTATTTGCTGAATCTGTTTTTTCAACAAAATATTAAAGAGTTGGGTGATACTGTACCTACATTATTTAGAATGGGATTTCGGTCCTTTTTATTGTATATCCTTTTTGCATTGGTCATACACCATTGCTATTATTACATTATTCAAATATGGAGTTTTAAAAACATTTTGTTGATTGTATACAAAACAATCTTGTCTACCCTTTTATCTATTATATTAATTATTCTTAGTCAGCTTATTTTTGCCAAAAAAGAAATAAGGAGAATATGATATTCAAAGCATTGTATACTGCCCAAACAGATTTAAAAGGATGGGGTGTATTTACAGATTCAGCTATAGACATCAATACAATCATCGAGATTTCGCCCGTTGTTATACTTACTTCTTCTGAAAAAGAATTAATAGATCAAACTATATTATACAACTATATATTTGATTGGGATCAAGGTAATGCATGCATGGCTTTGGGTTTAGTACCTGTGTATAACCATGCTGTACCTTCAAATTGTGAATATTTTCAAGATTACGAAAATAATACTATTCTTATCAAAACAGTAAGAGACATTGAAGCAAATGAAGAGCTAACCATTAATTATAATGGTGATTATGATAATGATAAAAAGGTATGGTTTGAATTGAGTCCATAATTGAGTTAATTGATTGAGTAATAAGGCGTTAATTAAAAAAAAATTTATGGCATGATAAATGAGATAAAATGAACTTTTTTTAGCCTTATTTGTTATTTAGCGGTGAAATTTGAGGTAAAATTTATTTAATTTTAACACTCATTTTAATGCTGAAAGTATTATGAAATGGGAATTGTAGGCATTTATTAAAGAATATTTAGAAAAAAAAAATGGAAATAAATTTTGTATATCAGACAAAGTGTTTCTATATTTGTTGCGTATATAAAAAACTAAAATCAATTATTTACATTAAAATTAAATTTATGGCAAGCAAAAAGTACTTATTATTAGCAGGGTTTATAGCCTTGTTTTCAACATCAGCCTTACAGGCTCAAGATGCTGGCGGTGGCATGTATCGCGGTGGCGGTTATGACTTCAATGACACTTCATTGATACCAGCAAACAGATTAGCTCAACACAGAGATTTCATGAACGGTCAATACGACTTTCCTGCAAAACCTAGAAACCAATGGGAAATTGGTGTAAACTTTGGACAGGTAAATATATTTGGTGATATCACATCAAAAAGTATTGCTACCCACAAATCAGCAATGCCTTTAGGTTTCGGACTTACAGTTCGTAAAGCTTTAGGATATGTTGTATCTACAAGATTGCAATTTATGCATGGTACTGCTAGTGGTTTTAACTATCAAGCAGCAACTGGATATGCAAACAAACCTAATAATCCATGGTATAATGCTGGATATGGTAACATGGCTAACAAAAGCGTTTACTATAACTACAAAACTACAATGAATGAATTATCATTGCAAGCAGTGTTTGCATTGAATAATTTAAAATTCCATAGTGCTAGAAACAAAGTAAGTTACTATGCATTAGTAGGTTTAGGTGGTATTTCTTACAAATCAATGGTAGATGCTAAAGATGCGTCAGGAAATGCATACAATTTTGATGGTATCGGACAAGGCTTATCTGGTTCTACATACGATAACAAAAAAACAATCAACGATCGTTTGAAAACTTTATTTGATGGTAACTATGAATCAAATGCTGAATCAAATTCTAACAGAAAAGCTTCTTCTACGAACACTATGAGAGGTAGCATTACTGCAGGTGCTGGTTTACAGTTCCGTTTAGGCAAATCAGTATCTTTATCAATTGAAGATAGAATCATCTATACTGGTGATGATTTATTAGATGGTCAAAGATGGCAAGAAAATACCACTGGTACTGCTTCTTTAACTCCACAATCTGATAATATCAATTATCTTTCAATTGGTATCAACTTTAACTTAGGTGGTAATTCAGTGGCTCCTTTATGGTGGGTTAATCCTTTGGATTATGGATACAATGCACTTAAAAACAAATCTGCTTCTACTAGTAAATGTGATTTAGATGCTGACGGAGACGGAATTTCTGATTGCTTCGATCGTTGCCCTAACACACCAAACGGTGTAAGTGTTGATTCTCATGGTTGTCCATTCGATACAGATGGTGACGGTGTTGCTGATTACAAAGATAAACAATTAATTACTCCGACAGAATGTCAACCAGTTGATGCTGATGGTGTTGGTCGTTGCCCAGACCCAGCATGTTGCAAAGACAGACCAGCTGCTCCAGTAGGATGTGGATCTGTATCTTCAGGTACAATCTCTTTCGGTGCAGGTTCTGCTAAATTATCTTCAGGTGGTATGTCACAATTAAATAGCCTTGCTAATTCATTGAGATCAAATCCTAACTGTAAAGCTGTTATCAACGGTAACGGTAACGGTAGTAAAATCGAACAACAACGCTCATGGGATAGAGTTAATTCAGTTATCAACTACATGGTTGACAAACAAGGAATTGACAGAGACAGATTCATATTCCAATACGGAACAGGTGGTGATGCGAACTCAGTTGAGTATCGTGCTGCTGACCCAGGTCAAGAAGGTCCTTCAAACACACCTCCTCCTTTCCCTAACTTGAGAAAATAATACTTTTTGCTTAACAAATAAAAAGGTCCCGAATTTTTCGGGACTTTTTTTATGCTATTTTATACGCAAAATGATTGAATCTATAGAGAATAATGTACCTTCGCACTCTTAAAATTAATACCTAAAAAATGAATACAACAGCATTGTTTGAAGAAATGTCAAGCACACTTACCAAATTGCATCAAGGATATGAAACACTGCAACAAATCGGTAAAATTGAAGTAGGAACTACACCTAAAACATTGGTTTGGCAAATGGATAAAGTAAAGTTATACAGATATGACAGATCTACACCACCAACATGTAAAATACCGGTATTGGTTTCTTTTGCCATGATGAATAGGCATGATGTACTAGATTTACAACCGGATAGATCATTAATGAAAAAATTTCTTGATGAAGGTTTAGATATCTATATTATGGATTGGGGATACCCCAGTAAAGCAGATAAATATCTTACCATGGAAGATTATATTGATGGTTATATGAATGGTGCAGTAGACTTTATTAGAAAAGCACATGGTATTCAAAAAATTAATAAAATGGGAATCTGTCAAGGCGGTACTTTCTCTACAATTTATGCAGCTTTGTATCCTGAAAAGTTAAACTCTCTTACAGTATATGTTGCGCCATTTGACTTTACAACCGATAAGTGTATGTTGTATAAATGGACTAAATATATCGATGTAGATGCCATGGTTGATTCAATGGGTATCATACCAGCAGATGTATTGAATTCTGGATTTGGTATGTTAAAACCAAGTGCTGATATCTCTAAATATTTTAGTGTACTCGATAATCTTGGAGATGAAGACAAGATTATGAATTTTCTCCGTATGGAATATTGGAAAGCAGATTGTCCTGATATATCTGGAGAAATGTACAGAAAATACATTAAAGATCTTTTTAGAGATAATAAATTAATTAAAGGTCAATTTGAACTTGGTGGAAGAAAAGTGGATTTGAAAAAAATTACCATGCCTTTCTTAAATATTTATGCAACAGACGATAATATCATTCCGAATGAATCTACCATTGCAATCAATGATAAAATCGGTTCAAAAGACAAAGAATTATATGCATTCCCAGGAGGTCATATTGGTGTATTTGTCGGTACTCGTTCACAAAAAGAACTAGGACCAAAAGTAGCTAAATGGGTTACTGACAGAAGCAACTAGTATTTAAAAATATTTTTTAAAAGGCGTGTTTTAATACACGCCTTTTTTATTTAATCATACCAATTACTCATTTATATCTAGTTCATTTGTTACAAACTCAAATGCAATATGGGTAAGCATTATACCGATATTTTTCAGCCTAGATCATAAATGCAATTTGTATAACAATTATTGGGTTTATTCTATTTGTATATCGATGTGAAATTTGCATTATACCTTTATTTTTCAGACTAATAGTTTATACATTTGGTATTATAAATCACCCAGGTATTTAACGGAGATAAAATAGTTACATACATAGCATGTAAACAAACTTTATAGAGACTTTAATAAAATATATTTTATGTATGTGCGTTTACTCAAACATGAAGACATTAATATACAACACTTGCATTGTCTGTTACCCTACCATGCTCGGTTCTGATAATACGGCATCTAAATTTTTGAAGAATACTGTAATCGTGGGTCGCCATTAATATAGCTGTATCATAATCTTTACAAATAGACTGTAGCAATTGCATAATTTCATCTGATGTGTCAGGATCTAAATTGCCGGTAGGTTCATCTGCAAGTATCAGTTTAGGATTATTAAGCAATGCACGTGCAATATCGACTCTTTGTTGCTCACCTCCACTCATTTCATAAGTCATTTTACCACCTTTACCTTTTAGACCTACTTTGCCCAACACACTATCAATTTTTTCCTGCATCAGGTTTTTGTCAGTCCATCCTGTAGCCCGAAGTACAAATAACAAATTCTCATTGACATTTCTATCCGTCAATAATTGAAAATCTTGAAACACAATACCTAAGTTGCGACGTAAAAATGGAACATTTTTCCAAGTAAGGTCGCTTAATTTAAATCCACATACATCTCCTTCGCCTTTTTGCAAAGGAATATTACCATAAAGGGTTTTAAGCAAACTTGATTTGCCACTTCCTGTTTTGCCTATTAAATAAACAAACTCCCCTTTGTATATAGACAAATTAACATTTGCCAATATAAGGGAACTACCTTGATATATCTGTGCATCTTTGAGTGTAACTACAGCTTGATTTTCAGTCATCGAGTATTATTTTCTTTGTAAAAGTACAAAGTATGTTTAAAAATATTTTCTTAATTTTTATGTTTTTAATCATTTCATTTATTCTGTATCTCATTATAATAAATCTGATTATTGCTAAGGATCATTCACGAAATGTTTCTTTCTTTATTACAAAGGATTTTCTTAAAATGAATTTAATTCGTACCCATTTTATGATATTTTAGCCATTAAACCAACACAATATTTATTTGTACACTTCTAAACTCATGGCATGTACAAGCAAATCATGGTGCCCGATATTCCATATGCTCAATTGTATTTCATCATTTTCTGCTATATTATCAGGAATTCGTATATAAAAAGGCGTGTAGCCCCATGTATCTTTTCTATATTTCATTAAATGAATATCATGACTATTTGAATCAATGCCTATTTTATTGTTGATTTTGATAGCTTTCCAAAGTAATACCTTCTGATTTCTTTGAATTGAAAAAACAAGTAAATGATTTTGATACCAGTCATAAAAATCTTTCGTATTTTTAAAATAACCATTGCATTTAAAATATTTTGCATCTTTAACCAATGATTTTTTATATGAAGTTTTAATTATAACGGAAGGGAATTCATTTTGTCCAATTTCAACATATTTTACCTTTAAAGAATCTTGCACCAGATTTATTGAATCAGCAAATTGAATACTTCCCAATGTATTGACATAACGGAGTTCTTGATTAGGTTGTTTTTCATCGACATCTAATAATACTAAATCATTATAGGTTAAATTACTTTTAAAAAGGGTATTGAAATTAAATAAGAAGTGCGATTCTTCTGAATATAAATCCCCTCTTGCCTGTTGCATGCTTTGTGCGATATTAACACTTACACACATCAACAAGAAAATACCCGTCAACAATTGATATATGCGTTTTGATTTGAACACATTTTGCAAAAATACTGCGAGTACAACAGCAAGCAAGGCATACAAATGTATCATAGGTCGTGAACCAAAACCATTGATATAATTGTAACAAAACCAACAATATATCACATAAATGTATATAGGAAATAAGGTGCAATACACAAGTGCCAATGATTTAAATTGTCTCCAATAAATAATACCAATCACCGAAAGAAAAAATAATGGAGAATAGATGAGCCATCCATTAGAAGCAGAAAATAGTCCTTTAAACACTTGTGGATGGAGCCAGTTAAAGGTTTGTGTGCCATAACTATAATAAAGAAATGAACCAGCTGTCAACTTCCAGTATAAACATTGTGGTATCATTACCGCAATAAAGCAACAAGCAGCCAATAATATTTTTAAGGCATGAGTACGTATAAATGCAATTTTATGATTGAAAGTCTCTTTGTTATAAATATTGTACAGTAATGGAATGATCATACACAATATATCTGTAGGGCGAATTACAGTGATAAGTCCAACACAAAAACCCAATACAATAAAGTACAGCCAACGTGGTGTTTGATGTACTTTAATAGTAGTATAAATTAAACAAGCATACAAGAAAAACAATGGTACATGCGACATGCCAGCCTGATACAATGAAAACCAAAACAAATTGGAAGCCAGCAATACTAAAGAAGTGCTCAATAATGCATGAAATGAATCGGTGAAGAATAATAAAATTTTATAAGTTAAAATTAATCCCATCAAAGCATAAAATAAACTTGAAAGTTTGATGAGCCACATATAATTTGAAGAATAGCCATTGGCCTCTAAATGATTTACTTTTTCGTAAAAATGAGCTATGGCAAAGAAGGGAAGTTCCATCAGGGCAACCCCATAGGTATATTGATTTACATAATATCCTTTCGGGCTTTTGGGGTTTAAATTGGGAATGGATTGAGTATAATGAATGACCGATTGATCTATCTGTTTATCCGTTGGAAGTTGTTCTATGCTTTGAAGATTATGATAAATAAAGGTTGAAGGTAAATAAAGATAATAACCTAAAGCATCTCCATAAAATGTATACGATTTTTTACCATAAAAATTATAGAACAACAGACAGACAAGTATGGTCGCAACAAAAATTATATTTTTAAAGAATGGGATTCTCAGCATGGCATCGTTTACAAATGTAAAAAGAGTGAAAGGATAATTTTATTATTTTTATAAATGATACAAAGCAATTCAATTTTGATGGCAGATGTAGCGTACGAAAAGGGAATTGTTTTATAGGAATAGGATTCATAAAAAAGGCAGAAATTGGTTAAATTGTTTTTAGTGCAAGGATGATTGTGTTAATATGAAGGCATATTAACGATGCAATGATATTGTTGAACATGCATTTCTTCTTTTTTATGCATTGCATTTATGTAAACCCAAATAACTATCCTATTTTTGCAAACAATTTTTAGATATTACAAACTATGCAAGAAGCTACATTAGAGCAAGCCATCAAATTGGGATTAAGTGCTGAAGAATTTGAAGCCATTAAAAAAGTATTAAATCGAACCCCTAATTTTACTGAAACAGCTATGTACAGTGTGATGTGGAGTGAGCATTGTAGTTACAAAAATTCAATAAAATGGTTGAAAACCCTACCCAAAGAGGGAAGTAAAGTACTTGCAAAAGCAGGTGAAGAAAATGCTGGTTTAATTGATATTGGAGATGGTTGGGCATGTAGTTTTAAAATCGAATCACATAATCATCCCTCTGCTATTGAGCCATTTCAAGGGGCCGCAACTGGGGTAGGTGGTATACATCGTGATATATTTACGATGGGAGCTCGTCCGATAGCTGCATTGAATTCACTTCGATTTGGCAATATCAATGACGAAAAAACAAAACACCTCCTGCAAGGTGTGGTGAAAGGTATCGGGCATTATGGCAATTGCTTTGGTGTACCCACGGTAGCTGGCGAGGTTTATTTTGAAGATTGCTATAGCACAAACCCATTGGTTAATGCCATGAGTGTAGGGGTGGTCAAAACAGGTAAAACAATATCCGCGACTTCATATGGTCCTGGCAATAGTGTATTTATCGTGGGGAGTGATACTGGTAAAGATGGCATAGGAGGTGCGAGCTTTGCAAGTGCTGATATCAATGAAGATAGTGCCAAAGATTTACCTGCAGTGCAGGTGGGTGATCCATTTCAAGAAAAAAAGCTTCTTGAAGCTTGTATGGAATTGGTGGAAACAGATGCAATCATAGGAATGCAAGATATGGGAGCTGCGGGCATTACGTGTAGCACATCAGAAATGAGTGCTAAAGGAGAACATGGCATGGATATTTATTTACATAAAGTGCCCACTCGACAAAAAGACATGAAGCCCTGGGAAATGTTACTCAGTGAAAGTCAGGAACGAATGCTGATTGTAGTAAAAAAGGGGAAAGAAAAAATCGTGACCGATATTTTTGATAAATGGGATATTCATTGTGAAGAAATTGGTGTAGTGACCAAAGAACCAGTTTTGAAATTTTATATGCATGATGAATTAGTGGCTGAAGTACCTGCAGAAAGTTTAGTATTGGGTGGCGGTGCTCCTGTATACGATCGAGCATATACCCAGCCAAGCTATTTTGAAGAAAGAGATCGTTTTGACATTAATCATATTGAAGTACCAACAGATCTTCAATCAATAGCTCGACAACTTGTGGTTCTTCCAAATATAGCAAGTAAACGTTGGATTTATAACCAATACGACAGCATGGTGGGTACAGCGAATGCTAGTACCAATCTGCCTAGCGACTCCGCAGTGGTTTGGGTACGTGAAACAATGAAAGGAATCGCTTGCACTGTGGATTGTAATAGCCGTTATGTACATGCAGACCCTTACCAGGGAGGTATGATAGCAGTGTGCGAAGCAGCCCGAAATATTATATGTAGTGGTGCAATACCAGCTGCTATTACCAATTGCCTCAATTTCGGCAACCCCTATAATCCTGAAGTGTATTATCAGTTTGTATATGCTTTAAAAGGGATGAGCGATGCTTGTATTAAGCTTGATACCCCTGTAACTGGTGGAAATGTAAGTTTTTATAATCAATCACCTGATGGTGCTGTTTATCCTACACCAACTATTGGTATGGTAGGCATGTTAGAAGATATCCAACAACGCATGACCATGGATTTTAAAGAAGAAAAAGATTTAATCTACCTGGTGGGTCAAAGCAAAAACTGTATTGCAAGTAGCGAATATCTACATAAGCTTAAACAAGTAGCTTTATCTCCAGCACCTTCTTTTGACCTTGATGAAGAGTATGCCGTACAACAACAAGTATTGAAACTCATTCAACAAAAGTTAATCGTTTCTGCACACGATATTGCAGAGGGTGGGCTTTTTGTTACCCTTTTAGAGAGTGCTAAACAAAGAGGTTTAGGTTTTGATATCACTTCCGAATCAGATATTCGAAAAGATGCATTTTTATTTGGTGAAAGTCAAAGTAGAATTATAGTAAGTGTAAAACCAGGTATGATTGAAGCCTTCGAATCAGCAATGGTTGGCCAAGCAATGGCGTTTTTAGGTACAGTAACCAAAAATACGATCGATATTGATGGCGAATCATGGGGCCTTACTTCAGAGTGGGCTGCACTTTATGACGAAGCCTTAGAAAAAATGATTGGGTAGTGATACCCAAGTGAAATAAGGATTAGTTGAATGATTGCTTTAATGAATGATATTATACCAAATGTATTTAATAAGTAATCTGAATAATACTGGTATAATGCCAACACACATTACATTTAAGCTAATAACAAATGGATTTTCTATAATGAGTCGTTGGTCATAGTATACGAACCTAATTTTATATATTTTGTGGCTTATACAATGTATGCATACAACATCTATTGGATGTCATTGTACTTATTCCGATGTGAAATAGGTAATAGTCCAATGATCACTTCGTTCTATCTGATTAAACATCTTTCCTATCGGCATTAACCATTCTAAGATTAATAAAACATTGGCCTATTTTATAAATCACATTGGTATTACATGTAATCAAACTGAATCCACACAAAAAAAGCTGTCTCTTATCAAGACAGCTTTTTTTTATGAATTAGATGAAAATATTAGATTTTCCATTTTTTGTCTGAAAATCGTTCGCTTACGATCAATTCTTTACTTCCGGGTGTGTGTTTATAAAACCCTTCACCTGATTTTACCCCTAAAAACCCAGCTTGCACCATGTTTGCTAATAGGGTAGCAGGGGCATATTTTTGATTCCCAAATCCCATGTGTAATACATTCATGATACTATAGCAAGTATCCAGACCAATAAAATCTGCTAGTTGCAATGGCCCCATAGGATGTGCCATACCCAATTTCATAATCGTATCGATTTCTTCTACTCCAGCTACTCCTTCTTGCAATGAAAGAATGGCTTCATTGATCATAGGTAATAAAATTCTGTTTGAAATAAACCCAGGATAGTCATTCACTACACATGGTACCTTTCCGAGCATTTTTGATAAATCAATAATGGTATTTGTGGTAGATTTGTCAGTAGCATAGCCGTTGATAACCTCAATCAATTTCATCACAGGCACTGGATTCATAAAGTGCATACCAATCACTTTGCCCATACGTTTGGTTTGCGAAGAAATGCGTGTGATAGAAATAGAAGAAGTATTGGTAGCTAAAATGCAATGTTCAGGTGCATAGGTATCAATTTCCTTAAATATTTTTATTTTTAGATCAATATTTTCAGTGGCCGCTTCAATAACTAAGTCAGCAGTTGACATTGATTCTGCCATGCTCGTGTAGGTAGCGATATTAGCCATCGCTTTTTCTTTATCAGCTTCAGTGATGGATTGTTTTGCAATCTGACGATCAAAATTCTTGGCGATAGTAGCCAAGGCACGATTCATTGCATCTTGCGATACATCCATCATACTTACTTTATAGCCACATTGGGCAAATACATGACAAATGCCATTACCCATAGTACCCGCACCGATTACGGTTACATTTTTAATATTATTTGCATAGGATGCAGTATCTTCTATTTTCATTGCTTTTTCTAATGTTGGTTCCAATGTCGTTGTACTCATAGTGTTTTTTATTATACTGTTTAAATTGTTTATTTAAAAATTTCGGCAAAGGTAATCCATAATCCTTTTTTATATTCGAATTGAAGTTCTATTTTTACACAATGAGAAGCGTTTTTATAAACAATGCGGTTAAAATCATTTTTTGTAGTATGATATTGGGTAGTTGTGCCTCTGACACAAAGGACTTGCTTTGTAAAAAATGGAAAAGTGTGCAGCTTAAAAATCCCCAAATGGATCAGGAAATTGCTTCTATGCAAGCTTATATCGATACCATTGGCAATCAGGATGTTGCTTTACGTCAACAAATTAATATTGATAGTTTGAAAGCGATATTGCAAACTGAACTTAACAATGCGATGAGTGAACAGCAAATTTCGCTTGAAAATACCTTAATGGATTTTAAATCAAATGGTATTGTGTACACTACATCTATTCAAGGGGTTGACTCAGCAATGTATAAAATCGAAAAAGACAAAGATGGGACAGTGATTATTATTGATGAAGCTACCCTTAAAGGATATGGAGAAACAATGAAGTTTGAAATATTAACCTTAAAAAAAGATACCTTGTTACTTAAATTGATAGACTACGGCGATACAAGCTATGTGACTATGGTACCTGTTAAATCATAACAATATTGCCTTATTGTATAGTACTAATTAATTTGAAATACTTGTTTTTATAGGCTTCCGTTTTAAATATTGAAGCCCCTTGTTGTAAATCTTGTGGATTTGCAACGTTTGAAAGACCAATTTTCATACATTGATATCTGCCATATTGGGTATTAAACTGAGATGCGATTTGGGTTAATTGGCTAACATTTAAGCAACCGCTAAATTGTTTTTTGCGCAACATCACAAGTTTTACTTCTTCATCGCTTTTGAGGGCAATTTTTTCAATAAAACTGCCCACTTCATTCTCTGAAGCAATCATATAACAATTGGCTTTGATTTGCTTAAAAGTCCTTGTTTGTTCGGGAGCAGGTTTAGATGAAACGATAGGGGCTTTTTTTGTATTATCCGGTTTCGTTTCATTGGGATGTATTACCTCAACAACACCGTAAGGCACTTGTTTTTTAGCATTGGTATTGCTTTTCTGACTTGTATTTACTTTTGGAGATTCTTTTTTTGACCCTGTAAATACATTTTTAATCCAGTTATTTTGTTCTTTTTTATCGATTACATTTGGTTGAATTGCATACTTTGTAGTTGAAAATTTAATCAAATTAAGTTCTGAAGCTAAACCAATATTCACTGCACTGTTTGACTCTATAATTTTACCATTATTGATTAAATCAAGCAGATAAAAACTACTTTCACTTGATCGAGCAAGTTTGTAAGCAAACATTGCATTCGGAACACCATCTATAATAAAACTTTGTTTAGGATATAAGTTGGCGCCAAATTCAATATCAATATTTTGTTCCTTGGCCTCCTGAATATTCAAAATCACATAGTTTTTATTCATTTGAATGGCTTCAACCCCATTCAATATGATTTTACAGGGAATGGTTTTGATAAGTTCAATATAGATATAGGATGTTTGCCCATATACACTTTGTAAAAGGCTTAAACCAATAACAAACAATACAATGAATTGAGACCCTTTTTTTTTCATATCATTTAATCAAAAGCGATTAATACTTCTCCCTTTTCTACAGCCTGTCTTTCGCCCACTGATATTGATTTAATGATAACATCTGAAGCTGCTTTAAATACATTTTCCATTTTCATGGCTTCTAAGATAAGCAAGGGTTCTCCTTGTTTGATCACGTCACCCTCTGCAACAAATATTTTGGTAACTAAACCGGGCATTGGGGCTTTTAAATGGTTGATTTTTTTAGTTGATTTAGTTTGAATGCCTAATTTTTCAAGCATTAAATCAACAGGTTCTTTGATTTGAACGGTATATCGTTTGTTTTGAATACGTAGAATAATTTGTTTTTGCTCTTTGTCTATTTTAACGATATCCACGATCATTTTCTGACCATCAATGATCGTTTCATAGCCACCGTCTTCACGTGGAATGAGCGAAAATGGGGTTATTCTATTGTTGAGTGTGAGCGTCTGTTGATTAATTTCAATATCTACCGATTGCTCATTTATTAAGGCCTTATACATGTGTGTTTTTCGTATTCTTAAAGGTTATTATCGGGGCATCATTGATGCAAATGCATTTACTTTATCGCTGATGGGTTTACCAATATCTTCCATACCGTTATTGATAGCTTCATTGGCGATGAAGTTCATAGCCGTGAGCTCAAATTGGATATCATCTTTTTTGAAATCTCTTTTATCAGTTGGCAACGAATTCATGTAGTTGATATCATCTTCAAGAAACTTCATCAATCTGTCAGAAAGCAATTTTGCTTGTGCTTTTCCACCTGCTTTGATGTATACATCAGTCATCAATATCATGGTTCTATCTTCCTGGCTTAAACCTGTTGGGAATGATTTTTCGTTGATGCTTTTTAATACATGGTCAGCAACTTTCAACGCATCTTCTTTACGACCAAGTCGGAGTAAATGTTCTGCTAATTGAAACGCCAATACACGTGGGGTATTCAACATACGTCTGTTGGTTTGGTCAAAATACACGTTTGGTTTTTCTGCACCCCCAAATTGAAATTTGTTTAAAATAAGGTCCATGCATTTGTCTACATTCACACGTAAAGGAGTATTGGCTGTAGATCCAGGTGTACGCACAGGCACTAATTTAAAGGCTAAACCTTCAAGTTGCAGATACTCTGATAAACCTTCATAATGATCAGGGTCAATTGAATTTGCAAAATAAATGGGTCTTTTCCATGCATTGGCGGCTAAGATATTTAAGATAGCCAAATCGTTTTTATAGGCTACATTTTTAGGCATAGTGAATCGCACTTGATCTTCAATCACAGATGTATCATTGGCTGCTATAATATTATTTTTTCTGATAACATCTTTGTCTACAGGAAGGTAGAAATTTTTAACAGGGAAATAGTTTAAGCCTTTACCACCCACGGTATTTTGTTGGTTTTTATCATCGCCAACCCATTGCAATATCTCAGCGAGATTTACATATTTATCTTGTGCAATGGCTTTGCTATCAAAATATTGGATATAATTTCTTTTTTCACCTCTGTATTGTTCCGATTTCCAGATCAAAGGTACAGGAGCTGATTTATTCACAGCATGGGCTAATTGGTCGATATACCAATCGATACCGAGTAAACTGATATTGATGAGTCTGATATCGGGTCTGATGCCTTCTACTTCTTGTGCGTACCAAAGTGGATAGGTATCATTATCACCTTCAGTAAATAAAATTGCATTGGGTTCGCAAGATTCTAAGAAGTTAATGGCTGTTGCTCGAGGTAATGTTTTATTTGAACGGTCGTGATCATCCCATTCTTTTGTTGCCATCAATACAGGTACTGCCAATAGACAAAGAACGGTAGCAAGTGCAGGAGACATGGCACCAAATTTTAATTTCTTAAAGAAATCAGCCACCATCATCACACCTAATCCTATCCATATGGCAAAGGCATAGGTAGCCCCTGCATAGGCGTAATCTCTTTCACGTGGTTGCATTGGGGTATTGTTAAGGTATAATACAATAGCCAACCCGGTGAAAAAGAACAATAAAGTAACAATAAACGTATTTTGTTTGTCGTGTTTGTAATGAAAAAACAAGCCAAGTAAGCCCAAAATAAAGGGTAAGAAATAAAGTTCATTTCTGGCTCGGCTATGACTTAAAGGCATAGGCATTTTGTCTATATCACCCACACGCATTTTGTCTAAAAATTTAATGCCAGATATCCAGTTGCCATTTTGCGGTTCCCCTTGAATGTTTTGTACATCGTTTTGACGACCAATATAGTTCCAGCAGAAATAACGCCACCACATTTGATTGACTTGATAGCCTAAAAAGAATTTAAAATTGTCACCACTGCTTGCTCTTTCATTTTCACTCAATCCCAGGTAGTTTTGGTAAAATTGTGCGTGATTAGGATCATTGCCATCCCAGATACGTGGAAATAATCGTAATTGATCAGCATCATATTCGTATTCATCTTGTTTTTCACCAAGCTCTTCATATTTTTTATCACCTTTCCAATATTGCATGGTACCATCTTTCATTCCTGTAGGTTTTGAGTTATAATCAGGTCCTGTTAATAAGGGTACTTTGCCATATTGCTCACGTTGTAAATATTTTATCAACGAGATGGCATTGTCAGGGTTTGTCATGTCAATAGGTACATCTGCGTTGGAACGAATGATGGTTTGGAAAAAGGCAGAATAGCCAATAAGGATAAAAATAAAACAAAGGGTTCCAAGATGTACAAAATAATAATTGGCTTTTTTTGACCATTTGAGTACAAAAAAACAAGCTGTACCTATCACGATAATAGAAAAAAGGACCCCGCTGTTAAAAGGTAAGCCGATAGAATTTACAAAAAAGATATCCATTTTTGAAGCAAGTAAAGGCACTGCCTGAATCACCCCAAATTGTACAAAGCCTGTAATGATACAACCCAGAAGAAAAGCAATGATGGTTCCTTTGGTAGATACTTTATACTTTTTAAAATAATACACCATTACGATAGCAGGAATGGTTAACAAATTTAATAGATGCACCCCAATGGAAAGCCCCATTAAAAAGGCAATCAGTACGATCCAGCGGTCTGCATGTTGATCTCCTTCATTGCTTAAACGGTCTTCCCATTTAAGAATAGCCCAAAATACCAAGGCTGTTAAAAAAGAAGACATCGCATAAACCTCACCTTCCACGGCTGAGAACCAAAAAGTATCAGAAAAGGTATATGCCAAGGCTCCTACAATGCCAGCGCCCATGATAAGTATTAAATTACTTTGGTTTAATTCTTCTTGCTGTTTGCCAATGATTCGTTTTGCGAAGTGGGTAATGGTCCAAAACAAAAACAAAATGGTGAAGCCGCTACTCAATGCTGATAAGGAGTTGATAGCCAATGCCGCATTTTGAATACCACCAAAAAGAATAACAAAAAGCCGGCCTAACATTAAAAATAATGGGGCCCCAGGTGAATGCACGACTTCAAGCTTTGCAGCACCAGATATAAACTCACCACAATCCCAAAAGCTAACGGTGGCTTCTTTGGTCATCATATAAACGGTACATGCAATGGCACAAACTGCCCATCCAATAATATTGTTTAACTTATTGTAATTCATAATTTGTTATGTATAAGAGAGCAAATATAAAAAAATGAATGATAGTGTAGTGAATTGTTTTCAGTTAAATTAAATATAAGACAATTGCCTTAAAAGAATCCATACGGGTATGTAGCATTACTTCAAGGAGATGATGAAACTTAAATCGTTTTAAGATTTATAGAGGCTTGCTTATTAGGGGGTGCGTTGTATTTTACAAAAAAACAGGCAGTCGCCCCCCATCCCAAAGCCATTTAAAAGTTTTTGTTGAATGATAGAAAAGTAATTTTTATCTATTGAATGGATGATAGCTTCATTTTCTTGTTCAAATATGCTGCAGGTGAAATAGTATAAATACCCCCCTGGCTTTAAATGATTCAAGGCGTTGTGGAGTATAGACTGTTGAAGAGTATGATATGCCTTGAGTTTATTTTCATCAAAATAATAATATTGTTCCGGGTTTCTACGCCATGTACCAGCGCCACTGCATGGCACATCAGCAATGATTTGATCAAAAGTTTGAGCAGGAATCAAGGGTTTAGCAGCATCTGCCACAAAGGCACGGTATTGATGAAAATGATAAACTGCAAGCCTTTTACGCAGATTAGCTATTATAGAGGGTCTGATATCGGTTGCCGTTAAATCAATTGGTATTTTTTTGTCAAGCAATAATAATGTTTTGCCTCCACTTGCTGCACAGCAGTCCCACCAGCGCTCATTTGGCATGGGTTGTAAATGGGGCATCGCCATTTGAGATGAAATATCTTGTACTACATAGGCATCATGTTGGGTAAACAGCTCTTGAATCTTGGTTTTTTGGGGTAAAGCGATACAAGAATCAGCATAGATCTCGAAGGGGATTTCATTTTTTGTAAGAATATTTAAGAGTTCCTGGTAATGACTTCTGATACGAATAAATACTTTGGAGGGTTGAAATATATAGTGAAAGTACTCACCAGGTGTTAAGTCGCTTGTTAATTGAAAAGGGATATTGAATTTAATTGCAAAGTGTTGCTGAATGAATGCAAATTTATCGTCAAAGGATAGGGTATAATATTGTGCTAAAAGAGGGGATGTTTTTTCAAAAAAGAGGATGGGTAATTGACCTGATAAAAAGCTGCCTATCAACATGCGTTCTTTTAAGGATAGTGCGGTTTGGATATTTCCTAAACGAAATAGGCCAAATACAAGTTCAGCAATATATTTACGATCGCGAGAACCAAATTGTGGGGCAGACTTAAAATATTTTTTTAAATAAATTGCAAAAGGAGTCTCTAATGTATACTGATTAAATACTAAGGTAGCGGTCTGAATATAGGCATCTACGAACATGATGTTTATAGTTCGAGTAGCATTTTTGCTGGATCTTGTGCTGCCAAAAGCAATATCGGATTTTCAAGCAGTTCTTTTACCCTAACTAAAAAACCGACACTTTCTCTACCGTCTATAATTCTGTGGTCATAACTCAAGGCTAAATACATCATGGGGCGTATGACTACCTGACCATTGATCGCCATGGGTCTATCTTGAATTTTGTGCATTCCTAAAATTGCAGATTGGGGAATGTTGATGATGGGAGTACTCATGAGTGAGCCAAATACGCCACCATTGGTGATGGTAAAGGTTCCACCTGTCATTTCTTCAATCGTTAATTTATTGTCGCGTGCTTTACCGGCTAAGTTGGCCACTGCTTTTTCAATTTCGGCCATACTCAAGCTTTCGGCATTTCTGATAACTGGAACTACCAGGCCTTTTGGGGCACTTACGGCAATAGAAATATCGCAATAATCGTGGTAAATAATTTCGTCGTTGTCGATATAGGCGTTTACTGATTTCCATTCTTGCAATGCAATACATACTGCTTTGGTAAAAAAGCTCATGAAACCCAGACCTACAGCATGTTTTTCTTTAAATGCATCTTTATATTTACTTCTCAAATCCATGATTGGTCCCATATCTACTTCGTTAAAAGTAGTGAGCATGGCTGTGGTGTTTTTGGCTTCTACTAATCTTCGGCTAACTGTTTTACGAAGATTACTCATTTTTTCTCTTTTTTCTTCCCTCGAAAAGAGGGTTTTGCCAGGTAGAGTACCTGGTTTTTCCAAGGAAGCCAACACGTCATTTTTTGTAATTTTACCTAAAGAGCCACTGCCATGTATTTGGCTGGCATCTATTTTTTTATCAGCTATGATATTGCTGGCCACTGGTGTAGCTTTAACTGCAGAAGTTAAGGTATTGGGTTGTGGTTGATTGGTAACTTCTGGAGATGGGGTTTCTTTTATTGCTTGTTGAGGAAGCTCGGCAGGTCTTTCTGCCTTGTCGTCGATACTACAAGCCAAATCGCCAATATGTAAAGTGTCACCTTCTTTAGCTACTTGTTTTAAGATACCTGCTTGTTCAGCATTTAATTCAAATGTCGCTTTTTCACTTTCTAATTCACACAATATTTCGTCCCTTTCTACCCACTGACCGTCAGGTTTTGTCCATTTGATTAAGGTGACTTCGCTAATGCTTTCTCCTACTGGGGGTACTTTTATGTCTATCATTTAATTAAAAAATTCTTATGTTTTATATTAATGTTGCGGAGACGATGAGATTCGAACTCATGAAACAGTTACCCATTTACACGCTTTCCAAGCGTGCTCCTTCAGCCACTCGGACACGTCTCCAACAATGCTTAATCAAATGGAAGCATTATGTCGGCTTTTATACCTTTACATAATATCTACATTTTGAATGCGAATGTATGAAATAAAAAAATGGTTGGAAGTACTAGACTGGTATTTTTTTATTTTTTTAGTGAATAATCCTTTAAATCCCAAATAACTTTAATGCATTTTCAGTGGTTATATTGGCTACAGTCGTTAAGTCAATTCCTTTGAGATTGGCTAATTTCTCGGCAATGAATAGGGTATAGCTGCTTTCATTTCTTTTTCCTCTGTGGGGTACAGGGCTTAAGTAAGGCGCATCTGTTTCGAGTACAATATGTTTTAAGTCAATAAGTTGAACAACCTCTTGTAATCCTGCATTTTTATAGGTCAAAACGCCTCCTATACCTAAATAAAACCCCAGGTCGATGATTTGACGGGCTGTTTCAACACTACCACTAAAGCAATGAAATACTCCTCTTACACCTTTAGGTGCATATTCTTTTACAATTTCGATGGTGTCTTTGGTTGCCTCACGGGTATGTATTACAATAGGCCGGTTATACTGTAATGACCATTCAATTTGTGTTCTAAATGCTTTTTTTTGTTCATTGATATATGTTTTGTCCCAATGATAATCAAGACCAATTTCACCGATCGCTGAAAAGGTTCGTTTTGTGAGCCATGTTTCCATCACAGACAATTCATCATGTACATTTTCTTTTACATAACAGGGATGCAAACCCATCATCGCAAAACAATGCGATGGGAATGCCTTTTCTACCTCAAGCATGCCTTCGATGGTGCTTGAATCGCAATTTGGCAAATACATTTTTTCTACACCTTGGTCAATTGCTTGTTGAATGGACGTTTTTCGATCAGAATCAAATTGTTCATCGTATAAGTGTGTGTGAGTATCTATAAACATAAGTAGGTATTGAACTAAGGCGGAGTTATAAATTTATCTTTTTGAAATTCCATTGCTGTTGTTTGCAAAAGTCAAGGAAATGGGGTAAGGTGTATTCTAAACGTTGCCAGGCCTTATCGCTGTCATGAAAAACCACGATGGAACCTGGTTGGGTTGTTTGGGTTACATTGTTTAAACATTGCTGAGGGCTTAAGTTGACATCAAAATCTCCACTGAGCACATCCCACATGATGATTTTCATTTTGGGGAATAATTTTTCAATGCCAATGGCTTGCGCATAGGTAATGCGTCCGTAAGGGGGTCTGAAAATATTGCTTTTGATGAGTTGGCCAGCTTTGCCAATATTTTTGAAATAATGAAAATTGTTTGACTTCCAGCCGTTGACATGATTAAAAGTATGGTTACCTACGGAATGGCCTTCGTCTAATATTCGTTGAAAAATTTCGGGGTATTGTTCTACATTTTTACCAATACAAAAAAAGGTCGCTTTTGCATTGAATCTTTTTAATTCGTCTAATACAAATGGGGTAATGGTAGGATGGGGGCCATCGTCAAAGGTAAGGTACACGCTATTTGCATTGTCTTTAATATGCCATATACATCGATTATAAATCGCTTTTAACAGTACGGGTGTTTTGATCAAATAATTTCTCATTGTTTGTACCGTTTTAATGTTTCATAAAGCATATTAACCACTGCAGACATCCGAGTATAGTCAAGTGTTTCATAGGTATCAACATCAAAGTGATAATATTTATTTCTGTATGCATTGGTATTTGAAATTTTTACCGTTGCATATCCCATTTTTCGATAGCTCTCCTGATCACCTTTCGATAATTTGGGTAATGTGAAAAGAGGTTTAAAACTCACTACTTTGATTCCTTTTATATATTGTTTAAAGAGTCGTCTTATTTGATTTGGGAAAAACCCATCTCCTTGATGCAAATATAAACTAATAAAATTGCCTCTATGCCCATGAAGGTATTTATAATAATTAAATGGGTATTTTTGGGAATGAGGGATGTCTGTATAAAAACCGATACCATGCAGTGAAAGCATTCCCAGTACTTTGATGTCATGATCTTTTAACGACTTGGCATGCATATAACTTCCCTTTTTTTCGGGGCTTAGACTGTCATCGTCGCCTAAAGTAAAAGCTACAAAGTCGATTCGATAAGGCAAATTTTTAATTTTTGACAATGTCCTGTTTAATTCCAGGAGTGCTGCCACCCCGCTGGCATTGGCATCAGCCCCTGGCGTTCGTCCACAAACATCATAATTAGCACCCACTATTATTCTGTATCCCGTATCAGGCCCTACCGAAGAGATGACATTTTTGAGAAGTACCCGATCAACTTCATATTTCTGGAAAACCACTTTTTTATTATTTTGTAAAAAGTGATCTTTAATATATTGTGCAGCTTTATTAAGGTAGTCGATATGAGCAGCATTTCGAGGAAAAGCTTGTTCTGAAAGATTTATTACATGCATTCGCAATGAATCAGCGCTTATTTGAGCCTTCACATTGATTGAAATCAACAAAAAAAATATTACGAGGATGCGCATAATCAGTAAACACAAATATATTTTGAAAGTGTTGTAAATAAAAAAATAATTCTGTTGCTTAATTGAGCACCCTTAGTTTTTTGGCCCTGCTGTCTCAAGCCAATATTAATTAATTGTAAACTTAATATGACCAATCGACATTTTTAAGTAACATTCAATCAATGTTTTGGTAATACTGAAATCTGAACTTTGCATTACAAATTTAAAAAGTATTTACAAGATGAAAAAAATTGCTGTACTCCTTTTATTCTTAGGTACTACCTTTAACCTTATGGCAGGTATTGGTAAAATCGAAGGCAAAGTCACCGATGAAACCAATGCCCCACTGATAGGTGCAACCGTTAAAATTGAAGGTACTTTGCTGGGTGCCCGAACAGATATAGACGGTCATTTTATTATTAAAAATATTGAATTGGGCAAATACAATTTAGAAGTAAGTTATGTTTCCTATGAAAAGAAACTGATTACTGACATTATCATTAAAGACGATAACATTGTAACGGTGAATGTCTCTATGGCTAAGGCACCTAAAGGAATGAAGGAAGTGACCATCAAAGCGACATTAAAAAAAGAAAATTTATCAAGTTTGCTTGTTCAACAAAAAAACCTAGCCACTATTTCAGATGGTATTTCTGCTGAAAGTATTCGTAGAACACCAGACAGAAACACCAGTGACGTACTAAAAAGAGTCTCAGGAGTGAGTATCAATGAAGGCAAATTTGCAGTTGTAAGAGGCTTACCTGATCGTTATAATATGGCTATGCTCAATGGTATGGTACTTCCTAGTACTGAAGCAGATAGAAAAGCATTTTCGTTTGATATGTTTCCCTCCAGCTTACTCGATAATATTACCATTTTAAAAGCAGCTACACCCGATATGCAGGGTGATTTTGCAGGTGGGGTGATTGACTTAAATACAAAAGATATTCCAACAGAAAATTATCTCACAGTACAACTTGGGTCAGGGATGAATACCCTAGGTACTTTTAAACCCTATAATGATAGTAAAAATGGTAAAAAAGACTGGTTGGGATTTGATGATGGAAGCCGTAAATTACCCAGTTCATTTCCTGTAACGGATTCGTTTTACAGTACAACATTTACACGTCAGCAAAAAATTGATGCTTCAAAAGAAGTACCTAATAATTGGGAAATCAAGAAGCGAAATAGCATGATGCCAAATAGAAATGTGCAAGTAGTTGGGGGATATTCCCATACCTTTAAAAACAACAATGTGTTTGGGGTTATTGGCGCATTATCGTATAACAGAACACAACGCATCAATTACATAGAAAGAAATGATTATGAGTTGAGTCCTATACCCGTATTTACTTATTCAGATACAGTAGCCCGCGATAATGTATTGGCTGGGGCATTGCTCAATATGGGTTACCGCATCAATTCAAATCATAAAATCACTTTTCGCAATACCTTTAACGTAAATAGTGAAGATGCCACGATCAACCGTTTTGGAGATAATAAAATCAATGAACAGTTTATCAAAGCCACATCAGCTCAATTTACTTCCAATACTTTAATGGTCAATCAGTTGAGTGGGGAGCATGTATTTACAAAAAGAAAAATCAAGCTACAATGGACAGGTGCGTATAATAATATTGTACGTAATACACCCGATTTGAGAAAAACTTATTATAGCATCAATTATGCAAATCCAGACGATTCAACGTATACCGCCAATGTGCCTATGGGTAAAGCATCTCCAAATTTTGCCGGTAAATTTTATTCTACACTCAATGAAAATGTATACAATGGCAAGGTTGATATTACAGTTCCATTTACCATTCAAAATGTAGCGCAATCTGTAAAAGTTGGTGGGTTTATACAAAACAAAAATAGAGATTTTTCGGCTCGCGTATTGGGATATGTGATTTCAAATATTTCAAAATTTGATAGCAAGTTATTAGACCTTCCTGAAGAAAAAATATTTGATCAGGCGAATATGAGTGACAATGGATTTCGATTAGATGATATCACACAACCTACTGATAAGTACACTGCATCTTCTGATTTGCATGCTGGGTATATTATGTTTGACAATAAGTTTTTAAAAAAAATGAGGGCTGTTTGGGGTGTTCGTTATGAAGGATTTAGCCAGGAGTTAAAAACAAAAAATAATAAGGAAACAGTTTCTATTCAACATGAATTTAAAAGCATTCTTCCTTCATTAAATTTGACCTACGCACTTAACAAAAAAACCAATATTCGTTTTTGTGCATCAAAAACCCTTTCTAGACCTGAATTTAGAGAAATGTCACGATTTGCTTTTTATGACTTCAACTCAAATGCCGTTATTCAAGGTAATGATTCATTAGTACAAGCTTCTATTCAGAATTATGATTTACGTTATGAAATTTATCCTGGTAAGGGCGAATTGTTCTCCTTTTCGTTGTTTTACAAACGCTTTGACAAACCTGTAGAGCAAGTATTTATCAGTCAAGGGGCCGGGTCAAGACTTCGTTATTTTCAAAATGGCAATTATGCCAATGATTATGGTGCTGAATTAGAATTTCGCAAATCATTATCTTTTATCAATGAAAATGAAAAATCAATTTGGAGTAATATTTCCTTGTTTGGTAATGTAGCCATTATCAAATCGATCGTAAAGCTTGATGATGTGAGTGCTGAAGCGACCTCCGAAAGACCTCTGCAAGGTCAGTCGCCTTACTTAATCAATGTGGGTGCTTCATTTAATCATGCAGCTACTGGCATCACTTCTACCTTGTTATACAATCGTATAGGCAAAAGATTGTCTGAAGTAGGTAACTATTCATACCCTGATATCTATGAAAATGCAAGAGACGTGATAGATTTTCAACTAAGTAAAAAAGTGTTTAACAAACTTGACATTCGATTAAATTTTACTGATTTGTTGCATCAGCCTTTCTTGTTTTATCAAAACAATGATGAAAATACGAACTACACCAAAACAGACAATATCATACAAAAAACCACTGTAGGAAGTTCGATTGGTTTGTCATTAGCTTATAAATTTAATTAATGTATTCACCGATATTGCTGCATATGCAATATCGATACATTAAAGTTGGAATATGTAATTTGTATGATAAATGAATGTTGTTTTGTTCAAATGGGAATGATTATCAATCATTCATCACAGTAGCAAAATAATTATATACAGAAATGCAATTTGTGTAGGCATCATACAGATCGTTTTCAGATTAATATATAAATACCTATGAAAAATCTTTTTTTGGTTTGAAATGATAACTTGTTTTTTAATACAATTCGTACCAATTAAACTTTTCTTTTGCGATGCTTGATTTTTCTTCTTTTAAATAATTCAAAAATGATATAGCTACAGGTGAATGATTTTTGCCTTTTAGCCATATCAAATTCCAATCTGATTTAATTGGGAAACCTTTTACAGGTATTATTTGTAATTGTGCATTTTGTAGTTCATTTTTAATGCCAATCAAAGGCATGATAGAACAACCCAAGCCAGCAATTACGGCTTGTTTTACTGCTTCATTGGTGGTTAATTCCATTTTTTTACGGATAGGCAAATGATTCTGTTGAATAAATTTTTCCATAATTTGTCTTGTTCCTGATCCTTGTTCTCGAAAGATAAGGGGTAGGGTTTCAAAAATATGTTTATCATAAGCCTTTTTTTTAAATGCTTGCTGGGTATTACTTACCACATATAATTTATTTTGTAGCAAGCTTGTTTTTTCAATTTGTATATTTTCAGGTAGTACTGAAACCAGCGAAAAGTCAACTTCATTTTTTTCTAAACTCTCAATCACTTTATTCTTATTGGTTACATCCATCATTAATTCAATTCCTTGGTGTTGATTTAAAAAGTCGGATAAAAAATAGGGCATTATATATTTTCCTGTAGAGACCACCGAAATTTTCAATCGACCAGTGAGTTGCCCTTTGTGTGCTAAGGTTTTATAATTAATTTCATATACCTGGTTAAGAATATTTTCAGCTGCCAGGGCAATTTCTTTCCCAAAGTCAGTGATAAAAATTTTTCTTCCTATGATTTCAGTCAATGGGATGTCAAATTGATCTTGAAGATTTTTTAATTGTATAGAAACCGCGGGTTGAGTTAAATGTAATTCTTCAGCGGCCTTTGTTACACTTTGCGTTTGGGTAATCTTTAAAAAAATCCTTAATTGGTTAATCGTATAATTCATAAATATAATTAATGATAAACATAGTAAATATAAATGAATATTTATAATAATCATGATGCAAATTTGCGCCATTAAAAAAATGAATATGACAAAGATAACAGTCGCAAGAGGAGATGGAATTGGTCCTGAAATTATGGAGGTCACGCTTGAAATTTTGTTTGCTGCAGGTGCTAAGTTGCAAATTGATGAAATTGAAGTGGGCGAAAAGGTTTATTTATCAGGTAATACATCAGGTATCACGAAGGAATCGTGGGATGTAATACGGAGAAATAAAATATTTCTCAAAGCACCTATTACCACTCCTCAGGGGGGAGGGTATAAAAGTTTAAATGTTTCTACACGTAAATTTTTAGGACTATACTCAAATGTACGTCCTTGTATGAGTTTACATCCATTTGTAAAAACCAAGCACCCGATAATGGATTTAGTAATCATTAGAGAAAACGAAGAAGATTTGTATGCAGGTATTGAACATCAACAAACAGACGAAGTGGTACAATGTTTGAAATTGATTAGCCGTCCAGGTTGCGAAAAAATTATACGTTATGCTTTCGAATATGCCAAGCAACAAAAAAGAAAAAAAGTGACTTGCTTTACCAAAGATAATATTATGAAGCAAACAGACGGCTTGTTTCATAAGGTGTTTGATGAAATTGCTGAAGAGTATCCTGATATTGAAAATGAACATTGGATTGTAGACATAGGCGCTGCAAAATTGGCTGATACCCCAGAAGCCTTTGATGTGATTGTAATGCCCAACTTGTATGGGGATATATTATCAGATGTGGCTGCGCAAATAACAGGTTCGGTAGGATTAGCGGGTTCTGCAAATATTGGTGAAGAATGTGCTATGTTTGAAGCAATCCATGGCTCAGCACCTCTTATTGCCGGTCAAAACATTGCGAATCCTTCTGGCTTATTGCAAGGAGCTATCATGATGTTGAATCATATTGGGGAAACAGCTGTTGCAGAGAATATTCAAAATGCCTGGCTTAAAACAATAGAAGATGGCATACATACAAGTGATATCTTTAAAGAAGGGATAAGCAAAAAACGAGTAGGTACCAAAGAATTTGCAAAGGCTGTGATTGCTAACCTGGGCTTGAAACCTGGTCTTTTAAATGTTGTTACATATGCGAATAGTACTTCACTGCATTTGCCAAGCTACAAACGTAAACCTGCTGCTAAAAAGGAACTTTTAGGTGTTGATTTGTTTGTACATTGGCGAGGAAGTCATGCAGATGAACTGGCCACATTCATGCATTCAATGGCCACAAGTAATTTGCAATTAAGCATGATAACCAATAGAGGGATTAAAGTATATCCTGATGGTTTTAAAGAAACATTTTGTACCGACCATTGGCGTTGTCGATTTATGTCATGCGATGGTCAACAGATATCGAATGGAGCTATTATTGAATTAATGTCAGCGGCTTTGGCAATTCAAATAGATATCATTAAAACAGAAAATTTATACGCATTTGATGGCGTAAAAGCTTACTCATTAGGTCAAGGACAATAAGCATCAAAAAAAATTACAATATGATTCATGCGATGGTCGTAGTATACAATAGACATGAATTATAAAATCACAGAGTGCGACTTAATATAAAAAATCACTACCCATACATTAAAAATAAAACACAATGACAAATACACAAACACTCAAACTTATTGAAGGGCAATTTCAACATGAAGAAGCCAAAGAAATGTTGCTGAATCTATATGCGGCAAAAATAAATTTTCATCAAATGAAAAATTTTGGTTCACAAGAGCGCTTTGGTAAAGATGATGCAATTGCGCAAGATAGAATCCCTAAACTTAAAAACGAAATAAATCATTTAGCGGAAATTCTTGCCGAGGCTCAAGCTACAAATCAGCAACTTATTATTCATTCCGAAATTCATATTTCATTTTTTAAGGAGGAATAAATGTGGTGTCATTTAATAGCAAATCTTTAAACTAGATTTATTCGTATTTCCAAACTCATAAACAATATAATTATGGAATTACTACCTATTGAAATCATTCAAATCAAGCAACATAAAATTGATCAAATCGATCAAATCATAAAGTCAATTTATAGACTTATTATTTATAGTCGATATCACCTTGATGATGATCTGTTAGATATCTATTTAGCGGGAATGCATAATCTTCAGGAACTCGTAGGTATTAAAAACGCACAAATGGAAGCTCAAAGTGAAGAAGAGGCTAAGGAGTATTTACATCATTTAAAAATATCACTTGACTTTGTGATTGATGAGATTGTTTTACACAATAATTTTGACAAAGAGTTGCAGCTGTTTCAACTTTTACGATTGGTATCTCCAGAAACCAATGCCATGCATCCAAATCGGTACAGACAAACACTTGTTCAAATTGGTGCCCACATTTGCCCCGACCCCGTGTTGGTTCCTCAATTAGTATCAGCACTCTTTTATCAATTTCAAAGTATTCCGAATCCGATAATAAGAGCGATATATTTTCATCATGAACTTATCAGGATACATCCTTTTGCAGATGGGAATGGAAGGGTTACTAGAATTGCAAAAAACTGGATGTTGATGTATGATTTGTATCCTCCTATCTTTATCAATGATGCCACGCAAAAAAAGGAATACATCTCAACACTTGGGAATAGTTTTAAACAACTTTTAAAACAACCTCAGCAATGGAATGAATATACTGAAAAGTTCTTTGACCAAGAACTCGACCGCTTATTAATCAATGCACAATATCTTTACGATAGTATAAATCTTATTGGTATCAACAGAGAAAAGACTTTAAGTACTAAATAATAAATAATGAAACCATTTAACATTCAGCTTTTTGAAACCTTTATCATCTTAGTGATTTATATTATTTCCTATTTTGTTTATAAAAACCTCATCAATAATTTCTTAAAGAAAACTCGATTAGAAAGAGGGAGAAGGAAAATGACAATAAAAGCGTTTCAGTTTTTTACAACCCTCATTGCAATCATTATTCTTACAGGTATCTGGGGTTTTAAACAAAATGAAATTGCCTTATTTGCAAGTACTATTTTGACGGCTTTAGGGATTGCTTTTTTTGCTCAATGGTCACTGCTCTCAAATATTACTTCAAGCATTTTAATCTTTTTCAATCATCCTGTGAAAATTGGCAATAGCATTAAAGTGTTAGACAAAGACTGTCATTTTGAAGGAGAAGTCATCGACTTAGATTATTTTTTTGTTCATATACAAACCAATGAGCATGAAATAATCACCATCCCCAATGCCCATTTTTTTTATAAGTCTTTCGCTATTGTAAAACAAATCGAAGAAGAAAAGAATCATTAAATGGACATGCCAGAGAAATGCATTTTAATACTGGTACAAAAACAAGTCAATCAAATGGATTTAAACACAATTCAGTAAAAGGTCTATTGGACTGAAATATTTTTCACATTGTTATAATGCTAAATACGCACTACGATTTTATAAAATAAAGTATACATTTACAATAAGGTTTAAAGGGGATGCTTCGCAACTGGGTTTATATTTCCTAAGAACTAGAAATTTTTCAATAAGTATCAATTTACGCTAATGCTAGTATAGGTATAAAATAAATAAAGTAAAAAACGGATGAATTTTTTAGATAAATTTAGGCTAGCGGATGAACGTGAAGATATTCAAACTGTTATAAAAAATATACACAGCAGTATTGATTTCAAAGGTACCAATCTTTGGATTTTGATATTTGCCATTTTTATTGCTTCGCTTGGATTAAATGTTAATTCTACCGCTGTAATCATTGGGGCCATGTTGGTTTCACCGCTCATGGGCCCCATTATCGGACTTGGTTTTGGTATGGCTATTAATGATTTGACATTACTTAAAAAATCATTTTTTACTTTTTTATTTGCTACAACAATTGGGTTGGTGACTTCAACAGTCTATTTTTTTCTTTCACCAATTAACGAAGCTCATTCCGAAATACTGGCTCGAACAACACCCAATATCTATGATGTAATGATAGCGTTATTTGGTGGCTTAGCAGGAATTCTTGCCATGTCGAGTAAAATGAAAGGAAATGTTATATCAGGCGTCGCAATTGCTACTGCATTGATGCCTCCACTTTGCACTGCAGGTTATGGATTGGCCACATTGCAATTTAGTTTTTTTTTAGGAGCAATATATTTATTTATCATCAATACTGTTTTTATAGCATTGGCAACCTTAGTAACCACTCGTATTTTAAAATTTCCCTATAAACAATTACCTAAAAAAGAAGATGAAAGGAAAGCAAAAAGAGTTGTTTGGGCTGTTGTAATCATTACGATTTTACCGAGTCTTTATTTTGGTTACGATATGGTACAGCAAAATAAATTTCTTAAACGTGCTAATCTTTTTATAGAAACAGAAGCGAAATTTCCGAATGATTACTTACTCAAAAAAAATATCGATCCAAAGAATAAAATAATGGTACTCACTTATGGAGGTCAGATAATTGAGGAAACTGAAATTACCAGTTTGAAAAGTAAATTATCAAAATACAATCTTGAAACAGCGCAACTTATTATTCAACAAGGGTTCGCTTATCTTGCTGACAATAAAAATAACGAACAAATAAATCAGCATACTTCTATACTTATAGAAAAAGATCATATTATTCAGCAACTTCAAACAGTAGCAGATAGTTTATCCACTCAGAATGTTTTGAGCAAACAAATTTATCGGGAATTGAAAACACAATATTCATTTATTCAATCATGTATCTTACAACAAGTCATTAATCACAATGATACAAGTCAGCAAGTGGCTTGGTTAGCCATCCTTCATTCAACAACAACGTGGAATAAAACAGACAAAAAGAAAATAGAAGATTGGTTAAAAGTGCGATTGAATATCGATGAAATAAAATTATTCTTTGAATAAATAGGGGATATAAAAATAGTTGAATTGCTGCTAATGCCAATTACATATTAATAATTCAATTGCTTATTACTCTATAGCAACTTGTGTAAGCATCTTATCGATATTTTTCAAACTACTTGTTAAATACGTTTGTATACAATGATTCATTTTATAAAAAGTTGAATTTAACGATTTACATGATATGTTTAATGGAAAATTATATTAGGAATCATCCACATTCCTACATCAATCGCTTGATCAATTCTTCTATGCTGAGTCCTTCAGCTTCTGCTTTGTAATTGCGTACTACCCTATGTCGTAATATGGGCAAGGCAACCGCTTTCACATCTTCTATATCAGGGCTAAATTTACCATGCAACAAGGCGTAACATTTTGCTCCCAATATTAAGTATTGCGAAGCACGGGGTCCGGCACCCCATGAAATATAGGTACGGGCTAAGTCAGAACCTTGTGCATTTGGTCGTGTTTTATGAACCAAGCCTACTGCATATTCCATCACATTGTCTGTGACAGGTACTCGTCTAACCAACTGTTGAAAATACAGAATCTCTGCACCCGTCATTACTTTGTTGAGTGTTACTTTGTTTTCTGAGGTCGTATTTTTTACTACTTGTAATTCTTCCTGAAAAGTTGGGTAGTCGAGCCAGATATTAAACATAAAACGATCGAGCTGTGCTTCAGGCAAGGGGTAAGTACCTTCTTGTTCAATGGGATTTTGCGTAGCCAACACAAAGAAAGGTGCAGGTAGCTGATGCAGCACGCCGCCAATAGTAACATGACGTTCCTGCATAGCTTCTAACAAAGCGGCTTGTGTTTTTGGTGGTGTACGATTGATTTCATCGGCCAATATAATATTTGAAAAAAGAGGTCCTTTGATAAACTTAAAATTTCTGTGTTCATCTAAAATTTCAGCACCCATGATATCACTGGGCATCAAATCGGGTGTGAACTGTATACGTTTAAAATCAAGATCTAACACCGTAGCAATGGTATTGACCAACAAGGTTTTAGCCAGGCCAGGTACCCCTACCAACAAACTGTGTCCGTTGCAAAGTATTGCTATGAGTGAGCCCTCAATAACTTCATGCTGTCCAACAATGACTTGTGCTATGGCATCTTTTAATGCTTTAAATTTTTGTTGTAATGCTTTGGCCGCTTCTACGTCTGATGTAAACATGCTAATTAATAATTATAGATGATTGATGAAAGGTTATTGCGTTGATTTCTTGGGGTCAATATTATTTTTTGGTCGTATTGTTATTCCATTTTGCAATATTTGGACAGTCGTTAAATTCCTCATCTATTTTTATATAAAATGTAGGAATGCGGCTGTCAAGCCATTTTAATAAAAAGGATGTTTGTTTTTCTGCAAATGCTGCTTGTTGAATTTTACTATAATCCTCTTTTAAATTTGCTTTATGGGGTTCTGTTCTGTTTTTTAAATATACGATACGAACAAGTCTGTCTCCACTTTTTTCATCTTTGTACTCGTATGGTTTTGAAAATTCACCTGGCTTCATGTCGTTAATCAAAATAGCCACTGAAGGTTCAAGGCTTTCGATCGGTATGAGTGAACCACCAGTTTGGGGGTCGCTAAACATGCCACCCGTGTATTTAGTAGCATCATCACTGTGATATTTGTTGATTGCTTCCGAAAATTTAAGGGTGCCACTAATCAGTTGCGCACGCACACTGTCTGCTTTTTCGAGGGTGATTTTAATCACGTCACTTGTGATAAGGGGTTTAATCAGAATATGTCTTAGCTTGGCCTTTTCACCTTGTCTATTGACCATTTGTATGATATGAAAACCATAACTTGATTTTACAACATCGCTCATTTCGCCGTTTTGGAGTTTGAAGGCTGCAGCGGCAAACTCAGGGTCTAATTCGTCACGTCCCATCACACCCAATTCACCGCCATTGTCTTTACTTCCAGGGTCTTCACTTTTAGTCATTGCCATCAACTCAAAAGTAGCCCGGCCAGTAACGATTTCTTTTCTTAAATCGCGCAATTGTTGTATCGCATATTCTTCAACTTCTTTGTTTACATTGGGTTTAAACACAATATGGCCAACTTCTACCATCGAAGGATAAAAGGGTAAACTATCTTTTGGTATTTTTTCATAAAAAGCCTTTACCTCTTGTGGTGTGATTTTGATATTGGACATCACTTGATTTTGCATACGATCAGCTATTAACTTGTCGCGAAACATAGGTCTGTAGTCATCTTTCAATTGATACACTGTTTTGCCAGCCATCTCTTCAAGCTTTTCTTCAGTGCCATACATACTAATGAAGTATCGGATACGATTTTCAAGGGCTCCTTCAATTTCTTCGTCGCTGACAATCACACTGTCGAGTGCTGCTTGCTCAATCAGTACTTTTTGTAATAAGGTTTGTTCCATCAGCTGACATTTAAAACTGTCAGGTATTGAAGGGTTTTCGCGTCTATAGTCGTCAAAAGCGGCATCGATTTCAGATCTTAAAATGATTTTGTCACCTACTATGGCAATGATTTTATCTAAAGTTTCACTTTGTGCGCTCAGTTGCTGAACTGAAAATGTTAGGCACAAAAGCAATATAACTACGTTAAGTTTATTCATACAGCGCGCAATTTACAACCTTTTGGTATAGTGTGCACCTTGAATTTCTATCATTTAACAAAGATTTTCATGTTTAAAAGCCAATGATTCGCTACTTCACATGGTGGATGCTTGCGATTTAATATATCTTCATCTGCTTGGTCATTTATTGATTGTTATGGTGGCTAATTCACCTTTTGTTAAGGATGATTGATATGTTTGAGATTCACAAGGCCTTATTTTTAGCAAGCCTTTACCTGGCAAGTATTTATAAAATGCTTCTTGATGCAATAGATACTTTGACAAATAATTTTATATTTGAAGTAATATTCTATACCACGTACAATATTTGGTTTTCTTATGAGCAATAGCAATCAACCTACTCCCGTTTTTTGGACTTCCAAAAAAATCATCATCGTGTTGATGCTTAGCAATGTAGTTTGTATTTTTTTATTACTTAATATTCAGCGAAATATTTCAAATGCCAAATCAAAAAGGGAAATGGCATTGTCCTATCAAGATACCTTGAAGTTTGATGATAATCCGCTTTATAAGGAGCAAACAGCTTTGTTTGAAGTGTATCAACCGCGTAATGTTCAAATGGTGATGCTTGGCAGTTCATTTACCCAACGTGTAGAATGGCATGAGTTGCTCAATAGACATGATATAGCTAATCAGGGTATAGGGTCAGATATTACTGAGGGTTATCTTCATCGTTTACAATATGTGAAAATGCTGAATCCCCAAATTTGTTTTATAGAGGCTGGGGCGAATGATTTATTGAAAAAAATACCCATTGATTCCATTTATCATAATGTGACCCTTATTGTAAAGCAATTAGAAAGCGCCATCCCTGAAATTGTCATCACTAAATGTTTTTATGTCACAGCTTCCTATCCAAACTATCTCGAATATAATCTGAAAGTGGATAGTTTAAACCAACGATTAGCTCAACTCAGCAAGGTTACATGGATTGATATCAATCCACAAATCAATGTCAATCATCAGCGAAATCCTGCTTTTGCATTGGCAGATGGCATACATTTAAATGCACAGGGGTATCTGATTTGGAAACAAGCCATTGAGCAAGTGTTGGTGCAAAAAAAAATGGATATACAATAATGAGTTACCACAATCCAGCATCGACCATCAACCAAACATTCCTTACACGTAAGTTTTATAGAAGTGTGATGATAGGTATTTTTTTATCAGTGGCTATACTTTATACATTATCTTTTTTTGTTCCATTTAATAGTCAATTGCAAACCCGAAAAGATGCTTCCGGTTTTGAACATCATTATGCCTCTAAGTTTTTTTATTTTTATTACTATACAGGCTTTTTTCCACTGGCAACTTTAGATACCCAATTAAATTATTCAAGTTTAGGTGCAAAAAATGAAATAGCCATGCATGGCAAAGATTTAATCATGGAGTATAAGCATTGGTCGCGTTTGGGTGAACATGCTCGTATAGGCTGCTATATGCCTGATGCAGTTGTAAAGGGCACTGCACAAAATCCTTCTTTAAAATTATTTAATACACTCTTTTTTCTATTGGGTTTGTGTTTGCTGTTTCATGGTTTTTATGTTAGCAAGCATCCCCTCATTGGTTTGATACTTTGTAGTTTGATATTAATAACCCCATATTTTCATTACGAAGTATTCAGAAATGAAAATATTTTTGCTTTGCAGGCAAGTGTGTTTTTTATTGTCATGGGCTTGCTGTTGCCAACCCTTTTGAATCCGGCTACGAATTTAGGAAAGTCCATTCTGATGGTTGTCATAGCTAGTTTGGTGCTTGCTTTTTGTAGTGAAATTCGGAATGAAATTTCAATTGTTTTTGCTTGTTTACTGATGATGATTTTATGGTCTTCAAGTCTTGGGGGTATTTCTAAAAGCATGTTGCTGCTGTTGGCAATTCTTTTTTTTGCTGGTGGAAAAAAGCTGATCCAAAGGCATTTTGATGTAAAATATGAAAAGACGAAGCAGTTGGTAGCTAGCAAAGCTGGACATGTTTATAATGGTCAAAAAATTGCAGGACATAAACTATGGCATCCAATTTTTTGTGGATTAGGCGATTATGACCAACAGTTTGGCTATGCCTGGAATGATACCGTAGCTTATGCATATGCAGTACCCATATTGAATGAGCGTTATCAAATGCATCTCAACTATTCAGGCAAGTTGTATACGGATAATTATTACGACAGTGCTCATTTGTATTATATTAAATTTGATGAAATTCCACAGTATGAGTCTGTGGTAAAAGAAAAGGTGCTCAACGATATTCAGCATCATCCTATGTGGTATTTAAAAATACTTGGACAGCGCTTTCTCAAAATTTGCAGTACTACCTTGCCCATTCCCTTTATGGGGTTTGTAGCATTGCTGGGGTTCATTTTTTTTATTTATCAAAAAAAGTCAAGCTATGTAAAATTGATACTTGTATCACTTCCTTTATCTGCCACCTCATTGTTGATTTATTCTGGTAAAGGCGCCACTTATAATGCCATGTTTGGGTATTTGGTATTAGCATTTCTTTTGTATGAGCTCATACAGTTTTATACAAAAAAAAGAAGCTGCAATCAATGATTCTTGCAGCTTCTCGTATTTTAAATACTGAATGAAAATTATTGCTTAATAAAAGGAAAATTCACATTTTCGTTGGCAGTGTTTAGTTGTATAATATATTTACCACTACTTAAAGCGCTGATATTTATATTTTTTACACTTTCATCTTTCTCAATGATGGAAGATGCAACGATTTTGCCATTCATGTCATAAATAAGCATTTTGGATGCCTTGTCTAATGCTTTCGAAAAACTGAGTCGAATGTTGTCATTGGCAGGATTCGGCGATAGGGTAATGTCGTAATCGAATTGTTCGTTGATGAGTCGGATGATTTTTGAATAGGTAAATTTCGTATCATTATCCGTCATTTTGAGTCGGTAATAATTTACCCCATAGATATCTTCCCGATCGTTGTAACTGTATTGGCTTTCACTTTTAGAAAAACCAACGGCATTTACCTGGGCAATTGATTTAAACTCATTGGCATCTTTACTTTTTTCGAGTAAAAAATAATCCACATTTTCCTCCATGGAGGTTTTCCAGTTGAGTAGATTATGATCTTTTTCTGCAATGCCATCAAAGCTTACCAGTACCAATGGTAAAGGCCATGCTTGTGCGAGTTCATTGCTCCATCCATCACCTTTGCCTCCAAAATAGGCTACATATTGTTTCACGATAGTAGGGGTAAAATGATTGATGCCACTTACTGTACTTCCATCACCTTTAAAGCCCTGGTATGCGGTAAAATGGGACAAGGAAGTAGGGGTAAAATTATTGAACTCAGACATGCTACTGCCATCGCCTTTAAAGCCTGCATAAGCTACCTGGTGGGGTAAAGCAGTAGGAGTATAATTATTGGCACCAAACATACTGCTACCATCTCCCTTGTGGCCTGTATAACAAACTTGGTGGGCTAAGGTGGTAGGGGTAAAATTGTTGAATGCTACACTCGCATGCCCGTCCGATTTGCCACCATAATACCAAGGGGTAACTTGGCTCAAGGCATGCAAAGAAAAAAGCATCAGTGCGATAGAAATGATATAATATTTCATATAGAATATTTTTATTAAAAATTTTAATTGACAACTAACGTACGCCCCTTACACCCGTATGTATAGATGTAGTAATGAGCGATGATGGACTCAATGGTACTGTTTGTCTGTCTGACACTTGCGTATAAACATTATAATAGGTTGTTTCCCACCAGCTACCACCTTTCAAACCCCAATAGGTAGGTGCAGCGTAGTTTGACCAATTGGGTTGATTTCCATCGCCATTGGTGGGTCCAGCTGCTGGATTCACATTGCCATCTCCTAATGAAGTGATGGTAATTGGGTTTGAGGTAGTATTTACACCCACCACAATTTCCCAAACATTTCCAGCGAGGTCCATATTGCCATAAAACCCAGCACCAGATGAGGCTCTACCTGTTGCATTTTGGGCAAATTGACCTACTCTCGCTGGGTAATAACCCGCATTCAGTGAGTAACTTATACATCTGCCATTAATTACCGGTGCATCTACTCTTTCCGTATCAGTACCTGTAAAGCTCAAATTGGCGGCATTGTAATTATAAAACTCAGTGGTACCCCAAGGGTATTCTCCAATGACACGTGGATTAGCTTGGCCATTAAATTTAGTACCTCTGCACAATTTTTCATATTCCATTTCAGTCATAGGTCTGAGACCTGACCAATCCAAAAAGGAAATAGCTCTTCTGACTGTAAACATTGCACATGCCGTATTTTGACCATCTGTTGGGTCATTGAAAATAAGATTAGCATTGAAATCGCAACCATAAACTGCAGGTGATGTATTGTTTACCCCAGGGGTTAATATTTTTATATAATTAGATGCAGCATAGCCACCAGGGTTATATGCTTTGGTGCCAACTACTGAATTAGGAGCTACATCAGTTAAATTGGCTTGTTGGTCATAGGTCAAACAGTTTAAATAGTCAACCACTTGCTCATTGGTTGATTCATATTTAGCAGCATAAAATGCAGCATAACCTGTAGGATACGTATTTGCAAGGGTAGGGCTTCCAACAAATAATGCACTTGCAGGAATGGTTGCATTGCTTACATTATAACTTAAAAAACGATTAAACCCAGTTGTGCTGTCATTTACACCAAAATTACCAGTATTGGTTCTGACCATTTCAATACCAAAGGCTTTAAAGTTTAAGGTGCCTGAAGGTAAGGTTTGCATAGCCAAGGTAGCAGTCGCTGATACATTGCCATAACCAGGACTTGAGCGACGTATAAACACCCCCACGCCATCTGTCACGGCATCAATTTGCAATACACCACCGGTGATACTATGATTTGCGGCATTGGTACTTACCAGCTGATGAAGCCATAAGTTATTGGTGCTGCTTTGCACTTTAATAAAAACCCAGGCGGCATCCCAGTTATTGGGGTAGTTGAGGTCAATATTATTCATTGAGTTCCATGAGTTTTCCCATGAAATGTCAAACGTAATGTTGTTACCGCTTGTGGTAACATTGCTAATCTGGATGTTATTTGCAAAGGCCTGACTGCATGTAAAGACAAAGGCTGCAAAGAAGTACATAATTTTTTTCATGATTATTAGTATTTAATGTTTAAGTACAAATGTAATCGATGAAAAAGGGACGTACATACCCTCTTGGGGGGTTTTTATGATAAAATGGTAATCAGTTCTTAATCTTTATACACTTTTACCACACAAACATAGGGTTGTATCTTCTTTACCTGATTGGCTCTATTGTCTGATTTTATGTTGTTGGCATAAATTTCATTGCTCGAAAAATCTTTGGGCAATTTTTTAAACAGGTTGAGCAATGATTTTGATTTGATGGCATAAGTAATGCCTTCTGATTGAGATTGTTTACCAGATATCACGCCTATGATATTGCCTGTTTCGTCTATGATTGGGGCACCACTTACACCAGGAACTGAAGGGAGTTCAAGTTGATAACGTGAGCTATCTCCTTCAAAACCAGTAATTGAACTGATATATCCTTCGTTGTAAACGATATCAGATTTTGGATATCCGAGTGAATATACTCTTTGCGCGATATTGGGATTTGCTTTTCGAACAGAATAGGGTATTTTGTCAGCAAACGCAAAATCTTCTTCAGTAATTTTCAAAACCGCTAAGTCATTTAATTCGTCAGTGGCCACTATTTCACTTTGATGACCGATATTATCTTGGGTAAAAACAAATATTTTATCGAATCCATCTATAACATGGAGGTTGGTCACTAAATATCCATTTTGACTGATGGCAAAGCAAGTGCCTGTATACATAGAAGGGTAATCAGGTACCATCGACTTGATTTTCTTTACATCCTCAACGTCATTTTTAATATCCTTCTGGTCTTTTTTAATGGTATTGATTTCGTTTCTTAAGGTTTGGTATTGGGCACGTGTATCTTTTTTGTACACCGAACGAGCCATCATAAATGTCAGTATAGAAGCAACAAAGGCTACACTAGCGGCTACGGATGCTGTTTTCCAGTAGCGATTTACATGTAATTTGAGTTGATTGAATAAAATAGCTGTTTGACTGCGGGATTGTGCGTGAATTTCATTGAGTGAAGTATGAATAAAATCGGCACTTTGCTGATGATCAAAGGTTTGAAGCAGGATCGTATATTCTTCTACAGCTCTTTTTAATGACAAGTTGATAGCCATTTCTGCTTCAAAGTATTGTTTTTCTTTGTCGTCCATTAAATCGAGACAATACTGTTCGATCTTTTCGTACATATGATTAGATGATTCGTTCATTACTATTTATTTTTTGCTGTTCAGTAAAAAACAATTTTCGAATGCGATTAAGGCATTTGTATTTTTGGGTTTTGGCATTTTCTGCGTTTGTGTATCCAAAATTTTGGGCAATGTCGGTCATACTTTGATTATGAATATAAAAAGCATTTAACACACTTTTGCAAGGCTCTCCTATTTGTTCAAAGCAAGATTTTAGTTTGGAAACATTGTTTTCAAATTCTAAAAAATGACTGATATCTTCGTTGGCACTGAGGTTTTCTTCAAAACTGTCGTACAACACTGACACTTGTTGCTTTTTCTTTTTTGAAAGTTTTTTTAGCCAAAGATGTTTCGCTATAGATATCAAATAAGTAGATACTTTGCAACTCAACTGTAAGTCATTTGTTTTTGCTTTTTCATACAGTATGGTCACTGCATCTTGAAACACATCATAGGCATCATCTGTGGAGCCATTCATTTTAAATACCATCTTTTCTACCGTTGGGTAGGTTGATTTGTAAATATAATTGATAGCTTTCGAATCACCTATTGCCAAAGAACTCAATAATACATTGTCATTCAATTCGTATTGTAAATTGTTACTCATTAATACCTATTCGTTACTTTAGTAACCCAAAAGTCCGATAAATATTTCATTTCTTTTGATAATTCTTATTTTTTCATAGCATTATAAGAATATTTTACCAAATGAGTCGTCGCCTTGTGATGCATTCGGTTTTTTTGGACTTAAGCATGATATTGCATAGAAAGAATGATCATCTTGAATAGAGAATAAGTAGATGGTATCCCTTTTTTTTTAATTTTTCTAAAAAAAATATTTTAATTTAAAATCTTATAAAACAGCATGGTATATATATTAAAAATAAAAATATAAAAATAAAGGGTTACCGTTTTTACAAACAGAGATTAATAGTCAAACAATTAAAAAATTATAAAAATGAAAAATTTAGTAAAAATTTCAATCTTCGCTTTAGCTTTAGGCTTTTTGCTTCATGTTCTGAAGAAACTCCAGCAACTGAAACAACAACAACAACAACTGAAACAACAACTCCAGCTCCAGCTGAAACTCCAGCTCCAACTGCAACTGTTGACACAACAAAAACAACTACTACTACTGAAACTACTCCAGCTCCAGCAGCAGACGCTAAAGCTCCAGAAGCAACTGCTACTGACGCAAAAGCAACTACAACAACTACAACAACTGAAACTAAAAAATAAGTTTTCGTATTTTTAAGCAAAAAGTATAAAGAGCCCCTGCCTAGTCGCAGGGGTTTTTTTAGAAATTTATTTTTTTATACAGAAAAAAGATATACTTTTGCAATCCCAAAATATCAGCTATTCGACCACAAACCGAATATCCAATATATAGTTGCTGATGATGGGCGAATAATTTTTAAACAAATACTATAAATATGAACAGTTACGAACTGATGGTCATTTTTACTCCTGTATTATCAAATGAAGAGTATAAAGTAGCGACCAAAAATCTCAAAAAATTTATCACTGACAACGAAGGTGAAATCATCGGAGAAGATGCATGGGGATTAAAATCTTTTGCTTATCCAATTGATAAAAAACAACTGGACTTTATTACATCATGGAATATGTAGCACCACCTACATTAAATGCCAAATTTTTGGTACAAATGAGTCGTGATGAGTCAATCATGCGTCAAATGATTACGTCATTAGACAAACACGCAGTAGCCTATAACAATAGAAAACGCAATGGCGGTGCTGCACCTAAACAACATTCTGTAACTGAAAAAGAGGAGGCATAAAACATGGCAAAATCAGATATCAAATACTTAACTACCAACAGAGTAGAAGTAAGACAAAAAAAATATTGCAGATTCAAAAAAATGGGAATCAAATACATTGATTACAAAGACCCTGAATTTTTGAAAAGTTTTTAAACGAACAAGGTAAATTATTACCACGTCGTATCACTGGCAATTCAATGAAATTTCAACGTAAAGTAGCACAGGCTGTGAAAAAGCACGTCAAATGGCTATCTTACCTTTTGTAACTGACCTTTTAAAGTAAAATAAATCATGCAAATAATATTAATAAAAGATATGGACAATTTGGGAGCTGCACAAGAGGTAGTCAATGTCCGCCCGGGTTATGCTCGAAATTATCTAATCCCACAAAAATATGCAATTGAAGCATCTCCTTCAAATTTGAAAATGGCTGCTGAAAAAGGCAAAGTAAAAGCTAAAAAAGAAGCTGTATTACTTGGAGAAATCGCAAAAGTAACAGAAGTATTAAAAGCAACCCCTATCACAGTGGGTGCCAAAACAGGTACTTCAGGTAAAATATTCGGTTCTGTAACACCTATCCAAATTGCACGTGCAATCAGAGAACAAAAAGGATATGAAATCGATAGAAAACGTATCTCTATTGTAGACGAAGTAAAAGAACTAGGCACTTACAAAGCGCAAATTGATTTCGGCAATGCCAACATTGTAGATATTGATTTTGAAGTAGTTGGAGAGTAATTTTTTTAAATGTATACAAAAGCCATCTGCCTTAGCAGGTGGCTTTTTTTATGTGTGCATCTCTTTATGCAATTGATGGTAAAAAATGGGTATAATACCTACACACATTCAATTTCAGCTTTTTACCATTGTACTATCTATCATGGATCGTAGGTATTATTTGAAAATAAAAAAGGGCACAGAAGATTTAATATTTATTTACTTTTAATGACCTGTATAAATCCAATGGACTTCTTTTAGAATCCATTCATATATATAAAAAAGATATGTCAAAATAACCTTAATGTTAATGTAACAACTTATTATTTTCTTTTGTATTTTTAAACTGCAAATTTGCAAAAACTAAAAATAAAGTGAAATGAAAAAGACATTAACAACAATCATCCTGCTGCTTGCATCCTACTTCCTGCAAGCACAAATTATTATCAACGAAGTATCATCCGATGCAGGCAATTTTGAAGGCACCGCCGATTGGATTGAATTAAAAATATAGGTGCCACAGCCCAGGATCTGAGTTGCTGGCGATTAAGCAATGGTGGTTCATTCCAACTTTCAATTCCACAGGGACTTTCCATAGATGCCAATGGGTATCTACTTATTGGAAACGTTTCAAAAATGATGTGCCCAACCTGTGATTACAAATTATTGAATTCGCAATTTACTTTCAACCCTAATGGATATGGGTTAGGTAGCGGAAACTACGCAGGCACAGTATTGCTCAATACTGACATTGGTGCAAATGGGGGTTGTGATTGTTTGACGGGTACCGGTAGTTTAAACAATGGCAGTTTATCGGGTGATCGACTGGTGCTATTTAATGATGCAGGCGCCATCGTTGACGCTATGAAATTTTCAAATGGTGATGCGTATGGGACCAATGCCTTGACAGTTAATTTTAATGCAATCAATAATTGTGCACCTTTGCCCAATATCACCATACCCGATGCTACAGATATTGTATACAATGGTCGCACCCTTTGCAATGATTTGAAGGGTTGCAATTCTTCTTATGCTCGTTTGCCTGATGGCAATAATGGTGCGAATGTTACTTGGTCGCAGGCAGGCAATTTAGCCTGTGTGGGTTGCACAGACCCATGCGGTGTGGCTACAACATTGGGTAGTGCTGATTATCCTACCCCGGGGCTTGATAACAATGCAACCCCATACTCGGCTACCCTCAATGGAAACCCCGTAATCACCGCAGTTACAAGCTTGAGTGTTTGTGGCAATACACCCTTAACCTTTGAGTATCAAATCAATCAATTTACCAATGTAGCTTTAACTGCTTTACAGCCAAATGGCAATTTGGGTTCTTATGTCAAAATTGGCAATGCCAATCCAATCAATTTTACCACTGCCAATTTTAATAATGCTACAGGAATTACTACATTAACAACAACCATCAATCCACCTGTTGGCACCTCAAATTATGAATTTGTATGGGGTGATGCCAATACAAACTGTGCCATTTGTCCCGGAAGCAACAATACCTTAGTGCCCAATGATATTTTATCAGGGGATAAAGAGTGTTATGTGTATCGAAAAATAACAATCTTGCGCGAAGATCCGCAAGGAGGTAGTCCGGTGGCTTCATGTTCAATTCCGGGGAGTATTACAGTGAGTGGTGCTACGGGTACTAATCTTCAATACACTTTACAAAAACAAACCGTAAACGGGGACCTTTTAATACCATTGCCGGGCCACAAAATGGCAACTCATTTGGCGGTATCATTGATGATGATGCAGATCCTTTGTTACCTAATTATCAAGTGTTGGTTACATCTGCCAATTTAACCTGCGCAAATCCACCTGCAGTGGTGGTTGCAGTTCCGGGATCTTGTTTGGGTAATCCTGCATGTGCGCAGTATATCACTTCCGGACCGGGCATGCCAACTTTTTTACCAGCTGACAATGCAACTGTATGTGCAGGTTCATCAATGAATTTTACGGTAAATATCACAGGTGTTTGTAATACCGGAGTGGTTGAGTTGATGTATGATTATAACCCTGCATTTGACCCGTATACACAAGGTATTTCGTTAGGAACTACAACCACAAATGTGGGTATAACCCCACCCACAACAATTGCTACGAGCAAAGTATTTATCAATGAAATAGCCCCCCGACCGCAAGTGGGTGTTTGTGCAGGTACCCCCAATGGCGCAAATGCCAATAGTGGTGAATGGATTGAACTTTATAACGCAGGTATCGACAATGTAGATTTGAGCGGTTGGATAGTTTCGGATGGTGATTGGACAGCAACTATCCCTGCAGGTACAACTTTGGTAGCCAATGGCTATTATTTAATTGGTGGTGGAGGAACCTTTTGTTCAGTTGGTGTGCTTCCTGATTTGAATATTGAAACATGCAATTGCGCTACCGTTGCTTTAGGATCCGATTTAATGAACTTAACAGATGGCAATGAACAAGTAGCCTTATTTGATTGTTCTGGTAATTTTATTGATGGTGTACTTTGGGATGGCGTTGCTGGTGCAGTAGGTCAGGCCCTTCCAGACGCTGTAGGTAATAATGCACCTGCTACGGGTTGTGGTGATTATATTACAGCTAAATCGGTTTCGCTTCCAGTACCTGCTTTGTTTTCAGATGGTGGTGCTGCACCCAGTGGTGGCACAAATGTGGGTAAATATAGAAATAGCGCTAACGCATGGGTAATGACTACTACCGCATTGGTTAATTATACCCCTAAAGCAGCAAACCCTGGAGGCAATTGGGACGGCTCAACACTTGCTTTTGGTAGCCAATGTCCACCTCCACCTGTTACTGCCAGTATCACTGTCAATATGCCTGATACCTGTAACCAATTGTCTACTACAACATTTACTGTCAAAGCCATATACAAACCTCAGCCTGTAGCGCCTTGTCTTGCCAATGATGTAATCGCAACGGCAAACTATACTATTCCTTCATGTGAAATACTTACTTTAAGTGGTGATGGTGATTATTGCAACCCAGCTACAGCGCCTGTAAGCATTACTTCTACTGCAGCATTGACAGGTAACCATATCATCAACCTAAGCAATGGTGTTAATACAGCCAGTATCAACCCTGCAACGGGACCCGGTCCATTTATGACCAATGTTGCATACAGTGGTATATGGACAATCAGTAGTGTAACACCACCGCTTGGGACCTGTGCACCAAAAACAACGGGCAGTGCAAACATTAATATTCTTCCTATTCCGTCAATTGTGACTTCACCCATCAGTGTAAATGCCTGTTATATTTATGGATTCGATTTGGCATCTATAGAACCACAAATCACTACATCGCCCGTAACAGGTAGTTTTCTTTGGTATGATGTACCTGTTGGTGGAAGTCCTATAGGTACATTTATCAATCCAACGGTCAATACCACCTATTATGTTTCTCCAACCACTGGCGCTCCCGCCAATTGCGAGGGTAGCAGGGTGGCCATCGATTTGATAGTAGATCCACTACCAAATATACCCACTGTAGTATGTGATGGTATAACGGCTACCTTTACCCAACAGGTGCCCGATTGTTTCCCAACGCCTTGTGCCTCTGGAGTTCAATATTCGGCCAATGGTATCGACTGGAGCAATAATAATGTGTTTACTGCAGCCGACCCAGGTTGGAATGGATGGGGAGGGCCTGCGAATGCTACTTTATATGTCAGAAACAATGCATCACCCAATTGTTACAATTATGCTACTTTTATAAATCCTTGCTCGGCTCCTTTACCTGTAACCTTATTGCATTTTTATGGTATGATCAATCAGGATAAAACAGTTGATTTGCGATGGGAAACAACTTCAGAAAAAAATGTTGATCATTTTGAAATTGAGAAAAGTCGTGTAAATGGTCTTTTTACAAGCATTGCACAAGTAAAAGCCGTTGGAAACGCAGATGTTATAAATCAATATACTTACCATGATGCCATCCCGTATCATGATATGAATTATTATCGTTTGAAAATAATGGATGAAGATGGTCAATTTACCTATTCAAATGTCATCAACTTGATGATCAATCAAAGCAAATCTACCTGGGCAACAGTGTATCCAAACCCAGCTACTGATGTATTGAATATAGAGGTAAATATGTTGAAAAATGAAAATTCCACCATCCAGATTGTTGATATGCTGGGCAATATATTAATCAATACTCCCATAATGTTTGAGAAAGGATTTAATACAATTCCAATGAATATCAATGCTTTAAGCAAAGGAAACTATTTTATCAAGATTAAAATGGATCAAGAAATCGCAGTTCAAAAGTTTACAAAAGATTAAACATTCTGCTATTCAATAAAGCAATGCAGTAAATTTTTTATAGTAAAAAATTTACTGCATTGTTATTTATAAAACATAAATTTGCCCAAAACTAATTAGTGAAATTTAAGCACGTCCTTATTACAGTCTTTGTTGTATTGTTTTTAGATCAATTCTTAAAAATTTATATCAAAACTCATTTTTTTATGGAGAAGAAATAAATGTATTTGGCCAATGGTTTAGGTTGCATTTTATTGAAAATGAAGGCATGGCTTTCGGAATGAAATTTGGAGAAGATTGGGGCAAAGTTTTTTTAACTGTATTTAGAATTATTGCTGTGATTTGGGGTTTTTATTTTATTAAAAATACTCTCATCAAAGAACAATATCACCGAGGTCTGATTTTTTGCAGCGCCCTTATATTGGCAGGAGCTTTAGGCAATTCTATTGATAGTGTGTTTTATGGAAAAGTATTTACAGAAAGCAGTTTTCATGTAGCAAAATGGGTGGCATGGGGACAGGGATACGGAAGTTTATTGCATGGAAAAGTAGTCGATATGCTTTATTTTCCTTTGATTAGCGGTCAGTACCCATCGTGGTTTCCTATTTGGGCCAACGAGTCGTTTGAATTTTTTAGACCTGTTTTTAATATTGCAGATGCTTCTATTTCTGGTGGGGTTATTGCAATTTTTGTATTTCAAAATAAGCTTCTTAAAAAAGCAACTCATCAATTGATAGAACAAAAAGAAGTACATACGACCATGACACCAAAAGATGAGGTGATGGAGTCAAATGCTTAGTAAATTTAAAATATGAAAGTTTATGGCATTATACTATTGATTATTTTTTATGCTGTTCATACGAATGCCCAGGCACAACCTCATTTCCCGAATAAAAAGTACCCTGCAAAGTTGTTTCGAAATCCATTGTCAACACCCTTTTCCTTAGTCGGCAATTTTGGAGAATGCAGACCCAATCACTTTCATTCTGGTATTGACATACGTACAGATGGAAAAGAAAATAAAAAAATTTATGCCATTGAAGATGGATATATTTCCAGAGTTAAAATTGAGGAAAGTGGATTTGGCAATGCCATTTATATTAACCATGCCAGTGGCTATACATCCGTTTATGCCCATTTAAATACTTTTTACCCTGCCCTCGAAACTTTTATTAAAAAAAAGCAATATGCCTCTAAAAGCTGGAAAATAGATATGACTTTTTTCCCTGACCAATTTTGGGTCCGCAAAGGAGATTTTATTGCGCTTAGTGGCAATACAGGCTCATCGCAGGGGCCACATTTACATCTTGAAATTAGAAATGCGCTAACGGAAGCTCCATTAAACCCCTTTGCTTTTTTTAATGACATTCAGGATTTTACCAGGCCTGTCATCAAACAATTAGCAGTGTATGATGGGAGCAAAAGTATTTACGAACAATCGCCACAACTGTTTAAAGTAAACAAAGGCCTATTGCCTAAAAAACCAATAGAGGTGCAAACTGATAAAGTATTCGTAGGCATTGAAGCGGACGATTATATGGCTATAGCCAAAGGCAATTTAGGCATCTATGAAATGAGGTTATATGTTGATAATGAATGGACCTTTGCCTGGCAAATGGATAATATTAGTTATGATATCACCAACTATTTAAATGCCCATACCGATTACAAAACGCGCAAAAACAAAGGACTCTGGATACAACTTTGTACACAATTGCCCAACGACAAACTGAGCATTTATCAATCAGCCAATAACAATCATGGTATGATTGATTTAAGTGATGGACAACCCAAAGATGTTCGAATAGTAGTGTATGATACAAAGTATAACAGCGATACCATTTCATTTGTGTTGCAAAGCAAATCACCGGCCAATGCTAATAGTTGTAGTCAGGTAATGAAAGCAGGTAAAAAAAATACTTTTAAAAACGAGGATATATCTTTTACCCTGCAAGAACAAGCATTGTATGATGATATTTGTTTTAAATCTTTCATAAAAAATAGCGATGCACCTTATTCGCATATTTATCAGATTCATTATAGCTTTGTTCCTGTACATACTCCCTTCGAACTGATGTTGCGTCCTAAAAAAAGAAATACCAGAAGTGTTGAAAAACAAAATAGCCATGGTGCGAACTGCAAGTAATATAGAGTCTTCAAAAAAAGGCATTGCAGCTACTTATACCAGCAATTATGTAATGGCTAAAGTAAAAGAGTTTGGAAACTATGAAATTGTGATTGATCAAAAAGCACCCCAGATCACCACTACACTCAAAGAGGGCATGTCGATTAAAAATATGAAAGCAATCTATTTTAATGTGAAAGAAGAAACAACCACTATAAAAAGTTGTACCGCTTTGCTTGATGGACAGTGGTTGCGTTTGGTACAAAAAGGGTCGCAATATTATTATACATTAGATGAATATTTTCCAAAAGGCACACATCAATTGCTGATCAGTGCCACCGATGAAAACAACAATACGTCGATAAAAAAAATTACCCTCACACGATAAAAAAAATCACACATGACAAACGAATTGGAAAAAGGAATGAAAGCCCCTGCCTTTGCACTCAAAGATCAACATGGAAATAAAGTCGCTTTAAAAGATTTTAAAGGACAAAAAGTCGCCTTGTTTTTTTATCCCGAAGATGATACGCCTACATGTACGGTAGAAGCTTGTAACCTATTTAAAACAAATTCATGGCTTGCCAAACTTGCGGCTGCAATACTTCATAAAGACAATTGTGCTATGGTGATCAGACATACCATTCATTTGCACCAAATCACGAAAGCGGCCATCTTGCAAGATGAACGCTTGCTTTGTCATGAATTAACTCATGTGATGCAATGGCGTCAACAGGGGGTTGTAAAATTTCTTTTGCTGTATAGCTGGTACAGTCTTCGATATGGCTATTATCAAAACCCATTCGAAAAGGAAGCAAGGGCAAAAGAAAACGATTCTTCTATACGTGATCATTTTATTTTTAAATAAAAAATTTGTCAGTTTAAAAAATATCCTATTTTTACAACAGCACATGGAACAGCAAATCACAGAAGGCATAAGTATCACGGTAGAAGTTTTTTACAATAAAGAGCAATCTAATCCTATGCTTAATGAATACACTTTTGCGTATAAAATTTCCATTGACAACTATGCTAATTTCCCAGTAAAATTATTACGACGTCATTGGCGTATTTTCGACAGTAATGGCTCCTATCGCGAAGTAGAAGGCGAAGGGGTTGTTGGTCAGCAGCCTATGTTAGAGCCTGGCGAATCGTTTCAATATATATCAGGAGCGAGCATTCGAACAGATATTGGTAAAATGTCAGGGACATATCAGATGGAAAATATGCTCAACAAAAAATTGTTTAAAGTGCATATTCCCGAATTTGATTTGGTATCGCCCGATAAGCTGAATTAAATCTAGACTTTTCAAATTGATTGCAAACGTATTGTAACAGCACAACCCCTATTATCATTCCGTGCGTCGCTATACCAAAAATAAAATTTTGAAAAATAATGCCGACACGCAATCTGCTGAGATTTGCAATGTCACTCAACAAACTATCTGCAGATACCGTATGAAGTTAAGGACTGATGATTAATATCAGACTCAAACGAGGGATAGGATATGACACTTTGATTAAGAATCATTTATTTAAAACGAAATCCGTTTAAAAACATTTGCTGTACATTGAAAATGGGATATTCAGTAGCGCCATAGAGCATCATCACGGCCAGGGGTATTGCCATCGGCCCATGCTTTAATGGCCCATTTGTCTTTATCTTTATCTACCCAATAGTCAATCACGCCTGTAGCTTCGGGGGGCACTTTCGAGGGTATGACCTTTGCCATATCCTGCACTTTGCACTATATTCAAACTTGTTTTAAGAAAATCGAGATAGTTCAAAATCATATTTTCTTTTTCAAGTTGTGTATTTAAACTAAAATTAAACTTGACCAAAATCACTGAAAAATGATGCTCACCTTCTAAGAAATCACCGGTATATACTTTTGAACTATCTGGTGAATAGCTCAATTCAAAAGGGTTTGTTTGTTTGTTTTCGGGTAGATAAGCAAATGAACCTGTATTGCCAATGGGTGTTTTGCTTAGTCGAGGTACTTTAGGTGTAGACTGTGCTAAAAGGTATTGTGCAATACTTAAAAGAAAAAGGGTTGTCAATAATTTTGTCATCAAGGGTAAATTTTATCCTCAAAGATACAACGTAATGAAAAGGGTATACTACCGTTAGAAAGGTATTTTTTATAAGGTAATTCCATACCGATTTGTATTGTTTAATAGCATTCGTTGCTGGGGTGTATTGTTTATATATTAAATGGAAAGTTATATTGAATCATAACAAATCAACAGGTATATCAGAAGCAATTCTTTATTCCTATTTTTAAATATTGTATTTTTGCCCTATGTTTAACTTTAAGATGAAAACGAAAGGAACAATTTTATTTTTTATTTTTTTTAGTACCTTAAGCACTAAAATTCAGGCACAAACTTTTACACATAATGTAGATTCATTTCGTCTGGTAATACAAGAAGGGTTTGATTATAATTACCCTATTCTGGTACTCGATACATTTACTTTTCTAAAACAAGGGCTTTACTCTTTTAGTAACTACGACAATACCTCTACCTTCAACGATATTTTTATGTGTTACGAACCAGGGTATAAAAAATTACCCAATCCGCGTTTTTCAGAATATCGAAATACCGACATGACGATGAAACGCGACATACGTCTTTTGTTTTTGTATTTTCTTGATCAGTATTTATTGAGTCCGCGCAACAACAATAATTGGGTAGACAAATACAGTGAAATTTCTTTGCTGAATCTGAAGACAAATAAGCCCTACGAAATCATTGGGGATAAAGCCTTTGAGAATTTAATAGAGCTTTACCGTAAGCTTATCATTAGCATCGAAAAAAAGGATTTTAAAACACGGGTATTGCAAAATAGAGAAATATCTATGTTGGAATTTATCGGGTTTAAGTGGGTTATTAAAAATGTAGAAGGCTAAAAAAACATCATTGATTATTTGATAACACTTTTTTTAAAAAGTGATTTTCTTCAATAGCATATATTACGTACATCACACCCTTTTCAATACTTCCCACAGTCGTACCATTGCATAGGTGTCGAGGGTGCAATAGGTAATCAGTTGTTGACGAATGTTGTTTATTTTTTCTGTATCCTGTTCATTGTATAATTGCATAAATGCATTGCTTGCTGTGGCACCATCTGCGATGGCTAAACCGTCGTATTGCAGATCGTTACAAAGGATGGGTAACACCGTTTTGATACTATATTTTGATCCCATACTTTCGGTGCGGTAATCATTTCGAAAGACGGGCATAAGATCGAGTAGTTTATACGAAAGTTTATCTAAATCTTCGGCATATTCGGGAAAGTCGATAGCCATCTCGTTGATGCGACTTCGTTCAAAAGAAATATTGTACACAAATATCGTTTGTAAATCTTTGGTTTGCTCAATCAGGGATGCGATCAGTTGTGGTCTTGGGTCGCCATTTGATTCGGCCAAACGTTCTGTATGTATGATGGGCTCATCTGCATTGAGTTGGCTATGCAAACTGTATTGAAATACCAATTGCTGATAGGGTCTGCTTTGATCAAAAAGAGGGACTGCAGGCATGATGGTTTCAAAATCTAAAAAGCCAATTGGGTAGGCCACTGCTTGCACATATTCACGAATGGCTTCATGTTGTATAATCGGTTCATCACTGAGGTTAGTTTCGGGATTATGGTCCTCGGGCAATAAGCGTGTGCAATAGGCATAAAATGAACATAGAAAGGGTTTAGTGCATTGCAAGCCCATTTCGGTTTCAGGTTCATTATGTAGCATCACCAGTTTTAGACGACGTGTATTTGCGGTGATTGGTGCTTGCATATTCATCACTTCATGGGTGATTTGCGTAGCTGTAAACAAGGATTGCAAATGCAATGCCCCTTGTCTGATATAGTTTTTATTGAAATGTACGATATACATGTTTAGCTGTTTAAAGATACCAACACCTGACAATACATAATACTGAATGGCAGCATCTATGTAATGGGTATCTTTTACTTGAGTGCTGCTTTTAACTTCAAATACATGCCAGCATCCATTTTTATAATCAAGTACATCTACCGCCACCACGATATTTTCAAAGATGAAGGTAGCTTCGTAAATGGTGGTGACACCTTTTTGAATGAGCGACAAGGTATAAGCTGCTGATTGTGCATTGGGGTAAGAACCTTCGGGCACTGCCAGCACACCATTAGGAAAGAGGCCTCTTGCCAGGCTACCCACATCGGTACCTTGTTGAAAGATAGATTCTTGTGCATCGCTCAATTGTTGTTCCTTGTATTTGTGTACATAGAGCCACAATGATTTATCGCAATTGAGCCCACGTACATATTTCGATTTAGAAAGCATGAGCCGATGTTGTTTTTCCAGATTGGCTGCTTCTTCCAATAATTTTTTCTCTGTGTCGCGTAAAGCCGATACCTGTTCAAATAGCTGTGCTGCGACCATCTTATTTTTTTGCTGATTGACTAAGTCGAGTTGTTCGTAGATTGTTTTTAAGGTTGACATGATAGGTAATTTTGTAATCAAATGTACTTCGCATGAATGTAAGGAGTTTACGTAGGGTAAGTTTATTGTAAACATATTATTGAATTTATTTAATGGTGATATCAACCTTAAGATGCAAGAGCCCGACCTAATATTAGCAAAGCGAACAATGAAAGAACATGTAAAAATCCCATTGTTTGTTTGAATTTTTATTATGGGAAATTTAAATATCTTTGGGTAAGGATGGAAAAAAACTCCATTACAAACTGAATAATGTCACATGCGATGATAAAATTACTACTATTAGAAAGTTACAGGCAATAAGTTATTATACTCAATTATTAAAAATCAATCAGTAGAAAGAATGTGTAGGACATATAACATTATTGGTTCACTATCAACTTTAAAAACAAATTTAGAAGAGAACAACATTTATGACTTTAAATCTTTAAAAGAAGTAATTGATTTTAAAAGTTCATATCCGACTTTCCAACAACAAATAATATCTAATCATGTAAAACTTATAGAGCAAGAGAAAAATCATCTTATTAAAGATTTGCATCAGCTTACATAGAATTCTTTAATCCGATTTTTTCAAGTGTGGAAACACAAAGAATTGCAGACTTATTGCTAAGTATTAATAACCAAAAGACTATCGATATAAAATGACAAGCAGACATTTTTTGCTGCCTGTAATATTGCCAATTAGAAAGCAAGGCTGAATAGCTTTACAATCATTTAGGATTCTTTAATCTTTCTTATATTTACCAAGCTATTGTACTCTGAATCCAAGCAAAGACGATTTGGCAATGAATGTAATACGCACCTCTTGCAGTTAGTTATTTTACAGTACTTTTATATTTATTAATGAAAATCTTATTTTACCTATCAATGCTCGTCAGCTTTCTTTCATGCAGAAATGAGAATATGAATTACCATCTTCCTGAAAGAGAAGATGTAAATTATAACGACTACGACACCGCCAACTTTATAGATGGCGACAAGGTTTTTTTGACAAAATATGATGGTTCAACATCCGATATTGTTTTAATAGGGAAGTCAATACCAAACGACATTATAAAGCTATTTGGCAAGGGTGAAATTGATACCTCTTTTGATCGAAATCTTACAACATCCAATAATCCGAACGATCATTATGTAACTGGAAAATGGATACACCTGTTTTATAAAGAAAAAGGATTAAGTTTTTCATTTCAAAAACCTTATAAAAAGGGCGAATCACCCGAAGAGATCTTAACATCAAAAGACCATTGTTTATTACACACAATTAAACTCGTGTCTCCATCCGATTATTATTTAGACAATGTATATACCGGTATGACCTATGGTGCTGTCATCAGGAAATTCAAAGAAGCTTCCTGGAATATACATAACGGAATTGTTTATGATTCTTATGGTCTTCATTTAACGTTTGATAAAAAGGTTTACAATCATGACACTACAGCCAGACTTAATAAAATAGAGCGGACGAAAAGATTTTTTTATCTAAAATAAAATCAAACAATTGTCTGTATTTTATGAATCCAAACATTTTGAAAGACAACCCTCCGAATTGTATTTTTATCTGGCATTATTTTATAAAGCTAAGTTTATCATTGATGTATATCGCAGTCAGACAGAACTTGTCATATCAACGACACATGTTAGTTAGTCACATTGTGATAAGGTAAAACGCAATGTGTAAAGGTATTCTGCCGTTATTTTTCAGACTACTAAATATACATTTGATATATGTGAAACAAGTATTGAACGATTCTTTATTTCTAGTGGATACAAAATATAGATTACTTGAGAATGGCACTTAAATTACTTGCTTTAAAAAGCATGTTAGTCAAGCTTATTTAAAACAAATCACGATGCCAAAACCAGGGGCATTTAGTTTTTTCAAAACTGTTTTTTTAAATCCTGCATGTTTGGTAAAGGTATCTATTTCTTGTTTCGAATACGTTTTGCCACCTGCCTGATGCAATAAATTTAATGCCATATAGGATGTAGTTGCCTTGGACAATTGTGAACTTCCCCCAATACCCTTTATCTGATCAAGCAAAACATACATACCACCTTCGTTGAGCGAATTATAGGCCTTCTTTGCCAACGCTTGATTTTCTGCTGGGTTTAAACCGTGTATGATATTAAAACCAAGAATGATATCTACTTTTTTAGGTATTTCATCTTTCATAAAATCAGCAGCAAGAAAAGATACATTCATAGACGCATTTTTTTGGGCGATGCATTCTTCGGCATATTTTTTTACGGGTGGCAAGTCAACGATGCAAGCTTTTAATTGCGGAAATCTTTTGCAAAGTTCTATGCTGTATAAACCATGAGATCCGCCCAGGTCAAGCATTTGGGTATGCGTTTTTGATACAGGTATTTTGCTTCCTACTTCTTTAAAATTAGTTTTTGAGATGTCAATCATAGCTCTTGAAAACAACTCCCATTCATAATCACTCATCTCCTCAAGCATGTTTGATTGGGGTCTTTTGCCCAGTCGAATGGTTTCGTCTAAATCAATATATCCTTTATATAAGTAGTCGCAGAATAAGATGAAATGACGAAAGTTCTGTTCTGAATGTTCTGATAAATTTTTATATCCTCTGTTTGTAAAAGCATATTGGTTTCCTTTTTTGTGAACATACCCTAATGCATCTAAACAGTCAAGGATGAGTTCGGCGCCCACTTCGCTTACATGAGCACCCATCGCAATTTGCTTTACATCTGTAAACTCTTTAGTGAGTTGATCAGCAATTTTGAGTTTTACCGCACTTCCTAAAGCAAATCCCAGTCCAACAGAAGAAGCTGCATCTGCAAATGGATGAGGAATGATGTCGTTAGCCAATAAAATTTTTTCGATGATAGAAAATTTGTATATCATAGGTTTGCAATGTATTGATTAGATATTGCAAAGATCTTTCGAAGGGAGATGCATTAAATTGTATAATTCGGACATTTATGGGTTATACAAAAATATGACCTGGCAAGCCTGTATTTGCTTCTTGATACTGTTTGGGTGTAAGGTTTGTAAAGGATTTAAATTCGCGTATGAAATGCGACTGATCGTAATAACCTGCTTCCAAACCAATAGTGGTAAGTGTTTGGTTTGCATGATGCAACGAATGCAAACAGCGAAGGTATTTTTGATACAGCATAAAGGCTTCTGTATTCATTCCTAACCATTCATGCGAAAACCTTCTCAGTTGTCTATCTGACAAACAAATTTCATGACTCATTTTTTTGACAGTCAGGTCGTGGGCAAAATTTAAATGCAACAATTTTTGAACACGTTGAATAGGAAATTGATGATTTGATAAAGGCATTTTTTTCGTATCCAGGTTAAGATCATGGCAACTTGTTGACTGAATGATTGTTCAGCATAAAGTTGTTCAGCAAGTGAGTGTAAATGCACGCATACATTTTTCCCATCGTATATGTTGTTTTTGGCTTCATGAGCTGAAATATTAAAAAGCAAACGCAGTCCAATACCATTTAGTTGAATCCCTAAAAAAGCCTGTCGGCCTGTTTTGTATAGTTCAAATGGTTTAAAATTGATCCCGTTCATAAAAACGAGGGGTAATTTTTTTTTCACCTGAGACGAAGGATTGAAGTAGCTGATATTGTCTGAAAAATTAAAAATAATTTCGACGGTCCCTTTTGGCAAAATGATTTCTTTTCTTTTGTTTGAATCAAAATCCGTGATACGCCAAATACAATTTAGAAATGTTTTTTCGATTTCATCGGTGGGGAAAAAGATATCAGATGTTTGTGTCATGAATAACGATTATAATTTCAACTTTTTTATACAACGGGTTTTCAAATGGAAGATGCCATTGATTGTTATTGTATGCCTATGATACCTACAAAAAATCTATTTGCGTTCAGCAATCGTTTATTCATTTAAGCATTAACCGTATTCAATATTATTCAAAAAAGCAATCTAATGGGTATCATTGGACATAATATCAGGATGGAATATTCTATACAAATATAATACATCGGATATTTATTTTAAGAGTATGTAAATGAGAGAGAGGGTGTTTTAATTATTTGGTATGGAATTTAATGGATGGGAAATATTGAGCTGGAATAGTAAAAGATGTAAATAAATAATGCGTTTCAAAACACCCCCCAAAAACAAAAAACCCTCATAAATGATTCATTTACAAGGGTTTTTGTTCGTTTTTGCGGACCGGACGGGACTGTTAAAATCAGTTTTTGGCAGTTTTGTAAAATCTTTGTAAGTCCTAAGAATCAATGAATACAGTCCTTTAAAGACAAATAAGGTTTTTTAAAGTTTTTTTAAAACTTATAAATGTTGTTCATTTATTGTACCTTTTTGAAAAATGAGTGTATCGGTAAGCATATTGTTGAAGAAAATAAAGTGAACCGGAACGGTGAGTATCCTATCTATATCAGGGTTACCAAAGATAGAGTTTCCTGGTTTATTACCACTGGTATCTGTGTGGAAGAGTCCCAATGGGATGAAAAGCAAAAGAAAGTAAAAAAAGGCTACCCAAATTCCTTACGTGTCAATCATCATACTTCGCAATTGTGGTCACTTGCTAAGCTGCAATACCAAGTTGATAGAACGCAACAGCCCATTCAATTTGTCAGGACTGGATTTAGGGCAAAAGTCTTTTTTGAATATCAATACCAAATTAAGGAGGTGCAAAATGGCTTTGTACATGTGGGAATGGATGTGAGACACTATGTACCTCTCTACAAGAATATTGTTTTAGCTAATAAACTATCAGGAGCAATTTCGGGAGGAGAAACTAGGGGAATGATGTATGTACTTGGTGGTACAACTAATTGGCTTGCACCCCGAACAGATACTTCCGTTCATTTCATTCCAGGCGATAATTATAGTTTTATTTCCTATGCAAACAGTCTTAGAGGTTATACTCAAAATATCAGAACCGGTAACACCTATCTATTACTTAATTCCGAAATACGACTCCCGATTCTCAATACTTTCTACAACAAATACACCTCACTAAACTCATTAAATAATATGCAGTTCGTCCCTTTTATTGACATTGGAAATGCTTGGACGCCATCATTAAACCAAAAGCTACCAACCTGGGCAATAGGCTACGGATTTGGATTGAGAACAACCCTACTTAGTTATTTTGTGAGAGTTGATCTAGCTTGGCAAAATATCAATCAGTCAAATCAAAAAAGGCCAATGGTGGTTATTGGAATGGGGAGGGAGTATTAAGAATAATACCAAGTAATTGTCGCCGAAAGATTAGCAGAGCAATTCATAAGAAAAATTTATTCAATACACAATTTCTTTCAATGGGACTTAATTGGGTTTCATGAATCCTTATTGCAACTTATGTGACAATTTTCTTTAAAAGGTGTAAACGAAATAGAGAAAAAAGTTCTAAAATGCAAAATTTTCTAATTTTTTTTAAAGGTGTTGGAAAGTAACTAAGTCCATTGTTCTAATTTAAGCTACTTGTATTCGACTATTTTACTATCTTTTTGACCCAATAGATAAATATTAAATATTTATTCTCTAAATTGTGTTCCAGATTAACCATGAAAATATTACATACTGCTGATTGGCATATTGGCCAAATGTTTCACGAGTATGACCGTACTTATGAACATCAGCAATTTTAGACTGGCTTTTGAGCACACTTTCGCAAGAAGCAATTAATGTGTTGCTGATCAGTGGTGATGTATTTGATCTGTCTAACCCATCGGCTGCGTCGGTCAAAATGTTTTATTCTTTTTTAAATAAGGCGGTGAAAACTTCACCTGATTTACAAATAATCATTACAGCAGGCAATCATGATTCTGCTGCACGACTGGAATCACCCAAGCCGCTGCTTGAATCTTCCAATATACACATCATTGGTCTTATTGAAAAAAGCGAAGATGGCAGTATTAATTATGAAAAATTAATTATTCCTCTTAAAGATAAGTCAGGAGATATTAAAGCATGGTGTTTGGCTATACCATTTTTACGTTTGGGGGATTATCCTGTAGTTGCTGATGTGGAAAATCCCTATACTGCAGGTGTTACAGCCCTATACATGGAAGCATATCAGTATGCACTTTCGAAAAAACAAGATAATCAATCCGTCATTTGCATGGGCCATTTACATGCTCAGAACTCAGAAATTTCGGATATGGATAATTCGGAAAGGTTAATTATGGGTGGTATCGAATGTATTTCCGCATCAGCTTTTCATGAAGATATTCAATATGTAGCATTAGGTCATATACACAAAGCTCAGCGGCTTGGTGGTAAAGAACATATTCGATACTGTGGTAGCCCTTTGCCCATGTCATTTTCAGAACTCAACTATAAACATCAGGTAGTTGTATTCGACCTAGTTGAGCAAAAAGTCAGTGAATTGAAAACTATCGAGATACCAATATCTGTTTCTTTACTTCGTGTCCCAACTGTTCCCAGTACTTTAACCGAAGTTCTAATTGCACTTCAACAATTGCCTGAAATGAAGGATGACTCTCCATCTGCCCCCTATTTAGAAGTTCTTGTACTGTTGGATGGCCCTGAGCCGTCATTAAGACATAAGATACAATCTGCGGTGGAAGGGAAAAATGTAAGATTTGCCACTATTAAGAGTTCAACTAAAGGAGAAACTGGATCAACCGACAATTCGAAAAATATTACACCGGGTAAATTGGAAGAATTGAAGCCAGTGGATGTATTTGAGAAAGTATATGAAGCACGATACAATACAGCTGTACCTGATAATTTGCTTATATTGTTTAACCAGGCAACGATGGAAGCCGCTCAAACGGATGACGAATGAAAATATCAGCTATCCGAATAAAGAACCTTGCTTCCCTGGAGGGTATCACAGAAATAGATTTTACAAAACCACCATTAGATACAGCTGGCATTTTTGCAATTACAGGTCCGACCGGTGCAGGTAAATCTACTATTTTGGATGCACTCTGCCTTGCATTATATGCGAAAACCCCAAGATATTTTCAAGCAAAGGAAAGTGGTATCGAAATTAAGGATGTACAGGGCAATACAATTCAGCAGGGCGATGCAAGAGCTATACTTCGTGATGGCACGACAGAAGGTTTTGCGGAGGTTGATTTTGTGGGGGTTGATGGTCAGCATTACAGGGCGAATTGGTGTGTAAGACGTGCAAGAAATAAAGCGGAAGGGAGTTTACAGCCTTTTAGCATTTCCTTAAAAAATATTAACACGAATACAGATATTCCAGGCAGGAAAACAGAATTGCTGGAAGAAATAGAACGGCTTGTAGGTTTGAATTTTGATCAGTTCACGCGCTCTGTATTATTGGCACAAGGAGATTTTACAGCGTTCTTAAAAGCGGGAAAGGATGAAAAATCATCCTTGCTGGAGAAACTGACAGGCACACATATTTACTCAGAAATCTCTAAACGAATCTTCGAGAACCACAGGGATGAAAACCTGAAACTTCGGGAATTAAATCTTCAAAGAGAAGGTATATCTACACTTACTATCGAAGAATTGTCTACTCTGGGAACTAAAAATCGGAATTAAGTGCTACTATACTGACACAGCAAAAGGAGATAGAAAAATTAAATAAAGAAATTACATGGTATGAACAATTGGCAGCATTACAATCCAACCAGGTCGCTGCTCAGGGGTTATATGATAAGGCGATCGCCACAAAAAATAATACATTTGTTAGAGAGGAGAAGCTAAAGCAGGTCGAACATGTTCAAGCTGCAAGAAAATGGGTGGAAGGACAGCAGACAACAAACGATTTATTAATTTCTAAAACAAAAGCAATACAGCAACTTGAAAAAGAACTTGCCGAATTTCAGAAACAAAAAATAGAGTTGGATTTATTAGCACAGAATGCTGAAGCTGATTTAGCCACTAAAATCAAAACCGGTGATGATGCGCAGCCTCTTTTGAATGAAGCCAGCAATAGATGTTCAGCTTCTGGAAAGAGCGGAACAAATTACCAAGGCCTCGGATGAATTTACAATTGCAAATGAATATTATAAAGAAGAGGAAAAGCAATTTCTGGACCAACAGGAGCAAGGAAAACTCCTAAGGAATAGTTTAGATAAGTTAGCTAAATGGAAAGAGGAAAATACAGTGAGACAACCGGTGGCAGATAATCAAAATATAATTATATCAAAACTAACTGATGCTGGTAAACTGTTAAATTCCTTAAAGTCCATTTCAGAAGAGATAAACAAAGCGGAGGGAGTCACTACAACATTAAAACTGCAAAAAGAAAATCTTAACAAGCAATGTAATGCAATACAGGAAGAAGTTCAGACTTCTGAACTGGAGTATAATAAAAAAAAATCTTTGTTATCCAAAATACCGATAGCTACTCTTGAGAAAGACAAATCAGTGGTTGACCTTACTATAGAAGAACTAATTATTGCCGAAGCACATTGGAAGTTATTGTTTAGTACACTCAATAGTTTAAATAACTTAACCCAAAAGAATAGTCAAAATAAAAAAGAATTAGATGATAAGGAAAAATTATTAGAGGATGCAGGTACACAGTTGGCATTTACAAAAACCCAACGGGAAACTTCATTATCTATTTGGGGAAAAGCCCGTTTGGCCGCTACAGAAAATGTGGAAACACTGCGTTCGCAACTTATTGACAGTGAGGAATGTCCGGTTTGTGGCAGTAAAGATCATCCTTATGCTATGCACAATCCACAGCTCAATCATGTATTGGCAAATATGGAGACAGCTCATCAAAACCACGAAATTGAATATTCACAATCACTTACTAACCACAGTACATTACAGGAAGCGTGCAATCAGTTACAAAAGATAATTATTACTCAGGAAACTGAATTAGCAACAGTCGAATATACTTTAAAGGGGTACAAAGAAACCTGGAATGGATTATCTATTCAAAAGCAATGCGAAGACATACCAGATTACCAAAAACTTGTATGGCTGCAACAGCAATTAAAAGAGAAAAGAGAATTGCAGAAAATTTGTTCGAGCAAATACATACCTTCAATTCTCAAAAGCAAAATCTTGAAAAACAAAAGGATCAACTAGACAAATTAAATATACAGCTGGTTGAAATTAGAAACACAATAAAGGATACTGAACGAAAGATACTATCCCTTCAGGAGCAGCTTAATCAATATACAAGCGAGCAGCAAAAAGCAAACGGCAGTCTTGCGGATGTCGAAAATTTATTGTCATCCTATTTCGCTTCTAAAGGTTGGTTTGGTCACTGGAAAGAAACCCCGGAAGTATTTATCAAACAAATTAACGATTTTTCAGAACTATGGAAATCCAATAACAAACTGCTTGAAGAAAATTCCGGTAAGCACAATATATTATTAGCAACTCTAAAAAATTTGAATGACGTAGTACAAAGACTATTAGTAGAAAAGAACAAAAAAGTAAATACTCTTACAGCATTACAACTGCAAAAGGACGATTTGGTCAATAAACGAAAAAGCTTTTTCAATGGAGAAGAGGTATTAAAAGTAGAAGCGGATTTCAAACTGGCGATCGATGCAGCAAGACAAACTATTGACAAGCATAGGATAGCAAACGACAAACTTACTAATGAATTAACACGAGTTATTACCCAAAAGACGCAGACAGAGGAAGATGCCAAAAAGTTGCAACAACATATAAGTGAATTTACTAGAACAATAGATCAATGGCTTATATCTTTTAATAGTCAATTTAGTTCTGCTATGGATGAAAACGGATTGGTACAACTATTGGCACTTACTCCCGAATGGATACAAACAGAACGTAAGGAATTGCGGGCCATTGATGATGCAGTTACGCAGTCACTATCGGTTTTAAATGAACGAAAAGCCGCTCAGGAAAAACATGCAGAAAAACGAATGTCTGAAAGACCAGTTGATGAGTTGCAGATATTACTGAATGATATAAAAATTATTTTTCAAAAGAATAATCAGGATGTCAACGATATAGATTATAGTTTACGACTGGATGAAACAAATAAACAAAAGATAGGAGACTTATTAAAATCGATTGAAGCAAAAGCATTGATCGCAGAGAACTGGGCAAAGCTAAACGATATTATAGGCTCAGCTGATGGCAAGAAGTTCCGGCAGATTGCGCAGGAATATACATTGGATGTACTGCTTGGTTTTGCAAATATGCATTTGGAAATGCTTAGTAAGCGATACTTGTTGCAGCGTATTCCCGGCTCAGTTGGGTTACAAGTACTGGATCAGGATATGGGTGACGAAATTCGCACGGTGTTTTCACTTTCCGGAGGTGAATCTTTTTTAGTGTCGCTGGCATTGGCATTGGGCTTGGCTTCACTTTCCTCTAACCGTATGCAGGTCGAGTCTCTTTTTATTGATGAAGGGTTCGGTTCATTAGATCCAGAAACATTAAATATTGCGATGGATGCATTAGAGCGTTTGCACAATCAAGGTCGTAAGGTAGGAGTGATTTCTCATGTGCAGGAAATGACTGAGCGAATACCGGTGCAGATTAAGGTGAGTAAGCAGCAGAGCGGGAAAAGCAAGGTGGAGGTAATTGGATTTTAAAACTAAAAGAAGTTGTATTTATGAGGATAAAATTTTTAAAGGCTTTTAACGGCGACTCTATTTTGATTTCATTTCTCGAAAATGAGATACCAAGGAATATTCTTATTGATGGAGGAATTGGTGATACTTTTAAGACCATATCAAATGTAAAGGGAGATTTGCATGAAGTAATTAAAAAAATCCGAGAAGACAAGCAATTCATTGATCTTCTTGTTCTAACCCATTTTGACGACGACCATATTGGGGGCATTTTGAGATGGCTAAACAAAGACAAAGAAGCTGTTAGTCTTATAAAAAAGGTTTGGTTCAATTCGGGAAAAGAAATAGCTGAGAAGTTTACGAGTAAGGAAAACAAAGATTTGGATATTGAAATAGCCCAAGAAGCTGGTAATTTTCACACGAGTCCTAAGCAAGGAATTAAATTCGAAAAATATCTGCGAGATAATCATTTATGGGAAGGAGAAATTATTGAGCAAGGTTTAACATATGATTTATTTGGTTTGAAATTCAAAATTTTGTCACCAAATGACGATAAATTAGATAAACTTTTAAGATTATATCAAAAGCAAAAGGATTATTTCACAAGCGGAGGCGAATATGATTTTCAAACTTCTTTGAAAGAATTTATTGATGAAGAAATTCAACTTGGTTTTAAATTTCAGGAAGATAATAGTGTTGCCAATGGAAGTTCTATAGCCTTTATGATGGAATATGAAGACAAAAATTTCCTTTTTTTAGCTGATTCTCATCCATCTGTTGTAATCGAGGGTTTAAACAAATTTGGTTATAATAAAGATAACCCACTAAATGCGGAATTGGTGAAAGTGTCACATCATGGGAGTATGTATAATACCAGCAAAGAACTTTTGGAAATCATAAAAGCAAACAATTATCTTATAAGTTCAAATGCAACTAAACACGGGTTACCCAACAAGAGAACAATAGCCAGAATTGTACATAATAACCCTAATGCTTTTATTTATTTCAACTATGCTTTGAAGGATATCATTTTTTCAGCACAAGACTGGAAAGATTATTCAAATTTTAAATCTAAAATGCAAAATGAGTTTTGATGAACGAAAATGATTTAAAAAGATATACAGTCATTTTAGATGGCGGTAGTGGTGTTTTGTTCCAACCTTTGGACGAAACAAAAACCTATATCCTTTCTGCCAAACACATTTTTTATAAAGACGTAGAACCTGATAACGGCCCGGATACAAAAGAGCTAAAGATAGAATTAGTTATAGATTATCAACTGATCAGGAAACTCCTATTGAAATTAAACTAAAAAAGGGAGTGAATTATTATGAACACTATCACGCAGATGCTGCAATACTAGTTCTGGATAAAATTTTAGGTTTTGATCAAATATTTATTGATGAAAGAAACAGCGGTTTTGATGGCTTTAACTTGACAGGTTACCCTGAAAGTAAATGCATGGCCAATGATAAATACGATAAGCACGCAATAAGAGACTTAATTACTTACGACAATAGCTTAATAACATTAAGACTAGTAGTTAATCATTTAGATCACAAGCAAATTTCTGGATTTTCCGGCGGAGGAATTATTAAAACAAATGTTGATAGTCTATTATTAGCTGGTATTCAAAGTCAAACACCAATAGAAGACTGTAATGGAGAAATACAAGTTGTACCAATAAAAAGATTTGAAGAAATAGTTGATAGTAATAATTTATCAAAATTGCTACCCAGCTATTTATCCAATATTGAGGTTCTCATCAATTCAATCATCAGCTATAATGAAACCTTACCTTCTCTAAAACCCAAATTACAACTTGCTATTAGACGACAATTCCAACAAGTTAAATGCGAACTCAATACTATTTATTCGAGTGGTTATATTAAAAAGTCTTCAACATCACCGACAGGAATAAAAAAGTAAGCGTTTTTGGACTTCATTTCTCGAATATGCTTTAATAATCAGCCTTCTTGATGTAGATGGTTTTAATGAAGATATTTTAGCCAAAATGAATATTACTAAAAAATTTATATTTTCTGACTCTTCTAAGGATATATATGATTTGTATGGTGAAGTGCTTTTATTAGCGTCAGAGAACATCAATAGTAATGATTGTCAGGTTTTATTAGGCACTAATCAAACTCCTAATTCTGCTAACAGAAGAAGAATGCCGGCTGGTGAAGTTATCCTTAATGTAGGCAATGTAATAGATACAGAAACTATTGATAGAGTTCAAACAAGTTCAAAAATAAAGGAAATAATACACTTAAAAGCATTTGAATTTGATTGCATTAATTCAAATGAAAATACCTTAAATCAATTCTCGATTCAACAATTTGAAGATATTTTAAAAGAAATAAAACGACTAAGTACGATGATTTTTTCAATAATTGAAATAAATAAGCCTGAATTTGTCATTGAAAATGGCAAAATCTATCACTATATAAATGAGGGAAGATTCAAAATAAATGTATTTTTTCTTGAAGCAGACATCCCTACATTAAATGATAGTTGGAATCGATTTTCAAATATGGTAGCGGCTAATTATCAAACTGCTGAACATATGTCAGAAAGCGAGTTTGATAGATGGAATTTCTATATTATTTTCATTTCAAAAGACAGCATTTCGAAAGAACTAAAAAATAAAATTGAAAACGATAAATTCTCCAGTAGAAAGATTATTGAAGACACTTATGCCAAAGAATTTAATCATGAAGAAGCCAACCTTTTAATTGTAAAACACATTACCAATGCGGATTTAAAAGAAATCGTAGAGTCAACTAAAGAAACCTCGATTTCAGCATATGTTCCTGAGAATAAAAAACTTTGGGAACTTCCAAGAGGAAAAAGTCAGTGGTGACAGGAAAGCTCAGGAAGAATTCATTAAACAAATAAATTCGTTATGAAAATTAAGAGTGTAAAAATTACAGGTTTCAGAGCATTTGAAAAAGAAGAAAATTCAACTTTCAATTTTACGAAAGATGGCGAAATAATGAATTTTGCTTCAATATATGCGCCAAATGGGTTTGGTAAGACATCATTTTATGATGCTGTTGAATGGGGGATTACTCATAAAATTCAACGTTTTGAAAAAATTAGAAAAGATAATGACGCTCCTTTGTTATTAAATAAATCTTCGTTGTCTGGAAAAGTAATAGTTGAAACTAGTTCACAAAATTTTGAGAATGTTATAAATAAAAGAAAGTTTATAAATATAATGAAAAACCTGCGAACGAGTATTTTTCAAAATCAAGTATTAACCCAAGATTTAATCGATGCCTTTTTAAAAGAAGAGAAAGCCGAAGATAGATATACGAAGTTTCTGGATATAGACTATAATTTAAAAAAGTATGATGCCGCATATAAGAAGATTAATACTCTTTTAGGATATATTAATGATGAGAGAAAAGAATTAATTAAAAATAAAGGTAAAGAAGAAGCTAAAATTCAAGTTGAAATTGACTTTGAGCAAGAGTTTAAAAAGTTTGATGAGCTTAATGAAGTAATTGGGTCTCTTAACAAAGAGAATGAAAGTTTAAACCCGATCGAGCAACGCACATTTAATCAGAACGCTTATGATAACTTGTCCAGAAATATTGAAGTTCGATTATTATCCTTGCAGGAACAGCTAATTAAGATTAAGCTACGTGCCGAAACCATAGTATTAGCCAGAGATGGAGAAAAGTCTGAAGATGGTAAACCTGATGGCGGGATATTATCCTACCTCGACAATAAAAGCAAAATTTCACAACTGGACGAGCGACTCAAAAATTAAACCAGATAGTTAAATGGTTTGAAGAGCAGGAAAAGGCTAACAACGAGTTAATTGCTAACGATAGGGATATAGAAAGCCAGCAAAAGAGATTGGAGCAAGCTCTCAGTATTGAGAAACGGTTTGAAACATTTTTTAGCATCCAAAGAAGAGATGAAGGCACAGAAGGACATTGTAGGTTTTAAAGGCAAAATACTTAACGCTGAGCGTGAAAAATTGGATTTTGAAAAAGAGAAAAGGGATAAGCTAACAGAGCTTGACAAATTGAAGAACACTTTTGAAATTACACAGTCTAAATTAAATAATATACCGGCACAACAAACACAGTTAGAATTAATTGCTCAGGCTATTGTTGATTTACAAAAGACTATTGATGATTTATCAAAATCAATAGTTATAGGAGAGAAAAAACAGGCTGATTTAAAAGTAATTCTAGATGAATTTGCGTATTATGAAAGTAAATTTAATGATGACACTCAACTTTTGTTAGAATTTAAATTATTTGACGATTATAAAAAATTAGTTACCGACTTGGTAGTTGAAGAAAAAATCCTGGAAACGTTAAAAAAAGACATTCAAGAAATTCAATCTAAAATTGACAACCAAAATAAATTCAATAAAGAACTTAGCGATTTCGTCAATTCCGGACTGGAATTAGCAAATAAGTCGCAAAGTTCAAACTGCCCGCTCTGCAACCAAGATTATGGCACATTTGAAAAACTATCTGAAAGTATTTTATCTAATGAGCTACTAAATAGTGATTTAAAAAGATATTTAGAAGAAAAAACAGATATTGAAGCGAAAATAAACAAACTGCTGTTCCAGCTACCTGCTGATAAAGAAGCGATTGAAAAAGCCCTTTATACAATCAAAGCGCCCTTTTTATCGGACTATACAAATATCCAAAATCTAATAGATAAATTAACTTCTGAGCGAAAGTTCAACTTAGAAAAATTAAACGGTAACCAATCGATCTTAAACGAAATCAACTTATCACTGGGCGACACTAAGTCATTTGAGGAGCTATCGACCAAAGTACAAGATGAACTATCAAAAATAAACAACCAAATAACAGAGTGCTCTAGTCAGGTCAAAAAAAATGAAGACACACTATCAGATAAAGAATCATTCATTCAATCTGCTAAAGAAAATTTAAGCATTTCAGAATCTAATCTTTTAAAATATCAGTCTTCGAAGGATTATAACGAAGTAAGAGAGTATTTAAAGAATTAAATGCGATAATTGAAAAATCCATATTATCAGAACATATATCGAATATTCAATTCTCTATTGCGGATTTAACTGCGAAAAAAGACGGACTAAATAAGGCTTTAGAAGGTTTAAAGATAAAACTATCCAGTTATCCGTTAGCTAAGGATGAGTACATTCAAAAAAGCCAGCAAGTAAACGATACAAAAAATTTGGCATTAAGGGTCTATGAAAGCTTTAAAAATTATATTCAATCGGAATTTGGTATAAACATAAGCGATAAAGATAAACCTCAAATCGAAGAAGCGTTTATAGATTTAATAGCCAAGCAGAAACAACTGGAAAAACAAACTGAAACGAAAATTGAAAAATATAAAATAGTCAGAATTTTAAATGACGCTTGTATAAAAGCTACAGAATCTAAAATAATACAAGCTCAAATTGAAGAAATCAATGGCAATCTAAAGAAGCTGGGTAGTGCCGAGAAAAGAGTTAAACAATGAAAAAGAAAACTTAAAAACATACCTCAAAGGTAACATTGAAGCCTATTTTTATACCCCTTTAATCAATACCATTTATAAAAAAATTGACCCTCATCCCGATTACAAAGAGATTGAGTTCGAATGTGATTTTGCTGAAAACAAACCCAGATTACAGATTTATACAACTTCTCTTGATGAGAGTGGAAACATATTAAAATCCGTCCCTTCATTATATTTTAGTACTGCTCAGGTAAACATTTTAAGTTTAAGTATTTTTTTAGCTCGTGCTTTAAAAACTAAGGATGATCAAGGGCTGCCGGGTTGATTGTATTTTTATTGACGATCCAATTCAATCAATGGATAGTATTAATATTCTTTCGTTTATAGATTTGTTTAGAGGGTTGACATTATTATCCTTAGACAAGCAACTAATTGTTTCGACACACGAAGAGAATTTTCATTTATTACTGCAAAAGAAGATTCCTTCCGGGCTGTTTAAATCTACTTTTATAGAGTTTGAGACTTTCGGTAAATTGAAATCAAGTTAATGGAGGTCGAACTTTATTAGGGAAAACTCTCTGAGTGAGGGATAGCAGCCAAATGAACACGCGGTTAGGTTCGAGCGAAGACTTGGTGCAAATTGCCCGACCACAGCCCTTACTATTGTTATGTTTTGAATAAAATATAAACAGGCAGAGGCATGTCCTAGAAAAGAAACTATTTCTTTTCTATTAGCTTTTCAAACTTGTCAATCATTTCTTCGGCTTCTAGCAGGGTACTTTTTACTAGTTCCAGTATTAGACCAGGTCTATAGTTAGTCGTCCCTCAAAAAGTATATTTTGGTTTTTGAGCAAAAAAAGTCCAATAAACATTTATTATCATTTGATAAATGAGTTTCCAACAAAAGTTTGCCTCTGAACGCCAGAGGTTAATCCGGCGTTTAAAGTTCATGGCCGCTGCTGCAAGGAGGACATTTATTTCATCCCCTGTATTCCTTTCAGGTAATTTCTCCCATTCTGTAATGTTGTTTTAAATGACCGATCACAGGCTCGATAGCTGCTCGCCGACCATGACGCTTACGCTTTTGTCGGGTAATATTTTTTGTCAGGTTTAGGAACATAGATTTTTGTTTCGTTGATTTGACTGGTTCCTCTGTAACCTCTATCTGCAAAAAACACTTTTGGCTTTTCTATTGGTTAATCTTTCATATTGATCAATGGCAGTTGTGGAGTGTTTTGCTGTCATGTTCAGTTCCGCTAAAATTCAGCGCTCCAACAATAACACCCGTTGTTTGGGTGACCAAAATGGATACTTTACTACCAAATTCAAACTTTTTATGTTCCTTCCCTTTGGTGTAACACTTTACATGGGGTTCATGCAAGCTATAAGTTTTATTCTGAATCTGTTTTTTGTTGAGCAAGTACTTTAGAAAATAAACGCTAAATCCTGACTGTGAATGCTGAGCCTGTCAGCCGGAAGCTTTCTGTCCAACTCTCTGACCAATACACCAGCAATTGTTTTTATTTTCTTGCCGGCCTTCCTCGACTTGGCATACCCGTTCTTATTCTTCTTAAACCTTTGAATGGTGCTTAGCTTCTTAATCGTTTGAGTGTAACTCCGACGTAATTCAACACCCTCATCTGCTGCAATAGATCTGCATTCATCAATTATTTTTTTGTACAACTTATCATCTGTTGGATAGGTAATATTCTTTTCCTGGATAGTGGTGTCTGCACTTAAATGATCATCCTCTGCATCCTTACCATTTACTCGAATACTCTCTTTGAAAATTAATTCACCCCCTCGGGGCCAATACGCTTCCTAAACTCCACTAATTCTGTTGGCACACAAGGCAGTTTAGGCGCAAATACAACTCGCCACTAAAGTATTGATAATACACATTCTCAGACCATTGCTCAACAATACTTTCATCACTTAAATTACGAAGTTGCTTTAAGATCAGCAGCGATACCATCAAGCGAATAGGCTTTGCGGGTTTACCCATTTTAGTGCTGTAATGTTTAGCAAAAGAATCATCAAATGTTTTCCATTCAATCTCATGAGCTAATTTTATAGAGCGGATGGCTGTGACTTAGCTGTTCTTCAAATGAACTGTAAAATCCCAATTGGGAAGTGTTTTTTTGTTTTGAAAGCATAACCAAATCTGCCACTTTTTTACCAATTCTAATAACTTTTCGGTCGATTTTTACAATATAAAATACTCAGAAGCATTGTCTATCCTAATTCCTGTCATTTTTGAGGGGCGACTAGTTAGAGAAAATTGAGTTTATTTTGAAGGGATAAGAGCATATTTGTAGAACGGGAGTTTATTAAGTAGGATAAGCTGTATGTCAAGATCGAACAGCTTAGAGTGGAGAATGACTTTTAAAAAATAGCACACAAATTGAGTTAATATGTGAAAGAATGGAAATATTAAACCCAATCATCCCGAAATTCTGTGAGTATGCAATTTGAACTTTTAAGAGTGTTAAGAAGTGATTTTCCCGATTCTCCTTTTCCCAACATGTCATAAACTTAACGAAGATACATTCATTCGAAAAACATTTAATCATTTATACAAACAGGGAGTTGAGTCAATGCTAGGTTGAAAAAGAGTGGTAAGGATGTCCTGTTTGCCCCAAAAGGTTTCAGCGCCTGTCCAAGCTATAAGGCAATCAAACAAGTATCGGAAGAAGAATTTAACGAAAGGAGTACTAAAAAACATTTAACAGTACTTGCTTCGAAGTCTTGATATTGGTAACTCTAATTAGGCTTGGTGCACCGAAATTACTTTGTACCTCCATGAAAAAAGAATTATAAATAAAACGACTTATATGTTTGTTTATAGCGGACACATTATGATTGGGCTATAAACAATCGTTCGACAAAAAAATAATGCTTATAAGTTTTGAGGGATAGCATAGCATTGATTGGTGAACCTTAAATCCTAAACCCTGATTAGGTTTCAAGATCTGTCATTTCAGTTCAGGGTAAGTTTCTTAAAGAAAAATGACATATGAAATGCATTGTAAGGCAAAGAACGAGCAACAGACAATACAAGGATCGAACCTAAAAGAAAGTTATATTTATTTGAACCAAGGCTACGAAGACAGGAATTATATCGGAGATAAAAAACATTGATTATTGCCATCAAAAAACATCAAACATCTTCGCGTTCCCCTAGGAGTAATCATCAAGAATCTATCTTTTTAAAAGTACAATCACAAACAAATTATTTACATTATCAGTATAGATGGGAAGTATCGCAAGTTGTATCCTGTTGAAAGATGTTGTGGTACATGAATAGAAAATATAAAACTATTTGTCGTGTAAGGAGCATATTTTCATGGTAAATAACCAGTGGTAAAGTAGGTAAGAGAGAATAATGATCATACACACTTGCTTACTAAAAATTAAGCCCTATATTGTAAAATAATTTACTGGGTTATTCATCCCGGGATGTTACACTAATATTTATAAGCATGACATTCGAATCCATTAATCAGCAATTTAAAACGGAAAGGTCTTTGCTGCTACTGAGAGCTAAAAATGCACCATTTATTATATCTTTCCTGCAGACGGTCTTTGCTGATACAAATACCATGACTCTTTCCAACAGCGAACTGAGAAGTAAGTTGGAAGGCTACATGGAAGAACTTTCTTATGAAGAAAAAGATGAGGAGTTGGATGCCGCCACACTGTTTGACGACTTTGCTTTTAGATCCACTCAATATATTGATAAATGGAGCAATAGTGGCTACCTACGAAAATATCCCAGCGACGATGGCGAAGACCTACATGAGCTTACGCCTGACACCATCAAGGTCCTGAAATGGTTGGAAGACCTGGTCCCACGTGAATATATAGGCACCAACAGCCGCTTTAAAGACATTTTCTTTAAGCTGCAGAAATTGGTGGAACAAACGAACGAAGACCCCGAAGCCCGGATAGAAGAATTGCAAAAAAAGAAATGGGAAATTGAAAACGAAATTAATCTTATTAGGCTGGGTAAGAAGCCAAGCGTGTTTGACGAAATAGAAATTAAAGAGCAGTTCTACGATCTCAACAAAATGGCCCGTGAGCTGCTGGCTGATTTTTCAGAAGTGGAACAAAACTTTGAACAGATTCGCAAAGACATACAACGAAAATACACAGAGCGCGATATAACCAAAGGCACCCTATTGGTATTTGCATTGGATGCTTTAGACGATATTGACCAAAAACCGCAGGGGAAAAGCTTTAAGGCCTTTTGGGAATTTTTGATGAACGAAAAACGGCAGCAAGAATTTACCGGACTTACCGAGAGGCTATATCAAATACTGGCTGAGAATAAAATAGACTACAACAATGACAAATTCCTTAGAAATCTGAAACGCTACCTGCACGTATCAGGACGAAAAGTAATTGACGCCAACAAAAAACTTAGCGAAAAAATAAGCCGGGTATTGTCCGAAAAAAACCTTTTGGAACGCAGAAGGGCTATTGAGCTAATTGGCGAGATACGCCAAATGGCTTTTGACCGTATTGACGCAAAAATAAAGGAGGAGCAGTTTATAACCATTGAAGTCGAACCTACTATTAATCTTTTTGACCGCTGGCAACCTGGCGAAGAACGGGATACAGCTACTGCTGTTTTGTTTCCCGATAACACAACAGATGAGGGAGAGGTAGTTGACTTTACAGCTCTTTTTGACCAGTTTACCATTGATAAAAAAAAGCTGCAACAACGTATAGACCAAATACTGGAATCCAAAGACCAAACAACTTTAAAAGAAATTATTGACGCCTTTGGTATAGAGAATGGCCTGAGCGAAGTGGTGGGTTATTTTTCCCTGGCCACCGAGGGCAGCCACCACATTATTATAGAGAATGCCAATGAGCCGATACTGGTGGGCGACCGTTGGGTAAACGTGCCAATGATTATTTACACAAAATCAATTGTAAACTGATATGGAACCGAAAATGCAAAGGGCGCCGTATGCGGCCGCAATTATTAAGCTGTTACAAGGGCCGGTATATGCTGATGATAAAAACAACTGGCGTGAAATACTTGGCTGGCAATCAGCCATTCAGGAATACTTTGGAAAAATAGGCCTAGAACTAATTATTACTGAGCAGGACGGCTTTGCCAGGGTGCTGCAGCCAGAAGCAGATGTGGATGAAGAGCAACCTTTACCCCGCTTGATGAAAAGACAGGCGCTAAACTACGAGGCTACCCTTCTGGCTGTAATGCTGCGTGAAGGGTTGGAAGAATTTGATGTACGCAGCGATGGCACCAAATACTTTTTGACCCAAAAAGAAATTAAGGAGCGTATTGAACTGTTTTACAAAGAGCAGACCAACAAAAGTAAGCTATGGCGCGACCTGTCCAAGCCCATTACCTCCTTGCTTCACATCGGCATCCTCAAGCTCAACCGCGAAGATGCTGCTAATAAAGACAACAACCAGTACGAAATAAAACGAATTGTGAAAGCATTCATCAGCAATGAAAAGCTGGAAGAAATAAAACAAAAACTTGCCGATTATGTCCACACTTTTCAGAAATAATAATGCAGAAAATGGCTATAGGCTGCAATACCTCGAAGTATTTAACTGGGGTACTTTCAATGGCAAAGTCTATAAATTGGAGACCCAAGGTCGAACTTCACTACTTACTGGTGCCAATGGCAGTGGCAAAACTACCTTGATCGATGCCCTGCTCACTATACTTGTACCCACCAGCAAACGGTTTTACAACCAATCGTCGGGGGCAGAGTCTAAAAAAGAAAGAGACGAGAGCTCCTATTTCTGGGGTTACTACGGCAAAACTTTTTCCGAGCTTGAAGACAAATCAAAAACAGAGCAGTTGCGCCAAAAAGCCGATAACCCTTATTCGGTGTTGCTGGCCTGTTTTCAAAACTCGGGTACACAACACACTATATCGCTGGTACAAGTAAGGTGGTTCAACAATGGAGGGATGCAAAAAGTATTCATAATTGCTCCTTACTTGCTCAACATCAACGACCATTTTGGGAAAGATCATTTTGATATGCGGGGCGATTGGAAAAAGAAACTTAAAATCTCTTCAGCCAAACCGTGGGCATTAAGGTACTCGGGGATCTTACCAATTTTATCAGGCAGGAAATGCTAGAAGAATCCGATGCCGAAGATCAATTCAAGAATCTTTATGAACATTACAACGACCTACTGATCAGTTATAAAGCTATTCAGAAAGATGAAAAACAACTGGAGCTACTTACGCCTGTTATTACACATAAAGAAACGCTGTATGCACAGCGTAACCGCGATGCTGCACTCAATTTTGTGGAAGAACAAATGCCTTTCTATCTCAATAAAATAGAGCTTGAGCTGTTAACCAAATATATGAGGCAGGTAGAGCGAGATACATCCATCGCCCATGAAGAAGAGCGGCTTGCAACAGAACGAATAAAGACACTTGAGCAGGAAAAAGAACAACTAATCACTCAAAAAGCTGCCCTGAACATTGACCACCAGGTAACTTTGCTCAACAAAGATATTGAGACAGAAACAATCAAAAGAAATGATAAGTCCGCAGCATATAAATTATATGAAGATGCCTGTAAACAACTAGAGCTTGGCATACCATCTAGTAGCATAGACTTTAATGAAAACTATAACCGGGCCGAAAATCTAAATATCACTCTGCCCAAGGAACTAGAATCGCTTTCGGAACAAAAAACGAGATTGAAAATTGACCAAGAAAGTACCGAAACAAAGATAAAAGGACTGCAACAGCAAATTAACTCGCTCTTGGAACGGAAAAATCGTATACCAGAGGAACTCGTAAATGCCAGAAAACGCCTTACAGAACTGCTCGATATACCAGAAGCCGAACTTCCTTTTGCCGGAGAGCTGATAAAGGTAACGCCGGCAGAACAAAAATGGGAAGAAGCTATTGAACGGCTCTTGCATAATTTTTCCATGCAATTGCTAGTGCCTGAAAAAATATAAAGGCGGTCAATCATTTTATTTACAACAATGATATGCGAACCAAATTGGTGTACCAGAAAATAGAAAATAAAGCGGTACAACCAATCCGGTGGTCTACAGATGATAACGATTTGGTTAGTAAACTCGAGTTTAAAGAATCGGCATATAAAGACTGGATGGAAACTACTCTGCTGGAACGGTTTAACTACTACTGTACCGACGACTTGAATGTTTTCTATGGATCTAAAAAAGCCATCACACCCAATGGTCTGATACGGAATGTAAACCGCCATGAAAAAGATGACCGTCCCGGCAAATGGCATAAAGGAAAATATCGCCTGGGATGGGACAATCGGGAAACCATAAAATACTTACAACAACAAAAACATCAGGAAGAGTCGATTTATCAGGAAATTCGTAGCAAGATAAAGGAATTAGGACCATTCATTGATTCCATCGGCCAAAGTATCCTTGCCCTGAATAATATTCGCCGATATAAAAACTCTGACGAGATAGACTGGCAGCGACATGCGCAAAAAATTGTATCGTTGAACAAACAAATAGACAATCTCAAAAAATCATCACGTGCCTATGAACTGATTGTAGACCAGATCACTAAGACAGAAACTTTACTAGAGAAGGAAAAAACTGCAAGAGATGTTTTGCTCAGGAAAACGAGTAAATTGGAGACTGATTATAATTCGAAAAACAATCGTTTGCAGAGCTTGAATTTTGAAATATTAACCGATGAAGGTGAACAATCTATTCAAGCATTTCTGCGGGAAGTAGATATAGACATCAACAAAGAACTGAACTTGACTACTTTTGAATCTGTGATGAGGCAGATAGCCAGTGGGTTGAAGGCAAAGCAAAAAACGGCTACTGAAGCTATTAAACAATTGGAGCAAAATATTATAAAGGATATTGCGGCCTTCGTTCACCCTGAGGAAAAAATAATTAGAGCATTTCCTAGTTGGCAGGGCGATGTCATCAACTTAAGTGCTGATCTTAATAGCATAGAGGATATTGAAGAACTCTACAACACTATACAAACACAACGCTTGGTAGAGCATAAAAAGAGGTTCCGTGAATACATGGATAAAAGCATGCTGGATGCACTCACCAGTTACAGAACCTGGTTGGAAAATGAGCTGGACAAGATTAAAGACATGATAGACGAACTGAACATTCCTTTGAAAAAAATTACTTTCAATCGCAATCCCGATACATATCTGCAACTGGAGTACCGTCCACTGCGAGGCGAAAACGAAATTAATATCTTTCGTGGGCAGCTTAGTGCCGCCATACCAAATGCACTGGACTTTGCCATGCAGCAAGACGACAACTATAGGGAGCAGGTATTTGAAAAAATTAAGAACCTTGTAACAGAACTGCAAAAGGAAGAAGCCTGGCGTAGAAAGGTAAGCGATGTCCGTAACTGGCTCCAGCTTTGGCGCAAGAGAATATTCCATTGTGGAAAACAAGGCAGAGCAATACCACGATAACACGGCTAGCTACTCAGGTGGCCAAAAAGCGCAGTTTACCTATGCTATTCTGGGGGCAGCCATTGCACACCAGTTTGGTATCTTTCAGCAGGGGCGACAGCACAAGAGTCTTCGTTTTATAACAGTAGATGAGGCCTTCAGCAAGTTGGACCCTGAGAAAAGCCGCTTTTTAATGGAATTCTGCGAGCAACTAAACTTGCAAATACTGGTAGTAACACCATTAGATAAAATAAACATTGCAGAACCCTATATTCATGCAGTACATTTCGTGGAGATAAAAAATAAAAAAAATTCATTGCTTTATAACCTAACGATGGAACAATATTATAAACAAAAAGAAAACTTTAAACAGTTAACGGACGAAACAGAATGATAACACCACAGGAACTTTTAGCTAAATCAGATAAACACTTCTTTAAAATAGCAGAGGCTGCGTTAAAGGAAGAAAACGCCTTTCCTCTGGTGATTCCATCAGACAAAAAGATAAATGACACCGGCTTTAATAACCTGCACAATGCTATTGTGCCTCTTTATAATCAATCAAAAGAAGTAAAGGGCAAAGGATATTCTGTAACTTGGAAAATAAAAAAAATACAAGGTTCTGAACAAAAAATTCCTAGTAAAATATTCTACGACACCCTAGAGGATTACCTTTTTTTTACTAAGCGGGAAAAGGACTTTTTGAAAATAAAGAAAGCATATCAGCTAATTGTCGCTTCCTTTCCGTTTCATGCCGACTGGGCAAAAGAAGAGCCTTCTTTCCTTGTAACCTATGCAGCCATTATGCCCGACTTGCTAAAAGTGGCCCGTTACTTCTTTGACCATACACCTCCGCACCTGCTTTACCTGCGTGAACTGCCAATAAAGGTGCACACGAAGTTTATCGAGGATAATACTAAACCTTTAAAAAAGATGCTGGATATTATGTTACCTGCCGACAAGATCAACTTTGAAGTAAAGGACTTTTCTGGAAGGTATCACATAAAACGCCCAAATATCTATACACAAGTCAGGATACTTGACGATGCCTTGAAATCTACTTTAGGGTACCAGGAACTGAGCCTTACCATTGATGATGCCTCTTTACTTACCTGGCAACCTGAAAAGGTATTTATTATTGAGAATGCAGCCTGTTTTCGTTCCTTTCCTAAAATAAAAAACAGCGTAGCCATTTTTGGGGAAGGGTTTAAAAGCCGTGTTAACAAGCATATCCCATGGCTAGGTAATTGTGAGTTGTATTGCTGGTTTGATATGGATGCTGCAGGTTTTGAGATGTTGAATATGATAAGACAATATTACCTTCACGCTAGGAGTTTCTTAATGGATGAAACGACATACAATGCGTTCTCAGCATTTTCAGTACACTCAACATATCGGAAAATTGAACTGTCTCTCTTAAACCCTTCTGAGCAAAAAATGTATCACTTTCTACAGAAAGAAAGTCGACGACTAGAACAGGAACGAATTTCTTATGAGTATGTTCAAGAACAGGTAAGTTAATTGCTTTCCGGAAAGTTCTGAAAGGGATTTATAAATGAATTGCAGACAGAATTAATTACTACCTCACATTATCAATTGAAATAAAACCTTCATTGATCATTAAAATAGGAATGTAAGCATTCTCAGTATTCGGCAATTTATTATGCAGAGGATTATATTTTCAAAAAAGAAAAGGACAAATTTTGAAGAATGCAAGAGAATGTCCAAGTATGAATGGTGTAGAATTTGGGATTGACTCCTACTAACACTTTTGTTGAACCTATGTTGTACCTCGGAAACAAAAAACCCTCATAAATGATTCATTTACAAGGGTTTTTGTTCGTTTTTGCGGACCGGACGGGACTCGAACCCGCGACCTCCGCCGTGACAGGGCGGCATTCTAACCAGCTGAACTACCGATCCATGAACTAAGGAAATTTGATTTAATTAAAAAAAACTTCCGGTTTCCACAATTTGAATTTCTTCGTTTTGGGAGTGCAAATATAAGCAAGTTTTGCAAAAATCAAAATCTTAATAATTCTTATTAAAAAAATCATCTTTTTATAGTAGGTTTGAAGTCCCGAAAACAATTAAAGCATGCAATATTTAGATTTCGAAAAACCAATAGAACAGCTGATGGAAGAGATTCAGAAGCTTAAAGATATGGGCGAAAAGACAAAGGTTGATATGAGTGAGGCGATCGAAAAATAGAACTAAAAATTGCCGAAACCCAAAAAGAAATCTATTCAAACCTGAATGACTGGCAAAAAGTACAACTTAGCCGGCATCCCGAAAGACCGTATACCCTCTTTTATATCAATAAAATATTTACCAAATTTCAGGAACTTCATGGCGATAGAAATGTAAAGGATGATAAAGCCATCGTAGGTGGTTTTGCCATGTTGGGCGATCAATCGGTGATGGTGATGGGGCATCAAAAAGGCGTGAATACCAAAATGCGACAACTGAGAAATTTTGGTATGGCAAACCCAGAAGGTTACAGAAAGGCTTTGCGATTGATGAAAATGGCTGAAAAGTTTAATAAACCGATCATTACCTTTATTGATACTCCCGGTGCTTACCCTGGTTTAGAAGCCGAAGAAAGAGGTCAGGGCGAAGCCATTGCCCGAAATCTGTTTGAAATGATTAACCTCAAAGTGCCTGTTATATGCATTATCATCGGCGAAGGTGCCAGTGGAGGGCTTTAGGCATTGGTATCGGCGATAAAGTAGTGATGCTCGAAAATACCTGGTATTCTGTCATATCTCCAGAAAGCTGCTCAAGTATATTGTGGCGCACCTGGGATTATAAAGAAAAAGCTGCCGAAGAACTCAAACTTACTTCTAAACATATGAGTGATTTTGGTTTGATTGACGATGTAATCAACGAACCCATGGGTGCAGCTCATACACAACCTGATGTGATGGCAGCTTCCATTAAAAAGTATATTGAAAAAAACCTGAAGGATCTTGCAAAATTAGATGCGGAGAAAAGAATTGAAAATAGAATCAACAAATTTTCAAAAATGGGCTTTTATCAGGATGTAGAGGAAGCTTAGCTTTTTCGTTCGTATTCTTAACAAGGCCTTATTCAAATAATTTTTAGTCAATGGCATAAATACATTTGGTATAAAGCGTATAAAACCTATTTTTGCACCTCAAAATTTACTATGTCAAACTTAACATTTACAATGATCAAACCCGATGCCGTTAAAGACGGACATATCGGTGCTATATTGGCTAAAATCAATGAAGCTGGATTTACTATCAAAGCCATGAAAATGACTAAATTGTCTGCCGAAAAAAGCAGGTCAGTTTTATGAAGTTCATAAAGAAAGACCCTTCTATGGCGAACTTTGTGACTTTATGAGCAGTGGTCATATTGTAGCCGCTATACTCGAAAAATCAAACGCAGTAGCTGATTTTAGAACCCTTATTGGCGCTACAGACCCTGCAAAAGCAGACGAGGGAACCATACGCAAAATGTTTGCTAAAAGCTTAGGCGAAAATGCAGTACATGGCAGCGACAGTGATGAAAATGCCATGATCGAAGGAAGCTTTTTCTTTTCTGCCTTGGAGCAATTTTAAGGCGCTTGGTCAATCACAAGCAATAAGCACACTGCCTATTAGCTTGTTTGATTTAAAACAATTTAAACACAAATACCGGATAGTATACAGTTATCCGGTATTTTATTTTGGTATTTATAGCTTGCATAAAAAAATTGAGAACCCAAATGGTGTATTGATGCTAATGGCAATGATTTATGCTAAAGATAATTGTATAAATATCGGTAAATACATTGCAACTACAATGAAATTTCTGGCTTGTATCTCCGTTTTTTTTATTTGATATTTTGTAATTTCAAAGTAGCATCTAATTCTTCTTCAAGACTCATATCATAGGAGAAACTATAAACTAAAAAAACGTCTTTTGGTTTGTAAAATTTAAATGTGCATCTAACGGGTTGACGTTCGTATCGGATGATATAACTATAAATCATAAAGACACCCCCAATGTCTTTTTTCGCAATAAAAGTATTGCCGCAATATTTACCAAAATACGTTTGTAAACTTGTAAATTGAGTCTTTAATTTATCCAATTCAGTTTTAATATTGCTGGCCCAGGGCATATTGAGGTATAGATTGTCTATGGTTTTGTCAGGGGTTTCTTTTACAATATCTTGAAAAAACTTATCTGTAATTTGTTCAGGTGAATTTTGAGAAAATGCAAACAATGAAATGAAAATAAGCGCAATAGACAGAAAAAGTTTTTTCATGTAAAAGGGATGAATTTAATTTACCAACTGCATTGTTGGTAAGTTTCAAATTTACAATAATAATTGATATGACCTAGCGTTTAATATAGGTTATGTATTTTGATTAAATAGGTATGATTAGGTCGCGATTTATGAAAATATGATCAATAGAAAATAGAATTACCATACAATGTTTTGCTTGATTGCACTCTTCGTAGGATAATCGATATTGTAATGAAGGCCACGACTTTCTTTTCTAAACTGGGCACTTTTTACAATCAAATAGCCTACCGTAATGAGGTTGCGCAATTCACATAACTGAGGTGAGAGGGTAGTGGTTTTGTATAATTGCTCTGTTTCCTCATGCAATAAGTCGAGCCGCTTCATCGCACGCTCAAGACGTACATTACTTCGTACGATACCCACATAATCACTCATGGCCAGTTGTATCTCCTTAATACTTTGCGTGATGAGTATCATTTCCTTGGGTTCTGAAGTGCCTGAGGCATTCCAGTCAGGGATGTCACTTTGTAATGAGTACTGCGAAATATGGGCAATGGTGTCTTCAAAACTGCGTTTGCCAAATACCATGGCTTCCAGCAGGGAGTTGCTTGCAAGCCTGTTTGCCCCATGCAATCCTGTGCTGGCAGCCTCACCACAACTATACAGTCTTTGTATTGAAGTACGACCAAAAGCATCCACTTGTATACCTCCGCAACTATAATGCGCAGCGGGTGCTACGGGTATCATTTGTTGCGAAACATCAATGCCGATGCTTTCACATTTTTTATAAATATTAGGAAATGGGTTTTGAAATTTTCCAGATTCATCTGTCTGCAATCCAGAAACACATGCTCATCGCCCAGTATTTTCATTTCATTATCGATGGCTCTTGCTACAATATCTCGGGGGGCCAGTGATAATCTGTCATCATATTTATGCATAAACTCTTCTCCTTTGCTATTGCGCAATACACCCCCATCACCTCTTACTGCTTCAGTTATCAGAAATGATTGACCAAACCGTTTACTTGGTTCGAACAAAGCCGTAGGATGAAATTGTATAAACTCCATATTCTCGATTCTGCCTTTAGCCCTATAAACCATTGCCACACCATCGCCTGTAGCAATTTTAGGGTTGGTTGTGGTGCGATAAACCTGCCCGCAACCTCCGGTAGCCAGCATCGTTACTTTCGATACAATTTTTTCGATTTGATGATTTTCAAGATTTAAAACATAAACACCATAACATGCAATATCGGGTGTGGCTTTGGTGATTAATTTTCTAAATGATGTTGTGTGATGATGTCAATCACAAAACAATAATCAATGATTTTTATATTGTCGTATTGGTGTGCTTTCGACAGTAAGGCCCTTTCCATTTCCATACCGTAACATCTTTAAAGTGGAGTATCCTGTTTTCTGAATGGCCACCTTCTTTCCCCAATTTATAATCACCATCACTTTCTTTGTCAAAATCAGTGCCCCATTGTATAATCTCCTGAATGCGTTCAGGTCCTTCTTTCACTACACTCGTTACAATGGCTTCATTGCAAAGCCCATCACCTGCAATCAGGGTATCATGAATATGCTTTCAAAACTGTCATTATTCAGATTGGTAACAGCTGCTACACCACCTGCGCATATTTAGTATTGGTTTCATCTTCTTGTGTTTTGGTCAACATCGTGATTTTTAAATGCTTGTCTGCCATCGCCAAATTAACGGCATAAGTAAGTCCTGCAATGCCCGAGCCTATGATTAATACATCTGTTTCCATAAAATAGTTATATTTTTCAAAGATAAAGGAAAATACTTTTACTAATTTTACCGTTCTATCACCGAGTAATGGTTTGGCAACCTATTTTTTGTACAATATGAATAAATTTATATACCTACTGACTTTCATGAGCTTTTTTGATAGCAAACTTTACCTTGTTTGCGCAACAAAAAAAGGAAAATATATTCCTACCAAGTATGACTCTGTAAAAAGTCATCCCTCCGCAGTTTTATGGAAATGCGGCAGAGGCTAAGCGAGCAGATTCAATAGCGAAAGCAGAGGCCATGCAAAAACAATTAGCCCAAAAGAAAAAGAAGCGCTGGAGAAAAAAATGGCAGAACAAAAACTGCTTGAAGAGGCTGAAAAGAAAAAAAAATGCGAATAACAAATTCCCAAAATAACTAATATAAAAGAAAATACCTATACACCATATGCCCGTCCACCCCAAAAGAAGCCTATTGAAAAACAGGTAAGTCCCAAGCCTTTGCCTATCGTGAAAAAAAGAAACTCCGCAAAAGTTAAAAAGCTTAAAACGATCTGGAATTTGAAGTGATTGTATCGAATACGCCAAAAAAAAATAATTTACAAATAGTAGAAGCTCAATTAAATGAGCGTTATGAAAAAATTGTTATATGAAGAAAATAAAAAATAGCCGCTATCCAGATTTAAATGGCGATTTACAAATAGGCAAGTCGTTTGGCCGAAATATTGACCCCGCAAGCAATCAGTTTGTCAACAACAATTTTAATTATAATACACTTGGCCTTTGGTCAAATACTCTTTTGTTTGGCTGGTTTCAAAAAAATACCAACTTGAAAAAATCAATTGGATATTCAATCAGCCGAATATGCAAATAAAAAATTACAAGATGATGTAACCTTAAATATTACAACAGGTTATATAAGGTATTGCAAGCCAGAGAACAAAAAAGAGCTTGGCGTTGTCGCTAAAAAAGTTCACAGAGCGAAATGTGTACATGAATAAAAACGATAAGCAATCTTATCAAGCGATGTTGTCTACTGATAGTGCAATGTATTTGGAGACCGTAGTGAATGAAAGAATGGCATTGCTCCAATTAAAAGCATTGTTGCATCTTGAATTTGAAGACGCTTTTGATATAGCCACTGATGAAGATGAAATACTCACTCCCAAGCAAGGATTGTCAATGCCTGATGCGGCTGCCTGGTACCAAATGGCATTGAATCAACAAGCTCAAGTGCAATATGAACACCTCAAACTCAAGTCAGTAAAAAAATCACTCGATATTGCGAAGGCAATGCAATACCACAACTTTCATTGTATGGAGGAGCCGGTACGGCATTCTCAAGCAATGTCAAAAATATTACTGCGCAAACCTATGAGGGTGAATCTTCCCAGTGGGGTATGTAAATATCAATGGTAGCAGTTACCCTGTCACAAATTCGCAATATCAATTCACCACCATATACGAAGCCATTGGCAGATCAATACAACGATCATATATGGGCGACGGTAGGTTTACGTAATGCTGTGCCCCTTTTAAATGGTTATGCATCAAGAGCCAATATACAAAAAGCAAAAATTGCATTGGTTAGTCAACAACTGCAAGTAGATGTTGCCAAACAGGACCTTAAAAATGATATCTATAAAACTTATGAAGAAGCCATTGCTGCATCCCAAAATATACTGCATACCTAAAAGCCAGAGATGAAAGTGCGTTATGGATGGAATCATTGGGTAAACAAAACAATGACAACAATCAATTTTTATTGTACAAACTTGCATGGCAACAATATCATCAAAATGCAACACAGGCTACATTCGCAAAATATGAATGGCTTTTTAAATTAAAAATTTTGATTACTTTGGTGGAACCTATTAAAATGGAATAAATAAATGATGAAAAAAAATTTGTGTATGCGATTATTTTAGGGGTATTGTTGTGAGTGTAGTGTTATATGTAAAATTAGGAAAAGACACTTCGTTGAAAGTTGTGGTAGAAGAAGTAGCAAAAAGATATTATAGAAACTGTATCGGGCAGTGGTAAAATATATCCTGAAACTGAAATTAAAATCAGTCCTGATGCCTCTGGCGAACTGATTAATTTATATGTAAGAAGGTGACCCCGTCAAAAAAGGACAAGTACTTGCGGTGATCAAAAGTATCAGTAGTAAATCAATCCTCAATTTTACCATGCCTCAGGCTGGAATCAACGAAACCAAAGAGACGGTAAAAAATATTAATATTTATTCTCCTATCAATGGCATTGTTACTGGTTTGTATATCCGTAAAGGTGAAAAGGTGGTTGGTACTTCACAAATGATGGGTACCGAATTGATGCGTATCGCTGATATGAGTCAAATGAAAGTAGATGTGAATGTGAATGAAAACGAAATTCAAAAATTAATATCAATGACACTACCATTGTACAAGTAGAAGCCTATCGCGGCGCTAAGTTTAAAGGAATTGTAACCCGTATTTCACAGTCGAATGCAGGTGGTGGATTGCCACAAAGCATTGCTTCAATGACTGATCAAATGACCAATTATACCGTGAGTGTATTATTGCTCAAAGAAAGTTATGCCACGATTTCAACCCCTGAAAATAAATACATGCCATTCAGATCTGGCATGTCAGCATCGGCTGATATACAAACAACATGCTGCTACACAAGTATTGTCGGTGCCCATCAATGCAGTCACTACCCGTGAGGATGAAGATTCGACGGGTACTGCATCATTAGAAAACAACAATACCGAGACGCCTGTTAAAGGGTATGTGTTTGTAGTCAACAATCAACAAAAAGCCATGCTTACTGGGAGTGAAAACAGGTATTCAAGACAATGAACATATACAAATTTTATCGGGACTGCAGGAGAAGCAACAAAGTGATTGTGGCACCATATAGTGCCATTGCACGAACCTTAAAAAACGACATGAAGGTTAAATTAGTCACGAAAAGGAATTGTATCAGCAAAAGAAACGGAGTAAAGATTAACGTAATCTTAGTTCGATGGCTTTTTACTGGCTTTAACGGCTGGTATCCATGAGGCAATAAATGCAATCATTATGACTGTAGCCATTACCAGTATAAAATCAAACACACTTAATCGCACGGGATAAGCATCTACCAAAAACGAACCGCTTTCACCCATTTTTACAATCCCAAATTGTATTTATCCAACAAACAATCCATGCTACTACAGAGCCTATACATGCACCAATCAATGAAATAAGAGATGCCCGTGGCAATGAATATTTTTTAATCATGTTTTGGAGGCATACCCATGGTATTTACTACCCTATTGCAATGTCTTTCCTTTTCAATTACCAACATCGAAAGCGAACCAATAATATTGAAGGAAGCAATCAGCAACATCATAGTATGGCATAGGACAGCCCAGCGTTCGCTTTTTAAAATAAAATAAAGCGTCTTGTTTTGTTCGTATCGGTTGGCTGATTTTTAAAGCATAAGGCGCGATGATATTGTTTATTTTTTTGTACATCATTGATGGAAGCATCTTTCAAAACACTCATTTCAATGCTGCTTATCTTATTGTCGTTTTCGATAAAGCTTGCAAGTATGCAAGTAAGTAAATGCATAATCGTTTTCGATATCTGGCATCGTAAAAATGCATTCACCATAAACAACTGTGTATTGTATATCTGGGTGGGGTCAAATGGAAATACTGACATTTTTTAAACACATAACAGTTGATGGGAAATGACCTTCTCTCTCACACCCAATTTGTTTGAAATGCCAATACCTAAAAAGCATACTTGGAATATCTTCGTCTTGATTAAAAGTGACTTTCCCATATCAATATTGTTCATAAATGGGTAACGCTATCGTAGTTTCTCATCCACCCCTTTTAGAGTTACCACAGATTGGTTTTCAGAAGTTAAAAGAACTTTCTCCTCAATGGTTTTGCTCATTATTTCAATGCCTTTAACTGCTTTAAGCTGGTCTCCAAACACTGTGTCAGTTAATGTAAAAATGTTTTCCTTGTATAGCAGTGATTTTCATATCAGGATAAAAATCGGTGTACAAATTCTTTGACAAATGTTCAAACCCATTAAAAACAGACAGCACGATAATGAGTGCAGCGGTGCTCACCGCCAGCAATCACGCTCACTCCAAGAAATTATTTCAACGGCCTGGCTTTCGGACTTTTTACCTTTAAAATATCGCCATGCAAATTGTGTAATCATGCGGGGTGAAATTAAATCAAATTTTCGATTTGTGTAGATTAAACCCACCACACTTTAAACTTAGCACTTTAGTTTTGGTGCTGAGATATAATGTGTAAATACATAAGCACGATATCTTATCGCCTAATCAATAAATCAAATTAATATCATACAAATGATATATTTTATAACCTGCAATCACAATAAGCTTGAAATTAAACGTGAAGACATTATACCCATTTAGAATAGCAAGTATAATCAATGTATTTAACACATTATTTAATCCTTCATATTGGTGAGGTGTTTTGTATTCGAACAATAAAGATTGTAAGTTTTTTTATTGATTCAATGCATGGTGTGTATAAATCCAATTATTATAAAAAACTTCAACAAGGCCCGGTGATTTTAAATTTAGTTTTTGCATGATGTTTTTA
>JADJSG010000004.1 GCA_016711825.1 Bacteroidota bacterium | reverse complement strand
AAAGAAATTAAAAGCAATTAGCATAGATTCTTAATAGTAGATTTAAAAAAAGATTATTAAAATACCTCATCAGAGGCTTAAAAAATGGAAAATAAGTAACGACCCAAACACAAAACAAAAGCGGAACGATTCAAACAATCACAGCAAAGAAAATGTTGGCGTTTATTATCAAAGAAAATTACATTTCTAAACATATTGCAGAATGAATAACATCTATTGCGTAAGGGCAGATTTTGGAAAATGCAGCGGAATTTATAAAAGGTGGCTATGTTGCAATTAATAGGCTTAGCTGTGTTCGTGGTACAGACAAGAGAGGAACTTTACCCTCTATAAAAAGATTGCCCAAATGACACCAGTAACATGGTAATAGGGCAACAAATGGGGCAAATAGGTAGGTTCATGTTTGGAAATAACAATAGGCGATTATGTAATTATCCTTCCGCTGATACAAACTACCTTCCTGGTATAATTGAAGAAAATAGCTAGTTTTGCTGATGAAAAGGATAGTTCAATTTGCCCAACAGACACAGAAAAAAGTGAGTTGGCATAAGGCCAATATTGAGGCGCGAATTTTCTGTTCCCTTTCAAAATACTTTGCGTTCATCATTAACTGTATTTCAGGTTAATCATAAAAAGAAATTTCTTTGAAGTAATTGGTAGAAAGGATTTGAGTATAGAAACAGGAAAAGTTGTAGAGGAGGATTAATACAAGTTAGTATTGAATAGGAAGTTTACAACTAGATGATAGAAATTTGAAATATTGGTTACTAAAATATTAGGCATTAGGATTTGAAGCGGAACATACTGGAAAGGTTGCGGATGTTGGTGTAGATGCAACAAGGTACATTAAGATGTATCAGGGTTAGCCAAAATTAAAATCTTCATTACAAGTAAAACGCTATGAGGATAGAAGAATAGACGCAACCACAGTTAAAAATCTTACGTTCCAATATTACAAGGAGGGCAAGGGGCATTTATCACAACCTCTGATTTTCAAAAAAAGGCTTGTAAGAAATTGCTACACTGAGATGGATTTCAAGAATAGGTTTAATCAATGGCAAGCAATTGGTAGATATACTTTCTCAGAGCATTGGGATGAAGATAGAAATGCCTTCTGATTTTAAAGACAAGTTAAGGGTTAGAAAATGGGATTAGTACTTTTATATTAAGAATATTGACGAAATAAAATGTCCCCAAAAAACAAAAAACCCTCATCAATGATTCATTTACAAGGGTTTTTGTTCGTTTTTGCGGACCGGACGGGACTCGAACCCGCGACCTCCGCCGTGACAGGGCGGCATTCTAACCAGCTGAACTACCGATCCAAGAACTAAGGAAATTTGATTTAATTAAAAAAACTTCCGGTTTCCACAATTTCGAATTTCTTCGTTTTGGGAGTGCAAATATAAGCAAGTTTTGCAAAATCAAAATCTTAATAATTCTTATTAAAAAAATCATCTTTTTTATAGTAGGTTTGAAGTCCCGAAAACAATTAAAGCATGCAATATTTAGATTTCGAAAAACCAATAGAACAGCTGATGGAAGAGATTCAGAAGCTTAAAGATATTAGGAAAAGACAAAGGTTGATATGAGTGAGGCGATCGAAAAATAGAACTAAAAATTGCCGAAACCCAAAAAGAAATCTATTCAAACCTGAATGACTGGCAAAAGTACAACTTAGCCGGCATCCCGAAAGACCGTATACCCTCTTTTATATCAATAAAATATTTACAAATTTCAGGAACTTCATGGCGATAGAAATGCAAAAGATGATAAAGCCATCGTGGGTGGTTTTGCCATGTTGGGCGATCAATCGGTGATGGTGATGGGGCATCAAAAGGCGTGAATACCAAAATGCGACAACTGAGAAATTTTGGTATGGCAAACCCAGAAGGTTACAGGAAGGCATTGCGATTGATGAAAATGGCTGAAAAGTTTAATAAGCCAATCATTACCTTTATTGATACCCCGGTGCTTACCCTGGTTTAGAAGCCGAAGAAAGAGGTCAGGGCGAAGCCATTGCCCGAAATCTGTTTGAAATGATTAACCTCAAAGTGCCTGTTATATGCATTATCATCGGCGAAGGTGCCAGTGGAGGGCTTTGGCATTGGTATAGGCGATAAAGTAGTGATGCTCGAAAATACCTGGTATTCTGTCATATCTCCGAAAGTGCTCAAGTATTTTGTGGCACCTGGGATTATAAAGAAAAAGCGCTGAAGAACTCAAACTTACCTCTAAACATATGAGTGATTTTGGTTTGATTGACGATGTAATTAACGAACCCATGGGGTGCAGCTCATACACAACCTGATGTGATGGCGGCTTCCATTAAAAAGTATATTGAAAAAACACCTCAAGGAACTTGCAAAAATAGATGCGGAGAAAAGAATTGAAAATAGAATCAACAAATTTTCAAAAATGGGCTTTATCAGGATGTAGAGGAAGCTTAGCTTTTCGTTCGTATTCTTTACAAGGCCTTATTCAAATAATTTTTAGTCAATGGCATAAATACATTTGGTATAAAGCGTATAAAACCTATTTTTGCACCTCAAAATTTACTATGTCAAACTTAACATTTACAATGATCAAACCCGATGCCGTTAAAGACGGACATATCGGTGCTATATTGGCTAAAATCAATGAAGCTGGATTTACTATCAAAGCCATGAAAATGACTAAATTGTCTGCCGAAAAAGCAGGTCAGTTTTATGAAGTTCATAAAAGAAAGACCCTTCTATGGCGAACTTTGTGACTTTATGAGCAGTGGTCATATTGTAGCCGCTATACTCGAAAAATCAAACGCAGTAGCTGATTTTAGAACCCTTATTGGCGCTACAGACCCTGCAAAAGCAGACGAGGGAACCATACGCAAAATGTTTGCTAAAAGCTTAGGCGAAAATGCAGTACATGGCAGCGACAGTGATGAAAATGCCATGATCGAAGGAAGCTTTTCTTTTCTGCCTTGGAGCAATTTTAAGGCGCTGGGTCTATCACAAGCAATAAGCACGCTGCCTATTTGCTTGTTTGTTTCAAAACGATTTAAACACAAATACCGGATAGCATACAGTTATCCGGTATTTTATTTTGGTATTTATAGCTTGCATAAAAAAATTGAGAACCCAAATGGTGTATTGATGCTAATGGCAATGATTTATGCTAAAGATAATTGTATAAATATCGGTAAATACATTGCAACTACAATGAAATTTCTGGCTTGTATCTCCGTTTTTTATTTGATATTTTGTAATTTCAAAGTAGCATCTAATTCTTCTTCAAGACTCATATCATAGGAGAAACTATAAACTAAAAAAAACGTCTTTTGGTTTGTAAAATTTAAACGTGCATCTAACGGGTTGACGTTCGTATCGGATGATATAACTATAAATCATAAAGACACCCCCAATGTCTTTTTTCGCAATAAAAGTATTGCCGCAATATTTACCAAAATACGTTTGTAAACTTGTAAATTGAGTCTTTAATTTATCCAATTCAGTTTTAATATTGCTGGCCCAGGGCATATTGAGGTATAGATTGTCTATGGTTTTCAGGGGTTTCTTTACAATATCTTGAAAAACTTATCTGTAATTTGTTCAGGTGAATTTTGAGAAAATGCAAACAATGAAATGAAAATAAGCGCAATAGACAGAAAAAGTTTTTTCATGTAAAAGGGATGAATTTAATTTACCAACTGCATTGTTGGTAAGTTTCAAATTTACAATAATAATTGATATGACCTAGCGTTTAATATAGGTTATGTATTTTGATTAAATAGATTTGATTAGGTCACGATTTATGAAAGTATGATCAATAGAAAATAGAATTACCATACTATGTTTTGCTTGATTGCACTCTTCGTCGGATAATCGATATTGTAATGAAGGCCACGACTTTCTTTTCTAAACTGGGCACTTTTTACAATCAAATAACCCACCGTAATGAGGTTGCGCAATTCACATAACTGAGGTGAGAGGGTAGTGGTTTTGTATAATTGCTCTGTTTCCTCATCACAATAAGTCGAGCCGCTTCATCGCACGCTCAAGACGTACATTGCTTCGTACGATACCCACATAATCACTCATGGCCAGTTGTATCTCCTTAATACTTTGCGTGATGAGTATCATTTCCTTGGGTTCTGGAAGTGCCTGAGGCATTCCAGTCAGGGATGTCACTTTGTAATGAGTACTGCGAAATATGGGCAATGGTGTCTTCAAAACTGCGTTTGCCAAATACCATGGCTTCCAGCAGGGAGTTGCTTGCAAGCCTGTTTGCCCCATGCAATCCTGTGCTGGCAGCCTCACCACAACTATACAGTCTTTGTATTGAAGTACGACCAAAAGCATCCACTTGTATACCTCCGCAACTATAATGCGCAGCGGGTGCTACGGGTATCATTTGTTGAGAAACATCAATGCCGATGCTTTCACATTTTTTATAAATATTAGGGAAATGGGTTTTGAAATTTTCCAGATTCATCTGTCTGCAATCCAGAAACACATGCTCATCGCCCAGTATTTTCATTTCATTATCAATGGCTCTTGCTACAATATCTCGGGGGGCCAGTGATAATCTGTCATCATATTTATGCATAAACTCTTCCCCTTTGCTATTGCGCAATACGCCTCCATCACCTCTTACTGCTTCGGTTATCAGAAATGATTGACCAAACCGTTTACTTGGTTCGAACAAAGCCGTAGGATGAAATTGTATAAACTCCATATTCTCGATTCTGCCTTTAGCCCTATAAACCATTGCCACACCATCGCCTGTAGCAATTTTAGGGTTGGTTGTGGTACGATAAACCTGACCGCAACCTCCGGTAGCCAGCATCGTTACTTTCGATACAATTTTTTCGATTTGATGATTTTCAAGATTTAAAACATAAACACCATAACATGCAATATCGGGTGTGGCTTTGGTGATTAATTTTCCTAAATGATGTTGCGTAATGATGTCAATCACAAAACAATAATCTATGATTTGTATATTGTCGTATTGGTGTGCTTTCGACAGTAAGGCCCTTTCCATTTCCATACCCGTAACATCTTTAAAGTGGAGTATCCTGTTTTCTGAATGGCCACCTTCTTTCCCCAATTTATAATCACCATCACTTTCTTTGTCAAAATCAGTGCCCCATTGTATAATCTCCTGAATGCGCTCAGGTCCTTCTTTCACTACACTCGTTACAATGGCTTCATTGCAAAGCCCATCACCTGCAATCAGGGTATCATGAATATGCTTTTCAAAACTGTCAGTATTCAGATTGGTAACAGCTGCCACACCACCTTGCGCATATTTAGTATTGGTTTCATCTTCTTGTGTTTTGGTCAACATCGTGATTTTTAAATGCTTGTCTGCCATCGCCAAATTAACGGCATAAGTAAGTCCTGCAATGCCCGAGCCAATGATTAATACATCTGTTTCCATAAAATAGTTATATTTTTCAAAGATAAAGGAAAATACTTTTACTAATTTTACCGTTCTATCACCGAGTAATGGTTTGGCAACCTATTTTTGTACAATATGAATAAATTTATATACCTACTGACTTTCATGAGCTTTTTTGATAGCAAACTTTACCTTGTTTGCGCAACAAAAAAAGGAAAATATATTCCTACCAAGTATGACTCTGTAAAAAAGTCATCCCTCCTCAGTTTTATGGAAATGCGGCAGAGGCTAAGCGAGCAGATTCAATAGCGAAAGCAGAGGCCATGCAAAAACAATTAGCCCAAAAAGAAAAGAAGCGCTGGAGAAAAAAATGGCAGAACAAAAACTGCTTGAAGAGGCTGAAAAGAAAAAAATGCGAATAAGCAAATTCCCAAAATAACTAATATAAAAAAATACCTATACACCATATACCCGTCCGCCCCAAAAGAAGCCTATTGAAAAACAGGTAAGTCCCAAGCCTTTGCCTATCGTGAAAAAGAAACTCCGCAAAAAGTTAAAAAGCTTAAAACGATCTGGAATTTGGCGGATTGTATCGAATACGCCAAAAAAATAATTTACAAATAGTAGAAGCTCAATTAAATGAGCGTTATGAAAAATTGTTATATGAAGAAAATAAAAATAGCCGCTTATCCAGATTTAAATGGCGATTTACAAATAGGCAAGTCGTTTGGCCGAAATATTGACCCCGCAAGCAATCAGTTTGTCAACAACAATTTTAATTATAATACACTTGGCCTTTGGTCAAATACTCTTTTGTTTGGCTGGTTTCAAAAAAAATACCAACTTGAAAAAAATCAATTGGATATTCAATCAGCCGAATATGCAAATAAAAAATTACAAGATGATGTAACCTTAAATATTACTACAGGTTATATAAGGGTATTGCAAGCCAGAGAACAAAAAAAGAGCTTGGCGTTATCGCTAAAAAAGTTCACAGAGCGAAATGTGTACATGAATAAAAACGATAAGCAATCTTATCAAGCGATGTTGTCTACTGATAGTGCGATGTATTTGGAGACCGTAGTGAATGAAAGAATGGCATTGCTCCAATTAAAAGCATTGTTGCATCTTGAATTTGAAGACGCCTTTGATATTGCCACTGATGAAGATGAAATACTCACTCCCAAGCAAGGATTGTCAATGCCTGATGCGGCTGCCTGGTACCAAATGGCATTGAATCAACAAGCTCAAGTGCAATACGAACACCTCAAACTCAAGTCAGTAAAAAAATCACTCGATATTGCGAAGGCAATGCAATACCCACAACTGTCATTGTATGGAGGAGCAGGTACAGTATTCTCAAGCAATGTCAAAAATATTACTGCGCAAACCTATGAGGGTGAATCGTCTGTAGGGTATGTAAATATCAATGGTAGCAGCTACCCTGTCACAAATTCGCAATATCAATTCACCACCATAACCAAGCCATTGGCAGATCAATACAACGATCATATAAGGGCGACGGTAGGTTTACGTATTGCTGTGCCTCTTTTAAATGGTTATGCATCAAGAGCCAATATACAAAAAGCAAAAATTGCATTGGTTAGTCAACAATTGCAAATAGATGTTGCCAAACAGGACCTTAAAAATGATATCTATAAAACTTATGAAGAAGCCATTGCTGCATCCCAAAAATATACTGCATACCTAAAAGCCAGAGATGAAAGTGCGTTATGGATGGAATCATTGGGTAAACAAAACAATGACAACAATCAATTTTTATTGTACAAACTTGCATGGCAACAATATCATCAAAATGCAACACAGGCTACATTCGCAAAATATGAATGGCTTTTAAATTAAAAATGTTGGATTACTTTAGTGGAAATCCTATTAAAATGGAATAAATAAATGATGAAAAAAAAATTTGTGTATGCGATTATTTTAGGGGTATTGTTGGTGAGTGTAGTGTTATATGTAAAATTAGGAAAAGACACTTCGTTGAAAGTTGTGGTAGAAGAAGTAGCAAAAAAGATATTATAGAAACTGTATCGGGCAGTGGTAAAATATATCCTGAAACTGAAATTAAAATCAGTCCTGATGCCTCTGGCGAACTGATTAATTTATATGTAGCAGAAGGTGACCCAGTCAAAAAAGGACAAGTACTCGCAGTAATCAAAAGTATCAGTAGTAAATCAATCCTCAATTTTACCATGCCTCAGGCTGGAATCAACGAAACCAAAGAGACGGTAAAAAATATTAATATTTATTCTCCTATCAATGGCATTGTTACTGGTTTGTATATCCGTAAAGGTGAAAAGGTGGTGGGTACTTCACAAATGATGGGTACCGAATTGATGCGTATAGCTGATATGAGTCAAATGAAAGTGGATGTGAATGTGAATGAAAACGAAATTCAAAAAATTAATATCAATGACACCACCATTGTACAAGTAGAAGCCTATCGCGGCGCCAGGTTTAAAGGAATAGTAACCCGTATTTCACAGTCGAATGCAGGTGGTGGATTGCCACAAAGCATTGCTTCAATGACTGATCAAATGACCAATTATACCGTGAGTGTATTATTGCTCAAGGAAAGTTATGCTACGATTTCAACCCCTGAAAATAAATACATGCCATTCAGATCTGGCATGTCAGCATCGGCTGATATACAAACAAATACGGCCACACAAGTATTGTCGGTGCCTATCAATGCAGTCACTACCCGTGAGGATGAAGATTCGACGGGAACTGCATCATTAGAAAACAACAATACCGAGACGCCTGTTAAAGAGTATGTGTTTGTAGTCAACAATCAACAAAAAGCCATGCTTACTGAAGTGAAAACAGGTATTCAAGACAATGAACATATACAAATTTTATCGGGACTGCAGGAGAAGCAGCAAGTGATTGTGGCACCATATAGTGCCATTGCACGAACCTTAAAAAACGATATGAAGGTTAAATTAGTCACGAAAAAGGAATTGTATCAGCAAAAGAAACAGAGTAAAGATTAACGTAATCTTAGTTCGATGGCTTTTTTACTGGCTTTAACGGCTGGTATCCATGAGGCAATAAATGCAATCATTATGACTGTAGCCATTACCAGTATAAAATCAAACACACTTAAACGCACGGGATAAGCATCTACTAAAAACGAACCGCTTTCACCCATTTTTACAATCCCAAATTGTATTTGTATCCAACAAACAATCCATGCTACTACAGAGCCTATACATGCACCAATCAATGAAATGAGAATGCCCGTGGCAATGAATATTTTTTTAATCATGTTTTGAGGCATACCCATGGTATTTAATATTGCAATGTCTTTTCCTTTTCAATCACCAACATCGAAAGCGAACCAATAATATTGAAGGAAGCAATCAGCAACATCATGGTAAGTATGGCATAGACAGCCCAGCGTTCACTTTTTAAAATAAAATAAAGCGTCTTGTTTTGTTCGTATCGGTTGGCTGATTTTAAAGCATAAGGCGCGATGATATTGTTTATTTTTTGTTGTACATCATTGATGGAAGCCTCTTTCAAAACACTCATTTCAATGCTGCTTATCTTATTGTCGTTTTCTGATAAAGCTTGCAAAGTATGCAAGGAAGTAAATGCATAATCGTTTTCGATATCTGGCATCGTAAACAATGCATTCACCATAAACAACTGTGTATTGTATATCTGGGTGGGGTCAAATGAAATACTGACATTTTTTTTAAACACATAACAGTTGATGGGAAAATGACCTTCTTCGCTCACACCCAATTTGTTTGAAATGCCAATACCTAAAAGCATACTTGGAATATCTTCGTCTTGATTAAAAGTGACTTTCCCATATTGAATATTGTTCATAAAATGGGTAACGCTATCGTAGTTTTCATCCACCCCTTTGAGTGTTACCACAGATTGGTTTTCTTCAGAAGTTAAAAGAACTTTCTCCTCAATGGTTTTGCTCATTATTTCAATGCCTTTAACTGCTTTAAGCTGGTTCCAAACACTGTCAGTTAATGTAAAATGTTTTCCTTGTATAGCAGTGATTTTCATATCAGGATAAAAATCGGTATACAAATTTTTGACAAAATGTTCAAACCCATTAAAAACAGACAGCACGATAATGAGTGCAGCGGTGCCAACCGCCATAGCAATCACGCTCACCCAAGAAATTATTTGGACTGCCTGAGTCGACTTTTTACCTTTAAAATATCGCCATGCAAATTGTGTAATCATGCGGGGTGAAATTAAATCAAATTTTTGATTTGTGTGAGATTACCTGCAACGATTTGGTATCAACTAATTAGGGCTTGCTTACAAATGCTAAAAGCATTCTTTATCAATTAATTGCAATTAAATTTCACTTTTTTAGGCGGATAGCAAAACCTAAGCTACTTTATAATCTTGCTAAAAGTCCTTGCTGCAAGTCTTACCAAATGTATTTTATTAGTAGTCTGAAAAATATCAGGTATAAACCCAACACATATTGCATTAAAGCTAATAGCAATTGGCCAATCGTTGGTATTAGATCATTTTCTGACAGCTTTTGATCAATGATTCTGTGCAATTTTTTAAGCTGTTTTGACCCCTCAATTAAATATTACAGCCATGCATAAGCCAAGATAATCAACCCTCGTTTGTTTTAAATTTTTCAAAACCACAAAAAATCAAAATAAACCTTAACAAAATATTACACGCCTTTACTGCCGAATCAAATTTCATCAAACTACTTTTGAACTAAGAATTAAAAAAATACATATTATGGACACTGTCAAATCAAAAATTTTGTTAGTTGAAGATGATACTAACTTCGGAAAAGTACTTAAAAATTATTTAGAACTCAACGACTATGTTGTGGAACTTGCCCGTGATGGCATTCTGGGACTGGCCGCTTTTCGAAGAGAAAAATTTGACCTTTGTCTCCTCGATGTCATGATGCCTAACCTCGACGGATTTTCCCTCGCCGAAGAAATTCGTAATATAGATATGGATGTGCCCTTGTTTTTCTTGACCGCTAAAAATATGAAAGAAGACATCCTCAACGGCTATAGACTTGGCGCAGACGATTATATTTTAAAACCTTTTGATAGTGAAATTTTACTTCATAAAATAAAAGCCATCATCAAAAGAAATTCAGAAGCAAGTGAAAAACAAAACGAAAACTTCGAATACAAAATTGGTAAGTTTGATTTCAACAGTAAACTGAGAGAACTAAAAATCAATGACACTACCCATGTGCTTTCACCAAAAGAAAATGATTTGCTACGTATGCTTTGCGAAAACTTAAATGATTTGTTGCCACGTGATCAGGCATTGAAAAAAATATGGGGTAGCGATACCTACTTTAATGGTCGTAGTATGGATGTGTATATTGCCAAACTTCGTAAATTTTTAAAAGAAGATGAACAAGTAGAAATCGTTAATATTCATGGAAATGGTTTTAGATTGGTAGCACCCGAAGTAACTGCTTAAACAATAAAATTTATAGATATAGAAAGGGATTTTACTTTTAACGTAAAGTCCCTTTTTTATTTTGTATTTGATCAAGTAATACCCATTTTTCTAAATCAAACAATGATTATTGGGTATTGAAACAAACATAACATTTAATGGGTTATACCAATTGTATATACTATGTAGTCTGAAAAATTTCGATATAATGCCCACACACATTATACCAATGTGATTTATAAAATAGGCCAATGTTTTATAAATCTTACAGTGCTAAATGCCGAATGAAACTTATGTTTAGAACAAAAAAAGGTACGAAATTTTAGACTATTACATTTGTCACTTCGGTATTGTATAAAAACGAAAAACAAACGGACTCTCTTTTATATGCAGTTAGTATTACAAGCCTTGGACTATTCTACATTTTACCTGGTATACTAACAAATGACTTAAAAAGTAATTTTAAAAATACTAGTATAATGCTTACATGCATTGGGTTTAAACTTTTGATAAACAAACCTGATAGAAAACCTAAGAGATACTATAAATAGATCATTAGACTATAGTTGCAATTATGTTTATACCCAGATTTAATATTTTCAGAATTTATAATTGTAGTGCCAAACTCATTCAACAAAATTGTTAAAAAGCAGGTCTTTTATTTTACATTTTTAAAGAAAAAAATATCTTTGGGATATAAAATCGTAACCAATGAAATTAATATCCTTCATTTTTTGTGTCTTTATTATTTTTGGTAAAGCAAATGCACAGCAACCCCTTTGGTTAGCAGAAGGGAATACCAATCTTACTTTATACCCTCAATCAGGACCCCCTTTCTGGGGTTTGATTGCACATGATGCGATAGGGAATGTATATGTTACAGGTGCATTTAAAGATTCTGTAAAATTTGGAAATACAACTTTGACCAGTGCTGGCGATCACGATATGTTTATCGCCAAAATGGATAGTACAGGCCAATGGATATGGGCTAAAAATGCGGGTGGACAAGACTTCGATGCCGCCACTTCTATTGCGGTAGATTATCAGGGAAACGTATTGATTTGTGGAGGATTTGGAGGTAGTTTTCAAATGGGTGCTACTACCCTAACAGCGATTGGGCTTAATGATGTTTTCGTAGCTAAATTAGATTCCTCTGGTAATTGGCTATGGGTAAGTACAGCTGGGGGGGCTAATGCAGACGCTGGTATGGGTATTTGTACAAATCAGCAAGGACATGTTTTTGTTACAGGTGAATTTAGAGATACCCTTCAAGCAGGAGCACAATCTATCGTGTCTCTTGGTCTCTCTGATGGATTTGTAGGCAAACTAGACGGCACCAATGGACAATGGCAATGGCTTAGTCATATTGGTTCAAAGGGAAATAGCGATAAAGTGGCTAAAATTAAAGCGGATGTTCAAGGTAACTTATATCTCTGCGGTATGTTTGCAGATAGTCTACATTGTGGGACTGTACTTCTGACCAATCCAAGTATCAATCCTAGTCTCAGCAATTTTTCAGAATTATTTTTAGCCAAAATGAATGATGCTGGGCAATTTCAATGGGCTATCAGTGGAGGTGGTTACGACAAAGACCAAGCAACTTCTTTGGCCATCGATCCACAAGGCATGGTGTATGTATGTGGTTATACTTCCAATGATACCATTGTTTTTGGGGCCAATACAGTCATTCAGCCTTCAACTGATCATCTGCTTGTTGCAGCGGCCAATGCTTTGGGACAATGGCAATGGGTCAAAACAGCTAGGGTAGGTACTAAATACCCCGTGTTTGATATTGCAGCACCTGCGAATGGAAAGATTTTTGTAGCAGGTAGTTTTTGGATTTCCGCGATATTTGGAACTGATACCTTGTTGGGAGATTTTAATCCGCCTGCAAATTTAGGGTCAAGTGAAGTGTGTCTGGCAAGTATCGATGGAAATGGGCAGTGGCAAGGAGCAATGAAAGCATATGGAAAAGGAGATGATTTTTGTGCGAGTATATCAGCTGATAATAAGGGGAATATATGGTTGCATGGAAGCTTTGCTGATTCATTGCGTTGTGGTCAATTGCATCTTGAGGCAAGTGATACAGGTAGAAACGAAATTTTTGTACTTCGTTTACGTGATACCACAGCAGTGATCAATGGGTTAGCCATGCATAATAAAGAGTCTTTCGCAAGTCTCTTTCCCAATCCGGCTGAAGGCAATCTCACATTGCTGAGTTCGGAAGAAGCTACCTGGAAATTATACAATATCAATGGTCAACTTATATGGCAACAACACTGCTTACCCCACAATGCTACGCGATTAGCTGTTAGCGATTGGCCTCGTGGTATTTACTATTATGTATTTCAGGGTAAAGCATGGCTTACAACAAACAGGTTTGCTACATTTAGATTAATAAATGATTTGAGTAATGATTGCTCCAGGGTTTAAAGACTGGGTGAATGAATGGAGCAAAACATTGTTTTGTTTTATTAATCCCCATTTATTTACTTGCGATATTTTTTACATAAATTCCAACAACTCGTTACGAGTAGTAATACAAAGAATGTAAACATTATACCTTTTTAAATGAATGATGCAATATATTCTGTACAAGATCCCGAACCAATGCGGGTAGCTATTCAACAATTTGGTGAAATCAACCCTTACACATTATTTTTATTCTACTTTCTACAAAACAGCAATAATATTTTCTATATTTAACCTTTCAAAAAAAGAACTTATTATCACTTATCTAAACATTCATTACTAACAACAAAATTTTTATATGTTTCCATCTGATTTAGAAATTGCGCAAAATGCAACCATTCAACACATCAAAACTATAGCAGCTAAAATAGGGATCACCGAAGATGATTTACAATACTATGGTAAAAATAAAGCCAAGCTCCCCCTCGATTTGATAGACGAAGAAAAAATTAAAAAATCAAAACTTATCCTGGTTTCTGCGATCAATCCTACGCCAGCAGGTGAAGGTAAAACGACAGTGTCTATTGGTTTGAACGAAGGGCTTAACAAAATTGGGAAAAAAAGCCATAGTGGTTTTGCGTGAACCGAGCTTAGGACCAGTGTTTGGAATCAAAGGAGGTGCAGCAGGCGGAGGTTACTCACAAGTGATTCCGATGGAAGATATTAATCTACATTTTACAGGTGATTTTGCCGCGATTGAAAAAGCAAATAATTTATTGGCCGCACTCATCGACAATAATTTACAAAACAAAGAACATAATTTAAACATTGATCCCCGCACCATCAAATGGAAACGTGTGATGGATATGAATGACCGGTCCTTACGTCAAATAGTAATTGGTATTGGCGGTACAGGAAATGGTATACCACGCGAAGATGGTTTTAATATCACCCCTGCTTCTGAAGTGATGGCGATTTTATGTATGAGTAAAGATATTGACGATTTGAAAAATCGTTTAGGTAATATCTTTGTGGGATTTACATTTGATAAGAAACCTATTTTTGCACGCGATTTGAAAGCACAAGGTGCGATGGCATTATTGTTGAAAGATGCCATCAAACCCAATTTGGTGCAAACATTGGAAGGCAATCCAGCTATTTTGCATGGCGGTCCTTTTGCCAATATCGCTCAGGGAACCAATACTATATTAGCAACCAAAATGGGCTTGTCATTGGGCGATTACGTAGTAACAGAAGCTGGATTTGGAGCAGATTTAGGAGCAGAAAAATTCATGAATATAAAATGTGGTTATGGAAAACTGGCACCTGAAGCTATTGTATTAGTGGCTACCATCAGGGCATTGCGTCATCATGGAGGCGCCAAAAAAGAAGAATACAATACCCCAAGTATGGAACGTGTATCGAAAGGATTTCAAAATTTGGCTAAACATATAGAAAATTGTAAAAAATTTGGCATTACCCCCGTGGTCGCTATCAATCATTTTCCAGCAGATACCACCGAAGAAATCGAATTTGTACAAACCCAATGTGCTGCACTGGGCGTGAAAGCGATTGTTTCGTATGGTTTTGCCAAAGGAGGTGAAGGTACCCAGGAACTTGCTCAAGCGGTATGCGATGTGATAGATGCTGGAACAAACCATTTTAAACCACTTTATGATTGGAATTTAAGCGTAGAAGAAAAAATCAAAACGATAGCCACTGAAATATACGGTGCAGATGGCGTAGAATATTCTTCAAAAGCGCGAACCCAACTCAAAATGATTCTCAATTTAGGATACGATAAATTGCCTATCTGTATGGCAAAAACACAAAAATCATTGTCTGATAAAGAAACAGCTGTAGGCAGACCAACAGGATTTACCATCAACGTACGAGAGTTTGAATTTGCCGCAGGGGCAGGTTTTATTATTCCTATTTTGGGCGATATGATGCGTATGCCAGGCTTACCCGCAGTACCTGCTTCTGAACACATGGATATTGACAATGCAGGCAAAATCAGTGGCTTGAGTTAGGCTTCCAATGATGCTTAATGATAGCCATGAAACGTTTCTGTGGCATGATCTACCGCAATTAAACTTTTATTAGTTTGAAAGTGTATGATGCAATTTTGATGATTTGATTAAACGTTTTAAACGATGGCTATATTTTTTTTCTTACTCTTATTTGCTGGTATTGCTTATTTTCTATACACAAGCCAAAAATCAACAAAAAAAGCAAGCTCACATACTGAAACTGAAATTGAACAAGTTTTAAATTCTTCCATTGACTTTTACCAGGCCTTGCCCGTTTCGGAAAAGAAAGAAAATTTTAAAAATCGAGTTGTCCATTTTATACAACATGTTCGATTTACTTCTGTAGGAAAGGCTAAACATACTTTGCTTGATGAGGTGCTTATTGCCAGCAGTGCTGTGATTCCTTTGTTTCATTTTCCAAATTGGGAATACAGAAATATTCATGAAGTGATTTTGTATGACGATCATTTCGATCATCAATACAACGTTGACAATGATCATCATATTATGGGTATGGTAGGAGAAGGGGCACTCAACAATACCATGGTATTGTCTTTGCGGGCTTTGCGCGAAGGATTTGAAAAAACAGAAGGCACTAATACCGCTATTCATGAATTTGTACATCTTATTGATAAAGCAGATGGAGTGATAGATGGTGTGCCCGAATATTTAATACCCAAAAAGATGATAGAGCCCTGGCTTAGACATATACGAGCCACTATGCAAGATATCATGCAACATGAAACCCAATTGAATCCCTATGCAGCTACCAATGAAGCAGAGTTTCTTGCGGTGATGGCTGAATATTTTTTTGAAAAACCAACATTACTCAGTCGAAATCATCCAGAACTGTATACCATGTTACAAAAAATATTTTCACCTCCATCTACAACTGAAAAAAATGGATGAGGTTTGTAGTATATATCAAATCATCATGATGCAGAAAATTCTATGAAAATACATAGTGTACTTGCTTATGATTAAACATTCAAGCAAAGAAGTTCAAGGTTGTATTATGCGGTTTCTAAAACGGCATATTTCGCTTTCAATTCACTCACCAAATCATGCATCAATGCTTTGACCGTTCTGATTTTTGTGGCTTTAAATGCATTAGCACCTGCAAAAGCATATCCTGCTTTAAAATTGCCTCTATAGGCATTCATCAATGCCGAAATAATACAATAGGGTGTTGTTTCCACATTACAGGTTTTAATACATTTAACTGGACAATTAATAGGTTTTTTTTCGCCTCTTTTCACGGCTTCTAAAAAATCATTATTGATAGCACGGCCAGGCATACCTACAGGGCTCACAATAATTGATACATCTTCTTCACTGGCCTGGATATAGGTATTTTTAAACTCAATAGAAGCATCACATTCTTCAGTGGTGACAAACTGAGTGCCCATCTGTACACCTTTGGCACCCAATTGCATAATATTGTAAATGTCTTCACCATTGTAAATGCCACCAGCTGCTATCACTGGAATTTCCTGATGATAAGTTTCTTCAAATACAGCCACTTCCTGCACTACATCAGGAATTAAAACTTCTAATCTAAAATCTTCATCTGTAATTTGCGCAGTTTTAAAACCTAAATGCCCACCGGCTTTAGGACCTTCTACAACAATCGCATCTGGTAGATAATTGTATAAGCTTTTCCATTTTTCACAAATGATTTTTGCTGCTCTTCCTGACGAAACAATAGGAACTAATTTGGTGATACTGTCTTTTTTAAGATATTTGGGTAAGTCTAAAGGGAGACCAGCACCAGCAATAATTAAATCAACTTTTTCTTCAATGGATGTTCGCACCATGTCTTCAAAATTGGTAAGTGCTACCATGATATTAATTCCGATAATGCCATTTGTTTTTTCACGTGCTTTCCTTATTTCTTCTCTTAGCCCGAGTATACTCGCTTCAAGATAATCTTTCGATAAATGACGGTATAATAAACCCAGTCCTGCAGAAGAAATCACCCCCACACCTCCTTCATTGGCCACAGCGGATGCTAAGCCATGCAGAGAAATTCCTACACCCATTCCTCCTTGTATGATGGGCACTTTAAGTTGGAGCCCACCTATTGATAACTGATGCATACGATTTTTATTTTGTTTGTAGTAACATGCAAAGTTAGTGGATGAATGAATGGGCAAAAATTGATTTTTATCATGTTTATATAAATGAAAGCGTAATTCTATCCATCCATCAGATGTGGGAAAATATTTTATGGTGATGAATGAAAGAAGGAATTAAGTGCTTTTTATCTGTTATTTTTAAAAAATTGAATGGTATCAATAGTGTATCTTTGGATATCAAATTGATCAAGTGGATTCAACGACTTTTTTTGCAGGAAAAAAATTTACCCTTCATGAAATTCAAGAGGTTCAGGATGCATTGACTGTAGAAGAAATTTTAAATATCAGTGTAAACGATAAGCCTTACACAATGACGATGCGAACGCCTGGCGATGAAGAAGCATTAACAAGAGGTATTTTACTCAGTGAACAAGTATACGATCATCAGGAAGAACATCCAGTTTTTTCTATTGTTGAAAAAAATGATAAAAACCTGATTACTAAAGTAAATGTACAGATTCCTTTTCATCAATTAAAAGAAGGGATAAATACCCAGCGCAACTTGATTGCAGTGAGCAGTTGTGGTATGTGTGGTAAAAATGAAATGGAACTCGCTATGGAGGGGGACCTTATAAAACCCAAGCATCCACTATCTATTCGCCTTATTGGGCAAATGTTTCAAACCATGAGTTTGCATCAGCATACCTTCAAAGATTCGGGTGGCTCTCATGCTGCTGCCGCTTTTACAATAGATGGTAAGCTCCTTTCTGTAAAAGAAGATATTGGGAGACACAATGCGGTTGATAAAGTGATTGGAAGTCTGTTGATGAATCAAACATTAAATGAGGCGCAATGTCTATTGGTTAGTGGACGTGTTTCCTATGAAATAGTCAGTAAATGTTTCAGGGCACAAATTCCATTTTTAGCGGCAGTCTCTGCCCCCTCTTCAATGGCTATTGAATATTGTATCAAAACGGGAATCACTTTAATAGCCTTTTGTCGACAAGATAAATGCACGGTGTATACCCATCCGGAAAATGTAGTTTCGTAAAGTGAATTTTATTTAAACCCAATAAACCAGGATAATTGTCTGTTTAGATTAAGAGGGCAATCAATCTTTATACCAAATGTATTTAATAAGTTTTCTGTAAAAATTCTGTATAATACCCACAAACATTACATTTAAGCTAATATCGATTAGACTATTTTTATTGTATCGTTGGTATAACGACAAATGCAATTGCAAAAATCAGGGTTAAAAAAAACTGCTACCTTACGATAGCAGTTTCTTTTAATATAATTTAAAAAATAGCGTACTTATTAAGCTTTATTGTTTGATAAAGTTCGTTTGGTATTTTTTAGTATCTCCTGTCAATTGAATAAAATACATACCTTTTGACAATCGATCTGTTGTATAAGTGTATTGATCTGTTGCTTCAATGATTTTTCTTTCATCTAACAATTTGCCCGCTACATCATATAGTTTGAGTACGTAATGCTCTTTTGATGGGATGTCGATTTGTATAAAATTGTTTGCAGGATTTGGGTAAACATGCAATACATTATTGTTATTGACATCTTGCAAGCCCGAAGCAATGACATATACACTATCACAAATACTACATTGGAATGGGGTATTATTTGCTACACCAGAAATGACCATACATACATTATACCATCCATTGTTGGCGTAAGTATGGGTAGGGTTTGCAACGTTTGAAGTACCACCATCTCCAAAAGTCCAATAATAAGTATTGATGGTATACCCTGGAGGGGTTACTGCTGCAAATGTGAATATATTTCCAGTTTGTGAAGGGGTGAAATAGACACCATTACAAGGGTTTCCGCCCATTTGAATATTAATACTATCACACCAGGTACAACTATAAGTTGCCCCATTATCAATACCGGTAATGGTTAAACAAACATTGTACCAGCCACTGTTCGCGTAGGTGTGTGATGGATTAGGAGAGGTAGAAGTGCCACCATCACCAAATGTCCATGCATAACCTGTAATCATTCCAGGGCCTGTAGCAGTATTGGTAAATGTGGCCGTGTTACCTGAGATGCTTGTTGTAAATGTAGCTGCACAAGGCTGAATATTGTTGCCAACATAAAGGCTGTCACACCAGGTACAGGTAATCATCGTATTGTTGTAAATGCCTGAAATCACCAAACAGGCATTGTACCAGCCATTATTTAAATAAGTATGTGTTGGTATAGCAACATTGGAAGTGCCACCATCGCCGAAGGTCCAATAATATGTAGTGGGAACAAAACCAACAGGCACTACCGCATTGAATGTAACTGCATTCCCGATTTGTGTAGTCATGTATGAGATATTATTGCAAGGGTTAATGTTGTTGCCTACTGTTACACTATCGCACCATGTACAGGTATAAGTAATATTGTTATCAATACCCGTAATCGTTAAACAAACATTGTAGGTACCATTATTAGCATAGGTATGAGTTGGGTTTGGTGCTGTAGACGTGCCACCATCACCAAATGTCCATGCATAACCTGTAATCATACCAGGGCCGGTAGCCGTATTGGTAAAGGCAACGGTATTACCAGAAGTGGTAGAAGTGAAACTCGCATTGCAAGGTGCATTGTTAGGAATGAATATGCTATCGCAATAGGTACAGGTAAACTGCAAATTAACACCGCTAACATATCCTGAAACGGTGACACAAGCATAATACCAACCAGCTGTTGCATAGGTATGGGTAGGGTTAGCAACATTCGAAGTACCTCCATCGCCAAACGTCCACGCATAAGAGCTAAAGTTATAACCCACTGGGGCATTCATCGCAAAAGTTACTGCGTTGCCTACTTGGGTAGTGGTGTATGTAATATTATTGCAAGGGTTAATGTTGTTGCCTACTGTTACACTATCGCACCATGTGCAGGTATAAGTAATATTATTATCAATACCCGTAATCGTTAAACAAACATTGTAGGTACCATTATTAGCATAGGTATGAGTTGGGTTTGGTGCTGTAGAGGTGCCACCATCGCCAAATGTCCATGCATAACCTGTAATCATACCAGGGCCGGTAGCCGTATTGGTAAAGGCAACGGTATTGCCAGAAGTGGTTGAAATAAAGCTGGCGTTACATGGCACATTCATACCGATAAGGATACTATCACACCATGTACATTGAAAAAATCCATTGTTGGGGGTAGTGCCTGAAACAACCATGCAAGCCGTATAACTGCCATTGTTTGCATAGGTATGTGTTGGATTTGCAACATTGGAAGTACCTCCATCGCCAAATGTCCAGTAGTAAGTATTGACTACATAGCCAACAGGTAACGAAGGACTAAAGCTTACTTGATTACCCACTTGAGTGCTGGTGTAATTTACCCCATTGCATGGATTTCCTCCTGGTACTTGTACATAGATACTATCGCACCAATTGCAAGTGTAGGTAATGCCATTATCAATACCATAAATAGTTAAACAAACATAATACCAGCCTGTGGTAGCATAGGTATGGGTAGGATTTGCTAAGTTTGATTGGTTGCCATCGCCAAAATTCCATGCATAATTAGTAATGGCACCAGGGCCTGTAGCCGTATTGGTAAATGCTACTAAATTGCCTGATATGGTATAGATAAAGCTTGCATTGCAGGGTTGGTTATTCACATTGACTGTTACGCTATCGCACCAATTACAAGTATACGTAATGCCATTATCAATGCCATATATGGTATGACATACATTATAGGTGCCACTATTTGCATAGGTATGAGATGGGTTTTGTAAGTTAGATTGATTGCCGTCGCCAAAATTCCATGCATAATTGGTGATAACACCTGGCCCAGTGGCGGTGCTGTTAAAGTTGGCTGTATTGCCTGTAGTGGTAAAAGTATAAGAAGCATTGCAAGGGACATTATTTGGTATATATAAACTGTCGCAATAACTGCATTGAAATATATTATTATTATTGTCAATGCCTGATATCACCATACAGGCATTATAGCCGCCACCATTAGCGTAAGTATGGGTTGGGTTGGGTGAAGTAGAATTGTTTCCATCTCCAAAGGTCCAATAATAGGTATTAATCACATAACCAACAGGTACAGAAGCTGCGAACGTAACGGTATTGCCTACTTGTGTGGTCGTATACGATACATTTAAGCAAGCGAATAATTTGTTACTGAAAAAGAGAGAGAAAAATAAAAAGAGCTGGATTAAAGTTTTTTGTTTCATAAAATGTTTTTAATAATTAACTGTTGTTTTTTACAATAACGATAGACGAGTGTTTTATACACTTCGTTTGCAAAAATATAAAATGCCCCTATGTAAGGGGCATTTTATGACAAAATTAAAAAGAAAAGAATGATTAATTACAATTTGATGACATTTAGCTTAGTGGTATTGAATGAATTTCCCACACCCACTTTTAAAATATATAAACCTGAATTAAGCATAGAAGTATTAATACTAAATTCATTTCTACCTACATTCATTGATTTTGATTCAGTTAAAAGAACTTTACCACTTAAATCTGAAACAGTACAAGTAACTTTTGCATTGGTAGTTAAATTAAAGGCAACGCTTGTTTGGTTTTGAGCAGGATTAGGATATACTTCCATGCTGTTCACTTTGTTTGATAAATCATTGATGCCACTTCCGATAGCAGGTCCGATACCATCAGAGTATGAGTTGGTGTCAGCAGTAAAGCTAGCCCATCCGTCCATCCAGTTGGTTGCACCAAAGGCACCTCTGAAAGTTGGTGTTTGATCGAAATCAGCACCTAATTTTGCATTTGTAAATGAAGCACCTGTCAACATTGGAGAAGCTCCTGTTGGTCTGAAATCAGGGTTTGTATAGTCAAAAGGATTTGTTAGCATTACCGATGTGTTGGCAGTATAAATGGTATTGTTGTTGGTAACATTGTTAAACCAGCTACCTACTTGCCATACTGCACCGCCAGCAGAATCTAAATTTTTGTTGCTACCTGCGATTACAGTGTTTTGAACTTCTAACCATAAGCTATCAGCATTTCTATGACAGCTATCTCCATCAATGTGAACACCTGTAGGCCATCCCATAAAGATAGAATTGAAGATACTTTCTCTTGAATTTCTACGGATATGTGCACCTCTTTTGAAGTTGGCATTGATAACCGTTGATGGTGTAAATTGAGGTCCTACTAAAGTCATGTTACTAAAGATTGGCGCAGTTTGTGGCGATAAATTAGTACCTGTAGCATCATTATCACTTTCAAAGCAGTTAGCTCCTGATACGGCATCAGCAACTGCTGTATCTCTCAATGCAACACCATATTGTACACGACCTCTAAAGCCAAAATCAGTATCAAAATCATCATCATTGGCTCTGTAGCTGATTAGATGTGAACAATTTACAGTACCACCAAACCACTCAAAAGAATCATCAAAGCCATAGCTTACTTGTACATAGGATATTTTAGTGCCACTTCCTACACCACCCATTGTTAAACCATTTAACTCATTATTAGGTGCATAAGGGAACCCTGCATATTCGATACGAACATATTTTAATTCACCGCTATTGTCTAAGTCGTTTAAACCGCCAAACTGTCCGTCAGCAGTACCACCGCCACCAACATTTGGATTGGCTAAATTACCCCCTTCAAAAGTACCCATACCACCTGGTACGTTTACCTTTGCATTGCCAGCAATGACTAATCCGCCCCAATCGCCCGTTGATCTGTTGCCTGGGGTTTGACTTGAAGTAAAAACAATAGGTCTTGTTGGTTCGCCAATAGCGTAAATCTTGGCACCGCGGGTTACAATCAATGCTGATCCAGCAGCAGAAAAATCACCTTTAATCACAGTACCTGGTGCAATGGTTAAAGTAGCTCCGTTGATAAGATATACCTTACCTGAAAGTAGATATATTGTGTCGTAGTTCCACATCACATTTCCTGATATGTTACCGGTAATCGTTTTTACAGGTGCCGCAGCACTTGCAAAAAATGTAGTTGCAAAAAGTGCAACAATAAGTAAAATTAGTTTTTTCATTTTTTTTGTTTTAATTTTTTTGTTTTTATAATCTGATGCAAAATTCCTATTCAAATATTACCTCATCGTGTCAGCAGTGTTATGTAATTATGAAGCATATTATCATTACGTTAAGAATGCTGGCATTATGTTTCAATACGTATGTTTATAGTATACTGGAAATCTCCAAACATTCAATGGAGAATGCGAATATGCATAAACGAGCAGGCCGAAGATGCATGACGATTGAAATATATGTAATACAAAAAGTATTGAATAGGTAGTCTTAAAAATATCGTCATTATACCCACACACTTTACATTTAAACTAATAACAAGTTGGCTAACTTTAATGTGACTGTGGTATAATATGAATAGGAGGCATTGCAATCGAACAATGACCAATTTTTTGTCAATGGCATCATGTAGATACTATTGTAGATTTTTATTTATTATTAATTTTGAAAACTAAAAAACATGATTGAAATTGATACAAATAGCATAAAAGAAATCGCAGAACAACTCGAATGTAACTTTCGGGCCTATATACATAAAAAGAATGGGCAAATGATTTTTATACCCAATGAAGATGTAATGCCAGAAATAGACATGGATGAATGGAATGATGAAATAAAGCAATTAGAAAATGATTATGCTAACTATTTCGAAATAGATAAATGGACTTCAAGAGAAGCCTTTGAAATGATGAATGATTTTGCTGAGCAATTGACTGATAACAAACAACTTCAAAGCGAACTCTTTGTTGCTTTAAACAAGAAAAAACCTTTTAGGGAATTCAAGTTTGTCATAGATGATGCGGGCGATTATCGTCAAGTATGGTTCGATTTTAGAAATAAGCAACAACATGAATTTGTGGCTAAACAATTGCATTTTTTAAATAGTAAAGATGAGATGAAGTGACGAATGCCTGGCATAAGTTTGTAGTGCTTACTGATACATTTTATCTTGATATATCCATACAAAAAGTCTATGAATCTTAATCCTTTTGTGTAAAGAATTACATCATTTGATTTTCCTGCATCTGTATTTTAAATGCTTTCAAAAATAATGCACCCATGTTTTTGTGTGGGGGTACATAATCATTAAATTTATCCATTAAACCAGGTGTTTTCATTTGGGTAGCTAATTCTGTCCAGATCTCAATCCAGTTAATGTCTTTGCCAGCTAAAATTCTTTCTTGTACGAGACGAATGATAGGGTCGGTGACATACATCGTGCCTGTTTGTTTACTCGATATAATATGAGCATCTTCGGAAGATCCCAGTATGGTGCTTAAATTGTGATAACCACCACATGAACCCAATATAATGATTTTATTGTCTTGGTTTAAATATTTGAGGGTGCCTGGTAAGTGATAACTATGCCCGCGATGAATCACAATACTTGGTTTGATATTGTTTTCTTCTAAATGTTTTACAAGTAATCTTTGTGATTCTTCGTCTTCAGGTTCGTCAAGAGGTAGATTGGCGTACACGGTGATGGGTTTGCCTTTTAAAGAAGTCATGGTTACCCATTTATCATTTTTTACTATTTTCCAATCTTCAGGTTTGTAGTTTGAAATAAAACTATTATAAGATGATTTGCCATCTTCATCACCATAAAAATAAACTTGTTCAACCACTCTGCCACTGTCATTTAAAATATTTTTGATTGGTACAAAGGCAATAGGTGGAATCTTAAGTTCAGTTTGTAAATCTTCGCTGGTTTGTTCAGGATTAATGATTGATACTGTTAGGGTATGTAATAGAAAATAAATGATAAGCCCTCTTTTGTTATTTGATACATAGGTGCGTTCATAATCTTTTTTGAGTTCAGATAAAAGATAGTCAATCAGGTTGTCATCTTGAATACTGCCGATGGCATCTGCCACATCTACTGCATCTTCTAAGTCTGTTTCTTTGTTTTTGTCTATATTATGAACAAAAGTAGCCATTAAGGTATTTCTATTGGGTTCGTCGATACTTGCTAAGTATTGACTGAGTTTGTTATATCCAGCACACATACGAATAAAGGTTCTGAATTTATCCATTTCAAGTTCTTGCAGAAATACATCTCCTTTGAGTGGTGCCATTTTGGTCAACATGCGATTAAAAGAGCCTACAAAAGTACTGGTATAAATTTCATCGCTACAGAGTACCATCAAAAAATAGATTTCTTTGGCACTTAAGGGTTCAATACATTTAAAACGAACAGGGTCTTGTGCATCATGCAATTCGTTCATGGTGCGAACATATTCTAAGGCTTGCTCTTTACATTCACGATCCAATATTTTTTTGGCCACATTATTGGGAATCAATCGTTGTAGAATCAAATGTTTATAATAAAGGGCATTTTCCTGGGTTATTGTATTGACTTCCGACAAGGTTTTTTTACCGCTCTTCAAATCTTCTAAAAACACGATAGCTCTTAATGGTTTTTTGGCATTATCAGCAATGTTTACAATGGCTTTGATGAGAGAATCATTGCTTTTTCGTACGATATTTCGTTCGAATGATGTGCTTGTTGCATAAGTCAAAATAAGATTTGGTTTTAAAGGAGCTATCAGCGACATGAGGGTCACCGCGGCTTCTTTATCTGAAAACTCATAAAACCGAGTCATCATTTCATCAGGATAAAGACGAACCATATTGTTGTAAACAGCTTCTAAAGCGGGGCGGTCTTCTTTAAACATGTGAATACTGCCATAAATTGAACGAGTGAAATTTGCATTGATGTAATCTACAATGGGTTCATTGTTTTGTTGTTTTTTAAAGATGACTTCGAAGTTGTTGATGAGGTTTTCATAATACAAAGGGTTCGCTTTACTTGAGGTCATATCATTGTAATATTGTTTCAAATCTTCTTCCAAATACATCAGGTATTTGACTTTTGCCCAATGGTCTAAAGGTAAATTTTCGATGATAAGTTGGAGCTGATCTACCTTTTTAATGATAGATTCTGTGAGCATTTCACTTCCTTTTTTATTATTTATTAAAATGATTTTGCCATCAAGTTTTTCATCAAATTCATCTGCCGATTTTTGCAATCGATCTATTTTGTCATGCGAAAGCTGACGGTTAATGGGGATGGGTTCCCAAAGTGAGTTTGAAGTATAGGGGTCTTTTTTTACTTTAGGGTCTTTTTGCGAAAAGGCTAAAGTTGAAAGCAGCAGTAAATGGAAAAATAGGGTCGTGAATTTCATAATGTAGTGAAAAGCAAATGTAAAAATAAAAAAAGTAAACACAAATGAATTTGGTTTACCTTAACAGTAGTATCGTCTTCACTTTGTGTGAATAGCATTCGTATTTATCAATATCCATTACTTTAAGTGACCAAAGATCCTAAAAAACAAAACATCAAAACGTTCTGACTGCACGAACATTAATGGCATCCTGGAATTTGGAGAATGCAGGTTCATTTCCATTTATAAAATTTATGGCCAAAGCAAATAATTCATCATAATCGGTACCACTCCAGTAAGTGGTATTGGAAAACCCTCCAATGGCTAGTTTTTGGACAAACATTTCATTTAATTCAAAAAGGGTAGGAAGTCTCCAATCTCTATAACGTTGCCCATCGGTACTATGATTTGCAGGGTTTGAAATCCTATTTTTTGCATCATACCAGCCACTTACTGGCTGATCTTGGGTTTCACACACTACGCCATGTTTGCCATCTGGGCTTATCGAAAAAACGTAACCACCAAGTTCGGGCCATAAGCCGATGGTATAGGTTCGTGAACTTACAACATAAGGGTCTCCAACTGTACCACTACCCGTAATGGCAATATCAGCACCTGCAGTGGTAACGCCTCCTTGTCCATCAGCACCTGCGGGACCTGCAGGGCCTTGTGGACCAGTAGCTCCCGTTGGGCCTTGCGGTCCTACGGGGCCAGTTTGCCAGGTAGCTAAACCTGTTGCATCTGATACCAATACTTTACCAGCACCCGGGCTACCCCCTGCAATTTTTATTTGACCTGCAAAGTCGGTAGTGCCATTTGCGTGTAAGGTCACAATGTCTGGCATAGCTTGAATCCCCAGACGTAAATCAGCATTTTCATTGTTTAGGATAAAGGCTGTGTTGCCATTGTTTCCTATCGCCAATCCATCATTGATGGTATGTGCAGTAGTGTTATTAGTCAATAAAATAGTTTCATTGCTGGCATTGTTGTTAAAATGAATGGGAGCTGCAGGTGTAGCACTACCACCGATCCCTACATTGCCTGTAGGATGGGTAACATTAAACTTCAATACCGTATTTCCAGCACTCACGATACCAATACCTACATTGCCATTGTTTGATAACAAAAAGGGACCTGTATTGTTTCCAAAGGCCAATAAATTGGCATAAGGAAATTGAGAAGATACATTGGGACCTGGATAGCCACCAGTATACGTGCTGCCATATTTTGTAAAAGTGGCATAGTTGTTTGCTACATCATTGTACATAATAAATTTGCCATACCCATTGGGGTCTAAATTTTGCATACGCAAATATTCTAAATTACCTCCAACCGGGCTCTCTTGTTTGATATGCAACTTCGACAATGCACTGGGTGTAATGGTACCTAACCCAATATTCCCAATGGCACTTTGGTAAAACGCCGATTTGCCTATGGTATTGAAAGCGGTAAATCTTGTTAAATAACCCGCATCGCCAGCTACATGGGGTGCGTCAGAATTCACAGCGCCACTTCTTGTTTTGCCGTCTGAACCCTCTTTAATGGTAATTCCTGCTTTGTCAGCATACAATGCATAAGGCACTGAAAGTAATTGGGTAGTACCTGCATCCACATATTGATGTCCACCATTGGGGTCGATGCTTACTTTAATATATTTATTGCCTGTTTCCCATCGAACCTTATTCATCTCTCCTGAAAGTACCTGTCCATTTCCAATTTGTAAGGTATACAACCCAAATTCATTGGTTTTGATTATTTGGGTTTCTTCATATTCGGGCAATGTAGCGTCTGAGGTCGGAAGAATTGAAAGTTTGAGTGATAAGGATTGGCTGATGAGTGGATTACCTGTGGCATCACGTGCAATACCTTGATAGTTAAAAAGTTTGGGTGATTGTGCAAAGTTGAATTGATGCAATACACACATCGTGAGTATTGTTAAAAATAAATGTTTCATAAGATGTAATATTATAAATGTAAGTATAATAGTACTCCTTTTATTTTAAAATAAAAAGCAGCAGTCATCCATGGTAATATTATTTTTTATTTTTAATAATGCCTTCAAATCAGTATCAATAGATTATTGGATTGAAGTATAGAACCAAAATAATGAACTTCAACCTTTGTTTTTATAAAGCAAATCATAAATATTTTTGAATAGCAAAAAATAAATGAGATACAATCATCAAAAATAGGATTGAACCTATTTGCTGTATAGATCAATGATTGGTTATGCTAACGCTTTAGTTAATACCCATTTGACGAAGGTAAATAAAGTGAGAAGCCAATGCTTGTCCAAAAGTAGGAAATGCATTGTATTTAATTTTCAAATCCTCGCAGGTTTTCTTTACAATCTTGCTTATTTCAGGATAATGAATATGAGATATTTTGGGGAATAAATGATGCTCTACCTGGTAGTTGAGCCCACCCACTAACCATGAAATTACTTTATTGTTCATGGCAAAGTTTACCGTTGTATTTACTTGATGTAAAGCCCACTCATTTTCAATTTTGCTTTGTTCGTTGGGTATGGGAAAAGCTGCTTCTTCCACGGCATGAGCCATTTGAAACACTAAGGCCAACGTAACACCTAAAACGGCATGCATAACAAAAAATCCGAGTAATGCTTTCCAGAATCCAAAAATAAAAATGGGAATGATGAAGAATAAAGTCAGATTAAGCATTTTGCCTAACCAAAATTCAACATGATCGCTTGTTTTCATGGTTCTAATTTCTGTTGTATTGATTTTTTTGGTGACCAGTTTCCAATAATCATCAAATAAAATCCAGTTGAAAGTGGTAAAAAAATAAAGAGGTAATGAATATAAATGTTGGTAACGATGAAACCATCGCACTTGTTGTTCGGGATGCAATCGAAACATCGGATATTTAGCAATATCGTCATCAAGGCCATCTATATTGGTGTAAGTATGATGAAGAATATTGTGTTTTATTTTCCACAGAAAAGTACTTCCCCCCATCAAATCGCCTCCTAAAAAAGCTATCAGATTATTCACTTTGTTATTGTCGCTATAACTACCGTGTGCAGCATCATGCATAACATTAAATCCGATGGTGGCTTGAATAAAACCAACCACGCCACAAAGCAATAAACTTATCCAGCTGGGAGGTTGTATTGCTAAGATGATACCATAAACGGTAAATAATGACACCAGTAAAATAATGGTTTTGGCATACAATTGCCAATTGCCTCGTTGGGGAATATTATTGCTTTTGAAATACTGATCGATACGCTCATCAAGAAGCATCTTGAATGGGCGTGGGTTATTGGTAAAAGTTACTTTTGACATAGAAAATAAAGAATGCAAATATCGCATATTTATCTTCATTTTCCTACTCCAGCAGTGTTATTTTGCTGGTAAAAAACTGATTCTTATCATTTTTTACTGATAGGATATAGGTACCTGCTATGATATGTTCAGGCAATGAGATTGTGTTCATTTTATCATTAGCCATCCATTTGTATTTCATGATCGTTTGTCCTGTTTCGGTACTCAAAATCAATTCGTATTGGGTGTTTGGCATTAACTCCATACGAATTTGTTTGGATGTGGGGTTGGGAAATAGCGTAGCAGTAAACGTTTCATGTATGCTTTGACCCATCATCACACCTGCATCCGTTATATGAAAGGTATCGGTAAGGCAATTCCAGCTATCACTTACATACAATACGGTATCATGGGTGGCTACCCATATAATCTGTTGGGTAGTATCACCTGTACTCCATAGATGTTTGCCATTTTTCCAACTGGCTTTAAGGGGAATGGTTGCAGGGTAATTGCTTTGAATGGTTTTCTTTGTATTAGCTTGTTTAATTATCGTAAATTCATCTTTCACTACCTGCATAGTATCAGTACTAATCCAAACAGCATGCAGGCTATTGCCTTCAACCGTTACTAACATGGAACCATTGTCTAGATAGTTTGAATATTGCATAGCACTATGTGGCCATGTCATTTGTGCCCATTGAGGAATAGCACTTCCTGATCCTACTACCGCATATATTACACCACTGTCCTTTTTTGAACCAGTGTTTTTGATATACATACATGAATTGGGGGTGCCGTCATACCTGCCTGAAGTATTTTGTACTAAGTGTAAGCTAGAATCAAAAGAGGCTTCAAGTCCGAAATGGTTTTTAATAAAATTACTTCGCTGATATGAATGGCAATGACCATTGAGTACAAGGTCAACATTGTATTTTTCCAATATCGGGTTTAAGTTGGTACGTAATGCCACGAGGTCGGATTCGTAGTCAGAATTATGGGTACCCATGCAATAAGGGGGATGATGATAACTCACTATTACCCAGGGCATTGTATTTTGGCTTAAATCATATTTGAGCCATTGTACCTGGGGCGAAAAAGCAGTATCTGCTAACCCATAATAATTACCGCTTACATTTTCTAAACCATATGAATCAAGATTTACAAAATGAATATTGCCGTAATTAAATGAATAATATCTTTCATTATTGCTTGCCACACCGCCCATTTCAGCGTTTTGCGGATTTGAAAAATATCAAAATAAACAATTTGATGATTCATACGTTGAAAATTGTCATTGGCATAATCATGATTGCCCAAACATGGCCATAGGACAGTATGTTTTGTGATATCGTTTTGGAAATAATTGAAAAATCCGTACTGATAATCTGAATCAAACCCTGAAGGGTAGGCATTATCACCCAATAATATAAAACCATCGACATAATTTGTATCGACATATTTTTTAAACGCTTCTTTTACGGCGGTTTCTTGTGGCGTTGCTTTGCCCATATCGCCCATTGCCCAAAACCGAATGGGCTTATTATATTTTGGATGGGCAACCGGTGCTGTACGGAAATAATTTTGATGATCTCCTTGAAGTATAAATAACGAAGTGCCTATATTGTAATAATATTTGGTATCGGGCAAAAGGTTGATGAGCTTTATGCTATGTTCGGTGGTTAAAATGGGTAGTTCAGCCGACATGTTTAAATTGTTGGGGTCGGTGCCATATTGAACACGACTGTTGATAGCCATATCGGTGCGCCACTGAATAATAATACTGTGAGGAGTGGCCATATTCATATAGGGCCCACGAATCAGCGTTTGGGCCATGTTTTTTTCTGTCAAACATAATGTAAGCAACATCACCCAAACGAATAAACGCATAATGAATAGGAATAGGGGTTAAAAATAAAACAATTTCATAATATTAAGTTCATATATAAATGATAAGCGATGAATCTTTGATAGAAGGCTCTCAATTCGATATACATATGAGCTGTTTATCGCATGGAGGATAATTGTATGAATGATCAAAAAAAATGTCTAAAACCTACAATGTCTTATTGAGACTTGATTTAGTGTTAACAGGGTGATTTGTAACCTATTCTAAAATTCAAACTGGAATGATATTCCAAAAGAGCTGTTTAATAGTCCGTTTTTGTATCATTGTCATCATCCAGTTCTATAGTGAATATAGATTTAATCGTACGTTTTATAAAACATCACGTTGTTTTATACATCACAATGGTATTACATTTGCACACAAAATAGCATTATGGCCAAAATTTCTATCAACTTAGCTACAGGTTCAATACAACAAGACGAAGTGATTGTGGGTATAGATTTGGGTACCACCAACAGCCTCGTGTCAATCATACATCCCGAAACCAAAAAGCCGATGGTGTTGAAAGATATTGATAATACCACCTTAGTGCCTTCAGTAATACATATTGGTGCTGACGGTAATATCACAGTTGGTCAGGCTGCTAAAAAGTATTTAGAAACCGATGCCGCCCATACCATTTATAGTGTAAACGACTGATGGGGAAGTCATACAACGATGTCAAAAACACCCAAAACTTCTCCTATAAAATTATAGATAACAACACCGAAAGTTTAGTAAAAATTCAAGTCGGTAATCAATTTTACACACCCACCGAATTGTCGTCATTGATATTGAAAGAATTAAAGCAACGGGCCGAACATGTGTTGAAAATGGAGATTACAAAATGTGTGATTACCGTACCTGCTTATTTTAATGACACACAACGTCAAGCGACCCGTGATGCTGGTAAACTAGCCGGTTTGGAAGTGCTGCGTATTGTCAACGAACCTACCGCAGCAAGTTTGGCCTATGGTATTGGTTTGCAAGAGGAAGCATCAAAAAATATTGCTGTATATGATTTGGGCGGGGGAACATTTGATATTTCTGTTTTGAAAATGACTGGAGGTGTTTTTGATGTGTTGAGTACCAATGGCGATACTTATTTGGGAGGAGATGATTTTGACCATTTGATAATGCAACATTTTATGACCCAGCTACATTGGACGCCCGAATTTTTACAGCAACACAAGGAACTATCGCAAACCATTCGATTAACTGCCGAAGAGGCCAAAAAACAATTGAGTACTTCAGATTATTTTGAATCGCAGGTAAATAATGAAAAGGTGTTTATTTCAAAAAAAGAATTTGAAATCCTGATTGAACAATTAGTTGCTAAAACAATTGTGTGTTGTGGTCAAGCACTTAAAGATAGTGGATTAGAAAAAAAAGACATTGCAGGGGTGGTAATGGTAGGGGGAAGTACCAGGATTCCGCTGATAAAACAATCTGTACAAACTTTTTTCGATTGTGAATTATACGATCAGGTCAATCCAGATGAAGTAGTAGCTATGGGTGCTGCCATTCAAGCTGATATATTAGCAGGGAATAATACAGACACTTTATTGCTTGATGTTACCCCTTTAAGTTTAGGTATTGAAACCATGGGAGGTTTGATGGATGTGCTGATACCACGCAACAACAAAATACCTTGTAAGGCAAGTCGCCAATATACCACCCAAAAAGATGGACAAACGGGTATCATTGTTTCGGTGTATCAGGGTGAGCGCGATTTAGTCAGTGACAATCGCAAACTTGCTTCATTCACATTACAAGGGATACCTGCCATGCCTGCTGGATTGCCTAAAGTAGCGATTCAATTTGTGATCAATGCTGATGGTATATTGCAGGTAAGTGCCACTGAATTAAGAAGTGGGGTAGCACAACAAATAGAAGTAAAACCACAATATGGCTTAACAGACTCGGAAGTCGAAAGTAGACTATTGGCTTCCATTACCCATGCTAAAGAAGATATCCAAACCCGATCGCTTATAGAAGCAATCACGGAGGCAAGCACGATGTTGCAATTAACCGAAAACTTTTTGTTTAAACATAATATACATATTACTACGGAAGAACAACAAGCTACTCAATTGGCTATAGCGCAGTTGCAACAAGCGATTGATGAAAAAATAAAGACCGGATACTAGCAGCTACCGAACAATTGAACGCCGTTTCGTCACCTTATGCCGAACGGGTGATGGATATCGCAGTGGCTGAAGCCTTGAAAGGGAAAGGGGTGTAATGCAAAACGCTTAATTGTGCGAACTTATTTTTTTGTCAAAATCACCTGATAGTATTTCTTGCCGTCTTCATAAAGGGTAAGTCCTTGGGGTAATATTTTATTATCGAGGGAATTTGTATTGGATGGAGCGATAAATTTAAGGTAATGAGCTTTGGAAGCCATGTAATAATTGATCAATGTGGTATGATAAGCTTCATCATAATTGATAAAAAGATATTCTTTAGCTACTTTGCAATGAAATAAATATAAAAATCCACCTTCTTTTTTGGGTCCACCATATACTTTGGTAAATTTTTTTGCTTTGAGCATTTGATGTTGTTCTTCATAGGGTAGATCCCAGATTTGAAAGATGCTACTTGCTTGCAACTGTTGTGCAGCACATAATTGAGTATTGAATGTTGTTATGCAACTATACAATAATAAAGTAAATATGTATTTCATGTTTGCAATTTGTGCTAAATATAAAACTAATTTTGCTACACGAAGCGATAAGTGCAAAGTTGCCGAATCGACAATTATAAGAAAGTATGAGAAATGCCTATTGATCAAAGGGAGAAAAAATATTCAAGAAAGATTAATAGGACTTCTTGTATAAAACGAAGTGTAAAACTACCTTTACCATGGTATGGTATTTAGTTCGCCTATTTTTCTTTTTTATTTTTTGCCCATTGTACTTATTCTCTATGCATTGGCAAAACGAAGTATTTACCTTCAAAACATGTTATTGTTCTTTGCCAGTTTGGTGTTTTATTTCTGGGGCGAAAAAGAATATAGTATACTGGTGATGTTTTCCATCTTGGTTAATTATTTTACAGGAATATGGATTCACGATACAAAATCCGATACAATCAAAAGAATGGTTCTTGGTGCCGGGGTGCTGGTCAATTTGTCTTTCTTAGTCTATTTCAAGTATTATAATTTTATCATTAACGACATATTGAGTTCTTTGATAAATATACCTAAGCTAACCCCGGGACAAATGATACATCTGCCTTTGGGGATTTCATTCTTTACATTTCATGGTCTCACCTATATCACAGATATCTACAGGAAGGATGCTGAACTATCTCGTAATCCACTTAATGTGGGCTTATACGTCTTATTCTTTCCTCAATTAATAGCAGGACCGATAGTTCGCTATAAAGATATTGACAAGCAATTGCGAGCCAGAACTATTACAAGTGAGAAATTATATAAAGGAACTGCTCGATTCATTATTGGACTTTCTAAAAAGTTACTGATAGCAAATACCTTGGGCAATATAGCCGATCAAATATTTGCATTAGAACACAAACATGTGTCAGGCCCACTCACATGGCTTGCTTTACTTTGCTATACCTTGCAAATCTATTATGATTTCTCAGGATATTCTGATATGGCTATTGGTTTGGCCAGAGTCATGGGGTTTGAATTTTTAGAGAATTTCAATTTCCCATATTCGGCTACATCTATCAAGGATTTTTGGCGCCGTTGGCACATCAGTTTAAGTACATTTTTTAGAGATTATGTATATATACCTTTGGGAGGTAATAAGCAAGGCTTAGGTAGAACTTATCTGCATCTATTGATAATTTTTTTTCTGACAGGTTTATGGCATGGTGCAAGTTGGAACTACTTGATTTGGGGGCTGTTTCATGGTTTTTTTCTAGTTCTTGAACGTGCGGGGCTAGGCACTATTCTAAATAAAGTACCTCGTTTTCTATCTCGTATTTATACATTATTTATTGTGGTAATAGCGTGGCTCTTTTTTCGAATCGAGAATATATCGGATATTGAGTTTTATCTTAAAAAATTATTCTTTATTGATACCTATTCTTCATTGGCCTACTACCCAATGTATTACCTTAGATCAAATGTATTGTTCACCTTCTTAGCGGGATGTTTCTTTATATTCCCAGTACACAAACTATTTTCATCGCAACAGACAATTGGTTTTAAAAAGATAAAAGATGTAATATATCTTATACTCTTCATTTTGAGTTTAGCTATGCTTTCGTCCAGTACATATAATCCATTTATTTATTTTAGATTTTAGTATGAGATCCTATATTTACATTGTATTGAGCTTACTGTTTTTATTCGGGTCTTCCTGGATCATATATAAGGGATTACGGAAACTACAACCAAATTCTTTAGAGTTTGTTCTTTCCCTTAAGGCAATTGACAATACGAATCTAGGATTTGAATTTAAATTACAAGACAACGATAACATAAGCAACGATACAGCATTCAAGCTTTTGCCTGCAAATCAATTTTTCATGCCTTTGAAGTTTAGGCATACTGAAACTAAACCTTATGGTGAGGTGAAGTTGTATTTGGGTCAGGAAAACAATACCATTTATTTTGATCGGTTTACTGTTATCCACAAGCATTACTCACAATACGATACTATCTATCAATGGAATTGCTCTCAAGAATTAAGTCGATTGCTTAAATACACGAAAGGATGTGAAGTGGCAGATAAAACAAGCAGCTATCTTGAACTTAAAACCCAGATGAATAATTCATTCATCAGCTTGAACATAGAACAGGCTTTGAACGATGCATACAATAGACATAATGAAAATCAAAAATGGCCTACTATTTTGATTTCCATTTTATTGTCCTGCTTTATTCTGCTAATTTTTTATAAAGCCGAACATGCAAAGGAGAAATGTGAGGTGCTTTTCAGCTGGAGACCAAAGTCAATATTAATTCCATCCGTAATTGCGATATTGGGTATTACAGGACTAAATTCAATAGTTCATTTTCTTCCTGATCTTAAAATCAAAGAGAATCGCACAATGTCTGACATGCCGAAATTAAATCCAAGTACACTTTTTACCTATACAGAAGAACTTAGTAACCATGTTTCAGAGCATTTCGCATTTAGAAATCTTTTCTTCTTCATCAACTCCTATTTTCAGAGTAGGGTGTTCAACGAATCAGCTCTGATTGATAAAGTTATAATGGGCAATCGCGGTTGGTTTTATTACAATGATATAGGCTCGCTTAATGATTATCGCCGAATGTCTGATATTGATTCAAATTTGACAAGGCATATTGTTAGTAATTTTTTAGTCAGACAACAATGGCTAAGTTCCAGAGGAATAAAATTCTATATTTTGGTACCTCCAAATAAGGAAAGGATTTATCCGGATTTTATGCCCAAACGTATAAAAATAATCGATGGGATTGGACATAATAGCCTGGACTATTTGTCAAAGTATTTTTGGGAAATAGGTGGTATTAAACTCATAGACCCTTCCGATTCCCTGCTTGCAGCCAGAAGGAGAAAAGATGTTTACTATAAAACAGATACACATTGGAATACATTTGGAGGGTTTAAAGCTTATCAAAAATTGATGCATGAAATCGTAAAGGACTATCCAGATATGAGAGTTTTTAATGAAAATGAATTTTTATTCTCAGAAGTGCTAAATGAAGAAGGGGATCTGTCGTCCATGATAGGTCTAAATGCTACCAACAAAAGAAAAGAAATCATGATGAGGCATAAAGATACGACCATAAAACTCGATTATAATATTCCGTCCAAAATGATTCTAAAATTTTCTAATATTATTTCCGGACCTCATCAAAAACGTAAATTACTCATGTTTAGAGATTCCTTTGGCAGTTATCTGGCACCATTTTTTAATCTTCAATTCGATGAAGCTGTGTATGTATGGAACTATATTTTTTATGCATAAATTGATAGAGGAAGAAAAACCGGATATTGTTGTTTTTGAATCGTTGCAGCGATTTCTACTTTTCTCCATGCTCGTGCAAAATCCAACGAATTTAAACCTCACAACTACACATTCAAATCCATAGTAAAATCGTGAACACCAAGGTGTAAGTTTGGATTATAGTAAGGATCACGATCAATAATATGTTGCCACTTGCTTTTGAATAGCGCCATTTCTCTTAGATGACGTTCATATGATGGCTTGCTCTGATGAGGGTGGCCTCGAGTAGCCGATTCATAGTGATATAGCTCGACCTGGGGCACATACACATTATAGTATCCTGCTTCCATTATTTTTAAGCAAAAATCTACATCATTGTATTCTACCTCAAATTGTTCGTCCATTCCATTTACATCTTCGAAAACCTCTCGTCTGCATAGTAAACATGCGGCAGTAACCGCCGAAAAATTATTTACCGTCTGAATCAGATTAAAGTAACCGGGATCCTCTTTATATAATCCTGCAAATGCATGGCCTGCTATTCCACCAAGACCAACTATCACACCAGCGTGCTGAATCGTATCATCAGGGTAGAGAAGTCTGGCTCCTACTGCACCCACATGCTTTTGTTGCGCAAAGGAAACCATATGAGTAAGCCAGTCAGGTTCTATTACTTCAATATCATTATTCAAGAATAAAATATACTCCCCTGCTGTTTCTTTCACACCGATATTCATGAGTTTCGAAAAGTTGAAATTGAAGTGAGCATCCAGACTTTTTATTTTATTGGGATATTTAGAGGTGTACTCATTGAGGAAATCACCCAGCTCCTTGGTGGTACTATTGTTATTTAATATTAGTATCTCATAGTTTGAGTAACTCGTTTTTGCAAGTATAGAATCAACGGCATTTTTTAATAATTCTGTTTGATCTTTGGTAGGTATAATGACGCTAACCTTATCCACTTTATGGACTTTGAAATCAATACGATATCCTCTTAACCCTGACAAATAGCGCACTTTGCCGCTAAGCCCACGTCTATCCAGAGTGTCTTCAAGTGCTTTTTTAGCTGCTATATAGGCATAGGGTTTCACATCTTCGCCGGCAGCTGCAGATAACTGATGAATTCGCCAATGGTATAAGACCTTTGGGACATGAACTATCTTGTCTGTCCGTTCGGTGGCCCGAAGAAGTAAATCATAATCCTGACTACCTTCATAACCCAATCGAAATCCATGAATTTTCTCAATTAGAGATTTCTTGATCACGCAAACATGGCCAATATAATTACTCGCTAAAAGATGATCAGGTGACCAATCCGGCTTAAAGTAGGCGCTTTGATGAAAGCGGTTTTCATCAATTTTATCTTCGTCTGAATATATAATATCTGGAGATGCATTTGCATTAATAGCTTTGACAATTTCCCATAAACAATGCTGGGCAAGCAAATCATCATGATCCATGAACAAAACGTACTCACCTTTGGCTATTTCTAGTGCCGAATTAGAGGTTGCAGAAATATGTCCGTTCTCTGGTCTGAAGACAACCTGTATCCTTTGGTCTTTAACTGCATATGCTCGAAGTAATTTTCTTACCTTTTCATTAGGGGAATTATCATCTGCAATACATAGTTGCCACTTCGGATAATTTTGATTCACGACTGATTCAATAGCCTCCTTAAGATATCGCAATGGTGGATTGTAAACAGGCATTACTATACTTATCAACGGTTCTGCGTGGTTAGTTTCCACTTCTTCTGAATACGCATCATCAAGTTTCTCTTTATCCAACTTGTTTAAGATCCAATTATGGTAATTGTAGATCCCTTCGGATTTTTTTTGGTCTTGATATACAATTTCTACAGGTCGTTTCTCAATTAGAAGATACAAATGCTTCAAAAAATTAGCTAAAACTTTACGGAGTATTCCAACACCTGATTTACTTAGCAGGAACCTGAATGCGGTCCATATTCGTTTTAGAGTTCCCGTGCCCGGCGATTTCTTTTTAAAGAAAATCTTCTTAATCCGACGTGTTTTCTGTATAATTTTCTGGTACCAGTTGTTTTCAAGGTATTGAATGCGGTGATGCAATTCTGCATTCAATGACTGCATTGATTTAAGTTCATCCTTGGAATGCGATAACAATAAGCTAAGTGAACTCACTTTATAATGCAGCACTTTCAATTCACTTTGAGTGAGTCCTATATCTTTATTGATACTCAGTAATACGTCATTGAGGCAATGTTGAAGCAGTGCTTCATGTTTTTGAATGATGTATTGATTTGAGGAATTGTCTTCACTTTCCGGCTCTTGCTTTTTCGAAATAACTAATTCTGTGGAGTAAGTCCATGCCGTACTTTGCTTGGTATTTACGAGTCGGAGGGCTAAATCCCAAAACGTTTTTTCATTTTTAATAAACTCATCGAAACCTCCAATCTCCTCAAAATGAGATCTTTTAAAACAAATATTAAATTCGGGAATTTCTTTTGTAAGTAAATCACTTAGTTGAATTTCAGCTTCTTCTTTCTTTATGCCTAATTTTCCAAAATATATCGTTTGGGATATTCCGGCTAACTTATTCCATATTTTAGCCTCTGGTTTCAAGTAAAGATTATCAATAATGATCCATTCAGCCTGAATATTCTTTATTAAAGCATTTAATTGGAAAGATAGATTCTGATTTGAGGCCAGTACTTGTATGCTTAATTTATTAGCAAACACTTCGGGCAATTCTTTTTGAAATTTTATGACATTGTCGCAAAGTAAAATGATATTTGTTTTTTCAGATCTGGTTAGAATGATGGAAGATAGATACTCAGATAATGTACGCATATCAACTTCCTTATCAAAACTTATTATAAAGGATAAAGATGAAGTGCTTAGTAATTTGGAACTTGTTATATCCCTTGCCTTACAAATATCATTATAGAAGGGTTCGTACGATGTACAGTCTGATGCATTAAAATCTAGGGGTTTAATTTTCTCAACATTGAATGCTTTTGCGTTCAGATATTGCCTCAGTTCATCAATGAGTTCATTCGGATAGGAATAGGCCAGCTTGTTGTTTAGAAATAGAATCGATTTCTCACTTTCTAATTGTCCTACAAGTGCACTTGATTCGAAAAATCTATCCTTTTCCAGTTTGCTCTTAAAGTCTGAGTAGATAAATATGACCGTTCCATTTGAAAGTAATTCCGAATTCCTCAACTTTTGATAAAACTCTATACTTAGGGCAATGCCATAAAGACGTTTCGTATCAAATCCTTCTTCTAAATGTAAACTAAGAATACTTTCTAATTCTGAAGACTTGAATTTTTGGTAATCATGCTGAATCAGGTGATTTAAATACGGAGTATTAAAATAATTATCATGAGGCATTAGAGCTCTTTCTCTATATGCTTCACCTTTAGGCAAAAGATGATTGGAGAGTAACAGAGAGAAATAGGTTAGGCTCGAATCATGCTCTGAAACTATGAATACAGGCTTGACACCTAGTTCGACGGTGCTTAAAATAGTTCTTTGTAATGCTGACATACTTCTTCTGATGTTCCCTTGTGAATTAATAATCCGTTTTCTAATAATATAGCCTGGTCGCAGATTTTGATTACCTCCTCTGGGAAATGAGATACAAAGATGATAGATCGACCTTCTTTTTTTAAGTCATTAATTTTTTGTAAACATTTTTGTTGAAATCCTAAATCACCCACTGCGAGCACTTCATCAATAATTATAATATCGCAATGATGTGAAAATGAAATGGAGAATGTGAGTCGAGCAAGCATACCTGATGAATAGCATTTAGTAGCCTGAGATAAGGTTTGGTGGTCAAGTTCTGAAAATTGCACTATTTCTTCTATAGCCTGAGCACTTATTTTTCTTCCGTATAAGGAAAGTAATAAATGGATGTTTTCATATCCTGTAAGTTCTGCTTCTAAACCTGCACCCAATGCAAGAATAGGTGCTATGCTTCCATAGGTTTTTAAATGACCTTTTGATGGGGTGATGATTCCTGCAATGGCTCTAAGTAATGTGCTTTTTCCACTTCCGTTTCGCCCAACAATACCAAGGCTTTCTCCCTTATGTAAGGTAAAAGTGATGTCTTTTAATATCTCTTTGGTTTGAAATGGATGGGCCCATGAAGTGATTAAATCTTTGATTGAAAATATACCAGACTGATTACTTCTGTATCTGATGCTCACATGATTTAATGCTACTAATAAAGACATACACTTAAATGGCGGTTATAAACTGGTTTTTAAGACGGTAATATACAAATAGGCTAATGATAAAGGTAAAAAAACTAATAGATGTACAATGTAAAAAAAGTTGCATATTGGGTGCTTGAGCTTCGTACAAAGGGTATCGAATAAGTTTGATAAAAGCATAAATCGGGTTTGCATGTACTACAAAAGAAAATCGTGGTGGAATCAAATCTTCAGTATAAGCAATAGGGGTTAGGTAAAACAAGGCAGGTTGCAGGGTATTCCATAATATGCCAATATCTCTAAAATAAACATTGAGTGAAGCCAGTATTAATGCAATACCCAAACTAAAAACGGAAAAAATAATTAAAATGGGTATTAGCCACAACAATTGCCAGGTATAAACCATGCCAAACCATTGCATGACTATAAAATAAACAAGTAAAGCCAGGGCAAGATTAAATAGTTCGGTGGTGACTTCTGCAAGTGGAAAAAGGAGGGCAGGAAGTTTCACTGATTTGAGTATGCCCCCTGCTTGTATAATGCTTTGAATACCCTGACTGACTATATTAGAAAAGAAAAACCAAAACAAAATGCCAGAGGTCGCATACAATACATAGTTTTTGACAGAACTAAACTGAGCACTAAAAATGACAATAAAGATTAAAAGATACATAAGGGGTTTGATAAAGCCCCATAAAAAACCAATCAATGAATGCTTATAACGAAGAATGATATTTCGTTTGCTTAATGCATAAAGTTGATTTAAAAATTGCATAACATTCATTAAATATGTAAGTTGCAGTTTAAATTTTATTTAGTTAGCACTATTCATGATATATGTAAATGCCCGCTTTGTAACACAACCTCTTACAGGGGTACAAAGGTATGCATTTGAAATTTGTATGCAACTGAAAAAAATGGATACCCACATTGTATTTCTTTGTCCTCCTTTTGTAAAACAACAAGATTGGGCTCTTGATTTACCGGTGCAAAAAATGGGAATCAACCAAGGGCATCGTTGGGAGCAAATAGATTTGCCATTGTATTTATCAACGAAAAAAAAAGCCCTCCTTTTTCACCTTGTAATATGGGTCCTTTGTTTTATAAGCAGCAGTGGCTCACCTTGCATGATTTATCTTTCAAATTATATCCCCAGTTCAATACCACCTTATTTAGCCGCTGGTATCAGTTTGCAATAGCTCGTTTATGTTATCGGGTTACCCATATTTTTACAGTCAGTGAAACCGTTAAACAAGCCATTGCACAGCAATATAAAATATCGGAATCTAAAATAAGTACGACCTATAATGGTATCGGTGTGAGTATGCTGAGCGACTTTCAGAATAATTTTCAAAAAGAAAAAATCATACTTACAGTGGGCTCCTTGAGTAATCGTAAAAATACCCACTTGATTATTGAAGCCTTTTTAGCCTCAGATTTATTGAATGATTATACATTGGTGATTATCGGCAAACCCAATGCCATTTATCAATATAAGAAGTCGGAACGAAATGAGCGCATCGTATATATTGAAGAAGCCTCAGATAGCCTGTTAAAAATGTATTATGCCAAAGCATCCATCGCATGCTTTATGTCAGTGTATGAAGGATTTGGCATACCCATACTTGAAGCCTTGTATTATCAATGCAAAGTAATATGCTCAGATATACCAGTTTTTAGGGAATTATATGATGGGGCTGTTTATTTTTGTGATGTGACAGCAGTGCGTACCTTGACAAAAATGTTAAACGAAATCCCCAATAAGCCAATGGCTCAAGCTTCAACTATTGAAGCGATGTTGAAGAAATATGATTATCAAGTTTCAGCAGATATCATTTATAAAACCATGCAAGCCTCATGAACATAGCACTTATTCATGATTGGTTACGTGTCAATGCAGGCTCTGAAAAAGTAGTGAGCGAGATACTATCGATGTATAAAGAAGAGCAGATTGATTTATATACTTTATTTAATAAACTCAACGCTGACGAAAACCAGGAGATACTTCAAGGAGCCCCTTGTCACACATCATGGATGCAATATGTGCCCTATATCAATAAGATTTATAAAGTACTACTGCCCCTGATGCCTTTTGCTATTCAGCATTTAAAAGTGAAGGATGCTGAGATTTATATCAGTTCTTCACATGCCATTGCAAAAGGGTTTAAGCATCCTAAGCATCAATTGCATATTTGTTATTGTCATACCCCCATGCGATATGCCTGGTATTTAAATGAAGATTATTTAGAAAATTTTTCAGGTTTCAAGTTATGGCTTATACGCAAAATACTCCCCTTTATTCGTCGCTGGGATTTAAAATCTGCCACGCAAGTACATTATTTTATTGCCAATTCAAAACATATACAACAACAAATAAAAGCGATTTATCAACGCGATGCCGTTGTGATATACCCACCCGTCAAAACCACTAAATTTGTATTAAACAACAACCCACGTCAAGCTTTTTATTTAGCAGTCGGTCGTTTTGTGCCTTACAAAAAAATGGATATCATCATCAACGCCTTTAAACAAATGCCTGATAAAAAATTAGTGTTGATTGGTGATGGGTACGATCGTAAAAACATCAAAAAATTGATTTATCAAATACCCAATATTATATGGCTTGGCTATCAACATGATGATGAATTGATTTTATATATGCAAAATGCACAAGCTTGTATTTTTGCCGCTAAAGAAGATTTCGGCATTATGTGTGTAGAAGCACAGTCGACAGGTACACCCGTGTTAGCCCTTAACTATGGCGGTTATCGCGAAACGGTAATTGATGGAACTACAGGTTATTTTTTTGAAGAGCAAACGGCAGTAGCCATCCAAAAAGTAGTGATGAAGTTTGAACAAGCGCCTTTGGTTAATCACCTTGTGATTAGTCAGCATGCTGCCAGGTTTTCAGCATCACATTTTAAACAATCATTTCAGCAGTTTGTATCGGAGCAATTTGCCCTATTTAAAAAACAATCATGATGCAGTCCTATTCCATACAGACCATTCCCTGGATGTTCAGACTGTTGTTTGTATCTTTTTTTCTACCTCCTGCTATACAAACATGGCTCTTCATAGTTTGTAGTATCCTAACTGTTATCATGGCCATTGCTTATCGAATAAAACTTACGCTTCAAGAGTGTTGCTTGGCAGGCTTGCTCGGAGTGGGCTATTTATTTTATCTAGCCTATTTGCCGCTCACCACACCAGAAATGCGATATCTGCTTTATCAATTATTAGAACGAAAAATAGCGCTTTTCTGTTTGCCCTTTGTCATACCCTTATTATTAAAAATGTCGAACAATTCCTTTCAATCCTCATTGAAATGGTTTGTAGGTGCAAATCTGCTACATGGTGTTTGTACAAATGGCCTGGTTTTTTATCAGTTGCTACAGCATTTCACTTTTAGCAGCATCCATCATGTAACATATCGTGAAACATTTGATAAAATAGGACATATACATCCTACTTATTATGGTATGTTTTGTTGTTTTTCTTTGGTGATTTTGTTGTATGATCGTTCATTCAAGTCCTTACATTACTTGGCACTTCTTTCGATTCATTTTCTATTCATACTCTTATTACTTTTATTATCACCCAAAATTTCATTGTTGATTGCAGGGCTCATCTATCTTTATTATTTTTTGTTTGTACTTTCTTGGAAGCCAATCTACAAAGGTGCACTGTTTGCGATTGCTTGTCTCTCATTGCTGGGCCTTTATTTTCTGCTTCCGTCATTTCAACAACGAATCGATGAGGTGATCTCTTTTGGAATGCATCCTAACACCCTTATGATTGACAATTCTATGCAATTTAGGCAACTGATTTTGCAGGTAGATCTCAATTTGCTCAGGCAATTTTGGCTTTGGGGGCTTGGTCCCGTGCAATTGCAACAGCATCTCGACATGACTTATTTATTGATGAGCAAGGTGACGGGTATGGGTTTTTATTCATACAATACCCACAATGAATGGTTGAATCAATGGCTTTGTTTTGGACTTGCAGGTTTTCTTTATTTTGTAGGGATCTTTGTGATACACCTAAAAAAAGCATTGCAACAACGGCATTTCCTATACCTGTTTTTCATTTTCATTTTAATGCTCACATGTCTCACCGAAAATATCCTCTCTCGTCAAAGCGGCATCCTCTTTATGGCTTTATTTGGCAGCTTATTTTATTTTGAAGGAGTGAGAGAAAAAAAAAAGGGAACGGGGGTTGGGTGATTTGTAAATTTTTTATTTTTTTTTCCCCCCATTTCTTTTTTATTTTTTTTGCCTTTTTCTTTGCCCTTATGGTCCCCATCCTGGGGGTTGAAAATGTATTGAAGTGCCTGTTTAACAGCGGCCACCTTGAAAGGCCGCGAAACAATTGTTCCAATTCATGGGTGATGATACGTGTGGGGTGGTGTGGGTATGGAGGGTTTTTGGGTTTACACACCACCTTTTCATGATCGAGCTCTGCTTGAAAAGTACACCAATAACTTGCCCAAATTTAAAAGGACCATTCCCATGTTTTTGTCAGATAGATGATATTGTTTGCTGATGCCCCCATGGTGCGATGGACTCACAAAAAGGTTTCAAACCATACTGGCATTTTTTTGATGTATCGGGTGTGTACAATGATGCCATAAATCTGACAAATCGCATCCATGAGCAAAATGTCTAAAGGTTTAAAACCGAGCAGCACCAGGGGTATAAAAAACCAGCAGGATACAAATGGTCTTAACACAGACGAACGAAAACCTGTAGTTAAATTAAACTCTTGCGATGAATGATGGGTGACATGAACTGCCCACAAAATTCTTGAATAATGCTCACTGCGATGTTCAAAATAAAAACAACAGTCAAGCCCTATAAATAATAAAGTCCAGTACAGAATAGGTTCTTCAATACTATTGATATGAAAAGTATAAAACCAGGCAAGCATAGCCAGTACGCCTACCTTAATACTCAAACCCAGTAATGCATTGGCAATATTGAGCCAAAAATTCATGAGTGTTTCTTTGAAGGTATAATACTTTTTGTGTTGATAATTGCTTAACAACACTTCCAATAAGATAAGTACCGTATAGATGGGTGTTGAAATGGCCAACAACCAATTGTGATGTAAATATTCTTTGACTGTTTCAAACATGGTTTATACAGTCATCAGTTCTTTTTCTTTGCTGGCACAATGTTGATCTGTTTCTATGATTTTTTATCAGTCATGGCCTGTATTCTTGTTTCTGCATCTTTGGCCAAATCTTCACTCATACCATCTTTTTGTAGTTTCTTGATAGCTTCCATATTATCACGTCTGATATTGCGAATCGCTACTTTGGCATGTTCACCTTCTGCCATCACTTTCTTTACAAATTCTTTTCTGCGTTCTTCTGTCAATGGTGGTAAATAGAGTTTGATAATCACCCCATCATTTTGTGGGGTAATGCCAATATTGGCCGCCATAATCGCTCTTTCAATCGGAGCCAGCATATTCTTTTCCCAGGGTTGTATGGTGATGGTACGGGCATCTACAATACTGATGTTTGACACTTGCGAAATAGGGGTGGGTGCACCATAATATTCGGTTTGTATGCCATCTAACATCTGAGGTGAGGCTTTGCCCGCTCTGATTTTTAATATTTCTACTTCCAAATGGCTAATAGCTTTCTTCATGCTATCTTCTGTGTGACTAAGTATTTTTCAATGTCTGCTGTCATGAATATTTTTTTTACATCACAAATTTAATATGAACTATGGTATTTAATTTAGATTTTTAAAATAAAAAATGAAACATCCATAAGGGAATTTGTAATTTCGTGGTATGAAAGCTAAAAAATTAACACGCTTTGCGGCTATTAAAACTTTTCAACATGTGTTTGAGTTTCCTGAAAACATGGCAGACAAATGGACAGGCGTTTTTCAGAATGAGCATCCCATCGTATTAGAACTCGCTTGTGGTAAAGGAGAATATACCGTGAATATGGCCAAAGCTTTTCCCGCTAAAAATTTTATTGGGGTAGATATCAAAGGCAATCGGATGTTTGTGGGTGCACAAAAAGCCTTAAATGAGCTGATAAAAAATGTTTGCTTTCTTCGCATTCGTATCGAGACTATCCTGCAATATTTTGCCCCACAAAGCATCAGCGAAATCTGGATTACCTTTCCCGATCCATTTTTAAGGGCTTCCAAAGCCAAAAATCGCCTGACACATCATAAGTTTCTGGCCATGTATCAACAATTATTAAAGCCTGGGGCGTGATTCATCTTAAAACTGATTCAAGTGAGTTATATGAATTTACGCTCGAAATGATTGCTCACCATCATTGTACTATCATCCAAAACCAAGCCGATATTTATAGCAAAGGGGTGCCTGATTTTCCCCTTAATATTCAAACGTTTTACGAAGGAATGCATTTAGCCGATCATCGTATTATTAAGTATGTAAGTTTTCAATTGCCTACAGAGCCCATTGTAGTGCCTCCTAAAAAAAGTGTTCATGAAGAAACCCCTCTTTGATGATGATGAACTCTATGTAAATGAGGAAGGTTTGTATGTTTTTACAGCCGCTTATTTGCTTAAAAGAGGTTATTGTTGCGGCAATGGTTGCTTGCATTGTCCATTTGCGTATAAAAATGTACTTGACCCCATTAAAAAACAACAATATATACAAAAACAATTAAAGGCAAATCAGCATGAAACCCACGAATAATCAGGATACAATTACATGGATTGAAAAAGTATATGCCATGGTGCGCCAAATACCTAAAGGAAAGGTATCGACCTATGGCACTATTGCCGATCATATTGGGGTAAAAGCGACTTCGCGAATGGTGGGTTGGGCTATGAATGCCAGTCATCATGCCAAACCTGCAGTGCCAGCCCATCGGGTAGTCAATCGAAATGGGGTGCTTACGGGTAAACATCATTTTGCAACGCCTACCCTCATGCAGGAGTTGCTGGAGGCCGAAGGTATTCAGATTATAGATGATCAAATTCAGGATTTTAAAAACCATTACTGGTCACCGCATGAAAATAAGTAAACCCAAAAATCAGGTGCTCGATAACTCAGATTTAGAAGATGAGTTTTTTGAAGATGTACGCCTGATAGGCATCGTGAGCGCCTCTGAATATTACCAGCTGATATCGTATATCAATCAACGTCTTGCTTTTTCTTTTGTACGGAATCATGAGCTGGAAATACAAATCCAACAACATTTTTTTCCCGTTTTTGAATATAAAGATGAAGAAAAACTGATTGAACACTATATTTTTTGCAATCGACGAAAAACAAATTATATGATGCCTGATGCCAAAAATATTGACTTTATTTGGTTACTCAAAGGCAATTTTCAATACCAGGAAAAGATTCAGCAACTGCCTGTTTTTCTAAAAAAAGTGGAAGGAATCGACTTCTGTTTTGATATTGTTTCTAATAGTTTGAAGATGCGACAATTATTAATAATCTAAATACTTTTTTACAATTTAAAAAAAACGATTACTTTTATCCCTAAAATAAAGTATCCTCACATGTTACGCACTTCTCTTTTACTGTCTATTATTTGTTTGTTTGCTTTTTCATCTTGTAAAAAAACAGGGACTACCAAGGCTTGTTTCACTTTCTCAAAAGAAAAAGTAAAAGTAGGAGATACCTTATACCTGCTGAATTGTTCTGAATATTATGAAAAATTCATTTGGTTAAAACCTGGTCCAATGATGGATAGTGTACTCCGACACAATTATATCGTTTCGGGCGCTACCGGCACCTATGAGGTTACCTTATATGTTGGTACCAACGAATTTACCTCAGCAGATTTTACGGCAGCAAAAGAACTTAAAAAATCATTTACTGTAGAATAGTCTTTTGCTATTTCGTGATTACCTAACGTGGAAAGCCAACCCTATAAACCCTTTTACCAACCTTTATTATTTGCTTTGGTGCTTATAGTAGGTATGTTTTTAGGATTTAAAATAGCTTCAAGTTATTATTTTAATCAACCTGGACTGTTAGCATCAAAAAGTGATCAAACCCATTTAGATTACCTCATCAACTTACTGAATGAAAAGTATGTAGATAGTATTGATAAAAATACATTGTATGAAAATGGAATCGATGGCATACTGACTTCATTAGACCCTCATACTGTATATATTCCTCCCCAGGAAACAGACCGAGTAAATGAAGAGCTGGAAGGCAATATATATGGAATAGGTATTGAGTTTTTATATACCAGGATAGCGTGCGCGTTTTGTCAGTGATGCAAAACAGCCCAGCAAGCAAGTCGAGCATCAGTGCAGGGGATATCATTTTACAAATTGATGATAGCCTTATTGCAGGTAAAAAGTTGGAAGACGAGCAAGTCATCAAACTGATAAAAGGAAAAAGAAATCAACCGTAATGTTGGGTATTCGAAAGCCTGATGGTAAACAAGTGAACTTGCAATTGCAAAGAGAAAACATCGCCTATAGCAGCATCATTGCTTCTTATGTGATGCCTCAGCATAAAGATATCGGTTATATCGCTATTCGAATGTTTTCTGAAAATACGTACGAAGAGTTTAAAGAGGCTTTACAGTTATTAATTGACAGGGGTATTACAAAATTAATCATCGATGTGCGTGATAATCCCGGAGGCTATATGGATGCAGTGACTTCTATTTTAGATGAGCTAATACCCGGAGAGCATACTTTACTAACAACCAAAAGTAAAGACCATGAAGAAAAAGTACTTTCGAAAAATAAGGGTATATTTGAAAAAGGGGCAGTGGGTATTTTGATAAACGAAAATTCAGCCTCTGCCAGTGAAATATTGGCTGGCGCAGTACAGGATTTAGATAGGGGGCTTGTAATAGGCAGACGTAGTTATGGCAAAGGACTTGTACAAGAACAATTTTCATTGCCTAATCATGCGGCTATCCGTATCACGGTGGCGCGATATTATCTGCCATCGGGCAGGTGCATCCAAAAAGATTATAGTCAAGGCAAAAGACAGTACCAGCATGAAATATATAGTCGGTATGTACAAGGTTCACTCACCAGTATAGATACCAGCCAGCAAACAGGCAAAAAGGTTTATTATACAAGTGCAAAAAAAGAGGTTTTTGGCAATGAGGGTGTTAAACCTGATATTCAGGTATTGTTAGATACTACACAGCATGCTTTGTTAGATTCATTGTACAATTATAATTTACCCGAACTTTTCGCAGCACAGTATTATTACTTTCATAAAAATGAATTTCAAGTATTTAAAAATGAAAATCAATATGAAAACGAATTTCAAATGAATCAAATCATGAGTCAATTGTTTTTTGATTTTTTAAAAAAACATATACCCAGTCTTCAACTCAATGCATATGCAAATTATAAAAGCAAATTGTTGAGTGCGTTAAAAGCGGCATTTGCCAATTTGTATTTTAATAGCAATGCAAAATATATGATGATGAGTCATGATGATTTGATGTTGCAAAAAGCGGTTGAAAAACTTCAGTAATGATGTCATGAAATGGCTCATAAACGGCTTCATGTTTTTGTACGAAATGGCCTGAACATATTCAACGCAACATGAATAAACACTCCCTCTTTATTGTATTTTTTTCCAAGTTTCAAAAGTGTAATCATATTGATTTTTTTCATCTTTCTCATGAAAATAAGAATCTGTTTTTGTCCAGATATCTGTTGATAATTCAGGGAAAAAGGCATCTCCCTGTTCGATCGTTGTGTGAACCCGGGTGAGATAAATGGTATCAGCCATGGCCAGTGTTTGTTTATAGATGGTATCACCTCCAATAACAAAAACTTCTTGCTTATTTTTACAGTATTCGAATACTTGTTCTAAGGTGTTTTTGACAATAACCCCAGGAATAGTAAAATCTTTCACCCTTGTTAATACAATATTTTCACGATTAGGAAGCGGTTTGCCAATAGATTCAAATGTATTTCGACCCATTACAATAGAATGCCCTGTAGTAAGATTTTTAAAATATTTTAAATCAGCAGGTAAATGCCAGGGCAATGTATTATTGACACCAATAACATTGTTGAGTGAAGCGGCAACGATGAGTGTAAGTTTCATGATAAATATTGGTTTAGGTACTTATTGTTTGATTTAAAATACTGGTATAAAATGATGAAGTGAAGATTTGAAAGCTCAGCACGAATACAAAAATAATCTATTTTGCCATACCTCCTTTTTTACTTTTATCGTGTATGCCTGAAGCTGTTCACCCAAAGTGATTGAAGAACAGACCCATTTTTAATCAATGAGATGCCAAATCTATTTAGGGCATTGATTTTATTATACAGCTACTGCACCTTTAATATGGGGGTGCGATTCATAGTTTTCGAGGGTGAAATCTTCAAAAATAAAATCTTCAAGTGCTTTTCTTTCAGGGTTCATTTTCATGGTTGGAAGGGCATACGGAGTTCGGCTAAGTTGCAATTTTACCTGTTCAAGATGATTGGTGTAAATATGTACATCGCCAAACGTATGTATAAACTCACCCAATTGCAGGTCGCATACTTGTGCCATCATCATGGTAAGAAGTGCGTAGGAAGCAATATTGAAGGGAACGCCCAAAAATACATCAGCGCTCCGTTGGTACAATTGACAACTGAGTTTGCCATTGGCTACATAAAACTGAAATAGGGTATGACAAGGCATGAGGGCCATTTCTGCAAGATCTCCCACATTCCATGCGTTGATAATGATTCTTCTGCTATCGGGGTTATGTTTTAATAATTCGATGGCGGTTTTGAGTTGATCATGGGTTTGTCCATTTTTATCGACCCAGCTTCGCCATTGTTTGCCATATACTGGTCCCAGATTTCCTTGTTCGTCAGCCCATTCGTCCCATATTTTTACCCCATGATCTTGAAGATATTGAACATTGGTATCACCTTTGATAAACCATAATAATTCGTAGATAATCGATTTTAGATGCAATTTTTTTGTGGTCACCATCGGAAACCCTTGATTTAAATCAAAACGCATTTGATAGCCAAAGCTGCTAATGGTGCCGGTGCCGGTTCGGTCTGCTTTTGTAGCCCCATTTTCTAAAAGGTGGTTGAGAAGTGCTAAATATTGTTGCATGAGGTAAAATTACTAAGCAGGCCCATGAAAATCAATAATCCCATTTTAATTTTGCGCACTTTCTTTTCACAATGTAACAGTATCACTAATCTCTATATGCTGTCAGCATTATCCACTATTGGTAAGGAATAATCCTTTAAATTTGCATTTTAGTAAATTTAATTTTTAAGTGATGAAAATAGGTATCGTATGTTATCCCACCTTTGGTGGAAGTGGCGTGTTAGCAACAGAATTGGGCAAAGCACTTGCCGACAAAGGTCATATTGTGCATTTTATTACTTATCAACAACCCGTACGTTTAGATGCTTTTCACCCCAATATCTTTTATCATGAAGTGACAGTACCTACCTATCCTTTGTTTGATTTTCCGCCTTATGAGTCGGCTCTTAGTTCCACGATGGTAGATGTAATTTTAAATGAAGGTCTCGAAATATTGCATGTCCACTATGCTATACCACATGCCTCTTCGGCTTATTTGGCGAATCAGATTTTAAGAAAAAAAGGGAAAAATATTCCTTATATCACCACCCTTCATGGCACAGATATTACTTTGGTTGGCAAAGATAAAATGTATGAGGCCGTTGTTACTTTCTCTATCAATGAGTCAGACGCTATCACAGCAGTATCAGATAATTTAAAAGCAGAAACATTGCAATATTTCGATATTGAAAAAGAAATACATGTGATTCCCAACTTTGTGGATATTAAACGTTTTTCACAAAGTAATAAAGATCATTTCAGAAAGATGCTGGCCCCTAACGGCGAAAAAATACTTGCCCATGTGTCAAACTTTAGGAAAGTAAAAAGGGTGGAAGATGTTATTTATACTTTTGAAAAAGTAAGAAAACAACTTCCATGTAAATTGTTGATGATTGGAGATGGCCCTGAAAGGCAGTCGATGGAAGCCTTATGCAGAGAATTAGGTACCTGTGATGATATTCGTTTTTTAGGTAAACAAGAAAAATTAGAAGAAATCCTATCTATTACAGATTTATTTTTATTACCCAGTGCTTATGAAAGTTTTGGCTTAGCCGCTTTGGAAGCCATGGGTTGTCAGGTGCCGGTTATTTCAAGCAATGCAGGGGGCATACCCGAAATCAATATTCATGGCGTTACTGGTTATCTTACCGAAGTAGGGGATGTGGATGCGATGGCTGCTTTTAGTTTGGCATTGTTACAAGACGAAGAAAAATTAGCCCAATTTAAAAAGAACGCATTGGCTCAAGCTGAAAAGTTCAATATCAATAATATTATCCCTATGTATGAAAAATTATATGCATCCTTGATACCAGCAGAAACAACTGTTTAATACCAGGGGTATTGTATCATAGAGGTCAGCATCGTTTTCCATTGATTATTACTTTGTCAATCATACTTTCACCAAATGCATAGGGCAGGTAAGCCAAGCTTGACATCGGTTTGGTGATGATGAAGTTTGCCCGTTTACCCCTTCGAATGCTACCTAGCTGATGTTGGTATTCCATGGCAGCCGCTCCATTCAAGGTGGCCGCATTGATGGCTTCTTCAGGTGTCATACGCATTTGGGTGCAAGCGAGTGATAATATAAAATTCATATTGCCACTTGGGCAACTACCTGGGTTATAATCAGTAGCCAAAGCAACTGGCAAATTAGCGTCAATCAACTTGCGTGCTGGCTGGTAATGCATGGCTAAAAAAAATGCCGCCCCCGGAAGTAAGGTGGGTATCGTATCAGATTGTTGTAAACAGGCTACTTCCGCATCATCCATGGTTTCAAGATGATCAACACTGATAGCCTGGTGTTTTACACCGATTTGTACCCCACCACTGTTATACAACTGATTGGCATGTATTTTGGGTTTCAACCCGTAACGTCCTGCTGCAGTCAACAAACGATCGGTTTCATCAACATTAAAAAAACCTTTCTCGCAAAATACATCCATATAATCTGCTAAACCTTCATCGCAAACTTGTGGCAACATCTCTTCTATGATGAGTTTGAGATACCCTTCATGATTCTCTCTATAAGCAATGGGGTAGGTATGTGCAGCTAAAAAACTAGCTTTAATGGGTATAAGGTTTTGTTCTTTTAATCGTTTAATCACACGCAACATTTTTAATTCTCCTGCCGTATTAAGCCCATAACCACTTTTGATTTCTATAGCACCTGTTCCCATGCTAATCACCTGATGCAATCTTTGCAGTGAAAGGTCAAACAATGCATCTTCGCTGATATCATGCATCCGATTTGCAGAGTTGAGTATACCTCCCCCTTTTTGGGCAATTTGCTCATAACTCAAGCCTTGAATGCGATCAACAAACTCATGCTCACGCGAATGCGAAAAAACCAAATGGGTATGTGAGTCGCACCAGGTCGGTAAAATATATTGCCCCTCGCAATCAATTGTTTGATCTGACGTTAAATGTTCAGGGAACTCAGACATTGCCCCAAAGTCTTTGATACAATCATCTTCTATCAGCAACCAAGCATCATTCAATAGAGGTAAATATTTCATGTCATTTCCTTTAACATGAATTTTTTGTTCATGATTGTCTTCTATTTGAACTAATTGTTTGATATTTGAATATAAAGTCAGCATGTAGCAAAGATAAAAATGTAAAACAATAATCGTATAAGCAGTTTTGCCCAATCACAAAATCATGAATGCACTCGGCAATTTATTTAAAGTTACTTCTTTTGGCGAATCGCACGGAGCGCTTGTGGGCTGTGTATTAGAGGGGTGTCCTGCAGGCTTGTTGTTAGATATTGCATTAATACAAAAAGCCGTTGATAAACGCAAAACAGGACAACATTTTTATGCTTCAGCTCGCAAAGAAACAGATACTGTACGCATTGTTTCTGGGGTATTTGAATCTAAAACTTTAGGGACGCCTATTGGAATCCTTATTCAAAATGAAGATGCTCAATCAGCCGATTATGATCATTTAAAAAATGTATACAGACCCGGTCATGCAGATGCAGCTTATGATATGAAATATGGTTATAGAGACCATCGTGGTGGTGGGCGTAGCTCAATTCGGGTAACTGCGCCAATGGTAGCAGCAGGCGAAATAGCGAGACAGTTGCTTTGCCATTATTTTCCGCTTGAAACCATCACTTATGTAACGCAAATAGGTAATGTGACCCTGGGTGAACCTTTTGAAGCAAGCCAATCTGCCATTCAACAGTCAGCAGTTAGTTGTCCTGATAAGGCTACAACGGAGGCAATGCTACAGCTTATTGCCGACACAGCGGAGGCTGGTGATACCCTCGGAGGTGCTATTCGCTGCATTATCAAAAATTTACCTGCGGGTATTGGTGAGCCCATTTTTGGAAAATTACAAGCCCAATTGGCACATGCCATGTTAAATATCAATACCGTAAAAGCTTTTGAATATGGTACCGGCACTTTAAGTGCTGGCATGAAAGGCAGTGCCCACAACGATGCCTTTATCAGCGATGGCAATACCATCAGTATGGAAAGTAATCGACACGGAGGTATTTTAGGGGGTATCAGCACAGGTATGGATATAGGTTTTAAAGTAACCTTAAAACCAATATCAAGTATTCAGCAAACGCAACGCACGATCAACAAACAATTACAAACAGCAAGTATTCAAATAGGTGGTCGACATGATGTATGTGCAGTGCCTCGGGCCATTCCTATTGTAGAAGCTTATACCTATATGGTATTGGCTGACTTATGGTTACATCACAAACATTCAATTATTTAAAATGAAGAAATTACCTTTATTAGTTCTATTGACATTGCTTTCATTGCACGTTTTTTCGCAAAAGAAAAAAAAATTGACGCTTGAAGAACAAGTGGCCATTGCCAAAATTCAAGAGCAACAGGCAAAGGAATTACAAAAACCACTTACCATAACGGGTGCCAAACTGCCTACTTTTCAAGTGAGGACCTCTGCCGACAAAATCATGCAGGAGACCGAAATTCCAAAAGATCATTCCCTTTTGGTGATTTTGTTTAATCCTACATGCGATCATTGTGTAAAGGCTTGTAAAACATTACTCCAACATCAGGCAAGTTTAATGCAAACCACCGTTTTGTTTATGTGTATCAAAGATTATTGGGCCGACCTTCCCCTTTTTATCAAAGATGCCGATTTACATGTTGAAAAAAATCCCCAGTTTATTGTATCAGCCGATCACTCAGATATTGCAAAAGATTTATTTAATTATAACGGGATACCACAAATCATGATTTACAATAAAGAAAAGGTGTTGCAAAAAATATTGTATCAGCAAGTCAATATGGATAGTATATTTACTTATATAGCTAAATAATAGATGCACCTTCAATCGATAAAAAAGTAACCTCTATGTTTTTTCCCATCGGCGATGCCAATATCAAACATGGCCACAAAGCCTTCTTCACTTACCTTATCATTGCGGCCAATATAGCTGTTTTTGCCATGCAGTTTATGATGCCAAACGATTTGCAACAACGTTTTGTAATGGATTATGGCTGTATCCCAAATGAACTTATGCAGTTTAAACAATGGCATACTGTTATTACTTCTATGTTTTTACATGGAGGTGTCATGCATTTGTTGGGTAATATGCTGTTTATGTGGGTGTTTGCCGATAATATAGAAGCAACAATAGGTAATTTTAAATTTCTGTTGTTTTATTTAGCAGGTGGGGTAGTGGCCACCCTTACCCATGTGTTTTTTAATGCTGGGAGTGAGGTGCCATGTGTGGGTGCTTCAGGTGCTATTGCTGCTTGTTTGGGTGCTTATCTGGTGATGTTTCCGCATTCTAAAATCAAAATATTTTTTATATTATTCCTCACCACTTTCAATGTTTCGGCAATCTATTTTTTAGGTTTTTGGATCGTACAACAATTCATGTCGGGCATGGGGTCTATAGGGGTGGCAACCGCTGGGGTGGCTTACTGGGCCCATATTGGAGGTTTTGTGTTTGGGGTGTGTGGCGGTTTTTTTTATCGGGCACAGGCCAAAAAAATGACTTTTCATCCATAAAAAAAGCCTCTCTTTCGAAAGGCTAATTTAAAGCTGGGACAATGATGGGTCTCGAACCCACGACCCTCAGAACCACAATCTGATGCTCTAACCAACTGAGCTACATCGTCCATTTAAGGAGTGCAAATATAGGATAAAATAATTATTGTGTAAAATAATAAGGTTGATACTTTTAATTATTTTTAAGAACCCTGCATTGTTGTATAATTGATGTTCTATACATCCGTTTTAACTGACCTGAAAATGATATGCAAAATGCCCCATGACAAAAATTATTCAATCATATTAATAAATGCAGATTGAAATAATATTTTATTTTCATTGTGATAATGAACATTGGACTATTCCAAAGTATACCAAGAGTATTTATAAAATGGTCTGAAAATTATTTGTGTAAATCTTACTCATATTGCATTAAAGCGAATAACAATTCTTCTTCTTTAATGTGACGATGGCATTTCATATCGGGTTTGCAGGGTTTATAAACTTAAACCTTCAACAATATAAATTATTTGGCCTTAGTAGGTATTGGATGTTCGGCTAAATATTTTTTATGCATCGTTTCAAGAGATAAGGCATAGGCTTGCAAATTACGCAAAGTGATTTCTGTATCTGTTGATGTAAATGAATTGTTGGGCATTTCTTCAATGTATTTAGTCAATTCAGGACATTCGTCTTGTATTTTCAAAGTCAATTTCATGATTTTCGCATTCAACGCTTTTTCAATTTCAAGAAATTGAATGGCTTTTTCAGCGGTATTTTCCAACTTATCTTTCATATCTTCAAGCACACCATGCAATTTTACTTTCATCATATCCATCATATCATCTTTTTGATTAATGATTTTACGACGTGTTTTCTTACCTGAATTAGGTGCATATAATATACCCGCAACTACACCAATGGCTGCACCTATCAAGAATGTGCCAACTGTTTTTTGTATTTTCATAAATATTTTTTTTTAAATGAATATTGACCATTTGCAAATGGCTCCTATGCTTACAAAGTTCGGCATTGATAGAGCAAATGGTATTACATAATTTCACGAATCATTTACAGTATTCATTTTTTTTAACAAGTAATACCATTCGCTTTTATACTTTTGTTTAAAGCTAAATGCTATTATGCCAATGCTGTAGTTGTTTTGGCTGATGAAAACAGACTCATACAAAAACGCTATCGGCATAATATACATGCTTGTATAATCTCATGATTGCATGGTCAAATAGATCCCAGCCTTTGACCCATAAAAAAAGCCACCCAATGAGGATGGCTTTTACATTTATACTTTAAAATGATTTAAGCTAATGAAATACTTTTGTCTAAATATACATCTTGAATGGTATTGAGCAATTCCACACCTTCTTTCATTGGTTTCTGGAATGCTTTACGACCACTGATAAGTCCCATACCACCCGCACGTTTGTTGACCACAGCAGTCATCACTGCTTCTGCCATATCGGTAGCACCTTTGCTTTCGCCACCTGAATTAATCAAACCTACACGACCCATATAGCAATTAGCTACCTGATATCGCGTAAGGTCAATTGGATGGTCTGTAGTAAGTTTTGAATAAACATCTTTATGTGTTTTGCCAAAATTGAGTGCATTATAGCCTCCATTGTTTGAAGGTAATTTTTGTTTGATAATATCTGCCTGAATTGTTACACCTAAATGATTTGCCTGACCGGTAAGATCGGCCGCTGCATGATAATCGACACCGTCTTTTTTGAAACCACTGTTACGTAAATAACACCACAATACGGTAGCCATACCTAATTCATGTGCATATTCAAAAGCTTTGGCCACTTCTTGTATTTGACGAGTGCTTTCATCACTACCAAAATAAATAGTTGCGCCTACAGCAGTAGCACCCATATTCCAGGCATCTCTGATGGAGCCAAACATGATTTGATCAAATCCATTTGGATATTTCAAAAATTCGTTGTGATTGATTTTTACAATAAAAGGAATTTTATGGGCATATTTACGAGCCACAGCTCCTAATACACCATAAGTTGAAGCCACCGCATTGCAACCACCTTCGATGGCTAATTTTACGATATTTTCAGGATCAAAATAAATAGGATTTGGTGCAAATGAAGCCCCAGCACTATGTTCTATCCCCTGATCGACAGGTAAAATAGATACATAACCAGAATTTTTAAGACGTCCGTTGCCCAATAATGCTTGGATGCTTTTCAACGTTTGAATGTTGCGATTACTTCCTGCCCATACTTCATCAATTGCTTTTTTAGAAGGAGCATATAAACTGTCTTTTGAAATGGTTTCGCATTTGTGATCTAAATAGTAAGCTGATTTGTCGCCTAAAAGGTCTAAAATTTTCTGGTTTGCCATTGTTATTTTTTTGAGTGAATAATTAAAAAGTATGCGAAATTAGCAAAAAATGACACAAAAACTGCATTTTTTCATGAAAAAATGATAAAAATCATTAAAAATGCAAATAATGCCGACCAAAAGAATAATCGTTTTGCAGGTAGTTGAGCAATTGTTGAAACTGCAATGGATTGTTTAAAAAATCAGTTTGAGAGGTGTCGATAATCAAAGTTCGTTGCGTGTCTGATTTTATATATTGCAAATAGGATTCTTGTATTTCTCTTAAATATTGGTCTTCGATCTGCTGCTCATAATCCCTGTTCCTTAGTTTGATATTCAACTTTAGTTTTTGAAGAGGGGCATCCAAAAAAATCACCAAATCAGGCTGGGGTAAACTGGGATAAATAATGTCGAAGAGGGTTTCGTATAATTTATACTCATCTTCCGGAAGGTTTACTTTGGCAAATAGCTTGCTTTTGATAAATAAGTAATCAGCAATAATATACTCACTAAATAAGTCGCGGTTTGAAAGCATTTCTTTGAGTTGCTTGTAACGGTCGGCTAAAAAAGAGAGCTCAAGTGGGAATGAATATTTTTGTCTATCTTGATAAAACTTTGGTAGAAAAGGATTGTCAGCAAATTGTTCAAGGACGAGTTTGGCATTAAATGTTTCTTGCAGCAAATGGGAGAGCGTTGTTTTGCCCGCGCCAATATTTCCTTCTATCGTAATGTATTTATATTGCATGAAAAAGGCTGTAAAGATAGATAGGAGATGTGAGATATGTGTTGAGAGAAATGATTGTTTTTTAAATAAAAATAAATATTCGAATTACTTTTGAATCCAATGTCGCATTATAAAAAAAATATCATGGCTACCTATTCAGCACAGGTTGTTTCCGTGATTTGCAATTTTATTTGTTCTGTATTGGCAGCTCGCATGCTCGGTGCTACAGGGCAGGGCGAATTGGCGCTTTATGTTAGTTTTAGTGCATTGATGATTTTATTGCTTGGCTTAGGTCTTCCGTCAGCGATTGTTTATTTTTTAGCAGGTAATAAATTAGCCAAAGGGAAAGTGATTCCCTTGGTTATATCACTAACACTTGTGTTATTAACCGCTTTTGGGCTCATGTATTTTTTGCTCCGACAAACAAGCATCCTGTCAATTTTTTTGCCCGACTTTATCATTCACCAAAACCTTTGGTCAGTGGTTTTATTTGTCCATTTATTATTGCAAATGATTAATCAATATTTGGTAGGGATATTACAAGCGGAAAATAATTTTAAACAGTCGGGGTTGATTACGGCAGCAGGTAGTTTACTTTTATTGGGTTTGTATACAGCATATTATGTGGGACTAATTCCCTCATTATGGTCACCCATTTATTGGATTTTAGCAAGTTTGTTGCTGGTGGCTGGGGTACAATATTTTATATTCATGTTGCTCCTTTACAAACACGATAAGGCCTACTTTCAATTTATTCCTTTTTCATTGCATGAAATAAAACCTATTTGGGTATTTGCTTCACTTGCCTTTATGGCCAATGTGGTACAGTTTCTTAACTATAAAATGGATTTGTGGCTTATCAACTTTTATCATCATAATAAGGAAATGATTGGGGTGTATTCATTGGCTGTAGGCTTGGCGCAATTGCTTTGGTTACTTCCCAATGCTGTGCATAGTGTATTGTACACTTTTACTTCTGGAAAATATACCATGCAGGAGAAAACAGCCAAAACAGCCAAAACAAGTGCCTGGTTATTGTTATATGCCCTTGTTGCCGGAGTAATCGGATATATTTTATCAATTTATTTGGTGCCTTATTTATTTGGTTCAGCATTTCAAGAAGTGCCTTCTATTATTGCTTTATTATTGCTGGGCATTATTCCCTTGTCAGGCGCTTTAGCATTGAGTGCTTATTTTGCAGGTATTCATAAAATTCATATCAATTTGTATGGTTCATGTATAGGGTTAATGGTAAGTTTATTGTTGAATATTCTCTTGATTCCAACCTATGGCATAAGAGGTGCTGCAATCTCTTCAATATTGTCATATGTAAGCACTGCACTGTATTATTACATCCTATTTTTTAAACATCAAAAAGTAAATCGGTAAAATGCAGCACCAATCCTCCAACACTTATCAAGCAAACGACTATTGGTCAAGTATATTTAACAAACAAATAGATGCCAAAAGTGTTTGTTACCCTGATTGGCCCTTGAGTTACAACCAGTTTTTGCATCAACAGCAAATTGAGATGTTGTTAAAGATATTACAGAGCGAACATATCCAAATAGCTGGCAAGTCAGTCATGGAAATAGGTCCGGGATCTGGCTTTTGGACACATTTTTTAATGCAAATCAAGTTGAAAGTTATACTGGTATTGATATTAATGAAAAGTAATATCGCATTTGCAACAGCAATATCCCCTTTATCAATTTTTTCATCAAGACATTGGCATTAAAAACAATCGTATAAATGAACTCCCTCAGGTCGATATAGTGTTTGCTGCCATGGTATTGCTGCATATCACAGACGATAAAAAAATTGAACAGGCTTTTACATTGATTAATCAGCAACTTAAACCAAAGGGCATATTTATATTGCTTGATGCCATTGCAACCCATCAGGTATTTGGCGTTATGAAACAGCAAGCAGAAGGCATCGACTTTGATCCGCAATTTCATAATAAAATTAGAAAAATGGAAACAGTCAAAATGTTGGCATCGAAAAATAATCTTGAAATCGTCAAAGTGATCCCTGCTTTCAATACCAGCCAAATGTGTTTTGATTTTAAAACCTACTTAGGGTATTTAATATGGGGTAAATGCTTCTATGCATTTCATAGAAGATTATTGCATCATGCCAGCGAAAATACGGGTAAAAAAGTGGCTGCCTTTCAAAGGGTGCTCGATCGTCTGCTCACCCAGCAATGCGGCATGTCTATGTCAAGTAAATGGATTGTCTTTAGAAAAAAGAGGGTTAATCCATATTGTATGCTGGGATGTTTGACTTTGTAGCTTTAAATATTTAAACTAAACAATAAAACTATTTGTTTTAATTTGGGTTAAATTTGCAACCATGATTTTTGAAAAAAATATTTTAATTACTGGAGGTGCTGGTTTTATTGGTTCACATGTAGTACGCTTATTTGTGACGAAGTATCCTTCGTATCGAATCGTGAATGTTGATGATTTAACATATGCAGGGAATCTCGAAAACTTAAAAGACATTGAAAATAATACAAATTATATTTTTGTAAAAGCAAATATTTGCGATACTCAAGCTATTGAACATGTAATGGCTGAGTATCAGATTGATACCATCATACACCTTGCTGCAGAGTCGCATGTTGATCGGTCCATCACAGATCCCTTGGCTTTTGTCAATACCAATATTGTAGGCACTGCCAACCTTTTGATAAATGCCAAAAAAGCATGGTTAAATGATATGACAGGTAAGTTGTTTTATCATGTTTCTACTGATGAAGTCTATGGTTCGCTGGGCGAAACAGGTTTTTTTACAGAGACAACTGCTTATGACCCACGAAGTCCTTACAGTGCAAGCAAAGCAGCAAGCGATCATTTGGTTATGTCTTTTTTTCATACCTACCATTTACCTGTGATCATTAGCAATTGCTCCAATAACTATGGTCCGAATCATTTTCCCGAAAAACTCATTCCGCTATCTATCAACAACATCATCCAAAAAAAACCTTTGCCTATTTATGGGAAAGGCGAAAATGTACGCGATTGGTTGTATGTAATTGATCATGCCCATGCTATTGATATTATTGTTCATCAAGGGAAAATAGGAGAAACCTATAATATTGGAGGCCATAATGAATGGAAAAATATTGACCTCATCAGATTACTTTGCAAATTGATGGACGAAAAACTCGGCAATGCCCCTGATACTTCGCTTCAACTCATCACTTTTGTAAAAGACCGTGCCGGACATGATTTGCGTTATGCCATTGATGCCTCCAAAATACAACATTCATTAGGCTGGACTCCATCGGTGACATTTGAAGAAGGTCTTAGTAAAACCATCGATTGGTATTTGGCCAACACCACTTGGCTCCAACATGTGACAAGTGGCGATTATTTGACCTACTATAAAAGTCATTATGAAAATGTATAATTTTACAACGCCCTAACACTTTAACGCACCATCTTCAATTCTCTCATGAAAGGAATCATACTCGCCGGAGGATCTGGCACCCGACTGTACCCCATCACCAAAGCTATTTCAAAACAGCTCATGCCCATTTATGACAAACCAATGATTTATTATCCATTGTCAGTGCTCATGATGGCAGGTATCAAAGATATATTAATCATCACTACACCCGAAGATAATCCTCAGTTTCAACGACTGCTTCAAGATGGCAGTGATATTGGTTGCAATATCAGTTACGCCATACAAGAAGTTCCAAACGGTTTGGCACAAGCATTTGTAATCGGGGCCTCATTTATTGGCACTGATAAAGTAGCCCTGGTATTAGGCGATAATATTTTTTATGGAGCTGGGCTTGGTCGACAATTGCAATCGTTAAACAAGGTAGAAGGTGGTTATGTATTTGCTTATCCTGTTTCAGATCCCGAAAGATATGGTGTCGTGACTTTTGACGAAAACGCAAAAGCCATTTCGATTGAAGAAAAACCCCAACATCCTAAATCGAACTTTGCGGTTCCGGGTTTGTATTTTTATGATAATAGTGTGGTACACATCGCACAACATTTACAACCCTCAGCCAGGGAGAGTATGAGATTACCGATGTAAACCGCATTTATTTATCACAAGGTAAATTACATGTTTCAGTATTAGATCGTACTACTGCATGGCTCGACACAGGCACTTTTGATAGTTTGCACGATGCGAGTGAATATGTACGAGTGATTGAAAAAGACAAGGCACTAAAATAGGTTGTATCGAAGAGGTAGCTTATAGAATGGGATTTATTAGTAAAGAAAAATTAATCAGCCTGGCCAATACATTAAAGAAAAGTGGCTATGGCGATTATTTGTTGAGTTTATTATAAACTATACTTTTCGCAATAATTTTCTATTCATCTGGCGAAGGCCATTCAAATTGTTTATATTCGCACCTTCAAACAATAAATATTCATGGAAACGAAGTATTATGCACATCCAACCGCTGTAGTTGATGACGGTTGTACCATAGGGGAAGGGGTTAAAATCTGGCATTTTAGTCATATCATGCCTCAATGTACTATTGGCGATCGTTGCAATATTGGACAAAACGTGGTGATTTCACCAGAAGTTATCTTAGGAAAAAATGTAAAAATTCAAAACAACGTATCCATCTATACGGGTGTTACCTGTGGCGACGATGTTTTTTTAGGACCTTCTTGTGTGTTTACCAATGTTAGCAATCCACGCAGTGGTGTCAATCGTCGTGGTCAATACGATAAAACACATGTTGGCACAGGGGCATCCATAGGAGCCAATGCCACCATCGTTTGCGGACATGACATTGGGCAATATGCCTTTGTAGGTGCAGGAGCAGTCGTTACTAAAAATGTACCTGATTATGCCCTTATTGTAGGCAATCCGGCAAAACAAATTGGATGGATGAGTGAATACGGACATCGGTTGCAGTTTGATGAAAACGGTATGGCAAGCTGTGAAGAAAGTAATCAGACCTATCAACTAGCCAATGGCAAGGTGACAAGGGTCAGTTAGGGAGTTATTGTTACCCCTTTTTTTCACTGACTAAATCATACACAATTTTAATCATCTCGATCTGTTTGTTGAGATGCCCATGTTCTGCTTCGATATTGATATAGGGGATCTGGTTTTGTTGACAATAGACCGATAATGAACCATCTTCTTCGGCATCCTTACTTTGCAATACCACGTTCAAATTCATGTTTTTGAAATATTCAAAATCTGAAGTGTCGGTTACAATATAAAAATCATCTATATCTTCATTTTTGCTAATAAATACCGCAGTGGCATTGCTAGAGTTTTTGTAACTCAAGACCGAAAAATTTTCAGGGCTGTTGTTGTGTATGGCAATCATATACTGATGATACCGGGCATTTAAAAACACGTTTAATAAAGTATCTGCAAATGCTTTTATGATACGCACGAGCTCAGGTGGGCATGATGAGTTTTTTTCGTAAAGGGTATTATGTATTCCTTTTTCACTAAACACCTGATTGGGGTCAAAACAATAATCCCTATTGTTATAACGGCATTTTAAATACCGATCATCTGATTGATGTAATTCGAGCAAGTTGATATTGAGTTGTTGTGTCCAACTTTGAAAAGCTTCAATAGCTGTGTTTTCATTGTCGTGAAGGGCAATTAGAGTCAGGGCATTGGCCTGGGTTATCGTCTTTTTTACAATACAGATTCTATCGCCCAGGGCAATGCGATATTCGTCTGTATTGTAAGAGGAAGAAATACAAATAAGGGTGAAAACAAATAGCGTGAAGCGATATTTTTTCATTGAGGTTTGGTCATGTTATACCATTTAAGGATTATTGATTTTTTGATGATTCGATTTTTTTACAAAATAATACATGGCCAGGCCTGCTCCAAATACCACAAGTCCAATTAATGGGGCTTTCGGGTCTTTAATGATTACACTGACGGTAACGCCCAGATAGCTTAAAATAAAAAAATCGGGAGTATAGGGTAGGCCATTATTTTGTAAGGCTTGTCGCTCAGCAGTGAAATATTTTTGTGTCGTAAATAAAAAATAGAACTGATGAGGCCTACAAAACTGATGGAGTCGAAAAACATGATAATATTGACGATTTTGTCAAACTCGGTACTTAAAAACAAGGTGACAATGGTAATAGCAGAAAAAAGAGCAAGTGATGCCCTTGGAACTTGTGTTTTTTCGTGCATCTCACCAAATACTTTGGGTAACAATTGCTCTTTTGCCATCGCATAGCAAACACGGGGATTACTCAACATACAGACATTGACATACCCCATAACACAAAAAAACATTAAAAAGGAAAAAGCGATACCAGCCTTTTCGCCAATCATCTGCTGGATAATCAGCGCAGCGGGTGTTTTAGTATTTGCGAGTGTTTGAAACCCCAGTGATGACACATAGGCAATATTAATTGAAATATAGAGAAAAAGAATAACCAGAAAACCCGTGATGATAGCCTTGGGTATTTGTTTGTTACCATCTGGTATGTCAGCACCAAAATTAACGGTTTGCTGGTAGCCACCACAAGTAAAAAACACCGATTTGAAGCACATCGAAAAGGCTAATAAGGAAAAAGATTTGTAGGTGATGTTTGAATCAAAAATGGCATGGGTATTACTTATAAAGAATGGCGATACTATAATCAAGAGAATCATCCCTATTTTCATCATCATCAATATATTTTGCATGGTTGCACTCATACGTAGGCCCACATAATTGATAAGAAACAAGAGAAGAATAATGCCGATGCAAAACAGTTTTTTATAGATATCGGCGATTTCATTGGTGTCTTTGATAAAAACGGCAAATAAATATTCGGTACCTGCAAGGGCAACTGCCGCTGTACTTGCTGCATTTGATATGAGGGTTGCCCAATTGATTGAGAAAGCTGTGGCAGGATTATAAGTCAATGCCATGATATTATAAAACCCGCCATGACAAGGATAGCGGCTGCCAATTTCTGCAAAGGTGAGCGCCCCACACAAACTCACAATACCAGCAAAAATCCATGCAGCAAAAAATACCAATTGATTACCTGCATCGGCAGCAACAGAAGCGGGTGTTCGAAAAATACCCATCCCTATCACAAGGCTGATAACAATCATAGTGAGGTCAAATCGGCTTAAAGTTTGTTTCATATTTCATTTTGTAGCAAACAAAATACATTATTTTTATGAAAATGGGAAAAAACGAGGGGATGCTATTTGAAAAAGGGCTTTCACCCTCTTGAGTATTCAGTTTATTTTTTTAAAAGGGCAGTACTATTGATACCCCAAACCATGATGATATCATAATGATGGTTAGTATACATGAAAAGTGAAATTCAATGATATGAAGCATTTCCTTATTTCAAAGTATAATATTGAAAGGCCTGGTATTCATATAAAGCCCTAAAAGTGTTTGAATAGAGGTACTTCGTGTTATTAAATATTTAGTAACCCTATTAATGCCCTATTGCCTTATATTTGCACCCTTAAATTAAATATACAACACACTTTAATGGATAAAAATACGGTTATAGGGTTCGGTTTATTGATGTTAATGCTCATCGGATACATATTTTACAACCAAAGCAGCCAAACCCAATTACAAAAACAACGCATTGCTGATTCAATTGCAAAGGTAAAGACCATGCCGATTGATACCCTTGTAAAAAAGACACCTTGGTGGCAGCTGCCGCCATTCCGGGCGATACCACCACACAGGCTATTCCTGAACAGTTTTCAAGCATTGAAAACGACGATTTGTTGATCACTTTCACCAATCAAGGCGCGTATGCTGTGAAAGCCGAGCTAAAGAAATTTAAAACCTTTGATGGCAGGCCTTTGATGTTGTTTGATGGTAAAAACAACCTGATTGATTTTGGCTATAAATCAGTGAATGGTAATCTGGTACATACCAAAACCGTGGCATTTAATACTACAGTGGCAGCTGACAAAAGAGCGATTTCGTTTGTGGCCAATGGGGATGAGTTAACTTATAAACTCGAACCGAATGGTTATATGCTTAGTATAGAAGCCAAATTGGCGAACAGCGATAAATCGCAAAATGTAAGCATGCAGTGGAAGTCGCAGTCTTTACTTACTGAAAAAGATTTACAAAGTCAGCAACAATATACCCAAATTTGTTTTAACCTAGAAAAAGAAGGTTATGACTATTTTACCATTAAAGAAAAGGAAACCCATGATTTGAAAGAATCCGTAAAATGGTTGAGCTTTAAACAACATTATTTCAATACAACATTAATCACTGATAGTCCACTTATCGCTTCTGCCAAAGTAGATGTGGCACCTGCGCAAGGCGATACTGCATTACATCTGCTATCTGATTTTGATGCTGGGCTTACCTTAATGCCAAAAGATCGTATTCAAATGAAAATGTTTATGGGGCCCAACGATTATAAACTACTTAAAAGTTATCATCGTGATTTGGAAGAAATTATTCCATTGAGCTATGCCATTTTTGGCTTTGTAAAGTATATCAATAAATGGCTTATCATACCCATCTTTTATGGCTTAGCAAAAATAGTATCGAGCTATGGTATGGTAATATTATTACTGACCATCATTATTCGATTGTTGATGTCGCCATTTACCTATAAAAGTTATGTATCAAGTGCGAAAATGAAAGCCCTTAAACCTGAACTCGATGAGTTACGTGAAAAACTTGGTGATGATAAGCAAGCTTTTGGTGTAGAGCAAATGAAGCTTTATCGTCAGGCAGGTGTTAATCCGCTTGGGGGGTGTTTGCCGGCCTTGCTTCAGTTACCTGTCTTTTTTGCCTTGCTTTCTTTCTTTCCGCATGCCATTGAACTGAGGCAGTCAAAGTTTTTGTGGGCCAAAGATTTATCAACCTATGATTCAATCCTTAATTTGCCATTCACCATTCCTTTTTATGGCGATCATATCAGTTTGTTTACAATCTTATTTGTAATCACGAGTTTAGTACTTGCCTTATATAGTATGAACATGACGGTAGATCAAAGTAATCCAATGATGAAATATATGCCTTTTATCATGCCTGTTATGTTTCTGGGTATCTTTAATAAGCTACCGGCATCGCTTACTTTTTACTATTTTGTTTCGAATGTGATCACGATTATTTTGCAGTATGTGATACAAAATTATATTATTGATCCTGACAAAATACATGCACAAATTCAAGCCAAGAAGAAAGAACCGCCTAAAGAAAATAAATTGATGGCACGTATGGCTGAGATGCAAAAGCAACAACTAGAAAGAGCTAAAAATCAAGGAAAGAAATAATCATTTCTTTCAAGGTATAAAGTGAATCACAAGCAATATATGTGGTGTATAAAGTATTGCTCCTTGTTTTCCTTAAATAATATTATTTGAGTGTTTTTTTCAATAAGAACAATCTGTATTCATATATCTAATACAGTGAACACCTTTCCAATCCCTATCATCCGTGTTCCCTTAAAATCAGTGTGAGTCTTTTTAATCCACTTATCCGTGTTCTAAAAACTACGTGCTCCCATATATCAATGTACGAATCCATATCCGTGCTCATCATCCCAATCCCTCTCATCCGTGTTCCAAAATCTCCGTGTCCCCCTTTATTTCAATGCTTGCATCACGATATCCTTCACATCATTCATATGAATTCTTTCTTGTGCCATGCTATCGCGGTATCGGATTGTAACGGTTTGGTCTTCTTTGGTTTGATGATCGATGGTAACACAGAATGGAGTGCCTAAGGCATCCATACGTCTGTAACGTTTGCCAATTGCATCTTTTTCTTCATAAAAACATAAGAAACTGTCTTTGCATTCCAGCATAAGAGATCGAGCAATTTCTGCAAGACCATCTTTTTTCATTAATGGTAAAATGGCAAGTTTTATTGGAGCTAATTTTGGTGGAAACTTCAATACCACTCGACTGTCTTTTTTGTCTTCTGTACTTAAGTCTTCTTCTGTATAAGCTTCGCTCAATACCATCAATATCGTTCTATCGAGACCAATAGATGTTTCTATCACATAAGGAATATAATTGCCATAGGGTTTGCCCGTAACTTCATCTATATCATTGTCAAAATACATTTGTTTCTTCTTACTGAATTCCTGATGTTGTTTTAAATCAAAGTCACCCCTTGAGTGAATGCCTTCTACTTCTTTAAATCCCATGGGGAATTCATATTCTATATCGCAAGCAGCATCAGCATAATGGGCCAGTTTTACATGATCGTGAAAGCGGTATTTGTCTTTTGCTATGCCCAGGTCTAAATGCCATTGCATACGGGTTTTCTTCCAGTGTTCATACCACTCTTTTTGGGTGCCGGGACGAACAAAAAATTGCATTTCCATTTGTTCAAATTCACGCATACGAAAGATAAATCCACGTGCCACAATTTCATTTCTAAAAGCTTTACCAATTTGAGCAATACCAAATGGAATTTTCATACGTCCTGTTTTTTGCACATTCAGGAAATTGACAAAAATACCCTGGGCTGTTTCTGGTCGCAGATATATGGTATCAGACTCTTCAGCTACTGAACCCAATTGAGTGGCAAACATCAGGTTAAACTGACGCACCTCGGTCCAGTTGCAAGTGCCACTGATGGGGCATTTGATCTGATTGTCTTCGATTAATTGTTTAAGTCCGCCAAAGTCATCCTTTGCCAGTAAAGCTTCCATTTGCACAATCAGTTCATTGCCTAATGACATTTGCTCCACATGCCCTTCAATCAGATGATCGACCCTGTAACGTTTCTTGCTATCTTTATTGTCAATCATAGGGTCGCTAAAATTATCTACATGTCCACTGGCTTTCCAAATGGTAGGATGCATAAAAATCGCAGAATCCAGCCCAACAATATTTTCATGCATATACACCATGCTGCGCCACCAGGTATCTTTGATGTTTTTTTTGAGTTCCACACCCCATTGACCATAATCATATACTGCTGCAAGTCCATCGTAGATTTCACTACTTTGAAACACAAATCCATATTCTTTGCAATGCGCTATGATTGCTGCTAAGTTATTTTGTTCAGTTGCCATAAGGCCACAAATTTATATTAAATTGTTTGATTATTTAGGGTCTATGCTAAAAGTCATTCGATCATTATCAGTATACGAAATAGGGCTTGAACATGAATCCAGCTATGCATTTAAAACGAAATTCAATGGTAAATGCCGATTGATACGAATGTTTAGAACAAAATAAGGTACGAAATTTTGGACTATTACATTTGTCACTTAGGTATACATTTTAGCTCATAACAAATGGACTAACTTTAAGGTATCGTAGGTATTAATCACTGAATGCTTAGCATTCCTTTGTTTTGGATGGAAACAATATATTGTTGAAGCACATATCAATCTTAAAGTAACTTTACCTTACCAAGGTTACATTGCCTTTAAAGGTTTTCTTGATATTATTATTAAACTCGGCTTCTATCATATATACATACACACCCATCAATTGCGATACACCATTGTATTTGCCATCCCATCCTCTGCCTTCGATGCTGGAGGTTGTGAAAATATTTTCGCCCCAACGGTTGTAAATATTCATCGTAAATGATTTTAATCCACTGCTGAGCAACTCACGTGGTAAAAAATAATCATTTAATCCATCACCATCTGGCGAAAATGCATTAGGAATGTTTAAATAACAGTCTCTTTTTACCCAAATGCTGTCTACCGTGCTACACTCACCATTGCTCGCTTTTACCCAATAATGGCCAGGTTGTGTAACAATGATGCTATTGCTTGTTTCGCCCGTACTCCATTGATACAATGCGCCAGGATTATTTAAGTCGCTTAATAATATAGAACCTGTTACACCCGGACAAATTGCAGTATCTTTTCCGAGACTAAGATTTGGATAATCATTCACTATAATGGTTTTGGTTACAGAGTCAGTAGGACAAATCAAATAATGACCGGTTAGTTTTACATTGTAAACACCACCTGTTGCCCATGAGTATTGCGGGTTATGTTTATCGATGATATTGGTACCATCACCCATATCCCAGTCAAACCATACCGTATGTGGTGCCATGGTGTCTTTAAAAAAGATGGGTTGACCAACACAGACATTGCTATCGGTGGCAGTAAAGTTTATATAACCTGGGGCATCTACCAATACTACCGCTGATGCCGTATCGGTGCATCCTAAAGTATCAGTTATGGTTAGCCTGATGGTGTAAGTGCCTGGTACAGTATAGATATGTGGTTGAATAGCTGAGCCATTCGGTATAAGAGTGCCATCACCAAAATCCCAATCATGTATGATATAACCCGCTGGTGCTGAATTGCTTGAAGCAACAGTTTGCTGGCCAAGACAAATGCTGGGGTTTACCCCAAATACAGCATCTATAGGATGTAATAAATTGACAATAGTTTGTGCAGTGTCAAAACAAAAACCATTACTTGCATAGCAGGTAATGGTATAAATACCCTGGTTGACATAATACATCGAAGGTGATACACCAGTAGCTAAGCCACCATTGCCAAAATTCCATGAAAATAAAGCATTCTGACTTGTATCAACTAAACTGACATGCACCGTGTCATCTACACAATCGAGTACTACATTGGTAATGAATGAAGCATCAACACTTGATATTACTTTAATCGTCGTATACGCTGTGTCGCTAGGGATGCATGTATTGGCATTATATGCAACAAGCATTACATTGTAAATGCCACCAGCTAAATAGGTATGAGAGGGTGATGCCAATGTAGAGGAATCGCCATCGCCAAAATACCATTTGTAATTGAGTCCGAACTGTGATTGGTTATCAAAATTTACCAAAAAAGGCGCACAACCAGAGTCATTAGGGCTAATTGATAAATCAGCCACTACACCTGACAATTCAAAATTAAATTTAAAACTAGCAACATCCCAACTTCCAGCTTGGTTGGTTGGTGAATAACAACCTGGGCTTTGATACTGACTCATACTTGATGTACAAACAGAATGGTAAACGATACCTTGTGGGTCAAATCGGCTTGTACCACCATCTACATGATCGCCAGGCACGCCCATATACGTAGCATACACCAATGAAGTAAAATCGCCCGAAAGCACACTTAGCCAAAAGCCTCCTTGTGTGGGTTGATAGGCATTGGGTGTAATGGGTAAGCCTGCATTGGCCTGAAACCCAGAAAAATATACATTGCCACAGTTATCTTTCAAAAAAGCAGTAGGCACTAAATTTGTGCTTTGACCAATACGGGTAGATAAAATCATCGCATTGAGTGAAGGGCTTAACTTTTGAATAAAAATGGTACTGTTGGCATTGGTATAAACACCTGGTGATACAGGAAAGGTAGCCCCATTCGTTTGACCCATCACATAGATGGTATCATTGGGGTCAACTTGTACCTTAAATGCATGGTCATAAGTATTTGTTCCAATATAAGTTGAATTAACAAGCGCGGTAGCATTGTTGTTAAATACTGATACAAAGGCATCCGTTGCCCCTGGTGCCAAAGGTGTTATTGCACCACCTGTTGTTGGAAAATTATTGCTTTTGGTGCCACCACATATAACCCAATTTCCTAATGAGTTTTTGGCTATGGAAAATGCAGCATCTTCTAAATTACCACCTATAAAGGTACTAAAAATTAGATTTGAACAGTTATTATTCAGTTTAAAAAAGCAACCGTCCTGTGTGCCGCCCCCATAGGTAGTTTGATATGCACCAGGTGTGGTTGGGAAGTCTTGTGATTGGGTGCTGACAGCCACTACAATTTCAGTATTATTATCGTAAAAAATTTCACCCCGAGACCCATCACCATAGTTAGGACTTAGGGTTCCTACATTTTGTGCATCAGCCGAACTACCTCCAATATATGTGGCACCAATTAATGCTGTACCTGCCGCATTAAAATGCACTACATAAGCGTCGCTTTGGCCATTGAGCGAATTATCATAACAACCAGCTGTGGTAGCAAGATTAGGAGAAGAAGTAGAGCCTGTCATGGCTAGTTCGAAATTGTCATTTACGACTAAATTGCTAGGTAAATCTTGTGCACTACCTCCATAATATGTAGCATACAATACTCCCGTACCCGTAGGATTATATTTGTTGATACCCGCATCAACACCACCACCATAAGCTATTTGAAAAGCACCCACAGTGGTTACCCAGCCTACACCAAAACATTCGCCACCAGCATATAAGCTTCCTGCTAAGTCATAAGTAGCACTAAAGCCAAAAGTCATAGCTACTGAAGCACTATAGGTAGCAAATACCAACACCGGATCAATCACCAATTCATATTTTTTGTCATAACCTGCAGGAAATGCAAAACTGAGTATGCCATTTTCGTCTAAAACATAATGACTTTCAACCTCCACTTTTTTATTATGGATGATTTGATAACAATATGGGGCTGTTTCTTCTATTTTGTTGAATCCAACATTCATTTGTAAATTACCATTGGGTAATAATACAGGTTGAATACCCTCATATTGGAGTTTTAACTGTGATATATCAGCATTCGGTTGAACTAAAATATCATATTTAAATGAATTGGCAACACTGTATGCTTTTACATCGATGCCAGTGTATAAATTATTATAAACTACATTTTTATAGACACCTACATTCCCTGCCCATTTTTTTGCATCATTTCCGATAAAATAATTCTCATAATAGGATTGTTTTTCATTGCCTGCAACTAAAGGATTTGGATGTGCATTTTTAAATGTCACATTATAAGCATAACAATTAATTTGTTGGTCATAGGCTTTTAAATAATTTTCATGCTTCATTTCATGGACATTCTCTAAGTCAGCCATATTGTAATATACATACTGAAAGCCCTTGGAGGTGAAAAATACGCGACCTCCCTGTAAATCAGCTTTAAATAATACCTGAGTATCCCATTGGTTTTTGTTTTCCACAAAGTTGATATTGGATTTGTTATCAGCTCTTACTGCATGAAAGGATAAAAGATTGCAAACAATTAAGCATAATGTGAAAATAAATGTTGTTTTTAATTGCATGAGATAGATATTAATTGAAATGATTTTTAAAATGTCAAAATGAGGCCTTTGCATTTCAAGACGCAAAAAAGCCGTTAAAAGTTGAATTTTAGATGCCTTTTTATTTTTTAGCATGCAATTTACACAAGGAATCCCAAAAACTTAAAATATTTGTTGGGTATACAAAGCCTGGATACAACTATATTCTACTGAACTATCCAGTGTAATATTTGTAAGCTCTCATACCCAATGTAATGATTTAGAAGTCTGAAAAATATCAGAATAATACTTACATAATTTGCATTTAAGGGAATCGTTATTGAAATATCTTTAATGTGAGGATGCTTTTACAACATGATTATTTATAAAAAAGTGCCAATACTTTTTAAGTATGACATCGATCATGCTGGTAACAATAATGATGAATGCGATGAAGCGATACGGTCATTTTGCAATTCACGGGTATTAATAAGAATGTTGCAATGACTTTTCATCGGTATTTTATCATTGTTCAAGCCTCTATTTAGTTCAATCGCTTTTTAACACTTCTTGATTTCATTACAATGTAAATACCCACAAAAATAAGCATTGCACCCATTACAATTGACCATGTGAGCTTTTCATTCAAGAATAGGATGCCGAGCAATAACGCTACGAGGGGGTTTAGATATACATATATTGACACCAAACTGATTGGTAAATGCTTGAGTGCGTACAAGTAACATAAAAAACAAGCTATTGAGCCAATACTTGTCAAATACGCAATCCAGCCCCATGTTGCCATTGGTACTGTTGAAAGGCTTACCTGCTGCCCTGTAATCCATGAGGCCAAATAAAGGATAAGGCCTCCAAAAAACATTTGCCACCCAATGCCCACAAAAGGATCTAGTTTTCTTTTATTGCGTACGGTCATGAGTGTGCCTGTTGTCCAGGTCAATACACCTATGAGTGTTAGCAATACACCAAAGGCGAAATGTTGGTCATTCATTTCTTCTATAAATGAACTTAACAAAAAGGTGACCCCTGTAAAGCCAATGATAAGTCCTAGTAGGGTTTTGGGGAGTATTTTTTCTTTGAAGAAAATAAAATTGGCAACAATCATCACAAAAGGCATCAAAGATGATATCAAAGCACCTAAGTATGAAGGGATAAATTTAATAGCCCAAGTCGTAAGCCCATTGCTACAACTAATTAATAAAAAGCCCAACATTAAGTAATAGAATAAATCTTCAATGGGGGGGGCTTTTTTATTTTTAATTAAAAAGTAAACTATGAGCAAAAAGCCCGCTGTGGTTTGCCTGATACCTGTCATTTGCAAGGGAGGTATTGCATTCACTGTCAGTTTTGAAACAAACCATGTAGTGCCCCAGAAAAATGAAATGGCTGCCAAGGCCCATAATGCTTTACTTCTATGCATGAAATTGAGAATCTGCAAATTGAGTTTTTATTTGTCAAACGGAAAAATAAAAGGACTGATATTTTGTTAAATATCCTAAAATTTTTTTATCATTAAATTTTTTGTTTTATATTTGAAATTCATTTAAAAACTTAAAATATGAAAAAGGTATTATTTCTTGCTTTAGCATTATTCATTACTGGTACATCTTTCGCTGACAAAAAATGTTGCAAAGATAAAAATGGCTCTAAAAAAGAGTGCAGTGCCAACAAAACTTCAACAACAGGTGTCGATCCAGCAAATGCTGACGGTACAGTTTCAAGCAAAACAACTTCAACGAGTCAAATGCCAGCATGTTGCAAAAGCAATATCTCTCATGGTAAATCAGCTTGTTGCGCAAAAACAAGTTCAACTTCAACAAGCTCGCCTGCATCATCTACACCTGCTAGCAAAACAGGTAGCAGTGCTACAAAATAATTAATTACATACTTATTTTATACAAAGCGTTCCCCTTGTGGAACGCTTTGTTGTTTTATGGATTTCTTTTTTATTATTATGCAAAAATAATTGTACGTTAATATTATCGTATCTATATTGTACTCAGAAAAATAACAATACAATGAAAATATTAGAAATAAAAGTGATGAATGGCCCTAACTATTGGAGTGTCAAAAGACATAAACTCATAGTGATGCTACTTGACCTTGAAACACTGGAACAACAACCTACCAATACAATTCCTGGTTTTTTAGAACGGATCAAACAAATGTTTCCATCCATGAACTCACATAGATGTAGCGAAGGTGTGGAAGGCGGCTTTTTTAAACGAGTAGAAGAAGGCACCTGGATGGGACATGTCATTGAACATATTGCATTAGAATTGCAAACCTTGGCAGGTATGGAAACAGGCTTTGGTAGAACACGAAGCGCAGGTAAAGAAGGTGTATATCATGTGGTTTTTTCCTATGTTGAAGAAGCCGTTGGTAAAGCTACTGCTTCCGCTTCTGTTGAAATCGCACAACGATTAATCGAAGGTCACGATTTTGATTTGGAAACCTTTATTCAGGAACTTAGGGTCATACGCGAAAAAGTACGTCTGGGGCCAAGCACTGGTTCTATAGTGCAAGAAGCAATCAACAGAAATATTCCCTGGATTCGTTTAAACAAAAACTCACTGGTACAATTAGGCTATGGCATTAATCAACGTAGAATTCAAGCTACAGTAGCAAGTACTACCAGCAATATCGCCGTTGAAATTGCCTGCGACAAAGAAGATACAAAAAATATTTTAGAAGCCGCCGAAGTGCCAGTTCCCAGAGGTAGAATCATCTATGATTTAGAAGATTTAGAAGCTGCAATTCATAAAATTGGCTACCCAATCGTTTTAAAACCAGTAAATGGTAATCATGGCAGAGGGGCTACCACCAATATTCTTGATTGGGAAAGTGCTGTACTGGCTTTTGAAATCGCCAAAAAACATTCTAAAAGTATTATATGTGAAAAGTTTATTACCGGTTATGACTTTAGATTATTAGTAATAAATTATAAATTTATTTGTGCTGCAAAACGCACGCCCGCTTGTGTTACAGGCGATGGCAAAAGTACTTTACAAGCCTTGATCGATCAAGTCAATAGCGATCCCCGAAGAGGATTTGGTCATGAAAAAGTATTGACCCAAATAAAAGTGGATGCCGTGACTGAAAAAATATTACTTGATAAAGAATTGACTTTAGAAAGTGTGATTCCCAAAGATGAAGTGCTATTTCTCAAGCCTACAGCCAACTTAAGTACAGGTGGTACCTCTACCGATGTCACTGATTATGTACATCCAAACAATATATTTCTAGCTGAACGAATCGCTCGTATAATCGGTCTCGACATTTGTGGTATTGATATCATGGCAAGTGATCTTTCAACACCTTTAGAAGAAAATGGAGGAGCAGTGTTAGAAGTAAATGCAGCACCCGGATTTAGAATGCATATTGATCCCAGTGAGGGATTAGCACGCAATGTTGCAGAGCCTGTAATAGACATGCTTTATCCCCCAGGCACGACTGCTCGAATTCCAATCATTGCCGTTTCGGGTACCAATGGCAAAACCACCACCACCCGAATCACCGCCCATCTTGTAAAAAGTATGGGATATAAAGTAGGATTTACAACCAGTGATGGCGTTTATATCCAAAATTTGATGATGATGAAAGGCGATTGTACGGGGCCAATGAGCGCTGAGTTTGTATTGAAAGATCCAACCGTTGATTTTGCCGTATTAGAATGTGCACGTGGAGGTATTTTAAGAGCTGGCTTAGGGTTTCATCAATGCGATATTGGTATTGTAACCAATATCAGTGCCGATCATCTGGGGCTTAGTGGTATCGATACCGTGGAGCAATTGGCAAGGGTGAAAGCAGTAGTGGCTCAAAGTGTAGTGAGAAATGGGTATGCCATATTAAATGCAGATGATGATTTAGTTTATAAAATGAACGAAGGCTTAGATTGTAAAATTGCCTATTTTAGTTGTAATCCGGCAAGCAGGCGTATTAAAGAACATTGTGAAAAAAATGGTATCGCAGCTGTGTATGATGAAACAACCGATTTGATTTATATTCAAAAAGGCGCATGGAAAATTCAAATTGAAAAAGCACATACCATTCCTTTAACACAAAGTGGAAAGGCTTTATTCAATGTTATGAATATTATGCCGGCTGTATTAGCTGGTTATTTACGTGGCTTTACCGTGGTTGATATTCGTCAGGCTTTACAAACCTTTATCCCAAGTCCGGCACAAACACCTGGCCGTATGAATCTATTTCAATTTCAAAATTTCCAGGTATTGGCCGATTATGCACATAATCCCGCAGGATTTACCGTGTTAAAAGCATATGTCGACAAAGTACATGCTCCACATAAAATAGGTATCATCGCAGGCACAGGTGATAGAAGAGATGAAGATATACGCGAATTAGGCGAAATGGCGGCTTCTATGTTCGATGAAATTATCATTAGACAAGATAAACATTTAAGAGGGCGTACCGTTGAAAATATTGTAGAACTTTTAAAAGAAGGTATTGCAAAAGTAAAAAAAGAGATAAGCGTTACCGTTATACTTAAAGAACTGGAAGCCATTGATTTTGCTGTTAAAAAAGCACCTAAAGATTCTTTTATTGTCATCTGTAGCGATGTGATAACAGATGCTTTGGCATATATTCAAAAGTTGAAAAATGATGAAGATATACAATAAGGTATAGGGTCATCATAATTAAAACTTTTATAGAAAGACTTAGCGTTTTCAATGCAAATATATTGGCATTAAATAGTCGGTATGTTTGTGTGCAACGTGTAAGTTTCATGAATAGATTATCTTTGCTGTTTTAATCGTATGGAAATTATCAATGCCACCATTCATCATATTCCTTCAATCATTTCGATTGCAAAAGTGACCTGGAACGCGACGTATAGAGATATCATTTCTCAGGCACAAATTGATTATATGTTACAGTTGTTTTACAACGAAAAAACACTTTATGAACAAATCAATCATCCCCAGCACCACTTTTGGGTACTGACACACCAAAACGAGTTGATCGGATATGCACAATGTATTGAAGATGAAAATGACAGTAGAGTGTTGAAACTAAGTAAACTCTATGTGTCGCCCAACACACAACAAAAAGGTGCAGGAAAATTACTGATGACTAATATTGAAAAGGCATGTGATACATTAAATAAAAGCATCTTGACACTCAATGTGAACAGACAGAATACAGCCAAAACATTTTATGAAAAAATGGGGTTCAAAGTCGTAGAGGAAATCGACATTCCCCTGGGTAATTATTGGCTCAATGATTATGTGATGCAAAAGAACCTGGAAATATAATTTTTCTGAAATTGATTCAATCCTCCATTATTTTTGTAAAAAATAAAAATACATTATGATGCAATTTACCTATTATGGTCACGCTTGTTTTAGTATAAATATAAACGATAAAATACTCTTGTTTGATCCTTATATCTCAGGCAATGAATTGGCAAAGGATATAAATGTATTAGACATTGAGGCTGATTATATTTTGGTGAGTCATGCCCACAATGATCATTTTTTAGATTGCTTGTCTATCGCCTTGCGTACGGGAGCCAAGGTAATTTGCAATTGGGAAATACATGAGTGGTTGCAGTCAAAAGGCGTTACCAATACGCATCCTATGAATACGGGTGGCAAATGGACCTTTGACGATTTTACCGTAAAGTGTACAGTGGCGCAACATAGTAGCAGTTTTGCTGATGGGTCGTATGGTGGCAATCCGATGGGTTTTATTGTTTATGCCGAACAAAAATCATTTTACTATAGTGGCGATACCGCATTGACCCTTGATATGCAACTCATACCGAGTTGGGCCGATTTAAGTTTTGCTGTTTTACCCATAGGCGATAATTTTACAATGGGTATTAGAGATGCCATTACGGCTGCACAATTTGTGCATGCTGACAAAGTAATTGGGGTGCATTACGACACGTTTGGTTTTGTAAAAATCGACCATCAGGATGCGATAGATGCATTTGCAAAAGAAAATATTGAATTGCTCCTTTTGAAAATTGGGGAATCGATACTTTTATAAAATGGCTTCCCATTTCATCGCAGATATAAATAAGTACAAACTACGGGGCGTGCTGGGATACTATGCTAGATGAATGATTTCAACTAGAAATATTAATTTAGGTATATAGGGTTTGTCACATCAACCCTTCGTCTTTGAAACTAAAGTAGGCATTTGCACCTACTATGATATGATCAGATATTTCTATATCTAAAAGTTTGCCTCCTTCTATCATTTTATCAGTCAGCCTTTTGTCTGCTTCACTGGGATTTAAATTTCCACTGGGATGATTATGCGATAATACCAATCGAGTAACAGCCTTTAATTCGAGGGCTCGTTTAAAAATCACCCTACTATCAACTACAGTGCCTGTTATGCCTCCATTACTTACGTTTTCTATACTGAGTACTTTGCCATTGTGCAACATAAAAATGACATAAAATGCCTCAACACTTTTGCCAAAATATAAGGGCACAAGTAATGCAAATGCATCTTGGCTACTTCTGATTTGTGGCTTTTCAAGTGCAGCACTTAATTGCCTTCTTTTACCAATTTCCAAGGCAGTTAATAAGGTAATGGCTTTTTTTTCGCCCAATCCTTTTATTTTTTTTAAATCAGAAAAAGTCATTTTACTTAATTCCAATAAGTTTTGATGATTCATTTCCATAATTTCTTTAGCAATATCTAAAGCGCTTTTATTTGAAATACCTGTATTGATTAGTATGGCTAACAGCTCTGCATTTGAAAGGGCTGCAGCACCTTTTGCTATCATTTTTTCTCTCGGCCGGTCTTCACTAGCCCAATTTTTTATACTCTTATAAGGGTCCATAAGGTTATTATATATATTTTGTCAATAAATCATTTTTTATTGAAAATGCCATACATAACACGCCCTTTACAACATAATAAGTAGGTTATTATATTTGTGACTGTCGTATGTCTTTCTCAATCAAACTTCCATTGATTAACGAAAGTTTCAAGGCTTAAAAATACTATTTTTTTTATACATGACCCTTCTTTAACTCACTCAAATTATTGCTATCTTTGCAGACCTTTAATTTAAATTTTATTTAAACATGAAACTAGTTACACATCTTCATAATGGCAACGAAAATTTGGCCCTGTTGATCAATAATAAATTGTATAATGTAAGCGATGCTGATGTGTTGCTACCCGCTACCATGCAAGCCTTGCTTGAACATTGGGAAGAAAATATTGAAAAACTACAAACCTTAGAAAAGAAAATTATCAAAGGGCAATTGTTAGAACACCATTTTACATATTTTCAAGAAGCAAGCATTATGGCTCCTGTACCCAAACCGACGAGTTGCAGAGATGGATATGCTTTCAGGCAGCATGTAGCATCTGCACGAAGAAATAGAAAAGTGGACATGATTGCTGAGTTTGACCAATATCCTATTTTTTATTTTACCAATCATAACGCTATTCAAGGGCCAGGCAATATTGTTTGCATGCCCGACCATTTTCAAAAATTAGATTTTGAATTAGAAGTTGCCATTGTAGTATGCAAAAAAGGAAGAAATATCAAAGCTGCAGAGGCGGATAGTTATATTGGCGGATATATGATTATGAACGATATGAGTGCACGCACATTACAGATGGAAGAAATGTTGTTGAACCTGGGACCTGCAAAGGGTAAAGATTTCAGTACCGTTATCGGACCAATGTTAGTAACCCCCGACGAATTAGAACCCTATAAAATACCTTGCAAAGAAAACCATACCGGCAATAATTATAATCTGAAAATGACTTGTAAAGTAAACGGGGTACAAGTGAGTGAGGGGAGTGTGGGAGATATGGACTGGACGTTTGCCGAAATATTAGAGCGATGTGCGTATGGCGTTGATATTTTGCCTGGTGATGTGATAGGTAGCGGAACTGTTGGAACAGGTTGTTTCCTTGAATTAAATGGTACCGGCTTGCTCAATGATCCTCAATACAAAGTACAATGGTTGCAGGAAGGTGATGAAGTAGAAATGGCAATCGATGGCTTGGGGATATTGAAAAATAAAATTGTCAAAGAAGAGAGTGAATTTTCTATTTTAGCCTTGAAGAAAAAATAATTTTACTGTTTGAAAAAGTCATCTCTTTATCTAAATCACAATAATAACATATGATCATAAAGCCTTCAGAAATAAAAACTTCACAGTTTCACGCTTACTTATTAGGCGCTATTGCCCCCCGTCCGATATGCTTTGCATCTACCATAGATGCCGAGGGGAATCCCAATTTATCACCCTTTAGTTTTTTTAATATTTTTGGCAGTAAGCCACCTATTGCGATATTTTCGCCCGCAAGAAGAGTACGCGATAATACCATTAAGCATACCCTCGAAAATATTTATGATACCAAAGAGGTTGTAATCAATGTAGTAAACTATGCCATGGTGCAACAAATGAGTTTAAGTAGTTGTGAATTTCCAAAAGGAATCAGTGAATTTGAAAAAGCAGGCTTTACACCTATAGCTTCTACTTTGGTAAAACCTTTCAGGGTAAAAGAATCGCCCGCTCAGCTGGAATGTAAAGTGCTTGAAGTAAAGGAAACAGGTGTTGAAGGCGGCGCTGGCAATTTGATTATTTGTGAAATTGTGATGATGCATATCAATGATGACGTGCTTAATGATCTACAACAAATCGACCCTCACAAAATCGATCTGGTGGCACGTATGGGTGGCGATTATTATTGTCGGGCTTCAGGTTCGGCTGTGTTTGAAGTGGCAAAGCCAAATATGCAACTTGGTATGGGTTTTGATGCATTGCCAGCCAAAATCAAAAATAGTCATGTACTTACAGGCAATCATTTAGGTCAATTGGCTAACTGTACTACGATACCTCAACGGGATGAAGCTTTTGTGGTTTCAAACCATACCGATATGGAAAGTCAAGCGATTCAATACCTTGACCATCATGATGTAGAAAGTGCCTGGCAAGTATTGTTAAGAATGTTATAAATAGAAATACAAGTTGATAAGCATTGATAAAATTCATTTTAGTACCTCAATTATATTTGTACCTTTACCCTCCTTTTTAATTTAAATAAACATGGCCAAAATTCTTGCATCCATTACTTGTGTTGGGGGCTACGTTCCTGAAGATAAATTAACGAACTTAGATCTTGAAAAATTGGTGGACACCAATGACGAATGGATTACATCACGCACTGGCATAAAAGAACGTCGTATACTCAAAGGCGAAGGTCTTGGTACTTCAGATATGGCAGTAAAAGCAGTGCAACAAATTTTTGATAAAAAAGGCATTGACCCCTTGGAAATTGAGTTGTTGATTTGTGCCACCACCACCCCTGATTTTACCTTCCCTGCCACTGCCAATGTGATTACAGATAAGTTAGGGATGAAAAATGCATGGGGTTATGATGTGAGTGCAGCATGTAGCGGTTTTTTATATGCACTCACTACAGCAGCCCAGTTTATTGAAACAGGAAAATACAAAAAAGTGATTGTTGTTGGAGGCGATAAAATGAGTTCTATTCTAAACTTTGAAGATCGTGCCACTTGTATCATCTTTGGTGATGGTTGTGGTGCGGTATTGCTTGAACCTAATCATGAGGGGTTGGGATTGATTGATAGTATTTTGAAATCAGATGGTGCCGGACGTGCGTTTTTACATCAGAAAGCAGGTGGTTCAGTAAAACCAGCAACTGTAGAAACTGTATTAAATCGTGAACATTATGTGTATCAGGAGGGTCAAACCGTTTTTAAATTTGCGGTCAAAAATATGGCTGAAGTCGCTTATGATATCATGCAACGCAATGGTTTGAGTGAAGAAGATGTCACATGGCTTGTTCCCCATCAGGCCAATAAGCGTATCATTGATGCTACCCGCGAAAGAATGGGTTTGCCTGAAGAAAAAGTGATGGTGAACATACAACGCTATGGCAATACCACCAATGGCACATTGCCCTTATGTTTATGGGAATGGGAAAGTCAGCTTAAAAAAGGAGACAATATTATATTAGCTGCTTTTGGAGGTGGATTTACCTGGGGGGCTACCTATCTTAAATGGGCTTATTAACCTTACCCAATTACTATTTTTTAATAATTAACACAGTTGCGTGGGCTACAATGCCTTCTTCGCGGCCTACAAAGCCAAGTTGCTCTGTAGTGGTAGCTTTAATGGATATAAGTTCGGTGTCAATATGCAAACATTCCGCTATAGCTTGCTGCATTTGCGGTATATGTGGTTTGATTTTGGGTAGCTGTAAACAAACAGTACTATCGATATTTCCAATACTGAAACCTTTGTTTTGAATTAATAAATGACATTTTTTTAGGAGTATTTTACTGTCAATATTTTTATAAGCATTATCGGTATCTGGGAAATGAGTGCCAATATCACCCGCAGCGATGGCACCTAGTAACGCATCGCAAATAGCATGCAACAACACATCTGCATCTGAATGGCCTAATGCACCTTTATGATGAGGCACTTGTATACCGCCTAGCCAAAATGGTCTTCCTTCCTGCAATTGATGATAGTCGATGCCATACCCGATTCTAAACATGATTTTAATATTTTTTGTATAAAAAAAAGCTATCCTCCTTGGTGGATAGCTTTGTAATATGATTTACAGATAGATGCATTATTTTTTCTCTTTGCGTTCGTCTTTTTTATCGTCGTTCTTTTTTTCTTTTTTCTTATTATCGCCGTCAGGTAAAATCAATTTGCTTAAATCGTCGATATCAAACAACAAGGAGAAACGTAAAGTATTTGACAAAGGATTTCTGTTAATACCAGACCCTGAAGGAACCAGATAAGCAATATTTAATCCAAAAACATTGTATTTAACCCCAACACCGACAGTTAAAAAACGACGATCACCTTTATATTTACTTTCGTAAAAATATCCAGCACGTGCAAAAAATTGATTTTGATAAGAATATTCAGCACCAATACTTAACATCACTTCCTGAAGTTCTTCTTTACCACCACCTGGTGCATCGCTAAATGAGCCAAGCATACCACTCATTACACTCTTATCAAAAGGATACGTTTGGATAAAATTACCCGCACTATCTTCTGTTAACTGAGGCGATGGTACAAGCAATTTATTGACATCTAAAGCAATAGTCAATTTATTAAATTCGTCTACCTGATAGTTATAGGCTAAGCCAATACCTAAATTAGTAGGAATAAAATCTTTTCGGTTGCCAGAGTAGCTAATTTTAGTACCAATGTTCGATATCACTAATCCAGCATTAATGCTTGAACCTTCTACATCATCATTTGTTTTAAGGGGTTTGGTATAGAACAAGCCAAAGTCAACAGCTGCTGCATTACCCGGTTTGTAAGTTACACCATTTGAATTGCCTGCACCATTGATGATATTTGAATGGATAAATTTACCTGATAAACCAACAGATAGATTATCTGATAGTTTACGTGAATAGCCTAAGTCAAGTGAAAATTCACGAGGCTTTCCCGTACCAGCTGGCTGTGCGTCGATGGTGGTATAATTGATATCACCCAATGAAAAATAACGCATACTGAAACTAATCGCCTGATTTTTGTTTTCCTTTTCGCCAAATTTGGCATAACCAGCAATGTAAGCAAGAAAAATATCAGGTACCAGATCTTTTAACCAGGGGGTATAGGTTAAAGAAAAACCAGCATCTTTTTCAGACATGGCTAACTTTGATACATTCCAAAACTGGGCATTTGCATCTGGGTTTATAGCAATACCTACATCCCCCATAGCGCCAGATCGTGCATCAGGACTGATACGCATAAATGGCACTGCAGTGGTGATGGTGTTATATTGATTGTCTTGACCACCAATACCGGTTTGTGCATTTGCATGAACGCCAATGCCTAGCATTGTAACACAAAGGGCATACTTAAAAGTTCTACTTATCATTAAATATTCTGTTTGTTAAATGTAGAGTTATGGTCTATATGAATTATTTTTTTTAAAAAATTGAAGAGCAAATATAGCGTTTTCTTCTTAATTATCTAAGAAGTATTAATTTTTGTAGTTTGTTGTCTGAAAAGCCATTTTGCGATTTTACTGATAAATTATACAGGTAAACCCCATTTCCTAGTCTGTCGCCATATTCATCTAAGCCATCCCAATCAATATTGCTCACTCTTGTACCTTCCGTATTTACCATGGTATGAATGTTTTTCACCACTTTGCCACTTACGGTCAATACCTTAATTGATACATACAAATTTTGATTAGGCATATTGTGCTCAAACATAAATTGGGTATGTGTCGAAAAAGGGTTGGGGTAATTATATACGTTTGACAACTGCCCCTCTGTTGCACTTGCAACAATAAAATCAAGTGCTACTTCTGAAGAGTTGTTCATAATATCCCATGCTTTAATGGTAAGCCTATGCTTGCCTTCAGTGAGGTTATTAATAGGAAACTTTACAGTGCCTGAACGATAATCGTCTAAATCAGCTTCGAAAAAGTTATTGAGAATATAATTATTTTGCGGATTGCCATCTAATATTGCCGTAATGTCATGACCCACCGAATTGCCTGTATAGTTGATGCCATTGTCATCTGAAAGTTTTAATAAAAGGGTACTGTTTTTGGTGGTGAGTCCGCCATTTACAAACTTATCATTATTGAGATAGGGTTTTATGAGTGGGCCTATATTATCGACGATAGGATTAGTAGAGCTTCCCCCAATAAAAATATTATTATCATAACCATTGCCATCTTCCAAAGTATTGTCAGTATAATAACTAATTTTTCCTTTCGAAATCTCGTAATTGATGTCTTTTGGGACTACAAAAGTGTATGAAAATTTTCCATTTTTTACAGTGGCTTTGCCTTTATATAAAATATTGTTTTGTACAAAATAATCTTTGGGAGAAGTGCCATTGTCAATGGTGGTTAATTTTTTAGGCTTGTCAAAAATAGTTGGGTAAACGATGCCATTAAATTGGTCGAGCAATTGACCATTAGCATCAGATACATGACCCGAAATAGTGTATTTGCCTAATGCTTTTAAGGTGTCAAAGCTTGCGAATACAGACACGCCGTTAATACTGTCGTTGCTCACCCGATGTTTAGGGAAAGCAAGGGGTAAGGCAGGGTCGCCGAGCAAAGCAAATTTTCTAAAATTGGAAGCTACAAATTCATCGACATTTGAAACATAGCGAAGATTTTTCGACAAGCGATAGGCATCACCCATGGTTGGGTATTGATTATTGGCGTTGTGTTTAAAACCCGATTTCATGTAATTGTAATTCATGATTCTATTTTGATCGGCATACACAAGTTGGGTAGTGGTCATCAAAGCAATAGCGCCTCCATCGGGTTTGGCAAGCAATATTTCGCCAGCAGAATTAATAGCCGGATTGTCAAAGGGTGCAAAGTCGCAAGTAGCTGTAATAAATAGGGGTAATCGATTGATGTTTGTCATGGCATTCACATCATCCATTGAAAAAATTCGTTCCTCACACCAGCCTAATGGACCACCATGACCATTGTAATTCATTAAAAAAGTACCATTGTAAATTTGTTCAGTCACTGCTTTGTTGGCATCAGGTGCCCGTGGGCCAGCTGGGGTAGCTTCAACATTAAAACCTCCTACATATATTTTATAGCTATTGTACACCGGCAAGGAATCTTTTACATAGGTTGACATATATTCAGCATCTTCTAGATGTATATTGGCATCGCCATTATCAGCATTAAATGTAAAATTGTTTTTCCAGGCACCAAATGATTTAGGGCTATCATAATTCATGATTTTATTGATGATATTCGCTGCTACCGTTGTGTTTGAAACCGGGAAACGACCTATACCAATATCTAAGGTGTTGATTTGATTGTTTGAATAATTATTTTGATTTTCATGGTCATCTAAAAACCCAAAAAAATCATCGGTGCAATACCCTGTAGTTTTGTTGATACTTTCATTGGTTTCGGAAGTTGGAACCAGATTCGTATTGCCGCTAATCCTGTTTTTATAGTCGTAGGATGCATCGCCAAACAACAACACATATTTAGGGATATCATTGATTGCTGCTTTATCGTAAAACATTTTTATAAAATCTCTCAAGGCTGAAACATCTTGTGAGCCTGATGAAAATTCGTTATAAATTTCTTGGGGTGTTACGATTAAGGTTTTTAAACCTCTTTTGCTTACATGGTAGTTCGCCAGTTTTTCAGCTTCTGATTTTAAGCTAGGATGCGTGATGATGATATAATCAGTAGCAGCGGCTGCATGGAGATTTTGGTTGTTTGTTTTTTCAACATAAGTTGGGGTATTAAAACTACTTCCATCAATGGCCAGAAAACGATGTAATGAAGTGGCTTCCTGTATAAAGGTGAGGGTATTGCCTACGAGTGTTGTGCTCATTTGTACAGGTATCAAAGGGTCTGTGATATCCCATACTTGTGTGTTGGCATTGGCATTCTGTATTGTATATGACGCAGTATTACTAGGTCCTACACTGTTCCAGTCTGCAAAATTAAGATACCCGTTGAATACTAAATTTCTTCTTGCATTGATTTCAATATAATCCAGATATCCAACGGCATTGCTACTTCCTTTGGTAAAACTACTATTGATAACAATATTACCTGAGGTTAAATTAACATCCTCTGATTGGGTAACGGCTACGATGACGGGTTCAAAATAGTTAGGACCCGTTTTACCCATCACGGTGTTTTGAAGGGCAATGCCATTTATGCCAGTAGTCATAATATTGGTTCCCGTGTAAGAGATAGCCCCATATCGGGTAACAATATTTACAGGTGTTGCAATATCCAAATTGGGGATGTCAAAGTTAAAAGTTCGGTTTAAATATCTTCCAGGTTGATCACTAAATTCATCACCCCACCATGTTTTGCCAAAACGTCCCAAATTGACAGAATCTTTTTCATAAAATTGAAATTCATTAAAACTGTTGACCGAAACATTGGCATTGCCCAAAGCAGGTAATAATGCAATCCGTTTGCCATTACCTTTATCGAAATTTAAAAAGTAATGACTGACATCGCTGTAAATATTATACTTGTGGTTAAATTTTTTATTCAACGAATCTTTCATTGTCGAGTGAGGTCCATTGGCATAAAACAATAGATAATCGCCTTGGTTAAGTTGACCATCTCCACCATCGAAAACTTGTATGGCATTCTCTACAAGGTCATCGTTTCTAAATACGGCATTGTTTTCATCCAATAATTCACCCCCATTACCATAAAGTCTAATATTGTTTGAACTGAATGAAGAAGGATTTACGCCTAGGTTGTTTTTGATAAAGTCGTAATCAATTTTATATAGTCCTTTTTGCGAAATGGCGATTTTATAAAAATTACCTGAAGCCAATGCCGAATTTGCAGCATATACTCTATTGCCAGCTGTTTTTTGTGCTGCTTGAGGGGTTTCTGTAATTTCAAGATCATATGAAATGATTTTCTCAATACTTTGATTAGGGTATTGGATATATTGAGGTACTAATATGGAAGCAATGGCTTGTTTTTTCTCCATCGAAATAAAAACGGAGGGTTCAAGTTTTTGCGGAAAAACAGTTTCTTTGTTGTATTTCGCTTGCTCCACTAAGGCTGTTTTCACATTGGTCATTTTTACCTGAGGGGTAGCGAAATGAGTTAAATTTCTGGTTTCTACTTTATACATCGTATGAGATGCAATGAATGTATTGTCAGCAACAAGTGGTTGAGCTACGGTGGTTTTGATTGTTTCGTTTGCCTGATTGGCTGTTTTTCTTTGCGCATAACTAATCATCGACAACAATAAAAGCCCTGTAACAGCAAAAAAATGTTTTTGTTTCATATACATTCAAGTGTTTTTCAAAGTTAAATCAAAATTCTTTAATTTAGAATGCCATTTTTTTAATCTATTTGGCACCTTACAATTTACTGGCTTGTTTGTATGCACATTACATACAGCATGTAGTAATCATAGGTAAATTAACATAGGGATAAACGTTGATATTAAGTAAAATTATGCTTGGATGTAAATAGTTTTTTATTTAAAAATAAACATTGAATGAATATAACGAAACCTCGAATGATATATTGTATGAAATGTTAACTATTTTCTGGCAATGAATTGATGGTCAGTTTGATTCTTTTGATACGCATTTTTTCAAGTTGTATAATGGTGAAATCAAAGTGTTTAAAACTCACCACTTCATTTTGTTGTGGAAACTTACCCGCAATTTCTAATACCAATCCTGCAATGGAATCACTTTCACCACGGGCCTCTTCAAACAGCTCTACTGGTATAGAAGTGATTTTACACATATCATTGATGAGTGTTTTGCCTTCAAAAATATAGTTTTGGTCATCAATTTTTTTAGAGAAAAGACCATCTTCATCAAATTCGTCTTTGATTTCTCCAATGATTTCTTCCATGATGTCTTCTAATGTTACAATACCTGAGGTGCCCCCAAACTCATCAACGACAATGGCCATATGACTTCGCTTATGTTGAAATTCTTTGAGTAAATCTTCAATCAATTTAGCTTCATGTACAAAATAGGCTGCTCGGATAACGGAATGCCATTCAAAATTTTGGGTATCAATATGAACCAATAAATCTTTGGTATGAATGATCCCTTTAATTTCATCTAATGATTCAGAATAAACTGGAAGGCGTGAAAATCCAGTATCGAGTACTTGATTTTTTACTTTTTCGAAATCCCAGCTGTAATCGATACCTGATACATCAAGACGGGTTTGCATAATTTGTTTGGCGGTGATATCGCCAAATTTCAAAATGCCTTTAAAAATATTTACTTCTTCCTGAGTGGCAGAGTGCTTTACTGTCAGTTCAATCGCATGTTCTATTTCTTCGTTGCTGATGTCGTTTTTTGATTTTCTTGAAAATTTATCTTCAATAAAAGTGGTTGAGTTAACCAGAAAATTACTCAGGGGACTAAAAGCTTTATCTAATAATTTGATAAAGGGTGCTACAAATAAACTCAAACGCATATTGTTTTGGGTCGCATATACTTTCGGAAGTACTTCGCCAAACAAAACCAAGAAAAAAGTAACAATGATGACTTGAAATATTAAATCGATAAGACCTGAAAAATTTGCTAAATGGACGGGTAACCAAACATCAAAATGAAAAATACTTTTATACAGCATATTGGTGCTAATGATGACACCAATGCTTAAAAAATTATTGCCTATTAATATGGTTGCTAATAATCTTTTAGGGTTTTCGAGTAATTTTAAGAGCGTTTGATGATTATAATCTTGTTTGGTTTTGATATAATTGATGTCTTTAGCAGACAGGGAAAAAAGGGCTACTTCGGACCCCGATATTAAGGCTGTTAATACAATCAGCACAATAATGACGATGGATAGTATGATTTGTGAATTGGTACTTAAAGGCGAAAAAAGTAAAGTGTTGAGTATTGTATGGTATGTCGAATCAGGGTCCAATGCTTGAGTTTTTATGTTAGAAAAAAACAGCGGTCATCGCTGATATTTTAATTTTTCTGGGCAAATATAGGCTAAAATGGTAACTCACTCTCTAAATCATCCGTATTTAATGGCAAGGATGAATCTATATGAGGTACCGTATTTAAATTAGGGTGATCTTCATGTTCGTGTTTTACATCACCTGTATTTCGCTTGTCGAGCATCACAAGGTTTGAAGCGATGATTTCTGTCATAAATCTTCTGTTTTTATCTTTATCTTCCCATGAACGTGTACGTAAACTACCTTCTATATGTACTAAACTGCCTTTATGTAAATACTTTGCCGCTAACTCAGCTAAGCCACGCCATAACACGATGTTGTGCCATTCGGTTTGAGGAATGGTATTTCCTTTTTTGTCTTTAAAGGTTTCGGTAGTGGCCAGTGGAAATTTAGCAACTGGAATGTTTCCTTCGATATATTGAATTTCTGGATCTTTGCCTAAATTGCCAATTAAAAATACATGGTTAACGCCTCTCATAATTTGTTGTTTTATGCAGAAAAATAAATTTTCAAGACGAAAGATAATGATTATTTTCTAAAAAAGAAATTATCATTCTCGGGAAAGCAAAGTTTTTAAGCGCTGTTTTTTGAATAGATATTAACCCAAGGTCTTTGATAATTTTTGGATTTTCAATTTTGATTTTATAGAATAAGCCATGAATTTTTTGGTGTGTCAATTGTTGAGTATATGTTTCGGTAAATGGTTTTATATTTTTTTTGTTGAGTAAAATAAAATCTTCCAGCTGTATTTCCTTGGTTTCGAGCATATAAAAACTATAGAGGTTATGCCATATATCCTTTTCTTTTCTTTGGTGTATAAAAAGGATATCCTGATATTCAATCACCATAAAATGAAAATAACGATGTTTTAGTGGGGGTTTAATTTTTTTTAAGGGGAAATCTTTTATTTGCTGGTTTAGAAAGGCATAGCACTTTTTTTGAAAAGGACATTGCCCGCATAAAGGATTTTGCGGTTTGCATATTGTAGCACCCAAATCCATCATGGCTTGATTAAAAAGGGCATTGTTTTTTTGATCAAGTAAGGATGCTGCTAATGCCTCAAATTCTTTTTTGCCCTGCCCCTGATTAAAATCGATTTTTAACCCAAAATACCTGCTTAATATGCGTACAACATTGCCATCAATCACGGCATAAGGCAAATCAAAGGCAAATGATGCAATAGCCGCTGCTGTATAAGGGCCAATTCCTTTTAGTTGACGAATCGCATCATAAGTATCAGGAAATTTCCCTTGATGCTGTTGCGTAATAATCTGGGCTGTATGTAACATGTTTTTACATCGGTTATAATAACCTAATCCTTGCCATAATCGATATAAAGTAGCTTCGTCGGCATTTGCTAAATCGGCGATTGTCGGGTATTTTTCTAAGAGGGCATGATAATATTTTTCACCTTGCTCTACCCGGGTTTGTTGCAAAATGATTTCACTGAGCCATATTTTATAGGGGTCTTTAATACCCTTCCAGGGCATTTTGCGATGATTGTGATGCAGGTGCCAACGTAAAAGTAATTTGCTAAACAACTGATAATGAATTAGTTAAAAATAAAATAATCATCAAAAAGGGATAATTTTTCTGATTATTTTAAATTAAGTGAGTATATTCGCACAAAATTAATTTAAAATTTAATACCTGGAAAGTGAAAAAGTCAGATTTAATCAATATTATAGCAGAACAAACGGGTGTTCCAAAGGTGGATGTACTCGTATCGCTTGAAAGTTTTTTTACCAACGTAAAGAACAGTTTAGGAGAGGGAGAAAATATCTATATACGTGGTTTTGGGAGTTTTATTACCAAAAAGCGTGCCGCAAAAATTGGCCGTAATATTAAAAAGAACACCTCTGTCTACATTCCTGAGCATTATATACCTTCATTTAAGCCTGCAAAAGAATTTGTAGATGAAGTGAAAAAACTACATACTTCAAATATTGAAGTTGTAAACGAGTAAAAGTATTACTTTTGCCTTCCATTTTTTAAATTACCAAGTGCGAAATATTCAAATTATCACTGTTGTTGTGTCATTGCTATTGCTGACAGGAATTTATTTCTTTGCTGATTTTAAAGGCAGTAAAAATAAAAAGCCTGCCCAGGCAGATGGTCATACCGATCATGCCGATCCGATGAACCCAAGTGCCGACATTGAAACCCTCGATTTTAATAAATACAGTATTGAGAGCGAAAACAAGCTCAATGCTGAAAAAAAGAAATTGATTGCTTCATTGAATGAAAAAGCCACAAAAAGCAATACAGCATTGACATACAAAGATGTTGCTGAATTTTGGGAGAAAGAAAATAACCTAAACATGGCCGCTTTTAATTACAAAAAAGCTGCTTTTTTGGAAAATACAGAAAAAAGTATCACCTTTGCCGGGAATTTGTACTTAGCGCTCCTGCAGAAATCAGGCGAACCAGGTACAAGAAAGTGGCTGGCTTTAGAGGCGATAGAGTGTTTTAGCAAAGCATCCGAACTCAATCCCAATAATACCGACACCAAAATAGCATTGGCAACTTGCTACACCGAAGGCACGGGCGAAACCATGAAAGGCGTTACCCTGTTGCGTGAAGTAACAAAAACCGACAGCAATAACATTTCTGCAAATATCATTTTAGGAAAGTTAGCGATACAGTCAGGGCAATTTGACAAAGCCATCAAAAGATTAGAATTAGTTCTTTCGTTGAAACCGGATAATACCGAAGCATTGTACTTCTTAGCCGAAGCATACAAAGGAAGTGGCAACAAGCAAAAAGCCATCAGTTTGTTTGAACAATGCAAAGCATTGGTCAATAATCCAGAATTTACAAAGGAAATAGATAACTATATAACGACATTTAAATAATTTTTTTAACAAAAACATTTTAATCATGCCTTGCGGAAAAAAACGTAAAAGACACAAAATTGCAACCCATAAACGTAAAAAACGTTTAAGAAAGAACCGTCATAAGAAAAAATAATTTTCTTAGGATAATAGGCGGTAACTCATCAATGCATGTATTTTATTTTTTATAAATAAAATACATGTTTGTTATAGTGTGTGTATGATTATTGTTGTAAGAAACCATTACAGCTTTGAACAAAGAACTCGTCATTCAATCCATCGATAGCGGTATTGAAATTGCACTTTTAGAAGATAAAAAGCTCGTAGAGCTACATTTTGACAATTCAGGTGGAAGTTTTAACGTCGGTGATATGTACCTCGGCAAAGTACGCAAAATTATGCCTGGCTTAAATGCTGTTTTTGTCGATATTGGTCATGACAAAGACGCCTTTTTGCATTATACTGATTTAAGCCCTTACTTTAAGAGTTTATTGAAATTTACCGAAATGGCCATCCACGATAAGTCGGGTGGGAGTTTCGATTTTTCAAAATTTCAACTCGAGCCCGAAATCGTCAAAACGGGTAAAGTAGCTGATATCATGCAAGGCAAACCCAATGTACTGGTTCAAATACTCAAAGAACCTATTTCATCAAAAGGACCAAGGGTTAGTTGCGAAATATCATTGCCAGGCCGATTTATTGTAGTAACTCCTTTCAATAACTTTGTCAATGTGTCGCGCAAAATACATTCTACAGAAGAACGTAAGCGATTGCAAAAAATTATTGAAAGTATCAAACCAAATAACTTTGGCGTAATCGTACGTACTGCAGCCGAAGGCCAAAGTACTGCCGAACTTCATAAAGATTTATTAAGTATTATCGAATCGTGGAAAAGCATTCAGTTTAACCTGAAAGCAGCCAAACCACCTTTTAAAATATTGAGTGAACAAAATAAAACCACATCACTCTTACGCGACTTGCTTAATAAAGATTTTAATAAAATAGTAGCCAACGATAAAGCCATTGTCAATGACGCTATTGAATACATCGCTAATGTAGCACCAGGCAGAGAAAGTATTGTATCGTTTTACCAAAATGGGGCTAATATTTTTGATCATTTTGGCATATCAAAGCAAGTAAAATCATCGTTTGGCAAAACGGTAATGCTCGACAGTGGAGGGTATCTCATTATCGAACATACAGAGGCCTTACATGTAATCGATGTAAATAGCGGGCACAAATTTTCAAACGAAAATCAGGAAGAAACTGCGATTAAAACCAATACAGAGGCCGCAAAAGAAATTGCCCGACAATTGAGATTGCGCGATATTGGCGGTATTGTAGTGGTTGATTTTATTGATATGCGTAATCCCGAATACAGGCGCGATATTGTAAGAATTGTGGAAGAACTCATGAGCGAAGACCGGGCTAAACACAGCGTATTGCCATTGTCGAAATTTGGCTTATTGCAAATCACCCGTCAACGATTACGACCCGAAATAAAAATTTCAACAGGTGAAACATGCCCCAGTTGCGAAGGCACCGGAAAAGTTCGTTCGACCCAATTATTGTTAGACGATATCGAAAAACATATCAAATATTTATTAGCCAATCTCAATGTGAAACTTGAATTGCATGTACATCCCATTGTCAAATCGCATTTAATATTTAAAAAAGGGCTTTTTGGCAATTCTATTTTTGCAAAATGGAAAAAACAATACGGACCATTCGAAATTGTAGAAGACGCCGGATTTGAATTTATCAAATATCGCTTTTTTGATAAAAATACTGCTGAGGAAATCAAGTTTTAGTACATTGAATTCTTATTGAATTTTATGAAAACCCAGCTTCATTTTGTTTTTTTCTATCGTTTTGAGCGATCTTCCATATGAAGGTTTTCATCAAACGGACTTTTGGTAAAAGGATATATTAATTGTTTGACATACCCTTTTGGATAATTGGCTTCATGCAAACCTGTTCCTTCAGGCCATTCATTGCCAGGTAAATAATAAGTACCAAATACTTTGTCGATAAATGGAAAAATGGTTGCAAAATTTTTGCCATAGTATTTCGGATCTTCGCAATGATGCCAGTGATGATATTGAGGTGTCGCAATAATATATTTTAAAAACCCAAATTGAATACGTGTATTTGCATGAATCAATACAGCATGTATTGCCATAAATACAATGTAAATATTAAACACCAAGGTCGAAAACCCAAATACATAAAGAGGAATAAATGCCGATGCACGTGTAACGAAAATATCTACAAAATGGGTGCGACTGCCTGCAAGCCAATCCATGTGTTGTGTAGAATGATGCACTGAATGAAAACGCCATAGAAATGAATGACTATGAAAAAAACGATGGGCCCAGTATTGACAAAGGTCTGTCAGAAAAAAAGCTAAAAATAATTCAAGCATAAAAGGTAGTGACTGAACCATTGCATGTAATTGACTTAACCCCATCCATCCAAAAAACAAGGATGCGGGGGCTTGGGCAATGACACCAAAAAACTGAATAAATAAATGGCTGACCACAAAATAAACCAAATCGGTACGCCATTCAGGATGAAATTTTGATTGTTCTTTGTTTTTAGGCCATACCATTTCAATGGGAATAAAGATCACAGCCATGAGTAATAAATCGAGCAATAACCAGTCGAGCCCTAAATGCCAGCTGGAGGGTGCCACCGCACGACCTTCTACTGTAAAGCCGCCAAGTAATATAGTAACGACTGAAATAAGAATGCCCATGAGAGCCCATCGTTTGACATTACTCAATAGAAAGCTCAAAACTGCAAAAAAGAATGAAGCGATGATACATGCAACCAATAAGTATTTCATCGATTCACCCGTATATACTTCCCGAAATTCCGGTGAAGTAAGTAGCTCAGGAAATTTAAAACAAAACACAGCAAAGAAAGAAAGTAGTGATAAAAAAATAGCAGCATAGCCACTGATTTTTCCTTCGCCAAAAGCAAAAGTCGGTTGTTTGTTTGTTGCCATAGGGTTTGGTTTAAATTGGGTAGAAAGTAAAAATAATTACTTTTTTGAATGATTATCCGTAAAAGTACCCTCATTCTCTTTGTAATGTTGTTGAACGCCCTCCAAAGCCGTCTCCATACTTGACACTTCGACTTCACTCAACCCCTTTTTTTATAATTTACAATATCTGGATTAATCATACAATACATCTTCACAAAGCCCCTGGCAAAAAAGTCGATAGCTGCTACTTGGCTGAATCGCTGAAAGGGAAAAGGTCATTTACAAAAAATGCTTTGCGGAATTGATATAAAAAAAATCAATTAATTATGCAAACTGCTTTCTGAAAACGATTACTTTTGATTTGAAAAGAAACATGTTTACCCACAGCCGTGATATCTTATTAACCCCTATCGAATACCTTAAAGGAGTGGGTCCGCTTAAGGGTGATTTGCTTCGTAAAGAACTCAATATTCATACCTTTGGTGATATGCTCAGCCATTATCCTTTTAGGTATATGGATAGAAGTAGTTTTACCAAAATCAAAGACATTCCAGAAGAAGGGGCTACCGTGCAACTCATAGGCAAAATCACTTACAGTGAGGTGACAGGCAATGGCAAAGGTCGCCGGCTTGTAGCCACATTTAAAGATGGGAGCGGTGGTATGGATTTGGTATGGTTTCAAGGTATTGTGGGTATTGAACGAATGATCGAAAGAGGAGGTCATTTTTTAGTGTATGGGAAAGCAAGCCGTTTTAACGGTTTTTGGAATATCACCCATCCCGAAGTAGATGCCATTGAAAATAGTGAGTTAGACAGCTTTCCTTCCTTTCAGCCTGTATATAGCTCTACCGAAAAACTTAAAGCCAAATGGTTGTCGGGTCGTTTGTATGTAAAGCTCGTGCAACAATTGTTTAATAGCATACAAGCCAAAGACGTTGTAGACATGCTGCCCCTTAAAATCATCAATGCATTTCATTTATGCAGTCGGTATGAGGCCATCAGGCAAATTCATTTTCCTGAAAGTGAGCAACAGTTACAACAAGCGATTTATCGATTAAAATTTGAAGAATTGTTTCTGCATCAAATCAATATTTGTAAACTGAAACTCAATCACCAATATGTAAAAGGGTTTGTGTTTGAAAAAGTAGGGGAGGTGTTTAATACCTTTTACAAACATCATTTACCTTTTGAGCTTACCAATGATCAGAAAAAAGTATTGAAAGAAATCAGACAAAATACACAAACAGGGAGTCAAATGAATCGTTTGTTGCAAGGAGATGTCGGCAGTGGCAAAACCATTGTAGCATTGCTATGTATGCTATTAGCCATCGACAATGGTTTTCAGGCTTGTTTGATGGCACCCACCGAAATACTTGCCTCACAGCATTATGTAAGTATCAAGGCATTGTTGTGTGAAATGAATATTGAAATTGGTTTTTTGAGTGGAAAAACAAAAGCCAAAGAACGAAAAATAATCCTGGAAAGTTTACAAAAAGGAGATCTCAAAATACTGATTGGTACCCATGCCCTGATAGAAGATAAAGTAATTTTTAATAATTTAGGTCTCAGTATCATCGATGAGCAACACCGTTTTGGCGTGGCGCAACGAGCAAAGCTTTGGCAAAAAAACACCTTGCCACCTCATATATTGGTGATGACTGCCACACCCATACCACGTACGCTTGCCATGACAAGTTATGGCGACTTAGACGTATCAATTATAAAAGAATTGCCTCCAGGACGTAAGCCTATTACAACCGTACATCGTAGTGAAATCTATCGTGCTAAAGTGATGGATTTTATAAAGCATGAAATAGCATTGGGGCGACAAATTTATATTGTGTATCCATTGATCGAAGAAAGTGAAAAACTTGATTATGAAAATTTGTATGCAGGTTACGAGCAGGTCAAACAGTTTTTTCCTGACCATACCTATCATATCGCTATGGTACATGGCAAACAAACACAAGATGAACGTGAACACAATATGCGAAGTTTTATCAACGGACAAGCGCATATACTTGTAGCAACCACGGTGATTGAGGTTGGGGTAAATGTACCCAATGCCAGTGTGATGGTGATTGAAAGTGCTGAGCGTTTTGGCCTATCGCAGATGCATCAGTTGCGAGGGAGAGTAGGCCGTGGTGCCGATAAGTCGTATTGTATATTACTCACAGGGAGTAAACTGAGTCAAATAGGGAAAGAAAGGATGCATACGATGGTGACTGAAACAAGTGGTTTTGCGATATCCGAAAAAGATTTAGCCTTGCGTGGACCTGGCGAGCTTGATGGGGTACGACAAAGTGGTGCAGCAGATTTAAAGATAGCCGATATTATTAAAGATGTAGCCTTGATGGCTACCACTCGTCAGGTAGCTATTGAGATATTGCAACAAGACCCCTACCTGGATAGGGCAGAATATATTCCGCTCAAAACCTGGCTTACAAGTCGCAAGCAACAGGAAATTTGGAGCCGTATTTCATAAAAAAAGCTCCGCTTTAAAGCGGAACTTATACTCATTAAGCTCATTAAGTATTTTAACAAAATATCGGTATAACTTCTATACACAATGAATATCGGGTTAAATAAAAGAAATGTTCTTTAATGTGTTTGGTGTTATTATTGATTTGTAAATCGTAATTAATCACTGTTGCAATAGCTTCTCATGTTGAGTTTTACCAACTTTACTATTAAGGGTATATAGGTAAAAAAATGAATGCCCATAAAAAAACGCCAGCATTTGCTGACGTTTTTTTAAACTATTTTTTTGCAATATAAAATGATTTACAAAGCACTTAATTTGCCTTTCAAATCAGCAATCAAAGATTTTACTTTTTCAATCTCTCCTTTCAAACGCACTTGTTCACTTTGGTTTTCGTTGATATTAGTGTTTGTTTTTTCAAGATCTTTTTTATAGTCATCTGCATCTTCTAAAGCACTTTCATATTTTTTTGTGGCTTTTTTTACTGCATCTTCTTGTTTGCTGATTTCTTTTTTTATTGAATTCATTTGCTCTACTGTACCTGTTTTTGCACGTACAAAATCCAGGGTTTTTTGCTGGCTTTCTTTGTCAGCTTTTAAATTCCCAATATTATTTTGATTCTTATTGATATTGCTTTCTGTTTGAGCCTTGTCTTTAACCAATGATTCGCCTTTTTTAACAGCCTTTTTCAGGTCTTTTTCTAAGTCTTCTTGTTTCTCGGTTTGTTTGGCTATTTCATCATTGTAACCATAAGTCATGATGTCCTTTTTAAGAGAAGTGATGTATGCAATGGTTTTAGCACTTACTTCAGGGTCTGTTGCTTGACTCATAAAGTTTTCATATCCTTTTGAAGTAAGCATATACAAAGTGGAAGAAGTGGTCTTGTCTTCTATTTTAAAATACACATCCATTTTCTCAGCCCTGATTTCTGGTATAATCACTTCGGCATATGTGATAAATCCATCTTTCGAATTGCCACCTTTGATTTTGGCATCTTTCATTTTTTTCTTGATGGCTCCTTCGGTAATCATACCGGGCATATCAAAATCAGCACTTACCGCAGGCTGGCTTTTTTTGTTAAATTCAATACTCGTTTCTTTTGCATTTTGTGCCACTAATAAAGAGGAGAGACTCATACAAGTCAATAGGGTTAACAGTGTTTTTTTCATGATTATTTATTTGTACAAAAGTAAGCAATTTGAAATGTTACCATGTCAATTAATTCTTAATGTGACAGTTTACAAATAGGCAAAAATTTATAATCTTTTAAACAAAAGCATTTTATACTTTTACCCTTTCAAACTGCATATTACCTTGAGTATAAAAAAATTAGCTGGTCAAACCTTATGGTATGGAGTACCCAGTATCGCCACTCGTTTTTTAGGATATATCTTAAACTTTTCGCTGATTTATTTATACCAGCCTGTAAATATTGCTGATATCACCCAGGTGTATGCCATCTTTCCTTTTCTCAATATCTTGTTTACCTATGGGCTCGAAACAAGCTATTTCCGTTTCTCTAATCATATTGAGAAAAATACCTTGTATAGTACATTGTTTAATTCGATTTTGATATCAACGTTTATCCTAACAGGGGTATTATTGCTGTTACAAGGTCCATTAGTTGCCTTTACTGATTTGCAGGCCCATCCTGAGTTTCTCACCTATATGGCCATCATCTTGTTTTTTGATACCTTGAGTGCCCTGCCCTTTGCAAAGTTGCGACAAGAAGAAAGACCCAGAAAATATGCCTTTATCAAACTCATAGGTATTGCTTTGAATGTGGGTATCGTGATTTGGTATTTAGGGGTTTGTCCGAATATTGCCAGGCAACATCCGCACAGTTTTTTATTGTTAGGGTATGATGAAAGTACAGGTATCGCCTATTATTTAATTGGCAATGTGATTGGGGCAGCTGTTACCTTATTATTACTGGCACCCCAATGGATGAGTATCAAATGGCGATTTGATGTAAAAGTATGGAAGGAAGTCATGATTTATTCTATGCCATTAATCATTGTGGGATTAGGTGGTATGATCAATGATATGCTTAGCCGACTGGTGTTTCAGCATGTAAGTCCATTGCCTGCCTTACAAGCAAAACATGAATTGGGTGTATTTGCGGCTAATTTTCGATTAGCAATCCTGATTACCATCTTTATACAAATGTTTCGACTAGCTGCGGAACCATTCTTTTTTAATCAAGCTAAAAACCAAGATGCGAAAGCAACCTATGCAAGAGTGATGTTGTTTTTTGTGATTGCCTGTTCATTGATGTTTTTATTTGTTAGTCTTTATTTAGATGTCTTTAAAGCGATCATGACTCTCAAGTATCCTGATTATGGTGAAGGTATTCATATTGTGCCTATACTCGCTCTAGGTGGGGTATTTTTAGGTATCTATTATAATCTTTCTATTTGGTACAAGCTTACCAATAAAAATTGGTATGGTGCAGGTATTACCATCGCAGGGGCCCTTATTACCATTGTGCTCAATGTGCTTTGGATACCCAAATACGGCTATACAGGCAGTGCCTGGGCTACACTTATTTGTTATTTATTTATGATGATTTGCAGTTATCTCTTAGGGCAAAAATATTATCCTGTATCGTATCCCTTAAAACGAATTGGTACGTATTTAGGCTTAATTATTGTACTGAGTATTTTATCGTATTTCTTTAATCAAGCGGTTGATGGTATGATGCTAAAACTGTTATTCAGTACTTTATTGATGGGAGTTTTTCTGGGAGTGGTTTTGCTTTTGGATAGAAAAAATTTTACATTTTTACCCATAGTCGGCAAGTACTTTAAATAAAGATGGTTTGAAAAATCAATTGGTCAAAACCATTGAGCCTTATAATCATAAAAAAATTACACATTCCCTTTGACATCCAAAGCATCCCGCAGGGCATTGCCCAGCATATTAAAGGCAAGTACCATCAGCATAATGGCGATACCGGGAATGATTGCTAACATTGGTCTGTTGGTTATAATGAAATTGTAATTTTCCTTAATCATTAAACCCCATGATGACACCGGAGGTTGTACCCCAATACCTAAAAAACTCAGGCCTGCTTCTATGAGAATTGCCGTTGCAAAATTGCTTGCTGCCATTACAACGGTAGGCCCCATAATATTGGGCAGTATATGTACAAAGATAATGCGAAATGAACTGTAACCCATGGTGCGGGCTACTTGTATGTATTCGAGCTCTTTGATGCTCAACACCTGTCCCCTGATGAGTCGGGCGGTACCGACCCACATCGTACATCCTACTGCAATAAAGATCAACCAAAATCCTTTACCCAATACCGAGGTGATGGCAAATACCAATAGCAATGTTGGAATAGCCCAAATCACATTGATAAGCCAGGTAATTGCCATATCTGTAACGCCACCATAATAGGCACTCAATGAACCCAGTATTACACCTATCCATAATGAAATAAGTACAGCTATAAAACCAACAGCCAAACTGATACGTGTGCCAATAATTAATCGCGACAACATATCGCGTCCAAAGCGATCTGTACCAAGCCAAAAGGTTCGCTTGACGATATAATGTTGGTAAATTTGTTTTTCTGTCATCGTGGTTTCAATACCTTGTTGAATGAGCTTGTGTTCTATTGGATAGGTTTGCCATTCAGTGAGCGGATAATCGATAATATGCGCCACTTGTATTTGATTTCCTTGAATGTTTGCTGAACGAATGGGAATCAATTCTGCATCTGCTTCTTGACCAAAAAGTATTTGATGTAAAAAGTGTTTTTTTTCAGGAGTGTTTTTTTTATATTTTTTAAAAAATAAACAAGTGAAACCGGGTTGTTGCGTCGCAATTTCTACATTCATTGTATTCGCATCAGGTGTTTGGTCGGGTGAAATTACATATGCCAAAAAAGCTAAAACAATCATGAGTGCAATAAAAAAAATAGACAACATCGCGGCCTTGCTTTTTTTCAAGCGTCTCAAGGTTCTGTTTTGCTGCATTTGACTCATAGAAATTTATTTTACTTGTCTACCTTTCCATTGATAGGTGCCAAACTGTGAAAGAATCGCTGAAATGAGGATATAGGGAATATGTATCAATTGTAAAAAATAAAATAATCGCAATTCTTTTTCCTTTTTGAAAAATTGACTCACAGGATATAATAAACACATTTCTAAACTGGCTTTGGCAATGATCAAAAGTAAAAAAAGATTTAAATAATATACACTGTATAATGAAGCACAAAGGATAAAGAATAAAAATAAATTGAATAAAAATACAGCAGCAAGGATTCCTTTAATTCGTTGATCTTCAAATCGGGATGCTTTGGAAGCCCAGCGAATCCGTTGGGTAAAAAAACTTTTTATTGAATCCATTGCATGGGTATAAACTATTGAATCTTTACATTTTAAATAGGTGGTTTGACGAGGAAAAGTTTTTTCTATTTTATACATCAATAACATATCATCACCACTAGCAATATCATCGATACCTTCAAAGCCTTTCACGGCATCAAAGGCATGTCGAGTATAGGCTAAATTTGCACCATTGCACATAGTACCACTTTTAAAATAAGATAAAGCAGAAGTCACGCCCTGCATAGTAAAAAAATCGATTGACTGAAAGGTTTGAAACCAATTTGCATGATTAAAAAATGCAACAGGAGCAGCAATCAATTGAGGATGAAATTGTTCATAATAATAGACAATACCCAACAACCAAAATTCACACATGGCACAGTCTGCATCTGTGGTAATGATTAATTCGCCCTCACTATGCAAGATGCCAGTTTCAATTGCTTTCTTTTTATAGGCATTGAGTATTTTTCCTTGGGTAAAATCTACCAGCGAAATGCATTTGACCTGCGGAAATTGGGCAACAATAGAAGCTGTTTGGTCAGTAGAATGATCATCGACGACGATAATTTGCACCAAATGGGTTGGGTAAATTTGTGCGGTGATATTGCGTAATAATGCCGCAATGTTTTTTTCTTCATTTCGGGCAGGAATAATGATTGATACTTTGGTTTTAGGGTTATAATCTTTTTTTAATTTTACTTCAGAGGTGTTCATCCATCCCACTCTGAAATATAGTATCAGTATAGCATACGCTAAAAAAAACAATACAGCAATAAAGAGTATGAGGTTTATCATTTATATATAGCTTGCAATAATAGGAAATAATTCTTCATTCAACAGGTCATGACCTTTGTCAATCAGGAAAATGTCCGTTGCGGGAATTTCTTTTTTTAGTTTATAGCTTGTTTGTGGTTTGATGATGACATCTTTGTTGCCAAAATACGCTTTTATGGGGAAGGAAAAAAGTTGTTGCTGTTGATTGATTTTTCTTTAAGTCGGGTATCATATGTTTCATTTGCATCCATGTTTGATATACCTGTCGACTGCTTTCAGGGTTTCGCACATGCCATTTTGAAAAAGTATATAAAGCGCTTGGTAATAAATGGGTGGTGTGAAATAAAGTTAATAGTTTGACATAAAAAGCCTGATGATACATCAGAAAATGAAAAAGGGATTGTCCTAACCAGGTGGAAGTTGCTACTCGATTCCAGAAATTGATAGAAACACCATCTGGTGCTATCAGTATAAGTTGCACCATAGATGCGGGCATCAATTCAGCTAAAATCAAATTATAACGACTGCCTATGCTATATGAAATGCCTGTGATTTTTTCGATAGCATAACGTTTCATCAAGTCTGCAATAAAACTTGCAAAATCTTCTTTTGAAGGGGCCTGCTTTGTTTCGTGATAGGGCAAATCAATCACAATAAATCCTACACGACCTTTACATAAATTGGCTAAACGATGATATACTTTTGCTTGTTGCCCATACCCATAAAAAGCCATTATCCAATGACGATTATTATTAGAATGTTCCAAAATTTGGTAATTCATACAGATGAATGTTAGGCAGAAACGAGGGTTTGTTTGTAAATGTAATCTAGTAATTTGAACCAAACAATATGCATTCAAATATCACTTCTACTAAATCATTTATTTTTTAATGAAATAATTTGAATATATAATGACTTAAAAATGACAGAAAGATGGCACTATTATTGAGTAAAAGTGTATATTTATCTCTTTAAAACGAATATATGTCTCATTTAGGCATGAAAGTACTATAAATTTAAATTTAAAAATTATTCATGAATTATTTATTACCTCGAAATCAACACTTTGTCATTGTTTTTTTGTTGTTGTTAATGACTCTTACATCAACCATGTATGGGCAGGATAAAGCTACGATACAAACCATTACAAGAAATGAATTTGTACAGATGGATGCTGCGCAAAAAAGGCTGGCTATTTTACAATGGAATAATTATAGTTTGAACAATGAGGTGCCTTTGATAGTGGAGCAGCAAGCAATGAATTACTACAAGCAACAACAACTTGATATACGTATTTATCACAAATACAAAGTGCTTTTCAAAACCATCACCAACGAATCATTACCCTTATCGAATCGAATCAATGCTTGTTATTTTATCCTTGATAATTATGAAGCATCAGTATTTCCAGTAGAAGTAGCCAAAACAATTTTAGACGAACTTATTTTAAAATCAAAATAAATTTTTGAATGAAAAAAATTATACATTTTTTATTTTTAATCCTTCTTGTTAATCAAGTGCATGCGCAATTTATCAATGTGTCAGGTGTAAATACCACAGGGCGTTTTGGCACTTGTGCGCAACAAGTACCTGCTTTAGGCGTTACTGCCGAATTGATTAACCTCAATGGTGGTGCAGTAGTGAACAATGGGGTTTTTACTTGTAACAATGGTTGTGATTCTTCTACCGTTCGGGTAACTATTTCAAATATCCGCTGGAATCAAGCACCCAATGCAGAGTGGCTGCATGGTTTGTTTTTGCCAGCCAATGCAGGTTTTGTAGTAAGTGCGGTGGCCATTCCTGCTGGTTTTATAACATATAACCCTGGTTGCGTAGGTATGTGTCCTTCTGGCTCGGGTTTCAATGGAGGGCCTGGTTTTTATTTCGATAATACTGCTGCCAATACTTGTTGTGGTATCATTGCTGCCAATGACGGCTTGCCATGCAATAATTATGGAGATGTAACTTTAGGTTGTAATAATTTATTTAATCTAATATTTGATATTAAGTTTTGCAATAGCATTATCACCAATAATAGTTATACGTTTACCCTTCATGGTTCTTCAGACGGTGAAACGGGTTGCTGGAATTTCAATGACTTGTTGCCGCATAATATTCAATTTACCATTGCTACCAATCCTTGTTTACCGACTGTGATAAGTCCAACGGCCACAGCACCTGTAAGGGTATGTGTTGGAGGAAATGTAAATTATACAGCTACCTTAACGGGTACCTGCAATAACAATACAATCAGTTGGTGGGACGATCCTATTGCAGGTAATTTAGTTGGTACTGGTTCACCATTCATATATGATCCCGCTGGTGCTACCTGCCCGGGTGGTGTAACCTTATATGCAACTTGTTGTACAGGCAATATTGCAGGTTGTATCAATCGCGAACCCATTACCATACCGGGCACATGCGACATGATTACCATCACAAATGTAACCGTTACCAATGCAACTTGTTTAGTACCTGGAGGTATTACCGCTACTACAGTGGCAAATGCTATTGGGGCGGTAAATTATAATTTAAATCCCGGGGCCGTAAATAATGCTACAGGTGTTTTCACAGGGCTAACACAAGCACAATATACACTCACAGTGACGGACGCCACAGGATGTACAGCCAGTTCAATTGTGAACATTGTAATCCCTCCGCCAATTGTATTTGCACCACCTGTCATTACTGGTACTACTTGTGCATTACCCAATTCAGGTCAACTGGTGATTGCAGCAAGTGGGGGTACGGGAGCTATCGTACTAACTATTAATCCTTTAGCCGCACAAGCACCTCCAGGTACTTTTACAGGCTTAAGTGCTCAATCATATACTATCACAGCAACAGATGCATTAAATTGTACTGCGACAACCATCGTGGTGATTCCAAATTCACCTCCTGTCAATTGGGTTTCGGTGAATGCAACTGATGTTTTGTGTAATGGGGCTAATGACGGTACCATTAATGCGTTGGCAAATGGTGGCATTGCACCCATACTGTATACTTTGCAGCCCGGTGGAGCCAATAATAATACAGGTATATTTACAGGCTTAGCACCCAATACGTATACCGTAAATGCTGTTGATGCCAATGGTTGCAGTACTACTACCGTAGTTGTCATTGCTAATCCAACGGTTCTGAGCTGGAGCAATGTGACTTTTGTCAATGTGTTGTGTGCAAATGGAAATAATGGAAGTATTTCAGCCCTTGTAACTGGTGGTACCCCAAGCTATCAATATCAGTTAATGCCTGGTAATATTACGAATGGCACAGGTAATTTTACCTTATTGCAATTGGGTACATATACAATTACGGCTACAGATATGAATGGATGTAGTGTTACTTCCACGGTGACCATCACACAACCACCAGTTTTAAATTATATAACTTCTACATCTACAGCTGCCATTTGCAACGGAGCGAATACAGGAAGTATAACAGTTGCCGCCATTGGTGGCAATGGACTGTTGACCTATACCTTAAATCCAGGCAATGTTGTAAATAACACCGGTCTATTTCCCAATCTGGCAGCAGGTATTTATACCGTTACTACAACAGATGCAAATAATTGTACTTTAACGACTACCATCAATGTAACACAGCCAATTCCTATTACTTTCCCATCTGTAATCACAGGCAGCCCAACTTGTATAGGACTTTCAAATGGCAGTTTGTCTGTTGTAGCAGCAGGTGGTGTAGGTACCATTACCTATACTTTAAACCCTTTAGGGACTGTAAACATTACAGGTAATTTTTCAGGTTTAGCTGCAAGTACCTATACCGTAAATGCAACAGATATTAATGGTTGCTCAGCTTCCACAGTAGTTGTGATAGCTCCGCCTCCAGCGATTACATTTCCTGTAGCATTAGCTACACCTGCCTTATGTAATGGTGCATTGAATGGAACCATTACTGTTAATGCTGCAGGTGGTGCTGGCGGATTTACGTATTTGTTGCAACCCGGTGGTATATTAAATAATACAGGATTGTTTACAGGTCTTGGTGTGGGTATTTACACCATTACTGCCATCGATGCTAATAATTGCAGTAATACCACCAATGTAACCATTTTGCAACCTACCTCTTTGAGTTGGAATACTGTTACTACCATCAATGTGACATGCAACGGAGCCAACAATGGAAGTATCAATGCGAATGCAATAGGTGGCATCAATCCCATAAACTACACTTTAAATCCATTAGGAATCAATAATGCTACGGGTATTTTTAATAATTTGCCTGGCAATATATATACATTAACAGCCACTGACGCCAATGGTTGCACCATAAGTTCAATAGTTAATATTATTGATCCTGGGGCATTAACGATTACTTCTGTCAATATAGTGCCGCCAAACTGTATACCTGGAAATAATGGTGTTGTAACTGTAAATATATCTGGAGGAACACCAGTATACAATTACAATATTGGGGCGGGAAATCAGTTGAGCAATACTTTTACAAATTTAGGTCAAGGTACTTATACGATTGTTGTAACCGATGCCAATGGTTGTTCGGCTACAAGTGTTATCAATGTGATTAATCCGAACTCTCCGTTGTTTACCAATGTCAATGTGCAAAACGTCAATTGTGCAGGTGGTGGAAATGGGAGTATTATTGCAACAGCCACAGGGGGCAACGGTCAAATTACGTATACTTTGCAACCAGGTAATGTGATAACTCAAACAGGGGTATATCCAAACCTGCAAGCAGGAACTTATACCATTACGGCTACCGATGTTAATAATTGTAGTACACAAACTATTGTAACCATTACAGCACCTATTTTAATTATTATAGACAGTGTATTGCATCAGGATATTATTTGTAATAACGGAAATACAGGTACTATCAATGCATATGCGAGTGGTGGTGTTGGGGTGTTGACTTATAACTTGCAACCAGGCAATATTACCAACCAAACGGGTGCTTTTACCAACTTAGCTGATGGCACTTACATAATAACAATCACAGATGCCAATGGATGTTTTGTACAGACTAGTGTAACTATTTTATTATTGCCAATTATGCAATGGGATAGTGTGAGTTATTCCACATTATTTTGTGCTGGCGGTAACAATGGATATATATATGCCACTGTAATTGGGGGTGTCGCACCCATTGAATATAATTTACAACCTGGAAATATTACCAACCTGACAGGTTATTTTACAAATCTTGTAGCAGGTGTATATGTAGTCACAGCAACAGACGCGAATGGGTGTACAACAGATATCTCAATCAATTTGTCTCAACCATCACCTGTAGTAATTACCAATGTTGTCAATACAATCATTAGTTGTATACCGGGCAATGATGGCACCATCACGATTACAGCCACGGGGGGTACTCAACCTTATACTTATACAAAAGGTGCCGTTACACAAGCTGGTAATGTGTTTACAGGTGTGGGGCCTGGTATTTATTTAATCACAGTAACAGATGTAAATGGATGTACTGCAAGCGTCTTTGATACTTTATTTAGTCCCATACCACCTGTGATAAGCGCAGCGGTGAGTACACAGGCTTTATGCAATGGAGATGCCAATGGTACTATCAATGTAACTGCTACAGGAGGCTTAGGCATTTTAAACTATACTTTATTGCCAAATAATATTACCAATACCACAGGGATTTTCAATAATTTAATTGGAGGTACTTATACCATCACAGTAACAGATATTTTAAATTGTACCACCAATGTTATAGTCAATGTTGTGAATCCTGCACCTGTTACTTTTTCAAATGTTAGTATAGTTGAACCATTGTGTACAGGCGATTCAAATGGCACCATCAATGTGACTGCAACAGGCGGTACAGGCGTTTATACCTACGTTTTAAATCCCGGAGCTGTCACTAACAATACGGGTATTTTTCCTAACTTAGGTATTGGTACTTATACCATTACAGTTACAGATATTAATAACTGCAGTACTTCAACAACGGTGGTGATGACACAACCCAATCCGATGGCATGGACAGTCAATACATTTGTTAGTCCTACATGCAATGGTGTAATCGATGGAAGTATTCAAGTAACAGCAACTGGTGGGGTGGGGATAATCAACTATTTATTGTTGCCTAATGGTACCGTGAATAATACTGGTTTTTTCAATAATATCAATGCAGGTATATATACTGTAAATGCAACAGATGCAAATGGTTGTAGCATCAGCACCACTATCAATGTTACCCAGCCACCCGCATTAACCATTACGAATATAACTTCTACACCCCCATCATGTATACCTGGAAATGATGGTACTGTAACTATTACAGTATCTGGTGGTACCAGTCCGTATAACTATAACATTGGAGCAGGTAATCAGCTTTCAAATATTTTTACTTTATTGGCAGGTGGTACCTATACCATTACTGTTACTGATGCGAATAATTGTACGCTTACCAATGTGGTATCTTTGACAAATCCTGGGGCCCCTACAGTATCGAATGTAACACCAACCAATGCAACATGCAATGGGAGTAATGACGGAGGTATTACCATCACTACAATTGGAGGTACACCACCTATTACCTATACTTTATTACCAGGAGGAGCCTTTAATAATACAGGTATATTTACAGGTTTAGGGCCAAATATTTATACGATTAATGTGAGTGATGCCAATGGTTGTACTACAGTTGCAACAGCTACTATTACTGCACCAGCATCTATCTTATTTACATCTTTGGTCAATACATCCGTTAGTTGTTTCGGTGGTAATGACGGTACCATTGTAGCCAATGTGAATGGTGGAATAGGAGTGATTACCTATATACTTTTACCTGTAAATGTCACAAATATCACAGGGGTATTTTCAAATTTAACTGCGGGTATTTATACTATCACAGCTACAGATGTCAATGGTTGTAGCACAAGCAGTACTACTACCATTATTGAACCTGCCCAGTTGGTGTGGGGTAATGTTGTGATTGGAAATGTAAGTTGCAATAATGGCAATGATGGTAACATTGCTGTGACAACGAGCGGTGGCACTGGTATTATTACTTATACTTTATTGCCTGTGAACATTTCCAATACAAGCGGCACATTTAGTAATTTAACTTTTGGCACCTATACTGTTCAGGCTGTAGATGCCAATGGTTGTAGTATAAGTACCATCGTAGATGTTTTACAATCAACCCCAATTGTAATCACAAGTATTGTATCAACCGTGCCAACTTGTGTGCCTGGTAATGATGCCACCATCACTATGACTGCAAATGGTGGATTATTGCCTTATAATTATAATATAGGATTTGGCAATCAATTAAGCAATGTGTTTACCAATGCAGGAGCGGGTAATTATACAGTCACCATAACAGATGCAAATGGCTGTACAGCTACATCAGCTTTTGCAGTGACGAATCCTGCATCACCAGCATTTACAAACGCTACTGTCACAAATATCCTTTGTAACGGTGGTAACAATGGAGCTATTACTGTAACCGCTGCTGGTGGAATCGGTGCATTGAATTATACTTTGTTGCCTAACAATATCAATAACGCAACGGGTATATTTAATGCTTTAACAGCAGGTGTTTATACAGTGAATGTTACTGATGCAAGCAATTGTAGTGCAAGTACCCTCATCACCATCACCGAACCCAATGCATTAGCTGTATCAAATCTGGTTACCAACAATATTTTATGTTTTGGAGCAGCCAATGGCGATGTTACCATCACAACCTTAGGAGGCACTGGCTTGGTTGATTTTACATTACAACCAAATAATATAACCAATCAAACCGGATATTTTAATAACTTAGCTGGTGGTACTTATACCATCAATTGTATCGATGCCAATGGTTGTACACTTACTACTACATTTGTTATATTAGAACCAACGGCATTGGTTTATGGTATTCCGATCATCAATAATGTACTCTGCAACAATGGCAATGATGGCAATGTTTCTATAACCGCTACTGGAGGCACTGGAAATATTACCTATACGCTTCAACCTGTTGGCTTAGTCAACAATACAGGATTTTTTAATTCATTAGCCATTGGTAATTATACCATTGTGGCTACTGATGCCAATGGATGTACACTCACCACTACATTTACTATCACACAACCACCTCCAACACAGTTGGTTAACTATACAACGATTACACCTTCTTGTATACCTGGCAATGATGGCAGTATTACAGTGAATATTGTGGGCGGTTTACCTCCCTATCAATATTCAATCAACGGAGGTGCTCCCCAAATAAATAACGTATTTACTAATTTAGCTGCCGGCACTTATACCATATTAGTAGCTGATGTAAACGATTGTAAAGTGATTATCGTGGTAACCTTAGCCAATTCGATGGCTCCTGTTATTACCAATGTAGCTATCACCCCGGTTAACTGCTTTGGCGGTTCAGATGGGGATATTAATATCACTGCTACAGGTGGCAATGGCATCATCAACTATACTTTATTGCCTAATAATATCACCAATACTACGGGTATTTTCCCAACTTTACTGGCAGGTACTTATACCATCAATGTAGTAGATGCCAATGGTTGTTCTGTAAGTACCATTGTTGTGGTTAATTCCCCAACACAAATGATATTAAGCAATCTTGTCAATACGAATGTGAGTTGTTTTGGTGGAACTAATGCAACCATTACCGCTTTGGTGACTGGAGGTACTGGGGCTATCAACTATAATTTACAACCGGGTAATTTAAACAATGCAACAGGTTTATTTACAAATTTAAATGCGAATACTTACACCCTGACAGCTACAGATGCCAACGGGTGTACACTAACAACCCTAGTAAATATTACACAGCCTACACAAGTCGTTTGGTCATCTACTGCAATTGTCGATGTAAGTTGTAATGGCGGAAACGATGGCACCATTACCGTATTGGCTACAGGTGGTACGGGTATTATGGATTATAATATTCAACCCGGCAATATCACAAATCAAACAGGCTTGTTTGTAAACCTTACTGCTGGTATATATACCATCATAGCTGCGGATGTACTTGGTTGTAGCATTACTACTACACTTACCGTAAACCAACCTACTCCAGTGGTGGTTGCCAACGTGACCAATACAACCCCTAGTTGTGTGCCAGGTAATGATGGTACTATAACTATTGTAGCGGGTGGTGGTACGCCTGCTTATACTTATAATATAGGAGGTGCAAACCAGGCAGCTAATGTATTTACGAATATCGGTATCGGTACCTATACAATCACTATTACAGACGCCAATGGTTGTACAGGTTCTAGTATTTATAATGTAACGGCACCCAATGCGCCCTCATTTACCAATGCTGTCAATACACCCGTATCTTGTAATGGTGGCAATGACGGTACTTTAACTGTGACAGCTACAGGCGGTGCTGGTGGCATTAATTATACATTATTGCCCAATAATATTATCAATGCAACAGGTATATTTACTGGACTCACAGCGGGTGTTTATACCATTCAAGCTATTGATGCAAGTAACTGTTCAGTAAGTACTACCGTACAAATAACAGAACCTGTGGTATTGACATGGACTACTTTAACAACCACAGACGTATCATGCTTTGGAGGCAATGATGGTAGCATTACAACCCTTGTCAATGGAGGTGTAGGCGCTATTAATTATAATCTTCAAATAGGAAATATTAACAATGCTACTGGTTTATTTACAAATTTAGCTATTGGTATCTATACCTTAACTGCAACGGATGCGAATGGTTGTACTATACAAACTACAGTCGCCATTAACCAGCCAACACAACTTACATGGACTGCAACTGCAAACACCAATGTGAGTTGCAATGCTGGGAATGATGCGACCATAACCGTTGTCGCTTCAGGTGGTACTGGTTTGATTAATTATACCTTGCAACCCAATAATATCACCAATGCAAGTGGCTTGTTTAATACTTTAATCGCAGGTGCTTATACTGTATATGCAACAGATGCCAATGGTTGTAGTATTTCTACAATCATCAACATTACAGAGCCTACACCCCTGTTAATTACCAATGTTACCAATACCACACCAAGTTGTGTACCAGGTAATGATGGAAGTATAACCATTACTGCAGGTGGCGGAACACCAGTATATAATTATAATATCGGTGGTGCTAATCAGTTAAGTAATGTGTTTGCAAATGTGGGCATAGGAAACTATACTCTTACAGTAAGCGATGCCAATGGATGCACGGTTACAAGTGTATATAATGTAACAGCACCCAATGCGCCTACCATCACCAATGTAGTACTTACAAATGCTTCATGTGTACCAGGTGGAGATGCCACTGCTACGATTACTGCTATTGGGGGTAATGGAGCTTATACCTATTCAAGTGATGGGATTAATTTTCAGGCTTCAAATGTTTTAACTGGTTTGTCAAACGCCATGTATACCATTATTGTGGCAGATGCATTTGGATGTACTGCTTCAAGTGTTATACAAATCAATAATGCACCATCTCCGGTGATAAACAATGTGGTTACAACATTAGCTTCTTGTGTACCAGGTTGTGATGCGACAGCAACGATCACTGCAGCAGCTGGTTTGCCAGGTTATACTTATAGCTTAGATGGTATTAATTTTCAAGTCTCAAATGTATTTGCTGGTTTGTGTACTGCCACTTACACCGCTACTGTGAAAGATGCCAATGGTTGTACCAGTACCAGTGTATTTAATATCAGTACTTCTAATGGTCCAGTCATAACCAATACCACCTTTGTAAATATATTATGCAATGGTGGCAACAACGGTAATATAACAGTGACCACCACCGGGGGTACTGGAACTATTAATTATACACTTCAGCCAAATAATATTACCAATATTACCGGGGTGTTTAATAATTTGCTTGCAGGCGTTTATACGGTATTTATTGTCGATGCCAATGGTTGTGGATTAAATACGGTTGTAACGATTACTGAACCAGCACCATTGCAATTTGCCAATATCGTTGCCAATGGTGCCCTTTGTAATGGCGCACAAAATGGTACTATAGATGTTACCACAACAGGTGGTACCGGTGCTATAACATATACAATCAATCCTTTTGCTAATTTTGTACCACCTGCAACATTTAATAATTTGACAGGGAATACCACCTATACCATTACCGCAACAGATGCCAATGGTTGTAGTATCACTACCGCAGTGTTTGTATTTCAACCACCTGCTCTCACCATTGACTCTGCATTCTTTTCAAACATAACCTGTTTTAATGCAAATGATGGTAGCATCAATATTTATGTAAGCGGTGGAACGGGGGTATTAAATTATAATTTAGCACCCTTAAATATCAATAACCTGACAGGTGCATTTACAGGCTTGGCACCTAATGTTTATACAGTGACAGTCACCGATGCTAATAACTGCACTTTGTCTACAACATTTAATATCACACAGCCATTGCCTATCACTTTAGTTTCTATTGCAGCAACCAATGTAAGTTGTAACAATGCACAAAATGCAACAATCAGCATTGCCTGCACAGGAGGAACGGGTATTCTAAACTATAACTTACAACCTACCAATACCAATAATACAACCGGCTTATTTACCAATTTAGGTGGTGGTACCTACACAATTACGGTTACGGATGCTAATAATTGTACTTATACTACTTCTATCGCAGTCGTTAATCCACCAATATTGTCATTTGGTACTTTTATCGTGACAGATATATCATGCTTTGGCAACAACGATGGTATTATAAATGCTACTGCAATAGGAGGTACAGGTACTTTGGTGTATACATTACAACCTGGTAATGTAATCAATGGCACTGGTTTATTTACAGCTTTACTACCAGGTACTTACACAGTATCTGTGAGTGATGCTAACTTGTGTAGTACTTCGTCAGTGGCTGTGATCGTTGAGCCTTTACCATTAACGGCTACCTTAGATTCTACCCAAAACGTGATTTGTCATGGTGGTAATAATGGCTTCATAATCATCAGTGCAAACGGTGGTATCACGCCATATACATTTACATTAAATCCTACGGGTGTTATAAACAATACCGGTGATTTTCAAAATGTATTTGCAGGCACCTATACCGTAGTCGTAACTGATGCCAATGGATGTACTACCGAAGTAAGTAATATCATTATCACTGAACCCCCTGCCATTGTCTTTACAACCTTATCGCATGTTGATGTGATATGTTATGGCGACAGCACTGGGTCAATTACGGTACAAGCTTCTGGTGGTACAGGTAATATCGTTTATAGTATTGCCCCGGCTTTAGGTACTCAATCACCTTTAGGATTTTTTGCTTATTTACCTTCGTTGGTTTATACAGTAAGCGCAACAGATGCCAATAACTGCACACTAACTACTTTGGTGGATGTGAAACAAAATAATCAAATTCTTATCACTGAAGTTACTTATCGTGAACCTATATGTTATGGAGATGCCAATGGTATGATCAACTTTATAGGTGTTGGGGGTGTGCCACCGCTTACTTATCACCTTGACAATAGCACTGGTCAATCTACAGGGTATTTCAATAACATCATTGGTGGTTATCATTTGTTGACCATCACCGATTCGATGGGTTGCAGACGCGATTCATTGTTCTTATTGCCACAGCCTGAACCCGTGCATGCCGGTTCATTAACCATCACATCCGAATCATGTAAAGGGGCTAAAGATGGGAAAATAGTAATCGTAGGTGCTGGTGGTAGAGGAGGATATACTTACTACATCAGACCAGGTTTACATGTCAATAAAAATGGATTGTTTTATGGATTCGAAGAAGGGGTATACACCATTACGATTAAAGATACTTCATTGTGCGAATGGGATACCATTATCAATGTACCTCCACCTACAAATCCATTAAACTTATTTATTACTAAACAGGATTTAGGTTGTTATGGTACTGGTGATGAAGGATGGGCTCAAGCCAATGTCAGTGGAGGTGCTTCGCCATATACTTATCAATGGAGTACTACACCAACACAAGTTACAGATCGGGCAACAAATTTATTTTTCGGATATTATTTTATAGAAGTAATAGATGCTAATGGCTGCAAAATTTCAGATACAGTTTATATCGAACCAGGCCCTTGTTGCGATGAGGTGTTTATACCGAATGCATTCACGCCAAATGGAGATGGTAACAATGATGTATTCAGGGTAACAACTGCTACGGGTGTTGAGTTGCTTCAATTTGATGTCTATGACCGATGGGGTGTAAGGGTTTGGGGTACTACAGACTTCCGTACAGGATGGGATGGAACTTACACTACGGGTCGTGATGCCAATGTCAATACTTTTTATTATATTTTCAGATATAGATGTATGAAAGATGGACAAAACTATATCAAGAAAGGAGATATTAATTTGATACGATAAATGTTCAATTGACAATAACATAAAGCAGAGGCTTTCTCATACAACGAGAAAGCCTTTTGTTTTTTTATTTTATAAATCTTGCAGTGGTAAATGCTGATTGAAATAATATTTTCTGTTTATATAATCCCAAATGTATTTTGTAAGTGGTCTAAAAAAGTTCGGTAGTATGCCCATACACATTATACCATGAACTTTTATACTTTATTTAAAAGCTAAATACTATATGCCGATGCTGTAGTTGTTTTGGCTGATAAAATCAGAAGAATACAAAAACGCTATCGGTATAACAGTTAAGCTAAAAACAAAAGGGCTATCATTATTGTGTGGTTGGTATAAAAATACTTTCAGGCTTTTTCATATTTTACTTCAATAAAAATCTGTAAAGCGCCTGCCTTTATTGAATTTCATCATATATGCAATTGATTGATTAGAATGGTTAATTATTAGCAGGTAAAGATTGATGTAAATGTTTCACTTATACAAACCTTGCAATCATTTACTAGTTGAACCGTATCATTTATTAATGTGTTGAAATTATATAGCCACAATATTGGTGCTTTGTGTTAGAAATTTATTTATAAACATAAAAATACTCCAATGAATCATTACAAATTAATCACCCTACACAAAAAAAATGGCAATGCATTTTTTCTTGATATAATAAAAAGATTTTGGCTAGCTGTCTTGTTTAAAAAGGCAAACTTACAATGGCATGCCAAACTAATCTTCCCAATCTTATTTATATTTCTTGCCACCAAAGGATACAGTCAACAAACAATCAATGTAACCAACCATTCAGCAAAAATCAATGGGATGCTTTTTGAATATGCGATTGGTGAAATGACACTCATTTCTACTGATAAGAATAATCAACTCATTGTAACACAGGGTTTTTTACAACCAATCACTCAACAGTCGTCAACAAGCCTTGCAATGAATGCATCTGAAAATGTAACAGATAAGCTTAATGATTCTCCTATTAAAGTATATCCAAACCCATCATCAAATATTGTATTTGTAGAAACAATAGAGCCTATCAAAACAAATATCATTTATCAATTATTTGATGCATTGGGAAAAGAAATATTTCAAAAGGAAATACAGTGGGAAGCAGGTCCCAATAAATATGCTTTAGACTTGAAAAGCTTTGCTGCCGGGTCATATTATTTAATGATTCATAAAAAATCAAGCACTGGAATTTCATTAAACACCTCTTTTAAAATTCAAAAAACGAATTAATCAACCTAATCATTTTATACACAACTAAATTAAAAAAATAAATATCATGAAAAAAACAACAATACACATTTTAAGAATCATCATTTTGATGTTGCTAAATCTTCAAATGATTGATACAGCCTGGGCCCAAGTGCCACAGCTCTTTAATTATCAAGGCATTGCACGTGATGCTCAGGGAAATCCGCTGAGTAATCAAAAAATGTCAATTAAGCTTACCGTGCTTCCTACTTCAGATGCAGAGGTAGCTGAGTATGAAGAAACACAAATCGTTACCACCAATGAATTTGGATTGTATACCCTTAAAATAGGAAATGGTACGCCCATTAAAGGTAATATGAAAACGGTAAGCTGGGAAACGGGTAATAAATACATTAAAGTTGCAATTGACCCTCAGGGTGGTACACAATATACAGAGTTAGGCACCAACCAATTGCTTTCAGTGCCCTATGCAATCTATGCCGACAAAGCGGGTACATCGTTGAATGCCGACCATGATAAAACGCGTTCAGGCACTGTTTCTACCTCGCCATCTGGGACGGGTACTTTAAATTTCCTCACAAAGTTTACCGCTGCCAATACCATATATAATTCACAGATATTTGATAATGGTACAAATATTGGTATAGGCACTACTTCACCCGTTTCAAAATTGCATTTACAAACCACTTCCGGAAATGTAGAACATATACGTATGCAAAATACAAATTCAGGGGGCTTTGGTAAATTTCTCATGCACAATGACATACCAACGAACTATGCCACTTTTACTAAATATGGGAGTGCTTATGCAGGAGGATATCCTGGGATTATAGGACAATATCCATATGCCAATATGTTGGCTTTTGGCAATAATCTTGGGCCATTTATGTTGGCAAACAATGGCAATGTCGGTATTGGAATTGTTACTGGTGGAAATACGGTTTTGAAATTCAATGCTCAACAAAACAGTGGATATATTGGTATCGGAGGCAGTGCCATACCTACCGCTCATGTTCATTTCAATAATAGCGCAACAGGCGACACCATATTAATAACCAATGCTACTACAGGCCATACAAAAAACGATGGTCTCAAAATTATGAATACAGGCACTGCAGCTACTATCATTAATCAGGAAGCAAGTACTTTAGGCATAGGTACCAACAACAGCATTGTCATGAATTTAACAGCTACTGGTAACGCAGAATTTGCTGGGCAAATAAAAATTGCAGGTGGCTCACCTGGCGCAGGAAAAGTTTTAACAAGCGATGCCAATGGTTTGGCTACCTGGAATGTAGCAGCTGGTGGTGGTAATATTTCAGGCACAGGAACGCCCAATTTTGTGAGTCGATTCATCACGAGCAATACCATAGGAAATGGGTTACTGTATGATGACGGTCTCAATGTGGGTATTGGCAATAGTGCACCCCATGCACCTTTGCAATTTGCCAATGTAGTAGGAAATAGAAAAGCTGTTTTATATGAAATTGGAAATAATGATCATCAGTTTTTTGGCTTAGGTATCAATTCAGGATTGATGCGATATCAAGTAGCTGATGTAGTGAATAACCATGTGTTTTATGCTGGTGTTACAACCAATACTTCCAACGAACTCATGCGTATTCAAGGCAATGGTAATGTAGGTATAGGGACTGCAACTCCAGGTGCGAAGTTGGAAATCGCTGGTCAAATAAAAATTACGGGTGGTACTCCTGGCGCAGGTAAAGTATTGACTTCTGATGCCAATGGTTTAGCTACTTGGTCATTGCCAGTAGCTGCTGGTATCACAGGAAGTGGTACTCCAAATTATTCTCCACGATTTATCACTGCTACTTCTATAGGTAACGGAGCTATCTATGATAATGGTACTGATGTAGGTATTGGAACCACCACACCCCATGCTCCTTTGCAGTTTTCAAATACACAAGAAAACAGAAAAATTGTATTAGCCGAAAATGCTGATAATGATCATAGCTTTTATGGTTTTGGTATCAATGCTGGCATTATCAGATACCAGGTAGGTGCTGTTGGAGGCAACCATGTTTTTTATTCAGCCATAAACGGATTTTCGTCTAAAGAGTTGATGCGTATTCAGGGCAATGGTAATGTAGGTATAGGTACCGATACTGCCAATGCAGCTTTGCAATTTGGTAATGTAGCTTCAAACAGAAGAATCGTGATGTATGAAAATGCCAATAATGATCATGAATTTTATGGCTTTGGTATTAATTCTGCTATCGTAAGATATCAAGTGGGTAACACCTCAAGCAGTCACGTGTTTTATGCAGGGAATGGCAACGCTTCTTCAAATGAATTGATGCGTATACTTGGCAATGGGAATGTAGGTATTGGCGCTGCTGTACCAACTGCTAAACTAACAGTAAATGGTACAGCTGACAAACCAGGTGGAGGTTCATGGTCTGTTTATTCTGATAGAAGATTGAAAGATAATATAACTTCATATCAAGATGGTTTAAGTACCTTGTTGAAAATTGCACCTGTCAAATTTCATTATAATGAAAAAGCTGGTTGTGACACCAAGCCTGAATATGTAGGTGTAATAGCGCAAGAGCTCAAGGAAGTAGCACCTTATATGGTGGGTACATTTCAAAAAGACAATCAAGAATATTATAATGTAGACAATAGTGCAATGACTTATATGCTGATCAATGCGGTAAAAGAATTACATGCAACCAATGAAAAACAACAAACGATCATTGAAAAACAACAAAAAATCAATGAGGATTTAATGCAAAGACTAGAAAAATTAGAAAAATAATAAATTTCTTGTATTTTTGAATACATATAAAGAAGGTGGATAATCAACAAGTTAGCCTTTGATTTATCATAGAGTTGCATTGAACATTGTTTCAGTGCAACTCTTTTTCTACGCAAGGGTTTAAAATTGAATAGTTATCCTACATGAAATACAACAGGTATTTTATGATTTTATTTTTCATGCTTGTATTATATAAAGAATCAAAATTATATTGATACATTAGTCCTGAAATGACTGTTATACAACTATTTAAAAACAATTTTAGTAAACCCTTTTTTATTACAGAAACATACACCAATGATAAAAATGCAAAGTACCAATAATGATTTTTTAATGACTATTTACCATTTCTCTGCATATTAATGTGACATCATCAACAAATTATGGATCCAGCTATTTATTTTTTTTATGTATTGAAAAGTCTTCTGATGAAAAAAAAATTCATAAAGTTGTTGCTTTTTATAGCCTGTCTATGCATCTGTTTCAATGTGTATGCACAACAGCCTGCCTATCTTAACTATTCCGTAAAAGATGGTTTGCCAAGCAATACAGTTTATTGCAGTTTTCAAGATTCAAAAGGGTATATATGGCTGGGTACTGACAGGGGCGTTGTACGATATGATGGTTATCAGTTTACTGTATACACCACCACTGATGGCTTAGCCGACAATATGGTTTTTGATATTTATGAAGATTCAAAAAATAGAATATGGTTTGCTTGTAACAACGGCAATGCATGTTATTATTACAATCATATTTTTTACAATAAAAAAAACAATGCAATCCTTGCACAAATCGTCACCAACGGTCCTGGTTTAAAAACACTTGAAGACAAAGATCATAATATATTTCTGTTAACCCATTTTAAAATTTATAAACTCTCACCGCAAAATGTCGTCACGGAAATTGAACAAAATCAAACCATGCTTTACTCAAGCATTAACCTAAATGAAAAAAATGAAGTGGTGGTTTTGTCCACAAAAGGCATCTATAATCTCAATACAAAAGAAGGTATAAAGTTTGAAAACAAATCAGGCAATGCCCCACAGTTGCATTCAAAGGCATTATTATACCAGGGGAAATTATACTATACACAAACAACAGAAATCGTTTGCAATGATCTAAATAATGTAAATAGTCAAACGCAAAGATTTTCAATTACAAGCCAACCCTATTTAACCCAATGCCTTCAAACTGATCAACAGCAACAACTGTTAGTGGGTACACAGCACGGTCTTTACTATTGGGATATCGCAAAAAAACAAGTGGTGTCGCATGCATTTGAAACAACCTCAATCAGTTCTATTCTTAAAGACAAGGAAAATAATTTATGGATTACGAGTTTAAACAATGGTATCTACCTATCTGTAAATCCAAGCATACGATTATTAAATAACACGTCTGGATTGCCTTTTAATTATTGCAGTTTTATTGACCATTTTAATGATGGATCTTTTGCCGTGGGTTCAAATCAATTTCAGGTTGCGATCTATCGAAATCAACAAATGCACCATATTAAACTGCCAGAGCAATTTGGAGAAGGTAAAGTAGAAAAAATAAGAATGGACGAAAAGGGAGATTATTATATCACCCTAGGATCTGTGTTGATGCGTGTTAACAAAAATAATTTTTCAGTCAAGGTATTTAATATTGCAGCAAGAGATATTTTATTTGATCAAAAAAAGAAGATTTATTTGGTGGCAGGCAACAGCCTAAGAGAAGTAGAAAGTACGGATGCGCTGAAACAATATAATTCAGTGCAAGACAGTATCGATCGAATGTCAGGAGTTAATGTTACTCATATAAAAGCCAGCGGACTTTATAAAGGACCTTATTCAAACAATCTGTATCTCTATGGTTTGTTTGGTGTGAAAACATATGCCAATCAGCATTTGCATGATGTACTTGACAATGACGAAACCCTCACTAAAAATATATACCGTGTGCAGGAAACGCCTGATGGCTTGCTTTGGCTTGCATCAAACATATATGGTGTATTGGTTATTTACAACCATAAAATCATTGCGATCAATAATACCAAGGGTTTGCCATCAAACTTTATCAATGCCATACATGCTGATAAGCAACAACATATTTGGGTTGCCAGTGTGGCTGGATTGAGTAAAATATCCTACTCCTTACTCGACAATAAGTTTGATTATCGAATAGAGAATTATTCACAAAGCGATGGATTGATTACGAAAAATGTCAATGATGTCACTACATCAGGTGATGATATCTATATAGCAACCGAAGAGGGCGTATGTATTTTTTCAGAAAAAGACTTGAAGATGTCTGTGAATAAACCCATCTTGAATATTGAGTCATTTTATTTCAATGATCAATTGGCGCCATTATCAACCAATTATAGCAGTAATTATAAAACCAATTCTGTGAAAATTAAATTTGTAGGTCTTTCATTTCGTTCGTTTGGTAAAATTCGATATCGATATCGGATGAAGGGCTTGGAAGACACATGGAGTGTCACTAATAATACCATGCTTGAGTATCCGGCATTGCCACCTGGCAAATATGAATTTGAACTCATGGCTGTTAATGCTAAAGGGGTACAATCTGCTATCAAGTCAATCAGTATTCAAATACATCCACCCTTTTGGCGAACTACATGGTTTGTCGTATTGGCTTGTTTGTTGACCGTTTTATTATTATACTATTTTTTACAAAAACGAATTGCAAGTATGCAAAAGCAGCATGCTATTACAGAACAATTGCTGAACCTGGAAAATCAACAATTAGAAGCACAAAAAAAACAAATCGTCTATGAAAAAGAATTGTTGGATATCAAGCATCAGGCATTGCGTTTGCATATGAATCCCCATTTTATTTTCAATGCCATCAATGCAATACAAGGATTTTATGCCTCAGGCGAAATCGAAAAGGCGAAAACATATATTGGAAAATTTTCAGGTTTGTTGCGCATGATTTTAGATCAAAGTAGCAAGGAGTTTATCGATTTAAATGAAGAAGTAAAAACCATTACTTACTACCTTGATTTAAATACTTTACGATTTGAAAATAAATTTTCATACAATTTAATGGTTGATGAATCCCTTTTGCTTCATCATGAAGAAATACCACCCATGCTGATACAGCCTTTTATTGAAAATGCAATTATTCATGCCATTGCACCTATGAAGTCGATGGGGAAAATTACGATCCGCATACTGGATGATGCTCCCTATATTCGATGCGAAATAGAAGACAATGGAGTTGGTCGGGCTTTTTCTTACCACTTAAATAAGGATCGGAAATATAATTCAACAGGAATACATGTTACCCAAAAACGTTTAGATTTGTTGAATGCAAACGCTCAAAAATTACCCATCGAGCAGTTTAAAATCATCGATTTATATGATGATGATGGGGCCCCGATGGGTACTAAAGTCGTATTTTATGTTTTAAAAAATAGTATATGAATACAATCAATTGTTTAGTAATAGATGATGAAAAGCAAGCCAGAAATGCCCTGCGCGATTTGATAGTCAATGATTTTCCCTATGTTCATATTATTGCAGAAGCTGATGGTGTTGCTACTGCCATAGCAGCCATTGACACTCATAAACCCGATTTAATTTTTTTAGACATCAATTTAGGTGATGGCACTGGGTTTCAGGTATTGCAACAAGTGCAATGGAAACAATGTATGGTGATATTTACAACAGCCTATGATCAGTATGCCGTGGCTGCTTTCAAGCTCAATGCCATCGATTATTTACTCAAACCAGTGATGATGGAAGATCTTCAGGGTGCTCTTGAAAAAGTACATACTAAATTATCAGATAAGCATATTGCGCAACAATTAGCCTGGTTTCAAGAAATGATACAAAGTAATAAAAGTCAGGATAAAAAAATTGTGTTGAAAGACAATGAAAATATCTATTTTGTAAAAGTGCATGATATCATTCGTTGTCAGGCTGAGGGTACTTATACAGAGTTTTATTTATTGCCAAATCAAAAAATCACGGTATCAAAAAGCCTCAAGGAATATGAAGATCTCCTGCTGCCTTTTGATTTTATTCGTGTACATCATTCCCATTTGATAAATAAAGAAAAAATTCAAAAATATTTAAAAAGTGATGGAGGCAGTTTGTTGCTAGAAGGTAATCATATAGTACCAGTATCGCAACGTCGAAAAGCTATGGTCATGAGTTTGTTGCAATTGGAATAATGTATCCTTCAGTCAACAATTTTATAATTTTTTAGTTTATTTCATCTTCGCATTCTATATTCACATTCAATGAATGTCATTTGGCTTTGCAGTTGGTATCCCAATGCGGTGGATGCGTATAGAGGCGACTTTATACAAAGGCAGGCTATTGCCACTTCTGCATTTGCTCGTATAGATGTGGTTCATATTGTATTTTGCGATTATCACAAGGCTACTGTAACCCAGGTGAATGCACAATTGACTGAACATATTTTTTATGTAAAACAGCAACATAAAGGCAAAGATTTAATACAATTTTTTGCCATCCATAAACGGTTTTTGCTACAATACCAAAGCATACATGGATTACCTGATAGGGTACATGTACAGATTCCTTTATGGTCAGGATTGATTGCTATGCAATGGAAACGTATTTATCAAATTCCTTTTGTTTTAACGGAGCATTATGGTATTTATAATTTATTGGTTGATGACAGTTTTCAACATCGTAGCTGGCTTTTTAAATACTTTACTAAAAGTATACTTAAAGCAGCTTCATTGTTTTTACCTGTCAGCAATAGTTTAGGCAAAGAGGTCAACAGCATGGTAATTTCCAAACCTTTTATTGCAGTACCGAATGTAGTCAACACAAACCTTTTTCATTTTACACCCAAGCCTGCCCAGGGTAAGTTTCGGTTTATACATGTATCCAATATGGCGCCTCTTAAAAATGTACCTGGCATTTTAGAAGCACTGTCAAAGCTTTACCAAAAGAATAAAGAAATTGAATGTGTATTGATAGGCAGTCAGTCACCTGAAATAATAGCCTATGCCACTTCATTGCAGTTATACCCGGGGGTATGTCGTTTTTACAATGAGATTTCGTATGAAGAAGTTGCTCTACAAGTGTCACAGGCGCATGCGGGGGTATTGTTTAGCACTTCTGAAAGTCAATCATGTGTGGTACTTGAATGGCTTTGCAGTGGTTTACCTGTCATATCGAGTGCGGTTGGTGGGGTAGTAGAATTGATACAGGCAGAAAACGGTTTGCTGGTAGCTTCTCATGATGTTGATGCATTGGCCCATGCCATGGAATCGCTCATTGACCATTATCATGAGTATGATGGTGTAAAAATAGCCAGCCGTGCAGCAGCTTTATATAGTTATGAGGCGGTAGGTAAGCAGTTTTGTAGGTTGTATGAAACTATAATTAGTAGAAAGTAGAAAGTAGAAAGTAGAAAGGGAGGGCGATGACCAAAAAATTCTACTCTTCTCTCTTCGAAGGCTGCGCCTTCGTAAGTATTATGTTCTTTATAGCCTTTGGCTATGCAATTACCAATCATCAATATTCGAAAACTGTTCATTCTTATGAAGTAAAATCTTTATTCTACTCTTCGAAGGCTGCGCCTTCGTAAGCATTATGTTCTTAATAGCCTTTGGCTATGCAATTGCCAATCATCAAAAATTCGAATACTGTTCATTCTTATGAAACAAAATCTTTATCACTATACTCTACTCTTCGAAGGCTGCGCCTTCGTAAGTATTATGTTCTTAATAGCCTTTGGCTATGCAATTGCCAATCATCAAAAATTCGAATACTATTCTACTCTTCGAAGGCTGCGCCTTCGTAAGTATTATGTTCTTAATAGCCTTTGGCTATGCAAGTGCCAATCATCAATATTCGAAAACTGTTCATTCTTCTGAAACAAAATCTTTATCACTATACTACACTTTAAAACAATACATCTTTTACTCTACTCTTCGAAGGCTGCGCCTTCGTAAGTATTATGTTTTTAATAGCCATTGGCTATGCAATTACCAATCATCAATATTCGAATACTGTTCATTCTTCTGAAACAAAATCTTTATCACTATATTCTACTCTTCGAATGCTGCGCCTTCGTAAGCATTTCTCTACTCTTCGAAGGCTGCGCCTTCGTAAGCATTATGTTCTTAATAGCCTTTGGCTATGCAAGTGCCAATCATCAATATTCGAAAACTGTTCATTCTTATGAAACAAAATCTTTATCACTATACTACACTTTATAACAATACATCTTTTACCAAATGTTTTTATAATAAACAGTAAATTATTATTTTTGAAGTCACATGAATACCAATACTACTTTTAGGGATGGCTTTGTTATCCGAAACCAGAATGCGCTACATTTTCTTACATTTACTGTATGTGGTTGGATAGACTTATTCAACCGAAAAATATATAAGGACATCATTGTTGAAAGTTTAGCTTATTGTAGAGAAAACAAAGGATTAATATTAAATGCATATGTAATAATGAGTAATCACATACATTTAATTGTAAGAGCAAAGGAAGGATATATATTGAGTGATATTGTAAGAGATTTTAAAGCATATACACATCGTCAAATGATCAAAGTAATAGAATCTGATCTTGAAAGTAGAAGGCATTGGATGTTGCATCAATTTAAATATTATGCAAGTAGACACAGACGAAATGAGAACTATCAAATTTGGGTTCAGGAAAGTCATCCAGAAGAAATAATGACCGCTGAAATGGGATATGTCAAAATAAATTATATTCACGATAATCCTGTCAGGGCGGGTATTGTTTTAGATCCAACACATTATGTTTATAGTAGTGCTAGTAATTATGCAAAGGACAGTGGTATTCTAAACATTGATTTTTTGTTTTAAAGTTATAGGTAAAACCTATCAAGAACATAAGGCTTACGAAGGCGCAGCCTTCGAAGAGAACATTGCTAGTAATTATGCAAAGGACAATGGTATTCTAAACATTGATTTTTTGTTTTAAAGTTATAGGTAAAACCTATCAAGAACATAAGGCTTACGAAGGCGCAGCCTTCGAAGAGAACATTGCAGTAATTATGCAAAGGACAATGGTATTCTAAACATTGATTTTTTGTTTTAAAGTTATAGGTAAAACCTATCAAGAACATAAGGCTTACGAAGGCGCGTAGGACAGGTATTCTAAACATTGTTTTGTTTTTAGTTAGAAACCTATAGAAAGCTTCGAGCGCAGCCTTCGAAGAGAACATTGCAGTAATTATGCAAAGGACAGTGGTATTCTAAACATTGATTTTTTGTTTTAAAGTTATTGGTAAAACCTATCAAGAACATAAGGCATACGAAAGCGCAGCCTTCGAAGAGAACAGAAAGTAGAAAGAGGGGGATGACCAAAAAATTGTGTCACTCTTTGAAGAGCACAGCATGTAAGTAATTTTATAAAATAAGATATTCATTCAAAGAAACCCCCGTGCCAAAAAATCTTTTTTAAGGATAAAAAAAATCTTGATTTTGTAAATCGCAATGCCAATAGGACTTTGGGGATATCATGCCAAAAAATCTTTTTTTATACACCTCTTGTGCAAATCAAACCCTTGATGAAATGAGGTAATTAATTCATTTTTGTCCCCCACCAATAATTTTTTTACCATGGCACATACACGATGTAATTACTGCGGACAAGTAGTCAATTTTATAGATATTAGAGGCAATTCAACCTGCCCTGTTTGTAGACAAAGTAGCACGAGTTGCTGTGAAGGAGGCAGTTGTAATATTAGTTACAGTCCTTCGGCCCCAATAGATAATGCCCCGTCAAAGACCACGCAAGAGCAACAACCAGTTGTGATGAATTCGGAGTTAGTAGAAAGTCGTTAGTTGTTAGTAGAAAGTAGAAAGTAGAAAGTAGAAAGACGTCAATCATCGAAGGCTGCACCTTTGAATGCTTTATGTTCTTCATAGCCTTTGGCTGAGCCCACCTCACGCTTCTATTTTTCCAAGCTGGGGTAATTATATTCATTAAAACCATTGCTTTTGTATATTTACAACACAAACTAATGCATCATCGACTTATAATATAAAAAACAGAGGCATTAAACTTATTTAATCGTTACAGTCAAAACCATTTTGAATTCTACACCATGCGCTTACTCATTATCTTCGTTTTATTCTTCATCTCTTGTGAAAAAGGGACTCCAACAACACTATCCGATGAGCCACCGACAGCTTTTAGTGGTACCAAAAACATCACCTATAACAATATACAAGTAGATGTGGTGATTGACAAGCCTGCTTTAAAAGAAGTTGATGTGTTGATTGTCTTTCATGGTACGGTACTCTATGATAGCAATATTATAACGGCAGCCAACAATATCTTGGATAATTTTAAGGAGATTTTAAACCGTGACGATATGATGATTGTAAGTGTAGCATACCCAGGCGAAAATTTACTCTTAGGCGACAATATTGTACAAGCTGAAGCGGCTTTGTTATGGGTTAAAAACAAGGCAAATGAAGAATTAAACATCACGGTAAAAAAAGTTTTTTTAGCGGGACACTCTCAAGGCGGTTATTTAGTAACACGCTTAAATACCATGCACCCTACAAATGGCGTCATTGCCAATGCGCCGGGCCCATTAAACCTTGTATATAGGTGTCAACTCGAAGAGAGTGGACAAATACAATCTGGTGCTACCTGTACCAAGTTAAAAAATGTATATGGCACTACCAGTGTCAATCCCACGGCGTATATGCAACGCTCCCTACTCAATTTTACCACTGGCTTTAAGTCTGATATTCTATTTGTACAAGGCTTAAATGATTCGCCTATTCAGATGTATTCATGGCCCACATTTAAGCAGGATGTTATGAATTGTGTCAATTGTCAAAACAGTCAATTTGTAGAAATCGCCAATGGCGAACATGCATCCTTGTTTACAAGCCCTATAGCTATCACAGCTTTTAATGATTTTATCAATAGTCATTAAAGGGGGGGAGTATTGATTACCCTAATGATGAAACTCGTCTTGTTTTTAAATTTCAGCTGTTTGCTGGAAGTAGGTCTTGTGATAGATCCAACCCATTATGTTTAGAGAAGTGCCTTAATTAGGTTATTGACAATGGTATAATACATATTGATTTTTTATTTTAAATGATAGGTAAAACCTATCAAGAACATAAAACTTACGAAGGCGCAGCCTTCGAAGAGCGTAAGTGTTAGGGTTGATTACCCTAATGATGAAGTTCGTCTTGTTTTTAAATTTCAGCTGTTTGCTGGATGTAGGTCTTGTGATAGTTCCAACCCGTTATGTTTATAGAAGTGCCCTAATTAGGTAAATGATAATGGTATAATACATATTGATTTTTTATTTTAAATGATAGGTAAAACCTATCAAGAACATAAAACTTACGAAGGCGCAGCCTTCGAAGAGCGTAAGTGTTAGGGTTGATTACCCTAATGATGAAACTCGTCTTGTTTTTAAATTTCAGCTGTTCGCCGGCAGCAGGTCTTGTGATAGATCCAACCCATTATATTTAGAGAAGTGCCCGTAATTAGGTAAATGATAATGGTATAATAGATATTGATTTTTTATTTTAAATGATAGGTAAAACCTATCAAGAACATAAAACTTACGAAGGCGCAGCCTTCAAAGAGCGTAAGTTCTCCTATTTACACCCATTCACTACTGATGAATGCCATAGGTGGCATAGCTCATATTTGTCAGGTTTTTATAGGTAAAACCATTTTTATAATTTCCTATTTGCAGTGAAGTGCCGGATTTTGTTTGGCATTTGCCTATTTGAAGATAGGTAGCGCTCACAAGGGTGTTTCCCTGCTTTACTTGTATCTCATGTCTTTTGGCATCCAGGGTATGAAAATTCATGAGTGTACTATCGTTGGTTTCGATTGCAGAAACCTGCAATTTGCCACTCAATTGTTGATCGATATAGAGATCATAGTCATCACCTTCATCAATTGGAGTATAGGTTGGATTTAATACATAAAATCCTACACGGGTTTGGGTGAGGTCTTGTTTTTGACAAGATGTGAGTAAGCCTATGGCCACTAGCAATGATAAAAGAATCGTTTTCATTTGCATGATTTTTTTATTTAACGAAGATATTGATGATTTAGTATTGATTAATAAAAAAATGTTTAATTTTTTTGGAAGAAAAACTCCTATCCCCTGAGTTTGCACCTTCGAAGTGATTAGCCACAGCTTTCGAAGTGAGTTTAATATCAAATCTATTCTTTGATTTAATAAAAATGGGATTCTATTTTATGAGATAGAATGTTTAATTTTGATAAAAATACCATGCAATGACAATAGTATTGGATAAAAAAATGACTATCAAAAAGGCAAAGGAAAAAATTAATGCGCTTCAAAAAAGGAAACGATTTGACCCATATCAGTTTTTAGGAAAAATAAAAAAATGGGGAATAAGTGGTGTTGAATATCAAAAAATGATGAGAGATGAATGGTAGAATATTAGTAGACACAAATATTTTAATTGAGCTATTAAGCGGAAATGAACGAATTGCTGCATTCATCGATGGATATGAGATTGGCATTTCGTTTATTACAGAAATTGAATTAATGAGTAACCCTCAACTAAGTAAATCAGAGTTAAATACATTGAAAAAATTATTAAATAATTTTACAAAGTATGATATACTTACTGAAGAAATAAAAATGTTAGCTTCGATGTATAGAAGAAATAAAATAATTAGAAAAACGCCAGATGCGATAATATTAGCAACAGCTGGTTTCTATAATTTACCCTTGCTTACTATGGATGCAGATTTTCAACACATCAAAGAAGTTGATATTATTTTTATAAAATAATTAAATAACTAGCTGAAATGGTACAAGTATGTCATTTCATACTTATTACTTTTTAATTAACGACTCAAGCTTTTCAAGCCGATTGTTTAATAATTCATTTTGTTTTTTCAACAAATCAATTTGATTTTGAAGGTCAATATTTTGAATTCTTTGCGTTTCTATTTGTGTTTGTTGTTCTTTAATGGCATTAATTTGTGCGACTAAAATTGGATGTAAATTAAGGTTTAAATAGCCATCGTCATCTTTACCCACAGCATCAGGGAAAATTTGCTGCACAGCCTGGGCACTAAATCCTACTTGTTGTTTCTCAAGTACTTTATTGGTGAAGCTGCGTCCTTCCACGTTTTTGTAATGGTAATTGATTGGATTCAGTTGAAGAATTTCATGCAGACCTTTTGTGTAATTACCTTCTATCACTTTGAGTCTTTCATCAGAAGTAATTGTCCATGTGCTGGTCGCTGGTTTACGACCTTCATCAAGACTTAATTCAAACTGACCATTGGGGAAGTTAGTGCCCAAGCCCATTCTGCCATCATAGCGAACGACAAGTGCGTTACTTCTAAAATTATTTTGTCCAAAGGGATTCCCATTTCCTATGATAAACAAAGGTGTGGAAGGGCCAAAGCTTGTTTGTGCACTTACAATAGAATCGTTTCTAATGCCAATTACAGTTGATCCATAACCATTTGCTTGGGTAAAGGCGCCGAGCGTGCTTGAAAAATCCCCATTGGCTATTGTTTCACGCGAAAACGATGTGGATGCAACCCCATTGCTTTTTGTATTCACACCAAAAGCCATGGATCCATCCCCCGTTGTATGATTTCCCATGCCATACGCAAAAGACCCCCAGCCCGTAGTTCTATTTCCGGCGCCTATAGCAATAGAATAGGCACCTGATGCAATATTGTCGTTTCCTATTGAAAGAGTATTTTCATTATTAGCAACTGCATTCAGGCCTATGGCAACAGAAGGTGAAATTCCCGATGAATAACTCCCTGCACCTATTGAAATACATCCGTCTGTTCGGGAGTTCGCATTCAGCCCTAAAGCTAATGACCAATGCCCTAAGGCTTTAGAATTTTCACCCATAGCTACTGACCAGTTACCAATGCTATCTTTATCCCATTGATTGCCTGACACTGAACCGACTCTAAAGGCTGCTTTATCAGCATACCACATCATTCTTGTACCTGCTCCACTAAGGGGCGGCATCGATGGAATGACTGGAAGTGAGGCTGGACCGGTAAAAACGACACTGCTATCAGCAACATGCAATCGGGCACTAGGATTTGTAGTGCCTATGCCTACCCGCCCGGTATTTGTTATGCGCATTCTTTCCGCATTGTTAGTACCGAATGCAATGAATCCATTTTCTCTGTTCACCAAACTTGTATTGACACCCTCTATTCTTAATTCGCTACCATCAGCCACTAAATGACCCGTGCTTGAATTGGTAAATTTTACGGTATCGTTGTTGCTCGATGTGTTGAAATGAATTTTTGCAGCAGGGGTGGCATTGCCTCCTAAACCCAGTCTGAGTGTATTATAATCAACAAAAAATTTCAAATTTGAATTCCCATTTTTTACAATATTAATACCCACATTTCCGGAATTTGAAAAGAGCGAAGGACCATTATTATTGCCAAAGGCAAATAAATTGGCAAAAGGAAATTGAGTAGCAATGCCAGCATATCCACCTGGGTAAGTACTGCCATATTTTGTGAAATTTGCATAATTATTTAATACATCATTATACATAATAAATTTTCCAAAACCGTTTGGATTTGTATTCTGCATACGAATATGTTCCTGATTGCCTGTATTGGTAAAAATATGAAGTTTGCCTTGAGGGGAGGTTGTACCGATACCGATATTGGTTCCATTATCAAACAATTGAGAATTGTATATGGTATTGGGTGCAGTGAATTTTGTCAAAAAATTTACGGAACCTGTACCTGCTGCGGAGGTGCTTACAGAGCCTGCCCGGGTATTATTTGCAGTCGTTTGTGCCATGCCTGATTTATCAGCATAAAGGGCGTAGGGTACACTCAACAATTGATTTGTACCAGCATCTACAAAATCATGACCCCCAAGAGGGTCAATCGCTATTTTGATATACTTATTACCTGTTTCCCATTTAATCGCTTTCATTTCACCTGTAATAGCTGTGCCATTGCCAATTTGCAGGGAATAGAGACCAAACTCGTTGGTACTCACCGTTTGAATTTCTTCGTATTCGCCAGAGCTTGCATCTGCAGTGGGTAATATCGTAAGTTTCAAAGTCATACGTTGCTGCACTATTGGGCTCCCGTTCAGATCACGGGCAATGCCCTGGTAATTAAATTTTTGGGGAGCTTGTGCATACAACATACTGCTGATGGTCAATGCGATCAGGAAGGCCGATAATTTTTTGAATGATTGTTTCATAGGATGATTATTGAGAAATTAATTTTTGAATAAATACTGTTGGTTGATTTGTGTTGAATGTATTTTACTAATATTTAAAAAGATAAGTGAATACGCATTAAACTTAAGGGAATGTTTAAGGGGTTTTATCTGTCACTTAGTAGCTGGTAGCACTGAATGAGTATTTGAACATATTCGGGTGATAAGTGGCAAAGGTAGGCATCGTGTAATGAGTTCAAAGCACTTTAAGCTCATCCTGTTTGATACTCAGTAATACGCTTGTGGTAATAACTGTATTAGTATTGGAAGGGCTATTGGGATTAAATACAAGTTATACAAATTGTAATTCTAAAATAGTCAAAACATTTTTAGAATTTTACAATTGTAAATGCCGATGATAAATGTGTTAAGAACAATGAGGCCATAGCCGACATTGGACTATTACAGATTTACAATCGGCATTATGCATAGTGACTTAAAAGCAAATGTACTTTAAGTCACATGCTTTAGTATTGTACTATGAATATTCAGACAACAATTGGTTTGCGCATTAAGGAAATACGCACCGAAAAAAATCTCACACAAGAGAGGTGTAGTTGATTTCATGTTTTAGTAAAATAGGTAAAACCTATCAACTTGCCTATAGCAAACAGGAAACATAATGCTTACGAAGGCAGAGCTTCGAAGAGTGTGTTTTATACCCCAAAAAAAATAAGTGATGAGGCAAAAACCCTTTATGGATTATTTAGAACAGATACAACGCTTGTGAAATATGCAGCGCAAATGACTTTTGAAGGACCTAAAGGATTTTGGGAACATGAACAGTATACAATGATGAATTTAAGACAGGGGATTCAGGATTTACGATCGAAAAAAATTAACGTTTACGGGCTCTACGGAAAAGAGGATGGACTCTATTCAGTAACTCAGATTGGAAAACTTACACAACTCTTAGGTGAAGGCAATTTGTTGTATTTTGACAACTGCTCACACAATGTATTTATCGATCAGCAAAATGAATTTTTGAAAGCGATGAAAAACTGGGGAAAATAACAGATAATATAAGCTGTTTCAAACTGTTCGATGTTTCAAACTTTTCCAAAGTTCGAAACTTTGGAAAAGTTTACAACTACTGAAACTCGTTGCACCCAAATACTTTTCACTCGTATTATTCCTAAATATCACATCCTTCGAAGCAAATTCTTTTCCTTCGATTCGACATTGAAAATGCTCGTTATTCTGATAATCTAAATTTGCTGATAAACCATATTTACTGCTTCCTTATTTTTTGAGTATGTACAACACTGCCTTTGTCATCATATAAAGTCAAAATATAAGTACCTGAGGCAATAGTACGGAGATCGATTGACTTACTTTGAATGCCTTTGTCTTGATAGAAAGAAGAGTTAAATACCTTTCGGCCTTGCAAATCAGAAAGAGTAATGTCCATCTTCATATTCACATCAGATGTACTTTTTATGAAAACAAAATCTTCCACTGGATTAGGGTAAATAAAAATATTCTTTACCACACTATTCACTATAGTTTGCCCTAAAGGTACAGAGGCAATAAACAAGGTGTCTTCCAACGTACCATTATTGCCATTGTCTACATACACGACCGTTTGTAACGCAGTACCATTAAAATAAAATGGATCTATGGTGTGAGTTGTATTCGCATCAAGCGGAAGTTGTGAAGCTATAAACTGAAGTATTGAATCGCCGTTATCAGCATATATCCAAAGGTCGTAGGTAGTAGCACCGCCTGTAACTTTTTGAATAGAATAAGTGAAGTTCTGATGAGTCGTGGTAATAATTGAATCTTGAAAATTCATCTTTAGTTTAGATGTTAAAATATTAAAGGCTTTATCCTTGTTATCATCATGAAAAATGCTGTAACATGAAAGCTCTTTAGTAATATTATCAGGATTTCCATATGTAATTGAATTCTTATTTACGGTAGCGTAATCTTTTTCATTGGGCAACGCTTCTCGGTTCACACCCATGGACATATGATTGGACGAGAGATTCCATGATATTACAGAATCAGTATAATTACTTGTATTTAATTGAAAAGAAGTATTGCTGTCTATAACAAATAATATGGGATCAGGACGGGAAGAATCCATCAGCCGCAATGGTTGAATATCATTGGCAGTTTGCGAGTAGCCACTCATATCAAGCTTTGCGTATCCAGGTGCCTGTAGTGAGCGTATAATAATTGTTTGACCGGGTAGAAAAACTCAACAGGCTATCGGGAGTGAAGGAGCGTTCTTTTTTATAATTGGTAATAATTTTATTTTTAATAAAGCCAGCATCTCGTACGCCAGGTAAAAAAAAGCATGGCTTCATATTATAGCCTGCAATAACTGAGTCTCCCCCCTCTGATGGACCTCTATTCAGGAAAACAGGATGAATAAACATTTTCTTATTGGTATTTAAAGGCGTACTGTTTTCATAAACATATATAGTGTCAAATTTCAAGACAGGATAATCGAAAGGTAGTTTCCTTGGAGATTTTATTTTATAAGGCATTACACTATGGGCAGCATTACCAGATCTCAAGTTTAGCCCTCTGGGGTTTGCCTTGTTAAAGTCAGTGCTATAATGCCATTTTAGGTAATACAGACCCGCTTGATGAGGATAAAAATCGATTTCATCAGCGTTCTTATACTTATTGAAATAATAAGCATGATCAATATCAAGCTGTTTTACAAATTCTGATTCGATAGAGCGTATAGCTTCATTGCTTGCATTGGATATCGCAGACAGCTGATCGCCGGGGTTTAAATTATAAACTGTAGAAAAGGTATTATTTGTATAATGCTTACGTAATACTGCATTCGTGAAACCATAGCACATTCCTGCCCATTCTCTTACAAATACAGAAGAATGATATCTATCAAAATAGCGGTGTTTATATATCAGTTTGTATTTCTGTTGCAGATAGGGGTCACCGCTGAGCGCCATACTGGCACTGTCAATTAATTTGCCAAATACACTCCACTCAGGGCTGGAATGTGGCGGTACGAAAAAGGGATTATCTAGATGGGGGTACTTAGTCATAATAAAAGTATCAATAAGCGGAATGCCGTTATTGGCATAGGGGTCTTGTGTGTAATAATCAATTCCAGCATACAATGAAGGAGGCCACATGGTTTTCGCACCGGTACCATCATTCTCTATTTGCGTCCATACATGGGTATTCATATCAAAATTATGCAAGCCAAAAGAATCTGCTATCGTAGGAAAATACACAAAACCTACAAATTGCCCAGATGTAGGATGTACATAACTACCCACAATAGTTCCAGCATTATTGATACCTTTTGCATAGCTTGAGATTGTATTTACTTCAAACAAAGCATTGAAGGAAAAAAAGTTGCTTAATTGGCCGGTTAACACATCCACATCTGCAGAAAATCCCATCCAGATACTATTTCCTTGCTTATACTCCCCAACTATTTTATTCGCGTTATTGATGTCATGCACTCTCATATCCAGACCGGTATTTATAAGCGTAAAAGTTCCGGTGAGTCCATCATATAAGTAAGGAATATAATCACTGCCGTCAATATAATACCCTACTACAATATTATTATCATTCATACCACCTGTCATGGTATTGTAATAGGTAGGACCAACCATATACCGATCTGCTTTCCATGCTGGTGGCACTGGTACAATGCTGTCATGGCATATATAAAGCCAGCGTGAATTTACACCCTGATACCAACCACAGAAATCATTCAGGTTATTCATTTTAGTAGTTTTTGCGAGGCTTGCTTGCTGATTGTTGGCTACTGTAGAAAGGCTGTATAAGCTTATTTGAGCATCATAATATCCTTTCAACATTTCCTGCGTATTCACATTAGTGATACCATGAATAGCAATGGTATTTTGATTATTAATACCTACAACCTTTGTTTGAGTAATATTGGGATTCACAAGTGAAACATCAATATCAACGATTTCACAAGTCTGATTCAGTACAAACCCCTTATTTGCAGCGGCATTGTAGTACCCGCATATAAAGCCGTTGTCATTGATATCCTCAACATAGGTATCAAGTGGGAGGTTTGCCATATCAGCCATTTTTATTTCATGCAGGCCTTGTGCAGTGCTGTTGTATGCACATAATATTGCAACAACATACAGGAAAATCTTTTTCATAAGTATAAGTTTTTGGTTTGGTAAAGGAGTTGGTTACTCAAAGATAAAAATAATAAATTTGCTAAATCAAATTATTTCTTTTCCATGGACTGCCCCAGGGTCTTATTCAATCATAGGATTTATCTAAATAATACAAACCGAACCAATAATTTTCACTCCTATTATTCCTACATATCGCATTATTCTAAGAGATGAGCATTTCTCCAAATCATAAGACATTGATTACACCAATTTCATTGAAACATTTTTTTTGGAGCCAAGCTGATACACACCATTCAGCTATTACGTGCTGTTCGCTATGCACGGCATACGCTGCCATCACGGCTAGGGCTCAGGGACATTTTCTTTATTCAGCGGATGAAATACAACTTATCCATAGTGACTTAAAAGCAAATGTACTTTAAGTCACATGCTTTAGTATTGTATTATGAATATTCAGACAACTATTGGTTTGCGTATAAAGGAAATACGCACCGAAAAAAATCTCACACAAGAGAGGTGTAGTTGATTTCATGTTTTAGTAAAATAGGTAAAACCTATCAATTTGCCTATGGCAAACAGGAAACATAATGCTTACGAAGGCGCAGCTTCGAAGAGTGTGTTTTAGATTTCGGTTAACATTTCAACTAGCTCGTTTGTTAGGATTAACTCATTGTAGCCCTTCTTTCTCAATCCATCCACCAATGCCTTGTCACCACTCCATAGTTTTTGTTTAAAATGCATTCCCATTGCAACGAATATAGTATCCTTCTCATCAATATCGTGTACTAAATTATAAGCTAATTCAATTACATGTTTAGGTATCAAACCTTCATTAAAAAAATGAATACGCTTTAACATTTGATACATTACTTCTAAAAACTCTAATTCTTGTAATTTAGAAGCCTTAATCAGTTTCTCTTTATATTTAAATAACTCAATATAGCTAAAGTAACACCCAGTAAGTTGTAAATGAAAATTGGGATTTAAAATAATCTCAGCAATCCTTCCATCACTTTTAGAAATTGAACTAAATAGTAAGTTAGTATCAATAATTAATTTCATCGTAGAAATTTTGCTTTATTATTTTTCCACCATTCTTCTTGTGCTTCTTCTGCGAGCTTATCTATTTCCTGGTCAGAAGCCTTGCTATTAGAAATAATGCTTTTAGCATTTATGTAATCAATGAAATCTTGAATAAAATCAAATTTTATTGAACCAGGTACTCTAATTACCGTTTCATTATTTATAAATTCTACAGTCATTTTCTTTTTTTGTCAAATTTAATGGTTTTTACTTAAAATCAGATAACCTGAAATATTTATATCCATTCTATACAGATTTCTAATTGGTGGTGAATTTAAAGTAATAAAGGTATTTATGCATAGTGACTTAAAAGCAAATGTACTTTAAGTCACATGCTTTAGTATTGTATTATGAATATTCAGACAACTATTGGTTTGCGTATAAAGGAAATACGCACCGAAAAAAGTCTCACACAAGAGAATTAAATAAGATAAATTTAAAATTTAAGTAAAGTAAATTATTTACAGATAATATTTTATAATTCTTATTTAGGTCGAACGTATTTTGAAAGTTTTACCCCCTTGTTCAATTCTGTTCTGTATGATGAGCGAATACCTGACTGTACTATAACTTCCTGAATTCCAACTTTCTTGATGTCATCTGAATATTTTATTCCGAAAAGATGAATCATCATAACTTGTTCACCTTTAATGGCATTGGTGTACATATTACTTAATATTCCGCCGAGTTCATTTATTGTTTTACTCATTTTTTTTACTTTAAAATTACAACTAAATGTAACAATATTTTGTTCTTTTTTTCTAAAATAATGCTGATTAACATTGAATATTTAGTAATTCTTTCTTTCACAAATTATTTTGAGAATTTTAGCATTCTTTTTAAGGTGTAAATACTCAAAGTTTTATGACATTGATATTCTAACAAGTTGGTATCTGAAATTTTTGCTATTTGTTTGTGGGTTTTAAATAAAAGGGCATGAATTTTTTAATGCACATAGACTCAAATATTATATAATATACCATTGTTCCCTATAGGGTGTTACATTAAAGTGTACAAAAAAATAGCTTTACCAAATCTAATTCTATGGAAAATATCAAGCAAAAAGTAGGTGAAAGAATTAAATACTTGAGAAATAAAGAAAATGTTTCACAAGAGGAATTAGCAAATAGAGCCGGTATGGCTAGAGGGTTTATTTCTGGTGTAGAAACGGGTAAGCGAAATATAACAGTAGAAACGCTTGGAAAAATATTAGATGTATTGAAAATAAGTTACAATACTTTTTTTAAACATGAAAGTTTTAATTAAATGAGGAAATTGAATTATATTGATTTGTTTGCTGGTGCTGGTGGCCTATCGGAGGGATTTATTCGTGCTGGTTTTAAACCTATTGCACATGTAGAAATGAATAAAGATGCGTGTAACACAATTAAAACTAGAACAGCATATCATTGGTTAAAAGAAAATAAAAAATCCAGAATCTATACTGATTATCTTAAATCGGAAAGTAAAAACAAAGAAGAGCTTTGGAAAAGAGTTCCGGAAAATTTAATCAATTCTGTTATTAATAAAGAAATCTCTGAGAGTACATTATCAGAAATATTTAAAACTATTGACAAAGAATTAAATGGAAATAAAGTTGATTTAATTATTGGAGGTCCACCTTGTCAAGCATACTCTATTGTAGGTAGAGCAAGAAAGGACATGGAAACCGATCCGAGAAACCATTTGTACAAACACTATGTAAAGTTCTTAGAGAAATATAAACCAAAGATGTTCGTTTTTGAAAATGTGCCGGGAATTTTATCTGCAAAAAATGGGGAATATTTGAGTAAAATATTTAAGGCAGTCAGAAATGCTGGTTATGAAGTTGCTATACCTCCAAAGAATCATTTAAACGCTAAAGATTTTGGTGTGTTACAAGATAGGAAAAGAGTAATATTAATTGGATGGAAAAAAGATTTAAACTTAAAATATCCTGAGTTTGAAACTAAAGTACAAGACTTTCAAATTCTAAAAGATTTGTTCTCTGATTTAAAGCCATTAAAAAATGGGCAAGGAACCCTTCATGCAGTAGATTATGCAAAACCAACAACAGAATATTTAAAGCAGACAAATATTAGAAATGGTTTAGATTTTGTTACCCAACATATTGTAAGGCCAAATAACAGTAACGATTTGGAAATATATCAAATTGCTATTGAACAATGGAACAATGGCAAAAGATTGAATTATGCAGAATTGCCAAAAAGACTAATCAAACATTCAAATACAGATTCTTTTGTAAATCGTTTTCAGGTTGTAAATGGCAAAGGTGTTTCACATACTGTTGTTGCTCATATAGCAATGGATGGTCATTACTACATACATCCAGATAAAAAACAAAATCGTTCCATAAGTGTAAGAGAGGCAGCAAGAATACAATCTTTCCCTGATGATTATTTTTTTGAAGGAAGTAGGACATCCGCTTTTAAACAAATAGGAAATGCCGTTCCTCCATTGATGGCATATGAAATTGCCAAGAAAATAAATGAATTACTATGTCAGAGGAATTAAAGGAAAAGCATTTTAAGCCGAAAGCACATATACTTACGCTATTAGGGGAGGAACTTATAAAAAATCCAGTAATGGCTATTTATGAGTTAGTCAAAAATAGCTATGATGCAGATGCTAATAAAGTTGATGTTTTCTTTAAAGATGTTGATGATATTGAGAAAGCTGCAATAATAATTGAAGATGATGGAATAGGCATGACTAGTGAAATTGTAGAAGATGTTTGGCTTGAGCCAGGTTCAGATTTTAGAAAACCCATCAATAAACTTGGCGAACGCGAAATATCTAAATCGCCAATATTTCAAAGAATTCCTATGGGAGAAAAAGGTGTTGGAAGATTTGCTGTTCACAAGTTAAGCACCAAAATATTACTTATTTCAAGACCCCTAATTGTAAAATTCAATAAGGATAAAACTGAAATCATATCAAAAACTATAGCAGATTATGAAATAGAATTATTTATTAATTGGAAAGATTTTAACCAATCAAGGCATTTGTCAGACATTCCCATTAAATGGAAACTGAGAAGGGAAGAAAAGAATTTTAGGTTCAAAGAAAAAAGTGGAACATACATTCATTTAAGTGGATTAAAAGAAACTTGGACTAAGGGCATGGCTAGAGATTTAAAAGGCCATACTATCTCAATGCTTTCTCCCAAAGTAACAGAAAACAATTTTAAAATAAACCTTAGTTTTGATTATCAATGGTTGACTGATTTTCCCTCTGCAAGTGGAATATTAGAAGAATCCCCTTTAAGCTTTACGCTTTAATTGACGAGAAATATAACTTGACCTTTGAATATGAATTCTCTTTAAAAAACAATCAAAAAATAGGCAAGAGAATTATAAATGAAAATGAAAATTCCAATCTGTTTGAAAAAATGTAAAGGGAAACATCAGAACATATTTACGGAAGGAGCTAGAAAAAAAGAATACCCGAATGATGTTTTAGAAAAATTACTCCTTGAATTTGATGAGACAGATACAATCCCTTTTGGCAGTTTGTTGTTTGAGTTAAACACTTTCGACCTAGATTCTGATTCATTAAGAGATTACACTAATGAGCCACAGCTGATTAGAAAAATATTAAAAGAAAATTCAGGTATCAAAGTTTATAAAGGAGATATGAGAGTTTTTGACTACGGAGAAAAAGGAAGTGATTGGTTAGGTATAGATTTAAAAAGGGTTCAAGATCCAAGTTGGTTTTCAAATAATCTTGTCATAGGTTACGTTTATCTTGATTCTGAAAAATCAAGTCCACTTGTTGAGAAAACAAATAGAGAAGGGTTTGTTGAAAATAAACCATTTGTTCTTTTCAAATATTTGTTGGACTACATTCTAACACAATTCCAATCGGAAAGAAGGAAAGACCGTGATAGATGGTATAGGCTAAATAAAAAGGAAACAAAACTTCTTTTGATGATAAAATAAGTCTTTTCAAACAAATATTAGACGATGCAGACCTCGACAATAATGAAAAGAAAAAGAAAATATTAGAAGAGGCAGAATCAATTGAACGAAAATATGAAGAAGATAAAAAGATTCTATTAATACCAGCAGGAGTTGGTATGACTGCTTCTGTAGCGTTACATGAAATTGAAAAACTTGTACCAAGAATGGAGGAAACAATTAAATCAATCCCATTCAAAAAGGAAACAATTACACCAAGTTGAGGAGTTAAAACAATATACAGAAGGAATCATTTCTGTTTTGCGTAAGGGAGGAGATAAGCCTGTTGATGTGGAGGAATCAGTTAATAGAGCCTTTAATAATTATAAACTGAAATTGTCTGACCGAAGAATATCTTGTTCAATTAATATTGGCGAATCTGTAGATTATGTAAAATGCGATAAAAGATTTTTTATTACTGTCATAATGAATTTGATAGATAATAGCATTTATTGGCTTGATACAGTTTACAAAGAGCCGAAAATGATATACCTGAAAGCAACAAGGACAAATGACGTAGTAACTATCATATTTGCTGATAATGGACCAGGATTTAAAGATGATATTTCAGAATTAATTAGACCATTTTTTTCAAGAAAATCCGACGGAATTGGAATCGGGTTATACCTTGTAGACACCATAATGTTGAAATATGGCAAATTTGAAATCATTACAGATAATGAAGAAAAAAGTGAGTTAGGAATTCCAAGCGAAATTGATGGAGCAATTGTAAAATTAGTATTTAATAAAAATCAAGCATGATAAATTACCTAGAACCAAATGTTATTGTTGTCGATGATGTAAGAGATGAAATAAATGGCATTTTAGACATTTATTCTTCAAAAACATTGGTTGTAAACTATTCAACCCAGACCTCATTGATGGAGACATAATGCCTGATAAGCCCTATACCGATGTAAGCCTAATATACTTAGATTTGTTTTACTCTGACAAGTTTGATGCTGAACAATCGTGTAATTGGGTTAGGTCTATTATTCCTGAAAAATCCTTTTATGTAATTGTTTTTTGGACAAAAGACCCAAGCAAAGCCAATGAAGTGCTTGAACATTTAATCAAACACAATAGAACTCCTTTTTTGTATTTCATTGAATCCAAATCTAATTATTTGCATGGAGCTGATGACTATGACTTTTCTTCCCTCGTAAATAAAATTCAAACAAGCTGTTCCAACACACCAGCAATTGAAGAGATACTTTTATGGAAAAAATCAATTAAACTTTCAACCAATGAAGTATTAGGACATCTTGCAAAACAGCCAAGTAATATTGCAGAGAAACTTAAAAAAATAATTGTATCACATGGCGGCAAATCTATTGTTGGATTTGATGATCATCAAAAAAGAAATATACTTTTTGATGCTTTGGATATAGTTCTTACCTCCAATACTAAAAAGAACATTTTAGAAAATGTTAGTGAATTAAATAAAACGGAATTATATGACTTGACGGCACCTATCAAAGCAGAACCCGATAAGGAACTAAACAGTTGGTTTCATTTCAAGCTTCAATCTGAAATAAAAGCAGGACTAATTATTCCAGGTTTAATTTGTGAATTCCAAGAAAACAATTGGAAAACCCTTTATTCAATACAAGACGATAAGGATGTTGCTGAGTATATTAACAAGCAGGTTTCAGAGCAAACAAAACTTTGCAATATTACATTAGTTCTATCTAGACCATGTGACATTGCACAAAAGAAGTTCGGTAAAAACTTAAAACTTTTAAGCGGATTAAAAATTATTAACCCAGTAAGAAAAACAATGAAAAGAAAGAGTTTCAAGCAGGAGCATCTAAACTTGATTCATTGAAAATATATGACCATCTATTTTTTAGCGAGAATGAAAACGATGTTACCCTTATGTTTGACTTTAGATACTCATTTTCAGTTCCAGAAGATATTTTTATAAAGGAATTTACTAATGTAAAAGTATTTAATAAAGAACTACTTTCTGAAATTCAAGTTGAATATAGTAGCTATTCCAGCCGACTTGGAATTACTCAAGTATTTTAATTACTTAATATAGTAAAATGAAGAAGTTCAAAGCCGAAATCGCCAAGCCAAATCCTAAATCTACTATCAACTCATATAGGAGTTTTGGCTATAACCTTTCTACTGCTATTTCAGATATTATAGACAATTCAATATCGGCAAATGCTAATGAAATTAGATTAGAATATAAATGGAATGGACAAGATACTTTCATTTCAATTTGTGACAATGGTAAAGGAATGAATAAAGATGAACTTGTTCTAGCAATGACTCCAGGAAGTAAAGACCCAGAAGAAGAGAGGAGTGAAAAAGATTTAGGACGCTTTGGAATGGGTTTAAAAACAGCATCATTTTCTCAATGTAAACGACTTACTTGTATTGCCAAACGAGAGGGTTACGCTACGATAAAACGTTGTTGGGATATTGATTTCATAAATACAGAAAACGAATGGCAACTTTTAGAATATGTTTCCGACAATTCATTTCTAGATAAAATTGAAAAGCAAAAATCAGGCACATTAATACTTTGGGAAAAATTAGATCGAATTGTTGGCAACGCAGAAGTTAATAATGAAAGTGTTAAAAACGCTTTTTATCATGAAATGATAAATGTAAAACATCATTTAAGTCTGGTATTTCACAAATTTATTGAGAGCAAACGAATAAAAATATTTTTTCAAAACACAGAAATCGAAGCGTACAATCCATTTTTATTAAACCTAAATCCAAAACCCGAAATGGGGCAGCCAGAGAGTTTTGGCAATGTCGAAATAACTTACTTCATACTCCCACATATGTCAGAAATAGGAAAGACGGATTATGAAAATTCAGGAGGTTCATTAGGTTGGTTCCAAGAACAAGGTTTCTACATTTATAGAGGTGACCGTTTGCTTGTTGCTGGCGAATGGCTTGGTCTTGAGAAGAAACGTGATTATTCAAAATTGGCGAGAATTGCAGTCAACTTTACAAATGCAAACGATTTTAACTGGCATTTAGATATAAAAAAATCAACAGCAACACCACCCATAGAAATTAGAAAAGAACTTTCACGAATTGCAAAAATCGCAATTATGAAGTCTGCAAAAATCTATAACTGGCGAGGGCAAAAAACAGTTTCAGAAAACAGAAATATAAATCACGAGCCTTTGTGGACTGACGAAAAAACAAGAGAAGGAATTAAAAAATATAAAATCAACAGAAAACACCCGATAATAAAATCATTGCTTGAAGAAAACAACAAATTGGCAGGCAAAGCATTGAAATTGCTAGAAGATAACGTTCCCATTGAGTTGATTTTAAGCAACCAAAACGAAGACCCAGCATTTCATGAACTAGAAAAACAAAATGAGAAGCCAAGTGATGAATTAATCAATTTGGCAGTTGAACTTTATAAAATAAATGTTTCGCAAGGAGTACCCAAAGAATTGTCGCAACAACAAATTATGAATTCAACACCTTTTAATTTATACCCACTTATCAATGAATATCTAAAATGAGTTTATTACAATCAGCTAGAGCAATAGCACATACTTTATTGCAAGTTCATCGGGAAATATCATTGATGAAACTATCTTATAAGTAATTGATGAAAAGCATTTGCATTCAACATAGTTGAAGGTCAGACATTTGATAAACGAGAATTGTTTGAAATTTTGCGTTCTGATTTTAGCATTGGAAAAGGTGAAATTACAATTTTATCGGAAGATATTGAACCTTGGCTAAATAATGAAAAAGCAAAATTAAATTTGAATTGTGGAATAGATATAAATTGTATATGCAGGAAAATGACCCATCATTTCCTATAAATGATTTGGATGACTTCACAGACAAAATTCTTGATAAATGTGTTAATCCTAAAAATCTGGTTCTTGGGACAGACGAGGAATGGTTGTTGGACACGTTCAGTCGGGTAAAACTTCTAACTATGTTGGACTAATCAATAAAGCCACTGATGCCGGTTACAAAGTAATTATTGTCATTGCAGGAACAATTAGTTCTCTTCGCAGACAAACACAAGAAAGAATTGATTCTGGTTATATTGGAAGAAATAGTTCCGCATTTATCAGAGAAAAAGAAAACAAAATCGTTGGCGTTGGAAACTACAACGTTGGAACAGATATTTATTCACTTACTTCAGCATACTACAAAAAAGGTGATGAAGGCGATTTTAGTCAGTCGGTTGCAAATAGATTAAACATTCCGATTGGAAAAAATCCAGTTATATTTGTTATTAAAAAGAACAAAAGTATTCTTGAAAATTTAATTGATTGGTTTTCAAAAGATGTAAATGCAAAAGTTGTTGATGGTACACCAAAATTGTTTGATGTTCCAGTTTTGGTAATAGACGATGAAGCCGATTCTGCTTCGGTAAACGCTTCAAGAGATATAAATGAAATCAAAACAATAAATCGTTTAATTCGAACTTTGCTAAACATTTTCAATCAGAATACTTTTATTGGTTACACAGCTACCCCCTACGCAAACTTATTTATTTCGCAAGACTATAACGAAGAACTAATAACAATAGTAAAAAACAAACAATACAAAATTGGTGAAGATTTATTCCCTAGAGATTTTATAATCAATATTAAGTCACCAACTAATTATATTGGTGCAGCAAAATTTTTGGTTTTGAAAATTCAAATCCTGAGCTCACAAAAGAGCCTTTGGATATTTTCAGGGAAACAATTGATGATTTGACCCACCATTTTTCAGAACAATTAATCGAGCTAACAAAGATGATTTACCTGAATATCTTCCAAAAAGTTTAGAGCAAGCAATAAAATCATTTATTCTCACTTGTACTATTCGCAGAGTTAGAGGACATGAAAATAAACACAATTCAATGTTGATTCACGTTGCTTTACTTGTGAAATGGATTGACCGAGTTGCATATTTGGTAAATGAAAAAACAAAAGAATACAAAAATGCTATTCAAAGTGAAGATGAAACTTTGCTGAAAGAGTTGAAAGAATTATATGAAACAGACTTTTTGCCTACTACTAGAAATGTATTGGATAATCTGGACTACACAGACATCAGAATAAAAGAACACACTTGGGCAGAAGTAAAACAAGAATTAAAAAATGCGGTTTTGAAAATTGATGTTCGTTCAGTGCATGGCACACGTTCAACAACGAATTTAGAATACCACAATATTGAAGAAATTGATTATAGCCGACACGAAAATGGTTTATCGGTTATCGCAGTTGGAGGAAGTCGTTTGTCAAGAGGTATTACACTAGAAGGATTATCAGTTTCTTATTACATAAGAACAACTCGAATGTACGATTCGCTTATGCAAATGGGGCGTTGGTTTGGTTATCGCCCGGGGTATGTTGATTTGTGTAGATTGTATACTACAAATCAGATTTTTGAGTGGTTTAACCATATTACTATGGCAACCGAAGAAATGAGAAATGACTTTGACGAAATGACTGCAACACATCAACGTCCAAAGGATTTTCGTTTGAAAGTTAGAAATCATCACGGTTTGCTGACAATTACGAGTTTAAATAAACTGTATTTTTCAGAAGATATTGAAATTTCTTTTTCGGGTGAGAATCCGCAGACCTATTGCTTGCTAAAAACTAAAACAGCAATTGAGAACAATTTTAATGCTTTAAAAAATTTGTTGAAAAAATTGGTTTTCCATCAAAGGAAAATAGAATTGCAAATGAGAGGAAAACAAGGTATTTGCTTTATCCAAATTCAAATATTGATGCAATTTGTAATTTTATTGATGCTTTTAAAATTGAGCAGCCAAGCATTAATAACGCAACATTAAGGGAATATATTAAAACACAAGCAAGAAAAATAAAATTTAAGAATGGAGTATTTGTATTATTGGAAATACTGATGAAGAGTTTTTATTGATTACAATAGGAAAACACCAAGAAAGAAAGAACTCCAAATGAAAATGTTGCGACTTTTGAATTTGGAACAGATAATGAAGTGATTAATATGGGTTGTAGTGTTCGTAATCAACAAATCGTCGTGATGGTGAATTTATTTGATTTCAAAAAATCAAATTGACCAAACTGGCGACAGATATATTGATTTGGCAAAAGACAAAGATTATTCTAAAATGACTTACGCTGATGTTAAAGCACAGCGTAAAATAGAAAGGAAAGGGCTTTTGTTGATATACGCATTAGATGAAAGAGGGACTCAAAATGTAAACAACGATATTCCAATTATCGGATATAGTTTGCATTTTCCAAGAATTGACGATGAAATAAAAGTTTCTTATACAACAACAATTGACAAAGGCTTTGATGAAGAATTAATGAACGATGATGATAACCCAGAAACCGAAAACCAATGATAAACATTAAATCTATTTGGGAGAATCAAAAGCCGACAGGCGATATTATCATCAAAACCAGAATTGATGAAATAAAACACTTGAATTGTTTTGCAGCAACAAACCATATCACAGGACAACATTTATATATTATGTCAATTTCGAAGTATGTTGCTATTCCTGAATTAAAAAATTATAAATTTAAAGGGGTTGAAATTTTCACAGCTGAAATAGGAAACAACATAGAACTGAATATATATCTTTTAGATAACGAGTTGAAGGATATTTTTTCATTGTTTATTCAAAATATTCTCGAAGATATTCAACTATGCATCACAGAAAACGAAGCACTAACAACAACACTGAATGTAGTTTCAAAATGGAAAAAACTTTTTGATAAAATAAATTTTAACGGTTTAACATTGGAGCAACAAAAAGGGCTGATAGGTGAATTGTTGTTTCTTAACTATTTATTGAATAACAAAAGAACATCAACAAATGCTGTAAATGCTTGGACAGGAGCGGAACAAGAATTCCAAGCAAAAGATTTCACACTAGGTTCTATTGGTATTGAAATCAAATTCACATCTTCTAAGCAACCACGTATTAAAGTTTCAAATGAAAGACAATTAGATGCTGAAAATTTAAATGTTTTGTTTTTGGTATTGTATTCAACTGAAGCTGTAAAAGACAACGGTATTTCGCTTAATTCAATCATAGAACAAACCCGTCAAAATATTTCGACCGAAGATGAAAGAAATATTTTCAATGGCAAATTACAATTAAACGGATATTTTGATGATGATAATGAGCATTATGGTAAAATGTATTCTATCAAAAAAACATTTGCATTCGCAGTAACAGCTGACTTTCCTAAAATCGTAAAAAATCAATTACCATTAGGAATTTATGATGCTTCATATTCAATAGAAATCTCAGCCATAGAAAATTTCATTATTGAACTAGAAGAAATACTTTCAAATATTTAGTCAATGGAAAGAGCATTAGAAAATTATATCGAAGAACTAAAATCTGATGTCGCCTCAAGAGTTTATTCAGAGGGCGAAGGTGCTAGTTTTGAAGACAAGTTTACAGAGTACTGCATTGAAGTTTTAGAATCAATCGGGAAGTCAGAAGGAGCAAGAGTTTTATCGTATGTTCACCCTAATAGTCAGGGTGGCATTGATTGGAAAATTAATGGCTTTTGTTTGAAAGATTTTGTAAAAGACGAAAACAAAAAAGAATACTATGAAACACTCGATTTGTATATCACTTTCTATAAAAATGAATACAATTACAACATCACAAAAGACGACTATACAAAATCACTTAATCAGATTAAACGATTCATTAATTCTGCATTAAAAAGGCATATTAACTATATTGATAAAGCTCATATTGAATTATATCATTTAATTGGAACAATCGGAAAACAATGCAAAGATTTCGACCGTATCAATGTTTTTTTTCTGATAAACGGTTTTTCTAATCACGATAAAGAAAAAATAGAAATTGCTGATACAGATATTTTTGTTCATACTTGGGACGTTGCTCGATTATTTAAAATTAACGAATCAAATAGTGTTCATGAGCCAATTGAAATTGAATTTGAAAACTTTACTGAAAACGGAAAAGGTTTGCAATGTTTAAAAGTTCCAAGCATTGATGAAATGTATGACTGTTATTTAGCAATTGTTCCTGGTGAAATTTTAGCAAAGTTGTATAAAGAATACTCAAATGAATTATTGGAAAGTAATGTTCGTGCATTTTTAGGTCAAGCTGGAAAATTTAATAAAGGAATTAGAGAAACCATTCGCACAAAGCCACAAATGTTTTTGCCTTACAACAATGGAATTACGGCAACAGCAGAAAATGTTGAAACAAAAGTCATAAACAATCAACTAGTAATTACAAAACTTAACGACTTTCAAATTGTAAACGGTGGTCAAACAACGGCTTCGCTTTATCATACGCAAAAGAAATTTAAAGATGCGGACTTGACCAAAATATTTGTTCAAATGAAATTGACTGTTATAAAAGATAAAGAACAAAAAAACATTGAAGTACCAAATATTTCACGCTTTGCAAATAGTCAGAACAAAGTATCAGAATTAGATTTATCTTCTAACAATCCTTATTTTATACAGATTGAAAATCTCTCCAGAAAGAAATATGTTGTTAACACCGAGAATAAAAATCAATCGTTATTGTGGTTCTTTGAGCGTGCCAATGGACAATATCGTGAAACTTTAAATAAACAAACACCAGCACAACAAAAGAAATTTAAGGAACAAAATCCATCTAATTTAAAGTTTGTGAAATCAGATATTGCAAAATTTATCAATGGTTGGGAACTCGAACCGCATTATGTAGCACAAGGTTCTCAGAAAAATTTTATTCATTACACGAAAAAGATTACAGATTTAGTAAGCAAAAACAAGTTGCCGGGTGAGAATTTTTACCGCAAACTCATAGCGAATGCCATTTTGTTTAAAACCATTGACCAACTTTTTGGTAGAAAAGGGGTAAATGCTATTGGAGATACTAGTTTAAAGGCTCTTTCAGTTGCCTATACGGTTTCGTATTTCCACTATTTGACAAACAATCGAATTGATTTGTGGAAGATTTATGAAGAACAAAAAATTGATGATTTTTTAAGCAGTTATTTATCTAAATTACTCGGTTTTGTTTACAACCATATCGTCACAGAAGCAAGTGGCAGTTTGATTTCTGAATATGCAAAACGTCAGACTTCTTGGGACAAATTGAAGAAAACAAAGTATTCAGATGATTTGATTAAAACTTTGAGTAGCTATTTAATTTCAGAAGAAGAAAAGACACAAAGAGAGAATGAAAAGGAAATTGACACAAATAGTGTTGAAGACACTGTTTTCATTGTCAGTGAGATTCGAAAAATGGGCTTAAAATTCTGGGATGGTTTTAGATATTATATTGATATAAAAAAACCTGAAGGCTTTGATTGGTCAATCGCATTTGACTTAGTTAGCAGTCTTGGTAAAAACAAAAACTTGACATCAAGAGAAATAACCTTCGGTAAAAAAGTACTAGACTACATTCAGACAAGTCAACAATTACTAGATGAAGTAAAAGCATTATCTAAACTTGAAGAAACCGAAATAATTGAAGTGAAATTTATCTACGATAAACTTCTATTGATTTCAAAAGAGGATTGGAGAAGAATTATTGATATAGTTACTAAAACAAAATTTTTCGATGGTTTAGAAATTGCGAATATAAAATCTGTACAAATGTCTTTAGAAAGGAAAGAAAAATTGAGAGAACAAGCTATAATCAAAGCGTATGAATCGTTAAAAAAGTTAAGCAAGATCGGGATCAAAATATAAATTATCTTTTTACATTAACCATTTTACTCCCCCTTCTTCAAATCCGCCCCCTTCGTAAGCCTTATGTTCTTCATAGCCTTTGGATATGAATCCTCATCTCTTCATAGGTTGCACTGTTGAAGATTCCCCTTTTTAGTACGATTCAAAAGTAGTATTTCTACATGCTCCAATTCATTTCATCTATCCTCAAAATCCCTCCTTTATTTCTCTTTCACAAACCTTTGCACATAATCCGTATTTTCAACATAAATTTTAATAAAGTACACACCATCTGGTAAAGAACTGATGTCCATTTTGACTTCAAAATTTCCATTCTTTTTGCTCACTTTTTCAGACAATACAACCTTGCCATTGAGGTCTTGTATATCCAGGGTTACTTCTGATTTGATTTCTTCATAACAGTTAATCAATAAGTATGATTTGGCAGGGGTAGGGCTCAATATAAAGGATAAATTATTCTGTTCAGGTTCTGCTAATTGTAGAGCATCAGAGGCTGGTATTGCTTGAGGCTTAGGTGCTGGAATGGGTACCGGTACTGGTTTAGATTCAGGCTTTTGAATGGGTTCAGCAGTACGCAAAGGTTCTGGTTCCAATGCAGGTTCTGTATCAGGTTCAACGGGTTGTACAGGTTCGAGTTCTCGTTTGGCTTTACGTTTTGGTTTAGGTTCATTCGTGGTAAGAGGCTCAGTTTTCAATTCGGGTTCTAGTTCAGGTCCAACTTCTTGTACAGGTTCCAGTTCACGTTTGGCTTTACGTTTTGGTTTAGGTTCATTCGTTGTAAGAGGTTCAGGTTCCATTTCGGGATCAAGTTCAGGTCCAACTGGTTGTACAGGTTCATATTCACGTTTGGCTTTACGTTTTGGTTTAGGTTCATGCTTAGTTAGTGGTTCAGGTTCCAATTCAGGTTCTAGTTCAGGTCCAACGGGTTGTACAGGTTCATATTCACGTTTGGCTTTAGTTTTTGGTTTAGGTTCATGCTGCGTGATGGCATCAGGTTTGGGGTTCAGTTCATCGCAACAAACAATTTCAGATATCTTCTTGGTTTGCAAGGCCCCTAGTGGATATTTATAGACAGTCGCTATACCACTTCTAACTGCGGTCACTGTAATCGTATCGTCAGGTTGCAGTTTGGCTACTTCACCGATAAAGTATTCCATATTTTTAATCACTTTCCCATTAAAGTGAGTTAGGGTATCGTACAGTAATATGCCATTCTTAACAGACGGACCATTTTTAACCACTTCTACAACGCGTACGTAAAGTGAGTCGGGCAGGGTAAGGGTTCTTAAGTCCATATAGGGACCTGATTTTACAATTCTTGTTTTCCGGCAGGGGTTTTTGCAATTCGCTAAATCCTGTGCATACATGGTCTGATACCCAAAAATCATCAAGGTCGTAAGAAGGAATATTGATTTCATGATGCGTGCCATAGCTATTTAAAATGTAAATGTAAATAAAAAAAAATAGGTAAAGCGCTTCGCAGGGTGTTCGTTTGAAAGCGCTATACTGTTTCAAGCCTGTAATCATGCACTTACCTCTTCTGGAAATTTCACCATATTTTGATTCGCATTCCAATGTGGCAAACCTCGTAACAAAATAGTGTCAGCAACATTTTTTTTGAAATTGTTGTATTCCTATTTGCAAAATTTAACACCTATTTACTTTTTCATAACTGCTTTATTTATTATATTCGCTATACAAATATCTCTTCATGCGTCTCCAATCATTGCTTTTTATTTTGGTATTACTAGGCACCCTCGCATGCAATAAGAAAAAAATTGAAATCTATACGCCGTATATAGAACCAGGTGAATTAAGAGTTGGTACCTACAAAGGGATGTTTCAGGAATGTGGGCCAGTCGTTTGTTACGATAAAGACACCAGCTTTCAAATTGCAAAGGAGAACAATAAATATTATTTGCTTTTGGCAATCATAAAGATGAAATTGAATATGCAAACCCTATTGCGCTTGAATTTAATGCCGTAGAATATTTTACACTCGATACCTTGGGTAATAATACTGGGTCTTTGTTTTATGGTTATTGTCGCAACGATTCTGCCTTTGTGATATTTACAGATGGCTGGGGTGTGTACAACAAGAATTTATTATCGGGTAAGAAGCAATAAGGGGCATTGCTAAACCAATAAGCTTAGAAGTTATACCAAATGTATTTAATAAATAGTCTAAAAAAGTTCGGCATAATACCTACACTCTAAGCATTTAAATTCGTAACACTGGGACTTTCTTTAAGGTGTCCCTTGTATTAAAACGAATATTTGACGATTCCTTATTTCACAACGGGTTTATCTTCAGCATTGATGATAAAGGCATATTTTATCATATTTTGCGATTTAAAACGAATTAAATTATAATATTATTCGTTATGAAACGAGAAAAAATTATATTTTTGTATCAAATTCAACAATATGATTAAAAGAATATTGCAGGAATCGATTGAGCAGCATTTCTTTAAAGGGAAAATTATACTTGTTATAGGTCCGCGTCAAGTAGGTAAAACCACTTTGCTACAAACGATCTATGATGAGTTTGCAGATCAAAAATTTTGGTACAATGCTGATGATGCTGATGTGCGTGAATTATTTCGGAATCCATCCAAAGCCAAATTAAAACCCATTTTTGCCAATAAAAAATTGATTATTATCGATGAAGCACAACGCTTAGAAAATGCAGGCCTTACACTAAAAATAATGATAGATAATTATAAAGATGTTCAAATCATTGCTACCGGCTCATCCGCATTTGAGTTAAACGATAAACTCAAAGAATCTCTTACCGGAAGAAAATTTGAATATTATTTATTTCCAATATCAACCGAAGAACTGATTACTCACACATCTTATTTTGAAGAAAATAGAATCATAGAGCAACGTCTTTTGTATGGATTTTATCCTGAAGTAATCAATCATCCAGGGCAGGAAAATCAAATTTTGCGAAGCATTTCAGACAGTGTATTGTATAAGGATTTGTTTGCATTGGAAGCGGTAAAAAAACCTTATTTGCTGGAAAATATTTTAAAAGCGTTGGCATTGCAGGTTGGCAGCGAAGTAAGTTATAATGAAGTAGCCCAAATAGTTGGAGCTGATAAAGAAACAGTGGAACGATATATTTATTTATTAGAACAATCCTTTGTGATTTTTCGATTGCAAGCATTGAGTAGAAATGTGCGAAATGAATTGAAGCGCAGTAGAAAAATATATTTTTATGACAATGGTATTCGAAATATCCTAATTAATAATTTTTCGCCTTTGGCTTTACGCAATGATAAAGGTGCTTTGTGGGAAAACTATCTGGTGAGTGAAAAAATGAAATGGAATCATTATCATCATTATTACTGTAATCGATATTTTTGGCGAACAACCCAACAACAAGAAATTGATTATCTTGAAGAACAAAATGGAACCTTGCATGCCTATGAATTTAAATACGCGGATAACAAACGTGCACGTTTGCCAATCACATTTATTAAAGCGTATCCTGATCATACATTCAAAATGATATCTAAAGAAAATTATATTGATTTTGTATCAGGTGAAAACCACTAAAACGATGATGATGTTAACTATCTGGTGTATTTAATATATGATGTTCTTTGTAGTTTATGAATACGTAAATCCTTTTTTGAAGTTTACTCCCATAAAAAATACCCCTCCAAAAAGGGGCATTTTAAAAATGGATAAAAATGAAATGATTATGGAATAAGTACCGCATCAATTACATGTACCATGCCATTGCTGCCTACTAAATCGGTTGCTATTACAATAGCTTGTCCACCTTTAGCATCTGTTAATACAACATTTTTTCCTTTCAAGGTCGCTGTTAAGGTGGCACCATTCACGGTCGTAAATACGGCTTTGCCTTTTCCCGCTTTGATAGCTTTCAATACAGCGGCGGCATCTACATTGCCTGCCACTACATGGTAAGTAAGGATACCCGATAAGGTAGCTTTGGCTTCGGGCTTCAATAAACTGGCTACAGTACCTGCAGGCAATTTGTCAAAGGCTGCATTGGTGGGTGCAAATACAGTAAAAGGACCTGCGCCTTTTAAAGTGCCTACAAGGTCGGCGGCTTTTACAGCAGCTACTAAAGTGGTGTGGTCTTTTGATGCAATGGCGATATCAACGATATCTTTTTGTTGGGCAATAGCAAAAAGGCTGCTCATTAAGAATGCGAATAAAATGCTTGTTTTTTTCATGTTTTTATTTTTATATTTTAGAATGCAAACGTAGAGCCTTAATCTTGTAATACCTTGTAAAACCTTGTTTTTAGAGCATGTTATTGTCACTAGGCTATCAATTTTACCAATAGTATTTGTCTATTTATTTATGAATACATCATCAATTTTGTCAATGAGATTTTTTCAAGTTTTTGTTTTTGATGAATTGATCCATGCATTTAATTTTAATCAATCAGGCTACCTGTTATAATAGTTTAATAATATAAAAATGTTTGTGCTTGCTTTCATGTAGATTGTGGTATGATTCAAACATCAACAAGTCAACACATCAAAAAAGGATTTTTATTAGGCTTGTTTTTTATGGGCCTGGGGTGTCAGCACTTGTTTGCTTATATCGAAGGGGGCTATCGGGTGGGCTTGTGGTTAAATGCTGGAAAGCTTAACAACATCATTCGTGAATACAATATCCAAAATCCCTGGCAAGCGTTTAAACCAGTACATATGGGTTTGGGTGGTCGTGTGGTATTTGGTGCCCAATCAAAAAGCGTAGCTTTTTTTGCAGGATTGAAATGGCTTCGTAATTCACAAACAGTATCGGGCACCGACCCGAGTACACAAAGTGCAAATTACAAACGACTTACTGTGCATTATGGGGGTATTGTGTTTGGTATGCATACCACCCTGGAAAGCCCTGTTAGTGTTGGGTTAGAATTAAATGCTTTTAATTATTATGTTTTGCGATTGCAGGAAAGTAATACACCCAATGTAAAGGCTGCCACAAGCAATGAATTGGTGAATGATGTAAATCCAAACCTGAGCTTTTTTGTACGCTTAGCATTGCAAAAAGGTGTGGCAGGCATCACCTTAATACCTGCCATTGATTTGCCTGTACTTCATGGACGCAACGACATTTCAGATTTGCGTAAACCCCTTAAACTGTATACCCCTTCTTCAGATACCTATGTGATGAGAGGTTATAATATCAGCCTGACATTGTCTATTTTACTGGCAAAGAAAAGAGACTGGTAATCACGAAAGCATACATTGATTTTATTCGAGTAAATCTGTTTTTGAAAATTTCAACACCCTTGCTTTTTTATATCCCTTTCATATCTTTTCAAAATGGAAAAACCCAAATGAAAAAGGAGCTATTTTCTCAAAAAATAAATTCATAAATTGTGTTGGATATATCAGGCAAAGACAAACATCTTCAATTAGGGAAGTAACTTAAATGAGTTGATAAACTCTTCTGCATCTCTAGGTAGTTTATCCGCTTTTTTAAAAAGGGTAATCACAGAGTATTGTATTTTGTTCACCAAATAAATACGGTCTTTCCCCATAAAATCATCCGATTCAAAAGTAAATTCGATATAGGGATTTTCACCTAAATGCGTTTTTAAGGTGTTTACTTTTTTGGCTTTCATGCTGGCCGTAGCGCCATCGCGACTGTTTTCCAATATTTTTTGAATACTTACATTTTTAGGGAAAATATCTTTCATATCTGTCCAGCCCACCATATATACATGGTAATCGTCGGGGGTATATTGTACAAAATGAACTTTAAAAGGAATGCCATCGGCTGATTCTTCCATTTGTGACGACTCTTCAGGCTTGCCCATAAAGTTGATGGAAAAGCGACCTTCTTTAGAGATATATTTGGTAAACTCAGACTTCGGGGCAAATGAACATAAAATGCAAGCCACAAACAGACTAAGGATTAATAATTGATTTTTCATAGGGAGATTTTTAAATGGAAATTTTATTTTAAACAAATGTAATACCTATCCTTTGTATTTTTTAATCTATCCATACAAGAATAAATTATACTGGTATTCATGCCGTTTGAAATAATGTTTATGTTATGAAGTGAAACGAGCAAAGGACTCATGCTTTCTCACATCAGCTAAAAAGGTCAAATCGTTCTACACCAAAACGTTGAATCCCCGACCTCATCAACAAGCTATCAACATTGAATTTTTTACAAGGGTAATATTATTGTTTCCACTTTGTCAATGCGTTTAAAAACGCACTTTGCTGATCTATAAATACATTGTGTGAACAATTGTCAAAATAGAGTAGATTTTCTTCTCCAATGATTTTGGCAAGTGATTCAATCTGATAGGCTGCATACAGTCCATCTTCCTTGCCATACAAGCCATATATTTTAATATGACTTTTTTGTATTTTTTTGATAGGCTCTGTCAAATTCAACATGGTATAATGCTCTTTTTCCCAAAAACCTTTCGGACCTTCAAATGTCATTTTACCAGCATATTGAGTCAATAAGGTATCCGTTTTAAAAAGCCGATATAAAGCACTCGCTTCTTCACTCATTTTTTTCGGAGTGTAAAAACCATTTTGCATCGCATGCATAAATGAGTAACTACTGTAAGGCAGCGAAGTACTATCCATCTGTTGTAGCATTGTCAGGTATTTAAGATTTACCGTATCTTTTTTTTCTTCATAAATACGTTGCACACTTTTTTGGATGGTTCTGAATGTTTCCTGCAATGATACAGGGGCGCCCACCATCACAATTGATTTTACCTTTTCAGGAAATTGAGATGCATACATCGTGGCTACTAATCCACCAAAACTATGAGCAATAAGCATGGCTTGCGTTATGCCATATTGTTGATACAACTGATTGATATCGTCATTGGTTTCCTTAAAATTAAAACTGGCTTTTGGATCTGCTGAACGTCCTTCTCCTCGTCTGTCATACACAATCACATAAAATCCTTTATCTGCTAATCGCTGTGCAGTGGTGGCTTCAAAGTTTACACAGTTATACCCAGGTCCACCATGTAAAAAAATAGCAGCTGGATTTTTTTTGTTGCCAAAACTGCGTGAGTATATGCTTTGTGCATAAGGGCTAAAGTGCGCAACAAGTAGAAAAATAATTAAAATATTTTTTTTCATTTTGAAAAGGAATTAAGTCACAAAATAATCATTGTTTGATAGAATGCAATACGATACACGAAAGTGATTTATAGAATATGCCAGCAATTTATAAAACTAAACCATACTGAATACAGTTTGAAATCATGTTGAATGTTATGATGTGAAACCACCCCAGAACTTTTTAAACCAATTGCTTTTATCTAAAGAATCTAACTAATATCAATTTATGCCTATAGATATTACATTACAGTTAATCGGAATTGATCTTTCCTTGATGTGTTTTTGGTATAGATGTAGATAAAGCCTCAAACTTACTTTCTATCTTGCATCCCGAACCTAGTTTTAACTGCAATAATTAAGAATATCTGTCGTTATATAGAAAATTGATTTATGACTAATATTAAAACAATTCTTATTGCTTTGACATTAACGGTTTTACTTTGTATGGGTGTGATATTAGGACTTAAAATGTTTACTCGCTCGATATATAATCAAAGAACATGCGATTGGGCAAATATTGACAATATTGAGTTACATACTCAAATTGATATCCCTGATATATTAACTTACGATTGCTGCTACAAAGGGGAACGCAACACTAAAATGGCCCGATTTGATCTTGATTTGAATAATCTTGATATGATAAACTACATTCACCAAAACAAGTTCACAAGACTGACAAAACCCACAGAATTTTTTTTTGATAAGTTCTTAAATATAAATATCAATGCTGATGAATTGCTCTCTAATAGAAACTTATATTATACATATGGTTCATCTCGTCAAGAAAACTGGCAGGCGCTTTTAGATAATGTGGCTGGTAAACTTTGGGTGACTATCGAATATGCAAATTAAAACTGCGTATAATATTTTAATGAAATCAATACCTCGCTATTTTGAAGGAATAAACAACATAATCATCTGATCTGACCAATAAATAGTATGCTTTGCTTCGGTCTCTTACTGACACCAAATCTGCAACAGTATCGATATATATGATACATGCTTGTCAATTATTGAACCCCCTAATTCATAAGCAAAATATTCACACTGCGTTGCAACACATTAAACGCAATTTCTGCCATCAGATTTTCTTTATCAAGGGTAGGATTTACTTCCGTAATTTCAAAACAACAGATTTTGTGGTTTTGCATCAAACTGGCTACCAGGTCTTCTGCTTCCCTTTCTTTCAAGCCGTTCGGAACTGGTGTGCCTGTACCTCTCGATATGCTGCTGTCAAGGCTATCCACATCAAAGGATACATAAATATCATCACACTGTTTTAAATTTAGTAAGGTTTGCCGTACCACATGTTCCACCCCTTTTTTACGCACTTCCGATACCGGTATGATTTTAATGCCTAATTTTTTTAAAATATAATCTTCCTCTTTCTCGGTATCACGCAATGCAATAAATACGACATCTTCGGGTAATATCTTCGGACAAATTTTGCCTAGGTTTTTAAGATCTTCCCAATGCTTAATGGTCTGGTCGTCGGGTTGATGTACCTGACAGTCTTTATTGTCTTCGGCCAGTGATACAGCCAAAGGCATACCATGCATATTGCCACTTGGTGTTGTATAAGGTGAGTGCAAATCGGCATGTGCATCAATCCAGATCACCCCTAACCTGTTTTTGGGTTTGGCCATACGTATTCCTGCGATGGTACCACCCGCACTGCTATGATCACCAGCAAGTACCAATGGAAACAAACCCGATTTTAAATTGCTTTCTACAGCTTTTGCTACCCGCTCATAAATTTGCTTTACCCCTTTGATACGTTTAGCATAAGGACTTTCAATAGGTTCATATAGCAAGTTGTTTTCGGTTTCTACAATATCACTAGGGAAGTTTACAAAGAAATTACTCATAAAATCGAGGGCAGCAATTTTTAAGGCATCAATACCCAAACTGGCCCCACGGGTGCCTGCACCTATTTCTGACTTTACTTCAATGATTTTTATATTTCGCATACTTCACAAAAATAGTATACTTAACCCAAAATGAGAAACCTTGTTTTGATTGTAGGTAAAAATGACCAATGGGTTTTATGAATTTTGCTATTTCTTTCCAACTTTTACCCTTCATGTTAAGGTGGGTATTTCTTATCATTTTTTTTATAATAGCATGCATTTTGTTTATGTATCTCAATCAAAAAATATATATAATCTGTTTTTTTACTCTCCTTCATTTATTATAATTTGTATCGTATCATACATTGTTTTACTTTAGCATAATAGAAATACCATACATTGAAATATTTTTTTACATGTTGCTTGCTTTTTATAATGACCCATGCATGGGCTCAGGTGAAATTTATTCAACCGAATATGAAAAACCCGGATGAACAACTGGTGTATATCGGCATACAAAATTATTTTTTGATTCAAAATACCAATGGCACTAAAATTCTTTCTATTCAATGCAAAGAAGGTAAAATTGAAAAAATAAGCGATACCACTTTCAACTTTAAAATACCCAATGCTTCCATCAATGGTATTCAGTTTTCCTATACATGGGTTAAAAATGGTAAACTGCAAAAAAATATCGTTTATCCTGTATTGTATCGAACCGCCACAGTGCCCGATATCGCCCGTTTGCGCTTAGGCTCAAAATCAAATGGTAAAATCAGCCTGGCCGAACTGAAAATGGTCAACAAATTATCACTTGATGACAAAGATTTTAAAACCAAAATCACCTATAACATATTGTGTGAAGTGAGTTGCAAACCATCCAAATCATCCGATATGTATGTGTTTAATATTCGCAATGGCGATCTTCAAGGCAATCCCGATTTTCAGGAATTGTTGAGTAAAGTGAGCAAAGGCGACAAAATAAGATTCGATAAAATAAAGGTGATAGGCAATAACAAAACCGCACGCCCATTAGAAAGTGTCACTTTTCTTATTGAATAAGATTCTTTTTTCACATCCAAATGCATCGCCTTGCGCCTGTAAAAAATAATGCGATTTCACCCGATTTCTTATTCCTTGCATTATCTTTCCACTCAAAATGAGTCTGTACCGACATATTCCTTTTTTAAAAGAAGTATTTAAATACTCTGTAACTGCCTTTGGAGGTCCTCAGGGCCATATAGGTATGATGCTCAAAACTTTTGTTGAAAAGAAAAATTACATTACGAAAGAAGAATTGGTTGATTATATGTCATTTTGCCAAATGTTACCCGGTCCTTCTTCTACCCAAACCATCACCCTGATAGGTTATAAAAGGGGAGGGGTGTCTTTAGCACTTATTACCTTGTTGATATGGGTATTGCCTGCTGCCTTGATGATGGGCGGACTTTCCTTTTTAGTAATTTATTTTGGCACCAAAGACATTCAAACCAACTTGTTTAAATATGTACAACCCATGGCCGTTGGCTTTTTAATTTATGCCGCCTACAAAGCTATGCGTATCAGTGTAAACCATATCGCTACCTATTGTATCATGCTCGTAGCCTTAGTAGTGACTGTTTCATTACGATCTCCCTGGGTGTTTCCAGTACTGATTGTATTAGGGGGTATCGTATCAAATTTTAGTGATAAAAGAATACCTGGTGTTGCCGTGCAAAAAAAGCCAATTAAATGGGTAAATCTTTGGGGCTTTATCTTTGTGTTTTTAGTTGCAGGTATTTTATCAGAATGGGCTCGTATGCAACATTGGCATAGTGCAAGGCTATTCAATTTATTTGAAAATTTTTATCGTTTTGGGAGTTTCGTTTTTGGGGGAGGGCATGCCCTGATTCCCATGATGTATGAGCAGTATGTTATACGTCCTGAACATTTACAAATTGGACAATACCTCACTACTTCAGAGTTTTTGACTGGTGCAGGTATGGTCAATGCGATACCAGGGCCTGTGTTCTCTATTTGTACCTATATTGGTGCTATGAGTATGAGTCAGCTGGGTATGGAAGCACAGTTGCTGGGGGCTACAGTGGCTACTGTGGGGGTGTTTTTACCCAGTGTTCTCTTGTTGTTTTTCTTTTTTCCGATTTACCAAAACATCAAACAATACACGGTTATTTTTAGGGCTTTAGAAGGTATTCATGCTGTAATCGTTGGTATTATGTGGGCATCAGGGTATATCCTTTTTAGCTCTATACCCTTTGATTGGACCAACCTGGTGGTTGTAGCCATTACCTTTTCCTTATTGATGTTTTCAAAAATACCTGCACCTTTAATTGTAATTGGCTGGCTCATGCTCGGTGCAGCCATGTAAAGTGTATTTTTATGATTTCCTGATTATCTTTGTTCACTTCGTATGACAACAAAACACGTTTTACTCTTTCTGATATTTTTGACCAGCAAAACACTATGGGGGCAAATCAATAATCAACTTTTAGAAACAAACATAGCGGTAAATGATAGTTTACAACAAAAGGTTTTGCTCAATGTACAATCAAATAATTTTTTTAAAAATAATGAGTACTTCAATCTCATAGCTACAGGGTATACACTCATGGGTTCGCAGCTTGCCACTCAACTTGCCTATTTGCCTAACCCTTATGTACGTATTCAGGCAGGTGTTTTTATGCAAAAAGATTTTGGCAACGATACCATGTTGCTTGCCCGGCCTTTATTGACATGTAAACTGCAAAAAAATGGCTATTCCGTGTTGTTTGGTACGCTTGAAGGACATCTTTCACATCGATTGATTGAACCATTGTATAACTACGAACGATATATTTCACATCCAATAGAAAGTGGCATTCAAATTAAAATTGATAAAAAGAACATTTGGAGCGATACCTGGATCAATTGGGAAAAGATGCAATACATAGGCTCTGCTGACCAGGAACAATTTTCAGTGGGGCATCATACTGATGTAAAACTTTTTAACACCAAACATTCCACCCTGACACTGCCCTTGCAAATGCTGGTTTCTCATAAAGGAGGACAAATCGATATAGATACCACCCCCCTTAAAACAATCGCTAACATGGCCATAGGTATTACGTATGAATACAAAAGCCAGGATGAAAATAATTTCATGAAATCTTTTAAAACAGAAAATTACCTGACTTTATTCAAAGATTTATCACCTACCAAACGACTCACTTTCAATCAGGGAACTGGGTTTTATCTGAATGCTACCTTTGTATCTAAATTTGATATTGCAGCATCTCTTGGTTATTGGCAAGCCGCCGATTACCTGGCTTCGCGAGGTGGGTACTTATTTCAATCGGAAGCGTCAATCTATGGTACACCGGGTTTTATTCAGCCTGAAAAAAAACTTTTATTCATCCGATTGCTTTACGCCCACAAAGTATTCAATGCTATTGATGTCAATGTTCGATTTGAACCTTTCCTCGATTTAATAGCCAATACCTTTGAATATAACTATGCCGTGTACTTTACGTACAAAAACGATTTTACTTTATTTAACTACATGAAAAGAAAATAGTCGTATGAATTAATGCATTTTTGCGTGTATTTATATTTCTGTTATGAAACATCTTTTCCAAATCCTATTTTTTTCAGTATTGTTTTTCACCGCTTTTACAGCGATGTCGCAATTCCGAAAAGTAGAGAATGTAGCTTTTAAACGAGGTGAAAAATTAACGTATCGTATCCATTATGGATTTATTGATGCTGCCATAGCCACGATAGAAATTACAGACGAAAACAAACAATTTGCCAATAGAAACACCTTGCATGTTGTAGGTATAGGTAAGTCAAAAGGGAGTTTCGACTTCTTTTTTAAAATCAGAGACCGTTATGAAACCTATATCGATGAAGAAGCCCTCATCCCCTGGTTTTTTGGTAGAAGAATTGATGAAGGCGGTTATAAAACATCACAAGATTATATTTTTTATCATGGACAGAAAAAAGTAAGTGCCAATGGGAAAATGATTGATATATGGCAAAACACCCAGGATATGTTATCAGGTTTTTACCTTGCTCGTACCATGGATTTAGGCAATGCGAAAGAAGGGCAATTGTTTTCAGTACCTACTATTGTAGATGGTGAAATGTATAATTTACAAATCAAATTTAAAGGACGCGAAACCATCAAAAGCGAATGGGGGAGAATCAAGTGTTTGAAATTTGTACCTGTATTGCAAAAAGGGAGGGTGTTTAAACATGAAGAAGATATGGTAGTTTGGCTTACCGACGATAAAAATCATATCCCCATTCGGGCAAAAGCAGATATTTTATTCGGGTCGCTTAAAATGGATTTAATTGGCTATAAAGGTATTTCAGCCCCTTTTGTTTTTCAATAATGGGTATCAATTTTTTCTTGTGAATGCATGACCTGAATAGTCTTATTTTTACATCTTCAATTTTCAATACATGAATATTTTCATAAAATCTTCTCCTTATATCATAGCAGGTCCTTGTGGAGTTGAAGATGAACAACAATTGATGTCTGTTGCAAGCGCATTACAGTCATTGCCAGTCGATATGGTGAGAGGTGGTGTGTGGAAACCCAGGTCAAAACCAGGCTATTTTGAAGGTCGGGGCGAACCTGCCCTTCAATGGATGCAACAAGCAAAGGAAATGATTCATAAGCCATTTTGTACTGAAGTGGCCAGCAAAGAACAAGTGGAACTGGCCTTGAAATATAAAATAGATGCTGTTTGGATAGGTGCCCGTACAACCGTTAATCCGTTTTTAGTGCAAGAAATAGCAGATGCTGTAAAAGGAACGGGTATTGCCGTATTAATCAAAAATCCCATTAATCCGGATATTGAGTTGTGGAGCGGTGCCGTTGAAAGAATACAACAGGCAGGGATAGAAAGCATTGCCGCTATTCACAGAGGGTTTTCATCCTATGACACACATTCCATATATCGAAATAAACCCAATTGGGCGATCCCCATTGAACTGAAACGTAGATACAAAGCCTTACCCGTTTTTTGTGATGTTAGTCATATATGTGGCAACAGAACTTTGCTGGCTACCGTTGCACAGCGAGCTTTAGACCTCGACTTTGACGGATTAATGATTGAAACCCATCCCAATCCTGACGAGGCATTGAGCGATGCTAAACAACAAATTACGCCCGCAGCGTTGAGCGAATTGCTTAAAAGTTTAGTTATCAGGCAGGTTACTTGCGATGATGTACAAAATGATATAGAGCAAATAAGGCAAATACTCGATACCATGGATGCTGAAGTGGTTGACTTGCTCGGTAAAAGAATGGAACTAGTAAAACAATTGGGCGATATAAAAATTGCACACAATATTGCCATCTTTCAGCAAGATCGATGGCGCGAAATTGTAGATAGTCGCACCCAGTGGGGTGAAAATAACAACCTCGATGCCGCATTTATCCTCAAGCTATTTGAACTCATACACGACAAATCAATCAAAACACAATTTGAGCTGCTGAATGCTTTAAAGCAGGATAAAAACTAGTATATTCGCACTTTTTAAGAATCAAATGGCACTCGAACATCATAGTAATCATCAAATGCGTTTTGACCAGCAGGTAGAAAACGCGCGTAATTATGTGTTGCCTTTTATTGAAACCAGCTTGCCTATCGTGAAAGGCATCAAAGTGCTGGAAATCGGTTGTGGAGAGGGTGGGGTGCTAAAACCCTTTTTCGAAAGGGGTTGCGAATGTGTTGGAGTCGATCTAGACCAACCACGTATTGACTTAGCACAAGTATTTCTTAAAAATGAAATTGCCAGTGGACAGATGCATATCATGAATCAAAATGTATATGATGAAGCTTTTTTAAATAAATATTCAGGATACTTCGATTTGATCGTTTTGAAAGATGTTATTGAACATATTCATGGACAAGAAGATTTTATTCCTTTTATGAAAAAACTGTTGAAGGAAAAAGGTCAGATATTTTTTGGGTTTCCACCCTGGTATATGCCATTTGGTGGTCATCAACAAATAGCAAAAAAGAAATGGACTTCAAAAATACCCTATTACCATCTACTCCCAATGGGGGTCTATAAATGGATATTGAAGACAGCCGGCGAAGGACAACATGCCATTGATTCGCTGGTAGATGTTAAACAAACGGGCATTTCTATCGAACGATTTGAGCGCATTTGTAAACAAGCTGGGTATACCATAGTCAACAAACAATGGTTTTTATTTAATCCTATCTATAAATACAAATTTGGATTGGAACCCCGTAAACAGTTCTGGCTATTTGGTGCCATCCCCTTTGTTCGAAATTTTCTCACTACTTGCGCTTATTACACCATACAGAAAGATTAACATTATACATAGTAAACTATATGACTGCTTCACAAGCTATTTGCAAAAGGAATTTAATCTTTGCACCTCATTCAACGTCAAACCCCAAAAATCAGATGATAAAAACAATTTTCGCCTTATTACTCGTTTGCATGATCAACATTGCCCATGCACAAAATGACCCCAAAGCAAAAGCTATTTTAGATAATGTAAGCAAAAAGGTAAAATCACTCAAATCATTAAAAGCCAATTTCTCTATTACTATTTCAGGGGCTAAAGGGGCAAAACCACAAACCAAAAAAGGGACTGTGAACATGAAAGGCGATAAATATTATATCAGTTTATCAGGTCAGGAAATATACTGCGATACCAAAACCATTTGGACCTATATGAAAGAAAGCAACGAGGTTCAAGTAACAAGTTTCGATCCAAATGAAAATTCATTTACCCCTTCAAAATTATTTACTAATTTTTATGACAAAGAATATAGTTATAAATATGTAGGTGAACAAACTGTCGGAGGTAAAAAAGTGGATGTGATTAATTTGACACCTACCAATAAGACAAAACAATATTCAAAAGTTGAACTCATGATCGACAAAGCAAATAGTGTAGTGGCTGGTGGTAAAATGTATGAAAAAAATGGCAATGTGTATTCTTATACCGTAAGTGGTTATACACCTAATCCTGCTTTAACTGACGCCATGTTTATTTTCAATGCCAAGAAATATCCCAAAGTAGAAGTTGTAGATTTAAGATAATATCCTCTCTAATCTCTAATCTCCCATCTCTTATCTCCCATCTCTTATCTCTCATCTCCTAAGCTACTCCACAATAAATTCATCTAAAAATACAAACGTTGGATTGCCCCTTCCTTCATGCCACTGTGGCATAGGTCCAAAATTTTTAGCAATTACTTTTGCATATCGATAATGCTCTTTTTTGATGTTACGAATGGAAGTTTCAAACATCGAAATGCTGGTTTTTTCGGCATGGTCTGATTTGTTTGTTGCGATGTTTTCAATTAAAGTCCATTGGGTTGAGTCATTGCTTACATAAAACGACACTTCTTTAGGATAAAAAATCCATGAATTTTGGTCTTCCAGAAAATTGACAGCTATTTTTTTTATGGCTCTGGGTTTGTCAAATGCCATAATCACTTCTACATCTTGCCCTTGATACCCTTGCCAATCGCCAGCACGCCAATTGAGCTTGCCGTACAGCCCATCCATCAATGCTTCAGCTCCACCTGCACTATAAGATGGATTGTATTGATTGTGCAAGATGATTTTTCGGTCGCCCGGTAGTTTGGTAAAAGTGGCAGTTTGCATCATTGATTTATTGTTTTCATTAAAAAAAACAATTTCTGCTTGATCATGCACAAAAAAGGGCTTTTCATATTTTTTAAAAGCGGCATCGTTTAAGCTATAAAAAATTGCATTCCCAGGTTTTGCACACATCATTTCTATTTTAGTACTGTCTTTAAAAATTCGAATGCCATTTTTGATAAAAGGGATGGTATTATTTTTTTTCTCATTTGGAAACCAACAGCCTGGTGGATGCTTCATTTCCACAGCATACATTTGAATATTCTTTTTAGATACAAGATCATCGTATGTGATGTCCGTACGATTAGCTTCAACACAAAAAGTTTTATTATCAATTTTGCTTGTATCTTTTTTAGTAATCTTTAAACCATTATTCAATTGAATATGATTAAACAAAGGTTCTGTGATTTGAAAAGTATAATCTCCGGGGCATGTAGGATAAAACCCTAATCCCTTAAATACATACCATGCACTCATTTGACCACAGTCCTCGTTTCCGATTAGGCCATCTGGGCTATTTTTGTAAAATTCTTTTGCAATCTGATTCGTAATGGCAGTTGTATGATGTTCGCCCCATGTTGTACTATTGTATAAATAGGCTATATGATGACTTGGCTCATTGCCATGTGCATATTGGCCAATTAAACCCGTTATGTCAGCTTGTTCACGACCCTGGGTTTGTGTTTTTGCAGCAAATAATTCATTGAGTTTCTTTTTAAAATGGACGCTGCCACCTTGCATGATTTCCATCAGCCCATCCAAATCATGGGGTACTGAAAAGCTATATTGCCATGCATTGGCCTCTGTATAATTATTGTCAACGGTATAGGGAGAAAAAGGTTCGTATAAACAACCATTCTTCCTTGCTCGCATAAACCCTGTAGTAGGATCATACACATTTTTCCAATATTGACTTCTGTTTGTATAGTATGCATAATCCTTTTTCTTACCTAGTGCATTCGCCATTTGGGCAATACACCAGTCATCATAAGCATATTCAAGAGTCTTGCTCACACTCTCATGCGAATCATCTGATCGTACATATCCATATTTACAATAGCTTTCCAATGCATCAGCATCTGCTGCCCCTTTTCGAGCACTTTCTTTTAATTTTAATGATAATCCTTCTCCTTCATAATCGGTATAATGAGTCGCTATTTTTGTCATGGCTTCATAAGCTTTTTCTGCATCAAAACCACGAATGCCTTTTTGATAGCTATCCCATATTACACTCACTACATGATAGCCTATCATACAATTCGTTTCATTACTACTCAACTCCCAAATGGGTAATCGTCCTCCTTGTTCATATTGTTTAATGAAGGTATTGATAAAGTCGTTGCTGCGCTTTTTGTCTATGATCGTTAATAATGGGTGTAAAGCCCGATAGGTGTCCCACAAACTAAACACAGTATAATAATCAAATAAACCCTCTGTATTGTGTATCTTATCATCACGACCACGATAACGACCATCTACATCATTGTAAATTGAAGGGTGTATCATACAATGATAAAGCGCAGTATAGAATATTGTCAGTTGCTCAACAGAGGAAGCATGATTGTCATGCTTGGAGCCCTCTGTTTGTGTAATTTGTATTTTAGAAAGTTCTTTTTCCCATTCTTTTTGAGCAAGGGTGTGGTAATTGTCAAAGTCCCAATCAGGCATTTCTGCGAGCATGTTTTTATGTGCACCATCTTCATCCACACCACTGATGCTTACCTTTGTGATAAGTTGTAAAGGGTTTTTTGTTGCTTTTTGATCAGGCTGGGCTCCACCTTCTTGTTGAAAATGAATGATACAATGCAATGATTTTTCAATGGGTACTGCAGTTGTATTGCTTCCTTTTGCAATAGCTTCGTATTGAATCCATTCAATCGGTTTTGAAAAGGTGATTTCGAAAAATACTTTTTGATTTTGTGCCCAGGCTTTTGAAAATCGATAACCCCGCAATGTGTAATCATCTATTTTTTCCATTTTACTATCAAGTACTTGATCTCGATGTTTTAAATCAAGTATCACATATTGTTCATCATTAGGTTGAAAGGTGTATCGATGAACGCCTCCATGCAAAGTACTTGTCAATTCCACATTTACTTTCGGGTCATCTAAAAACACCTGATAATACCCAGCCTGTGCTTTTTCATTGGTATGCGAAAAGTGAGAAGCATATTGATATTGATAAAGAGGCATGTTTTTGGTAACAGGCATTAATAAAATATCTCCATAATCACTACAACCTGTGCCACTTAAATGGGTATGACTAAAACCATAAATAACGGTATCTGAAAAATGATAGCCACTACATCCATCCCACCCTTCTAATCGGGTATCGGGCCCCACCTGACAAGCACCAAAGGGCATGGTAGGTCCGGGAAATGTATGACCATGACCACCAGTACCTATAAATGGATTGACATAAGTGGTGAGTGAATTCATTGTTGTTTTAGTATTCGTGGCTTGTTGACTATAAGCTGATGGTAAAAAGCAACAATGCACCATTAAAATACAAAAAGCATGTAGTGTATATTTCATTGAGTAAAGATAAATAGTTTAAGAGTAATTAGGGAATTGTGTATAGGAAATAGTTAGGAGGGGAAAGAAAATAGGGAATCGGAAATAGTAAATAGTAAATAGGGAATAGTAAATAGTAAAAAGTAAATAGGGAGTAGAAATAGGAAATAGTAAATAGTAAAGAGTTAGTAGGAGGTAGATATGGGCTTGCACTTATATTATTTGACTAATTGATGTGACTGATTAATCATATGGGCATATTGTGGTTGATTTGAAAAATAGTTTAAATTCCACATCCAATCATCCTATCTCTAATCTCTCATCTCTAATCTCAAATCTCTCATCTCCTAATCTCCCTTCTCATGCTAAATAATACTTTGACCTTTTCATCAATAACAACAAAAAAAACAAAAAGATACAAGTGCCATATTGTGTTTCATATAATGGTTCTATCATCATGGTAAAAAACATTATAATGCAAAAACTTAAATACAGAAAATCATTTTTTTTGACCAGACGATAAATAGAAATTTGCATCATCAGTAAATAAATCATTCCTAATAAACCAATAGCAACCCCCGCCATTAAAAATTGATTGTGCGGCAGTAAAGTGGCTGATTGCAGATGCGGAAAGTCGCGGTCATACCGTTGCTTCATTTGACCATAAACATCTCCAATACCTACACCTATCAATGGGCGTAAGCGAATAATTTCAAAAGCATATTGATAGGAAATCAATCTGCCCTCATCGCTGATATTTGTTTCTTTTTCAGTATTGCCCATCTGAGTAATGGAATATTTAATATATCCTAGTTTGTTTTTGAAGGATGGAAAAATCAAAAACATCACAAAGGGTAAACTGATCAGTATAAATAAAAAGGCAACACCTAATTTTCGAAATTTAGTGGAGAAAATAAACTGAATAATGGCAATAAAGGAAACTAAATAAAAAGCGACAATGCCTGTTTTGGCTGATAAAATGTGAATATAAACTATGTCAATGGCTATCACCAGCAATAGCAAACCGCGAATCATACGATTGCTATGTTTTATAAATAAATCAACACAAAAACACATACTCATCACTACAGCTATGCTAAACCGAATATGATCATTTTTAAATGGCGTAGGTATTAATTTTGAAAATCCATAACCCGCATCATAGGCTTCCTTTTGTAAGTAATATTCATGTAAACTCCAGCCGATTCCAGATAAATTTAATAGTATAAAAAGCAATATGAGGATGTCGTACCATTTCATTTCCCAACGATTCATTGATAAAAACGAAAATGGCAAAATCAGGAATGGAAACATGATCTGCATTCTTTCTTTATAATAACCAACATCATCTGACCAAAAATAAGATAAAGAAAATAATAAAAAATACCCTGTAAGCATCAGTAGGTGTGGCTTTTGCATAAAGGCTTTAACATTCGACTGCAATTTTACATTCAGTATGGCAGACGATATCAACACTATCATGCCTATACTCATCATAGCACGCGACAAATACATACCTACAATAACAGTTACACATGCCAAAAATGTAAAAACATCATGGGGAAGTATTTGTAAGAAATTATGTAATTTATTTTTCAAGTGCACCTAAAATTTACGCTAATATATATTCAATTTATTGCAAAGTAAGCGATTGGAAGATTACTTTTGCGAAGTTGTAATACATAACTTAAAATCAAGAATCATATTGTGTCTGACACAAAAAAAATATTCGAAAAAATCGCAGCAGGTGATTTTAAAACAATTGCCCAAACATTAACCATTGTAGAAAACAATTTAGGGCAATGTGATGATATTTTAATGAATCTCGTAAACAATACAGGCACTAAAATTATTGGTATTACAGGTCCACCAGGTGCAGGGAAAAGCACCCTGATTAATGCCTTGCTTTTGAATCTTACAGCAGCTCAGCAAAAAGTAGCTGTGCTGTCGGTCGACCCTTCTTCGCCTTTTAACTTCGGTGCATTGTTAGGAGATAGAATCAGAATGAGCGATTTTTACCTTCATCCAGATGTATTTATTCGCTCGGTAGCAAGTAGGGGTTCATTGGGAGGTTTGAGTGCCCATGTTATTGAAATGCTGGAAGTATTAAAATCTGCCAACTTCGATTATATTTTTATCGAAACAGTTGGTGTTGGACAAAGTGAAGTAGAAATCGCAGGTATCGCCAATACCACCATCGTAACTTTAGTGCCTGAAGCAGGTGATGAAATACAAACCATGAAAGCGGGAGTGATGGAAATAGCGGATATTTTTATTGTCAACAAAGGAGACAGAAACAATGCGGACGAATTTGTCAAAAACCTTAAGATACTAGCCCACAACAAAGCCAAAGAATGGGAAATACCCGTTATCAAAACAATTGCTTCAAATAATGAAGGTATTCCTCTTGTCATAAAAGCCATGGAAGCGCATCATCAGTTTACCCATTACAATAAAAATCGGCAGCTCGAAATGTTGACCATGAAGGCATTTCAATTGATCCAACATAAACGTATGAAGGATATTCAAAAAGATGTGCTTCAGCTACAAATTCAAACTGCGATGGCCAAGGAATCCTTCAATTTATATCAGTTTGTAGCCACATATACTAAATAAATTTCACTGGGAGTTTAAAGAAAATCGGTATTACTAAGCTTCTATGATTTGGGCTTTATCGATACCACTGTATTGTATTACCAGGGGTTTGATGCTTTTTTGGATAGTTTGATGTTGTTGAAAATTCATAAAATCAAAATCAATGGCAAAAATGCCAAATCGGTATTTATGATGATTTAGTTTCATTGATTCTATCAATTGATTTCTTTCCTGCCTTTCCACTTCTTCGATAAACAACATTTTGGGTTTGATTTTATGTTGTAAATAATAATCAATGGCAAACAATTGTTTTAATATTTTGTCATGTGCATAATGCCTTTCAAGATATTCAAACGCTATTTGATAAATTTCTTCATGGGTATGTTTGTGATAATCTGATTTCTCCGCAAAATATTTGCCTAGCCCCAATAAAAAATCGAAAATACTGTAATGAAGAGTGATATATTTTAAGCTATTCACCATTCTTTTTTTGTTCCAATAGGCTTCTAAAGCAAATTCTAATTGTGTAATCTGATACAATGCATCCTTGCTCAAATAGTCGCTCTCAATGATTTGATATGGCGGGTTTGGGTCAAAAACATAATGATGTTGTTGGTATGTATCTCTTACCGGGGTACCTTTCAAAAACTTTAAAAATCCGAGCTGTAATTCTGGAGGAAATATTTTAAAAACTTCTTCTATACTGTATTTTACATCTTCCCAGTAATCTAAAGGGAGCCCTACAATTAAATCTAAATGCATTTCAATTTTATCTCTTACCTGCTCAATCACCCCTTTGGTTTTGTAAAAATTTTGCTTACGACTGACTTCAAGATTGGCTTTTTGATTGACCGTTTGAATCCCGATTTCAAACCTGAACAATCCTTTAGGCACTACTTCATTGACATACTTAATGATATCAGGATGCAAAATATCCGCAGTAATTTCAAATTGAAAAATATTGCCCGGCTGATGATGATCTAAAATGAATTGAAAAATCTCAAGGGTAAAATCTTTTTTAACATTAAAAGTGCGGTCTAAAAATTTAATAACCTTCCCATGTTGCATTAAGTACAAAAGATTTGCTTTGATACGTGGCATCGATAGGTAACGAACTTTATTGTCAAGGCTTGCTAAGCAAAACGAACATTTATAAGGGCATCCTCTTGAGGTTTCGATATACAACACTTTATTCTTCAAGTCTGTTACATTGTCGTCTATATAAGGATTTATATCTGCTAATGCAGACAGTTCAAAATCTTCAAGAGAGGGTATATAAATCAGCTGTCCATCTTTTTTTGAAACAATACCTGGTATGATAGCCGTTTGTTGATCATTTTCTAAAAAACGAGCAAAGGGTATTTCGCCTTCTCCTATCACAATATAATCTACTTCGTCAAGCATGATGACGGGTTCGTATTCATAACTCACCTCCGGACCACCCAACATGATTTTGACCTTAGGATTGAGGGCTTTGATTTTTCTACATACTTCAAGTGTTTGTGTAAAATTCCAGATATATACACTGAATGCCACCACGTCAAAATCTTTGCAATATTGGGCAATTTCATCTTTAGGTTCTTTGATGGTAAACTCTTTCCAGGCCAATCCAGCATGATGTTTATTGAGTTGATAAAGCAATCTGATGGCTAAATTGCTATGAATATATTTTGCGTTAAGTGTTGTTAAAAGTACTGACATGGAAGTTTGTAAAGATATGGTCAAAAGGGTATACTAAAGTAATCGACTTGTATTTTATCGTTAGAACGATGTCTCAAAAGAACGATTTGCAACTTTATAAATTTGAATTTACTGACTATAATTAACCAGGTTTAAAAGCGTCTCATTTATTATACTAACGAAAACACCAAACCAAAAACAATTATTTTATACAATACCCAACTCCAAGTCAACCACTTATTCATTCCTAATATGTTCATCCTTCTTCGATGTTCAAGAAACATCCAACCTGACACTATGCCATAACAAATAATTCCCAGCAAGGTAGTCTCGATACCCATTAAGCTTAGTATTTTTAGCAAAACATAAAAACAAATTAGATAAAGTGCCGCCATGAATGATATAAATGACACATGCCCAATATAATCATAGCTATTTTTTTCTTTTAAAAGGATGCAAAAGAATCTTTGGAAAATCAACAGTCCAACAAACAGCAATGACTCTTTTAAGTAGAAAGTGTTAATAATTGATTTTTCAAAAAAAGTATTCATGTATAATGGGTATACAAGTTGAACTGCAACACCGCAAATCAATATAAATAGGATACGCCAAAACCAATTTTTTGATGGATTGCAGCTTGTTAGGTTATTACATGATACAGGGATGACTATTTTTCTATTGTAAGAAATTAAACTATATAACTGGGTCATCAGCCAATACAAAGGTTTAAATTTCATAAATAAACCGATGAATGAAAATTTATTTGCGAGCACTTTTGTTAAGGCATCAATTCCGTATATCGCCTCACCGGTAGTTGTATTTAATAAAGCAATTTGGTTTCGAGCTAAATCGGTGTCAACATTGGTATTATCAAAATCCATATCTTGGTAGGCTTGGCGGCCTTTATCATCCAGAAACCCATATTTTACAAACAGCTTTGTATAGATGGTACACAAAGGGCAATCTTTATCAAAAATAAGAATATGATTTGTAAGGGTTTTCAAATGAGTAAGGTATTTAAGATACACATGCTTCCATGATGAATAGCAAAGTTATGCCAATGTGAGCTATAATAATTCTTAAGTTTTAAAGTATGTTAAGTGAGGTTTTAGTATAACATTGATTAATGCTGCCTAAGACTATATTTATAATATATGCAGTTTGTGTAAAATGGGTATAATGCTACAAATATTCCATGTATGCTGCTTGCAATCGGTCAATCTTTAATATGTCGTTGATATCAAATGAAGGTGTTCTGCATTATCAATTGGCTCTTTGACTATTATCTTTATATATTTCAGTGATATTTAAAATAAATAGCTAATCACGTATCATGCTGGTATTTCTTCAAGAGTCGATTTCTTCACTTTCAACACGATCACTTATATTTGCACCCCATGCCCGATTTCAATTACCAAGACAGTCGCAATTTTTTAAGCAAACTCACTTTTCGAAGATTTGCCAATGGCATGAAAGTACTGTCAAGTTTTTACCTCACTAAATGGATGCAAAAGCCTATACAATGGGGTTTGCCATTTTCCATTTCTTTTGAACCTACTACTTCATGCAATCTCAGATGTCCCGAATGTCCAAGCGGACTAAGGGCCTTTACAAGACCGATAGGTATGTTGGAAAAAGATTTTTTTACAAACACCATCGAAGAGCTGCATAAAGAAATGATGTATCTTATTTTTTATTTTCAAGGTGAACCATACCTAAATCCCGATTTCTTGGATATGGTAAAATTTGCCACACAAAAAAAGATATATACTGCCACCAGCACCAATGCCCATTATTTAAATGACGACAATGCACGACGGACTATTGAAAGTGGTCTTGACCGACTCATTATTTCGATTGATGGTACCACACAAGAAGTGTATCAACAATATCGGATAGGGGGCAAACTCGAAAAAGTACTGGAAGGGGCCCGTAATATTGTGAAATGGAAAAAACAACTTAACTCCAAAACCCCTTATGTGTTTTTTCAGTTTTTAGTGGTAAAGCCCAATGAGCACCAAATAGAAGATATCAAAAAACTGGCCAAAGAAATAGGTGTAGACGATGTAAGGTTTAAAACAGCCCAAATCTATGATTATGAAAATGGAAATGCCTTGATACCCACTATCGATAAATTTTCAAGATATAAAAAAAATGCATCAGGCAAATATGAAATTAAAAATGCACTTGATAATCACTGCTGGAAACTTTGGCACGCTTGTGTGATCAGTTGGGATGGGCTTGTGGTACCTTGTTGTTTTGACAAAGATGCAGATTACCGTTTAGGGGATTTGAAAAAAGACAGTTTTAAAGAAGTATGGCGCAGTGAAGCTTATAAAGCCTTTCGTACTAAATTGCTGAGTGGTAGAAAAAACATTGATATATGTGCCAATTGTAGTGAAGGTACAAAAGTATGGAGCGACTAAGTTTCCGTTTATATGAGTCTACTTTTCTAAAGTTTATATGACTGGTTTGGAATTTATTAGAATAATGATTACTTTCGTTACTCAATTAAAATCTCTTATGAAATATATTTTCCTTTTTTTCATTTCAATGGCTGTATTTGTTAGTTGCACTAAAAAGAAAACGGTTGAAAGTGTCAATACCAACAATAGTAAAGACTCACTTACCTATCAACCTAAAGTGCCTGGTTCAAAATGGACTTATCAAAGATCATTGAATGGTACCATACATTCAACGTATAATACCACACGGTTGTCTTACGACACCGTAATCAATAGTCATACCTATCAGGTATTTGATGCTGAAACTGAAGGCTATCAATATATCAGACAAGATGGAGATAAATATTACTTAGTATTGACCGCAGCTGCCAACAAAACGGAATTGATGATTATCGATGCTTCAAAAAATATCAACGATACATGGGTAGGCGGTGTGAATGGAACAGATACTTATCATTACACATTACTTGATCGAATTCCTGTTTATACTTTAGATGGATTTACATTTAAAAATGTACTTAAAATTCATTCTGAACGCAAAGATGCCAATAATAACGTCACACTGGCTGGCGACTCTTATTATGCCCAAGGGGTAGGTCAAATTCTTTCTACAGGGAGTATTGGACCCGTTGCTGTAGAAATCAAAGTGATTACCGTTGATTTGAAATAATCCTTTTATTTACGTTTTTATTACGCTTAAGGTTTTAAATAAGGCCTTTTTATTGATTGCAAGTTTTTAAAGTTCATTTATATGCGTAGTGTTTTCTCTATATGGCTATTGCTATCGGTTTATAGTTCATTTGCCCAAACCACACTCATCGGGAGGGCCATTCGCATACTTGACGGCGACACCTTTGAAATACTCGTCAATGATCGGGCAACATACAAAGTAAGATTGACAGATATTGATGCCCCGGAAAAAAAACAGGACTTTGGCAATGTAGCTAAACAACAACTTGCCCAATTTATTTTTGGCAAAGAGGTGAAGGTTGTTTACGATAAATTAGATAGAAATAAACGGATATTAGGCCATGTTTATTTTCAAAATCAATACATCAATCTACAGATGGTAAGCATCGGAATGGCCTGGCACTTTAAAAAATACTCAAAAGATGCCCAATTTGCCCTTGCAGAAAATAAAGCAAGAAAGCAGAAATTGGGATTGTGGATTCAGCCTAATCCTATAGCCCCGTGGGATTATAGGGGTAAAAGACCCAAAAAATAAAAAGAGTAAAAAAAACTATTTTAGAGAGTTTACTAACAAAGTATCAATAATAGTTGAAGATTTGAACTAAAAGTATATTTTTGCAGTCTAAATTATTTTAAAAATGTCAGAAATAGCAGCACGCGTTAAAAAAATCATCGTTGACAAATTAGGAGTTGACGAAGCAGAAGTAGTTAAAGAAGCAAGTTTTACTAACGACCTCGGCGCAGATTCATTAGACACTGTAGAATTAATTATGGAATTTGAAAAAGAATTCAATATTTCTATACCAGATGAACAGGCAGAAAACATTTCAACTGTTGGTCAGGCAATATCTTACTTGGAAGAATACGCAAAATAATATTAACCTTTAAACTACAGCATGCAATTAAAACGTGTAGTTGTTACTGGTTTGGGTGCACTCACTCCTATTGGCAATACCATTGAAGATTATTGGAATGGCCTCTGTCAAGGGATGAGCGGTGCCGACTATATAACGCTTTTCGATGCCGAAAAGTTCAAAACTCGTTTTGCCTGCGAATTAAAAAACTTTAATCCAGAGGATTTTCTTGATCGAAAAGAAGCCCGAAAATTAGATCGTTTTTCGCAGTTTGCCATTGTAAGTAGTAATCAAGCCATTGCAGATGCCAACCTTACACAGGATGGTATCAACAAAGATAGAGTAGGAGTGATATGGGCTTCAGGTATTGGAGGTATCGGAACATTCTACGAAGAGATGAAAGGTTTCTTTGCAGGGGATGGTACACCCAGATTTAATCCTTTTTTTATTCCAAAAATGATCTCAGATATTGCCGCAGGGCATATCTCAATGAATTATGGATTCAGAGGTCCTAACTATTGTACAGTCAGTGCTTGTGCATCTTCCTCACACGCCTTGATAGATGCTTCACATTTTATACGATTGGGTAAAGCAGACGTCATTGTATGTGGTGGTTCTGAAGCCGCAATCACCATACCTGGGGTGGGTGGTTTCAATGCAATGAAAGCTTTGAGTGAAAACAATGAAAACCCCAAAACCGCTTCACGACCTTTTGATAAAGGCAGAGATGGTTTTGTATTGGGTGAAGGAGCTGGTGCAATCGTTCTGGAAGAATATGAGCATGCTGTAAAAAGAGGTGCAAAAATTTATGCTGAACTTGCAGGTAGTGCCTGCTCAGCAGATGCTCATCATATTACTGCACCACATCCTGAAGGTGCAGGTGTGATTTTAGTCATGAATGGCGCTTTAAGTGATGCAGAAATGCAACCATCCGATATTGATTATATCAATGTGCATGGTACCTCTACACCTTTGGGTGATATTGCAGAAGTGACTGCCATCCAAAGAGTATTTCAGGAACATGCCTATCAACTAAATATTAGTAGTACAAAGTCTATGACTGGTCATTTACTAGGGGCAGCAGGTGCTATTGAAGCCATTGCTTCCATTTTATCAGTACAAAATGATATAGTACCTCCTACCATTAATCATTTTACTGATGACGACTTATTAGATCCAAAACTTAATTTCACCTTTCATACCCCGCAAAAACGTGTGGTAAGAGCAGCCCTCAGCAATACTTTTGGGTTTGGTGGTCACAATGCCAGTGTGATATTTAAAAAAATAAATTAATATTCCTTTCGTTTGTATTCCAGTTTATAATGAATACGTATGTATTTATTCATTTTTACGTTTTTACAACTATGATAATTATATTACAAGTGCCTTCCATTCACTCTGTGAAAACTCTGTTAAACTATTGAATAGCCTACATTTTAACTTTACTTCAAAATTCATTTTAGTACTTTTGTTTCCTTTTTTTAACCCATGCTTGATTTAATCGATAAACAGAAATTGCCCAAACACGTAGCCATTATAATGGATGGCAACGGCAGGTGGGCAAAAGAAAGAGGAAAAGACCGACTTTTTGGTCATCAGCATGGCGTACTGAGCGTTCGTGATGTAGTAGAAGGAAGCGCTGAAATCGGTATTCAATATTTAACATTATATGCTTTTTCCACTGAAAATTGGAACCGCCCGGTAAGTGAAGTTAATGGACTGATGGAATTATTAGTCTCAACCATAAAAAAAGAAGCCGAAACGCTGAAAAAAAATGGGGTTAGACTTTATGTTATAGGAGATATGGAAAGTTTACCTGACTATTGTGTACAAGAGTTGCATGAAGCCATGGAAATTACAGCAGGTAATGACAGACTAAACTTAATACTCGCCCTTAGCTATAGCTCTAAATGGGAAATTACCCATGCAACAAAAAAAATAGCCCAAAAAGTAAAAGACAATGTACTTGATATCGCAGATATCAATGAAGAAGTCTTTAAACAACATCTGGCAACAGCACCATTCCCAGATCCAGAATTGATGATACGCACAAGTGGCGAACACAGAATCAGTAATTTTTTATTATATCAATTAGCTTATGCTGAATTGTATTTTACCCATACCCATTGGCCTGATTTTAGAAAAGAGAACTTTTTTGAAGCCGTGTTAAATTACCAGAATCGAGAACGCCGATTTGGCAAAATTAGTGAACAATTAAACCAAGCATGAAATTAATTAAATATAGCTCCTTTGTCTTTTTTATCTCTTTCTTATGCATCATCAACGATGTAAAAGCGCAGATAGGTTTGAAATCGAAAAAAAATGAGAAACAAAAATACCTAAACAGTCAATCAGAATATACAGTGGCAGGCGTTACTGTAAGCGGTTCGAAGTATTTAGACGAAGAATTGTTGATTTCTATTTCAGGTCTGGCGCCAGGTGATAAAATAAAACTGCCTTCAGATCCTAAAATTACTAAAGCCATTCAAAACCTTTGGAAGCAAAATTTATTTTCCGATATCGAAATTAATGCTGACCGAATTACAGGTGACAAAATATTTATCGATATCCATATCACAGAACGACCACGACTGTCGAAATTTAATTTTAAAGGAATTAAAGACAATGAAGCCAAAGATTTAAAAGAGAAAGTTTCATTGGTTAAATCAAGAGTAGTTACCGAAGCAACTAAGAGAAGTGCTATAGAAAGAATTAAGAAATATTTTGTTGAAAAAGGGCATACCAATGTTCAGGTAAGTATTTCTGAAAAGCCAGATACCGCATTAATCAATACGGTAATTCTGACCTTTAATATCAATAAAGGTCAAAAAGTAAAAATCAATCAGATTAATATTTTTGGCAATGAAAGTGCGACCGCCTATAAGCTCAAAAAAAGTATGAAAGGGAGCAAGGAAATGGCACGTTTCTCACTCAAAAGTGCAGCTAGTGAAAGTGTATATGGGGTCAATGAAAACCAAACACCCCAATATATGAAAGGGAAAGGCTTTTTGTCGCTTTCCAAAACAGCCATGCTTTTAGACCCTTACTTCAGATACGGTATTTTTTCAGCTTCAAAATTTAATGAAAAAAAATACCTCGAAGACAAACAAAATATTGTAGACTATTATAACTCAATCGGTTTTAGAGATGCTAATATTATAGCAGATACTTTATATACTGCATCGAACGGACATATGAATATCGATATTAAAGTAGCTGAAGGGCATCGTTATTATTTTGGTGATATTGAATTTAAAGGAAATACTAAATACACAGCCGAAGAATTGAAAAAATTAGTAGGTATCAAAAAAGGCGATATCTATAATGTAGAACTTTTAGATAAAAGATTAGGTAAAATACCTTCAGCAGACGCTGATGATATTGGTTCATTATATTTAGATGATGGCTATCTGGCTTTCAATACCGATGTGTCCGAAAAATCAATCATTGAAGATACCATCAATTTTGAAGTCCGTGTGATAGAAGGCGAACAGTATACCATTAGAAATATACATATTGCAGGTAACGACAAAACGCATGAGCATGTGATCAGAAGAGCATTATATACTCTTCCAGGCAATAAATTTAGTCGTCAGGATATCATTCGTTCACAAAGAGAAATTTCAAATCTTGGTTTTTTCGACGCAGAGAAAATTGGTATTGTACCTGTACCCCACAATGACGGTACGGTTGATATCGATTATACACTTACAGAGAAATCGGCCGATCAGCTTGAGTTACAAGCTGGCTTTGGAGGCGGTCTTGGTATTACAGGTACCATTGGCGTTTCATTCAACAATTTTGCACTCAAAAATATCGGCAACTTAAAAGAATGGGACCCACTTCCTATGGGTGATGGTCAAAAACTATCCATCCGCGGACAAGCAAATGGCAAATGGTATAACTCTGTAACTGCAGGATTTACAGAGCCCTGGCTTGGAGGTAAAAAACCTACATCGCTCTCAATTAACTTGTATAGAACGTTTTTCGCTGGCGCCTTTGGTTCTACCACTACGGGGCACATGACTACATTAGGTGCTGGTGCTTCATTGAGTAAACGTCTCAAATGGCCTGATGACAACTTTGTGTTTTCATATGGTTTAAATTACCAGCGATACAATATTAAGAATTATACCTTCTTTGAAGATTTTAACAATGGGGTTGCTAACAACTTGAGTTTAAAATTAAACCTGGGACGCTATTCAGTTGATCAACCTTTATTTCCTCGCAGTGGATCAAATATCAATTTAAGTGCACAGTTTACCCTTCCTTATTCTTACTTTACAGATAAAGATTATAGTACTATTTCTGCAGCAGAAAGATATAAATGGATTGAGTATCATAAATATCGATTTACGGCTGAGTGGTATCAACGTATCAAAGGAAACTTAATCTTGAAGTTGGCAACCAAACATGGTTATTTAGGGTATTATAACCAAAACGTACAATCACCTTTTGAAAGATTCCAAGTGGGTGGCGATGGCTTGCAGGGCTTTACTATTTATGGTAGAGATATCATTGCGCATCGTGGTTATGAAATATATTCAGCTACTGCAGGCTCTACCATATTTAATAAATATACTGCCGAGGCTCGTTATCCATTTTCACTCAACCCTTCTTCTACCATTTATGGTTTAGCCTTTTTTGAAGCTGCCAATGCATGGAGTAGTTTTAAAAGTTTTAATCCTTTTGAACTTAAACGCTCGGTTGGCCTTGGGGTAAGGATCTTTTTGCCAATGTTTGGTTTGTTAGGTCTTGATTATGGTTTAGGGATCGATCGCTTAACCCCTGGAACAAAATTTGGACAAGCAACTAAATTTACCTTTATGTTAGGTTTTGAACCGGATTAATGAATACCTGTAAATAAACGTTAAACCAAACGTAGCTTTCAAACTTTTACAAGAAGTAAACAGTCAAACATTTTTAAATAAAAATTAAATATCATGAATTCCAAACTGTCCCAAACACCCCAAAAAAACATTATTGCATTTGGTAAAAAAATATTATTTATTGCATTACTGACTTTTACAATATCGAGTACAACAAATGCCCAACGTTATTGTGTAATTGATTCAAAATACATTCTCGAAAACCTTCCTGAATACAAACAAGCCCAGTCAAAACTTGACGAAATATCATCTCAATGGCAAAAAGAAATTGATGCAAAGCTTCAGGATGTAGATCGCATGTATAAAGCTTATCAGTCTGAACAAGTAATGCTCAGTGACGACATGAAGAAAAAAAGAGAAGACGAAATCATAAAAAAAGAAAAAGAAGCCAAAGATCTTCAAAAGAAAAAATTTGGTTTTGAAGGCGAATTGTTTAAAAAACGTCAGGAATTGGTTAAGCCTGTACAGGATAAAGTGTACAATGCCGTACAAAAAATGGCTGCTTCCAAAGCATATGATGTTATATTTGACAAATCAGCCGACTTAAGTATATTCTATGCCGACAATAAAATCGATAAAAGTGATGAAGTTTTAAAAGAGCTGGGTATTAGTTCTCCTACTAAAAAATAAAACATTCGCATCAAACTTTTTCAAAATTGTATATATTTGCCAACAATAAAATTAAAAACAAAAACCAAAAACAAAATGAACAAAATTATTTTAGGATTAGCTTTAATATTTTCAACCTCAATGTCATTTGCGCAACAGAAAATTGGATACATCAATTCAGAAGAATTGATACTTTCAATGCCTGAAGCTAAAAAAGCAGATGCTGATATTTCAGCTTATGCCAAAACGTTTCAAGATCAATTGACCACTATGCAAAAAGAATTGGAAACAAAATACAAAGCGTATGAAGCAGGTGCCAAAACGATGTCTGAAGCCATGGCTGACGTAAAACAAAAAGAATTACAAGATTTACAAGGTCGTATTCAATCTACACAACAAAGTGCAGAAGAAAAAATTGCAGCAAAAAGACAAGATCTTTTAAAACCCATTACTGAAAAAGCAGATAAAGCTATTCAGGATGTAGCGAAGGAAAAAGGATATACTTACATCCTTGATTCAAGCACTGGTTCTATTGTTTATGCCACACAAGCTGACAATATTATCCAGGATGTAAAAAACAAATTGGGTATCAAAGATGCACCGAAAACAAATCCAAAATAATCTATTCGATATATATTATTTGTATGCGATCCGCCTATGGCGGATCGCTTTTTTTGTAGGTATAATTCAGAATTATATTTAATTCTTATCCATTCACAACCATGAATATTTCGATGTGAGATATGGAATAGTACAATATGCGTTCTATACCAAATGTATTTAAAAAGTAGACTTAAAAAGTTCAGTATAATGCCCACACATTGTAGTTAAACAAATAACAAATTGTACATCTTAATGTGTCGTTGGTATTAACTATGAGTGCATAATATTATTTCAATAGGCATTTACCACCCTAAGATTTTTAAAAATTTGCCTGTTTTTAATTCACATGGGTAAACGATTCAAGGGCTTTGAAAATCCTTCTACCTTTCCAATCCGTATCCTGATTCAACAATAAAATATTGTATGTGTTAGTCTTTAACCACAGTGCCGATACCCTCACCTTGAATGATTCTGAGCAAATTTCCCGTAGTGTTCATGTCAAACACAACGATAGGCATTTTGTTTTCCTGACAAAGTGTAAAAGCCGTCATATCCATTACTTTGAGGTTTCTGCCTATTGCATCTGCAAAAGTGATGTTTTCAAACTTTTTGGCTTCCGGATTTTTTTCTGGGTCGCTATCATAAATTCCATCAACCCTTGTTCCTTTTAATATTGCATCTGCTTTGATTTCAACTGCTCGTAATGAACCTGCAGTATCAGTAGTAAAATAAGGATTTCCAGTACCAGCACCGAAAATAACTACCCTGCCTTTTTCAAGATGTCGTATGGCTCTTCGTCGAATAAATGGCTCTGCTACTTGATCCATCTTAATGGCCGTTTGTAAACGCGTTTGCACACCTACTTTTTCAAGCATACTCTGCATCGCAATGCCATTGATTACAGTAGCTAACATACCCATATAATCGCCTTGTGCCCGTTCAATGCCTGTTTCTACTTCATTCATTCCTCTGTAAATATTACCTCCACCAATAACTAAAGCTACCTGAACGCCTTTTTCAATTACTGACTTGATATCATTGGCATATTGTGCCAACATTGCAGGGTCAAGTCCGAAGTTTTTATCTCCCATCAGGCTCTCACCAGATAATTTGAGCAGTATGCGTTTGTATTGTGGATTCATAATGAATGAAAAATATAGTTTGAGCAAAGATAAAACTCCAAATTACATTATAAAGGAATTAAGGTCTATTAGTATTTAATTAAATAATAGACTTCTTCCATATACTACTCTCGTCTTCAAAAATTTCCATCCCCCAAATCGGCATCTCCTTTTTAATCAATTCTACTATTTCTTGGCATGCCTCTATAGCTTGTGTTCTATGCACAGATGAAGCAAATACAAATAGTGAAATTTCACCCGAAGCTACCTTTCCCAGACTATGATACACATGCATACAGGTTAAAGAGTACTTTTGAAAAATATTTTCTCTTAATACATGAAAAGCTTCATTGGCCATAGCCTCATAAGCAGTATATTCAATGGCAATGACTTCTTTTTGGTCAATAATGTCATTACGTACCTGACCTAAAAATATACTATGGGCGCCTATATTTTTTTTATCGCTATGTTTTGCGATACTACTTGCAATAAAATCAGGCGTTATAGGTCCTTGTTTAAATAGATTTTTCATTTGATGTTTCATTGTCTTTCCATTTTATAATCCCTCCTTTGAGATGGTATACTTTTATATATTGTTGTTCATCTTTTAAAAAATCTAAGGCAATACGACTTCTGATTCCAGCGTGACAAAAAAGTAATATTGTTTTCTCTTTTGAAACTTTTTCAGGATGCAATATCAACTCATTCAAAGGAATATTGTCGTATAAAAAATAATTAATCTTAGGTTGCTCATTTTCATTTCTTACATCAATCACTTGCACATTCCCTTCTTTGATTTTTTTTAAAAAGGCTTCTTGGTTTAAATCAGTATTAATATTGTACTCATTTATACAATTTAGCTTATATTTTTTATGCATGAAATCATTGATCGTTTGAGGTACTTGGGTTTTCTTAACAGAAGATGTAAGGGCGATTTTATAATGATGATAATTTAAAAAATTGCAAATCAATAATTCATTTTTTAAATTTCCTTCCAAAGCAGCAATATACTTAATAGTTTCTAATGCTTGCATCGTTCCAATCAGTCCAGTGATTGCACCCAATGCACCACTGTTATTACATGTTAAGAGATCTTCAGAATTGATTTCATCAAAAAGGTCTCTTAAATTAATTTTTTTTTCATCCGTATTTAACACAGCTACCTGACCTTCATATTGATAAACAGCGCCAAAAACAAAGGGTTTGTTTAATAATACACAGGCGTCATTAATTAAATATCGAACCTCAATATCGTCAGTGCAATCGATTATTATATCATAATTTGCGAAGAGATGAATAGCAGATGAATTGTCTAAAAAATAATCATAGGTTTTTATATCAATCAAAGGATATACTGTTTGTAATTTCATTTTGGCTACATCAACTTTCATAGATCCAATATCATTCGTATTAAACAATATTTGTCGATGTAGGTTTGAAATTTCTACTTTGTCGCCATCACAAATGCCTACTTTGCCCACGCCCGCTGCAATGAGGTACTGCAGACAAGGGCAACCAAGTCCACCAGCACCAATGACCAATACGGCGGCCTTGCTTAATTTTTCTTGCGCTGAAACCCCAAAATTAGGGAGCAATAGCTGGGTTTTATACCTTTGTTGTAATTCAAGTGTTTGCATAATACATTAGCCTCCAGAAAATGGAGGAAGTAGGGCTACTTCATCTTCACGATGTAAGGGGGTATTTTCTGATATAATTTTTTTATTGATAGCGATTGAAAATTTGAGTTTATCGATTGAAGGATAGGCCTTTTTTAAATCTTTCATCAGGGTATCAGTATCTACTGGCATTGAAAAGAATAAAACATTTGTTTGCATTTTTTCTGCTAATATACCAAATGCCAATATTTTTATTTGTTCATCCATGCGTTTGCCTTTTGTAAATCTAGGGGGGTATTGATGTTTAAAAACAAACGAGGGTTTACCCCTAAAAACTCATCTGCATTTACAAAGTTAGTATCAAATTGATTTATAAAGTCGCTTAATTTATAGTTGTTTTGCAAAAGCATGCTTCTCCATTTGTCTTTACATGATTTTTTATAACAAGCAAACATGGGTTCTATTTGATGCTTGTTTTTTACCAGGGTGATATCATAGTGTTTGCTTAACGTTACTAAGTGTTTTATAGACATCGCATCTATAAATGGCATATCGCAAGAAGTAATGAAAACCCATTCGTTTTTTGCATCGTGAAGTGCTGTATCAATGCCACTTGCGGGACCCATGTTTTTGTAAATATCTTCAATAATTGGCCATTTAAATTGTTTGTAATTATCGTTTGAAGTGATAATCGTTATATCATTTGTTAGTTGCTTCACAGCATCTATTATATAACCAATGATAGGTTTTCCATGAAGCTCAATAAGTCCTTTGTCTAAGCCCATTCTGCTGCTTTCTCCCCCAGCTAATAAATATACAGACAAGGCTTCTATCATATAAAAATCAATTTAAGTGAAGCAATAATAAGTACCACACTCAATACCCTTCTTAACAATACTACATTCCATTTTCTCGCACCATAAAATGAGCCGATAACACCACCCATGCTGGCAACAAGTATTATAATATACATATTGGGTTGAATTTGAATCCCTTTTTGAAATTGACCTATCAAGCCACTCAGTGAATTTACAAAAATAAACAAAGCACTCACACAAGCTGCAGTTTTCATATTACTCCACCTGAATAACAATAACAAAGGTGTTAAAAGGATGCCTCCACCAATGCCAATAAGCCCAGAAATAAATCCAATGATACCACCTATCAATAACAATAAGAATTCAGCAGGTTTTTCTACAAGTTCATTGTCGCTTGATGGAAATAAAAAACGTATGGAGGAAATAAGTAAAATGATTCCCAGTATTTTTTTGTAAAAATGGTCATCTATCGTTAAAATACTGCCCAAATAAGCACAAGGAATCGAAGCGATGGCTAATAAAACAAATAGTTTTAAATTGAAAAAGCCACTTCTATAATATTGAATAAACGCGATTGCAGCTACTACACAATTTAACATCAATGCAATAGGTTTTGATGCATTTAAACTTATACCAACTAAGCCCATCAACGCAAGATAACCACTTGCTCCCCCATGCCCAACAGCAGCGTACAATAGGGCAACAATAAATATCAGAGGGAAAAGATAATAGGGTATTTCTGTCATTATCGAGGTAATAAATAAACTTTTACTAAATCATTTTTTTGTATGCTAGTGCAATCTTCTTCCACTTCTACAAAAGCATCGGCAATGGCATAGGCATTCATTTTGTATGATTCTTGATGATTGAGTATTTCAACCCCATGAGTATGTATTTTGCCAATTAAAAAGTGTGTGAAACCTGCTTTTTTTTCATATTGATTCAAACAAGGTACAGTGAGTTGTCGTAATGTTGTTTGGTTAAACCCCATCATCTTTTTAATACAGGGATAAACATACTGATAAAAACAAGTCATAACAGATGCTGGGTTTCCAGGTAACCCAAATACGATCGTATGGTCGATAGAACCAAAATACAAAGGCTTACCTGGCTTTTGTTTTATTTTATGAAACGATTGTTGCACCCCATTTGCTTCAAGTGCTTCGATTACATAATCATAATCACCTACAGAAACACCTCCCGTGATGAGCAAAAGATTGCATGAATGAATGGCATTATTCATTTTTTCAATCAATTCATTTTTATTGTCATCCACCCAAGCAATTTCTTTGGGAAGTATGTGCAATTCAAGCAATGCCTGATTGAGTGCAAATGAATTGCTTTCATAAATCTGCCCACGTTGAATGCTTAAACCAGGTTTTACAAGTTCCTTACCTGTATTGAGGATAATAATTTCAGGTTTTTTGAATACGTTTATTTTATCAATTCCCAATCCTGCTATCAATGAAGCAGTAGCAGGGTGTATTGCGGTCCCTTTTTTCAAAACAAAGTCCCCTTTTTTTGTTTGTGAACCTTTGGGTCTGATATTCATCCCGTTTTTAATTTCAACATCAGGCATGATTTTAATGTCGTTTCCGCTTTTTTCAACCCATTCCTGTTGAATCACGGTATTGACGCCAAAGGGAATTTTAGCCCCTGTAAAAATTCTAACGGCTTCGCCTGCTTGAATCGTTGGGGTGAGGTCAATACTTCCTGTCTGTTCTTCACCGGTAACATGATATTTATCGAGTATATTGCTTGCTTCTAAACAGATTCCATATCCATCCATCGCGGATTGGTCAAAATTGGGAAAATCAATAGGTGCATACAAATCTTCTGCAAGGGCATAACCAACACTATCTTCTAATGAGATGAAAATAGTTTTAAGTGGGTGAGTACCAACTTCTATTAAACTTTTTGCGTCTATTGATGAAATCATGTCAAAAATTTGTCATTTTTTACAATGTTAGAAAAAAATTAACTGATTTTTGAGATAAATTGAATAAATGTTCTAATTTAGACCTTTAAAATAAACAGCCATGTCAATATTTTTACAAAAGTTATTTTCAAAAAGAGTTTCATTCTTTGTTTTAGTCTCTTTTTTATTGTTTTCAAATCAATCTAAAGCCCAAGTTTTTTGGACGGAAAACTTTTCTGTACCAGCCTGGAATATGAACGTTCCGACAGGTATCAATGATTTGGATGCAAATTATTTTGATATATCAGATGCTGAGGGTGGAGGTATCACACCGAATCTTGGAGCTCCTGCTAGTTGCGGTGTTGCTTTAAACGGTAACAACACAATGTATGTTACCAGTACCTTAGCGGGCGGTGGTGCTGCCTATAATGCTGGTGGATTTTGTGGATTAGGTATTTGTGTTACAACCAATAAAAGATCCGAATCACCCGTTATCAATTGTACTGGTAAATTTAATATTACCATTGATTTCAATTATATTGAAAATGGCGATGGTGCCATTGATGATGCTGTAATGTGGTATTTTGATGGTGTTACATGGTCAATACTGGCAAACATGCCTAAAACATTAACAGGTTGTACGGGTCAGGGTTTATGGACATCTTATTCTGTTTTGCTTCCTGCCTCTGCAAATAATAATCCAAATGTACAAATCGGTTTTGGTTGGATCAATAATGATGATGGTCTTGGAACCGATCCTTCTTTTGCTGTGGATGATATCACTGCAAGCACGCCAATTGGGGGTAGTTTGAGTACAGACCCAATTGCTATATTGACTTATTGTTCATGTGCAACATTAAATGTAGGTTTTACAACTACTGCTACGATATTGGCTGGTAATATATATACTGCTCAATTATCTGATGCAAGTGGTAATTTTGCTTCGCCTGTAGCAATAGGTACTTTACCTAGTGTTGCTACTTCTGGAACTATAGCTTGCACAATCCCTTGTAATACTTCAAATGGTACTGGATATAGAATTCGCGTTGTAAGTTCAAACCCAGTTTTAACTGGTGCCGACAATGGAGCTAATATCACCATAAATACAACACCTGCAGTCGTTATAAACCAAGTAACAGTAAACTGTGTAGATACTTTAACAGCCATCGCAACGGGTGGTGGTATTGGTGGGCCTGCCAATGGTACTAAATATTATATCACCGATCAGGCCCCTTGGGGTCAACCTGATAATGTAAATGCAATGAATGATGTATTTACAGTTGGTGGCTGGATTCAATCAAATTTTTCTGCAAATGCTGCAACGATATTTGTACCAGGTACTCAATTCGTGTTTATCGATGGTTCTGATGCCAATGCAGTGGCCATGAATACTTTTATTACAGCTAATATTACCCTCATTGAAAACTGGGTTAATGCTGGTGGTCGTCTCTTTTTAAATTCAGCTCCAAACCAAGGAGGAAATATGAACTGGGGTTTTGGTGGTGTTACTCTAGATTATAACGGAGGTCAAGCCAATGTGAATGCAGTGGTACCTGGACACCCTATTTACTTAGGACCATTTGTACCTATTACAACAATATTTAGCGGTAACAATTTCTCTCATGCACGCATTGTAGGTGGTGGTACCACTTCATTACTTGAGGGTTTTGGTGATGTAGTGTTAAGTAGTAAACCGTGGGGTTCAGGTTTGGTAATGTTTGGTGGTATGACAACTCCTTTTTATCACTTACCTCAAATCGAAGCACAAAACTTTAGAAGAAATATATTGTCTTATGCTTCAGGTGCTGCCATTGGTGTTGCTTATACTTATGTATGGCAGCCTACTGGTCAAACTACACAATCTATAGTACCTTTAGTTTCTGGTATTTATACAGTTACTGTTTCGAATAATGGATGTACAGGTACAGCTACCGCAAACGTAACTGTGAATCCACCACCAACTGTAACAGCGAATGCAAATCCAACAGCTGTTTGTCCAGGTGGATCAACAATACTCACTGGTAGTGGCAATGGCGTTTCTTATTCATGGTCAGGTGGTGTGATTGATGGTGTTCCTTTTTCACCAGCCGCTACCAATACCTATACCGTGACTGCAACTGGTGCAAACGGATGTACAGCAACTTCAACTGTTACAGTTACTGTAACAGGTCAATTGCCTATTACGGTTACAGCTACATCACCTGGTGTATGTCCTGGTGGATCAGATACATTAACAGCAACAGGAGCAACAAACTATACCTGGTTTCCTGGTAATTTAAACGGACCAACCGTTATTGTTACACCTGCTGCTACTACCCAATATACCGTAACTGGTACTAATGGTGGTGGATGTACAGGAAGTACTGTATTTACTGTGTATGTAAATGGTATCCAAACCTTAACAATTACACTTTCAGGTGTGCCTTGTAATGATACACTTACTGCCGTAGCAACCGGAACTGGTGGTGGTGGTGGTGTGCCGAATGGCGACAAATACTATATCACTGACGTAGTTCCTTGGGGAGCACCAAATAATGTAAATGAAATGAACACAGTTTTTGGTGCAGGTAATTGGATTCAATCTAATTTCTCTGCAAATCCAGCAACAATCTTTGTTCCAGGTACTCAGTTTGTGTTTCTTGAAGGTGGTGATGGTAATGGTATTGGTTTAACGAATTATATGATTGCCAACGGTACCCTCATTGAAGGATGGGTAAATGCTGGTGGACGACTCTTTTTAAATGCCGCTCCTAATAATGGAGGTATTCAAAACTGGGGATTTGGCGGTGTTGTATTGAATTATCAAAATTTATTAGATTCAGGTTATGCCACCATACCAGGTCATCCGATTTTTGCTGGTCCTTATGTACCAGTACAAACAGCGTATGATGGTAATTGGTTTGGACATGCTGATGTGCAAAATGGAGGCACAGTTGTAATGGATTATCAAGGAGATGCAGTTCTAACTGAAATGACTTGGGGTTCAGGTTTAGTGATGTTTGGTGGTATGACTACTACAAACTGGCATACACCATTAACTGAAGCCGTTAATTTACGACAAAATATATTATTCTATGTTGCAGGGGCTCCTTTGCCAACACCACCTATTACGTATTCATGGCAACCTGGTGGTGGTGTAGGTCAAGTCATCGTACCTACGGTAACGGGTATCTATACTGTAACTGCCACAATTAATGGATGTACATCTACAGCTACAATTTTTGTTACTGTAAATACTCCTCCAGTAGTGGTAGCTACAGCAACCCCAGCTTCAACCTGCCCAGGTGGAAATGTAGTGTTGCAAGCTACGGGAGCTAATACTTATGTATGGCAACCAGGTGGTATGACAGGAGCAACGCAAAATTTGAATCCGCTTGTTACAACCACTTATACCATTACAGGTACTTCTGTAGCAGGTTGCACTAGCACAACCACTGTAACTGTAACTATTACAAATAACTTACCAGTTGTAGCAACAGCTACACCAAATCTGATTTGTGCAGGTGGTGTTTCTGCTTTAAGTGGTACTGGGGCTGTAAATTATGTTTGGCAGCCGGGTAATTTAAATGGGGCTAATCAAAATGTATCTCCTGCTGTAACCACAACATATACCGTAACTGGTTCAGATCCTAATGGATGTACAGGTGTAAATACAGTATTAGTTACTGTTACCCAACCACCTGTAGTAACCATAACCGCAAACCCAACAGGCTCAATTTGTATCGGTGATCCAGTAACCTTGACGGCAAATGGAGCACTTACATATGTATGGACAGGTGGTGTGGTCGATGGAGCACCATTCTACCCAGTAGCTAACGCTACCTATACCGTTACTGGTTCTAATAACAATGGATGTAATGCAACTTCTGTAATTACCATTACTACCATCACACCTCAGGCACCTAATGTAAATATTGTATCAAGCCCTGCACCAACGTATGTCGGTCAATTTGCAACAATATCAGCAATAGTACCTGCTTATATCCCTAACTATCAATTAAATTGGTATAGAAATAATGGATATTGGCAAACCACTATTGGACCTGCAAACTCAGTTTCGTATATACCAAATGCCATATCTGATTCTGTGTATGCTTACTTAGTAGCCGTTGGTTGTTATGATCCTGATAGCGTACGTTCAAATGGTATCGTACCACGAACATCTTTAAGCTTAAATGACGTAGATGCACCTGACGGATTTGTTATGTATCCTAACCCAAGTACCCATATCGTCAATATTGATGGTACCATTGCTGGTGATGAAATGATTCTAACCAACGTAATCGGTCAAACAATTTTACACAAGGTATTTAAAGACAGTAAAATTGAAACTATCAATATTGAAGCATTAGCTAACGGTATTTATTATGCTAAATTTGTTAGACAAGAAAAAAGTTGGGTTGTCAAGGTGAAAAAACAATAACAAAACCTCTTTAAATTTTAATATATAAGACCCTGGTAACACGTTATCAGGGTCTTTTTTCATTTAGAAAGAATCTATACCAATGTAAATGAATGAATAGTCCAATGCTTGTTTTAATAACAATCACCCAATAATTTTTAACTTTTGTAATTGGACGAAATATAATAATGACCCCAAAAAGGTATAAATAATGGGTAGGTTTCACATCATCGTATTTAATTTTTATTTCAATCAACAAAAACTGCAGGGAAACCAATAAATAAAAAAAGTTGCTAAAATATCTCGTCATTAAAAAGAACATGAAATGCAATCCATAAAAATGGTTGAGAAAATTTTTAAGCTAAGAATAGCATGAACTTTTTTGAGCTGTAATCATTGTACAAATGCGTGTGTTTAAAACCTTTTAGGATTTATGAGATTTCGACTGCAAAGTGTGGGATGAGTGTACAGACGCAACTTTTGAATATTGTATGATGAATTTTTTTTCAATATTAATAGCATATTCAATCATTCTGATTGATGATAAGCTGTTAATATTCATTTAATATTTTGTCATTTTATACATCATGCACAGAAGGTGTATAAAAAAACTTTATTTTACCATAAATAAATATCATTTTTGTAGTTGATGGCAAAAATAATTTCAATAGCGAATCAAAAAGGAGGCGTCGGTAAAACGACGACGGCTATTAACCTAGCTTGTAGTTTAGCGGTACTCGATTATAAAACTTTACTCATCGACTGTGATCCTCAGGCGAATGCAACAACGGGAAATGGCTTTGACTTACGTAATGTGCAGTTTAGTGTATACGACTGTCTGGTTAATGATACCAATATCAGACAGGTAATATTGGAAACAGAAACCCCCAATTTACATTTGTTGCCTTCTGATTTAGATTTAGTGGGTGCTGAGATTGAGTTGATAAATCATCCATACAGAGAGCGTAAGTTGGCCCAAATATTAGAAGAAATTAAAAATGAGTATCAATTCATCATCATTGACTGCTCACCTTCTTTAGGTTTAATTACAGTTAACGCACTCACAGCTAGTGATAGTGTTATCATACCCGTACAATGCGAATACTTCGCTTTAGAAGGGCTTGGCAAACTACTAAACACGATTAAAATTGTACAAAATAAACTTAACAATAATCTCGAAATTGAAGGCATTTTAATGACTATGTATGATGGGCGATTAAGACTGTCAAACCAAGTAGTAGAAGAAGTGAAAAATCATTTTGAAGATAGCATATTTCAAACCATTATACACCGAAATACCCGATTAGGAGAAGCACCCAGTTTGGGTAAACCAGTATTGCTGTATGATGCTGATTCAACAGGTGCCATGAACTATTTGAATCTTGCCAAAGAAGTATTACAACGAAATGACCTGACTAAAATAAAAAATATTGATAAAATAATTGAAATAGAAGAAAATGAGTAATAAACCAAATACAAAAGCACAAATTGGCAAAGGTATAGGCGCCTTATTAGGCAATATCAAAGATGAAGTCAATTCATTTGGGAAAACATCATCATCGAATGATGTGCTCATAGGGAGCATTACTCGAATTCCATTAACAGCTATTGAAAGAAATCCACATCAACCTAGACGTACATTTGAAGAAATACCTTTAAATGAATTAGCAGAATCTATTAAGATACACGATATCATTCAACCTATAACAGTTGTAAAACTACCCAATAAAAAATTTCAAATAATATCAGGTGAGCGCAGATTTAAAGCGGCTAAAATAGCTGGATTAGACGATATTCCTGCTTATGTAAGGGTTGCCAATGATCAGGAAATATTGGAAATGGGACTGATCGAAAATTTACAACGTGAAGACCTCAATGCAATAGAAATTGGACTTGCTTATAAAAGACTCATGAGTGAATGTAATTTAACTCAAGAGCAAGTGGCAGACCGTATGAAAAAAGAACGTAGTACAGTTACCAATTATATCAGACTTCTCAGGCTTCCACCTTCCATTCAAGTTTCTGTAAGAAATAAACAATTAAGCATGGGGCATGCTAGGGCTTTATTAGGATTGGAACATATTGAACAACAACTTTTTGCAGCAAAAGAAATTATCGATAAAGAACTTTCTGTTCGAAGTACTGAAGAACTTATTAAAAATATACTCCAAAATAAAAATAACTCAAGTCCCTCTCCTAAAAAATCAGTAACACTACCTGCAGCTTACAAAAAAATTGAAGATCAATTAGCTTCACATCTCTCTACGAATGTGAATCTGATTCGTAAAAAAAATGGGAAAGGAACAATCACTTTGGCATTTTATAACGACGGTGATTTGGAAAGGATATTGGACAAAATGAATATTGAATAGTTTTTTTTAAATTGAATACATATGTTTTTAAAGCAGGTAAAATGTTGCAAAACCTTGATTGCAACAATACTTTTTATTTTCTTAACGACAAGTGTTACTGCTCAACAAACAGAAAATGATGACGATGACGAAGAAGTAGCTGCAACAACCAAATTAAAGCCTTTCCCTGATTCAATCTTTAAGTTTAATGTAAAGGTACCTGTTGCAAAAAGAGCAGGTTTGTTTTCAGCGTTATTGCCAGGTTTAGGACAAGTTTACAATAAGCAATACTGGAAATTAGGGGTAGTCGTTGCGGCAACAGGCGCTGTAACCGGGTTTATGATTTTCAATACCAAACAATACAATAAATATCAACAAGCCTACCTTGGTCGTATCGATACAGACCCCGCTACAACAGATACATTTACCAATTATCAAACGACAGATATCGACTTACTCAGAAAGACGTATCGAAAATATGTGGAATACACAGTCATTGCAGGCACCGTTTGCTATTTGATTAATATTTTAGATGCTTTTACTTCAGCTCACTTAAAAACGTTTGATATGAGTAAAAATATTAGCTTTAAGGCAAGTCCGTATTATGATACGAGAAAACAATTTGGTATGAAAATTACAATCGCAAAAAAATAATTATTTATGAAAATTGCTTTGATAGGATATGGAAAAATGGGGAAGGCTATCGAAACGATCGCATTGGCAGAGGGTCATGAAATCGTATTGAAAATAAGTTCTACCAATCTGTATGATTTTACAAACGCCAATATTCAGCAAGCAGATGTATGTATTGAATTTTCAACGCCACATACCGCTTTTGAAAATATCAAAAAATGCCTGCTGGCTGGAGTTCCTACCATCAGTGGAAGTACAGCCTGGCTTCATCAATTAGAAGAAATATATACCATCTGTCGTGCACAGGATACAGCCTTTTTATACGCGAGTAATTTTAGTATTGGTGTAAATTTATTTTTTCAAATCAATGAATATGTTGCTCAATTGATGCAGCCTTATCATGAATATCATGTTAGTATGGAAGAAATACATCATACTGCTAAAAAAGATGCCCCCAGTGGTACAGCTGTTACTTTAGCAGAAGGTATTCTAAAGCACCATGCTGGTTTGGCTAAATGGGTGAATCAAACAACGGATAACCCGAATGAAATGGCCATTATTTCAAAAAGAATTGACCCCGCACCGGGTACACATACCATTTTTTACAATAGTCCCATAGATAGTATTGAAATCAAGCATACTGCACATTCCAGAATGGGATTTGCTTATGGAGCTCTCTTAGCAGCTAAATTCATTTGTGATAAAAAAGGTATTTATAGTATGAAAGATGTATTAGCTTAATTTAATTTAGTATTTTCAAATGCGAATGAATAACAATTAAGGTTTAAAATAAATTATCATGAGTCAGGATGTAAGTATCAATATCAAAATTTGTAACAGAAATTATAAAATAAAAGTAGCTGTTGAGAATGAACAAATCGTAAGGGATTCGATACATAAGATTGTCGAAAATATTGATAAATTTCATCAGCATTTCCCTGGTCGCGATGACCAGGATTATATGGCGATGACTTTGATTGATTTTATTACTTCAAGTAATAATAACTTAAGCCAATCAAAAAATGACCAAGAAATCGTAAAAAAAATTGAACACATAAATCAATTATTAGACCAATGACAAATGCCGAAATTTCAGATGTATTTTCGTTATTAGCCAAGTTGATGGATATTCACAACGAAAATAGTTTTAGGGCAAAATCATATGCCAGTGCTGCATTTACCATCGATAAACTGAGTGTTTCATTGGCAGAAACACCCAAAGAACAAATACAATATATAAAAGGCATTGGAGAAAGTAACGCAAAAAAAATTATTGAAATAGTAGAAACGGGCAAGCTTGAGCAACTGAATGAACTTTTAGCCAAAACACCAGAAGGGATACTGGCCCTTCTCAAAATAAAAGGGATTGGGCCAAAAAAAATTGCAGTAATATGGAATGAGTTAGGTATCGAATCGCCAGGTGAATTATTATATGCTTGCAACGAAAACAGACTTATACATTATAAAGGATTTGGCGATAAGTCACAACAAAGTATTAAAGAAGCTTTGCTATTTTATTTTAGTAATCAACAACGATATCTATATGCCCAGGTAGAGCCAGTCGAAATATTGATCACAGCTCAATTGCAACTGGTGTTAGGGCAACATAATATCGAACTTGTTGGTTCCTATGCCCGACAATGCGATATTATAGAAGAACTCGAATATGTGATACTAGGATCATTTGATTTTGTAAAATCTTCCATATTGAAAATTAAAGGCAGGCAACTCAAGGAAGAAGCGACAGGTCGATTGCAATTATTGTATCAAGAAGCATTGCCTGTGTTTTTATATATTGTAGATGAAAACAATAGAGGGTCAATGACTTTTATCAAGAGTTGTAGTCCAGCGTTTCTGCATTTGTTTGAAAAAACGTATGATATTAATTTATCGGTAGATAATTTCAAAAGTGAATTGGATATTTTTAATAAAGCAGGCATTAAGCCTATGCCATTTTTTACCAGAGAATCGGAAGAAAATATTGCATTGTGGACAAATAGCAAACATCAATCAGTGATCACGGTCAACGATATAAAAGGGGTGATTCATAATCATAGCGTGTGGAGTGATGGTAAAAATACCATTGCAGAAATGGCACAAGCTTGCATAGACAAAGGGTATGAATACTTAGTGATGAGTGACCATTCTGTTTCTTCTTTTTATGCCAATGGTTTAGATGCCCTAAGAATTCAAAAGCAACAAGAAGAAATCGACCAGTTGAACGAAAAATTATTCCCTTTCAAAATTTTTAAAAGTATAGAATGTGATATTCTGAATGATGGTAGGCTTGATTATAGCGATGAAATACTTGCAACCTTTGATTTGGTTATTGTATCTATTCATCAACACTTGAAAATGACTGAAGAGAAGGCCATGGAACGATTATTGGCAGCTATATCAAATCCATATACCACTATATTGGGGCATCTAACAGGCAGGCTGTTATTAAGTAGAAAAGAATATCCTGTAAACCATGAAATGATTATTCAGGCATGTAAAGAGCATCAGGTAGCCATTGAAATCAATGCAAACCCAAGAAGATTAGATGTCGATTGGCGATGGATTCAAGCCGCCATACAACAAGAAGTGTTTTTAAGTATCAACCCTGATGCGCACAGTATACAAGGGATTGACGATATCAGGTATGGAGTATTGTGTGCACAAAAAGCACTGTTAACACCTCAGTATAATGTTAGTTCTATGAGTTTACTTGATTTTGAAAAATTTATCAAGAAAAATAAATAAAAAAAAACGATAGCATTTATTCGGCGGCAAAATCCATTTTTACAGTGATGGTAGCTGTTTTGTTGATATTCGTGGTGTTGAATGCGCCACCAAATGAGTAGTCTTCGTTTTCGTTTTGTCCCGTAATTTGAAAAACGCCCATCGTTGCTTTTCGTAAACTACCAATTTTGGCGTTGGCATTTTTTGCAATGGTTTCAGCACGCTTACTGCCATCTTCTGAAGCTTTAGCCAATAAGCCTATTTTTAAATCACCCAATTTTGTATAATAATAATTTGGTGATGAAGAAGTAAGTTCCACCCCTTGTTGAATGAGTTCTGTAATTTCTCTTGAAATTTTATCAATTTTTACAAGATCTTTTGATTCAATGTTGACTGATTCAGAGAGTTTATATCCTTTAAAAACACTGCCTGTTTGTCTACCACTTTCGTCATAAGTATAATCAAATAGTTTTTCAGTACTGATAGAAGAAGTCGTCATTTCAGTTTTAGATAAACCTTTGCTTTGCAAATAATTCATAACTATGCCTTCATCTTTCTTTAAATCAGCATACGCTTCTTGCAAGTTAAAGGAAGCTCTTGAAAATGACCCAGACCAAACGCTTAAATCAGAAACAAAATTAGTATCGGCAGCACCTGTAACACTGATGATCTCTGTTTGTTTATGTTTGTAGTTATATGATTTTCCTAAAATGAAAACAGCTATTAACATAGCCACACAAACAATGACAATTGCGGTATATTTATTCATACATTGATTTTTTTAAATTCACATCTAAGGTAAGTCAAATTTGTAAGTATGCAACAAAACCTGAATATTTTTAACAAAGTAGTTTGAGCTCACAACAGATTGATACACCCTTAAAAAAAATGAGGCTATGTATATCATAACCTCATTTTTTTTATTCACAAATTCAAAGAAATGTACTTATACATACAATTTATTCTTTGATAAGCCTCCTTACGGTAGTCCCTTTGTCTGTGATTATTTTTACAATATAAAATCCTGCAGCCAATGATTTGGTATCAATTAAGGTAGTACTTTCTTTAACTCCGTTTAGTGTTTGCGACCATAATTTATTACCAGCGATATTTAATAATTGAATATCAACCTGTTCAACCGGACTTAAAAATTGCATACTGACATTTACATAATTGTTAGCAGGGTTAGGATATAATCCGATAATGCCTATTTCGTTATTGACAATGTCTTTGGTGCCTAGGGGTAATTCAGATTGTCCGCAAGGTGAGGTACTATCTAAACTTAAAGTAAGCAATTGACTGATGGCAATTTTTTGTACTATGATTAAATTTTTCAATACATCATCATAGGTATCGTTGTTTTGCATGATAGTACCGGGTTCAATATCGCCTTGATAAACCATATTTAAATCGGCTCCAGAAATAATTTCAGGTGTTGAAACAAAAGCTTCTTCAAAATGAGCTGTTTTGGATACATTCACAGGATATGGATTCCAGTTGGTGCCATTGTCTGGTGAAACAGCAACAAATATATCTCGATAATTTTGACCTTCAAACTGTGAGGCCCCATACCATGTAATATGTGATGGATCGTCTACTGTAGTATCATTGTCCATAATGGCAGTATAGGCAATTAGCACTTTTTGTGGTGTGCCACTTACAATACTAATACTTGGCATGGTAATCGTTCCGATTGAATTATAGACTGCTCCAGGTGAAGTAACATCTGAACCACCATACAAATTGCCAATACCAAATTGATTATCTCCATCGCAATCATGATAGATATTAAAAATATTATCGACTACTTTGAGACTGTCAAAGATTGAATTGTAATAAGCTAATGCAGTAGTATAAAAATAATTATAACCTGTGTTTGCACCTGTTTTATAGATTCTTACAACGGGGAATGCAATATGTATATCTCCATTGGCATCCATTACCATCGATTGTGAGCCATCATTGCTTTCTAACGTATCTGGAATATTGTCGGCGTTTACATCCGTCATAGCTGCAGCTGCAAAGTCAAAATTGTTTAATGGCCAATCCCAAATAATCTTTTTAGTCCAGGTGGCGCCATTATCAACTGAGCTTAATAAAGTTAAATCTGTACCAATATCGCCCACTAATATCGCCACTTTATTGCCTTGTGCAGATACAGCATATGAATTGCCACCACCTCTATAATGACCAACACTATCAACCATTGGCAAAGGAATCATATTGTCGAGCCAGGTAGCACCATTGTCATTCGATCTTGAAAAAAAGTAGCCATTACGGATGCCATTGCTATGTATGTTTGAATCTAAAGGCGATGTAAGTATATATAACCAATTGCCAGAAGCTGCTGTATGTGGCCAGATGCCTTGGTTAGTAGCGTTGGTAGTCATTGGCGTGGTAGTCCATGTACCACCTGTTTTTTTATTCATTTGCAAGGCATTATTTCCATCATGGCAGATAGCTATTTCATTGCCAGCCCCGTCAAGGGTTAAACTACTAAAACCAGTACGTAATGATTCAAGCCGTGCATTGGGCGCAGCTGACCAAGTGGTGCCATTAAAGTGTGCATAACCAGTACCACGATCAGCATAGGTTGAAGTTGCAGTTGGGGCAGCTTCGCTCGAAAATGTCCAAGTGACACTAACATTGTTTCCATTTGTTAAAATCCTGCGTTGCATAGAACCATTTGTTTGCAAATCATATTCTGTGAATCCAACTTTTTCCTTAGCCCCTAAAGTGGAGGGAAACACTTCGGTTACTTTTCTCACTTTTTTTGTCTGGTCTGTTAAACCCTGTGTGCTTCCTGCATCTTTAGCTACTTTAGGTGAGGAGTATCCAATTTTTATAGTGGGATTCACTTTTTGTTGTGCTTGTACATCAAGTAATGTTATACTGATAATACAAAATGATAATAATTTTTTCATATAGATAATTTTAAGTTCATAACAAAAATACTTTTTTTTTTATCATTTTAGCGTTACTTTTGAACAAAATAAAATTTATTAAACATTTATAAACATGAAAAAAACTACATTTTCTTTTCTCTCATTATTCCTATTTTTCATAGGAATCAGTAATTTACTTACTGCACAAAGCCGCCGATCTAGCTTTAGAGTGGATGCTCCAGCGGGTATTCAGGGTTATAAAATTACCTCTGAAATTGATAATACAGGTGCTTCTCCTTGGGGTACAAACATTAATGGTAAATGGGAAGGTATTCCTGTAGCTTTTGATCAAAACAATCCAACGGGATGTGCTGCCTTTACGCCTGGTTATTTTACTGGAAAATTTGCCTTGATTTATCGTGGTACATGTGAGTTTGGTGCAAAAGCACTTGCTGCACAAACAGCTGGCGCTACAGGTGTTATCATCGTTAATAACTTATTAGGTGTAGCCGGTATGGGTGCAGGTGCCAATGGTGCTTCTGTAACAATTCCTGTTATTATGGTTACTACTGAAGCAGGTGATGCTATCAAATCAGAATTATTAAACAATGTACCCGTTACAGTGTCTTTAACTTCATGGAGATATGATTCAATCGCAAATCCAATTGATATTGGATTTATGAATGATGGTCCTAATCATCCAGTTGCTAAAACTTTCCCTGCTAGTCAATGCAATGCCCAATTAGGTAATGTTGATGACTCATTTAGAGTGTTTGCTGGTGGTCGTTTTTACAACTTTAGTGTGGTAGATTTTGATACCATCAATTTACAAGGTAGATTAGATTACAAAAACACTTTCGTTGGAGGTACTTATGCTCCAATCGATTCTAATTTCATCACCTACTATTTCAATACACCAATCACTACTTTAGATTCTTTACTTTATCTAAAATTAGATACAATCAATGGTAATTTGGCTGGTTTTGATATGAATGATGCACCTAAAGGAATGTATAAAATGGAAAATACCGTATTGGCATTGCCATTTACAGAAACGGGTCTTTCTCAATTAAATAATCAATGGACTTATACTTATGCTATTACCGATTCAGTTTATTCAAAATGTGAATACGATTTTTCTAAAAATGCACCTGTTGCCAATTACTATGTAAATGTAGCAGCTACCAACAACTATCAGTGGGGACCTGTTTTCTATATCAGAAATGGTTCATACAAAGCTGTAAAAGCACAAGCTGTGATCATGAGAGATGTAATTGACGATTCTTTATTTGCTGGACAGGATGTATTAATTACATTATACAAATGGGATGACTTAAATACAAATGGTGCTATTGATTATGCCACAGAAATTGAAGAAGTAGCGAATGCTTCTTATCCATTGACTGCAAACGATTTAGTACCTATTGGTGGTTTACCAATTACAATGAATTTCAATAATTTACAAACACCAGGTTCGCCTGTTATATTACAAGCGAATTCAAGATATTGGATGGCTATTGAATTAGGTAATACAAGAACATTTGCGATCGGTGCTGATTACTATGCTGATTATTCTGCTAACTTAGTAGGTGATATCAGTAGAGGTAATCCATTATATGATGTAACTGCAGGTACAATGTATGGTGGTGGTTTTGCAAATGGAGGTTCTCCTTCATTGGCTCTATTAATGTCAAAAGATCCAGAAGGATTGAATGATATCGCTCGTTTTGACGGAGAAGCTAAAGTTTATCCTAATCCAGTAGCTGATAAAGTAAACGTTTCTTTAAGCCTCAATAAATTATCAACCAAAGTTTCTTATGAAATCGTTGATATCACTGGCAAATCAATTGCGATGAGTACAAAATCAAATGTAAAAAATGATGTTTATACGTACAATACCAATAAACTTTCTAATGGTACTTACTTTGTAAATATTGTAACAGAATCAGGAAAAACACAATTGAAATTTGTGGTTGCTAAATAGTAAACACTCATTTTTCAAAATAAAAAGAGGTCCATTATGGGCCTCTTTTTTTTGTTTTTTATATTCACATCTTCGTGTACATTTGCAAATATGTCATGTGCAGGTAATATCGTAACTGAAGAAAAAATAAGGGTAAAAAAACCTGATTGGTTGAGGGTGAAATTGCCTATTGGTGAGAATTATAGACATGTACGAAGTTTAGTCAATGAACATCAATTACATACTATTTGTGAAAGTGGCAACTGCCCTAATATGGGTGAATGCTGGGGAGCAGGTACAGCTACCTTTATGATTTTGGGCAATACCTGCACACGATCATGTGGTTTTTGTGCGGTAGCCACAGGTAAACCCGATCCTGTAGATTGGGATGAGCCACAGCGAGTAGCAGAAGCTATTTTTCTGATGAAAGTTAAACATGCTGTACTAACAAGTGTAGATAGGGATGAATTGAAAGATGGAGGAAGCATTATATGGGAAAATACAATCAAAGCAGTAAAGGCTTTGAACCCAAACACCACACTTGAAACCCTCATACCTGATTTTAAAGGCGAACGTGAACAAATACAACGTATTATACAAGCTGCCCCCGAAGTCGTGTCTCACAATATTGAAACTACGGAACGATTAACCCGAAAAGTTCGTATTCAAGCAAAATATCACAGAAGTATGCAGGTCATTCGACTGTTAAAAGAAGGGGGCATGCGCACTAAAAGCGGTATTATGCTGGGATTGGGCGAAAAAAAAGAAGAAGTGGTGCAAACCTTGCAGGATTTGTATGACAATGGTTGTGATGTAGTCACCATCGGACAATATTTACAACCAACAGCTAAGCATCTCCCCGTAGAACGATTTGTACATCCAGATGAGTTTGCTGAATTTCAGCAAATAGGCTACCAGATTGGTTTAGACCATGTAGAAAGTGGTCCATTGGTTCGTTCTTCTTATCATTCAGAAAAACATCTGTTTTCTGGAAAGACTTCAGTGTAATGCAATGCATACAACTATGTTTTATTTATGTGTATTTGGTAATAAAGGGGTAAATGCCGATTGTTATCATGAAATATATTTTTAGTTACATCATCAAATGGTCTAATCCTTATAGCAGATTGGTATTATGGACACTCAATTCATTTGTCTTGAATATGTTAGTCCTCTTTATATTATTTGCTATAATTGAATACTTCTATGCATTGAATTTGGCTAAGTAGCCTATGCTTATTCACACAGCATGACAATTGATGCAAGGCGCAGGCAATGAATACCGATGAGACATTGGTAATCTGCAATGTCTATGAGCTCTGTTATTCTGTATGATAATACTGCGATTTGACTATAAAGAAGCTGATGCATTAATTTGTTCCACATTTATAGGCTGCAATACTTTTCAATATATTTACTTCATTTTCACTTTTATTAATTGAATGAAATAGTTTTTTCGAATCGAGTTTATTGCATTTTTTTACGTTCATGAACAAGCGCAAAAATTTAAATTTCTTTCATTTGTTGTAGCGAATCAATTCTAATAACACAATATACTTATATAGTTTTTTCTTTAGTTTTCATTTAATTTTATTTAAATAGCTTTAATTTTTATGTAAAAAATTTCTTTTTTTTATACGTGTTTAATATATTTAATTTATAAATATATATTTAAATTTTTATATGACTTATTTATGGCATTTAATCAAAATAATGAAAAAACTTTTTGTTAATGCAAATTGTATTTCTTATTTTTACGATTCACAATAAATTTTTATATCGTATGAAAAAAACAATCTTATCCATCATTGCGTTTAGTGTATTGTCTATCGTGGCAGTCGCGCAAAACAAAACCAACTCAAGAACGACTGCAAACAGTCCTACTGAAGTAAGTGCTACACAAAAAAATGCAGCCAAAGAATGTAAAGAATTAGATAAACAATTGACGACTCTTTTCGGAACTGATTATTCGTTAACAGACCCTAAAGTTATCGCCCAGTTGCAAAAAAATATTGATGACAAAAATGCATCACCAGCAATCAGAAAATATTCTTTGTTTGTAGCATATGGTTCTGAATATACCCAGCATGTAAACAGAATCCAAACCAATAAATAATTTTTTTTAAAAACACGTGTTCGCCGAAAAACGTTTCAAAGAGTAGGCAAAAAAATTTAATAATATGAAAAAAATCTTCCAAACTTTATTGATGCTTTGCATGATAACTTCGGTAGCTTTTGCCCAAAAAAGCAACTTAGGTTCACAAGCAAATAGCGAACAAGCCAAAAAGGAAACCATTAAAAGTTGTCCTGAATTACAACAACAATTGGCGACACAATTTGGTGAAAATTTTAAATTAGACGATCCTAAAGTGATTGCTAAAATTCAAAAAAACATCACTGATGAGAAAGCATCTCCTTGCATCAGAAAAAATTCATTGTATGTAGTGTATGGTGAAAAATATGCAGATCACTTGGATTTGATTTCAAACAAAACAAACAAATAATTCACTAAATCAAAAAATAACATGAAACAAATATCCTTAAAAATACTTGTGCTGTTTATGCTAGCCTTTTCAATGGTAGCAACAAGCACACAAGTACAAGCACAATGCCAAAATGTGAGTGCTTATGGTACACAAACAGCTCCAGCAATTATTGGTGGTACTGCCACCATTGGTTGTCAATATGCATCAGAATATGGTACATGGAATACAGTAGTGGCCGGAAATACCTATAGAATGACAAGTACAGTTGGTACAGATTTTTGTACGGTTCGTAGTTTGTCACCTGGTGGAGCTGTTGTTGCTTTTGGTGTTCAACCTTTAGTATTTACAGCGCCTGTATCTGGTACGTATTACATTCATTGGAATACAAACAACCTATGCGGAACACAAAACACGTGCCGTGATGTAACGATGACATTACTCGCTCCTCCACCTACTATTAGCTCATTTAGCCCTGCTTCAGGTTGTGGCAATTCTACTTCAGTAGTAATCACAGGTACTAATTTTACCGGTGCTACTGCAGTTACTTTTGGTGGTGTAGCGGCACAATCATTTGTGGTAAACAATGCTACACAAATCACTGCTGTGCCTGCATCAGGTAATACAGGTACAATTTCTGTAACAACCCTTGGTGGTTCAGGTACAAGTGCAGGTACATTTACTGTAAATACCCCTCCAACTGTAACCGTTACGGCTTCTACAAATCCAATTTGCTCAGGTTCAAGCACTACGCTAACAGCAGTAGGTGCGAACATGGGTGGTGGTGGTTCTTACTTGTATAACCCAGGTGCTTTAGCTGGCGCGGTACAAACTGTGTCACCTGTAACTTCTACAGTTTATACTGTGACTGCAACAGCAGTTAACGGTTGTACTGGTACTACAAGTATTTCTATTTCAGTAACCCCAATAGCAGCGGCACCAAACCCTGTAACGGCTACACCTACAACGATATGTCCAGGGGGTACTTCACAATTAAATTCAACTTCAATAGTTAATGCAACCCAAACATGGTATACTGTACCATCAGGTGGTGTAGCGATTGGCACAAGTTTAAGTGGTGCAAATTTCCCGGTTACACCTGCAGTTACAACAACTTATTATGTAGAAACCTTTGAAAACATTCCTAGTGGATCACAAACATTCAATTATACAGGTGGTTTACAAACCTTTACAGTTCCTGCTGGTATCACTTCAATTACAGTCGATGCATTTGGCGCACAAGGTGGCGGCAATGGTAATAGTGTGGGTGGCTTGGGTGGAAATATACAAACAACCTTAGCTGTAACTGGCGGTCAAATCTTAAACGTGTATGTAGGTGGTCAAGGTTTACCTGGCGGTCCTACTGCAGGTGGATATAATGGCGGTGGTGCAAGTAGTAACTCAACCAATTCAGGTAGTGGTGGTGGAGCAAGTGATGTGCGTGTAGCGCCTTATGCTTTAACAGATCGTTTAGTAGTCGCTGGTGCTGGTGGTGGTGCAGGTTTAAACTGCGGCTCAAACCAAGAGATGGGTGGAATGGGCGGAGGCCTAACCGGTGGTACTGGATGGCAATGTGGTCAACAAATTTCGTTTGTTGGTTTAGGTGGTTCTCAAATAGCCGGTGGCTTACAAGGTAACAACCAGGGTCAAGGATGTGGTCAAGATGGTAGTCTTGGTTTAGGTGGTAACGGCGCTTGTATCTATGGCGGCGGCGGCGGCGGCGGCTATTATGGCGGCGGCGGCGGTGGCTATGGCGGCGGTGGCGGCGGTAGCAGCTATTCATCAGGTCCTATATTAGTAAATACACAAGGTGTACGTTCAGGTAATGGTCAGGTAATTATTTCTTGGACAGGCAGTGTTACTTGCCCATCTCCTCGTGTACCTGTTACTGTTACTGTTAACCAACCTCCAGTGATTTCTGCTATTTCTGCAACACCTGCTAATATTTGTAGCATTGGTAATGCAGCCTTATCAGTAACTGCTTCTTTACCAGTAGTGCCTGTGGCTTATTGTCAACCAACAACAAGTTGCACATTCCCAGACATCATTACAAATGTAACATTTGCAGGTATCAATCGTACTTCAGTATGTGATGCTCCAGGTGGTGGTGGTTATTCAATTTATAACTTACCTAACCCTACCATCAATGCGGGTGCTTCTTATCCAATTTCTGTTACTACAGGTGGAGATGTCGAAGGTGCAATGGCTTGGATCGATTATAACCAAGATGGTGTATTTAGTCCACTTGAAGCTATTTTTAATGGCTTTGCAGGTACTAACCCAGCTACTTATAATGCAACGGCTAATATACCTATAACAGCTAAAAATGGTACAACGCGTATGAGAGTTAGATGTACCTATAATACAAATCCAAATACTTTATTAAATCCTCCATGTACCAACGTCACTTTTGGTGAAACAGAAGATTATTTAGTAACTATCGTAGGAGGTAATGGTGGTACCACTTTAACTTGGTCACCAGGCACTTTCTTAAACAATACAACAATTTCAAATCCAACAGTAACTGGTATTAACACAACAACTACCTATACTGTAACAGCAGCTGACGGTGCTGGTTGTACCACAACGAGTTCAGTTACTATTACTGTAAATCCTAATCCTACTATCACTGCTACAGCTAGTACTAATCCAGTATGTTTAGGTGGTTCTACTACTTTAACAGGTAATGGCGGTACATCTTATGTATGGACTGGTGGTGTAACTGATGGTGTTTCTTTTGCTCCTTTAGTAACAGATACATATACTGTAACTGGTACTGATGGTAATTCATGTACTGGTACTACTTCTATCACTGTAACTGTAGTTCCTGCGTTAACAACAACGATTACCCAATCACCTGCTGGTTTATTGTGTGGAGTAAACCCCTACATTGACAGCAGTGTCTACTGGTGGTGGTGTACCTGTACCCCCTGCTCCTGGAGCACGTTATTATATCAGAGATGTAGAACCTTGGGGTGGAGCATCTAACAATACAGAAATGGCTACAGTCTTTGGTGCTTACACAACCCTTGATTTTGCTGGAGCGAATCCTGCAACGGTATTTGTACCTGGTACTCAATTTGTGTTTCTAGAAGGATCAGATCAAAATGCAAATGCATTGAATACTTACCTTACAGCTAACTTACCTGTTATTGAAAACTGGGTAGCAGCTGGTGGTCGTTTATTCTTGAATGCTGCCCCTAATCAAGGTGGAACAATCAACTTTGGTTTTGGTGGTACCACTTGTGTTTACCCTGGTAACTTTGATGCTAATGTAACTGCCAATGGCGCACATCCTATTGTTTTAGGACCAGCCTTACCAACAGGTACTGCATATACTGGTAGTTCTTATGCACATGCATATATTACCAATGGTGGTACTTCTATCATAGATGGTATTGCTCCTGTACTTACCGAAAAAGCATGGGGAAGTGGTTTAGTATTGTTTGGTGGAATGACTTTAACTCAATTTCACCAACCTAGTCCAAATGCGAGTAATTTGAGACAGAATATGTTAAACTATACTGCTAACACACCGGTAGGCGTATCTTATACTTATGTATGGCAACCAGGTGGTGCTACTACTCCAAGTATTGTAGCACCTTCAACAGGTATCTATACAGTAACAGTAACATCTCCTTCAGGTTGTACTTCAGTGGCTACTATTTCAATAACGATTAATCCTGCAGTAACTGTTTCTGCAAGTGCTTCACCATCTACAATTTGTAATGGAGAAAGTGCTACATTAACAGCCACTGGCGTTGCAACCAATTACGATTGGATGCCAGGAGCCTTATCAGGAGCTAATGTAAGTGTGAGTCCTGTAGCAAATACAATTTATACAGTGACTGCTTCAGATCCATCAGGTTGTACTTCAGTATCTACTGTAGAAGTTGTTGTAAACCCTACACCAGTTGTAGGTGCTCCAACTGCAACGCCAAGTACGATTTGTGAAGGTAGTAGCAGTCAATTAGATATAGTATTGCCATCCTATCCGAACAATTATTTGGTGTCGTCTATACCATTTGCACCAGTAACTCCAGCAGGACCAACAAACCCTGGACCAACAGGTGATGATAATGTATCAGGCACTGTTAATATAGGATTTCCGTTTACATTCTATGGCACACCATATACAAGCTTTGTAATTTCTACCAATGGCTTTATTAGTTTCAATCCGGCTGCAACCCCAGGATGTTGCCAAGGTGGCTTGTTACCAAGCAACTTTGATGATAACAATGTAGTAGCATTGGCTTGGAACGATTTAAACCAAGGCAATGGTGGTAGTATCGAGTACTATAACTTAACAAGTCCAAACCGTATGGTGATTCAATACACTGGCGTACCACAATTTGGTGGCGGTGGTTCACCATTGACAGGCCAAATCATTTTATATGAAAATGGCAATATCGAAACGCATACAACTTCTGTACTTTCAGACGGTTCAAATCAAACATGCGGTGTTGAAGATGCAACTGGCACATTCGGAACAGCGGCCCCAGGTCGTAATTCAGTTTCATGGGGTGCTACCAATGAGAGTTGGTTATTTGCACCAGAAGCAGCAACAGTTTCATGGACACCATCTGGTACCTTGAATAACCCAGCGATTTCTAATCCAGTAGCTACACCAGCAGCCACTACAACTTACACTGCTACAGTAGCTAATGCATACGGATGTACTGCTACACAAACAGTAACAGTAACAGTAAACCCTGCTCCAGTTGTAAGCGCAACAGCAACACCAAGTACTACATGTAATCTTACTTCGGTAAATCCATGTGCTACAGGTGCTGTAACTTATGTATGGACAGGTGGTTTAACCAACTGTACCCCATTTGTAGCTACAACAACTGACACCTATACCGTAACTGGTACTGATGGTGCAGGTTGTACTGGTACAAGCAGTGTTACTGTAACAGTTAACCCTGCAAGTGGCACGCTAGCTCCAACAACAAGCAATCAGGCACAAGATCATGGTGATGATTTCAATATCAATTACTATGCTGCCAACTGCGATTTGATCGCAACGGTAGATGACGGTGCTGGTGGTAATGTACTTGGATTAACTACAAGTACTGTAAACGTAGATGCAACAGCTGGCTTCCACAATGGTCAACCTTTTGTAAGACGCTGGTATCAAATCACGCCAACAACAAATGGTTCAGCGGACGTGAAATTGTATATCAATCAAAGTGACTTTGACGATTACAATGCAGCCGTAGTAGCTCCTTACTTACCATTACCAACAGGTCCTGGTGATGCAGCAGGTATTGCCAATATCCGTATCACGAAAAATGATGATGGAGGTTTAGGTAACAATCCTATTGTGATCACTCCTGCCGTAAGCTGGAATGGTACTTATTGGGAGTTGAGTTTCAACACACCAAGCTTTAGTCAATTCAGAGTACACAGTGTGAACCCTGGCAATGTACCATTACCTGTAACGGTAACCAGCTTCAGCGGTACTAAACTGGAAAGTTCAGACAAGTTGAGCTGGATAACAAGCAGCGAACAAAACAATGCTTATTTCAACTTACAACACAGTACAGATGGTATCAGCTTTAGCACGATAGCGAAAGTAGCAAGCAAGGCGCCAAATGGCAATAGCAACACTGCTTTAAGCTATACAGCGACGAACAACAAACCTGCGTTAGGTCATAACTACTACAGATTACAACAAGTAGATATCGACAACAAGGTGAGTGTACATGCACAAATCGTAGACTTGATCTGGGGTGCGAATGGTAGTACAGTAAGTATCTATCCAAACCCAACCACTGATATCCTGAATATTGATTTGTATGCAACTGCAGCACAAAACACGACTGTTAAGTTACTTGACATGAGTGGTAGAGTGATCAGACAAGTACAAGCTAAATCAGCTGTGGGTATGAATAATATCCAGCTTAGCTTAGGTGAAATCGCAAGTGGTGTGTATACTGTACAAGTGTACGAAAACAACCATTTGACGCACACAAGCAAAGTGAAGAAGAATGATTAATGCTAGTACTTAGTACAAAGTAAATAGTAATTAGACAAAACGCCCATCTGTAAAAGGATGGGCGTTTTTCTTTTTTAATCTTTTATATATTATAATAATACCAATGATCTATTAAAATTAGTCCATTTGTTATTAGCTTAAATGCAATATCGATAGCGTATTTGTATTAGTCTGATTTCACCAGCCAAAATAATTATAACATCGGCATAAAAGCATTTAGCTTTTAAATAAAGTATAAAAGCTAATGGTAAACGTGTTTAGGCATTAAACCTAACTTTTTCATAATACTTATATAAATACATTGCTTATAAGCTTTCTATGTGATGCCAAATACCTTTATGCAGTAGTTTTAAATATATAGGTAAATACCTAAACATATTAAACTCATATTTTGCAGTTTAATTCGTCGTAGGAGCTAAATACTAGTATATGCAGGCCTTTTGGATCGAATAAGATTTCGAATACAAAATCTGGGTTCAGTTTCAGCTAAAATGAATGAGTATTGATAATGTATAATCGTTATAAAAGTATCGATTATTTAATAACGGATTTTTTTTTTTTGTACTTTTATAGATAATCGTTTAATAATCAGACTAATTAGAATGTGTATCTCTTTTTAAAAAACTCCTTTAATTTGTTATCGCTATAATATTGGAATCGTTGTGCCTTTTTTAAAACAAACAAATTGATATGTTTATTGGGCTGTAATCATGAATCAAATAGCGTGTGTGCCCTTTTACATAGGTATTTGGCTCTACTAAAATACACTAATATAGCCAAAATGTACTTTTGAGTTTTTTAATTCAAATGGCTGACTATTGTTTTTCCCAACCCCATAGCTAATATTAAAAATACCCGCTTTGGTTTCAAAGGCCATGCCGAACCCCACGCTGTAGGGCGTATCTTTAAGAAAGGTCTCAGCAAATTTTGATTCCACATAAGCCAGATCGCTGAATAGAAAAAAATAGGAATTCAGTGAAATCAGATAACGTGGCTCTAGGCTGATTACATGATAATGATTCGAAAAAATACTTCCTTCGTCGAACCCTCGTAGTAATCGGTAACCGCCTATTTGAAAAAGTTCATTTCGGTACAAAGCATTCGTGCTAAAGGCAAGTCCCCCACTGTAGATGCTTGCAAGTATCAACCTTTTTGATAGAGGTAAAAAATATTGAAGCTGTGCATAGATATTGTATTTGTAGTTCTTCAAAGTAATGGTGTCATACAAATAGGAAAAGTTTTTCCCTTCTATTGGGTCAAATGTATTTTCAATGGTGCTGTTTTTTAAAATGTTTCGAAAGGAAATGGAAGCATTAAGTAATACTTTATAGCCTTTTCGGGGGTTTAATTTATAATCTACCTTTTGTATGAGCAATTCAGCACCTATTGTTTTGTAAGTAATATCTGCATTGTTTGGTAACTTACGTGAGGCAAGCAATGCGGCAACATTCACAGTTCCTAACCTTGAACTAGCCAGTTCGTAATAAATTTTAATTTTATCATTGGCATTGAATTGGTAAAACAAACCTAATTCACCATTGATGGTTCGAAACGTAGTGTCTTTTTTGTAAAAATCAAATTTCCCACTAATCCCTATGGGAGATTTTAATAAATAGGGTGCCGAAAATAAAATATTGTAACGTGGGGATTTGTATTGTAGATTTTGCCAGTTGAGTTGCAGGTTTTCTCCCTGTCCCAATGCATTGACAAAAGCTAATTTTATATCTCCTGTCAATAGAAACTTTCCACCAGTTTCCTGATTGTTTGGTTGTAAACCAATTAGCACATCTGCCTTATTAGCTGATTTAGATCTTAAATACAGATTTAGTTTGTTTGTAGTACTTGTAAAATCCATACGCCAGGGGGCGGATTCTTGCAAAAAGGATAATTCCCTGATTCGTGTATTGATACTTTTAATTTTTGTTTCACTATAGGCGCTGCCTTCTTTGATACCTATATATTGGGTAATATAAGCATGGGCAATATTTACATCTTCATTTATCACAATGGTATCTATTTTTATAAAAGGACCTTTATCGAGTGTTAAATTGGCCGAAACTTTGCCATTTATTTCGCTTATGCTATCTAAAAATAATGAAGCAAAAGGATATCCATTGTCTTCGAAGTAACGAATAACTTTTTCGAAAACAGGGGTGATTTTTTTTATTTCAATTGCTTGATTAAAATATTTATGTTCATCAAAACGAGATTGACTTAAAAGCCAGGAAGGGATATTGTTGTTTTTTAATGAAGCCCATGTATACTTATTGCCCACACGAACTATAGCTGTCGTTAAACTGTCATTTGATTGTACACTATCAACCGAATTGCCCAGATAACCAAATGTGAGCAACTTCATATGAGCCTCTTGTAAAGCAGCTTGGCACTCTACAAAAGAGGGAAACTGATTGTTGATTTGAGACAGTACAATAAATGTATCCTTTTCAACACCAGCCAGTACCAAACGGTGTTGTTGAGCTTGCGTGCATAATGCACAGCATAAGAACAAGTATAGATAGATAATTTTAATAATTATGAAGTTATTATAATAGCAAAGAAACTACATTTGTGTTTTATCTCCGTTTTATTCATAAAAAGAAGCATACGATTTTCTGTTTTTTTGAATTTAATTTGTAAACATCAATTTTTTAACTTCAGTGGCTGGTATTTATATTCATATTCCTTTTTGTAAAAAAGCTTGTCATTATTGCAACTTTCATTTCTCGACGTCCTTACAATTTATAAACGAAATGACGCAATGTTTATTGCATGAAATCAATTTACAAAAAGATTTTTTAGGAGATGAAACAATCGAAAGCATTTATTTTGGGGGTGGTACACCAAGTATTTTTCCCGAGAGTGCTATACAACAGCTTATCGATGAAGTAAGAAAAGTATTTAAGGTGGCTGATACTATTGAGTGCACTTTAGAAGCGAATCCTGACGATATCACAGCGTTAAAAATTAAATCCTATGCTGCCATGGGAATCAATCGATTGAGTATTGGTATTCAAAGTTTTTTTGACGATGACTTACAATTTATGAATAGAGCGCATGACCGTTTGCAAGCTTTTGAATGCATTCTTTTAGCCAAGGAAAATGGTATTTCAAATATAAGTGCCGATTTGATTTTTGGGTTTCCTTTACTGACAGATGAAAAGTGGAAACAGAACATAGATAAAATGTTACAATTAAACATCCCTCATATTTCTTGTTATGCAATGACGGTAGAGCCTAAAACCGCTTTAGCCAGTATGATCAAGAAACAAAAAACAAAGCCTTTAGATGATGAGGTGAGTGCAAGACAATACGAATATTTAATGCAACGATTAATGCACGCAGGATATGCACATTATGAAATTTCAAACTTTGCATTGCCGGGTTTTGAAGCAAAACATAATAGTAGCTATTGGAACGATAGTTCATATTTAGGCATTGGCCCATCAGCACATTCCTACAACAAACAAACCAGAAGATGGAATGTGGCTAACAACGCTTTATATATTGCACAAATTCAAAAAAATATACTTCCCTATGAAGAGGAGATATTAAGCAGTACTGATAAAATAAATGAATTGATTATGGTTTCGATCAGACAATCAAGAGGGCTTGATTTATCATTGCTATCAGCTAAGCTAAATCAATCAGCATTAAATCAGTTTATGAATAAAGTAAACAAATGGCAAAATCAACAGATGTTATTCATACATAATGATCACATGATTTGTTTAACAACTAAAGGTAAATTGTTTGCAGATGGTATAGCGAGTGATTTATTTTTTTGAACAAACTACTTGAATAAATTGTTCATAGATTTCTTTCCAGCCACGCCATAAGTCATCATTGCCCAATGAAAAATTATGCCAAATCGTTATCAAGTTTCCTCCGGTATTTTTAACTGCATGGTAATAATGCAACATTTCTTTGTAGGCTTCTTCTTTGCTCAATTGTTGTTCATAAAAAGAATTACATTCCATATAGCAAAATGGGAAAATTTGTAATGAAGTTTTTTCATTTTTCGATAGATCAAACCAATAAAATGGAAAAGAGGTGCTTGCCCTGAACCCGTTGATACTTCCGTATCCCATCGAATAGTCTTCGGTAATACCTATGTCTATCAGATTTTGATAAGTGTTGGGTAAAGAAAATCGAATATAATGTTGTCTGCTTTTTTGTGTCTGTAATTTTGCATTTTCAGCTTCAAGAATGGATTTTGATTGATGGCTTTGAAACGAAGGGTGAAGCCCGATAGGGTAACGGGCAGAGATTTCTTTAAACAGTGATTGAAAATGTTTGTTATGAAATGAAATGTTTTTGTCAAGAGGCCCTTGCTCACCTACAAGAAAAAAATAAAGTGGTTTTAATGCATGTTGTTGATGCAAGTTGTTTAGAAACAAATATGAATCATAAGGGTCTGTTTGTTTTCTTAGTAATGTCAGTAGACGATCTTTCAGTTTTGAAAAGTGACCATGCAAAAAATCTTTTGTCATTCCTGCTATTTGGCGTGGAAAGCTTTTTCCTAAATAACTATAGGCAATGTCAATATCATAAGTTGGCAAAAAGGTAAAGCCTGCTTCCTTAAAAACAAGGTTTGAATTTTTACGTTGCAGCTCTTTTTTAAAAGTTTGAATCCATTGGTCAACAAGGGGTTGATGTAAAAATTGTTGTTTAAAAGCAATTGAAAGTTTATGCGGATAACGTTGATACTCATCAGGGTTGTAAGGTAAGTATTCTTCGTAACGACTGATTAAATAAAAAATAGCACTAAAAAGATCAAAGGGGATTTCAGGATGAGGAGAAGAAAAAAAGATAGGTAGAGATTGCCAATGGTGTATATCGATTGTTTGGGGCTTGATATCTTTTTCAAACAATAAGCCATGGGGTACAAGTTGCAAATCGGCTTTTATTATATCGCTTGAGTAATTGATTTTAAAACTATTATCTTGTATAAAATCATGATCGGCATTAAATACTTTATAGGGAATACCCAGTACCTGGTCAAAAATAAATTCAAATACATAAGCCTGACGCTCTGTATATAATTTGGTATAAATACTGATTGAATTCAAATTTATTTTTTTCTTTCTGCGAATAGCTGTTTAAACGATTTATGAAATGCCAAGCCATCTCTCCGTTTGCTCCAGCTGTTTTTAAACAAGGTATTTACCACTTTTGTTTTAATGCCTGCCCCAGCCATATCCATCATGCTTCTGTGTGTCATCGCTAAACGCCACATTTTCCAGGCTGTATCTTCAGAGAAATCGGTGTCATTTTTTTTCACCGCGAGGGTACGGTTATAATGTAGCATGCCATGAATATTGATTTTTAGTGGACAAACTTCTGTACAGTTTCCGCATAAAGTGGAAGCATAACTTAAATGTTTAAATTCGTCAAAATCTTTCATATGTGGTGTAATCACTGAGCCAATAGGGCCACTATAAGTAGCACCATAAGTATGTCCACCTATATTTTTATAAACGGGGCATGCATTGAGGCACGACCCGCAACGAATACAATAGAGGCTTTCACGTACATTGGGGTCTTTGAGCAAATTGGTTCTGCCATTATCAAGCAGTATAACATACATTTCTTCAGGACCATCTACTTCGTTTTTCTTTTTGGCTCCAGTAAAAATGGTATTATAAACAGTTACATTTTGTCCTGTACCATAGGTCGCTAAAAGTGGCCAGTATAAATTTAAGTCTTTGATGGAGGGTATCATTTTTTCAATACCTACGATGGCAATATGAACTTTTGGGAAGGCGGTAGTCAAGCGGCCATTGCCTTCATTTTCGGTTACACATACACCACCCACATCGGCCAGTAAAAAATTGCCACCCGTAATTCCTACCTGAGCAGATGTATATTTAGCCCTTAAGTTTTTACGGGCAATTAATGTAAGTTCGCTGGGGTTGAGGTTGGGTTCTACACCAAGTTTTTCATGAAAAAGTTTAGCTACATCTTCCTTGCTTTTGTGCATGGCAGGGGTTACAATATGATAGGGTGCTTCGCCATCGAGTTGTTGAATATATTCGCCTAAGTCGGTTTCTACACTTTCAATATGATTTTTTTCCAAAAAGTCGTTGAGATGAATTTCTTCTGTCACCATACTTTTACTTTTCACTACCTGGGTGGTTTGATGAAGTTTGCATATTTCAAGTACGGCTTCATTGGCTTCTTGTGCATCGCGTGCCCAGATTACTTTACCGCCATTTTTTGTAAAATTTTGTTCAAATTCAACTAAGTATTTATCAAGATGTTCAATCGTTTTCCATTTAATATTCTTTGCTTTTTTTCTGGCATTGTCTAAATCGGCAAACTGTTGTTTCCCTTTCACCACGGTATCATTGTATTTGCCAATGTTGAACGATAATTTTCTTTTATGTTCTGCATCCATTGCCTTGATTTCGCTTTTATTCAGAAAGGTTTTCTTAAGGGTATTTGCACTCATGCCGTTTTATTTATTGATTGGTAAAATTAAACTACAATTCTTAATATGTGCAAGGTTTATTGAATACCTTTTAAAATCATTGATTTTGCGACATCTTTTGCATACAAATGGGAGCAATTTATACTACAATATTTGTCATCACGCATTATATTTGATAGGTCAAGACATTCAAAATAGATATTTATGCCATTTAATATTGTTTGAGGTGTTCAAAACTTCTATTTTAGTATCGGATTGATTTTTTTAATAACGTCCATTTGTTAAACCTTTCTAAATAACATGAGTCCAAAGCTACTTTTATGAAATACCTCCTCCTTTTTACCTTTGTTTTATTTATGACCAATAGGTGTCATGCACAGCAAAATGTAATTGTGATTATTGCTGATGATTTAGGCGCCGATTATTGTGGATTTACTGATAACGCAACAGACACTGCTAAAATGCCCAACATACGTTCCTTGTTGCAAAAAGGTGTGCGTTTTAAAAATGCATGGGCAACACCCTATTGTTCATCTACAAGAGCGGGTACCGTTACAGGTCGCTATTCATTTCGAACAAGTGTGGGTACAGTGATTGGCGCTGCGAACTCAAATGATCTTGATTCAGCTGAAATGACCATCGCATCATTATTGAAATATGATGCCCCTGTAAAATATACTACTGCGAATATTGGCAAATGGCATATGAATGTGCAAACACCCCAAAAGTTATTATATCCTACCCAAAACTTTGGATATGATTTATTTAAAGGAAATTTTTCGGGAGCCATCGCCAGTTATTACAATTGGACAAAAGTCACCAATGGCATTCAAACAGATACCATTACCAATTATGCAACCACCGAAACCATCGATGATGCTATTGCCTGGCTAGATACCATACAAAACAATAAACCGTTTTTTTTATGGTTAGCTTTTAACGCACCTCATACTCCTTTTCATGTTCCACCTGCTGGTTTGCATACTGTAACAGGATTGACAGGCACTCAGCAACATATTAATCAGAATGCACCCTTATATTTCAAAGCCATGATAGAAGCGATGGATACCGAAACAGGTCGTTTGTTGCAATGGTTGATTGCGAATAATAAAATGGATAGTACAAATTTTATTTTTATGGGTGATAATGGTAATGATAAACGTGTGATACAAATTGCAGATACAACGCATACCAAAGGAACCCTCTATGATTATGGGGTGCATGTACCTTTCATGATTTCAGGGCCAGCTGTGGTAAACCCAAATAGAAGTTCAGATGCACTCGTCAATGTGCAAGATGTTTTTGCCACATCCTTAGAATTGGCAGGCTTTTCAAATTGGACCACTGCCATCCCCAATGGCACTGTTATTGATTCAAAAAGTATTGTACCCATTTTGAAAAATCAAAATACGAATATTCGCGATTGGGCATTTACCGAGTTGTTTACCCCAACACCAACCCCTAAAGATGGAAAGTCTATTCGAAACCTCGATTATCATCTTATAAAATTTGACAACGGTACGCAACAATTTTTTAATATGACCATCGATCCAACGGAGCAAACGAATTTATTACTTCAAAATTTATCTGCTGCAGAATTAAGCAATTATAATTATTTATGTAATGAATTAAGCACCCTCACGGGAATTTCATCATGCTTGAGTGGCGTGTCGGTCAATGATCTGGCAAATGATAGGGAAACTTTACAGATACATGAAGAAGCCAATGGCTTGATTCGTTTTGATGCAAATACACCCTATACTGTTATTGTGTATACTGCAATAGGTACTCCATTGTTTACAATTCAGTTTACGGCTGGTATGCATACTTTGCCACTCAGTGCTTATGCCAAAGGCATGTATATTGTAGAAATGAAAACCAACGAACAAAGAAAGATGCAAAAAATAATGTTAGAGTAAGAATGAATGTATTTATATAAAATTCCATTCAAAGATTCATATAAAGTACATTGGCTTCAACCTAAATATTTATAAAAAAGGATTAAGCTTCTGTCTCCTTACCAATTTTTCGATAGGTATATGAAGTAAAAATATGACGTTTTGCAAACCTTGTTACGGTAGGTGAATTCACCATTTTTACATATACATTACGTGGAACGCCTAAATATTCATAGGTACTCCCATCTTGAAAAGTGATATGCAAGTTTTGTTTTTTATACACAAAATCATCAACATAGGTGGTTGTGATAACTTTATTATATTCTTCCAGGTTTTGTGCTTTGGTTTCAGGTGCGATACTTACCAAAAAATGATAACCAGCAATGATTTCCTTGCTTTTTACTTCTGCAATTGCTTTACGTTCTTCGTCATCTTGTATTTTATCAGGGTGCCATTCTTTGATTAAATTGCGATAATTTACTTTAAGTTGAGCTAAGTCGGTGGCTGGGGTCGCATTTAACAGTTTTCTGTACGTGCTGATTCTGTGCATATTGAATAAATTGAGCCGGCGAAGGTAACCTTTATAAAGTTTGATTGTTATTAATAAGACGTTGTTATGAGATGCAAATCATTTATTTACTTTTAAATGGCCTGCAATGCTGTGATTATTCCATCAATTCCCATACACTTCGATAAGAACCATTTGTTTCAATATATTCAAGTAAGCTTTTATAGAATTTGTCATTGCCAAGTGTAGCACTATCACCAATAATAAAAAGTTGCTCTTTAGCCCGGGTGATTGCCACATTCATTCTTCGGTAATCGCTCAAAAATCCAATATGGTTATCTTCATTGGAACGTACCAGTGATATCAAAATGTTTTCTTGTTCCTGACCTTGGAAACTATCAATAGTACTGATTCTTACATTGTCGGGTAGCATCTCTTTGGCTAACATAACCTGACCTGCATAGGGTGAGATAAATGCAGTGAGGGCTAAATTTAACTGAGCCGTTTCAATAATTTTAATGGCCATCTCTATTTCGCCATTATTTAATAAACTTACGCCATTGGGTCCTCGTTCTTCGGCATATCCCGTACCAGCAGTATCAAAAAAAGTAATATGGGTTGCTTGATTGCTTAAATGACTGGCGGTATTAAGTTTACTTTCATAAAAATAATTACTTGAAAAGCCAGCGATGGAAGCCCGCATCCGATATTGAATATTGAGTAAATAGGTATTGGAAATGGAAGGGATGCATACTTCTAAAATCGATTGGTTAAAACCTAATCTTGCGGCTGCATCGGAAAGAACAGTGGGGGGTAATTGAAAATGATCGCCTGCCAGTACAAACTTTGTTGCCAAAGGAAATATGCACCAGGCTAAAGGTTCAATGCATTGACCTGCTTCATCAATCACTAAAGTGTCAAAGGTGACTTTTCCCATTTTCGCATCTAAAAGTCCAATAGGCGTACCTAAAATGACATCAGCTTGTTCAAACAGTTTTTCTTCGTTATAGGCTAATATTTTCTTGATTTCAGTACGAATATTTTTTACTTCTTTAAACAATAGATTCCGTTGTTCGCGCTCTGCCTTGCCAAAACTTCTTTTATATTTTAAGGCCATTTTTCTGAATTGTTCGGCACGTATTTTCAATTCCTTGATTTCCTTTTTTTGTTTAGGGTCAGTCATTTTGCCTTCAAGGGTAAAAGGGAAAATGGCTTCATTGACTTTACTTGAATTTCCTACACGAAGTATTTTTAAACCTACTCTTTGAAGTCCGATAGCAATATTGTCAACGGCAGCATTACTGGGAGCTGATACCAATACTTTTTCTTGGTTGTTTACCAATTGTTTGATGGCTTCTATAAGGGTGGTTGTTTTGCCTGTACCTGGGGGCCATGTACGATACAGATTTTTTCATTTTGTACTATAGCCGATACCGCCTCTTGCTGACTTTCGTTGAGTTGTTGATTAAAGTAAGTCAGTTTATATAATGGGCGATTCGGTATAGGCAGCTTTTCTAATGCGTCGTTATGGATGCTTGTAAATAATGGAAACAGTTCATTATTTGTAGACAGTTCCTGCAGGCCTTTTTTCATGAGTGCTGTAGTACGTTGGTCGGGCGAAAGTTTAATACCTACTCCGTCTTCTTCTATCCAATCAGGAAAGTCGGGGGCAAACAATCGAAACTCACCCGATTTGCCTTCCATTTGCATCATGACTCCTTTTACAGGTTCTTCGCCATGTATAAAACATTCGATGGCTACCCCGTCTCGAAACTGATTTGTTTCTGTCGGAAAGTTTAAACGAAATTGTATTTCTGGATAATCGGCATATCCAAATGATTTACGAATCACTTTAAGCGGGTGGAGTGCTAAGCCTTCCGCTTTTAAAGAACGTAATGTATGTAATTGATCAAGACTATAACGTTTTACCTCTTCTTTCTCTTCAAGTGCAATGCACTTCAGCAAACGTTGAATATGCGGATGCATTTCTACCATAAGGCGAAAATAGTGTATTTGAATTACATTTTATTTTTCATGTTTCAACCTCGTTGTACAGTAATACTGATGTGTAAAAAGGAATCATCCGCTGATTGTTTAAAATAATAGCATTAAACATACATGCTATTGGTATTGGTCAGTGTTGGATTTAGATCACATTGTTTTATCCTTTTTCTGATCAGAAAGAGTATTCTTAACACTATTGCATTTTAAATTCTACCTTCGCCCGCATATTGAAATGTTTCAGTATGCTGATTCTTTATGATTTATAAAATATTGACGGTTACCTTTTTATCCAGTTTCGAAATTTATGTTGCCATTGCATCAGGCATGGCCTTTAAATTATCTCCTCATGTCATTTGTTTGGCTACCCTGGTTGGTGGTATTTCCGGGGTTTTTATTGCTGCATTTTTAGGAGATCGAATCAAAGCGTTCTTCAATAGATATCGAAAACCAAAAACCAAAACAGATTCAACCAAGGAGAAACTGATGTTGAAATTGTGGAATAAATATGGGGTTTTTGGTATTGGCTTTGTAGGCACTTTTTTGTTAGGGGCTCCGGCAAGTATTGGTATTGGATATGGTTTTGGGGTGCATCCGGTGCAATTGGTTCGACTATGTTTACTTGCTGTCATTATTCGTTGCGTGGTCTATTCTTACTTTTTTGATTATATCAAAAATTTGTTTTAACCCAGCAGATATCCATTATTACCTTCGAAACATTTTTAAAAAGGGTCTCTTTTTTATTGTGGTTCAATGATTGCAGGCAATTTGCCCATAATAATGAGGCTAAATTATTAAGTGTTTTTGCTACATCTATGGTATCTTTACAATAATCATTCTCAGATACTCTTAAATTAAACTTGTATGAAAAAAAATGTATTAATGCTGTTGATCTTGTTAAGTGTGCAAGTCACATTTTCACAAGTGTATCATTCGTATCTTCAACTTGATGGACGGCTGTCAAATCCTGTAATAACAGATTTTGAACGTATGCCGAATAATAATATGGTGTATAGCTTAATCTTAAATGACAGTGCAAAGGCAATGCCGGGTAATGTTCATATTTACAATGAAACAGTGGTAAAAAATCCGGGAAGTGGCGTGTTGGTGATGTCGCCCAATAATACAGTCTTGTGGTCACATACTTGGATGCCTGTAAATTATTTAAATGATTTTATGTATATTTATCAAACCTTAGTGGATGGCGCAGGTAATATTTATTTGTCGGGGCGATACCGGGGACTTATAGATATGGATCCAACAAATGGGGTATCGATGTTTCAACAAACCAATGCAAATGATGTAGAAGGGTTTTTGATAAAATTAGATGGCAACGGAAATTTTATGTGGGCGAAAAAATTTGGGAATACCAATATCGCAGGTATGTATTGCGATTTATACCTGGCAAATCATCATCCCAATGGCCAACTTGTTTTTGGTGGTAGTTTTAGAAAAACAGTAGACTTCGATCCCAGTGTTGGAAATAACTTAGTGAATGCCAATTGCTACCACAACAATGCTTTTTTTCTAACCTTAGATACTTCTGGTAATTATGTTGATGTAAAAACTTTGCAAGTAGACAGCAGTGCTTCATTGAGCCATTTTGCAATAGACAGTCTGGGAAATTATTATGCCATTTATGCTTATTTTGGAACCATCGATGTAGACCCAGGCCCAGGTGTTGTGAATTATACTTTGCAAAGTGGATATTATAATTATTGCATTGCTAAATATGATGCAAATTTTGTATTGCAGTGGTCTAAAAATTTCCCTAATGACAACAACTTTTCATTAAAACTTTGTTTGAAAGACAATCAATCGTTTTATCTATTCTCTTCGTTTACTGATACTATACAACTCAGTAATAATACCACCGCTATTGCCAATGGGCCTAGTGATTTTTTTGTTGAAAAATGGGATGCAAATGGCAATTGTAGTTGGTCAAAAATCATGAGTGGTAATGGTGCTGATAATATTTATGATGTGGCTTTTAAAAACAATAAGTTATATTACCTGTATGCCTATTCTGATTCTATCCATACCAACACTGGAGCCAATGACACCACCTTGTATGCCAATAAAAGAGATATGGCCTTGTCCGTCTTCACCGAAAATGGGATGCATATGAGCAGCGCTGAGGTAAAGTCAGATTCATCGGTATATGCCGAATGGGCAAAACTTAGACTTTATGATAATGAAATTTATTTTAACTTTTCGTCAAATGGTATTTCTGACATCAATCCGAGTATGGCAGTGCAAAATGTATCACCCACCTGGTCAGCACCATACACCACCATTGCTTTAAAATGGATATTGACACCTACAGCCATTCAATCCTATACTGTACAAGATCAGCATGAAATGAAAATATGGCCAAATCCATCCAGCGAATATTTTAATATTGAAACTCCCACCAATGGGCTTTTAATGATTTATGATGCTATAGGCAATAAAATGTTTGAAGGCAATACCTTAAAACCCATTTCTATCCTTTCCTTTAAAGGGTATGCAAAAGGAATCTATTTTGTATACTTTGTGCCAGATGGTAATGCCCAAGCCATCAAAATGGCTAAATTGCTATATCAACCCTAAAGCTTACCTTTTTATTGTATAATTGGGCTCTATCATTTTCAAGCCCTTGAATAGTTTTGAAAAACACCTGGGTATAACGTACCTTCGCGCCTCTTATGAATTTGCAATATTTGCAGGATCTCTATCTTCAACATGCGTGTCTAAAACCTTTGACAGATGAAATCGTATTGCCCTCACCGAAGCTCATACAGCTAACAAACATTCATGCATCCGCTTTTTCTTTTATAGCGAGCAGTGTTTTTAAGCAAATCGATTACAACCATCTATTTATATTAGACGATAAAGAATCGGCGGCTTATTTTCAAAATGATTTTGAAACATTAACCGGTGCCTTGGATATTTGTTTATTTCCAGACAGTTATAAAAAAACGGGTCAAATTGGAGAACTCAATAGCAGTCATGTGATGCTGAGGGCTGAAGCTTTGATGAAGCTGAACACAATAAATCCTCATAAAAAAGTACTGGTAACCTATCCTGAAGCACTTGTAGAAAAAGTAGTGAATACTGAATCGTTTTCTAAAAATACCATCTACATCAAGCAAAGTGAAAAACTGGATGTTTCGTTTCTAACCGAGTTTATGGTGTCGATGGGTTTTACAAAAGTTGATTTTGTATATGAGCCCGGACAGTTTGCCATCCGGGGGGGGATTATCGATATTTATTCATTTGGCAATGAACATCCTTACCGTGTTGAATTGTTTGACGACGAAGTTGATACGATACGTATTTTTTAATCCAGAAACACAATTGAGCGAACGCAAATTGTTGCAGGTTACCATCATACCCAATATTGAAACGCACTTTGATACCCAGGAAAAAGTAACTTTATTTGAATTTCTTCCTGCTAATACTATTGTATGGATGCATGATGCCGAACTTGTTGTAGAACGCATTGGAAAGCTATTGTCGCATCTTGAACAAAAAGGTAACATCGTAATACATGATACCAACGATCTTGAAGTAACCTTAACCGTTGATGACTTTTCAACGATGACGCAGTTTGTACACATGATACAACAACGCACTGTTGTTGAGTTTGGTAAAGGGTTTGCCGCTGAGGTTTTTTCCATGAACCTTAGACGCAACTTTCCATTTCAAACCAAAGATCAACCCTCATTTAATAGAAATTTTGAAATGTTGATCCAGGATTTGCAAGACAAGGCAGCCGAGCATTTCAACATCTTTATTTTTTCAGAAAACCCCAAACAATTAGAACGACTTCGTACCATTTTTCAAGAGTTGAATGCGAATATTTTATTTACACCCATTCCTCATTCAATTTCGCAAGGCTTTATAGATAAAGACACTAAAGTGGTTTGTTATACAGATCATCAGATATTTCAACGTTATCATAAGTATAAAATGAAGCAAGCTTACTCGCAAGGGAAAGCATTGAGTTTGCGGGCCTTGAAAGATTTGCAAGCAGGCGACTTTGTAGCACATATCGATCATGGGGTAGGCAGGTATAGTGGTTTGCAAAAAATAGACGTGAACGGGGTGATGCAGGAAGCAGTGCGTATTATATACAAAGACAATGATGTGCTTTATGTCAATATCAACTCATTACATAAAATTACAAAGTATACAGGCAAAGAGGGGACCGTACCTAAAATACATAAAATTGGCAGTGGGGTATGGGAGAAGCTAAAATCGAAAACGAAGAAACAAATTAAAGATATTGCTGGAGATCTTATCAAACTCTATGCACAACGTAAAGCCTCAAAAGGGTTTGCCCATTCTCCTGATTCATATTTACAAACCGAGCTTGAGGTCAGTTTTATGTATGAAGATACACCTGACCAAAGCACTGCCACTGCAGATGTGAAAAAAGATATGGAAAGTGATTCGCCCATGGACAGGCTTGTATGTGGTGATGTAGGATTTGGGAAAACGGAGGTGGCCATACGTGCAGCTTTTAAAAGTGTGGTAGATAGTAAGCAAGCAGCGATATTGGTGCCAACAACCATCCTGGCATACCAGCATTTTCAAAATTTTAGAGAAAGACTAAAGGATTTTCCATGTACCGTTGATTACCTCAATCGATTTAAATCATCCAAAGAAAAAAAAGATACCTTATTGAGATTGAAGGAAGGTAAAATTGATATCATCATAGGTACCCATGCATTGCTGAGTAAAGATGTTGAATTTAAAGATTTAGGCATATTAATCATCGATGAAGAACAAAAATTTGGGGTGGCCTCTAAAGAAAAAATTAGAAGTTTTAAAGCCAATGTAGATACGCTCACCCTTACGGCCACACCAATACCACGTACCTTGCAATTTTCATTGATGGGAGCGAGAGACTTGAGTGTAATCAATACTCCTCCACCCAACAGACAGCCTGTACATACAGAGCTTGCTATGTTTAATGATGAACTCATTCGCGATGCCATCTATTATGAAACAGAACGTGCCGGACAAGTATTTTTTATACATAATCGTGTGCAAGGGCTAGCTGAAATGAAAGCCCATATACAAGCCTTGTGTCCGGATATTAGTATAGGCATGGCCCATGGACAGCTCGAAGGGGATGAATTGGAAGAAGCCATCCTCGATTTTATGGCACAGAAATATGATGTACTTGTTTGTACCAATATTGTGGAAAGTGGGGTAGATATACCCAATGCCAATACCATCATCATCAACAATGCCCATAACTTTGGCTTGAGTGACTTGCATCAATTAAGGGGGCGTGTAGGCCGAAGCAATAAAAAAGCATTTTGTTATTTATTAGCACCTTCATTGGCTTTATTGCCAAGCGATTCGAAGAAAAGACTTCAAACCATAGAACAATATAGCGAGTTGGGAAGCGGCTTTTCCATCTCCATGCGCGACCTTGATATTAGAGGGGCAGGTAATATGTTGGGTGGTGAACAAAGTGGGTTTATTACCGATATAGGTTTTGAAATGTATCAGAAGATACTTAATGAAGCTATCAGGGAACTCAAACATCATGAATTTAAAGAAGTATTTAAAGACCAGATACTTGATAAGGAAGATTTTGTAAGTGACTGTACGGTAGACACCGATTTAGAAATTTTGATACCCGATTCATATGTTGAAAGCATAGCGGAAAGATTATCATTGTATACACAACTAGACAATTGTGAAAATGAGGCATCGTTGTTACGTTTTGAATCTTCTCTTATTGATCGTTTTGGTCCGATACCCAAGCCGGTAAAGAGCTTGTTAGTGGCGTTGCGTGCCCGCTGGACTGCACAAGACCTGGGTTTTGAACGGCTGATTTTAAAAAATAAACAATTGCGATTATACTTTGTTTCCAATCCTGACTCGCCTTATTTTGAAAGCGACACCTTCAAACATATCCTGAAAGTGATACAACTGCAGATAAAAAATGCGCGACTTAAAAATGTCGGTACCAATTTTATGCTGATTGTAGATCAGGTAAAATCGATTGAAGAAGTATTGGGTATGCTGGAAAGAATGAAGCGGGTAGAGGTGAAGGAGGAACAGGCTAAAGTGAATGAAATATTATAAGGTTATTTTTGTTTTGTAACACAGAATCTATAAGTGATAAATACTGCCGTTTCGAAGATCACTTTTTACATTATTCCATTCCTCACAACCTGATCAAAATACCTTCCCTGATAATTTCTTCTAAAGCATTGTACAATACATCCAGATCATGCTGCGAATTAAACGCATTGATAGAGTATCGGATAAACACTTTGTCGCCATGACGCATCACAGGGATCTCAATTTTATATTTTTCAAATAATTGACGTTGCAGCTTTTCTGGTTCAGGGCTGTTGATAGCAATACTATAAAGCTGCCCAATAAAATCAGGATGCACTGGACTTAATGGCTGGGCATGCAATAAAGTACAAAACCGCAACGCATTGTCCATTACCAGTTTGTTGCATTGGGCTGCCACAGCGGTCCAGTGATTGTCATGCATAAACGCAATGGCTTTGGGAATCGTCAGCATGGCTGAAAAATCTCTCGTACCCTGACCCTGATGATAATCTAAAAACCGAGAATGGCTGGGCATTGCACTGTCATAACCCCAGCTCACAATCAGCGGATCGAATAGGTGCTGGTATTCTTTTTTGACATATAAAAAGGAACATCCTTTAGGTGTCATCATCCATTTATGACAAGCACCGGTATAGATATCCGCCTGCAGCGTGTCAAGGTTTAAAGACACCTGACCAGGAGCATGCGCACCATCTACAAAGGTCATAATACCCATTTGTTTTGCACGTGCGCATATTTCTGCAACGGGTAATATTAAGGCGGTACTGCTCGTGATATGGCTGATAAAAATAAGTTTGGTCTTAACATTGACCGATTTGAAAAAATCATTTACCAGCTCTTCTGCTGAAGTAATAGGAAGTTTGATAGCATGTTTACGATAAATAGCCCCTGCTTTTTTGCAATAGTAATTCCAGGTTTTGTCACATGCTCCATATTCAAGGTCGGTAGTAAGTATTTCGTCGTCGGGTTGGAGCGGAAAACTTTTGGTGATGATATTGACAGCATACGATGGGTTAGTAACCAACACCACATCATCTGCATCACAATGAATATATGAGGCAAGTGCTGCACGTGATTGTTGCAAGTAGGTTTGTCCATCAAAAGCAATAAATTGAACAGGTTCGCTTTCTAAAAGGTATTGCCATTTGATATAATCTTCAAAAATAGGTTTGGGGCAAGCGCCAAACGAACCAAAATTAAGGTAAGTAATAGCAGGGTTTAATAGAAATTGTGATTTAAGTGATTGCATACTGCAAAGTAAATTAAATATCTTTATTTTTTAGGGAATACCCCTGTGAAATCATGAATTGTCTACTAAGAGGTTTAATAAAAGAGTGCTAAGCTTTATTTCAATAGGTATTTAACAAGGGAAGGTTTATAAAATCTTGACAAATTTTATAAATTACATGGGCATGATTTCTAAAACGTTTGACCTGAAGGTTTTTTACACATTGATAAACCATAAAATACGTTGTAAAAAATCGCCCCATTGTTTCAGGCTTTCACGCAGACTTACATCTAGTTGAGCATATGTTTTTTTATCTCCCTTTGTTGGGGCCATGATTTCAGCTTCATTGGCTAAAAAATTATCTACTTTGGTAGCAAAATAGGTAATATTAAGACGTGGCATCACAATACCTAATATCATACCAGGCAAGCCATTAAAGCCTTCAGGGCCACCATCAGCCAATATTGCATCGGTATAATAAGCAATCACATAAACCGAATCCATGATGATGGTTTCTGCTCTTCGACAATTGAAGCCAGCAGTTTTTCTAAATTCTTCGGTTATTTTCCAGTTGAATTTTCGTAATGAATCTTTGACTAAATAATTTTTTTTCAAAAATATTTTTGAAGTTATCGTTGTGTCGGTTTCGTAATTATTAAATACAATATTTTTTTCGGCTGGAATATTGCCAAACATCATTTTGCTTTCTGAAATACCGTCTTTGGCTGGTTTATAAATGCTTTGACTTTCGGTAAACAATAATTCGAAAATATCAATCTTATATTTAGGAATATTCTTTTTCATATTATCGGCCATCGCATTGTTGCCACCACCGCGGCCCTTCATCATTTCATCCATTTGCTTATGCTGATTCACTTTGCGTTCAAATGTAATTTTGCCTTTAAATGATATCACGGGATTCGCATCATTTTGAGCGAAAAGGGTTTGACCATTCAATATTAAAATAAACAGGAATATGTATTTGTGCATAAATCTAAATTGTTTTACAAGCATTTTTTTAGTAGGATTAATGTCTTCTTCGACCTCCACCGCCTCTCATTCTCTGGCGGCTATAATTTGATTTTGGTTTGCTTTGGGCCATTGGTCCTGTACTAAAGTTCCACACTGCTGATAGCATCCAATATCTTCCCAATGTTTGAAAATATCGTTCAGTATTGGTATTGTTGGTGGTGGTTCTTTCGTACCCTTTATTTTGATTTAAAATATCGTTGATGGAGGCTTTTAATTCTAAATTTTTCTTAGGCAATATATTATAGCTAAGATACGCACCCCAGATAAATCGTTGAAAACTTGTTTTGTAAGGGGCTACAGGTGGGGTGTATTGATAATCGGCATCGGTACCAAATTCGAGGTTATACGGCAAGTATATTTCAACCGAGGCTGAAGGTGTAAATGACATGTATTGAATATTACGAGCTGTTTGAATCGTATTGGTTGTTTTTGAAAACACGGTGCCTAAATCAAGGGTTGTAAAAAACTTTTCTTCCTTGGCAAAGGTCAATCCCGGTGTAAAGGTCAAGCTTAAAGCATCGGTAAACCCGGTGATGTTGTTGGTAATATTAGGGGTATGAGCATAATTTCCTCCTACATTTAATTTGCCTTCTAAGGGTGTTTTAGGTATTTTGGTATTGATACCTCCATACATATTAGCATTATAACCACCATTCAAATTTACATATTGATTCACCGACCTCCCCAAAGCATCAATACTTGTGTTCAATGCGATATTGTTGAAACTGTTTGAAAAACTGGCGCCAGCATAAAGACTTCTGGCTGAAAGCACTTTGTAACTAAAATAGCCAATATTGAAATTTTGGGTATAACCAATTTTTAAATCTGGATTCCCTACATATACTTCAAGCGGATTGCTATTGTCTTGTACTGGTTGTAATTGGGTAATGCTCGGTTGACGGGTAGATCCATTATATGAAAAATTAAATCTTCTAAATTGATCAAACTTGTAATTAAAACGAACGGTAGGAAATACATTTATTCTGTTGTAATCATAATTTTTATTACGTACTAAGTCATCTTGATGAAACATCGAATAGCGAACTTTTGCACCAGCGGTAACATTGTATTTTTTTCATTAAATTTTAATTCAGCACCTGCTGTGTGACTATACACTTTTGAGTCAAATTCAGTACTCAATGAGTCAATACGTACGGTGTATTCTTCATCAATAGCATTGGGTTTTACCAATGTTTTATTGTCTGACAAACTTGATTCTGCTGCATAGCCATAGGTAGCTTTTAATAAAAACTTTTTTGAAAGGGGCTCTGTATAGGTTAGGTCTGCACTTAAATTGCTTTTTAATTGTTGTTGATCTTTTTGTTGATCCAGTATTTCGTGGGTGTTTACCCCCGCAATATTATAATCGTTGTACCCGATTTGTGACCCCAGTCCATCGCTGTTATTGTAGGTATGTGAAACATTTAATGAGGCAGTACGTCCCGTTTTTTAAATTTTTTGTTGGCTGTAATGGTATTTGTCACTCGTGTAGTGGTGGAGTTGTTTTCAATAGCTCTGTTACTATTGTTGATAGGCACTTCTGTAAATGATTGATTATTGGTATTGTTGTTTGAAATACTTTCGTTGAAGCCAATTCTACTGTTTAAATTGTATATTAATGTAAGGCTACTATCAATCATCCAGGTGTATTTACCCGATATACGATGTGTATTTCGGCTACTGTATGACGATGAGGTATCGATGGTATAGTATTTGCCACTCGGTAAAATGTTTTCTCTATACGATGTTTCTTTCTTTGTTTTGTTGATACGGCCAAATGAATAATTGGTGTTTATATGATGTTTGCCTTCGTTCCATTTGTTGGCATAATGCGCACCACCCACCCAGGCTTTGGTAATGCCTTCAGGGGTATTATTTCTTCCGCCCCAGTCTACATCATCATCATCACTACTCATATTCCACATAAAGCCACCATCTTCATCCATTTGCATACCGCCGCCTCCGTCACCAGTATAGGTATTTTTATCTTCCCATCCTAAACCCGTTTTACCATTGCTACTCATCAATCCGTATACACTTATTTGTCGTTTGTTTTTAAAGGAGTTTACCATGGCCTGGTTTTGCCAACGATCGTACAAGCCACCGCCTAACTCAACTTTGCCAAATTCACCACGATTCATATTGTCTTTCAGTTTCAGATTGATAGTTTTTTGTTCTTGTCCATCATCAAAACCAGTAAACTGTGCCTGATCACTTTTTTTGTCAAAAACCTGTACTTTTTCAACCACTTTCGATTGTATATTTTGGGTGGCAATGGTGGGGTCGTCTCCAAAAAATTCTTCTCCATCAACCAATACTTTTTCTACCTTCTCACCCATTGCGGTGATTTCGCCTTTTTATTGACTTGTATACCGGGTAATACTTTTAGCAAGTCTTCAACCATAGCGCCTTGTTTAACTTTAAAACTATCAGCTAAGTATTCGAGGGTATCTCCTTTGATTTTTATAGAAGCGGCATTTTTTACAATCACTTCTTTGAGCATCTGGCTACGTTGAAAAAGTCCAATAGCGCCAAGTTCTTTTTTGGTGTCGGCAGATGTGATTTCAATATCGTCTACATAATCGGCAAACGAACCATGTGCAATTAGAATAATGTATTTACCCGTATCTTTAACATTCATGGTAAACTGTCCTTGTTGGTTCGACCTTGTATGACTGATCAGTATCGAATCAGATTTACGAATGAGCGATACGGAAGCAAACACCACAGATTTAACATTGAAAGTATCTCTGACGGTGCCTGTAACGGTTTTATTTTGCGAAAAAACGGTAATACAACTAAAACAAACAACAAACATTGTGAGGAAAAATTTCTGCATACCTATATATTATCTTCCAAAAATAAGGCAAGTACTGATTAAAGTGAGAAACAATATGTTATTGATAAATTTTTATGGTTTGAGTGGTTAATTCTGCGGATGCAAGGAGAAAAAGCGACATTAGTTATAAGTTTGAGTGCCGAAGCGATTCCCCACAAATTTTGAGTTACATATTAGGTATATGTGATTCTGATTATAGTAAACGCATAATCGACATATTAAATACAGTTAACTATTTTATTGTTTTTATGAAGAGAATTTTACATTCCGATAATTCCAAAGCCAACTATTTTAATTTACAATTTACTAAACTTAAACGTTGCTTTTTGTTTGGCTGTACTCAATTCAATATAATAAAGTCCTTTGCTTAATTCTGTTAAAGGAATTTCCATGAATGTAGTGGTTGTATTTTTTTGAACTAAAATTCTACCAGTGCAATCCAGCATGCGAACACTTACATTTTCAAAATTGTCAGGTAGTTGCAGGTATAAAATTTCGTTTGCAGGATTGGGAAATACTTTAGTGTTTTGCAATTGCAGGTCAGTTATGTAGGCAGCATTCGTAGTTAAACAGGCAGTGGTGTCTGAACATTCACCATAAGTCACAATTACGGCATACTGTCCTCCTCCTACAGCATTAAAACTTGGATTGGTTTCACCCGGAAGTACCTGATAAGGATTACACCTCAGCCATTGATAGGTAGCGCCCACCTGATTAGATGTTAATACAGAGCCGTTTTGGCTAAGTGTCAAATCAATAGGATGAATAGTGAGGTTCAGCGTCATGATAGAATCGCAACCCGAAGCATTTGGGATATTCTGGGTGAAGATACCACTAGTGCTGTACATTTGACCATAGTAATTGTATACGCCACAAATGGTATCTGTGAGGCTACCATAACTATCGTGACCAATATTTATAGTCAACATCACTACACTGTCACAATCATTAGCACCTATAAAGGTCTGCAAATAATTACCTGTATTATTATAGTTAATTCCATTGACTACTACAAAATCACAGCCATTGAGGGTAACGGCAGAATTGAAGCCGCAAAAGTCATATTTCATTAAAAAACCATCACTAGATCCATTATTATTTACGTTAAATGTACCTGGTCCTGGATCAAAATCAACTGCAGGACTTTGGAACATGCCACTAAAATATAAGGCCCCGTTTGGATCAATTGATAGGTGATAGCAGCTTTCAGAATTCCAGCCCCCGAAGCTTCGCCCCCATAAAAAATTGCCTGAAGCATCAAGTGCTGACATATAAATATCCCAATTTCCTGATGATGCCAAAGCGTAGTTAAATTGACCTGGATCTAAATCAATATAATCGAGAAAAGTACCCATAGTATAAACTTCCCCATTATTGCCAGTAACCAGCCATCTAGGTTCAATAAAAATAGTGTCAATAAGTGTACGTGCCCAAATAAAATCACCTGTTGTATTCAATTTTAAAATATATGCACTTTGCCCACCTGCAAAAACGTTATATATGTTTGGACCAGGGTCCATATCTGCACTATCATTAAAAATGCCAGTGATATAAATATTTCCACTGAAATCGATATCCATTGAATTACTATTACTTCTTAAAATGCTTTTTCCCCACACGTAATCACCATTACTATTCAGAGATATAACGAACATACAAATACCTGATCCGCCAAAATTTACCACACCAGGCCCTGGATCTAAATCAGCTATTGAATTTACTAAACCTGTAATTAGTACATTTGAGTTTATATCTACTTTAATTGAGCTACCTTTATCTCCACCTACAGCCCCTCCAATTTGTTTAGCCCATACAAAATTTCCGTTTACGTCAAGTTTGGATATAAAGGCGTCATTGGGACCCACTGCTGTCAGGTTATAAAAACTCATACTGGGATCAAAGTCTGCAGTAGCTCCAAATATACCTGTTGAATAAACATTACCATACACATCGACCTCAATATCATAAGGTATCTCATCTTTAGTTGGCGAGCCCATTGACCTCCCCCAGATAAAATTACCAGAGCTATCTAATTTAATAACTACTATATCTTTAAAATTGCCAGTATTGTACACGAACGAAGTGCCAGGCCCCGGATCGCAATCTAAGCTATCAGATGTGTAATGACCAATCAGATAAATATTCGCACTTAAATCAGTTGTAATTCGCATAGAAATTTCAACACCCTCAGTTCCAAATTGTTTTACCCAAATCAAGTTACCAAAAGTATCTAATTTCATAATAAAAAAATCTATAGAGTTATTAAAACTTGTAATGTTCAAAACATTGGGGCTCGGGTCTATATCAACAGTGGTACTAAATTCTCCGCTCGCATATACATTCCCTGAATTATCAACTGCTGTTGCAGTAAAATAATCCACCTGACTTGCACCATAACATTTAGCCCATTGAAATGACTGAGCCCCCAATTTTAACGGTAGAATTTGATAGAGAAAAATTAAAAATGTAATAAAATACGATTTTTCAAACAGAGATTTTACGTTTTTCATATTGATAGTTATTTTCTATTGAAATTTATGTGAGAACCTTTTTGCATTTGATAAAATATTTAAAATCATATTCCCAATGATAATTATCTAATTACAAATTTCTTAATGACTTTATTTAGATTACAAGAATCGCTTACTTTTAATAAATATATGCCCGGTTGAAAATGATTCACATCGAGATCAATTAATGAGTTATTTATTTTACTATTTAATACTATCTCTCCGTAAATATTCAAAATTTGCAGATATGCATCTCCGGTATCGCAGTTCATAATTATTTTATTATTATCACTCTTTAAGTTGTACTCAAATACTGCAATTTGATTGTCAGAATTTACTTCAGATTTGAATGGGACATTTGTGCAAAAAAGATGACTAGGAATTGTTACAGTTGGCGTATTATAGTTTGGCGTTGTGACGGTTTGTCCAGGAGTTCCAACAATTACATCAACCACACCTACAGCAATAACAGGCCACAAGTCTAACCCCAAATGATCTGACTGGTAATTGCAATCATTGTCATAACTGATGTCAATAAAGTTTAATACTGCTTTCGGTCCTCCTGTAGTATTATTCAAGCCGGTAAGTCCAAATTCCTCCGTAGGGTTTCCTCCAGAAAGATATTCAATGCTTGAGTGGTTAGGATGCCATATTTGATTATGACTTTGCCCGAGATAAAACTGAACAGGAGCAATCGTATTTAAGGTTCGTGGATAATAGTATATAGCAGTCGATTGCGCTGTTGTCCAATTACTAAAGTCAGTTGCGTTAAATGTTGTGGTCATTATAACAGGCAAACTTACAGTACCTGCTCCGGTATTTATACAAACTCTTCCGGCAACTCTGTTGCCATCTGACGCTGTAGCCGCTATCCATCCGCTTTTAGGATATCCATCAACAGTGGAAGCCGGTAAAGTTTTCACACCGATTTGGCCGTTCCAGTTCAAAGGATCTAAGGAAAAACTATTTATTAAGGGTGTAGTGGATACATCTTGAATCATATCAAAGAAAAAGGCGTTATCACCTGCCGTTGTTACCGTTCCAGATACATAGATATCATCTGTATTTACATCATAATGAAGATTTCCTCCTGCATAAAAGTGGCTACCATTTACCTCGTCTAACGACACGAAATCTAAATTATTTAAATTATAGTCAGTTCTCAAATAAAAAAAACCTTTAGCGTCATTTTGAAAGCCAGTTACCCCAATATCTATGACACCAGTACCTGTGACAAATAAGCCAGGGTCATTTTGTGAGGGTGTAGTAATGAATGTTTGAGAATTTGAAAATTTGCTTTTCATAGTGTGTGATTTGTAGGGGTTAATATTTTAGGAATTAATTTGGTATATCAAATCTAAACAATTTAGCTTAATAATGCACTTTATTAACATTTCTACAATATGAGAGAATATGTATCTCAAAATTGAATAGGTTGCTAAGGATAGGAGCTTTGCACAATAGCGTCGCTCGTGCGAACTCAAATTTATAGTTGTTCATTCAAATAAATTGATATAGACTTGCACACGCTATTCTATACGTTCGGCTCTGCTTTATCTCGTACTACAATTAAAAAGAGTTCTCTGAGCTCTAAGTTTTGTAAAAAAGCAATTATCTTAAAGTAATGTTATTTGAATTTAAAACATATGACCAACAAGGTATGTATTATTTAACCTTTACAGGATAAAATGTGCAGAGGTTTTTTACTCGTAGTATTTATTTTGACATTGTTTTAGATAGTTTACGTTTTTGCCAAAAAGAGAAAGGTTTGATAATTTATGCTTTGGTAATTATGAGTAATCACATTCACTTGATATTGCGAAGTGAAACAAATAATCTAAGTGTCAGTATACGAGATTTTAAAAATTCACATCAAGTAATATAGTAAAAGCTATAGAAAGTAATCAAAAGGGAAGTCGTCGAAATTGCCTGCCTGTTCGTCAGACAGGGTTATTATGGTTAATAATGAAAGAGGATAAAATTTGGTTTTGGTAATAAGGTTATCATGGCGTTGAAAATACAAGTCCTGTTTTTTTGAAACCAAACTAAATTATATACATTTGAATCTGGTATCAGTAAAATAAAAGAGTGAGAAGAGGATTGTTATCACAGTAGTTGTATTGTTTATTTTGGAGTACGAAAAGGTATTTTAGATGTGGAATTTAAATAAAAGCATGCTTACAGTCGGTTCAGAGAATCTTTTTTATCTAGCCTATGGGATGCCACAGAGCCGAACATCCCACAGAGCTGATTATCACCCATAGCTTTATACTATGTTACAATTGATTATTAGGAGTTGTTATTACTGGCACAAACCCAGATTTATTGCTAGTCGACGTTTTTACAAGATACTATTTTTAAATATGGTTTTCTTCATTTATAGCTCAAATATTCAGATATGTTCAACTTATACCAAATGTATTTAAAAAGTAGTTTGAAAGAGTTCGGTATAATACCCACACACCTTATCATTAAGCTAATACCAAATGAATTATTTTTTAATGTGTCGTTGTTATTATTAAATTCATTTGGTCTATTTATAATGTGTAGAAGGTAATATTTAGCACTGGGAATATTTTTTTATGCCTCAAGAAAAAGTGGCGTATCAATTCACTTAAAATGAATGAAATATATTGCTAAACATATGTTAAAGATTAATTAATTTAAGTTTTTTCAGAAAAAAAAAAAATACTTTTGAATTAACAAATCATTATTTTACCTTTATAAAACCAACAACTATGGAAACTACCTTTAATTTTACGGATTACTCCGAACTCTCAGCCAATACGGGTATGGTAAACATTGCCACTGCCAATGCCAACCTTGACGGCACAGGTGCTTTAACTGGATTACTGACTGGTGCTGCTAATGGCACTATTATCAACTCAGTAATAATTAAGGCTACCCAGGCTACTACCCAAGGTATGATACGCTTTTTTGTAAACGACTCTACTGGTACCCAATTGCTACAGGAAGTACCCGTACCTGCCATGACACCTACCGCAGTGGAACCCTCATTTGAAACTAGAATTTCGCTTGATATTAACCTGGCAGCAGGTAATAGGCTTTATGTAAGTACCGAAAATGCAGAATCATTTAATATTATTGCCGAAGGGCTTGATTGGGTTTACCCTGCCACGCCTGCATGTTGCGACCACATGAAACGCTCAGCCAATAATGGGCTGGGCCTTGTAAATACAGCCAACCCCAACCTCGATGGTACAGGTACTATACAAAATATAATGACAGCTACCCAAAAGGGAACTACACTTGAAACTGTACATATTAAAGGGCAGGCAAGCACTACCCAAGGCATGATAAGGCTGTTTATTAATAACGGAATAGGTGGGGCAAATTTCCTGTTTACCGAAATACAAATAGGCGCTTCTACCCAAACTGCCATTGTACCTTCTACCATTAACCGTAGCGTCTATTATAACTTAATATTCAAATCGGTGTATAAACTGGCAGCCTCTACCGAAAATGCAGATACCTTTAGCATTATCATGAATGGCTTAAACTGGCAATATTAATTTTTAACCAACTAAAAAATATTTTATGATAAAAAATAAATTGGAATCATTGAATGGTTCGAAATTCGCGAGTATTAAAACTGTAAGTTTAACTGGATCTGAAATACAAGATCCTGTGGTTAATGGTTTGCATATAGGTGGTTCAAAAGTCACATTGGCAAGTGGGCCAGAACCAAGCGAAATTAATAATGCTTGGGGTCAAACACGTGATACTAAAGCTACCCTTTTATTAGATGGTAAATACAAATCAACCGTCAAATGGGATTTTCATTAGTCATTTTCATGTTATGAAGTGGATCTTATTGCTGTTCAACTTAGTTGTCACAGATTTTGCATCTGCTCAACTTTTTTACTCTTGGGTTAAAATTGATGACGAAATAAAGCAGTTTCGTAATATAGCTACAACAAATGATGTAATAAATGAGTATATTGACAGTATTCACAACATTCATCTACGTGATATAAGTACAAGGAACTCAAAAATAGATACTAACCATATGCGTTCAGTTAATGTGACTGACTCAATCAATTCTTATAATTTGATCAAATTGTTTACTAAAATAGGAATACCAACATTTAATTATACGAATATTCAGGATGATAGTCTTAGGTTTGAAATTGACTCTAAAAGGTCTTTAGTTTTTTTGCATTTAATTGTTGAAAATTATATTTCTTTTTTTAAATTTATGGAATTGTCTGTACAAAAAAAAATAGCATGTATGGAGGCATATACTGAACTCACAGCAACATATCTTTTTAGGATTACAGAGTTTGATAATGTTGAGAAATGTTTTTGTATACCAATACCCAATTTCTCAAATGCAGTATTTCAAAAATACTTCTTTAGAACTACCATGGATTTTTTGCAGTATTATTTCAAAAAAGTAAAAAAGGCTGACAAACAGTTTTTTTTATGCAGAAATCCATTTCAGAATTTGAGCACAATTTCTTTTGTAGAGGAAACGTTAAGGATAAATAAGCAATTAATGAATAATCAATTGGAATATCAAACTAGCCTTGAAACATTATTTATAAACTTCATGTATAATTTTCAGCGATTACGAAAAAGAATGGTTGGATTTAATTCTCAGTATATTATGGTTGTGCATTGCGCAGACGATAGAGATCATTTTATTCTAGAAAATTTTAAATAACATATTTTTAATGATTAATATATTTACAGAAGAAAACGAGCAGACTGTTTACCTAATTTGTAAGTGGCTTGAGAGTAAAAGTGAAGATTATAATTTAATATTTCCTGATTCAATTGACTTCAATGTGTTTGTAAGTAAAAAGAAAAAAGCCTTTGCAAAAGGTTTAACTTGGAGCGACTTTGGAAGCGATTTATTTTGGTATAGAAGAGGCGCTTTAAATTTAATTGCAGGGTTAGTAGAAAATAGTGATTTGGACCAATTAGAGAAATCACATGCAATTATAGAATATGACACACTAGAATATTACCTTAATTGGTTAATAAAATCAGGGCGAAATTTTGGTACTTTTGGTAATGCTGAATTAAATAGATTACAAACTTTCGACATCGCTATGGACAATAAGTTACAGACTCCAAATTATATTGTAACAAATTCAAAATCTGATGTATGGGACTTTATGCGGATTCATCAAAAAATTATAGTTAAATCTATTGCAAATGGGATGTTTGAATTACACGGTAGTCATTTATACACAACATTAACTAAATTATTTTCTCAAAATGATTTTAAAAAACTCCCTGATAAGTTTTTTCCAAGTTTGTTTGTAGAATATATAAATAAAGACTTTGAAATCAGAATTTTTTATCTAGCTGGTAGTTTTTATTCGTGTGCAATTATGTCCCAGGCTAATAAAAGAACAAAATTAGATTTTCGAAATTACGATTTAGAGAATCCTAATAGGTATGCACCTTACAAAATTCCAAGATTTTTGGAAACTAAGCTTAAAAAGATTATCAATTATTTTCAACTAAAGACATGTTCTATTGATATGATTGTTCGTGATACGGGAGAGTATATTTTTCTTGAAATTAATCCAGTTGGTCAATTTACATTTATTGGTCACCCGTGTAATTATTATTTAGAGAAAGAGTTGGCAGATCAGTTAATTATTTCGAAATTTATAAGATGAAACTTAATAATAAATCAGACATATTATTGCCAGTATACTTCGATAAAGTGCAGGTTAAGCGAATTTCGAAAGTAAAAATGCAACCAATTATTTACAAAAAAGCTCGTGTCGACAAATATAGAGTAGATGTTATTCTTGTTAGATCTAACAAACCAATTTCACGGAGGATTAATTATGATTAGCGAAGCAAAAAAGTATTTTACATTATATGGGAATGTGCAAATTGTAGATGGATTTGAACGATGTCTAATTGTAGACACTTATCGAGAAAAGTTTTTTTTGATACCTAAAAGCTTGTCACGCTTTCTTAAGCGCCATAAAAATCGATTAGTGCAAGATGTTTACAAAATGTATTCTCAAATAGAGTCTCAGATCGTTGATGAATACTTTATTTTTTTAAAGGATAATGATTTGATTCACTTTTCGATAAATAGAGATCATATTAAGAATTTTATTAGTATGCCATTAACTTTCGCTCACTACGGAGCAATAATCAATTCAATAATAGAATTAAATTCTTTTGAGAACTTCGAAACTATTTGTTCGTTCATTTTTGATTTGAATGCCATAAATTGCAGCCATCTTCAAATAATATTTCAGAGTAAGTTAACAAAAAGTGAATTGGATTTTATTGCAAATAAATTTGATAATACTGAATTTCGAAGTATCGAAATCTATTTTGAGTATACAAAATCAAATGCCGACTTTGAATGGCAAGAGTTCTTCATTAAGTTTAAACGAATATCTTTAATAATAATGTTTTGTTCGCCCGACGACAAAATACTATATTTTCTTGATGGTCATTGCATCGTTAATTATTTGGTACAGCCTTCAGGCAAACCTATTTCCTGTGGTCGAGTTAGTACAGCTTATTTTCAAGCTAACACTTCGCTTTTCACCGAGTCCCAGCATCACAACACCTGTCTCAATCGTAAAATTTCTATCGACATCAATGGTGATATTAAAAACTGCCCTAGCATGGCCAAAAGCTATGGCAATATCAGAGATACCAAGCTGATAGATGTGGTAAATAATCCGGAGTTTCAGAAAGTATGGCATATCAAGAAGGACGAGATCGCGAAATGCAGGGATTGTGAGTTTAGGCACATCTGCACTGACTGTCGTGCATATATTGAAAACCCTGAAGACCAGTATTCGGCCCCGTTAAAATGTGGTTATAACCCATACACCTGCGAGTGGGAGGAGTGGAGCACAAACCCATTAAAGCAACAGGCAATAGATTATTACGGGATGCGTGAGATTGTATAAATGGCGTAGAGGCTTGCTGATAACCCAAACAAAGAGGAATAATGCCTTCAAAAATCAGCTGTCAAGCAGTAAATATGCGATGAAAGTACTATCCTATAATCTTCATTTGCTAAATTTATTCTTGTTCGTTCAAATATTTTGACATAAATTTGCGTTAGAAATGAGCGGAAGGGAACTATTTAGTTCCCTTCTTCTTTTCTATAAAAACAAAACAATGATGACACCTCAAGAGCAAATTGCTGATTTTACCAACCAAAGTCTGGAGGGGACTGATTGTTTTTTAATAGATTTTAAAATAAAACCAACCAACAACTATAAAATATTTATTGACAGCGATACTGGCTTTACCCTGGAAAAGGCCATTGCTATCAACAGAAAAATCAGAAGAATGGCAGAAGAAGCCGGGCTTTACCCAGAAGGCGATTATTCCTTAGAAGTATCAAGTCCAGGTTTAGAAGCCCCTTTAAAATTATACAGACAATTTGTAAAAAATATCGGACGCAAACTTGAAATTACCTTAAATGACGAAAGTGCCGATGGTTTGGTTGGCAAACTCATAGAGGTAAAAGAAACGACCATCATTGTAGAAGAAACAAGTACAAAAAAAAACAAAAAAGAAATGAGTACACCCGTGCAAACTGAAATTGCCTTTGATGACATTAAAAGTGCCTTGGTGTGTATCGAATTTTAAAACTGAACAAAACATAATCAATTAATCATATTTCAATATCAACATTTCATAATTCAAAACTAATAACATGGCAAGTATCAATTTAATTGACTCGTTTGCAGAGTTTAAAGATGCCGAAGACATCGACCGCCCCACGCTCATCAAAGTCATAGAAGACGTATTTAAAACACTCATCCGAAAAAAATATTATTCTGACGAAAACTTTGATGTCATCGTCAATGACCAAACAGGTGACCTTGAAATTTTTCAACGACGTGAAGTTGTTGATGATGCGGATATTATGAACGATGATACGCAAATTGAACTGACTGAAGCCAAAAAGATGGATGACAGTTATGATGTGGGTGATGAAGTATACGAAGAAGTAAAAATGGAAACTTTTGGACGTAGAGCTATTTTGGCTGCCAAACAAACCCTTGCTTCGCGTATCAGCGAATTGAAAAAAAATATTTTACTTGATAAATACAAAGAACGTGAAAATGAAATTATCACAGGCGAAGTGTATCAGGTGTGGAAAAAAGAAATCATGTTGCTTGACGATGAAGGGAATGAACTTATTTTGCCTAAATCGGAACAAATTCCTTCAGATTATTTCAAAAAAGGGGAAACCGTACGCGCAGTTGTAAAAAAAGTTGAATTGCGTGGCAGTGGTGTTGTGATTATTTTATCACGTACTCATCCTAATTTTCTTGCCAAATTGCTTGAAATTGAGGTGCCTGAAATCATGGATGGATTAATCAGTATCAAGAAAATTGTACGTGAACCCGGCGAAAGAGCCAAAGTAGCCGTTGAAAGCTATGATGACCGTATAGATCCTGTAGGTGCTTGCGTGGGTATGAAAGGAAGTCGAATTCATGGAATTGTTCGTGAATTGAAAAATGAAAATATTGATATTATCAACTTTACACAAAATATTCAATTGTTGCTTCAACGTTCACTGACACCTGCCAAAATCAGTAGTATGAATATAGATGAAACCAATAAATATGCTGAAATTTTTATGAAAGCTGATCAGGTATCATTGGCTATTGGCAAAAGAGGTGTCAACATCAAACTGGCACAAGAGCTAACCGGATTTAATATCGATGTGTTTAGAGATGACTTAGAAGAAGGTGGCGAATTTGATATCGATTTGGATGAATTTACCGATGAGATTGATGGTTGGGTGATTGATGAATTGAAAAAAGTGGGTTGTGATACAGCACGCAGTGTACTCAATCTGACAGATGATGAACTTATCAGACGCGCAGATCTTGAAGTAGAAACCATTAAAGAAGTAAAAGAAATACTTCAAAGAGAATTTGATGTAGAAGAAAATGAAAAATAAAACACAAAAAACAGCCTATCTTTACCAATTAGAAAAATAGTAAGAATCGCAGCAGAAGAATCGAAAAACAAGAATAAATAAATAAAAAAAAGTTTGTGTTTTTTAAATATAAAATACAACAAAGCTAAAATAAACAATGTCAGAAAGTACAAATACAATACGTCTCATGAAAGCTGCCAAAGAATTCAACATTGGTAAAAATACCATCGTTGATTTTTTGACCAAAGCAGGATTTTCCGTCGATAATAAGCCCGATCCTGTGCTTTCAAATGATATGTATGATGCCTTGATTGCAGAATACGATGCAGAAAAAGCGGCAAAGAAAAAGAGCGAAAATGTAGTGCTTTCTAAATCGAATGCAGAAGAGCATAAACAAAAGGTTGAGAAGAAAGAAGAAGTCGTTTCATTAAAGAAAGAAGAAGCGATTAAAGTAAAGGAAGTTGGTAAAATAGACCTCGAACAACCCAAACCCGTAGCTAAAAAAGCCAAAGAGGTAAAAGTAGAGGAAGTGGTAGTGGAAGTAACTCCTCCAGTGCTTCCCGAACCTGTGGAAGTGGTGGAAATCGTAGAAGAAAAACCTAAGAAATCTAAAAAAGAAACCGTCACCGAAACCATCAAAATTGAAGCCCCCGAATTGGAAGGTCCCAAAATTATGGGTAAGATTGATATGGAGAAACCGGCAAAGGGTAAGAAAAAAACAACGGTTGAAGTTCCTAAGGTAGAAGAAGAAAAACCAGTAGCAAAAGCAGAAGAAGTGCCCGTAGCTGTAGTTACGACACCTGATTTGCCTCCGGTGGTAGAAAAAGAAGATGAAGTGGTTTTACATACTATCAAACGTGAAACCCTTTCAGGACCAAAAGTGATTGGTAGAATTGAACTGCCAAAAGAAACCCCTAAAGACAACAAACCGAAAGAACAAAAGAAGAAACGTAAACGTATACCTTTAGATAATAAAGGCCAATCGGGCACAGGTACAGGCACCTCATCTACCAATACTACCCCAAGGTCAAGGCACAGGCACTGGCACTGGTCAACGTCCAAACTTTACCCCAAGAACAGGAGAGCAAAGAGGCAATTTCAGAAGAGATAATACCCGACCAGGTACTGGTGGAGCTTATAAACGCCCTGATGATAAGCCAATTGATCAAAACGAAATTCAAGATAAAATCAAAGAAACTTTAGCAAAACTGGGTACTACTACCAGAGGCAAAAGTTTGAAAGCTAAATACCGTAGAAACAAAAGAGAGGAAATGGCTGAAAAAAGAGCCATTAAAGAAGGTGAAGATGTAGATAGCAAGTTGCAATTGACCGAATTTATCTCAGTAAGTGAATTAGCCAATTTGATGGACGTTAATTTTACCGATGTCATCAGCAAATGTATGAGCTTAGGCATCATGGTGTCTATCAACCAACGTTTGGATGCCGAAGTAATTGAATTAGTGGCAAGTGAATTTGGTTTTGAGGTAGAATTTATCAACCTCGAACAAGAAGCAGAACAAGAAGCAGAAATTATAGATGCTCCTGAAGATATGGAGCCACGTGCACCAATTGTAACCATCATGGGTCACGTTGATCATGGTAAAACTTCATTGCTCGATTATATCAGACGAGCAAATGTAGTAGCTGGTGAAGCGGGCGGTATTACCCAACATATAGGTGCTTATGAAGTAACCCTTGAAAATGGTAAAGAAATCACTTTTTTAGATACCCCTGGTCACGAAGCCTTTACCGCGATGCGTGCCAGAGGTGCAAAAGTAACAGATATTGCTGTTATTGTGGTGTCGGCAGATGATTCGGTGATGCCACAAACCAAAGAAGCTATCAGCCACGCTCAGGCAGCAGGCGTACCAATGATCTTTGCCATCAATAAAATTGATAAAGATGGAGCCAACCCAGACAGAATTCGGGAACAACTTTCTGCCATGAACATTTTGGTGGAAGAATGGGGTGGTAAATATCAATCACAGGATATCTCTGCAAAATCAGGTTTGAATGTAGATTTGCTCCTTGAAAAAATATTATTAGAAGCCGAAATTTTAGACCTAAAAGCCAATCCAAACCGATTTGCCAATGGTTCAGTAGTAGAGGCCTCCTTAGATAAAGGACGAGGATTTGTATCCACTATCCTGGTGCAAAGCGGAACCTTGAAAATAGGTGATATGATTGTTGCAGGTTCTATATTCGGACGTGTCAAAGCAATGACCGACGAACGTGGAAAAAAGAAAACCAAAGCAGGTCCTTCCACACCTGTACAAATATTAGGCTTGAATGGTGCACCTCAAAGTGGTGAGAAATTTAAAGTCTATGACGACGAAGTAGAAGCCAAAGAAATCGCCAACCATCGTGCACAAATATTACGTGAACAAGGCATGCGTACGAAAAAACACATCACCCTTGATGAAATCGGTAGACGTTTGGCATTGGGTAATTTCAAACAATTAAATGTCATTATCAAAGGTGACGTGGATGGTTCTGTAGAGGCATTGAGCGATTCGTTGCAACGTCTTTCTACTGCAGAAATCGCCGTTTCGGTGGTTCACAAAGCAGTTGGTCAAATCACCGAATCAGATGTTTTATTAGCCACTGCTTCTGATGCAATCATCCTAGGGTTTCAGGTTCGACCTTCTTCACAAGCAGCTAAATTAGCTGAAAATGAAAATATAGAAATCAGATATTACTCAATCATTTACGATGCTATTGATGAAATCAGAAGCGCTATGGAAGGATTGCTTGAGCCAAAAATTGAAAAGAAAGCGGTATGCAATATTGAAGTACGTGAAGTGTTTAAAATTACAGGTGTTGGTACTATTGCGGGTTGCTATGTAATGGATGGAAAAATAAAACGCGATACCAAAATCAATCTCGTACGAGAAGGTATCGTAATCTATACCGGCGAATTAGCATCCTTAAAACGTTACAAAGACGATGTAAAAGAAGTACTTTCCGGTACTGAATGCGGATTAGGTATCAAAAACTACAATGACCTGAAAGAAGGCGATATCATTGAAGGTTATGAAGAAATAGAAGTAAAACGTACTTTATAATCGGAATATTTTTGCCTGATTTTTAAGAGCTTGCTTCATGGGTTTGCAATACTTATACGAATAAGCATTTTTAAACGGATATGGTTTTTATTGTTACATAAAACTATCTTTGTCTTCTATGTCATTTCGATTACAACAACTCAATGTTTCCTATGTTCATACAAATGTTTCTGATATATGGCATCAGTCAGTGACTTTTCTTTCAAATCAATATTATCATATTCGTGCAAGGTCGGGGCAAGGCAAAACTACTTTTATACATACCTTATATGGTATTCAGAAAAACTTTACAGGGCAATTGTATTTTCAGGATAAACCTACCCTTCATTTAACACATGATGAATGGTGTGAACTCAGAAGTAAAAAAATAAGTGTGGTGTTTCAGGATTTGAAATTGTTTACTGACAAAACAGCCCTCCAAAATCTACTGATCAAAAATGAATTGACAAACTATTACCCACTTGAAATGATACATTCATTTGCTGAAAAATTAAAAATTACGCATGTATTAAACCGAAATGTACAAACCTTATCTTTTGGCGAGCGACAAAGGGTAGCCATCATCAGGGCTTTATTACAACCCTTTGATTGTTTATTGCTCGATGAGCCATTTAGCCATCTTGACAATCAAAACATCACCCTGGCCGCTGCGCTTATACTCGAAGAAGTTCAAAAAAGAAAAGCAACCTTAATTTGTTGCGATTTAGAACAAGATACCCATTTTCCTTACCATAAGCACCTAAATTTGTAATTATGAAGATGCTGAATGAAATCATTGCGGTACAACAACGTAAATCAAATATACTCACCTATGTGGCTTTGTTTATTGGTATTGCCTTGTTGTTGATTTCTGCGCAACTTTATATTGATACATATCATATCATGAATAATAAACAAATTAAAAATGATAAGTATGACTATCTGGTGATGAATAAAAATATCACCAATGCTATGATGGGAAATAATGCAAGTGCTTACTTCACTGCAGCAGAAATAGAAGCATTGAAAAATCAACCTGTCGTAAAAAAGATAGGCCTCATTGAAAGTAATCATTTTCCTATTGAGGCGAGCAATTTTGGTGAATTGGCTTTTTCAACACAACTATTTTTTGAATCGATCCCAGCCGAATATTTAGATGTCAATACCGATCAATTTAATTGGCAACTGGGTAGCCAAACCATCCCGGTAATACTTTCACAGGATTTTTTAAATTTATATAATTTTGGATTTGCCCTCAGTCAAGGCTTGCCACAAATGAGTGAAGAAACGGTCAAAGCACTTTCTTTTAATATTGAAATTGGTCAAACAGAAAACTATACCGCTGAGGTGGTTGGTTTTTCGCAACGTTATTCAAGTGTCATTGTACCTCAATCATTTATGCAATATGCCAATGCAAAATTTGGGATGGTCACCACCAAAGATTATTCTCGCCTGGTAATTCAAACAGAGGAGGCTGACAATCCTCAATTTGTTAAATATATCAGAGACCATAATTATAGTACACAAAACGAAAAAATTAAATGGAGCAAAATAAAAACAGTGGTGGGTATCGTATTTGCAAGTAGCAGTTTTATCGGTATTTTTATATTGGCGCTTTGTATACTTTTACTCATCATGTATTTAAACCTGATGATTACAAAGGCCGCTGCAAAACTGCAATTGCTTTCTTTGCTGGGGTATAAAACCAGCATTTTACAACAACAGTTTACTTCGCATTTATTTAAAAGCTTTTTATTCATTGTCATCCTTGCTTTTTTGGTGACTGCAGTATTTAATGTTGCATTGGCTCATTTACTGGCTAAATATCAGCTGGTGGTTTCGCCATGGCCATCATGGCAAATTATATTACTTACAATAATGCTACCCCTTAGTATCTTTTATTTGTTTAGGGTTAAAGCGAAAAAAATCATACAACAATATCTTGCCTGAACATGCTAAAGATATAACCCTTCAGGAAGTACAAAAAATTGTACAAAACACCTCTGCATGGAAGGTGGTGAATGCATTATTAGAGAAAGGATTGATTAGTGTATACGAAAACCTGAACGAAAATTATAAACCCAAAAAAGAAAATTATCTCTACTTCAATGAGAAGTATGAAGAGGAACAATCTTTGAAGGAATTACTTGACAAATTTGAAACCAAACTCCATTACCAAAACCTCATCTTAACTTTTTTGCATCTGCAACAAACCACTAAAATGGTGTCGCAGCATGAGCTGTTGAGGAAATCAGCAGCTACAACTGCTCAATTAAAATACCTCGTAGATAAAGAAATCTTTAAGGTGAAAAAACTGGAAGTAGATCGAGTTCAATTTGAAACTGTAGAAGAAATACAAGAAAATATACTCAATGATTTGCAACTTGAAGCTTATGAAAAGATTAAACTTTCATTTTCGCAACAAAAGCCTGTCTTGTTACAAGGTATAACAGGGAGTGGTAAAACCCATATCTATTTTCAGCTCATTGCTGATTGTATAGCCATGGGTAAGCAAGCTTTATATTTACTGCCTGAAATAGCCCTGACCACCCAGATTATCAAAAAACTCAGAGCTACTTTTGGCAATACCATCGGCATCTATCACTCACGATTTAGTAATCAGGAACGTGTAGAACTTTGGCGTAAAGTGCAAACCAAACAATTTAATGTGGTGATTGGTTCACGCTCCGCATTGCTACTCCCTTTCAATCAATTAGGGCTCATTATTGTAGACGAAGAACACGATACTTCATACAAACAGCACGAACCTGCACCACGCTACCATGCTCGGGATGCAGCCATCTATCTAGCATTGCAGCTCAAAGCAAATATATTATTAGGGACAGCCACACCCTCTATGGAAAGCTATTATAATTGCAAACAAGGAAAATACGATTTAGTTAGTTTGACAGCAAGGTATGGGAATGCTGTGCTTCCACAAACAAAAATTATTGATATTAAACAGGAGATGGTGGCCAAAACCTACTTAAATGGTATTTTTTCACAAACCTTAATTGATGCCATTCAACAAAGTATCATCCATCACAAACAAGTGATTTTGTTTCAAAATAGAAGAGGATATGCACCCTTTGTACAATGTGAATTATGTGGATGGGTACCTCAATGCAAAAATTGCGATGTGTCTTTAACCTATCATAAATCTACCGACCAATTACATTGTCATTATTGCAATACTAAATCACCTCTGATACAAATTTGCATGGCCTGTGGTAGCAATCAAATAAAAGCCAAAAGTTTTGGTACTGAAAAAATTGAAGAAGAGATCAAAAAAATATTTCCCCATGCACGTGTGCAACGTTTTGATTGGGACAGTTTGAAAATAAAAAACAAATACATCGAAACCATTCGACAATTTGAAAAACAAGAAATCGATATTCTGGTAGGTACCCAAATGGTGGTAAAAGGTCTCGACTTCGAGCATGTTAATTTAGTGGGGGTTTTGAGTGCCGATAAACTATTGTCTTACCCCGATTTCAGGGTCAATGAACGGGCATTTCAAATGCTTGAACAAGTATCGGGCAGGGCAGGTCGAAAAGATGATCAGGGACAAGTACTCATACAACTTTTCAATACCCAACATCCCCTGTTGCACTATATTAAAAATCACGATTTTGAAGGCTTTTATCAAAAAGAGATTGATATCAGGAAAGAGTTTTTATATCCACCCATCGTACGATTAATCCGAATCGTTTTAAAACACAAGCAGGCTGACATTGTAAAAAAAGCCGCCGAGAAATTATTTGATGATTTGAAAGACTTGCCAAAGACCGTTTTTTTTGGTCCTGCAGAACCAGCTGTCAATAGAATTAAAAATTATTATATTCAAGAAATATTGCTGAAGACAAACAGAGACAGTGCTCATTTAGCGCAAATTAAAAAAATCGTTCGGGAAAAAATAAATTACTTAACGGCCTCAAATCAATTAACAACAGTGTTTGTATATGTAGATGTAGACCCCTAATCTTGATTGATAAAAAGTTTTAAAGCAGTGTGTTGTAAAGCATTACAATGAGAGAGCATCAACTTCTTATGGCTTCAACAGGATTGAGTTTTGCTGCTTTTTTTGCAGGTAAATACCCGGCAATCACCCCGACAATTAAGCTGATTCCCACACCCAATACAAAATTATACAAGGATAAAAATACCGGAAAATCTAATAAGGCACTTAAAATAAAGGAAAGCAAAAAGACCAGTACTATGCCAATAAATCCGCCTATTAAACATAGAAAAATGGATTCAAGTAAAAAGTCGAAGAGTATTTGATAGGAGGTAGCCCCTAATGCTTTTTTTAAACCAATTTGATTTGTGCGTTCTTTAACTGAAACATACATAATATTGGCTATGCCAAAACACCCTACGATAAGGGAGAAGAAACCGATAATCCAACCGCTTATTTTAATTTTACTAAACAATTCATTGACTTTATTTTGAATAGCATCGAGTTTATTGATTGAAAAATTATCAGGCTCCCTGGGTTTTAATTTTCGAATTGCCCGAAGGGTAGAAATAAGTTCATAATATAAATCTTCAACTGCGATGTCTTTTTTAGCTTCAACCATCAACATAGGGTCTACAAAGCCATTGCCTATTTGACCATCAATATCGCGGATACTTGCCAAATAAACATAGGGGAGTATCACAGCCCCATCAAAATCAAAACCCATGTTTGAACGCCCTTGTTTTTTTAACACCCCAATAATGGTGCAATGGTTGCCATACAAGATCAATGATTGACCAATGGGGTTGGTCTTTTGTAAAAACAATTCATCGGCAACGGTACTCCCTATCACCACCGTATTCATATTTGGGTTTTGCAATTCGGACGCTGTAAAATACCGCCCTTGTTCAATATCAAAATGTTGAAATTTTTCAAAATCATTCGAAACAGCAAAAAGACCTACCTGGCTCATTTGGTTTTGAAAACTTACTTTACTGGGTTCAGTATATGAAATACATACATGTGATGCCGTGGAGACATATTTTTTAAGGGCCGCCACTTCATGGTAAGTACTTACTGGGCGTGATTTATATTTCCACCAGGGGTATTCCCCTTTATCTTCTGGTATCCATGGGTATTTGCCTACATAAAGCGTTTTACTCCCTAAGGTCTGCATGCTTTGTTGAATGTTTTGCTGCAAACTATCAAACACCGTCAATACAGAAATGATGCAAAAGATACCAATAGTCACTCCAAGCAATGAAAGAAAAGTTCGCAATTTGTTGTTGCGCAATTCATTGATCACCATCGATATAGATTCTGAAAAAAAGTACATGCTTGCATGCAAAGCTAATCGTGATTAGTGAATCAACCATCGATTTTTTTAAAAGAACCTTTCAAAATACCTTCCTGGGGGTATTGATTCCTTATTACTTCCTATTACTTTCGTTGAGCAATTTAATTTATAAATAAAAAAAACAAAATTCGTTATGAAAAAATCTATCATGCTCTGTTTAAGTTCCCTTTTTTTAAGTGCAGCTACTTTGTTAGCACAGCCAATCATTAATAATCTTACGGGTGCTCCATTAGGTACCAAAACAATGGGTTACGATATACCCGGCGCTATTACACCAGGTACTGCCGGTGCAGCACAAGTATGGGATTATTCAACGATTCCTTATAATGCTTCGACCTATTATTTTAAAAGTGTCGACTATGCAGGTTTAACACAAGCCATGAAAGATTCATTTCCTACTGGCAATGTTGCCAACGAATTTTATATGGGTGCAAATTTAGTGGCCACCCAGGTTTTTAAACTGGATGCAGCTGCATTTGTTTACTTAGGATTGAATACTACTGTATTTGCTGTTCCTGATACACAGTTGGTATTTCCATTTAATTATCAGGAATCCCATGCTGGATTTACCTATGATGCCTATGGAACATTGAAAACACCTTTTGGCACTTTCAATAATGTAGTACGTTTGCGTGAGACTGTTGCAAATAATTACAAATATGATTATTGGCAGTTTGGTCCTAATTATAAGTTACTTTTAGAATATAAAGTAGATACTGCTACCCAAGTAGTATCTGGACAGGCTTTTTATAATACGGAAGCGGTTACCGCAGTCAATGAAATTTCTAAAGTGAATGATGCATTTGCAGTATTCCCGAATCCAGCCAAAGATCAATTGTATTTTACAAGCTTATGGGATGGTATTGCTACCCTTGAGGTGTCAGATTTATTAGGTCGAGTACTAAGCAAAAAACAAATAAATATTCAAAAAAATAATCAGGTAAGCATCGATGTGGCAGGATTACAACAAGGTGTTTATACCATGAATGTATTCGAAAATGGAACTAAACATAGTCGCACCTTTTTGATACAATAATTATAAGCGTCTTTTTATTTACATTGATTGGTGCAAATATTTATAGTTGCTCTACTTCTTTGCAAAGGTTCAGTCAATAACTGTAGGATCAAAGTATCATGTGCCGAAAATGTTATGATAGTTTTTATTCACTCCATTCAAGATAAATTAAAACACCTGATGCGAGTGTCATGATGATAAGGGCTAAAAACCCCAATATGTTTGATAATTTGCTGTTTACATTGTCGCCCATAATTTTTTTATTATTGGCAATATGCAATATAATGGCAATCAATACAGGTGCTGTGATACCATAAAGCACTGCAGTGTAAATGAGTGCTTTGATGGGTGAGATCCCCACATAATTTAAGGTTAGTCCCAATACGAGCGAAATGCCTATGATGATATAAAACCCTTTGGCTTCGTGAAATTTTTTGTCAAGTCCTTGTTCCCAACCAAAGGTTTCGGTAAAAATATAGGAAAGAGAACCACTCAATACCGGAATGGCAATTAAGCCTGTGCCAATGACACCGATGGCAAAAAGCAAATAGGCCATGTCACCAGCTAATGGCTTCAACGCCATGGCAGCTTGCTCTACCGTATCGATTTGATGTACACCTCCTTGAAACAATACAGTGCCTGTAGTGAGTATGATAAAGTACATCACTAAGCCTGAAAAAGTCATTCCAAAATCGACATCCTGTTGCATTTCATGAATGATTTTTTTATTTACTACCAATTGTTTCTTTTTATTTTTCATCTCCTCCACTTCTACAGAAGCTTGCCAAAAAAATAAATATGGCGAGATGGTGGTACCTAAAATGCCTACTAATATGGCTATAAACTCTTTATTAAATTGAATTTGTGGTATGAATGTGGCTTTGAGTATTTCTTTAAAATCTTGTTTGTACAAAAAAGGAACTATAAAATATACGAGCAATACTATACACATATATTTTAGTACAGAGGCGATTTTTACATAGGGTAAATAAATAATTAACCCTAATAATAGCAGGGTAAAAAATATGCTGAAATAAGTAGCATCAATTGCCGGAAATAATAAATTGCCTACAGCACCCATCCCTGCAATGTCGGCACCAATATTCATAACGATGGCAGGAAAGCTAAACAGCAGCATCAGATAAAGTACAGGTCTGGGATAATGTTTTTTGATGGTACCTGTCAACCCTTGTGAGGTGATGAGTCCGATACGAGCACACATTTGTTGTATAGCAGCCATCAAAGGAAATGCAAGCAATGAAGTCCATAGGGTAGACAAACCAAAAGCGGCACCTGCCTGAGAGTAGGTAGCAATGCCTGAGGGGTCGTCATCACTAGCACCTGTTACAAGTCCTGGCCCAAGAACCTTCCAAAAGCGTAACAGTTTTGACGTTTTTTGTTTGTTTGTTTTCATCATTACATCTCATTTATTTACTTTGTGTAAAGTCATCAACATATATACCTTATATAATGAACTTGCAAAGTGCAACTCCTCAATGTGTAGGTAAATTTTCCTCATGGTACAGTATTGTAAAGGTATCGATAAATTGCTTCAATCAGTTTGTTTAAATGATTGAAAAACCAATAAAACAATATTCGCACAATTCATTTTATCGTTCATTGATGGCAAAATGACTTTTGGCATTTTGTAAATTGCGATTAGCTTTGCAGACATATGCAAAGTTCAGGCGGTATCAACACATTAAAGGTTTTATTGCAAAAAGAATTTTCTTTGTTTATTGCCACTCGTTTTATTCTTATTTTCTCTTTGTTTTTGCAAAATACAGTTGTCAGTTATAAATTGTATAGCCTTACAAAAAATCCATTATCCTTAGGTCTTGTCGGCTTGTTTGAAGTGATTCCAGCTTTTGCATGTGCTTTTTTTGCAGGTTATGTAGTTGATAGAAAAGAAAAAAGAAGCGTTTACTTGTTATGTATATTGGGTTATATACTGAATGCTATATTGTTTTTATATATCACATCTACTTCATTTACTCATCAGTATTCAGTATCAGCCATGGAACGTTTTATTTATATGGGTATGTTTATCAGTGGCTTTATTCGAGCTTTTTTAGCACCTTCTTCTTTTTCCCTCCTCCCTTTATTGGTTAAAAAAGAAGACATTCCCTTTGCCATCACATGGAGTAGTACTTCATGGATGCTGGGTTCTGTGTTAGGTCCTTTGGTAGGTGGTATATTGCTGGCCCATTATGGCATTTCTATTTCCATTGCTTTTGCTTTGGTGTTATTATGCGTGTCCTCATTTTTTATTTTGGCAATTAAACGTAAGCCGATACAATATTCAAAAGATATTGGCATCATCAAGGGATTAGCGCAAGGGTTTAGATTTGTGTTTCGGAATCAATTAATTTTAGCTGTTCTTAGCCTCGATTTGTTTGCGGTGCTTTTTGGCGGTGCAGAAGCCTTATTGCCTGTAGTGTCAACTGACATATTACAGGTAGGTGAAGTGGGGTATGGCTGGCTGAGAAGTGCGCATGGTATTGGGGCTATTTTCTTATTGTTGGTGCTTACTTATATCCCTCTTAAAAATCATGTGGGTAAAAAATTATTTTTATGTGTAGGTCTTTTTGGGTTGTGCATATTGTTTTTTGGGTTGTCAACATCCTTTATCTTATCGTTTTTCTTATTGTTTTTTGCAGGTTTATTTGATGGCGTAAGTGTTGTGATCCGACACTCGATATTGCAAATGAAAACACCCGAACATTTAAAAGGCAGAGTATCTTCTATCAATATGATGTTTATTAGTTCGAGCAATGAACTTGGCGCTTTTGAGAGTGGATTTACTGCCAGGTATTTAGGTACAGTGCCTGCAATCGTATTAGGCGGATTTATGACGATTGCGGTAGTGATTAGTACTTATTTTTTAGCACCTCAGTTAAAAAATTTAAATGCAATGGAAGACGAGCCTGTCAATGATGCTTAGTGCACTTCTGTAACAGGAATCGTTAGGCTTATATCTCCTTCTTCACCTATGGTATAAGGCAAGCCTCCTTTTACATTAGCTGCTATCAACGGATCCCACCCTTCGGCGTATAAGTAGTAGTCTCCTTTTTTAAGACCTTTAAATATTGTGTAGCTGTTATTGTTACTGTCTTTAGTCAATGGTTGATTTAAATCGTATGTGTTGTCAGCAGGAGCTTCTGAGCTATTAAATTTGATGTAGACTATACCACTGTCAATAGGTGCAGTATGATGAAATGCGGTGATTTTAAGATTCGCATTTCCACCCAAACCAGCACTTGGTTTTTTTTTGCAACTAATCATTGTCAAGGCGAATACGTACAAAAAAGTATAAAGGATTGTTTTCATAAAGTAAAAATAAGTATAATTATTAAATATTGAGGAAAGCAGTTAAATATATTATCTTCATTTTCCATGATTGGAATCCAACTAAAGGTTAAAAAAAATGATTGTTATTTGCAACAATTTGGCTGTATATAGTGGTTTTGAATCGCTATTTTTGTGAATTACCTCCCGATAGGTAATCGCTTTGAATGTTTTATAATTGTATTTGAAAAAGTTTTTTAAAATAGTAGGTTATACCATCCTATCCATCCTCTTATTGGTGGTGATTGCGCTTTGGATGCTTACGATGGAAAAATACCAGAATATATTGATTAAAAAAGTGTCAGCTTATTTAACAGAAAAACTTCAAACAAAAGTAGAAGTCGCTCATGTGAAATTTTCTTTTTTTAATCATTTCAATATCGATGGTGTATATATTGAAGATAATCAACATGACACCCTTGCATATATTGGCACCCTTCAATTAAAATCAACCGATTTGTTAAGTGCCTATTGGAACGATCAAACACCGATAATCAAACATTTAGCTATTGAAAATGCCTTTGTTTATATGAATAGAGGCAAAGACAGTGCAACCTGGAATTATGATTTTTTAGCTACCGCATTTGGCAGTAACAATATTGATACCATCAAACCTATAGAGCAAGCACCTAAGGAATCGACTTCGACCAAAGCAATGATTGATTTGAAAAAATTGACTTGCAAAAATGTAAAGTTTTATATGAACGATGCTTGGGTAGGAAGAGATATGCAGTTTAACGTAGGGAGTTTAAACCTTGACGTTGATCAGTTTGACCTGGCTAAAAAAATAACCCTTATCAAAAATTTGAGTATTGATGGGGCACAAATATTGGTGAAAGAATATGAAGGTGGTGAACCAGAAGATTTAACACCTGACGATACTAGCTCATGGGGTACCCCTTTCAATGCGGGGAATGTAGCATTAAAGTTACAATCATTGACTTTGACAAATAGCAACTTTTCGTATCAAAATGGGGTGATCACATCAACACCAAACGAATTTGATCCTGCCAATATGCAATACAAAAACATCAATATTGCATTGAACAATACCTATGTAGTAGCTGATACGATATTTACAGACATCAATCAATTTGAAGTAGAAGAACGCTGTGGTATGAAAATAAAATCCTTGACTGCTCATGTCAAATTTTCTCAGATACAAGCTCAGCTATCAAATTTAAAATTGGTTACGAATCATTCAGTGGTAGAAGACCATTTTGAAATGCAGTACAAAAATTTTCACGACTTTAATCATTATATCGAAAGGGTGAACATGATAGCGCATCTCAAAAATTCAAACGTTTCTTCGATTGACATTGCCTATTTTGCCAATACCCTAAATCAATATCCCATTGCAGTGAATATCAGTGGTGATGCTCATGGTACCGTCAACAATTTGGTGATGGAGCAAATGTCATTGCAAACAAGAAATACTTCTTTTCTTGGAAACGTAATTATACAGGGATTGCCCGATATCAATCAAACCTTTTTCAAAGCAGATATCACACGTTTTGTAAGTTCGGGAAGCGATTTAAATGCACTGATACCCCAAACAAAAGTAGATGGTATCGCATGGAATGAGCTTAAAAAAATCGAATACAATGGAAGCTTTAATGGTATGTTTGATAATTTCAAAACCCAGGGCAATTTGTTGACTTCATTGGGTAATGCTACTTTAGATTTAGCCTTAGACTTAAAACCCAAAAATCCAACTTATGCAGGTACTATCAAAACAAGCGATTTTAATATAGGTAAACTGATACAACAAACCACCATTGGACATGTTAGTATGAATGGTAACATCAAAGGAAGTGGCTTTGATTTAAATTCATTGAATACAAAATTGGATGCAAGTATTTCAAAAATAGAAATTGATCAAAAAACCTATCAAAACTTAACCGTCAATGGTATTATTTCTAATAAAAAATTTGATGGCATTTTTGTTTCACAAGACCCAAATATGGCTTTCAACTTTAATGGAATCCTCGATATTTCAGGAAAGGAACCTTCACTTAATTTGAATTCGAGAATCATTCGATTTGATTTACAAAAGCTTGGGCTTACTAAAGAGAGTACAGTGATTTCATGCCTTGCTTCGCTGAATTTTAGGGGCAATAATATTGATAATTTTCTGGGTGAAGCTTCCCTCAAAAATATTATACTGCATACCAAAGACAATACACTCCTGGTAGACAGCATCAACCTTCAATCAACTTACTTGAATAGTGAAAAACTGATTCAATTAAAAAGTTCCATCGCAGATGCAGAGATTAAAGGCAAATTTAATATTTCTGAGTTGTCAAGTGCATTTCAACTTTATCTCTGTCATTATTTGCCCCATTATATTAAAATGCCCAATAAGATTATCAATGAGCAATTTACCTATTCATTCAATGTGAAGGATGCTGATCGCGTACTAAATATTTTTTTACCAGCACTCAAAGAAATTAATGGAACCAATATAACAGGGACTCTCAATACCTATGAAAAGAAATTTTCGATGGATGCCTATTTACCCAACATTGCATACGATAATATTAAATTTAAAGAAGTGTATGTAGTTAGCGCAGGCGACTTTTCAAGCTTCGATATGAATGTACTGAGTAAAGATTTGATGTATAACAATGAAACCATCATCCCATCTTTTCAAATCAATACTACGATGGCACAAGATACAGCCTCCTTAGAAATTAATACACAAAGTATCAATGACTTGCTGGGGAATGCTTCCGTTAAATTGAAAGGCACTGCTTTCAACAATAAACTATATGTCAATTTATTGCCTTCTAATATCAGTTTAAAAGATGATATATGGCAACTCTATAGCAAGCATGAAATGATTTTTGGCGAAGATGTAATTGTAGAAGATTTGATCATAGAAAGTGGGGCGCAAAAAATAACCGTCAACACCGAAATGAACAGAACCAATGACCTGATTACCGATATTGAAAATATTGATTTGGAAAGCATTTCATTATATGCTGGATTAACATCGCCACAATATTTTGGTAGGATAAGTGGTAAAGTGAAAGTGAGCGATTTTCTCAACAAGCCAGATATTCATGCAAAAATATTTTCAACCAACGAAGTCAGCATAGATAAAGACACCATGGGTTTTGTAACCTTAGATGCAAGTTATGACTTGAAAAATAATATTATTTCCATTGACAAAAATACCTCTATCAACAAAAACAATGACCTCACTTTTGTGAGTGGCGTTATTGATTTAAAGGATAGTACAGTGAATCTGAAAGCATCGATGAATAATACAGAAATATCAGTCATCAATCAGTTTGTAGATGATTATATTCAACATTTAAATGGCAAAATTACAGGCAATATCTTGGTGAAAGGTTCTTTGATGGATCCCAACATTTCAGGAAGTGTAAAGCTTCGGAATGCTGGTCTTAAAGTAATTATGTTGGGCACTACAATGAAAATCAAAGAAGCCAATTTTAGGTTCAACAATGAGAAAATTGAGATGGACGATGTGGTGATATATGATGAACGAGGAGATGCTTATTCAGGTGTGGTAAAAGGCCTCATTACACACAAAAACTTTTCCCATTTTTTCTTAAACTTACAACTGAAATCAGATGATTTGCTTTGCTTAAACACGAACGAGTGGGACAGCGATTTATTTTATGGATATGTACATGCAAAAGTCTCCATGATAATACGTGGCGAACTCAATGATTTGGTGATGGATATAGATGCCAAACCATTAATCGGTTCTTCGTTTTATTTGCCTTTGGGTGGAGCAGGAGATGCTTCAAAATTTGAGTATGTAAAATTTTTAGAAATTGGTCGTAAGCAAGTAGAAGATGAAATTGTAGTGAACAATTACCTGAAATTGACCATGAATATTGAAGCAACACCTAATATTGAAACCATCATCGTGATGGATAAAAATACCGGAGAAGAAATCATTGCAAAAGGAAATGGCGATATCAAATTGGTGGTAGATCTTGGCAATACACTTGAAATGTATGGAAATTATGTGATTACTGAAGGGAAGTATTTGTTTAAGTTTAGAGGTGTTGTAAACCGTGAATTTAAAATAGAAGAAGGAAGTAGAATCAGTTGGACAGGCGATGCCTTGGCTGCCAATATGAATGTAAATGCCATTTATGAATTAAGTAAGCCACTTGCCTTGTATCCATTGGTGAGTAGTGTTGAACTTGATGATGCCGATAAGTCTGAAGCCCAGCGTACCTATCGTACTTTAGTGCCCTTGTATTTAAGTGGTTCACTTTCACAACCTACTATTAAATTTGATATTCAACAGCCTGAGAATAAATCGATAGGCAGTGCCGGTTACACCAAGCTACAACAAATCAGAAATGATGAAAAAGAATTGTTTAATCAAGCCGGTGTACTACTATTACTGGGTGATTTTAAGGCGTCGCAAGGTCTTTCAAGCACTACATATAGTCAGGGAGCCGTATCAACCGTTTCTGATTTGGTAGGTACAGCGGTATCTTCAGAGATTACCAACCAGTTTCAAAATCTTACGGGGTTAAAAAATATTTCTTTAAATTTAGGTTATCAAAGTTTATCAAGTCAAGCCAATATTGCCAATGCCAATAGAAACCAGTTTTCTTTTAATGTATCTGCCAATCTTCTGAAAGAACGTGTGATTGTAGATTTTGGCAATAGCGTGGATGTAGGAAAAGATGCCACTGGCAATACCACTAGTAATTTTAATGGTGATTTTAAAGCACAATTTCTCATTACCAATGATGGTCGTTTTAGGGCCAACGCATATCGTACCAACAATGTAGATATAGGAGGCTCACCATACACAAGAGGTGGGGTGGGGCTTTCATACAAAAAAGTGTTTAATAGTTTTGCAGACCTTTTCAGTGCTAAAAAGAAAGTAAAAAAGGTCCCCATTATGGATAGTCTAAATAATATTTCAAAAAATTAATCGTTTCATGAATCAGAGCACTACAAAAATAATTACAGGATGCATTTTAATTTTTCATGCGGCCATTACTTTACATCTGTTTTATTTGATGTTTTCTGATTACAATGGATGGACACTACAACACCTGGGGCCATTTGCCAAATTAGTATTTACGTTGTGTTGGTTAGGTGTTTTTTTTAAAAAAAGAATTTTTGGCTTATTGTATTTTTCATTGATCGTCCTGGAGTTGATGATGAAATTATTTTTTGGTAAGTATATCTTTGGTGAAGTGTTTGGCGAAGTGTTTTTTCCTGCCGATATTCTTTTTGTATTTGTAATCTTAATTTTATACAAACAATTATTTGGTGAAAGATCAACTGGGCAGAACACTACAACTTAATACAATTCCCCAAAGAATTATTTCTATAGTGCCCTCTCAAACTGAGTTGCTCTATGAATTAGGTTTGGACGAAACGGTGGTGGGAATTACAAAATTTTGCATACATCCAACTGCTTGGTTTCGGCAAAAGAAAAGAGTGGGAGGTACTAAAAATATAAACCTCGAAACAGTTCGTACTCTTCGGCCAGATATTATTTTTGCCAATAAAGAAGAAAATACCCAATCAGATATTGAACAATTAACAGGCATTTGTCCGGTATGGGTCAGTGATATACAGACTTTTGAAGATGCAATGAGCATGATAGAAGCTGTTGGTACGATTGTCGGTAAACAAACCCTTGCATGTAGCATGACTATGAAGTTAAAGTCATTGCAGTATACAAGCTTACAAAAATACCCTCATTCAATCAGCACCTTATATCTCATTTGGAAAAATCCCTATATGGCTGCTGGTATAGATACCTTCATCAACGATATGATGCGTATGGCTGGTTTTAGCAATGTGATACAACAACAACGTTACCCAATCCTTGAAATGGAGACATTAAAACAATTACAACCCAGTTTGGTTTTTTTATCAAGTGAGCCATACCCATTTAAGCAAAAAGACATAGATGCATTGCAACAAATTTTCCCACATGCTCAATTGATTTTAGTAGATGGCGAATTATTTAGTTGGTATGGCAGTAGGTTGTTAAAATCATTTGACTATTTTAGTGCTTTACATGAACAGATACACTAAATATATAACAATCATTTTTTCATTAACCCTATATTTCTGTTTATGGAAATGGATGAATCCTTTGTTGGGTTATAATCTTGACAGCGATTGTGTGGCATACCTAACCATTGCGGAACGTGTGGCTCATGGAGATTATTTTAAAAGTATTAATGGGCTTTGGAGTCCACTCAATAGTTGGATACTCGCCTTATTTATTAAAAATGGTTTTGACGCTTGGAGCACTGCTAAATGCCTCAATGCATTGTTTGGAGCAATCATTTTGATCCAGTCCTTTTTTCTTTTTTTGAAATTTAAAATCAACAAACATCTGGTGATATACTTACAAACAGTATTGAGCATAGTAATGGTTTATTTTGTATATTTTCAAATGTTTGGGGATGTGTTACAAATCATGCTGGTGTTGTGTTATTTATGGATTCTCTGGCATAAAGACAGTCATCCGCTGAGTTACAAACAAGCAGTCTTTTCTGGTCTTATTATGGGAATTGCTTTTTATGCAAAGGCATACAGTTTTTTCTTTTTTGCCCTACATTTTTTAGCTACACTTGCTTGGCATTCTAATCAGCTAGATTTGAAGTGGAAAAAAGGACTAAGTCTATATGGTGTTGGCTTACTCACCGCCATCGTTGTGATGATGCCTTGGTCATGGATGTTGCATAAAAAATATAACGAATGGTCGCTCAATGGACATGCAGGTAAGCTCAATATGAGCTGGTATATCAATAGTGGCAAATCATTTAATACAAACATTGGATTATTAATACCTCCTAGCTATGACGACTCACCTTCATTTTGGGAAGATCCCTATTTGTCTCAATCGAATTTAAGTACTCCTTTTACTTCTGCTACCCATTTTATAAAGTGGATTTTTAGAATCGTTCATACCACTATTATCATGATTTTTTGTTTTCAAGAAATCAGCTTTTTGGGTTTAAGTCTTTTGTTGTTTGGACTATTTTATTTCTTTTTCAGAAAAGAAAAGAATGAAAACGTCATAGAAAATTTTCAGATGCAATGTCTGCTGATTACAATCATTATTTTACCACTAGGTTATTTAATGATGCATATAGAAACCCGTTATATTTGGCTGGCAGTTATTTTATTGATGATTTTAGGGGCTTACCTGATAGATAAACTGACGAATTTATATGCTAATAAGTATATACAGCATGCTTTGTACGGTATTTTAGCGATCTCATTTTTGGTATTCCCCTTATATCAATTTGAAAATTTAAAAGATAAGAATAAAGATTTATTTGAATTTGCTGACGTGCTAAATAAAAATCATATTAAGGGTAAATTTACTTCCAATATGAGTGATGCTGGTCGAATGTGGGTAGTAGCTTACTTGACTAAAAGTAATTTTTATACAATAGAACAATCAGGATTTACCCAGGAAGCCTTGTTAAATGAAATGAAAAAATATCAGGTGCGATATTATTTTTTTGAAAGTGAAAATAACACAAGCACTCTACAAATGGAAGGGATGAAAAGTATTTTTAAATACAATAATATTGAAATACTGGAGCTGTTATAGAAAGTTCTATATATGCTCTCCGACCCATTTTTTTATTTTTCTGATATAGTCAAAATAACCTTGTTGCATTCTGATATACAGTAATAGAAATATCAACACAGCAATTCCAACTAAAATATAGGCTGTATTATTGTATGCACCTTCGCCATATAAATACAATAAAAGACCTGCTATAACCGCAAAGAACACAAACATCATCAGTAAATAAGGACCACCAATATCTATCCTTCGTGGTTTACTCATCATTTTGATTGTGCAACCTGTGCCATTCTCTTTTATTTTCAAGTTTGTAATGGGTAAAGTATGCACATGTTCATCGCTTTCAGCATGAGGAATTACTTTTATTGAATCTCCTTTGTCGAAAATTTCAAAGTCTAAATTATGTACTTTAAGATGTTGCCCAAGCAATTTTTGCTTTAAAGTATCCGCATTTTGTTTACTTTGAAATGTGTAATAACGTCTGAAAATCATAATTAGATTGTTTAAGCATCAGAAATTTAAGCAGAATATTTAGTAAAAAAAAATTTATTAACCAATATTTATAAACATTATTTTAAAAAATATATTTAAAACCCATTTTTAATGCGATTTTGTTTAACTAAATAATTTTAATATGTTGAATGAAACATTGATTTTTTATGCATGATTCATTATTAAATAATGGCGATATTGTATAATGTTTATAGATTGATATCGAATATAAAAAATACTATGTGTTTACATTTTGAAGTGAACTTTGAACTTATGATTAGTTCACAAGGGTTGAATCCTGATTTTGGCCTTAAATTGGTTGTGAGAACTTAAAATGCAATTAATAGGAATGACTGATAAGCTTTTTAATACTAAACATAATTATTGATAATAGAACCGTTAATCGTTAAAATTCAATGAGTATAGGCATTGTACCGATATTTTTCTGATTACAGAATAAAAATATTTGGAATAATAAATTGATACCTATGAACCATAATATTTCTGAAGTGAAATATGGAATAATGCAATGTTCGTTTTGAAAAAAAGAAAGTAAAACATTCTTTGAATCGGCATTTACTTCATTATGATTTATATAATATTGGCCTATTTTATTCATCGCATTACTATCATACTATACCAAATGATAACGCATAAAAAAACCGACTACTAAGAGCCGGTTTTATAAATAATAAAATTATAAACTATTCAACGATAATTTTTTTCACTACATTTTTTGAACCTAAGTTGACTTTTACAAAATAAATTCCTTTTGAGATATTATCAATGGTAATCGGAGTATTGTTTTTAACGGTATTGGTATATACTGTGCTTCCTAAACTTGAAACTACATCTATTTGTGCTTCAGAAATATTTTTTGGAAGTTCAATAGTAAACTGACCATGATTTGGATTTGGGTATAATGTCACTTCATGCTCTTGCATATCACTAACACCTGCAGGGTAGTTTACCTTTTTTAAACTAATCCATTTATCATTTAAGTCAAAAAATACATTTCCATTTCCTTTTACTTTAATACGCCCCCAGGTAACATCTGAATTAGGTAAAGTCACTACTTTAGAACCATTGTTTGGCACAGCGCTCGCTAATAATGCAGGCCAGGTTTTGCCACTGTCTGACGAAAAATAAATATCTACATTACCTACATTAAATGGTGCTGCATTGGTACCTGCCACATCCCAAGTAACAGTTACTTGCGAATTACCATTAAATTGTTGACCACTTACGTCTTGACTTGTCACCCTAAATAAACCAGTGGTTGTTCTTACATCTAATTTCAAGGTATCGGTACTTGTATAAAATGCTCCATACCCGTTATGCATGTCGCGTAACGTACATCTAAAACGTAAAATACGCGCATTGTCGGGTAATCTTTCTCCTTTATAGGATTCTAAATTTTGTACTAAATATTTTAAAGTAGGAAATACTCTGGTTGGAGAAGTAACAGGACTGAATGAACGTAAAATAGGAGCTACAGTGGTAGTTGCATCCCATGCTCCACCGCTACCACCACGATCATATTCTTCCCAACAATAAGTCAATGGGTCATTATCAGTATCTGTACCTGTGGCTGTTAATTCAAAAGCAGTTCTATAAGGAATTATATAAGTATTTGCTATTGGACTTAATGTAGGTAATGCATTGTTAGAAGGGGTATTTGTTGCACATGCTGTGACGCCTGTACCAGTCATTGATTCAAGGCTACGTGTGTGGTAGTAGTCATCACTATGTGGTTGAATATCATCGGAACCACAAATACCAGCATAACCCATAATGGTGGTTGCACTGCCAATTTCAAAGGCAGATGAGCTACTTCTATTGCCCCCACCGCAAGAACCTGTGACAGAGTTGAAGGTATGATTTCCTCCAAATTGATGCCCCATTTCATGGGCTACATAATCAATGTCATAAGGATCGCCTACCGGATTGGCTGAACCTGTAACCCCTTGTGCTTTTGTACTATTTGAACAAACGCAACCTAATGAAGCAATACCACCTCCACCAGTACTAAATACATGCCCAAAGTCGTAGTTGGCCGATCCAATACGTGCGGTAACAGTAGTTTGGTTTTGACCCAACATGGTGCCACCATTATTATTGGTATAAGGGTCGCCAGATAAATAAATTAAAGTATCGTTATTTGCCACTAAGTTGGCATGCATCGAAAAATCTTTTTCGAATACGCCATTTACACGATTCATCGTTGTAACCATTGCACTCAATACTGATGCCTTAGTAGGTACTCCACCGCCAACTGCCGCAGAGTATTCTTGTGTACAAGCCAATGCTAAACGATAAGTTCTTTTATTGGTACCATTTTGTTTATAGGATATCTGTGGAAGTTCTTGGGTTAATAATGAAACGGGGGCTTCTTGATTTAGGTGTTCTTCTTGTGATTCTGCCAAACATTGCATTCTGTCTTGCAAAGGTTTTTTATAATCATTTTTATAATAAACCAAATACCAATCTGTATTCAAATCAGTGTATGGGTCTATAAAATAGGTAGACGAACCATTAAATACTTTTGCATGAAATCCAAATACAGTAAAATCTAATTTGGCTGTCACTGTAGGGTTTTCGATACTGATAGCCGTGTAGGTTTTTATTTGAGGGTACTTATTTGCCAAAGCTTGTTCCATCATAGGGCATTCAAATACTTTAAATGACATCAGCCCGCCGTCAGGTGTGGGCAATGAAATCAAGGCTGTTTGACCACTCTCTTCTGAAGGAATGAGGGTTTGAAATAATTGAAATTCAGGTGTATTTAGTTTTACAAGTTGATATAAATCGGGCGTGAGTTTTCTTTGTCCTGCTACTGGAATATTTTTTTCGGCAGTAAAAGACCAAAGGCTATTTGATTCAATAGCATAGGATTGGGTAAATGCACTGAGCATAGAGATGAGCAGAAGAATTCTTTTCATGTTTAAATTGTAGTGTTGTGTTTTAAAATGGATGTATGGAAATTGTTTATTCGAAAGATTGTTTTATGAAATTAGGATCATTTTTACTGTAACAAGCATAATATATTTTCTTGTTAAACATAAATGGGGTTACAAAATAAGTTTCACCATCATATTGTACCACAATACGTGTACTGTTGCCGTCGCAGTCAATTCGAGCCGTATTTAGCGGGTTTGAATCTTCCATTGCTTTAAACGACATGAGTTCAGGGTATTTTGCTTGTAATGCACTATCCATAGTAACTACACGTTGTATTAAAAACTCTTTACATGATATGCTATTATTGACATATAGGGGAAGGGTGATTTTTTTATTGTAAATTTCATAAGGTATTTGAGCTAAATAATTAGTAAACAAAGTATCATTGATAGTGGCCAAACGATAAAATGCAGGTTGTTGCATATCAACAGGAAATCTAAAATCTTTGCTCACTGCTAAATACCATGATGGCATATCGTACATAGTATAACACAATAACAAACTTTGATTTAAAGTATCCGTTCTTTTAGGTGTAGCAGTCGTGTTTAGTCTGGGCGCTGAAGTAGTTTTTCTAACTACTTTCTTTTTACTCGCTTTTTTTCGCTTTTGGGCATCGGCAGGTTGCATGGCAAATACAGCGAGAAGACAAAGGGCTAAATAAATTCTTTTCATGGCTTAAAGTTACGAAATCTCATTCAAAATCGGTAAAAATTGCGACAAATTTTACGATTTCTCGTGGCTTTGTGACTGCATGCCAATTGCCACTGTAATTTACTTCGTAAGGAACCAAATAGGTGGAAACTTTTTTGAGTTTTACTTTCATCACAACATCAAAGTCGTAAAAAAGCGTCCGAAACGACAACGAGTAATTCCTTGCTACGATTGCATAATCAGAAAGTCGAAACCATGTAGTCAATTCGTTGATCACTACATTTTTTTCTTGCCCTTTTTTGGGCACAGCCGTAAATAGGTAACAGGGCTCACCATTGTAATCTCTTTTTGATAATTTAAATGCATATTTTTCAACGGTTGGGGCTTCAAATATTGCCACATTGTCACCTATACCCGGAATCCCTCTAATGCGTTGCCCTGGGTTGAAAATTAATATGCGCAATTGTTCTTCATATTTCTGACTCCCACTATATACTTTATGACCTACAATATTATTTTCATTACATATAGTTCCTTTTGTAAAAAACAAATGGGCGTATAATTTGGCAGTGTAATAATTATAATCATGTTTTTTAGTATAGAAATCACCCTTCACCTGCTCACTTTTTACCAACATCGTTCTGCAATTGTTTTTTCGCTCCTGACGGGTAATGCTGTTTAAACTTGCCTTCACATTTCCTTTTTTATCTTCTATTTGAATGTCATTATACATATTGTAACTGAGCAATCGCAATGACTTAAAGGCTTTATAAAAAGTGGTATCTTTTTTTATTTTATCAATAAATGATTGTACATCAAATCCTTTTTTTACTTCCTTTACCATTACCTCATCCAATACCAGTCCTTTATAAACTTTATCTTTAGTGTCAGGTTGAGCAAGCACTTTACTACAAAAAAACAAACCTACAATACAACTCATTCCGCAGAATAAGCTTATTTTTAAGGCAAAATTATGTTTCAATGAAAAAAATCTTTCTGTTGGTTTTGTTTGCATGTGGTTTTTTAAATACTCATTTACAGGCAGCATCTGCATGGCGAAGTGATACAATAGATATTCGCAAAACTATTATAGATTTTAATATAACGGACTTTATTACTAAAAATATTACTGCAACCACCGTATTAGATATTAAAAGTAAAATGAATAATGTTACTGAACTGGTTTTCGATCTTGAAGGTCTTATAGTAGATAGTACCAAAGTAAATGGGGTTATGACCTCTTTTACCCACAGCGGGCAATTTTTAAAAATTAATTTAAACAATTCTTTAAATCTGGGTGATATCGCATTAGTATCAGTAAGTTATCATGGTGTTCCTATAGCTGACCCTCAGTGGGGCGGGTTTTCGTATGTAGGGAATTATGGGTTTCAAATGGGTGTAGGCTTCAATGCGCAGCCACATACTTTTGGGCGTACATGGCACCCATGCTTCGATAATTTTGTAGAAAGAAGTGCTTACGAATTTTATATCACCACAACCAATGATAAAATGGCTGTCTGCAATGGTTTATTGTTAGATAGTGTGCATCAACCCAATGCAACCATTACTTGGCATTGGAAATTAAATGAAGAAATACCTTCTTATTTATCAAGTGTGGCTGTTTGCAATTATATTTTTGTCAAACAAGTTTTGACGGGTAATGTAGGCAATGTAGATGCCTGGATCGCCTGCGAACCTGTTGATAGCAATAAAGTGGTAGGTTCGTTTGCTCATTTACAAGAATCATTTACCATGCTCGAAAATAATTTTGGAACTTATCTGTGGCCTCGTGTAGGTTATTCGTTGGTGCCCTTCAATGCAGGCGCAATGGAACATGCCACCAACATACATATCGGTAGACCCTTTGTGGATGGTACCTTAAACTATGAAACCCTTATAGCACATGAGTTGTCACATCATTGGTGGGGCGATTTAGTAACTTGTAGTACAGTGGGTGATATGTGGATCAACGAAGGCTTTGCCAGTTATTGCGAATTGCTTCATCAAGAGTTTACCTATGGCAGTGATCGATATCAATCAGATATGCGTGCGAATCATTACAACGTACTCAACAAAGCACATATTAGTGATGAAGGTTATCGCTCAGTGGCAAATATGGATAGTCTGCATACTTATGGAGCTACCGTTTACAATAAAGGTTCCGATGTGATTCACTCATTACGTTCCTATCTTGGAGACTCCCTTTTTTTTAATGGTCTTACAGCTTTCTTGACAACCAATAAATTTAAGGATGTTTCAAGTGCTCAATTGCGCGATTTTATGACCAATTATTCTGGCATTGATTTAAATCATTTTTTTGACAATTGGCTTTTTGCTCCAGGGTTTACACACTTTTCGATTGATAGTTCACATAGCACAAACATAGGAAATGTATGGGCCACCGAAGTGTTTTTGCGTCAAAGAAAACATCAATCAACTGATTATTATACCAATGTACCTCTCGAAATTGGATTTTATGATGCACAGATGAATCTATATGTCTATCAAATTACTTTTACAGGAAGGTGTATGCAGTTCAATGTAAATTTACCTTTTGAGCCACAGATGATTGTCATAGATCCTCATTCAAAAATCAGCGATGCCATTACTGAAGAAACCAAAATCATTAAGTCGTTAGCAACAGTTAACCTGCCTCAAGCTAAAATAAAAATTTATCCCAAAGCAATAATCACAAGTGGCGATTCTACAATGCTTCGTATTGAACACAGCTGGGTAGCCCCCGATCGTTTTAAAACACCCCTGGCTGCCAATAATTATGTATTGTGCGATACACGTTACTGGAAAATAGATGCGATTAACCTCAGCAATTTACAGGGTATTTTACAATTTAGTTATGATGGGGGTATAAACAACAGTTACTTAGATAGCGCATGGGTTAAAAATACAGAAGATAGTATACATATTTTTTATCGTAAAGATGCCACAGAAGAATGGCAAATAGCCAATGATAGCTTGAAAGTAGGCGCCCTCAATGATAAAGTAGGGGTCGTATATGTCAAAGAAATAAAAGTTGGTGAGTATTGTTTTGGTATCAAAAAATCAAATTATGTAGATCCTATTATCACAGATGCCCCTACTGGAGGTTGTAATGTAGTCACTACTGTACATACTACTGCTTCGAATCAAACTTTTGAACCGATGTTGTTTCCTAACCCTGCACATGATGAAATCAATATTCTTTTTTTTAATTCCCATCCTAAAGATCTCAATTTCAAGGTGTGCAATTTGAGCGGAATCACACAGTGGCAAAAATCAGCCAAAACAAGCAATGATCGATTGACTATTTCATTACCTACATTAGCGGCGGGCTTATATTATATGACTATCGAAGATTTAATTACTCAGCAGAGATATGTAAAGAAAATCGTGATTCAATAAACTGATAAATGCTGATGAAAAGCACAGGTAAAATCGATTGATATCAATTGTGGAATTAGAATAAGGTTTTTGCAGGCCTTAAATTTTTTCCATTACTATTTGATTTACTTTGTGTGGGTCGAAAGCCTGGGAAATTTTAATATAATTATCAGTATAACCTTCCATCATGCCACTTTTTTCTGCATGTTCAAATAAGGTAGCACGAACACTTCCGATATGCTGGTTGGTAAAATAGTTCATTTTCTTCTCCGACAATTGACGCAGTATGGCATTGCGTTGTTTGCGTAGTTGCATGGGTACCACTTCTGTCATATGGATAGCTTGTGTATTGTCTCGTTCAGAGTAAGTAAACACATGTAAATAGGAAATGTCGAGTGCATGTAAATAATCAAAGGTCTCCTGAAACAATGCATCTGATTCGCCCGGAAACCCCACAATAACATCTACACCGATGCAACAATGTGGCATCAGCGATTTTATTTTAGCGACCCTTTCAGTATACAATGCTCTTTGGTATCGTCGCCTCATACCTTTTAAAAGTGTATCGCTTCCACTTTGCAAAGGGATATGAAAATGAGGCATGAAGGTTTTGGAACTTGCTACATATTCAATGATTTCGTCAGTAAGTAAATTGGGTTCAATAGATGAAATCCTAAATCGGGGTATTAATGCCTGTGAATCTAATGCTTTCACTAAATCGAAAAAAGTTTCTTCTTTATGTCGCCCTCCATGATAACCTTTGCCAAAATCACCTAAGTTGACTCCGGTAAGCACAATTTCTTTCACATCACTATTGGCTAATTCTTTTACATTGTCAAGAACGCCTTGAATGGTATCGCTGCGGCTATGCCCCCGGGCTAGTGGAATGGTACAAAAGCTGCAATTGTAATCGCAACCATCTTGCACTTTTAAAAAGGTGCGGGTACGATCGTTGATTGAAAATGAAGTATGAAATGCTTGTACATCTTCAATATCGCAACTACAGATTTTTACTTCACCATTCTTTTTATATTCTTGTACATGTTGTACAATATTAAACTTTTCATTGGCACCTATTACGATGTCAACTCCTTCTAATTGCGCTATTTGTTGGGGCTTGAGTTGTGCATAACAACCTGTTATCACAATGGTAGCTTCAGGATTGTTTTTTTTTGCACGTTTGATAAGTTGTTTACATTCTTTATCTGCATTTTCAGTTACAGAGCATGTGTTGATCACATATACATCGGCACTTTCATGGAATTCTTTTTTGCTGAAATCATGCGCATCAAACTGTCTGCTGATGGTAGACGTTTCAGAGAAATTGAGTTTACACCCAAGCGTATGATAAGCAACTGTTTTATTTTGACTCAAAGTATTGCAAAAATAAGGGATATCTATCGATAAAAAAAAGGCAACCTTTAAGTGGGTTGCCTTTCTGTTTTATTTCTATTATGGTTTAAAAATATCTTGCTTGTTCAATGTTTTTCTTCCATCTAAGGTCAAAGGCAAGGCCACTCATTACCATCCAGTGATTTTGATAAAAACGTTTACCATTCATAGGGATATTTGTGTCAATTTTATATTCATTTCTGTAATAGTTAAATCCAAGTCTCCACCAAAGTACATCATTCAATCGGAAAGACCCATAGGCTTCAGTCATGATAGAACCATAGCTACCGTTGAGTAAATTTGCATTAAAGGCATAAGGCTCTGACTTATATTTGATTCCAGGGGGTTTAGGATTGGTTTCGTACGAACGAAAAAGGCCTATTTTGCTATCCCCAAAGTTTATACCACCCAAATCGGTATTGATATGAATGTCTACCCCTTTTTTGATATGTATTTTGATTGCCAAATAAGCATTCAAGGTATTTGTCTGGGCTTCAGCCATATACATTGTATCGGCTCCACCTGGATTACGCGCTGTTAATACTGGACTAGAGGTGATATAATTTCTTTTTTCAGAGAAAAAGACATTGGCTCTTAATCCGCAACCTATGCTGAAAAATTGTTTTTTTCGACCGATACCATGTAAATAGTGAATATTAGCGCCTACACCCCAATGTGGGTTGCCGTAGTAGCCTAAATTGCCATAAAAACAAGCCTCTGCGGTTCTTTTTTTCAACTGTTTACGCATATTTTGCGCGTCGCTATTTTGAAACATCAAAGCACAAATCAATAGTAGTATTAAGCGTTTTATCATGAGTCTGTATTTTCTAAGCCATAAAAATAAGTGTTCAGTGATACAATAACAAGTATTTTATTCAAATCTCGTGTTTTTGTTCATTTTTTTACAAAATAGGCAGGTGTATTTGCACCATCGTACCTTTTGCATTGCCATCTTCGTCTTCTAGGTCAATAATCAGGATTGGTTCGTTTTGGGGTATTTTTGAGAGCCTTTTTAAACGTTCTTTGGTAATGTCGATCCCTTTTGATTGGTGTTTTTTTAAATTGTTTTTAAACTGTTGACTTTGTTTACGACCTATGCCATTGTCAATGACTTCGCACAATATTTCATAATCATTGTCTACTATTTCTTTAAAATTGATGGTTAGGTGGGCATCACTCTCTTTATTGAGCAAACCATGCCATATGGCATTTTCTACAAACGGCTGTATTACCATAGATGGGATATCAAAGTCTTCATGTACGATAGCCTCGTCAATATGGAAGCTATAGGTAAACCGATTCGAAAAACGCATAAGTTCTAAATCAAGATATAGTTTCAACATCTCAATTTCTTCTTGCAACGATATTTTGCTTTGTTGAGAGGCATCTAATATTTTACGCATTAATGAAGCAAAATTGGCTAAGTAATTACTGGCAATTTGCGATTCGTTTTTTATGATGTAATTTCTAATTGAATTAAGCGAATTGAACAAAAAATGAGGATTCATTTGCGATCGCAATGATTTAATCTCAAGTTCAGCAAATTGCTGATTGTATTCTGAAAGCTTTTTTTCTTCTTCCAGGATCAATTGCTGTTTTTTATTTTGAAATGATCTGTAAAGGAGTATAGTCGACAACAATGCCAATAATAAAGCAATGGCTGAAGCAATGAGCAATGCGTTTTTTTCTGAAATTTTTCGATTTTGTGATAATTGTATCGATCGTAATTGCTGGTTTTCTTTTTCTTTCAGTTCAGTTTCATATTGTGTTTGGATGAAAGCTAAGTGTGCAAAATTTTTATCACTGAGTACGGTATCACTGAGTATTTTATGTTTTCTTAAATAATGAAATGCTGAATCATATTGTTTTATATTTTCAAAGTGTGCTGCAATTAAACTATATATATCACATTCTTCAGTTTTGTTTTCTAATGTTTGGGTCGATTTTAAAGCTTTTTGCAAATAGAGAATGGTACTGTCATCTTGTTTTTTCTTTTGAAATCCGGTGGCAAATGCTTTGTAGGTTAGTACTTGCAACAATATTTCGTTTGAAGCGGCTGCAATTGAATCAGCTGTTTTTAAATAAGTAAATGCTTTATCAGGTTGGTTTTTTTCTAAATAATATTTTGCGATATCAATGATCAATTGTGTATTGATATTTGGGTCGCCTGATTCGTTGGCCAGTTGTATACTTTCATTCCAATATTTAAAAGCTTTGTCATATTCTTTTTTAGCAAAATACACTTGTCCAATTTGTTCCAGATTAATCGCTTGTCCCCTTGATTCATTAATTTTTTTATTAAGGGCCAGGGCTTTTTCAGAGTACTCTAGTACTTTATTATACTCTTTAAGTTTGAAATAATTGTCCCCAATATTGTTGTATGAAATACTGATGCCTCTTGTGTAATTTATTTTTTCTGCATACTGTATTGCTTTTAAATAATACTCTGCGCTACTTTTAAAATTACCCTCATTGGTTTCTAAAATAGCATAATTGATGTTTGAAAGACAAATACCCTTGGTAAATCCAATTTTAGTAGCCAACACTTCACTTTCTTTGGCATAACGCCACGCTTTTGATGGATTAATTTCAGACAAACGATACGACAATCGATGGGTATTCATCACCCTTTGGGTGTCTTGTTCCTGATGTACAAGCAACCAGTTTTGTAAACTATCTAAATACTTATTTTGCGCTGTCAACAGTGTCGAAAATAAGCTGACTATCAGTAAAAGTTTGAGTTTCTTCATCGGTTGAAATGATAAATCTACAAAGAATATATTAATATTTCTACTAGACTTTATTTATGCTAAACAATGATTGGTATAACTTACTATGAAAGCAAACTGGTGTAATACTTTATATGTATTCAGTTGATTTTGAAAAAAGGACTCATGCGTTATATAAAGATCCTCTTTAAGAACTTCTAAATGCAGTTGGGTGTAATTGTTTTTTGTTTGGACCTAAAAAAACCCTTGCATAAATTCTTAATACGGATAGTTCTAACACTAAAAAACTAAATGAAGTAATCGTTACTAATAGATAGGCTTCATGGTCAATATGACTATACATTAAATCCAATCCAATAAAAGAGGGTGTAAAAGGTAAGCCTACAAAGGCGAGACATGCAATTAAAAACCATGTTCCTAATGAAGGATATTGATCTATCAGGCCATAAAAATCATTTAAATCGATTTGAACTTCTCGTTTTTTTATTTTCAATAACACTATAGTTCCTACTATTGCAGCAATACATAGGCCTCCTATATAAAGGATAATCTCCATGTACTCATATTTATCATTTAAAAGTGCAATAGAAAGAATGACATAGGATTGACTTAGTATGATGAGCCACCATGCTTTTAAAGGATTCGATTTTTCCACAAAAGCCATCAATATCATAATCAAACCACCAATACCATAAAACAAATGCAAATAATGGTCTATTTGCTGACTTAAATTCTTATTGAGCACTAAAAAAATAACACCTGCGATATAGATTATAATCATTGCTATAAGCCCCTTCTTATTAGATAAAAAGTTAAATCCTTTGCCTATTCGTTTTAAAGGATCCCAGCATATTTTTTTTAATAATAAATCCATCTTCCATTCTTGCATACTCAAGAGATATAAGCTATTTGTAAGCTTATAACCCACAGAATGGGGATTGGAATGTTTTTTTGGTTTGAAATTAAAAAATTGTTCATGAATCATATATCCTAATATCGAAGGAGATACTAATAATTGATAAGTTCTTAATAATGCATTGCCTGTAAGATGTATCAATGCTAAAACATGCCAACCCAGGGCGACCTCTATAAACATGAGACCTATTTGCGCAATGGAAGCATACGCTATTTGTGTTTTGACCGTTGACTGGACTCGTGCAATCAAAGTGGCAATAAGGGCAGTCATAACGCCAATAATTACAATGATTATTTTCATGGCAAGTATAGGTTCCCAATAATGATAGGTCCTAAGTAATAAAAAGACCCCTAAGTGCACGGCAAGCGAACCGTAAAAAACAGCACTGGAGGTAGTTGGTCCTTCCATGGCTCTTGGTAACCAGGAAGCGAACGGAAATTGTGCCGATTTGATAGATGCTGCTACAACAATCATACAAAGTAAAAAGATCACTTGGTTATAATGATTTGAAATATTAGATGCTACCAGGTCAACATCATTTAGTTTCACAAAAGTGATATTTTCATGCCAGACATGGTGGCTAGTCCACAATGCCAAAATAATACAAATGTCACCCAGTCGATATAATGAAATGGTTTTTAATGCGTTCTTAACGGGTAAATATCGGTCACGATAAAAAGCGATTAATAGAAATGATGTGATACCCAAAAATTCCCAACCAATAAATAAAGTTTCAAAATTTCCGGCAAAAACAGTCACATTATAACCAAAGAAAAATAATAATATCGTACTAAAAAATCGTTTATACCCTGAGTCTCGATGCAAGTAAAATTTGCTAAAGATGGCGATTAAAAAAGTAATGAAAGCCCCAAGTATGGCAAATACCGCTGTGTAACGGTCAAAATAAAAATCTAAGAAAATTTCAATATTCTCTTCCTTATAAAAGGTAAAATGCTTTAAATCCAAAATGGGAGATTGCTGGAAAATCCAATAAATAGTAAAAAATAAAATACCTAGAAGTTGTATCCCAAAACAGAGATAGGCATTTATTGCAATATGGCTTTCTTGTTTATTTGTAAAAAACAAACTAACCATAAAACCTAACAAGGGTATCACAAGAAATAGTTGAAGATATTGTTCCATTTGAGTGCTTAGTTATAAATAAATACGGGTAGGTTTTCTTGGGTAGCATGCACAATATGATTTGTTTCCATTTCTTTGGCATTTTCGAGCAGTGAATGGACATCTTTATAGAAGTGAATTTCTTTTGATAGGGTTTTATAAGGTACAAAGGCCCCTTCTTTAAAGTATGATAGTTCATTGGTTTCAGGATTAACGGCAATTAAGTGCACCCATTCATTTATAAACCACTCATACATTTCGGGCGATGACTGTATCGATTTAAGGATGATGTCAGGAAAATGTTCTACTATAATAAGCAGGCGCAATGGGTCATGTACTTCTATCATTTGCCAGGGTAATCCTGGTCTTAAGTCGCCATCACTGCTATTTGATACACCAATTAATCCCACCACATTGTGCGGTAGTTTAGTTCCAGCACCTAATTTGTAATTATCAACCCTTGAAAAATAATATTCTAAATTGATTCCCCCACATACTGGACCTAATGGTTTCATCACACCTGTCAAATACTGTCCATCTATATCTGTTTTATAATTATATGAATTTAAAAATGCACGTCTATCTAAAAAGATGCCTTTTGACATTTCTCTATTCCCTACAATGCACAAGGTATTGGTACCATGCCCCAATTCTGGTCTTGGTTCAAACAATGAAACGGCTCTTTGCTGGATGGCTTTTCTTATTTTTTTTAATTCGCTTTTGGTATTAATAGATGCAAATCTTCGACTTCTTTCTTTGGCGTTTAAATCTAAGGCACTTTCAAAAGTGGCCAGATGTTTAAGGTGATTTTGTGCGTTTTGCTCATTTAATATATCCTCATCGTAATAAACAATCATATCTGCAGCCGTATCGTGCAATGCGCCTATAAATTGTGTATTTGCTGGAATATGTATATTACGTAATGCTAACAATTCTCGAACAGCAGTATGGTTTGCCATAAAAGAAAATACCCTACTGTTTACAGAACCTGGTTTGCCACTGCAAGCCCCACAATCATGTGCCCCATGATGGGGATTGTTGGCACTGCTGCTGCCATGAGCTACGATATAAATGATGGGTGCAAAATGTTGGGTCAGCCCAATGCCATTTAATAAGTTAGCCACTCGGTCAGCCATTTCTTCAATGGTAAATCCGATTTGTAAGCCGTTTTCTTTTTCTTCTTGGTTTTTATTTTCGATGGTTAATTTGCCATATAAATTCATATGTGCAAAAGCATTTGAAATAGCGGGACCCATGGTAGGGTAAAAGAGGTTTTTGACTAATCGATAACCCGCCCAAAACCCAAATGTTAAGGCACTTAAAAAACCAGTGATAAACTCATGTGATTTTTTAGTATAGAAGAGGTCATGTTTTCTTTTTTTTGAAACACCATATTCTTTAATTAAATACTTAGGGGTGACAGGTGCCGGACAAAGTTTGTCATAGAATTGGGCATTTTCAGCCTGAAAATAAAACTCTACACCAAAAAAACCAGGGCATCCAAAAGTTTCTGATGTTGGATCAACACTTTCAACATAACTTCTTAAACTGCATTCCCTTTCATCTATACAAAAGAGGGCCTGAAAACTGTTATCACTCTTCTTCGGTATTGTAACTATAGGTGTGCTTTTATGTATTTTTAGTTGTTGTAAGCCAGCAAGTATTTCGTCGTAATAACTCCATTCAAAAGCGTCTTGCCATATCTGCAGCACTTCTTGTAATTCAGTGGGTTTTACATCTTCCATTAAGTCTAATGCCTTCGCTAATGGCTCATCAACACATAATGGTTTAAATGTTTCACCCAATTCATGGGTTATGTGATCAATTTCAAGCAAAAGCTCAAATAAAATCATATCATGAAGTGATATATTTCGGGGACATAACAATGATTCAGGTTTTGCTTCCAGGGTAGCCACCATGCCACTCCATCCTTTATGGCTAAATTGTTGGTCAAAAATATATTGTTCATAAAAGGATTCGTTGCCAATTAATATGTTTAGCAATGTTGTAATACTAAGTCCCTCTTTAAAAAGTAAATTTCTTGCCTTAGTAGTTTTAAAAAGACTAACAAAACTATTTTTTTCAAGTTCTTTTACGGCATCTATAAATGGGATATTGCCTAATGGAAAATTCCAGATGGCAATACCCTGGTCAAGATAATTGCTTAAAAATCGAAACAAAAATGGTTGTACAAGATTGTCAATATCAAGTTTGTATTTTTCTTTCCATAATGCCCTCAACTGTCCAATACGAGGTTCTTTAGGCTCGTGGTATTGTTTTGAGAGGACAATTTCCTTCCATGTAGTAAGGTGAGCGGCCCCTTTTTTTTGTATAATACATCGATCTAAAATAAGAGGATTAATTCGACCCACCTCATACAATTTCCTAAAATCATTTAAAGGCAAAGTAGCCTGATAACCAAATATTTTTGACGCTTTAAAAATAGCATCATAAAAGGTCAGATCTTGAAAAGCATGCAACGTATTATGATGTATAAAATCTTTTAAAGGTGTTTGGGATGGCAAATAATGCTTTAACTCTTTTAAAAGATGTTGCTCGTCAAATAGCGGATTTGTCATAGATTTAAGGTCCTAAGGGTACTAAATATCAAATTGATAAATGCTATGCAAATCATCAATACCTCTACAAGTGACGTCTAAATCAGCAATAATGCCATCATGAATATCGTATACCCATCCATGTACATGCAAATCTTGTTTGTTTTTCCATGCGTTTTGTACAATAGATGTTTTGCCTAAATCAAGCACCTGTTCCATCACATTGACTTCTACAAATCTTCTGGCACGCAAGGTTTCATCTTCAATAGCATCTAATTCGGCATGATACATTCTATACACATCTTTGATATGTCGCAACCAGTTGTCAATCAGGCCATATTGTTTATTACCCATGGCTGCTATCACACCGCCACAGTTATAATGGCCACAAACAATGATGTGTTTTACTTTTAATACTTCTACAGCATATGACAATACACTCAGCAAATTCATATCGCTATGTACTACCATATTTGCAATATTGCGGTGTACAAACATTTCACCGGGTTTAGTACCAGTGATTTCATTGGCAGGTACGCGACTGTCACTACAACCTATCCATAAATATTCAGGTGATTGCCCTTTGGCAAGTTGCTCAAAATAGGTGGGGTCTAAGGCTAATTGATTTTCAACCCATTGTTTGTTATTCTTTAATAGTCTTTCGTATGATTTTTCCATGATATTTAATATTTTAATTTTTAATAGTTATTTATTTTTTTAATGTCCTGATGACACATGATAATTATTGTTTATTTGATACACATCTTTAAACCCCACTAACTTACAAGTTATATCTTTTAAAGGGGCTTTGATGTCTCTAAATTCTTTGATGATTTCTAATACGTCAAAATCAATATATTGGGTAATTGTTGCATCAATGGTGAGGTTGGTATTCTCGGGAATATGGTCTAATGTTTCACGTATACTTGCTTTATTTAAAAATGATACTTCTTCAGACAATCGTATGGTGATGATGTCATTCTCATGATGTTTGGTTTTGTGAAAATAGTATGAATTTTTCAAATTACCATGTAAGATAGCACCAAAAGCAGTGATTAATCCTGCAATTACCCCTATCAGGAGTCCTTCCCCTTTTACAGCAGGTACCAAGCCAAAGAGGTCAATAGCAAGTATGACAATCACAGTAACAAAGAATGGAATGTATTGGTATTTACCTTTGCTGATGACATCTTTAAATACTGATAATTTACATAATTTATATCCTGTAAGCAATAAAATAGCTGCTAAGGCAGCAAGCGGAATTTTATTTAAAAGACTCGGAATCACTATTATGCAAACAAGTAAAAGCAACCCATGAAAAATGGTTGAGAGTTTTGATTTGCCCCCTGAATGTATGTTTGCACTGCTTCGGACTATAACGCTTGTAATAGGAAGCCCACCGATTAACCCAGAAATACTATTGCCAATTCCCTGTGCTAAAAGTTCTCTATTTGTATTTGTAACATTTCTTTCCGGGTCAATATTGTCTACAGCTTCAATACTTAGTAATGTTTCTAATGATGCAATGATGGCAATCATAAACCCGGTAATAATGACTTTACTATTTAAAAAGCCATTAAAATCAGGAATGGTAAAAAAGCCAAGGAAATCGGATGGCGATTCAGCAATTTTTATACTTACTAAATGATCAGGCTCAATCAAAAAAGGACTATTGGATGCCTTCAATAATTCACTCAGAATAACAGCGATAATGACTGCAACCAAAGCGCCCGGTACGAACTTAAACCTTTTTTTGATAAAGGGTCTGTCCCATATCAACATAATTAGTATCGAAATAAGACAAATACCCAAAACGCCTAAATCAATATGTTGTAATGGTTGAAAAATTTCGTGAATATCACCAAAGGGTAATAATTCCGTTAAATGCCCTTGTTCATCTTTATCATAACCCATTGCATGTGGAATTTGCTTGGCGATGATCAAAATGCCGATACAAGTAAGCATACCCTTTATAACACTTGAAGGAAAATAATTGGCGATGCCTCCTAATTTAGCCAAGCTCATCACGATTTGCAAAATACCAGCTATTAAAACCGCACATAAAAAAAGCCTAAAATCACCAATATTTGTGATAGCGGCTAATACCAACGCTGCTAAGCCAGCTGCAGGACCACTTACACTTAGTTTTGAGCCACTCAGAAAACCTATGACTACCCCACCAATGATGCCAGAGATAATACCGCTAAAAAATGGTGCCCCCGATGCTAATGATATGCCTAAGCATAAAGGCAATGCGACTAAAAAGACAACTATACCGGCTGGAATATCTGATTTCAAAGTTGAAAACAGTGATTTGTTTTGATTCATTTTTATTTAATTTTTTTTGACGAAAGCTGAAGAGTACACAACAATATTGAAGTGTAATGGGGTTTCTAAAAAAAATTAGATATTTGGTGGAGGATTGAAAATGGGCAGCTTGTAGATACTCATGATGAGGTCATTGCTTGCTATATACTCAGCCGAAGCCATGGTAAATGGAATAATATGTTGCTGAGTTTGATCACAATACAAATCAATTACTTTGCTATTTGAGTCGTCTTCATCATGTTCAGATTTTTCTTCTTCCATGAGTGAATTCAAAGACGTTTTTAATTTGTTAGTCACTAATTTACAATCTGAAGTTGGAATGAATTTAGCCAGCAATATGACGATATTATTCGTTCCAGCGAATAGTATAAAACTAAAAATAAAAAATAATATGACAGCGGAGGTTTTCAGAAGTTGCAATGATAGTGTAAATTTTTCAAAATAAAGGAGTATTCTTTATTAAAATAATCATAAAAAATGGCTTGATTTATTACTGCATTTTCATCAGTTCACGAATATCCATCATGATTTTTTTGGCTATATTGTCAGCAGTAATTTCTGAAGTGCTTTCTGTATAAATTCGAATAATAGGTTCGGTATTTGAAGTGCGTAAATGCACCCATTCATTGTCGAATTCTATTTTTAATCCATCTTCAGTATTGATGGGTTGTTTTTTGTAAATATCCTTGATGCCAGCAAAAATTTTCTGAATGTTTACTTCTGCATGAAGTTCTATTTTGTTTTTCGACATGTAGTAGTTTGGATAGGTACGTCTCAATTCAGTAATCGACTTGCCATATTTAGCCAAATGACTCAAAAATAAAGCAATGCCTATTAAGGCATCTCTGCCATAATGTAATTCTGGTACAATAATACCACCATTCCCTTCGCCACCTATCACTGCTTGTACAGCTTTCATTTTTGTAACTACATTCACTTCACCCACCGCACTGGCAAAGTACTCACCACCATGTTTTAAGGTAATATCTTTTAAGGCACGAGTACTCGACATATTCGATACCGTATTTCCTTTTTTATGACTTAATACATAATCGGCAATTGATACTAAGGTGTATTCTTCACCAAACATAGACCCATCATCGCATACAAAACACAATCGGTCAACATCGGGGTCTACCACAATACCCAAATCAGCTTTTTGTTTGATGACCGTATTTGAAATTTCAAGTAAATTATCGGGCAATGGCTCAGGATTATGGGCAAATTTTCCATTCACTTCTGCATTGATCACCTCAATATCTTCCACACCAAGGGCTTTAAGTAAAAATGGAACATAGGTAGCGCCAGTACTATTGATACCATCCACAACAATTTTAAATTTCTTTAATGCAATGGCTTTTATATCAACGAGTGGGTGTGCTAATATACAATCTATATGTTTTTGAAGATAAGTGTCGTTTAAAGAAATGGTTCCCAGCTTGTTGATATCCACAAAATTAAAATCCAGGCTGTTTCCCATTTTTAACACTTGTTCGCCGTCAGCTCCCGATATAAATTCACCTGCGCTGTTTAATAACTTTAGCGCATTCCATTCTTTAGGATTGTGACTTGCTGTGATGATGATTCCTCCACCTGCTTTTTCCATCGTGACTGCCATCTCTACAGTTGGGGTAGTGGTTAAGCCTAAATCTATTACATGTATGCCAATCGATTGTAAAGTGCTTACAATGATATTTCTGACCATTTCGCCACTTATGCGACCATCTCTACCGATAACAATTGTTGGATTATTTGTTTGCTCGATAACCCATTTGCCAAATGCAGCACTGTATTTTAATATATCTATGGGTGTTAAACCTTCATCGGGTTTTCCGCCAATTGTTCCTCTAATGCCTGAAATTGATTTAATGAGTGCCAAAGTATTTTTTTTAAAGAGCGCAAATTTATAATATTTACTTTGCATTTTTGTTATATCATTACAATTTGTAAAATACAAACAATAAAATGATACAAAACGAATGGTTTGAAGACTGGTTTGATTCTCCTTATTATCATTTACTCTATAAAAATAGAAGTGAAGAAGAGGCCAATCAATTTGTTGAAAAGTGTGTAGAGGTTTTGGCTACAAAACCGAATGAAACCTTATTAGATTTAGCCTGTGGCAAAGGAAGGCATTCTGTAGCTTTTGCTGCCCATGGTTTAGATGTTACCGGGGTTGATTTGTCAAGGGAAAGTATTGAATATGCCTTGCAAAGCGAAACAGCTTTTTTGCATTTTTATGTGCATGATATGAGAAATATTTTTCGAACCAATTACTATGATTATGTCTGCAATTTATTTACCAGTTTTGGGTATTTTAAAAATCAAAATGAGCATGTGTCAGCAGCCAAGAGTATTATAGCGGCATTGAAACCACAAGGAAAGTTTCTCATCGATTTTGTAAATAAAAATCATGCGATTGATAATATAGCTTTAAACAAACAGGAAACGATTGTAAAAGGTGATGTGACATTTAGGATTGAACGAAAATTTATGAACAATAAATTTATAAAAGATATTTCCATTGCAGACGGCGATAAGCAATTGCATTTTCAGGAAAGTGTAAATTGTTTTACAATGATGCAATTAACCGATTTGTTTGCTAATTTTGGTTTAAAACTTATAGCTACTTATGGTAATTATCAGTTAGATTCTTATAATGAACAACATTCACCCCGTATGATTTTAATATTTCAAAAATAATTTGATTAACGTTTTTAAACATATAGATTTAATTCTTTTTAAGCTCATACATGTAAGTATGAGTAATTCTTTCTTTGATGCCCTGATGCCTTTGTTACGCATTCCCTACTTTTGGGCACCTGTTTATTTGTTTTTACTCGTTTGGATGTGGTCAACCTTTAATCAAAAGGGCCTCATCTGGTGTTTGTTCTTTTTTATGACATTTGTTTTTTGTGATTATATCAGTGCGCATTTTATTAAAAACTGGGTACAGCGTATCAGACCTTGTAATGATGAATCGCTTGCTTTTATTATTCACAAAGTGGTACAATGTGGCAGTGGATATAGTTTTCCATCTTCTCATGCTACCAATCATTTCGGGTTGTCATTTTTTATAATTTTTACGCTGGGCAATCAATATAAATATGTAAAATTTTTCGCTATTGCATGGGCCTTGCTTATTTGTTTTGCACAAGTATATGTGGGGGTGCATTATCCATTTGATATTTTTGGTGGGGCCTTGTTGGGTGTTATCATTGCTAAACTCATTGCTATTTATTTTAATCAAAAAGTGTCTTTGATTTAAATTACTTTTGCATTTCTTATGATTTGGATTTACCTGTTGTTGCTTTTTGTATTAACGCTTATCGGAAGTATGATTCCTGTATTGTTCAAAAAGTTTAACAGTGCCTGGATGATGTTGATGTTGGCTTTTTCAGGAGCGTTCTTACTGGCCATTACTTTTTTGCATTTAATGCCTGAAGTGTTTCATGAATTAGGTGAAAAAGCAGGGATTTATATTTTAGCAGGGTTTTTATTACAATTAGGTTTGCAACGCATTTCACATGGTATTGAACATGGTCATGTACATGAACATAATATCACCCAACATGCGGTTACACCGATTTTTGTTGGCTTAATCATACATGCCATCATGGAGGGTATTCCTTTGGGTTTTAGTTATCAATCAAGTAGTACTACACCTTCAATTTTTTTAGCCATCGCCGCCCACAAAATACCAGAAGCAATTACCTTAAGTACTTTACTTTTTATTGCTGATATTAAAAAAAATAAATGGATGCTAATCGTGCTTTTTGCCCTGGCATCACCTATTTCAGGCATTTTGGCAATGTATTTCGGACAAAAATTCTACTTTGTTTCGAACCAATTGGTTTACATTATTCCTATTGTAGCAGGTGCTTTTTTACATATTTCTACTACTATACTATACGAAAGTGGGACCAAACATCATCAGTTGAGCCGACAAAAAGTCATTGCAGTCATGCTTGGCTTAGGATTTGCACTAGCTACATTATTATTACACTTTCATTAATGTAAATTTTCAAACTAGTACAAAACTTTTTTATGTATAAACGTATCTTACTGCTTGTCGGTTTAATCACTCAGTTTTTTTCAGTTTCCCTTATGGCACAACCTGCAGAGAAGAGTGCTTCCAAACTACCAAATAGTCTGCTTTGGAAAATTTCAGGTAAAGGGCTAAACAAACCTTCCTATCTTTTTGGAACGATACATATGATTTGTAATCAGGATTATTTTTTTAACCAAACCATGAAAGATGCTTTGATAGGATGTGAAAAACTTTTGCTCGAAATAAATCTAAGCGACCCTAATACCGTAGCGCAATATCAACAAAGTATGATGTTACCAGCAGGTAAAGAGCTCAAAAACTTTTTTAAAGATGAAGCAGAATATGAAGCTTTTTCGCAAAAGTTAAAAACCCATATTGGTATTGATGCATCCTTATTCCAAAATTTGAAACCATTGATTTTACTTTCGTTGATTGCACAAAAAAGTTTTGAATGCGAAAACACGGCTTCGTATGAAATGAATCTCTTGGAGTTGAGTAAAGAACATCATATGAGTGTAGCAGGTTTAGAAACAAGCCTAGCCCAAATGAAAATATTTGATGATATGAAAGATGAAGAAATCAAAAAAATACTATTGGAAGGTATTGAAGATATTGAAAAAGATAATAAAATGCAGGATCAAATGGTGTTGGCGTATAAAAACCAACAAATTGAACAGCTTCATGATATAATATTATCATCGAAAGAATTTCAACATCAGGAAGATGCTTTGATCAATAATCGAAATAAAGACTGGGTAGAAAAATTACCTGTTTTGATGAAAGAATCATCGTGTTTTGTAGCAGTTGGGGCAGGTCACTTAGCGGGTAAACAAGGCGTTATACAGTTACTCAGAGATAAAGGGTATGAAGTGGTGGCTGTTAATAATTAGTGGGTGCCACCAAAAAATACAATCGTTGATATTAAAGATAATATGGCAGAAATACACGCTAAAACAAAAGAAAAATAGATGTATTTTTTCAAATAGGTAAATGCATCTATCAGTGAATATTCACTTTGGGAGCCTAAATAATGACTGCTTTTGCTGCCAAATCGAAATAATAAAAATCCATTAATAAATAATATCACTGAACTTAATACCAAGGCGAATGCAATAAAGTATTTCCCTCCTTTTTCTAACATATCAATCATTTCCTCATCAATTCCATTCAACTTGATGATTTCAGTCATCAGTGCTTCGAAATTAGCCAATAGTAATACTGTGGCCAATAACAATATAGAGCCAAAAATAATAAATACAACACCGATAAACCTTGACCATTTACCAATGTTTTGCAGCTGTTCTTTTCCTGCAATATCTAAGGAAAATGTATTAGAAGCTAAAGGTTCGTTTTCCATATTTGTTTAAATTAAAATCTAGCAATGATTACGATGGTGAAAACTAAAAAGAATAATGCCAACAAGCCCAATAAAATAAGAAAAATCACGCCAATAACCAGAAAATAATTCTTTAGGTGTGTTAGTGCTTGGGTGAAATACAAATGATCTTTGTTAAACAATCCAAGGTGAATATTCTTTGAAAAATTAAGCAGATTCATCGCCAGAATAGTGGTGATTACTGTAGAGATGATAAAGCTAAATACGGTACTAGCTATACTCCCTTTATTTGCAATAATGCCAAATATCAATTGTAAAAAACTCAAACCTACACTTGCAAAGGTAATATAAGCTAAATATCGTGCCCATTTTGCACTCTTGGCCATATTATCATGAAGCTGATTTGTTTCTATCTCCATATTTTCCATAGCTTGCTGATTTGAATGTAAAAGAAAGAAAATTTAAATGATATTTATGCATCACTTTTCCACAAATTATTACTAAATTCCTATACCCAATAGCTTTAAAGGAAATGCCATTGCTTTAATCTATTAAAGTTTGCTATTTAATAGGCCCTCGCAAACAATACACGTTCTTTACTTTCTTTTCCACTCAAAATGCATTTACCTAATTCTTGTTTGTTGTCAAAAGGGATACATCTGATGGTTGCCTTGCTCATTTCTTTGATTTTATCTTCTGTTTCGCTTGTGCCATCCCAATGAGCGCTTACAAATCCACCTTTTGTATTTAATACTTGTAAAAAGTCGTCCCAATGATCTACTTCTGTAATGCTCTCATTTCTAAAATGGAGCGCTTTGGTGTATATATTTAATTGGATTTCTTCCAGTAATTTTTCAATATAGTCAGCTAATCCATCTAAACTTACCGAGTTTTTTTCTTTGGTATCGCGGCGGGCAATTTCTGCCACATTGTTTTCAATATCGCGTGCGCCTAATGCTATGCGAATAGGTACACCTTTCATTTCGTATTCAGCAAACTTCCAGCCTGGTCGTGTTTGGTCATTGTTGTCAAACTTTACTTTAATGCCTTTTGCTTTCAATGCATCAAGGATTCCTTTCGCTTTTTCATCTATGATAGGTTGCGTTGCTTCTCCTTTATAAATGGGAACTATAACAACTTGTATAGGAGCTAATTTAGGTGGGAGTATTAATCCGTCATCATCGCTATGCGCCATCACGAGTGCACCTATTAAACGTGTAGAAACACCCCATGAGGTAGCCCATACAAATTCACTTTTATTTTCTTTATTCACAAATTTTACATCAAATGCCTTGGCAAAATTTTGACCAAGGAAGTGTGAAGTGCCTGCCTGCAGAGCTTTGCCATCTTGCATGAGAGCCTCTATACAATAGGTGTCAAGAGCCCCTGCAAATCGTTCATTTTCACTTTTTACGCCTTTTACCACTGGCATAGCCATCCACGATTCTGCAAAATCAGCATACACCTCGAGCATTTGTTTCGTTTCAATCAATGCTTCTTCTTGGGTAGCATGTGCAGTGTGGCCTTCTTGCCAAAGAAATTCGGCCGTACGTAGAAAAAGTCGTGTACGCATTTCCCATCTCACTACATTGGCCCATTGATTAATCAATATAGGTAGGTCTCTGTATGACTGTATCCAAGTTTTATAGGTATTCCAAATGATGGCTTCAGAGGTAGGGCGTACAACGAGTTCTTCTTCAAGTTTTGCCTCTGGATCTACGATTAATTTACCTGGGTTATTAATGTCGTTTTTTAAACGGTAATGAGTCACTACTGCACATTCTTTGGCAAATCCTTCTGCGTTTTTTTCTTCTGCCTCAAACAAGCTTTTTGGTACAAACAAGGGGAAATAAGCATTTTCATGACCTGTTTCTTTAAATTTTTTGTCTAATACATCTCTCATGTTCTCCCAAATGGCATAGCCATAAGGTTTGATAACCATGCATCCACGCACTGCACTATAATCGGCCAGTCCTGCTTTTAACACTAAATCGTTATACCATTTACTATAATCTTCACTACGTGATGTAATTTCCTTCGCCATAAAAAGTTGTTGTTTTTGAATGCGCAAAATAACTGAATCTTTATGGGTATTGGAAGAAAATCAAGGAATCTATTTTTTATGCATATTTTGATTGTTCAAATCATACTTTTTTAATGATGATTTTTTTTAAATATCGTCATTTGTTAATACTAAGTTTAAATGGTTTAAATTATTAACTTTTTAATTATACATCAGTCAAAAGACGTAATTTCGAAAAAGTAATCGTCATTAATTTTTTTAAAATTTAAATCTTTAAAAATGAAAAACAATATCCTCACATTTATTCTGGGAATCATGCTTAGTAGTATGGCTGTCAATGCACAGTCATATGATGATGTGTATAGCAATGGCAATCAAAATAACAATTCACAACAGAATAATACCCAGCAAAACCAGAATAATACCCAGCAAAATAACCAAACAGAGGGTGATTATGATAATAACCTTGATGATTATAACGATGGGCAACAAAGTCAACAATCTCGTAGCTATCAATATGATGGTAATGATGATTACTATAATGGAAACGACGATGATTTTTATTATGCAACCCGTATCAGACGCTTTTATCGTCCATTTTGGGTGATTAACTTCGGATATTATAGTAGCTTTTATGCTGATCCTTATTGGTGGGATTGGAGTTGCAATTATCCATCATGGTACAATAATTATGGATGGAATAACTGGAATACTGGTTGGGGATTTAATATAGGCTGGGGTTATAATAGATGGAATAATGGCTGGGGCAACAGTTGCGGTTGGGGTAATAATTGGAATAATGGCTGGTATGGAGGTTATGGTAATAATTGGAATACCGGTTGGGGATGTGGCAATGGCTGGGGTAACGGATGGAATAATGGCTGGGGTAATGGATGGGGTAATGGCTGGAATAATGGTTGGGGTGGATATGGCAATGGATATTACAATGGATACAATAACGGTTATTACAATGGATATTGGGATGGGTTTTATAATGGAAGTTATAATGGTGGCAACAGAGGTGGTTATAAATATGGTCCAAGAACTACGATGAATAGCAACGTAAATATTGTTAGAACCAGAAACCGCCAAATGGAAGTGAATAATGGCAACTATAGAAACATGACAAGTACCCCAATTCAGGGAAATACAAAAGGTGACATCATCCGAAATAATACAGAAAGAAATTACGATGGAAGAAATGAAGGCATTCGCAATGGAAATGTAAAAAATGTTGATGTGAATAACAACCAAATGGGTAATCGTAATAACACCGTAAAAGAAAACGATGTACGAAATAATGGCAATGTAATTCGAAATAATGGCGTAAGAAATAATGACGTGAGAATGAACAATGATGTTAATCGTGGTTTTGATAATAATCGAATTGAGCAACAACGCAACGACAATACTAACCGTATGAATCAGGAACGTATGAATCAACAAAGAGCTGAACAACAACGCAACGACAATACTAACCGTATAAATCAGGAACGTATGAATCAACAAAGAGCTGAGCAACAACGCAATGACAATACAAATCGTATGAATCAGGAACGTATGAATCAACAAAGAGCTGAGCAACTACGCAATGACAATACAAATCGTATGAATCAGGAACGTATGAATCAACAAAGAGTTGAGCAACTACGCAATGACAATACAAATCGTATGAATCAGGAACGTATGAATCAACAAAGAGCTGAACAGCAAAGAAATGGGAATATGAATAATTTCAACCAACAACGTAATAATGAAAGAAGAATGAATCAAGAGCGTATGAACCAGCAAAGAAGTGAAGTAAGAAGAGAAAGTCCAAGAATGGAATCACCTCGTATGGAAAGCCCACGACGCGAATCACCTCGTATGGAAAGTCCTCGACGTGAAAGTCCAAGAATGGAAAGCCCACGAATGTCAAGTCCACGAATGTCAAGTCCATCAATGAATGGCGGTGGTGGTGGAAGAAGAAGATAATAAACAACGAAACATATTAGCACACTTTGAATTTGAATGATGAATTTTAAGTGTGCTTTTTTTTGTACAAAAATTGAATACACCCTAAATAATTTCAAATGAAAAAAATATTCTATAGCATACTTGCTTTTACTTTCATCCATAATAATTTATTGGCTCAAGATGAATTTGATGCCCTTCGATATGGTTATACTACTTACAATGGTACTGCACGCTCAATGTCTATTGGCAATGCAATGGGTAGCGTTGGGGGTGATTTTTCTTCCTTATCTATTAACCCTGCAGGTATAGGCATTTACAGAAGAGGCGAATTTGTTTTTTCTCCTTCTTTTAATGTAATGACTAACAATAGTACTTATCTGGGAAATACAATCAATACCAGCAGCACAAAATTAAACTTTTCACAATTTGGGCTTGTACTTACCAGTGTAAAAAAGGGAAATGCTTATAAAAAAAGTGCATGGAAAGCAGGATCGTTTGCGTTTGGAATGAATAGAAATGAAACCTACAAAAATGAATATGTATATTCAGGAAATAATCAAAAAAGTTCCTTAATTGAAAAGTATGCTGAAGAGTTTAATGCTTTAGGTGGAATCAATGCAGTGGGAAGTGTGAGTTACCCAGCATACGCAGCCTACCAAACATGGCTCATCGATAGGGGATTTGGTGCTGACTCTAATCAAGCTGTTGCCTATGTTCCCTATGCAGATGGTATCAAACAAACCAAAAGAGTCTATGAAACAGGTGGTATGCAGGAATATGTGATTAGTGCGGGGGGCAATTATCAGGAAAAATTAATGATAGGGGCTACGTTAGGCATTCCTAGAGTGGTATACAACAGAACATTGCAATTTGATGAAGAAGATATTTCAGGCGATAAAAACAATGATTTTAAGTATATGTATTTTACTGAAAAATTGAGTACTACCGGTACTGGTATCAACTTAAAATTAGGGGCTATTTTTAAACCAGTAAATAATTTCCGTTTTGGGCTGGCATTTCATACCCCTTCCTATATACAGTTTAATGATATTTCGTACGTTGAAATGGAAACACATACTGATAGCTTATTACAAAACCCTTTGTCATCTTATACACAAGATACCGCATTGTCATTTAATTATGGACAAACCACTCCCTACAAAGCATTGGTCAGTGCCACGGCATTGTTTAACCAATATGGTTTTATTACAGCCGATATCGAATATGTCGATTATGCCAGTATGAAATATAATTATGGTCAAGGATATGAAAATGAAAGCCAATTAATAAATTCTGTCATTAAAAATACGTACAAGGGTGCAATGAATATACGGGTTGGTGCTGAAGCCAAATTAAAAGAATTTGCTTTCAGACTGGGTGTGGCCTATTATGGTAGTCCGTATAAAAACACTGTCAACAATGCTTCTCGTATCAATATAAGTGGAGGTGTAGGTTATCGTGCTAAAAATTGGTTTTTAGATGCTGCTTATGTTTATGCTACCCAAAAAACGCAACAAATGCCTTATACATTAAGTAGGGCAAATGCCGATGTACAAGCTGCTAATATTCAAAACAATGTTAGCAAAGTTTTGTTTACCCTTGGAATGAAGTTTTAATCATGTATTTTTCAATATAATACTGATGTGAAATAAGGAATAGCCCAAAAGGCCTACTACTTTATATTCTTATCAATTATTTCTATCTGCATCAACTCCTGTAAGAAAAATATAAAATGTTACTTTAATTTTTAAATGACAATGGTTTAAGAATACCAACGATAATTGAATGTGAGATCAATGCTTACTGGCTTATACCAACGACACATTAAACCGACCAATGGTTATTAGCTTAATTGTAATCTGTGTGGTTCTTAACCGATATTTTTTCAGAATATGTAGTCAATACATTTGTTATAAGTTCGGATTGTAAGGATGTTAATTTACAAATATCCAATGTAATCCAAATCGGAGTGCCATGTTTTGTGCAGCATAATTGGGAAAATTAATATTGTTGCGGGTAAATAATTGTTGCAATTGATCAAATGCAATAGAAGCACGAAATCGTTTTACATTGAAATTGAAAAAATAGGTGAACTCAGGGATGTTATTGATTTTATATTGATATTGACTTACAAAACCAAAATATAATGGTGCATAGTCACTGGCAAAATAAGGAGTATTGTAACGCATATCGAAGCCAGTGGAGATGGATAGTTTTCTTTTGAAAATTTTATTTTGATAGGCAAGTCGATGTCTTGAAGCCCAAATAGGTAATTGTATTGGATTAAAAGCAGTCGTTTTTTGAATCAAAAGCTGATTGTCAAAAGCAATAGTTTTATATTGAAATGTCTTGTTGAATTGCAATTGAAATAGTGGTATAACACTTGCGTACTGTAGGGCTGTTAAATTTGTATCACGATAAAAATAATTGCCAATGAGGTAGTAATGAAAAGTCAAATTGGTTTTGTAGGGAACATTTTTGTAACTCAAAAACAAATCGCTGATACTTTGTTTTGCAAATGAATTGCTTGTGGAAAAATAGTTTGTGGCATAATTTGAAAAAGTATAGGGTGCAGTTTGCAATGATTGATTAAATCCAATTAAAAAAGTGCCCAGTTGATTTCCCATATTTCGGCCCGCTTGAGCATTCATTAAAAAATTGCCTATTGTATTGCCCGTAAAATATAATTTTAAGTCTGCACGATAAAGCCATTCCCTATCACTTTGCGAAGGTTTTTCAATACGTCCAAATATAAAATTATTGAAATATTGATTGTTGAGTAGGATGCTTTTTACATGTTCTACTTCAATGCCATAACCTACTTCTGCCTGCATCACTTTTCCTTTCAATCGAACATCGCCATTTAATGAAAATGCATTGCCAATTTGGGTATGAAAATTTGTGGAAAAAAGGGAATCTCTAGCTTCAAAATCATTGGCTAGCCAATTGTAGTCACTCGTATCGGGTTGCACATCTTTAAATCGGTAATAGTTATGCTGGCTGTAAAATGAATGTTTTACACTAAACACAGGTTTAAAGTTATATATTTTTTCGGTACTGTCAATATTGAATATACTGTCTTTTTTACCAAAAAAATACTGTTGTTGCAAAAGCAAAGATACATTTCGGTAATAGTTGCTCACTGATGACCGGTTGATTGAAATGTTTTCAAAATTTACAGGAATAAGTCTTTTATCATTGTAAGCAGATGAAAATAAGTACTCATATGAAGTAATACCCCCATTTTCATCTTGTTGCAATTTATTGTACAACATTGCTGCGTTGACACTATATCTTTTATTATTAGAAAGGTATTGAGAACTCAAGGCAAGGTTATCATGATTTGTTTTTTGCCATTTGTAAAATCCTGGGGAATTAATTTTTCGATAGTTTACACTTACATTCCAGTCAGGGGTAATATTTTGGGTATGTAGCAATGAAATCAACTGATCGGCCTTACTCCCATTTCTATAATAAATGTCTGTAAATGGCCTCGTCGTATTGTAAAATTTAATATCTTTTTGCTCGAATAAAAGGGGTTTAATGGCATCTAAACCCAATTGCATAGATGGGTTCATATCTGGGGTAAAACATAATGAAAATGCAGAAGAACCTGTATTGCCTAAATCGACATGCCAGATTGACTGTAAAGGGTTTCGGTGTAAAAATTGAATGCTGGTGTCAATCGACTTTTTGGCTGTATCATACAATGTGTAATAATTGATTTTTACTTTATCATCTGTGGTGAATTGTTTTTTTTTGCTACTGTCTGAAATGATTTTTTGTGTACTGATGCTTCCGTTGTTGGCTGCACCATTTGAAAAAAGCTGTGCACTCGACTTCAAACTATTCAATGAAAGTAAGAAGACGATGAAAAAGGCATTTAGATAAAAAAAGAATGGTTTATGCAATGAGAAAGTATAATAAAAGATTCAAAATTAACACAGTCGGCTTTATAGTTCTCCTAATAATTCCTTAAAGATTAAGGCCATTTTTGGCGCAGCGGCATTAGCGGCTTCTAATACTTCTTCATGGGTGATCACATTCATGGCTTCTCGAATACCAATATCTGTTATAACACTCATACCAAACACTTTCATACCACAGTGTATGGCTACTATCACTTCCGGCACAGTACTCATTCCTACAGCATCGCCCCCAATAATATGTAACCATTTGTATTCGGCTTTGGTTTCAAATGTGGGTCCTTGCAAGCCAATATACACCCCTTCGTGTACATGAATATGATTAGAGGAGGCTATTTGTTTTGCTTTTTGTATAAGTGAAAGTTGATAAGGTTCTGTCATGTCAGGAAAGCGTGGTCCGATGTTTTCATCGTTTTTTCCTCTTAATGGATGTTCGGGAAACAGATTGATATGATCATTGATAATCATCAAATCGCCAACTTGATAGGAGGCATTCATACTGCCCGCCGCATTCGATACCATGAGTAAAGTTGCACCAAGCTGTTGCATCACCCTCACTGGGAAAGTAACTTCCTGCATATGATAGCCTTCATAATAATGAAAACGTCCGCTTAGCATTACCACTTCTTTGCCATTTAAAGTACCAAATAATAATTTGCCTCCATGTCCTTTAACGGTGCTTGTAGGGAAATGTGGGATTTCTTCGTAATTTAAACTGATTGAAATCGTTAAATCATTCACCAGGCCGCCAAGTCCACTGCCCAATATAATGCCAGCGATGGGTTGACTGCTCGTTTTTGTTCGAATAAAAGCTACAGTTTCAGCTAATTTTTGTAAGTCTAAGTTTTGCATGAGTGATATTGAAAATTTCTTGATTTATAATATATTTTGAGTGCTGTTTTTTTGGTGAATCCCTACTTTATGATAAAGAGTATTGAACGATTTACTTTAAATCAATTTTGCTAAAGCTGAAAGGTAACAAGTGCTGTACAGTATCAATAATATATACTTTGCCCAATTGTGCTGCCATAATTAATTTGATGTTTTGTTTGTTTTTATGTTCGCACTCAGATATAAACTGTCGGCACATACCACATGGGAATGCCGGTTGGGTATTTTCACCTTGTGGAGAAAAGTAACTGATAGCAATTGCTGAAATCGTTTCGTCGGGAAATTGAGATAATGCAGATGATAAAGCGCTTCTTTCAGCACAAATACCTACAGGGTAAGAAGCATTTTCGATATTTACCCCCAATATGATTTCTCCGTTTTGCAGCTGTACCGCACAACCTACTTTAAAATTAGAATAGGGTGCATAAGCATTTTCTGTAATCCTTTTTGCTTCAGATAATAAATGATAATCATCATTGTCTAATTCTTTATCTGAAGAGAGTTCTATATATGAAAATTGATGAACTGGCATAAGACAAATATAGGATTTATAATCATAAAATACAGCATATCTTAAAAATCACCAATGTGTATTTAATAAGTCATAAAAAAAACTGCCAAATAGCAGTTTTTTTTATCAAGCATTCATTTGAATGGTTTAAAAATTGATATTGATATTATTTTATAATAGCTAATTTGCCGGCGTATACATGATCGCCTACAGCTACTTTTAAAAGATAAGTACCTTGATGAAATGATTCTGTATTGATTGCTTCTTTGTAATTACCATAGGCTACATGTGGAATAGATTTTGATAAAACAGTTTTGCCATTAATATCTGTAATGCTATATTGAATATTTGAAACTTGATCTACGTCAATAGAAAGGGTCGCAAAGTTTGTGGCAGGATTTGGAAATAATCTGATATTGCCAGCTTCTTCGATGTTGTTTATACCTGCAGGCGCATTCGCTACATTATTTGCATTGATAAACATATAATCACTGCCATTTTTCTTCCAAATCATTGTTACCACTTTTAGTTTGCTTTTATCCCAGCCTGCAGGAATGGTATATGTGAATGATTTATTGAAGGTTTGGTTTGCTGTGATGGCACCATTGATTAAATTTTGTCCCCAAGTACCTGTAATGCCTCCTCTTAATACATCATGATGGGCTACCGTGCCTGTTTGTCCATTTTGAACATTCATTACACCATCCTCTACAAAATAAACGTTTACATAAAAATCACCGTTATTGGCTGCCCAAAATTTAGTGGTAGTATTGATGTTAATACTGTTGCCATTGATGGTATAGGTGTAACCGGTACTTGCCAATACTGGAGTGTTTATAAATGAGTCAATGCTTGTTTTTACATTCGTACGTGTAATAGAAGGGTATATACCACCACCAGCTGCATATTCGGTTCTGTTAAGACCAACTGCACAAAATGCAGGCCAACCTGCAGTAGGCGCAAAATCCATTTTGAAATCATCTGCTGTTTGATTGTATAAATCACTGGCATTGTCTCCATAAGTACCCATACAAATTGCATTGGCATGGTTATCAGCTATAATGTCTTCAAATAAGGTCCAGCCCCACGAACCACAAGGTCCACACCAAGTGGCTGTTGTTTTATTAATAATTCCCAAGTTTTTATTCGGGGGTGTTTGTGCAAATAAAGTGATGCCTGAAAGCAATAAGCATGTAGAAAGGATTAATTTTTTCATATGTGTTTTTAAAAATTAATGGTGAAGGTAATTAGCTAATTTATAGTCCTTCCCCCTTCCCCCTCCTGCCCCCCGGATAAATTTTTTCATTTTTTTATTATTTAATTTTTGTTAAAAAAGGGTTTAAAGTATAAAGTTCCCAATAAAAGATGAAATAACCAAATAATTAAATCAAAATGTTTCATTCAAAAGTTCAATTTTATAAATTAATAGCTAAAATTTGACATTTTGTATGTTAAACGATTTTCAGCTTTGTTGAAAAAGTAAAAAGAGAGAAAAATTTCACTAAAAAGATTTATTTTATTACCTTCGCAACCTATTTTGAATGGCAAACCTCAATTTTTGTATCTTTTTCTTTCTTATATAAGCATCAACTAATGGTCTTAGTTGCACTTAATATGTGTATTAAAATGCTTGGTGGTATTGAATTTGAGGCTTAAACTGTGAAGTTTTTTTATATAAGTAAGCTTATATGATTATTGCTTTACGAACATTCAAAATGGCAGTGTTTATTTCTATCCAATTTTTTATTTCTTTAAAAAAATAACAAAAAACAATGAGTTTCAAAAAAAACGACAACAAACAGAGACCCACATTCAACAAAATTATTATCACCTTAGCATCTCCGGATTCTATTTTAGATAGAAGTTTTGGCGAGGTGCTCAAACCAGAAACAATCAACTATCGTACTTACAAACCTGAAAGAGATGGTTTATTTTGCGAAAAAATATTTGGGCCAACTAAAGATTACGAATGTTATTGTGGTAAGTACAAACGTATTCGTTATCGTGGTATCGTGTGTGACAGATGTGGTGTAGAAGTTACTGAAAAGAAAGTACGTCGTGAGCGTATGGGACATATCAAATTGGTAGTACCTGTTGTACATATTTGGTATTTTAAATCATTGCCCAATAAAATTGGATATTTATTAGGTACAGGTTCCAAAAAATTAGAATCACTTGTTTATTATGAAAGATATTGTGTAATACAAGGTGGTGAGGCTGATAGCATGATCAGGTCTGCACTCACGATGAAAGAGTCAGAAGATACCCACATGGCTTTGTTAACAGAAGATGAATATTTAGACATTTTAGATAAGCTACCTAAAGACAATCAGCTATTGAGTGATGAAGATCCCAATAAGTTTATTGCCAAAATGGGTGCTGAAGCAGTTCATATGCTTTTATCACGTATTGATTTAGATGCCCTTTCTTATCAATTGCGCAATGCTGCAGCCTTTGAAACCTCTCAACAACGTAAAGCTGAAGCTTTGAAACGTTTAAGTGTAGTAGAAGCTTTTCGTGAAGCAAACTCACATATCGTAAATAAGCCTGAATGGATGGTGATGCAGTATATTCCTGTAATACCCCCTGAGTTACGTCCTTTGGTTCCATTAGATGGTGGTCGTTTTGCTTCATCTGATTTAAATGATTTATATCGTCGTGTGATTATCAGAAATAATCGTTTAAAACGTTTGTTAGAAATTAAAGCCCCCGAAGTCATTTTACGAAATGAAAAAAGGATGTTGCAAGAAGCTATTGACAGTTTGATGGATAATTCACGTAAATCAAATGCAGTAAAAGCAGAAGGTGGTCGTGCTTTAAAATCATTATCAGATGTGTTGAAAGGAAAGCAAGGACGTTTCCGTCAAAACTTATTGGGTAAACGTGTCGATTACTCTGGTCGTTCTGTTATTGTGGTAGGTCCAGAATTGAAATTGCATGAATGTGGTTTGCCAAAAGATATGGCTGCTGAGCTATTCAAGCCATTTGTTATCAGAAAATTGATAGAAAGAGGCATTGTTAAAACCGTAAAATCAGCGAAGAAATTAGTAGAAAAGAAAGAGGCTGTAGTTTGGGATATCCTTGAAAATATATTGAAAGGTCACCCAATCATGTTAAATCGTGCCCCTACCTTACACCGTTTATCAATACAAGCATTTCAACCTAAATTGATTGAAGGCAAAGCGATTCAATTGCACCCTTTGGTATGTTCTTCATTCAATGCGGATTTTGATGGTGATCAAATGGCTGTGCATGTTCCTTTGAGCAATGCTGCCATCTTGGAAGCCCAATTATTAATGCTATCATCGCATAATATATTAAACCCTCAAAATGGTACACCTATTACCCTTCCTTCACAGGATATGGTACTTGGTTTATATTATATTTCAAAAGGCAAAAGAAACTTACCTACCGATCCGGTAAGAGGTGAAGGCATGGCTTTTTATAGCGCCGAAGAGGTAATTATAGCACACAATGAAGGTGTTGTTGATTTACATGCCTTTATAAAAGTAAAAGCATCTGTAAGAAATGCAGATGGAAGTATAGTAACCAAACTGATAGAAACAACTGTTGGCAGAGTGATATTTAATCAAAATACACCTGAAAAAGTTGGATTTATCAACGAAATTCTTACCAAAAAATCATTAAGAACCATTATCGGTGATGTAATTAAATACACTGATATACCAACCACTGTAAGATTTCTTGACGATATCAAAACATTGGGATTCCGTACCGCCTTTAGAGGAGGATTATCGTTTAACCCTGAGGATTTGATTATCCCAGATGTAAAACACAAAATGTTAGAAGCAGCTACCAATGAGGTTACCGAAGTGTGGGACAACTATAACTTAGGTTTGATTACCAATAATGAACGTTATAATCAAATCATTGACGTTTGGAGTCGTGTGGATACAAGAGTTACAGAAACCTTGATAAAAGAGATGGCTGCAGATAAACAAGGATTTAATTCAGTGTACATGATGCTTGACAGTGGTGCTCGTGGTAGTAAACAACAAATTAAACAGCTTTCAGGTATCAGGGGTTTGATGGCCAAACCACGTAAAAGTGGCAGCACAGGTTCTGAAATTATTGAAAATCCAATTCTTTCAAACTTTAAAGATGGCTTGAATGTATTGGAGTACTTCATCTCAACCCACGGTGCTCGTAAAGGTTTGGCTGATACCGCTTTGAAAACAGCCGATGCGGGTTATTTAACACGTCGTTTGGTGGATGTTGCACAAGATGTTATCATACGTGAAACGGATTGTGGTACTTTAAGAGGTATTGCCATATCTGCTTTAAAAGAAAATGACGATATCGTAGAACCATTGTTAGACAGAATTGTAGGTAGAACTTCATTGCATGATGTATTAGATCAATTTGGAAACTTATTGATAGAAGCAGGTGCTGAAATTACTGTAGATCTGGGTGAAGCAGTTGAAAATGCAGGTATTGATACCGTTGAAATACGTTCTGTACTTACCTGTGAAAGTAAACGCGGTGTTTGTGCTAAATGCTATGGCCTAAATCTTGCCAATGGCAAAATGGCTCAAATGGGTGATACTGTAGGTATCATTGCAGCACAATCAATCGGTGAACCAGGTACACAGTTGACCCTTCGTACTTTCCACGTGGGTGGTGCGGCAAGTTCATCTGCTATCGAATCGCAAATGCTTGCCAAATTTGATGGTAAAATTGAATTTGATAGTGTACGTACTACCAAATATACCAGCAAAGATGGAACCGAAAATGTAGTGGTAATCACACGTATGGGTGAAATGAGAATTGTCAATGATGAAGGAATTGTACTTGTAACAAGTGAAATCCCTTATGGTTCTACCTTGAAAATGAAAAATGGTCAGAAAATTAAAAAAGGTGATGAAATTTGTTCATGGGATCCGTTTAATGCGGTAATCATATCTGAAATTTCTGGTCAGGTACGCTTTGAAAGTGTGGTAGATGGTATTACCTATCGTGAAGAAGTGGATGAGCAATCTGGTTTAAGAGAGAAAGTGATCATCGAAACCAAAGACAAAACAAGAATCCCTGCATTACATGTAGAAGGGAAAGAAAATAAGTTTTATAATATTCCAGTAGGATCGCATTTGATTATTAATGATGGCGATACCATACAAAGTGGACAAATTTTAGTAAAAATTCCACGTGTAATGGGTCGTTCAAGAGATATCACCGGAGGTCTACCGCGTGTTACCGAATTGTTCGAAGCACGTAATCCGTCAAACCCTGCAGTTGTTGCTGAAATTGATGGTGTGGTTGCATTTGGTGGCGTTAAACGTGGTAACAGAGAAATCAGTATTGAAAGTAAAGACGGTATCATGAAAAAATACTTGGTGCCTTTAACTAAACACATCATTGTACAAGAAGGCGACTTTATTAAAGCAGGTACCCCATTAAGTGATGGTTCGATTACACCAAGTGATATCTTAAACATCAAAGGGCCATTTGCAGTACAAGGTTACCTTGTGAATGAAATACAAGAAGTATATCGACTACAAGGTGTGAAAATCAATGATAAACACGTAGAGGTGATTGTACGTCAAATGATGCGTAAAGTAACTATTGCTGATGCTGGAGATACCAAATTCCTTGAAGGCGATATCGTTGATAAGTTAGAATTCCAAGAAGAAAATGATTGGGTATTTGATAAAGTTGTTGTGACAGATGCTGGTAGCTCAGAAAAAATGGCACCTGGTCAAATCACTACTTTACGCGAAGTAAGAGAAGAAAACTCTTTGTTACGTAGAAATGACAAAACCCTTATTCAATACCGTAATGCACAACCTGCCACTTCAAGTCCTAACTTGCTAGGTATCACTAAGGCATCATTAGGTACCTTCTCATGGATATCAGCGGCCTCATTCCAGGAAACAACGAAAGTGCTTTCACAAGCTGCTATTGCTGGTAAAACAGACTATATGTGGGGATTGAAAGAGAACGTTATCACAGGTAACTTAATACCTGCAGGTACCGGTATGAAAGAGTTTGAAAATATCATGGTAGGCAGTAAAGATGAATACGAAATATTGCGCAACTCACAAGACATGCTGCAATTTGATGATGAAGAATAGTTGAATGTCGAAAGACTGACAAATCATAAAAAGCATTCAGGTTTAATCCTGGATGCTTTTTTTTGATATATATAGTGTTATACCAACGACATATTAAAGATGGTCCATTTGTAATTTGCTTAAATGTAAAGTGTGTGGGCATTGTACCAAACTTTTTCAGATACCTAATAATGCATTTGGTATTTCTCAGAAATGCAGTAGCTAAGAGTCAGGAACAATAGATACCCACCATATATTGCAGATTAACAATGGTTATAGGGCACACAGTAAGGTTGTTTTGAAATTCTGCGATGAGCCCTCACAAAACAGATGAATCTTTAGGTTCCGCATATTCTGTTTGATTTTCTGCTTTTCTTATATAAAAAAAATACCTCCCGAAAAGGAGGTATTCTGTATGTTAAAAAGAGTTCTATTTATTTGGTAGTAGGTGCTGTATTGCTCGGTTGAGGTACCGTTGTAGCTGGAGGTGTTTGTGCTGGCTGGCTTGCACCTTGTTGAGGTTGTGCTGGTGCCTGACCTTCCTGAGGAGCAGCAGCAGGAATTTGTGCATTGCTTGCAGGTGCAGCTGGTGCTGGTGCAGGAGCAGGAGCGCCTACTGTTTCAGAACGTGTTTTTTGATTAATATCTGTTTTGGTTTTTGGCGCAAGCATAAAACTTAACAATGTTAATGCCAGTAACACAGAAGCAGCTACCCAAGTGCCTTTTTCTACAACATCGGTACTTTGTTTGGCACCCATCATTTGATTACCTAAGCCACCGAATGAGCCCGCAAGACCACCGCCTTTAGGGTTTTGGATTAATACAAAAAAAGCGAGAACGCCACAAGTGATAATAATGAGTATAAAAAATAAAATTGTCATATCGTTTAATAATCTTTAATAGTTGTTAATTCCTTAATACGGTCGGCAAAGTAAAGATTTTTTTCGGGATTTCGCAAACTTAATTTTTTATACATATCAATTGCCTTGTCTATTTTACCTTGTTTTCCTAATATAATAGCCAATGATTCACTGATGATTGCATTTTCAGAAATCGAATCCATTGCTTGTTTAAAAATATCTTCGGGTATTTCTTCATTTTCTTCTTCGGTAGCAGCAGCTAATTTTTCTTTTTGCCAAGCTGTTTTTAATGCTTTCTTTTCCTTTTCTTCTTGTTTTTCCCGGGCTGTTTTATTTTTAAAATGAAAAAGCCAATCTGTAAAACTCATCATGACCATCAATGATTTGTCTTCTTCTTTTGCTGTTTCTTTGTCTGTGTATGTTTCAAATCGATTTTTAATCGGGAGTTGAAATAATTCATTGTCCTCACTTATGTCAATATTTTCCTCTATGTCCACTGACTGGGAATGTATTGTATGAGGTAAACTTAAGGCTGCTTCTACATGATTTGTATTGGGCAATTCATTAATCAGCATGAGTATATCCTCAGTAACTGGTGGTGCATTAGTTTCTGTTGTTTGTATAGGACGGTTTGCCATTTGTTGTATAAAACAAGCAAATAGGTAAGGATCTCCTTTGTAATGGGCAAGATGTGAAAGATGATTTGTTTCAGGTTGACTTTTGAAACCAAATGAAGCAAATTGTAATGCAGCAAAATAAGGATACTTTTTAGCGCTTGCTTCAATGTCAAAAGGTATTTTTGTATAAGAATCTACATTAGATGAATCGGCTAACATTTGATACAACTGTTCTTTATCCATTCTGTAAAGTTAATAATTTTGAAAATATATTGTATGAATAAATTTAATTCCTTGGGAATTGAAAAAATCTAATAGAATTATTTATTATTATTACATCTTCGAATGCCCTTTAAAAGGCATGCAAAAATTAGCATCATGGTATTAAATTATGTTTGGATTTTTTTTATTGTGGTAGGTTTTCTGGTTGCTCTCTTTAAATTAATCGTTTTAGGGGATACTGAAATATTTAAAGTATTGGTAGACGGCATGTTTAAAAAAGCAGGTGGTTCTGTGATGGAAATTGGATTGCCCCTTGCAGGTACCATGATTTTCTTTTTAGGTATTATGAGTATTGCCGAAAAAGCAGGTGGCATTTCATTTATTGCTCGTATCCTGAACCCTTTTTTAAAGCGATTATTTCCTGAGGTGCCAGATAAACACCCAGCGATGGGCGAAATGGTGATGAATTTTAGCGCCAATATGCTAGGGCTCGACAATGCAGCTACCCCATTTGGCTTAAAAGCGATGCAAAGCTTAGAAGACTTAAATCCAGAAAAAGGAAGAGCGACCAATTCGCAAATCATGTTTTTAGTTATACATACCAGTGGTTTAACGCTAATTCCATTATCGATAATTGCGTTAAGAAGTACGGGAGGAGAGGCCTATAAATCAATGGAACCAGCCTCTATTTTTATACCCTGTGTATTGGCTACCATTACCGCTACTATTGCAAGTGTCATTGTTGTTGGGATTAAACAAAAATTAAAGTTTGATGGTGTGTTATTTGCATGGATTGGCAGTTTGCTTGCTATTGTGTTAAGTATCTTATTTGTGATTTCGCATTTACCAGATGAGGCCAAAAATAATGTATCAAAAATTTATGGCAATTTAATACTCATTGCATTGATTGTGGGTATTGTATTAGGTGGTGTATGGAAAAAAATTAATGTATTTGATGCTTTTATTGAAGGGGCTAAAGAAGGATTTCATGTGGTATTAAAAATATTGCCTTATTTGGTGGGGATGTTGGTTTCCATACAAATTTTTAGAGACAGTGGCGCTTTTTTGTATGTGATTGATTTTTTTAAATATACATTTTCGGTAATGGGTGCAAACACAGATTTTGTTGATGCCCTGCCAGTTGCCATCATGAAGCCATTTAGTGGCAGTGGCGCTCGGGGACTTTTGGTAGATATTTATTCAAACCCAGCATTGGGTCCTGATAGTTTTGCAGGTAAATTAGCCAGTATATTTCAAGGGAGTGCCGATACTACTTTTTATATTATCGCTTTGTATTATGGCAGTGTAGGAATCAAGAATATTCGTTATAGCATTTGGGCTGGGTTGCTAGCCGATTTTTTGGGTGTATTGGCAGCCATTATAATAGGGTATATCTTTTTTCATTAAGCCCAGCTACACATCAATTTCTTATCATTCAAATGAAAATGGACCATCGCTTATACTCAAATTAACAAGGAACTTACATGAAGAAATTTTTTCTGATTACACAATATTTACAATACATCTTCAAGGCCAAAAGTGCCCATGGGGTGCATTCGCCTTTTGTTTTCGATTTTATACATGATGTGCTAAAAGATAAAAGACATTATTATGCTTTTGATGCCATCAGGCAATTACGACAGGCTATGTATCAAGATGAAACATTGTTGCAAATTGAAGATTTTGGTGCGGGTTCACACAAGCAAAATCATCAGCAGCGAAAAGTAAAAGACATTGCCAGAACAGCTGGTAGAAATGAAAAATTTGGTCAATTATTGTTTCGAATTGTGAATAAATACAAACCACAAAATATTTTAGAACTGGGAACCTCTATGGGTTTGGGGACAAGCTATCTAGCACTGGCAAATGGCGAAAGTAAAGTTGTAAGTATTGAAGGGAGTCCTGAAATTGCATCGCAGGCATCGGCTCATTTTGCGAAATTGAATATACAAAATGTCATCCAAAAGGTTGGCAATTTTGATAAGGTGCTTGTTGATGTGCTCAATGAAATGCAACACGTTGATTTGCTTTTTGTTGATGGCAATCACAGAATGAAACCCACTTTGCAATATTTTAATGAAGCAAAACCTTATTTACATCCGGCAAGTATCGTGATCTTTGACGATATTCATTGGAGTGAAGAAATGCATGAAGCCTGGCAACAAATCAAAAACGATACTTCGGTAAAATGCTCCATTGATTTGTTTTATTTTGGGATTGTTTTTTTTCAAACTGAATTTAAAGAAAAACAAGATTTTGTGTTGAAATATTGATGCCTACCAAACACGATTTATTCTATTGTCATTGATTTTAGACACTTCTTTATATCCCTTTTGTATAGTATGCAAGCGTATAAGAATCTTTATTTATATAAAGGATAACAGCTTGTAATCACATTTTGTTGATAAATAAAAACAATTTCAATACCACATTGGGTTGTGCCCTTTTTTTTATAGGGTGTAACTCTTTTGCTTGTACGATAGGCTTCCTTCAGCTTGAGCAATAAAGTCGATTCAGACCAAGTGTTGGGAAAGAGGGTAGACGTTTTGTTTTTATAGACCCAGGCATTTGTTTTTGGATGGCGTGTTGCTAAAGAAGCTTCCCAAATACCTTGTTCGTTAACAGGTTTTGTGATTTGAGCAATTTTATGATGCGCTGTACAGAAGTAGTGAATGCCGATACATTTGCCTTTTTTGATTTCTCCAACCATGAGATGTTTCATGACTTGAAGAAGTTCAACATCCAGTGCTTCGTCAGACGATATAGGCTTATTCATTGATTCAGCTAAGAAACGTATTCAATTATAATACCACCTCTTTTTCCATTCGCACACCATTTCGTATGATGATTACTTTGATAGTATCGCCTTTTTTAAAAGTCGACAAAGCCTTCATATAATCTTTAACGGATTCGATAGGGAATTGAGCAAGTTGTATTATAACATCGCCACCCTTAAGTCCAGCTTTGGCAGCAGGTTTATTGTCTGATACACCATCGAGTCGCATCCCTTTTTCATCATAGGTATAATCAGGCATCACACCAAGTGTAACTTTAAACGACATTTTACCAGACTCGGGATTCATGGTTTTGAAAAATGAAAGTTTAGGTTTGTTATCGAGCTCCTGTATGAGGTCAATCATAAATTCAATAACTTTTACTTCACCTTCAATATTTATTTTTTCAATATCATCTGATGGTTTATGATAATCGCTGTGCTGACCCGTAAATAAATGAAGAACCGGGATGTCTTTTAAATAAAATGAAGTTTGATCGCTAGGTCCGATTCCTGCACTATCTGATTTAATTGAAAAGTATGTATTCGTTTTGGCAATTGCATCATTCCAGGCAGAAGAAGTGCCAATACCATAAAGAAGCAGTTTTTTTGAGCTGTCGTTGAGTCGGCCTATCATATCCATATTCAACATGTAATTTATTTTTTCTAAAGGCATTGTTGGGTTGTCGCACCATTTTTTTGAACCAATTAATCCCAGCTCTTCACCTGAAAAAGTCATAAAAAGGATATTGTTTTTCTCTGTTATTTCATTTTCAGTAAAATAGCGGGCCAGTTCAAGTACACCTGCAACGCCACTGGCATTGTCGTCGGCACCATTATGTATTTTACCTTCGGGGTTTGCATCAAGGCTATTGTGATCGTATCCAAGACCAAGGTGATCATAATGTGCACCAATAACAATCGTATTTGGGGCGCCATTATCAAGAAATGCTACTACATTGGTACCTTCCCGGGGTTCTGTTTTAGGTGAGGTGCTATCATGTGGGTTTTTACTTACCTTGTAGTTAAAGGTATAATAAAACCCATCATTGCCCATAGGTTCGAGACCGAATTGTTTAAATTTTTTAGCAATATATCGTGCTGCTTTGATTTCTTCCGGAGAACTTGTGGCTCTGCCTTGTAAATAATCAGAAGCTAAATATTCTATATGGTTATATATATTCTCTGCGTCAATACGTTGTGCTTTTATTGAAAAACACCCAAAAAACAGGAAAGAAAATAGTAATATCTTATACATGGTTGTTGTTTTTTTTAGTCTTCCCAATCAGCAATAAACAAATTGGTATCGCGTGTACCATGATTATTTCTGTTGGATGAAAAAATTAATTTTTTGCCATCAGGCGAAAACATTGGAAATGCATTGAAATTACTTTCTGAGGTAATCTGTTCAAGACCAGTGCCGTCAGTATTAATACTATATAATTGAAAATTAAATCCTTTTTCACTACCATGATTACTCGAAAAAATAATTTTTTTGCCTGAAGGGTGAAAGAAGGGTGCCCAATTGGCTTTGCCAAGGTTTGTAATTTTTTTTACATCACTGCCATCCACATTACATGTATAAATTTCCATATTGGTAGGTGCCACAAGGCCACGTGCAAGTAAGTTTTTGTAATCAGCTATTTCAGCTTCTGTGGTAGGACGAGATGCTCTGTAGACTATTTTTTGGCCATCAGGAGAAAAAAAGGCACCACCATCATAACCTAATTGATTGGTAATTTGTTGTTGATTGGTACCGTCGATATTCATGGTCCATAATTCTAAATCACCACTTCGGGTACTTGTAAACACAATTTTATCACCTTTGGGCGATACGGTAGCTTCTGCATCATACCCTGAAACTTGGGTAAGTTGTTTTTTTATTTTCCCTTTTTTATTGGCGATATATATATCAAAATCACCAAAAACACCCCAAAGATACTTTCCTTTAATGATTTCTGTTTGAGGGCAAACATGTGAGCCTTTAAAAGTAGAAGCAAACAATATGTCTTTACCATTGGGCATATAGTAGCTACAAGTAGTTCTGCCAAGACCGTTGCTGATACGCGGAGGAATATAAGTGGAATCTTTAGCTGCTTTTTCGATATTGAGGTCAAATATCTGATCACATTCAAGGCCCCAATTTTTATTGTTGCTTTGAAAGCTTAAATTTTTACCATCAGGACTGAAATAGGCTTCTGCATTGTCACCGCCAAAAGTGAGTTGACGGATGTTTTTCAGGTGTTTTTCCTGGGCATTTAATGTTTGGGTAAAAAGGACTAAAAATAATAAACTATTAGCGATCATTCTCATGGGGCGCAAAGGTAAGTCAAGCAATGTAAGTTTTGGTATAGAAAAATGTTATTTACCTTTTTTTGTCGTTAAAAAAAAGCCTAATCATACGTGAGGTTTTATATTTATATATAATGATCATAACCCATTAACTATTAATCTTCATTTCATGTATTTAGTAAAGGTATACGGTTTTAACTTGACTTATCAGGGATTAAATAGATTTATACATGGGGAAACATATTTTTTAGGGCTTAGAATCATGAAATACTAAAAAAAGTGTTTACAACGGATGTATAAAATAATGTTTTCTTTTAGTAAAAAACTATGTAATGATTGTACAATGTTTTAAGTCATTTTATAATTCAATAAAAAATCTTACGATTCGTTTTTTGCATGAGAACTTCAAAATGGGGCTCATTTTGGATCAAAAAGTCAAAAAATTACATTTGTCCCAAACGATGTAAAATAGGCATGTTGCACGCAAAATTTAATACAATTCAAACAAAAATTATGAGAATGCAAAAAAAGGATATATTTTTAAGCCAAATTTTCAAAAGAACAATGAAGAAATTGATTTTCAGCCTTTCGCTATTACTTGCATCTCAGGTATTATTTTCGCAGCAATATTATCCCATGGCCGATCCTTGTGATCCTGATAAAGTATTTGAAAAGCTTCCCTCTGCAGCCTATGACAACAATTGTGTATTTAAACTTAACATCACAAGTCAACCATTCAAATATTTCCCCATTGAAATATACAGATATCCCAATTTGAAGGAATTAAGTTTGCAAAATACCAATATCAGCAGTATTCCGGTAGATATTTACTTATTGGGTGAATTAGAAGTACTTGATTTGTCAAATAATAACTTAACAACATTGCCAAATACCATTGGCGAAATGAAAAAATTGCGAAAATTGATTTTGCGCAATAATAAATTAAATACCTTGCCTCAGGCTATTTCTAATTGCAAAAATTTAGAAGAAATAGACATCACGGGCAATCCCATTAATTTTTTACCTGCCGAAATCAATAGCTTACTCGCATTAAATAAATTTCACTTTAGCGGTAATCAAGTAAAAGATCCAAAAGTAATGATGCAGTTAGTGCGTCAAATCAAAAACTTAACACATCTTGATTTAAGTGGTTGTAACCTCAATTTTGTACCTTCAGAAGTGAGAACCTTAAAAAATCTTCGTGCTTTAAATTTGTCTAACAATAACATACATTTTTTACCTTCTGAAATAGGTAATTTAACTAATTTGGAAGTATTGGTTTTAGGTGAAAGTGCAAATCCTGGAAATAAAATTTATGATTTGCCCGCTTCTTTTGCAAATCTTAAAAACTTAAAAGTATTAATGGCAGCCAATAATAATTTTGTTGGTTTCCCTATTGTTTTAGCTTCTTTATCTAATCTGGAAGTACTCGATTTGAGTAACAATAGAATGGAAGAGTTACCTGCTGAAATAGGTATGATGAAAGGATTACAATCTTTAAACTTAATGAATAATCAATTGACTGATGTTCCCTTAGAAATTGGTTCATTAACTAAACTTACTCAGTTTGATTATGCAGGAAATCCTTTTACTGCCCAAACCCAGCAAAAAATAATGACTTTGATGACAACGGGTACTTATACTGAACCTGTTAAAGTAAAGACTGTGATTAAAAAGAAGAAAAAAGTCACAAAAAGAAGAAAAAGATAAAAAAACAAACAATATTTTATACCAAAGCACTGCAACAACCTATAAAATTGCAGTGCTTTTTTTTTAATACCACAATCAAATTTTTATGAAAAAAGGAATATTTGTTATCATGCTCATCATGTTTTGCAAACAACTCGAAGCGCAAACAACCATTGTTGATAGTTTTGTTCATGGAGGGCTGATGCGAACTTATCGATTGTATATTCCTGCCATCTATAATGCCAATAACGCTGTACCTGTAGTGTTAAACTTGCATGGGTATACCTCCAATGGGTTGCAACAAGAATTGTATGCAGATTTTAGACCCATTGCTGATACCGCTAATTTTATCATAGCACATCCTGATGGTACGTTTGATGCAACGAATAATAGGTTTTGGAATGTATTTGGATTGTCGCCGGTTGACGACAATGGTTTTTTGACAGCATTGTTAGATACTATTGCCACCCATTATACAGTCAATCCCAATAAGGTTTATGCAACTGGTATGAGCAATGGAGGATATATGAGCCATCAGCTGGCATGCAATGTGAGCAATCGTATCACTGCTATAGCTTCTGTAACAGGTACCATGACCATGGCTATGAAATTAACCTGTATGCCAGCACATCCTACGCCTATGATGGAGATACATGGTACCGCAGATGGGGTAGTGCCATATGGTGGCGCGGGTGTCAATTTGCCTATTGATACAGTTGTAGCTTATTGGGTTGCAGTCAATCAATGCAATCAAGTGCCAAGCATCAATGCGGTACCTGATGTTGTGGTGAATGATGGATGTACAGCTACACATTCTGTATACAGTGGTGGTATGAAAGGTGCTGGTGTTGAGTTTTATAAAATCAATGGCGGAGGTCATACTTGGCCTGGGGCGCCCATAAATGTAGGGGTTACCAATATGGATTTTAGTGCAAGTAAAGAAATATGGCGATTTTTTAGTCAATATACCTTGAGTAATTTAACCACAGGGTCTATGGAGCAAATGGTATCTAATAGTCCTTTTTTTGAAATTTATCCCAACCCTGCAGTAAAGAATATCAATATACGTTTTGCTAATCAGCAATCCAAATTAGTAAGTATATATAATACAATAGGGGAGAAAATATATAGCAATCAAACGAATGATGGTTTGTTGAATATTCCCTTCAATTCGAGTGGGATTTATTATTTACAAGTGAGAGATCATCAACAATTTTATACAAAAAAAATAGTGATTGAGTAGTTGTTCATACAGATGAATGATATTGCATAGGTAATGCAGCATCCTTTATTGACAGGCATTTTCGCCTTTAGCCACCGATTTCAGGGTGCTTCAATATCTTACAAAGAAAAATTTAGTAAAGGATAAACAGCTTACTTTTAAACAAAGTGTCGTAAATAGTTGGCATCAATTTCGTAGTTGGATTAACATTCATGATGAACATGAAGAAAACCACCCGCAGGAAAAGGGTTCTCCTCATGACGTAGAAAAGACAGCATCATAAACTACTTATGCACATTTGAGAGCTGAGTCATGAAATTCATAGGATTTTTTTTTAATTTTTTTACCTTTGCACATGCTTTCCGATTTTCCAGTACAAAACGAAAAAGAAACCCGCGCCGGATTTGGTGAAGGGATATATGAAATAGCCAAACAAAACCCTCATGTAGTGGCTTTGACAGCCGATTTGGCGGGCTCTCTCAAGTTGAATGCGTTTATAAAAGATTTTCCTGAACGTTTTATTCAATGTGGGATTGCTGAAGCCAATATGATTGGCATTGCTGCAGGTATGACAATTGGTGGTAAAATACCCTATACTACCACTTTTGCCAATTTCAGCACCTCAAGGGTTTATGATCAAATTCGTCAAAGTGTTGCCTATAGCGGAAAAAATGTGAAGATATGTGCTTCTCATGCCGGGCTTACCCTAGGCGAAGATGGTGCTACACATCAGGTACTTGAAGACATTGGCATGATGAAAATGCTCCCTGAAATGACTGTGATTGTACCTTGCGATTTTAATCAAACTAAGGCGGCTACAATGGCTATTGCTTCTTATGAAGGTCCTGTTTATTTAAGATTTGGTCGTCCTAAATGGCCGAATTTTACACCTTTAGACAAACCATTCGAAATTGGGAAAGCACAACAAATACATGAAGGCAGTGACGTAAGTATTTTTGCTTGTGGGCATTTGGTTTGGGAAGCCATGAAAGCAGTTGAAATATTAGAAAAAGAAGGAATTCATTGTGATTTGATTAATATTCACACCATCAAACCCTTAGATACAGCAGCTATTATACAATCGATTCAAAAAACAAAGTGTATTGTTACAGCTGAAGAGCATCAACAAAATGGTGGTCTTGGTGATAGTGTTGCACAAGTAGCCAGCATGCATTGCCCGGCACCTCATGAGTATGTTGCGGTGAAAGATACTTTTGGTGAAAGTGGGAAACCAATGGATTTACTTGAAAAATATGGTTTAAATGCGGCTTCAATCATTGCTTCGGTAAAAAAAGTTATCGAAAGAAAAGCTTGATATTCGTCTTGTAATTACTAAAATTTATCTATAAAACTGGTATTTAACAATTAATTTTGATACTATTGGTTAACTTTACGTAACAATTATTTGAATCTAATTGCGCTAAAATCACAGATAAACACTACGTATGAAAAACTCCATCTTTAAAATAACCCTCCTTTTGCTGTTGGCAATCGGGTATTCCGATATTGGTTTTGCAAAAAGCATTGATGAAAAAGAAACTTTTCATGATGCCAAAACATCCAAATACATTCAATTTGTTTATAATAAAATCAAATTCAACAAAAGCAATAAATTAAGTTTTGAGGTATTCAAAACAGCTTTTTATGGCTATCTTAATATGTTGGAAGCTGGTAAAATTTCAAATGAGAATATATTATCTATTTGTGACTTTACCTTGTCGAGTACAAAAAAAAGACTTTGGGTAATCGATTTAAAAAATAAAAAATTACTTCAACACTCATTAGTCGCTCATGGCATGGGTACAGGTGATGAATATGCTACAGCCTTTTCAAATCAACCCGAATCACACCAAAGTAGTTTAGGGTTTTATGTTACCGCTGAAACTTATATCGGTAACAATGGTTATTCGCTGAAGTTGCAAGGAGAAGATGGCAGTTTTAACAGCAACGCTTACGAAAGAGCCGTGGTGATACATGGTGCAGCCTATGTAAGCGAGCAGTTTGCAAAAGACAATGATCGTTTAGGGAGAAGTCATGGTTGTCCTGCTTTACCAGTAGAAACAGCCCCAGTAATTATTGATCAGATAAAAAATGGCAGTTGTTTTTTCATATATCATACAGCAAATAATTATTTAGCAAAATCAAGATGGTTAAATTCATCTATAAGCACTTTGCCAAAAGAGGCGAATTTGATGGATATTCATACAAATGATGTTAAGAATAATCCCCGTTATGTAAATATAAAATCAAATGACAAACCACTTGAAAATGTAGAAGGCGATATGGCCATGGTAGAACCCAAAGAGAAAATTATTTCTTCTGTTGTAATTATTAATCAAAATAGTAGAACTGGGGTGAGTGATACTACTCTAGTAAAATAGTGGTATTATTGTAGCAAATTTATTTTTGTTTGCAGATTCTGATCTTCATATTTTACCTCCTCTTGGGTTTCCTTTTTTTGTGGTATTACAAATTTGAATCTAATACCGGATTATCAATCAGTGTTATTTGTTTATTGTTTTTATGTAAAGTAGTGGCAGGCACTGTCAACATGTATGTTCATTTTTATGCTGTAGTGACGAATGATATTGGTTTTTTTCATTGGCAGGCCATTCGTGAGTTAAATGAGCTTCGCTTTAATCCGGCTGGTTTTTTTATGATTGGTTATTTAATTGGGGAGATATCCGCAATGGGTTCAATTTTTCGTCCCCTAAATGCAATGTATTTTGGAAAGACTTAGGAATTTTGGTTCATACTAAATACATGACCTTTGCCAACATATTATCATTGGGTAATCAATATGTAAATGTCATTATTTACAATGTCCCATTTTTTATTGGTCAACTCTTTTTATATAAAACATGTTATCAGCTACAGCCTGAAAAAAAGTGGCTTTATGTTTTTGTAATCTTTTTAATTCCCTCAGTGCTCTTTTGGTGCAGTGGTATTCACAAAGATGGTTGGGTACTGGCTGCTTTTGGGGCTATTGTTTATAGTATGAATGGGTATTTGCATCATCGTACTTACAAATATTTGTTAGGCCTTGTTGTCAGTTTATTTTTCTTATTTATCGTCAGGTACTTTTATATGATTACCTTATTGCCTGTTTTGTTGTTGTGGGCTTTCACCTATTCTAGAAAAAATAAATTGCGTTATTTTGCCATGGCTTTATTATTGACCAGTTTGGTGTTTTTTAATATACATCGTGTGATTCCAGCACTGAATCCGATGAAAATGATTCAAAGCAGACAACATGAGTTTTTTGGGTATATTGGTTATTCAGATATGAAAACGCCCAAACTTGAAAATCATTTCAATAGTTATTTGCAAAATTTACCTTCTGCTTTGAATCATGTTTTTTTACAACCTGTCATTATATCGGACGCACCTTTAAAATATCAAATATCATTTCTTGATAACCTGTTGATACTTCTATTGATGGGTGTACTGATGTTTCATTTTAAAAGAAAAAATACTTCAGAGGGGCTTTTTATCGCATTGTTTTTATATGCCATTTCCATTTATATATTTATAGGATATACTATTCCTAATTGTGGTGCCTTAGTGAGGTATAAAAGCGAATTTACCGTTTTGCTGTTGGTATCACTGGTAGGATTGAGCGAATGGAATGCGGTCAATCATTATTTAAATAAAAAGCTATCGGGCACCAAATAATCCATATTTCAAAATACAGTAGATCGCCCTAAATCCATCTTTCCAGCCAATTTTCTTCCCTTCTTCATAGGTACGACCATAGTATGAAATGCCTACTTCATATATTCTGATACCTTTGATACGGGCTAATTTAGCGGTGATTTCAGGTTCAAAGCCAAAACGATTTTCAACCAGATTAATCGACTGGATGATTTCTCTTTTGGTCATTTTGTAACAGGTTTCCATATCTGTTAAATTAAGATTGGTAAACATATTCGAAAGACGTGTCAAAAACTGATTTCCTATGCTATGCCAGTAAAACAAAATTCGATGCGGCTTACCACCCATAAATCGCGAACCGTAAACGACATCAGCTACACCATTGACAAAAGGTTTGAGCAAAATATTAAATTCTTCAGGGTCATACTCTAAATCAGCATCTTGAATGATTACCAAGTCACCTGTTGCTTGTTGTATTCCTGTATGAATAGCGGCCCCTTTACCTTTATTGATTTCATGTTTGTAATAGGAAATGGACAATTCAGGATTGGCTTGTTGGTAATGCAAGATTGACTCTTCCGTATTGTCTGAAGAACAGTCATTCACAATGATGAGTTCTTTCTCTATGTCATGAATCAACTTCACCGCCTTCACCTTATTTAAAATCAGATGTATTGTTCGGGCTTCATTATATGCGGGTATGACTATGCTTAATTTCATTGGTGTGGACTAAAAACAAGGTGCTAATATAATCAATTCTATTTCATTACTTTGTAAAAAAAATATTTATGGGAAAATCAGTTGAAGAATTTAATAGCTATCGCGAACGTACAAACAACATCATATTAAGCAAACAAAATAAAGTAATCAATCGATTATATAATTTAGATACCAATACCTATATGGAAGGGGCGCTGAATGTCAAAACCAAAGAAATGTTAGGTTTAGTGGCATCAATGGTTTTGCGTTGCGATGATTGTATTAAGTATCATGTAGGTAAATGTCATGAAACAGGAACTACCACAGAAGAATTATATGAAGTGTTTGCAATTGCCAATATCGTAGGGGGAACTATTGTAATTCCACATACAAGAAGGGCCGCTGAATATTGGGAAGAGTTGATGGAGGGGTAAGTAGTAAGGGGTAAGGCGAGAGGGGTAAGGGGTAAGGCGTAAGGGGTAAGGTGACGATGCCCAAATAACGTTGACCGGTTTTGCCACTTAGAACAGAATATTTGCGGAAATACATTCTGATTCTTTTGTGGGGTTTGTCATCAAAGGGATGGGACTCGATGTCCCATCCCTTTGAGATTTGCGTCCAATGACTTCGTCATCTTCTGCGGGGTTTGTCGTACCAAAGGTAATATTAGTTTTTCAAATTGCATAGGTGACTTCTTTTGTAACATTTTATGAGGTTTCTCATAGTTATAAAGTAGTACTGATCGGTCAACTTCTTTGGCTAATTCTGTGAAGGATTTACATTTTCTGTATTGAAGGTAATTGTTCTTGATCACGCCATTTAACCTTTCTGCCATGCCATTTTCCCACGCATATTCTGCCATACTATTGTACATGCAGTACTTCTGCGTCAATGCCAGAAATTCCTTGTCATAATATTGCCCGCCGCCATCAGAATGAAGAATTAATCCTTCCAGTTTTTGTCCGCGTCGGTTTCTGATAGCCATCTTCAAGGCAGTATAGGTTGTTTCTTCTGTCTTCAAGCTTTTAGATGTACTGTGGCCTATTATTCGTTTTGTGTAAGTATCCTGAATAAAAGTCAGAAAGTAAAACCGGCCTTGTACTTCAAAGTAAGTAATGTCACTTTGCCAAACCTGATTGATATGATCAATTCGAAGTCCTTTTAGTTTATTTTCGAATCGGCTTACACCTCTGCTATCTGTTGTTCTCATTGATACTGAAGGCTTCCGTACATATAAATTGTGCACCTTACAAAGTTCTTCAAATGCATTTCGACCAATACCATCAGGTAACAATCTGTAGTAGAGATCGCGCATCCCCATACCAGGATGATCATCCCTCACCTGGTGCACCAGATAAATTATTTGCTCATGTATTGCTATTTGCTGCATATGCCTTTCCTTCCATTGATGAAACGATTGTTTACTGCATCCCGTAACCTGATAAAGATTACTTAATGTAAACCAGTTTCTTTCCCGCGTTTTCCAGAAGTATTCGAGGGTGAGGTAGAAAATTTTTTTTAATATCCAATTTGTAATGTTCCTCTGCCAGTTCGATCATCTTATCTTTAAAATCAAGCAATATTTGCTTTTGCCCAATAACTCTTTCCAACTCAGCCACCTGCTTCTTTAATGCCAGCAGCTGTTGTGTATCACTCTGATTTTCTATGATCATACGTTCTGGTTTCTTTTTCATGCTGCCAAATTTTGTATCCAACGATAAACTGTATTTGTTGTACACTGATATGTTTTGCAAAGATCGCATATCCGTGTCAAACCAGCTTCGATTTCGTGAACTTTCGACTGCTTAAAACTGTCGCTGAAATGACGACGTCGTCGCTGTTCTACGCTCATAATTTGTTTTGTTTGTGTGCCCATTTTTATAAATTTTAACCGTTAAAGATCTTTGTCTAAACGGTCAACGTATTTCGGGCACTGACATGTAGTTTTGTACAAAATAAAATGCCTAGACATTATTGCAAGGATCAAGTTAATTACTAGGAAAAAGGACTACACTTTTATTGATTTTATCAAATAGCTTATAACCTTTGCTACTTCAACATGCTTTCATTTTTTGTACAACTTACTCAATATCAATATCAAAGTTCACTAAATCAACAAACTGATTTAAGCGTTTGGTAATGTCATTGCGATTGATTTCTTTGAGTCGTTCGGCGCCAAATTTTTCTACTACAAAACTTGCCATTGCAGAGCCAATGATAATGGCTGTTTTCATATTATTGTATGATATATCTTTTGTATGTGCCAAATGACCAATGAAGCCACCAGCAAAAGTATCGCCAGCACCTGTTGGGTCAAATACTTCTTCCAAAGGAAGGGCTGGTGCAAAAAACACATGATTTTCATGAAACAATAAAGCACCATGCTCGCCTTTTTTTATGATGAGGTATTTGGGGCCCATTTCCATGATTTTTTGGGCCGCTTTTACCAATGAATATTCTCCACTCAATTGACGGGCTTCTCCATCATTTACCATCAATAAATCAACCATGGCTATGGTATTTTTCAAATCATCCATGGCAATATCCATCCAAAAGTTCATGGTATCCATGATAATGAGTTTTGGACGTGTTTTTAACTGTTCAATGATTTGCTTTTGTAAAGAAGGCATCAGATTGCCCAGCATCAAAAACTCACAATCCTGATACGAATCAGGCACCTGAGGATTAAATTTTTCCAATACATTCAAGTCGGTAATTAAGGTGTCGCGTGTATTCATATCCATATGATAACGACCACTCCAGAAAAAAGATTTTTCGTCTTTTATTTGCTCTACACCTTCAAACTGAACGCCTTTAGCTTTTAATGCATCAATTTCTTCAGCAGGGAAATCGCCACCGATAATAGAAATTTGTTTGATTGTATGGGTAAATTGTGAAGCGCTCCATGCAGCGTATGTGGCTGATCCACCTATGATTTTATCGGTTTTGCCAAAGGGTGTTTCAATAGCATCAAAAGCCATCGTACCTGCGATTAATAAAGACATGTTATATTGGTTTTTTTAATTGTGCGCAAAAGTAATGAATACATTTGAGATGTAATACTTTTGAGTCATTCAGTATGCTCTGCTTTGAATATTACCGCTGTTTAAGATGCTACCGATAAAAGTTGCTGTTTACATAGGTTCATAACAACATGTTTAGCTTTGCTTACGACTTCCCGCATATATTTCATACCTAACCAGTCGAGCTTCTAAATTGCCATTGTACACTTTGATTTTAGGCAAAGGTTTTAGGCCCACATATTTTAGGGCTTCCAAGTTAGCCGTGATCATCCAGGCATCTGTATTGGGATAATTTCTTTTGAGGGTATTGCCTATATCACTATAAAATTCTTCGGTATGGATATTAATTCTTTCATCGTAGGGTGGATTAAATAAAATAAATAATTTGCCTTCTTGTTCTTTTTTACTATCAAAAAAATCTTCATGCATCACCTCAATATACTCTTCAAGATAGGCATTGTGAATATTTATTTTTGATTTTTTAATGGCTGTAAAATCAATATCATAGCCTTTTATTTTAAAATTAAACTCTCTTGTTTTTTTTAGCAAATTCTCTTTGATGGTTTCAAATAAAGCATTGTCATAATCGGCCCATCGTTCACATGCAAATTCAGCACGATTGATATTTGCCGGTATGTTACATGCAATCATAGCGGCTTCTATCAGTATAGTACCACTACCACACATCGGATCAAGAAAATCGCATTGACCGTTCCACCCTGCAAGCAATAATAATCCGGCGGCCAATACCTCATTGATTGGTGCAATATTGGTATCTGTTTTATAACCACGCAAATGCAAAGAAGCGCCTGAACTATCGAGTGACACTGTACACTCTGATTGATTGATATGGATATTGATACGCAAATCAGGTGAATCAATATCTACGCTTGGTCTGACCCCTTTTTGGTTGCGAAATTGATCAGCAATGGCATCTTTTGTTTTTAAGGCAATATATTTTGAATGATTAAAATAGTCAGAAAAAATGGTGGCATCAATGGCAAATGTTTGTGTTTCGTTGAGATATTCTGACCAATTCATTTTATAGATGCCATCATATAAATCAGTTTCATTTTTTACCGTAAAAGAATGAATGGGTTTAAGTATTTTAATGGCTGTTCTACAGGCAAGGTTCGCTTTATACATAAAACCGTTATCGCCTTCAAAGCTCACCATGCGCATGCCTTTTTTGATATTGAGGGCACCTAAGTTTTTTAATTCTTCGGCAAGTATATCTTCAAAACCAAATAAGGTTTTGGCCACCATTTTAAAATTAAATCCCATAGTATGAATAAGCCTGCAAATTACAACGGAATTCTTTTGATTTGAAGGTAATTATGAATGGTATCAATTATTTTGGTATTTCGGGGATAGAAAAATAGATACCCATTGATATTATTCGTTGATCGTTTCTTATATAAAGGGAGTATTAGTATATTTGAAATTATGAAGTTGAAATTATTAGTCCTTTGTTTAAGTTCTTGTATGTTGTACCTGGCTATTGGATGTAATCAAAAAAGGAAATTGACAAAAGCGCAGCAAACCGCGATACACTACTTATACAGACCTGCATTGATTACAGATACCTTTTCAAGATTAATGTGGCATCATGCGATTGATTTTAGAGGGTATGATACAGAAAAAGAGTTGTTATATTTTATTGTCCAAAAAAATCTTGACAAGTCTGCCATGTTACAATTACTAACCCTTGACAGCGCATATATTGAGTATGCGCCTTGTGATAGCGGAATATGTGAGTTTGGGGGTATGAGAGGTGTTATTGATGGTTATTATGCATTTAGAATCCCTAGTCATAATTTAAAAGTAGACACCAACAAAGTGTTATCCTATGTAGCCGATAGTGCAAAGCAGTTTGTTTCCTTTGTAGCATTGATGAATGAAAACGATACTACGTTGTATTATAATTTTCCCAAAACGGTTGATTTAACTCCTTATTTTGGAAGAGAAGTATATGCCACAAATATAGGGGCTTATATTTCAAAAAAAGGACGGGATATTGTCATTCATCAATTAGCGGAAAAACTTACGCAAGGCTTGCAAACAAAGGAAGAGAAAGCACAGGCATTGTTGCGGTTTGTAACGAATCAAATTACTTATAGTTATGAGGATTTATGGTATGAAACTGAAATAGCCAAACGAGCCCATGAAGTATTGTTGAGCGGAGATGGAGATTGCTCAGCAAAAACCACTTTATATGCTTCATTGTTAGAGCAATGTGATATTCCCTATTGCTTATTATATTATAAAAATCATGTAAATGTGGGTGTGCAAGGAAAATTTGAAGTTACCAATGGCTATATACAAGTGATTCATAATATTAAATATGCTGTAGCTGAAACTACGGTTGAAAATTTTATCATCGGAAAGTCTAGCATAGAAAATGTTTCGATCATCAGCAAATTGCAATTTTATCAACAACCCCGTTTAGGAGCTACTATTTTTAATGCGATTACAAATGAGCCTTTTCAATTTGCAAACTTCGATATTGAATAGGCTATATTCCTTGTTTATTTATAAACGCTACAATGCAAATTTTAAAGCCATCCCTTCAATCATATTATGATTCAGATATGATAATAAGGGATTAAAACAGCGTCGTAACACAACAGCATGAGAATGACCATTAACTACAACAAGATGTAAAAAATAGGGGTAATATATTATAAACTAATTGCGATTACTCTTTCGTAATTTTTTGGTTGATGATTTTTTCTCCGATCTGAATGCCAAGCATATAATTTCCCTTTGCAAATGTTTTGGTATCAAGGGTATAAGAAGCACTGTTGATATTTTTAATCGATTTCAAGAGGGCTCCACTCATGGTATATACATTGATTTGATTGATTGGGTTGCCATTTTGCACATGGATACTTGTAAATGCTGTGGCAGGATTTGGATAAATCGCAATCATTTGTTGTGACGTAAACTCATTGACAGATACAGGGAAGTCTACCACCGTAGCATAACCCATATAGGGGGTGTAGTTTTGTTTTGTAGCGGTAATAAATACAGTATCAAGGTTTAATAATGCTGGAAAGGTAAAAGCAGCTACACCATTTACAACGGTTGCACTTGCTAAATATTTACCTTGATAATACAAACCAATGGTTGCACCATTCACAGGGCAGTTTACCGAATACCAGGTAGCATTTCTTCCAATTTGTGTGGTATGGGTACATGTAATGCTGCCTTCATTTTTATTGTATAATGGAATGGTAGGGTCGCCAAAAAATATCCAGGTATCGGTCATGTCACTACCACCTGTAGGGTCATTAAAGGTATTGTATTGATCATTCATAGAGCAACATGCATTTACACACAATGCACCCAATCGGGTTTTTAAATTGTTGGGTCTTGCACCTCGCATGATGGCATTAAATTCATCCTGGGCCTGCATCGGTTCATTCCAATATTGGTCAATACATGACATGAAACTTGAAAGGGTGCCTAAGGGTATTGTACTATTTCCTGCTCTTATTAAAGCTTCGGCAAAACATGTCTGATTTTTAAAATTTCCGGGACTGCAACCTACTACCAGAAAAAAGGGAAGTTTATTGGGGTTGTTTAAAGTAGGTACATCAGCAGTTTGAAAGCTTGTAGTGACAATGCCATATGTACTTCCATGACCTGCATAATTAATTAAACTAACACCACTGTTGACACTGGATTCAAACATCAAGGCATCAGGATATCCTGCAGCGTCATTCCAGCCTTGTGATACAGGGCCATCATAAAGTTCAAAAGAATTGGTATAATTATATTGATTTTTATTGCTATCAACTATATCATGTATATGTTCAAAGTCATATTGATTGTCGTCACCAAGTACCTTGTTCACTTGCAATACCTAACTGTTGACTCATCCAGTTGCCATTCGTATTGGGTGTTTTTTCATAAGCCATGGAACGGTTTACGATGTTTCTTATTTCTTCAGTATTTTCACCTGATAAACGTCCCACAATAAATTCGGGGTAATGGTCATTATTGTTGATATAAGCATAAGCAATATCTGAAGGTCCAGCTAAATTAGGATTGGTAAATGATTCATTCATGGAAGGAATATTGGTATTGTCGCCAACAATAATCATATTGCCAATTTGATTGTTTTGATAATAGTATTTTACTAATGCGGCAATAGTTACTTCGTTTACACCGCCTGTGATGGTGTCGGTATTGACTAAAAGGGTATTAAATCCTTTCATTGATTTCCATTTTACGAATGGCGTTATTTCAGATAAGTATTGGGCAGGGCAGAGTATTAACAATTGTCCATTTTCGAGCACTGGGCTATACCTGGTTTTTTTAACTGTTTTATAATTAATGAACTGATTTTCATAGATTCCGTCATACAATTCATTGATGCGAGCTGGCATTTCAGGGTTGGCAAGGGTATTGATTGTGGAGATCCCTGTGTAAGTAATTTTTATTTTCAAATCTGTATACACCCTTAAAACTTTTGTAACAGGGTTGTATTGTACAGGGTCAATTTGTACTGTTTGTCCCCTAAAATCGCGCAAAATATAAGGGGTATTAAGGAATGCCAGCTGAGAAGGGAAAAAAGCATTGGTTTGGTAAATATCGCTGTAAGTATAAGGGATATCAGCCGGATTGATAGTTCTTAAAATTTTTCCTTTTGAAGGTGCAATCGCTATATCCTGATACTCGGTATAATGACTTTCCAGTATTTCAATTTGACTGTTTTTTTGATTGGGGATGAGCAATGAAAAAATAAGTTTAGGCAAGTTGGGGGCTCCTTTCTGTAATAGGGAAGTGCCTTTGTCAACGGTTACAATCTGTGCTTTGCCCAGTGGTGTTGTAACGCTGTTTTGCTTCAGGTCACCCACTTTTATTTCAATGAGGGTATGCGTGTTATTGCTTTCTGTGACGGTGTATGAAGTCTGTTTTTGTGCCATGACATACATGGAACATAATAAAATGAGCAGAGTGCTTATTGTTTTTTTCATAATATACGATTGTACAATGTTCAAGATTTTATATTGTTTTTACTTCAATATTAGATTTAAAGTTAAAATTAAATGAAAAATCGCAATTATGTTGTTATTTTTACAAACTTTCATGCTGTTTCGCCTTTTTTGTCGACACAGTTGAGTGTACCTCGGGGTGTTACGCTAAGCGTATCTGAGATAATACCCGCAGAACCTGGAACAGATAATGCTGTTTAGGAAAGGTAAGCGAAGCACTTTTCACTTACCCTTATATATTGTGTAATCGTCATAACCCTTAAATAAGTGGTGTTATGACACAAAAAAAGTATTTGTGTATGTGTAAGAAAACAATTTTCTTCGTCGGTTTGATGTTACAGGCATCTTTGATTTTTTCACAACGGAAATCGATGGTTCCGCCTGATAGTTTGCAAAATGTTGAATTGCCTGTGGCAGTTATTCGGGCTAACCTGCAACAGTCGGTTTCATTGCATGAAAATGCACCCAATAAATTATCGAAAAAGACCATGCAACGATTGAATCAAGCCCAGGACTTGCCCTATGTGCTAAATAGTATATCATCTGTAGTGGTTAGCTCAGATGCTGGCACTGGCACAGGATATACAGGTATACGTATTAGAGGTGCCGACCTCACCCGTATTAATGTAACGATGAATGGAATACCCGTAAATGATGTCGAAAGTCAGGCAACTTATTTTGTCAATACACCTGATTTGTTAAGTTCAACGCAACAATTAGAAATCAGCAAGGGGGTAGGGCAATCTAAAAATGGGGTAGGCAATTTTGGGGCGGGTATTTCTATACAAAATTTAGATGTAAACTATGATAAACCCATGTTTTTATACCAGACCGATTATGGTACTTTCAATACCTTTAAAAATACGTTGAAAGCGAGTACAGGCTTAATAAATAATCATTTTGTTGGCACTATACGTTTGTCAAGTATACAAAGCGATGGTTACATCATGCGTTCGGCTTCTGACCTAAAAGCCTTACAAGTCACTACAAAATATTTGTTTGATGAAAACACTCAGTTGGTTTTTAACTATCTCAAAGGTAAAGAAAAGACAGGGCAGGCATGGAATGGTGTGGCTCAAGACAGTTTACAAACCAATAGAACCTATAATGAACTAGGAATGAAAAGTGATGGTACTTTTTACAATAATCAAACTGATAATTATGGACAGGATTATTATCAAATGTTTTTTGATAAAAAATTAAATCGTCATTGGGCTATAGGAAGTACCCTGTTTTTGACAAGAGGTAAGGGCTATTACGAAGAGTACAAAACCGGTCAAGCCTATGCTGACTATGGCTTGGCTGATTATCAACCCACGCCCGATACTTCTATTACGCTTACTGATTTGATACGTCAGCTTTGGTTAGATAATTATTTTTATGGAGGGCGATTGTATACAACCTATTTGAGTAAAAAATTAGATGCAGGTCTTTATTTTAATTACAATCAATACGACGGAAAACATTTTGGAGAAATTGTCTGGGCTACACAGGGAATTGACAATCAATATAGATGGTATGATTTGAAGGCTTTCAAAAGTGATGCAAATGTTTATACCATGGTAGATATAAAGCCTACAAAACATGTTTCTATTTTTGCAGATTTACAATACCGTAAAGTGCAATACAATATTGATGGCTTTCGAAAAAATCCGACAATACAACACAAGTTGAGCTATCAGTTTTTTAATCCAAAATTGAAGTTAACGGTTAAAAATCAACATCATTTAGTAAGTTTAGTAACAGGTATAGCGCAAAAAGAACCTAATCGGGACGATATAGAAGCTGGGGTGCTTTTTTTACCCAAACCTGAAAAGTTATTCAATACAGAATTGACGTATGTATATCGCAATAATAAACAAATGAGTTTTCATACGAACTTATATGGCATGTTTTACAAAGATCAATTGGTGTTAACCGGAAAAATCAATGATGTAGGCGCTTATACAAGAACCAATATTGACAAGAGTTACAGAATAGGGATTGAATTTGAATGGATGTATAAATCAATCAATAATCTGTTTGAGATGAATGCCAATATAGCCCTTTCACAAAATAAAATCTTAAACTTTACAGAGTTTGTGGATGATTATGACAATGGCGGGCAAATCCAAAATACCTATGCTACAACTGATATCTCCTTTTCGCCCAATGTAATATTAGGTGCAAGATTATCTGTATTCCCTTTGCGTCATAATGAGGATCATATCATTGAAAATCTTTCGATTGATTTTTTACCAAAATATGTAGGTAAGCAATACCTTGATAATACGGGTAATGAATTGAGGTCGATTAAAGGTTATTTTGTGAGTGATGTGATGATACTATGTCCTGTAAAAATAAATGAGCATACGTTGTTCAATCTTAGAACAGGCATTTACAATATATTCAATACCACTTATGAAGCCAATGGGTATACCTTTAGTTATATATATGGTGCTCAGCAAACAACACAAAATTACTATTATCCTCAATCAGGCAGAAGATGGATGATAGGGGCGGGCATTGCATTTTAATAAGGATTTCTATCTGTAGTAGGGTATTAGATTTTAAAGAAATAGGGATTTAATTGATACAAATACAATATGAATCACCTTATGATGATCACTATTTCACAATACGCCAGCACGCATGAATCTTTTTATTTCTATAATCCTGAGGAACGCTTTGTTGCGATATGTCCTCAATCACACTCGCTATGATATGCTCGCTGTCCAGCACAAAGTTTCTGAAATTATTTGAGAAGTATAAGACACCACCTGTTTGTAAATGACGAAGGGTATGGTTGATGAGCGCAACATGATCGGCTTGTACATCAAAGTTGGTTTTGGTTTTGTCACTGATAGAAATGGTTGGCGGATCTAAAATAATAATATCATACAATTTGGAAGGTGCTTGTTGTATCCATTCTTTTACATCTGCTTTTATAAATTGGTGCTTACTGATAGATAATTGATTCAGTTTAAAATTCTCTTTAGCCCATTGTAAATAATTATTCGAAAGATCCACTGAAGTCGTGGTAAAAGCCCCTCCCATGGCAGCATAGACTGAAAATGCTCCTGTGTAAGCAAATAAGTTGAGTACATGTTTTCCTTTAGCCTCTGTCATGACCCTTTTGCGGGTGTTTCTATGATCAAGAAAAAGACCTGTATCAAGATAGTCATTGAGATTGACCAGAAATTGAATGCCATTTTCATGTACCGTAAAAAATTGCTTGGTTTCATTTACTTTTTCATATTGCTCTGCCGTTTTTTTACGTGCCCTCGATTTGATAAAAATATGACTTTCATCGGTATTAAAAACCTGTTTGATAGTATCGATACTTGCTTGTTGCCATTGAGCGTCCGTTTCTTCTTGTAATGAATGTCGGGTTTTATAAATACTTACATGCACATACTGCTCATAAATGTCAATACAAAGGGGGAATTCAGGCATATCCCAATCATAGATTCGATAACAGCTTATGTTGTGTTGCTTCAAAAAAGATTTTAATTGTTTTTGATTCTTTTTGATGCGATTATAAAGGGGGTTGTTGTTTTCCACAAAGCAAATATATCAGTAGAAAATTAGATAATTGTGGTGTTTAGTTTTTTTATTACTTTGTGATAAATTTAGAAACGACGATGAACAATACCAATTATTCCCAATCCTTCGATAGGATTAAGAATATCATGTGTGAATTAAGAGCGCAATGTCCTTGGGATAAAAAACAAACGATAGCAACCCTACGTCAGTTGACCATTGAAGAAATGTATGAATTGGCGGATGCCATTACCAAAGAAGATTGGGAGGGAATTAAAGAAGAGCTGGGAGATTTATTACTACACATCCTCTTTTATGCCACGATTGCAGAAGAGCAAAAGAAGTTTAATATAAATGAAGTGATTGAAACGGTTTGTAACAAGTTAGTGTACAGACACCCACATATTTATTCGTTTACGAAAGTACAAGATGATGATGAAGTGAAAAGAAACTGGGAAAATTTGAAGTTGAAAGAAGGAAAAGGGAAAAAATCTGTTTTAAGCGGGGTGCCATTAGGATTGCCTGCCATGACAAAGGCGTTGCGTTTACAAGAAAAAGCAAAACAAGTAGGATTTGAGTGGGAAGTAGCTGTGCAAGTAAAAGATAAAATCAATGAAGAACTTCAAGAACTTGATGAAGTGATTGCAGCTCAAAACCAGTCACAGATTGAAGATGAATTTGGGGATGTATTATTTTCACTGATCAATTATGCCCGATTTTTGCATGTAGATCCTGAGAATGCCCTTGAAAGAACCAATCAAAAATTTCAACGACGATTTATGAAAATGGAAGAAGTACTTACTGCGAATGGAAAAACATTGAATGATTATACCCTGCAGGAAATGGATCAGCAATGGGATGCAATCAAAAAGCATGAGTAGTACTAAAAAAAATAATACTTTCCGATTTCCATTTGATATTAATCCAATGGTGTTTATTGTATTGGCAGTATTGTTTTTTATCCTGTCGATTAAACAGGTTTCAGATTTTCTCATGCCTAAAGTGAATGTATCTATTTTAAGTGAAAAAATACAACAAGATGCGCATGCGAAAATCAACAAGTTTAATCATATGTTTGAAAATAAAACTGTTTTTGAACATGCTATCCAAAATTCATTAACGCCATCGCAACATGAGTATTTGATGAATTTGGCGCTTAAATTTCATTTATATGACAACGAAAAACTTGTATTTTGGAATGACAATTATTTAAGTGCAATCCATGATTCCCTGCCTGAAAGAACACCTAAGTATTATAAATCAAAAAATGGTCATTATCTATTGTATGCAATTCGCTGGGGGGATGCAAATCGATATAAAGCAGTGCTAACGATTCCTGTAAAAAGCGAAAATTTATTTCAAAGCGATTATATGAAAAATTATTTTTTTGTATATCCTGATGAAAATGATTTTGGCATTCGCATCACAGCTGACAGTGTAAAAAAATCGATACCCGTTAAGTGGATTCACAAGCCTTTATTTTATTTGCGGGCAACTGAAGATTATTTTTCACAGACAGACAACAATGTATATCATCTCATCTTTAATGCTTTAACATTTATCTTTTTTGGGATTTCTATCCATACTTATTTTAAAGTTATTGTCAAAAAGAAGAAGCCATTGATGGTTTTTTTATGGTTATTGTTTTCGGCTATCACCTTAAGAGCGCTCACTTATATAATCGGATTTCCCAATAATTTTTCAGAATATAAATTATTTAGCCCAGAATATTTTGCAAGTAATTATATCAACAAATCTATTGGAGATGTATTTATCAATGTTTGCCTGTGTTTTTGGATATTGTTGTTTTTTGCGGTGAATGTACAAGGTAAAATTACTTCAGTAAAACATCAGTCTTATAAAGTAATATTTGGCCTAATAGCCCTTGTTGTCAGTACTTTGTTGCATTTTTATTTTATCAATTTAATCTATAGCATTGTTTTAGATTCGGTGATCAATTTTGATGCTACGTTAATTTCACGGTTTACTATTTTTTCATTTATTGGGTTATTGAGTTTCTTAGTCATTTTTGCCAATTTGTTTTTGATCAGTTTTATTTCAAACAATTATGCAAATGCATGCTTCCCGAAAAAAATATTTAAATATGGAATCTATTTATTCGTAACAGTAGTATATGCTGTAGTGGCTCATAATGAACACAATATTTCCTATCTTTCTTACTTTTTATGGGTATCGAGTGTTTGTTATATATTGGATTTTTCCTCATCAAAAATTCGCTTTGATTTCAATTCAATTTATTTATTAGTATGGATTGTGATGGTATCCTTTTTTGGTAGTTATTTATTAACACAACTCAATATTAAAAAGGAAGAAATTAATCGAAAGAAATTTGCTGAAAATATCATCAAGGAGAAAGACATTCAATTAGAAAACAAGTTAGCCAGTTTTAAAAATAAAATAGAGTATGACGAGACATTGCAATTAAAATTATCGCTTGACTCTGAGGTAAATTACAATGCGATTTCAGATTATATTTATATTAAGTACTTTGATTCATATCTCAACAAGTATAAAATAAAACTGGATATTTATAACCGTAATGGACACAATATCAATTCGGTAGATACTTTAACGTTGAATACGTTTATACATCAATTTTCACCATCCAATTGTATTGAAGCTGATAGTCAAATTTATTTTAAAAAAGAGCACCAGGATTATTATTATTATTTAGTTTGCCCCATCATTTATCGAGGTGTTTTACAGGGAACTATTGTATATACTTTATATGAAACGCTTTCCGTTTTTGATGAAAACAATACTGATTTTATTGTATACGGTGGGCTTAAATCCGAATTTAAAGAGTATAAGTATTCAATGGCCATTTATGAAGAAGGGCGCATTTATACGCGAAAAGGTTTTTATTCTTTTCAATCGAGTATTGACCCGCAAAAATTGTTTGAAAAAAACAGGTTATTGTTTGTTGAAAAAGGGGATCAAAGCGAAATGTGGTATCATTTTGCCAATAAAAAAAGTACCGTACTTATTGTAAAAAAATCAAATAAGTGGATCATGTTATCAACTTTATTTGCGTATAATTTTCTCATTTATTTTGGGGTTATATCATTGTATATTTTAGGTAATATTATCGCCCGTTCAAATTTAAATACCAAACGTTTTTTTAATTTATTGAGTTTGAATCTTCGATTGAAAATTCAATTATCTATATTGTTTGTGGTATTTACTTCTTTTATGGTTATTGGTTATTTAACTTCCAGGTATTTGAGTGACCGTATTAAAGAAAAAGCACGTGTAGAAATTAGTGATTACGCCCAATTAATTCAGAACGAATTGGCACAGTTTAACTGGAATAATAATAAGGATACTATTGCCTGGGAAGGAAAAAAAATTAAGACAAACTTGGTAGGAAATATCGACGAATTGTCAAAAAGATTTGATGTCAACTTATCCTTGTTTGATATTGAGAATGGGTCGCTTTTATACAGCTCGCAACCTGATTTATTTCAGTCGGGGGTTTTAAGTAATTTAATGCCGCATAATACATTTTATGAACTTAAAAATAACAATAAGGAACATGTGATTAATCCCGAAAATATCGGAAACTTTAATTACATCGTTTCCTATTCTTTTTTGAAAGACAGTATTGGAAAATATACAGCTATCTTGCAATTGCCCTACATCTTTTCAAATTTTGAAATCACAAGCGAAACCAATTCAGTGATTGTAACGATTGTCAATATGTATGTTTTTGTGTTTTTGATATCTTCATTGCTGGCATTGTTTATCAGCAATTCCGTATCAAGACCTTTTAAATTTATCGTAAAGCAATTTACACAAATCAATCTTTCCAAAACCAATGAACCCCTTAAGTGGAACAATAGTGATGAAATAGGGATGCTGGTAAAAGAATACAATAGGATGTTGCGTAAATTAGAAAATAGTACCGTACTATTAGCTAAAAATGAACGTGAAATGGCATGGCGAGAGATGGCCAAACAAGTAGCGCATGAAATAAAAAATCCATTAACCCCCATGAAGCTTTCGTTGCAAATGCTGGAAAGAGCGATTAAAAATAATAATCCCAATGTGGCAGAGATGACATCGAGGGTAACCAAAACAATTATTGAACAAATAGACAATTTGACTATCATTGCGACTAATTTTTCGAGTTTTGCGAAGCTGCCTGAAATTAAAAAAGAAATTATTGTACTCAATGAAGTGCTTTATTCTGTGACAGGTATGTATAATGATGGAGCGCAATTCGAATACTTATTTTTAATTCCCGACTATCCCATTCATATCTATGCAGACAAAGGACAATTAATACGCGTCTTCACAAACATCATTCAAAACGCCATACAAGCTATACCAGAAGGAAACAAAGGCTATATATCTTTATTGGTTTCTAAAATCAATAATAATTTTGTTCGTATTTCTATCAGCGATAATGGGGAGGGGATTTCAAAAGAAAAGGGGAAGAAATTATTTCAACCCTATTTTACCACTAAGTCGTCAGGTACAGGGCTTGGCCTGGCCATGTGTCGTGATATCGTTGAGCAGTTTGAAGGTAAAATTGAATATGAAAGTGTTATCAATGAAGGCACTACTTTTCATATTGATTTACCTGTGATAGAAATAGAAAGTGTTGAAGAGGACACTAGGGGAATTTAGTTTCGGCCATTGCTAATATTAACTCAAATTCATCCGCTGTAACAACACTGACCGATAGCCTTGACAGTTTTACCAATTGCATACCCGCTAAAGCCTGGGTTGATTTAATTTGAGCGAGTGTTACGGGCTTTTTAAGTGTTTTTGTGGGTTTAAATTCTACTACTGACCATGCTGTGTCTGTGGTGGTGGGGTCTTGATAATGTTCTTTTACCACAGTGGCAATACCCACAATTGCTAAGCCTTCATTGCTATGATAAAACAATGCCAAATCGCCTTTTTTCATTGATCTGAGGTTGTTGCGGGCAGCATAGTTTCTAACGCCATCCCATACCGTTTTTTTATCTTTTTTAAACTGATCCCAGCTATATTTGACAGGTTCAGATTTGATAAGCCAATAATTCATCGTTTCTTCTAAATTTCAACAAACTTAATAAAATACCATCATTTTACCCCAAAATCCTATTGATTTCATCAAAGAGTACCCTTTTTCAATCATACGCAAATGATAAATGCCAAACTCTTTTCAATGTATGCAAATGAATGTAAGTAAGGGTTAATGCCAACCACACAATAATGATAGTTTAATGATTACTTGCTTCAATGCAATGACTGTAGGCATTATATCGATATTTTACAGCCTATTTTGTAAATACATTTGATATAACATAAGCCTTTGCCATTTATCCATTTTATATTCCTATTAACATATAGCTATTAACACATCCCTATTGAAATGGGAGTATATAAGTACATTTGCAAACTATATGAAAATTAAAATTTTATTATTGATCTTGTTTTTGGGTAATACTACCTGGGGGCAGCAAGCGATATTAACTGGGAGTGTGCAAAATGAACAAACCAAAGAAGCCCTTGATTTTGCGACGATTACTATCAAAAATGTGAAAGATACTTCACTCGTTTTAGGTGCTAAATCACTTACCGATGGCACATTCAACATTGCAAACATACCCTATGGTCAATACACGATTTATATTTCTTCTATCGGATTTAAAACCAAGATAATCAACAACTTTAGCATTTCGAAACCATCAGTAGCTACAGGTAAGTTAGAAATAACACCCAATAGTAAAAGTTTAAAAAATGTAACGGTCATTGGTGAAAAAGCCGATATTGAAATTGGTATTGACAAAAAAACGTTTAATGTAGATAAAAATATCACCACTGCAGGAGGTACCGCTGCGGATGTATTGCGCAATATACCTTCGGTCAATGTGGATATGGATGGGAATCTAAGCCTTCGGGGTAAAGAGAATGTAACCTTATTGGTAGACGGCAAACCCTCTGCAATGTTCGGAAATGATGCAGCTACGGCTTTGCAAACAATACCTGCTGCCAGTATTGAAAGTATAGAAGTGATCACCAATCCATCATCGAAATATGAAGCACAGGGGATGAATGGCATTGTCAATATCATTATGAAAAAAGATCGTAAGGCGGGTTTTAATGGTATGGTCAATGCGGGTATTTCAACGCCATTTAAAATAAACGGAGGCATCAACCTGAATGTAAAAAAAGGCAAATGGAATGTGTTTTTAAATGCGAATGGTAGAACCTCTCGTACATGGGAAAAAACAACAACATCGAGAGATAATTACGAAAATCAAATTACCTATAGCTCTTATGCATTTAATAAAAGAAGGCCATTGAGTGGATTTGCCAACTTAGGTGTAGAATATAGCTTGGATGACAAAAATAAAATCACATTGACCCAAAGCATCTTTAATGCCAATATGAAAGGGAATGTGGCTACCACCATCGAAAATCAAATAAATTATAATACCCCCATTTCTACACAGGAAAGAATCAATGAATATACAGGTAAACCATTGAGTGGAACAACCAATCTTCAATATAAACATCAATTTAAAAATCCAAAAGAGGACATCAATATCGAGTTGAACTATAGTAAATCGCGTTATCAAAGAACCAGCAATTTTACCACTGAATTATACGACTCTCTCAACAATCTGACGAATCAGTTTACCCAGAAAAATCCCATATTAGGTAAAAATTGGAACGGAACTTTGCAAATCGATTATACAAAACCCCTGGGTAAAAATAGTCGTATTGATATCGGCGAACGATCTTATTCGATGGAGTTTACCTCTGAAAATCAACCTACGATACAGTTTTTTAACCAGGCAGAACAGGAAGAAACCTTGTTGAAAAATCATTTTAAATTTACCCAGCAAGTGCATGGTCTTTATACAAATTTTGCGAGCCAATTTAAAAATACTGGTATTCAATTGGGATTGAGGGGTGAATATTTTAGCTATGCAGGTACTATTTTTCAAACCAATACCAATGTAAAAAACAGTTATGCAAGTTTGTTTCCTACGGTGTTTGTCAGTCAAAAAATATCAAAAACATCTGATATCAATGTCAACTATGCAAGAAGGGTCAATCGCCCCAATTTCTATCAACTCATTCCCTATTTAGATGTTTCAAACCCACAAGATACAAGTCAGGGGAATCCTAATTTGAAACCAGAATTTATTCATGCTACCGAATTGAGTTATACCAATCAATATGATAAAAGCAGCACCTTTATGGCAAGTGTATATTACCAGTATACCAACGATTTAATACAACGATATAGACGATTTAACAATGATGGCACCACATATTCGCAAAATAGAAATTTAGCAACGGGTATCACTTATGGGCTGGAGTTGACCAATAAAATGAACTTGCTTTCATGGTGGGACGCAACAATTAATATTAATCTGTTTAGAAATAAAATCAATGGATCGAATATTGATGTTACCACCATCAGAAGTGGGTATGGAGGTTTTGGTAAGCTAACCACCAATGCGAAATTGAAATATGGATTTAGTACACAGCTAACTGCTAATTATTATGCCACTACCGTTGTGGCCCAGGGCGAAGTAAAACCATACGGAAATGTTGATATTGCCATCAAAAAATCATTTTTCAACAATATGGCTACATTGACCCTCAACGCCAATGATATCTTCAATACATTGCAAACCAATACTGTGTATAATTTGTATCCATTTTATAACCAATCGGTATTACGTAAAAACCAAACACGCAGTATTGGCATCAATCTACAAATAAAATTTGCCGATAGAAAGCAATTAAAAAGTGGAGGGGATGTTTCGAAAAAGGGACCTGTCAATAAACAACCTGCAAATCCTTCCAGGAAAGAAAAAGCAAAGGAAACCAAAAGCAGGGATGAAAATCTAAAAAGAGATGAAGGGGGTGATGACAATGGTGGAGGTGGGGGTAATAGATAAAAAACAATATCAATCAATTGAAAATAGATTGATTTGAAACATGAGAAAAGGGATATTCATAGCACTTTTTACCGTATTTGTGTGTTTAATAAACACGCTGGTGTCTGCTCAGCAATATTTGCTAAGCGGTAAGGTGACTGATGCCCAATTAGAACCCCTGAGTTTTGTGACTGTGCAAATAAAAGGTTTACAAATAGGAACCAGAACAGATGAAAAGGGGCATTATGAATTTCAACTGGAAGAAGGTGAATATGAAATTGTTTTTTCATTAATTGGGTATAAAAAACAGTCTATTAAATTTATCCATAAAAAAAATGGGGAAGCACAAAATGTCATTTTACAATCTGATGCCAATAGTCTAAACGAAGTAAAAATTATTTCTTTTAAAAAAGATAAAGCGGAAGAATTTATTCGGAATGTCATCAGACGAAAAGACAGTATACAACAAGCTGCACGTACTTATACAACCCATGTATATATACGAGCAACTGAAGAAAATGAAATAACACTTAGTAAAAAGAAAAGAGATAAACTGTCTGATTCGGCTCTGGCCATTTTAGAACAGAAGATGCCCGAAATGAGTATGAGTGAAATTTCAATTCAACTTGATTATGCTTATCCCGACAAAATAAAAGAAAATAGAATAGGGGTGAAGAATAGAGGAAGAACTGAAAATTTATTTTTTCTGACTACAACAAGTGGTGATTTTAGTTTGTATAACAACCTTATTAAAATACCAGCCTTGTCTGAAACACCCATGCTTTCTCCTATTAGTTATAGCGGTTTGATTGCTTATAAATTTAAAACCCTGGCTATCGTAAAACGTAATAATTACACAATCTATACCATCGGTTTTACACCTGGTAAAATGGGAAATGCGCTCATACAAGGGGAAGTAGAAATTGTTGATACCAGCTGGACGATCATACGCACCCAATATACTTTTCCAAAATATCATATGCCTGAGTATGATTATTTTGAAGCGATTATCAAAAATGATTATGTAGATGATAAAGCATGGTTACCTGTGCGACAAGAGTTTAATTACCTGACTAAAAATGGAAAAAACAAATCATCTGGTAGAACTGTAGCTATTTATGACCATTACAAAATTGACACCTCTTTTGGCAAAAGATATTTCAATACAGAAGTGAGTAATACGACCCTGGAGGCTTATAAAAAAGACACCAACTTTTGGAATGCCGCCCGGAAAGAACCCCTTACCCAAAATGAAGTAAAATTTATCATCAAAAGCGATAGTATTTATCGTGCCACCAACTCAAAAGAATACCTTGACTCAATAGATAGACGCAGAAATAAAATTACCCTGCTGCGGGTATTGGTTTTGGGTGTAGAAAATTACAATCGAAAAAAAGAAAGAACCTTGACTTTTGCCCCCTTAATATCGTCATACCGGCCATTGTTGCCAGGTGGTAGCCGAGTGGGGACATCTGTGGGGTATCTAAAAATATTTGAAAACAAAACAAGTTTAAATGTAAATGTAGATGCTACATATGGCATCCTCAATCGCGACATTATGGGGGGAGTGATGATACAACATATTTACAATCCATTTTCGCAAGGGTATTATGTAATCAATGCGGGTAAGGCGTTCGACCTGGTATTTTCGGGTGATGCATGGGTTAATTTGTTTAGAAGGAGTAATATCTTTCTTAAAAATACCATCGAACTTGAACATGGTTTAGAGTTGCTCAATGGTTTGGTATTGCGCAATACGGTTGAATTTGCACAACGAAAGTCAATCAATGACCTTAATTTAAGTAGAAAATATGATTCAATTCTTAAATTTAATAATGAACCTGTTGACTTTGATCCTTACAATGCTTTTTATGCCAGTATCAAACTTGAGTATACTCCATTTCAGATGTATATCAGAGAGCCACGTCAAAAAATTATATTAGGCTCGAAATATCCTACTTTATATGTGAGATGGAAAAAGGGCATACCAGATGTTTTTAAAAGTGAAATCAATTTTGATTATGTAGAATTTGGTTTATTTCAAAAATTAAAATTAGGATTGGCGGGTATTTCTCAATATCAATTATTTTCAGGTGAGTTTGTGAATCATAAGGAACTCAAATACATCGATTATAAATTTATCAGTAGGGGCAATCCCTTTTTCTTCAACAATCCCTTGCGCAGTTTTCAGGCCTTAGATTCTACCTTCCCTATTTTTAAACGATTTTATGAAGGGCATTATTTACATCATTTTAATGGTGCCATTATCAACAAAATTCCCTGGCTTAAGAAGTTAAATATCCTTGAAGTTGCGGGTGGTGGTATCTTATTTGTACCTGAGCGTAAACTCAACTATATTGAAGGTTATATTGGGATTGAAAAAATCATTCGTATATGGCGCGAGCGTTTTAAGATTGGGTTTTATGCAGTGGGCAGTCTTGCCAATAAGTACAATAATCCTTATCAGTTTAAAATTGGATTAGATCAGTTTAATAAGCGATCGAATAGTTGGTATTAAAAAAGGATTTGAAAATTTCAGCTTCAAATAAAATAGATGATCTTGATGGTTTAGTAAGTGGTATAAGTGCAGATCCTATTTCTTCTTTTTGATAAAGCTGTATCCACCTTTGTTGGAGCCCCATACCTGCTTCCCTTTTTCGCTCCAGCCTCTTTCCCAAATCACCAGTTTCTTTTTGTAAATAACGACTTCTGTACTGGTATAATCAGCTCCTTTCATCAGGTTGCCACAACCGCCCCAGGGGGTGCTACCACTGTATACTTGTTGTTTGCGTTTGTGCAATTCGATTTCACATCCCTTGCCTTCAATCAGGGAGTCTATCGTCAGTGGGGTAAGTTTCTGTTCATCTTTCCAACCTCCGATATATTGAGCGGGGTTTTTTATTTCATATACTTTAGTGATGATTGTGGTATCGTTGAGCTTGTATAAATAGTATACCTTTTGTGATGTAGGATTGCCGGGTGTCGTGGTATTTTCTTGTTCTACATAATACCAAACCCCATTAATTTCATCTTTTAAAATGGGTTTTATATATAGATTCATCGATGGGAAACTGGCATTCTCCTTTACCTGGGTTTCATTATTATAAACACCTGCCATCATACTGCCCAGTTTTTTTACGTCCTTATCTTTAATTTTTAAGGTTTTACTTTCTGCTGTAAAAGCTATGTGATGAAGGATAAAGCATAGCATGACAATTTTTTTCAACATAATGAATAGGGCATTGACGATTAGGCTACAAACTTACGCAATAAAGTGGTAAGGGGAAACGGTATATGAGTTAATTATAGGATCAGTTTGTGTTACCATGAAACTTGTACGGCTTTTTGTTTCGCATTTAAATATCAATCACTGAATGTTTAAAGGGTAAGGTTTCAATTTTTTTAGTCTTGTATTCAACCATTGTATATTCTATCCATTTTTTGAATCCTTCTTATATTCTATATTTTTTTGTAAACTTGTGTACACTTTAAATTATTCATCAATGTATATCTATCGTAATATCCCTTTTGAGGTCATCTGGCGTTTTGGTTGGAAAAACATTTTCTTTTTTCTTTTTTATAGTACTGTCTTATCGTTATTGCATTATTATTTATTTCGTGAGCAACAGATACAAATGCATATTCCCTTTGCATTGATAGGGCCTATAGGGGTAGCAGTGGCTATTTATTCAAGTTTTAAAAATGGACAATCGTATGATCGTACCTGGGAAGCGCGTAAAAACTGGGGAGGCTTGATAGTGGCATCAAAAATACTGGGGAATCAAGCAAATACCTTGTTGAAAAACACCTCAGATGCTGAAATAAAAATGATTGTGGATAGACAATTGGCATTTTTACATGCACATAAGTTGCAATTACGTATGCGTTCAGCTCATAGTCGTAAGTATAGTATTGCCACCAAAAAGTATTATTTCGGTGAATCTACTCCTCAACAATGGTTAGATGATGTGGCTCCCAGATTAGTAACAGAAGAGTATAGGCAAATACAAACCCTTTCAAACAAGGCATTGCAAATCTTATTTCTACAATCAGCCCATTTAAAAATGTTATGTGCGAAGAATCAACTTGATGAATTTAGGTTAATGGATATGCTTAAAACGATTGATACTTGTATTGAAAATCTGGGTAAGAATGAACGAATTAAATCAACTCCATTTCCCAGACAATATGGATATTTTAGCAAATCGTTTATCATTATTTTTATATTGATTTTACCCTTTGGGATTTTAGACATTTACAAACATTATTCTTTGTTTAATTATGTAGTGGTAAGCTTACTCTCCACATTAATTTCGTGGCTATATATTACCATCGAGTTGGTCGGCGATTATAGTGAAGATCCGTTTGAAAGTTTCATTACTGATATACCCATGTCGGCATTATGTAAGAGCGCCGAAATAGATTTATATGAAATGTTAAGGCTTGAAAATATTCCTTCAAAATTGCAGGCTAAGGATGGTATTTTAATGTAACCTTTTACAGATTATAGTTTTTGAGATACCATTGAATTAATATTTAATAAATCGCGCATCGATTAATCGTTCGTGGTCTATTTGAAGTACGTAATAGTATTGACCTGACGCAAAGCAGGAAACATCATAGCTAAACGAATTGTCGCCTTCATACAAGGTGATATTTTCAAAATGCACTTCACGACCTGCAGCATTATATATTCGTACCATGGCTTTGCTTTGTTTTGCTGATTTATACATCACGTTCAATTTGTCTTGTACCGGATTTGGATACAAAGTGTAGTTTGTATTATTTGATGTGTTGTTTGACGTAAACACTTCTTCTACCGAAACAGGTGTTGCAATTCGATTAATCCAAATGGGTGAGGTCCAAATTATATCCCCATCCTGCTGCGTAATTTTAGCATAGTAATAATATGATTCGCCAGCTATGGTGTTATGGGTATAGTTGATGGTATCGCTGTTTGAATTTGAAATTAAGATACTTGGATAAATACCGCTTCCTGGAATGCCATAATAAATTTCGATGTTACTCACATGGTCAGTCATATCAACATCTTCCACCGCAATAGAAATGTTAGAATTTGATTTTGTGGTATTTATACTACCCATGTGTTGGCCATTTAATGTATAATGCACTTTGGTATTCCAATCATCTGAGGCATAAAATCTACGTTGTTTGTAAGCAGCTATAATGCTGTCACGATAAAGGACTGAAGCCAATACAACAGTTCTGCCTTGCACGGTGCGTCCAAACGTTGTATAATGGTTGTCATGGTCAATTGTTGGTCCTACATGATAACCCCTGGCTAAACATTTTTTATATTCAGTTTCATACAAACTTGCAGGTGGGTCGCTATAGTCAACAGTGGTGCTAAAAGCGCTGCCACTTCGGATGGCGGTGCCTACAATATTGCTATCAGCTGCTGCACTATATGGGGCGCCATTTAGTAAATTATTATAATCGCCACTATTTGGGTGCGCCAAAGTACTAAAACAATTGGGAGCGGTATTTAAAATATTCCAATAAGTCGTAAAGTCGTTTAAGCCACAATAAATATCATAATTGGCACTGCCAGCTATATCTTCCCAACCGATCAGGCCTGGACTTCCATAAGTCACCACATGACCACCTTGTGATATAGTGCCAAATTCCATTCCATATAAACAAACAAATGTGCCATTGTCATTGGCATTGTCAGCCTGGCTTAATCCATCTGCATAACGGCTTAAAAGCATACCAGGGTTGTTATTGGCATTGTAATGATTATGTTCTGAAATGCCCCAGAAATCAGTATGATAACTGCCTTTGGCGTAGGCATAACTTCCTGCAGGGGTACTTACACCACTACTCAAGCTATCTTTATTGCCATCTGAATATTCAGTGTGTGAATGAATATTGCCATAATAAAAATTGTATTGGGCATTTGTCATCCAAGGCAAAAAAAGTAGAAAAAACAACTGCTTCATCAATTGAATAAAAATTTAACAGGTTAAATATAAATTAAAAAGTTTACAGTATCAAATTACAAGGGTTCAAAATCAAATAGTTATGGTTTAATTTCAAATAAAAAGGGTGTAAAAACAAACACATATTGTTTGAGATGCTTTTTTTATTTTCCTAAAAGGGTAGGCTAAGGGGTTCACGATAATTTTAGCATGTGGGTTTTACCAACAAAGCATTCATTTCGTAGTGAGCTTAAAATTTACTTTTTTTACCATTTGATTCTATTAAACATGCTTCAAAAAGAGGGGGTATGAATGTTGTCTTTTCATAGATTAGACATTTTTTTTAAAACCATTTAATCTTGTTGCGAAAGGGATAAAAAAAATATTACATAAAAAATAAATGAAACGCATTGCAGAAACAATGAATATCAAGAGTCAAAAATCAATAAATTTTTTAAAAAATAACCTTATCTTCACCTTTATAAAAATATAAACCTTATGAAAAAAATAATATATTCTTTAGCTTTTTTAATCACCTGTTGCACCACCAATGCAATACACGCACAATCCAAAGCAACATTTTATACCACAATGGGCAATTTTGTGGTTGACTTGTATGATACCCTACAACCTATCACAACTGGTAATTTTAAAACACTGGTGAATGCAAAGTTTTACGATGGCATCATTTTTCATCGGGTGATTAATAACTTTATGATACAAGGGGGCGACCCTACCGGAACGGGCAGTGGTGGGCCTGGGTATACCATCATGGATGAATTTGACCCGGCAACAAGCAATGTGCAAAAGGCAATTGCGATGGCTAATTCAGGTCCAAATACGGGAGGCAGTCAGTTTTTTATTAATTTGGTAAACAATACTTATTTAAATCCAAATCATCCTGTATTTGGTATGGTATCATCTAATTTTACCGTGGTACAATCCATTGGCAATGTGGCTACCAATGCCAACGATAAGCCTTTAACCGATGTAACGATGGATAGTATTCGTATTACCACTGCACCACTTGCCATCAACGATAAGCAACAAGCCGACAAGTTATTGTTTGAGCTTTATCCAAATCCTATAAGCTCGCAAACCCGTATTCACATACAATCGACAAGTACACAAACTATTGAACTTTCGATATTAAGTCCCTATGGATCTACACTTTATTCAGCACCTAAGCAATTGCAACAAGGGTTTAATGCTATTTCATTTCATGACTTAAACTTGCCCCATTTAGCAGCGGGGGTGTATTTTATAGTGGTAAAAGACAAGACCTCAGCCTATCAGCATAAGATTACGATACAATAAGTACAAATCTTTTACCTTTACAAACATCATCATTGAAAGTTTAGTGAGGGTTTAAAAAACCTTCCTGATAAGTATTTCTTTATCAGCATGTTTCAATCGAAGCAAACAGCGTATGCATTGATAATAAATGTATTTATTAAGTGTTTATATCATTTGTATTTTTTCTTCGCATCATAAATAAAAATCTATATTTGCACCCTAAATTGAATAGGCGTGGACTCACACTTAGATTTGAAAAAAGCTTCGGCAGCCGGTGTTCTTATTGCATTCGGTATCATTTTTGGAGATATTGGCACATCACCATTATATGTATTTAATGCTATTACTAAGGGGCGCGAAATTACAGAAGCCTTAATCATTGGGAGTCTTTCCTGTATTTTATGGACCATTACACTTCAAACAACCATTAAATATGTATGGCTGGTATTAAAAGCTGATAATAAAGGAGAGGGGGGCACATTTGCATTATATGCACTGGTTCGGCGTAGAAAAAAATGGCTTGTAGTACCTGCTATGATAGGTGGTGCGGCATTGCTCGCTGATGGCATTATCACCCCACCTATTTCAATTACATCTGCAATAGAAGGGTTAAAAGAATTGCCTGTAATGCATAATCTGCAAGAAGCTACCATTGTATCGGTAGTGTTGGTGATTATTACCTTTTTCTTTTTTATGCAACAATTTGGGACAGCATCCATAGGTAAGTTGTTTGGCCCCGTGATGTTTATATGGTTTACCATGCTGGCAATACTAGGATTTAGCAATTTAAGTCTTGATTACTCCGTGTTTAAGGCCTTAAATCCTTATTATGCGATTCAATTCCTGACAAATTACCCAGGAGGGTTCTGGTTACTTGGGGCTGTTTTTCTTTGTACTACAGGTGCAGAAGCACTTTATTCTGATTTAGGCCATTGTGGTAGACCCAATATTCGCATATCATGGATTTATGTTAAGATTTGTTTGATGTTGAACTATTTTGGTCAAGGGGCTTATTTAATAACGCATCGTAAAAATGTGATGTTTAGCCCTGAGAACATTGAGAAATTAGGTATCAATGCATTTTATGATTTAATGCCGACATGGTTTATCATACCTGGGGTTATCATCGCTACATCAGCAGCCATCATTGCCAGTCAAGCCATGATTTCGGGATCTTATACGTTAATCAGTGAAGCAACCCGCCTTAACTTATGGCCTAAAATGAAAATTAATTTCCCGTCGAATGCTAAAGGCCAGATATATATACCAGGTATGAATACATTCATGTATATCGGTTGTGTGCTGGTGGTTTTATATTTCAAAAGTTCTTCAAATATGGAAGCCGCCTATGGTTTGGCCATTATCTTAACCATGTTGATGAGTACCTTGTTATTTGCCAATTTTTTAGTGGTTCGTCGGGTTCAAAAGTCTTTTATTTATCTGTTTTTGGTAGTGTATTTAATCATAGAAACCGCCTTTTTAATTGCCAATGTAATTAAGTTTCCGCATGGTGGTTATGCCACATTTGTGGTGGCAGGGTTAATGTTTGCTATCATGTTTGTTTGGTTTAAATCGCGTAAAATCAAAAATCGATATGTTGAGTTTGTGCATATGGAGGATTATATGCACCAATTGCAAGAATTAAGTAATGATTTGAGTATTCCAAAATATGCTACCCATCTGGTATATCTTACAAGTGCCAATAACCCCAAAGAAATAGAACATAAGATCATGTATTCAATTTTAAATAAAAAGCCCAAAAGAGCTGATATTTATTGGTTTGTACATGTTGATGTATTAGATGAACCTTACAAATGTGAGTATGTTGTAGATACGATTATTCCCAATGAAATTATAAGGGTTGAATTTAGATTGGGCTTTAGGGTGGAACAACGCATTAATTTGATGTTCAGAAAGGTGATTGAAGATATGGTAGCCAATAAGGAAGTTAACATTACAAGTCGCTATGTTTCATTGCAGAAAAACAAAATCGCGGGTGATTGGCAATTTATTGTGATGGAAAAATTCTTATCACATGACAATGATTTGCCATTATTTGAACGTTTAGTAATGCGTTTTTATTTCTTACTCAAAAAAATCAGTCTTAGTGAAGAAAAAGGCTTTGGACTCGATTCCTCTTATGTTACAGTTGAAAAATACCCATTAATTGTAGCACCTGTTACCAATTTAAATCTGAAAAGAGTTGAGCATGGTGACTAGTAGAAATACTTTCAAATAGTAATCGAAAAAGAGTATTTTCTATAGTTTTAAATAATATGCACCCAACAATTGGGTAAAATCATCCGTATATTTTCCATCTTCTTTGATGCTTAATACCGCTTCATGGCAGGCTTGTATTTTTTTTGAAAAAATACTTACCTGATGCGTTACAGGGTGTTGTGTCGAATGTCTGATAGCTAATGTTTTAATCGAAAAAAAATTCAATGCAGCACAAAAGGTATTTAGTTCTTCCATTCTATGTATAGGCAATAAAATGCAGAAACTTCCCGATGGTTTTAATAAACAATGAATGATCCTTACAAGCTCTTTAAGTGTAAGTTGCTCACTATGCCATGCTGTATTTTTTTGTTTGTTAAGTGATTTTAGTTGTTGTTCAAAAAAAGGTGGGTTGCAAATGATAAAATCATATACATCATTGGGCAGATGGTTTTTGATATCGGAATGAATACAATGAATCTGATGTTTAAAGGCTGAGTTTTCAATATTATGTTTGGCTTGATTGTAACTGGACGAATCTATTTCTACGGCATCAATACGTACATTTTTATTTTTTTGTGCTATCATCAGCGATAATAATCCTGTACCACATCCTATATCTAAAATGGTTTGTGCATCTTCGGGTAATTCGCACCAGGCGCCTTGTATACAAGCGATTTCTGTCACTTTCATCGCACATTGGTCTTGATAGATGGTAAACTTCTTAAATTGAAAGTAGTTGTTCATTTAATATTCTTTTTTTGAGAATACGGCAATGATGTTTGAAGTGAAAGTTGTTTCATCGATGATACGCATTTTTAGATGATTTTGCGTAGCAAAATCATCTAAAAATTGCTTGTCTATAAAGTGAAGCGCATTATTTGTTTTATTAAAACTAAATACTTTTGTCGAAAACAATTCGGTTAGTTCAGTACCCTTATGTTTTTGATTCATATTTTTTAACCCATCACGCACAATCAAAGTGCCATGTTCAGTGAGTGAATGAATGCATTTTTGTAATAATGCGAGCTGGTTTTCAGGTAGTAGATAATGCAATACATCCATGATAAGGATACAATCATACAAAGTGTCATCGGGAAAGTGCAATGCATCACCTGTTACAAATCGAATATTCTCGTTTTTTGAAAAGGTATGATTGGCAACCGATATTTTTTCTTCATCATAATCAATACCAGTTATCGTTCTTTGCCCTGATGTCCAAGCCAGCATGTATGCCAAAAAACCATAACCACATCCTATGTCCAATACCTGCCCCTGCTTAGGAACTAATTTTTCAATAGGGGTATAATAGTTTTCTAATTTTACTTTTATTCTACAATACCACTCAAGGATAGGTCCTTTGTAAATATAATTTTTGATCAATTGTTCTTTAAAATAAGTAGGAACTTCCCTTGATTCTTTATACTTCAAAAATTCACTTCTAAAATATCGTCCAATATTTTTGGCTTTTTCCGTATACGTTTCGCCAAATTGCTTGTCGTTATATTTGATGCGTGGCAAATATTTAGCATTCACTTCTCCGTTTTTTAAAAGAAAATCACCCTTGCTCATACTATATCCAATGCCATGAAATAGAATTGGTAGAATATCTAATTGCAATTTCTCTGCAATGTAAAAGGCCCCTTTATGAAATCGTTTGATTTGATCGGTATAACTGCGTGTTCCTTCCGGAAATACGGCAATGCTATAGCCTCTGTCTACCCAATACTTCAATTTATCTACACTAAATTCAGCACCTTCTTCTACAGGATAATAATCGGCCAAACGAACCAAAGCACCAAATACAGGTGAACGCCAAACCCATTGGTTAGTCATCAATAATATTTTAGGATGCAATGAAATAATACGAAGTAAGTCTAAAAAAGATGCATGATTGGCAATGATGACCGACGGTTTAGAGAAATCTTTATTTTCAAGCCCATCAAATCGTTTGCGTACATTGCACATTAAATACAGCAAACTCCACATCATCTTGCAAATAACAACATGGTAGGCATATTTCATTTTGTCTTTCGCAATAGGAATACACTTGATGAGTATAAAGCCAATTAGGGTCACTAACATACAACCCGTAACATAATACGTAAAGGCAAATACCGTTCTGATAAAACTCCATAATGTAAATGGATGAAATTTTTTATGGGTCCGATTTTGTATAAAAAAATTGAACAATAAAGGTTGAATGGTTTGGGAAACAAGTAAAATAGAAAATATACCTATCACAGAGACTAAGGCAATGGATCGCAATGCAGGATGTTGCGCAAATATTAAGATACCGAGCCCAATGACTGTTGTAATAGCTGAAAGAAAAATGGATGTTTTGATGGCGTTTATTTTGTTGGTGCCGTATTTGTATTTTTCTATCAATCCGTCGGTTATAAATATGCTGTAATCATCGCCCAGTCCAAAGATCAATGTAGAGATGATGATGTTAATGATATTAAACTCAATGTGCAACAATGCCATTAGACCTAAGATGCAAATCCATGTAATCACCATCGGAATAAATGAAATCAATGCAATTTCAATTCTACCATAGGATAATAAGATGGTTAAAAAAACAATCAAGGACGTGAGTGCAAGTATGGTATAAAAATCTTCCTGAATAAATTGTACAAATTGTGTAGTGATGAGTTGTTTGTCTGTTAAAAAAGTATGTTCGTTTTCATGAAAGGATGCATATAATTGATTCCTGTTTTCTTGATTTGTTTTAATCAATGTGAGAAGCTTAACCTTTCCATTGGTGTTTATGATAAAATCTTTAAACAAATCTTTAAAAGCACTTTCATAGGATGTATCGGTTTGTGTATACGAAGTATTGAGGGTTTGGGCAATATCGGTAAAGGCCAGTGCATTATATCCAAGTTTACTTCCGATATTTTGCAATGAAGCAAGGGTTGTTGCTTTTTTTTCAGCGGTCCAAAACTGATTCCATGTGGCTATTTTTTCTTGTTGTTGGGCTGGTGTAAGCAAAAAATCATTGATAGAAAGATACTTTTTCAGCAAGCCTTTTTGTTTTAAAGTAGCCAGTTGGGTTTGGGCTGATGCGCTATGAGTCAATGCATCGTTCCAATCGGATCCTTCACTTACACAAAAAGTGCTATTTAATGATTCACTGTTTCTTTCATTGATGATTTGTTGTGATTGCTTCAATGAAGCACTCATAAAATTCATCTTCATCAAATCTTCATTAAAGCGTACATCATTCATAAAAAAGGCCATGCAAATGGTAAATAAGGCAATGCCAATCACCATCCATTTGTTTTTATTTGGGTTGAGCAATGCTATTTTATCAATGATGTTTGGCGCCAGCGGGGTTGATTTTTCTTTTACAAAATGAGGTAAAAATACCAGGGTGCAAAATGAAGACCCCATGAGATTGAATGCTGCAAACAGACCTAATTCTTGCAATACCGGCGTGTGCACAAATGTCAAACTTAAAAATGCGAATATCGTAGTAAAACTGCCAATAGTCATGGGTTGGGTGAGTGCTCGAATGGTGTGTTCCTTATGTTGTGCATGTTTGAGATGCGACATAAAATGGAGGGAGTAATTGACCGCAATGCCCAAAATCACACTTGAAGCACCCAAGGCTATCAGACTCACGGTGCCGTTTAACAAATACATCATCGACATGCCAAACAATCCACCAAACAATACAGGAATCATGATTTGCAAGGGGGCTAAGCTATTTCTAAAAAAATACAGAAATAAGGCAATCAGTAAAACAATCGTAATACTCAATGTCAATAGAGTATCTGCCCGCATTTGTGTGGCATTGCCAGCAGCTACAAGATGAGCTCCAAATGCATCACAACGTATATTTTTATAGGCATCATTGTTGTGTAGATGTTCCTTTGTTTTTTCAATGATTTTTTCTAATCCTTCATTCATGCCTGTATTGGAAGCAGGGTAGGCAGGGTGTATAAAAAAAGTAAACTGGGTATTGTCGTAATTTGAAATATATCCGTCATATAAGGTAACATTTTCATCAAGCTTTAGTTGATATAGTTTTTTAAATGCAGGCATGGAAATGCCCAAAGGGTCTTTTACAATTAACTGCTTCATGGCCATCCCATTGGCGTTGGCTAAAGTAGCATAGTTGGCTTGTAATGTTTTTTCTATCTGTGTATTTTGTATGAGGCTATCAATAAGGAGATAGTCATTTTTTTGTAAAAGAAATGGCAGGTTGTTATTGACAATATCAAACAAGGCAATGATCTTCTCATCATCTTGCTTAGTTTCAATATTTGCAATCCGTTTTGCGCTATCATTCGCTAAAAGCGTCAATGCAAAATCATCAATGTAAGCAACAAGAACATCTGCTTCAATAGGTGTACTGTCCCTGCTCGCTACCGAAACAATAATTTTGTCTAATGCTTTATTGTTTGTCATGATTTCCTGTGCCTTGCTGGTTTTGGCATTGCTTGGCATCATACTCGCTAAGTCGGTTTCAAAACTAAGCTTTGACGTAAAGAATGCAAACACAGCGATACATGCAAAAAAGAAAAGAAAAGTAAATGTTTTTCTTTTGGATAAATAACGATAAATATGGACAAATAAATCTTTCAAAACGATGCAAAGTAAATAAATATATCCTCTTTTTTAATGACTTCTTTTCATTCTTTTGATCATAAGGTTCACAAGTACATAGAATGTCTTTTAAGCATTGATTAAAGGATGTAGATGATGTGTGAAAATAATACTTCGTACTATTGAAAAGAGGTGTTATGTGCAATACTTACCAAAGGGCTGTCTATATTATGTTTAAGGAATCAATGTTTTTAAAAATGGAGTAGAAATGCTTCTACTATTTGAACTGTGAATGTTGTAAGCCTTTTGCATTATTATGTAGTAATTGGCAGCATAAAGTATAAGACCTTTGCATTGTATCAATTCAGTTAATCTTTAAATATTCACATAATGAAATCTACTACGCACAACAACAACAACCATCAAAAGAATGATAGCATGTTAAAAGAAAAAACAAACCAAGATTTTAACAAGCAAAAACCGAATGCAAACAATCCAAATCAAATCAAAAAACATGAAGTTGGTGAGAATGAAGAAACGGAAAGTCAAAAAAGAACCATAGAAGCAAAGAATGATTTTATTTTAAATGATTCTTCCCTAGATGAAGAAGGTAATATAAATCATGACATCAACAAGCAAGATCCTACCCAATCAACTATCGGATTAACAAATCCTACACGCAATGAAGGTGGCAATGCAAAGGAAGTGACAGATGAGCATGCTAATAAAAATCAAAACCAAGATACCCAGCATCGAAATAAAGGGAGTCAAGCAAAAGGAAACGGTAAAAGTAAATAATGACCATCAATGACCTTTTAAAGAAAAATTACAAGGTAGATAAAAATAGATAATACAATGAATTAAAATAGATACTTATTGTTCTCTATGCCAGTTCATCTCAATAAAGGCTTATTTCCAATATTTTGAATATAGTTAAACGCTTGTTTAAAAAATATTCAATTTGAATGTAGCGAATATAATTTACCTATGAATATCATCCATTATATAACCCAGAAAACAAAAGTAAAAACAACATGAACAATTTATTTAAAACGCTTATTGCAGGCTATGGAGCCAAAAAGTTAGGCGGAGGATGTATCGGCACAATAATCGTTTTTGTTATTATTTGGATTGTTTTAGGACAATGTAACTAGAATCATAATAAATCATTATAAAATAAAAAATTTTAATCATTAAAAAACAAAATAAAATGGAAAACAATCAACAACAAGTGGCAGGAAATACCACAGAAAATGGCATGTTAACAGGAATGTTTCGCGATCGCGAAAGCACTGAAAAGGCCTATAATACTTTGCATGAGAGAGGTTATGCAAAAGATGACATTAATTTAGTGATGTCAAACGATACCAAAAAAAATTACTATACAGGTGATGTTGTAGAAACTGAATTGACAAGGGCTGCCGAAGGTGCAGGTACTGGTTCAGCTATTGGAGGTACTATTGGTGCTATAGCAGGAGTAATTGCAGCCATTGGAACCAGTTTAGTGATACCGGGACTTGGTGTTTTAATTGCTGGACCAATAGCAGCCGGCTTAGCTGGTGCTGGTGCAGGTGGTATAGCAGGTGGCGTTATTGGGGCTTTGGTAGGTTCAGGTATTCCTGAAGACCGTGCTAAGTTATATGAAACGGGTATAAAAAATGGTCATGTTGTATTGGGTGTTCGACCCCGTAATGATGAGGATGCAGAATACTTTGAAAATAACTGGCGTACAAACAATGGCCTTGAAATTTACAGATAAAAAACCATTTTATTTATTTTATAGTGGAGAAATGTCAATTGAATGCCTGCATAAAAATGCTCAAACAGTTTTTATTCCTACTTATTATAAAATATCATACATCTCAATTTTCTTTACTCTAACAATAAAAATTAACATTAAAAAAAACTATTAAAATGAAAAATTACAAATCAATTTTGATCCAAACCACACTTATACTTGTTTTTATGATAGGCGCTATATCATGCACTGATAATAAACCTGAAGATACCAAAGTAATTGCTTTAGAAAGCAATGAAGAAAAATTTGATGATAATAAAAATGAAAAAGATGCTAAATTTTTAGTGAATGCTGCTGAAATAAATATGGAAGAAGTCAACCTGGGGAAATTAGCACAGCAAAAAGGCACCTTGAAAAGTGTAAAAGAATTAGGCAAAATGATGGAAGATGCTCACAGTAAATCATTGAATGATTTAATTGCTTTGGCAAAAAGTAAAAATATGACGCTTCCCACTTCTACAACCAATGATGCTATGGATGATTACAAAAAAATGAATGATAAATCAGTAAGTGATTTCGATAAAGAGTATAGCGAAAAAATGGTAAAAGATCACAAAAATGCAGTTGACCTTTTTGAAAAAGCAGCTAATGATGGCAATGATAGTGATATCAAAGCATGGGCATCCAATACCTTACCTACACTGAGAAAACACCTTGAACAAGCTGAAATGTGTAAGAAAGAAAGCGACAATAAATAAATTTAATCAATAACATACAAACTTCATTCTTCATAAATTTCTTATACACATTAGTCATCTCCTCATCATTTAAAACATTCAAAAACAAAATGGAAAATAACAAAACAATAGAAGTGTTAAACTCACTCATCACAATCAATAACGAAAGAATTGAAGGCTATGAAACAGCCTCAAAAGAATCAAAAGAGCAAGATTTGAAATCACTTTTTACAGATTTTACATCCACAAGCCAAAAATGTAAACAAGAATTAGTTATCGAGGTAACAAAGCTTGGTGGCAAAATAGCTGAAGGTACAATGATATCAGGTAAGTTTTTTAGGGTTTGGATGGATGTTAAGGCAGCCCTCACTGGTAATGACCGTAAAGCAATTCTTGACTCATGTGAATACGGAGAAGATACCGCTGTCAATGCTTATAATGAGGTATTGAAAAATAATTTAAATGATATTACCACTGAACAACAAAGCATGATTAGGGCGCAATATCATTTGATTGTTGCAGACCACAATAAAGTAAAATCACTGCGTGATGCATTGGTTAGTGCTTAGTATTTAGCATGTTTTCGATGAATTTATATCATTATGTATTTTGAATGGTCATTCATACTGCCATCATCATTTCATAAAGGGCATTTGCCGATTGGATACTTGTTTTTGACATCATGGTGGGTCATTAATAACTATCCAATCGGTATCAATGTTAAATGGATAACAAGTGGTTATTATGGCTTTTTACCCGTATACGCAACCACTGCAAGTTTAGTATTGTCAACCGACATGGCTATTCGATAGAATTTTTCAATACCAAAAGTTTTTAAATCTATCACTTCATCCCAAGTAGCATTTGCATTGCGAAATGGATTTTTCTTAATGTACAATATGCCTTCATGACCCATCAGTATACTCCCATCCTGGGTGAAACAATAATCTTCTTCATGGGGTAATGTTTCAGTAAGCAAGGGGTTTGGGACATTCATTTTTTTATTAAAGGTTTTAAGATTCTCGCTGGCAATGGTTCTTATCACCCATTTATTGCTGTCTGATTTGTCTACATACACCACTTTGCCTTTCGCACGAAGATGATAAAATGTTCTTCCAATATCTGTCGCTAATGTATCTGCACGACCCAATGAAATATGATGTTTCACGAGGTAAAAAGGTTCAGGCAGTTCAAAGGATAATACCTCATTTTGGTTGAGCCATTCGTAATAACCTATACTGCTTAGTTTAGGCAAAATATTGATTGGTTTTTTGCCCTTTAGGGTATATGAATAAAAATGTTGTGTTTTTCGATCCTGCTCTACACGAACACAAGAAATATGTTCCATGTCAGGGGTGTATTTGGGCGAATATTCTGCTTCTTTGGTATGCGTGATACGCTTGCTTTTGTATTTCTTTTTTTGCATAGCTACTTTATACAACTCAATGTTCACGGTGTCTATTGCACTTACATAAAACAAATAATCACCATCCATGGTGAAGTAAGGTTGGTTGTTATACCCCTTTTTTTTCGATATGATTTTTGGATGACTAAGGGTTAAACCTTTAACGCTTTTTTGTACATCAAACAAATAGATGACCGTTTCGGGCAATTGGCCTTTAGAACTTAGTGAATATAAAAGTCCAAAAAGAAAGAATATTTTTTTCATACGATAAAATTAATACAATGAAGTAAATGTAAATTTTTGTCCATCAAAAAGCCCTTTGTCACTGAGTTTAAGATCAGGAATAACCAATAAAGCCATAAAAGAAAGTGTCATAAAAGGTGCATGCAAAGGAGTACCTAACATTTTAGCTTTTTGATCAATATGGGCATAAGCCGTAGCCACTTTTTCGGCTTTGTCATTACTCATGAGTCCTGCTACAGGCAAGGGGAGGATATGTTTTTCGCCATCGCCAACAGCCACGATACCACCCTTACATTCAATAAGGGCATTCACTGCTTGGCAAATATCAACATCATGGGTGCCAACGCAAATGATGTTGTGACTATCGTGCGCAACCGTACTTGCAATAGCTCCTTTTTTTAAACCTATATTTTTAATAAATGCTTTTGCTACTGCTTGTTCACTGTAACGATTGACAACTACTATTTTTAAAATATCATTTTCAATATCACTCACAAATTGATTGTTCTCTATTTTAGGCTTCATCAATAAGGTGTTGGTGATCAGTTGACCTTCTAAAGCTTCTATCACTTTAATATTACCTGCTTGCAATCCATCATTTATACTGTCTTCAAAAAATCTATCATCTATGTTAATTTCAAAATCACTTACTTTTTTTGGATGACAATTAAATTGATTGATCACCTGTTCTTCCACTGATTGTATCAATGATTTTCCATTTTCATATACCACAACCCCATCAATCACTGTTTGCAAAATCTCAAAATTTTCTAAGGATTCTACAACAATAAAATCAGCTTTATCTCCAACTTGCAAACTTCCAACATCAAGTTTATAATGCAATATGGGATTGATACAAGCAGCTTTTAATGTTTTATATAAGCTGTTGCCAAATGCTATACTTCTTTTTACATGTTGATTGATATGATAAAGTTCCAATTCGTCGGGATGTTTGTCATCGCAACAAAACATGATATCGTTTTCATGAGCCTCTAACAAAGGAATCAAAGCATCAAAATTTTTAGCGGCACTTCCTTCACGTATAAGTATCTTCATACCAAGTGATAACTTCTCCTTGGCCTCTTCATAGGTTGTACATTCATGGTCGGTGCTGATACCTGCGTGTATATACTTAGCTGCATCTGAACCTCTTAAGCCAGGTGCATGACCATCAATAGGTTTGCCTACTTTATGTGCGGCATTTATTTTTTTCATCACCTCTTCATCTTCATACAATACACCTGGGTAATTCATCATTTCGGAGAGATAATAAATATCATCTCGCACAAGCAGTTTTTCGATTGCTATGGCATCTATCGTGTCACCTGCTGTTTCAAATGTAGTAGCAGGTACACAAGATGGTGCACCAAAATGAAATTTGAAAGGCACTTTCTTGGCATTGTTTAACATATATTCCACACCTTCAACCCCCATCACATTGGCAATTTCATGCGGATCGCTAACGGTGGCTACAGTACCATGTTTCACAGCCATACGGGCAAACTCACTGGGTATGAGCATTGAACTTTCAATATGTACATGGGCATCTATAAACCCCGGTAATATAAAATGGGTGCATGGTTCATTGGTTTCGCTAATAGAAATTATACGGTCATTTTCTATTACAATACAGGCAGGATATGTTTTTTCATTTAATATATCAATGATGTAATGATAAAGGGTTTGGGTGATCATGAGGTAAAAATAATAAGAAGAAATGTAAAAAGGATGAATATTATACCAATGTGTTTGCTGTGTTCAACTAATATGAGTAACACCAATTGTAAAATCTGGTTTGAATACCTGTGACAATTGATTTTGCGCAAAACTATTTTTAATTCATTTACCTTTTAAATGCATTGCGTAAAATAATTTAGCTTAATTTTAAATTAAATATACAGTTATAAAAGTGTTGAAATCATACTATTTTTATTTTCTTCTGACCCTATTCAATTTTCATTTTTTGAATACAGTTCATCCGCAAATCAAAAAAATAAAATCTGCAAAACACACCTTTGTTTTTTCTAAAACAGATACCCCATTTGTATTTCATTCTTTCATACCATCCAATTTTGCAACCTGCAACTATGGTTTTTTTTGCAAACAAGAATTGAAACTTGAAAAGCAAACCCATATACCCATAAAGTTTCGCTTAGCAAATATGGAATACAGCAATTGGCTTGAGGGTAAAAGTAAGTATAAACCATATTAGTTACCCCTCTTTCTACTTTTGACTTTCTACTTTCTACTTTCTACTATTGACTATCTTTTACGAGGAGAAGCCTGTAGTTCTTGCCCACACCATACTAAATATCACACTCACTTGTGTCTTTCTACTTTCTACTTATGACTTTCTACTCTCTACTTTCCCCTAACTACTTACCATCGCTAAAGCCACATCCACTTTCACTTTCTTGCCTTTCAATTTATGATCTTTGATCAAGCGTAGGGTTTCATTGATTTTATTTTTACGCACTGCTGCAAAAGCATAATAATCCTTTACTTCAATCAGTCCAATATCATCTTTTTTAAGTCCCGCCACCTGAGAAAGAAAACCCACAATGTCAATCTTATTTACTTTATCTTTTTTGCCCAGTGATATGTGTAAAGTATTCCATTGGGTTTTTAAAGGCAGGGGATTACTTTCAGGAATATCTATATCTTGTATTTCATCAACAATAAAATCTGGTATTTTTTCTTCTTCAGAAATCAATAAAATAGCAGTGCCAAAATCATTCATACGTGCAGTACGACCGTTGCGGTGAGTAAAAACCTCTTCGCTCATGGGTGGGTGATAATGTATGATATAACGAATGCCCGCAATATCAAGACCTCGTGAGGCCAGGTCAGTGGTGATAAGTACATTAGAAGTTCCATTTTTAAACATACACAATTCACTTTCCCTTTCGCGTTGTTCCATACCGCCATGATAAAAAGTTGTACGTATTCCTTTTTCTGCAATCAGTTGAGCTACACGTTCTACAGCATCCCGATGATTGCAAAATACGATACAGGGGCGATTGTTGGCATAACAAAGGAAGTTGAACAGGGTATTTATTTTATCTTTTTCGGGAGAAAAAAGGGTGAACATTTCCAACGCAAAGTTCGATGCTTCTTCACCAGCAAGGATGTAGTTAAGCTGATGAGGTTCATGCAATTGAAAGAGTTCAGGTAATTGATCTGTGGCTGTAGCAGAGGTTAATATTTTACGGGTTACATTTTTTAAGGATTGAATGATAAAGGCCATTTCTTCATGAAACCCAAGCTCCATACTTTTATCAAACTCATCTAATATCAATAAGTGTATTGAATCAGTTTCAATATTTCTTCGTCTGATATGATCGGCTAAACGACCCGCTGTGCCAATAATAATAACAGGTGCCTGCACAAGATTTTGTTCTTCTATTTCACGCTTATGACCTCCATAACATAGGGTCACTTTAAAAGGAGTACCCATTTTTCGAAATACTTCATCGATTTGCAATACAAGCTCGCGAGAAGGTACCATAATGAGGACCTGTGTATGTGGATTGTTTTCGTCGATATGACTTAACATAGCAAGCAAAAAGGCTAATGTTTTGCCAGAGCCTGTGTTTGAAAGCAATATAAGTTCAGGATGCATTGCTGTTGCCTCAAGGGCAGCTAGCTGCATAGCATTGAGGGTTTTTATCTTTAATCGCTCAAGGTAGTTAGGTAGATTTTGTTGAATATCCATACCCGCAAAGGTAAGGGTTTAATGGCATAGCTGTCAGTGATTATCTCACTGTTCAATATATTTTGCAAAAAAAGCGTTCCAGTGTTGCTGGGCTTCTTTTTGTTGACTATGATCGGTTTCACGGTCATATTGCACACCCAGCTCGTCGTATTTATGCATGGTGGTGTAAAAAATATTTTTCATGGTAGCATCCATATCTTTTTTATGAAATGTGGTATTATGATAAAGGGTTAAAAATTCTTTGAGACATAATTTGCCAATATCAAAATGCCCTTGTTCATGCTTTAGTAAATCGTCGGTTACAAATTCCTTTTTACACCACGACTTTTTGGTATCCATACGCAATTCAACAATCAGCTCATCGATATGTACCGAATCGCCATAGGTTCTGATGCCATTCAATTGGTAAATCATACCCCAATAAGTAACCGCATAATGGGGTGAATTTGCATCTGGTGTTCCTTTAAAATCGTCCCAAGTAAGAAGTCTATTGGTGACCTCATTGCCAATCATTATTTTTTGACTATAAGTGTCTGTTGCTTCAAAACAAAACAGCAAAGCGAATAGGAATTTTAGCATGGGCGGTTTCATACAATTTTGTTTTTTATCAATGTGAAATAACAACTAAAATGCTTAGATGAAAAGTTAAATTTTCATCTAAGCAAGTGTGAAGGTTTGTTGCAAAATATTCTGAACAAATGAGACCCATCTGATTACTACACCAGACCATATGCTTATATTAACATGATAGTGCTTAAAATCAGAACCAATACTGTTTAAGGGTATTGTGTGAAAAGCCTTATAAACGATTTCTTATATCAAAGCGGTATTATTTTCAATGCCAATCAATTTTTTTTATATCCACTGTTTAAGATGCTTGTCATCAACATATGTAATCATCACCCTTTGAAAAGACATGCCCAAATGATTGAATAATTAATCTTAAACAGATCGGTATAATGCCTACAGATATTGTCTTTAAACTAATAACAGAAGAACGATTTTTAGTGTGTTGATGGTATTACTCATTTCTCAATACCACTACACCATCAAACACATCTACCATCACGAGTTTAGCTTTGTCGATTTCACCTGCAATGATTTTTTTACTTAAAAGATTAATAATTTCTTTTTGAATTAATCTTTTGAGTGGACGAGCTCCATATTGTGGGTCAAAACCATTTTCTGAAAGATAATCTAAGGCATAATCTGTAAAACTAAGGTTGATATCTTGTTCTTTTAGCCTATCTACAAGCTGATTTAATTGTATACGAATAATGCCTTTTATTTCGCTTTTCATCAGCGGTTTAAACATAATCACTTCATCAATACGATTTAAAAACTCGGGACGAATGGTTTGTCTCAACAAATGCATCACTTCTACTTTTGTTTTATCAACTATTTCATCCATGTTTTTTGCATTGATGCTTTCAAAATTTGCTTGTATAATATGGCTACCCATATTGGATGTCATGATGATAATGGTGTTTTTAAAATTCACCACCCTTCCTTTATTATCTGTCAGTCGGCCATCATCAAGCACTTGCAACAATACATTAAATACATCTGGATGGGCTTTCTCAATTTCATCAAACAATACTACGCTATAGGGTTTGCGTCTTACTGCTTCCGTTAATTGACCACCTTCATCATAACCTACATATCCCGGAGGTGCACCCACTAATCTGCTTACACTATGTTTTTCTTGGTATTCACTCATGTCAATCCTTGTCATCATGGTTTCATCATCAAACAAAAATTCAGCTAATGCTTTGGCCAACTCTGTTTTGCCCACACCTGTAGTGCCTAAAAATATAAATGAACCTATGGGTTTACGGGCATCCTGTAATCCAGCCCTGCTTCGACGTATAGCATCAGCCACAGCGGTAATGGCTTCTTCCTGCCCAACTACGCGCTCGTGTAAATGGCTTTCAAGATTCAGTAATTTTGTTTTTTCTGTTTGCAACATTCTCGATACGGGTATGCCTGTGGCTCGTGCTACATTTTCGGCTATGTCTTCCGCATCTACTTCTTCTTTAAGCAAACGTTTATGTTGTAAACCTTCTTGTTCCAACTGAACTGTTTTTGTGTTTAAGAGGTTTTCTTGTTCTTTAATTTTACCATACCTGATTTCTGCTACTTTGCCAAAGTCGCCATTGCGTTCTGCCTGATCGGCTTCTTGTCGTAATTGTTCAATATTGGTTTTGATTTGTTGTATATCATCTATCCCTTTTTTTTCATGTTGCCACCTGATTTTAAATGCATCTCTTTGTTCGGTAAGGTTGGCAATTTCTTTACCCAGTTCCAACAATTTCTTTTCATCATTTTCACGTTTAATAGCTTCTCTTTCTATTTCCAATTGTCGCAATCTACGTTCCAGTTCATCCAGTTCTTCAGGCATCGAATTGATTTCGAGTTTTAGTTTGGCGGCACTTTCATCAATCAAATCGATGGCTTTGTCGGGTAAAAATCGGTCTGATATATATCTACTCGAAAGTTCTACTGCAGCGATAATTGCTTCATCTTTTATTTGTACATGATGATGGTTTTCATATCGGTCTTTAAGTCCTCTTAAAATTGAAATAGCATCTTCAATACTTGGTTCATCAATCATCACGCGTTGAAAACGGCGCTCTAGGGCTTTGTCTTTTTCAAAATATTTTTGGTATTCACTGAGGGTGGTTGCGCCAATTGCTCTCAGTTCGCCTCTTGCAAGCGCAGGTTTTAAAATGTTGGCAGCATCCATAGCACCTTCACCTCCTCCACCAGCACCTACAAGGGTGTGTATTTCATCAATAAACAAAATGATTTCGCCATCACTATCTGTTACTTCTTTAATCACCGCTTTTAAACGTTCTTCAAATTCTCCCTTGTATTTAGCACCTGCAATGAGCAAACCCATATCAAGGGCAAAGATGACTTTGCTTTTCAAATTTTCGGGTACATCGCCATTAATGATTCGGTGAGCGAGTCCTTCTACAATGGCTGTTTTACCTACCCCAGGTTCGCCTACAAGTATCGGATTGTTTTTACTTCTTCTTGAAAGAATATGGAGGGTTCTTCTGATTTCTTCATCCCGACCAATTACAGGATCGAGTTTGCCATTGGCTGCCATTTCATTGAGGTTATTGGCATATTTTTTTAATGACTGGTAACTGCTATCACTACTTTGCGAATTTACTGTACTTCCTTTACGTATTTCCTGAATTGATTTTTTGAGGGTTTTTTCATTCAAACCTGCATCTTTCAATAAATGACTTATACTATCATTATTACTCATCAGTCCCATCAATAAATGTTCGGGGGTAATAAATTCATCCCCAAAATCTTTTAAATAAGAACCTGCTTTCAATACGGTTTGATTGACTTCACGAGATATAATCTGTCCACCTTCCCCACTTTGGATGGTAGGTATTTTAGGTAATATTTCCTGAAGCTTTTGCTCAATAAAACTGATATTGGCATCATTTTTTTTCAGTAAAAAAGAAATTGAATTATTTTCATCGTCTAACATCGCTTTCAATAGATGGGCAGTTTCGATTTGCTGGTTTTTTTGATTAAAAGCAAGTTGCTGAGCGGCAGCTATCGCCTCTTGGGCTTTGATGGTAAAATTGTTTAAATTCATATCGTATCTGTTATTTCCAAAGCATGTTGCAAAATTGAATCCAATCTGTAATTGTGGGTAATAATGTCATGAAATGTTGAGTATTGCTGACTTTGTTTCAGTATTATTGCTATAAACATGCTATAATTTCCATTTTTTTTCTGAAAAGAAATTACATTTACTGTCTAATGGCATTTAAAAGAAAAGAATATCATAAAGAAGAAAACTGTTTAAACTGTGGCTATCCATTGATAGGTAAGTTTTGTGCACAATGTGGTCAAAAAGCATTTTTGCACAAAGACTCTTTTATGCATATGGTTGTTCACTTTGTGGGTGATTATTTTCATTACGACAATAAGTTTTGGCTGACCATCAAAACTTTATTTATGAAGCCCGGTTTAGCTACCATTGAATATATACAAGGTAAGCGGGTGAAGTATTTAAACCCACTTCAATTGTATATTTTTATTACCACGGTTTTCTTTTTGGTAGCGATGTCAAATGATTCTGATGAAAAAAAGAAGATTGTACAAAAGCCTCTCACCAAACAACAACAAGATTCGCTCATTGCCTATAAAAAAACACTGGTCGGTATCAATACTGCCGATGGTGAAAATAGGATTGGTATCGGTAACCTTACCCCCAATGAGCCTACAAGGGAGGCTTATGACTCTGTGCAACAATCATTACCCCCTGCAAAAAGAGATGGATTTTTTGTTACACGTATCAGACGTAAATCATTTTCACATTCAAATGATATAGGTGAACAACTCCAACACCATTTTTCAAAAGTGTTTTTTTTACTATTGCCTTTATTTGCAATGTTTCTCGCTTTCTTGTTTCGCAAACAAAAATTGTTTTATGTTGACCATCTGATTTTTAGCGTTCATTTTCATTGCATGCTTTTTTTAATGATTCTTGTAAATATCCTACTCATCAATATTTGGTCGAACGATACCTTCGATACCATCACGACCATAGGCCTTTTTGCCGGCTTACCCATTTACTTATTTATCTCCCTGAAAAAGGTGTATCCCTCACCAGCCTGGAAAATTTTTATAAAGCTATTTTTATTGTTATTGCTTTATCTCTTTGCCTTTATCATTGCTTTCTTAGTTTTACTTTTTATTATTTTCATTTTCTTTTAAACATACATTAGCTACATTGGATTCATTAACTCATATTGTATTAGGCGCAGCCATTGGGGATCGGATTTTGGGCAAAAAAATCGGGCGAAAAGCAGCTTGGATAGGCGCTTTTGCTAAAACATTCCCTGATTTCGATTTGTTATATTCAGGTTTAAACGATCCTCGCAAATACATACTTTATCATCGAAGCTATACCCATTCTTTTTTTGTAGAATTACTCACTGCATTTCCGATGGCATGGATTTGCTACCTACTTTTTAAAAAAACGGTTTCGTACAAACAATGGTTTATACTGTGGATTGCTTGTCTTTGGGGTCACTCATTGCTTGATATTTGCACAAATTACGGTACACGTATTTTTCTTCCCTTTTCGCGTAAGTTGGTATCGCTCAATAATATAGCTATTGCCGATTTAATTTTTACCTTACCCATTTTGATATTGGTTGTGATTGCATTATGTTACAAAAATGAAAGTCGTCAACGTATCACATTGATGCGTTCAAGTTTGATTTATACCATTTGCTATCTGGGTATGACTTTTATTAATAAAAGCATTGTCAATAACCATTTCGAAAAATCGTTGCAGGAAAATCATATATCCTATCAAAACTATATGACCAACCCAACCATCTTAAATAATTTTCTGTGGTACAGTATTGTCAACAGCGACAGTATCCTTAAAATTGGCGAGTATTCATTGTTTCAACATAACAAACCTATTGTGTGGCGTTCATACCCAATCAACCAATCCTTACTGGAAAACTGCGAAAGTAAAGATGCCGCCATGCTCACCTGGTTTAGTCAAGGTTATTGTTTTACTTTAAAAAATCAAGATACCTTAGAAGTGTTTATCCCTAAATTTGGAAGAGGTGATTTAGACAAAACAGCCCCCAAAGAAACCTTTTTATTTTATTATAAATTGTATCAACAAAATGGGGAATGGATAATGGATGCTCATCAACCATCCAATGAAGAAATGAAATTCAAAGAAGCATTTGCGCAATTGGTCAGAAAAATCAGGGGAATTGATTAACAAAATATAAAAATTCTACGTCTTAATCACAAAAGGAATTATATTTATAACAAAATCAACGTAGGATGAAACAAGGATTTCAATTTTTATTAGTATACATCATCATTGCATTCGCTTCTTTACAGGTGAAAGCACAAAGTGGCGTATGGACATGGATGAAAGGAAGTAATACCGGTTTGTCTGTGGGTAATTATGGGGTAAAAGGGGTTTCAGCGCCTACCAATGAACCACCCGCACGTTATCAAACTGCTTATTGGACCGACCAAAATGGCGATTTGTGGTTGTTTGGTGGGGTTGTGAATGGTGACTTGTACAATGATTTATGGCGTTATTCAGTGTCGACCAATGAATGGACATGGGTGAGCGGGGCTCAGGGACCAGCAAACCAGGTAGGGGTATCAGGTGTTCAGGGAGTTCCTTCTGTCAATAATTTTCCAAGTGCAAGAGGGTATGGGGCTAACTGCTGGACTGATAACAACAACAACCTTTGGCTTTTTGCAGGATATGGTTATGATAATGCTGCTTCAACAGGCGCTTTAGAAGATTTATGGAAATACAATATCGCTACCAATGAATGGACATGGGTAAAAGGTGGTTTGCTTTCAAATGTGTTGCCTATCTATGGCACGCAAGGGGTGCCCGCAACTAATAATACACCAGGGGGTAGGGCCGAGTGCAAATCAAGCTATGTGGATGCACAAAATAATTTTTGGATTTTTGGTGGCCAAGATGCCATTTCAGGGGTTTTTAATGATATGTGGAAATATGATGTTACGACCAACCAATGGACTTTTATGAAAGGAGATATGGTACCCAACGGAATCGGAAATTATGGTGTAAAAGGCATAGAGGCGCCTTCAAACCTACCGCCAGCAAGGCTTTCATATACCAAATGGAAAGGACTCGATGGTAATTTTTATATTTTTGCAGGGGGAGATTTTAGCAATGCTAATTATAATGATGTATGGAAATATAACCCTGTTACCAACAACTGGACATGGGTGTCGGGCAGTAATTTAGTCAATGATGGGGGGCTATATAATTTAAATTGCGACCCCAATGTTATTGATTATCCGCATTATAGAATCGAAAACCAAACGGTTTCTACCCTGGGATGTTCTGAAGTATTTTGGTCATTTGGTGGCTTTGAAGGTTTAACAGCTGGTAATATCTACAATGATTTATGGCTTTACAACTCATCCAACAATACATGGACATGGGTTAGCGGAAGCAATGCCGCCATCATCAATCCTGCGGGTAGTTACGGTGTACAAGGCGTACCTTCACCTACTAACATGATACCTTGTAAAGGGGGCGTTGGTATTTGGACCGACAAGCAAAACAACCTTTGGGTATTTGGCGGATTCAGTGCAGGATTAGGAACCCTTGAAATTACAAATGACTTATGGCGCTTTCAACCCGATACTACCTGTTTCAATGCTTCATTGGTAGCCGAATTAACCCTTACACCACCTGCAGATACTGCTTTGTGTGTAGGAGAAAGTACTACCATGCTTAATATTTCGCCTACTGCCACCATTCAATGGTCGCCATCTACAGGGGCCACACCCAATTTCGATACTACAGAAATCGTTTTTAATCCTTCAGTCACTACTACATACACCGTTACGGGTATCGAATCGGGTAAATGTCCGGGTACAGATTCTATTGTATTTACCATTTATGTATATCCTCTTCCTATTGCAGATTTTGTAATCAATCCTAATCCTGCGAATTTAGATAATCCAACTTTTACATTAACCAATTTGTCGAGCAATGCAGTTACCTATGATTGGCATTATAACAATACTTCATTTTCTACTCAAACAGATGCCAGCATGACTTTCAGCCAAACGGGTACCTATTGTTTTACTTTATATGCATACAATACATTGGGTTGTATGAGTTCAATTACAAAGTGTGCAGAAATTGTCAAAAATGAAATTATTTATATCCCGAATGCTTTTACACCCAATGGCGACTTTGTAAACAATACCATTAAAGTAAAAGGCGAAGGTTTTGATTTGGCAAATTTCGAAATTTATGATCGTTGGGGACAACTATTATTTAAAACAGACGATATTACCGTAGGTTGGGATGGCAATTATAAAGGCAAACCTATGGAAGTAGGCACCTATTTCTATATGGTAGAGTATAGTGCAAACGGGAAAAGCAAAATGATCAAAGGAGATATCTCGCTGATTCGATAATGGATTCTTTTGTTTAGGTTATGAGTTTGCTGAATAAATTTTAATATCAGATATCAATTGCCAGAAACGTATGAAATTTTGAATGGAATCGTGTATGATATACCATGCAAAAAGCAAATGAAAATAGATTTGGATTGTAACATTTATAAAGTATTTGCAAATTGACCTACCTAACCACATAGAATATACGCTTATAGATATCTGGTTGATACGATAGAAAATGAAAAACGATTGATTCGTAAGTTCAAGTCATAACAAAAAATTATTTAGCCTTATTACTTACACCTTATGCCTATTATGTAAAACCCGGGTTTAAGATTGAGCATTACAAATCAAAACGAATGCCTTGAGCTAATGGCAGTTTGTTGGTGTAGTTAATCGTGTTTGTTTGACGACGCATATACACTTTCCATGCATCAGAGCCACTTTCACGTCCACCACCTGTTTCTTTTTCACCCCCAAAGGCACCACCAATTTCTGCACCGCTTGTTCCAATATTCACATTGGCTATGCCACAATCACTACCACCACATGATAAAAATTGTTCAGCTTCACGCATATTTACAGTCATAATTGCAGAGGAAAGTCCCTGTGGTACGTCATTTTGCATGGCAATAGCTTCATCTAGTGTTTTGTATTTCATGATATAAAGTATGGGTGCAAAAGTTTCATGTTGCACCATCTGCATATTGTTTTTTGCTTCTATCACACAAGGTTTTACATAGCAACCACTTTCATAGCCTTTGCCTTTTAATACACCACCTGGCACTAATACTTTAGCTCCTTCTGCCTGAGCCATCTCAATGGCTTTTACATACATAGCTACGGCATCTGTATCAATCAATGGTCCTACATGGTTTTTAGCATCTAATGGGTTACCAATCTTTATTTGTTTATAAGCATTGACAAGTTTGTCGGTAAATTTTTTATATACTTTTTCCTGAATGATCAATCTTCTTGTGCTTGTACAACGTTGTCCTGCTGTACCTACAGCCCCAAATACCGCCCCTATCAACGACATGTCTAAATCGGCATGTTCGGTAATAATGATGGCATTGTTGCCTCCTAATTCTAATAAACTTCGGCCTAGTCTTTCACCAACAACAGCCCCAACTGCTTTACCCATGCGTGTGCTACCGGTAGCAGAGATTAATGGAATTCGGGTATCTTTTGTAAGCCATTCTCCTACTTCTCTACCTCCATTGATTACGCAACTTACCCCTTCAGGAACTTCATTTTTCTTAAATACTTTTGCGATGATTTGTTGACATGCAATACTGCAAAGGGGCGCTTTTTCAGAGGGCTTCCAAATGCAAACATCACCACAAACCCAAGCCAGTGCAGTATTCCAACTCCATACTGCTACGGGGAAATTAAATGCAGAAATGATACCCGTAATGCCTAAGGGATGATATTGTTCATACATACGATGACCTGGTCGTTCACTATGCATGGTAAGGCCATACAATTGTCGACTGAGCCCAACCGCAAAATCACAGATGTCGATCATTTCTTGTACTTCGCCTAAACCTTCTTGTAAACTTTTACCCATTTCATAGCTTACCAATTCACCCAATGCCTGTTTGCTTTTACGCAATTCATCACCTATTTGTCTAACCACTTCACCACGTTTTGGCGCAGGTACTTGTCTCCAAGCAATGAATGCTTTTTGTGCAGCAAGTACTACTTTTTCATAATCATTTTTAGATGTTGATTTTACAGTCGCAATCAATTTGCCATCTACAGGAGATATGCTGTTGAGATTTTCACTTTTACTGTCGTACCATTTGCTACCTGTAGAAGTACCTGCATTGTTTTTAAGTATATTGAGTTGCTTGAGTGTTTTTTGCATAAAATTGTTTTAAGAGCCGCAAAGGTAAAATAAAATGAGTATTTAATTCCTGCTGATTTTAGATACTTATTGTTGCCAATATTTTATTTAAAATACCTATTTCCTTAAGTTATCATTTTTACCCATTCCAATCTCCAATCTCCAATCTCCAATCTCCAATCTCATATCTCTTTTCTCTTCCACAACAAACACCCATCACCGTAACTTAAAAATCGAAATTGATGTTGTAATGCATATTGATAAATCGTTTTCCATTGTGTGCCTACAAAGGAGGCAATCAATAACAATAAAGTAGATTTTGGTTGATGAAAATTGGTAATGATAGCATCTGCAACTCGTATGGTATATGCAGGTGTCACCAGTAATTGCGTTTTGCAAACGATTCGCATGGTTTGTTGGCGTTGCATCCATAATAATAAGGCCTGCAAAGCAGTTTGAACTGAAATGTCTTGCGGTAAAGTATACACATCCCATTGTTTAATTTCAAGGGCCTGTATGCTGGCATCAGCATCTAAAGTGGCTTTCACACCCATCCAATAACAGGTTTCAATAGTTCTAAAGCTGGTAGTGCCAACGGGAATAATGGCTTTGCCGCTTTGATCAAGCAATTGCTGAATTAGGGATGATGGTACATCGATATATTCAGCATGCATTTCATGATCACCTAAAGTTTCACTTTTAACAGGTTTAAAAGTACCTGCCCCTACATGAAGTGTTACAAATGCTTGATGAATACCCTCCTTTTTTAATTTCTGTAACAAGGCATCCGTAAAATGTAACCCCGCTGTGGGTGCTGCCACCGAACCATCATGTTGCGCATATACTGTTTGGTATCTTTCGGTATCAGTGTCTTCCGCTTTTCTGTTTAAATAAGGAGGTAAGGGTATTTCACCCGCCAAATGTAGGATATCAGCAAAACGTTGGTTTTCTATATTCCAGCTTAATTCGATTACATAAGAATCCGATTTTTTCTCTATCATCTTTGCCGAAAGTGTCATTGAAGGATTGCTTGTATCTATTTGTTTTACCAATACTTCGCCCTTTTCCATTTCTTTGCACCCCCTACTAAACAATGCCATATCACTTTCTTTTTTTGTATCATGGCATTTGTGATATCACCATATTGCTCCGAGGGTTCCAAACAAAATAATTCTATAGCGCCCCCAGTCATTTTGGTAAATAATAAGCGAGCTGCCACCACTTTTGTGTTGTTAAATATCAACAAACTATCTTTAGGTAAATGTTTATGGATATTTGCATATTCATCTTCCTGAATGGACTCTTTTTTATAAATCAAAAGCTTACTTGATTCCCTGTTTGTTAAAGGATAACGTGCAATACTTGTTTCAGGTAAATCATAATCATATTCTTGTATTAATAAGTTTCGTGGATCCATCATGCTGAAGTGATTGGGCAAATATAATCATTGATACGAAACATTTATGAATAGTGCTTTAGACTGATGCTGACCTTACTAATGAACAAACATACACTACATGATTGCGATACGTGGCAAAAGACATACCTAAAGCTGTTTTGATTGTAAAGGGTAATATCGTATTTTCACGGGATGAAAAAATGGCTCATACTTCTCTTGTTAAGTTACACGTTTGTGGCAGAGGCACAAAGTAAATATCCTATGGATTCGCTGCTCTTTACCAAATATCAATATCGAAATATTGGTCCTTTCAGAGGTGGCAGGGCGAGTGGTGTATGTGGAGATTATAAAAACAAACAAGTTTTTTATATGGGAGCTACAGGTGGTGGAGTTTGGCAAACAAAAGACGGCGGGAGTAATTGGTCAAATATATCTGATAAATATTTTGGGGGAAAATACGTTGAGAGGCAATGTAAGTGAAGGACGTGGCATGTGGAAATCAACAGACGGGGGCAAACATTGGCAATTTGTTGGTCTTGATGATACAAGACATATCACTAAGATTTTTTTTCATCCTAAAAATCCAGAGATTGTTTATTGTACAGCAACGGGTCATTTATTTGGCCCAAATGAAGAGAGAGGGGTTTATAAAACCAGCAATGGAGGTCTTACATGGAAAAAGATATTGTTTATCAATGATGAAGTAGGTGCTATTGATATGGCAATGGATGCAACCAATCCCGATATCTTGTATGTAAGTAGCTGGCGTGTAAAACGCACCCCTTACAGCATGGAAAGTGGGGGAGAAGGAAGTGGCATTTGGAAAAGCACCGATGGGGGCAATACATGGAAAAATATCTCAACAAATAAAGGCTTCCCTAAGGATACATTAGGAAATATCGGCATCGCCATAGCGCCATCCAATACCGAAAAGCTGTATGCGATTGTAGAAAGTAAATCTGGAGGATTATATGTAAGTAATGATGCTGGAGATACTTGGATGAAACAAAATGACGAAAGCAAAATTCGTCAACGAGGATGGTATTTCAATAAAGTATTTGTAGATCCTAAAAATGAAAATATTGTTTATGTATGCAATGTGTCTTTTTATAAAAGCACCGATGGGGGGAAAACATTTCAAACAATTCACACCCCACATGGCGATCATCATAATTTATGGATTGACCCTGAAGACGGACAACGCATGATTATTGCCGATGATGGGGGTGCGCAAATTTCTTTTGATGGGGGCGGGCATTGGAGTACTTATCACAATCAGCCCACCGCACAATTTTATAGAGTCACTACAGATAATCATTTTCCTTATAGGGTGCTGGGTTGTCAACAAGACAATTCAAGTGTACGCATTTTGAGCAGAACTTATCATGGAAGTATTGGCAATCAAGACTGGGGCAGCAGTGCAGGATTTGAAAGTGGACATATCGTAGCAGATCCAACCAATGATGAAATAGTGTATGGAGGCAATTATGGGGGCTATCTTTCAAGGCTAAATCATAAAACAAACGAGAATAGAACCATCAGTGTGTATCCTGTGAGCCCGATCGGAGAAGGTGCTGACTCATTGAAATATCGTTTTCAATGGAATTTTCCTATCTTTTTTTCACCCCACAATCCGAAACGATTATATGCAGCAGGCAACCAGTTATTTATGACTGAAAATGAAGGACAAAGCTGGACAGCCATTTCACCTGATTTAACCACCAATGACAAATCAAAACAACAAGCAAGTGGCGGTGTTATTACCAAAGACAATACAAGCGTAGAGTATTACTGTACAATATTTGCAGCAGTAGAAAGCCCTGTAGAAAAAGACCTCATCTGGTGTGGAAGTGATGATGGTCTCGTACATGTTACAAGAGATGGAGGCAAAAATTGGCAAAATGTAACCCCAAACAAAATGCCCGAATATACCATGATCAACTGTATTGAAGCAGACCCTTTTGATGGGGGCACTTGTTATATTGTAGGTACACGTTATAAACTGGATGATGAGCATCCTTATATTTACAAAACAAACAATTATGGACGCACCTGGCAAAAAATCACAACCGGTATTCCCGATCATCATTTCACACGTTGCCTGAGGGCAGATCCTGTAGTTAAAGGAATATTATATGCAGGTACCGAGCAGGGAATGTATATCAGTTTTGATGATGGTGAAAATTGGGAACCCTTTCAATTAAATTTACCTATTGTGCCAATCACTGATTTGGCCATCAAAGAAAATGATTTGATAGTGGCGACCCAGGGAAGGTCATTTTGGATTTTAGATGATTTGACATTTATACATCAATTAAAAAAGGACCCTCTTCATCAAGCATTTCATGTATTTAACCCACGCGTTTCCTATAGCACCAATGGGTACCAAAACAAGCAAGTTCGTAATGAAGGCATGAATCCACCCAATGGTGTGGTGTTTCATTATTGGGTCAAACCATGGGATGATACAACCACTTTGCAGATTCAGTTATTAGATGCAAACCAAAAACCATTGCGTACTTACAGCAGCAAATCGAAAGATAAAGAAGATCAAATTAGTATAGAATCTGGCATGAATCAATTTGTTTGGAATATGCAGGTGAAAGGAGTTGATAAAATAGATGATATGATCATGTGGAATGGCAATGTAGGTGAATATAAAGTACCTCCTGGAAAGTATACGGCTATTTTTAAACGATCGAATGATTCAGTGAGTATACCCTTTGAAATACGTAAAGATCCAAATTATGCTGCAAGCGAAAATGACTATCAGGCACAATTCGATTTTTTAAATATCATCAAAAATAAGTTTGAAGAAACCCAGCAAACCATTAAAGATATTCGTACAACACGTGCCCAAATCAACACATTAAAAGATCGTTTAGGAAATGATTATCCGGCAACCTTAGATAGTTTGGGTAAAAAAATACTCACCAAAATAGCAGTGATAGAAGGGAATCTGTATCAAACCAAAGCCAAAAGCGAACAGGATGTGTTGAATTATCCCATTAAATTGAACGATAAATTAGTGGGCATTTTTGATGCAGTGAACCAGCATACAGCACCAACAACCCAAAGCAGAGTAGCCTACCAAGACATTGCCCATTTAATTGATCTTGAAATCGAACAATTTAAAACGCTTTACCAAAACGAAATCAAACAATATAATGCTTTGGTACATGAAAAGAATATTGACTTTATCATGTTGAAAAAGCAATAGCCACCGATTTGTTTACCAGATGGCTATTGTTATTAAAGACATTTGATACGGATTAATAAGCACTCCAGCCTCCATCTACAACCAATACCTGGGCATTCACAAAACTTGCATCATCACTCGCTAAAAACAATGCCGCGTTTGCGATTTCCGATGCTTCGCCCATTCTTGGATTCAAGGCCATGCCACTCATAATTCGATCGTTGACCAATGGGGTAATTTTAGACATGTCGATGGTATCACCGATACTTGTATTGACACCACCAGGTGCTATGGCATTGCATCGGATTCCTGATTTTGAATACATGTAACCTGTGTTTTTTGTTAAGCCAATCAGTGCATGTTTACTTGTTGTATAAGCAGCGCCTGCTACACCTCCTTTAATACCTCCAATAGAGCAAATATTAATAATATTGCCTGTACCGTTTTTTAAAAATATTTTCACAGCACTTCGCATCGCTTTAAAAGGACCTTCCAGGTTCACTTTCATAACTTTTTCCCACATGCTGTTTTCTAATTCGCCCACCGGTTGAAAATGATCCATGATACCTGCATTGTTTACCAGGATGTCTAAAGTGCCATACGTTTGAACGGCCAATTGTATCATGTTTTCTATATCGGTTTCAAGTGCCATATCAGCAACAAGGGTCGTAATTTCTCCACCATTCTTTTTTACTTCAACTGAAAGTTCGTCAAGTCTTTCAGCGTTGATGTCAGTTGCGATAATTTTACTGCCTTCTGCGGCAAATAACTGAACGATGGCTTTTCCCATGCCTGCACCTGCGCCTGTAATAAGGGCCACTTTGTTTGCTAATTTTTTCATTGGTTTTAATATTTATTGATTTAATTTTTTTATGTTGAGTATCTTTTCAAATTTACAACGCTTTATTTACTATGTCGTATGAGATTTATCATATTACAATTAACCAATATGGTAAACATGAATAAGTATAGTTAAATTTTATTCTGCTAAATGGTTGCCCCCAGTTATCGTAAGCGTGTTAGTTCTGTGAAGCATATTTGCTTCGCAGACTTATTCTGTTGCGTGTCGCAACCTTGACGTATTGAATATTATTAAAATATTAGATTTGCGACATGAGTTACGAATTTGCCGATGGCTATCAAATCAGAAATCAAAGTGCAACACATTATTTAACCTTTTCCATTGAAGGTTGGGTTGATTTGTTTAGTAGAAAAATATACAAGGATTTGATAATTGAAAGTTTTGCGCATTGTCAAAAGATTAAGAATCTTTGTATTCATGCATTTGTTATAATGACAAACCATGTACATACAATATGGACAGCTAAAAACAATAATCTAAGTGATGTTATAAGAGATTTTAAAACATATACAAGTAAATCGTTTATCAAGATTATTAATGAAACTCCAGAAAGCAGACGAGAGTGGTTATTATACATGTTTAGTTTTTATGCACGTCAAACAGTTGCTAATAAGCAATACAAAATATGGACGAATGATAACCATCCTGAAGAAATATTTTCACAAGATTTCTTTTATCAAAAGTTGCAATATATACATGAAAATCCTGTAAGGGCAGGTATTGTATTTGAAGGAATTGATTATATTTATAGTAGCGCAACAAATTATGCCAATAAAAAGAGTGTATTTAATGTCGATTTTTTATGGTGATTTCGATAAGTTTGCTGAAAGCAAAAGAATACAGCTTCGAAGCGAGGACGCTTCGAAGAACTTGGTTATATACATATAAGTATCTTGTGAATAATAGGCAACAAATAACAGGCAAACTATTAATACAATAGTAATGACAAAAAAAGTGATTTTAATATTAATGCTACTGCAAACAATTGTTTGCAGTAGCATTGTTGCTCAATCTAAACTTGGTAATGAATGGATGACAGGTTGGGGAGCTAGAGTTATTTTTGAGGGTAATAATTTATTAATGAGATATATGCTGTAACGGAGCTGATTTTGATGCAGGTAGTTCCAGTATTTGTGATACGAATGGAAATTTGATATTATATAGTAATGGATTCAATATCTTTGATAGTACAGGAAACTATTTAGATGATGGGGATACTATAGTGCCAACTAGTTATTATAATCAATATTCAGGAGAAAGTTTATTATCACAATCCAGTATTTTCCTGCCGATGGATAGCAATAAGTATTATTTTGTTACGCCAGCAAACAGCGAAGGTAATCTATGCTTTTCATGTCATAATGATGTAATGCTATATAGCGTAATTGATATGAATGCAAATGGTGGCGCAGGTAAAGTAGTAAAAAGGATGATACCATTTGCGATGAATGGGCAGTTCCGAAAAACACAAATGATGGCTTGCAGACATGCAAATGGTAAAGACTGGTGGTTATTAAAACAAGGCGGGGATAGCAATACAGTGTATAAGTTTTTATTTACACAAGACTCAGTTTACAATATGGGTTATCAGGAATTTATTGAACCGTTGTGGGGTACCTGGGATATATACGGACAAAGTACTTTTAATTTGCAGGGAGATAAATACGCAACAAGCTGTGATGCAAGTGGTATCTGGACAGGCAAGATATTCCTTGCCGACTTTGACAGGTGCTATGGTATACTTTCTAATCCTAAAGTAATTACAATGCCTAAAGCTCCTCAATATAACCCAAATGCACCAAGTGATAGTGAAAGACTAACTAAGGGTTTAGCTTATTCACCAAACAATAAATTTTTGTATGTAATAGGACAGTTTAATATCTGGCAATTTGATTTTGCTGATAGTAGTTGGTATCATGTAGCGGGTATGGATACTACCTTCATGCAATTTACACATTATGAGGCATCATATTATGGGGGTGATGGGAAATTGTATATTGGAAATTTTGGGGGAACAAGTAAACAAATGAGTCGTATAGATAATCCTGACGCAAAAGGAGCAGGTTGTAATTTTTGCCCTCGATGTTTACGGCTTGATAGCTTGGGAATTTATGCTATTGCAACTACGCCCCCTTGTATGCCTAATTATAGTTTAGGTGCGCAGGAGTGCTGGCCACTTTCCAATCAGGATATTACCATAAATCATAGCACATTCAATGTTTACCCTAACCCTGTGAGCAACAAATTGAAAATTGATAATGCCACTATGAAAAAAAAGACATTGTATAATGCAATTGGTCTACTTATTTTGACTACAAATGATGATGTGATTGATGTGAGAAATTATCCTAAGGGTATGTATTATATTAAATGCGGTGATCAAACAAAGAGGTTTATAGTTGATTAATACCCTTAGTGTATAAGTATTAGTTCATATGGCTTGTACTAAACATCTACTAAATTTCCCCAAAATTGGGGTTGAATGAACACCCTGTTTGTAAGGTCATAATCCATGGGTTGCAATTGTACATTTTTTCCTGTGGTTATAAATACTCTCATTATCTTCGTCAATCAAAAAAAATAAGTAAGCGCTTCGGTGCATTATGACTCGTCTGGAATTATATATCAAAAATTCAAAACCTGTACAAGCAGCAGTGGCCTGGCTCAGGGGTATTTATTTGCCCGGTTTTGAAGGCGTTTCCCTGTTCGATTCTATGAACTTTTTTCGAAAGCAAATATTTTCTAATCGATTCAATACCCGAGCAAGTGCTGTATCGTTTTCATTTTTGATGGCTTTACCTCCATTGTTATTGTTCTTTTTTTCATTGGTGCCTTTTTTGCCATTACCAGAAAATAAAATTATTCAGGTGATGAATGATTTGTTGGTATTATTGACGCCAAATGCCAAAATGCAACAAAGCATACACAATGTGATAAGCGATTTTATCCATCACAAAAAAAATGTATTGCTTTCTTTTTCTGTCCTACTCACCTTGTTTTACTCCTCTAATGGTGTGATGGGATTGATGAAAAGTTTTGACCGAAATATTCCTGGGTTTAAACAACGTACCCCTATTAAACAACGTATGATAGCCGTGGCCCTTACATTTCTTCTTATTTTTGCCATTATTTTTGCCCTTAGCTTTATGATTTTTCAAGCCTGGGCAGCCGAGGCTCTACACCTAAGTTTTTTAAGCAATTCAATAGCGCTGAAAATAGTAGCCTATCTATTGATTGTCTTTAGCACCCTTTTTGCGATTGCATGTATTTATCGGTATGGATGTGCCACCGTCACCCGACTTAAACTAATCAATCCGGGAGCCCTGATTGCTACTTTTTTAATTATTAGCTTATCGGTTATATTCTTTTATGCAATTAATAATCTGGTCAACTACAATAAAATTTATGGTTCCATAGGTACCCTCATTATATTTATGGTTTGGATCAATTTAATGGCACAGATCATGCTCATAGGGTTTGAATTAAACGCCAGTATCATAGCCAATAAAAAAGAACATTTGTTTCATGGTAGCTAAACAATTTAATATTTCATGGATGCTAATCATGGTGTTTTTTTACACCTTTTTATTGTTGTTGGCATGTACAGATGATGCCAAGCAACCTACTTATGCAAAAGATATTGCACCTATCATCTATAAATATTGTACCCCTTGTCATCGTCCTACTCAGCCCGGACATTATAATTTTACCAATTATCAGCAAGTGGCCTCCAATGCAGAAAAAATATTATATGTTGTTCGCAATAACCAAATGCCTCCCTGGCCAGCAGATGCCGATTATACTCATTTTGTAAATGAGCAGGTATTAAGCCGTGATGAAAAAAAATTGCTCGAAACCTGGGTAAGTTTAAAATGCCCTATGGGGGATAGCAGTAAAATACCCCCTTTGCCTACTTTTGGCAATGGCTCTATGTTAGGAGAACCCGATAAAAGAATTGCTGTAAAACCAATTGCATTAGAAGGCAATTTTAGGGATCGTTTTTTGTTGATTAAAGTTCCTTATGAATTAGCTAATGATACCCTCATACGTGCTGTTGAATTTGTACCTGGCAATACAAGGGTGGTACATCATGTAAATGGCGATATGGTTCGATTTGATTTTGATAAAAAACAAAATGTCTTTGATGGCGAATGGGTGAGTGATATGAAACTCGATAGTACGATACAAATGGCGTATAAAAAAATCGGGGTCTTACACGACGATGAATCATACCCTACTTTAATAAAATCTATTGTCAATTATCTTCCTGGTGTGATTGCACAGCAATACCCTGATGGCATTGGGGGGTGGAAAGCAAATAAAAAAAATGCTTTTTTATTAGCTGATTTACATTATGGGCCAAGTGAAATCAACACCTGGGACAGTTCGTATATCAATATATTTTTTGCAAAAAACATACCTTACCGCCCATTAAAAGAATTTCAAATGGGTACCTTAGGCGTTTCAAAAATTGAACCTGCACTCATTATTCCTCCTGACAAAATAACTTCTTATACAAGCAAATATACCATCGATAAAGATATTTCTATTTTGACTGTGAATCCTCATATGCATTTATTAGGAAAGAGTTTCAAAGCCTATGCCCTCACCCCACAACAAGATACCATCAGATTAATACATATTCCCCGATGGGATTTTAACTGGCAGTTTTTTTATACTTTTAAAAAGATGCTCAAAATACCCGCAGGAAGTACTATAGTGGTAGAAGGGGTGTTTGACAATACCAGCAACAATCCATTTAACCCTCATCATCCGCCACGTGAAGTACGCGACAATAATGGAAGTATGCGTACCACAGATGAAATGTTTCAGTTTATAGTAACTTATTTACCCTATGAAACAGGTGACGAAAACAGATCATTGGCTCGTTAAGTTTTTTTATTTTATTAGGTAAAAAAAATAGACTGTATGAATACAGTCTATTTTTTATTAAAATATTTAAATGAAAAATTTATTTCTTGCTTGATTTTTTTGTTGCTGTTTTTTTAGCCACTGCTTTTTTAGCTGGTTTTACTGCCACTTCTGCCGGTGGATTGCTTAAAGCGTTTACTTTTTTAGCCAATGCAGATTTCAAATTTGCAGCTTTGTTTTTGTGAATGATGTTTCTTTTTGCTAATTTGTCAAGCATAGCCTCTACAGTAGGAAGCTTTTCAGCCGCTAATTTTTCGTCAGAAACTGCCATTAAATCACGCATAGCGTTACGGGTAGTTTTTCCATGATAACGGTTTCTTTCTCTACGTTTGTTCGCTTGACGGGTATCTTTTTTGGTCGCTTTATGATTAGCCATGATATTATTTTTGAGGGCGCAAATATAGGAATATTTTTTTGTAAATATGTTTTTTGTTTAAAAATTATTGATTTTTAAGCAATTCTATCAATATTTTACCTATAAAGTCCTATTTAGCCTGCAAAAATACAGTTTTACATGGATAAACTATGCCTATATACCTATTTGAAAGTTATCATAGAACCACAGACTGCATTAAGTATCTTTTCTGCGTTGAAAAGTTTATTTTATAAAACAGTCGTTATTTTTTTGTTTTGAATCAACGTTTTATATTAATTTGGTCACATGAATACAGTAAAAGCAAAACATCCTAAAGCATTGCCCTTTCTTTTTTTCTCAGAAATGTGGGAGCGCTTTGGCTATTATTTAATGATAGGAATTTTTACCCTTTATCTTAAAGATGTGAAAGAGGGATTTGCCATGAATGAAGCAGAATCTGCTGATTTGTATGGTACTTTTATTGCCCTTGTATTCCTCACGCCTTTTATTGGGGGTTTATTGGCCGATCGATATTTTGGGTATCGCAGATCAATCATTTTTGGTGGATTGTTAATGGCTGCAGGCTATTGTTTGATGGGGGTTCACAGCAAGCCAATGCTTTATATTGCCATGACCCTGGTGATACTGGGGAATGGTTTTTTTAAGCCAAATATTTCTACATTATTGGGCAATGTATACTCCACAGATGAGCATCGGCACATGAAAGATGATGGCTATAATATCTTTTATATGGGTATCAATATTGGGGCATTCATATGCAATTTTTTTGGTGCGGCATTGCAAAATATGTTTGGTTGGAAATGGGCATTTATGGCCGCTGGAGTAGGCATGTTTGTGGGAGTTATTATTTTTTTAGCAGGCACCCGTCATTATAAAGCTTTTGATATTAAAAAAGAAATGCATGAAGACGATATGCCTTTTTTTAAAATTGTATTGTTGATACTGGTGCCAAGTGTGATTGCAGGGATTTTGGGTTGGTTAATACCTTCAAATATTTTTGGTAGTGACAGCACCGATGCTTTTATATTCGCTTGTGTACCCGTTATTTATTTTTACAGCAGTCTTTATTTTAAAGCAGCACCCAACGAAAAAAAACCAATTGGGGCATTATTAGCCATTTTTGCAGTGGTGATATTGTTTTGGGCTGTTTTTAAACAAAATGGAAGTGCATTAAATACATGGGCAGACAGGTATACCAACAGAGAAGTGACAGGTACGCAAAAGGAATTATTTTCATCATTGAAACAATCAAAAATATTGGTTTATAAAAAAGATAGTACAGAAATGTATGACCCCTTTTTCCGATTACAAAAGGTAGATGGGGTAGTGCAGAAAGAATTGAATTATCCCATTTATTTTAGAAATGTAGCACCTGATCAATTACCTCAGGAGGGAAGTAGTATCAGTGTATGGGCTACAAACTTGAGCCAATCGATTAATCCGGGTTGGGTAATTATGCTTACACCCCTTGTAGTTGCCTTTTTTACCTTTTTAAGAAGCCGACGAAAAGAACCTACCACACCCACCAAAATCGCCTTAGGCTTATTAATATCTGGGTTAAGTGCTTTAGTGATGTATGCTGCTGTAAAGGCTGGCGCCAATGGTGCTGAAAAAGTAAGTGTATGGTGGTTGATTGCAAGTTATGGTGTTATTACCATTGGTGAATTAATGCTCAGTCCGATGGGATTGTCTATTGTTTCAAAAATGAGTCCACCTCGTATCACAGCCCTTATGATGGGAGGCTGGTTTGTTTCTACATCCATCGGTAACAAATTAAGTGGTGTACTTGCAAGTATGTGGGATACCTATGAAGACAAAGGCAATTTTTTTCTGGTGAATTGCGTTCTTCTTATCATTGCATTTGGATTTATGTTATTGATTTTACGTTGGTTAAATAAAATCTTCAATGAGTATGTGAAATAGTTATACCAAAAGTATTTACTACCTAGTCTGAAAAATATCGGTATAATTCCTATAAACATTGCATTAAAGCCAGTAACAATGGGTCCTTTTTTAATGTGTCGTTGGTATTACCTGCTTAAATGGCTTCCAATTATTTTAGTTTATCAGTCTGTTTACGGTTTAAAATCAATGCTTGTACATGACTGTCTAATTTTTTAAAACTAAACATGCAATCTATTAAATTTAAAAAATCGATCATTTTCTGTAAGTACCCAAAAGTTTATTCGGGTATATAACAAGCAATGTTTTAGGTAAAATAATGCTTTTAGTGGTATACGCTAATAAAGAATATGTTTAACAGGTTTACGTGAAAAGATTATTTAAACGATTCCTACTTATTCTCCTTTTACAAATTTTACATTATACACATTGCCAGCTGATTTGCATTGTAAATGGTATACGCCATTAGGTAAGGAAGCAATGTCTATGGTTTTATTGGTGAGTAATGTTTTCTGCACCGCTCTTCCAATATTGTCATAAATAATGATTTCTCCGAGTGTCAATGACGATTCGATATGCAGGGTTGTCTTAGCCGGATTTGGATATAATGTGATATAGTCGTCTTTGGTAATGTCAGGTGTAGCTACTGGCCAGCATGGGGTGTAAGGTACACCAGGCGATCCTTTTAAGCATCCTGCAAACCATGTGGTGGCTGCATTGTGGTTGCCTGTATATTGGGCATTTTCAAGGGTATAGCCTCCTGCATTGGGTGTGGTAGGCCAAGGATTTGCAGTGCCATAACAAACGCTAAATCGCAATTTGCCAGTATTGTCAAACACACGGGCTACATCACCTGTGCTGCTAAATCCAAAACCCAGTGGTCCTACTTTATTGGTAACGCCAGGGTGTTGGGTGCTAAATTTCACGCCATCGCTATACACCACTAAATAACCTGTTGGTGGTATGCTTGTTCCTGATTGGAAATAATATACATTGTTGCTACTTCCATCTCTGATTGACCAACCTGCCAATGGGAATGGGGATGCGTTTTTGTTGTGTAATTCAATCCAGTCGCCTGCATCAGCAGTGACTGATGAGTTATAATTGATTTCTGAATAGATTAAATTTTCAACACATGGGGTATATGCTACACCTGGCGAACCTCCCATACAACCAGCATACCACGAAGAAGCCAGGTTGAGGTTGGCAGCAGGAGCGGTTAACTGTAAAGTTCGGCCATTACCGTCAGTTGCACATTGCCATGTATCCATATAATCAACAGAAAAAATGAGTTTATTATCCTTGTCACGCATCACTATTTTTTGTCCACCATTGCTGAGTTTAAAACATAAGGGGCCTATTTTATTGGTGACAGCTGGAAACTTAGTGGCAAAGGCTACGCTGTCTGCATATACTACCAGTCGAGCACCGGGAGCCAGGGTAGTATTGTTAGGAATCACACAATATTTTTCATAGGTATCGCCGTCTAGTATTACCGCATTTGATATGTTTAACGTAGTAGCACCATAATTGTAGAGTTCAAGCCAATCACCCGCATCTGTTGTGCTATCGCTGTGAAAGTTAATTTCATCAACCACTAAACTAATGCCTGCATTGCTATTGCAAGCTTGATTGGCAGCAAACATATTGGCATCTATCCAATTCATTCGATTACTTACCCAAAGTTTCATTGAATCGATTTCGCCTTGCCATGAATTTGCTATCCAACCATTGGGCCAAACATAGGTGCCAATGGTTTGCCAGATCGCTGAGTCGCGAACAGAAGCCTGACGTACATAATTTGCATAGGTATCAATACGTGCCAATACATTTGGCGTACTCAATATATTTTGTCTGAGTTCATTCCAACGGCAATTCAACAAATTTTTAAACCATTGATCTTGCAACATGCGGTCAACCCATTTGCTACTGCCATCGCCACAACCTTGATACATTTGCCAACCGGTATACGGATACCCATTGCAGTAGTCACCGTTACCGAAACTCAAATTGAAATCCCAATAGGGACCCATGGTAAACCGGCCACATTTACTGTCTCTGTCTTTATGTACAAAGGTACTTAAACGATACCCGTCAATGTTGTTGCTGATTTCATTGATGATAAAAAAATCTACAAATGAATAAACGTTAGCAAGTTTTCGATAGCCTGTATTGGGATTATTATAATTGGGTCCCCAAAGTACATTTTCAAAATTGTTGATATAATTGGTTAAATAATTATTTTGAGCTGCGGTAATTTGAAGCCAGTTAGGGTCATGGGTTTGTATAGAAACGCCCTGGGTTGTATTCCACCAATTGCCAGCATTCCCGGTTGTTTTATCAATTTTAAATATATAACCTCCTGTAAGGGAGTCACCACTATTCATAGTAGGGGTGATTTTTTCAATATCAACCCTGTTTTTGTCCACTTTTATTTTTTCGAGTAATACATAAACTCCTTGCAATTGACCATTGATTACAAGTTCTACAAATTGTGTTCTGCTTGTATAATTACCCATCGCACGTCCAAGATCGTGGGTAATCACATCTCTCATAAATGTTTTATCGGTATAAGGATTGAGTAATACCCAATCATGTTCTTTGGGATATCCTAACAGCGAAACGTTTACATTGTTTCCAAGTGCATCTACAGTAGAAAATCCGTAAGGCTTTTTAGGGAACATTTGCGAAGTAGAACCCCTAAATTCGATGGATATTTTACCATTGTAATCATTAAATGGGTCTAAAATACAATTTAAATTACCAGGCCCATTATTGATAATACCCATGTCACAAATGATGCGAGGGTCATCAACAATATTTTGACCTAAGGTATTGATTGATATGATAGGTAATTTGGTTTGAAGATAATAGGGTGGGGTAAACCAAGCTGGTGTTGGTGAATAATTGTAAGTCGCATTGGTGATACTCAATTGTAAAAACGGACGAGAGGTTAAATCGTTTGAATTTGCTGCTGCGTTGTGAGTTTGTATACACAATACATTGGTTCCATTTTTTAATATGGTGTCTAAAGCCTGTGCATTAATTAAATAATAATTTGGTTGATAGCCTTGATATAATTGGGCTTCATGCGATGCTGTTGCAAGGGCATTGTAAGCGGGATTGACAGCCATATTTGATCGGGCAATTTCTATGCCGTTGAGATAGGCAATAAATCCGTCATCAAAATCCATACAAAAATAGGCGGAATGAATCAATGATGTATCTACGATATTGAAACTTCTTCGCATATAAACCGAAACGGAGTTGGTAGGAATAGAGGTATTGTCATCTCCATCACCAAAACCTATGCCTCCCGTGCCTACTGTCCACGAGGCATCATTAAACAGCGGGCTGGTCCAATTGGCAATAGCGGCTGTTGGTACCCGATATTTCCACGATTGATTGTCTAATACACATGATTCCCAATGGTGAATAAAATTAGCATCACATTGCCCCTGGCTTAATTTACTGCTGGATAAAAATGTTATGATTAAAAATATTTTCCAATAAAAAGGTTTGTTCATAATGATACATTTATTTTAAACTTATTAAACACGCATAGCCCAACCATATTATTTACTTCAAACTTTATGAACAGCGTCTTTTTACTTTAAAAAGCAACATTATTCATGATAAAGATATTAAGTTATAAGCTTCGCTATTTGTTTTAAAATGATTAAACAGCGTTTGCTTTCTCTTCTACTTATTCTCCTTTTACAAATTTGACATTATACACATTGCCAGCTGATTTGCATTGTAAATGGTATACACCATTGGGTAGGGAAGCAATGTCGATGATTTTATTAGTGAGTAATGTTTTCTGTACTGCTCTTCCAATATTGTCATAAATAATGATTTCTCCGAGTGTCAATGACGATTCGATATGCAGGGTTGTCTTAGCCGGATTTGGATATAATGTGATATAGTCGTCTTTTGTAATGTCAGGTGTAGCTACTGGCCAGCATGGGGTGTAAGGTACACCAGGTGAGCCTTTTAAGCATCCTGCAAACCATGTGGTGGCTGCATTGTGGTTGCCTGTATATTGGGCGTTTTCAAGGGTATAGCCTCCTGCATTGGGTGTAGTAGGCCAAGGATTTGCAGTGCCATAACAAACACTAAAACGCAATTTGCCGGTATTGTCAAACACACGGGCTACATCACCTGTGCTGCTAAATCCAAAACCCAGTGGTCCTACTTTATTGGTAACACTAGGGTGTTGGGTGCTAAATTTCACGCCATCGCTATACACCACTAAATATCCTGTTGGTGGTATGCTTGTTCCTGATTGGAAATAATACACATTGTTGCTACTTCCATCTCTGATTGACCAACCTGCCAATGGGAATGGGGATGCGTTTTTGTTGTGTAATTCAATCCAGTCGCCTGCATCTGAAGTGACTGATGAGTTATAATTGATTTCTGAATAAATTAAATTTTCAACACAAGGGGTATACGCTACACCTGGTGAGCCTCCCATACAACCTGCATACCATGAAGCGGTAAGGTTAGGATTGGCGGCAGGTGCTGTCAATTGGAGGGTACGGCCATTGCCATCTGTGGCACATTGCCAGGTATCTCTATAATCAACTGAGTAAATCAGTTTATTGTCTTTGTCTCTTATCACAATTTTTTGACCTCCGTTACTGAGTTTAAAACATAAGGGGCCTAATTTATTAATGACACCAGGAAATTGATTGGCAAAAGCCAAACTGTCTGAATAAATTACAAGTCTACTGCCTGCTGCAAGTGTAGTGCCATTGGGTATTACACAATACTTTTCATAGCTATCTCCATCAAAAATAGTGGCATTTGACAAATCTAACGAAGTGCCACCATGATTGAACAATTCTATCCAATCACCAGCATCTGTAGTGCTATCACTGTGAAAATTGATTTCATCGATCACTAAACTCATTCCGGCTGTTGCATTACAAGCTTGATTTGCTGCATATATGTTCGCATCCATCCATGTCATACGTAAGTTCATCCACGTTTTCATTGAATCAACGGCATGTTGTAAATTGTTTGGCAACCAATTGGTTGGCCAGTATACTAGTCCCCATTTTGCAGAGTCTCTAACAGCAGCATCATGAATGTAGTTTTTAGTAGAATCAATGTAATTAAATAGAGTGGTATTGTTTAAAAAACCTTGACGTAAACTGTTCCATCTACAATTAATGATATTTTTAAACCATTGATCCTGAATCATTTTTTCAATCCAGGTATTCGTTTCATTGCCACAACCTCCCGTAATTTGCCATCCAGCGGTATTTTCACCAAAACACCAATCAGGAGACCCAAAAGTAAAGTTGAAATCCCAAAACGGACCCATGGTAAAGCGACCGCATTTGCTATCACGGTCTTTGTGTATATAATTACTTGCACGATAGCCATCAATATTATTTGAAAATTCTTGTAATATAAAATGGTCCGCAAATGAATAAGGGTTTGATTTTTTTCTATACCCTGTATTAGGATTAGTAAAGGTGGCGCCAAACAAATCAGCCTCAAACGAATTGATATAATTTTTAAGATAATTTTTCTGGGTAGTGGTTAAATCCGTACTGCTAGGGTCATGATATTGCATGCTAACACCCTGCGTAGTATTCCATCCACCACCTGGGGCTCCGTTATTCCAGTCTACTTTATATACATAACCGCCTGTCAACGAATCGCCAGTATTCATCGTATTTGTCAGTTTTTCTACATCGCATCTATTTTTATCTTGTTTAACTTTTTCTTGTAAGATATAGATGCCACGATAGTCGCCATTTAATACAACCTCTACATATCGTACACGGGTGGTATACCAACCCATATAACGTGCAAGGTCATACATCAATACATCGCGCATAAATGTTTTGTCAGTATAAGTGGCATTCAATACCCAATCATTTTCGGCTGGCATGCCTAATATAGACACATTTTGAGTATTGATACCAGCAGCATCTAGTGTTGAAAAACCATAGCCTTTTTTTGGAACAGATTGTGAAGAGGCACCTCTGATTTCAATAGACACTTTTCCATCATAATTATTATGGGGGTCACTTACGCAATTCATATTGCCTGGTCCATTGTCGATGATACCCATGTCACAGATGATACGTGGATCATCAACAATTGTTTGACCTAAAGTATTGATTTTGATAATGGGAAGATTTGTATATAACATCACAGGTGGTGTAAACCAAGCAGGGACAGGAGTATAGTTGATAATTGCATTTGAAAGGCCTAATTGTAAAAAGGGTCTTGAAGTTAAATCGTTTGATGCTTGTGTAAAATTATGGGTTTGTATACATAACACATTATTGCCATTTTTTAATAATGTATCAATAGCGATATTAGATAATACAAAATAATCAGGTTGTAAATTTTGATAAAGTTGTGCTTCATGACTTGCTGTTGCTAATGCATTGTAGGCTGGGTTTACAGCCATGTTTGAACGGGCAATTTCAACCCCATTGAGGTATGCGATAAATCCGTCATCATAATCCATACAAAAAACAGCAGATACAATAGCAGCCGTATCTACGATGGTAAAGGTGCGTCTCATATATACTGAACGGCCAACAGCAATTGTTGTATTGTCATCACCATCACCAAATCCTACACCACCAGTACCTGACAGCCATGATGCATCATTAAAGGCTGGAGTAGTCCAGTTGGGGATAGTTGCTGCAGGTACAATATATTTCCATGTTTGGTTGTCTTTGACACATGATTCCCAGTGATTGACTGCATTTGAACATTGTGCTTTGATTTCTTGATTATACAAAAAGCCGAGTACGAATAAAAGGAGCAGACTGCGTTGAAATAATTTCATATTGAAGGGTTGTTTTATCAATTGTTTTAAAAATTTATAAAGGTGTTTCGTTGTTGTAATTGCTTGGGGGTATTGATTGGTCAATAGGTGTTTCTTCTTTTTTTGAACCAAATATTTTTTTCTTAAATAGGGTAAAAGCACCAACAACAGCTAATGCAATGATTTTCCAAAATTTTAGAATCAAAGCTAAAAATCCAACTTTTGCTAATACTTTACCTGCTACTAATCCTCCAATGGTCCATGCGGCCACCTTGTCTACTTTGGAATCATAATCTTTGTATTGAAATCCATCTGAGAATTTTACAATATCTAATACTTGATTGATATCTCTGTTCACAGCAGGTAAATCATTAATAGTAGCGATGGCATTGAGTACGATAACGCCCTTTCTGCCAAGTACCCTGATGTTATAGTTGAGGGTATTGACTTCTTGTCCGCCAAATTTAAATTCTTTAGCCCAATGCAAAATTTTTCTTGATTTGTCATAAAAAGGAGAGGCTGCCCACCCAACGACTTCAATGGGTTCAAAACCGCCTTTTTTTCTCTCTTTGTTTTCTTCAATTGTTTCTTCTTTCATTTGTTTGAGCAAATCGTCATAGTTGATTTTGTCTGCATCATTGTCGTCTACATATCCGATTTCGTCATATTGAATATTAAATACATAACCTGTATCGGCTATAATTCCTTGATGTTCACGAAGTATTAAACCCAAAGTCAGGTTTTTACCAGCAGGATTACCCCAAACTTCTACCAATACTTTTTCGGCTTGTACAGGTTCAAGGTATTTGAACCCATCAGGTACGGTAATTTTACCAATACCTCCTTGTAAAGTAATTTCTCCATGGGTATATTTAAAGGTATTTTCTAAGGAATCAATTTTTAAACGCATAGCTTCCTCGCTTAATTCATTTTGTGCACATAACGGCATTGAGCAAAATAGAACAACAATAAAAGATAATACTATACGCATAGGGTGATTTATTCAGTTAGCTAATATATTATTAAATTATTAATTTATCAAAAAAATAACTAAATGACACATGTTTTTTCGGTAAATGGCCTTTTTTGTGTGTTTTTTATAAAATAATCTTAAGTTGGTCTAATAATTCCTGACTCATTTTTTCAATGGCATTCAAGCTATAACCTGCGATATGAGGTGTTAGTATTACTTGATATTTGTAAAATTGTTGCACTTTATTATTGGTTTCAGTCAATACCTTTTCTATGTTTTTTTCTTCCTCGAGTACATCCAAACAAGCACCGGAAATTTTTCCCTTTTCAAGACCTTTAAGTATACTATCCGTATTTGCAACAGCACCTCGTGAAGTATTAATCAATATATGATTGTGTTGCATCGCATCGCAAAATGCATCATTGTAATAATGAAAGGTGTCTGATTTTAAAGGAACATGAAAACTGATAATGCTTGCTTTTTCTTGCAATTCAGCCAGCGATGTTTCTTTTAAATAGGTATTCGAAAAACCTGTTTTATACTTGTCATACACCAAGATATGATTTGTAAATGCCGCTAATTTTTTCGCAACCGCACTTCCCGTATGGCCATAACCAATAATGCCGACTACTTGATTTTCGAGTTCAATCCCTCTATTGGGTTCACGAATCCATTTGCCCGCTTTTATTTCATTGTTTGCAGAACTAATACGATGAATTAAACCCAATAACATACCGATGGTGTGTTCTGCTACTGAATTGGCAATACCTTGAGGCGCGCTACAAAAAAAGATGTTATGTAAGGTACAATATTCTGTATCGATAATTTCCATACCTGATCCTAAGCGTGCTATCCATTGCAAAGCCGAATATTGTTGTAAATTGTTTTTGTCGAGTAATAATCTATTGGAAGTTACAATACCCACTATAGTAGCTTGTAATTCTGCTTCTATTATCGTTTCGCCCAAATAACGTAATTCATAATTTTTTTCTATGAGAAATTTTTTGAATTTTTCTGATATGGGTGCGGCAATTAAAACTCTTTTCACTTGGTAAATGTAAGGTATTTGAAAACTTGTATCAGATATAGCGCTGTTTTATTTGTATAAAATTTTTAAAATAAAGGCCAGGACATTTTGAACATACAGCAGAAATATAAATAGGCTAATTGATTGATGTTTTATACTCAGTAGCCAGTCATCATTCTACCTCATTTTTTGATTTTAGGATTCGTCTATTTTGTTATGACTTATGCATGTTCAAGGTTTTCATATTTATATTTGATTGCTAATGGTCTAAATTTGATGGCACTGACTAATTTGTATTCAGGCGAATGATGCCCAAATAATCCTTTAATATAGCTCCTACAAGCTTTCATGGCTGTTAAGGCCCCCATATCTTTATCATAAAGGGCTTCATTTCTTGCTTGTCGTGTTAATGAAATTTGTTCAGATAAATAGTCTATTTTTTCGTTTAAGGCAATCATTTTTGCTTGTTCAGCAAATAAACTTTCTACCTTGAGTTCATTTTCATTTGGAATATATAAAGGGGAGCTTTTTAGCAAAGCAATGAGGCATTGATAATTTTCTGTTCTGATCATAAAACTTAAATCGTAATTTCTTACTTCTTCTTGCACCAGATTTGTTGCTAAATTAGTTTTTGACACATGGTTAAACCCCCTTATTTTATCAGCGATAAGCTTAACTTCAAATTTAAATTTATCGGTTTCTTTCAGACTACCTACGATGCCTATTACTTTTGTAATTTTTTTATTCAGACCTTTAAATAGGGCATCTCTTTCGTAGGTGATCACTTTATTTTGCAAGATCAATTTTGTGAGTGATTCATGCAATGTTAAAGTGGCTTGCCATTTTTTTGTCAGGTTGTAAATTGTAATTTCTGAATTGCTTGGCGCATAATAGGAGCCAAATCTTTTGCAGGTGTCAATCGTTTTTTTTAGATTGCAGACATTAATACCGTGTCCGGTTTCTGAGTGGTTTTTCATGTAGTAGTAGTTATTTTGTGAACTTCAAAAATAAATAAAAAATAATAGAATGTACTACATTTTATAAAAAATAATCAATCCTATTTCATGGTTTGTTAAACAAAGTAGGCATCTCATTGGGACATTTTTTTAATGTAAATGGCAATCAGCTTTATTCAGTCATTCTCAATTTTGAAGGAAAGTTGCTGCGTTTCCAATAGTTTTTTTATTATAGGAATAGCGCTTTTTCCGATACCATGTAGTGCTAGAATTTCTTTTTCGCTCCATGTTGAAAGCTGTGCTAAGTCAGATATTCCATGGCTTAGCAATGCTCTTCGGGCAGGTGCGCTTAAGTACGATAAAAAATGATCGGTAGGTTTACCATCTTTTTCGCAGATTGGGCATATTGGACAAGCTGAACTTTTATAAAATATGTGTCCGTTTGTACAAGTCTTCATTCGTTTTTTAAGCTCCATTTGTATTCGTTTAATAAATGATATTGATATGTCATTATCAGGAATGGCCTTGGATATTCAAAAAAATTAATTGCGTCTGTCTACGCCCCAGTACAATTTTGTTTGTAAAGTGTTTAAAAAATTTTGACCTTCTAATCTAATCAGGTTTATCATAAAATTTTCTTTTCTTACAGCTAAAGAAACCGAACTGTCAATAGCTTCTGAACGGGCATCAAGGGTACATAAAAACTGTTCAGCCCTTCCTTCTACTTCAAAAGTAATGATACTGTTGTCGGCCACAACAATAGGTCGAACATTTAAATTGTGAGGTGCTACAGGAGTAATCACAAAACTGCTTGCCTGAGGAAAAATAATAGGTCCTCCACAGCTTAGAGAATAACCTGTAGAACCTGTAGGTGTCGATACCATTAAACCATCTGCCCAGTAGGTACATAAAAATTCACCATTGAGGTAAGTATGTATTTTTATCAATGAAGAGCTGTCTTTTCTATGCAATGAAAATTCATTGAGTGCAAAAGGGGCATCACTAAAAAGATTTACATTTGAGTCTAAATGAATTAAGGATCGTGGATCTAACATGTAAGAGTCTTTCAATAAAGAATTAATGGCAAAGTCTATATCGTCGACATGGGTTGCTGATAAAAATCCTAATCTTCCTAAATTAATCCCTAAGATGGGTATTTTTTTATCGGCCACAAATTTTACAATGTCAAGCATGGTACCATCGCCTCCCATACTAAATACAAATTTTGTTTTAGTACTAAGTGGGTAGGTCTCAGAAAATAATTCAAATTTTTTTTGAAAATGGTATTGCAATTTTAATTGCAGATATAAGGGCTCATAGATTACCGGTACGATATCATGGTCTTCAAACGACTTGAGCAAGTGGAGAAAGATGGGTAGGTCTTCGATATCAAACGACCGATTGTAAACTGCAATATGCATAATTATTCTTTAGTGGTATGTAAAAATAAACTATTTTGCTTCAAGTGGTTGAAACTATATTCAATTCTTAATTTGGCATAATACGAAAGTAGGATATCTACCCCCGCGCCATAGCCATTTAAAAATCGATTATTTAAAAAACTATTCATTGGATTGTCGTTGTGTACATACCCAATATCATTGTAAACTTTGCTATACACTTTAATAGGTATATGTTTGATAAGTTTAACGAAATTCTGTGTCCAAATAAAATCAAGTACTTTATACCTAATATTACATCGAAGCAATGCATAATGACTTCCATCTATTACATAATATTCATAACCCCGTACATATTCATTTTTAAACCCCATAGCGCGGTTAAAATAATAGGGTTGTGCTTGAGGAAAAGAAACCCTTCCCCTAAAAACAAGGGAGGCAGATATATTATTGTAAACGTTTCTATAAAATGAAGATTCTGTATATAGGCTCAATTGATTTACATCTTTGTCGATTCCTAAGCCTTTCTTTGATAGTATTGTTTTCATTTCAATACCGTTTATTGGATAAAGTCTGATATCGGTATTGTTGTATTTAAAAATGTAATTTAATTCAAAATAATTGATCCGTCGGCGAGGTCCTAAAAAAACTGGACTCAAATCAAAGAGTGGTTTTGAAATATTAAAAAAATGATAACTCAAATTGACTTCATGAATTGCGGCATAAGCATTTCGATAAGTATACGCAAGTTTGGCTTGAAATCGCTGATAAGGATAATGTTCACTTCGGTAGAAATAAAGTTTATTGCTATCTGTTATATAGTTTATTTCTCTTCCGGTTGCATAGAGTACATTGATACCAAAGCCATGTTTTAAATGTTTATCAATATATGGGTTTGAGTAAAACAATTCAAAATGTTTATTGTAACCGCCTTGTACGATAGCGCCTATTTTTTCATTACGTCCCCTGAAATTTATTCTGGTAAATTCTAAGCCAATATTGGTTCTGTCAAGCCGATGATTTTGTTCAAACCACCACACATTCAGGTTTCTATCTGCTAAACTGAATAATGGTTTTGTCAACCAATAAAATAACTCGGTGACTTGGAATTCTACATCTATCGTATCAGGATGTATGGTGGTCACTTTATATTTTACAGTTGAAAAAAGTTGGAGATTGAGGATTCTCTTTTTATTATAATTTAATTCAAAATCTAAGTCAGTAGCTAAAATACTATCACCTGGTTGAATACTCATATCTCTCAATACAATATGCGACTTAGAGATGGTATTGCCTGAAAAGCTTATTTCTCTAATGTGTACCCATGTATTGTTATTAGGTGCAATATTTACTTCATTTATTTTCATTTGTGAAAATAAGTGTAAAGGGAGACTTAACAATATCAGGAAAATAAGTTTAGGCAATAGGAATGAGTAAGTTACAAATTTATATAACAAAATAGATATTTACTCAACAGAGGGTAAGGAATAAATATCTAAGGATTCTTTTCTGAGTATATATACTATATTTCTTTCTACCCTCACTTTTACAATGTCTTCATGTTGGGGCAGCATTAATTTTAACTCTTGTAGAGATTGTGTATTGTACGAAACCAAATAAGGTGGTATATAGTACACTAAATAGCTATTAAAATATTGAATTTCTTTGGTTAAAAAAGGAAAGCTTGTTTTTAAGAAACCAAATTGATCAAACTTTTTAATCCCCTGGGTTGAGTCTACTAAATATAACGACCTGTCTTGTTCTATCATATAGATAGGGTCAAGGGCCTGGTCAACAATATTGCGTAATGAAATGGTAAAACTGATTTCTGGTTTATTATTTATTTTCATTAACATTCCTGATGGGTCATAGGCCCAGATACTTCCATCTGCTGAATTAGCAATACATGTAGCATTAATAATACCAAGGCTGTTTAATTTTAAAGTGTTTTTCAAGGTCAGCAAATTGTCAAGCATTAACACATTGCCATAATCGGCTAAAAAAATTAATATTCGCAATGGATTGGAAGCATCCACCTGGGTGATTTTCCCTTTTTTGATTTCGTTAAAAAAGCCAATACTATCACCTTTTGCATTGTATTTTAATAGGGTGTTATTGCCCTTAACAATATATACATTGCCAACAGGGTCAGTGGTAAACTGGGTTGACTGTATAGGAATTTGCTTAACAAATATCAACGAATCAATTGCAGAAACATATGCAGTGGTAAGTAATAAACCTAATATAAAGAGTAAGCTTGCCTTCATTGAATACTTAATAGGTGTTTACATTGCGTTTCGTTTTATAAATAGGATACCAATATGATTTATATAATAAGCCAATATTTAATAAATCTAAGAATGGTAAATGCCGAAGGAAATAATCTTTTAAGTTCTTTTTAAAACGAGCATTGAACATCTATTATTGCACATCGGTATTAAAACCTTTTTAAACTACGTAATGATGTTGAACTAAAATTTAGCAAAAAAGTAATTTTAACGAAGAGGCGAATTAAAACAGTGTAGAAAATAACCCTGTTTTAATTACTTTCCAATCTTTACCATCAGAAGACTCACTAATGTATAAACCTAAATCGGTAGCACAAAATAAATAGTATTTCATTACATCTGTTCTGTATATGATTCTCTTACCTTCTACATAACTTACTTTAGCCCACCAAGGAATACCCGCACCTGTAGATTGGAAAGTGGTGCCATTTAAACGATATAAACCACCGCTGTCTAAACCAACATAAAATGCTTCACTGCCAAAAGGACGATTTCCAAATAAAATTTCTTTGTTTTTGGGTAACCCTGTACATGCTTTCCAGTCAACCCCTAAGTTTACACTGTAATACACGCCTGATTTGTTGTAAAAATCAATGGCAAATAAAGTGTCATGACTATGTGAAACATACCAGATAGTATCTCTGGGAAGGGTAGTGGTTGGTGCTACAAGTGTCCAGTTGCCTGTGCCTTGTTTGTAATATTGATTTGCTGAATCACCCATCAAATAAAGCGTGCCATTATCAAGTTGGGTTAATGAACGCATATTTAAATTGTTTGCTGGAGGGTTAGGCGACCAATTGGTTTCGGGATTAAAAGTAGCACCTAAGTCGGTACTAACTGTAAGTCCATTTTTTGTACACAAATAAACTTTTTTCTCTACCCTGTCATAAACAGCAGGGTTAGGAATATAATATTTGTAAAAAGGATCTAAAAAATCCAATACATCTAATTTTGAATCTTTAAATGATTTGCCATCATCTTTACTATAATAACAGTTTTGTTTGATTTCGATGATGTTTGAATCAGCCACGATTAACTGTCTGATGGTAGAATTGTCGATAAATCTTAAGGTGCTAAAGTATAAGGCATCATTCGTTTTATATACCGCTCCATTATAAGTACCAATAAATAAAGTATAAGGTGTTTTTATAGTACGAGTGTTATCTATCTGATTATATTTTTGGCATGAGCTTATAGAAAATATCAGGGCAAAAGCGATAAATAATTGAATTAAAATCTTCATGTTTGTCAATATATGTTACAAATTAAATAAATTATATGCATAAAAACTACAAGCAAACCTTTTTTTGCTAAAATAATTATCTATACATTTACAAATAATAGACGCTAAGATAACAAAATTAGTTAGTTTTTACCTTAAAACATTAAAAAATATGAAGATTACTTTTCACGGAGCAGCACAAACAGTTACAGGGTCTAAACATTTAATCCATTTAAAAAACGGTAAAAAAATATTACTCGATTGCGGTCTTTTTCAAGGCATGGGTGAAGACACATTGACACTAAACACACATTTTGGCTTCGATCCGCAAGAAGTAACCTATATGATATTATCACATGCCCATATTGACCATTCAGGGTTATTGCCAAAATTAGTCAAAGAAGGATACAAAGGAAAAATCTATTGTACACCCGCAACAGCCGATTTAACAACGGTTATGCTACAGGATTCAGCCTTTATACAAGAAGCGGATGTGGCTTTTGTCAATAAACGAAGGGCGCAAAATGGATTGCCTTATATCAAACCTCTTTATACCATAGCAGATGCCAACAATGTATTTCCATTATTTGAAGAGGTACCTTATGGACAGGTAACCCAAATTGACGATGATATTTCATTTCATTATACTGACACAGGTCATATACTGGGTAGTGCTGCCATTCATGTAACGATACGTGAAGGAGGAAAACAACATGTTATAACATTTAGTGGGGATGTAGGGCGGTATAGAGATGTCATTTTGCGCTCTCCAGAAGTTTTTCCACAATCTGATTATATTATCATAGAAAGTACCTATGGCGATTCGCTTCATGAAGATTATAGAAATACCCCTGATGATTTATTGAAACATATCGTAGAAACCTGTCTTGAAAATAAAGGAAAATTGATTATTCCGGCTTTTAGTGTCGGACGTACCCAGGAAATATTGTTTGCATTGAATCAACTTGAAATAGAAGGTCGTTTGCCCGATTTGCCTTATTATGTTGATAGTCCATTGTCATTCAAAACAACCCAAATCATTAAACAACATGCTGATTTGTTTAATAATCATGTACAAAAATTAATGAAACTTGATAAATACCCATTTGATTTTAAAGGGTTGAAATTTATTGAAGATGTACAAGATTCAAAACATTTAAATACCCAAAAATACCCAATGGTCATCATTTCTGCATCTGGTATGGCTGAAGCAGGTCGTGTGAAGCATCATATTGCCAATAATATCGAAAACCCACGAAATAAAATTTTAATGACTGGATATTGTGAACCCCATTCACTGGGTGCTCGATTATTGAGGGGTGATAAAGAAGTGAAAATTTATCGGGAAGAATTTACTGTAAAATGTCAAATCGATTCTATTAGAAGTATGAGTGCACATGGTGACTATGATGATTTATGTCAATTTTTAGCTTGCCAGCATATCGATTCTGTAAAAGAATTATTTATTGTACATGGTGAACATGAAGTGCAAAAAATATTTCAAAAACGCTTGATAAAAAAAGGATTTAAATCGGTGCAAATACCTGCTATGCATGAAACGTGTGTATTAGAATAATTGCTAGTTTATTCTGTATATAGCATAAAAAATATTGTTTTTAATTTGTTGAAAATCAATAGGTTGTAAGTTGATTGCAAATGTTTGGCACACATTTTGTCTAAGGGATGATATAGATAAAATAATCATGCTACAGAAAGAATCAATATTAGTCATAGGCGCATCTACAAACCCCAACAGATCAAGTTATTTAGCTACTAAATATTTATACAATAAAGGCTTTTCATTGTTTGCGATTGCAAATAGAAAGGGAAGCATTGATGGTTTGGAATTGTCTGACACTTTGAGCAATATTGATTCGGTAGATACCGTAACTATTTATCTCAGTGCAGATCGCCAAAAAAAATATTATGATTATATCCTTTCATTACATCCAAAGCGTATCATTTTTAATCCTGGTACTGAAAATCCTGAGTTTGAAAAATTAGCCAATAATCATCATATCCAAACTATATCTGGCTGTACCATTGCCATGCTAACTGCAGGCATTTTATAAACTACAATGGACTAAAATAATTGTAGATTTTTACCAGAATATCACTATTTCATTTTTTTTCTTAATTGTATTTGTTAGCAAAATTTGGTTTGTTTTCAAATTATAATAAATAAAGAGTCCATTAAATTTAAGCTAATTTTCTATTTCAAGACAACTATAACATACTGATTCATTTCATTTCACTGTATATTTATGTAAAATAAATGGACATCATGATGATATGGCGAAAATTTAACGGAGAACTGATACTTACACCCATCAAAGAATCAGTAGAAGAAGTTCTCATACGAGAAACTTCACAAGGGAACAAACTGAAAGTTTGTATAGGTACTGACTCACAAGTAAAAGGGGCAGAAACCGAATTTGCCTCCGTTATTGTTTTTTTACGTGAGGGGAAAGGCGGCTTTATGTTTATTCACAATGAAAAAACGAGTATTAAGTATTCGATTAAAGAAAGAATGCTGATGGAAGTGGCTAAAAGTATTGAAATCGCATATGAATTGTGCGATTTGTTTACTGAATATAATATCGATATGGAAGTGCATGCTGATATCAATACCAATCCCCAATTCAAAAGCAATGTTGCCCTTCGAGAAGCAACAGGATATATATTAGGAATGGGTTTTGCATTCAAAGCAAAGCCTGAAGCTTTTGCAAGTAGTAGCTGTGCCAATAAAATTGTACATTAAAACACAACGCTTTGCTAGGCTATTATTTTAAACGATCGCAAATATTACCAAACGTATTGTTTCTTATTCATCAATAAGGCTTCCCCACTGATGGTTTGATCACCTGTCTCTGCATCAAACACAGCACAATCATATAATATACGATTTTTATCAGCAAAGATTTCTTTTACAGTGATAATAGCCTTGTATTTGGTATCGACAAACATGGGTTTCATCCACATCATGCTTTGCTTCATATATATATGACCTTCGGCATACCACAAGGCGCCAAATATTTTTGTAAACACACTTGCACCCAAAAAACCATGGATGATACATCTGCCAAAGATGCTGTTTTTGCCCGCTTCTTCGTTGGTGTGTAAGGGATTTGTGTCTCCACTTACTGCTGCATACATATTCACTTGTTCTTGAGTATAACTATACTCATGCTCAAATTTATCTCCTACTTTTAACATATTAATTTAATTTTTATTACAATTTAATAACAAGGCACAACCTTTCTGCGTACAGAAAAATCGTACCTTTGCACCCGAAATCAAAAAAGAAATTTTGTGATTTTAAACAAAAAGACAATTTTAAATCTCTGCAAATAAATACAAAAATGGCAAACAAATCAAACTCTTCAAAAAATTTTTTTGAAAACATGCTTGAAACACAACAACAAGTAATGGACACATTAGTAGAAAATACTAAAAAATTGACAAACGGCAATACCCTTATCAACGAAACAATTGACAAAGGAACTGAAATGTATAAAAAAACAGTGGATGCTACCAAAGAAACTTTAGACAAGGTAACTGGTACAGCAAATACTGCAAAGGAAGAAGTGAAAAACACCACTGAAAAAGCAAATGAATATTTCGCCAATTGGTTTAACCAACAAAACGATTGGACTAAACAAATGACCGAAATGAATAAAAATTTCCTTTCTGGTTTTACAAATGGTTCAAATCCATTTCAACAATTCATGAATACAGCAAGCCAAAACCCTATGCAACAGTTTGCTAATATGTTTAACCAAAATCCAATGCAACAATTTACCAGCATGATGAACCCTTCATCTATGCAAGAGCAAATGGACAAAGCAACAGAACAAGCGAAAGCATTTTACAATCAGTTTCAATCAATTTTAAACAATAACTACAGTGAGTTTACAAAAAACTTACAAAATGGTACTTTGATGGATTCATACAAAGGAATGTTTAACATGACTGATGGATTTTCAAAGTTTTATGAAATGTGGATGCCTATGATGAAATCAATGAATGACAAAACATTTAACATGGATGTATTTTCTAAAAATATGGACATGAGTAAATATAAAGAATTCATGGATAAATATTTTTCATTTATGCCTCAGCAGTCACAAGACTATATCAATAAAATGAAAGAAATGTATACTGATGCGATGAAAAATGGTGGTAATCAAGCGAAAGAAATGTTTTCAAACATGAAAAACAGCATGCAAAATGTAATGCCTTCTATGTTTGGGAATCCTTTTTCAAATATGTTGAGCAACTACAACAGTATGCAAGGTCAAATGATGAATGCGGTAACACCTTTTGCAAAATTGATGACACCCAGCAACGATACCAAAACAATGAATGAGTGGGCCGAAATCATGAATAATGTGAATATTTACAATATTAAAAATGCTGAATTGCAACACATGATTTATCAAAACGGTACCAAAGTGATGGAGAAAATTGCTGAGAACGTAATGCATAAAATCGAAAATGGCGAAGACATCAATAGCATGATCAAATTGTACCAGGAATGGTTAAATACTTCTGATAAAATGTTTGTTGATTTGTTTGAAACAGACGAATACAGCAAATTGATGGCTGAAGTTAGTTCATTACAATTACGCATCAAAAAGGCAATTGAAAAACAAACTGAAAAAATGTTTGAAAATGTACCTGTAGCTACAAGAAGCGAAATGGATGAAGTATATCAAACCATTTACGATTTGAAAAAACAAGTACGTCAATTACAAAGTATGTTAGAAGTTGAAATAGAAGTTCCAAGTGAAAAAGAAACTACTGCTAAGTCAACTGCTAAAAAAGCAAGTGCTAAAAAATAGTCATATACTTATTTTTTATAAATGTAAAAATCGTTCACTTAGGTGGACGATTTTTTTTTGCATACAATGATGCGCAATATTTTTTTATTACCATTGGCAAATAATACTCATGTAAAATAGGGAATCATTCAAAGGATATTTTACATCATACCGTTTAACATTATTTCAATAGGCAAATAACACAGTAAGACTTTGAAAAATGAAATTTAGGGGATAACCAAATATGTTTATAATGTATAAATCATTGAAATATTGACTTGCAAACATTTGCCCAGAAAATAGGCCAATGACTAATCATTAATTCAAACGCATATTATCTATGAGCCGCACACCCTCCAATACAGCGGCAATCAAGACCACCATTTTTTTATCTATATCAAACGTATCCATGATAGTCAAATTGTTTGCATCTGCAAGCGCTATATACTCGGTGGTAAAACCCAAAGTTGACAGTTGTTCCAGACAATTTTGTTGCAATACGTCAAATGAATGTGTGGTATAATGATCATGAATGTATTTTAAACAATTGTAAATACCATTGGCCTGCTGCCTTGCTGAGCTACTGAGCCTTGTATTGCGCGAACTTTTTGCCAGACCGTCTTCATCACGGAGGGTAGGGCAAATGATGAGTTGCACTGTCATGGAAGTAAGTTCCAACAAACGTTTTACAACCATACATTGCTGAAAATCTTTTTCACCCATATATAAATGGGTAGGTTTTACAGCTAATAATAATTTGTGAACAATTGCACATACGCCTTGAAAATGACCTGGACGATGACTACCCTCCAAAATCGTGTCGATATAACCTAAATCATAACTATATTGTGTTTTGATACCCTCAGGATACATCTCATCAACTACAGGAAGAAATAAAAAATCGCAACCGGCTTTTAATAAAAGCGCCATATCTTTTTCATGGGTGATAGGGTATTTATCAAAATCATGTTGATTATTAAATTGGGTAGGATTGACAAAAATACTACAGCCTGTATACTCGTTTTCGCTTGTTGATTGGTGAATTAACTGTATATGACCATCATGCAAAGCCCCCATAGTAGGTACAAAGCCTATATTTTGTTTATCTGTCAAATAAGCCCTGAGCTCATTTTGTGTTTTAAATACATACATCGCGCCTAATATATGACCATTTCAAACTAAATTATAATAAATCGATATTTTTTTTGTACCTTTGCACCCCCAAATTGATTTTATTTGTTGGATTTTTTTTTAAATTAAAACAATACCCTGAATGGCTGTATTACAAAAGAAAAAAGTGCTCTTCATCTCTCATGAGTTTGCACCTTACAACGAAGAGACAGAATTTGCAAGAATATTAAACATGCTTGCAGTGAAATCAAACGAAACAGGTTTTGAAGTGAGGGCTATCATGCCGCGATTTGGATCAATCAACGAACGACGACACAGACTTCATGAGGTAGTGAGATTATCTGGTATCAATATCAATGTTGATAAAGAAGATCATCCTTTGGTTATCAAAGTAGCTTCATTGCCTAATGCCCGATTACAAGTGTATTTTATGGATAATGAAGACTTGTTTAAACGCAAGCAAAATTTTCATGATGAAAGTGGCAATGTATTCAAAGACAATGCAGAGCGTACCATTTTCTTTTGCAAAGGTGCCCTCGAAACCGTTAAAAAATTCGGTTGGCCTCCTGATATCATACATGTACATGGCTGGATGAGTGCTTTGATACCGATGTATATCAAATCATATTACAAAAAAGAACCTGTGTTTGCTAATTCAAAAATTATCTACTCAGCTACGAAGAATATTTTACTCGAAAAAATGGGTGAAACATTTGCCAAACAAGTATTGGCAAGCACACCCCTTAAAGATAAAGATATCGAAATATATAAAGACGGTGCCAATATTGATATGCATATCGGAGGTGCAAAAAATTCAGATGTTGCCATCTTGCCTTTTAAAGAACTTGACGAGAAATTAGCCAATGCGATCAAGCCTTCAAGAAACAAAAAAGTGTTAAATTTTAATGCAGAAGGCGATGATTTGACGGATATTATGGAACTATACAATAACTTGGCAGGCAAATAAATTCAATGAACAATAGTCAGACTTTTTCAAGTCCTTTTTTACATAAATTAGGGGTCCTTTCTTTAATTACAATCGTATTTTTTTCTGCTTGCAGAGAAAATACTATTTTGCCTAGCGACTTGATTCCACCCATTGATAATATCAATACTTTTAGTCAAGATACCTTTACCATTATTACCAATAATGTATACCAGGATTCGATTTTGACGGGTGGTAAAAGAAATTCGACCCAAATATCTAGTTCGCCTAATTTGTTTCATGCATTAGGTACTATTACCAATGATCCTATATTTGGCAAAACCCATGCAAACATACATGTGGAAGTATTGCCACCAGTTCCCAATTTTTCTTTCAAATCGGGTACCAATCGAGTGATTGATTCTGTTGTATTATCAATTCCTTACAGAGCTACCTATGGCGATACGATCAACAATAGCACCCAAACGTTTAAACTTTTTCGCTCTATTGGCACCTTCTCAAAAGATTCTGCCCAATTTGAATTTACAAAAGATACCATTGACAATACCCTTATGTCGCAAGTGGCAGTGAACTTAAAAACCATGAAAACAGATTCGCCCTTGGTGTCTGGCGTGAAGTTAATACCACAAATTCGATTTGTACTGCCTGCTTGGTTTTCAGATAGCCTTGAAGCACAAATGACCTTAGGAACCAATGGTGCTTTTGCCGATTTTTCAAAATACTTAGCTTGGTGGAAAGGGTTTTATATACAAGCCGACTCAACAAACGGCAATACCATAGGCTTTTTTGATACCTACAGAACCAAATTAAACATCTATTATCGATATATCAATACCAGTGCACAGCCAGATACTGCGGTAGATGTGTTTGCTTTTGACCCTAATATTTGTAATCGTTTCAATACAATTACCCGTAATTATACAGGCAAAATTGTGCAAAATTTTATAAATTCAACGGCACCTGCTGGCGATTCTGTCTTGTTTTTGCAAAATGAACCTGGCATGTCAGCCCTCATCTCCATGCCTTATCTGCCTTCGTTTGAAAATGTGATAGTAAACAAAGCGGAATTAATTTTTTATGCTGTTTCCTACAACAATTTTACCGATACCCTGATGTATGGCACTATCCCACGCTTACAGATATTTCAAACGGATACCTTAGGTGTAGACAATGTAATTCCTGACTATAATGTATTTGGTAGCAATATCGTAGATGGCAAAGCAACACAGTATTCTATCAACGGAATAACCTTCACACAATATAAATTTGCAGTTACTTATTCAATACAACGTTTAATATCAGAAAAAAATACTAATTTTAGGTTTAAAATTATGGGATTAAACAATGGGTATCCAGCTGCTTATAGAGTGATATTAGCTGGTAACAAATCGAGCAACCCGCTGGTGAAACCACAATTGAAAATAATATATACTAAAATTATAAAATAACATTTATGTGCGGAATAGTTGCATATATAGGCCCTAAAAACGCTTATCCTATATTAATAAAAGGTTTAAAACGTCTTGAATATAGAGGTTATGACAGTGCAGGGGTTGCATTGCTGAACGGGAGTTTACAAATTCTTAAAAAAGAAGGTAAAGTATCAGACCTAGAAAATTTTGTCGCTGGTAAAAGTACCGAAGGTACTGTAGGTATTGGTCATACACGATGGGCTACTCATGGAGAACCTTGCGACCGTAATGCACATCCACATTTATCTAATTCGGGTAATCTTGCAATCATTCATAATGGGATTATTGAAAATTATGCTGCCCTTAAAACAGAGTTAGAATTAAGAGGCTATACCTTCGAAAGTGATACAGATACGGAAGTACTATTAAATTTGATTGAGGATATTCAAAAAGAAGAAAAAATCAGTACCGAAGAAGCTGTTCGTGTTGCCCTTAACGAAGTTGTAGGTGCCTATGCGATTGTGGTGATTGAAAAGTCGAAACCTGATACTTTGATTGCAGCCCGCAAAGGCAGTCCATTAGTGATAGGCATTGGCAAAGGCGAGTTCTTTGTGGCCTCAGACGCCTCTCCAATCATAGAGTATACCAAAAATGTTGTGTATCTCAATGATGAAGAATTTGTAGTGTTACATCGTGATGGCAACATCGAAATCAAAACATTGGGCAATATTCAAAAAACACCTTATATCCAAAAACTAGAAATGGATTTGGAGAAGATTGAGAAAGGTGGATACGATTATTTCATGTTGAAAGAAATTTACGAACAACCTCAAGTGATTAGAGATTGTATGCGAGGTCGGATGAATGCTGAAAAAGGCTGGATTAAATTAGGAGGTATAAGCGAATTTGCCAACAGAATAAACAATGCCAAACGAATCATTATCACTGCTTGTGGCACATCATGGCATAGTGGGTTGATTGCTGAATATTTAATTGAAGAACTGGCGAGAATTCCTGTGGAAGTAGAATATGCTTCTGAGTTTAGGTATCGTAACCCCATTGTCAATGAAAAAGATGTGGTGATTGCTATTTCCCAATCAGGTGAAACCGCCGATACGCTTTCTGCCATTCAAATAGCAAAAGACCGACAGGCCTTGATTTATGGCATTTGTAATGTGATAGGGTCCTCAATAGCACGTGCTTCGCATGCAGGTTCATATACCCATGCAGGTCCTGAAATAGGGGTAGCTTCTACCAAAGCGTTTAGTGCACAAGTAACAATTCTAACTTTACTTGCCTTGCAATTGGCGCAAAGCAATGGTTCTATCTCTCAATCAAGATTACGACAAATATTATACGAATTAGAAGCCATTCCAAGCAAAGTAGAAGGGGCACTCAAAACCAATGATAAAATAGTTGAAATAGCTAAAAAGTATAAGGATGCTAAAAACTTTTTATATTTAGGTAGAGGGTTAAACTTTCCCGTGGCTTTAGAAGGTGCTTTGAAACTAAAGGAAATTTCTTATATCCATGCAGAAGGTTATCCGGCTGCGGAAATGAAACATGGTCCTATCGCCTTGATAGACGAAAACATGCCAGTGGTTTTTATTGCAACCAACCAAAGTGCGCATGAAAAAATTGTTTCGAATATTCAGGAGGTTAAAGCACGCAAAGGCAAAGTAATTGCCATTGTACTAGAAGGTGATACTGTAATAAGAGGACTGGCCGATGAAGTGATTGAAGTACCAGAAACAGACGAATTATTATCGCCATTGGTGTCTATTGTACCATTGCAATTACTCTCTTATCATATTGCGCTTATGAGAGGCTGCAATGTAGACCAACCGCGTAATTTAGCGAAGAGTGTAACCGTGGAATAAGTAGGGTAGTCAGTAATTTTTATATAAAACCATCTTGTTTATTCTAACGTTTTCCCTTATCGGTTGATATCTAGTCAACCGAATATATTTCATGAATCCTGATGTAGTCTGTTCATAGACTCAATTTTCGTTACGCTTGATATAACAATTAAAAATAATGATTATCTTCGAACAATGAAGGGGAAGTTAATTTATACAAAACAACTCGGCAAATCAGTTGCTCTGCAAGCTCAATCGGCAAAGATGGGAAAGTTACATGTAATTGCAGGTGATTCAAACTGGAAGGTTGTTTCAGAAGGGAGTGTAAAAGCCTTACGTGTATTTTCTACTGTGGAAAAAGCAATTGATTTTGCAAAAAATATTGCATCAGCAAAAACGGGAGAAGTGGTTGTGCACGAAGGAAACGGTAAAATCAAAAGTCGTATCACCTACAGTCTTGTCAAATAATATTCTTAATGGGATTTAATAATAACGTATTTGTTAATTGTCCATTTGATAAGGAATATTCCCCATTACTAAAAAGTTTGGTATTCACCCTTTTATATCTCGAATTAGAGCCATTCCTTTCTCAAACGATTTCTTCTTCTAATATCAGAATTAACCAAATAAAGCAATATATCAGGTCGTGTAAATTTGGTATTCATGATTTGTCACGAAATAAGGCTATGAAAGATGGTGAGTTACCCCGATTTAATATGCCTTATGAATTAGGTTTAGATATTGGTGCAAGTGAATATGGCAATAAAACCCTCAGGAAGAAAAAGATTTTAATTATTGATACAGAACGGTATCACTACCAAAAAGTGCTTTCTGATATAGCAGGACAAGATATTTCAAATCACAATGATGACCCTAAAATGCTTGTAAAAAAAGTACGAAATTGGATTTCAACAAGTACTGCAAGCATTGCTATTGCTCCACATAGTGAGATATGGGCTGCATTTAATCAATTTACAGACGATTTAACATCAACCCTTTTACCTGATTATACACCTGAAGATATTGATGAAATGACAATAGGAGATTATATCAAATTTGCAAAAGACTGGTTGTCACGTTTTAAAAAGAATTAAACCCTTTTATTTATAGTAAATTGATAGTGTGAGCTTAAAATGCAATAAAATCAGGTATTTCAAATAATTTTATAATTCTTACAATGGTAAGTACCCATTAGAATCATGTTTTAGGGTATTCAATAAAACATCCATTCTTTTGTTCCTTATTTCGCAACGTTATGAAAGTAAATGACACCTAATCAAGTAGACGTCCAGGCCAGCTTTGCATACCAATGCACATAAGGTTTCAGCATAGGGCAAGTTTAAGCATGAATATTGGTGTAGGAATGAAGGAATCAGTCATTGCCTTGGTTTATAGCGTTTTCAGAACTTTTTTGTTCAGAATTATTACCTTGCAATATATTATTGTTATGACTAAAATAGTTTTGTGAAATAAAAAATGAATGATGTCATCACTTAATGGCAAGGCTTCATTCTGGCGCCAGACAGCTAAACTAATGTAGCTTAGACTCATTGATAAAAATTAAAACAAACACATCATAAACATGATAGAAACAGAAAGACTTACCCTAAGACCATTGACATATAATCAATTGGTGAAATATATAAAATGCGATCACTCTTTGGAAGAAGAGCTACACCTAAACGAAACCTCAAGAACAATTTCACCTGCATTAAAAGAGGCGTTAGAACAAACAATTTTACCAAACGTTGCAGACAAAACAAAAAACTATTTGTATACAACACTTTGGACAGCTATTTTAAAATCAGAAAATAAAATGGTTGCAGACTTATGTATTGTTGGTGAACCAAATGAAAATGGAGAAATAGAAATTGGTTATGGAACTTATGACGAATTTCAAGGTAAAGGTTTTATGACAGAAATAGTAGGCGGAATTATTGAATGGACTAAAACACAACACATTGTAAAATCAATCATTGCATCAACAGACAAAACGAATACAGCCTCTTTTAAAGTACTTGAAAAAAATAATTTTATTAAAATTGGAGAGACAGAAACTTTACTAAATTGGAAATTAGAAATACCTCACGAAATGAATAATGGATAAAAAAAACGAACCCCTAATATTCAGCGAAATAATAAAAGCGCACCTAAATAACTAAGGGGTTACATGGGGCATTTTTGCTATTCTGTATCAACCTTTATAAGCTGTTTTCAAGAGGTGGTTTTAAAAGATCGATTGAAAGGTTTTGTACGTTTTATTATTTGTTTTATTTGCATTTAGTCATTAAGTATTATCCCAAAATACGTAAGGTTTCTTAATCCCTTAATGTTATACGCAATTTTGGTGTGTTTCTAACTCCGAAAATGGTAGCGAATACCCAATTCATTTATGAAAGGACTAAAGAATAATGGAAATATGCCAATACACATTTAATTTAAACTTATTGTTGGACGCTCATAATGTAACTTGCTGTTAAAACAATTTCAATTTTCCCAAACGATCAGTTTCCTTAGCTATGATTTGTTGTAGACTGTGTTGTTTGGCCTCTTTATTTTTATACATCAAACGATGGTCAAGGACAGCTGTAGCAATTTCTTTCACATCGTCTTCGATTACAAATGTTCTGCCATTTACCAAAGCATTGGCTTTTAAGCATTTTAAAAAAGTAATACCACTTCGTGTGGATGCCCCCAATGCAATGCCTTCTGTGACCCGTGTAGCTCGAACAATATTTGATACAGCCCGCACAATTTCTTCATGTATAAACACATTGGCAGCTTCTTGTTGCAAATCTATAATTTCTTGTCGGGTGAGTACCTGCTGTATATGTTCCAGGTTATGACTAATATGTAGATAATTATTATAAATTTCTAATTCAGTTTCTTCATTTACATAGCCAAAATAAATCTTCATATAAAACCGATCTAATTGAGCTGCAGGTAGGGGATAGGTGCCTTCCATTTCTATCGGATTTTGGGTTGCAATGGTGAAAAATAATTTCTCTAAAGGATAGGTTGTTTCGCCCATCGTGATTTGGTTTTCAGCCATACATTCCAGCAATGCACTTTGTACTTTTGGTGAAGCACGGTTAATTTCATCAGCCAATAAAACATTACAAAACAATGGCCCTTTTTTGAAAATAAATTCATTTTTGACATCATCAAATATATGAGTTCCTAAAAGATCCATTGGTAATAAGTCGGGAGTAAATTGCACCCTTTTAAATAAGGCACTCCCATCCTGGCTGTCGGCTATAGAGCCCGCAAGGGTACGTGCCAATACTGTTTTGCCAGTACCAGGGTTGTCTTCCATCAATATATGTCCTTTGGCAAGTAAACAGGTAATTACATTTTTAATTTGTGGTCGTTTACCTTTAATGACCTTTTCAATGTTTTGAATCAGTAACTCAATTTTTTGCGCAGCATTGCCAATACCCGCATTGTTTGTATGTATTGATTCATTGTTTGTTTCCGATTGCGTTTCCATATAATTTTCCATATCTACTTAGTTGTTTTTTAGGGGTTCTGATAAATGATAAAAACGTACAAATTGATTCAGGTTTAAAAAACGACTGATTCTTTGTGTAAATTTATAATGACTTTTTATTTTTTGTTCAAATGGTTTAAAAAATTGATGAATAATGGTTTCATCCTGTGTATTCAATACTTGATTAGCATATTTTGATTTTAAATACACAATCATAAAACTTGTAAAGTCGGTATTAAATTGTGTGTCCACCTTATGTTTAGCAAAATAAAAAGGTGTGCTGTCTAAACGATCTACTTGTAATTGATTGAGTAAAAAAGTGGCTGATTTGTATGTGTAGTAAGCTTTTTCCTTCACATTTTTAGCTTTTTGATATTTGTATTTATACCATTTATACACGATGATAGGTATCGTAAATAACAATAATATACAGGTAAGAAGTATAAATGCTAAATGCTTCAGGTAATAGGTCAGTGGCTTTATTTCATTTTCTTCCTGGTCTTTTGTTGTTTTTTTTGTTTTGTCTAAATCACTTTTAATAAATACTTCATCAATTGGTAATAAGGCAGGGAGTTTATTAAGCAATGACACCGCGTCTTTTTCCGCTGAAAATGATTTTAATTTTTCAGCATACGATACAATCATTACTTCTGTGTTAGGCTTTAAATATTGTAAATTTACTTTGATACTGTCTTTCCATATATTTGCCACACGGAGGTCAAGCCCTTTCTCTTTGTTCACTTGATTATATTCTACATCTTTAAAAATATATCTTTCAATTTTTAAGATGGATGTTTTTTTAAGGGTATCCACGCTAACAATTTTACCATTGGCAGCCATCACCGCATTCGGAGGTTGCATAGGTGGGGTGCCGTCAGGGGTGGGTGATTGTTCAGCCTCATCATTCCCCACTGTGGTGTCAAAATCAATCCAGCCATATTCAGGAAAGTATACCTGTACCCAGCCATGCGATTGGTCTTCATAAAACCAATACCAGCCTTTGTTTTTATCACTGCGATCCACCGTTAAAAAGCCAGTTACCACACGGCTGGGGATTTGCATCGAACGAAGTAAAAAAACAGTGGCAGCTGCATAATAAGCACAATACCCTTTTTTACTTTCAAACAAAAAATACAATAATTTAGATGCGCCAGGTAGTCCAGGAATTCCTGGGTTATCGGCATATTTAAAAATCTGTTCTCCCAATTCGTTTTTTGCAAGAAAATAATCACGTACAGCAAGTACTTTATCGATGGTGCTTCGTTTGCCTTTTGCCAAACTATCAGCTAATTGTTTCACAGGTCTGTATTGCCCATTGCTGGGAAAGAAAGTATAATAATTTAAAAAATCTTTGTCGATGTTTTCATATCCCTTTGCTTTGCGAAGTACATCAAATCGTTGTTGTTGAAAGGCAACAATATCCGGATTGGGTGAGTTGTAAATAAAGTAAGCGCTGTTAAGATCCGATACATAGCTTTTACTTCGATAGCCTGAAGTAAACTCCTTCTGGAAATCTTTTTCAACGGTAATAGGTTGCACAAAATAGGAAGTACTGGGGGCAACAAAAGCATCGGCGGAAAGTCGTTTTTTATATACTTCTACTTCTACGGTTTTCTTGTTTTTAGTTCCCATGGCTTTGGCAATACGACTACTATCTTTATAGGTAAAAAACAATGGAATGCTGGCTGGATTGGGTATAAATTCATCATTGAACTTATTGGTGCTATCTCTTTCAAAAGTTTCTGTGGCTGTATCAAATTTTGTAAAATGGTATGAAGTGAGGTATAAGGGATTGGGAATGTCAGTACCAGGAATATAACTTTCGATATGGGCACAAAATAATGGTTCAGGATTTTTATTTCGGTTATTATTTCCCCCCAGTCCCATCGATTCGCGGTTTTTGACAGATTGATCTTTTTTGGTTTGTAACATTTGATTTTCGCCTTCTTTCCCAAGACCGCCAAATTCATCAACACGGGCATTCATTTCTCCATACATAAAGTAAATAACAGCACCAAAAACCAACATCAGAAATGCACAAAATAAAACAAGTCTTTTGCTAAATCGCCACCAAAATATGCCATGGGTATTTTCTGTTTTCCGTAGCGACTCATTGGTGTAAATCATATAAACAGTATACAATACTACTGGCGATAAATATTGTAATAATTTAGCAATGGTGATTTCTCCAGTTTTAGATATCAAAAAAATGCTAATCAGAAAAAATATCGTTGAGAGTATGATAGGCGAAAATGAAATACGTTGTAAGCCCCATCCACAAAGCCAGCCAAATGTAAATAGGTAAGCAAACAGGAGAAATTGAACGGATATGAAAAATCCATCAAACTCACCTATCGTGTAATTGTCGAGAATTTTATAAATAGAAAAAAAGAGAAATAATAAACCCAGCATCAATGGCAAAAATCGAAACCTAAATTGAAATAAAAAGTAAGATAGCAATAAGCCTGAAGCAAAATAGACTGCCTGCGAAAACCATTGAGCACGTAACAAGGTGAAGTATTGATTGCTATTCCAAAGAATAAAAGTTGCCAATATCACTGTGGGAAGCAATAGAAAGACAACTTGTGCAAAAAAACGTGAAATGGATATGTCTTTTAATACTTTCATTTATAATATTTCAAAATTAATAGCATGTTTTTTCAATAGCGAAATAATTTTTTGTTCATTCGATTGAACTTTAAATTTTAATGGATGAATAGCCCAGGTAGACTTCAAAGTTGATAGTGTATCAGTGGGTGCTTTAAAAAATATGCGCATTAGCCAATTCAACAAATAATAACTCTTAAACACTTTACTCAGTTGCACAAAAAAGATGGTTGTGCCAGCTTCGTAGTTACTTATGAGACTTTCAACATCTGCTTCGGAAGTAAAAGAGTGAATACAAAGTATACTCGCATTTTTGGTTTGTAATAATCAATTAATGTGATGTCTTGATGCCAATTTGATAGGGTTATATTGTATTTTACTTGATGCATAGCTTGTGCATTCGCTGCGATGCTTTGGTCGGCTACATATTTAACTTCGAATTCTTTTTTTGCCAATGTATCATATACAGTCCATACACAGTTTTTAAAGTGATTGAGCATGGTCATACAAAATGATTCGTATAAATGAAATGGAAAGGAATTGTAAAATGAAGCATACATATAAATATGTGATGCAAAAGGATCCATGATTTCAGGGGTACGCACCACAAGTTCTTTGTTCTTTGCAAATATTTTCCATACAATTCTTCGCACATCATCTGAATCTTCAAATTTTTTATAATTCAAATATTCACCTTCTACTTTTCGTAATTGTTCAATACGAATTTTCTCCTCCTCTGTTTTTTTGGGAAGAAATTCAGTAGGATTATACAAAATTGAATGTGGTGGATTGACGATTGATTGATTGATCTGAGCAGGTACAGCAAATGAAAAAAAGTTTAACATATCTTCAAAATAAACCATGGCACCAGAAAAATAGTATTCTTTGATATATGGCAATGCTAAACTGTTAGAACCAGCTAAGCCACTTTTAAATGGGATCCATTGCTTTTGATTCTACCTGTCAATAAATACTTATCTGTGCTGTGATTTTGGTCGTAAAAAAGTTTGACATACACAAAACCCAATATGGGTTTTAATGCGATGGCTATTTTGGTATGTATTTGTAGCACATCTTTTTTGGCGGCATCCTGATTCATTTCAATTTCAATGGCTGATGAACCACTGGATTTTTTATTTTAACGCATGAATCAGCTTGTAAGATAATAATAGCACCACACCATAAATAAAAAAATTTATCTTAAATGGGATAAATGATAAGTAATATTTTAGATAACGTATAAACGCTGAAAACTTCATGCCATTAGAATAATAAAACGAATATAGAGTAATAAATGCATTGCGTAAATACTTTAAGTAAAAATTAAGGGATTTTATATAAGGAGTTTAAAATGCTCAAAGACGGCAGGTTGAATAACTCAGAAATGCAAATGATGTAAACTTGTTTGTTTTTTAAATCATTCATCTTTATAATAGGCCCTTTACAAGCTATGGTATTAACAACAGCATTATGAAGTTTATACCTTCTAAACTTTTATAACGCTCATTTTTTGTTTAATTTTGCCCAAAAAAAAATATATCATATGAGTTTTATCGCACATGTACACGCAAGACAGATTCTTGACAGCAGAGGAAATCCGACCGTAGAGGTTGATTTATACACAGATGAAGGAGCCATGGGGCGTGCGGCTGTGCCTTCAGGAGCTAGTACCGGTATACATGAAGCAGCAGAACTAAGAGATAACGACAAAAAGCAATATGGTGGAAAAGGGGTGTTGAAAGCCGTGAAAAATGTAAATACCATCATTCACAATGCATTGGTAGGTATGGAAGTAAGCGACCAGCAAGGTATTGACCGAATGATGATTTCGCTCGACAAAACGGCCAATAAAAGTAAATTAGGTGCAAATGCAATACTGGCAGTCAGTATGGCTGCTGCTAAAGCAGCTGCCGAAGAAAGTGGAATGAGTTTATTTAGATATGTAGGAGGTACAAATGCTAAAACATTACCTGTTCCTATGATGAATATCTTAAATGGTGGCGCACATGCAGATAATAAAATTGATTTTCAGGAGTTTATGGTGATGCCTATCGGGGCTTCTAGCTTTAGCGAAGGATTGAGATGGGGTACAGAAATATTCCACACCTTAAAAAGTGTATTGAAGAAAAAAGGCTACTCAACCAATGTAGGCGATGAAGGCGGTTTTGCTCCTGACATTCAAAGTAATGAAGAAGCAATTGAAACAGTGATGACAGCCATTGAAAATGCTGGTTTTAAAGCGGGCTCACAAATTGCCATTGCAATGGATGCAGCCAACAGCGAATTATGGGATGCCAAACAAAAATGTTATGTATTTAAAAAATCGAGTGGCAAAAAAATGAAGAGTGAAGAATTGGTGAAGTTTTGGGTGAATTGGTGTAAGCAATATCCGATTGTTTCCATTGAAGATGGTTTGGCAGAAGATGATTGGAAAGGTTGGAAAATGCTGACAGAAGAATTAGGACAAAAAGTACAATTAGTAGGAGATGATTTATTTGTGACCAATGTACAACGTTTAGAAAGAGGTATTAAAGAAAATATAGCCAATGCCTTGTTGGTAAAAGTAAACCAAATTGGTTCGTTGAGCGAAACCATCGATGCGGTGACAATGGCACAACATGCAGGTTATAATACCGTAATGAGTCATAGAAGTGGTGAAACAGAAGATGCAACAATCGCAGATTTAGCGGTGGCTTTAAATTGTGGACAAATCAAAACGGGTTCAGCATCACGAAGCGACCGTATGGCAAAATATAATCAACTGATTAGAATAGAAGAAGAATTAGGTGCCAGTGCGGTTTATTTAGGTAATAAGTTGAAGTTTGGGAAATAAGACCAATTGCTTGTTCAAATTAGTCTAAAAAGTTAGCAGTTGTTTATTGAATGTCTTATGGATTAACACATATATGTAAAAGGGATAAAACTGAATAGTAAATGAAATTTTTTCACCAATATTCACTCTCAATTACTGATTTGGGTTAACCCAATTTTAGTGAGTGTAATTATGATAAATGCGCGTCGATAAAATTGGACGTTTATCGATACCTCTTCATTTTTTTATTGACTAGTTATCTTTTTTTCTTGTTCTCCCACTTTTAGATAATACATACCTTTTGCGTAATTGCTTACATCTATTTCGTTTTTCAGCGTAGTAAACACCAATCTTCCGATTGAATTGTATAATTCTCTTGGAAAATTCGAAGTGTTGACGATGAATAATTGATGATGAACGGGGTTGGGAAATATGTTTATTGTGTTGGGTTTTTCGTCCAAAACCAAATTAGGGTAATTAAATACGATATCCAAGCAGAAAGTATCAGTACAAGTATTTTGAAGTGAATCGATTCCCGAAGCATACAAGCAAGCTTGATACAACCCTAGATTTGCGTATGTATGTGAAGGATTAAGCAATATAGAATTTGGACTACCATCACCAAACGACCATTCAAATGATTGGCTTGCACAATTGGGGCAAGTCGTTAAATTTGAAAAATTTACATCTAGTCCATTTTTGTATGCCCAAAAACTTGATTGTAGGTTACATGGTGCGTTTGTAATTGTAACAGTATCAAATCCTTTAGCTCCTGTACATACCATATTACAGGCAGCATTAGCATTATAAACATCAAAAGTAACCTTAGGATAAAATACACCATTCGTTAAATAGGTATGTGAAACATTGTTCGTGTTTGTATTCAACGTAGTGCCATCCCCAAATTCCCAAAAATAATTGGTACCTTGGTAAGTATTGAAATTTACTGTGTTGCCATTCAGTGTATGATTCATTAGTGCTGTATACGTTATTACTGCTTGATAGTTAGCGCTACAATTGTATATTCCATTGTTAAAAACAGAAATTGAAATATTATATGTACCACAATTACAATATTGGTGATAATCATTCTGTCCAGGGTTTGATAAATGTTCGATATAACCATCCCCCCAATTCACAATCATAGAATCAATTTGCAACGCTAGGTTAAAAGGGATATTGTTATAATAACTAATGCCAGGATTGTAGTTATTAAACTGAAAATTACAGAATTGTGCATGTAAACAATTGTAGCTAATTAGAAGCCCCCAAAAGAATAAATTTTTCATAGGATAGCATTGAGCAGAACTCACCTGTTTCAGTTGGTCTAATAAAATAATATCAACAGCAACACTTGAATTGATTCAAATATACAATTATTATGATGAATTTATATCTATAAACATATTGTTTCATCTTGTTTCCGCAATTCATCCATTGTCATTATAGACTTAGGGGAGTGGTATTATAACCAACCCAATGCGAGTAATATTCCTATAATACTCACAAATATCCAAAAAACATTGAGATGGTTATAGGCTCGATCTTTTTTAAGATAGTGCACTATGAAAGTAATAAAGCATCTAAAGTATTGAATATCCATACAAACATGAAAGGACTTTTTTTTCATAGCCAGCTAACCAATGAAAAGCTAATAATTCTCATGATCACATCAATCATTTAAAATGTTTTTACATGTTGAAATATAAAATGATTTTTTTTTATGTACGCAGCAATAAATATATAAATTTAAATTAAAACACCTTCAAGTCCATAATCTTAAGCTTTGGTATAGTCACATTGACAAAGTCACCTGGCTTTAATCGTTTGGTAGTGTGAATGATTACTTCATTGTTAACTTCTACACTGTCATATTCTGTGCGTCATATAAAGCGGCATAATTCTTTTTTGTCAATAATTACTTTAAGATTTTGCCTTCTTTCACTACGTTTTTTGCCAATGAAATGTCTTGTTGCACTGCCATGAATTCTTCAGCCCTTGTTTCTTTTCCTCTTGTGAAAGAAGTATTCTAATGCATAAGCTCTTGTAACGCCTTCGTGTGAATAGGTAAATACCCCAACGCAATCAAATTGCATCTCTTCTATAAAAGGTTTTAAGTCATTTACATCTTCTTGGCTTTCACCCGGTAAGCCTGCAATCAGATTTGTAGGTATGCAAACTGAAGGGATTACATTGTGTATATTATAAAACAGTGCGACGATTTCTTTTCTAGTGATTTGAAGTTTCGTTGCTTTCAACAGCTTATCTGAAATGTGTTGCTATTGTTATTATATCATTTTGCATTACAAATTTAAAGAATTCCTGCGGTTTACTCTTCACGCAATGCCTTGCCTGTAAGATTTATAAAAACATCTTCGAGGTTGGCTAATTTTACTTGCTTTTTTCTTTCAAATCCTGTGGCTACCAATTGGTCAATCAAATGATCAGGGGTGTCGAGCGAAATGATTTTGCCTGAATCAATAATGGCAATTCGATCACAAAGTTCTTCAGCCTCATCCATATAATGGGTTGTAATCACGATGGTTGTACCATTCGCTTTTAAACTTTTAATCAACTCCCATAAATTACGACGTGCCTGAGGATCTAAGCCTGTTGTGGGTTCATCAAGAAAAATAATTTTTGGTTTATTGATGAGGGTAGTTGCAATTGAAAAACGTTGCTTTTGCCCACCGCTGAGCTCTTTATATTTATTGTTCGACTTGTCTGTCAGATTCACTTCAGCCAGTATTTTTTCCGTATCAATTTTAATATTGTATAAACCTGCAAATACTGCTAGTAGTTGTTTTAAATTTAAATTGGGGTAATAACCCGCAGATTGCAATTGCACCCCTATGATTTTTTTGATTTGCGTTTGATGCGATTCTACCTGCATACCATCAACAAGTACAGTGCCACTTGTTTTGTCACGAAGGGTTTCTATGATTTCGAGGGTTGTTGTTTTGCCAGCACCATTGGGGCCCAGCAATCCGAATATCTCATTTTCATAGACTTCAAATGAAATATCATTTACGGCTGTAAAGTCTCCATAATTTTTAACCAGATTTTTAACTTGTATAATAGGGTTCATAGGTATGTAATTGCTTAAACAAAAATAGACGCAATTAACGAAAGTGTAAATTTTAATTTGAGCTTTTGATTGGGAATATTAATAATTAGTTTGTGCTGGTAAATTATATGATTTCTGCAGCGCGTAATATCCCTACAAGTCCAACAAAAATCCAAAAAACATTGAGCAGGGTATAGGCTCGGTCTTTTTTTAAGATAGCACACCATGAAAGTAATACAGCATCTAAAGTATTGAATATCCATACAAACATAAAAGGACTTTCTTTGCCCAGCCAGCTAACCAATGAAAAGCTTACTATACGCATGATTACCCCAATCATTTCAAATATTTTCACATGTTGAAGAATCAGTTGATTGATTTGTTTCATAAAAGAATAAACGTTGATATTTGTTTTTTATATTAATACACCTTCCAGATCATAATCATAAGCTTTGGTAATGGTCACATTGACAAAGTCGCCTGGTTTTAAGCGTTTGGTGGTGTTGATGATTACTTCATTGTCTACTTCTACACTGTCATATTCAGTACGTCCTATAAATCGGCCTGATTCTTTTTTGTCAATAATCACTTTAAAGGTTTTACCTATTTTTGATTCGTTTTTTGCCAATGAAATATCTTGCTGTACTGCCATGATTTCTTCAGCCCTTGCTTCTTTTTCCTCCTGGGAGAGGGTATCTTCCAAAGCATAGGCACTTGTGCCATCTTCATGTGAATAGGTAAATACACCTACACGATCAAATTGCATTTCTTCTAAAAAGATTTTAAGTCATCCACATCTTCCTGGGTTTCACCCGGAAAGCCTGCAATCAGTGTGGTACGAATGCAAATTGATGGGAGTACCTTGCGGATATCATTGATCAATGCAACGATTTCTTTTCGTGTGATTTGACGTTTCATAGCTTTCAACATATTATCTGAAATATGTTGCAAAGGCATGTCAAGGTAATTGCAAATTTTTGGCTGGGCTTTGATAACCTCAATGATATCCATTGGAAATTTATGGGGATAGGCATAATGCAAACGTATCCATTCGATGCCTTCAATTTCACATAAAGCATTGAGTAAATCGGCAAGTTTTCGTTCTTTATAAATATCTAAACCATAATAAGTAAGCTCTTGCGCAATCAGCATGATTTCCTTTACTCCTTTTTGTGCTAATGAGGTGGCTTCAGTGACTAAATCCTCAATGGTTTTTGATACATGTTTGCCTCGCATTAAAGGAATGGCACAGAATGAACAAGTACGATTACAGCCTTCAGATATTTTAAGATAAGCATAATGTGTGGGTGTACTCAGTAGCCTTTCACCAACAAGCTCAGCTTTGTAATCAGCTTCAAACGCTTTTAAAATATTGGGTAATTCCATGGTGCCAAACCAGGCATCTACCCCAGGAATTTCGGTTTCTAAATCACCTTTGTATCGTTCACTCAAACAACCTGTAACATATACTTTTTCTAACAATCCTTCTTCTTTTAATGCTACATGCTCAAGGATGGTATTGATACTTTCTTCCTTGGCTTTGTCAATAAATCCACAGGTATTGATGATCGAAATATTATAATCAGGTTTTACACTTTCATGTTTCACTTCAATGCCATTGGCAAGCAACTGACCACTCAGTACTTCACTATCCACCATATTTTTACTACAACCTAAAGTCGTGATGTTTACAATGTCGCGATGGATTTTTTTTGATTTCATATAAAAAGAGGGGCAAAAATAACAATATGTATGGGTAATTTTCTACAGAGACTATGTATACTTGATAGAATATCTTTATTTTAAACTAAACAAACTATCTACAAATTCATATTTATTAAAAATTTGCAGGTGTTGCATTTGTTCACCTACACCAATATATTTTACGGGTATTTTAAATTGATGAGCGATCGCAAGTACCACGCCTCCTTTAGCAGTGCCATCGAGTTTGGTAATGGCCAGTGAGGTAACATCGGTGGTTTGTGTAAATTGTTTAGCTTGTTCCACTGCATTTTGACCTGTACTGCCATCCAGTACAAGCAATACTTCATGAGGAGCGTTTGGAATTACTTTTTGAATCACTCGTTTTATCTTGTTGAGTTCATCCATTAGGTAAGCTTTGTTGTGTAAACGACCAGCAGTATCAATAATCAATACATCTACGCCTTTAGCCACTGCGCTATTTACACTGTCAAAAGCCACAGATGCAGGGTCGCTTCCCATTTCTTTTTTTACGATGTCGACACCCACACGTTCACTCCAAATGGTCAGTTGGTCAACTGCCGCTGCCCGAAAGGTGTCGGCAGCACCAAGCATGACTTTTTTGCCAGCATTTTTAAAGTTGTAGGCAAGTTTGCCAATAGTGGTGGTTTTGCCCACACCATTTACACCCACCACTAAAATAACATAGGGTTTTTTATCAGCAGGTAAGTCAAAATTTTGATATTCCAAGGAAGGGGCATCTGTAAGCACATTCACCATTTCTTCTTGCAAAAGGGAATTCAATTCATTGGTGCCTAAGTATTTATCTTTGGCTACCCTATCTTCAATTCTTTTAATGATTTCTACGGTAGTGGCCACACCTACGTCTGACATGATCAGAGCTTCCTCTAAATCATCTAAAACAGCGGCATCTACCACTGATTTTCCAGCAACAGCTTTGGTGATTTTGGAAAAAAAACTTTCTTTGGTTTTCTCAAGTCCCTTGTCTAGCGTTTCTTTTGCTTCTTCTTGTACCTTATTTCGCTTAAATAGCTTGTCGAATAAACCCATTTTAGTATGTTGATAATTTGAAAATCAGTCTGTTTGTTTTCCAAATGACTTAATTAATTGATTTTTTGCAAATATAGTAGTTATTCACATGAAATAATATGAATCTTAGAATACCTTATGATTACGTTAAACCGAATGTTTTTATAACACTGCCAAAAAATAATCGATTGAATGCCTATTTGCATTGAATCATAGGCTAAGAAAAGGACTTATTTGAGGTATTGTTGCTATTGTTATGAAATGATTTCTTTTCCTGATAATAAATACAAAACAGCCATTCGAATCGCCACGCCGTTTTCAACCTGGTTAAGGATAATGGAATGGTGACTGTCAGCCACATCCGAATTTAACTCCACCCCCTCTATTGATGGGGCCAGGATGCATAATGACGATTTCTTTTTGTAATGAATCTAATAATTTTTATCAATACCATAATACAGAGCGTATTCACGTAATGATGAAAATAAGGGCATATTTTGTCGTTCAAGTTGTATACGTAGCACATTGGCAACATCGCACCATGCGAGGGCCTCTTTTACATTATAGGTAACATGAACGCCTAAAGAGTCAATATGTTTGGGTATCAGGGTAGGGGGGCCGGCAACAGTCACTTCTACGCCTAATTTTTTTAAACAATAAATGTTTGATAAAGCAACCCTTGAATGCATAATATCGCCAATGAGGGCTACTTTTTTGCCCTGAAGGGTACTGAGTTTTTCCCTGATTGAAAAGGCATCCAGTAAGGCTTGTGTAGGATGTTCGTTGGTGCCGTCACCAGCATTGATAATAGCAGCTTGAATATGGTTTGACAGGAAATGGGGTGCTCCACTGGCACTATGCCGCATCACCACCATATCTACTTTCATTGATAAGATATTATTGACGGTATCAATCAAGGTTTCTCCTTTCGATACACTTGATTGACTGCTTGAAAAGTTTATGGTATCTGCCCCAAGTCTTTTTTCTGCCAATTCAAACGATATTCTGGTTCGGGTTGAGTTTTCATAAAAAAGATTCACAATGGTAGTATCTCTTAAGGAAGGGACTTTTTTAATAGGCCTTTTTAAAACTTCTTTGAAATGGTCTGCCGTTTGAAAATTAATTCGATGTCTTTTGGGGTAAGATTTTTGATTCCCAATAAATGCTTAGTGCTTAAAGACATATGCTTAATGATTATGTTTATTTTCAATTAAAAAACCTCATCTTGTTGTTCATTTTCTTGCCAATTGACTTTTACCTTTTGGGTTACAATTGAATCTATCACCATACCTGTATAATCAGCTTGAATCGGTAATTGTCTACTAAAACGTCTGTCAATTAACACAAGTAATTCTACTTTTCGGGTCTGCCAAAATCAACGAGGGCATCCATGGCGCTTCTGATGGTTCGACCCGTAAATAATACATCATCGATCAGTATTACTTTTTTATTTTCAATCGAAAAATGGATTTCTGTTTTGTTCGGAATATGAAGTTCTTTACTGGTATTAAAATCATCCCGGTAAAAAGTAATATCAAGTTTGCCATAGGGCAATTTAAGATTAGTAATGCTTTCTATATAAGCAACGAGTCGATTGGCCAAGTAAATCCCTCTGGGTTGCAAACCAATCAAAACACTATCAGAAAAAGTGCCATGATTTTCAATTAATTGATGAGCAAGTCGTTCAATCACGACTTTAAATTTCTGCTTATCAAGGATGGTTTTCAAGGGTAGTCTATTTGGGCAAATGTAATAAAAATAAATAAATGTTTGGTATATTTACAATAGATGTAAATAACTACAAATGAAAACAAAGCTTTTAGCTTCTCTTATTCTTTTTACCTTTTGCGCAAAATTAAATGCACAATGGATACAGACAAATGGCCCTTATGGTGGTCAAACAACTGCTATAGCATCAAATGCAACTGATTTGTTTGCAACCTTTTCGTATGGAAAAAATATCACATTCAATCGATAATGGAATCACATGGACTGACGTTAGTAATGGTCTTAGTAGTGATCCCATTCAATGTATAACAATTAATGGGGCCAATATTTATGCTGGCACCAATGGAGGGGGCATATTTAAATCTATAAATAATGGGAATACATGGTTTGGCATTAATAACGGGCTTAACAGCACAGTAATCAATGATATAGCAGTTTCAGGCACTACACTTTTTGCTGCAAGTAGTAATGGAAATGTGGGTATGTATAAATCTACCAATAATGGTGGCTCATGGACAATTGCCAATAATGGAATGACCGCACAAAACATTCAACAGATAGCTATTAGTGGAAATAATATTTTTGCGGCAGCTTATAATAATGGCGGTATTTATTTATCAACAGATAATGGAAATTCATGGACGCCTAAAAAATAATGGCTTGACAAATAAAAATGTCAGATGCATAACTACAAATGGTTCAAATGTTTTGCGGGAACTAATGGAGGGGGAGTTTTTTATCTACTGATAATGGAAATTCATGGATAGCAGTCAATAATGGATTAAGCAATTTGCAGGTTTTTGCTTTAAAAACAAGTGGGAATACAATTTTGCGGGTACGCTTAATTGCGGGGGCATATTTAGGTCCACAAACAATGGGTCCAACTGGGTATCTGTAAATAATGGGAATTATATAAACGACGTCTATTCATTGTCTGTCAATGGTACAAATATCTATGCGGGGCAATCTCCGAGAGGTCTATACCTTTCTACAAATAATGGCAATTCGTGGACATCTATAAACAATGAAAGTGTGTATCAAGTAACTACTTCGATTCATTTAGATGGGATAAATTTACTAGTAGGTACAAATGGTGTGGGAGCTTATTTATCTACAGATGAGGGCAATGTATGGAATGAATCCTTTAATGGCATGTCTTGTAATTCAATTCGAACCTTTTTGTTGATAGTAATCTTATATTTGCGGGTCTTCTTTATCAGGCCCTTCCCTTTACATATCAACAGATCATGGTAATACATGGAATGCAGCAAATACGGGCATTGGAAATAATCCAGTATCGTCTTTAGTAAAAATAGGTAACAATTTTTTTGCAAGTACCCAAAGTGCAGGTGTTTTTATTTCAATCAATAATGGCTCCTCGTGGTCTCCAGTAAACAATGGGATAAGTAATTTAACCATTCATTCCTTGATGTCAGATGGTACAAACTTATTTGCAGGTGCTGATAGTGGTTATGTTTATTTTTCTACCAACAATGGCAACTCATGGGTACTTGTAAATAATGGTTTGCCAAATTTACCCATTAAAGCATTGGTGAAAGTAGCTTCAAACATATTTGCTGGAACGAGTGGGGATGGTGTATATGTATCCGCTAATAATGGTGCAAATTGGACAGCATCGAATAATGGCATCTTAAATCCTCAAGTTTTATATATGAATACATATGGCAATAATCTATTTGCCTGTACACATAATGCTGGCATCTACCACTCTACCAATAATGGCAATACATGGAATTTAATTTATAATAACCCTAATAGGGTATGGTCATTAGCTTTTAAAGATAATACAATATATGCAGCAACAGATAGTGGCGTTATAAAAAATGAAAATTTGGTTACAGCCATTTCAGCGATAGAATCAAAATATCAATCTTATACCATATATCCTAATCCCTCAACAGGTGTTTTTATGCTCAGAAATATAGCGGACATTTCAATTGTAGAAGTTTACAACGTATTGGGTATTCAAATTTTCAAACAGAACATAAATGATAATCAATTATTGATTGATATGTCTAATAATGCTAAAGGGGTTTATTTCATACGTTTGATGAACGGTCATTCATTGGTCGCTACAGATAAATTATTGCTTGAGTAGCCTATTAGGAATTAAGACGATTTTATTATTTTTTGAAAGTTATTTACCTAAAGTAGGTATAAAGCCTAAACAACATGAATTTCAGCATATTAAAATTGGGAATCTTTAATGTGTCCACTGTGATTCCCTATTTTGTCAAGTATTTTAGAATGATTATGATTTTCAAATAGTCATATCAATGTGAAGTACTGAAAAGTCCAATGCTTGTTTCTCCTAATCGTGTTGAAAATTATTTCAATCCGAAATAAGCACAATGCTATTTTTATAATATGGTTATAATTTAAAATTACCTTGGCATTATATCACTATATAATTATTATACGTATCTTTGTGTTAAATATACGTATATGACTTCAAAGCTTACATTAACGGTTGAACAAAGTATCATTGAAAAAGCAAAAATCTATGCAAAAACAACCAATCGAAGTTTGTCAAAACTGATAGAAAATTATTTAGAGAATCTTACCCAAGAAAATTTTGACGAACAAACAATCTCATCGAAACTACAAAATATTGTGGGTGCTGTAAAGCTCCCAATAGACTTTGACGAAGATCAAGAACTCAGAAAATCATTAGAAGAAAAGCACTTATGAAAAAGTATTTATTGATACCAATATATTTATAGACCTTATTGCAGATAGAAAGCCGTTTAGCAAATTTGCCATTGAAATATTTAAAAATGCTGAAAATAAAAAAATGATAAGCAGTATATCATATTTCCTAATCCTTCCACAGGCCTCTTCATTTTAAAAACTGAGTCACATATTTCAAACGTAGAAATCGTCAATGTATTAGGCATAAAAGTTTTTGACAGCAAAACAACAGCCACTACTACAATTTGCGATCTGAGAAAACAGCCCATGGGAATCTATTTTGTTCGATTGCTTGACGATACAAAAATTATTGCTACAGATAAAATCCTGATTGGAAATTAGTTTGGCAGTTGGTGCATTTCATCAGCTTAATTTATATTCAGTCGATGAAAGATAGCCTTGATAGAACGAAGGCAGTGCCGCAGTGATAGCAAAAATCATGATGAACATAGTAAATGCAGGTGCGCTTCAAACAAAAATACTATCTCCTGTTTTGAATCAAATCTACCATGCCGCTTATCAGACTATCTACTTGTATAAGTCCCTGATCTCCTTTGCCTTGCATACGCAAAGAAACACCATGTTCGGCCATTTCTTTTTCGCCAACCACCAACATATAAGGTACTTTTAGCAATTCAGTATCGCGTATTTTCTTGCCTATTTTTTCACTACGGTCATCAATTTCTACACGTATGCCACGAGCCTTCATCTTTTGTTTAATGTCGACACAATAATCCATAAATTTATCGCTGATGGGCAATATTTTGGCTTGAACAGGAGCCAGCCACATAGGTAATTTACCTGCAAAATGTTCAAGCAAAAAACCAATAAATCTTTCGTGGGTACCCAAAGGTGCACGATGTATAATCAATGGAATTTCTTGTTCATTATGTTGATTGGTAAACGATAATCCAAAACTACGTGGTTGGGCAAAGTCAACCTGATTAGTTGCTAAAGTAAATTCACGACCAATGGCACTCCATATTTGTACATCTATTTTAGGTCCGTAAAAAGCACCTTCGCCTTTTACTTCTACAAATGGAACCCCTGTTTCAATCAATACTTTTCTTACTAGATCTTCTGTTTCTAACCAAAGTTCGGGTTCATTTACATATTTCTGCCCAAGTTTTTCAGGGTCATGCAATGAAAGACGCATCACATATTTTTCAATACCAAAAATTTTAAAATATTTAAGGTACATAGCATTTACCGCTTTAAACTCTTCTGCAAATTGTTCTTTGGAGCAATAAATATGGGCATCATTCATATGCAAACATCGTACACGCATAAGCCCAAATAATTCACCACTTTGTTCATATCGATAGCAAGTGCCATATTCAGCCAGTCGCAATGGCATATCTTTATAACTATGCGGTTCAGCATCAAATATCTTATGATGATGCGGGCAGTTCATGGCTTTTAAATAATATTTTGTACCATCAAGTTCCATCGGAGGATACATACTGTCAGCATAGTATGGCAAATGCCCACTTGTGATGTATAAATTTTCTTTTGCAATATGAGGTGTTACAACTCTTTTATAACCTGCAGCTTCTTCCGTTTCTTTGGCTAATTTTTCGAGTTCTTCAATAATAATAGTCCCATTAGGCATCCATAAAATCAAACCAGGTCCAATATCATCATTCATGGTGTAAATACTCAATTCTTTACCAAGTTTTCGATGATCTCTTTTTTTAGCTTCTTCAAGCATCAAAAGATGTTCTTCAAGCAATTTGGCATTGGGGAAAGTAACACCATACACCCTTGTCAATTGTTTGTTTTTTTCATCCCCTTTCCAGTAAGCTCCAGCTATATTTGTCAACTTAATGGCCTTGATATGTCCGGTGTGAGGGATATGTGGTCCTCTGCACAAATCGGTAAAGTTTCCTTGTTTGTAAAATGTAATACCCCCATCCGCTAAGTTTTGTAGGAGGTCTAATTTGTATTCGTCATTTTTTTCAAAGAAATAACTAACCGCATCTTTCTTTGATATTTCTTCGCGGATATAGCTATTATTAAGTTTGGCCAATTCAGCCATTTTGTTTTCCAGCAAGGCCAAATCTTCTTCGGTCATTTGTCGGTCGCCTAAATCCATATCATAATAAAACCCATTGTCAAGTGCAGGGCCTACCCAAAATTTAACACCTGGAAATACAGACTCAACGGCTTCTGCCATCAGATGTGCGGAGCTATGCCAAAACGTATTTTTACCAACCGCATCTTCCCATGTGATTAATTTAATAGTGCTGTCTGTTGTTATAGGGCGTGATAAATCAACGACCTCACCATTGAGTTCAGCCACTAATATTTTTTTAGCCAATCCTTCGCTGATCGACTTTGCAACATCCATAGATGATACGCCAGATTCATACTGACGTACATTGCCATCGGGAAAAGTAATATTTATCATAAGTGTGCAAATATAATTTTGAATTGCCAATTTTCAATTTTAAACATTTGATAATCCCAAATATATTTAAATGAAAAACATTTTAATCCAATCAAATTTTCAGTAATCTGAAAAAATCTGCTTCATTCACTTCTTTTACCATGCCAGGGGCAAGGTCATTTATATGCATATCTTCAATAGAAATACGTATTAATCTTCTGCACCGGTGTCTCATCGCGAACACCATTTTTCGTATTTGATGATATTTACCTTCTGTTAGGGTAATCCGTAACCATGAATGGGGTATAAACTCTTTTAAGCCATTTTCTACAGGAAACAAGTTGGTCGGTTTATCAATGATATCCACTTCGCAGGGACTCGTCGTCCAATCCACATTTCCTTTAATTTTTATAGCAATGCCATTTCTTAATTGCTCGGCTTTTTCTTCTGTCATCACATTTAATACTTGTACTATATAAGTGCGACGATGTGGTGTTTTACTTTCAAACAACAGTTTAGTGATTTTTTTATTGGTTGTAAGTAATAATAAACCTTCTGAGTGACTGTCTAATCGACCTATGGCATGTATACCTTCAGGAAAGTTGTAGTCTATTTCATGAAGTTGCCTTAAGCCATCATTGCCAATAAACTGCGAAACCATATTGAAGGGCTTATAAAGCATAAAATATTTATGGTCGTTGCATTGCATAAATGATGCAAGATGAATCAATATTTTTCAATTACCTAAAATTTCCAGTCACTTATCAATGAGAAGGATACACTTATGTATTTAACAATGATTGTTTTACAAAAAAAATGTAGTTTTGGTTTTTAAAAAATATATTTTATGAAAAAAGGAATCTTGATTTTAATTCTTAGCATTTTTAGTTTTTCTTCCATCTTTGGGTCTGTATATATTAAATATTACAACAAAGATTCAAAAAATCATAAGTTTAAAGTGACCATGGATGGTTCAACTAAAGAGGTGGAATTTAGAAGCAGTACAACGGGTGCAACTACTGTACAAGGAAGTGGTACTAAATGCATTATCGAAACTTCTTGTGGTAAGGTTGAAGTAAAAGCGGATGACAAAGTAGAAATCAAAGACGGTTGTATTAAGGTGGTTAAATAGTATTCATTCTTAGGTTATTGACAGATTTTGTTGAAATGACTTATATGCATTTTTCTGTCTGTAACAATGGCACTATACATGAATTAAATACCTTGTTTTATTCCTTGCAATCAAAGCAATTTCTTCATCCTCTCGGCAGCTTCAATTAATGTACTGTCCTTTTTGGCAAAGCAAAAGCGAATCAATTGGTCATCTTTGCCGTCATGATTAAATGCACTGATAGGTATGGTTGCAACGCCTATGTGCTGGGTCAGCCAAATGGCAAATTCTTTATCTCCCAACTTGCTTATTTTTTCATAGCCCGCCAGTTGGAAATAACTTCCTTGTGCTTGTTGGTAAATCGTAAAAGGCAGGTCTTTGATCAGATTTAAAAATAAATTTCTTTTTTGTTCAAAAAAATGGGGAAGTTGCAAATATTCATGTTCATCGGCCAATAATTTTGCTAAGGCCACTTGCATGGGTGTATTGGTTGTAAAACCGATAAACTGATGCACCTTTCTAAATTCTTTGCTCAGGGCTTCGGGGGCTACACAATAACCTATTTTCCAGCCGGTGGCATGAAATACTTTGCCAAAGGAATAAATGACAAAACTTCTTGCCCGCAGATTTTCATATTTCAACACAGATTCATGCATACGACCATCCAGTGTAATATGTTCGTATACTTCATCGCTGATGATCAGTATATTGGTGTTGCTGGTGATTTCATCAAGCATGTGCATATCATCTGCTGTCCATACATAACCAGTAGGGTTGTGAGGGGTATTGATGATGATGGCTTTTGTGTGAACCGTAATGGCATCCTTTACTTTTTGCCAGTCAACAGCATAATCAGGATATTTTAATGGCACACAAACCGCTTTTGCCCCATTGAGAGTGATATTTGGAATATAACTATCATAGGCTGGTTCAAGCACAATCACTTCATCACCTGCTTGTAAGAAAGTGGTAAATGCAGTATAAATCGCATATGTAGCTCCAGGGGTAATGGTTATTTCGGTTTCAGGATTCACATTCACCTGATAAAGTTTATAGATTTTATCGGCGAGTATATTTCTTAGTGCCGGAATGCCAGGCATTGGCGCATATTGATTGTAGCCATCATGCATCGCTTCATTTACATAGGCCATTAATTGTGGCGAAATCATATAATCGGGAAAACCTTGCGATAAGTTGATGGCCTGATGTTCGCTTGCCAATTGACTCATCACTGAAAATATGGTGGTGCCTACATGAGGTAGTTTAGATTGAAACACAGGGCCTTATTTTTTCTTTTTGTTTCGTACCAATACCTCTGCAAATACCGGATGATGTATCACTTCTCGGTCAATAAACTTGAGGGCGCTTATTTTTTTATCATTGGTAGCCAATGCATTTTCAAGTTGTATCACAGCTTCTTTTGTTTTGCCCTGGGCTAAAAGGATGGCTGCTTTGTAATAAACAAATTCAATTTTTTCGCCACAATGTTCTTCAGCAATAATGAGTTGCGACAAGGCTTCATCTAAGTAATTTGCCACATACAATGCTTTTACCAAAGCTTGCCAGGTTGATTTAATATCGGGTCGCAGTTGTACGGCGTTTAAATAGCAAACCAATGCTTCTTTGTCTGCCCCCATTTCCATTAAACAATTGCCGAGTGCCAAACAATAAGAGGCGTTGTTTTTATTGATATGCAATGCTACCGAATACGCTTTAATCGCTTTTTCCCATTGAGATTCTTTGGTGTAAGTTTCACCTATTTTAAAAAATATTTGGTCGTCTTGCGGATTCAGTTGCGAAGCTTTTCGATAGTAATCTCTTGCTTTTGCATATTGTTTTTGTTTGTCCCAGCAATATCCGATGGCTTCCAAAATGATATCTTCAGGTTTGGCAATAGAAAGATGCATTTCAAGGACTTCAATGGCTTTGTTAAACTTCTTGAGCTGTATATATGCATCACCTTCATTTCGGTAGGCATATTCAAATTTATCATCAATGGCCAAACAATAATCATAGGCATCAATGGCTTTTTCAAATAATTTTAAACCCTGGTAAGCAACGCCTAAATTGTACCATGCCATGGCATTAAACGGTACCTGGTCAATAATTTTGTTGTGCAATTCAATACTGTCTTCATGAAAATTATTGATTTCTGCCCAAAAGCAAATACGCAATAAAGCATCTTCGTTGGTAGGTTCGTAAAGGAGTATTCTCTTTAGAGTAGTGTATACTTTTTCAAATTCTTCTAATTCATCATAAATCTCAGAAAGCTCTAATAAAATATCAGTTTTATCTACACTGTCAAACTTATCTGCATTTTTTTCAAGAATATCTACCGCTTCTGAAAAACGATTTTGATCCAGTAAAATATCGGATTTCATAAATACACACTCAATATTATTTGGGTCAATTTCTTCTACCTGATCTAATATTTTCAAGGCTTGACCATATTTTTTTTGATTCATCAGCCATTCTGCCTTACGTAAGAACAATGTGGAAGAAAAAGGATATAATGTAGATGCAATATCACATGCGAGACCTGCATTTTCACGGTCGCTATTGGTTTCAAAATAATCAATCAAATATTCAAAATCTTCTTCGGATACAATACCATGGGGCTCTCCTCTTTTAATTTTAAAAAACTCAATGAGTAAATCTTCAATATCACGAAAATCGTCATCTCCAAAAAAATCGTCATTAAACATATCAATATGTATTTCGTTATTGTAAAATTACGAATAATTATAGATTTTATTCAATCTGTAGCTTTAAATAATAAAATAGTAATCCACTTATGTGTATATAATATAATTGGCTATTTGTTAAATGCTTGTTTATCTTTGCACTCCAAAAACAATTTTATGGAATACTTGCACAATATTCATAGCATCCTCCGTTGGTTAGTGATACTCACTGCCATTTACGCCATTTTCAAGGCTTTCATGGGCATGCAACAACAATCTTCTTTTACTAAATCAGATAATACCGCAGGTGTAATGTTTACCAGTGTTATAGATTTGCAATTGCTAATAGGGTTGATATTATATTTTACAAGTGGCTTAGGATATAAAAATATCCAAGCAAATGGTATGGGATTTGTAATGAAAGATGGTTTTACCCGTTTCTTTGCGGTAGAACATATAGCTATGATGTTGATTGCCATTATCATCATACATATCGGTAGATCAAAATCAAAAAAGGCAAATTCAGATTTAGGCAAGCACAAAGCTGCTTTCTGGTATTATCTAATTGGTCTAATTCTTATTTTAGCCTCTATTCCTTGGCCGTTCCGTAAAGGTTTTGAAGCAATGGGGTGGATGTAATTTCCATTCTGTTTTTTTGTTAATAAGGTGCTCTTGGGGTAAATGTACCCCTTACTTGTTTAAATAAAATTTATCTATTTTCTACTTTTAAAGCATAGTCATCTGATGCCTTTTATGTTTATTGGTTTTCTTTAACCATATAAACTTTATTATTCAACTTTAAGTACTAATTTTGCACTCCTATGTCAGATGAAATCCGCCATGAATGTGGCATCGCATTTTTAAGACTTCGCAAATCCCTTTCCTATTACCACCAAACTTATGGCACGGCCTTTTATGGGCTAAATAAGCTATACCTAATGATGGAAAAGCAACACAATAGGGGGCAGGATGGAGCAGGTATCGCTACCGTGAAGTTGAATGTACAAGCAGGTACCCCATTTATGAAGCGTATCAGATGCAATAATGGCCAAAATATTGCAGATATTTTCAAACAGGTGCAAAACGAAATTGAAGAAGTTGAAAAATTACAACCTGATATAAGAATGTATCCCGAATTGATGAAGGGCTACCTGAGTTACATGGGTGAAGTAATGCTTGGGCATTTGCGATATGGAACTCAAGGACGTAATAATATCGAATATTGTCATCCTTTTATTAAATCTGATATCAATCCATTGCTAAATCTGTGTTTGGCAGGCAATTTTAATTTAGTCAATACCAAAGAACTATTTCATTTTGTACATAAAGATGAACTAAGCAAAATGAAAACAGATAGTGATCTTTCGGCTATGATGGAGATCATTCATTATTTTTTGCGTGAAGAAGTAAATAATAATCCCGACGATATCCAGTGGAAAGAGGTATTGAGCAAGGCCTGTAGTATGTTTGATGGTGGTTTTGTTGCCGAAGGCATTTGCGGCAATGGCGATAGTTTTATACTCAGAGACAAACATGGCATTCGTCCGGCTTATTATTATATTGATGATGAAATCGTAGCGGCCGCTTCTGAACGTCCTGTACTGATGACTGCTTTCAAAACCACGCGTGAACATATTATAGAGCTGCCTGCTGGCCATGCCCTAATCGTAAAGGCTAATGGGTCATATTCTGTAGAATCCATATTGCCACAGGCAGAGAAAAAATCTTGTAGTTTTGAGCGTATTTATTTTTCAAGAGGCAGTGATGAAGATATCTATAAAGAACGTAAACAATTAGGTCGATTACTTTCCGAAAAAGTACTAAAATCGATTAAATACGACTTGAAAAATACCATCTTCTCTTTTATACCTAATACTGCAGAAACGGCCTTTTATGGTCTTATTAAAGGTGCGGAAGCCTATCTGAATGAAATTAAAGTAAATAGGATACAAGCCTGGGATAAAAATTTTGATGAAACCAAATTGCGTGAAATGATAGAACGCAGGGTGCGAATCGAAAAAATAGCCATCAAAGATGTAAAAATGCGTACTTTCATTACAGAAGATGCTGCCCGAAACGAAATGGTACAACATGTATACGATATCACCTATGGTACTGTACGTGCAGGCATCGATTCATTGGTGGTGATCGACGATTCAATTGTACGTGGCACTACCCTCAAAGAAAGTATCATTAGAATGCTTGATCGTCTGGGCCCAAATAAAATCACCATTGTGTCATCGGCACCTCAAATTCGATATCCTGATTGCTATGGAATCGATATGAGTAAGATGGGAGAATTTATTGCTTTTCAGGCAACCGTAGAATTACTCAAAGACCATCATAAAACCCATATTCTAACAGATGTTTATGCTGATTGTTTGCAAGCTGAAAAATCAAATAAACTGACTACGCAAAATTTTGTAAAACGTATTTATAAGCAATATTCGATTGAAGAAATCAATGTAAAAATTGCCCAAATGCTTCGTACCTCTGATGTCAATGCTGATGTAGAAATTATATATCAAACCATCGAAAATCTTCATGAAGCTTGTCCCGACAATCAAGGGGATTGGTATTTTACAGGCGATTATCCAACACCGGGTGGTAATGTAGTTGTCAACAAAGCTTTTATGAATTATATGGAAGGGAATGTTGCCAGAGGCTATTAAAGGCAAGTTGTTCTGGTATAAACAAAACAGTTTATTGGTTTTTAATTTTAAATAAATGGTATCATGATAAAATATGAAAAATTCACATTAAAAAATGGACTCAGATGTATAGTGCATCATGATACATCTACACCCATGGTGGCTATGAATGTTATTTATGATGTGGGTGCAAGAGACGAAAATCCTGCCCAAACAGGTTTTGCCCATTTGTTTGAACACTTAATGTTTGGAGGGTCAATTAATATTCCTGATTATGACGAACCCTTGCAAATGGCAGGTGGCGAAAACAATGCTTATACAACCAATGACATTACAAATTATTATATTCAATTACCTGCCAAAAACATCGAAACAGCTTTTTGGCTGGAAAGCGATCGTATGTTAAGTCTTGCATTCAGTGAAAAAAGCCTGGAAGTACAGCGTAAAGTGGTTTGTGAAGAGTTTAAGGAACATTATATCAATAAGCCTTATGGTGATACTTGGAAATACCTTCGTGAGCTTTGTTATACCCAACATCCTTATCAATGGATGACCATTGGCAAAGAGCTCGCACATATTGAAAATGCTCAATTGCAGGATGTAAAAAACTTTTTCTTCAAGCATTATAGACCCGTAAACGCAGTGCTTTGTGTAGCTGGAAATATCACCACTGCTGAAGTAAAAGCATATGCAGAAAAATGGTTTGAGCCCATCGAATCAGGTGAGCCCTACGTAAGAAATATTGCGAAGGAGCCTATGCAAACAGCTCCGCGTATGCAAATAATAGAAAAAGATGTACCTGTTTCTGTTATTTTTAAAGCCTATCATATAGCCAATCGATTAGATAAAAAATATTATGCTGCTGATGTCATCACTGAAATATTTAGCGGTGGTCAATCGTCTCGATTGCATCAAAAATTAGTCAAAGAACAGGCTATTTTTAGTCAAATTGATTGTTACCATACAGGAAGTGTTGAAAATGGATTATTAGTCATAGAAGGGAAAATTTTACCATTTGTAAAACCTGAAGATGCTGATAAAGCAATACAGGTAGAAATAGGGCTATTAAAGAACAATAAAATATCGGAACTTGAATTGGAAAAAGTAAAAAACAAAATTGAAAGCATGATTGCGTTTGAAGATTTAAGTTTACTGAGTCGTGCCAATAACCTTGCTTTTTATGAATTGCTTGGCGATGCCGAAATGATGAATCAGGAGTTAGGTAATTATCAGGCAGTAAGTGTAGATGATGTTATAGCTTGTGCAAATGAAGTGTTTAGTGATGAGAACACAAACACCTTATATTATTTAGCTAAGAATAATACGCAAGCATAGGTTATTTGATTTCAGATACACAGAATGGTTCGAATTTGAATAAGGGATTTAATACCCTTATAACATTATTTATAGCTAAACATAATACGCAAGCATTGGGATTTTTTTTAATATCCAATATACTGAACTGTTCGTTTTATATATGGAGTTAATACCTGCAATTAATATTTATTTCCTAAAAATTAAACCCATTGTAAGCCTGTTTATTGCTTTGAAGTGAACCGAAACATTGATTGGACCTGTTTCCTTTTTCATATCAGTTTGCTTGTACACCGTTAAATTTGTTTTTCTACTCTTATATCATGGCAAAAGCGGAAACCAATTTAGTAAATACGTTTACTTATGAACAAAAAAAATCCTGCTTATTGCTAAGCAGGATTTTTTATAAAAATATGGTTTGATTATTTTTTCCAAAGACCACGACCGAAGTACCAAGCACATCCAAAAGTTAATGGACGAATCATAGAACTTGTGTTGCTATTTGTGTTACCAATTACATCAAAACCTACGTCAGTAGTGTTGATGATTGGATCTGCTGGTGCTGTACCATCTGGATCCCATTTAGTAGTTGCAACGCTTAAACCAGCTAAGTCAGCATAAAATGCAAATGCATTGTAAGGAGTGAAAGAAAAACCGAAGTTTACTGCACCACCAACACCTGTTCTGCTACCTGACATTGATTTGTTTCTTGTAGTGATAGAACCTAATACGTCGTCTACATTTTCAGTACCAGTAGATAAACCTAAGTTACCATATGTATAGAAAGCGAACCAATTGTTTAAAGGGAAATATTTTTGTAAATAAATACCAAAGTTAACATCTGTTCTGTCAGTTACTCTTTTGCTTAAAGTTGGGTTTTGTGTAGCAATATCTTCTGATTCACCATAAGATACGCCTAAGTTTCCACCTAACTCCAAATTGTCAATTACCATGTAACCAACTGATGGTCTGAAATGGAAATCTGTTGCTCTGTAAAGTGCATCTCCATCTGGATCCCATTTAGTGGTGTGAACGCCCATGCCCATTCTAACAACTACGTTACCTTGTGTAGTAGCTGTACGTGTTCTTTTTCTTTGCGCATCTACTGAGAGTGCTGAAACAATCATTAAAGAAAAGATAAGTAATTTTTTCATATATAATACTTTTTATTTGTTTTATGGGTCAAATGTATTGTAAGTTTTTTATATTTAAAAGCATTTTTTTGTTTTCTTTGTAAAAAATATTTTTTAAATAAATTATCAAAACAATAAAACATGAAAAAATTATTAATTGGTTTAGCCATTTTAGCAGTTGTCTTCCTTTATGTAAAGAGTACTTACAATGGCTTAGTTGCAAAAGATGAAGATGTAAAGCGTACCTGGGCAGAAGTGCAAAACCAGTACCAGCGCAGATCTGACTTAATTGAAAATTTAGTCAATACCGTAAAGGGGGCCGCTAATTTTGAACAAAAAACTTTAACGGATGTAATCAATGCACGTGCAAGTGCTACACAAATGAAAGTTGATATTAATGACCTTACCCCCGAAAAATTAGCTGCATTTCAAGCTGCACAAGGTCAATTAAGTCAAGCTTTAGGAAGATTAATGATGATTACTGAGAATTATCCTACCCTGAAAGCCAATCAAAATTTCCTTGATTTACAAGTGCAAATTGAAGGCACCGAAAACAGGGTAACCGTTGCCCGAAAAGATTTTAATGAATCAGTTCAGGTATATAATACCAAAGCTAGAAGTTTTCCAACGAACCTTTTTGCGAATATGTTTGGACTTAAAGCCAAACCTACATTTGAAGCGGATGCTGCTTCACAAAAAGCACCTAAGGTACAATTCTAAATGGCTTCCATTTTTTAAAATAATCAACAAGTATGTTTTCATTTTCTACTATCAAAACCCTTTTTTCTAAAGAAGAAAATCAACGCATATTAGATTGTGTTATTGAAAATGAAAATAAAACATCTGGTGAAATCAGAATTTTTATAGAGAGCCATTGTGTATATATGAATCCTTTGTGGAGAGCTTATGAAATATTTAATCAGCTCAATATGTATCAAACCGTAAACAGAAACGCTGTATTAATTTATATCGCATATAAAGACAGAGATTTTGCTTTGTATAGTGATAAATATATTTTTGAAAAAACAACGCAATCTTTTTGGGATAGGCAAAGTAAAAATTTAATCAAAGGTTTTTATGAAAAAAGAGAAGCAGAAAGTTTGATTCAATGTATCAATGAAGTAGGCACTGAATTACACAAACATTTTCCATATAATGGTGAAAATAAAAATGAATTACCAGACGAAATAGTATTTGGAAAATGATAAAAACCATCCATAATAAATTTGCATATTGCTTGCTATGTTTAATGATAAACATGGGAATATTGCTTTGTTCAATGCAAGCTTATTGCCAGTCTAAATTTCACAGCCAAATACCTGACTTGCCTTCGAAGCCGGCCTTGGTAAATGATTTAGGCAATATGATGTCGCCCGAAGAGGTTTTGTTGCTGGAAACCAAATTATTAAATTTTGAAAAAGAATCATCCAATGAAATAGCCATTGTAACAGTTACATCCTTAGAAGGATTACCCATTGAAGATTATGCGGTAGAACTGGGCAGAAAATGGGATATTGGTAAAGAAAGTAAGAAAAATGGGGTATTGATACTGGCTTCAAAAAATGACAGAAAAATCAATATTTCACCTGCGTATGGATTGTCAGGTGTATTGCCTGATGTCATTTGCAGTAGAATTATTCGTGAACAGATTGTTCCTAATTTTAAAGAAGGAAATATCTACAAAGGTTTTGACCAGGCTGTAGACAAAATAATCGGCTATAGTAAGGGTGAATTCACAGCAGATGAGCCTGCAGGTGCATCTAATGTATCTCCATTGATTTTTATACTTATATTCATGGTAGTCATTTTTATATTCTTTTTTGTTTTACGCAATAAAGCAGGCACTACTTATATGAGCAGAAGGGGATATAAAAACAACGATGCCGGATGGGGTAGTGGGGGTGGTTTTTTAGGCGGAAGCAATTGGGGTGGCGGTGGAAGCAGTAGCAGCGACAGCGGTGGCTTTGGTGGCTTCGGTGGTGGTGGTGGTGGCTTCGATGGCGGAGGTTCCAGTGGTAGTTGGTAATTGCAAACGTCAAGAGCCCATTGAGTATTTTAGATCTAATTCAAATCATAAATTCATTCAAACGAACTTTACATTGATCTATAGGATAGGGATTTCATGTCATATTTAGAGGACTGTAAATTTATTGTAAAATACCTCCTTATTTTAATTATTCAATGACCGCAATACACTTTAATTCAATGGCAATTGGTGTAGGTAAACTATTGATTTCTACTGTTGTTCTGCAAGGTTGTGCATTCGTAAAATATTCGGCATACAACTTATTGTAAGTATGAAAATCGCGTTTCATATTGACTAAAAAAACTGTCACATCTACTAAGTTTTCCCATCGGCTGCCACTTGCTTCTAATACAATTTTTACATTATCAAATACACTTCTGCATTGTGCTTCAAAATCAAATGTTTCAAAATTTCCATTTTTGTCAAGTGTTAATCCAGGAATTTCATTGGTAATGGGTGTACGTGGCCCAATACCCGATAAAAATAATAAATTGCCAACCCTTCGGGCATGCGGATAAGCCCCAACGGGTGCAGGTGCCTTTTGTGTAGATATGATTTCACTCATGGTATTAATTATTGGATGTAAATGTATAAAAAAAAACATCCTGAAAAAGTTCAAGATGTTTTTTTTATAGAATAATGATTGAGCTTATTTGCTAACCTGTATTTTTTGGGTCACTAAATTTTTGCCATTGCTCAATGAAAAAAGATAAAGACCACTACTTAAGTTGGCAGCATCAACTTGAATATAATTTAAGCCAGTATTTGCTTTAATCGTATTGTTTAATACCATTTCGCCTAAGTTGTTTACCAACTTATATTCATATTGATCTTGAAGATTTGACATAAATGTTACGGTTGTAGTATTTGAAGTTGGGTTTGGTACTGCATGCACAATTTCAAAATTGTATTTAGCTAAATCGCTTATACCTACAGCCCAACATGGTATAGGATTTATAACTAATTTATAATCTGTAATTGATGTTATTGTGTCTGTTTTTCTGCCTGGATAAATGGTTGGGATCAGCGCATCAATGACCAAATCAGCACTGTGGATATTGCTTGTATATACATACAAATTGATTGTTAAGTTATTAGTGCCTGTAGGCGCATTGGCAGGAACATTGCCACTAATTCTTACACAAGCCATAGAGTCACCTTTAATCACTAAACGAGGAAAATTACTTTTTGGTGATCCGGCTCCTGCAGGTGGTAATAATGCAGGTACACTTTCTGCTATCAAATACCCTGGCATACCTGTGATATTAGCATCTACAACAAATGAATCAATATCTGCTGTGATAGAGCCTAACCCAGCTATATTAATCACTGTATCTTTTGCTGCTTTAATATATAATATTTGTTCATAAGGATTCCCTTGGCATCCAGCAATAAAGTTGGTAGCACTGTCTGGAATAATATAAGCATTCTTTGGCGCTTGTAAAGTTCCTGGTACACATTGTGCATTCGCAAATAAGGTTGACACAACCAATAATAAGGGTAAAATTAATTTTTTCATTTAAAAAGTTTTGATAAAGGTAATATTATATTACTTTTCTCAAAATTTTTTTTACGGATGAAATATTTATTCAAAATACTGGTGTTTTTTTTAGTTTTTGATGTCAATGCACAAACTGCATTATTGAAAGGAACAATTAAAGACAGCCTTAACAATGAAATATTAACTGGGGTAACTATTTCAGTCAATCAAAAATTAGGTACCAAAACCAATGAAAATGGAGATTATACCTTGAAACTGCCATCTGGTAAATATAAAATGAATGTTAGCTATACAGGCTATCAATCGAAATCTGTTGACATCGAATTGAAAGAACAAGAAACACAAGTGTTAAACATAAGCCTTTTACTAAAATCAAAAGAACTCAATATCATCACAGTCAGTGGTAGCAAATTTGCCAAACGTGCTGCAGAAGAAATTGTTTCTATTGAAGTTATCAAACCCGCACAAATACTGAGTATGGCCAATAATTCTATGGATGATGCGTTGCAACGTGTACCAGGGGTGGATGTGGTTGAAAATCAAGTCAATATACGTGGAGGTGCAGGTTGGAGCTATGGAGCGGGTAGTAGAGTATTAGTTCTTGTAGATGATATGCCTATGTTAACAGCCGATGCTGGAGATGCCAAATGGGATTTTTTACCCCTTGAAAATTGCGAACAAATAGAAATCATCAAAGGCGCTTCTTCATCCCTGTATGGTTCTTCCGCTTTAAACGGTGTCATCAATTTTCGAACTGGTTTTGCCCGTTCAAAACCACGCACCAAAATGATGTTGTATAATGGCATGTATGGAAACCCCGCAGATAAAAGCTGGATTTGGTGGGATAAACAGCAGCCTGGCTTTCAAGGAGGTTATTTCATGCATTCGCAAAAATTTGGGAACCTTGAAACCGTTTTTGGCTCAGCCTGGTATAGCGAAGATTCCTATCTTCAAGGCGATTTGACAAGAAGAGGAAGAATGAATTTAAATTTACGTTATACATTTAAAAAGCTAGAAGGATTATCAATAGGTATCAACAGCAATCTTCAAAAAAATAAAAGTCAAACCTTTTTCTTTTGGCAACCCGATTCGAATGGTACCAAATATTATCAACCATTTGGCGGTTTAGATGATTCTTCTACAACCGTAAATAAAAATAGGGGACAACGAATCAATATTGATCCATACATTCAATATGTTACTAAAGGCGGTGCCAAACATGTATTGCGTTCACGTTGGTTTAGAAGTAAAAATAATATACCCGAAAAGAAGCAATCTTCGGTGGCTGATACCTATTTTGGCGAATATCAATTTCAAAAAGCAATTGGTGCTGAACATGGTTTGCTTAAAGATGTAAATGTTGTATCAGGTGTGATGGGTAGTTACAGCAATATTGTAGGCGAACTTTATGGAAATCATACTACTTTTAATATTGCACCCTACATACAATTAGAAAAAAAGATACAAAAACTTTGGACATCATTGGGTGTTCGTTATGAATTTAATCAAGTGGATGCTTATAAAATTGAAAAAAAACCCGTGTTTAGGGCTGGTGTAAATTATGAATTAGATCAGGCTACATTTATTAGAGCTAGTTATGGTCAAGGTTATCGTTATCCATCAATTGCTGAACGTTTTGTAAGTACTTCCTTTGGGGCTTCACGGGTGTTTCCAAACCCGGGTCTTAAATCCGAAACAGGATGGAGCGCTGAGTTAGGCATCAAGCAAGGATTTAAATTTGGTTCATGGATGGGCTTTATTGATGTCGCAGGTTTTTGGACAGAATATAAAGATATGATGGAATTTAATTTTGGTTTACAACTCCCAGCCGATTCTACCATATTACAAGTACATAATGTACAAGATTATATCGGTTTTAAATCAATCAATGTAGGCACAGCCCGTATAAATGGTATTGATATATCTATCATGGGGCAGGGTAATATTGGCCCATTAAGTTCGAAAGTGATTTTAGGCTATACTTATATGAATCCTTTACAAATCAACCCAGATTCAATTACTAAAGCAAATTTAAGTGGACCTACAAACACCTTAAAATACAGATATCGCAATAGTGTAAAATTTGATTTCGAAAATACCTTTAAGAAAATATCCATAGGGAATACTTTATTATATAACTCAAATATGCAAAATGTAGATGCTGTATTTCAAAACTCAAAACCAAATGAAAATGTATTTGGGAGATTATTTGAATATGGAACCCATATACCTAGTACTGTGAACGAATTTAGAAATAAATACAATAAAGGTACTTTTATATGGGATTTGCGCTTGGCTTATCAATTAAGTAAGCAAACCAAAATCGCATTTGTGGTAAAAAATATGCTCAATCGGGTATATGCTGAGCGCCCTGCGATTATTAGTCCACCACGAAATTTTACTTTGCAACTTTCTTTAGATATGTAAAATCAAACTTAATCGCGTTGCAAGATGAGCAATAAAAAACTAAATCATTTAAAATAATACGTTGTATTTTTGCACCCTAACGCTTAGACAATGAATGCAACCCTCACAGCTAAAGATTTTACGACTGACCAAGAAGTTAGATGGTGCCCTGGATGTGGCGATTATAGTATACTCAAACAAGTACAAACCGTTTTGCCTGGTTTAGGCATTCCGCGTGAAAACTTTGTCATCATTTCAGGTATTGGATGCTCTTCGCGTTTTCCTTATTATATGAACACTTTTGGTATGCATTCCATTCATGGAAGAGCTACTGCCATTGCAAGTGGACTGAAAGCAACCCGTCCCGAACTGAGTGTCTGGATTGTAACTGGTGATGGTGATTCTATGAGTATTGGAGGCAATCATCTCATTCATTTATTGCGTCGAAATTTTAATGTACAAATACTACTGTTTAATAATCAGATTTATGGTTTAACCAAAGGACAATATTCTCCCACAAGTGAACCAGAAAAAATTACTAAATCGACCCCTTATGGCAGTTTAGATCATCCTTTTAACCCGGCTTCCTTAGCATTAGGGGCTGATGCTACTTTTGTAGCACGAAGTATGGATCGCGACACCAAGCATTTACAAGAAATGCTTAAAAGAGCAGAAGCACACCAAGGAACTTCCTTTTTAGAAATTTATCAAAACTGTAATATTTTTAATGATGGCGCTTTTGAAGTGTTTACCGAAAAAGGCTCGAAAGTAACGAATACCTTATTTGTAGAACATGGCAAACCTTTAGTATTTGGTAATGAACGCACCCAGGGTATCGTATTAGATGGACTAACTCCTAAAGTTGTGAGCATCGGAAACGAGTATAGTGAACATGATTTGTGGATACATGATGAACATGATTTGCATAAAGCACAAATATTAGCACGTCTTTTTGACAATCCTGCTGATAATGATGCGATGCCACGGCCTTTTGGTGTATTTTATGCCACCCAACGACCTTGTTATGAAGATCAACTTCATCAACAAATACAGTTTACCATCAACAAAAAAGGCTTAGGTGATTTAGACTCACTGATAGCAGGCAATGAAACCTGGACAGTACTTTAATCTTCAGTAGACTTTCTTTTTTTATATTATTCAATGAATATAGGTACCCAACGTTTTTTACCGCATTTTAAATTAATACTTATTGTATCAATCACCTTGTTGATATATGGTTGCAATAAATCAAGTACCTGTCTTACCCCCAAAGTAGTAGCCTTGCGTGGTGGTTTTTATTATCGTGATACTGTCAATACTTTTAAAGATTCAGTGCAAGTCAATGCGAATTTGTATTTTGGTACAAGCCTCAATTATTTTATAAATATTAAAAATACCAGTAAGTATTTTCTTTCGCTCGCGCAAAATGCCGATTCCGTAACATTGTATTTTCAATCTGATTCAACGAGCACTGAACCCGAAACCATCGATTCATTGTTGCTCCATTATACCAGAGAGCCTCATTTTATTTCTACTGCTTGCGGGTACGAAACCTTTTTCAATATTACCAATATAAGTTATTCAACCAATATCATTGATACCATTATTATAAATCAATCTGCGGTAAACAATGATGTAAACAAGGAAAATCTAAAAATTGTCATTAAAAAATAAACCATACAATCTTTTTTTCTTTAGGGCAAATTTCAGGTTTGCCTTTTTCCCACTTTGTTTGTTAGGGTTAATCATGCCATTGTTAAGTATGGCTAAGGATAAAGATAGTTTAGAAAAAAAGTTTGATTATTTTCGTGTTGGGATCGATTTGTCAAAGGTTGTAGCTTCTCCTTTAGCCAAAGATTATAATACCTATGAATTTACATTTGATGTTCATTATAAAAAAGCGATATATTACGTTGCCGATGTTGGTTTTGGAAACTCATCTGTGGAAAACACCAATATGACATTTACAAGCAACAATGCTTTTATACGCTTAGGGCTCGATAAAACTTTTTTTGGACAAGAGTTTAAAGGCGATATGGACAATGCCTTTATCGGTTTACGTTATGGATTGGGCTTTGTAAATCGCGGCGCTGCTACTTATTTTATACAAGACACCGTTTGGGGGAATACAGCAGGTACCATCCCAAAATCAAATTTTATAGCCCATTGGGTAGAACTAGGGGGAGGTTTTAGAATCGAACTAGTTAAAAATATTTTTTTAGGCTGGAATATCCGGGTGAAAACATTTGTGAATCCTAAAAAATTTGAACAGCTTCCGCCAGCCTATTTAGCAGGGTATGGACGTAGCGAAAAAAATACCGCCTTCGGTTATAACTTCTTTTTGATGGTAGGATTTGGTAAAAAAAGATAAACCATTTTTTACCTTCGTTAAATGGTAAAATAAAAGAAGTTGATGGCCTATCTATCTCAATTTTAATCATTAAAATATGAATTTACTCAAACACGAAACATCACCTTATTTATTACAACATGCTGCAAATCCTGTACATTGGCAGCCTTGGGGTGAAGCTGCATTTGAATTGGCTCGCCAAACCAATAAACCAGTATTACTCAGCATAGGTTATTCATCTTGCCATTGGTGTCATGTGATGGCGCATGAAAGTTTTGAAAATGAAGAAGTGGCAGCACTCATGAACAAATTGTATGTGAATATAAAGCTTGATCGGGAAGAATACCCTGACATCGATCATATGTATATGGATGCTGTTCAAGCCATGACAGGCAGTGGTGGCTGGCCACTCAATGTATTTTTAACCCCAGATAAAAAACCTTTTTATGGAGGTACTTATTTTCCGCCAGTAAGAGCATATAACAGAGCCTCTTGGAAAGAAATACTTGTGAACGTATCGCAGTATTATACCCAAAATAACCAGGCTGTTCAAGAACAAGCAACCCAAATGATGCTTCACTTAAAACAAGCTTCGGACTTACCTACACTCTCTAAAATACAATCTGTAGAAAGTACGAAGCATTCATCTGACAAAGCAACAGCCGATCAAATGATTTTTAAAAAAATCATGGCTCAGGCTGATACTACAGAAGGTGGATTTGGCAATGCACCTAAATTTCCTGCTACCTTTACCATCAAATATTTACTTGATTATTATGCTATCTATAAAGAGGAAGCTGCTTTAAAACAAGCCTGTTTGTCATTAGACAAAATGGCTATGGGGGGTATTTACGACCATCTGGGGGGCGGTTTTGCTCGATACAGTACTGATACTTTTTGGATAGCCCCGCATTTTGAAAAAATGCTTTATGACAATGCATTGTTGATTGAGGTTTATAGCTTGGCTTATGCTTACACCAAAAATATTTTTTACAAAGAAATTGTTTCAGCAACTGTAGCATGGTTACAACGTGAAATGATGGATGATAATACGGCTTTTTATTCGGCACAAGATGCAGATAGTGAGGGGGTTGAAGGTAAATATTATACCTGGGATACTACATCCCTTAAAGATCTATTGGGCGAGCAATATGAACTCTATAAAGAATATTATCAAATCAAAGAGCAGGGTAATTGGGAACATACCAATATTTTATATACGACCTATGAAAGTAAAAATAATACCAGTGAAGAAACCTGGAAAATAATTCAACAGATCAACACGCAGTTATTTACAATCAGAAACCAACGTATCAAACCACTGACAGACGACAAAGTGTTGCTGGGTTGGAATGCATTAATGAATAAAGCATTATCAACAGCAGCAATCATTTTTGATGATGGCGCTTACTTAAATTTAGCGATCAGTAATATGAAGTTTCTTTTGTCGAAAATGGCACACCCACACTATCTTTATTGTCATACCATAAAAAACGACCAGCAAAAGATACCAGCCTACCTCGACGATTTGGCTTATTTGTCAATGGCATTGATTCAATTAAATACAGCCACGGCAAAGCCTGATTATTTACTGAAAGCGAAAGAAATTATAATCTATATTGAACAACATTTTAAATCAAACGATGCTGTTTTATTTAATTATACCAATCATCAATATTTACAGGTCCCTATTAATAAAATTGAAACTTACGATGGAGCTGTACCTGCATCAAACAGTGTTTTGTGTAAAGTATTTGATCATCTTGGGTATGCTTTTAGCCAATTGTCTTGGGTAGAACAATCGCGTAAAATGATTTTAAATATGCAAAATTTTTATCATACATATCCCACATCTTTTGGGGTATGGGCAGCTTTATATCTGAGTAAAAATGAACATGAAACGCAAATTACCATCGTAGGAGCGGATGCAAAAAAGGATCTTTATGCACTTTACAATAAAATGCCTCATGCCTACGTTACTTATGTGGTAAGTTCTGAGGAGGAAAATATAGAATCGATCAAACATAAATTTAAAAATGGGGAAACACTTGTATATGTATGTAGAAATAATAACTGTCTACCCCCTTTCACCTCAATAGAAGATACAATGACAGTATTTTTTGACAATAAATTTTGATTTGTGAGTTTTTTTTTCTTTCTTAGCATTTGATTTTATCGGGGGATAAAACAGTTAGTGGAGTTCATTTTTATACATACTCTTTTATTCTTCAAAAATCAAAAAAAAAAAAATTTAAACATTTTTATATAAGAATTAAAATATCCTACATATATTGTGCAGATATTTGACTTAACAAATATTTTTAATATATTTGCCTTCTTGTATAAAAACAATAAACGGACTATGATAAAACAATTTTCGTTACGATTATTCGCATTAGGATTAATAGTTACAGCTTGGGGATGTGGCGGCGGAGGTACTACTTCTAACGGACAGTTAGTGGGTACTACTCACAGAACAAATACCACAGTGCCAACACCAACCGGTATGACATGGGTGCCTTCGGGGGTGATGCATATGGGTGCTAGTGACCAGGACATCAGAAATGCTAACGATGTAAAAAACAGAACAGTACAGATGATTGGCTTCTTTATGGATGCAACAGAAGTAACTAATTCAGAATATCGACAATATGTTGACTGGGTTCGTGATTCTACAGCGCACTCTATATTGGGAGACTTTAAAGACTTGCCAGATGGAAGTCAAATTATTGACTGGAAAAAGAAACTTAAATGGGGAAGTGATGATGTGCAAGATGCTATGGCAGCTTACTACATTCCATCAACTGAAAGTATTTGGGGTAAAAAAGAATTTGACAATGCAAAGTTGAAGTATCATTACGAATCATTTGATTATGATAGAATGGCACGTGAATCAACACCTGGACAAAATCTTACCCGTTCATCATACTTAGTGAAATATGATGTAGGAGCTTATCCTGATACAACCGTATGGATGAAAATGTTTTCGTATTCATATAATGAGCCAATTGCACATCAATATTTTTGGTATCCAGCATTTAATAACTATCCTGTGGTAGGTGTTAATTGGTATCAAGCTAATGCATTTTGTCATTGGAGAACTAAATTTTGGAGAGGGTACAAAGATTCTAAAAAACAATATTTAGAAGGTGAATTTCGCTTACCAAGTGAAGAACAATGGGAATGGGCAGCACGTGGTGGTCGTACTCAATCACCTTATCCATGGGGCGGTCCGTATATCGTAAACAAAAAAGGATGTTATTTAGCTAATTTTAAACCAAACAGAGGTAATTATAGTGCAGATGGTGGTTTGTATACTGTAAGAGCTGATGCGTATTGGCCAAATGATTATGGTTTATATAATATGAGTGGTAATGTTGCAGAGTGGACATTATCTCCTTATGAATCATCTACCTATAATAATGTAGCAGATATGTCTCCGGAAATCAGAAGTAAAGCAAAAGAAGCAGATCCTACATGGTGGAAACGTAAAGTTACTAAAGGTGGCAGTTGGAAAGATGTAGCAAGTTTTTTACAAGTGAGCAATCGTGATTACGAATTTGCAGATACCGCTAAAGCATTTATAGGATTTAGATGTTTGGTACAGTATATCTCTCCTGCGCTAACGAACAAATCACCTAAAAGAAAAAAATAAAATCTACAGATTAAATTAATTAAAATAAAACAATAAATTAGAAAATGAAATCAATATCCTTATTTTTCGAAACTTCAGCAGGAAAACAATTAAAGAACCTTATTATTGGTTTAGGAGCGTCAGTGGTACTAATTGGAGCGTTGGCTAAGTTACAACACTGGTCATGGGCAGGTCCTGCACTTATAGTAGGGATGAGTGTTGAAGCCTTTATCTTTGCACTATTAGGTATTTTGCCTCCACACAAAGATTATTATTGGGAAAAATATTACCCAGGACTTGATCAAAATCCACATGTTGAAGCATACAAAAAAGGGATTAAATTTTCACCAACGCCAATCGCAGGTATCAATGGATCCAGTGGTAGTTCAGCAACTGCTTCTTTAGATAAAATGTTAGAGGAAGCCAATATGAATCCAACAAATCTTAAAAAGTTGAACGAGAATTTCCAACGTTTTGGAGAAACCGTTAATCAAGTAAAAGATATTACACACGTAGCAGCAGCTACCAATGATTATGCTAACAAAGCAAAAGAAGCTACAGCTGCTTTAGGTCAAATGAAAGATACTTTCTTAGGCGCTACTAATACATTAGCATCATTTAACAATGCAGCTGATGAAACGGCTAAATTCCATAGTCAGGTAACAACATTGACTAAGAATTTGGGCTCATTAAATCAAATTTATGAAGTAGAATTACAAGATGCAAACAATCATTTGAAAGCAATGAACAAATTCTATAGTAATTTAGTGAATGCATCTGATGCTATGCAAAGTAGTGCTGATGATGCAAATAAAGCAAAAGAACAAATTGGATTATTAGCTAAAAACTTAGGAACATTGAATCAGGTATATGGCAATATGTTAACTGCAATGCAGGGCAGATAGTTGATAGAGTAGTATAACAATAGAAAAAAATAAATTTATTTAATTAGAAAAATATTAATAAAGAATGTCTTTACCTAAAGAACCAAGGCAGTTAATGATTAACTTGATGTATCTAGTACTAACAGCATTGTTAGCGATGAACGTATCAAGTGAAATATTAAATGCATTCAAAATAGTAGATAAAAGTCTTGTCATTTCAAGTAGAAACATTGATTCTACCAACTCTTTTTCTTTGAGAAAATATGATGAAAGGATGAATGATCCTGAAATTCAAGAGAATCCAAAGAAGTTGAAAAAAATGACTGATTTCCGTCCTTATATATTGAAAGCAACAGAAAAGTCAAAAGAAATGTCTGCTCTTTTAGAGACATACAAACAACTGATTATCACACGTGCTGGTGGTATTAATCCTAAAACAGGTTTATTAGATAGACCAGAAGATTTGGATGCAGCTACTGCTATTATGATTGAAGCTGAAAAGAAAGGACCTGAGATGAAAAGCAAACTTGAGCAATATATCAAAGATATTGCCGCTTTGGTTCCAGTAGGGGGTGATAGTATCGAATCAATTAGAGATAGAAATGAAGAATTAGAAAAACAATTTCCAATTAATTTTGACATTATTGAAAGCGAAGAAAACAAAACAAATGACTGGAGTTATGGTAATTTCCATATGGTACCTGCTATCGGTGCAATTACGATTTTAGATAAATATATCAATGACGTTAAAAGCTCTGAATCAATGGTTATTGATCGTTTGTGGCAAGCTGCTACGGGTGAAAAAAGAGACAAAAAAATACCTTTACCTGATTATGCATTATTGATTTCTTCACCAAATAGTTATTTATTGCCAGGTGAAAAATATTCTGCCAAAATTATGTTGGGGGCTTATAATAAAACAGCTAATGCCTTAACAATAAGAGTAAATGGTGGTGGTATTGCAGTGAAAGAGGGTGTGGCAGAATACACAACCATTGCTAATGGTAAAGGTGAACAAAAAATTACAGTTTCTGGTTCATTTACTGATCCAAATACAAATGAAACTAAAACATTTACCGAAACCGCAACTTACTATGTTGGTGAAGCACAAGCTTCTATTTCACTTGATAAGATGAATGTGTTTTATATTGGTGTTGATAATCCGGTTACTTTCTCAGCATCTGGTATTCCAGCAGGTAGCTTGTCTTATTCTTCTGAAGGTTGTACTTTAACAAAAGCAGAAGGAATCAATAAATTTGTTGTTAAAACTACAGGCGCACCTGGTAGTAAAGCCAAAATAACCTTAACGGGTAAATTAGGCGACGGAACCACAAAAGCATTTGGTACTTATGAATATCGTGTAAAAAGAATTCCTGATCCTTATCCATTATGTGCAAATAGTAAAGGTGGCCCGGTATGTGCTAACGCATTGAAAGCCCAAATTGCTATATTTGCCAAATTAGATGGTTTTGATTTTGATGCCAAATTTGAAGTTGTTGGTTTCACAATGTTCTATCAACCAAAAAGAGGCGATCCAAAAGAAGCTGCTTCAAGAAATATGTACTTATCTGGACCTAATGCTGGTGCTGATGTAAAAGACATCATGGAAACACTTAAACCAGGAGATAGATTATTTATAGAAAATATAAAAGCAAAAGGACCCGACGGTACTACAAGAAGTATTGGTTCATTAAACTTTATTATAAATTGTTAACATTATAATTATTTATTCAAATTATGAAAAATATCAGTAAAATTAAATGGGGAATTGCAGTTGCAATGTTGTATACCTCCACAATAATTGCTCAGCCAGGTGTACCACCTCCATCAGGAGTGAATGTAGACCCAAATGTAGCAGGTGGCACAGCACAGATTGTAAATTCAGAATGGAAACCTTCATTAAGAAGAGATGGTGCTATTGATAGAGTTGAACATAATAATTATGTGACTCCTTGGCAATCAATCAGAGAGGCTGATGTACTTTGGAAAAAAAGAGTATGGCGTGAAATTGATACTCGTCAAAAACAAAATTTTGCTTTCAGATATCCTGGTGATGAAGAAAGTGGTGGTGGTATGTATATTGAGATTTTATTACATGCTATCAAACAAGGTCAAATTACCGCTTTTGTTGATGAAAGATTTACAGCTCCATTAACTTTGGAAGATGTGATGACTAAATTAGTACCTCCACCAGATACTATCGAAAGAGAGAATCCTGACGGTACTTACGATCAAATTATCATCAATAAATCATTTGACCCAGATCAAATTACTAAATTTAGATTAAAAGAAGATTGGATTTTTGATAAAAACTTAGGTCGTATGGTAGTTAGAATTATTGGAATGGCACCATATATCGAAAAGAAAAATACTGATGGTACAGCACGACCTGCAGTTCCTTTATTCTGGTTATACTATCCTGATTTAAGAGGTAGTAACGCTAAGTTTGAAGTGTACAATCCTGAAAACGATGTATATAGAATTACATGGGATGATTTTTTTGAAAAAAGACTATTCTCTAGTTTTGTATTAAAATCAACAATCAATAATCCATTACAAGAAGATATTAAAAACTACAAAAAGAATATTGATATTCTAAATGAAGGTGAAGATATTAAAGAAAAAATCTTTAATAGAGAACATGATATGTGGGTATATTAATCAATTATCTTTAAATTATTTAAAACCAATCGTTTTACGGTTGGTTTTTTTTTGTTTTTTTATTCTATACGTTTTTTGTTGAGTATTATCAATACTGATATAGATGTATCAATACATCATACAAAGTTGATTTGTAATAGCTAAAAGCATTGTTTGCCGATTTCTATATCGATATTTTTATACAATAAAGTATCCATTTACTTGGTAGAAAGTATAACCTAAAGGTAGGTTCAAATAATACCGTTAAACATTATAATAAATGGTATTTACTATTGTAAGTATTTTATAATTTTGGCATTATTAATAAATATCCTTAGTATTCCTGTATGGGTTTATAAAACAATATATGCTGGTTTTTGGTTCAATTTACTATTTAAATTGATTAAGAAGGCTAAATCAGGGTTTACACTATTAAAAAAAACTATTTAATGTGGAAGTTTTTAATAAAGTTTACTTTTCAATAAATTCCATTTATGTAAACGATGTCGTAGAGAAACCCTTAATACGCCTAAGCCGTATTTCATACTTCTACTGAAATTAATACTTGAAGCTTCTTCAAAATATTTAGTAGGACAAGTGATTTCAGCGATTTCAAAATTTTTCATAAATATTTGCGAAAGCATTTCATTGTCAAATACAAAATCATCATCATTGATATTGTAATTAATACTTTGTAATACTTTTTTTGAAAATGCACGATATCCGGTGTGATATTCACTGAGTTTTTGACCGATCAATATATTTTCGGTTAGGGTAAGCATTCGGTTAAAAACATATTTGTAATAAGGCATACCACCCCTGAGAGCCCCTTTGCCTAAAATGCGAGATCCTAATACAGCTGGATAAAGTTCACTAGCGATTATTGAGCACATGGCGGGTATTAGTTTAGGCGTGTATTGATAATCAGGATGCAACATCACTACAATATCAGCATTTAATTCCAATGCTTTATTATAGCAACTTTTTTGATTTCCCCCATAACCTTTATTCTTATCATGCTTGATAATATGTTTGATACCTAATTTTTCTGCAACTTCTATCGTATTGTCTTTACTCACATCATCTACCAATACCACATCATCAACGATGTCGAATGGAATTTCTGCATAGGTCATTTCTAAAGTTTTGGCTGCATTATAAGCAGGTAACACCACGACTATTTTTTTGTTGTTAAGCATAAGAGAAGTGCAAGATAAATAATCTTTAAGAATGATGACTGCTTAATTCAAATACTTTTTTTTCTGTATTTACTAAGTTTGATTTCGCATGGGCTATTATATTATCTTTTTCATCATAAATATAACATTCTACATTGGCTATTTTTTTACCACTTCGGAGCACTTTACTTTTTGCCGTTACGTGTGTATGGATGGGAGCACTATACAAATAATCAATCGTAAGGTTTACCGTTGTATAATAATATTCTGTACCTGTGCTGTAAAAAGCCAAACCACATAACTCATCCATTATCATAGCTATCATACCGCCATGCAACATATTGTTTGGGTTCGTCATATCTTCTCTCACCAATATACTGGCTTCTATTTCTCCATCAGCTACTTTTAATAATTTGTAATGAAGCCATTTGCCTGCCTGCGACTTTGTATTGGTAAAATATTGCCCTTCGTATTGTTTTAATTGATAGAGTATTTGATTTTTCATATATTTTTCAAAGGTAAAAAGAAACGAGATATAACAATATAGAGTAAATTTATACTTTAATTTAAAATATATAAATATTTATTATGACATTAACGCAAATTGAATACATCGTAGCAGTAGAAAGAAACGGTAGTTTTGTAACAGCCGCTGAAAAATGTTTTGTTACCCAGCCTACGCTGAGCATGCAAATACAAAAGCTGGAAGAAGAGCTTGGTATAAAGATTTTTGACAGAAACCACCATCCTATTTTGCCAACAGATATGGGGAAAAGAATCCTTGAACAAGCAAAAAAGGTATTGTACGAAAGAAATATAATTGATGAACTTATCCTTTCACAAAAAGATGAACTGATCGGTAATTTAAATGTAGCCATCATTCCTACAGTAGCCCCAAGTATATTACCCAATACACTCAAATCATTGGTAAAAAAATATCCTAAGTTAGACATTACTATTTCTGAAATGAACACAGAAAATATCATCAAACAATTGAAAGAAGGTGAATTAGATTTTGGTATTTTAAGTACACCACTTTATGAAAAGTCACTCAAAGAAACTGTTTTATATTATGAACCCTATGTCATTTATGCATCAAAAAACCATAAATTGCTCAATAAGAAAAATATCACTCCTGAAGATTTAGATGTAAATGAGATATGGTCGCTAGGGGATGAACATTGCATGCGTTTCCAGGTAATCAATTTATGCGGTAAGCAAAAGTTTGTAGGGGCTCAAAATCCATTTACCTATCATTCGGGTTCAATCTTGTCACTCATTAATATGGTAGATGTCAATGGAGGTTATACCATACTGCCTGAACTTGCCTTGAGTATTTTTCCTGAAGCAATCATGAAACAAGTTAGAACTTTTAACGATCCCATACCAGTACGAGAAATCAGTTTAGTAACCAATAAATATTTTACTAAAAATAAATTGTCTATCGCATTTATGGATAGTTTGCTTAGTAATATACCAGAACCAATGAAAGCGAAAAATAAAAAAAGAAGGATTCTTAATACGAATTAGTAACTACAAATATAAAAGGTATTCATTTTAAATGTAATTTCTTTAACTGTCGAAAATACTATACGTAGTCTTTCTGCAATGATCATCTTTTCATTGCTGCTGTTCAGTATCATATTAAAAATACAATATCCACCTGTATTCAATGTCTTTTTGCATAGCTCAAAAAAATATAGTTGTTTATAATCTTTTGGAATAAAGGTATCCCTAAACACATCTACACCTATTAAGTCAAAAGTTTGTGTGGTAGTTTGTAAATAGTTTAATGCATCCGTATACTTCCAGCTTACATTATTTTTAGAATTGAGGTTCATATAATTTATGCTCAAGTCAAGGATGTCATTGTCATTATCTACCAATACAGAATCAGGATAAAGATGATGTTTTTGTTGTAATATTTTCAATGCACTCCCTAAGCCAGTACCCAACAATAAGAAACTTTTACAATGAGCGATTTCTTTTTTAATCAATGAAAATGTTTTGCGAAATGGTGTATAGAAAGTGCCAAATGAATACACAGCATCATGTGTGGATAACATAAATTGATTACAATACAATTGTAAACTTAATCGCTGATGACGATCGTTAGATACTATTTTGAGCGTAACAGGATAAAAAAAACTCTTTAGCTTGGTGCTAAAACTTACTTCCATAAAGAACGATAATACTTTATTTTAAAAAATGATTAGTACAAGATACATCAATCTCGTTTACCAAACAAGAGACTTCCAATACGTACCATCGTACTACCTGCCTGAATGGCCAATGTATAATCGCTACTCATTCCCATTGACAATTGGTTAAATGAGTGCTTGTTGAGTAAGTAGGATTTTTTTACAGTATTAAACAAACTTTTCAAATGCAAAAACTCATTGCTTACTTGTGTTGCATCGTCAGTATTGCTTGCCATTCCCATCAGCCCTACTATTTCAATAAACTGTAAAGAGCTGTTTTCAGCACAATAATATTCAAGTATTTCTATCAATTCTTTTTCATCTGCACCAAATTTAGTCGATTCTTGTGCAATATGTATTTGTATAAGTACTTGAATGATACGATTGTTTTTTTGCGCTTCTTTGTTGATTTCAAAAAGTAATTTTAATGAATCAACCGAATGAATCATCGCAATAAATGGGGCAATGTATTTTACTTTATTGCTTTGCAAATGCCCTATAAGATGCCACTCAATATCTTTTGGCAAAAGTGATTGTTTCTCAATCAATTCTTGCACTTTGTTTTCGCCAAATATTCTTTGACCCTGGTCGTATAAACCTTTTATTTCTTCAATAGGCTTGGTTTTGGAAACGGCTACTAAAGTAACATTGTTTTTTTTGAGTTCTGCTGATATCAGTTCATACGGATTCATCGATGTCATTCATTTTTAGAAAATAATTTTTTGTATACCCCTTTTGAAGTGTTCAATAAAAGTAAATAATTGCCTTCTTGAAAATGGGAAATATCCAGTGATAAATCTTTATTTGCATTAGGCAATATTATTTCCTGTTTCATGACTTTACTACCCAATATGTCGTAAACCGACACTTGTGTGATGCTTAATAAATAGGGTGTTTCAATGTGCAGGATTGTTTGGCTGGGAATAGGGTATACCTTAATGCCATCAAATAGATGCTGATCTGCCAAGCCAATGCTTGTACAGTCGCCACTTCCCCAAATACAGTCAGCAAACATTGGATAATCAATAAATGGATTTCTATTCATTTGAATTTGGGCTATGGCATTGTTTCGATTATTTCTTTTTGACTGACTGGATCATTATGATGCCAATTCATCAGCAAAGTAATGGCGTCAGCTGTTAGTTGAGCACCATTGGCCATAGACCAATTGCCCCAGCCAGCATCTTCATTTTCATAACGTGTACTCATATAAAAATAGGTACGTGCGATATCCCCTTTAAATGAATCTATGGGTTCAAATACTTTATCTGTATACCCTGGGTAAGAATTTGAATTGCCTAGTTTGGAATTATTCTGTGAAGTCCATGATGCATTGGTTACTTTTCCAAAAGGATAATTACTTCTTTTATTGTTGACATAGCCATCCGTAGGGTATACATGATGTAAATCAGTACGCATGGGTGAGGCATCGTTAAAAAAAGTACTTGGCCAACTGTGTTCATGATTGTAGCAATCGCTTTCTTGACTGTAAGTGCCACATTGATTGGTTCCTAATATAAATGTATAGGGTGGATTACCCATTGGTACATCTGAATAGATGTCCCAAACCTGATTGCCATTTACTGTATCGGTGCTATAGAAGTAATTCCATAAGGGCCATGATTGTGTGTTGTGATTCTTGATAATATTGTGCAATGCAGTTTTTAAAGGAGCTCCATTGATGCCAAACGCAGCATTATAATACTGAGCAAAACTTTTGATACTTGCACACAAAACAATCAGGAAGAGTAGGGTATTTTTTTTCATCTATTTTTCTGGAATATTTGTCAATTGACACTATGTTTCATGCCTTTGCCTGTGAGTTCTTTAAAGATGCCTACAAAGGAAATATAGTTTAATGGAAACTCAACCATTACATGCATAAAGCTCAATAAAAATAACCATTTAAAACCTAAAGAATAATCCACTGCATATAAAATAATAGAGATTACCCACAGTATCACGATAAATATTGAACGTGATTTTGGAATGTCATGCCAACGAATCACTTTTGTTTTTGAAAACCAGTTGAGGTAATGGTATGTATAAGCAAAAGCGATGAAACGCATAATAGCAATCCCTGTTTGCGAATTAAATATTTGTTGTACCATATCACCATCACCTGGTCTGCTATTGTTTAATAAGGAAATGATGGTTAAGTTCAACATTTGAAATTCCTTATAGGCTGACTTGCCATAATCTGTCACTGCCACAAAATGGGTGGAAGGAAAAGCATAAAATAATATAAACGGGATTACCATATGTAAAGCCACCGTAATATAGCCTGGCTTTGATCTGTTTTTTAATGCGCCATAGAACATAAATAACCATGTAAATAAAAATACATGAATAAGCGTAGGTAAAAAAACAGAAAATATGAGTACCAGTCTATCTGAAATAGCTGAAAGCAAAATCACAATACAAACGCCAATGATTTTGTATAAATTATTTTTAATAAATGCAAAAAATAAGGAGCTGGCAAAGGCAATAAAAATAATTCTGTTGACGTATTTATATTCAACATCAAGGTCCGCTAGTCCTAAATAATTTTTCATGGTGACAACCGTGAGAACGAGTGAAATAACCACTAACAATATAACATCTCGCTTGTCAGTAGAATAGTAATTTTTATCGTGCAACCATGATATTTCAGTCAAATAGTGTAGAGGTCCAAGTACGCCATAAGCAAATAAAAACAATTCGAAAGGCATCAAAAAAGCTAAAATGCATGACAAGATAAGTAATCCAATATTTACATAATCAATCTTATGCACACTATTTATTGAAATCATAAATCTGTATTTATTATTTTTATCAAATGTACTATATCAAATATAAACATAAGAAAATAATTACCTGATTAATGTCACATTGCCTTTAAAGGTTTTTTTGATATTGTTGTTAAATTCAACATCTATCACATATACATAAACGCCCATGGGTTGCGATACCCCATTATACTTACCATCCCATCCTCTTCCTTCAATACTTGTAGTGGTAAATATATTCTCACCCCATCGGTTGTATAAATCCATTTTGAATGTTTTAACCCCGCTAGATAATAATTCTCTAGGAAGGAAATAATCATTGAGCCCATCTCCATCTGGTGTAAATGCATTCGGTACGTTGATATAGCAGTCTCTTTGTATCCAAATGCTATCTGTAGTACTACATTCTCCATTGCTTGCTTTCACCCAATAATGACCAGGCTGAGTAACGGTGATTCCGTTACTTGTTTCACCAGTACTCCATTGATAAGTGGCGGAAGGATTATTAATATCGGCTAAAAAAATTGAACCAGTCACACCTGGGCACATGACAGTATCCTTTCCCAGACTGAGATTAGGATAATCATTTACATTAATTATTTTTGAAAATGATTTATCAGGACAAAAGGTAGAAAATGCATTTAAACTAACATTGTAAATACCCGCATTATCCCATGTATGTGTCGGATTATGAATATTCGGTAAGACATTGCCATCTGCAAAATCCCAGTTGAAATCTATAATGTTTGGTGTAAGGTAATCGTAAAAACTGATTTTGTCACCCACACATATAATCGAGTCACTGGCGGTATAATCAATAATAGGTATACCATCAACAAATAATAAGTGTGATGAACTGTCTTTGCAACCTAAGGTGTCTGTTACGATATGCCAAAGGATATATGTACCTGGTGTGGTGTATTGATGTGTACTCGTGGGCGTGGTTATGATAGGCGTGCCATCTCCCCAATTCCATTCATGTGTCCAGCTTGCAGAAGGGGTATCCACTAAAATTGTTGAAAATGTGAACCCCAAACAAATGGAATCTAGAACACCCGTAGGAGGTTGCGTATTATTCAACATATTAAATGCCGAATATAAAGGATGTATAGTATTAACGGTAAAATAGGTCGTATCAGCGCAAGGTGGATTATTTGCAATGAGTCTGATGGTGTAAATACCTTGTGTAAAATATACATAAGGTTGTGGATTTTGGAAAGTTGAATAACCGCCATCGCCAAATAACCAACTGTATGAAGTGGCACCTTGCGAATTGTTTGTCAAAAAGACGGTATCATTTACACACCCCAAATGCAATTCTGCAGTAAAGTCAGCGACTAAAGAAGTATCTAAACCAACAACAACAGTATCACTCGCCGTGCAGTTATTTGGTGTGGTAACTGTTACATAAAAGGTACCAGGCGAATTTACAAATCGTGTTTGAATCGTAGACCCGTCATCCCAAAGATAAGTAACAAAACCAGCACCAGCGTTTAAAGTAAGGGATGCATTGGTGCATAAAGTAGTATCGTTGCCAATATTAATCGTAGGAGGAATCACTAATGGAGTTGGAATGAAATTATATTTAATCAATCCTGCGCTACCATTTTGTGCATTATAGCTTGTATTAAAACAAGGGCTTGAAGGATTTAAAACCAAACCTGCATTACCACCTATTACATTTACAGTAACGCCTACAGGTGTTAAAGGTGTAGAAAACCAAACCAAACCACCACCGCCGCCGCCGCCTGGGCCGTGACAATCAGCAGGAAATAAAATATTGTTGTTTGATGAGCCGTTGCCACCTTTCACTTCAATATTTAAGTTGCCTGTAAAGGTCGGCACATCAAAATAGACGCTACCACCTGCACCACCTGCGGGTGCTCCTTCATCGTTTATAAGTTGCGTTGATTCACCACCATTGATAATATTAAACCCATTACCAATGATTTCATTGGCTTTTATAAAAACGATCGCACCGCCATTGCCGCCATTGTATACTTGAAACGCATTATCAGCTTGCGGCCCACCGCCACCGCCGCCCATCAAAAGCTTGGTAGAAATGTGGTTAATAGCTTGACCGCCTACACTGAATATTGAAGGGTTAACACCACATCCGCTCCATTCATTGCCACCATCACCACCTTTACCACCATTGGCACCACCTCCTGCACCTGTATTGCTTGCATATGCGCCACCACCACCATTAGCTAATTTGCCTCTTCCGCATTCTTGTCCTAATATCCAATCAGCAACACCTTCTCCTTTCTTGCCTTCTGGACCAAAAAAAGCTTGTGCAGAAAAATAATTTACATTGCCACATGGACCAAATACGGATCCCCAAACATCACCACCGCGGTATCCTAATTTTTCTGTCACAATATTTGCATTAAAAGTCACTGTATTTGGCGATTCAAAAATGAGTACACCGCCCGTCACTCCATCCCATGCCTGACAAGTTAATGGTGCTGTAATGGTAGGATTAGGATAAATAGGCACACTTACCAACTGCATATAGTTGGCATTGGCAAATACATTACAAAATGGGCTCAATGTGATTGTATTATTAGGAAACCCGTCTATCGCTATGATATAAGAAAAAAGATATTTGCCAGCTTCGTCTAATGTTGTAGTATCGCCATATGCAGCAGTGTTTGTCTGGTTAATTAAAGCACCTTTCATTTTTATCAACATCACTTTGTCACCTACAGCAAACCCTGTTGTTGAGCTTACAGATAATACATTCGCATTAATATTTGTGATGGCAGCATATGAATTGATGATGCCTGAAATGTTCTGTGAATTGGCACAGTAGCTGACGGTAATCAACAATAAGAATAAATAAATTTTTTTCATCAATTTAGGTTTTCATTTTTAAAATGAACAAAAGGGTATTGCACCCCCTTTTAAAGACTGCAATTTAGTCAAATTAGTTGGAAAATTACAAAAAACAGCTGAGTATTCATTTTTAAAAAATTGAGTAGACATTGAATTGATATTTGTATTGAATTTAGGAATTGAATGTTAAATGACTTTGTGTTAAATTTCATATTTGTGTCATTTTTATACAATCATGTTCATTTGATTCATAGTACAGATTATTTTTTTTTAACTTTTATAATGGGATTTCATTAAATTTGTGACAATCAATTGATTTAAGATGAAAAATCTATACAAGTTTTTATTGTTCTTTATACTGGGTATTGTTATTAGCAATAAAGCGATTTCACAACCACCACCTCCAAATTGTCCACCTGCTTTTTCAGCTGGTTTTGATATTATTGGTGATTCGGTTTCGTATTGTTTAGATGGTGTCAATCTGCAATTATTGCCTGTGTCAACACTCTATGCTACAGACTCTTATTCGGTTGACCCTATACCTTATAATCCTTATCCCTGGGTAGGGGCTAACTCTATCATAGTAGGGACAGACGACTTTTGGAGTGGCGTAGTTCCCTTACCTTTTCCATTTTGTTTTTTTGGACAAAAGTATAATGCGGTAGTGATTGGTCCCAATGGACAAGTAGGTTTTGATATTAGCCAGGCAACGCTTTACAACAATTGGGCTTCTGCGGGTTGGGTTGCACCCAATAATGTTCCAGAAATGAATAACTGTATCATGGCACCTTATCACGATATAGATCCGAGTGTTTTTTATGCAGGAGCAAAAATTACTTGGGATATCTATGGCACTGCACCTTGCAGGTATATGGTCATTTCATGGGATAGTGTACCTATGTTTTCATGTAACAATTTATTAGCTTCCCAACAAGTGGTTCTTTTTGAATCAACATACCTTATTGATATAAATATCAAAAACAAACCGCTTTGTGCAGGTTGGAATTCGGGTACCGCGCATCAAGGCATTCAAAATGCCAATGGCACTGTAGCCTTTATGGTGCCTGGAAGAAATGGTACACAATTTACAGCAGTCAATGACAGCTACCGTTTTACCCCGGTTGGTGTTCAAAATTTAAATTATTCAGTGAATTGGGTCGATGCAGTTACCGGATTGAGTTTAGGAGCAGGTAATACACTTACTTATTTTCCGCCCGGGCCCACTAAAATAACAGCGGATATGCAGGTTATAACTGATTGTGACACATTAATAGCCTTAATGAAAGATACGATCGACATTTTGGTAACAGGGAGTGTAACAGCCGATTTTGATATGGATATTCATTTAGGATGTGACGACGATACGGTGTTTTTTACAAATCTAAGTATTGTTGCTCCTGGAGCAAATCCCGTTTATCAGTGGTTTTTTGGCGATGCCAATGGGTCTAATTTTACCAATCCTATGCATATTTATTTAACGCAAGATACCTTTACGGTGATGCTAATTGCCAATGATAATAATTGCATCGATACGATTACCAAATTTATTGATTTACGACACCCTATTAAAGCAGTATATGGGTTAAATCCAGGTGATTCACTTTGTATCACCCAATCAATAAGTGCGATTAGCAATTCTGACCCGGTAGGGAATGTGTTTCATAATTGGAACTATGGGGATGGTGTCACTATCAATACTGGGCTAAATCCACTTTTGCCCCCCCCACATTATTATCCAACAGCAGGTACCTATAAATTTACACTTGTGGTAACAGATACCCTCGGTTGTCAGGATAGCTTAAGCGATATCATTTATGTAGATGCACCGACCTATGTCGATTTTACAGCATCTGATAGTAATATCTGTGTGGGGACACCGATCTTTTTTCATGATACGATAAACCCGGCCAATGCGAAGTTTACCTGGTATTTTGGTGATGGTCAAATATTGAAAAATGTGCATAATCCATCCCATTCTTGGGATCAGGCAGGAACTTATATTGTTAAATTAGAAACAGATAAAATAATTTGTCCAGAAGCTAAAAAAGAACTGACTGTTGTTGTAAATGCTTATCCTCAATTGTCATTAGGTAAAGATACAGCCATATGTCCAGGACTTACGGGTGCTATTTTACTGGCAGATTTAAATAACCCTACCGCAATTTATCAATGGAGTACAGGCGAAACAAGTAATAGTATAGTTGTAACCCAACCAGGTCATTATTGGGTAAAAGCCAGTAATGGTGAATGTAGCACCACTGATAGTATTTGGATTCAAAGAGATTGTTACATCAATATTCCTAACTCTTTTTCGCCGAATGGTGATGGGCTTAATGATTATTTTTTACCACGTGAATTACTGAGTAGTGGTGTGTCATCATTTAAAATGGAAATTTACAATCGCTGGGGCGAAAATATTTTTACTGCCAGTAGTGTAGATGGCAGAGGTTGGGATGGTAAATATAACGGTGTGGCACAGCCCTTTGGTGTATACGTTTATATAATTGATGTGGAATTTGTCAATCAGGTTAAAAAGAACTTCAAGGGAAATGTGACTTTGATGCGTTAGAATATTTATAAAATATTTTTTATTTAAAAAGGGCTTTTTAAAGAAGCCTTTTTTTATTCTTTGCCTTTCATGGCTTCGTCAATATCTGGCGAAGCATTGACACGAGATATAAATTCAGTGGTACCTGTTTTACGTTTTGCCCAGTTTGCTAACAGAATGCCACCAATAATACCTAATAAAGTGACGATTAGGGCAATTGTTAGTCCTAGATTGTCAGTCTTGTTGATGTATATAGCAATACCAATAAATGCACCTATTAAAGTAGGCGATGCCATAATTTTTAAATAATTTAATTGCTCGATAGATTTTTCAAGCCATTTTAAAATTTGATCCATAGAAAGGTTAATTTTTTTAAATAAAACCAATTCAATTAATATCCAGTCTATAGAATTCGGTATAATGTCTACACACATTGAATTTCAGCATATACTAATTAGAATCTTAATCAAATGTTGCTGGTCTAAAATATTTATTTAGCGCTTCGAACATTAAATATAAGACCATTTTATTGATAATCAAGACTTCCGGCACTATTCAACAAGGGTTAAATAATATATTTTTGGTATTACTGGAAGTTTTAAATATTCTCATAAATAATAGCCGCACCTTGTCCAACCCCTACACACATCGTTGCTAATCCGTATCTTACCTTTCTTTTTTTCATTTCATGCAGTAGGGTCGTTGATATTCTAACACCACTGCAACCTAAGGGATGTCCTAACGCAATAGCACCACCATTGACATTTACTTTTTGGATGTCGATATTGAGTGAACGAATACATGCCAAACTTTGGGATGCAAAGGCTTCATTAAGTTCTATCAATCCTATATCTGAGATGCTTAACCCCGCTCTTTGCAATGCTTTTTCAGTAGCTGGAATGGGGCCAATTCCCATTATCGATGGGTCTACACCTGCAATGGCCATGCTTTTTATGGATGCCATCGGAGTAAGGTCATATTTTTTTACAGCAGCTTCACTAGCAAGAAGCATCGCCGCAGCGCCATCATTGATACCACTCGCATTGGCCGCAGTCACTGTACCCTCTTTCGCAAAAACAGGTTTTAGTTCGCCTAATTTTTCAATGCTGGTTAAACGGGGATGTTCATCTTTTTCAAACATCAACTTTTTACCTTTACCCAAATCAACTTCAACAGGTATCAATTCATCTGCAAATCGTTGTTGATTGTGCGCATTTTCATATTTAAGCTGACTTTCATAAGCAAATACATCTTGATCATGACGACTCACCTCCCATTGGGTAGCCACATTTTCTGCTGTTTCACCCATACTGTATGGATGATACATTTTAGCCAAAAGAGGATTGATAAAGCGCCAGCCTAAGGTAGTGTCAAAAAATTCATTCTTTCTGGAAAAAGGGGCATCACTTTTACCCATCACAAAGGGTGCTCTTGTCATACTTTCCACACCTGCAGCAATCATTAACTCAGCATCACCACACATAATTGTTCTACCTGCATCCATAATAGCTTGAAGACCTGAAGCACATAATCGGTTAACTGTATTGCCACCTACTGTTATAGGAAGACCTGCCAGCAATGAAGCCATTCGGGCTACATCTCTATTGTCTTCGCCAGCCTGGTTGGCACAACCGGCAATTACATCTTCGATGGCTTGTACATCAATATTTTCATTTCTGTGTACAAGGGCTTTGATGGTCAATGCCAATAAGTCGTCTGGGCGTACGGTGCTTAATGAACCGCCGTATTTACCAATGGGGGTTCTCAATGAATCGATGATATATGCCTTACTCATATTGTTTTAAAATTTCGACAAAGGTACATTTCATTTTAGAATCTTGCATATGATGATTCATTATGTAATCTAGTCATGAATATATTTTTATCCTGTAATTAGGGGATTGTCGTTTAACTTAGTGATGTACCCTGGCAAATCAGATATATTTTAGGCTTACTTTTTCATTCAGTCATGCAAAAAAGTAAAGACGCGGGCAATCAACTTATACCAAATGTTTTTATTCGGTAGTCTGAAAAAATTTCGGTATAATACCAATAAACATGGCATTTAAGTTTATAACATATGAAATGCCATGAATATGTGGTGGGTATTACAGCTAATTTTATATTTTTATGAAGTCAACAAAGCGACTGCTTACATAATATTTTAATTCTTGTTATCTTTATCCCATGAAGCATTTTTTAACGGGGTGTTTATTGGTTATATCTCATATATTGTATGCACAATTTGGCTGTACTGATCCCCAGGCAATCAACTACAATGCTTCGGCAACAAGCAATGATGGGTCATGTGTTTACAATCCTAGTAGTTATGCCATGATTGTGCAAGATTCGCTCCCAATTGTGTTATCTGAAATCAGTGGGATGGTTTATTGGAATGGTAAATTGTATACTCATAATGACAGTGGCAATCCTACTAACTTGTTTGAAATTGATACAGCTCATGGGCTTATCACTAAAGAAATATGGTTGCAAGGAATTACCAACACCGATTGGGAAGACATCACACAAGATAATACCCATTTTTATATAGGTGATGTTGGTAATAATGCAGGCGATAGAACCAACCTTAAAATTTATAAATTTCCTAAATCTGCTATTGGACCTAATTATTACGATACCATTAACGCCAATGAAATTGAAACGATACAGTTTACCTATCCCGATCAAGTAAATTTTGCCAATAATTTATACAATACCCCTTTTGACTGTGAGGCGATTGCATTTAAAAATAATAAATTACATCTTTTTACTAAAAACTGGACTGGGGGTGCTTGTGTGCATTATACCTTGCCCAATTTAGCAGGTACTTATATCGCACAACGTTTAGATAGTCTCAATACGGGAGGTATACTCATTACTGCAGCTGATTTTGCGTCAAATAAGCAATTGATGATGTTAGGGTATAAAAACTCAGGCACCGCTTCATGTGCCTTTTGGTATGTTTATGATTTCAATAATTCAGATTCCTTTTTTGTCAGTGGAAATAAAAGAAAAATAGACTTAGGTGAGGCATTAACATTAGGACAGATTGAAGGGATTTGTTTTGCCGATAGTACACATGGTTATGCCAGCAATGAGCGTTTTAACCCAATAGCTCCTGTCAATGTATCTGCTAAATTATATCGGTTTACTACAACCAATTGGTTTCCTTATCTTTTTAATACAACTATTGATGAAGCCACGACAGATTCTTTGCTTTTTAATGTGAATGTATTAAACCGCTCGATTCAAGTTTCATTTACATTATCAAAGGACGATCTTGTCAGCGTGTCGCTTTACAATGGGAAGGGAAGGAAAATTCGACAAAAAAATTATCAATTAAACAGCGGAAATCAAATGATACAGCTAGATTCATTAGAAATTGCTGACGGCCTCTATTATGTGTTATTTCAAAATAGCACAGGATTGAAAAAAGTTTCTAAAATATTTTATGAAAATCGCTAACAAACTCGTAAACCCCTTCGTCCTTATGTCAAACTCCATCCCCCCAACAAGAGTTTGTATGTCTATCGTTTATTATGAAAACACAAAAAGCCCTGATTTGTCAGGGTTTTTTTGTTTAATTGGCAGCTATTGACCAACGCATACTCCCTATAAATAATCCTTATATATTCCTTTTCGGTATCAAATGCCAATGTTTTACCTTTGCAGGCGCTATGAGCAAAAAAGGAAAAATATTAGTGGCAATGAGTGGTGGTATCGATAGTACGGTAGCCGCCATGATGTTACATGACGAAGGGTACGAAGTGATAGGTATTACCATGAAAACATGGGATTATGCGGATGCAGGAGTCGCTCATAGTAAAAAAGAAACGGGTTGTTGCAACTTAGATAGTTTCAACGATGCTCGATTGGCGGCTGTGGAACATGGGTTCCCTCATTATGTGCTTGATTTGCGAAGTGAGTTTGGTGATGCAGTCATTGAAAACTTTGTAGATGAATATATGGCTGGGAGAACGCCCAATCCCTGTGTAATGTGTAACACGCATATCAAATGGAATGCATTGTTAAAAAGAGCTGATACCCTCGATTGTGAGTATATTGCTACGGGGCATTATGTAAATGTACGCAACGAAAATAATCGATACATTTTGAGTAAAGGAAAAGATGATACCAAAGATCAAAGTTATGTACTTTGGGGTTTGTCGCAAGACTGTCTGAGCAGAAGTATTTATCCATTGGGTAATTATCTCAAAACGGAAATCAGACAAATGGCACACGATTATGGTTATCCTGATTTGGCTAAAAAGAGCGAAAGCTATGAAATCTGTTTTGTTCCTGACAATGATTATCGAAATTTTTTAAAAAAAAGAATCCCAGATTTAGCAGAAAAAGTAGGTGGTGGAAATTTTGTACTGTCTGATGGTACTATTGTAGGTAAACATCAAGGATATCCTTTTTATACCATTGGTCAACGCAAAGGGCTTGATATTGCTTTGGGGCGCCCCATGTATGTTTCTGCTATTGATCCTCATACCAATACTGTCGTCATTGGCGATGAATCCGAACTAGAAAGAAATGAAATGCATGTTTCGAAATTGAATTTTATTAAATATGATGCAATAAATGAAGGCCAGGATGCGTTAACTAAAATAAGGTATAAATCAACAGCAGTGGCCTCTAAGATACATCATGTGGCGGGTGGTGTAAAAGTTGTTTTTGATGCGCCCGTAAAAGGGATTGCAGCTGGACAGTCTGCCGTGTTTTATGAAGGTGATGACGTGATGGCTGGTGGCATTATTATGTATTAAGTAATGGCATATTTTATATTGAAAAACAATATTCTTGATTGGAAGATAATAATATAGAGATTTAAATAAAATGAGGGTTATTTTTTTTGGATTGAAAATGGTCGCAATTTCAACTATTTAATTTAACTTTATCAAATCAAAAAAAAGAGATTCATTCAATGAAACAAACAATTTGGTTGCTCATCATCATGCTTTCTGTTTTCACTTCATGCAAAAGACAAGTGATACCTGCTGATGATGTAGAATTAGGTAAAGATTATTTCCCCCTTACAATAGGTCACTTTATAGAATATGATGTAGATTCTTTATTATTTAACGATTTTACAAAAACAGTCGATACTTTTCATTTTGAATTGAAAGATGTTGTAGAAAGCGAGTTCACAGATAATGAAGGGCGTAAATCATTTATCATCAATAGGTATAAAAGGCAAGATGCCACTTATCCTTGGAAAGAAAACTTAACCTATTACACAACAGAAACTAATTTTAATATAGAAGTGGTTGAAGAAAATTTACGATTTATAAAAATGGTTTTTCCCGTTAAAGTGAATACGAAATGGAATGGAAACATTTATTTACCAGCTACATTAAGTGCCGAATTAAAATGGCTTTCAGGTTGGGATTATAAATATGTAAATATCAATGAACCCTTTAGCACTGGGTTTCTAAACTTTGAAAATACTGTTACAATCAATCATGTAGACAATGTAGTAGGAGACTCATTAGATGCCAATAATTACAGCGAACGTACATTCTCGAGAGAACGTTATGCTAAAAATGTAGGCTTAATCAGTAGAGAACAAGTATATTGGGATTATCAATCTGAAACCTCTAAATATAGAAAAGGATTTATGATTATTTTTCGAGCTAAAAACTTTAATTAAGTATGAAAAAATATCTATTATGTAGCTTTTTATTGTTGCTTTCATTACAAGATTTTGCAGCACCTGCTTATGCATTTCGTGTCACTTTTAAAAACAAAAATGGAACGCTCACCTTTGCTGATTCGCTTCAGTATCTTTCTTCAAGCGCCATGCTAAGAAGAAACAAACAAGGTATAGGCTTAGACAGCACTGACTTGCCACTTGTGCAGCATTATATCGATACAGCAATGAGTACTGCAAATGCTGTGAAGTTGCATAACAAATCAAAATGGTTAAATCAAATAGTATTGATAACCTTTGATTCATCTAAAATCACTGCTTTGCAAGCATTGCCTATGGTACAAAGTGTAAAACTTGTAGCACGTTATGCGAACGGGGTGTTTAAAGCAGACCCGGTTTCTGTACAAAGCATGGCAAAATTTCCTGAAGTAATGCCTTTGGATGCTAAAAAAACAAGAGGGAATTCGGCTTATTACGGTTTAGCTTTTCAGCAAATTGATATGCTGCAAGGTGACTGTTTACATGATGCGGGATTTATGGGGCAAGGTATGAAAATTGCTGTGATAGATGTCAACTTCAGACGTACAGATTCATGCAGAGCTTATGATACTTTGTTGATGCAAAATAGGGTTAAAGATGTATACAATTTTGTAAAAGATACCGCTTTTGTATATTCAATGGCGATACCTACTGACCATGGTATGAATGTGTTAGGTTGTATGGCAGCCAAATGGGATAGTACCTATATTGGTACAGCCCCTTATGCAGATTATTATTTATACATATCAGAAGATATAGGCAGTGAATTTCCCATAGAAGAAGATAATTGGTTAAGCGCAGCTGAGCGGGCTGATAGTATAGGGGTAGATATGATCAACTCTTCATTGGGATACAATAATTATGACGCACCACTCAATGCTAGTTCTTATACTTACAGTGATTTAGATGGTAACACATCCTTGATTGTAAAAGCAGCGAATTTAGCTGTAGCTAAGGGTATATTTGTAGTAAATGCTCAGGGAAATGAAGGCGCATCGCCCTGGCATTATATGTTGACACCAGCCGATGGCGATAGTGTATATAGTGTGGGGTCAGTTGATGGTTCAGGCAATTGGGCAAGCAGTGGTTATGGACCTAATGCCTTAGGCAAGGTAAAACCTGATGGCTGTGCGATGGGTAAGGGAACCTCTTTGATAGGTGGCAATTGTTTAGTGGGTATTTCAAACGGTTCATCCTTTGCTAGTCCTATTTTATGTGGTGCCATTGCATGTTTGTGGCAGGCTTCTCCTAACTTAAGCAATTGGCAATTACGTCAACTTGTTAAAATGGTCAGTAGTCAATATACAGGCATCATCAATGGTACCGATTCAAGTACGATTAATACATTAGGCTATGGTATTCCTAACCTCTGCAATGCCTACAATTTACTGCTAGGCACCGGCGATATTCAACAAATCGATTACACATTTGCGGTATATCCTAATCCTACACAAGGTGAGTTTGTGGTAAAATCATTTGATGAGAACGTTTCAAATTTTTCGTATTTACTATATGACATGACTGGAAAATTATTTTATAAAAGTAATCAACTCTATCAATCTTCTTTTCACAGTGATGTGTTGAAAAATGCTGCAAGTGGTACCTATGTATTATTGATTTCGACAGCTAATAAAGTGTATAGCACAAAGATCATTAAACAATAGAGCCACTAATTTTTACCATCTTCGACGAATTCCATTTTTATGAAAGATTTGAAAGCCTATTACATGTTGCCTGCCCATCCTGCGGAAGTGTATATTGCACTTACCAATCCCTATACTATACAATTGTGGACTGGTGAAGAAGCTGTGATGAGTACCCAGCCTGAAACTGAATTTTCGATGTGGGGCGGTAGTATCGTTGGCAAAAATATCGCCTTTGATGATGGTAAAAAAATTGTACAACAATGGTATTTTGGCGATCAGGAAACCCCATCAATCGTAACCATTAAGCTGCATGAAGATAAGAAAGGCACTTCCGTTGAGTTACGTCATACCAATATTCCTGATGAAGCATTTGAAGACATTCAAGCAGGCTGGAACGATTCCTATTTTGGAGCTTTGCAAGATTTTTATGCAGAGAATTAACAGCATTATGCCAAAATTTTATCTAATAAATTTTGTTATTGGAATATCAATAAGCACTTCAAAAGACTAAACAATGAGTTTGATTTTTTTGATTTCCTCTGCGTATTCATTCATCCAATCATTTAATTGATTTTTAAAATCTTCTGTTGGTATTAACTTCTCAAATTCACCTGCTTGCATGACCTTTTCCAGCAGTCGGTCTTGTGCTTGTTGACAACTGATTGCTTCAAAATAGGGGGTATGCGAAAAAGATACCATTTCATAAACAGAATTAAATACGGCAGGAAATAATTTTCCAAGTTCTTTTTCGATTTTTTTTCTTTTTAAAAATGTTGGATCGGCTACTAAATCGCGCATTTCTATAAAATTTTGTAATGCCAAATCAGCCACTGCATCACCTTGTGGTTTGCGTGCTTGTTGATATTGTTTAAAAATTTGAGTCCAGTCGTTCATGTCATTTTTTTCAATAATTCCCATCAACAGACGGCAATCTTCAAAACCAGCATTCATGCCTTGACCATAAAAAGGAACGATAGCGTGGGCCGCATCGCCAATCAGCATATTTTTGTTTTTATAAATCCATGGATAACATTTTACAGTCACTAATGAGGCTGTAGGATTATTTTTATAATCGGATAGCAATGTGGGAATTAACGACATTACATCAGGAAAATAGGTTTGAAAGAAAGTAGTAATATCCTCGTCAGTTTGTATGCTCTGAAATGACACTTCACCTTCAAAAGGGAAAAATAAGGTACAAGTAAATGAACCATCCAGGTTAGGTAACGCGATGAGCATAAAGTTTTTTCGAGGCCAAATATGTAACGCATTTTTCTCCATTAAAAAAGAGTTATTAACACCAGCAGGGATGGTAAGTTCTTTGTATCCATGGGGTATATAAAATTGCTGATAATCGTATCGGTCGGTTTTTAGATAGGCGTTTCGCAAAGCCGAAAAAGCACCATCGGCTGCGATTACAATATCATGATTTTCTGAAGTGTTTATCCCATTTTCGTTTTCAATTTGTATTAAATTATTTTCTAAGTTAATATCTATCACCTTTTGGTTAAATAATATTTCGACACCAGCTTTTTCGGCAAGGGTCATTAATTTTTTGTTGAGTTCTCCTCTGCTTACACTATAGATGGCTTCATTGTTTTTACCATAAGCCTGAAATGTTTGACTACCATCAATTGCATGTATTTGTCTCCCATACATTGGGATGGCTATTTGTTCTATCTCTTCACGAAGGCCTGCCATTTCAAGTCCAGCCCAGCCACGCATACTCATTGCAAGATTAATCGATCGGCCGGCAGATAAGGTAAGGTTTCTCATATCGGATCTTCTTTCAAAGATGGTCACTTGATATCCTTTTTTTTGTAACAAAATAGAAAGTAGTGAGCCTACAAGTCCAGCACCAAGTATAGAAATTTTTTGATTCATAGGGTGTTAATATTTTCTGTCAATTGAATAGTTTACAAGTTGCAACAAATATTTTTTTGCTTCGTTGTCGGGTAGGGTATTGGTTAATAAAAAAGCTTCTTCAATGTATGTTTTCATTTTATTTTCAGCATAATGTATGCCTCCTGTTGCGTTTACAGCATCGATGATATACTTGATTTCGTTTTTTTTCTTAGCGGCATTTTTAAAAATATGAATAATTTTATTTTTCGTACTTTTATCACAATGATTGAGGGTATAAATCAAGGGCAAAGTCATCTTTTTTTCTTTAATGTCATTGCCAGTAGGTTTTCCAATATCAGCTTTGCCATAATCAAACAAATCATCTTTAATTTGAAAGGCAATGCCTACTTTTTCGCCAAATTGTTTCATCAATTGCATGGTATCTACATTGAGTGAAGTAGAATAGGCACCTGCGCCACATGCAGAAGCAATTAATGAGGCTGTTTTGCATCGTATGATTTCAAAATAAACATCTTCAGAAATATCCAGTCTGCGTGCTTTTTCAATTTGCAGCAATTCGCCTTCGCTCATTTCTTTCACTGCAGTGGCAAGTATTTCAAGAATGGTAAAATCGCCATTGCTTAATGAAAGTAATAAACCTTTTGACAATAAATAATCGCCTACCAGCACTGCGATTTTATTTTTCCAAAGGGCATTGATTGAAAAAAAGCCTCTTCTTAAATCTGAATCATCTACTACATCATCATGTACCAAAGTAGCAGTATGCAATAATTCAATCAGGGATGCGGCCCGGTAAGTAGTATCTAACGATTCGCCAAAAATTTTGGCAGACAAAATGACAAACATGGGTCTGAGTTGTTTGCCTTTGGTTTTGACAATATATTTCATGATTTTATCAAGCAAAGCAACATTGCTTTCAACGGCATCATTGAACGTTTTTTCAAACTCAATCAAATCGTTTGATAAATATTTTTTTATTTCTTTCATCTACTATTTCACAATAGTAAGATGAAAAAAGAATTAAAAAACAATATAGGGATAATTATTTTTTTTGTGAAAATTTTATATATTTGCACATTCAAATTTAACAATAACAATATTATGTCAAACAAAAAGTATTTCCTACTGGCTTTTGTAGTTGCATTAGTAACTCTGTCAAACAAGTCGGCCTTTTCACAAACTGAGTCCACGAGTGGCTCATCTTCAGTATATCGTGGTGCTGGTTACGACGTTTTAGACACCTCTTTAATTCCTGAACGCAGGATGGAACAACAAAGAGATTTTTTAACAAATCAATACGATTTTCCTTCAAAACCAAGAAATCAATGGGAAATTGGTGTGAGTTTTGGTTCTTTTAGTGTTTCTGGTGATGTGAGATCTAAAAATTTATTCACCGCAAAAAATCCTGGTCAAACAATGGGTTTTGGTTTGCATTTACGTAAAGCTTGGGGTTATATTATCTCAACTCGTTTACAATATCTTCATGGAACAGCTTCTGGATTTAACTGGCAAGGTGCAACAGGCTATTGGGCTCACAACAATAATAATCCTTGGGATAAATATTATACCAACGGAAATAGTGCAAAACCTGTTTTTTATAACTACAAAACAAATGTTGATGAATTATCATTCCAGTTAATTGCAGCTTTAAACAATATCAAGTTTCATAAATCAAGAAACAAAGCCAGTGTTTATGCTTTAGCAGGTATTGGAGGTTCATTGTATGACACTTGGGTTGATGCCTTAAAAGGAACTAAAACATATGATTTTACAACCATTTTAAATAAAAACTATTCAGCTGATATGCCTTCTAACTCTTGGAAGAGTGAATATAGACAAAGAAAAGCAAAGAATAATGATTTAAAAGCTTTGTTTGATGGTACTTATGAGTCACCAGCAGAAAAACATGATAACAGACCTTGGTTTGGTAAAGACAGAACTTATAGAACTGTATTGACTGTAGGTTTAGGTATTCAGTTTAAATTAGGTAGAAGAGTATCATTGTCTATTGAAGACAAATGGTCATATACCAATGATGATTTAGTAGATGGTCAACGTTGGCAAGAATGGCCTCAACCAGGCTATGGTGGTTCTGCTATGACACGTGATTTTGATACATATAACTACCTTTCATTAGGATTAAACCTTCATTTAGGTGGAAAATCAGTTGAGCCATTGTGGTGGATGAATCCTTTGGATTATGGTTATACAGAAATGAAAAGACCTAGAGAAGGAAACAATTGTGATGTAGATTCAGATGGTGATGGCGTTTCTGATTGCTTTGATCGTTGTCCTGATACTCCAGCAGGTGTAGCGGTTGATACACATGGTTGCCCAGTAGATACAGATGGTGATGGTGTTGCTGACTTTAAAGACAAACAATTGATTACTCCTACAGAGTGTCAACCTTCAGATGCTGATGGCATTGGTAATTGCCCTGACCCAGAATGTTGCAAAAACGGACCAAAACCAGGTTGTGGTAACATACCAGGTGGTAGTGTAGGATTCCCAAGTGGATCAAGTACAGTAGGTTCTGGTGCAATGGCTGAATTGTCTAGACTTGCAAGCGCTATGAGAAGTAACCCTACCTGTAAAATCGTTATCATGGGTAATGGCAATGCAAGTAAAATTGACCAACAACGTTCATGGGATAGAGTAAATGCAGTGATCAATTATTTAGTTGACAAACAAGGTATTGATCGTGATCGTTTTATCTTCCAATATGGTCAAAATGGTAATCCAAATGCAGTTGATTATCGTTCTGCTGGTGATGGTGAAGAAGGACCTTCAAACATGCCGCCACCTTTCCCTAATTTAAGAAGAAATTAATCTTAACACTTTTAAATATTTAAAATCCCCGAGTGCAAACTCGGGGATTTTTTTATTGGTAGTAAAAATATTTTTTCCAGATCAAACCAATTTGAATTTTAAATACGTATGGTTTATAAATGTTTGATACTTTGATAATCATTATAATTTAAACGAATTCGTCTGATACCAAATGCATTTACCAGGTAGTCTGAAAAATATCGGTATAATACCTACACATATTGCGTTTAAACGAGCAAAAAATGGACTATTATACTTGGGTCATTAGTATTTAATAATGTTATACGCTCTTTCGTTTAAACGAACATTAGACTATTTCTTATTTCAAATTGGTATTATGACTACGTCCCATCAGATATGTTCCCAATATTTTGTAGTATTTCTTCTTAGTCTAACAGTAAAAAATAGACATTCTTTATAAGCATAATATCGTCGGTATTTATTGTCGCCATCGCATCAATTGCATATCTGGGTAAATAATCATGGCCCTTTTAACGCTTATAATTAACAGTAAATACTGTTTCAAATATTATTTTTATGATACGCAAAACGGTTAATGAACTATTCATTCTCTCAAAGCGATATGAGCGATCTATTTTTATTCATTTGAATTGAACAATATTCATGTTTTTTTAAATTTATTTTTTAAAAATAAAATTACAATTCGATGGGTTGCAATATTGTTTCCTAAAAAAATCCTACTTACATTTGCATTATTAACTTATTCTTCAAAATCATACAATATTATGCCAACTAAGAAAGCACCCACATCTGGTGAAAAAAGTAAATTTATGTTACATGTAGTCATTTTTATTCTTGCAAATGCAGGTCTTTGGCTTTATTGGTATTATGGTCAGGGTGCCAAAGATAAATGGGTTTATCCATGGGGTATTTGGATTACAGCAGCATGGGGATTGTCATTATTAGGACATTGGGCATCATTATTTACAAACTACGAAGATGCTGGTGTTAAAGAATATTTGAAGCAAAAAAATAATTAAAAATCATACAAAAAAAAGTTCCCAAAATAGTTTTTCTTATTTTGGGATTTTTTTTTACCTTTAGTTTATGAAACATATAAAAATCGCAATACTTACCTCTTGCATCGTGCTTTTTTCTTTTATGAGTATCATTTTTAATTCTTGCAAAAAGGATGATATCAAATACAATGATACAACTTTAATTAGGCCATGTGATGGGGTTATTTGTTTTAATGGGGCTTCTTGTTCAGATGGTGTATGTGTTTGCCCTAAAGGGTTTGAGGGCGATAAATGTCAGATCAAATGGAGTGATAAGTTTACAGGAAGTTACAATGCCACTGATGATTGCAACATAGGAGGAAACCCTACCTATTCAGTAAATATTACTACACATCCTGACTTTGCATACAAAATGAAATTGTATAATTTAGGCATTATCTGTCCTGCCAAAATAATTGAAGCAGAAGTGAATCCAGAAAAAACATCTTTCTTCATTCCGCTACAAAACACATGTGGTAATAATTATATCAATGGCTATGGTAATATCAATGGTGAATTTATCAACATATATATTACTTCACGTGATACTATTACGCATACAGGTAAACAGTGTAGCATAATTTTAGCTAAAAATCTTTAATTGGTAACTGTCACTAATTTAACTAAACTATATAGTTTCAAATAGATTTTAAACAATACATTCTATTAATTTTGCTGTTCATATTTTTAAATTTCAAATGAAAAATCTTTCTACTATTTTAAGTGCATTGGCTTTATTGGGTGTTATCATATTGTTTGGTATGAAATTGAAAGAACAAAAGCCGGCAAAACAAAGAACGCAATCGAAGGAATCGACGGGTAAAGAGATTCCAATAGCGGGTGGAAAAGTAGCCTATGTAGATATAGATACTTTAGAAGCCAATTATGATTATTTTAAAAAGAAAAAAGCTGAATTTGAAACAAGACAAAAAAATATAGATGCTGATTTAGAAAAAATGGCCAATTCATTGCAAAATGAATATGTGGCATTGCAAAATAAAGCCCAAAAGGGAGAATTGACACAAGCTGAAGGAGAAAATGCCCAACAGGCATTGATGCAAAAACAACAAGAGTTAGAGTTGAAAAGGCAAAACTTAGGCAGTAAATATATGAAAGACCAGGAGGCATTTAATAAAGAAATTCATGATAATTTACACAAGTATATTGAGATTTATAATGAAGAGAAAGGGTATGATTATATTCTTTCCTATTCAAAAGATGGTTCAATATTATTTGCCAATAAAGAACTTGATGTAACACAAGATATTATCAAAGGGATGAACAATAAACTAGCTGAAACTAAAGAGTCATCAAAATAATAAGGTAATTTTTTAATAGATTTATGAGAAAAAAAATAGTAGCAGGCAATTGGAAAATGAATTTATCGATTGCTGAAGGCGTGCAACTGGTAAAAAATATAATCAATGAAATGCCATCATTACAAGGGCATCAAGAAGTAGTGTTTTGTACTCCGTTTACACATCTGTCTTCTGTTGCCAATGAATTGAACCAAAATGTAAATATCCAAGTGAAATTAGGTGCTCAAAACTGCAACGATCATGCGTCAGGGGCTTATACAGGAGAAATTTCAAGTTCAATGCTTCAAGAAATAGGGGTGAGTCATGTAATTATTGGACATTCTGAAAGAAGACAGTTATTTCATGAATCAAATGCGTTTTTGAAAAGTAAAGTGGATACTTTGGTTGCATCAAAAATGCAAATACTTTTTTGTTGTGGTGAGCCTTTAGAAATTAGGGAAGCCAATGGGCAAAATGAATATGTAGCCAATCAACTGCAGGAAAGTTTATTTCATTTATCAGCGCAAGATTTTTTAAATCAGATAACCATAGCGTATGAGCCAATATGGGCAATAGGTACAGGTGTAACAGCCAGTACAGCTCAGGCGCAGGAGATGCATGCTTTTATAAGAAATTTAATCAGTCAACAATATAGTGAAAGTGTTGCTTCTGAAATTTCTATTTTGTATGGAGGTAGCTGTAATGCGCAAAATGCAAGTGAGTTGTTTGCCAATGAAGATGTAGATGGTGGTTTAATTGGTGGCGCTGCTTTAAAAGCAGAAACGTTTCTACCCATTATTAAAGCCTTGCATTAGCAAATAATGATTTCCTTTATAAAGGGATCTTCCAGATGTTGATTTATTTTATCTAATAACAATTGCTTGTTATAAGAAAGTTCATTTTTTAAAGGCGCTACCTGGGTATAGATATATAATTTATGATCTTTGATGATTAGATTGTCTGTATGTTTTGCAACTGTTTTACCCATCAGCTTCTCCCAATCAAGTTTAATTTTTTCTGCCAGGTATCTTTCCTTCCATTGGCTTTGCTCAAGCATTTTGTTGAGTGCATCTTTCATTGAATATAAAGCCATTTCTTAGGTCGTTTGTTATTGTAAAATTGGGAATACAAATTTTTTCACATCAGAAGCTTTTATGATATCATCACATAGAATAACAAGACGTTCAATGACATTTCTGAGTTCTCTGATATTGCCCGTCCAATTATGTTTTTTTAATTCAGCAATGGCTTCTTCATCTATTTGGAGTTCTTTTATATTGTAATCACTACAAATCTGTTGCAAAAAATATTTTGTCAACATAGGTATATCTTCTCTTCTTTCATTCAGTGAAGGGATATGTATTGGAATTACATTTAAACGATGATATAGATCGAGTCTAAAATGATTCATTTCTATTTCTTTGGCTAAGTCTTTATTTGTTGCAGCAATCACCCTAACATTCACATCAATATCTTTTTCGCCCCCCACTCTCGTGATTTTTCCTTCCTGTAATGCTCGTAATACTTTGGCTTGCGCACTTAAGCTCATATCTCCAATTTCATCTAAAAACAAGGTGCCACCATCAGCTTGTTCAAATTTGCCAATGCGTTGTTTGATAGCAGAAGTAAAAGATCCTTTTTCATGCCCAAAAAGTTCACTGTCAATTAACTCAGATGGAATAGCTGCACAGTTCACTTCCACCAGGGTTTTGCCACATCGTTGACTTTTTTCATGAACCCATCTAGCGACCAGCTCTTTACCACTGCCATTTTCACCTGTAATGAGTATTCGTGCTTCTGTAGGAGCTACTCGGTCGATTGTTTTTTTAATCAAACGAATACCTTCACTTTCACCAATGATATCTTGCAGCCCGTTTACTTTTCGTTTTAAGTTAGTTGTTTCTATGACTAATGAAGCTTTGTCGAGGGCATTTCTGATGGTGATTAATAGTCTATTTAAATCAGGGGGTTTAGAAATGTAATCAAATGCTCCTTTTTTAACGGCATCCACGGCATCGTCTGTAGTGCCATGTCCAGATATCATGATAATAGGAGTATCAAGACCCTCGTGCATCAATTTATCTAACATTTCAAGGCCACTCATACGAGGCATTTTAATATCACTTAGTATACAGTCATATTTTTTCGCTTTGATAAGATTATAACCCTCTAAACCATCTGTGGCTTCGTCTACTTTGTAGCCTTCGCTCACTAAAATTTCTGTTAGTGCTTTTCTGATGCTTTTTTCATCATCAATCACCAATATTAAAGACATAAATGTTTATTTTAAAAATAAAAAAATGAAAGTTATAAAGGTATATTAATTTCTCTATTATTATAGGCAGAAAAAGAATTAAAAGTGAACCTATTTTTGATTGTCGCGCCATTCATAGACCCAACTACTTTGTATCATTTCGAGATGCCCTTCAGTGCTTTGTTCACGAGTGCCTTTAAAACCTTCGATGGCCAAAACCCATTCTAGAAGTTCAGTAAATCGAATACGATATATTTTAGATTCATTAAAATCATCACCAAATCTTTCATAGAGTTTGAGGGCAATATCTTCGTAATCATTCCAGTAAATAGGAGGTTCGTATGACATATATGTTATTTTATATTAAATAGGGTGGGTTAATCATTATTCACCATGAATTAATGTTTGATCGGGTATAGTCACATCTACAGTGCCACTGCCTTCAAACAAAACACATTGACATGAAAGTCGAGAGTTAATTCTTGGGTTTCGTGCTCGGTCAATAAAATCTTCTTCCCGATCACTGAGTTCTTCAATAAACTGATCGCCAGCGTTTAAGTAAATATGGCAAGTGCTGCAGGCGCATACACCCCCACAGTTGTGGTGAAGATGTATTTTATTTTTTAAAGCAATTTCTAATATGCTGTCATCTGGGGCACAGTTATGAATAGTGAGTGGTTCCAGTCCTTTTTGTTCAAAATTGAAATTTATAGTATACATTCAGTTTTTATATCTAATTGATTTAAGGGGCAAATTTAGGACTTAATGTTTGTATTTACGAATGATAAAAATTTAATTAATATAAATTATAAATAGGGTATATAGAATCGACTAATCATGAAAGGCATTATCATACATTTCATTGATTAATAAAAAAAGGAGCGCAATAGTTGCGCTCCTTTGAATATTTATCAAGCGTGATTATTTTTTTTGCACTTTGATAATATATTTTTCTTCAAAATCCTGATTGATAATTTTAATATAATAATTACCTGTAGCAACACCTTCTAGATTACGCAAACTAAGTTTGTTAAATCCTTTTTCGATGACTACTTGTTGTTTAGTAATTGTTTTTCCAGCTACATCGGTCAACACAATTTCTAATGCTGAGTTGTCAGCAGAAGTGTATTCAATAAAGATTGTGTTTTCAAAAGCAGAAGGGTATACTAAGATATTTTCATCATTTACTGGTCTGGCGGTTACGATATTAGAAAGATTGAAATTATCATCAATGTCATTTAATCTGATTCTGTAATAGATTAATTTAACATGAGCGATATCTTTAATATCATCTCTAAAGTTGTAATTCGTTTTTCCAATTGTATTGCCGCTGGCTGGCATTGTTCCTACTTTGATAAAGTTTTTACCGTCTATACTTCTTTCAATATCAAAGTTTTTGGTATTCACTTCAGTTGAAGTAAACCAATTAACGTTGCATTTATCTTCAGATTCTAATACTGCGATCGTTGCCACTAATTGGTGAGCAGCTAACGGATAGCCATAATAGATACCTGCATCAATGTTTGGATTGTATATGCCAGCAGGAAGTGCGATAGGGTCGGTTTGTCCACCTGCTTTTAAGTCACTGTTTGTAGCATCATTTATAGCGCCAATCAACTGAGTACGTGTTGCACCAATGGGCAATTCAGAGAACCCTACGATGTAGGTACCTTCTTGTAAGTTGGTAAATGAATATGCACCATTGCCATCTGTAGTTGCTGTAGCAATAACCGTAATGCCATCACTTGCATAAAGTGTAACTAATACACCTGCAACACCTGGTTCGCCACCGTCTTGTAAGCCATTTTCATTCACATCATGCCATACATAATTACCCAAGCCAGCTAAAACTGGGGTATACAAGCCTGCATCGATGGTAGGGTTATGTGTTCCTGGTAAAACGGTGAAGCTTGAAGTTAATCCTGTTTCAGGATCTACATTGCTATCATCATTTGCATTGGCGTTACCCCCTTGGGTTGTAAATACCATACCCACTGGAATATTGCTAAATCCTATGGTATAAGTTCCAGGTGTTACATTGGTAAAGATATAGCTACCATCAGCTTTTGTCAAAGTGCTTGCTACTGCTACATTCAATGCATCATATAAGGTCACTAAGACGCCACCGATACCACTTTCACCTAAATCTTGTAATCCATCATGATTAGCATCAAACCATACATAATCACCCACACTCGCAATGGTTGTTGAAACAATACCAGCATCTAAATTTAAGTTGTTGTCACCTACATTTAGGGTTACTGTTTGGGTTAAACCGTTTATAACATCGGCATCACTATTTACCGTGCCATTGATTCCTAATGCATCTGCATCATAGGTTGTAAAATTATAACCTACAGGTAAATTACTAAATTCAACATTGTAAACTCCTGGTGTTAATGCTACAAAATGGTATTCACCATTGCCATCGGTTATAGTGTTTGCTACCACATTACCACTGCCATTGTATAATGTAACCATTACACCTTGTACACCCGGTTCACCTAAAGTTTGTAAACCGTCATTGTTTAAATCAAACCAAACAAAGTTTCCTAATGCCGCAGTTCCAATTGGTGGTACAATACCCATGTCAACACTCAATTTGTCTTCACCAGTGCCTAAAAGAATCGCATCGGTTTTTTGTGTGCCAACATTTACATCGCTGTTAAGTTCACCATTGATACCTTGTGCATCGGCATCTTTAGTACTGATTGTGAATCCTACTGGAATATTGGTAAATCCTACAATGTAAGTACCACCATCTAAATTAGTAAAAATATAATTACCTAATGCATTCGTTTGGGTTGTGTTTAAAACAGTGATGCCATCTGAAGCATATAATGTAACCGTAATTCCTGCTACACCTGCTTCACCTGCATCTTGTAATCCATTATTATTCATGTCATACCATACTCTGTCACCCAAGGTTCCTTTTCCGATTTTTGTATTGCCAATATTAATACCAGCATCTAAATCAGTGACGTTTGTACCGCCAACTAAAGTAACTGTAGTGGTTAAACCAGTTGCTGGATTTGGATCGCTATCAGTTGTTGGCGTACCTTGTCCAGATGTACTAAATACATACCCTGGAGGTAAATTACTAAATCCTACATAATAAGTACCATTAGGTAAATCAGGGAACAAATAAAATCCGTTTGCATCCGTAGAAGTGGTAGAAACAATATTATTTAAATTGTCATATAAAGTAACAGTTATACCTGCAACACCCGTTTCGCCGATATCTTGAATGCCATTTTTATTGATATCATTCCAAACAAAGTCACCAATACTATTGTTATTTAAAGGGTTGTTATTATAAATACCTGCGTCATAAGTCATATTGTATTGACCTGCAGCCAAATTAATAAGTGCTGTTTTGCCTGATACAATATTTGCATCACTATTGATTGCACTATCAGTGCCTACATTAGCCGGGCTAAATGTGTATGAAATCGGTAAATCGCTAAATCCTACTATATATTGACCAGCGGTTAAATTATTAAATACATAATTACCAAATCCATCCGTTTTAGTACTGGTAATCACTGTAATGCCATCAGCTTGATATAAAGTAACCGTTACATTAGGTACGCCAGATTCATTTGCTTCTTGTATACCATTTTGATTTACATCATACCATACTTTATCGCCTAAGCCTCCTAATAATGGGAAGTCAACTGAAATGCTAAACATGCCAGCATCGACATAGGTGATATTGTCACCTGCAACCACTGTGAATGTAGAAGTCATGCCATTGATAGGATTAGCATCACTGTTACTAGGATTGTCAACAGTGCCATTGTTAGGGCTGATTACTAAGCCTGGAGGTGTTGAAAATCCTACACTGTAAGTGCCTGGTATTACATCAGAAAAACAATAGAAGCCATCAGCATTCGTAATTGTGGTAGCTACCAAAGCACCTGCAATATTGTATAAAGAAACGGTTACACCACTGATGCCTGTTTCTCCAACATTTTGAATGCCATCTTTATTTAAATCGTACCATACAAAATTACCCACTTTCGCAGTTGAAACAGGTGTAAAATAAATACCTGCATCTACTGACATATTACTATCAGATGCTGCTAATATATAATTAGAGGTTTTGCCAGTCATTGGGTCTACATCACTATCTAATTCGTCGTTACCACCCGCATTTTGCATCGTGAATTCATAATTAGCTGGTAAAGTGAAACCAACACTGTAGGTACCCGGACCAAGTGGTTTGAATTTGTAATAACCATAAGCATCTGTTATGGTAGAAGATACTAATGCATTTGTATTGTCAAAAAGTGAAACAGTGATTCCAGCGATTCCAACTTCGTTGGCATCTTGTATACCATCTTTATTGTTGTCAACCCAAACATAGTTGCCTAATTGAGCTGGTGGGTTAGATGTCAAACAGATAGCATCTACTTTTGTAAAATCAACTAATGAGGGTCCATTATATTGAATTGAAACCCTTACATAACTTGCATTGGTAGGTGCCGCACCTAATGAAATATTATCAGGGGCAGGTGATAATGATGAAGTAGACTCAATATCATAATTTACCTGAAATACTGCAGCAGTGCCTAAAGGATTATTATTGATATCGTAATATTGCATCAACACTTTACCGTCATTAGCTTGAGGGTCATTCATGCCACTATAAAAAGAAAGGTTGTAAGAATAACCTTTTAGAACAGGTACATTTTGATAGGCCAGTGGACTTGCACTAGAAAGAGCTAAATAGGATACACTATCCGTTGTTGCCCAATTAAGTTCAGGGAATGCTGCATTGCTTGCATTCCAGTTTGATGGGGTAAACAATTGACTATAAGTAATCGGGTTGGCACTTTCTTCAAAACTAGGGTTTAGCAAAAGATTGTTTGCACATGAACTAGACAATGGGGTAAAACCAAAATCATAATTCGGATTGTTTTCACCTTTTTTACCTAATTTAATAGGGATAGTAGGGATATTGCTTACTAAAAAGGCGTCACTATTGTTAAGGGTTGCACCAGTATTATCAATTCCGATGGTTTCACCTATTACAGGGCTTGTATAAGTAAGGTTAGTACCTACATTTAATCCTGCTCCTATGCCAATCACTTTTACTTCATAATTACCATCATATATTAAGGCAAGATTATAAATATTACTTGAAGTGTTTGTACCAACTGCTGTTGAAAATTTATATAACCCATCCGCATCTGTGGTTGCTGTAGCAATAGGGGAGCCATTTCCAATTTCAAATAAACCGATTTGCATACCTGGGATACTTGGTTCATGAGCATCTTGAATGCCATTTTTATTTAAATCTTTCCATACCCTGTTCCCAATTTCAACATCGGGTTCATCGCCTGCAAGTTCTAAATCGCCTAATCCGTTTGCTTTTGACATAGTACCATCGGCGCCGTCATAGATTAAAACCCTGTTTGATGCGATACCAGTTTCTGTTGAAAAATGTCCTGTGCCTCCTGAAAAAGCAGTTGTAGCATCCATCAAAGCAAATATACCTTTTCTTGCACCAGGTAAAATAGCTAATGATCCCATACTTGTTTCATGGTGATAATCATCTGGGGGTACTTCTTGATAAAAGAACTCGCCACCACCTGGTCCTTCTGTATTCCCTACACCTAATGATGCAATGTTAATACCATTTGAGTTGTAACTGCCATTATTTTCTAATGTAAAACTACCCGTATTGCAGTCTTTACCAGCGATAAGTACATCACCCGACACGTCATATTGAGAAACTGTTGTACCTGTAAGGTTTTTATAATTGGCATATCCATATTGATGACCGCCTCTGTCAAAAAAATCAAGAATCATATCACCTCTATCAGTAAATTCGATATTGCTAAGCATCGCACTTGACCAAGTAAACTCGCCACCACCATAAGTGTTAGCAGTATTATTGCTCCATGGGTGCCACAATTTGTTGGGAGTGGTATTAACAGGTAGAATAGGATATCCTTTTAAATAATTTAATGGGAAATTCATAACTGGTGTTCCATTAAATGAAGCAGCACCCAATGGGTCGTTCAATTCAAAAACAAATGCATATAAATCAGTGGCTCCAAGGTATGTGTTTGACCCGCCGTTTTCACCAGAGGCAACAGCGCCAACATATACTTTTCCTCTATGATAAGAAACTGCAAATGGTCTTAATTCGCCATTTGTAATAGCAACTGTCGGAAGCGTATAACTCGTTACAGCGATTACACTTGTTGGTGCGTATGCATTGTCTAACTCAAGTCTGTACAATTTTCTATCATACAAATTCATAACAAATAAAAATTTGCCATTATCACTAATTTCAATATCTCCTAAACTTACCTTACCTACTTGGTCAAATGCTGCGGGGTCATTACAATCAGCTGTTCTACTTGCAGGTAATCCTCTTTCAACATTTGTTCCTATAACACCTAATCCTTCTGGAAAACCAGATGCTGGATCTACAGGACCATTATAAGTAACGGTTGTACCACCAGTGATTGTAAATGAACTGCCAGCACCATAAGCAATTGCACCTGCAGCTGCACGGGTTCTGTATCCATTCGCATCCATATCGTAGAATTGGGTCACATTAAATGAACTCAGGGTTGGTTCAAGCATATAAATGCCTCCAGAACCCATTGGTCCCATACCTACTTGTCGTTTCATAAAGGCAGCAGTAAATATGCGTTGTGCTTGTTTACTATATGCCCCTCCCCATACTGTACCCAAGGCCGATTGAGGAAGTGTTTTAGAACTGGCAGGTGTACCTGTTGAATTTAATTCATATCCAACAAATCCTGTTGTGCTACCTGAATTGCCACCACCTAATGGATCTCCAGCAGTGTAAACTGGTACAAACACAAATGGGTTGGTATTTTTAATAAAATCGTTTGGATGACTTACTCCGAAATTTAAATTTGACGTATTTCCACCTACAAATCGCACATTGTTTCCATCTACACCTGCTCCTGTAAAGTCTAAATTGCTACTAACACAATTAAGCCCCGCAGGGATGATAAATTCAACACGAGCTTTGTCGGTAAATGGCATAGAGTAAGAGCCATCGTTAGCAGATGTTGCTGTTGATAATAAGGTGTTGTTGGCATCATATGCATTGATGATAACTCCTGCAACACCAGGCTCATTGGTTGGTGCTGAGGTTTCAAGCGTGCCATTTGCATTGTAATCTCTATACACTACACCACTGATTTGAGCAAACAGTGTTTGGCTTGAAAGTGCTAGAAAGGTTGAAAATAACAGTAGTTTTTTTCTCATATAAGGATTTTTAGATTTTAGTATCAACAAAAATAAAGCCATTTAAATTCAGATTCTTTTTTAATTCTTGCTATTTAGATATTATAATTAAATATAATTTGTTAAATATTTATTTTTAACAAATTTATATATTAAACATTTGTTACATACATTAAATAAATATTTAAAAAATAATTTTATGTTTTGGGTTTCACTGGGTTCAATTATATTTAGGGTTTATGAAATTTAAGCTGTTTATTTTAATCTGTATTGTAAGCTTTTCTTGTTCGAGAATGACAAAATCGTCGCAGGATGAACATTATGATACAAAAGCAGTTTTAGGACATTATCTTTTTTTTGAAAAGAGGCTGTCTTACAATCAATCTAAATCGTGTGCTAGTTGTCATAGTCCCATATTTGCTTTTACAGATGGTTACCGAAAGAGTGTGGCAGCCAATGGTGAAAATTTATTACACAATGCCCCTTCATTATTAAATATTTCCCAAAATCGTTTTTTTGACTGGGGCAATCCTTCTGTTACAACTTTAGAAAACCAAATAAAACGACCTCTATATCAAACCCACCCTTTGGAAATGGGATTTGATGTACAAGCAGAAAAATTAATTGCATTTTTTTGTCAAGATAGTCTTTATCAGTCCTTATATCAATCTGCCTTTCATAAAAAGGCAGATCAATGCAGTGTAAGTGATATAGAAGCATGCATTATTGCCTATATAAAAACATTAAATAGTAACAATAGTCCATATGATATGTTTTTGAAGGGTAATCAACATGCTTTAAATGCTAGTGAGCAAAATGGATTAAAACTATTCAGCAGTCATCAATTGAAATGTAACCTTTGCCATATACCCCCTTTTTTTACGAGTGCAAACTTGACAAACAATCTCGATAGTATTTATGCCAATATTGGTTTATATCATGTGATGAATCAGCATGGATATCCAGCATCTGATATTGGTATGGGTAAAATCACAGCTAAGCCGCAAGATAATGGGAAGTTTAAAATTCCATCTTTAAGAAATTGTATGATAACCGCACCTTATATGCATGATGGCAGTGTAAATACTCTTATAGAAGTGATTGATATCTATGCAAGTGGAGGTAGAAATGTACTTAATGGTGATGCTAAAGGTGATGGGCGTTTGCATCCGAATAAGCATCAGCATATTCAAGGATTTGAACTTTCACCATCAGAAAAACGAGATCTTATTCTTTTTTTAGCTTCTTTAACGGATACCAGTTATCTCAATGATTCCCATTTCAGAAACCCCTTTGATGTAAAATAAATGATGAATGATAGTACATTTGTGCCTATGAGATTTTTATTTAAAATATTCATTTTATTGTTCAGCACCTTCTTCTTTTTTTCATGCCATGAAAGTACAGAAAATGCCAAAGACACTGAACGTCTTCAAGCTATAGAATCTATCCTTTATACTGATAGTATCCATGCAAATTTACCCATCGTGGCTACAAGAATTGAGGCAATTCGAACTGCATTGAAACAACAAATTCCAGTACTAAGACTTGCTCAAGCTGATAGTATACAATCGCTTGCGCAAAATATTGCATTGCATGATGAAAAATTTTGTGAGCATATCATTGACCCCGAAACTAAACAAGTATTTAGAAATGAAATTTTTAATGTGTATCCCGCACGACCACAAGAAATTCCGGTTGCCAATAAACAAGGAAATGTATACAAAGTAGAAATGTATAATTATGCTTTAAACTTAACCACCACTGCTTTGGTTGATTTGCAAATGAACAAAACAATTCAAATAAACACCTTGCCTCAATCACAACCTGAAATACCTACAGTGTTAAAAGAAATAGCTACACAAATCGCAATCAATAATGAAGATGTAATAAAGGCATTGGGCTTTAAGCCAAATGAAAAGGAAGCATTAATGTCAAACACTAAAACAGCCCTCAATAATACCAAATGTGAACGAAGTCAACATTTATGTGTAGCACCTACATTTACACAAGGCGATAAAGCATTGTGGGTGATTGTTGATTTAACTGAATTTAAAATAGTTGGTATTCGATGGACAAATACAGGTAAAGAACAAACCATCAAAAGAATTGGTGAAAAAAAGTTGAAGTTTGATAAAATCATGGAATGTTATTGTAAACAAATTAGTAAACTTGAAAAAGATGATTGGAAGTTTAATTATGTGATTACGACCAGTGATGGTTTGCGGATTTCAGAAGTGTATTATAACAATCAATTAGTTATCAATAATGCCAAAGTCGTGGATTGGCATGTTAGCTACAGCAATACTGAAGGCTTTGGCTACAGCGATGCAGTGGGTTGTCCTGAATTTAGTCAGGCTGCTGTTGTAGCTGTAAGTGAACCAAGGGTCAGCGATATTATGGTAGAAGGCATAAAAGTAGGATTTGCTTTAGAACAAAATTTTAGCAGTGAACAATGGCCTATGCCATGTAATTACAATTATTTACAACGTTATGAATTTTATAAAGATGGACGTTTCCGTTCGGCTGCGGCCAGCTTAGGTAGGGGGTGTGGAAATAATGGAACCTACAGACCAGTGATGCGTATTCATTTTGCAGGCAATAACCAACAATTTGCACAATGGAATGGCACACAGTGGCAGGCATGGCAAACAGAACAATGGTATTTGCAAGATTATAAATCATCGTTTACCTCAGAAGGGTATCTATATAAAATTAATACTTCAGCCAATCAGGGATTTTACATTGAACCCAGTAAAGGGCAATTTAATGATGGAGGAAGAGGAGATAATGCTTATACCTATATCACCCGATTTGATGTGAAAAAAGAAGAAGGGGGAAATGATTTAGTAACGATAGGACCATGTTGCAATACAAATTTCGAACAAGGGCCTGAAAAGTTTATCAATCAAGAATCAATCAATAATACAGATATCATTGTTTGGTATGTTCCTCAAATGAAAAATGACGATACTCGTGGCAGTGAGTATTGTTGGGCTGAAAGTTATTTAGACAATGGTGTTTATAAAACACATGTATATCCATGTATGTCTGGTCCTATGTTTGTGCCAATCAATGCCAAGGTCAAGTAAAAGTTGAATCTTTATGATACATGACAAGTCATTTTTTAATCCAGCAGTGGCAACTATCATTTATTTGAATACAATAATACAATGTAATAATACAGATATTAAAGAAGGAATTGTTCTATGGATGTTTCAAATAAACAGTTAACATTTATTACCATCATTATTTATCACTGTAAGATTTGTAAAATACTGGAAAATTTGTAAATCACATTTTTAAAAATGGGTATAATGCCATTACAATATAAAATTTATAAAGCTGCCACGTTGGGCAGCTTTATGTTGGTTTGGTTTGGAGGTATAGAAATAATTTTAGTTTCTTACTGTGATATATTTTTAAATGATACGAATGGTTGAAATGTATTTTTAAATGAAGATGGACATGGTTAATATTTTTTGGATCATTGCATCAATATTTAAGGGATTAATCGTCTTGCGAAGCTTTCCATAGTTCTTTCATACTAGGCATTTTTGTTACTTCATATCCTGCACTGCTAAACATTTCATCAGGGGCATAACCCGATTTGATATTTTTTAAAGTCATAATTGCTTCTTCACTTCGGCCCCCTTTCGGATACATATGATGCTGTATCACTACCCCATGAATACCCGCTTTGTAATAGGCGTTGTTGTTTTGGTTTTTAGCATTGGCAAAGGCACTGTATGCGGCCTGGTTAAATTGCATATAATCCATACCCACTTGATTACTTACCCACATGTCTGATTTGTAATTCTGATCTTCATATAAATATTTTCTGCATTTATAACCTTCTATTGTTTTGTATTCATCCGTTGGAGTAATTGTAGCGTCTCCATCTTCCAGCATTTTATTGCTTTTATTGACTGCATTTTTAGCAACCCAATCATAATTTTTTAATTCCATAGTCATGCCTGTTTTTTTGCCTTTTCTATCAGTCATGAGCATTGTACTTGTACCCGCTTTAAAATTCATAATCATACGATCGATGCCACTATTTTCCTTTTGCATTTTAAATACGGATGCGCATTCGTAGTTTTTAAAATAATAATCAAGGGTTACATTGTTTTTTGGTTTTTCAGGATACTCTATAACCATTGACATACTCATTGTTGGGAAGGGGCTTATCTTTTCACGCGATGCCTTATCATTAGCTTCCCAGGTGTCTAAGCGTTCATCAACAGCATCTTCGCCTTTTTGTTTATCTGCTGCATGTTTTTTCTCCATGTCTTTTTCAATAGCCTTGCGTATGTAATATCGCTGAGCCATTGCTATATTGCCACATAGAATGCTAAAAAAAACGATTAATAATAGCTGCTTCATACTTAAATTTTACACAACAAATGTGAGTCTATTAAGCCTATTATGAACTGATATTTAGAATCTGGTTGATTCTAATTAGTATTTGGTAACTATTAAAGGGAAATTGGTCAATTAAGGGGTATTGTTTTTGGTAGGCGATGCCATGGCTAATTCATAGAAATGACGAACATCTGTGTTCAATTGAGTGCAATCGAAAGTAATACTCGGTAAAATATCAATCAGTGCATTGATACGGCCTTCTAAGGTCAAAAATTTATTGACTACCACAATTTTTTTGTCAAGTAAAATACAATAGCCACTATTGAAATTGCCTTTTTCAAACCTTATCGAATAGCCTATTTCGTCATAAAGTTCTTCAAATTTTTTTAAAGTAGCAGGTGTATATTTAATACTCATATATTTGCATTGTAATATGAAAACAATATTTAAGATGGTGAAAGTAAATCAAATTAAGTTTTTCTGTATTTTTCTGTTCGTATTTTTATGCACACAGCAAGTTCAGGCACAGTTTGGCGAAGATAATGACCACTTGTTTGCAGGTGGCTTAGTAATTGGGGCTAACTATACCCAGGTAGATGGTGATAATTTTGCTGGGTATCATAGGGTAGGCCTTAATGCAGGAGCGGCATTGTTTATTAACATAGGTCATCCCGTTTCTTTGAGTATGGAATTATTATACGCCCAAAAAGGAGCTCGAGCGGGATTGTCGCAATTGCCTAAACTCATGAACGATCAAAGTGGGGTGATTACCGATTATAAAATACGATTAAATTATGCTGAAATTCCCTTGCTGATTAACTATTTCGATCAGAAAAAAAACAACTTTGGTGCTGGATTTTCGGGTGCCTACTTAGGCAGTAGTAAAGAAACTTTTCGGGATGGGAATGGGGCAATTTTTGAAAGTGAAGCCAAACTGTTTCCATTTAAAAAATACGATATCAATTTTGTACTCAATGGTGGCGCTCATATTTATAAAGGTTTGATGATTAACTTGCGTATGCAATATTCATTACTTTCTATACGAAATGCCAGCAATTATCTCACTGGCCGACAACAACAATACAATAATATTGTCAGTACAAGACTGATGTACATTTTTTAAATTTTATAGACACACGCAACAAACTCATGCAAATACCTTGTACCAAACAAGAACTGTTATTGTTAGAAAAAATTGCATTCGCTGCTCGAAAAATGCAAGTGCCATGCTATGTCATTGGTGGCTTTGTAAGAGACAAAATTATAGACCGGAAAACAAAAGATATTGATATTGTTTGTGTTGGTGATGGCATAGAATTAGCTGAACAGGTGGCCAGTTTATTTAGAAGTAAACCACCCGTATCTGTCTTTAAAAACTTTGGTACCGCACAAATCAAATTAGATGATATTGATATCGAGTTTGTTGGCGCACGTAAAGAATCGTATAGAAGTGAAAGTCGAAACCCTCTGGTTGAAAATGGAACCCTTGAAGATGATCAGTTACGTAGAGATCTTACGATTAATGCTTTGGCGGTTAGTTTAAACAAAGAAGATTACGGCTGTCTTGTAGATCCTTTTAATGGGCTTGCAGATATAGAAAAGAAAATTTTGCGAACGCCTTTATCTCCTGCACAAACATTTATTGACGATCCATTACGTATGTTGCGAACAATTCGTTTTGCAACACAGCTGAGGTATCATATTGAAGAAAAAACGTTTGAAGCCATCAAAGAACATGCTGCTCGCATTGAGATTATTTCTAAAGAAAGAATAGCAGATGAACTCAACAAAATCATGATGTGTAATAAGCCATCTGTTGGTTTTGATTTGCTCTTTAAAACTAAATTATTACACTTGATTTTTCCTCACCTCACTGATTTGGCGGGTGCCCAATATATTGATGGCAAGGGGCATAAAGATAATTTTTATCATACCTTACAAGTGCTTGATAATATTTGTCCACACACTAAAAATCTGTGGCTGCGTTGGGCTGCTTTGTTGCATGATATAGGAAAGCCAGCTACCAAACTTTTTGAAAAAGGACATGGTTGGACTTTTCATAATCACGAATGGATAGGTGCACAAATGATACCTGGCATATTTAAATATTTAAAACTTCCTCAAAATGAATCGATGAAATATGTACAAAAAATTGTGCAATTACATCATCGCCCGGTGAGTCTTACCAAAGAAAATATTACAGATAGTGCCATTCGAAGATTATTGTTTGATGCAGGAAACGATCTGGAAGATTTATTGACACTTTGTAATGCAGATATCACTTCTAAAAACCAGGAAAAAGTCATTAAATACAAAGAAAATTATGAATTGGTCAAAGAGCGTTTGAAAGCGGTGGAAGAAAATGATAAAATTAGAAATTGGCAACCACCTATTTCTGGTGAATTGATTATGCAAACTTTTGGACTCACACCATCCAAGGAGGTAGGGGAAATAAAAGATGCTGTACGTGAGGCCATTTTAGACGGACTTATCAAAAATAATTATGAGGAAGCATTTTCTTTTATGCTTCAGTATGCAAATGAGCAAAATATAAAACCTATGTAGTATGTTTGTAACTCATTGAATACACTACCATGCCATTGTTAAAATTTAAAGTAAGTTGGGAAGAAGATGATGCCACTTACAGAAATATAGAAATTGTATCGAGCCAAACTTTTTATGAATTACATACTTGTATCAAGTTTGCTTTGCAATTTCCTGAAAAAATGGAAGCTTTTTTTTACGCCATCGACGATAAGAGAACGAAAGGTATCACCTTGTCATCTACCGTAGAAAAAAATCTACGAAATGCGCCTGCACTCAGTATGAAAAAAACACCTGTTGGCGCTTTAATTACAGACCCTGATCAGAAATTTATTTACGAATGTGTTCATCCCAAAGCCTGGACCTTTTTAATTGAAATCATTACCATCACCCCTTTTAATTCAGACCTGATTAAGTATCCTAAGTGTATTAAAAGCGAGGGGATTTCCCCGGTCAACTTTGGCACTTCTCCTAATGAAAAAGATAGTGTTGTAGAAATCGTAGAGAAATATGACCTTAATGGTGCAGAAGGGTTTGGAGATGAAGGAGAAGATGATATGGGGTTGGATGAATTTGATGAAGGAGGCGAAGAAAGTCAGGAAAGTTTCGAAGGCGATATTTAATTTTTTTTATAGTGAAGGGATGCCATTAAAAACACTCATCGTCATAGGCGGCGCAACAGCCAGTGGCAAAACCGCCACTGCGATTTCGCTTGCTAAACATTTTAATACAAGTATTCTTTCGGCTGATAGCAGACAATGCTTTCGTGAAATGAATATCGGTGTAGCCAAACCAAGTCGTGAAGAATTAATGGAAGTAAAACATCATTTCATTGACTCTCACAGCATACAAGATGAAATGTCTGCAGGTATTTATGAAAAGTATGGACTACAAACCCTTGCTTCGATATTTCAAACCAATGACTATGCTGTTTGTGTTGGGGGTACCGGATTATACCTCAAAGCATTGTGTGAAGGCATTGATGAGATGCCTGCAATCAATAAAGATATTGAAGATCATGTTCATGCTGAATATCAATCTAAGGGGTTGAGCTGGCTTCAACAAGAAGTTGCCATAAAAGATCCGCTTTTTTTTCAACAGGGCGAGCAACAAAACCCTCATCGCCTGTTGAGAGCATTGGTGTTTAAATTATCAACGGGCACATCAATTCTCACTTATAGAACACAACAAATAAAACAACGTGCATTTGCCATACAATATTTTGCTTTAGACATGCCACGCGAACTTTTGTACCAAAGAATCAATGATCGGGTAGATCAGATGATATTAGCAGGTTTAGTAGAAGAGGTTTCAAATTTATCGTCTTTTAAACATTTAAAATCACTACAAACGGTTGGTTATGCTGAATTATTTGATTATTTAAATCAATCCATTTCATTGGAATTGGCTATTGAAAAAATAAAGCAACATACCCGGAATTATGCCAAACGCCAAATCACGTGGTTTAAACATCAGCACCAGTACCAATGGATTTCATCAAATAATGATACCAAAAAGATGTCAACAATTAACGTACCTGACGCTTATTATGAAAACATTATACATGCATTAAATACTTAAATCATTTTATTTATTAGGTTTACACCCCCGTCATGCTCAATAAAATTGACAAATACATTTTAAAGAATTTTCTAGGCACTTTTGTGTTTTTACTGGGTGCATTTTCAGTAATTGCGATTGTTATAGATTTTACCGAAAAAATAAATGATTTCGTAGATAGAAAAGTGCCCATATCTCAGATTCTTATTTATTTTAAGAATTTCATCCCTTATATCCTGGCCTTACTTTTTCCCATTTTTATATTTGTTGCAGTTATTTTCTTTACGTCTAAAATGGCTAATAGGTCAGAACTTATTGCTATTTTAAGTAGTGGAATGTCGTTTAAAAGAATGTTGCGCCCCTATATTATTGGTGCTGCTATTATTTCATTGGCTTTACTATTGGCCAATCATTATGTAATACCTAAAGCCAACAAGAGTCGATTAAAATTTGAGGAAAAATATTTGTGGGAGCGTAATTACAGTTCAGATGATAATTTTCATATTCGCATTAGCCAAAACGAATATATCTATATGCAAAGTTATAATCCCGAATCGAAAACGGGATATCGATTTAGCTATGAAAAACTAAAAGGCAATGAGATTATTGAAAAAATCAGTGCTGACCGATGTACGTACGACAGTATTGCCGGACAATGGAAGTTGCAAGAAGCTGTAATGAGAAACCTGGCTGGCATTCATGAAACCCTGGATATACAACTGTTTAAAAATAAAACGTTTGCCTTTAAACCTGCCGACTTGATTGAAAAAAGGGAGGCCAAGCAAATGATGACAACACCTGAATTAAATGCATTTATCAATAAAGAAAAACAAAAAGGAAGTCAATCATTGAATGAATATCTTATCGAATTTCATCGTCGAACCTCTTCCCCCTTTTCCGCTTTTGTTTTATCTATTATCGGTGCTTGTATTGCATCGCGTAAGGTGAGGGGAGGGAGTGGGGTGCATTTGGCAGTAGGATTAATGATCAGTGCGATCTATATATTCCTGATGCAATTTTCTACAACCTTTGCGATTAAAGGCAACTTGCACCCACTTATTGCTGTTTGGATACCCAATTTTTTATTCGGATTATTAGCGATTTATATTTACAGAAAGTATTCAAAATAGGTAAGTGTTTCATACATGTTTAAGCATCATGTATTTGTACTAAATTGACCTCTTAAAAAGTTTGAAAATCCATAATAAACATGCACATTGTGTCTCCCTTCGATGCCTAAATCAATGGCCATACCTGATGCATTAAGCCCTAACTAAAAGCTTCTCTTATTTTATCAAAAAAGCTTTTGTCCGTTTTTGAAAAGTCGGGTTTGAAGTTGGGAGAGTCTTTTAATTTTTCCAATATTTTTTTCTCTTCACTACTTAAATGTTGAGGAGTCCAAACATTGATATTGATTAATTGGTCGCCTTTTTCGTAACTATTGACACTTGGAAATCCTTTGCCTTTTAATCGTAATATTTTACCAGCTTGAGTACCTGCAGGTATTTTTATTTTTGCTTTACCTGTAATGGTTGGCACTTCTGCTTCAAGCCCCATGACCACTTCAGGAAACGAAAGATTGAGTTCAAACAATACATTCAAGCCTTCACGCATGAGTTCAGCATGTTTTTCTTCTTCTATTACCACCAGCAAATCGCCAGCAGGTCCGTTTCGTTCACCAGCATTTCCTTTGCCATTTACACTCAGTTGCATGCCTTCTTGCACACCTGCGGGTATGTCGAGGCTAATGGTATCTTCGCCATATACGCGACCTTCGCCTTTACATGGGCTACATTTATTTAATATCTGTGATCCGTCGCCATTACAAGCTGGACATGTAGTCACGGTTTGCATTTGACCTAAAAAAGTTTGTTGCGTTCTTCTTACCTGACCGCTACCACCACAGGTGCTACAGTTTTGAATCGATGATTTGTCTTTGGCACCTACCCCTGCACAAGTATCACAACGTACATATTTTTTTACTTTAATGGTTTTATGAGCACCTTTCAAAATCTCTTCGTAGTTCAATTTTACTTTTACTCGAAGGTTAGAGCCTCTATTGCCACCACCGCGGCTTCTGCTTCCGCCGCCACCAAATCCGCCACCAAATACATCGCCGAAGTTTTCGAAAATATCTTCCATGCGCATACCGCCAAATCCACCACCACCAAATCCGCCACCACCTGCGGCACCACCCAAGCCAGCATGTCCATATTGGTCATATCGCTGTTTTTTGTCTGCATTGCTCAATACTTCATAAGCCTCAGCTGCCGCCTTAAATTTTTCTTCGGCAGCCTTATCCCCAGGATTTTTGTCAGGGTGATACTGCATAGCTACTTTTCGGTAAGCTTTTTTTATTTCATCAGCCGAAGCATTTTTGCTTACGCCCAGTATTTCGTAAAAATCTCTTTTCATGTGTTTTATTAAATTCCTCTACAATATGATGGTTTAGGATTCATTTGATTTGCCAATCACGACTTTAGCATAACGTATCAATTTGTCATTGAGTAAGTAGCCTTTTTGTAATTCGTCAATAACTTTACCTTCCATTTTTTTAGATGGGGCAGGTATTTCAGTAACTGCTTCATGTTTTTCAACATCAAATGCTTGGCCAATACTATCAAATGACTTCAATCCTTTTTGTTGCAGGGTATGTTTTAGTTTGTTAAATACCAATTGCATCCCTTCTTTAAGGGCTTTTACATCTGTGGCTGTTTCAAGCTGTTTTTCTGCTCGTTCGCTATCATCTACTACATCGAGTAAACTTAGCATCACATCTTTGCCAGCAGTCTGTATGGTTTCCATTTTTTCTTTGAATGAACGTTTCTTGAAATTGTCAAATTCTGCTACGAGTCTTACATATTGATCTTTCCAAGAGGCTACTTCTTGTTGCAATTTTTCAATAGCTGATTCGTCGGTCATATTTTCATTCAAATCAACATTTTCTGACACATTTTCAATGGTTTGATTGTCAGACATATTTTCATTGTTTTGATCTTGTGGGGTCTTTACCTCGTTTTCATGGGTTTTTTCGCTCATCGTCCTATTGTTTTTAGTTTTCAACATTAGTTTAGTCAATTATTTTGCCAATGATATGTTTTAGGACAAATTGACGTAGATACATTCATTTAGACATTCAAAAAAGCGCCTATTCATAGTGTATATGTTGGGTATGTTTTATATAATCAACTGACCCACCTTTTGTCTATTTATTACTTTAATGAACCCTCGGTTTGGCATAAATCACAATGGTATTATAATTTTACTTTACATTTGTGGTCCATGGAAGTTAAGTCTACAGAATTTATTATCAGCAATACGGATGTCAGTAAAAGCCCTAAACCCACTTTGCCAGAAATCGCATTTATTGGTAGAAGCAATGTAGGCAAGTCGTCGCTCATCAATATGCTAACCAATAAACAAAATTTAGCCAAAACATCTTCCACTCCAGGTAAAACACAATTGATCAATCATTTTTTAATCAACAAAAATATGTATTGGGTTGATTTACCAGGATATGGATTTGCGAAAGTGTCGCAAACTAAAAGGGGCGACTGGACTAAAATGATATGGAACTATGTAGAAACAAGATCAAATCTTTGCAACCTATTTGTACTCATTGATTCACGTCATACGCCCCAGGCAAAAGATATTGATTTTATTAATAAATTAGGAGCCAAAGGGATTCCATTTACCATTATTTTTACCAAAGCAGACAAAGACTCACAAAAAGTAGTGAGTGCTAATATTAGTTTATTTAAAAAGGCTTTATTGAAAACCTGGGATGAGATGCCTGTTGCCTTTGTAACTTCCGCAGTTAAACGATCAGGACGCAAAGAAATCCTTGACTTCATTGAAATGTTGAGAAGTGAGTTTACTATAGAAACGCCTGCAAATACAACCCCTTAAGCTTTACTATCCTTTCAGCACACTTCTACTAATGACAATACGTTGTACCTCACTTGTGCCTTCATAAATTTGGGTAATCTTAGCATCACGCATCAGTCTTTCTACATGAAATTCTTTTACATAACCGTAACCTCCATGTATTTGAACAGCTTCAGTGGTTACGCTTTGCGCAATTTCTGAGGCATATAATTTTGCCATTGCAGAAGCCATATCGTAATTTAAATGTTGGTCTTTAAGCCAAGCTGCTTTAAAGCAAAGCAATCGAGCCCCCTCTATTTGGGTTGCCATATCGGCCAGTTTAAATTGAATAGCTTGATGATTCATGATTTCTGTGCCAAAAGCTTTGCGTTCTTTGGCATATTTGACAGCTAATTCGTAGGCGCCTGAAGCAATACCGAGCGCTTGAGAAGCAATACCGATGCGACCGCCACTAAGTACTTTCATGGCAAAAGTAAATCCAAACCCATCTTCACCGATACGGTTTTCTTTTGGCACTTTTACATCCTGAAACATAATAGAATGGGTGTCACTACCGCGAATACCCATTTTATTTTCTTTACCACCTACAGTAACGCCATCCCAGGCTTTTTCAACAATAAATGCATTGATGCCTTTATGTTTTTTCTCTATATCTGTTTGCGCTATCACCAAGTAATGGGTAGCAGAATTGCCGTTGGTAATCCAGTTTTTAGTGCCATTCAATACGTAATGATCACCTTTATCTTCTGCAATGGTACGTTGTGAAGTGGCGTCGCTTCCTGCTTCAGGTTCACTCAATAAAAAGGCGCCTATTACTTCACCGGTAGCTAAAGGCACTAAGTATTTTTGTTTTTGTTCTTCGGAGCCAAAAGTTTCTAATCCCCAGCACACCAATGAGTTGTTGACACTCATACATACTGAAGCCGAAGCATCTATTTTTGAAATTTCTTCCATGGCTAATACATAGGAAATGGTATCCATACCAGCACCACCATATTTAGGATCAACCATCAATCCGAGAAAGCCTAATTCGCCCATTTTCTTAATTTGTTCGCTAGGGAATTTTTGATGTTCATCGCGTTCTATTACACCAGGTAAAAGTTCGTTTTGGGCAAAATCTCTTGCCGCTTGCTGTATCATCAGTTGTTCTTCAGAAAGTTGAAAATTCATAATTGTAAATTGAATAAAAGTTTGAAAGCACAAACATAAGGAAACTATTTGCTACCTTAAAATGGATTGATAAGAATTTATTGATATTTCATCAATTATTTTTAATCGTCGAATGCATTCACAGTAAAAAAACTTATTCACACATATCTTAATATTTTTAACATTTACTTGCCTATTAAAATATTTATCTTTGGAGTTATGGTATTTAAATTGTTGAAAACCCAAATAGTACTTATTTTTTTGCTGTTGGCTTGTGCTTGTAATTCTCATGCCAAAAACCCTGCACCTGACAATACACCCGCCTTTGGGAAGGTCGTTATTGACTATAGCGATACATCATCATTGGCTTATAAACAAATGGTATATAATTTAGATACCTTTTACCAGCGACAAGTAAGTGCAGGTTTTAATGGAAGTGTGCTTATTGGGTATAAAGGCAAAATACTCTATGAAAGATATTATGGCCTCAGTCAAAAAGAAAGCGGGGCACCCTGGTCGCCATTAACTCAAAGTCAGCTGGCTTCTACCTCAAAAACACTGACCAGTGGAGCCATATTGCTTCTTAAAGACAAAGGCTTACTTGCTTTAGACGATTTGGTTACTAATTATATACCCAGTTTCCCATATGCCAATGTTACGGTACGTATGCTTTTAAACCATCGAAGTGGCTTGCCCGATTATATACATTTTGCACCAAAACCAACGGGTAAGTTGTATTTAAACAACGATGATATTATCGATTTGTTTGCTGCTAAAAAACCAAAGTTGAAATTTACACCCAATACGAAATTTAATTACAGCAATTCAAACTATGTAATGTTGGCTTCTATTGTGGAAAGTGTGAGTGGGATGAAGTTTGACTATTTTATGAAGCGTTTTATTTTTAACCCTTTGGGAATGAAAAATACGTTTGTAATAGATCCGAATAAAGAACGTGTATGTACTGCTGCTTTTTGTTACAAGGCCAACTGGCAATTAGAACCCGATATGCATTTAGATGGGGTAGTGGGTGATAAAGGGGTGTATAGTACTGTTGAAGATTTATACAAATGGGATCAGGCTTTGTATACCAATAAATTAATCAATTACACTTCCTTGCTTGAAGCCTTCAAACCTTATAGTTTTGAAACACCAGGTGCTAAAAACTATGGCTTAGGGTGGCGTATGCTGAACTACCCTGATGGTAATAAAATTGTATATCATAATGGTTGGTGGCATGGAAACAATACCTGTTTTTATCGTTTTTTACAAGACAATTTTACCATCATCGTACTGGGAAATCGATTTAATAAATCTATTTACCGACAACCCTTACAGATTTATAATATAGTGATGGGTAATAAAGAGAAAGTGAGTAACGAGATGGAGCCGGAAGAGTAGTTTGGATGATTATGACCTTTATTTTGGATAAAGGGTTTGTGATGTAAATTGTCAAACAAATATTCTAAAGTGATTTATAAAATATGCTTACGTTTAATAAATTTTAGTATGGTATAGTCGGATTGAAATAATGTTTTACATTTATCTTTAATTCCCACGACACCCAAAGAAATTTCAAGGCTTATTAGCTTCGTTTCAATTTTTGCTGACATTATGCCGAACTTTTCAGATTACTTACTTAAATACATTAGGTATATTCTTCAAAAATAAAAGAGTACTAACCATCACTAATACTATAGCTCAGTATTAAAAAAATATAGGGTTTTCCTTCAAACAATTTTGAAAGCGGATTACTTACTCAAATACATACTTCGATCTTTATATAGCTGTCTAAAATAAGGATCGCGTAAGTCTTTGATAAAGCGAATGGCTTCACCTGTAGATTTCATTTCTGGTCCCAATTCTTTATTCACCCCTGGAAATTTGTCGAATGAAAATACAGGTTCTTTGATGGCAAATCCCTGCAATTTTTTCTCATAGGTAAAATCTGAAAGTTTGTGGGTACCCATCATGATTTTTGTTGCAATATTTAAATAAGGAATTTGATAGGCTTTAGCAATAAAGGGGGTTGTGCGTGATGCACGAGGATTTGCTTCAATTACATATACCTCATCATTTTTAATTGCAAACTGTATATTAATCAAGCCTTTGATATTCAGTGCCTTGGCTATTTTCAAGGCATAATGTTCCATGGTAGTCACTATCAAGGGGGTGAGATTAAAGCAAGGTAACATGGCATGACTATCACCGCTATGAATTCCTGCCGGCTCAATATGTTCCATCACACCCATGATATGTATTTGTTCACCATCATAAATGGCATCAACTTCAGCTTCCTGACAACGGTCTAGAAAATGATCAATAAGTATCTTATTGTCGGGTATATGTTTAAGTATACTGACAACTGCTTTTTCCAATTCTTCATCGTTGATGACAATGCGCATACGTTGGCCACCTATTACATAACTTGGGCGTACAAGCACAGGATAACCCACCTGATTAGCCACTTTGATTGCTTCCTCTACATCTTCTGCAGTGCCATAGTTGGGGTAAGGAATGCCAAGCTCTTTGAGTAAATCGCTAAATCGGCCACGGTCTTCTGCGATGTCCATATTGTCGAAGCTTGTGCCTATAATAGGAATGTTTTTTTCGTATAATTTTTTTGAAATTTTGAGGGCTGTTTGTCCACCCAATTGTACAATAACGCCTGCAGGTTTTTCGTGTTCGATAATTTCATAAATATGCTCCCAGTTAACGGGTTCAAAATATAATTTATCAGCCATGTCAAAATCGGTACTCACGGTTTCGGGGTTACAATTAATCATGATTGATTCAAAGCCACATTCTTTAATGGCCAACAACCCATGTACACAACAATAATCAAATTCAATGCCTTGGCCAATACGGTTTGGTCCACTCCCCAATACGATGATTTTCTTTTTATCTGTAACCTTTGATTCGTTTTGAATCAGTTCCTCTCCAACAATAGGTCTTTCGAAGGTGCTGTAAAAATAGGGGGTAAGTGCTTCAAATTCTGCTGCACAAGTATCTACCATTTTAAACACACGCGTGATTCCTAATGCCTTTCTTTTTTCATATAATTCGTCTTCGGTGCCATCATTCATTATTCTACAAATCTGTTCATCACCAAAGCCATGATGTTTGGCTTCACGTAGTGTAGCAGCAGGTAAGGTGTCTATTTTGTATTTTGCAATTTCTTTTTCTAAATCACAAAGTTTTTTAATTTCGTTTAAAAACCATTTATCAATACCGTGACTTGCTTTTGAAATAGAGTTAACGCTCACACCAGCCATCAAGGCATCTTTGATTCTAAATATTCGATCCCATTTAGGTGTTTTTAACGATTCAAGGATATCATCTGTTTTCATTAAACTTTTACCATAATAGCCTAAGCCTATGGCATTGTTTTCCAAACTTTGACAAGCTTTCTGTACAGCCTCAGTAAAACTGCGACCGATAGCCATTACTTCTCCTACGCTTTTCATTTGCAAGCCTAATGTTTCTTTAGCCCCTTTAAATTTATCAAAATTCCATCTGGGGATCTTTACAATGACATAGTCGAGGGCAGGTTCAAAAAATGCAGATGTATTACCCGTAATTTGATTCTTTAATTCGTCGAGTCGATACCCAATAGCTAATTTGCTGGCTACTTTGGCGATGGGATAACCGGTGGCTTTACTGGCTAATGCTGATGAACGACTAACACGAGGGTTGATTTCAATGGCGATAATTTCTTCATTTTCAGGATTCATGGCAAATTGTACATTACATCCGCCAGCAAAATTTCCTAAGTCGCGCATCATCATGATGGCTGTATTACGCATCAGCTGAAATGCTGTATCACTCAATGTCATTGCGGGTGCAACTGTAATACTGTCGCCGGTATGCACACCCATTGGGTCAAAATTTTCAACGGTACAAATGATACAAACATTGTCGGCGCTATCGCGTAAAAGTTCTAATTCAAATTCTTTCCAGCCTAATACGGCTTGTTCCACAAGTACTTCATGAATGGGAGATGCCTGCAGACCTCTGTTCAATGCTTCATCTAAATCGCTTGGTGCATGTACAAACCCACCTCCCGTACCCCCTAAGGTAAATGAGGGGCGAATCACCAGTGGGAATCCTATTTCTTGGGCAAATTCTTTACCTTCAAGATAGGAATTGGCGGTTTTGGCTTTCGCAACATTGACACCTAATTGAATCATCCATTGTCTAAACTGTTCACGATCTTCTGCTTTGTCAATGGCTTTGATATCAACGCCAATAAGTCGAACATTGTATTGTTTCCAAATACCCAGTTCCTCAGCTTCTTTTGCTAAGTTAAGGGCAGTTTGTCCACCCATGGTTGGTAATACCGCATCGATATTATTTTCTTGCAATATCTGCTCTATACTTTCTACGGTTAAGGGTAAAAGATAAACCCTGTCAGCCATCATTGGGTCGGTCATGATAGTAGCAGGGTTTGAATTAATTAATATTACTTTGATACCCTCTTCACGAAGTGATCGGGCAGCTTGGGTGCCACTATAATCAAATTCACATGCCTGACCAATGATAATAGGGCCAGAACCTATGATGAGAACGGATTGAATGGAGTTGTCTTTAGGCATTTTTTTTTTATCCCGAAAGTTCAGGAGTTAGAAAAGCACAGACTTATGACTGTTGAGAGGCAAAGGTAATGGAGGAATTGCTAAATTAAAAATGAGAAAATATAAAAACCGTCGATTGGGGATAAAATGTATTTGAAATGATCAATACGGTGATGCTTATTCTAATGAATAACGCATTTGTTGTTTACCGTTATTTTATCTGTTTTTTTTATTTTAAAAAAAGATCTCAGATATAGGTTGTTTAGTATTATTTTTTTATTTATAATGAAACAAGCACTTGCTTAATCTCTAATCTCTCATCTCACATCTCACATCTCTCATCTCACATCTCACATCCCTTTCAACTCGCTCACTAAATCTTGCAATACTTTTTTTGCATCGCCAAAAAGCATAGATGTTTTAGGCTGATAAAACAAGGCATTTTCGATTCCTGCATAACCCGGTTTCATACTACGTTTATTGACAATCACGTGGGTGGCATTTTCAACTTCCAAAATGGGCATTCCATAAATTGGGGAAGAGGGGTCGTTTTTTGCCGCAGGATTTACCACGTCATTTGCGCCTAATATCAATACCACGTCTGTTTGTGCAAACTCAGGATTGATTTCTTCCATTTCTTTTAATTTTTCATAAGGTACATCTGCTTCTGCAAGCAATACATTCATATGACCAGGCATACGACCTGCTACAGGATGTATGGCATAGGTTAATTCAACCCCTTTTTCTTCCAGTACTTTTTCTAATTCATGACAGGTATGTTGTGCTTGTGCTACTGCCAATCCATAACCTGGTACAATTACCACGCGTTTTGAATAAGCCATCAATACAGCAGTATCGCTCATCGAAATTTCTTTATAAGCACCACCTGATTCAGTAGCAGCACCTCCCGTTTTATTGCCACCAAAGGCACCCACGATCACATTTGTTAATGAACGATTCATGGCTTTACACATCAATATCGTTAAAATGGTGCCAGCACTTCCTACCAATATACCCCCTGTTAACATCACTGGGTTGTGGTATAAAAATCCACCACATGCAGCAGCTACGCCGGTAAATGAATTCAACAATGAAATAACAACTGGCATATCTGCACCACCAATCGGCATTACAAATAAAATACCATATAAAGCAGAAATAGCAAATAATGACCAAAACAATACAGGAAGACTCAAGCCAGTAGTGCCAGTAAGCATCACAACAATCAAACCTACAATCACTAACAACAATCCAATATTTACAACTTGTTGAGCGGGTAATGTTTTGTCGTTGATATTGCCATTTAATTTGCCAAATGCAATCATTGAACCAAAAAACGAAACCGTACCGATAACTAAGCCTACAAGAATAGTGAGTAATGTGAGTTTAGGATTTGAAGGTGTAGTGGTAACTGATTCAATAATTGTGCTCAATAACTGGGTGATCGAGCCACCAATGTCATGGGATGATTGTTGATGCATTAAATGTTTAAACTCAACTATAGAAATAATGGCAGCGCAAGCGCCTCCCATGCCATTAAATAAACTAACCATTTGGGGCATGGCGGTCATTTGTACTTTTTTGGCCATCATAGTACCAATCGCAGTACCAATGATAAGCCCACCAAAAATCCAGAGATAATTTCCAAGATGTTGACCACTTTCATCAGTATATAAAAAAATGGTTGCAAATATGGCGATGCTCATACCTACTGCTGCATACAAATTTCCTTTTCGTGCAGTATCAGGATGTGAAAGCATTTTTAACCCTACGATAAACGAAATGCTACCGATTAAATAAGAGAGAAGTAATAAAAAGTTTTGCATTGAATAAATTTAAAAATTTGAATAATGATTGGTATTATAATTCTATATCGGGTTTATTTTTTTGGTTTTTTCTTAAACATTTCAAGCATTCTGTCTGTTACCACAAAACCACCTACCACATTTAAAGTGCCTAGTATCACTGCAAGAAAGCCCAATGTTAAAGCCAGATAATCATCTTGAGCGGCTTGTCCCATTACAATGATAGCACCTATAATCACAACACCATGAATGGCATTGGCGCCACTCATTAGCGGCGTATGCAATACTGAAGGTACTCGGGAGATCACTTCAATACCTAAAAATATTGACAAGATGACAATGGTTATCATGTCGTAATTGGCGGAGAAAAAATCGAATATTGCGTCCATATTATTTTGTTTAAAGATTGTTTTATTTTAAAATGACTTTATTTAAATTGTTTTTTGTTGAATAGTATAAAGGGGCTCAAAGCACTGATGCGTAAACATTAAAGAAGAGCGGCTACCCGTTCGTTGGTTATTTTTCCTTCATGGGCAATACATGTTTCTTTCACCAGTTCATCTTCGAAATTTAAATGAACATTGCCATCTTTATCAATGATAAGTTTTAAAAAGTTTAAGATGTTTTTTCCATACATTTTGCTTGCATCGGAAGGCATCGAAGAAGCTAAATTGGAATTGCCAATTATTTTAACTCCACCTACCATAATGGTTTCGTTGTTTTTGGTAAAATTGGTATTGCCACCTGTAGCTGAAGCTAAGTCAATAATAATACTCCCATTGCGCATGCTTTTTACCATTTCATCGCTTAATAAGATTGGCGCTTTTTTGCCAGGTATTTGGGCAGTCGTTATTACAATATCGGCCTTTGCTACACTTTCAGCAATTCGTTGTTGTTGTTTTTGTTTATATTCTTCTGATTGTTCTACCGCATAACCACCTGCTGCGCTTGCATCTGCAGCTCCTTCTACTTCTACAAATTTGGCACCTAAGCTTTGTACTTCTTCTTTTACTGCAGGTCGTGTATCAAATACTTCTACGACTGCACCCAGTCTTTTTGCGGTGGCAATGGCTTGAAGTCCAGCAACACCAGCGCCTAATATCAACATTTTAGCAGGGGCAATACTGCCAGCGGCTGTCATAAACATCGGGAAGTAACGGCAATATTCTGAAGAAGCCAATAAAACGGCTTTATAACCAGCAATGTTTGCCTGTGAGCTTAAAACATCCATTGCTTGGGCACGGGTTGTACGAGGTATGGTATCTATACTAAAAATAGTATTTTGCTGGGATGCCCAATTTTTAACTTGTTGAAAATTAAATAAGGGTTGATAAACACCCAATAATATTTTTCCTTTGATATCATCTAGGGGCATTTGTAATGATAATAGAATAGTTGATTGGGCAATGACCTCAGCTCGTGTGCCGATACTTGCTCCCACTTTTTCGTAATCTGCATTTGTTGCAAAGGCATTGGCGCCTGCGCCATCTTCCACCATCACTGCTACATTCATTTTTACAAAATTGCTTGCAATGTCTGGCAATGCAGAAACCCTGTTTTCTCCAGCAGGTTCTTTAAGAATTCCAATAGTCATAATTAAATATTAATGCACTAACATACTATATTTTTTTATATTTTTTAAAAAGGTTAAAAAAAATGCAATAAAAAAATATTCCAATACGTTTAATACCTAAAGCAACAAGGTAAATGAAACATCTACACATTATCAACATAAGTTAACATGTATTGAAATTTCCATCACTTTAAAAACAATAAAAATGGAAAGTAACAAAATCCTTGGAGCAGATGTCTTAGACATTATTTTTGAACAAAAAAACCAATTATACGGAGCGTATGAGCTTCGTAAGAACTATCACAGAAGAGCGCGTAAGGCCATCACCATTGTCGCTACATTCGCCTTTTTAATTTCTAGCATCCCACTTATTGCAGGGCTGTTTATGGATGAAGAGCGCGCAATCGGATTGAAAAAGCCACCCATTATTTTCAATCCTGATATCCCAGTGATGCCACCTCCACCCGTAAAGCCACCGGTAGTGCCTCCACCCACAACCCATCAACCTATAGCTAGCAATTTATTTACGATTCCTGTTGTCATTGCTGCGGATAGTGTGCCCGACGACAAAATTTTGGAAGACCAAAAAACCTTGTCAAAAGAAAATTTTGGGGCTACTAAAATCGAAGGGCCTGAGGATGGTCAACAAACACTGAATCCCGGCACAGAAACAGGCAAGGTGAATGATGTGATTGTGGAAGCACCTGTAGTCAAAGAAATAATTCACGAGACTGGCGATTTGCAACAATTTCCCGAATTTCCTGGGGGCGAAGATGCTATGTTGGCATTTTTAAAATCACATATTAAATATCCTGCAAGAGCCCAACAAGAAGGCGAAACAGGGAAAGTGGTATTGGAATTTGTTGTAGATAAAACAGGAAAAATTACAGAGGTCGATTTTTTAAAGAAAGCAGGATATGGTTTTGATGATGAAGCCAAAAGAGTGATGGGGATCATGCCTGATTGGAAACCTGGAAAAATCAATGGGCAAGCGGTAAATGCAAAATATCAATTGCCGATTATTTTCGAATTGGAAAATTAAGATCATGTTATTGAGGTAAATAAGCATACGGTAGAGATACTGTATGCTTTTTGTTTAAGACCATGATTCATTCAATATTTTTTCAAAATTGACAAATAAATTTATTTGTATGAATACCTGCAAAACCGAATGAATCGTCCAGTATGTTTCTGCTGAAATTCAATGTATGCAGGCATTATAACTCATGTATTTAAATTTAATAATAAATATTTTTGGTATAACTTTGCATCCATGCAAAAAATGATATTTCTGGTGTTGGCCATTTTGTTGTTTACTTCATGCGAAAAAGAAGTAGATATCAAATTGAACGATGGCGAAAAGAAAATTGTTGTTGAAGGTGTGATTGAAATCGATGAAGTGCCTTATGTGACGCTTACAAGGAGTATTGGCTTTTTTGACAAAATTGATTTAAGTTCTATTGAATATATCAAAAATGCCCAAATCACCGTCATCGATATTACCGCTTTCGATACACTTGTGCTCAAAGAGTATGTGATTGATACTGTGGTAGGTGCTAATACCTTTAACTTTAGTATCTATGGTCCTGATTTGTTAGATCCTAACGCACTCAATTTTAAAGGTATTGCAGGTCATATGTATAAAATATCAATCCTCGACAACAATCAATATTACGAAGCTTTTACACAAATACCCATTAACCCTGGTCTTGATTCAGTTTGGCTTGAACCAGTGCCTGGAAAAGAAGATAGTTTTTCAGTCATCAAAGCAATATACACCGATCCAGATACCTTTGGCAATAGTGTAAAATTGCAAACAAAAACAAATCGATATATAAAAAATGGCGGACCTGAATTGTTTTTTTCTTCCTTTAGTTCTGTCTATAACGATAATATTATCAATGGAACCTCAATCCCTTTAACGATAGATTTGGGTTTTGACAAATCAAAAACCTATACCCAAAGCGAGTACCAAACCATCGGTTATGTAAGAAAAGGGGATACCGTGACTGTCAAATGGTCTGCGATTGATAAAAATGTATTTACCTTTTGGGAAACCTTATCCTTCTCTGAGGGAAGTGTAGGCAACCCCTTTGCTTCTCCTGTACAAGTACAAGGCAATATTAAAAATGCCCTGGGTGTTTGGGGAGGATACGGTAGTAAATACTATACTTTGATTGATTCAATAAAATAATAAAACAGCAAGATATGTCAACAGAAAACGAAATTGAAAAAGTAAAATTACTCATCATTGGTTCAGGCCCTTCTGGTTATACAGCAGCCATTTACGCAGCACGTGCAGACCTTAAACCTGTGTTATATCAAGGGTTACAGCCTGGTGGACAATTGATGATTACCACAGAAGTAGAAAATTATCCCGGTTATCCTGAGGGTGTGATGGGGCCTAAAATGATGCAGGAGTTTGAAGAACAAGCTAAGCGAATGGGCGCTGATATTCGATGGGGCTATGCAACACAGGTTGATTTTAGTGTACAGCCTTATCGTGTACAAATCGATGAAGAAAAATGGATTGAAGCGGATGCTGTTATCATTTCAACAGGGGCAAGTGCCAAATGGTTAGGCATTCCGAAAGAAGAGCAACTGGCAACCACAGGTGGTGGCGTAAGTGCTTGTGCTGTTTGCGATGGTGCTTTTTTCAGGGCTAAAGAAGTCGCCATTGTTGGTGCAGGCGATACTGCTTGTGAAGAAGCCATGTATTTAAGTAAATTATGTAGCAAGGTACATATGTTGGTGAGAAGTGAAAAAATGCGTGCAAGCAAAGTGATGCAAGAGCGTGTGTTAGCAACACCTAACATTCAAGTATATTGGGATACGGTGATTGATGAAATTATAGCCGAAGAAAAAATTCAAAGTTTAAATGTAAAACATAATGCAACCGGGGCGATTACGAATATACCAGTAAGTGCCTTATTTGTTGCTATCGGACATAACCCTAACAGTGAAATATTTAAACCTTATATTACCATGGATGAAACAGGTTATATTATTACCGAACCTGGCACTACCAAAACGAATATAGAAGGTGTTTTTGCAAGTGGGGATGTACAGGATAAAATTTATCGTCAGGCTGTTACAGCAGCTGGGAGCGGTTGTATGGCTGCCTTAGATGCAGAACGTTACCTCAGTGAAAAGGGATTGCATTAGTAGATTTTTACTGATTTAATACCTAACTTTGAATAATCATGAAACCGTTGAAGTCTCTTTTGCTTTTTAGTGTTGTTGTTACTTGTATAGGTATTTTCTCTTGCAATAAAATGGTAGACCCTTCTTTTGAGCAATCAGATTATCCAAAAGAAGTAGAAACAATCATGCTCAAAAAATGTGCAACTGCTGGTTGTCACAATGATCAAAGTTATCAAAATGCAGGTAATTTAAATCTAAGTACGTATACGAAACTCTTAGGTGGGGCTATAAATGGTGCAGTGGTGATTCCTTTCAGCCCTGGTCAATCATCCTTGATGCAATTTGTCAATACCTATGCTGATTTAGGATTAAGCACAACACCTACGATGCCTTTAAATGCAGATCCATTAAGTAGGGACGAAGTGCTGATACTAAAAAACTGGATTAGCAATGGTTGTCCTGATAAAAATGGGGTGATACCTTTTGCATCCAATGCAGATACCAGAAATAAAATATACATTACCAATCAGGGCTGTGATATTGTGAGTGTAGTAGATGCTGAAACACAGCTTGTGATGCGTTATGTCAGTGTAGGTCAATTTGACAATATTCCCGAGTCGCCTCATAATGTAAGGGTGTCAGATGATAAAAAGTACTGGTTTGTATGTTTTATCAATGGCAATTATATACAACAATTTGATGCAGTGACTGATACGTTTATGAACAAATATGACATTGGCAATGGATTATGGAATGTGATTAAAGTTTCGAATGATAATAAAAAAGCCTTTGTTTCTGATTTGTCGAGCAATGGCAAATTAGTAGAAGTAAACCTCCTCACAAAAGCTATCAAGACTTATACGGGTGGCTTGTTTGAAAATCCCCATGGAATTGCCTTGTCAAAAAACAGCGATACCATTTATATCACTGCCCAATATGGTAATATGATTTATCGGTTAATCCCTTCGTTGGCAGCCAAAAAAGATATTTCATTAGAAAAAGGAGTGGCACCTGTTACTACGAAAGGAATCTTAGATCCACATGAGGTGATGATGAATGAAAATATGGATCAGTATTTTGTAACATGTCAAACAAGTAATGAAGTTAGGGTGATGCGAACTGGAGTGGATACATTAATCAAAGTGATACCCGTTGGAACTTACCCATTGGAAATGGCCATATCAAAAAAGCATGATTTATTATTTGTCACTTGTCAAGAAGATGCGAACCCAAATTTAAAATCTAAAGGTTCGGTGTATGTTATCAATATGAATTCTTTACAAGTGGTCAAAGTGATCAAAGAAAGGTTTTATCAGCCACATGGCATTGGCGTTGATGATATACGCAGTTATTTATATGTGGTGAGTCGAAATGCAGATTTGAATGGACCTGCACCTCATCATATTTCAGAATGTGGCAATAGAAATGGCTTTTTTCATGTGATAGATATCAATACCTGGAGGGTGGTCACCAATGCTTCAGAAATTTCGGTAGATCCTTATAGTGCAGATGTTAGGTAAAGGATATTTGTATTTTTAGTTTGATAAATAATACCAACGACACATAATATAAGTCCAATAGTTATTAGCTTAAATGTAATGTATATGGGTGGGTATTATACCAATATTTTTCAGAATGCTTCTTAAATACATTCGGTATAAATTGGTTGGGAATCAATTTATGGAAATGATTTCAAGCATTGCAAAAGCAAAACTTGATTTGAAAACAACTAAAAATATTTTAGGTTGAAATCATCATCAACACTATACATTCTCTTTACATGTTCGAAATACTAAACGCCCATTTTGATTTTTAGATTGGCATCTAAGGCATCTAAAAATTCTTCGGTATAAACATAATGTTCGCCATGTTTTACTTGATTGCCATGAATGCAAACCGCAAGGTCTTTGGTCATGATACCGCCTTCAACGGTTTCGATACATACTTTTTCAATATGTTGACAAAAGTCAATGAGTGCCTGATTGCCATCTAGCTTGCCTCTGAATGCAAGACCACGAGTCCAGGCAAAAATAGAAGCTATAGGATTCGTGCTTGTGGGTTTGCCTGCTTGGTGGTCTCTATAATGTCTGGTAACGGTGCCATGGGCAGCTTCGGCTTCCATGGTGTTGCCATCAGGAGTGATTAAAACAGAAGTCATCAGCCCCAATGAGCCAAAACCTTGTGCTACTGTATCGCTTTGTACATCGCCATCATAATTTTTGCAAGCCCATACAAAATTGCCATGCCATTTTAATGCTGCCGCTACCATATCATCAATCAATCGATGTTCGTAGGTAATGCCTGCATCCGCAAATAAAGTTTTAAATTCATTTTGGTAAATCTCTTCAAAAATATCTTTAAAACGACCGTCATATTTTTTCAGAATCGTATTTTTTGTAGATAAGTATAAAGGCCATTTTTTACTCAAAGCCATATTGAAACAGCTTCTTGCAAAACCCATGATACTTTCGTCGGTATTATACATACTAAGTGCAACACCGTCTCCTTTAAAATTATAAACATCAAAGGTTTGTGCAGGTGATCCATCTTCTGGGGTAAATGTCATCGTGAGTTTGCCTTTGCCTTTGATTACCGTATCGGTTGCCCTGTATTGATCACCAAATGCATGACGACCAACTATGATAGGGGCTGTCCAGTTAGGGACTAAACGAGGAACATTTTTCATCACAATGGGTTCGCGAAATACAGTGCCATCCAATATATTACGGATGGTGCCATTGGGCGACTTCCACATCTGCTTTAAATTAAATTCTACCACCCTTGCTTCGTCAGGGGTGATGGTTGCACATTTGATACCCACGCCACAGGCTTTAATGGCATTTGCACAATCAATGGTGATTTGGTCATTGGTGGCATCTCTGCTTTCAATACTCAAATCGTAATATTGTATAGGAATTTCCAAATAAGGAAGAATGAGTTTTTCTTTGATAAATCGCCAAATGATACGGGTCATTTCATCGCCATCTACTTCTACTACTGGGTTTACTACGTTAATTTTATTCATAATGGGACAACTGTTTATAATTGATTTGTAGCAAATGTATTTATATAATGCTAAAAACGAAAATGAATAGATAAATAGTTGAGAAATATTTCTAAACCATGTTTATGAAATCATATCTGGTCGACGTTCGGCTGTTCGCTTAAGCGCTTCTTCATGACGCCATGCTTCAATCAATGCGAAATGCCCACTTAATAATATATCGGGCACTTTTAAATTTTTAAATTCGGCTGGTCGGGTGTAAACGGGTGGTGCCAATAATCCATCCTGGTGCGAATCAGTAAGGGCAGAAGTTTCATCGTTGAGCACGCCGGGAATCAATCTGCCGATGCTATCAACCAGGACGGCTGCAGCCAATTCGCCCCCACTTAACACATAATCGCCTATTGAAATTTCAAGGGTGACATATAAATCCCTGATACGTTGATCGATACCTTTGTAATGACCACAAATCATCAGCAGGTTTTCGCAAAGAGAAAGTTTGTTTGCCATTGGCTGGTTTAATGTTTTGCCATCTGGTGTGAGATAAATAACCTCATCGTATTTTCTAACCGCCTGTAAACTTTCAATAGCCTTACTCAATGGTTCGCACATGATGACCATACCTGCCCCTCCACCATATTGCATATCATCTACCTGGCCATGTTTATTAATGGCAAATTGTCGCAGATGATGAAGATGCACTTCCAATAATCCTTTTTCTTGGGCTCTTTTCATCATCGAATGATTTAAAGGACTTTCAAGCAATTCGGGCATTACGGTGATTATGTCGATACGCATATTATTGAATTATTTTTTTGAGTACTTCATTCACTTTGTCTTCAACAGCTTGTTCATCAATGTTAGCCTTGACAAATTTCTCACCTGTTATTTTTTCAAACAACTCAATATATCGCGCAGAAATTTCATCAATAAATGCCTCACTCATGGGAGGCACTTGCTGGCCTTCCAAACCCATGAAATCATGTGCAATGAGCCATTCTCTTACAAATTCTTTGGATAGTTGTTTTTGTGCTTCATTGCGTTGTTGTCTATCTTCATAACCCTCTGCATAAAAATAACGTGAACTGTCAGGGGTATGTATTTCGTCAATTAAATAAATCACATCACCGATTTTGCCAAATTCATATTTTGTATCTACTAATATGAGACCCTGTTGAGCTGCCATTTGTTTACCTCTTTCAAATAATGCGCGTGTATAGTTTTCGAGTTGTAAATAGTCTGCTTCTGATACAATGCCTTTAGCTAATATGTCATCGCGTGAAATATCTTCGTCATGGCCTTCATGCGCTTTAGTGGTGGGGGTAATAATAGGTGTTGGGAAAAAATCATTTTCTTTGAGTCCTTCAGGCATTGTAACGCCACATAAGGTGCGTAATCCTTTTTTATAGGTTCGCCAGGCATGTCCGGTTAGGTTGCCTCTGATCACCATTTCGACAGCAAAAGGTACACATTTCTTACCAATCGTTACATGCGGCAAGGGAACGTCTATCACCCAATTGGGAACAATATCTTCAGTTGCTTTTAAAAACTTTGCGGCAATTTGATTGAGCACTTGACCTTTGTAAGGAATAGGGTGGGGAAGTATCACATCAAAAGCGGATATGCGGTTGCTTGCGATCATCACCAGCCATTGATCTTGAATGGTATATACATCTCTGACTTTTCCTTGATAAAAGAGGGTCTGATTGTTAAAATTCATGTTGTTGTAAAAATTTGGTGCAAGATACTTTTAAAAATAAAATATTTATCAACACAACTTCAAACAATAAAAACTATACCCTAATTTTGCAACTCATGAACAACGAAAAAAGCGCTTTCTTATTATTATCTGATGGTACATTGTTTGAAGGTAAAGCCTTTGGTGCGATAGGCACAGCCACTGGCGAAATCTGTTTTAATACAGGCATGACTGGTTATCAAGAAGTATTTACCGATCCTTCCTATTATGGTCAAATAATTATCATGAATACGGCACATATAGGCAATTATGGGGCTAAAGAATCAGATGTTGAAAGTGATTCAGTAAAAATTTCGGGTTTAATCTGTAAAAATCTTTCTTTAAAATATTCACGTACTTTAGCTGAAAGTTCATTGGAAGATTATTTAATGAAGAACAATATTGTTTCCATTCATGGTATTGATACCAGAGCTTTAGTGGCTCATGTAAGAAACAAAGGAGCGATGAATTGTATCATTTCTTCTGAGCTTACTGATCTTGATGTGTTAAAAGAAACCTTAGCGAGTGTGCCTTCCATGGAAGGTTTAGAGTTGGCATCTAAAGTCACAACCCAGGAAGCTTATACTTTAGGAGACGAAAATAGCGAGAAAAGAATTGCAGTGCTTGATTTAGGGGTAAAACGCAACATTCTTCATTGTATGGTAGAAAGAGGTGCTTATTTAAAAGTATTTCCAGCGCATACTCCTTTTGCTGAATGTGAAGTTTTTTCACCCAATGCCTATTTTATTTCAAATGGTCCTGGCGATCCCTCTGCTACATCTTATGCAGTGGACACCGTTAAAGAAATTTTACAAAGCAATAAACCCTTATTTGGTATTTGTCTTGGTCACCAATTGTTAGCCATTGCCAATGGTGCTAAAACATACAAAATGCATCATGGACATCGTGGTCTGAATCATCCTGTATTGAATCTACAAACGATGAAGAGTGAAATTTCAACCCAAAATCATGGATTCGCGGTTGATAAAACTTCTGTAGAGGCCATTGAACAAATAGAAATTACCCATATCAATTTGAACGATCAAACCTTAGAAGGGATTAAATTAAAAAACAAAGCTGCTTTTTCGGTGCAATATCACCCTGAAGCCACACCTGGACCTCACGACTCAAGATACCTATTCGATGATTTTTTAGCCTTGATATAGTAACTTTAAACGGTTTAGGCATTATATTTGATTAAATTTATTCTTATGAGAAAAAATTTCAATACCATTGCCTTGTTAATCGTTTTATTATCAAGCATTATTTCATGTGGCAAAAAAAAGGTCAAAAACGATGATGGAAATGATAATCCTATTGTAAATTGTAATTTGAGCAACGCAACCCTGGTAGCAAATGATACCATCTACAATATCATACATGATACGAGTTACGCTACCCAGAACACTACTTTTTATACTGAGCATACAATAGGGATAGGGCATGGTTGTAGCATAGAGTTTGAAGGTTTGGTTGCTCCTGTTGAAGGGACTTATACGGTTACACCCATCTTCAATGAAGTGATAGCAGGTAGTCAAAAAGTCTATATGCAATATTATGTAAATGGACTTTCGTACAATGGTCAGGGAGGTACGATCACAGTAAAGGGAAGTGGTACAAGTGCAATAATAGAAGTTTGCAAAGTTAAATTCAAAGAATCTTTTGGTGATGAAAAGACAATAAGTCTTAAAAGTGATTCAGAATAGCTGATTAATTAGTTGAACACCCCTAATTTTAAGGTCAAATTACACCTTAATTTTATGATTAATTTAATAATTTCTTTATATACACTTGCAAATTCAGGTTTAATGCAATACATTTGCAGTCCAACCAACCATAAAATAGAAAGCTTATGAATCGCAAGATAAATTTGTTAACGTTGATGATTATTGCTTATTCGATTATCATTTGTGCTACATTTAAAAAAGATGAATTAAGTAATTCGTTTTCAACAGTTAAATCAAATACACAACCCACCAAAACACAAATTGTTAAGCCTGTATCAAATGATAAAATAACGGCTTCGGTTTCTCCAGTTGTGAATGTAAATCAATAATTTACCCATTTTATTTTCCTTTATTCTCATTCTTCTTACTCAGCTTGTATGTTGAAATCTATTATCATTGGTATATTTTCAATATAACATGAGTTTGAATGATAGTATGGTCCATAGGTCATTTAACGTATTATATTGTGGTTGCCTGAATAAAATCGAAACCATACCTATATACATTGCATTGATGCTAAACCAATAGAACTATCTTTAAAATATCGTAGGTATAATAATATTCTGCAAAGTTTTAATCAGCATATACCTAAATAAGATTTATATAATAAGGGAAAATTTTAGATGTCTTATTTAGTATGATCAAAGTTCATTTGGATACTATCATACAAAAAAAAACTGTTCAAAAATGAACAGTTTTTTTACTTATACTTTAGATGTGATTAATTGTGTTCGCTGTCTTTCTTGCCTTTTACTTTTGCAATTACTTCTTCAGCAATATTGTTTGGTGCTGGTGCATAATGGCTAAATTCCATTACATTACTAGCACGTCCACTTGATAAAGAACGCAATTGGGTTACATATCCAAACATTTCAGAAAGCGGAACTTTTGCTTTGATGATTTGCGCACCTGCTTTGCTATCCATGCCTTCGAGTAATCCGCGACGACGATTCAAGTCACCAGTTACATCACCCATGTATTGATCTGGGGTAGTAACTTCCACTTTCATGATAGGTTCAAGTAATACAGGTTTTGCTTTACGACCCGCTTCACGGAAAGCTTGACGAGCACAAAGTTCAAAACTCATTGCATCAGAATCCACATCATGGTAGCTACCATCAAATACCCTGATTTTCATACTCACAACAGGGTATGATGCTAATACACCATTCACCATGGCTTGTTCAAAACCTTTTTGAATAGCAGGTAAAAATTCTTTAGGAATAGAACCTCCATGTAAATCATTGACAAACTGGAATGCTTTTCCTTCATTTTCTTTTATCCATTCTTCATCAGCAGGTCCCATTTCAAATTGAATATCGGCAAATTTACCACGACCACCTGATTGTTTTTTCAACACTTCGCGGTGTTCAACATTCATTTGGAATGCTTCTTTGTAAGCAACCATTGGGGCACCTTGGTTTACTTCCACTTTAAACTCACGACGCATACGGTCGATGATGATTTCAAGGTGAAGCTCACCCATACCACTTAAAATGGTTTGGCCTGTTTCTTCGTCAGTTCTTACACGTAAAGTAGGATCTTCTTCTACTAATTTTGCAATAGCCATACCCATTTTATCAACGTCAGCCTGTGTTTTAGGTTCTACAGCCACCGAAATTACGGGTTCAGGGAAGGTCATAGATTCCAATACTACTGGATGTTTTTCATCACAAAGGGTATCGCCTGTTTTGATATCTTTAAAACCAACAGCTGCACCAATATCACCTGCTTCAATAAAGTCAACAGGGTTTTGTTTGTTAGCATGCATCTGCATAATACGACTGATACGTTCATTTTTGCCAGTACGTGTATTTAATACATAGCTACCTGAATCAAGACGACCAGAGTAAGCTCTAAAAAACGCCAGACGACCTACGAAAGGATCGGTCATGATTTTGAAAGCTAAGGCAGCAAAAGGACCTTTAGGGTCAGCATTGCGTTTTACAGATTCGCCGGTATCAGGGTTGATGCCATCAACGGCTTCAATATCTAACGGGCCAGGAAGGTAACGACAAATCGCATCTAATGCAGTTTGAACGCCTTTGTTTTTAAAAGAAGAACCACACATCATTGGGATGATAGAAATATCGATGGTTGCTTTACGAATCGCTTCGTGTACTTCTTCTTCTGTAATGGTATTTGGATCGTCGAAGAATTTTTCTAATAATTTTTCATCATAATCAGCTACTGCTTCTATGAGATGTTGTCTCCATTCGGCTACATCATCTACCATATCATCAGGGATAGGCACTTCTTTGTAGGTCATGCCTAAAGTAGCATCTTCCCATACAATAGCTTTCATGGTAATCAAATCTACAACACCTTTAAAGCTATCTTCTGCACCAATTGGTAATTGCAAAGGCACAGCCTTAGCACCCAACATTTCTTTTACTTGTTTTACAACGTTCAAAAAGTCGGCACCGCTTCTATCCATTTTGTTTACAAAGCCAATACGTGGTACTTTATAACGATTTGCCTGACGCCAAACGGTTTCAGATTGAGGTTCAACCCCTGACACAGCGCAAAACAAGGCTAATAAGCCATCTAATACACGTAATGAACGTTCCACCTCAACGGTAAAGTCAACGTGACCTGGGGTATCGATGATATTGAATTTGTATAATTTTGTATCGGGTCCTTTAGTACCTTGTACGGTAGGGAAGTTCCAAAAGCAAGTAGTTGCAGCACTGGTGATAGTGATACCGCGTTCTTGTTCCTGAGCCATCCAGTCCATGGTAGCACCTCCGTCATGTACTTCACCTATTTTGTGATTTACACCGGTGTAATAAAGAATACGTTCTGTAGTGGTGGTTTTGCCTGCATCAATGTGTGCGGCAATTCCGAAGTTTCGTTGGTAGCGTAAGTCTGCCATTTTTAATTGTTTTTTAATATTGTGAATGAAAAAACCAGTTTACCTAGTTTTTTTCGAGGTGCAAAGGTAAGTTTATTTTTTGAGAAAAAAGTATGGATAAGTTAAATTATTGTAGTTTGATTTAGCTGGACTTTATTTCCATCAAAGATAAAAAATGAGTCCTATTTATTCAGAGGCACAGCTGGGATATATGATGCTTTTTTAGTTCGTTTTGGGGGTGTTTTGGAGCGGTACTGTAACGCATTCATCAGCTACTTCCCGCTATCTCTCCGGCACGGCCTCCGTTCTATCGGGGCTATTTTTCAGGGTCTGACTTACTATTTGGCTAATGAATGCAGAAACGCTGGCAGGGCTCAAAGCCCTGCCAGCGTTAGTAATCAAAGTAGTGAATATGAAAGGCAAATAGGTGAGCATATTGATTTGCTGTTTATAGTTCAATTGCAATATTTAGCGTTAATATATAAACCATTCTATTGCTTTTGTATATTGCTGTTATCAATTTTAAAAAAAGTATGAATAAATAACAACATAAATTGAGTCAATGATTAGTATTATGTGTAAACAGTTTATGATCACTTTTTTTTACCGAAAGGGAATTTAAATATTTAATTAAAATGATTTTTATTGTTAATATATTGGAATTTTCAATTTTTTTCTTAAACTTTGGATTAAATAAAAAACTTACTAAAATGAAAAAGAACACATTTATAGCTACTCGCTACTCGCTACTCGCTACTCGCTACTCGCTACTCGCTACTCGCTACTCGCTACTCGCTACTCGCTACTCGCTACTCGCTACTCGCTTTAATTATTTTGCTCATGCAAGGTATCACTTTTAAAGCAAATGCTCAATCGCCAGTAACTAAAAATTTAATAACACACTTTGGTGCTGTTGGAGACGGTGTTACAGATGATTCACATGCATTTTTGAAAGCATGGTTGTTTTTTACAAATCAACGAGATGAAAATGGTAATCTTTTAGTTGGAAATGCTAAAAATGTAGATTATCCAACACAAAGTGGGGAATTAATAATACCTTATCTGGCAGGAAATAATATTGCTACTTATTTAGTAGGTGTGCAACTTTTACCAGGTGAAACAATTTGCTTAAATTATAATGGAACAATAGTATGCCCACCAATTGCCAATGCTACACCATCTACACCCAAAGAATGGTCTGATTGGTCATTACAAAATCCTCTAAACAACGCAAACGCAAATCTTACTTCTTTTTTTGGTAAGCCTGTGCCCTTGCTAAATATGAATGCATGTTTATGGGGTACAATTGATGGCTTTACAATAAGAGGAGACAACAATGCTTATAAATCGAAAATTAAATACAAAAATGATTTTCTTTATGGTACTTTTTTGTATGGTAATTTACCTGCGATTATTCCTGACCCTTCACTTGAACCCAATTATTCAAATTTTAACAAAGCTCAAGTTGGAGACTTTATGGTTACCCGGTTTGCAAAAAACATTAAAATTGAAAATATAGAAATTGATGGAAATAGCTCTGAATATATTGTAGGTGGATATTCGGGTGATTTAGGTAGGCAATTGTCACCATCGGGCTTTCGGTTTGATTGTACAGATGGTATTGTGGTTAATAAGGTAACAGTTTCAAAAATGGGCTTTGATGGATTAGAAATTAGCGGCATATCGAATAATATTAGTTTGAATAATTCAAACTTTATAAGTAATGGACGTCAAGGATTTTCGTGGACAGGTGGTACAAATTTGGTAGCAAGTTATTGTAAATTTTCTCAAACTGGAAAGGAGTATAATTCTTCGCTGGGTTACGCATTATCTTCGTCACCGGCAGCAGGTATTGATATAGAGTCGGAAGGTTACTATGCTTGCAATAACAATTACTCATTATCAACATGTGAAAATGGTAAATTTAATCATTGTGAAATAATAAATAACACAGGCCTAGCTTTAGTCAATGATGGATGTGCGGATGTTAATAACCCGTCTTGTACAAATCGATCAGAAAATATGTTATTTTTTGACTGCACATTTCATGATGTGGAAGATTATGCAATCTGGGCTAAAGGTAATAAATATGTTTTTGATGATTGTGACATTTATGGTACTGTAGTACATGTCAATGAAGGCACAAATCCAACATTTGCAACTCAATTTTTATATTGTGAGTTTGAAGATAAACCATACCAAGGCATACATTTACCAAGTATTTATAAAATGGTAGAATATAATGATTGCAAAAACACGTTGTTTGACAATTGTACCTTTAAAGTGAATGATAAAGACCGTGAGTTTTTTTATTTAAATTGGAATACAAACAATTTACTTGAATCAGATTATACCGTTATAGATCATTGCACATTTACCTACAACAATGAAGGACATCCGGGTGAAAACCCTTCTTTTATTAGGGGTGTAAAGTTTAAAGGATCAAACAAAATTGAAAATATTAAAAACGGGTTGAATTCATATCATTTATTCAACACAAGAGAGATTTTGATTGAAGGGAGCGGCAATCCTTGCTCCCCAAACTTATTTACATTAGAAGGTCAAGTAGAGCATTTACATTTCGGCAATAATAATGCAGTGAACCCTGAAGAAATTAAAATGGGTTACCAGCAGAATAATATCGATGGCTATTTACAATATTTTGCAAATGGCAAAAGTCTCGTGGGTGTAAATCTTGGCAATCGCCTGAACATCAGTAGCACGAGCGCAATGCATTTTAATACGAATGCCAGCCTGTATGGTGCAGGTCAATATGAATGCAATGGTGGCCTGTTGATGCACAAAGGAAGTTACCTGAATTTAGCGCAAGGTGGCCAATTCAACAATCCAACAAATGTAAACAGCAATAATTTGATTTATATTGATCAAAAATGTAATCAGCAATTAAGTATATCGCCTATATGGTGCAATGGTATAGGATTTGGAACAGGCGTTTCTATACAGCCAATCCTAAACGGAGTATGGCAGGGAGCTTTTAGTAATGGTACTTGTGTACAAGGTGCCCATGCTGATATAGCAAGCCCCCTATGTACAACCCTCTATTCACAAGTAGTGAACAGCGGCAGTATGAACCTACTTTATAAAACTGATATTAGCTGCTTTGGTGGAGCTAATGCTATGATTAGTTTTACCGTTAATGGGGGTACACCAAACTATACAATCACTTGCGTAGATATCAATGCCGGTGCGCCACTTAGTTTTAATGCCAATTATACAGTAAGTACAGGTATTCATACTTTTGTAGTACAAGATGCAAATTGCATGCAAGCCTTTGTAGTGCCTGTAGAGACCACCCTTGAATACAATATCGTTAAAGGCTGTGTAAGCAATACCCCTGCTACTATTACTACCAATGCATGTAGTGCCACCATTGCGCCCAATACAGCGAGCCTTAATGTCAATGGCGGCTGGGATATATCGGCGGCCGGGATCTATACCATTACAGCCACCACAGCCCAAAATGCGACAGTGACCAAAACGTTTTATATCGGTGACTGTAGTGCCTGTGCTGCAGCACCCGACGAGGCAGAATGGTATGCACCCAGTACACCTACTACAGCAATAAGCCCTGACGGTATACTGGCGCAAAAAGCTATTGTGCTTCAGGGAAATGTGCAGGTAGATAATGAATGGTTTATATATAATCACAATGTGAATGCGAACAATGTAAACACCAATGTGTTTCTCACGGCCGGTGCTTCCCTTGATATTGACCCCGATATGGCAATTGTGATAAACAGGAGTAAGTTGCAGGGTTGCTTTGATTATTGGAATGGTATTTTTACAAGTGGTGCTGGCGAGCGAGTCATTGTTAACAATCAAAGTACGGTGCAGGATATGCAAACCGGTATTTTTATTATGAACAATGCATTTTTGCAGGCCAGGAATAGTTATTTTACCAATAATCAAACTTCATTGCACTTCTATAACAGCTTGAATCCTGATCCTGAAAGTTTTATTTACAGCAATCATTTTTCAGGTAATGCATCGATGTTTTCTAATGCTAACGGAAACCGGCCTGGATGTGGTATAAAGCTGTGGCAGGTGGGTGATTTTGAAATCGGCAGCAATACAGATGCTGCATTGGGTAATAGCTTTGAAAATATGAGTAATGGTATTTATATCAAACAAACCCAATCAGGAGGCGTTAGCAGCCGCATTGGTATTTATAACAATAAGTTCACCAATATCACACACCACCTGACAGATTATGATAAAATGAGCAGTTGTTTTACAGGACCATTGGGTGCCGCTATCTATAGCGATGCCGATGCCAGCAGCCTTATCCAAAGCCATTTAGATGTGCAAAGCGATGCCTCGGTGAGCACACCGGGGTTTCAAAACTGCGACAAGGCTGTGGTGACACTTGGTAGCGGACTGACAGCTAAAAACCTGAAAACAGATAATTGCCTGCTGGGTATCATGTGTTACAGTATCTATAACAGACCTTTTGAAATAGTAAGCAACCAAATATTGAATGCCCATATGGGTATCAAGCTGAGCGGACTGATGCTGAATGCAACTATCAGCGGCAATGAAATGTTGCTGAGCAAAACTATCTTTAGCCCTGCAAGCATCATACTTGCGCCCATCGGTATCAGGTATCAGATAAGCAGCGACCCGCTGGCAATACAGCCCCATAATATCAGCGGCAATAATATCATCATCAACCGCATAGCAGGCATAGGCATACTCAACGGTAATGCCGACAGCAGGCTGACCGAAAATGGAAACACCACCTCGTTCAGCACCAATAACACGGCAAGTGCCAATGGCTATAATATACGATCGCTTACCGGCTACTGGAACGAGAACAACTGGCGCTCACTGTATGTACAAAACACCACCAATGGCATTACCAATGCGGCGGTATGGCCGCTGCGCAACAGCATGGGTATGTATATGAACCAAAGCCCCAACTGTGTGCTTGACTGCAACCGCCTGAAGTTTACCCGCTATGGCTTTTATGTATGGGGTAAAAACAATACCAACGAAAAAAGTGTGACCTATAATAAATGCAATGCGAATGAGATACCCTGGTTTTTTCTTGACAATAACAGCGCTGGCTCAGGCACATTTGGCGATGTAGGTGGCATTAATGACAATGGCAATGAATTTATCAGCACCACCAACCCTGTGGACTGGAGGGGCGTAGCCGGAATTAATACAGGAGCTTATAAAGTATTGAGAAATGGTAGCGGATTGTTTTTAGCTAGAATATATACTGATTTTTTATTAGACCAACTTGAAAGTGGACCGCAATTATCAGGTTACGAATATAAAGTAGACCCTCCTGCGATTAATGGATATACTGATCCTTGTGTTGATAACGAAAATTACGAACCCGATTACAGGGCAGAAGCTATGATGGACAGCAGTGAACTCAATTACAATATGGCCATTATCAATGATACGGTAACCTACATTAATTATCCTGAAGTCGGTCGTTGGATAGATAAATACCGCCTTTACAGTGAGCTGGATGCCGACAGCATGCTGCTGAACAGCAAGCCTGAATATCTTTACTTTTACAATGATACTACCAACCAAACCATAGGTGCCATCAGGGCTGCTGCAAGGCTGATCGCCTTGTTATATGACACCTCCACAAACGGAGGCAACGACTCTTCCCGTTATGCGGATGCCGTGGCTGCCAATGTGCTTATTAGTAGTGCCAATAACTGGGAAATGAATGAGAAGGTAGTAAACGATGTACTACTTTATTTGTATTACAACGCCGTAGACTCTATACCTGCACAAATGCAGCAGGATATACAGGCACTGGCCTCAAGCTGCCCCTTTGTAAATGGCACTGCCGTCTATCGCGCACGTTCCTTATGGACACTTTGGGAACCTGATGCGATTTTTGATGATAGATTACTCTGCATACAGGGGCAAAACAAAAATCAAGATAACTCACAAATTAATATAGACAGTCTTATAGAAAATGAGATTATTGCTGCTAGTGTGAAAGCGACTGAAAATAATACCGTTTTAAATAATATTAATATCAACAAATTAATAGTAGGTAGTGCTACTGAAATTAAAATATTTCCAAATCCAGCTCAGAATATTATCATTGTAGAATACCAGTGTGATAGCGATGGTGAGATAGTATTATTTAACGCATTAGGTCAGGAAGTATTGAAAACAAAGCTAATAAAAGGAAGAGGAAAAGTGCAGATACAAATCAATGATATTGCAAAAGGGGTGTATCAATATAAATGCACATTTGATAAATGTACTGAAAAGATAGGTAAACTGATCATTCAAAAATAATGAAAAACCATATTATCTTATTGCTTTGCTTAGTAAATGTAAGTAGTTATTGCCAAACAAATAAAGCGGCGAGTCGGTGGATATTTGCTGGGCCGCAAGCTGTGGAGGCGGTTTTACAGATACATCACGACCCATGTTACACGTAAAGTATGATTCCCTTAATCCTACCTACCCTTATTATCATACGGATGGACATAGTAATATTTGCGACAGTGCAACAGGCAAATTATTATTTTCTACAACCGGTATGCTAATACACGATACAACCGGAGCATTAATGGATAATGGCGACCATCTGGTGGATAATGAATATTATAATTATGATCCTTACCCAGCTTCAAATTATACGCAGTCCTCCATAATATTGCCTAAAGGAAATAATGGTCAGTATTATGTGTTTATTCCAACCCTTTCAGATAGTGCGTTTGATTTTTACTTAACCAACAATGGCGCAGGTGGGGCTGTACCTTTTGATCGGCTACAATACAATGTAGTGGATATGAACCTGAATGGGGGGTTGGGCAAAGTAATTGTAAAAAACAAAATGCTGCTGCAGGGTGTGGCCATCCACAAAACCTTGATGCAGGCCTGCCGGCATAGCAATGGTGTGGATTGGTGGTTGCTTAAGCAGGGTGAGTATGATACCAATCGCATTTACCGTTTTTTGGTAAAGGCAGATACCATAGAGGGGCCCTGGATTCAAAACTTTGCAGAACCCAAATACCCAAGTTATGACCTTACCGGGCAATATGCTTTTAATAAAGATGGATCCAAATTTGCCTCAGTGCAAGGAAAGGGCGAAATGAATAAACTCTTTTTAGCCGACTTCGATAGATGTACTGGTGAGCTAAACAATCCCAAAATAATTAACATCCCTATTGATAGTACGACCTATCCGGTTTTAGACACTGTTGGACACTTAGATAGTATCAACGGAGGTGTTTGTTTTTCTTCAAATGGTCAGTTTGTTTATATCAGTAAACGTGCTAATATATATCAGTACGAGTATCAGCAACCTGATAGTAATCTAGCATGGTACAGGGTACAGCACGGGGCTGATACTACACTGCAAAAATTTCAATACTATGCACATCTAACAAAGGGATTGGACGACAGAATATATATGGGAATTTCGGAGGGCAGCATCGTCAAATGAGTGTAATTGATAAACCTGATGTAAAGGGTAGTGGTTGTCAATTTTGCAGAAAGTGCTTTAGGTTAGACAATGTGTATACTGGATTTAATGGTCCACCCAATATGCCTGATTATAATCTGGGAGCGAGTGGTGTGGTGTGCTGGCCAGTGGGCCTCCCCGGCCCTCCAAAGGAGAAAGTAGGTCAGTTAGAGGTGTATCCAAATCCTGCTTCAAGTAAACTTTATATCAAAACTGAACGTAAAGAAAAAAGAGAATTGTATAATTCTGTCGGGCAGTTGTTATTTTCAACAAATGAGAATGAGATTGATGTGTCACGTTTTTCTGCCGGGGTATATTATTTAAAATGTGGTGAGGCGGTGAGGAAGATAAGTATAGAGTAAGGGAGACTGAAGGAAGTGATTACATTTACTCTAGCGCAACAAATTATGCCAATTAACAGAGTGTATTTAATGTCGATTTTTTATGGTGATTACGTTAAGTTTGCTAAAAGCAAAAGAATACAGCTTCGAAGCGAGGACGCTTCGAAGAACGGGGAAGTAGTATTAAAAACAACCCTGAGTAAAGAAAATAGTAAAACTCAAATTGCAATCAGCGATATGGCCACAGGTATTTATCATTATGAAATAAGCTTTGCCGGTAGAGAAAAAACGATAGGCAATATCAGTGTACTAAAATAGTATTTATGAAAAAAAAACTCGTGTTATTATTCTTAATATCCTTTTTTACAGAGAAGTACGCTTGTGCACAAAACTTAATGACGAAAAGATGGCTATTAGGCGCTGCACGTGTATCGCAAATAGTATTTAATGATACTACAAAGCCCATTATGAAAATATTATATCCTTACCCTCCGACAGTTCATTATTCCCATGGAGGCCATAGTAATATTTGTGATAGTGCCACCGGTAAATTATTGTTCAGTACCAATGGTATGATATTATATGACAGTGCCGGCAATATTATGGACAATGGTGACAACTTGGTAGATAATAAATTATATACACATAATGCTTTCCCATGTTCATTTACTACGCAAAGCTCATTGATCATACCAAAAGGAAATAATGGGTTGTACTATGTATTTATTACTTCAGTAAGTGATTCTTTATATAATTGGTATTGGACAGGAGCAAGTGGACTACCCAAAGCGCCATTTGACAGATTAGAATACAGCGTAGTGGACATAAATCAGAATATTGGATTAGGAAAGGTGGTTACGAAAAGACAAAAATTGCTACAAGGCATCGAGTTACATAAGCCAATGATGCAGGCCTGCCGGCATAGTAATGGTACTGACTGGTGGCTGCTGAAACAGGGAGAATATGATACGAATCGAATTTACAGATTTTTGGTAAAAGCAGATACGATTGAAGGTCCATGGGTGCAGAATTTTTCTGCACCCAAATACCTTGCTTATGATATTTCTGGGCAATTTTGCTTTAATCATGATGGTACAAAGTTTGCATCAGTACAAGGTAAAGGCGTAACCAATAAACTGTTTATTGCTGACTTTGACAGGTGCACAGGCGAGTTAAATAATCCGCAAATAGTCAACATCCCAATAGATAGTACGACTCATGCCCCCTTAGACAATCAGGGTAAACTGGATAGTGTTAATGTAGGCGTATGTTTTTCACCAAATGGGCAATTCATCTATATTAGCAAGTGGTATAACATCTATCAATACGAATATCAGCAAACAGATAGTGTGCTTGCTTGGTATAGAATACAGCATGGTCCAGATACGACTATACAAGAATTTCAACGATATAGTCACTTATATATTGGAAACGACGGAAGAACATATATAGGCTATCAAAGTGGCCTTGCCTATGAAGGCAGTGTAATCAATAAGCCAGATATAAAAGGTGCAGGCTGTGAATTTTGCAGAAAATAAGTAAGGCTAACGGATACTATAGGCCTCGGTAATGGGTGGGGGTATACAAGCCCTCCCAATATGCCTGATTATACCTTGGGGGCTAGTGGGCAGGTGTGCTGGCCTTTAGGAAGTAGTGAGATAAGCGAAAAGAGTAGTGAGTGGGAGATATATCCAAATCCTGCGTCTTCTATTTTTTACATCAAAAATGCAGCAGGAAAAAAGAAAGCGTTGTATAATATGATAGGCACTAAATTGTTTAGTACTTACAAAGATGAAATAGAAATCAAAAAGTATACGATGGGGATTTATTTTATTAGGTGTGAAGGGGTGAGTAAAAAAGTAATTATTGAGTAATGAAAAATCTGTGCTTCTCCTTATAATCTGTGTGATCTGTGTTCCGTAATATAGCATTGCCAACTGGATTTTCAATAAAATCATACAATGATACATAGGACTATGATTGAATGATAAAAGGATATTCTCCAACATTTTACCATGATATTTACATCATATGTTCTATAAACATTTAAATCTGTATGCAAATCATTTCATTTTTCAGATATATTTGCACCACGTTTCCCCTAGCCCCGATTGTAGTGGATATCCCCGCCGTGGCGGGATAGCAACGAAAAGCGGGATTAGCTCCAAAAAAAACTAGAATTTATGGCAGATAAAAAAGTAACCACCGACTCAGGCATTGAAATACAGAAACTTTATACAGAAGCTCAGGTAGACCATGAGTTGCCTGGTCAATTTCCCTTCACACGCGGGGTGCATGAGGGTATGTATCGCGACAAAGCCTGGACCATGCGTCAGTATGCAGGTTTTAGCACTGCTGAGGCTTCCAATGAACGTTATCATTTTTTATTGAATAATGGTGTCACTGGTTTGAGTGTAGCCTTTGACTTACCTACACAAATTGGATATGACAGTGATGATCAAATGTCGAGGGGTGAAGTAGGCAAAGTAGGTGTAGCCATCGATACCATCGAAGACATGGAACGATTATTTAAAGGTATCAACCTCGAAAATGTCAGTACCTCGATGACCATCAATGCCAGCGCATTTATCTTATTGGCTTTTTATGTGGCGTTGGCTAAAAGACAAGGGGCTGATATCAAAAAGATTTCAGGCACTATACAAAATGATATTTTAAAAGAGTATGCGGCAAGGGGTACCTATATATATCCACCCAAACCAAGTATGCGTTTGATTACTGATATATTTGCTTATTGCAGTCAGGAAGTTCCTAAATGGAATACCATTTCTATCAGTGGTTATCATATACGTGAAGCGGGAAGCACAGCGGTGCAAGAGTTGGCGTTTACTTTAGCTAACGGAAAGGCATACCTACAAGCAGCGATTGACAAAGGTTTAGATATCAATGTGTTTGCCAAAAGGCTTTCTTTTTTCTTTAATGCGCATAACCATTTGTTTGAAGAAGTGGCAAAATTTAGGGCAGCAAGAAGAATGTGGGCTCATATCACCAAAGACTTAGGGGCTACTCAGGCTGAGGCACAAAAACTGCGATTTCATACCCAAACAGGAGGGGAGTACTTTGACAGCTCAGCAACCTATGAATAATATTGTACGTGTGGCTGTGCAAACCTTAGCCGCTACATTAGGTGGCACACAAAGTTTGCATACCAATGGTTATGATGAGGCATTGAGTTTACCTACCGAACAAGCTGCGGGTTTGGCGTTGCGTACCCAACAAATCATTGCTGAAGAGAGTGGGATTTGCGATACTGTAGATCCTTTTGCGGGGAGTTATTATATTGAATCCCTCACCAATGAAGTGGAAAAGAAGCTCTGGCATTGATGCAAAAAATTGATGTGATGGGTGGCGCGGTGAGTGCGATTGAACAAGGGTTTATACAAGAGCAAATTGCTTCTTCCAGTTATAAATATCAACAGGCTATTGAACGAAACGAAAAAATTATTGTTGGGGTAAACAAATACATTAGCCAAGAAAATACGGTGACACCGTTAATGAAATTAGACGAGGCGGTGGAAAAAAATCAGATTGAACGACTCAAAGCTTTTAAACTTAATAGAAATCAACCTTTAGTCGCAGAAAAGTTAGCGATTATACAAGAGAAATCGGCGACCACTGAAAACCTCATGCCTTTTGTGATTGACGCCGTTGAGCATCATTGTACCCTGGGTGAAATTGCCAATGTGTTGCGGGGAGTATGGGGGAGTATAAGGGGTAATGAGTCGAAAGTCGAAAGTAGAAAGTAGAAAGTAGAAAGTAGAAAGAAGAAAGTCGAAAGTAGAAAGAAGAAAGATGGGAGGATGTTCGAGGGTGGTGAGGCGTAAGAGATTAGGCGTAAGGGGTTAGGCGTAAGGCGTAAGGTGACGATGCCCAAATAACGTTGACCGGTTTTGCCACTTAGAACAGAATATTTGCGGAAATACATTCTGATTCTTTTGTGGGGTTTGTCATCAAAGGGATGGGACTCGATGTCCCATCCCTTTGAGATTTGCGTCCAATGACTTCGTCATCTTCTGCGGGGTTTGTCGTACCAAAGGTAATATTAGTTTTTCAAATTGCATAGGTGACTTCTTTTGTAACATTTTATGAGGTTTCTCATAGTTATAAAGTAGTACTGATCGGTCAACTTCTTTGGCTAATTCTGTGAAGGATTTACATTTTCTGTATTGAAGGTAATTGTTCTTGATCACGCCATTTAACCTTTCTGCCATGCCATTTTCCCACGCATATTCTGCCATACTATTGTACATGCAGTACTTCTGCGTCAATGCCAGAAATTCCTTGTCATAATATTGCCCGCCGCCATCAGAATGAAGAATTAATCCTTCCAGTTTTTGTCCGCGTCGGTTTCTGATAGCCATCTTCAAGGCAGTATAGGTTGTTTCTTCTGTCTTCAAGCTTTTAGATGTACTGTGGCCTATTATTCGTTTTGTGTAAGTATCCTGAATAAAAGTCAGAAAGTAAAACCGGCCTTGTACTTCAAAGTAAGTAATGTCACTTTGCCAAACCTGATTGATATGATCAATTCGAAGTCCTTTTAGTTTATTTTCGAATCGGCTTACACCTCTGCTATCTGTTGTTCTCATTGATACTGAAGGCTTCCGTACATATAAATTGTGCACCTTACAAAGTTCTTCAAATGCATTTCGACCAATACCATCAGGTAACAATCTGTAGTAGAGATCGCGCATCCCCATACCAGGATGATCATCCCTCACCTGGTGCACCAGATAAATTATTTGCTCATGTATTGCTATTTGCTGCATATGCCTTTCCTTCCATTGATGAAACGATTGTTTACTGCATCCCGTAACCTGATAAAGATTACTTAATGTAAACCAGTTTCTTTCCCGCGTTTTCCAGAAGTATTCGAGGGTGAGGTAGAAAATTTTTTTTAATATCCAATTTGTAATGTTCCTCTGCCAGTTCGATCATCTTATCTTTAAAATCAAGCAATATTTGCTTTTGCCCAATAACTCTTTCCAACTCAGCCACCTGCTTCTTTAATGCCAGCAGCTGTTGTGTATCACTCTGATTTTCTATGATCATACGTTCTGGTTTCTTTTTCATGCTGCCAAATTTTTGTATCCAACGATAAACTGTATTTGTTGTACACTGATATGTTTTGCAAAGATCGCATATCCGTGTCAAACCAGCTTCGATTTCGTGAACTTTCGACTGCTTAAAACTGTCGCTGAAATGACGACGTCGTCGCTGTTCTACGCTCATAATTTGTTTTGTTTGTGTGCCCATTTTTATAAATTTTAACCGTTAAAGATCTTTGTCTAAACGGTCAACGTATTTAGGGCACTGACAAGAGTTTCAAATGTTTATAAAATAAAAAAAACCACCCAATAGAGGATGGTTTTTTTTTAACTTTTTGCGTTTATTATTTTTTATCGCCTTTCGCAGCTTCCGTAGCTTCTTGTTTGAGCGCACGTGTAGTAACTACCGCAGCTATAGGAATACGTTTGTTGTGCATGATTTCAGTATTTTCAACTTTTACATCTTCAATACGGATATTTCTACCGATTTCAACATTGGTAATATCTACATCAATATGTGATTTTAGATTTTCAGGGGTTGTACGTACCTTAATCGTATTCATTTTGATTACAAAACGTCCACCTGCTTTTACACCTACTGATTGACCTACAAATCGCAAAGGAACATTCGCGTTGATGCGTTTTCCTTCTACTAATTCTAAGAAATCGATATGCGTAACTTCATCAGAAATTTTGTGCATTTGTAAATCTTTTAAGATGCAGGTATATTCCTTGCCATCAATTTTGATTAAGGCTTTGTTAAATTCAGGTGTATATACAATGGCTTTCAACTCTTTTGGGGTTGTAGTAAAATGTATATTGCTTGACCCACCATAAATTACACAAGGCACTTTACCCTCAGAACGGAAGTGACGGGATGCTTTTTTGCCAAATTCGCTTCTGAGTTGTCCTTCAATTGTAATTAGTTTCATATTATTTACGAGTTATAGACCTCGCAAGTCTTTTAGTTTTTTGTAAAAGGAGCGCAAAGGTAATAAAAAACTTGATTCAACAGTGCCGATTCGATAAATTTTTCAGAAAATGGGAGAATCAAGGCTTAGGGCTTCAGGAATATCAGGAATTTTTACTTTATTTAGATTCATCTTCCAAAGTCAATGGATTCACTTTTTTTCTTAGTTCAAAGTTTTGTCCAAGGTATAACTTTCTTACTTGTTCATCAGAGGCCAACTCTTCGGCAGTACCCGATTTTAAGATATTGCCATCGTACAAAAGGTAGGCACGGTCAGTGATCGAAAGGGTTTCTTGCACATTGCGATCGGTGATAAGGATGCCAATATTTTTAAATTTCAATTGCTCTACAATCACTTGAATATCTTCTACCGCAATAGGGTCAATCCTGCAAAGGGCTCATCGAGTAATATAAATTTTGGATTTACTGCCAGTGCACGTGCTATTTCAGTTCTTCTTCTTTCGCCCCTACTAAGCACATCACCCATGCTTTTTCTTACATGTGTCAATCTGAATTCAGCCAATAAAGATTCCAGTTTTTCTTTTGCTCTTGTTTGGTGAGTTGGGTGATTTCTAATACCGCTGCTATATTGTCTTCTACACTCATTTTACGAAATATAGATGCTTCCTGGGGTAAGTATCCTATACCAAGTTTGGCTCGTTCATACATCGGTAGTTTGGTAATATCCTGATTGTCTAAATAGACCTTGCCTTCATCAGGTTTGATAAGACCCACTACCATATAAAAAGTGGTGGTTTTGCCAGCACCATTGGGTCCAAGCAGTCCAACAATTTCACCTTGATTGACTTCTACAGATACTTTTTTTACGACAGTCCTGTTTTGATAACGTTTTACAAGTTCGGTGGTATTAATTTTTGAAATCACTGTGTAAAAGTAAAGGAAATGAGAGAAATGGTTTGGTAATATTATGCAAAAAATATCGTGCTCACATTCGATACGATTTAAATATTGGTTTAGTTTTCTTTTGAAGCTTTTTCAACTCGTATACCTACACTCATGATTTCGGGCAATGGATTGATACGCATGGCATGCTGCAGCGTGATGGTATATTGACCGGTTTGACTAAATTTAACGGGTGAGGCAATCAGCATCCGGTGTTCCCAAATTTCGTTCATACCTCTGCCAAGCCACTTACCTTCGAGGTCGGCAAGGGGTACTTCTATACGTGTTTGAGAAGATGTGTCAGTGCCTGGAAATTGGGTTTGGATATTGAGCCAGATATTTGAATAAGGGTATGCATCTGAATGTCTGATCGTAAAGTACATGTTGTAATTGGCCACCGTATCTGTGATGTCAAACTTAAAGGCATGTTTGGTTTTTTCATCCCATTTAAATGATTTTATCGCTACATTGTTTTCGTAAATATTGGATCGGGTACAAGATGCATAAAAAGCCAAGAAGCAATAATAGAGGTAGATATACTTTCATAATTGTTTTAAAAATGGGTTTAAAGGGCATTCAATAATTGTTCTTTGGCTTGTTCTAATTCGTCTTTCATCATCCGACTATTTTTTGCAATTCTACATCATTTGCTTTAGACCCCATTGTATTAATCTCCTGGCCGATTTCTTGTAAAATGAATCCTAACTTTTTTTCCTTTAATCACATGATTGTCTGTAAGCATCTCTATAAAAATAATCGCAATGATGCAAAAGTCTGTTTTTCTCTTCGGTAATATCTAATTTTTTCGAGATAAAAAATAATTTCTTGTTCAAGTCTGTTTTGATCTACTTGCCATTTTGTATAAAATCCTGGATTGCATGATTGAGTTTTTCCCGAATACGGTCAATGCGATTTTTTCATGGGGCACAACACTGATACAATATTCTTTTATTTTTTGAATGTTTAATAAAATATGCTTGGTCGACATTTCCCCTTCATTTGCTCGATGGGTATTTAAGATATGGCATACTTCTTCAATTTTTCTGCAATGATAAGCCAATGTTGTTCGTCTAAAGTGTCATTTACATTTGATACAATTTCAGGCATACGCAATAGAGAAGAAAGAATGTCTTTTTTTCAATTGAAGCATATCTGCAATTTGCACAATTGATTCGTAATAATATTTAGCGAGCTCTGTATTCACGGTCATGGGCTTTGAAACACCAGGGTGCTTGAGGTAAATATTTATTTCTACACTTCCCCTTACCAGTAATTTCTGAATTTTATTTCTCATATCAATTTCACACAATTTGAGCAAAGGAGAAATCTTTGTGTTTAATTCAAATTGTTTTTTACCATTTAATGAGGCGTATTTCTAATGAACAGTTGTATTCATCTAGATTAAATTCAGCTCTACCAAAACCGGTCATCGAGTGTAGCATAATAAAAATTATTTCGTGGATAAAAGTAATTTAATCATGGGATGCTTTTAAAATAATAAATTATTATAGGATAATTTTTTTAATGTTGAAAAATTTTTAAGGATCATGATAAAAAAAATGTCTTTTTAATATACAGAAAATAAGTATCATTAAAAAAAAATAATAGAGCTTGTAAGTATTGTAAATAAAGGGTTTGAGATAAAGGAAAAAAAAAAAATCGAATGATAATATCATCCTTTGTTTTAAATTTAAGGGTTAGTAAGCTTATAACCAATACAATAATAGTTATAAATTTTTGTTGTTTGAAAATATTTTTTAGTTAAAAGTTATTCTTTGGATTTGTTGATAAGGGTGTAAACTATTTTGTTTAATGCATGTTTTCATTGTAGGGTATATTCTGCAAGTTTGTTCTTTAAAATGAAATATTTGTCTTAAACATTTGACTGAAATAGCTTATCAAAAAAATGATTCCAAAAAATTTACGAATAACAAGTAAACCTGATGGGCCTAAATTTTTTTCAATCCATGTTAAACTTTTAAAGCGATATAAATCAAGATTAAATTGATAAGGATTGGAATTAAAATATTATAATGATGAAACAATGAATTTGATTGACATGATAGTTGTTAAAGTACCTGACCCTGTAATGATAGGAAATGCGATAGGTACAATGGAGCCTACCTTGTGGTTGTTATGTCACCTTTGAAAAAGTCCCAGCCTAATACCATTTCCAAGTCCCAAAATAAATAATACGATAGAACCTGCAACTGCAAATGATTTGATATCTAAACCTAATATTTCAAAATATTTACCGACAAATAAAGATTAGCATCAGGGCTCCTGATACGAGGGTAGCCCTGTAAGCACTGATTATGCCCATTTTATTTTTTAATGAAATGAGTATCGGAATAAGGAGAGGAGGAGGGAGCCCAATGTCAATAACCGCAAACAAGGCAAAACTTGCAGATACAAGGTGAACTTTCTTTAAAAGAAATATTATCAATATTCATAGTCAAACATCTTGCAAAAGTAGTTTATTCATTTCAGTATGTATATTTCAATTCAAAATTTAATTTGGTCATGAACTATAATTATTCAGTGGCTGCACGTTTTATGCGTTATGTGCAGGTAGATACCCAAAGTGATCCGAATGCTACATGTTTCCCAAGTACAGAAAAACAAAAAGACCTTGCACGTATACTAGCAAAGAGCTAAAAGATATGGGCATTGCCAGATGTTGTTTTTGATGAGCATGGGTATGTTATGCCACAGAATCGAGCAATACCCGCACCAAAAACATCCCTGTGATTTGTTTTTGCGCACATATGGATCTGTGCCGGATGCAAGTGGTACCGATGTAAAACCAATGTTACAATAACTATCAAGGGCAAGATATTGTATTACCTGATGATAATACGCAAATTTTTACAACCACAAAGTATCCTTATTTAAAAGAACGCATTATCGATGATATTATATTACAGCCTCTGGACATACCCTTTAAAGGGTTGATGATAAAGAAAGCAGGGTTTGCTATATTTTTATGGATTTAGCAAAATATATTCTTCAACATCCTGGAATTGCCACATTTGGTAAAATCAGAATCTTATTTACACCCGATGAAGAAGTAGGCAGGGGGGTAGAGAAAATTGATATGCAGGAAGTTAGGTGCTCGATATGGCTATACATTAGATGGCGGTGAGCGAGGAGCTTTGGAAGCGGAATCGTTTAGTGCAGATGGTGCAACAGTGTTATTCGTGGTATTAGCGCACATCCAGGTTATGCTAAAGGCAAGATGGTGAATGCAATGAAAATTGCAAATTTGAATTTATTGATGCATTGCCAAAAGACAGCGGAGCCCCGAAACCACTGAAAATAGAGAAAGCTGGTATATACATCCCATGAGTATAGAAGGTGTGTTGGGAAAAAACG
>JADJSG010000003.1 GCA_016711825.1 Bacteroidota bacterium | reverse complement strand
TGACGCTTACGCTTTTGTCGGGTAATATTTTGTCAGGTTTAGGAACATAGATTTTGTTTCGTTGATTTGACTGGTTCCTCTGTAACCTCTATCTGCAAAAACACTTTTGGCTTTTCTATTGGTTAATCTTTCATATTGATCAATGGCAGTTGTGAGTGTTTTGCTGTCATGTTCAGTTCCGCTAAAATTCAGCGCTCCAACAATAACACCCGTTGTTTGGGTGACCAAAATGGATACTTTACTACCAAATTCAAACTTTTTATGTTCCTTCCCTTTGGTGTAACACTTTACATGGGGTTCATGCAAGCTATAAGTTTTATTCGAATCTGTTTTTTGTTGAGCAAGTACTTTAGAAAATAACGCTAAATCCTGACTGTGAATGCTGAGCCTGTCAGCCGGAAGCTTTCTGTCCAACTCTCTGACCAATACACCAGCAATTGTTTTTATTTTCTTGCCGGCCTTCCTCGACTTGGCATACCCGTTCTTATTCTTCTTAAACCTTTGAATGGTGCTTAGCTTCTTAATCGTTTGAGTGTAACTCCGACGTAATTCAACACCCTCATCTGCTGCAATAGATCTGCATTCATCAATTATTTTTTGTACAACTTATCATCTGTTGGATAGGTAATATTCTTTTCCTGGATAGTGGTGTCTGCACTTAAAATGATCATCCTCTGCATCCTTACCATTTACTCGAATACTCTCTTTGAAAATTAATTCTACCCCTCGGGGCCAATACGCTTCCTAAACTCCACTAATTCTGTTGGCACACAAGGCAGTTTAGGCGCAAAAATACAACTCGCCACTAAAGTATTGGTAATACACATTCTCAGACCATTGCTCAACAATACTTTCATCACTTAAATTACGAAGTTGCTTTAAGATCAGCAGCGATACCATCAAGCGAATAGGCTTTGCGGGTTTACCCATTTTAGTGCTGTAATGTTTAGCAAAAGAATCATCAAATGTTTTCCATTCAATCTCATGAGCTAATTTATAGAGCGGATGGCTGTGACTTAGCTGTTCTTCAAATGAACTGTAAAATCCCAATTGCGAAGTGTTTTTTTGTTTTGAAAGCATAACCAAATCTGCCACTTTTTTACCAATTCTAATAACTTTTCGGTCGATTTTTACAATATAAAATACTCAGAAGCATTGTCTATCCTAATTCCTGTCATTTTTGAGGGGCGACTAAATATATTCTAAAATAATTATTATGCACATGGAAACTGTAATTTCAACATCTATAGGGGTTATAATTGGTGGTTTAATAACTTGGATTACCTCTTGGTGTTATTATATCAAAGCTGGTAAACAACTTAACCCAGAATCGGAAAAATTAAAAAATTTATCAGTAATGATTATTTACAAACTGCAAAACCCTGATGCTAATACAAGTCCAATTGTAAATAATAAAGGTGAAATAACAGGATTGAAATTATTTATGTAATAATAGGTAATTGTAATAAAATTCAATTTTAACTTCATTGCTTTAAGTCGGACCAGTTCTCGATATCGTCTGTGTTCTGTGAAGCATATTTCAACTATCGGTTGGTGTCTCACCAAACGAACCCAACAACTTCCAAGCACATATGGAATACATATCTTTAGTTAAAGATCTTTTTCATCTAAGAGTTGGAATCACTTCTGGTGGAAATTGTATATGGTTACCGGGCTGCAAGAAATGGAAAATGAAATTAATGAATTCTAATTTCTTGCCAGAAAAAAGGTAGCTGGTTGGTGGGATATCAACCAGTAGAGAAATAAATATTGGGAATGATAAAATCTTATCATTATTTTTATTGCGTAAAAATATTGTAGCGTTTAGCTATTCTGTACAGAAAAATACTGGTAACATTTGACCACAGATAGAACAAAACGCTCATGCTTAGGCGTGGGCTTTGGTTCGTTTGGGTCAAGGTTCTTATCAGTTCCTTTCTGTCAAGCGTGGCTAATAGTCCACGCTTTTATTATTGACAATCAAAAACACAAAATGAAAAAAGTATTTTAGCAATCGTTCAAATAATAGTAATGATAATTGTTTTTCTATTGGTAAATTATGGTTTTACATGGCTTATCAATGAATCCTTTGTGCCAATGTTTGAGTGGTTTAATCAACGCTCATTTTGGATTAAAATACTAATACTATTTATTGGAGGTGTAGCTATTTTCCAAATTATTGCCACTCTATATATACAACTTGTTGCAGTATTTAGTTTACTTATTAACCGAATATTCCCTTATAATAAAATAGTAGCAAATATAATTGCCATTCTCGCTATAATATTCGGTATTGTAAATGTCGTTTTTCTGTGGAGGCTAATTGTTGATTTTAACTTTTGGACAATATGCGAAGCCATTATGATTAGTATTTTTATTTTAGGTTGTTACTTTGTTCTTGTGCCGATAGAAAAACAAAAAGTTGTTGAAGATGAAAATAATTGAAATCATAATAAAGATTGCATTGATAATTCTATTATCATTATGCCTTATGAAAATGCCTTATGGGTATTTTCAATTAGTTAGATTTGCTGTACCTGTAGGACTGCTTATACTTACTTTTGGATTAGATAAGAAAACAGTTGTAATACAAATATTATTTGTCGGTCTGGCTATATTGTTTCAACCATTAATCAAAATTTCTTTAGGTCGGGAGATATGGAATGCAGTAGATATTATAGTGGGTGTATTTTTATTCGTCTTAGTGTTTTAGATATAAGAAAAATAAAGTACTAAGCATTGGCTTTAGCTTAATCAAATCTTTGTACATCAGTCTTTTATTTTCACTTTTTTGTGCCAACATATCAAAGCATTCAAAGCAATTCATTTTTCTTGTATTTAATCTAAATTCAACTCGGAGTAATAGCGATGCAAATGTTCGGTACACAATTGATGATAAATGTCATAGATACCTCTTTTAAGATGCAACCAAAAGTTTTCTACATTATTTGAACTGAAAGCACAGCTTGCATAATTATCAGTACTTCGAAGCGTCCATGTTTCGAAGCTGTATTCTTTTGCTTTCAGCAAACTTAACATAATCATTTAAAATTAAACATTAAATAAACACATTTGATTGGGATAATTTATTGCGCTACTTTAAATTTAATCAATTCCTTCAATTTCAATATCAGCCCTTGCATTGATGATAGCCATCGACAAATTCGAAACTCATATGTCAAATTTAATATTTTAATAATGATCTTTACAATAAGGTTGCGGAACGCAACAGATTAACCCTGCGAAGCAAATATGCTTCGCTGAACACACACACTAATGAGAACTGGGGATTTGAAACAATGGTTAAAGACCAATCTTTTGCTTGTCAATTAACAAAGCCAGCCTATAACAGCGCATAAGCCTATTGCGGGCGATATCTCTTTTCGTTCGAAGTTTCTCATCTAATCTTTTGGTTCTTTATTTCTGCGAAGTACCTTTGATTCCCTGCACTAGGCCTATACTCAAATCGTTAGCGATAATGCGAATAAACAGAATAAAAACATGAAGACCTTAATATTAATACTTTCATTTTTACCTAGCTTATTACTAGCTCAAGGCTATCCGAAATTTGAAAATGACACCTTATACACAGCCTGCGGGTTTAAAATTTTCAAAGGACAACAAATAACATTTTCAATAGGAGCAGGTAGAGACAACAACTTCAAATTTGTAAAAATTAAGGGTAATGACAATCCAAACAGACTAAAAAATAAAACGATTATAGTTGAAAGTTTATATGATTTCTATATTTCTGGACTTGGAAATTCGTATATCACAATTAAAACTACATTGTTAAAAGAAAATGGAATGTCTAAGACCTTAAGAATAAAATTGGTTTTTGACAAGGCTATCAATGGTTTTAATGGTTTTCCTCCAGAGATTTTGGTCCCAGAAGAATTCAAAATAAATTCCAAAGGAAATAATGCAGAAGAACTACAAAAATTTTACAAACTCTTTGAAAACGGTATAATAACGAAAGAAGAATTTGAGAAGCAGAAAAAAAGGATATTAGAAAATAATATGGATTAGGACAATTCCGCTAACATGGGTAGCTGATGCATAACTCCTTTTTCAAAAATACAAAAAGTCCTACTAAGTTTTATGAAAGCTATTGGAAGTCAAGAAAAAATTAATTCAGTCCGTTGTGAGAGAATCTATAATGCTTTACAAAAGTAATAACAAAAATTGTAGGCTATTTGAGCCTTTTTAAAGTTCGATATGTCAGTTGTTGAAAGTTGAACTTGAGTTTTGGTCGTTAAAGTTCATGAATTACTTGAGGTTGTAGCAAGGTCCTCCACAACGCAAATACTATTTATCCCAACGATGTTCCTTATACCAAAATTCAATTTTCTCTTTGTTGAAAATTCTGTATTTTAATGATAAGTATACACCCATTGCCTGATTGGTGGTTTTAGCACGGGTTATCAACGGATCTACTGGTCCTCTGTATTTTACTTTTACATTGGTAAATGAAGAATAAGCTGTAGACACAGGTGGATTTGTTTCAGTCACTAAATTAATTTTATCGGTATTTTCAACACCACTCATTCCCATATCCATACGGGCACCAAAGCCAAATACGATATCTCTACTTAATAGAATATCTAGTCCAAGGGTGCCAAATATATTTAAGTCTGATTTGTTATACAAAGGATCCGATAATGTGGCTTTGGTTTGCGCTGTGTCATAATAAGAAACATCTGAATTTTTGACATCTACAATAAAACGATCATTGTTATAACGAATCAATTCATAACGGTCTTGATAATTGGTCAAAATACCATAATTAGCACCTACTGTAAGCGCCACAGATACTTGTCGTCTGATATTCGTACCAAATTGCAATGCCCCACCGATTCTAATATAATTTAATCGGGTATAAGCATAATAACTTGTGCTGTCCTGATAAAGACCATTGTAGTTTTGCCCAGCCTTGTTATAGGATACTTGCGCTGAAAACCCCATTGGAATGGCTTTAAAAAGGGTAAAATGATATCCCGCACTAAGACCTAAACCCGGTTTTACAGTTGGTAAATAATCTCCAAATGCTTTATCATCTTTATTTAAAAGGGTCGTTTTGCTAATGGTAGTAAACACCCCTATCCTACCTTCATTTTGTGCAAAAAGGGAAGATGAAATAAAAGATGTAACAAATATTAAAATTATTTTTTTCATGTGTTCGTATTCTATAGCTATTCTATGTTCTTAATGAATCTTAAAAATATTTTTTAATCGTTAAAAGGCGCCTACCGAAAAGTTTTTAGTTGCTCTTCTGTTTGATTCTATGCCTGCGGCTTTGTCTGCAGCATTTAATGAATTGTATTTTGCATATAAGTCTTTCCAGTAATTAAAATCAATATCTGTTGCTTGTCCTTCGTATTTCAATTTCAAACCTTTTGTATTTTCTACATTGGTAATACCTACATCAGTTCTGATATTTAATGCCACCACAGTACGTTTCCATAAACGAATTTCACCACCTATGCCAAATACAAATCCAATATCAAATGGGTTTAATATATTGCCATTCAATTTTCCTTTTGTCATTGCTCCTGTTGCGCCTGATTCAAATACATCACCTGAAACAGATATTTTAGAAAGCTCCTGACCCAATGAATCTTTATAGGTACCATTGTCTGAAAAGCCCGTCATTAAGGCTATATAAGGGCCAAAACATACATTAAATCGGGTTCTTCTATTTGGATAATATCTATTGTATGATTTGAAATAAAACATCAAGGGCAACTTTATATAAGTCATTTTAGTTTGTGCCGAAAACTTTACCTGAGTTAAGGTATCTAACCCTGTGTATTTAGCACCTGCATTCCAATACATAAGCTGACCACCAAAGCCAAAATAAGGTTGAAACCAATACATACATTCTGCACCAGCGGCCCAATTGAAGTTCATAAATTGAGGATTCAATCTTTCATCTGCATTCAAATCATCTCTGTTATTGAGCATTGCTGTGAAACCGCCTCCTACAAATCCCCAATTTAAACCTAAAACTGGGGCATCGCTGTTTCTATTACTAAACTCATATTGAGCAAATGTTGTGCTGCAAGTTAGCGCTAAAAGAAAACTTAAAAGATACTTTTTAACCATGGTTTTTGATTTTGCAATTTTAATCCCATCACTGATTGGGCTTGTCATTAATTTCATTTTTTTTATTTCTTCCATACAAATATATAAAAATTGATTACATTTCATACTATTCTTTAAAAACTTCATAAATTCCAGGAAATAAATAGATCTTTTTGGTGTGGATATTTTCGCAGGCAAAGCGGGTTCTTCTCTTCTGTTTTAAGACAAAAAAATCACCTTTTTCCGTCTTGAAAGTATCTCCAATACTCAATTGTTCCACTAAATGTTTTCCATTTTTTTCATCATATCGGTATAAAATTTTAAATAGTTGAGAGTCTGAACAAGTACTTGCCGATAAATTGTGTATGGATCGGTTGATTCCGAACGTAACATCCTGTGGAAAAATTTGCAGATCAATAAATTTTTTAACAATAATGAGAAATGTTGCTTCCATTCTTTGCCATGAGGCAATGCGCTTCGCCCAAATTCTAAATAACTGATTAAATGGGCCAATTCATGGATAAATGTGATTAAAAAATGATATTTATTTAAATTCGCATTCACCGAAATCGTATGGGGCTTCCCGTTAAAAGAAGGTCTATAATCGCCTAAAACCGTTTTTCTTTCCCTTTTTATTTTTAAGTGTATTTTATACTGATGCATATAAGCAATAACTAGTTCTACTGCATCGCTGGGTATAAAATCATGTAAAACAGACAATTCTTTTTTTACCAGTCCCATGTTTATAAAATAGCTTGTCTAATACGTATTAATTTTTCTAAAAGGGCTTTTATTTCATGCAATGGCAACATATTCGCACCATCACTCAATGCATTGGTTGGGTCAGGATGCGTTTCGATAAACAGGCCATCGGCACCCGCAGCAATGGCACATTTAGCAATGGTTTCAATCAATTCGGGTTTGCCACCTGTCACACCACTTGGCTGATTGGGTTGTTGCAATGCATGGGTACAATCCATGATGACTGGTTTGCCAAATTGCTTCATAATTGGAATACCCCTGTAATCAACAATTAAATCCTGGTAACCAAAAGTTGTTCCGCGCTCTGTCAGCATTACTTTTTCATTTCCTTGAGAGGTTACCTTTTTGAGGGCAAATTCCATGGCTTCTGGCGACAAAAACTGCCCTTTTTTGATATTTACGATCTTGTTGGTATTGGCAGCAGCTACCAACAATGATGTTTGACGACATAAAAAAGCAGGAATTTGTAATACATCTACATATTGCGCAGCTAATTCAGCATCCGATTCGGTGTGAATGTCCGTTACCAGGGGTAAATCAAATTGCGTTTTTACATTTGCCAACATATTTAATGCTTTCTCATGACCAATACTTGTAAAAGAATTTGCACTGCTTCTGTTGGCTTTTGTAAAGGAGGATTTAAAGATTAATGGAATCGATAAGGCTTCACATATATTTTTTAAAGTAGAGGCTGTCTTAAACAACACTTCTTCATTTTCTACCACACATGGTCCGGCCAAAAGAAAGAAATTATTGTGGGTATTTTTTTGATTAAAAAGAGGGGCTAAAAATTCCATAACGCAAGTTAATACAGTTTTGTATTTTCACAGAAAAAAAATATAAACAATGATGTTGAAAGTTGGGATTACAGGCGGTATGGGTAGTGGAAAAAGTACGGTATGCAACATTTTTAGCCTACTTGGCATTCCTATCTTTTATGCTGATGATGAAGCCAAAAAATTATATGATACTAACAAGGATTTGAAATCAAGTATCATTAAACATTTTGGCACTTCTGTATATCCTCATGGTGTTTTTGACAGAAAAATAATGAAAACCCTCATATTAAATGACCCTCAAAAATTAACCCTTTTAAATGAGCTGGTGCATCCTAAAGTGAAAGAGGCCACTGAAGAATGGATACAAATGCAACAAGCACCCTATATTATTAAAGAAGCAGCCTTGCTTATTGAATCTGATTCGTACAAACAAATGAACGAAATCATTTTTGTAGACTCTCCAATTGAATTACGGATGAAAAGAATCATGCAAAGAGATCAATTAGATGAAAATCAAATAAAACAAATCTTAGATGCACAAATGTCTATCAATGAAAAAAACAATATGCCACCCAAACGATTATAAATGACGAAAAGCACTTGCTGATACCACAAGTGCTTTCCTTACATCATCTTTTTTTATCGAAGTGTGCCGAATTAAATACGCTATAAATCATCTTTTTAGCGATTTAATATCACTACTACTTCATAGCGGGTAGTGCCTTCAACAATTGTTTTGCTGTGTCATCTTCAGGGTTGAATACCAAAAGTTTGTCAGCATATTTCTTCACATTTTCTTTGTTGTTGGTATTATAGGCTACCATGGCCAAATAAGTATAAGCTTTGGTAAAATCTTTCTTTTTAGCGGCATCGGTTTCGTTTACCATACCTAACCATTGTGTGTAAAGCGCTGATGCTGAACCATTTTTGTAATCTTTATCTTTTGATTTTTCACTGGTTCTTGCCAGCCATAAGATACCTAATGGTTCCGTAGGATTTGATTGATTGTATTTAGTAAACATTTGCTCAGCTGTAGTCAAATCATTTGAATAAAATGACATATACCCAGCCCACCAGTAATCTCTGTCTTCTTTTGTTGCATAGCTTGATTCAGCTAATTGTTTATACCATTTGGCAGCACTTGCATAATCTTCTGCTTCATAAAAAGCTTCTGCAATACTACGTAAAGTAGGTGCTTTATCAGCGGTTGTATCTACAGCAATACCTTTCAAAAATTGCTCGTCAGCCAATGCTTTCTTTGTTGAATCTCTCAAAAGTATTTTACCATAATAAAAATAATCTAATGGAATGATTTTTTTAGGGTCTTGTTTTTTAAAGAAATTGTCCATATTCATCAATGCATTTGTATAGTCTTTGATTTCATATTGGCTATACCCTATCACACGATACATATAGGCTTTTTCAGTTCCTTTACTGATTAGTTCTTTCATTTTACTAATGGCATCATTGTAGTTTTTTGATAAATACAACACATTCGCATAACGTATTTGATCATCAATGGTATTATCAGAAAGAGGTAAATAAAGTTCGATATTCTCCTTTGCTTTTGCATACTTACTTATTTTATTATATGCATTGGCTAAATCATTATAAGGTAAAGGATTTTTGGCATCATATTCAGAGGCTTTTGCATATTTTACCAGGGCGCTGTCATAATTTTTTGCTGCATACCAAAGATTACCCATTTTGTAGTTTGCCATTGACTTGGTAGGAGCAAACGTTTCAGCATATTCATAATTATTCATGGCATTTCCGCCGCCACCTTGTATTTTTCTGTATACATCACCTAATGCCAGGTATACATCGCCAGTACGTTCAACTTCCAGTGCTTTTTTATACCATTCAACAGCAACATTTGGGTCTCCACCTTCGGTATAGTTAATGGCGTCTGCAGCATATTTATAAGGCATATAATCTTTCTTTTTGGCTTTGCCTGCTACTTTTGCCAACATGCTCATTGCTTCAGGGGCATGATTCTCAATAAACATCGTACGACCTATACCCGCCATATTAGCTGCATCTTCAGGATATTTTTGAAATATCGCTTTGGCTGCGTTCACATTACCATTGTCATTTCCTAATTCGCAAATGCCTAAATAATAATTGGCTAAGGGGTTTGTAGCGGCTAAAGGTTGTAAAATCTTTTTAGCACTCTCATATCTTTCATATTTAATGTACTGAATGGCTTCATCTAATGTTTGTGCTTTTGCGAATCCTGCACTTATCATGCATATCAAGGCGATAAAATACTTTCTCATGTCTTTTTTTATTAATTTGAATTGTTAGATTTTTATAATTTAGATTAGTTAAAAAAATGAATTACAAAGTAAACATATTTAACTTTTTATTTATTGCATGCAATAAATTGTTATTTAATGAATTATTTAACTTTTACTCGTTGATCTTTGATTCTCTGAGTAAAACATTTACCCTTAACGGAAACATTTTTGCTTGTTTAAAAACCAGTTGACCGTCTTTGCATAAATAATTGACAAGACCTGTCCCCAACCCTTGCCAGGTTTCTTTGCTGATAAAATACAGATTACGTGTACAAGGATATTCTTTAAGGCCAATATAAGCTTGATAAGGCATCACATATGATTTAATAGAATCATTGTCAGGTTGGATACCTGCTACATTAATAATATTTAAAAAAGCTTCCACCGTAGAATCTTTACGATCGGCAATCCAGCTAACCCCAATAACACCAATGGCCTGATCATTTTTGGCTACATATTGTATCACATCTTCGCTGTTTTTTGCTGCAAAAATATTGTCTGATAATTTGCCTCCCTTCAATATCGAATCGGTAACATATCTTACAGTACTGGAGTTTTTGTTATCAAACACAATTTGGTATTTTTTATTATTACCGGTTAAAATTTCCTTTAGTTCTACAATGGAGAATTGCGGGTCTTTTTGATTTTTAGAAGTGATAAATACGATTGCATCACGAGCCATCGCAAGACTTTTGCTGACAATGCCCTTGCTTAAAGCATATTTATTCTCTTCTTCTGATAGTTCACGTGTTACAAAAACAACCCTTGTTGTATCTTCCAGAAAATCTTTAATACATTCACTTTCAGGTTTATACTCCGCTATGATATGTGCATCAGGATATCTTGATAGAAATATTTTTAACTGTTCTTCCATCACGGGTTTATATGTTTCATCGATACTTATTTTGATATTCCCAGAGGTTTGATTGTCTTTTACAACAATTTCAGTACAGGAATGCAAAAAAATGGATTGAAATAGCAAAAAGAAAATACTTATGATGTTGATCGTTACAAATCTCATAGTTTTAATTGTTTTTATGATGAAAATGGGTTGTAAGTCTGATTTTAATGATAACGCTTAATTACGCAGTTTATTACACTGCAAAGTTATAGTATTTATAAAATAATATTTCAATGTTTGTTTGAATTAGTTATAATCGACATCAACGATGTTAAAAAATCAACATGGCTTAGATATCAATATTCAAATTATATTTGTATTTTAATCAATGAAATACAATTTTTAATGATGAATGAAAAAGTATGGATAGTTGGGTTGGGCGCTATGAGTTCTATCGGAAATAATGTAGCTGAAAATTTTAATGCACTTATGAACTTACAAAGTGGCATTGGTGCATGTACTATTTTAAATACTATTCATCAAGAAACATTGCCTGTTTGTGAAATTAAATTAAGCAATGAAACCCTTGCCGAAATGGCTGGTATGAAACTTCATTTACCAAGGGCCGTTTATTTCTCTGCAATTGCAAGCCAGGAAGCGTTAACGCAATTTAAATCATGCATCAGCGAATCAGATTATCATGATTTACGTATTGGTTTCTTGTCAGGAAACACCATTGGCGGGATGGATTTAAGTGAAAATTTTTATGCTGATTTATTAAATGATCAAAGTTCAGGTCATCTGAAAGAGGTGGTACATCATGAATGTGGCGCTATCACTGCTTTAGTAGCCTCCCATTTAAACATCAGCCATTATGTGTCTACATTGAGCACCGCTTGTTCATCATCGGCAAATGCCATTATACAGGGCAGCAAACTCCTAAAGCACGACAAACTCGATGTGGTACTTGTGGGTGGTACAGATGCTTTATGTCGCTTTACCCTGAATGGTTTTAATACTTTAATGATACTCGACAATCAACCCTGCAAGCCTTTTGATGAAAACAGAAAAGGCTTAAACTTAGGTGAAGGCGCGGGTTATGTAGTACTGATCAGTGATCGAATCAAAAACAAATTTTCTATCGAACCCATCGCAGAAGTGAGTGGATATGCCAATGCAAATGACGCTTTTCATCAAACAGCATCATCTGCTGAAGGGAATGGCAATTATATGGCCATGGAGCAGGCATTACAAATGAGCAAATTACAACCATACCAGATTGATTATATCAATGCTCATGGTACAGGCACTGCAAACAACGATGCAAGTGAAGGAATTGCTATCGAAAGACTCTTTAAAGAACAAACACCCCTTGTCAGCTCTACCAAAGCGAATACTGGTCATACATTGGGTGCTTGTGGTGGGCTCGAAGCCGTATATTGTTGCTTGTCATTGCAACACCAGGTAGTTTATCCTTCTTTACGAATTGATACACCCATGAAAGAATTTACATTTAAAATCAATCAGGCCATCATCAAAGATCAAAAAATCAATCATGTAATGAGTAATTCCTTTGGTTTTGGGGGCAATTGTACTTCGTTGATATTTAGTAACCCCAAAGAACAGCTATAATGATGAATATCTACATCAATGGAATCGGTAGTATTTCAGCCCAACAATTTGATACCCGATCAGCTCAATTATCGTTTCAAAATCATCCAAGCAACAGGCTGATGGCTATTGAGCCCGATTATAAAGACTTAATGCCTCCCATGCAACTGCGCAGAATGAGTAAAGTGGTAAAAATTGGTATTGCAAGTGCAAAAACGGCACTCAAAGATGCAGGAATTGAAAAGCCTGATATCATTACAACGGGCACAGCGTATGGTTGCTTAGCAGATACAGAGGTTTTTTTACAAAAAATGATTACCCAAAATGAAACTTTATTAACGCCAACGGCTTTTATTCAGTCAACGCATAATACTGTAAGTGGACAAATAGCCTTAATGTTGAAATGCCATGGTCACAATTTTACTTATGTACAAAAGGGACATTCCTTTGAATCGTCATTACAGGAGAGTATCATGTGGTTGAATGAAAATAACAATTTACATATTTTAACAGGGGGGATTGATGAAATGACTGATCATGCATTTAATATCATTGCACGATTTGGTACTTATAAAAATGATTCCAATCATTATACCAGTCCTTCTGAAGGTACTATTGCTGGTGAAGGTGCTCATCTTTTTGTGATCAATACCCAAAGAAATGAAAAAACGTATGCCCAACTCGTGGATATGAAAATGTGTGCTACAAATGATATTCCGATGGAGTTAGAATCCTTTTTATCATCAAATTCACTGAAAGCTACCGATATTGACACTTGCTTTGTAGGTATTAACGGTGATAACCGATATGATGAAACGATATTAAATAATGTAAAATCCTTATCAAATTGTCAATTCGTTGATTTTAAAAAATGGTGTGGTGAATACCCTACTTCTGGTTCGTTTGCATTGGCACTTGCATGCAATCAGATATATCATAAAAAAATAGATTCAGCCTTTTTATTTCAACCAAGCAATCAGGATCATATTCCCCAAAATGTATTGATATATAATCATTATAAAAACAACTATCATTCATTTATATTATTAAAGTCGCTATGAACTTCAAAATAGTTAGATTTGTTTTTATCGTTATTAGCGCCCTACTTGCAATATTTGTATTTAAAAAAAATATCCCAATCGCTTATTTTTTTATCCCATTGGTATTATATAATTTGTTACTTGTGCTGGGTGCGATTTTTATACAATGGAATTTCTATATAAAATCAATCAACTCAGTTGCTACATTTAAACATTTTATGGATTTAGATGAAAGTAAAAAAAATATTTGTCTCACCTTTGACGATGGCATTCATACAAATAATACCCCTTTAACACTTGATATTTTAAAAAGATATCAAATAAATGCACATTTTTTTATCATTGGTAAAAATATTCAAGGCAATGAAAACATCCTGAAGCGTATGCATGATGAAGGTCATAGCATTGGGAATCATAGTTTTGGGCATACCTGGAAATTTGATTTACAAAGTACTAAATCTATGCAACTTGAAATTGAGGCAACAAACCAACTCATAAAAGCAACGATAGGTGAAGCACCTGTACTATTCAGACCTCCCTATGGGGTAACCAATCCCAATCTGGCAAGGGCTATCAAAAATACCAATATGTTGAGTATGGGCTGGAATCTGCGCTCATTTGATACAGTGGCTAAATCTGCAGATCAATTATTGAAAAAACTCATAGATAATACCAAACCCAATTCGCTTATTTTATTACATGAAAGATGTGACCTGACGGTAGAGGTATTAACAGAATATATAGAGTATTGTCTACTTGAAGGATATACATTTGTAACTTTAAAAACAAACCATGAAGTTTAATATCTCTTTAATCGTTTCAATATTATTCTTTTTTAAAGGCTACTCACAAACTACCGGTTTTACGACTATTAAGGACGAGGTAGCTTTTAAAACTAATTTTGCAAGTGCTTCCCAAAAAATAGAAAGTATAGAAAGTCAATTTAATCAGGTGAAAAACTTATCTATGTTGAAAGATAAAATTGTTTCGAAAGGCAAGTTTTACTACAAAAAAGGAAATAAGGTTCGTATAGAATATACCACTCCATATCAATATTTGATGGTATTGAACAACAACACCATGATGATTAAAGACGATCAAAAAACAAGCAACTACAATACCAAAAGCAATAAAATGATGCAGTCAATCAATAATATAATGCTTGACTGTATGAGAGGCAGTGTATACAATAATAAAGAATTCAGCGTTCAGGCATTTGAGAGCCCCAAAGAATATTTGTTAAAAATGAAACCCCAAACATCAATCATGAAAAAAATGTTTGCAAATATTGAGGTGTTTTTAGATAAAAAAGATTTTCATGTACTCCGATTAAACATGATTGAAAATGGCGGAGATAACAGTTTGATGAGTTTCTCCAATACAGTGATGAATAAAAATGTAGCAGATGCGCTTTTTAATACAAAGTAGTATTGGTCTGATAATTGTATTTTGTTTGTTTGCTCATCAAAAAGCATGTGCTCAACCTGTATCATTACAGGTGCCCAATATCGTTTCAACAAAATACAAAGCTTCGATTGATGTGATAGGTAAACATCTGAGCGGGATATTGATTTTTAAAATGCAGGAAGACAGTAGTATTCGTACTGTTTTTATCAATGAAATGGGGGTTACTTTTTTTGATATCACCTTTTATGAAAATACCTATCAATGGAACACCATCATGGAAAGTATGGATAAAAAAGCTGTAAAAATATCATTAGCCAAAGATTTGGGGATGATACTCATGAAAGGCATTTTTGTCAAAAAGCCAGCAATAGCAGTTGCTAACATGCAGGGTTTGCCTGCAAATACCCCTTTTGTAATAGAAAAGAAATTAAAAAGAAAAGGAATTGTCAAATACTATTTATTGAGTGGTTCGCATGAAATACCACAAATAGAAAATTATGGAAGAAAGAAAAAAGTAATTTCTATTACCCAAAAATATAAAGATAAAAACTCAATGCCAGATAGTATTTTTGTGCAACATCATACCGTTCCTTTTACCATTTCACTCAAGCATCTTCATGTTACTGAATAACTTTTTTTACATAGATCATTTATCTCATCTTGAAAATAACATTCAAGCAGACATTCGAATTCAACAAGATCATGAGATATTTAAAGGGCATTTTCCCCAGCAACCTATTGTGCCAGGAGTATGTGTAATGGAAATGATGAAAGAAGTGTTACAAGAAGCCCTCACTAAAAAGTTGATGCTCACAAATAGTGCGTTCACCAAATTCTTAGCCATCTTAAGTCCTAAAGAAACAACAATAGCTCAATTGGTCATAGATTATACCCTACTCGATGACCAAAAAATAAGTGTGAACGCCACTTTAAAACATGCATCAACCATCTATTTTAAATTTAAAGGACAATTTACCGTAAAATAAATCATTGGAATCTACAAACTCACATCAACAGTCAGCTTCAGCGCTTTTATTTAATCAATATAAGGCTTGCATTTTGTTGCCAACTTATAATAATCACCAAACCATTCTCGAAGTCATCAGAAAATCATTGTTACAAACAAATCATGTGATAGTTATTAATGATGGGAGTACAGATAACACTTTGGCAATCATAAAAGATGAACCTGTTCAAATCGTTAGTTACGACAAAAATAAAGGAAAGGGATATGCGATTAGGCAAGGGTTTAAATATGCCATAGCTGAGGGATACGATTATGCCATTACCATTGATACAGATGGACAACATTATCCTGAAGATTGTATTCATTTTTAAATGAATTAGAAAAAATGAAGCTGCAGTCATGATAGGCTCACGTGATTTAAGTCACGAAAATGTACCTGGTAAAAGTACTTTTGGAAGAAAGTTTTCTAATTTTTGGTTTAAAATTGAGACAGGCAAAGATATGCCTGATACACAAAGTGGGTTTAGACTGTATCCAATTTATAAATACAAAAATTCCGTTTTTTTTACCCGAAAATATGAATTTGAAATCGAAATTATCGTTAGAAGTGCCTGGCAAGGCTTACCGATTATTGCCGTTCCGATCAATGTTTTTTATCCCACACGCGAAGAAAGAATTACGCATTTTAGGCCTTTCAAAGATTTTTTTCGCATCAGTCTCTTAAATACAGTATTAGTCCTGATCGCATTTTTATATATCAAACCACGCGATTTAATACTCAGACCAATACGTGAAAAAGGCATAAAAAATGGGTTAAAAGAGCTGCTCTTTAATCCACATGAAACAAAATTTTTACGCGCTTCATCAGTAGGATTTGGTGTTTTTATGGGTATAATACCTATTTGGGGATTTCAATTATTAGTAGGAATACCGCTTGCTATTTTAATGAAGATGAACAAAACACTCTTTATAGTGGCAGCCAATATCAGTATCTTTCCTCCTATCATTTGGGCAGCAAGTTTGGCTACCGGAAAATTAATTTATCGGAATCCAAATTGGAAAATCAATTTTAAAAATCTAACCATGGATCAAGTACTGAATACAGGGAAAGAATTTTTTGTTGGTGGCACTGTATTAGCTATCATTGCTGGTCTTGTTTTTTTTAGCATTACCTATTTATTATTAAATTTTAAGCGCAAAAAAATAAACCCAATACCATAACCTTTGCCAATCTGCATTAAAATCAATACTTTCGCAATTCTTTAAATTTCAGTAAATCGTAAAAATAATGAATCAGGAAATCGTAGTGAGTGGTATCCGATCAACCGGCAATCTTCATTTAGGCAATTACTTTGGGGCTATGAAAAATTATGTAAAAATGCAGGATGAATATCCTTGTTATTTTTTTGTGGCTGATTATCATTCACTTACTACACACCCTGAGCCCGCAGCTTTGAAACAAAATGTGTACAAGGTGCTTGCCGAAAATATTGCCTGTGGCCTAGACCCTGAAAAAGTAACATTATATGTGCAGAGCGATATACCAGAAATACCTGAATTGTATCTCATTTTAAATATGTTGGCGTATAAAGGAGAATTAGAAAAAACAGCCTCTTTTAAAGACAAAGCCAGAAGTCAGCCCGATAATGTGAATGCGGGTTTACTCACCTACCCCACCTTAATGAGTGCCGATATTATGATTCATAAAGGTCAGTATGTGCCTGTTGGTAAAGACCAGGAGCAACATTTAGAAATGGCCAGAAACTTTGCCCAGCGCTTCAATCATCGTTATGGTGAAACCTTTCCTGAACCTGAAGCATTTAACTTTGGAACCCAATTGGTAAAAATACCCAGCTTAGATGGAAATGGTAAAATGAGTAAAAGTGAAAATGAAAATGCCACTATTTATTTATGTGATACCGATGAGCAAATTATCAAAAAAATCAAAAAAGCTAAATCAGATCAAGGTCCATTAACCGAGTTTAGCGAAATGCCTGATTATATTGTCAATTTATTTGATTTGATGCAATTGGTAAGTGCAAAAGAAACGGTTGAACACTTTAAATCAACATTTAATCATTGTACGATTCGCTATGGAGATATGAAAATGCAATTGGCTGAAGATATGATTAAATTTATAAGCCCTATTAGGGAGAAAACTATTTCGATAAAAGAAGACACAGCGCTTATACAAAAAATAATGAAAGCAGGGAAAGAAAAAGCAAGAGAAAGTGCATCTAAAACATTAGCAGAAGCCAGAAAAAAAATAGGAATCCATTTTTATTGTTAATGATTGAAATTATTTATTTAGAAGCTATACTTTAGCATTCCTTTGTAAATCATAAAACGCTCACATCACTATAAGTTATGTCCAAAAAAAAACAAATCAAACACATTGCAATAGCCGGTAATATTGGTGCAGGGAAAACGACACTTACCAAAATACTGGCAAAACATTTTAATTGGGCACCTCATTTTGAAGATGTTGAAAATAATCCTTACCTCAACGATTTTTACAATGATATGCATCGTTGGAGTTTCAACTTGCAGATTTATTTTCTCAATAGCCGTTTAAAACAATTGGTAGAAATTCAAAAAGGAAATCAAGTAGTGATTCAGGATAGAACCATTTATGAAGACGCCTATATATTTGCGCCTAACCTGCATGAAATGGGACTGATGAGCAAAAGAGATTTTGAAAATTATAAAAACTTTTTTGAAACCTTAAAAGAAATGGTCAATCCTCCTGATTTGCTGATTTATCTTAAGGCAAGTGTACCTACGCTGGTAGGTCAAATACAAAAAAGAGGAAGAGAATATGAAGAAAATATCCGTATCGATTATTTAAAAAGACTGAATGAATATTACAACAGCTGGCTTGATAAATATGATGACGGTAAACTATTAGTCATTGATATAGATAAAATCAATTACGATGACAACAAAGAAGATTTAGCGAAAGTCATTCAATTGATTGAAGCTGAAGTAAATGGTTTGTTTTAAAAATGCCCTTTGTTATACAATTTTATATTGCAATAAATCGTTATGAAATGAAAACCGCCAATCAATGTATATAAAAACCATTTTCACTTTAGCATTATCTGCTCTATCTTTTTATGCAAATGCTATACCTGTAAATTTAATTGATGCCATCAAACTTCATAAAGTTGAGGCAGTCATCACAGGTAATCTCTCAACAAACAATCCTCAGGGTTCATCGCATACAGGTAAATGTTTATTATTAAACATTAAAAATAATTCAAGCAATAAAATTGATATTAAAATAGAATCGGCCTATTATTTTGAAAACTTATCAAAATCAAACCAAGATTTAATGAGTACAGAAAATATGATTGTTTCTATAGCTGGTAATGAATCAAAATCAGTTGCAATCAATGCATTGTGTTCTGAAAAAAGCAATGCCTCCCCTTCTGTTAAAGACACCTTTAAATTAATCAAGAAACAAGATATCGCCTATGCGAATCTGACCAACATTTTTGAAAAATATAAATGCTATCTCAATACTGCTCAACAAGCTTTATGGTGCTTTACAGACAACAATGCAATCGATAATATATACGACACCCATACAGATACCCTTGTAGAAAATACCTTAGTTGCTTATGTAAGCAATGTAAAAGGGGTGCCCGTGCCGGCAAGAAGACGTTTTGTAGATGTACCACGTATTTTGCGTTATCCAGTAGAAGTAGATTCATCTATTAGTATACATATTGAACGAACAACCACTATCGGTATTTATATTACCGATACCAATCAGCATCATGTAGTAGCTACACTTTTTGATGACGATACTGAAACCAGAACGGGTACAGCCAAATATTCCTATTTCTACAGAGGTCAGTTGCCGAAAGGTACCTATTTTGTAGAAATGAAGAAAAATGGCGAATGGGTGATACTCAAAAAAATAATTATTTCAGGGCAATAAATCATGCTCACGCACTTGTGGTGAGGCTCTGAAGTTGTGATATCAAAATGATTAAGTAATATATTTTGAGCATTCAATGATAAGCCCCCCTGGTTTTATAGATATTACATTCAACAGCTATAACAAGATTTTTTTGATTAAAAAAAAAAAAAATTTTTTTTTAAAATAAAAACATTAAAAAAAAAAAAAAAAAAAAAAAACAAAAAATTTTTTTTTTTTATAAAAAAAAAAAAAAAAAAAAAAAAAAAAAAAAAAAAAAAAAAACCCAATTTTTTTAAACCACTTTTTAAAAAATAAAAAAAAAAAATAAAATAAAAAAAAAATATTTAAAAAACCCATTTTTTAGTAACTTAAAATCAAAACGTTATAGATATGATTGCCTTATTCAAATCTGTATTTTTTTTACTACATCCCAATTCTTGCGTTATCTTTAAACGCCTAAAAAAGTATAATGCCTGCAATACCTCCTACCCTTGTTGATATGAATGCTTTGCTTCATGCAAAAACAGATTGGGTTATCATTGATGTACGCTCCCCTGCTGAATTTGCAAAAGCCCATATCCCAGAAGCCCTTAATTTACCCTTGTTTAGTAATGAAGAACGGGCTATTGTAGGCACTACTTATAAACAACAATCGCCTGAACAAGCCTTGTTGATTGGACTTGAATTTGCCGGACTTAAAATGAGACAATACATTGAACAAGCTTTACTTATTGCCCCTGAAAAGAAAGTATTGGTGTATTGCTGGAGGGGAGGCAAGCGTAGCGAAAGTATGGGTTGGCTATTGTCGATGGCTGGATTTGAAGTACATATTTTAAAAGGGGGGTATAAATATTATCGTAGATATGCGCTCCATTATTATGCAATGAATCAACCTAAGTTAATTGTATTGGGTGGGCAAACGGGTATTGGCAAAACTTATGTTCTTCATCAATTGTTACATAAAGGTGAGCAAATAATAGATCTTGAAAAACTTGCGAATCATAAAGGTTCAGCTTTTGGTTCATTGGGTGAAGCTCCACAACCCAGTACAGAACATTTTGAAAATCTTCTATTTGAACAGTTTAGAAAATTAGATTTGTCTAAACGCATTTTTGTTGAAAATGAAAGTCAGGCAATTGGAACATGTTTAATTCCACGTGATTTTTTTGTATTGATGAAACAATATTATTATATCCAATATACCATACCTTATGTGGATCGGGTTGATCGATTGGTACAACAGTATGCTATATACCCTATCAGTGATTTGAAAGCTCGATTCGATAAAATTAAAAATAAAATAGGTGGGGAACAATTGAAAAGAGCCTACCAGTTTTTAGACCAGAATGATTTTGGGGCTGCAGCCGTTATCGCTTTAAAATTCTATGACAAAACGTATTTATATGGTTTTGAAAACAATACAACCCCTCATAAATTGATGATTGATTTTGAGGATGCCGATACCGTACTCATTGCCGAAGAAATCATAAAAACCTGTAATCAATTAAATATCTAATGCAAACAAACGATTCAATTAAACTAACTCAATATTCACATGGTGCTGGATGTGGTTGCAAAATATCTCCAAGCGTTTTAGATCAGATATTAGTAGCTGCTGATACTAAAAAACATTTCCCGCAACTGCTTGTTGGCAATGAAGAACGTGATGATGCTGCCGTATACGATTTGGGTGATGGTACCGCTATTATCAGCACCACCGATTTTTTTATGCCTATTGTAGATGATCCCGCAACTTTTGGTAGTATTGCTTCTGCCAATGCCATCAGTGATATATACGCGATGGGTGGTACCCCATTGTTAGCCATTGCTATTTTGGGCTGGCCTATCAATAAGTTGCCTCCGGAAATTGCCAATGCAGTGATTGAAGGTAGCCGCAAAACTTGTGCATCAGCAGGGATTCCATTGGCTGGGGGGCATTCGATTGATTCACCTGAACCAATTTTCGGTTTAGCTGTAACTGGAAGAGTACCCATCAAACATTTGAAAAAAAATGGCGGGGCTATGATAGGTGCCAAATTATACTTAACCAAACCATTAGGCATAGGTATTTTATCGACAGCCCAAAAACAACAAAAATTAAAACCTGAACATACTTTAATGGGCACTGAATGGATGCTTAAATTAAATAATATAGGCGCAATATTTGGTCAATTAAATTATGTAACGGCAATGACAGATGTTACTGGATTTGGTTTATTGGGTCATTTAACCGAAATGTGTGAGGCCAGTGAAGCATCTGCACTTATAGATTTTAGTAAAATACCCTGGATCGACGAAACAATAATCAAAGCATATATTGATGAAGGTTGTATACCCGGTGGTACCGTCAGAAATTGGGATAGTTATGGTCATAAAATAGCCTTAAGTGACGAAAGCCAAAAAAATATTTTAGCTGACCCGCAAACCAGCGGTGGACTATTAGTAGCCATTGATCCAGTGTATGATGAAGAATTTAATATTATTTGCAAACAAAACCACCTTGACTTGGAAAGTTTTGGAACGATTACATATAAAAAAGAAAAGACCGTTTATGTAATGTAGTGTTTATGAAAAATATAAAAGGCCTTATATTTTGTTGTACGTATAAATTTAAAGGAATTAAGATAAAATTATATAGAAGGCTGGTATAAACTAAAACGGGTGAAGTTATTTTTACATAAATATCTCTACATATCTTGAATACCTTTTTCTTACTTAAATGAATCATATGGATACTTTCAAATTTAACAAAGATTATCTCCTCGAAGATGAAGTTGTTTTGTTGAGGCCTTTGCAAGAAAATGACGCACAACACCTTATGCAGTTTGCCCTTGAAGAACCTGAAATATGGAAATACTCATTAGTGCCAGCGCATGGACAGGATGGGATGGTCAACTACTTAAAAACCGCCATTGAGGGTCGAACAGCATGTAGGGAATATGCTTTTATTGTATTTGATAAACGTACCCAACAATATGCAGGGAGTACCCGATTTTATGATATACAGTTGACAAATAAAACATTGCAATTGGGGTATACATGGTATGGTAAAAAGTTTCAAGGGACTGGGTTAAATAAGCATTGTAAGTTTTTGTTACTCTCGTTTGCTTTTGAACAAATGCAAATGGAGCGAGTAGAATTTCGTGCTGACAATGAAAATGAGAGAAGTAAAGCTGCAATGCTGAGTATAGGTTGTAGCATTGAAGGTTTATTACGCAGTAGTAGTTTTAGAATTGATGGCAGCAGACGTGATAGTATTGTATTAAGTATACTAAAAGCTGAATGGAATCAATCAATCAAAGAAACACTATGGAATAAGATAGTTCAAAGGGATGGAAAATACTGATGAGCATATATGAATCTTTCTAATAGGGTTACCTTTATTAGCCTTAAACAATATCTCAATCGGCAATCATCTTTGTTTGGCCTACAAAGTATACATTTTGATAATAGCAAATGAATACAAAAGTGATGTACACAAAAAAAGAGGCTATTTCGTATAGCCTCTTATATTTTCAGTCAATATTGTTATTTAAGATACTGCTTCTACCTGCATTTGTTTTGCAGAATTTTTACGTTGTATTTCATCCAAAATAATTTTACGCATACGAACAAAATTAGGGGTTACTTCAATACATTCGTCTTGTTCAATATATTCCATGCATTCTTCAATAGTCATTAATATTTTTGGAGCTATACGATTTGCATCATCTGATCCACTTGCACGGTGATTAGTAAGTTTTTTACCTTCTACTGCATTGACTAATAAATCACCTGGCTTAATATGTTCAGCTATAATTTGCCCTGCATACACTTCTTCTCCCGGATCTACAAAAAAGTTACCTCGGTCTTGTAATTTATCTATGGAGTATCCTGTGGTAGAGCCGTTAAATTTCGAAATCAATACCCCATTGCTACGACCTGGAATTGGTCCTTTCCATGGTTTGTATTCACGGAAACGGTGTGCCATTACTGCTTCTCCTTGTGTATTGGTAAGCATTTGGGTACGTAATCCGATAAGACCACGAGAAGGGATGTCAAATTCGAGATGTTGCATATCTCCTTTTGTTTCCATTACCAGCATTTCACCCTTACGACGACTTACTAAATCAATCGCTTTACTTGCCAATTCTTGCGGTACATCTATCACTAAGGTTTCAAAAGGTTCACTACGAACACCATCAATCATTTTAACAATTACTTGTGGTTGACCTACTGTTAGCTCATAGCCTTCTCTACGCATGGTTTCAATTAAAACACCTAAGTGTAATATACCTCTGCCAAACACTAAAAATGTATCGCCATTGTCTGTATCTTCTACACGCAATGCAAGATTTTTTTCCAACTCTTTCATTAATCGATCTCTAAGGTGTCGGCTTGTTACAAACTTACCGTCTTTTCCAAAGAAAGGTGAATTATTGATACTAAAAGTCATATTCATAGTCGGTTCATCTACCGGTATGATAGGTAATGCTTCTGGCGTTTCAACATCAGCAATGGTATCGCCAATATTAAATCCATCAAGACCTACTACTGCACAGATATCACCTGCAATAACTTCTGATACACGTTTTTTACCTAATGATTCAAAAACATATAATTCTTTTACTTTGTTTCTTTTATTGGTTCCATCTGCCTGCATAAGCATGATGTTTTCGCCTTCAACAATTTTTCCTCGGGCAACTCTTCCTACTGCAATACGACCTAAAAATGAAGAATAATCTAATGAAGTGATTTGCAATTGTAAAGGACCTTCTGATACTTTTGGTGCTGGCACATGTTCAAGGATACCATCTAATAAAGGTGTGATATCATCACATTGTGAATTTTCGGAGTTGAACCAACCATTTTTGCCTGAACCATAATACGTAGTGAAATTTAATTGCTCTTCCGTTGCATCCAGATTGAAAAATAATTCAAATACTGCATCATGCACTTCATCAGGACGACAATTGGGTTTGTCTACTTTGTTGATCACAACAATAGGTTTCAAATTGAGTTGTAATGCTTTTTGCAATACAAAACGAGTTTGAGGCATAGGTCCTTCAAAGGCATCAACCAATAAAATAACCCCATCAGCCATTTTTAATACACGTTCTACTTCTCCTCCAAAGTCAGCGTGACCAGGTGTATCTATCACATTAATTTTTGTATCCTTGTAAATAACAGAAACATTTTTCGAAAGAATTGTAATCCCTCTTTCTCGCTCTAAATCATTGTTGTCCATGATTAAGTCGCCTGTTTCTTGATTCTCACGAAAAACATTCGTTTGATGTAAAATTTTGTCTACCAATGTTGTTTTACCATGATCGACGTGTGCAATAATTGCAATGTTTCTAATATTCATAAATATAATTTCCTTGTAAAAAAGTCTGCAAAGGTACGTTTAATATCTTGTAGAAACGCTTTTTAAGTTGTTAGTTGTTGGTAAATAGCAATTTAATAATAATTCAATGAATATCTTGATCTATCTATAAAATAGAAAATACTGCTTATCGATTTACTTTTATTGCTTGTTTATGAACAGGATTAAATGGACCAGCTAACTGTTCCATCTTTTTCATCTTTCAGTTGTACACCTTTTTCTAGCAGTTCATTTCTGATTTTATCACTTGTAGCAAAGTCCTTTTTTATTTTTGCTTCTTTACGAATATTAATTAAAACTTGTAATACATCATCTAACTTACCATGATTATTTTCTTCAATCGGCTTTAATCCAAATATTTCGATGAGATAATCTTCAAATGTTTTAGCTAATAAAGAAACAGAATGAACAGAGAGTTGGTTTGATTGAATATTTCCATCTTTCAGACTGTTCACTATTGTCGATAATTCAAATAGACAGGCAATTGTTTTTGCTGTATTAAAATCATCATCCATATTGGTTTTACATTCTTCACAAAGTGCAACAATTTTTAAGTCAATACTTGTTTGTTCCGTTAAGGGTTTAATATTAGCAAGGGGTATATTTGAAAGCAATTTACGTGCATCCATTAAGCGTTTTAAGCCCTTTTCTGCATCTTGCAAACCCTTGATATTGATATCAAGTTCGGATGAATAATGCGATTGTAAAAATAAAAATTTAATAGCCATCGGCGAATAGCCTCTGTCAAGTAAAGGATGGCTACCACTTAAAAACTCCAAGGGCAATATTGCATTTCCCAATGATTTGCTCATTTTTTGACCATCAAAGTTGAGCATATTCGTATGTAACCAGTATTTTGCGCCACCATGCCCGTGACTGCCATTGTTTTGGGCAATTTCGCATTCATGATGTGGAAATTTCAAATCCATCCCACCGCCATGAATGTCAAATTCCTGACCTAAATATTTGGTACTCATTGCTGAACATTCAAGATGCCAGCCCGGAAAACCCATACCCCAGGGCGATCGCCATTGCATAATATGTTCAGGTGAGGCTTTTTTCCAGAGGGCAAAATCAATCGAATGTTTTTTTTCTTCTTGTCCATCTAAGTCACGATAACCGGCAATCAATTCATCAATATTTCTACCAGAAAGCATCCCGTAATGATACTGTTCATTGTATTTTTTTACATTAAAATACACTGATCCATTTACTTCATAGGCAAAATCATTTTTAATTAATTGTTCAATCAAATCGATTTGCTCAATTAAATGACCAGTGGCTGTAGGTTCTATGGTAGGTGGTAAGGTATTGAATAATGCCATCACCTGATGAAATCCAACAGTGTATTTCTGTACAATTTCCATGGGTTCGAGGCGCTCAAGTTTGGCTTGTGATTCCATTCTATTGACTCCTTCTCCGCGATCGTTCGTTAAATGGCCAGCATCGGTTATATTACGTACATAACGCACTATATAACCACTGTAGCGAAGATAACGGCATATCATATCAAAAGAGGAAAATGTGCGTACATTGCCAATATGTGCATCATTGTATACAGTAGGTCCACATACATACATTCCTACATGAGGGGCATGAATGGGTTCAAATTTTTCTTTTTGTCTTGTAAGTGAGTTGTAAATATAAAGAGATGACATGGTTGCAAATATAATCGTTTGAAATTAGATGATAGACGTTCAGGAATAAAAAATGTTAATCTATCAATTTTACGCTTGTATAGGATTACAAAAGCTCAGTATTTCTTCCAATGTATTTCTGTCATTGTTTAAGCGTGGGACTTTATGTTGACCCCCTAATTTTCCTTTACTTTTGAGCCATTGACTAAATGTGCCAATAGGCAATACATTAAAAATAGGCAGTCGCAATGCAATATCCTTATATCTTTTTGCTTCATAATCAGAGTTGATGGATTGCAAAAATGCATCTAATTCATGGGTAAATCTGTTCATATCCTCTGGAGGCTTATCAAATTCAATGGCCCATTCATGACAGCCGTTGCTGCTATCAGAAAAGTAAACAGGTGCAGCTGTATAATCATTTACAATGGCATTGGTTACTTTACAGGCATGTGCCAAAGCCTGATCGGCATTTTCGACAATAACTTCTTCTCCAAAGGCATTAATAAAGTGTTTGAGTCGGCCTGATACTTTAATTCGGAATGGATTAATGGAAGTAAATTGTATGGTATCACCTACAATATAGCGCCATAGTCCGGCATTGGTGCTTATGATAATGGCATAGTTTTTACCCACTTCTACATCTTCAAGTTGTAAGGTATCAGGAAATTTTTTACCATATTCCTCCATGGGCATAAATTCATAAAAAATACCATGATTTAAAAATAATAACATTCCTTCCCGGTCGATAATATCTTGCGCCGCAAAAAAGCCTTCAGATGCATTGTATGTTTCAAGATAGTGCATTTGTTTTGAAGGAATCAACTTTTTGAATTGCGCTACATAAGGCGTAAAATTTACCCCACCATGCATATATAATTCCAAATTAGGCCAAACGTCTTTTAAATTGTTTTTGCCTGTTATTTCAAAAATTTTTTTAATTAAAACGATGGTCCAAGTGGGTACGCCTGCTATCATAGTCACATCTTCTTTAATGGTACTATGGGCCATTTTTTCAATTTTCTCCTCCCATTCCTGCATCAAGGCAATTGAAATATCAGGTGTACGTATCAATTGGGTAAAATAAGACATGTTTTGAATCATAACGGCAGATAAATCTCCATAATATGAGTCTGTATTCAGTTGATTGATTTCATGACTACCACCCAAGGTCAAACATTTACCTGATAAAATACCTGATTGGGGAAAGTTATGATAATACAATGCCAAAACATCTTTTGCCGATTTATAATGACCATCTTCAAGGGATTCATTGCTAACAGGAATAAATTTACTTTTATCAGAAGTGGTACCGCTCGATTTGGCAAACCATGTAATGGGCGTATTCCACAAAATATTTTGTTCTCCCTCCATCATACGTTGTATATAATGTCTGATATCATCGTATTCATGTACAGGAACATTTTTCTTGAAGTCTTTAAAATGATCTATTTTTTGAAAATTGTATTCTTTCCCAAATTTTGTAAACTGTCCAGCATGGATTAATGAATTAAATACCATCACCTGCGTACTGTAAGGATTGAGTAAAAAATTGTCAATGGAACTCCATCTTAGTTTTATGATTCCTTTAAAAGCGGGATTGAGTAAATTCATTGTTATAGACTAATATATTACAACATATTGAATGCATCGTATAAAATTATAGCGCATTACACTTTGTAAAGGGTAAAAGTAATTTTTTTATTGTAAAAATGAAAGCACAAATTTAAGGTCCTTAATCCCAGCCATAAATATCTTTAAGATACATAACATTGCCCACACTATCTAATGCGGTGGTTAGATATACAAAATGGACATTAATATTTCTTTCGATAGGGATAAAAACCGTTTTTCTCAATTTGCAAATAGAGTCAATTTTTTCATAACTATATTGAACACTATCTCTTAGCAAAAAAGTAGCAAATTCTTTTGGTTTATGCACTCGCACACAACCCGAACTGAATGCCCTGTATGATTTTACAAAATCTTCGCGATGAGGCGTGTCATGCATATAAATGGCCCATGGATTGGGCATGTTAAATTTGACTTCACCCAGTGAACTTCGATATCCAGGGGCTTGGCCAATCGAAAAATTACGATAATTTCGAGCATTAATGGCTGAGGCACTCACTACACGCCCTCTTCTATCATAGGCTTTCAGTCCTCTTCGTGCTAAATATGCCCCTCCCCTTCTCGCAATACCTGGCACTACTTCTTCACGCATGATGGTGGGAGGAACATTCCATGGTGGACTTAAAACGATATTTTTAATATTGGCATCCAATGCGGGTGTAGCCCTTGATGGTTTACCAACTACTACACGCATATTAAACCCAATGGTATTGTTTTCTACATAATCCATCTCCATTTTAGGAATGGCAACCCATATATAAGGTTGTTTAAAATCGTGTTTGAGCCAACGCATACGTTCCATATTGAGGGCTAACTTTGCCAATTTCTGATCAATACTTGTATTTAATTTTTTGAGGGTACTGGTATCTAAAAAGCCAGTTACTTTAAGTTGATTTAGATGTTGAAATTTTTTTAAACTTTCCTGAATTTCCATATCCCATTTGGTTGAAATGGTATCTGAAGGTGTTTTTATTTCACTATACAATCTTTTTCTTAAAACAGCGATTTGAAGTGAAGAATCGCCTATTGCCATACTGTCTTTCAAAGAGGTAATGGTTTGAAGGCCACCTTTTAATTGTATAGCGCTCAAGTGAATATAGGCTTCCCTGAATTTTTTATACCATGGGTGTTTAGGTCGCATATATTCAAAAGCTTCAACGATTTGGTCATTTTTAATGGCTAATTTTAATATATCAGCCTCGTTTATTAAAGAATCGTTTGCATTCTTTATCTCTTTGTTTTTGTTTACCCTCGAACCCATTAACATATCTCTACTGGCTGATAAAAAGGCGTTGGTTAATTTGGTTTCAAATGAAAAAGTATTTTGTGTATTGGCGTTGTTAAGGACCTCTTTACTCAGTTGTACAAGTTCATTGGTATGGTATTGTTCAATATCCATCCCATCATTTTTTAAATCGTTCAGTACTTTTAAAAATTCACTTCCTTGCTTGTTTATACCATTTTCATTTAACCATAAACTTGATTTATTGATATATACTTCTTTAAACAACGACAATTTATCTAAAGTATCTTGCTCCCACACCATAAAAGGTGTTTGAGCATTTGAATCAAATTTTTCAGCAATTGAAATATTTAAGGCTTGAAGATCAATTTTTTTCAAAGCTTTTGCATCTTCACGATTTCCGTTTGAGGCGTTTTCATTACAAGATTCAAAAGGAATAAATGTTAACATGGCCAGCAGCATGAAAACAGACTTACTTAAAGTTAAATGAGAATTCATAGGGTTTTACAAAATTACATATTTAATTTTATAAATATTAAAAATGGATATCCACAAAAAAGGGGCGGATGTTAAACTTTTTGTTTTCTGCAAAGTCAAAAAAAACATTAATTTTGAAAAATGGCTGAAAACAAATTAGAAATCAATGACAGTGAGATATTATCGCTATTTCAGCATCAGGAATCAAAAGAAAAAGCATTTGCCTTATTAGTTAAAAAATACCAGGAAAGGCTTTATTGGCATATACGTAGAATGCTTGTCACCCATGAAGACACCAATGATGTGTTGCAAAATATGTTTATTAAAGTATGGAAATATTTAAGTGATTTTAGGCAAGATTCTGGACTTTATACCTGGCTTTATAGAATAGCTACCAATGAATCATTGACTTATTTGCAACAACAAAAGAAAAAAAGTACACGTTCACTCTCTGATCATGAAAATTTTCTTGAAAATACCTTAAAATCAGAAAAAGGATTTGATGCCAATAAATTGGAATGGAAATTGCAAATGGCTATTCAGTCATTGCCAGATAAGCAAAAAGCAGTCTTTAATTTGCGATATTATGATGAAATGCCCTATGAAAAAATGTCTGAAGTATTAGAAACTTCTGTAGGTTCGCTCAAAGCTTCCTATCATCATGCCGCAAAAAAAATTGAAGAATTTATTAAAGCTGATTAAACTTTCACCCTTAAAAATCGTCTATCCACCACAAATGCACGAAAAAGAATCCATACAAATTGAGCACAATAACTTACAGGTGAATATCCCTTCTGTTTCTATGCCCGATAGAATATTGCCTGATGGGTATTTTGACCATTTGCTTGATGATATCATGGCTGAAATTCATACAAACGCTATTTTAACCCCTTTTACTACAGAAATGCCCTTTACATTACCAACAGGGTATTTTGATTCTTTTTCTGACAAACTCATTAGTGATATACAAACCGAGCAATTTATAGATCAGTTACCCAAACAGCTCCCCTACGAAGTTCCTCAAGCTTACTTTGATCAAATGCCAACCTTCGTTGTTGACCAAATAAAGAACACTCATTTTGTAGAGTCATTGCCTAAACAAGTGCCTTATGACTTGCCTGCTGATTACTTTGAACAGTTCCCAAAAGTAATTATCACAAAAACACAGGATGACAAGTCTTTACAACCATTACGTGTAACACGTACTTTATACAGTAAAATAGCTATGGCAGCCAGTTTATTGATTATTTTAAGCCTTGGTTTTTTATTTATAACCCAACCTGTAAACCATGCTGATGTAGAAACCCAGCTTGCCCAAATTTCTGATGCCGATATCAATACATATATACAAAAACATGCGTATGAATTTGAAAGCCATCTTACTTTTCAATCTATTGATGAATCAAAAATTGACCTCAACAAATTAGAAAACGATATATATAATGCCTATTTCGACAATATTACTGATGATGAAATTAACCAATTTTTATAATACTAAGCATCCATTTTCTATGAAAAAACATCTTATAACCCTACTTCTTTTTTCCATATCCTTTCAAGTGTTTAGCCAAAAGGGCGAAAAAATTGAAAGTCTTAAAATAGGTTATTTAACCAATAAACTAAACCTCGATGCAAAAACAGCTGAAAAGTTTTGGCCGATTTATCATCAATATGAAAATGAAATGATGGACGTAGTGCAAGAAAAAAGAAGGATGAATCAGAATGATTTAAGAAATGCAGATGAAATACTCGATCAAGAACAAAAAGCCTTAGATATAAAAAGAAAATACAATACCCTTTTTTCCCGCGTTATTTCTGGTGACCAATTAAACCAATTATATAGAGCAGAAAAAGATTTCAGACAAATGCTTATTAACCGTTCACAGAAAAAAGACATGCGTAGAGAGAATATGGGTGGTAATCCTTTACCTCCTAATAATGAAAGAAGAATGCAAAATAGACCTGACAGAATGCAAGAAAGAACGGAAAGAATGCAAAATAGACCTCAACCCCTGCCACAACCCAACCCAAATAGAGACCAACGAAAACCTAGCTTTAATCGATAATGTTCGTTATATAAAATGACCTATCGAATATAATTTGGATATAAACAATATTATAAGGACGATACTTATTACGTAAATATTGTTTTATGACCATTATCTCTACTTAGCTTGCCAAATGAATCGTTTTTTATCCTTAACAATGACGCAAATAGTAAATTTTTAAATCCTTACTTGAAAAGTTTAGCTTGTGATATGATCAACTAAGGCGAAAAAATAAGACCTTCTTGTAAAATATTTTATTCTATCCTTTTTTATAAAAAGCCTTTCTCGCGCATCCAATCATCATTGTATATTTTGCCAATATAGCGACTCCCATGATCATGTAATACAACAACAACTAAATCGTCTGATTTAAAGGTATCTTTCATTTGAATTAATCCTTGAACAGCAGCACCAGCAGAAGATCCACAAAACAAACCTTCTTCTTTAGCTAATCTTCGACACATGAGCAATGATTCTTTATCGTAAATGGTTTCGATATGGTCTATATATTTTTTATCATAGTTTTCGGGAATAAAATCTTCACCCATGCCTTCCACTAAATATACTTTGGCCAATTCGGGTTTAATTTCACCAGTATCAAACCAATGTTTTAAAATAGACCCATCAGGATCAACACCGATTATTTTAACGTCTGGATTTTTTTCCTTGAGATACATCCCTGTTCCGACCAATGTACCACCAGTACCTGTAGAAGCAATGTAATGTGTGATTTTACCTTCTGTTTGATCCCATATTTCCGGACCTGTACTAAGATAGTGCGCTTCTCGATTAGATAAATTATTGTATTGATCCGGATTCCAGCCATCTCTTTCTTTTGCTATACGAGCAGCCACACTATAATACGAACGTGGATCTTCAGGTTCAACATTAGTAGGGCATACATGTACTTCTGCCCCCATTGCTCTTAATATATCTACTTTTTCCCTACTCATTTTATCTGCTAGTGTAAATACACATTTATACCCTTTTGCGATAGCAACCAATGCCAGTCCCATACCTGTATTTCCACTTGTGCACTCTACAATGGTACCCCCCGGCTTGAGTTTACCACTTTTTTCTGCATCTTCAATAAGTTTTAAGGCGATTCTATCTTTAATACTATTGCCAGGGTTAAAATATTCAACTTTAGCATATACATCACAAGGGAAATCTTTGGTGATGCGGTTTAATTTCACCATGGGTGTATTCCCAATGGTCTCCACTATATTATTATAAACTCTTTTCATTATTTCAATTTGGGCAAAGATAAATAAATATGCTACATTAATAAGTTTGAATAAAAAATAGCTCCCTAAGGAGCTATTTTTTATAAAGATTAAAGAAACTTAAAATTATTTTTGGGCTACATCACTTGCACCAATCATCGTAACATCAAATACTAAGATACTGTTTGCAGGTATGCCTTTTTCATTATTAGGGTTACCTGGCATAGCTCTAGTACCATATCCCATGGGTGATGGAATTATCAATTTGGCTTTTGCACCTTTATTTAATAAAGCAATACCTTCATCCCATCCTTTAATAACTTGTCCACTTCCTAATTGAAATTTAAAAGGATCTGTATGTCCAAATTTAGGATCTTGATTTGAATCAAAAGTAGTACCATCAAGCAATTTTCCCGTGTAATACATACTAACTTCTTGACCAGGTTTGGCATTTTCGCCTGTGCCTGCTTGAGAAATGGTATAGTAAATACCTGATGCTGTTTTAGTAGCTGTGATATTGTTATCTACTAAATATTTTTTAATGATTTCTTCTTCTGCACTGATTTGTTTTTGTGCTGTAGCATCTTCTTCTTTCTTAAATTCTTCCATCGATTTTACAGTTACCATTTTTACATAAAAATGAACAGTATCTCCTTTTTTTACAAATGGAGGCATTTGACCATTTCTAAAAATAGAATCGGCTGAAACCCTAAATAAAGCACTATCGCCAGCTGTTAACAACATCAAGCCTTCCATCAAGTCGCCATTGTATTGAGGCTTTGCAATTTGGGCAGGTACTGGTTCGTTATTATTATTTTTACGAGAATCAAATAATACACTATCTCCTATTTTAGTTAAAATATGTACAGAAACAATACTTCCTTCTACTGCTTTTTTGTCTCCTTTTTCGTCTTGTACAATTTTGTATTCCAAGCCTGATTTCAGTTTGGTAAATTCTTTTGAGGTACATGAAAACATACCGGTAATGATTAGCATAGTAGCTAATATCAATTGATTTTTTGTCATTCGTTTAGTTTTAGTTTGATTATTTTTTTGGTTCTGGGTTGATTTGAATTAATTCTACGTCAAAAAGCAATACTTCATTAGGTCCGATTTTTGATCCCGGAGGTCCATTTTGTCCATAAGCTAAATGTGAAGGAATTAATAAAGTTCCTTTTCCACCTTCTTCAAGCATCGGTATCCCTTCAGTCCATCCTTTGATAACACCTGATAATGGGAAATCAATTGGCTCGTTACGATCATAAGATGAGTCGAATTTTTCGCCGTTTAACTTGTATCCTTTGTAATGTACTTTTACTTTATCGGCTGCGGTAGCATGTTTACCATTTCCTTTTTTGTCGATAACATAGTAAATGCCAGAAGGGGTTTTTTGGGCATTTAAATTATTCTTTTTGATATAATCTTGTAATAATTTGTCGTCTATACCAATTTGTTTAGCTGATTTTTCTAATTGGTCTTTTTCATATTCTGCTTTTGATTTTACAGAAATCATTTTCACGAAAAAAGTTACAGTATCACCAGATTTTACATTCGGAGGCATTTGCCCACCTCTAAAAATCGAGTCGGCTGGTGTTCGAAATTGAGCACTATCGCCAGGACTTAATAGGGCTAATCCCTCCATCACATCACCATTGTATTGCGGTTTTGAAATTTGGGCTGGTACTGGTTCGTTGTTGTTCATTGCATAAGAATCAAACAATGCAGTGCCACTTACCACAGTTTTAATATGCATGGTTACCATAGAACCTTCAACAGCGTTGTTGCCTGCCACATCTTTCACTATCATGTATTCGAGACTTGATGGTAGCTTTTTATATTTATTTGCTTGGGCATGGGCCTGATACATACCTGTGGTGATTACCAATAAGGCTAAAGATAATTTCTTTATCATGTTTTAATTTGTTTTTTTTTAAATGTTTATTTGTTTAAAGATTTGATTTTTAAGAGTTCTACATCAAAAATGAGTATTGAATTTGCAGGTATCCCTTTCGGATTATTTGGATTACCTGGCATTGCTTGTGCACTATAACCTAAACGTGAAGGAATATAAAATGTGGCTTTAGTACCTAAGGGTAAAAGGGCAACACCTTCATCCCAACCTTTGATTACACGATTAACACCTAATGGAAATTCGAAAGGTGTCATATGATTAAAGGCAGAATCAATGTTACTGTCAAAGATAGTACCATCTATCAGTTGCCCTCTATAGTTTAAACTTACGGTATCATTCGTAATCGGTTTTGCACCTTGACCTTCTTCTTTAATGATATAATATAAACCTGAAGGTGTTTTGAGGGGTGTGAGGTTATTTTTTATAAAATATTTTTGCAACTCTTTATCTTGAATAGCAGTCAATTTTTTTTCTTCTGCTTGTTGTTTAGCCATTTGTTCTTTCAATTGTTTATTGATATTGGCTTGTTGTTCTTTTTGCAATACTTCCTTTGTTTTTATTGATACCAACTTGATCATGTATTGCACTTTATCCCCTTTTTTGATAAAATCTGGTTTTTTTTGTTTTGTATTTTTATACACTTGGTCTGCATCTATTAAGCAAACCACACTATCGCCGACATTCATCATTAAAATAATTTCGATAATATCACCTTTAAATGCAGGTTTGGCCACCCCAAATTCTACTGGTTTACCTTTATTTTGTTGAAACGAATTGTATAAATAGCGGTTACCTGCGATAGATACCATGTTGATTTTGATTTGATCGCCTTCTTTAGGTTTTAAACCATTGGGTTTGTCTACGGCAAAAACATATTCTATACCTGAACTTGTTTTTTTGAAGTTTAAGGGAGTCGGGTTTTGTTGTGCTGCTACCATCAAAGAGCAACTACATAAAATAAAAGCTATTGTAAATCTAAATAACATTGTTTAAGTTGTTTTTTGTTGTCTTCTAATGCTTGTTTAAAGTTTTTTAAAGTCTCAGCAAGTGATACATCAGATCGTCCTCCTGAAGCATTGTGATGCCCTCCCCCATTGAAATAATTTCGGGCAAAGATATTTACATTAAAATCACCTTTGCTTCTAAAGGACATTCTCATTTCATGATCTCTTTCGCTGATAAAGGTAGAAAAAATTATATTTTTTATACTTAAGGGATAGTTAACAATACCTTCTGTATCACCTGTATTAATTTTATATTTATTGAGTTCTTCTTTACTGATAGCAATTACGGCGCTATTGAATTCGGGAAATAAGAGCATTTTTTCTGCAAGTACATAACCTAAAAATCGCAGTCTATTTTCTTGATAATTGTCTAATATAGCCTGATGTATAGGGGTTGGATGCAATCCCTTTTGCATTAAGTCGGCTACCATTAAATGTACACTTGCTGTGGTAGATGGAAATTTAAAAGAACCGGTATCTGTCATCACCCCAGAGTATAAGCATTGTGCAATATCTAAATTAATCAAAGCATTATCGCCATTTTCATTGATTAAATCAAATATCATCTCACAAGTGCTGCTCTTAGAGGGTCTGCTGATACCAAAATCAAACGTTTGGGCTGGATTTAAATGATGATCAATTAATATTTTTTTGGCTTTTGATTTTTCTAAATAAGGTGCTAAATCTTTTGTTCTTGAAAATTGATTAAAATCTAAACAAAAAATGAGTTGACATTTTTCAATGGCTTTGATGACTTCCTGTTTTTGCTCATCAAACTTCAAAACCTTGTAAGCGGCTGGCATCCATTGAAGAAAGTCAGGCATTGAATTGGGTGAAATAACGGTGCATTTATGTCCTTTCAACGTTAAATAATGATAAAGTCCTAATGATGCGCCCAATGCATCAGCATCTGCATTATAATGATGCGTAATGACAATTTGCTGAGGATATTCAAGCAATGGACGAATTTCAATTAAAAGTTTATTCATAATCAGGGATGCAAATTTGTTGTATAATTATGGTTTTTTCAAATTTAAATTCATTTTGGTATTAATTAAGCATGCTAAGAAATATTTAACCTTATCAATTGTAAAACAAATTGTGATTTTTTACTATCCTTAAAATATTTTACAATTTTTCAATTAAAAAGATAAAATGAATGCTTTGAACGTTTTTAAAATCCTTGATACAATAACATGAAAGCAATTAGCCAATAATATTCTGCATGAATTTATATGGTATTTAGCTGATCATGTTTTTAGAAAAAACAAATTCTTTATCTCCTTTTTGCGCATTACAAGCATTGCACATCGGTTGAAGATTTTCAATGAGATTGCTCCCCCCTTTGCTTTTGGGTATAATATGGTCAATGGTCATTAACTCGAAATGAGCTGTATAAACATCAATATGAATGCCTCCACTTGTGTTTAGGGCTTTAATCAGGTATTTGCCTTCTTTGTTGCAATCAAACTGTTTACATTTAAGACCATGATGATGAAATACACGTAGCAGTTTATGGTTTTTAAAAGTAGTATGGATTAAATCAAGACTTAATAATTCAATAAATTTATAATTATGTCCAATCTTTTCAGGTATTTGCATAATATTTTGATATTCTCAATACAAAGATGGGAATAAAAACTTTATTTTTGCCACATGTCTAAAGAAAAAAATCTACAATGTTCATTTTGTTTAAAAAACAATACTGAAGTGCTGATGATTGTCAGTGGCGCTAAAGCCAATATATGTGATGAATGTATACAAAATGCAAGTGCGATTATAGAACAGGAATTGGGTTTGAATGAAGATGAGTTAAAATCAAAGTCAAAATCTGGTAAAAATAAAACAACCCAGCCATTTTCATATAAACCCATTGATATCAAAAAGCATTTAGATTTATATGTAATTGGACAAGAAGACGCCAAAAAGGTGTTAAGTGTGGCTATTTATAATCATTATAAAAGGCTTAATCAAAAAATTAAAGATGATGTAGAAATTGAAAAATCTAATATCATCATGATTGGAGAGACAGGAACAGGAAAAACTTTACTTGCAAAAACAATAGCCAAATTGTTAAATGTACCTTTTGCTATTGCCGATGCTACTGTATTTACGGAAGCGGGGTATGTGGGTGAAGATGTAGAAAGTATTTTGTCACGTTTGTTACAAGCAGCAGATTATGATGTAGAACAAGCCCAAAAAGGCATTGTTTTTATTGATGAAATTGACAAAGTGGGTCGTAAAAGTGACAATCCATCTATTACACGTGATGTAAGTGGCGAGGGTGTACAGCAAGCCTTACTCAAATTGCTTGAAGGTTCCGAAGTATTGGTACCACCACAAGGAGGTCGTAAACATCCTGATCAAAAAATGATTAAAATCAATACCCAAAATATCTTATTTATTTGTGGAGGTGCATTTGAAGGGATTGATAAGATAATTGCTCGAAGAGTACAATCAGGATCGATTGGGTTTAAAAGCACTACAGAACAAACCCAGCTAGAAAAAGATAATTTAATACAATATGTTAATGCTTTAGACTTAAGAAACTTTGGCTTAATTCCTGAATTGCTTGGTCGTTTACCTGTTGTAACCTATTTAAAATCGCTTGATGCCCATGCTTTAAGACGCATATTGACCGAGCCTAAAAATGCACTCATCAAGCAATATAAACACTTATTTGAATACGAAAATATCGATTTGCAATTTGATGATGATGCATTAGACTATATTGTACAGAAAGCGATTGAATTTAAATTAGGGGGCAGAGGATTACGATCAATTTGTGAACTGGTGATGAACGATGCAATGTTTGAATTACCCAGTCAGAAACATGGTAAAGATTTTATCATAACTAAAGAATATGCCCAAGAAAGAATCGAGAAATCGAAATATGCCTATTTAAAAGTAGCTTAATACCATCAACACATTAAAAAAAGTTCAATGGTTTCCAGCTTAATTCAATGTGTGTAGGTATTATACCGAACTTTTTCAGACTACTCAATATAAATATTTGGTATTAAATGTTTTAGGATATTATTTCCAGCTACCTTTAAAACTAGCCTTGTATTTATCAAATGGAATAGATTTATGTTTGTTTTGGGCAATGTATTTTGCAATCATTTCCATCGTTGGTATTTCTAAATACCCGGGTACAGGTTGCGGGTTTACAAAACCTTCATCAAAAAATAAACTCGTAGGATAACTGATTTGACCTTGAAGCCATTCCATCACCAATGTGTTTGTTTTACTTCCTGTTGCTAAACCATATTTTTTGTTATTAAAAGTAACCATGTCTTTTCGTTCAGCATTAAAATGAATACAGTAATAGTTTTCATTCATGTAATCAATCACATATTTATTGGTAAATGTTTTTTTATCCATGATTTTGCACCAATGACACCAGTCAGTATAAATATCAATGTAAACTTTTCGAGGAGCTGTGAGCATTTTTTCCTGTACCTCTTCAACGGTCATCCAATTGATTTTATTTTGTGTTTTTTGGGCATATAAACTAAAAGAAATACAAACCAATAAACATAAATTTATAACATATTTCATATTCATATCATTTAAAATAAATAGTGATGTAATTTTGATTTTATAATTGTCATTGCAATAATAGTATAATATTTGATAAATGAAAAAAATTGCTGTAGGTATTACAGGGGCATCAGGTGCAATCTATGCACAGGTATTATTAGAAAAGCTTCAACGTATTTCAACTATTGAAGTAAGTATTGTGATGAGTGACAATGCCAAAGATGTGTGGGAATATGAATTAGGCCATAAAAAATATATGGGATATGGCATGAAATTTTATGACATCAAAGATTATTTTGCACCTTTTGCCAGTGGCAGTAGCAGTTATGAAGCGTTGGTGATCTGCCCTTGTAGTATGGGCACTTTGGGGCGAATCGCAAATGGCATTAGTGATAATTTAATTAGCAGAGCATCTGATGTTATGCTCAAAGAAAGACGCAAACTGATTTGTGTTGTAAGAGATACACCTTACAACTTGATTCATATTGCCAATATGAAAACGGTTACAGAGGCTGGAGGTATTATTTGTCCAGCTTCGCCTTCATTTTACAGTAAACCAAAAACCTTTGAAGATCTGGCTTCAACTGTCGTTGATAGAGTGATTGGATTGCTTGGAATTGATATAAAAACGTATAGATGGAATGAATAAATCCCCTTTTAAGCAATTAATTAAAGCAATACCTTAGATTTACAAACTATTTTTTTAAATTTCTACATATTAATTTTATTTTAATTAAAAAAGTTATTACTTTTGCATTCCGAAAAATAGGATAGTCATGCAAGAAGTTTTAAAATTTGTACACGAACAATTAAACACAACCAAAGAAATGCCTGCTTTTAAAGCTGGTGATAACATTTCAGTAAATTATAAAATCGTTGAGGGCACTAAAGAAAGAATTCAGCCTTTCAAAGGAATTTGTATCAAAAGACAAGGAAATGGTACTGCACAAACCTTTACTGTTCGCAAAATGAGCGATAATGTTGGTGTTGAAAGAACTTTCCCGATTAATTCACCTAATATTGAAAGTATTGAAGTGCATAAAGTTGGTAAAGTGCGTAGAGCAAAATTATTTTATCTTAGAGAACGTCAAGGTAAATCAGCTCGTATCAAAGAAAAAAGAATTAGATAATTATATTTATCCATCGTATTTAAAAAAACTATCCACAATGGATGGTTTTTTTTTGCCCACAATATTTTGAGACTTTAACTTAATTATTTTTGGCATGTTATTTTCTTTAAGTATATTTGTCTTAATTAAAAAAGAAGGAAATGACAGTTTTAAACACTTTGTTACTTAGTATGCCTGGTGGTTCTGAATGGATTATCATTGCACTAGCAGTACTCGTACTTTTTGGAGGTCGTAAAATACCTGAATTTATGCGTGGACTTGGTAAAGGAATGCGTGAATTTAAAGATGCAAAAGACAATATCAAAACTGAATTAGAAGCTGGGATGAAAGAAAAGGAAAATAATTAGTACATTTTTTTTGTTTTAAATTTAAAATATTGCAAGGGGGGAAAATGAATAGAGTTATCAATTTATTTATATTATTGTGTGCACTGAACAATGGTCATGTGTTTAGTAAATCAAAAGACTCGGTATATGTTATTAAAATTACAGATACAAGCAGAATTCGAAAAATTAAAGAACAGAAAGGTGAAGTTTACATTAACCCAGCCTCTGTTTCTGACACAAGTCGTTTAATAAAAAGAAAGCCTAAACAAACTGAAACATCTAACAAGTCAACTTTTAATGTAAGTCGTGCATTATTTGGCCCTTTTGCCGATTTTATCAATGACTATATAAGAAACTATCATAATAACCATGGGGAAAGAATAAGCCGTATTTCATCACGAAGTAAAGGACAATTTAAATTGATTGAAAACATCATGAAAAGTTATAATTTGCCTCGGGAAATGAAATCACTCGCTATTATCGAATCGGCGTTAAACTGTAATGCAGTGTCGCCTGTGGGTGCAGTTGGTCCCTGGCAATTTATGGCGGGAACAGCTAAAATGTTGGGTTTAAGAGTAGATGGAGGTGTAGATGAAAGAATGGATTTTTATAAAAGCACCAAAGCAGCTGCTAAGTATTTGAAACAACTCTATGGTATGTTTAACGATTATTTGTTGGTCATTGCCTCTTATAATTGTGGCCCGGCACCTGTTATCAGAGCCATTAATAGTGGTGCAGGGAGCAGTTTTTGGGATATCAAATCAAGACTTCCAAAAGAAACCCAAAACCATGTAATGGCATTTATCGCTACTTCAATTATTTTAGATAAGTTTAGTAATGTATTGAATTTTGGCAATATCCCTAAAGGTATTAAACCACCCAAAGCAGACTTTTCTAAATTAAATTCATTTGCAGGCAATAATGAATCCAGTGTTGAAGAAAATGAAGATGTACAAAAACCAAAGTTTACCCAAGAAGAACTTGAAAATATGGCTGTGTTGAAAGTTAGAGGTAATTATAAACTAAATGCTATTTCAAATATTTTGGATGAAGACATCGTAAGATTAAAAAGATGGAATCCAGGATTTGATGAAAATATTATGACTGCCACAGCACCTATTCATTTGAGAATTCCAATCAACAAACTTGAAAAGTTTATCATTTCAAAAGATGAAATCATTGCAGCCTCAATCAAATTGCGCTCATAATTGAGTATCTTTGTGCTTTATTTTTTCAGTTTCTCATGCCCCGATATTTTATAGAAGTCGCCTATAAAGGCACCCATTTCAAAGGTTTTCAGTCACAAATAGCGGTGAATAGTATTCAAGGAGAAATTAATAAGGCATTACAAACACTTTTTAAAATACCAATAGCCACTACCACATCAAGTAGAACAGATGCAGGTGTACACGCTTTACAAAATTTTTTGCATTTTGATACAGACATACAGCTGCCGTCTTCATTCATTTATAATTTAAATTCAATCATTAGTCAAGACATATTAGTTAAATCAATTAAACCTGTTCAGGATCAAGCCCACGCTCGTTTTGATGCGATTAAGCGTAAATATGCCTATCATATCATACCCTATAAAAATCCTTTTTTAAGAGAAACTGCATATTTTTTACCCTTTAAACTTGATATTGGATTGATGAATGAAGCAGCACAACGTTTATTGCACTATACATCATTTGAATCATTTTCAAAACGTAATACTGATGTGAAAAATTTTAACTGCAAAATCACCACTTCCCATTTTGACATTAATGAGAATGAAATGATTTATCATGTGGCTTCAAATCGTTTTTTAAGAGGTATGGTAAGAGCTTTAGTAGGTACTTTGCTCCAGGTAGGCAGAAAAAAAATTTCAATAGCTGCATTTGAAGAAATCATTTGTAAAAAAGATTGTACATACGCTGATTTTAGTGCCCCTGCTCATGGGTTATTTCTCGAAAATGTGTCTTACCCAGACAGCATTTTTATTTTGAATAACGAAACACAATCTATATAAACATGCAAATTTTTCCTACAGATTTACCTGTATTGGTTGGTTTTGATGTGATCACTGACAAACTTGCACAATTTTGTATAAGCAAAAATGCGAAAGAAACTGCTTTGCAGTTAAAGCCTTCAAATCAATGGAAATGGATCCATACCCATTTGCAGGAAACGGTAGAATATTTTACAGCTTCTGCAGGTAGTAGCATTCTTAGCCAATCGCATTATCCTGAAATTGAAAAAGAACTGCATGTATTACGTATACAGGATGCAGTGCTTACTTCATTACAATGTAAGCAACTTCGAAAACTCATTTCATTGAGTAATGAATTGATCCATTTTTTTGAAGATAAAAAAGATTTATTTCCCTATTTATATGATAAAATCAGGCCAAATGAAAAAGATGTTCTTGTGATGGGTTTGATTGATGATGTCATTGATAAAGATGGCGTTGTAAAAGATGATGCAAGTGACACCCTGAAAGATATTAGGCAAACTTTGCAAGAAAATCGGAAACAAAGTGATCGACTCTATCGGGCACATATACAACGATTGCGTAAGGCTGGGCAACTGGCAGAAATTGAAGAGAATTTCATCAATGGCAGACGTGTATTAGGTATTTTAGCTGAATATAAAAGAGAAGTTAAAGGACTTATTCTTGGTCAATCGGCAAGTGGTAAAATTACTTACATTGAGCCACAAAACATGGTTATGCTTAATAATGACCGCCTTCAAATGGAAGATGATGAACAGAAAGAAATCTATAAAATTCTGAAATTAACTACTGATTGTATACGTCCTTACCAAAAAATGATCAAAGCATTTTACGATTTATTGGTGGCCTTTGATGTGTTGAGTGCAAAAATGCAACTGGCAAAATTATTACAAGCTCATTGTCCAATCATTATTAATCGAATGTCAGAAAATGGGATGCAAGAAAGAAAAATAAATCTTGTAAATGCCTGTCATCCGGTATTGTATTTGCAAAATAAACAACAAGTGCAACAAACGGTAGCTTTTAATTGTACTTTTGATACAGATCACCGAATCATGGTTATCAGTGGCCCTAATGCTGGTGGTAAATCAATTACCTTAAAAACCATTGGGCTTTTGCAAATGATGTTTCAAAGCGGGTTATTTATCACTGCACATCCGAAAAGTGAAATGTGTATTTTAAATCATATTTTTGGTGATATAGGTGATAATCAAAGTATCGAAGATGGATTAAGTACCTATAGTTCCCGATTGTTAAAAATGAAATATTTTTTACAACATTCAAATCGGGACACTATGTTTTTAATTGATGAATTTGGTACTGGTAGTGATCCTGATATGGGTGGTGCATTGGCAGAAGTGATATTAAATAAATTAAATGAAAAGGAAAGTATAGGTGTTGTTACAACCCATTTTACAAACCTAAAGTTATTGGCAAATCACCAACAAGGTATTTTTAATGCTTGTATGCTTTTTAATAGCAAATCGCTAAAACCATTATATCAATTGCATTTGGGTGAGCCAGGCAGTTCTTTTACATTTGAAGTAGCTAGTAAAACAGGCCTCGATCCTACACTCATTGAAGAGGCAAAAGGTAAGCTTTCGAATGAAAAAGTTAATATGGATAAACTACTTAATCAGTTGCAAACAGAAAAAAATAATCTTGATAAATTGAAGCGCGATATTCAAAAACAGATGAGTAAAACCACTGCTGCCAAACGAGAGTATACCGAACTGAATGTACAACTTGAGAATAGTATTCAAAAGCATCAAGAACATAAAATTGAAAAACAACAATTAATGGAGTATGGCAAAAAACTGCATCAATTGACACAAGAATGGGTGAATAATAAAAATAAAAAAGAGGTGATCGCTAAATTTGTGAAACTTGCCGGTTACGAACAATTGAAGAAAAAGGAACAAGAAGCATTTGAAAAGTCGCAACAATACAAAGAAAGCATCTTAAAAAAAGTAAAATCGAAAATAGCTATCGGGTCAATCGTAAAACTACTCAAAAGCAGGGAAACCGGCATCGTAAAGGCATTGAAAGATGACCGAGCTATTATTCACTTTGGTAAAGTAGAAATGAATGTTGCTTTAGAGAAACTAGATATTGTTAGTGAATAGATTGAAGTTTAATTTCCTCTAATTGCAGCTCCCAACTTATCTTGTAAACTTTTAATTATTTTATTCATTTCCATTTCAACTTCTGTATCGGTCAGTGTTTTTTCAGGATGTGCAAAGGAAAGATTAATGGCATACGATTTTTTATTCAATCCTAATTTGTCGCTTTCAAACACATCAAAAATGTTTATTTCTTGTAGTAATTTACTTTGTAATTGTTTAATTGTTTTTTGCACCTCATGGTATTGTATTTCATTATCAATCACCATCGCTAAATCACGTTCAACTATTGGGAATTTAGGAATTTCAACATACTTAATTTTTTGTGTTACACTATGTTTTTTAATTTCATCCCAGTTGATTTCAGCATAAAACACAGCTTGTTTAATATTAAATTGTTTCAATTTTTCATCTCCTACCCTATATAGCTTACCAATGATTCTTTTTTGATACAAAAGTTGAATTTCATGCTCATTAGGCTGAAAAAGTAATTTCATATTGCCAAACAAGCCTTCTATAATTCCTTTTAAATAGTAAATATCTATGGGTTTTTGTTTTTCATTCCAATAGATGCCATTATAATAACCACTAGCATATATGGCTAACATTTCTGTTTCTACAAATTGATTATTACTTTGACTATAGACTTTCCCTATTTCAAAAAACTGTATTTGGTTGTTTTTGCGATTTAAATTATATGCGATGGGTTCTAATCCTGTTTCAAGCATTGATGGACGTAAAGTGTCAAGATTTGCTGAAAGACTGTTCATCATTTTTACCAGATGATCTTGTGTATCATAATAAGCAGTATTGGTAATTGAATTAGTGAATATTTCGCTGAAACCTTTTCCAACCAACTGATTGGCTATTTTCTTTTTTATATCTTCTTGAAATGGTTTTTGTTGAGGTGGAATGCTATAACTCATTTTGCCTGTAAAAGGAATATTGTCTAATCCATCTATACGCATTATTTCCTCCACAATATCCGCTTGCATGCTAATGTCATTTTTGGCAAAAGGCACCGAAACCATGAGTGTATCATCATCTTCAGAAATGATCTTAAAACAAAGACTATTTAAAATATTTTTTACTTGTTTTTTGTCATATTTTTTCCCAGCTAATGCATCTATTTTTTCATAATGAAGTTCGATGATTGTAGGTTCAAAAGGGTTCGGATACAAGTCTATAAATTCAGAAGCTATTTGTCCCCCAGCAATTTCAACAATCAACGAAGCGGCTCTTTGTAATGCAAAAAGTGTATTGCTGATATCAACGCTTTTTTCAAATCGTATGGCTGCATCTGTGCGAAGTCCTAAGCGCATAGATGTTTTGCGAATATAAGAAGGAGTAAACCATGCACTTTCTAAAAACAATGAGGTCGTATTGTTTGAAACACCCGAATGTAATCCACCATACACACCCGCTATACACATACTTTCAGAATCATTGGCAACCATAATATCGCTATCAAGCAGTATTCTTTCCTTTTCATCAAGTCCTATAAATTTTTCATCTTGTGTAGCTGTTTTTACAATGATTTTATTTTCCTTGATTTGGTTTCTATCAAATGCATGCAGAGGCTGACCAATTTCATGCAAAACAAAATTGGTGATATCTACTACATTATTAATTGGCTTTAACCCAATTGATTTAAGTCTGCTTTGCAGCCATTCGGGTGATTCGGCTACCTGGATATTTTCGATACAAACACCTGCATATCGGGCACAGAGAGTAGAATCAGCAATTTCAATCTTGATTGAATCAGTTTGGGTTGAAGTTGGGATAGTTACTGTAGGAATTTTAGACAATACCAATTGTTGGTTTTTATTGGAAAGGTAAGCACATACATCTTTTGCTACACCAATATGACTCATACTATCCATGCGGTTAGGTGTAAGCCCAATTTCATATATATAGTCGACTTCCCCTAATTGATAATATTCTGCAGCTAAGGTGCCAGGTTTTATTTCATCCTGTATAATGATGATTCCATCATGGCTTGTACCCAATCCTATTTCATCTTCTGCACAAATCATCCCTTCACTTTCTACTCCACGTATTTTAGCTTTTTTCATGGTGAGAGGTTCGCCTGAACTGGGATAAATAGTAGTACCAATAGTTGCTACAACTACCGTTTGCCCTTCAGCCACATTTGGTGCGCCACATACAATTTGTAAAGGAACTGAAGTACCAATGTCCACTTTTGTCAATCGCAGTTTATCTGCGTCTGGATGTGGTGAGCATTCGATTACTTTCCCAATGACTACACCTTGTAAGCCACCCTTTATAGATTCCAGCTTTTCCATTGATTCAACCTCTAAACCCACTGAAGTAAGTATCTCAGACATCATGTCTGGACTGATTTGTTGATCAATATATTCACACAGCCATAAATACGAAATTGTCATAATTTTATTTTTTCTTGCTAAAAAGAAGTGTGCAAATATAGTATCAATTATGCAACTTGTAACGTTAAACGCCCTTCAATGTAATACAGAAAAAAATAAATAGGAATTTAAAATAACCAGATAAACATTGATAAATCTGACAAGATACAGATCTCATAAATATTTACATAAATGAAACCCATTCAAAGTTTAAAATAGAAATTATGATATAGTTTTATGTTGAATTAGCTGTTCTATTTGGTTTTGAAATGATTTTGCTGTGTTATACCCTATCTCGAAGATAGTATCTGCAGCTTTAAGGTCAAACATATTGTAAGGATGCAAAGGGCTTTCTATAAAAAGGTGGCATTTCGATTTTTTTTCATTCACTTCCTTAGAAATAGCCATATGAAAACACCTGTCTAATAAATCAACCACTTTTAATGACTCATTATTTAAAATACTGGTATCTATTTTATTGACATGTGAACCTATGATAAGTTCACATTGACCAATAAGTGGCTCAATCGGAAAATTATTGAGTACACCACCATCAATTAAGGTATAGTTATCTTTATTAATTGGTTTAAAAATAAAGGGTATAGAACATGATGCGACTATGGCATCAATTAAAGGACCTTCAGAAAATGTAATCGCTGTATTATTTACAAAATCAGTTGCAGTGACATAAAGGGGTATTTTCAAGGACGAAAATTCATCAATGATAATATATTTGTTCAATACATTGCGAAGTGCATCCATTGAAAAAATACCTTTATCGCGCCATGCAATAGCATTCCAACCAAAATGGCTGTTGTTTTTCATCACATGAAGAATTGCTTCTGGATCTAGACCAACCGCGTATAAAGCACCTACAATAGCACCTGCACTTGTGCCTGAAATCATAGTAGGTTGAATGTTTTGTTCTTCTAAATATTTTATAATACCTAAATGAGCAAAACCCCTGACACCCCCACCCGATAATACGTAGCCTACATTTTTCATAGTCAAATATAAGAAATTTTATGCTTGTATGTTTAAATCGGATGACTGAAATATATTGCTTGAAAATGAATGGTTTAGTTTTATTCTGATTCCTTAAATCAATCTTTTTAATGCGCAAATCAATATAGCCTATTAAATAAATGCAAGTCACTCATTTATATGAATTCAAATAGACATGTTATTAAGACCGTCCTTTTCATTACATTATATTTGATTAGCATACCTTTACCATGTGAAGACCATTTTTCATTCAATTTTAGCAAGTTTACTCATTCTTTTGTTTTGTCAAGGCATTATACAAAAGAATGATTTTCAACCTGCTTTACATCAACTCCATGCGAGTACAACCCATTCGCAAGAGAAACAAAAACTTGTTCAATTTTCTAGTGATACTTATTGCTCCTTCATACAACATGAAATGCCGGTTAGTGCATTCTTTAGGACTTCAGTTTTGGGATTAAAAAATGGACTAAATCAATTTCGTATTTTTTCAATAGTACAAAAACAATTGCTTGCTCATTCATTTGTACAATATCGTTTTTATAGCAAGCATATTATCAGGCGACTTCAAATTGCTGATATTATCTTTCCCTTTCATGTCTTTTTATAAATAGAAGTCTTTTTAAATGCGCTGTGTTTCAATAATGCAGCATTATTTTATATAGCCAACTGATAGGCTATCGCATACTTATTTACATGATTTGAACGTATACGATTAAACATATACATACTACATTATGTAAAGGTTTGAACTAACTTTTATTCTTAAAAAAAAATTAAAAATTATAATATGGACACTGGAACAATCATTATTACAAGCATACTCATACTCTTATGTATACTCCCTTTTATCATGATGAATAATCAACGCAGAAAAAAGGAAAAAAAATTATTACATGCAATACAAAAACTAGCCACTAACAATCAAACCACTATCAGCCATTTCGACTTAATGGGTAAAGCAGCCATTGGTATTGATGTTAATAAGAATCAATTGTACTTTTATAAAAATGTAAATGAGCATATTACTACAATTGATGTGATATTGGACAATGTAAAGCAATGTCGTTTGGTTAAAACACAAAGAAAAAATGCTACACAAACATTGACGCATTCAGATATTGACAAAATAGAATTGGTATTTCAAATGCATGATCAACTACTAGAACCTATTCATATAGAATTATATAACGTGGCAACAGATGGTTTTAATATTAACCATGAATTACAAATTGCCCAAAAATGGTTAGGTATCATTCATGAAAAAGTTATTGATTAACTTGAATTTTAAAAAGTCATAAAAAATATAATATTTCTGTGTTCTTCTCTTTTTTCAAATATGATTAAATCAATATCCTGAATGTTTTATTTACAAGCACAAAACTGTATCTTCAACCCTTCAATTTTTGTTGTAAATTATATTATATGAAAAAGAGCATTGCTTTAATCCTGTTTGTATTGTCCCTAAATATGTACGCCCAAGAAAAAAATACCTGGGATGTGAATCAACCTGATTTGCCATTAAAAGAAATCAATTTTACAACCCAAGAGGGTACATGGATGAATCTGGATATATCGCCTGATGGCAAAACAATTGTTTTTGACCTTTTAGGTGATATATATTCTATGCCAATATCAGGCGGTGATGCAGTGGCATTACGTACAGGGATGTCGATGGAAGTGCAACCCCGTTTTAGTCCTGATGGTAGTAGAATATTATTTACTTCTGATGCAGGAGGTGGTGATAATATTTGGGTGATGGATAAAGATGGAAAAAATGCAAAGCAGATCACCAAAGAAAATTTTAGGTTACTCAATAATGCAGTTTGGACTCCAGATGGTCAATATATATTAGCCAAAAAACATTTTACATCTACCCGTTCGTTAGGAGCAGGTGAATTGTGGATTTATCATATTTCCGGGGGTGAGGGTTTACAACTTACCCCTCGAAAAAATGATCAACAAGATTTGAATGAACCTTCTTGTTCTGCCGATGGGAAATACATATATTATAGTGAAGATATGTACCCAGGTGGTTTTTTTCAATACAATAAAGATCCTAACAATCAAATATTTGTCATAAAAAGGTATGATAGAAATAAGGGAAATATTGAACAAATTACGGGAGGGCCAGGAGGTGCATTTAGACCACAAATATCACATGACGGTAATACCCTGGCCTTTATTAAAAGAATAAGAACCAAAACTGTATTGTATTTACGTAATTTAGAAACAGGAGAAGAGTGGCCTATTTATGACCAGCTCAGTAAAGACCAACAAGAAGCCTGGACTACATTTGGCGTGTATACTGGATTCGCATGGACACCAGATGATCAAGCAATTGTTATTTGGAGTGAAGGTAAAATTATCCAAATTGACACTAAACTATTGAATGTAAAAAAAGAAATACCCTTTACTTGCCAGGTAGATATGCAAATTGCAGAAGCACTTCGATTTAAACAACAAATAAATAATGACCAGTTTACTGCAAAAGTTATTAGGCATGCAAAAACCTCTCCTGATGGCAAATGGTTGGTATTTAATGCGGTAGGGTATTTATGGAAAAAAGAATTGCCAAATGGTGAAGTACAACGAGTGACCAACAACACTGATTTTGAATTTGACCCTTCATTTTCACCAGACGGACAAACCCTTATTTATGTAACATGGAATGATGAACAAATGGGGGCTATTGAAAAAATAAATTACCAGTCAACAAATATTCCGCAAAAAATAACAAATTCAAAAGCGATCTATCGTACTCCTTCTTATTCACCTGATGGTAAAAAAATAGTATATATGAAAGAAGATGGGAATGCAATATTAGGTGTTGCAAATACCGTACAAGCTGGTATTTATTTGATGAATTCGGATGGCAGTGATAAGACTTTTGTGACAAATAAAGGAGAAAATCCTAGCTTTAATTCCACAGGTACCCTACTCTATTATCAAGCTGGCGGTGGAATGAATAGTACATTTAACAGTTGTAATTTAAGTGGATTGGATGAAAAAGTTATTTTTTCAAGTACTTATGGAAACCAATTTACGATTTCTCCAAATGGCCAATGGGTAGCCTTTGTTGATTTACATAAAGTATATATTGCCCCATTTCCTAATATTGGTAAAGTGATTGATTTGTCTGCTAGTACCAATGCTATACCTGTTAAACAGGTAGCTAAAGATGCAGGTATAAATCTTCACTGGAGTAGTGATAATAAATATTTACACTACACACTAGGTGAAAAGTATTATACAATTTCTATAGATAAAAGATACAATGCTGACCTTAGTAAAAATGATTCGATTTTTTTCGCTAACCAGTCTTTTATAAATATAAATCTTAAAATAACTGCTGACAAACCTACTGGTACGTATGCCTTAACCCATGCTAGAATCATTACGATGGAGAACGAAGAAGTGATTGAAGATGGAACAATAGTGGTAGAAAATAATAGTATAAAAAAAGTAGGGAAATCATCTGAGATAGACTATTCTGCTATGAAAGAAATTAATTGTTCTGGTAAAACCATCATGCCAGGATTTATAGATGCACATGCCCATGCAAGTCATTTTAGTAATGGCATTACCGCACAAAAACATTGGCCATATTACGCTAATTTGGCCTATGGCGTCACTACGATGCATGACCCTTCTGCAAACAGTGAATTTGTATTTGCACAAAGTGAATTAATTAAAAGTGGATTAATGGTGGGACCGAGGGTGTTTTCAACAGGTACCATATTATATGGGGCTGATGGTAATTTTAAAGCAGTAGTCAACAATATTGAAGATGCAAGAAGTGCTATTAGACGAACCAATGCGTTTGGTGCATTTAGTGTAAAAAGTTATAACCAACCAAGACGCGAACAAAATCAAATGATTTTAAAAGCAGCAAGAGAACTTAAGACTGAAGTAGTACCTGAAGGAGGTTCATTTTTTTATCATAATTTAGGGATGATTATAGATGGACATACCACCATCGAACACAACTTACCTATTGCGACCCTTTACAATGATGTGATACAACTTTGGAAAAATTCAAAAACAGCTTATACCCCTACATTAATCGTTTGTTATGGCGCACCCAGTGGAGAATATTATTGGTATCAGCATACCGAAGTATGGAAAAAAGAAAGATTACTCCGATTTACACCCCGAGCAGTTATTGATACACGAAGTCGCTTTAGAACGATGTTGCCAGAAGAAGAATATGAAAACGGTCATATACAAGTTTCAAAAAGTTTAAAAAAACTCAGTGATGTAGGTGTTTTAGTTAATATGGGTGCACATGGTCAAATTCAAGGCATTGGTGCCCATTGGGAAATTTGGATGATGCGTCAAGGTGGTATGTCAACAATGGAAGCATTAAAGACAGCTACAATCAATCCTGCATTAAGTTTAGGTTTAGATCAAAATATTGGTTCAATTAAAGTAGGTAAATTAGCCGATATGCTGGTGATGGATAAAAATCCTTTAGATGATATTTACAATACAGAAAGTATTAAATATACCATTGTGAATGGACGAATATATGATGCTGAATCAATGAACGAAATGGGTAATTACAATAAACCACGCACTAAATTTTTCTGGGAATTGAATAAGTTTTCAGAAGCGTTTCCCTATCATGATGGCACTTTAGAAGGTGGGCATTTAGATGATTAAACTTGGTTACTTTCCTTTTAAATTTTTCAATAATTTTAAATTAGATAGTGGCTATTTATAAATTAATTTAGTCGTCCAATGCTAATAGTTTATTGGAAATTTAATAGATAATGAGTTTTACTTATTGTATGTTTAAATGGAGGGTTTTTATCTAAAAAATATAATATCAAGGTTTTATTATTTTCATACATTTGCGAAGAAAAATATTTTAACATGGCAAAAGCTAAAACAACCAAAACGAAGAAGCATTTTTTCAATGAAAATTCAATGAATTTTATTAGAGAATACCTAAACAACTCATCCCCAACAGGATATGAAAGTAGTGGGCAAAAAATATGGTTAGAATATTTAAAACCCTATATTGATACCCATTTAGTAGATAATTATGGCACAGTTGTAGGAATTATCAACCCTGATGCCCCATACAAAGTTGTTATTGAAGCCCATGCAGATGAAATCAGTTGGTATGTAAAATATATCACTTCTGATGGATTTATTCATGTATGTCGCAATGGAGGAAGTGACCATCAAATAGCACCTTCCAAAAGGGTGAATATTTATACCAAAAAAGGAATTGTCAGGGGCGTTTTTGGTTGGCCTGCAATACATGTACGCACACCACAAAATGAAAAAAAACCTGAAATAGAAACAATATGGCTAGATGTCAATTGCAAAAACAAAAAGGAAGTTGAGGAATTAGGAATCCATGTTGGTTGTGTATGCACTTTTACCGAAGGATTTGAAGAAGGAAACAATGGCTATTGGATTGGTCGGGCATTTGATAATCGAATGGGTGGTGTTATCATCGCTGAAGTTGCCCGCCTACTATCAGAAACTAATAAAAAACTCCCTTTCGGACTTTATATAGTAAACGCAGTACAAGAAGAAGTAGGTTTAAATGGTGCAACTATGATCACCCAATCCTTGAAGCCTAATGTGGCTATCTGTACAGATGTAACTCATGACACTACTACACCCATGATGAATAAAGCAGCACAAGGCGAGGCAACATGTGGATTAGGCCCCGTTCTTAGTTATGCTCCTGCTGTGCATCGGTATTTATTAGATATTATTTTAGAAACAGCTAAGAAAAACAAGATACCCCATCAATTACAAGCTGCTTCTAGATTTACAGGTACCGATACTGATGCCTTTGCATTTAGTAATGGTGGTGTTCCCAGTGCTTTGATATCATTGCCTTTAAGATATATGCATACTACTGTGGAAACAATACATAAAGATGATGTTGAAAATTGTATTAAACTTATGTATGAAGTTTTGCTTAAGTTGACTCCTAAAACAAATTATAAATATTTATAAATCAAATATTTAAAAGATGTTCAAAACAACTTTATATTTTCTTTTTCAAGCTAATTCAAATAAAATTTAGTCCATTATTTTATATTATATTAAAGTATATTTCCTTAGACAAAACAGAGGTCATGCTTAGTAATACAGAAATGCAGTAGATGAATGGCGCAGACATTGAATACCGATTAGATATTATCAATCTGCTATTTCAATCGGCATTTTTAAGATTAAAATCATTACTGTGATTTGCCTTTAACGAGGCAGAGTTATATTGTTGTGTAGCTGTTTCACATTTATAGGGTACAAAGTATATTAAACAGATTTACTAAATTTCTTTTGCATCAGAATTTCATTGGTTAATAAAATAATGGTTTCAAATCATGGATATTTCTTCCTGAGTTAATGAACAAGCCTTAAATTTTATATTTTTCTATTTTGTCACCAATACAAATTTCCTTTATGATAACACCGATGTGAAATATGGAATAGTCCATTGTTCGTTTTAACCAAGTACTTTAACTTTTTTAATTTGCATCGACCACTGTAGTATTTATAAAATATTGACATATTGTATTATATAAATCCCATTGTTTAAACCCTATCTATTATTTAATAAAAGAGGCTGTCAATATTTTTGACAGCCTCCTTTTATTATCCAAACAAATCTATTTATTCATTACCTAATAAGCGTTACGTCTCCTTTACGGATATAAGTATTGCCATCTCTGGTACAACTATATCTAAATACATAGAAATAAGTGGCTACAGAAGCTTCCTTACCATCTACGGTACCATCCCACCCACGTCGGTAATCACTTGTACTCCATAGTTTCTGTCCCCAACGGTCATACACTTCTAACTGTATCAACTCAATACCTGCAGTGCTAAACACTTTAAACTCATCGTTGTTATTATCACCATTCGGAGAGAAGGCATTCGGCACAAACGATACATCACAACAAGGACCTTCTTCAATATATACTGAATCTCTGTACTCACAACCATTTGCATCTGCTATCAACACATTATACCAACCAAAGTACAAAGTTCCTGCTTGTGCAGTTGTTTGTACAGGTGATGTACTCCATTGATATACATAAGGAGGCTGACCGCCAAACACATTTGCTGTTGCACTACCCTCATTGCCTTTACCATAACATCCTAAATCTTGTTTGGTCATTGTATTGCCTAATGGATTCGCAGGCGGATTAATCGTAAATACGGTCATGTACTCACAACCTACTGTATCTACTACACGAAGTGTGTAAGTACCTGCCGCGAGATCATAAAAATTACCCGTCTTATTGATATTCAAACCAGGCGTGATATAGTATCTATAACCACCACGACCTCCAGTACCTACTACATATACACGACCATCTTTTGAGTCTATACATTTCGTATCTTCTATCTGTAAGGTTGCACCCACTAAGGTAGGACCACTCAACTGAATCATCGTGTCTTTTGAACAACCCAAATTGTCAATCAAGGTAATCTTATACATATCTATAACCAAACCTGTAAAGGTGCCCGTTAACTGAGGTATCCCGTTATTTAATGAATAAACGATTGGGGCCGTGCCACCAGTTGCCGTTACAGATATCACCCCAGTGGAATCATAAGCACATATCGGCTCTACAATACTCAATGAGGTAATCGTTAAGGCAGGATTTTGTGTAATCGTAGCCTGTGTTGTTACAGTACAACCATTCGCATCAGTAGCAGTAATCACATAGTTACCTGCTGCTAAATCTTTAAAGAAACCTAATGGGAACTGGGTCGCATTGGGCGTAATCGAAAATAAAATGCCTCCTGTGCCTCCACTTGCTACAACAGCTATTGAGCCCGTAGACTGACCATAACAATACACTTCATGTAAATTGACCGTGTTGAACACAATACTGGCAGGCTGACCTACCACAATTCCCACGGTTGATGCTGTGCAACCACTACCATCAGTCACAGTCACTGTATAAGTGCCTGCTCCCAAGCCCGTAAACAAGCCATTGGTGTTTGTTTGAGCACCAGGAGTTAATACATAAATATAATTCGGTAAAGGATTTCCACCAATTGCATTGATCGTAATCGTGCCATTGCTACCGCCAAAGCAGCTATTGTCCTGTACCAAGGCAGCTCCTAAACTTAATGGTCCAGGCTCTGTCACACAAAGGCTTGTTGTACTTGTACAACCATTGATATCCGTTGCTGTTACTGTATAGCATTGTGCGGTTAATGCACTAAACACCCCATTGATATTGCCCTGAGGTGTGTTATTATTCGCATCTGTTACGGTTACGGTATAAGTACCTGCACATAAATTAGTATAAAACCCAGTTGCATTACCAATATTACCAGGGGTTAATACGAAATTAAAAGGTGCTACCCCACCGATTATACTAGAGGTAATTGTTCCATCACAAGCCCCAAAGCAACTTTCATTTGTCGCTACCGCCGTTAAGGATCCTATTGGTGGTTCTGTAATACATTGACTTGTAGTTGCTGTACAACCGTTTGCATCTGTTACTGTTATTGTGTAACATCCAGCTATTAGGTTTGTGAAATTACCCGCAGGGGCTTGAACCGCTCCTACAGGATTAGGATTTATAGTATATACATAGCCAGGCGTTCCACCTGCTGCTAAAGTCGTAATCGTTCCATCATTACCACCAAACACAGTCACATTCGTAAATGCAGTCACTGCTATAGTGAGTAAGTTAGGCTCTGTAATCGTCGCATTCACAGTACCTGTGCAACCATTCGCGTCTGTTATCGTCACCACATAAGCACCAGCACATAAACCCGTAAAGGTACCTATAGGCCCTTGAGCTCCAACAGGACTGATGGTAAAGCTATAAGGTAAAACACCCCCATTACCACTGACTGTTAACGTTCCGTCGCATACACCAAAGCAAGAAACATTGGTTTGACTTGTAATCGATACAGTTGGTGAAGCAGGTGTAGTCAATTGAATGGTCGTTGTACCTGTGCAACCATTGGCATCGGTCACAGTGATTGTATACACTGTACCAGCACATAAGTTGGTCGCATTACCCAAAGCATCTATTGCTGCACCACCACTGATGCTGTAAGCATACGCTGGTGTACCACCTGCAGTGATGGTCGTTGCGGTACCATCACAACCCGGTACACAAGTAGGTGCCGTAGTCGTGTTGATAGATATCGTTGGTGCGTTTGGTGCAGTTAACTGTATCGTTGTTGTACCTGTGCAACCGTTGGCATCCGTAACTGTAATGGTATAAGTGATACCAGCACATAAGTTGGTCGCATTACCCAAAGCATCTATTGCAGCACCACCACTGATGCTGTAAGCATACGCTGGTGTACCACCTGCAGTGATGGTCGTTGCAGTACCATCACAACCCGGTACACAAGTAGGTGCCGTAGTCGTGTTGATAGATATCGTTGGTGCGTTTGGTGCTGTTAACTGTATGGTTGTTGTACCAGTGCAACCGTTGGCATCCGTAACTGTAATGGTATAAGTGATACCAGCACATAAGTTGGTCGCATTACCCAAAGCATCTATTGCAGCACCACCACTGATGCTGTAAACAAACGCTGGTGTACCACCTGCAGTAATGGTTGTAGCTGTTCCATCACAACCCGGTACACAAGTTGGTGCCGTAGTGGTGTTGATCGTAATCGTTGGTGCATTCGGTGCAGTTAACTGTATCGTTGTTGTACCAGTACAACCGTTGATATCGGTAACTGTAATGGTATAAGTGATACCATCACATAAGTTGGTAGCATTACCTAAGGCATCTATTGCAGCACCACCACTGATACTGTAAACATAAGCTGGTGTACCACCTGCAGTAATGGTCGTTGCGGTACCATCACAACCAGGTACACATGTTGGTGCCGTTGTAGTATTGATAGTTATCGTTGGTGCGTTTGGTGCCGTTAACTGTATCGTTGTAGTACCTGTGCAACCGTTGGCATCTGTTACGGTAATGGTATAAGTGATACCATCACATAAGTTGGTCGCATTACCCAAAGCATCTATTGCAGCACCACCACTGATGCTGTAAACATATGCTGGTGTGCCACCTACAGTAATGGTCGTTGCGGTACCATCACAACCAGGTACACATGATACCGGTGTAGTGGTATTGATCGTAATCGTTGGTGCGTTTGGTGCATTTAATTGTATGGTTGTAGTACCGGTACAGTTGTTTGCATCCGTTACGGTAATCGTGTAAGTAATACCTGAACATAAGTTGGTCGCATTACCCAAAGCATCTATTGCAGCACCACCACTGATGCTGTAAGCATAAGCGGCTGTACCACCTGCAGTAATGGTTGTCGCTGTACCATCACAACCAGGTACACATGATACCGGTGTAGTGGTATTGATAGCTACGGTTAACACATTCGGTTCAGTAACTGTGAAACTGATAGTGCCTACACAACTGTTGGCATCTGTTACCGTTACCGTATAACTACCAGCACATAATGCGGTGATAGCACCGGTGTTGATGTCTATCACACCAGGGGCAGTAATCGCAAAAGTATAACCCGGTGTGCCACCTACTGCACCTGTTTGCGCAGTACCGTCGCATAAACCATTGCAACTTACATTCGTGATATTAGATACACTCACAGTCGGTGCATTCGGGGTTGATAAACTGATATTGGTAGTGCCGGTGCAACCGTTTGCATCCGTAACTGTAATGGTATAAGTGATACCTGCACACAAGTTAGAAGCATTACCCAACACGTCTATGGTAGCACCGCCACTGATGCTGTAAACATACGCAGGTGTACCACCTACGGTAATAGTAGTTGCCGTTCCATCACAACCTGGTAAACAAGTTGGTGCTGTAGTCGTGTTGATCGTAATTGTTGGTGCATTTGGTGCCGTTAACTGGATGGTTGTTGTGCCTGTGCAAGCATTGGCATCGGTTACAGTAATGGTATACACTGTACCAGCACATAAGTTGGTCGCATTACCCAAAGCATCTATTGTAGCAGCACCACTGATGCTGTAAACATACGCTGGTGTACCACCTGCAGTAATGGTAGTAGCTGTACCATCACAACCCGGTACACATGTTACAGGTGTAGTGGTGTTGATAGTTATCGTTGGTGCATTTGGAGCGATTAACTGGATGGTTGTTGTGCCTGTGCAAGCATTGGCATCGGTCACAGTAATAGTATACACTGTACCAGCACATAAGTTCGTTGCATTACCCAAAGCATCTATTGTAGCTCCACCACTGATGCTGTAAACATACGCTGGTGTACCACCTACGGTTGTCGTCGTTGCGGTGCCATCACAACCAGGTACACATGTTACAGGTGTAGTGGTATTGATAGTTATCGTTGGTGCATTTGGTGCCGTTAATTGTATGGTTGTTGTACCAGTACAGTTATTTGCATCCGTTACGGTAATCGTGTAAGTAATACCTGAACATAAGTTCGTTGCATTACCTAAGGCATCTATAACTGCACCACCACTGATACTGTAAACATATGCTGGTGTACCACCTGCAGTGATTGTAGTAGCTGTACCATCACAACCCGGTACACAAGTTGGTGCCGTAGTCGTGTTGATAGTAATTGTTGGTGCATTTGTTACAGTTAATTGTATCGTTGTAGTACCTGTGCAAGCGTTGGCATCGGTAACTGTGATTGTATATACTGTACCAGCACATAAGTTGGTTGCATTACCCAAAGCATCTATTGCAGCACCACCACTGATGCTGTAAACAAACGCTGGTGTACCACCTGCAGTAATGGTTGTAGCTGTTCCATCACAACCAGGTACACAAGTTGGTGCCGTAGTTGTATTGATCGTAATCGTTGGTGCGTTTGGTGCAGTTAACTGTATGGTTGTTGTTCCTGTACAGTTGTTTGCATCGGTAACCGTAATCGTGTAAGTAATACCTGAACATAAGTTGGAAGCATTACCCAAAGCATCTATGGCAGCACCACCACTGATGCTATATGCATATGCTGGCGTACCACCTGCAGTAATGGTCGTTGCGGTACCATCACAACCAGGTACACATGTTGGTGCCGTAGTCGTGTTGATGGTAATCGTTGGTGCATTTGGTGCAGTTAACTGGATAGTTGTAGTGCCAGTACAGTTGTTTGCATCCGTTACGGTAATTGTGTAAGTAATACCTGAACATAAGTTCGTTGCATTACCCAAAGCATCTATTGCAGCACCACCACTGATGCTATAAACATATGCTGGTGTACCACCTGCTGTGATTGTAGTAGCTATACCATCACAACCTGGTACGCATGATACCGGTGTAGTGGTATTGATCGTAATCGTTGGTGCGTTTGGTGCCGTTAATTGTATGGTTGTTGTACCAGTACAGTTGTTTGCATCCGTTACGGTGATTGTATATACTGTGCCAGCACATAAGTTGGTCGCATTACCCAAAGCATCTATTGCAGCACCACCACTGATGCTGTAAGCATAAGCGGCTGTACCACCTGCTGTGATTGTAGTCGCTGTGCCATCACAACCTGGTACACATGATACTGGTGTAGTGGTATTGATAGCTACGGTTAACACATTCGGTTCAGTAACTGTGAAACTGGTTGTGCCTACACAACTGTTGGCATCTGTAACGGTTACCGTATAACTACCAGCACATAATGCGGTGATAGCACCGGTGTTGATGTCTATCACACCAGGGGCAGTAATCGCAAAAGTATAACCCGGTGTGCCACCTACTGCTCCTGCTTGCGCAGTACCGTCGCATAAACCATTGCAACTTACATTCGTGATATTAGATACACTCACGGTTGGTGCATTCGGGGTTGATAAACTGATATTGGTAGTGCCGGTGCAACCGTTTGCATCCGTAACTGTAATGGTATAAGTGATACCTGCACACAAGTTAGAAGCATTACCCAACACATCTATGGTAGCACCGCCACTGATGCTGTAAACATACGCTGGTGTACCACCTACGGTAATAGTAGTAGCCGTTCCATCACAACCTGGTAAACAAGTTGGTGCTGTAGTCGTGTTGATCGTAATTGTTGGTGCATTTGGTGCCGTTAACTGGATGGTTGTTGTGCCTGTGCAAGCATTGGCATCGGTCACCGTGATTGTATATACTGTACCAGCACATAAGTTGGTCGCATTACCCAAAGCATCTATTGTAGCTCCACCACTGATGCTGTAAACATATGCTGGTGTACCACCTACGGTTGTCGTCGTTGCGGTACCATCACAACCCGGTACACATGTTACAGGTGTAGTGGTGTTGATAGTTATCGTTGGTGCATTCGGAGCGATTAACTGGATGGTTGTTGTGCCTGTGCAAGCATTGGCATCCGTCACAGTAATAGTATACACTGTACCAGCACATAAGTTGGTCGCATTACCCAAAGCATCTATTGCAGCGCCACCACTGATGCTGTAAACATACGCTGGTGTACCACCTACGGTAATGGTCGTTGCGGTGCCATCACAACCCGGTACACATGTTACAGGTGTAGTGGTATTGATAGTTATCGTTGGTGCATTCGGTGCCGTTAACTGGATGGTTGTAGTGCCAGTGCAAGCGTTGGCATCCGTAACAGTGATTGTATATACTGTACCAGCACATAAGTTCGTTGCATTACCCAAAGCATCTATGGCAGCTCCACCACTGATACTATAAACATACGCTGGTGTACCACCTGCAGTAATGGTAGTAGCGGTACCATCACAACCAGGTACGCAAGTTGGTGCCGTAGTTGTGTTGATCGTAATCGTTGGTGCATTCGGTGCAGTTAATTGTATGGTTGTAGTACCGGCACAGTTGTTTGCATCCGTAACTGTGATTGTATATGTAATACCTGAACATAAGTTGGTCGCATTACCCAAAGCATCTATTGCAGCACCACCACTGATGCTGTAAACATATGCTGGTGTACCGCCTGCAGTGATTGTAGTAGCTGTACCATCACAACCCGGTACACATGTTACAGGTGTAGTGGTATTGATCGTAATTGTTGGTGCGTTTGGTGCCGTTAACTGTATGGTTGTAGTGCCAGTACAGTTGTTTGCATCCGTTACAGTAATCGTGTAAGTAATACCTGAACATAAGTTGGTCGCATTACCCAAAGCATCTATTGCAGCACCACCACTGATGCTGTAAACATACGCTGGTGTACCACCTGCAGTTATGGTCGTTGCGGTACCATCACAACCCGGTACGCATGATACCGGTGTAGTGGTATTGATATCTACGGTTAATACATTCGGTTCAGTAACTGTGAAACTGATAGTGCCTACACAACTGTTGGCATCTGTTACCGTTACCGTATAACTACCTGCACATAATGCGGTGATAGCACCGGTGTTGATGTCTATCACACCAGGGCAGTAATCGCAAAAGTATAACCCGGTGTGCCACCTACTGCACCTGCTTGCGCAGTACCGTCGCATAAACCATTGCAACTTACATTCGTGATATTAGATACACTCACTGTCGGTGCATTCGGGGTTGATAAACTGATATTGGTAGTGCCGGTGCAACCGTTTGCATCCGTAACTGTAATGGTATAAGTGATACCAGCACACAAGTTAGAAGCATTACCCAACACATCTATGGTAGCACCGCCACTGATGCTGTAAACATACGCTGGTGTACCACCTACGGTAATAGTAGTAGCCGTTCCATCACAACCTGGTAAACATGTAGGTGCAGTTGTCGTATTGATGGTAATTGTTGGTGCATTTGGTGCCGTTAACTGTATGGTTGTTGTGCCTGTGCAAGCATTGGCATCCGTAACTGTGATTGTATACACTGTACCAGCACATAAGTTGGTCGCATTACCCAAAGCATCTATTGTAGCTCCACCACTGATGCTGTAAACATATGCTGGTGTACCACCTGCAGTAATGGTAGTAGCTGTACCATCACAACCCGGTACACATGTTACAGGTGTAGTGGTGTTGATGGAAATCGTTGGTGCATTTGGTGCCGTTAATTGTATGGTTGTTGTGCCTGTACAAGCATTGGCATCCGTAACTGTGATTGTATATACTGTACCAGCACATAAATTCGTTGCATTACCCAAAGCATCTATTGTAGCACCACCACTGATGCTGTAAACATACGCTGGCGTACCACCTGCGGTAATGGTCGTTGCTGTACCATCACAACCAGGTACACATGTTACAGGTGTAGTGGTATTTATCGTAATCGTTGGTGCATTTGGTGCCGTTAATTGTATCGTTGTTGTTCCAGTGCAAGCATTGGCATCGGTCACAGTAATAGTATACACTGTACCAGCACATAAGTTCGTTGCATTACCCAAAGCATCTATTGTAGCTCCACCACTGATGCTGTAAACATACGCTGGTGTACCACCTGCAGTAATGGTAGTAGCGGTACCATCACAACCCGGTACACATGTTACAGGTGTAGTGGTATTGATAGTTATCGTTGGTGCATTCGGTGCCGTTAACTGGATGGTTGTAGTGCCAGTGCAAGCGTTGGCATCGGTAACAGTAATGGTATACACTGTACCAGCACATAAGTTGGTCGCATTACCCAAAGCATCTATTGCAGCACCACCACTGATACTGTAAACATACGCTGGTGTACCACCTGCAGTAATGGTAGTAGCGGTACCATCACAACCAGGTACACATGTTACAGGTGTAGTGGTGTTGATGGTAATCGTTGGTGCATTTGGTGCAGTTAATTGGATGGTTGTAGTTCCGGTACAGTTGTTTGCATCGGTAACGGTAATTGTATATGTAATACCTGAACATAAGTTCGTTGCATTACCCATAGCATCAATTGCTGCTCCACCACTGATGCTGTAAACATACGCAGGTGTACCACCTACGGTAATAGTAGTAGCCGTTCCATCACAACCTGGTACACATGATACGGGTGTGGTGGTATTGATATCTACGGTTAACACATTTGGTTCGGTAACAGTGAAACTGGTTGTGCCTACACAACTGTTGGCATCTGTTACGGTTACGGTATAACTACCAGCACATAATGCAGTGATAGCACCTGTGTTGATGTCTATCACACCAGGGGCAGTAATCGCAAAAGTATAAGCTGGAGTGCCACCTACTGCACCTGCTTGCGCAGTACCGTCGCATACACCATTGCAACTTACATTCGTGATATTAGATACACTTGCTGTTGGTGCATTCGGGGTTGATAAACTGATATTGGTTGTACCGGTGCAACCATTTGCATCTGTACCGGTGATAACATAATTGGTACCAGCACATAAGCCCGTAAAGGTACCTGCTGGGTTTTGGATAATACCTGCATTCGGGATGATGCTAAATACGATAAGACCAGTACCACCAGAACCACTTACCGTAACACTACCATCGCAACCAGGTGTACAGGTTGGATTTGTACTGGCGGTTACTGTGGTAACAACAGCGGTAGGTTCATTGATGGTAAAGCTTGTTGTAGCTGTACATAAGTTGCCATCTGTTACGGTTACGGTATAAGTACCAGCACAAAGTGCAGTTGCAGCTCCTGTGTTTACGTCAATAACACCAGGTGCAGTAATCGTATATGATAATGGATTGGTACCACCAAGACCAGTTGCCTGGGCACTGCCATTGCATAAGCCATTGCAGGTAGCATCAATAATATTTGACATTGATACTGTCAATAATGTAGGTTCAGTTATCGTAAAGCTTGTAGTACCTGTACATAGATTTGCATCGGTTACAGTCACGGTATAAGTACCTGCACATAAACCAGTGATAGCACCCGTATTCACGTCAATAACACCAGGAGCTGTAATCGTGTAACTCAAGGGATTCAAACCACCTACACCATTTGCTTGTGCGGTACCATTACATAAACCATTGCAGGTTACATTGGTAATATTTGACACCGTTACCGTTGGTGCGTTTGGTGCAGTTAATTGGATGGTTGTTGTTCCTGTACAGTTGTTTGCATCGGTTACCGTAATAGTATATACAGTGCCAGCACATAAGTTGGTAGCATTGCCTAATGCATTTATTGCAGCTCCACCACTGATGCTGTAAGCATAAGCTGCTGTACCACCTGCAGTAATAGTTGTCGCTGTTCCATCACAACCTGGTACACATGATACGGGTGTAGTGGTATTGATATCTACGGTTAATACATTCGGTTCAGTCACTGTGAAACTGGTTGTGCCTACACAACTGTTGGCATCTGTTACCGTTACGGTATAACTACCAGCACATAATGCGGTGATAGCACCGGTGTTGATGTCAATCACACCAGGAGCAGTGATTGCAAAAGTATAACCCGGTGTGCCACCTACTGCACCTGCTTGCGCAGTACCATCGCATACACCATTGCAACTTACATTGGTGATATTAGATACACTTGCTGTTGGTGCATTCGGGGTTGATAAAGTGATATTCGTAGTTCCGGTGCAACCGTTTGCATCCGTACCGGTGATAACATAATTGGTACCAGCACATAAGCCTGTAAAGGTACCTGCTGGGTTTTGGATAATACCCGCATTCGGGATGATGCTAAATACGATAAGACCAGTACCACCAGAACCACTTACCGTAACACTACCATCGCAACCAGGTGTACAGGTTGGATTTGTACTGGCGGTTACTGTGGTAACAACTGCGGTAGGTTCATTGATGGTAAAGCTTGTAGTAGCTGTGCATAAGTTGCCATCTGTTACGGTTACGGTATAAGTACCAGCACAAAGTGCTGTTGCAGCTCCTGTGTTTACGTCAATAACACCAGGGGCCGTAATCGTATAAGATAATGGATTGGTACCACCAAGGCCAGTTGCCTGGGCACTGCCATTGCATAAGCCATTGCAGGTAGCATCAATAATATTTGACATTGAGACTGTTAATAATGCAGGTTCAGTTATCGTAAAGCTTGTAGTACCTGTACATAGATTTGCATCGGTTACAGTCACGGTATAAGTACCTGCGCATAAACCAGTGATAGCACCCGTATTTACGTCAATAACACCAGGAGCTGTAATCGTATAACTCAAGGGGTTCAAACCACCTACACCATTTGCTTGTGCGGTACCATTACATAAACCATTGCAGGTTACATTGGTAATATTTGACACCGTTACCGTTGGTGCGTTTGGTGCAGTTAATTGGATGGTTGTTGTAGCTGTACAGTTGTTTGCATCGGTTACCGTAATCGTATATACAGTGGCAGCACATAGGTTAGTAGCGTTGCCTGATGCATCAATTGCAGCACCACCACTGATGCTGTATGCATAAGCGGCTGTACCACCTGCAGTAATAGTTGTCGCTGTTCCATCACAACCTGGTACACATGATACGGGTGTGGTGGTATTGATATCTACGGTTAATACATTCGGTTCAGTAACTGTGAAACTGGTTGTGCTAACACAACTGTTGGCATCTGTTACCGTTACCGTATAACTACCAGCACATAATGCAGTGATAGCACCGGTGTTGATGTCTATCACACCAGGGGCGGTGATTGAATAAATATATGCCGGAGCACCACCTGCAGCACTTGCTAGCGCTGTCCCATCACAAACCCCGTTACAACTTACATTCGTGATATTTGATACACTTACTGTTGGTGCATTTGGAGAGGAAAAACTGATATTGGTTGTCCCGGTGCAACCGTTTGCATCCGTACCGGTGATAACATAATTGGTACCAGCACATAAGCCCGTAAAGGTACCTGCTGGGTTTTGGATGATACCCGCATTCGGGATGATGCTAAATACGATAAGACCTGTACCACCAGAACCACTTACCGTCACAATGCCATCGCAACCAGGTGTACAGGTTGGATTCGTACTGGCGGTTACTGTGGTAACAACAGCGGTAGGTTCATTGATGGTAAAGCTTGTAGTAGCTGTACATAAGTTGCCATCTGTTACCGTTACGGTATAAGTACCAGCACAAAGTGCTGTTGCAGCGCCTGTGTTTACGTTAATAACACCAGGAGCAGTGATGGTATAAGATAATGGATTGGTACCACCAAGGCCAGTTGCCTGGGCACTGCCATTGCATAAGCCATTGCAGGTAGCATCAATAATATTTGACATTGAGACTGTCAATAATGCAGGTTCAGTTATCGTAAAGCTTGTAGTACCTGTACATAGATTTGCATCGGTTACAGTCACGGTATAAGTGCCAGCACACAAACCAGTGATAGAACCCGTATTTACGTCAATAACACCAGGGGCCGTAATCGTATAACTCAAGGGGTTCAAACCACCTACGCCATTTGCTTGTGCGGTACCATTGCATAAACCATTGCAGGTTACATTGGTAATATTTGATACTGTCACTGTTGGTGCGTTTGGTGCGGTTAATTGGATGGTTGTTGTGGCTGTACAGTTGTTTGCATCGGTTACCGTAATAGTATATACAGTGCCAGCACATAAGTTGGTAGCGTTGCCTAATGCATCAATTGCTGCACCACCACTGATGCTGTATGCATAAGCTGCTGTACCACCTGCAGTAATAGTAGTTGCTGTACCATCACAACCAGGTGTACAAGATACTGGTGTAGTGGTATTGATAGCTACGGTTAATACATTCGGCTCGGTAACAGTGAAACTGGTTGTACTAACACAACTGTTGGCATCTGTAACAGAAACAGTGTAAGTACCAGCACATAAAGCAGTGATAGCACCTGTATTGATGTCTATGACCCCCGGGGCAGTGATTGTATAAGTATAAGCCGGTGCACCGCCCACTGCACTAGCTTGCGCAGTACCGTCACATAGTCCATTGCAACTTACATTGGTGATATTGGATACATTCAAGGTAGGTCCATTAGGAGAAGAAAAACTAATATTGGTTGTGCCTGTACAACCGTTTGCATCAGTTCCTGTTATAACATAATTGGTGCCAGCACATAAACCCGTAAAAGTACCTGCAGGGTTTTGGATGATACCAGCGTTGGGTATAATGCTAAATGTGATAAGACCTGTTCCGCCAGATCCACTCACCGTCACAATGCCATCACAACCAGGTGTACATGATGGGTTAGTACTATTCGTTATTGAAGTAACTACAATTGGAGGTTGATTCACTGTTAAGGTTGTAGTAGCTGTACATAAATTGGCATCTGTTATAGTTACAGTATATGTGCCTGCGCAAAGAGCTGATGCAGCACCAGTGCCGTTAATTACTCCTGGAGCGGTAATAGCATAAGCATAAGCTGGTGTACCTCCACTACCGATAATTTGTGCTGTAGCATTACATAGGCCAAAACATGTTACATTGGTAACGTTAGAAACGGTGGCACTCAATAAAGGAGGTTGATTTACGGTGAAAGAAGTAGTAGCCGTGCAAAGATGTGAATCTGTAACGGTAACGGTATAAGTACCTGCACACAATCCAGAAATAGAACCGGTTCCATTGATAGAACCTGGTGCTGTAATAGAATAAACATAAAAAGGGGTTCCACCGCTACCAATTGCTTGAGCTGTTCCATTACAATTTCCGTTGCATAATAATGTAGAGACATTAACAATATTTAAATTTAATACTGGTGGTTGGGTAACAGTAAACGACGTTGTTGCTGTACAAAGATGTGAATCTGTTACTGTGACAGTATAATTACCAGCACACAATCCAGAAATAGCACCTGTTCCGTTGATGACTCCTGGTGCTGTGATTGAATAAATGTATCCAGGGGTACCACCTACTGCTGTTGCTTGTGCAGTGCCATTACATAAAGCATTACAAGAAACATTCGTAATATTCGATATATTAAGATTTAATACTGGTGGCTGTGTAATTGTAACATTGGTAGTACCTGTACAACCATTGGCATCGGTCACAGTTACTTGGAACAAATTAGCACACAAAGAAGAGAAATAACCAGAAGGGGCTTGAAGTGCTGCGGGTATTATAGAATAAACATAAGGTGCTAAACCACCCACCCCTATAACTGAGAAACTCCCATTACAAACACCAAAACAAGAAATGTTTGTTTGATTCGTAAGTGTCAAAGATGGTGCATTGGGTGTAGTTAATTGAACGGATGTTGTACCTGTACAACCATTTGCATCAGTCGCAGTAATAGTATAATTAACACCAGCACATAAATTACTAGCTACCCCTGCCCCACTGATTAATGCGCCTCCACTTATTGCATATGTATAAGGAAGTAAGCCACCATTGACGTTTGTTGTTGCAGTACCGTTACAGCCAGGCACACAATTTGGCAATGTAGTATTAGCAATTGTCACTACAATGGGTATTGGTGCAGTGTAATTATAAGTTGCTGTTCCAGTACAACCATTTGACGCTGTAACAGTAACTGTATAAATCCCTGTTGCTGCTGGTAATATTTTTTGTGTAGTATCTCCTGTAGACCATAAGTAGGTGTAAGTAAATGGAGGTTGTAAAACGGTACCTGCAGTATAATGCAATATATTTTTTCTTAAATTTACTGCATGTAAATTGGTTAAAGGGAATACATTATTATGCCAATTAGAGGTAGTCATACCACCAAATAAAACTAAACCTGATCCCCAAGTCTTTTCTGACAAAACAGAAAAATTACTATTTGCAGCACTTTGTATTAGTGTATTTCCCGCATTTACTACATTGGCATGTGCAAAATAATTTGCAGTATATACCCCGTTTGCATCTAAGGGGGTATAAGGACCTATATTAATGGGGTGAATAACGTTTGCAATTGTTACACCAGGAACTGCATTTGCAATAGCAGGGATTAAATTTTGGTAATTTAAAGTTGTCCCTCCAAATCCCCAAGTTTGAGCACCTCCTACATTAGGTGCAGCATTCAGAAATAGTCGTCCCCCAGCAAAAACCCAATTTTGAATTAATGTCAAATTAGCGGTTACGAAATTATTCAAAGCGGTTGCATTTCCATCACTTCCCTCTAAAAAAACAAATTGTGTACCAGGTAAAAAAATTGATGCTGCATTTGCAGAAAAATTTGCCGGAATCCAATTTCCTGGGCCAAAAACTGCATTCATTTCATCTACATTACTAGGTGAGCCCCAAGGTGGACTATTGGTAATATAATATTTAAGACCTTGTTGTACGCCTAAATTTGCATTGCTTACAACTGCAGTTAATGTATCAACACAATTTCCAGTGGTCAACGCAATACTAACTAGTGGGGATGGATTAATGGTTATATTATTACCATTATTATTTCCGATTACAATGGGTGAATTACTTCTAATACGTATTCTATACCCGGTACCATAAGGAGTATTACAAGGAATTACACAAGGGATATTCCCATTGAGAGCATTACTTACTAAAGTGCCAATTACAACAGGAGCAGCAAAATTGCCTGCAGCATTTGATAATTCCACAAAAAATGCATTGCCGATATTATAGGTTCCAGTAGCAGTATATCCAACTGATACTGGTGAACATGAACAATAGGTTAGCGGTATGGGTAATACAGATATGGTTTGTCCGTAAGAAAAGTTTGTTTTAGTAAGACCTATAAAAGTCAATAACAATATTAATAAAGCATATTTCATGCTTAAGTAAACATTTTTCATAGTACACTATAGATTAAGTGTATAAAGATAATAATAAATGTTAATTTTTTTTAATGAATCTAAAAAATAATATTCACACAAAACCAACACCAAGTTTTGATGATAAATAAAGGTCAATACTTGAAATAATATCTACCCATATCATACAGTTATAATCTATTGTCATTAAATGTACATTTAAATCATAGCCTAATAGAAATGAACAAAAAAGGAATCTATATGACTTTTTTGGTATTATTTTTTTGCAACTACACTATAATAATTCCAAAGCTGTTGCTTCAACGCTTTATATTGTACTATACCAGCTTTTGTATGTGTTTTGCCAAAATGGGTTGCATTTTTATGAAACAATCCATATAATTTAGTAGGAATTGTTCCTAAAATTGAATAGAAATATATCAACCAAGATGATTTTCTAATTTGATCAGATCTTTGTGTTGTATTCACTTCTGCGAAACCTATGTCTTTTGCTTTTTGTACAAAAGTGGCAATAGTATCGATATCTTTAATGGCCCATCCAAACAACCAAATAGATAAAAAATGTTGTTGTTTTTCTGATAGGTTTTCGGCTTTAAAATAGTCCATAACGACTAAGGTTCCACCTGGCTTTAAAATCCTGAATGACTCAGCTAAAAAATCTTTTTTTTCTGTTGCATGGCAACTGCTTTCTAAAGCAAATACAGTATCAAAGGTTTCATCTGGAAAAGTGGTTTTACAATAATTCATCACAAAATAAGTACACTTATCTCCAACTTGCCGAATCAATGCATTTTTTTCAGCATCTAATTGTTGTTGTTTGTTTAAGGTAATGCCCACTGCTTTGCAATTTGTTTTTGCTGAAATGTATGTGCTTGTACCTCCAATACCACAACCGGCATCTAATATGTACTGTGTACTATCAATACCCGCTAATTCAATTATTTTATCATTAATATTTTTAAAAGCCTCGGTTAAATTTTTTGTATCTTTTTCCCATAATCCATAGTTAATTGATTTGGCCTCTTTTAGTTTCCAGAAGCGATCGTAATGAACCCTTGTATGCTGGTAATAGTCGGATATGTCTTTTTCTGAAAACATGATTAAACAATCGTTTTTAAAAGGTGGATCGTTTCTGTCGGATTGGGTGAATTAAAGACGGTATTTCCAGCTACTAACACATCTGCGCCAGCATGAATAATTTCAGCTGCATTGTCGAGTGTTACGCCCCCATCTATTTCAATCAAGGTTTGGGTTTGACGAGTTAAAATAGCTTCTTTTAATTGTTTTATTTTTTCAATGGTATATTGAATAAATTTTTGGCCACCAAAACCTGGGTTAACACTCATCATACAAACCACATCAATATCGTGCAATACATCAAAAAGATGTTGCACTGGGGTATGTGGATTTATTGCAACACCTGCTTTCATTCCCAATGATTTTATTTGTTGCAAATTTCTATGTAAGTGAGGACATGCTTCTATATGAACACTCAAAATATCGGCACCAGCATTACGAAAATCTTCTGCAAATTTACCTGGCTCTTCAATCATTAAATGAACATCCAATATTTTGTTTGCTTCTTTTTTAATGGCAGCGATTACAGGTAATCCGAAACTGATATTTGGTACAAATCGTCCGTCCATTACATCTAAATGAAACCAATCAGCATCTGATTCGTTAATCATTTTAATATCGTGCGAAAGGTTTAAAAAATTTGCAGAAAGTACGCTAGGTGCTATTAAAGCCATGATATTATTTTTTTATTTTTTTGGATACTCTTTGTTGTGCTTCTTTGTAAGGTAGGTAATCAATATTGAATGAAATAGCTTGGTTATAATCTTCCAATGCTTCCTGGTGCTTTTCCAGAATTTCTTTACAAATACCCCTATTGTAATATGCATCTGCATAATCAGGTTTGTTTTGAATGGCTATATCAAATTGTCTGATTGCTTTTTCTGTTGAATCCTCTTGCATAAGCATCCATCCAGTATTGTAATATGATTTAGCATAACTTCTGTCACGCAATATCATTCGTTTAAATACTTTTTTGGCTTCTGTAAAATTTTGTTGCTTTTGCCAAAACATCGCTTGACCGTAAAGAGGTTCTAAATTATTGGTATCTACTTTATAGGCATTTTCAAAATATTTTAGTGCTATAGCATCCTTTTTGTCATCATATATTAAGGCCAATTGCAAGTGTGCATCTACAAACTTCGGATCTGTTTGTACGGCAGTTTGAAAACTGGAAATTGCTTTATTAGTATCCTTCATACTTTTGTAACACATTCCTTTCAAAAAATAAGCTTCAGCATTGTAAACATTTCCTTTCAGTACGGTATTGATTTCTACAAAGGCTTTGGGAAACTCTTCTATATACAAAAACAATTTAGCCATTTTAAGATGTGCTTTTTCGTCATCAGGGTTTAAGGAAAGGGCTTTTTCAAACCACTTAACACTTCCTGTTATGTCTTTATGTTCAAACAAAATGTCACCAACTGCACTATAATATTTAGCAACAGTAGAATCTAATTGCGTACAAGTTTGAAAGTCATTCAATGCCAAAGAATCTTGTTTGAGCGATTTGTAGGCAATACCTCTTTTATAATATAAAGCAGCATTTTTGGGTTGACCAGCAATTTCGGCATTCAGATTTTTAATAACATTCGATTCATCGTTATTGGTTAATGAGGCATTGTTTTTTTTATCAGAAAAAATATTGCACGCATTCATTAACAAGCACAAACTACATAAAGTTGATAGAAATAATTTCATTAGAAAAATAGATTCGCAAAATTACAATAATTTCATTGTAAAATGAGGATTCTATCTGATTAAAATCACATCACCCTGCAACATAAGAATATCATCATTGAGAGGGCATTTATATCTTACAAGAAAGAAATAAGTACCTATTTCAGCATCAGATCCTTGTAATTTACCATCCCATCCATCATCAATATTTTTAGTTTTAAATACCTGGGTACCAAATCTATTATACACTTCAAATGATTGTAAGGTGATATCGCCATGTTTTAAAATTCTAAAGATATCATTGGTATTGTCATTGTTAGGCGAAAACGCATTCGGCAAAATCACATTGCAACAAGGTTCATAGATAATTTCAAACTCGGTAGAATCTACACAACCCAAATTGTCTTTTACATAACCCCCAATGCTTTCCATATTTTAAGTTGTATGCATCCTTGGTATTGGTACCTATGCCAGTCCAGCCGTAAACATAGGGTGCTACACCTCCTACAATGGTTGCGGTTGCTTTACCATCATCTCCTTTTCCATTACAAGATGCTGGTGTTGTGGCCACTTGTATTTCTATAGGATTCGCTGGATTAATATAGACGGTAGTGTCATTGTAACAACCGAGGGTATCAAGTACTTGTATAAAAAAGGCACCGTTGGTAATATTATCTGCTTCATTCGTAGCTCCATAAGGTATAGTATTGAAAATATATCTATAAGGAGGATAGCAATCGATGGCGTGCCATGCTAAATAGCCAGTTTTGTCACCAGCACAAAGAATACCCCTTAAACTATCTAACAGGATTGTCGGTTTTTTATAAGAAGGCAAAATATCATACTTTCCTGAAGAAATACATCCTATAGAATCTCTTACTTCAATAATATATTCACCAGGGCTTAAATTATTGTAAAAGGTGTCTGTATTTTGTAATACACCATTTAAATAATAGGTAATCGGTGGGGTGCCAAATATGGATGACACCGTCAAAGCACCATCATTGACATCTAAACAACTGATTTCTTTTTTGCTAATAAATTGTATCAATACAGATGTTGCTGGTTCAAGGATATCAAATAAAGTATCATCGATACATCCTTTAGAATCTTTAATCGTCATGGTATAATTACCTGCAATCAGATTATTGAAAGTAGGATTATTTTGAAAATTAACTCCGTCGATAGAATATGTATAAGGCGGTGTACCACCACTGGCACCACCGGTAACATTGCCAGAACTATCACCTTTACACTTATTCGATGTCGTAAGGGACACTGTGGCTGTGGCAGGTTGCAAAGGTTCAGAAATGTTCAAAACAGTATCGTCTTGGCAACCAATATTATCGGTTACAGAAATGGTATAGCTACCAATTGCCAAGTTGGGAAAATAGCCTGAGTTGCCATTTGGAACAGCGTTGATTGAATAACTATAGGGATTAAAACCTCCCACTGCATTTAAACTAATAGAGCCGTCATTACCAAATTTACAACTCACATTTAAGATCACAACATTCACAAAATTCATATAATTTGCTGCTTGCAAATTGACGACCGTATCTAAAATACAACCATTAATATCCATAATATGAATGGTATAAATGCCAGGTAACAAATTGGAAAAAACTGGATTTGTATTGTACAATGAAGCATTAATTGCATATTGGTAAGGTGCTTGTCCGCCTCCAGCTGTAATGCTTATTGATCCTGATGTAGCATTGCTACAATACGGTTGTACAATAGTGATGCCGGTTGCAACGATAGCGGGTGGACCTGTAACCGTTATAATTGTATCTTTTGTACAATTTGCACTGTCTTTTACATGAATGGTATAAGTACCAATACCAATATTAGTAATCACATTGTTCAAGCTATAGGGATTTGCATTCACCGCATAATATTTTGTTCCAAAGCCACCTGATGCATTAATGGTAATGCTTCCATCTAAGGTATTAAAACATAAAGGAGAAGTAACTGCTATATTGTTGATTACTATTGGTGGTGCGCTGATAATGGTAATATTGGTATCAACATAACAACCCAATTGATCTTCGATATGAAGTACATAAGGGCCAGCTATTAAATTTGAAAACAAACCAGTTACTTGCGGTGTGCCTCCATTTAATGAAAAGCTCAAAGGCGGGTAAGGAGAAGTAGCTGCGGCAGAAATAAAACCATTTGTTGCATTGGGACATAATACAGGTGTGAAATTTAAACTTGTAATATTTATCACAGTAGCATTGGTTAAATTGATAATAGTGTCTTTGGTACAACCATTATTATCTTTAACAGTAAGTGTATAAGTGCCTATTAATAAATTTCCAAACGCGCCATTTGCTACAAAAGCGCCTCCATTGATTGCAAAAGTGAAAGGAGGTACCCCACCTGCTCCACCTATACTGATAATACCTGTATTGCCGATACAACCTGGTGATACTACTGTTACATTTGCAAAATTTACAGGTAAGGGTTGAGAAATGATGATTACAGTATCTTTGAAACAACCTTTTGAATCCATCACAGAAATTGTATGATTTCCTGGTGCTAAGTTGATAAAGTTATTGCCTGCACCATAAGGTCCACCATCAATTTTGTATTGATAAGCAGGTACACCCCCATTGCCAGTTGGCGTTGCGGTTCCTGTGTTAGTACCAAAACAAATAGTAGGCGTTAAAACGATTGAAGCAAATCCAATTTGAACAGGTTGTGCCAGATACACCACAGTATCAATGGAGCAACCACTATTGTCTTGTGCATGCAAAGTATAGAATCCAGAAACTAAACCAGTAAAATTATTTACAGCCCCGTTTGGTCCACCGTTGATATTATACAAATAAGGTGCTACCCCACCAATAACCGTTAAACCAATACTACCATTGGCATCGCCAAAACAATTGGGTTGTACACCAAAAATGGTATTCACATAAAAATTGCCATTATTATTTAGAGTGATCACCGTATCTTTAATACAGTTATTGGCATCTTTAATATGAATGGTGTAAGTGCCTGCAGCTAAATTGGTAAAGTTACCCAATGCACCATAGGCTCCAGCATTTAATGCATATTGATAAGGACTCACGCCTCCTCCAGCTGTAATATTGATACTACCTGTTGGATTGCCATTGCAAGAAGCATTGAGTAATGTTAAGTTGGTGACAATTATTTGCGGTGGTTCCAACAAGTAAAAGATAGTATCTTTTATACAGCCATTTGCATCTTTTAAATGTACCACATAATTGCCCGCTGCAAGGTTAATCCAATTGTGCGTAGCTCCATAAGCTCCACCCCCTAAAGCATAGGTATAACCGGGTGTACCTCCGGAGCCCAATACATTGATACTCCCCAAACCGCCATAACATGGAGGGTTTACCACACTTACATTGGTAAAATATAATGGTGGTGGAGATGTAATAGTAACAAGAGTATCTTTATGACAACCATTGGCATCGTATACACTAACAGTATAAGTCCCTGGAATAATACCAGTAAATATGCCAGTTGGACTAGCTACTGCATAATTAAATAAATAATTGATGGGTCCTGCAGTGACCGTACCAGTGATGGTTATAGTACCATTCCCAGGATTATAGCAAGTGGAGTTTGTCCAACTCAAAGTATTAATGGCAACGATTGCTGAACTTGTTACGGTTACAACATTTGAAACTGTACAATTACTTGCATCCACTGCGATTAATGTGTAAGTGCCAGCTGCTAATCCAGTATAAGCACCAGACGCTTGAAAAGGGGCCCCATTTAAACTATATTGATATGGAGCATTGCCATTGCCTGCAATCGCTGTGATAGTGCCTAAAGGAGCGCCCCCACAACCCACATTGGTAATATTAAATAAATTAAAATTGATGGTATTGGTAGTGGTTAAAGTCACTACGGTAGATGAAGTACAATTGTTTGCATCACTTACTACAATGGTATAAGTACCAGCTGTTAAAGCATTAAAGGTATTTGCTGGACCAAAAGGACCTCCATTGATTGAAAATGTGTAAGCAGGTGTACCACCCGCAGCAGATACATTTATACTACCTGCAGTGGGAAAACTACAAGTTGGAAAATTGACAGTAGCATTTGTAATTGCAGGTTGTTGGGTAATATTTAAAGCGATGATTGTATCATGTATACAATTATTATTATCTTGAACATGAAGGGTATAAGACCCAGCAGCTAAGCCCCCAAATACATTGGTGGGAGAATAAGCACCTGCATTGATTGCAAATGTATAAGGTGGAGCGCCGCCAATACCATTAACGGTGATACTGCCTTGAGTAATACAAGTTGGAAATATGACTGTATTGTTTGTAAAAAATAAATTACCGGGCGAATTAAGTGTTGTTGCTGAAGTAGCAGTACAACCATTAGCATCTTTGATAGTTACAGTATAACTCCCTGATACTAAGGGTGTAAATAAATTTCCAGGCTGGAAATTGACCCCATTAATTGAATAAGTGTATGGGGCTACCCCACCACCTCCATTCACAGTAATACTACCCGAGTTGCCCACACATGCTGGTTGTACTATGTTTAATGAATTGATCACAACACCACCGATAGGCACTACGCTGAGTACAGTATCTTTGATACAATTGTTGCCATCTTTGATATGAACTGTATAAGTACCTGCTGCCAATCCATTAAAAAGACCAGCAACTTGGTAAGCGCCCAGATTTAAAGCGTAATTTAAAGGTGGTGTACCACCAAACGCAGAAATACTAATGACTCCATTGCTTGCACCACAAGTTGGGTTGGTAATGGCTAATGTGTTGACCAATATTTGTCCGGGAGAAGATAAAAAGATTACAGAACTGGAAGTGCAACCATTGGCATCTTTTACATTCACCACATAATTTCCAGGTCCAAGACCTGTTAGGATATTACTGGCCTGAAATGGGAGCATGTTTACTGAATAATTTAATGGCGCAGCACCACCACTTGCATTCACCGTTGCTGTGCCATTGGTTAATCCATAACAAGTTGGGTTTGTAACAGAAATGGAATTAATGATTACTGGCAACGACGGTGTTAGGGTAACAACGGTGTCATCTATACAATTATTTACATCTTTAATAGAAATCGTATATGTACCAGCACTTAAACCTGTAAACACATTGTTAGCACCCCAAACGCCAGCATTTAATTTGTATTGAAATGGAGGTGTGCCACCTACACTGGATGCTGTAATAGAACCACTGGGTTGTCCTGCACATCCAAAGATGGTAGCCACATTTACTTGTAAAGCTGGCAGTACCGTAAAAGCTAAAGAGGTGCCAACCGGGGTGATGTTATTACAATTATCTGTAAAAGTATTTGCATCTGTACCATTTTTGATCGATAAGGTATAATTGCCTGCTGGTAAAGGATTTGAAAAGTTAATCACAAATTTATTGGCAAATCCACCACCTGCAGCACATGCCGCAGCACTTGCCGAAGTAATGGTTGCATTGGCTGGTGTGATACTAAAATCACTGCCGTTAGCCACAAAAGTATTGCATTTAATATTTTCTGAAAGTAATGCAGTAAGGGTATTGGGGGCATTGCAACCTACAGGGAGTGTAATGGTTTTGATAGTTGCAAATGAATTGTCAGCAATTTGGCAAGTAGACAATGAAAAGTTTAAGTTATAACCAGCTGCATTTCCTGAGGCATTATTGACAAGTATAACAAACGTTTGACCTGGCAAAGCATTTATAGCGCTGCTAAATGACCCGCCACCAGCTCCAATTGATGGAAATGGAATGGCCGTTGAAAGTCCCGTTAAACCTCCTGGGGTTGAATTTGCCAATGAGGCATAGTTACAACGAACCGGTAATAATCCTGCACCAATATCAGCACATGATTTGTCTGTCAAATCCCAAACAGCTATATCATAATCACTGGTAACATTGGGTGTGAGCGTAAATACTAAAGTGCCTGCAGTACTTGTGGTGAGTATATACCATGTAGAATTGTTTTCACCTGTAGACAAACAACCTTGATTGGTAGCATTTAACTCATTGATGGTTCCAACCCCTGAATAAGCATTCGTTTGATTATAAGTCGTTTGGCAAATTGGGATTGCATTCATGCAATTTTGAACAGGAGATTGCGCAAAAACAGTTTGTATACAAAAAATAAAAAATAAAGCAAGATGTAATTTTTTCAAAAGTTAAAAATTTGGTATAAAAATAATAAATTAATACTAATATGTAATCATTTGATGTTAAGTATAAATGAAAATTACATTAATATGACAAAATGTATAATTTGCAGGCTGAATACTGGGTTTTATCCCATTTAAATTAAGAATATTCTTCATCAAATTAGGCACTTTTTAAAGATGACATTTAAGCAAAAGATATTTCAGGAATTTTTAAAGCAAATAGAAGCCAATATTGCTTCATATCAATATACACTCAATGAACTTAAACATTCAGTGGCTAATGAAACGAAAAGCACCGCAGGAGACAAACATGAAACTGCTTTGTCGATGTTGCAAATTGAACAAAGTGCTGTGGCAAAACATCTTTTTGATGCAATTGAAACCAAAAACAACTTTCTTAAAACCTCACAAGAAGTGCACCATGATGAGATAAGAAAAGGAAGTTTAGTAAAGACCACGCAAGGTTATTTTTTCATTTCAGTTGCACTACCTAAAATAGTTGTAGATAATCAATGCATAATTGCCATTTCACCAACTTCTCCGCTGGGTATGCAATTAATGGGCAAAAAGTTGCATGATGAATGTTTGTTGTTGAATAAATTACATCAAATCGAAAGTATTTGCTAGCATGGGATAATGAATTGTTTGTATCCATAATCATTTGATTTAAATGCTGTAATCATTACAATATAGCCCTTTTCATGCTGCAAGCTACCCTATCATTTCTTAACGACTTGTAAAGTAATTTTAAAAAGAATAGTATTTTTTACCCAAATGAATCAAGCTATTTAGATGCTGTTTTACCATTTTTATAAGCCAATATATTTATACAATGCCTTGTTCTACACGTTAAAATCTCGTTTAAAAAGATTGCTTATTAGGTATTACATTTGCCTTTTAAAATATAAAAAAGAACTTAACAATATGTCTACATTTACTTTAGCTATCCATGGAGGTGCTGGTACCATTTTAAAATCAATGCTAACCCCTGAGTTGGAAACAAAATACTTACAAGGTTTGCAACAAGCATTGGATAAAGGTTATGAAGTATTAGCTCAACAAGGAAGCTCCCTTGATGCTGTAAAAGCAGCTATTATGAGTCTTGAAGACAATGAGTTATTTAATGCAGGCAGAGGATCGGTTTTTACCAAAAAGGGAATTAATGAAATGGATGCTGCGATTATGGAAGGTACTCAATTGGGAGGTGGCGCAGTAGCAGGAGTCAGAAATATTAAAAACCCGATTGCCCTTGCAAAAGAAGTGATGCTTCATTCAGGTCATGTGATGTTAAGTGGAAATGGTGCTAAAGAATTTGCATTAAACAGAGGGATGGAAATGGCCCCTGATGAATATTTTTTTACTAAATATCGTTATGATCAATGGATAGAAATTAGAGATAGCGATTTTTATCAACTTGACCACAAAGAAGATAATTTGAAAGGAATGCCATCCCAGGAAAAGAAATTTGGTACAGTAGGAGCGGTGGCTGTAGATATGAACGGACATATAGCTGCTGGCACATCAACTGGCGGTATGACCAATAAAAGATATGGAAGAATTGGAGATAGTCCATTATTGGGTGTGGGTACTTATGCCAACGATGCTACCTGTGGTATTAGTTGCACAGGACATGGTGAATATTTTATGCGTGCTGTGGTTGCTTATGATGTATCCTGTTTGATGGAGTACAAAGGATTAAGTTTACAAGAAGCTTGCCATATCGTGGTCAAAGAAAAGCTTGTAAAAATGGGTGGTGAAGGTGGACTCATTGCGGTGGATGCTTTGGGTAATTTCGAACTTTGTTATAATAGTGAAGGGATGTACCGAGGGGTAAGAACAAGTGAGGGAATCAATAAAGTGGCTATTTATAAAGATTAAGACCTTGAAACACATTTTTATTAGTTATTCGATGTTTAAAAGAACTTTATAATTTGTCGAAAAATAAAATTAATCTGCCATTTTCATGTTATGGGTTAGTCAGTTAAGCATTATACTTTAGTACAACTTCCCTTAAAAACCAATATTTCACAAAAAAATAAAATCAGAATAGCAACAATTAGGAATAATGATTGTTATTTTGAAAAAAATATTAAGTTGAAAAAAATAGTCCTACTTCTTTGTTGTGTTTCATTTCATTATTTACAGGCACAACAAAAACCAGTAACTGCCATTGGTTTTTATAATCTGGAAAATTATTATGATACCATCAATGACCCTAATACAGATGATGATGAGTTTACACCCAATGGTGCCAATGCCTATTCACCTAAAGTATTTATTAAAAAAATAGAAAATCTTGCCACTGTCATTGCTCAAATGGGTACTGAAAAAACACCCGATGGTGTTTCTTTTTTAGGGGTAGCCGAAATTGAAAATGAATTTGTACTTAAAACACTTTGTGCACATCCTTTATTAAAATCGCGCAATATGAAAGTTGTTCATTTTGAAGGACCTGATACAAGGGGTGTGGATTGTGGCTTTTTATACAATCCTTCAAAGTTTAAAGTGCTTGCAGCTCGTTCACTTACCGTACCAATAGAGGAAGGCGACAGACCAACAAGAGATGTGCTGTATGTAACGGGTAAATTAGAAGGCGACATCGTGCATGTGTTTGTCAACCACTGGCCTTCACGAAGAGGTGGTGAAGCAAGTACCAGAGAAAAAAGAAAAATAGCTGCTGCCGTGAGTAAAAAAATCATTGATTCCTTGATGGCCATTGACCCACTTACGAAAGTCATTAATATGGGGGATTTAAACGATGACCCTGTGAATGCAAGTGTTACAGAAGTACTTCAGGCAAAAGGCAAAATGGAAGATGTAAAATCAGGGGGGCTTTTTAATCCGTTTTATAGTTTTTACAAAAAAGGTTTAGGAAGTATGGCTTATCAGGATGCCTGGAGTTTATTTGATCAAATCATCCTTTCTTATGGTTTTTTTGGCAAAGGTAATATGGGTTTAAAATACATAGGTGCAGAGGTGTATAATAAAAGTTTTATGGTTGAAAAATTTGGCAATTATCGTGGTTATCCCAAACGTAGTTATAGCAATGGTGTATGGAATGATGGATACAGTGATCACTACCCTACTATCCTATATTTTACTAAATAGGTCTTGCTCATTCATTTCAAAAGTGTAGATTTTCAATAAATTGTAGGTAAATTTATTTTGCTACCTAAATGATTTCATTTTTATCTTCTGTTAAAATAATAAAAGCACTCTCAATACCTTCTTGCATTTCAATCAAAGTTGCAATCAAATTTTTTCCATATTTCTTAAACATCGGAATAAAATTATCGTAGCGTTCCTGTAATGAATTTGCAGGAAACAGGGTTTGTTTGATGTTGCTAACAGCTTGCAATTTGGCTGTTTCTTTTTGTTTTAATTGGGCAATAAACTTTTGTTTAATTCTATCTGTCACTTTTAAGGCTTTCGCATGATGTGCTTTCATACTTGTTTCCAGATTAATATTGATGGTAGCACTCAGTTTTTCAATATCCAATAAAAGTGTATGAATAGACGCTAATTTTTCATCTAGTTGCGTAAGGGATTCGTGACTGGCAAGCAGTAATTTATTGAGGGCATCCGTTTGTATAAACAAATGTGATAAAGTTAGCTGTGCCTTATCAATACGTTGAATAGTAGTATAATCAATCAGTAGAAATGAATTTCGAAGCAATATAATGGGATAAGGTACTTGATATTGATCAAAAATCTTTTTCAATTCAAGCCAATAAGCTAATTCACCGCCACCACCTATAAACGCGATATTGGGGAGTATCATTTCCTGGTAAAGGGGACGTAAAATCACATTGGGCGAAAAGTGTTCAGGGTGCCTTTCGATTTCTGATAATAGCTCAGATTCATTCATCGAAAGATCAGTATTGTGTACAGTCCAGCGATCTCCCTTTTTTTCTATTCGCGCCCTTAGTTGATCTTTTAAATAAAAGAGATTGATTTCTCTTCCCGTTGCTTGTACTTTGTAAAATTCGCTGAGTTGTTTTCCCGTTTCACTTACCCAAATTGCCGATTGTTGTCGCAGCAATTCATCTTTCATGATCGGGGCAAATACTTTTTTAAATCGATGCTCATTGGCATCTAAAATTAATAGACCATAGGATGCAAACAAACCATTAAGCATGATTCTTGTGGCAGCAGTGAGTGAAAGATTTGAACCGTAAGCCTGATTTATCAGTTGTGCGAGCCATTTTTCATCAATGATATTTTGATCGAGTACAGCTAATACTTCTTTGGTAACATTCGACAAATCAGCGGTGTTCATACTACCACAAGCACCTGTTTGAGGGGTATTCCATGTCAACGTTTCATTGTACAGATGCATTGTACCAATTTCTTCAAGGTCATTGTCTTCGGAACCAATATAAAATACGGGAACAAAATGATTGTTTGGTAAAAGCTGTTTGCATGTCTGCGCAAGTTTGATAGCATGTGTTATTTTATAAATAATATACAAAGGCCCTGTAAAAATACATGGTTGATGAGCAGTGCAAATGGTAAATGTGTTTGTGTTTGATAATAAGGCGACATTTTGCGAAACGGCTTCATCCATGGAAATCTCTGCATATTGTTGTGTTATCACCTCTTGCAATAATACTCGATCTATTTGTTGTTGTTGTTTAAGGAATATTTGTTTCGCTAAAGATTCTTTATCAGGAAAGGCCTGAATAAATGGCTGTAGCTTTTCCTTTTTATGTATATAATCGATGGCTATTTTTGAAAAATAGTTGGTGTCTTCAAAAGCTATAGTTTGTTTCTTAAATTTCATGATACTGTTTTTCCGTCAGCCATTTTCAATACCCGATCACTTTGATTGGCTAAGTCTTCATTGTGCGTGACTAATATAAATGTTTGTTTCAATTCATTACGCAATGTATTGATCATTTCAAAAATAATCAATGAGTTTTGGGTGTCTAAATTACCGGTAGGTTCATCGGCCAATACCACTGATGGATTATTGATTAAAGCCCTTGCAATGGCCACACGTTGTTGTTCACCACCAGATAGCTCTGCAGGTTTATGATGAATGCGGTCGCTCAATTGCATCATTTCCAGTAGGGGCATGGCTTTTCTCTCTGCTTCTTTTTTTGATAAATGATTGATGAGTGCTGGCATAGAAACATTTTCGAGGGCTGTAAATTCTGGTAATAAATGATGAAACTGAAATACAAATCCAATCTTTTGGTTTCTAAACTGTGCAAGCTTTCTGGCTGATAAGGAAAAAACATCTACCCCATCAATGCTTACATTTCCTGTATCTGGTTTGTCTAAAGTGCCAATTATATGCAATAAAGTGCTTTTCCCAGCACCAGATGGACCCACAATACTGATGATTTCTCCTTTGTTTACGCTGATGCTGACCCCTTTGAGGATTTGTAGGTTGCCATAGCTTTTTGATATTTGATTTGTGGATAACATAGTGCAAACATAAAGATTTGGAAGTTATAAATTAAATCTTACATTTGCGCAAAATAATAAAAAAACCCTTTAAATTAATTAATATATGTTTTGGAGTTTAGAATTAGCATCCCACTTAGAAGAAGCACCTTGGCCTGCCACAAAAGAAGAATTAATTGATTATGCCATTCGTTCAGGATCTCCTATTGAAGTCATTGAAAATCTTCAGGAATTGGAAGATGAAGGTGAAAGCTATGAAGGTATTGAAGATATATGGCCCGACTACCCTACCCAAGAAGATTTCTTCTTTAACGAAGATGAATATTAAATAAATAATAATGAATTTTTAAAAGCGCTTATTGCGCTTTTTTTTATTTATTCGAATTACACATTGAAGGTTGTTCATATGTTACTGGTTTAAATACATTGTGAGGAGGCATTCAACCGAAATTATACAGACTAAATTGTAACCACATTTGATTGGAATGAGAAACTTCAATCTTTACAATCTTTGTGATAGGAATGAACCTTTGTCAATGAAATGTTTGACATAGTTTATCTTTTACAGATAGGCTTTATTTCAATATTATTGAAACTGAATATTACTAAGAGTTCATATTATTCATAAGTAACAACGCCATTTTCATACCTTACAAGATATAAAAATTTATTTTCGAAAAAATTCAAGGTTTTATTTTCCCTAACAGGCATGATTTTATAGGGGGTGATAAATGTATAGGCATTATCGCTGATATGATCGTTAAAAGGAACCCCATAACGGTTAAGGAGTTTAGCAAAGAAATACAAACTTTCAAAACCTTTAAACACGATATCGGTAGGTGCAGTGCCCATTCGTTTTTTATATTCACGACCAATATACATACTTGAAGGAGTGATTTTGTCAATAATGTAGGAAGTGGTATAAAACACAGGCATATCAGGAAATTCATCTACTTTACCCAATGATTTTATGGCTTCGGCTGTGGGCATACAATATACTTTGATATGAAATCTTTTAGCAATTGTGTTTAATTTTTTCAATGTTTTATATGCGATACCCGCATCAAGTATTCCCAACACGATACATGTATTGTAATTTGAATCTATTTTCAATATGATATCTTCTATTGAAAGATCATCACCGGTCATTTCGTATTCTGAAAAACGACCTGGTAGTGGATTAACGACATCATTTTTAAAATAATTGATGGCATTGCTGGCACCTCCTGATTTTTTATTGATAAAAATAACATTGTTATCAGCATATTTTCGGTTGATACTATAATGCATTTTTTCGATATGCGAAATAAGACGTGGTTGTAAAATAGTGAAATACGGATTGTCGGATTGGTTTGCATCTGATGGAGAAACCGCTGATACGAAGTTGATTTTTTTTGATTTGGCAAAATCAGCCAATAAGCCCAAATCACTCACACTTGCATTGCCTATGATCAGATCCATAGAATCGAGTTTATCGCTGGCAATTAAATTTTTTACATTCAAATAATCTGATTTACTGTCATAGATATATAAATCAAATTTCACCCCTTGATTTTTTAAAGTGTCAGCGGCTATGCTTACCCCCTGATAAAAATCGATACCCGGCATCATAAATTTAGGGATACGGGTAAGGTTTTTTTCTAAGTCAACAGAATCAAGGTATAGAGGTGTAAGAACGGCAATTTTATATCTCTCTTTTTTTTCAGGTTCGGGATAGTTGAAATAGCCTGATTGCTTGTTTTCATCTTCTTCGGAAATCATTGGTTTACGTTGGGCGTTTGCCAACCATGAAAACATCAGTAATGAGAGAAAAAAAAGGGAGTATTTCATTTAAAAAAATATATTTCGTTAGGATAATGAATAGATAAAGATAAAAAAATTATTCCCATTCTATTGTTGCGGGAGGTTTTGAACTGATATCATACACAACACGATTCACACCTTTCACTTTATTGATAATTTCATTTGAAATCAATGCCAATATATCGTAAGGAATATGTGCCCAATCTGCTGTCATACCATCAATACTGGTCACTGCACGTAAAGCCACTGTAAACTCATAGGTTCGTTCATCACCCATCACCCCAACACTTTGTATGGGAAGCAACATTGTACCTGCCTGCCAAATATCGTGGTAAATGCCTTTTTCTTTTATGATATTGATAAAAATCGCATCTGCTTCTTGCAATAGCGTCACTTTTTCTGCTGTTACTTCTCCCAAAATTCTGATACCAAGACCGGGACCAGGAAAAGGATGTCTTTGCAAAAAGTTATCGTCCAGGAGGAGTTCTCTACCTATTTTACGAACTTCATCTTTAAACAGGTATCTCAATGGTTCTACCAAAGCCATATGCATTTTTTCAGGCAAACCACCTACATTATGATGCGATTTGATGGTAGCAGAAGGTCCGTTTACAGAAACACTTTCAATGACATCGGGATAAATAGTACCCTGACCAAGAAAATGGATATCTTTTATATGGGTTGCTTCTTCCTGAAATACATCAATAAACAATCCACCTATGATTTTTCTTTTTTCTTCCGGGTCTGAAACACCTTTTAGTTGCTGATAAAAAATAGCAGAAGCATCTACCCCTTTTACATTTAAACCAAGGGTTTTATACCCTTCTAAAACATCCTGAAACTCCTCTTTACGAAGGAGTCCGTTGTCAACAAAAATACAATATAGATTTTCGCCAATGGCTTGTTGAATAAGGGTTGCAGCAACGGTACTATCAACGCCACCACTTAATGCCATAACCACTTTTTGATTGCCTACTTGTTGTTTAATTTTTTCAACTGTTTCCTGAATGTAAGCTGCAGGAGTCCATTGTTGAATACAACCACATATTTCCAGCACAAAATTTCTGATAAATCGTTTTCCATTTTCAGAATGCGTTACCTCTGGATGAAATTGTAAACCAAATAATGGGAAAGGGGTATGTTTCATGGCAAAAGCGGCAACAGGTATATTGTCTGTTTGTGCGATGATATCGGCTTCAGGTGCCAATTCAGTAATGGTATCGGCATGGCTCATCCATACCTGATTATGCTCTTCAATGCCATCTGTCAATGCGTAATTGTGACTGATATTACATAGTTGGGCACGACCATATTCTCTTGATGATGACTTTTCAACTTTACCACCATATTGTTTGGTGGTTAACTGAGCACCATAGCAAATACCTAAAACGGGTACCTGAGTATTAATACTTTTAACATCAACATGGGGCGCATTGGGCTCATTTACTGAAGAAGGGCTACCCGATAAGATTACGCCTTTTACGGTATGGTCAAAATCGATGGCATGATGAAAAGGAATGATTTCACAGTATACATTCAGCTCTCTAATATTGCGGGCAATAAGCTGTGTGTACTGCGAACCAAAGTCAAGAATAATTATTTTTTCTGTCATAAATTGGTTTGCTTATGCTTGTGCGGTGGGTCCTCCAAATTGCATCGGTATAGATACGGGTTCTACATCTTTAATCATACCATGTACTTGTTCAAATTTTTTAATATTATCGGCTAAAGCTTTTAATAATCTTTTTGCATGTTGTGGTGTAAGAATGATGCGAGATTTTACTTTTGCTTTAGGGCTTCCTGGCATCACATTGATATAATCAACCACAAATTCAGCATTAGAGTGGGTAATGATGGCTAAATTGGCATAAATGCCTTCTGCCATTTCTTCTGTAAGCTCAATATTTAGCTGGTTTTGCTGTGCTTGTGGGTTTTGATCCATTTTAATTTTATTATTTTAGTGGGCAAAGATAAGGAATCCCTCTGATACATAATATACACCTCTTTGTTATACTTTATATATTTTTATTGATGTAGATCATTTGCATTATTATTTTCTTGTAGGTGAAAATAAATAGCCCAAGGCTATCAACTTGCCTGTGGCAAACAGGGAACATAAAGCATACGAAGGCGCAGCCTTCGATGAGAGTCGTTTTACAAATAATACATGACAAGCATATATTTAGGGTGCGATAGCATACTTGATATGATGTTTATTGAGCAAGATTTCAAGGGTTGCCGGATGCACGCCCATACCAACATTGAAAAACTGATTTTCCTCCACAGCAATACCATTCGATATCACCGTACCTTTAAAACCCAAAGGCAGGGTTGCGTTTTGTGATTGAACTGCATAGATATTGCCTTCTATGTCAAATATAGGGCCTCCACTTTGACCTTTCAAACCTGGAGAGGAAGTTTCAATAAACAAAATATCCATTGATCCGTCTTGAGTCATTCCACGTAAAATATTGCGTGTATAGATCCCTTCAATAGGAAATAATGGGATAGGCAATAATTGGGGTGATAAACCAAATGTAGCTGTATGCATATCAAAAGTAGGATTAACCTCAACAAAAGGGAACCCTAATTTACATAAACTGGTGCCCGGTGTAATTGCTGTAGAGCTTTTAATTTTAGGATATACCGTTTGGGTTGAAAATCCTTTCGGATCTATTTGAAAAAAAGCAATATCATGTTCTCCATAAATGAAATTTTGAAGTATTGGGATGGATTGCCCTCCCAATAATAAAGCAAAGTGAGTAAGCCATTTGGGATTTTTCATCCCCTGCGTTGAGGGTGTTTGACTATCTTGTTGAGCTTGTTCAGACAAATGGCTTTTTTGTTTTTCATAAGCCAGTCTTTCTTGCTGATGCTGATTAAAGGTAAAAGCAACCCCAAAATTATGGGCAGCAGTCATACACCAACCTTCATCATTGAGTACAATAAACGAGCCCAGCCCACCTTCTAAATGCCCATCTTCCGTTCGTAAAACAATAATGAATGGATGGGTAAATTTATTGGCTATGTTGTAAGCTTTGCTGAACATGAGAAATTCATTTTTTAAAAGAGTAAGTTATTCATATCATTATTTATATTGAAATACTATTAGTATTAAACTTTGATAAAACGATATAAAATATTGATAATCAATTAGTTTGGTTTATTTATTTTGATTAAAATCTTTCCAAATGCTGTATTCAATATTCACATTGGATTGCTGAGTAGTAAATTCTCGAAGTGGCTCACAGGCAATCAAATCAGTATGACAATCACGTGCTAACTGTTGATAAATTTGGGTGCCTTGTGTTTTCCATGATATCATTTCGTCACTTACTTCTTTGATGATTTTTGCAGGGTTACCCGCTACTAAACTCCTAGAAGGAATTATTTCTTTTGCTTTGATAAACGATAAAGCGCCTACAATACATTCGTCACCTAATATTACATCATCCATCAAAACAGCATTCATCCCAACCAAACAATTTTTGCCAATAGTGGCGCCATGAATGATGGCTCCATGTCCAATATGTGCATTTTCTTTCAGCAAAACTGTGACACCCGGAAACATATGAATGGTGCAATTTTCTTGCACATTGCACCCCGATTCGATGATGATTTTGCCAAAATCTCCTCTGATAGCGGCTCCAGGCCCTATATAAACATCTTTTCCGATGACTACATCACCGGTTACCACAGCCTGAGGATGTATAAATGCACTTGGGTGTATGATGGGGATGATATTTTTATAGGAATAGACCATAGGGTAATGATTTAAATAATTAATAAGATATTGAGAGAGTGAATTAAGGTATATCAGGAAAAGGTGTAGTGATTAGAATTGAATTATTTTTCTAAGTATGGGTGAGCATTTATAACGTTCTTCATGATAAAGATTGTAAAGCTCATCTAATTTATTAACGACATTTTCAATGCCAATATCATTAGCCCATTGCAACAAACCTTTTGGATAATTAACCCCTTTGGTCATAGCTAATTCAATATCATCTTTCGAAGCAACGTTTAAATACAATGCGTGTGCGGCTTCATTGATCAACATCACCAATACTCTTAGTAGAATGTCATTGCAAAGGGTTACGTCAATATTCGGCTCCTGACTGATAGCATTTTCTGAGTAATCATAAAAGCCCCTTCCTGATTTCCGACCAAACCAACATGCTTCAACCAATCTTTTTTGGGTAAATGATGGGATGTATTTTGAATCATAATAAAACGATTTCCATACTGTTTCGGTTACGGTATAGTTTACATCATGACCAATCAGATCCATCAGTTCAAAAGGCCCCATTTTAAATCCACCGAAGGTTTTTAAGGCATAATCAATGGTTTCAATACCTGCTATACCCTCTTCATACAAACGAATTGCCTCACTATAAAAGGGTCTGGCAATTCGATTCACTATAAATCCAGGGGTATCTTTTGCCAAGACTGTTTTTTTGTTCCAGCTGTCGATAATGCTTTTAGCGCGTACTGTTGTTTCGCTGCTGGTTTGTAGTGCGGGGATAATCTCTACAAGTTCCATCAATGCGGCTGGATTAAAAAAATGAATCCCAATTACCCTTGTTGGATTTTTGCATGCCGATGCTATCGATGTAATCGACAGGGAAGAAGTATTGGATGCCAAAATACAAGTATCGTTCACAATCGTTTCAATACTAGAGAAAAGTGCTTGTTTGATGCTCACATTTTCAACGATGGCTTCTATTACCATGTTTGATTCAGCCAGTGCATCTTGCTGATGAGTCCATGTTATTTGTTGTAGCAAAGCATTTCCTGCTTCTTCTGTCATCTTGCCTTTTGCTATCAATTTCTCAATGGTATTGGTCATCCGTTGAGACGCTTGAATTAAGGCCATTTCATTGGTATCTACTACCACTACTTTGTTGCCATAGGTGGCAGCAACTTGCGCAATACCAGCCCCCATGGTGCCACATCCGATGATTCCTATTGTCATAATAAGTATTAAAATATATTTGACAAATGTAAAAAAGAAAGCGGTATTGCGATGACTAATTTAGCAAATCATTTGTGGGTGAAGTCAAATACATTTGAAGTAAGGATATTATTTTTTATCACTTTCGCCTTCATTACCCATTTGTATCAAAATACCTTCTTCTACAGATTTACCATAGAGTTCAGGATGTAGATAACTGCCTTTGTAACGAGCTTCTTTCTCCAGTTCAGGTACTACACGATGTGCGTCAGCCCATTTGTCTTTTCTTACGCCAGTTACCTGCCAACTTACTTCTACATTGGGTTTAGAGGTTTTGATTTCAAAGGTATTGTTGTTTATTTTTTTACTTACTTTAGCCATTACAAAATCGGCACTGTTATCAAGAACGGTTAATTGGTATTTGAAATCTTTGTTTTCGGCTTCAAAATAAGAAGGTAATGATACTACAGCCACCCCATTTGCATCAGAAACTATATTGCCATTGTACACATTCATCATATCAGGGCTTTCTACAAAACTATGGATCAGGTATTTGTTTTCAGGATCTTGCGGGTGATCAATTTTAAAGGTACCACCGCCTTTTGACAAATTGCCTGTAATGGTAACATCACCAGTCATCAATGCAGCATTGTTTACAGAACCACCCGTTGCTTGTGCATTGATAGCCGTTTTGGTTCCTGAAACGGTACCTCTGTTTCTTGCTTTTACCAATAGACCCGTATTTGATCCGTTATTGCTTGCAGTAGCTTCTATGGCATGGGTCAATGCCGAAGAGCCATTGTTAAAGGCATTGGCAATAAGGCCTACTTTACAACCATCTGTTTGTATACCGGTTCCTTTGGTTTGGGTAGTATCAGGTGTGATATTCACAATAACTCCTGTTAGATTATCAGTGGGATCACTTGCAGATGTTTCTACTCGCATAATTCCATTGAGTATTGGATCCCCAAATAATGATTGGCCTTTAATTGTAACTACTGGTTCGGCATTGTATAAATTATAAAAGGTATTAATTCCACCACTAAAAAGGTTTTGAGTTACCCTAAAAGAATCAACAAATAAATCGCCAAAATGACCAATTTGAGCATCAAGTCGCGTTGTAATAAGTGAATCAGAATAAAAATTCCCTGTTAGTAGCATCGTTCCATTGCTACTGCTATTACCAGCATCAGAAATGTATAGATATGGAAAACCAGCAGAATCTTTAAAAATAAATTCTGAATTTCCCAAAAGACCATTATTGCCATAACTTAAGCCTTGCTGACCAGTTGAACTTCCTTTTAAAAGTTTAATATAGCCAAAGTCATCATTGCAAGCAGAAACATCGATACATACTTTATTAGAATCAAGTGCCATTTTTATGGTCCCATTACTATCCACCATCATTCTATTATTTACACTAAACGGCGTGTTCGGCAACATGGCTCCTGCTCCTAATTTGAGTGCACCATTGCTATCTACCATCAATTTATTTTTGATACTAAATAATTGTGCAGGCGCATTGGTACCTATACCCACTTTGGATCCATTGTTGTATAAATTGTTGCTATTGTTTACCCAAATGGTATCATTCCAATAGGGGGTATTTCCTTTGGCTGTACCTGGAAATATACCAGGTGAACCGCCAGGCACTTGCCAGCTGGCATTTCCTAAAGCATCTGAAGTCAGTACATAACCCGCTTGAGGTAAGCCTCCTCGGATTCGTAAGGTTCCATTCACATCAAGCTTGGTAGTAGGCGTAGTAACCCCAACACCCACATTGCCGTTGCCTAAAACTGTAATACGAGCAGTGTCAAAAGTGCCCAAATTGAGGGTGCTATTTTCCCGATTGATAATATTAGCTGTATTCCCTACAGTTCTGATTTCAGTACCATCTAAGGCGGTATGACCTGTGGTGGAATTGGTAAATTTAATAGTATCGTTGGCAGTAGCTGTATTGAAATGCACCTTTGCGGCAGGTAAAGCATTTCCGCCCAAGCCTAAATAACCAGTTGTTTGGTTGGCATTAAATTTCATATTGGTGGTGCCACCTGTAATTATTGCTATACCGACATTGCCATTGTTTGACAACATAAAAGGACCTACATTATTGCCAAAAGCCAGCATATTGGCAAAGGGATATTGAGTAGTGATACCAGATACACCACCTACAAATGCACTTCCATATTTTGTAAACGTTGCATAGTTTGAGACATTGTCATTATGCATCAAAAACTTTCCAAAACCAGTTGCATTGGTATTTTGCATACGTATATGTTCTACATTTCCAGTCGTTGTTCTCAAATGCAATTTCGCTGCTGGAGTGGTTGTACCAATACCAATATTGGTACCATTATCAAATATTTGAGAATTGAAAATGGTATTAGCAGCGGTAAATTTTGTAAGGAAATTGACAGTACCAGTACCTGCGGCAGAAGTAGATACGGCACCTGCACGGGTTTTGTCATTTTCCTTTTCATTTGTACTACCTGATTTATCGGCATAGATGGCATAGGGTACAGAAAGCAATTGGTTAGTGCCAGCATCTATATATTGATTGCCTCCTGTAGGGTCAATAGACACTTTGATATACTTATTGCCTGTTTCCCATTTAACGGTTTTCATGGCGCCGGATAATGGAGTACCATTGCCAATTTGCAATGAATATAAGCCAAACTCGTTGGTACGTACTTGCTGGGTTTCTTCATATTCGGGCAATACCGCATCGGACGTGGGCAATACCGCAAGTTTAAGTGACAAAGATTGATTGCTCAATGGATTTCCAGCTGCATCCCGGGCAATGCCTTGGTAATTAAACAATTGGGGCACTTGTGCCATCGTCCCAAAAGAGGTCAATAAGAAAGTAAGCAATACTGTAAACGATAAAGTGAATTTCATATTTTGTTAAATTTTCTCAAAATTAGAAATTGCTCTCTTTAAATCTCATTTTTTTAGAAAGTGGTTACTTTTAAACAGAATATGGTATAAAATGAAGAGAAACTGGTCAAAATTGCTTTTTAATCTACTTACGATTTTTTACCCGACTTTAGCATTTCAGCAAAAGATTGTTTGAGATACATAGCTTCTATGATTTGGGCAATACGTTTAGCTTGGGTGACAGTAGTTTTAGCAGATTCTACCCATTTGCTGTAATAATTTTGGTGTGAGCGGGGAAATGAAAGAAAGTATTGATAGGCTTCGGGTTCATCCTGCAGGCATTCCATCATTGCTTCATTCAACTGATAGATTGAAGTGTCGATAGCTAGTTTTACAACTAGATTATCATTTTTTTTCTTGCCGATTTTTTTACGAAGCGTTGCATTTAATGGCATGATAAAATCGCCTTCACCCATGGGAATGATGGCGATACCAGCAATAGGTATTTGATCGAGTGTTCCCTTCACCCGATAAGATTTTTTTACACCTGGGTTGAGTTGACTGGCTAATTCATTTGGGATTAAAAAATAGGTCCAGCCTGTTTTTTCGCCTTGTTGCCCAAACTGTTCAATGGTAACTTTAAACTGAATCATTGTTTTATAACATGACTACAAATTTAAAATAATTTCATCCGCAAACTCGCTTGTTTTGAGTAATGTAGCCTCTTTCATCAATTTGTGAAAATCAATGGTCACTTTTTTATTTTTAATGGCTTTGCCAACTGCATGGGTAATGGCTTCTGCTGCTTCATGCCATCCCATATATTCAAGCATCATTACGCCGCTCAATATAACTGAAGAAGGGTTCATGGTATTGGTGTTTGCAAATCGAGGTGCAGTGCCGTGGGTGGCCTCAAACACTGCATGTCCTGTAAGGTAATTAATATTGGCTCCTGGTGCGATGCCGATACCTCCTACCTGGGCTGCTAATGCATCGCTGATATAATCGCCATTGAGGTTTAGGGTTGCAATCACACTATAATCTTGCGGGGCTAATAAGGCTTGCTGTAGGAAGTTGTCCGCAATAGCATCTTTGATAATCACTCGTCCACCGATACTTGCTACTTTCATTTCTTCATTGGCTACTGCTTCGCCATATTCTTTTTTTGTTTGTTCCCATTGGGTCCAGGTGTACACATATTCTCCAAATTCTCTTTCTGCCAGTTCATAACCCCAGTTTTTGAAAGCACCTTCCGTGAATTTCATTATATTGCCTTTGTGTACAATGGTTACACTTGGCATTTTATGATCGATTGCATATTTGATAGAAGCCCTAATGAGACGTTCACTACCATCTTTACTGACAGGTTTGATGCCTAAAGAAGTGGTTTCTGGGAAACGGATGTTTTTAACCCCCATTTCATTTTGTAAAAAATCGAGGAGTTTTTTTGCTTCGGGGGTTCCGGTCATATATTCGATACCTGCGTAAATATCTTCTGTATTTTCTCTAAAAATCACCATATTAACTTTTTCGGGATGCCACATTGGTGATGGAGTTCCTTCGAAATAATGCACAGGACGTAAACAAACATATAAATCAAGTTCTTGTCGAAGGGCTACATTTAAACTACGAATACCGCCACCTACAGGGGTTGTAAGGGGGCCTTTGATTGAAAGTAAATAATCTTTAAAAGCTTGCATAGTAGCTTCTGGCATCCATGATCCTGTTTGATTAAAGGCTTTTTCACCTGCCAGCACTTCAAGCCAATGAATTTTTCTTTTACCATTATAAGCTTTTTGCACTGCTGCATCAAAAACACGTACACTTGCTTTCCAGATATCGGGGCCAATACCATCTCCTTCTATAAAAGGAATTATAGGTTGGTCAGGAACTTGAAGAATGCCTTGGTTCATCGTGATTTTTGCTGCTGTCATAGTATATATTTTAAATGGGTTGTTTTAAAAATTCGCGCAAAAGTAAAGGAAAACAGTATTAGAAAAAAATGTGATTCAGTTGATTTTTTTTCAAGATTCAAACCTTCTTTAAAATTCAATATTTTACTTTAGCATAAACCCCTATTTTGTAGTGAGAACCAAAAGAGCCAAAACAGTTGCAAATCAGATTCTTTCAATTGCTTAGGGGAATCACATGGAATTGCAACTATAAAATCCGAGGTAAAAGATTAATATTGCATTTAAATGAGTCATCAAGCTATTCCAATCAATAAATATATCAGCAGGACGGGGTATTGTTCACGTCGTGAAGCAGATGCTATGATAGCTCAATGTAGGGTAATGATTAATGATAGTATTGCATTGCCTACATCAAAAGTGACAGAAAATGATAAAGTATATGTAGATGATGAATTATTGAAAAAGAAAAAATCGCTTTCTACTTATATAATTCTCAATAAACCAGTAGGCATTACCACCACAACAGATACACAAGATAAAAGCAATGTGATTTCGTATATCAATTATCCTAAACGAATATTTCCGGTGGGCCGACTCGATAAGGACTCAGAAGGTTTATTATTACTCACTGATGATGGTGATATTGTGAATAAAATATTGCGTGCTGGTAATAAACATGATAAAGAATATATTGTAACGGTCAATAAGGCGATTACACCTGAATTTATTACTAAAATGGCCAATGGAGTCCCTATTTTGGGAACCCAAACCCTGAAGTGTAAAGTGTATGCATTGAGTGGTAAAAAGTTCAGTATTGTTCTCACACAAGGGCTTAACCGCCAAATCAGACGAATGTGTGAATATTTAGGTTATGATGTCACTTCCTTGACTCGGGTGAGGATAATGAATATTAAATTAGATAAATTACCAACAGGCAAGTGGCGATTATTAAATGCCACGGAGATAGGTGAACTAAACCGATTGCTTCAACATTCATCAAATACAAAATCTATTTAAGACTTGTTTAGCAGTGCAAGAAGCATGGATTTTCCAAGAGTTTTAAAAAAAATTGCCAATATTATTCAAACACGATATGACTTATAACAGTGCCTGTAGATGGCATGTCTTGCCCCATCATATTGGTTTTGGAATTGGTATTGGTGGTTTCGGTATAAGATTTTACCACACCGCTTGTCATATCAACTGTAATCATTCCGTTTGACAAATTATCGGATTCGATTTTCATCTCACCGCCTTGTCCACCAGAACGAGTAATGGTTCCTTTGGTTTTTTTCTTGAAGGAAACGATTGCAATGGGTCCATCTATTTTTTCAACAAAATAAATGGTTTGGGTTCTCATACCATCTTTGGTCGCATCTTTTTTCCAACCATTGCCTTCTTTTGCTTCAGCAGGAATAAGTAAAAATGCATTTTCAACATTGGTACCTGCCTGGTTCATCATTCGCATCATACCTCCTCTACCCCCTTTACCACGTCCTTTTTTTGGATCATCTCCTTCTTCATCTTCTATTTTTTTTCCTTCAAAATCAAGTTGAATCGTATCTAATTTATTGATTGCATTTTTTAATTGCTCAGCCATCATCCCTTCCTGTTTGCCAGGATTCTCACTGTCGTACTGCATTTTTTGACCAAACCCTTCAAAGTCAACATTGATTTTTTTGAGGGATGTAGTGGCTAAATATCCGTTTTCTTTTACTTCAAGTACCACCATTTCAGTTTCAGCATTCGATAAGGTTTTCATATCCATCGACTCCTCGCCTCTTTTTTGTTTTATATCAGAGGTATCAATTGATTTTATTTTTATTTTTTGTCCTTTAACAAGCATAAGTTTACTCGCACGTTCTTGCGCCTGCATACTTTGAAATGAAAGGATTAAAATGGAAGCGATTATTATTTTTTTCATAAGAAAAAGATTTTTTAAAAAAAATGAGTTTAAAGGGTTTTCATAAAGTCTTTAATCTGTTGATGGGTAGCATTGCTTACGGGAACCACTGGTAAACGCATGATGTTTTGCATCAACCCTAACTCACTCAATACACATTTAGCCCCAGCTGGATTACCTTCCACAAAGAGCAAATCGATACCAGGCAATAATTTGTATAAAAGTTGTTGGGCTTTTTGAAAATCATAGGCTAAGGAAGCGTTGATCATTTCGCAAAATAAGGAAGTGAAGCAATTGGCAGCAACCGAAATAACACCTTCAAATCCACAGGCAATTTGCGCCATGGCGAGATTGTCATCACCACTCAACAATATAAAGTCAGCTGGTTTATTTTTAGCCAATTCCATACATTGCACCATATTGCCACTGGCTTCTTTGATGCCAATGATATTATTGCATTCATTGGCTAAAGTGATGGTGGTTTCGGCTGTCATATTAACACCGGTACGGCCTGGCACATTGTAAAGTATGATAGGCTTAGGGGAATGTTGATCGATTGCTTTATAATGAGCTAACAAACCCGCCTGGGTAGGCTTGTTGTAATAAGGTGTTACACTTAAAATGGCATCTACTTCATCTAATGGATACGAAAGCATTTGTTGCACAACCTCATCGGTATGATTTCCTCCTATGCCACAAACCAATGGTACCCGATGATTGTTGTATTTGATTACAGCCTGCAATACCGCTTTTTTTTCATCAGCGCTCAAGGTAGGTGTTTCGGCGGTAGTACCTAATGCTACTAAATAATGAACCCCTTGATTGATTACATGATTGACCAATTGCTCTAATGCGACAAAATCAATGGCATGGTCGGCTGTAAAGGGTGTAACTAAAGCAACCCCAGTACCCCTAAATATTTTTACGTTCATAAGGTTTTAATTTAAGTGTTGAATTGATATGGATAATTAAAGAAGCAATATTTTCACCTTCATCGCAAGGGATTAATATATCAGATACTTTTTTGAGTGCATCATTGTAAGGCCCTACCCGACACTTTGCCTGTGACATTTGAGCAATATACAATAAAGGCAGGCTTGGTTGAAAATACAGATTAAACAACATATCATATTTTTTTACGATAATGCGATCTGTTTTAGGACTATGAGGCAACAATGTTTTTTTATCTAAATCGTTCCAATCAAAGTATTGAAGATAAATATTGTTTTCGCGTTCTTTTTTATCAATAAACAGCAATACATCACATTCATAACCAAGCTGTTCAAGTCGTTTTTTATAATTCGAAATTTCTTCCTGCATATCATAATCGGTAAAATAGCATAAAATGCCAATTCGATAGGAGTTGGAGAAATTTTTAAATTCGCGCATCACTTCATCTTCCTGTGCAAAAATATCAGGTTTTGTATCTCTTGTATTGGAAAGAATAAATTTTTGAATATTTTTAAAAATGGACAAACGTTATAATTGAATTTTATATAATAAATTAGTTTAAGGTCAGACTTCTGAAAATATCTTCCAGATTTTTATGTTCATTATTTTGTTGTAATTGTATTAAGCTATCATCAGCAACGATGTTTCCTTTGTTGATAATGATGACACGGTTACACATGGCTTCTACTTCCTGCATGATATGGGTTGATAAGATAACCGTTTTTTCCTTGCCAAAGTTTTTAATTAAGTCTCTGATTTCTACTATTTGATTGGGATCCAAACCTGAAGTTGGTTCATCTAATATAAGTACTTCAGGATCGTGTATGATCGCCTGAGCAAGACCAACTCTTTGTTTATATCCTTTTGATAAAGAGCCAATTTTTTTCTTTTCTTCACGACCTAAGCCTGTAAGCTCGATAACTTCATCGATGCGTTTATTGCTTTTGATGCCAAGTTTATGTACACGGCTTAAAAATGTCAAGTATTCTCTTACATACATTTCGTGATATAAAGGATTTGATTCGGGAAGATATCCAATATTGCGTTGAGTATGTATCAGATGATTACTAACTTCTTTGCCACAAACTGTTGCAGATCCTTCTGTTGCTGGTATGTAACCTGTAATAATTTTCATGGTGGTTGATTTACCTGCACCATTGGGTCCTAAAAAACCAACAATCTCACCTTTGGGTATATCAAATGAAATGTGGTTGACAGCCACTTGTTCATCATATACTTTAGTTAGGTTTTCTACTTTTACAGACATCTTACAAAAAAATTGAATTGCAAATTTCGATAATAATTTTGATAGATAGCAGATTATTTTTTTCAAACAATATTGTTTAAAAATAAATGCTGACAAAAGAATAGATTATGAATTTAATTTCTATTTTTCCACTGAATTACCAAAAATGTAAAGAAACAAGACGAATAGCTAAACCGATGTACTGGCCCTCTGATGTTTATTTTTTGGTGATTCCCATGTTGATTTTTTGAAAAAATTGGATTCTTTTTTAAGAATGATCATGGCAGAAATGAAAACACACTATGGAATAGCAACATTTATTATGAAAAACACTAAAGAAATTAAAGCCCTTTTTCATCTGCTCGATGACCCCGATAAAGAAATATTTGAAACAGTATCAGATAAAATTGTGCATTACGGTAAAGAAATCATTCCCAATTTAGAACATTTTTGGGAAGAAACGACCGACAATACAGTTCAGGAACGTATTGAGAACATCATACATAAGGTAAACTTCAATGATACTTACAACGATATAAAAAAATGGTATTTTTCACCCAATGCTTCTTTGATGCAGGGGGCTATGCTACTTTCAAAATATCGTTTTCCTGAATTGAATGAAGATTTTTGTCGCAAAACCTTAAAAAGCATTTATCAAAGCTGTTGGCTTGAATTACATAATTATTTGACACCTCTTGAGCAGATACATGTGATAAACAGTGTGTTTTATAGTATGTATAAGTTTACTGGGTTTGACCTTGAAGCCAACAAAGCCAATCATTATTATATAAGTGAAGTGCTTGAAACACGTGAAGGTAATAATTATTCATTGGGTATTATTTATCAGTTGCTTTGCGAAATGCTCGATATTCCTGTATTTGCGATACAATTGCCACGTCAACATTTATTGGCTTATTTTGATAATCAATATGATTTTTTCAGTAAAGATGCCAAACAAGTCCAAAAAATTCAGTTTTATATAGATGCCAATACAGGTACTATTTTTACGCAAAATGATGTGGATGTTTATATTAAAAAATACAATTTTAAGAATACAGAACAGATTTATCTGCCCCTTTCAAACCAAGAAATTGTTTTAAGCACCATCGAGTCCTTAATCATGATGTATGATGAATTGCAAGACCATGAAAAATCAGAAGAACTCAATAAAATCGTTTTATTTCGAGGTTTATAATAATCGTTTGATGATTCGTAAAGAATGGGTTCTTTTGCCCGTTTTTTTGTTGACGATACCATGATTATCCATTGAGTCTATAGCTACTTTGCCGTTGGTTTCGCTTGCATGTATGATTTCGCTGGCATTGAGCAATATACCCACATGATTAATTTCACTGGCATCATTTTCAAAAAAGGCCAGATCGCCACAAATGGCATTCTCAAGAAAATCGAGTACTTCCCCTTGTAGTATTTGGGCTGATGCCAAATGAGGCAGATGAATCGAAAAAAACTTATAAAACATTTTAGCAAGTCCTGAACAGTCGATACCATAGATGGAAGTACCTCCCCAATGATAGGGGGCCTGTAAATAGCTCTGTAACAATTGCTGTTTAAAGGCTTCCTCAGGCCGGATGGCATCAATTGCGATGAGTTGATTTGTTTGATTTAAGGATGTTATATCAGATTCCCTCAAATACGTGCCATTCAATAAGGGTAATGTATGATGTTCATTAAGCATACTTGTATGATGCCCAAAAACGATGTATGGAAATGTATCCTCATGTTGTATATCTAACTCTGTAAATTGAGATTTTAATACCCAACCAGTGGTTTGATGATTGATGGTTACAATTTTTACCCAACTGCCAACAGGTTCTTCCGCTACAAAAGCGCAATCCCGAAAATATAATTGCGTATGCACTTCAGCTTGATGACTTGGTTCTTTCATCATTTGCGCAACGTTTACCTGGCAACTTAATTTTTTCATGGCAGTAATATTACAACGTTTTCATCATTTAATACCTAAGAACCATTAAAATTGACTATTTGAATGGTGGTTACCCATCAATGTTTGGATTCATTTTTAGACTAATCATAAATATATTTAATATAAGTTTGCAACTTAATTTACTATCATGTCAAAAAAATACACATTGGTGTTAGGCGCTTCTGAAAAAAGTGAAAGATATAGCAACAAAGCAGTCAAAATGCTGACAAAATATAATCATCCCGTATTGGCGATAGGCAATAAAAAAGGAATGATAGACCAAACTGAAATATTGATTGAGCCTTTGAATGTAAATGATATTGATACAGTGACCTTGTATTTGAATGCAGGCAGACAACTTGCCTATTACGATTATATCCTGTCATTGAAACCCAAACGTATTATATTTAACCCTGGAACCGAAAATGATGAACTTGAGCAATTGGCAGCGGAAAACAATATTGAAACTCTTGAAGCTTGTACCTTAGTATTATTAAGTACTGGTCAGTATTAACAATATTATAGATACCCCTTTTGTTTTAAACATATGATACAAATTGAATTAAACCATATTGAAAAAAAGTATAATGAGGAATTGCTTTTCAGCGATATCAATCATACATTTTCTTCTCCTTGTATCATTGCCTTATTAGGTATCAATGGCTCAGGCAAATCTACCTTATTGCAAATACTTGCAGGTTACTTATCCCCATCAAAAGGGACTATTCAATATACCATCAATCAACAAAAAATTTCTCCTGACGATATCTATCAATATGTTTCTGTATGTGCTCCCTATCTTGAGTTGATTGAAGAAATGACACTTAGCGAATTTTTAAGTTATCATGCTTCTTTCAAACCACAAAAAATGGAAGTAAATGAAATAATCGCTTATATTGGGTTAGAAAAATCAAAAGACAAATTAATTGAGAAATATTCAAGTGGTATGAAACAGCGTGTGAAACTGGCACAAGCATTTATCAGTAATGCCCCTGTATTACTGCTTGATGAACCCTGTACGAATTTAGATGAAGAAGGTATTAAACTGTATGAAAAAATGATACAAGATTTTACCAAAGATAAAATAGTGATTATTGCAAGCAATGATCCGCAAGAAACAAAACATTGTACAGAAAAATATTATATCAGGGATTTTAAATGATGAGGTCGTGAATTTACCATCTAAAATAAATATCGAATGCTGTTAGACGATAAAAAAACAATACGTGCATGGACCTATTACGATTGGGCTAATTCAGCCTATTCATTGATCATCACATCGGCTATATTTCCAGCTTATTACAGTGCCATAGTTCCTGAAAAAGTAATGATAGGTGGTGTTACCTATTTAAGATCATCTTTAGCTTCTTTTTCAATTTCCTTTTCATTTTTGTTTATTGCATTTCTATCGCCTATACTCTCTTCAATTGCTGATTCGAGGGGCAATAAAAAATCGTTTATGCGTTTTTTTTGTTACTTAGGTGCAAGTGCTTGTGCAGCAATGTTCTTCTTTCAAAAAGACAACAACGGTGAAGCAAACATTTTATATGGCTTAGTTTGTTCAGTGATTGCCTCTATAGGATATTGTGGAAGTATTGTTTTTTATAATGCATTTTTACCCGAAATAGCATCCAAGCAAAATCAAGATGCAGTCAGTGCGAAAGGGTTTTCGATGGGTTATATTGGCAGTGTGTTGTTGATGTTGATCTGTTTTGCCTTTATATTATTGAATGATCAAATGCATCTAAATTTAGGTTCATTACCTGCAAGAATCTCTTTTTTAATGGTAGGTATTTGGTGGTTTGCCTTTGCGCAAATACCGTTCAATACCTTAAAGGAAGTGAAAAAAGAAAAAAGCCATCATACATTGGTCATATTGAAACAAGGATATGCTGAACTCAATAAAGTATGGAATGAACTCAAACATTACCCTACCTTAAAAAAATTTCTGGCTTCCTTTTTCTTTTATAATATGGGTGTCCAAACAGTGATGTATATGGCTACTTATTTTGCCAGTGATGAATTAAAAATGGAAACCACACAATTATTGGCAGTGGTACTCGTTATACAACTTGTAGCCATTGGCGGCGCCTGGCTTTTTGCAAAAATATCACAACTTTCCGGCAATAAAATTTCTTTGTTATTGCTCATTATATGTTGGATTTGCATTTGCTTTGCTGCTTTTGTAATCCAAACGGTTTTTCAATTTTTTATACTTGCTTTTGCTGTTGGCATGGTCATGGGGGGGATTCAGTCTTTATCACGATCAACCTATTCAAAATTGCTCCCACTTACTAATGATACCGCTTCTTACTTTAGCTTTTACGATGTGTGTGACAAATTGGGTATAGTGATAGGCACCCTTTCATTTGGATTAATTAGCCTTATGATGGGTGGTATGCGAAACTCAGCTTTAGGACTTTCTGTATATTTTATTTTAGGGCTTTTATTGATGCTCCCTATTCCTAAAAAGGCGTTCAGTACACAACAATCATCCTCGTAATTAAATTAATCTACTTGTATTTTTTGATAAAAAAAGTCCCCTTTCTTGTCTTCGATTTGAAGTAAATAAATACCTGAAGGCAAATGAAATGATAAAGGTAAATTGTTTGTTTCCGCAACTTGTTTACCCATCATATCAAACATTTTTAGTGTACTTACAGGCAAAGTACTATAAAGCATGTCGTGTGTAGGATTTGGATAAATTTGTCCATCTGCCTCAGATGTATGACTGATTATATTTGGTGCACATTCTTCATAGGCCCCGATATCAATGCTTGCATTGCTACATCGTGAAGCGAAGTTTTGCGGATGAACATATATCTTGTCTGCTAAAAGTGAATAAGAACCAGCCATACCTGCATTGATTCCTGTATTAAAAAGAGGACTTGTGCCATAAGCTGGAAAGCTAATTTGATATTGATAATTTGCGGCATTTTGAAATTGAAGTGTATTGATATTTGCATTAATCAAATTATGCATTGTGTCTACTACCAATGCAGTATTGGTCATAAAAGTACCTATACCAGCACATACATTATTATAAGCTTTAAATTTTTCTGTGCCGATTTTTAAATCAAAAAATGACCCGACATTTTTTTCATTGATGATGGTATTGTTGATGACATATACTTCATTAAAGGCAGCATTGGCAAGACCTTCAAGACCATAACCAATCATATTATTATTTTGTGAGTTTTGTTGTTGATTCAAAATATTGCCCATTATTACAGTTAAACCTCCATTGGGTAAGTCTATATTTCGGCTATCCGTTCCTAATTCTGTACTAATTCTGTTGTACAAAATATAATGTGTTTTGGCACGGCTCTTTAATTCGTGTCCCACATGGGCATCATGCGAATAATTATATTGAAACACCAAAGTGTCGATATGATTAATGTATAAATTGTGCGATAAACCATCGCCATAACCATTGAAACCAAATTCACTTTTTTCGATTAAAATCTTACTCCCTGCATTGTCACCCGCTAAAATACCATTTTCATTATGATGAAAATAGCAATGATTGACATGCAAATTGATGCCTTCCTGTCTGATACCCGCACCATTTTTATCGACCACTGTACATTTGCTAAATTCAATATTCTCTACCAAAGTATTATCTCCACCAATTACCCAAATCGCTTTTCCACCATAGGCTGTATTGTTTGCATCTAAATGTGCATAGCCGGGGCCTACCCCTTTCAACACCAGGTTGTTTTTACCCCAATAGCAAACATCGGCTATATAAACGGCTGCATCTATCAGTACCGTATCACCATCGTTGACCAATGTGCTTACCTGACTGGGTTTTGTATACACTTTGGCAGGGCCTACAAGCCAAGTGGTAGCCATGCAATATTGGGCACTAAGTAAAAATAAGCATAATAAACGTTTTTTCATGATAGGAGTATAATGTTGAATAATGAAAGAATCAAAGGGCGAACGTAAAGGTAGATGTTTACATAAATATAAGGAAGTAGAAATTTCATTTAAAAAAGATTATATTTGATACTCAACTCAATGTTATGTACAATTTTTTTTATACTTTACTTTTTATGACTTGTATACAAACAGTCATGGCAGAAAAAATGACCCTTCTGTTGCCTGATAGTACTTCATGTAATTATGAAAAAAAACTGGGTATGATCGATGGAGAGTATAAATCATTTTATAAAAATGGGAAATTAAAAAGTGAAGGTGCTTTTTTACAAAATAATCGAGTTGGATTTTGGGTATTTTACAAAGAAGATGGTCGTATTCAATGTCTGAGAGATTATATAAACAACGATCATTATCAGGAAAAGTTAACCGACAAGAAAGCGATATCCATAGTTTGGAATGAAAATCATTTTTGGACGCCCCTATTTGAAAAAGAGCTTTTACACAAAGTAAGATTTATGAATACGGTGTTATTAGAAAATAATCATCTAATTTTTAGCTCAAAAAATATGCTTGAAAAAATTGCACTCATCGCACAAAATAATCCATCATGTATATTTTCCGATGAACGTTTAGTATCACCTACGACCATTGATTTTTCCCAAATTAATAATATCAGTGGATTTAAAATCAAAGAAGATTATATGATTGATCGTAAAACACAACATCTTCATCATCGAATCATTGCCATTGCACCATTAGTTTATTCAACAAAAACAAAGGAATTAAATGCCTTATGCTGGATTTACTACCCTTCAATAAAAAATGAACTTGCCAAGATCGCTATCCCTAACACATCTTATCCCATGTTAGGACAAACACTATTGGATGTATTTGAATATGCCAGATATGCTGTTCAACATCAAGAACTTATCAAGTCAAATTGGTCAACACAATTAAAAGAAGACAATATACCTATTGAAAATCTTGAAATTTATTTGATAGAGGCCGAAAACGATTTGATAGCAAATCCAATTTCTATCAATTAATCGTATCATTCCTTGCTTTCTTTTGATAGTCTGAAGCTTTTCCTTATTTTTGGCTTGAAATATACATTATGTCAAAAACGAACAAAAGTAATACCCCCACTCCCATTGAACCCACGTATACCAAAGAAACTATAAACACACCTTTATCTACCCCTAAGCCTCTTTTAACGAATCTGTTGCTGTTTAGTTTTATCGCAGTGTTTGTAGCTATGACTGCCATGAGTTTCTTTTACGGTCTTAGTGGAGATGAGGTTGATATGAATGAATATGGCAAAACCATCTTGAAATATTTTACTTCGTTTGGGAGTGATCAATCTGTATTTAGAACATCAGATGAGCTAAACGCAGCCAAAGTGTATAACTACAATCGTGATGGCGTGATTCAATATTATGGAGGCTTATTTGATTTGATTTGTGCGTTAATCAATACCATTTCGCCATTGGATGAATATGTTACCCGACACCTGTTAAATGCATGGGCAGGCTTTTTAGCATTGTTTTTTGCTGCAAAAATTACCCGCAAAATATTGGGTGAACAAGCAGCGATCATTGCGGTATGGCTGATGTTTCTTTCGCCTTTCTTTTTAGGTCATGCCATGAACAATCCCAAAGACATTCCCTTTGCGGCAACTTATATCATGTCTATTTATTTCATGATACGCTTATTTGAAAGATTACCTAATCCTTCAAAAAAAGACTATTTATGGGTGATACTCAGTATTGGAGCTACCATCAATATACGTGTAGGCGGTATTTTGTTGATTCCATACTTAGCCGTATTTGCCGGCATTTTGTTTATTGTAAAAAACTATATACAGCAAGAAAAAGTGGCTTTGGGTACATTTGTAAAACCTGTACTCATTACAGGTGTATTGGGATATCTGGCCGGGAGTTTATTATGGCCTTATGCATTGCAAAATCCCTTCACCAATCCTTTAAATGCCCTCAGCGAAATGAGTAATTTTAAAGTAAATATCCGTCAGTTATTTGAAGGGGCTAAAATATTTTCTGGTGAATTACCTGTAAGTTTTTTGCCTAAAAGCTTTATCATTACCAACTCCCTGGCTATTTTGAGTGGATTAGGATTAATGCTTATATTTTTATGGGGCTTTAGAAAAAATAAAAATGCTGCTGTACTCTATTTTATATTTTTTACAGCATTTTTCCCTTTAGCTTACATTATCTATTCAAAATCAAATGTGTATCATGCCTGGCGACATGTTTTGTTTATATTTCCCAGTATAATCGTATTGACAGCCTTTGGCTGGCAACGCATCATTGAAATGTTTGAAAAGATGAAAGTGAAATTGATCGGTATAGCCTTATTGTTTTTTTTACTGATAGAACCTGCTTATTTTATTGCAGCTACCTTTCCTAATACTGTTACTTATCATAATCAACTGGTTGGTGGTGTAAAAGGAGCCTATGGCAATTATGAAGTTGACTATTATTATAACAGTTTAAAACAATGTGCTGACTGGTTTAAAAAAACAGAATTGCCCAAATATAAAAATACGGATACCATTATCGTATTGAGTAATGCAGTGCATTTGTTGACTAAATACTTTCCTGAACCTAACAATGTAAAATTTGATTATATTCGATACTCAGAGCGCAATAGCAAAATGTGGGATTATGTGATTTTTCATATTGCCCTCATTCCAAGCGAAGATATAAAAAGCAATGCATGGCTACCAGCCTCAACAGTGTATAAAGCTTCCATACAAGGCAAAACATTATGTGCAGTAATCAAACGTCCTTCTTATGAAGATATTAAAGCCTATGCCTTTTTACAAAACAATCAAATTGACAGTGCCTTGATTTGTTTTAATAATTACTTATTGAAAGATTCAAGCAATACAAGTGTATTGAATATGGTGAGCAATATATATATGCAAACAGACCGAATGGCAGAAGCAGAAAGATATATTAACCGCTCGTATAAAATTGATTCCAGTAGTATGGAAACCAAACAAATGAAAGGCATACTATGTATTCAACAAAGAGATTTTGCCAATGCACAAATCCTTTTTTCACAAATCATCAGCGAAAGTCCACAATATGCCAAAGCCTATTTTTACTTAGCTATAGCCCAATTGAATCTTGGCAATGATAACCAGGCCCTCAACAATTTCAACACCGCTTCGCAAGATGAAAGTATTAGAGGCAGTTGTTACAAATTTATGGGTGATATTTACACAAAAAAAGGAGACACCCAACAAGCGATGAAATTATATCAAATGGCTGGGGTACCTATCGCTCAATAAAATCAAAGACATATTAAAAAAAAAACGACAATGGAAAATAAAATAAAATCAATCATAGCTTCCTCAATCAAGACAAAGCAGGACATATTAGACAATGAAGACATGATTAAATTAATCAATGAATGCAGTGATGTGATTACCCAGGCATTTAAAAATGGTCAAAAAGTATTGTTTTGCGGAAATGGGGGCAGTGCGGCCGATGCACAACATTTAGCCGCTGAGTTTAGTGGTCGATTTTATACCGATCGGGAGGCATTACCTGCGGAAGCTTTGCATTGCAACACTTCATATATAACTGCTGTGGCCAATGATTATAGTTACGATGTTATTTATAGTCGTATGATACAAGGTATTGGCAAACCTGGTGATGTGCTTATTGGACTTTCTACAAGTGGCAATTCTAAAAACATTGTAGAAGCTTTTAAAACAGCCAAAATCAAAAACATGATTACCATCGGATTTACCGGTGAATCAGGTGGAATGATGAAAAACATAAGTGACTACCTACTAAATGTTCCAAGCAACGACACGCCTCGTATTCAGGAATCACATATTATGGTTGGACATATCATTTGTCAATTGGTAGAAGAAAAATATTTTGTATAATGCATAAAGATTGTATCATATTAGCAGGTGGGCTGGGTACACGTTTAAAAAGTGTAGTGAGTGATAAACCTAAATGTATGGCCGATATCAATGGCAAACCATTTCTATATTATGTATGTCAGCATTTAATGAAATTTCATTTTTGTAAAATTGTTTTTTCTGTTGGTTATCAAAAAGAAATGATTATTGATTATGTGACCTCACACCGAAATGAATTTAAATTTGCCTTTGATTTTGCTGAAGAAACGGAACCCCTTGGAACAGGCGGTGCAATACTCAATGCGCTCCCCTATTCTGATACCGAAGATTTTTTTGTGATCAATGGTGATACGTTTTTTGATGTCAACTTTGATGATATGTTAAAGGCACAACAAGAAAAAATGGCGGATTGCACCATCGCCTTAAAGAAAATGCAACATGCCGATAGATATGGATTAGTGCAAATGAATGAAGAACATTTTATTACTGCCTTTGAAGAGAAAAAGCCTGGGGCATCGGGTTATATCAATGGTGGTGTTTATTGTTTGTTTAGAAATTCGTTTTTAAACATCCCCTTCGAAAAAAAGTTTTCTTTTGAAAAAGATTATTTAGAAAAATATATCAACGAACGCGATCTCTTAGGCTTTGTGCAGGATAAATATTTTATTGACATTGGCATCCCAGCTGATTACCAAAAAGCACAGGAAGATCTACCTATTTTTTTTGATATGTAATCCATGATTTGTTTCAACCCATATTTTCAATTGCTTGCCAAAAATTTGCGATGACGAGCATAGGTATTAATTTTTAGCTCAATATCTATATACTAAAATATGATTTCAAGCAATCTGACAGACCTATGTATAATGCCAAAACATATGTTTGCATGATTCAATGCATAAGCTATCTATTTAGTATATTACCGCGTTTGAATTAATTTAAAGTATAGCTTGTATTACATACTTTCAATCGTTTTTTTTGAATGCATTTTTAGGATTCAATTTTATTGAGCGCAAAAAAAGGTTCCTTTTACTTTTCTTTCATCCACTTCAAAATATCATCTTCATCTAAGGTAATATAGTTTGATTCACGTATCAAAGTAGTGTCCTGAATCCATTTAATAGTGGGTAATGCGGTACCTCTATTGAGTTTTTTAAATTGCTCAGCACCATTAAATATAGAATAATCAATGTTGTCAACTTTTGTATCATCAAAAAATGGTTTTATTTGACTACTGTCGCCATTAAGTATGATAAAAAAAGGTAATTCAGGATGTTTTTGTTTCATGATACGCATACGCTTAGCTGCCTTACGACAAAACTCACAAGTAAGGCTCATAAAGGCAATGACATGTTTCCCTTTTCGAAGTTCAATACCTGGAGGAGGATTATTGGCTGATTCATACAGCATACTCAGGGGCAAAGGCTCATTGATATCGGGTTCCTTTTCAGATATATATATACTTTCGGGAGGGTTTCTCCAAATGGGAAACGCTATACAAAGTAGCAACAACACGATGCTTAACAATCCGAGATATTTAAACTTCAATTCATGTTGTATAAAATAGATGATGACAATAATGACTAACATGATCAGGTTCTTAATCACTGATTCTAAGGGAGTCATTTGTATAAGTTCACCAAAACAACCACAATTGCCACTACTGCCATACGTTTTAATCACCATCAATAAATACAAGGTAAAGATCAGTAACAAACCAATGGAAATAGGAATAGCAATAGTTCTTAGACGAATATGAAAAATAAATAAAACGCCTAAAAAAAGTTCTAAACCGATCAGTAAACGGGCACTCCATTCAGCTAATGTCCAGTTGAGCGGAGTGGTTTCAACAATAGTCCAACCAAATTGTTCAAGGGTAGGTATTTTAGACCAACCTGAAAAAACAAATACAGCGCCAATTAAAATACACAATAAAGAGGCTACAATTTTTAGCGGTAATGAAGTTTGCTTAGTCATTTAATTTATTCTTTTTTCTTTTAACATAAGCATCCACAGAAGCGATAGCTACCATATTCACAATTTGCCTTACGCTACTACCCAGTTGCAGCACATGTACCGACTTGTTTAACCCAAGCAATATAGGCCCTATGGCTTCTGAGTTGCCAAGCTCCATCATGAGGTGATAGGCGATATTACCCGCAGACAAATTAGGAAATATTAAAATATTCGGATTATTGTTGATAAGGGCACTGAAAGGATAATTTTCTTTCAAAAGTTCATTATTAAATGCAACACTTGCCTGAATTTCACCATCTACAATTAAGTCGGGATGATGTTGATGTAAATAGTCAACAGCTTCTTTCACTACTTTTGCTTCACTCAGGTTGCTACTGCCAAAGTTTGAATAAGAAAGCATAGCCACCCGAGGTTTAATATTTAAATTTTTAATTTTTTCAGCAGCTAGTAAAGTAATTTCAACTAAATCGTTGGCTGTAGGAAACTCATTGATGGTGGTATCGGCAAAACATATTGGGCCTTTACGTGTCAACATGATATACATCCCTGCAATTTTATTTACCTGAGGTTCTACCCCAATAATTTCTAAAACCGGTTTTAAAGTATCGGGATATTTACGTGTAAGCCCTGTAATGAGTGCATCAGCCTCTCCACACTCTATCATCATGCAACCAAAATAGTTTCGTTCGCGCATGATTTTTTTTGCTTCATAGGTATTGTAGCCTTTTCTGCTTCTTTTTTTGAAAAGCATTTCTCCATACATATTTCTTTTGCTTTCTAAATCATCCGATTTGGGATCGATGATTTCAATACCATCCAGTTCAAGATTATTTTCTTTAATGATGGCTTTGATTTTGCGTAGGTTCCCTAATAATATGGGTATGGCAATACCTTCTTCTTTTGCTATTTGTGCGGCTTTGAGGGTTTTGAAATTTTCAGCATCCGCAAACACCACACGTTGTTTGTATTGTTTGGCTTTGTTAATAATCACCTTCAAAATATTATCATCGCTTCCTAATCTGTTTTGCAGTTCTTCTTCATAAGCCTTCCAGTCGGTAATCACTTTTTGGGCTACTTTACTTTTCACGGCTGCTTTGGCCACTTCTATCGAAACGGTTGAAAGCAAGCGGGGATCCATGGGTTTAGGAATGATATAAGTAGGTCCATAACTTAGGTTTTTTTCTTGATAGGCCATATTCACCATTTCGGGCACTGGCTTTTTAGCTAAAGAAGCTAAAGCCTTTACGGCAGCCAATTTCATGGCTTCATTGATTGTTTTAGCCCTGACATCTAAAGCACCTCTAAAGATATACGGAAACCCAAGTACATTATTGACTTGGTTAGGATAATCGCTTCGGCCTGTGGCCATTATTACGTCTGGACGGGCTTTCACAGCTGTTTCATAATCAATTTCAGGATCAGGGTTTGCCAATGCAAACACAATAGGATTGTTCGCCATGCCTTTGAGCATTTTTGCATTGACGATGCCTCCTTTACTTAAACCAATAAATACATCTGCACCTTTCATGGCATCCTCCAACGATTTGATTTTACGTGATGTAGCAAAACGTTGCTTCATGGCATCAATATCTTTTCGATCTTTGGTAATAGCACCTTTACTATCAAACATGATGATGTTTTCAATTTTTGCCCCTAATTTGATGTATAAATTGCAACAGGCCATGGCTGAGGCACCTGCCCCACTGACCACTATACTTGCTGTTTTAATATCTTTTTGTTGCAACTCTAACGCATTGAGTAAAGCGGCGGCAGAGATAATGGCGGTACCATGCTGATCGTCATGCATGATTGGAATATTAAGTTCCTTCTTCAGTCTCTCTTCTATTTCAAAACATTCGGGGGCTTTTATATCTTCAAGATTGATTCCACCAAAAGTAGGTTCAAGGGCTTTTACTATTTTAATAAAATCTTCTACATTATTGCAATTCAGCTCAATATCGAATACATCAATATCGGCATATATTTTAAACAATAAACCTTTGCCTTCCATAACAGGTTTGGATGCCAATGCGCCAATATCACCCAATCCAAGTACCGCAGTGCCATTTGAAATGACAGCTACCAGATTTCCTTTGGCAGTATACTTATATACATTTTCAGGATTTTTTGCAATTTCTCTGCAAGGTTCAGCTACTCCGGGAGAATAGGCTAAGCCTAAATCCCTTTGTGTTTTGGTTTCTTTGGTAGGAATCACTTCTATTTTACCTGGTCTTCCTTTTGCGTGATAATCAAGGGCATCACTTTTACGTATAGATTTTTGCATATTATTGTATACTTTTCTAAAATGTGAAATTAATCAATTCAAGTAGAAATTTATGAATGAATATCCTCATTCATTAATCTTCTTTGCTATTGCCTAAAGCAAAGCCGGCTACACCGAGTTTTTCAACGATTTGAATCATTGCTTGTGTTTTTACGTTTGAAGATGAAACTTCACTAATGGTATATAGCCAAAAATAAACATTAAACTCATATCCTCCATTGGAAATATTCATTAATTGAACAGAAGGTTTATGCACTTCATTGACCACTGATTGCATATCGAACATGATTTCTTCTATGATGGTTTTAGCTTTTACCAAATCAGGATGGTATTGAATTTTTACTAAAAACTCATACCGGTGTGAGCCATCGATGGTATAGTTTTGCAATGGATTTTTAATCAACATACTATTAGGCATATACACATCTTTTCCATCGGCTGTTTTCAATTCGGTATCTTTTAAATTGAGTGCTGTTACAACACCTTTGATACTATTGCATTCTATTAAATCTCCAACCCTAAAAGGCCTGTTTGAAGCTAATAGAATACCCGCTAAAAAATTTTCACCTATATCTTTTAAGGCAAAACCAATAATAAAAGCTGAGATACCCGCACCTGCCATCAAACTTGTAGCTACACCGCCTAATTGCATGACTTTAAGTGCCATTAATATACCCACAAGTACAATGATGATACGTAATATATTGGCTAAAAAAGCCGGCAACAATGGATCGTCAAAACGTTTTCGCAATCTGTTCTTTGACAACTTTTTGATTTGTAATCCAAAAAGCCATGCAATGATTAGAAAACAACATGCAATAAACAATCGAGGCAATACACCCAAAGAATCTACGTTTTCAAAAAAAGGTGCGTTGAATAGTTTATAAATAAATGCTTTCATGAAAAATAGGATTCAGCAAAAATAATGTATTTGCGATGATTAATAACAACCACACATACTAAATAGACTCATTAGGCCAAGCTGACTTTCAGATATAAAAGCATCAGACCAATATCGTTTAGATTATCCAATAATTACATTTGGTATAACTTATTATGAGCAAAGCTTATTTATACCAATCGGGTATACACTTATTTAAAATGATTGCTGATAAAGGTAATCAATTGCTCATCGCTCATTTTATTACTTGTACTTTCCGAAGCTTCTACATTTTTATATTGAGGCGTATTGGCTAAGTACTTCATAAACTGCTCTTGTATTTGACCTGTACCTGTTAAGTGTATTTGGTCAACATTTGGCATAAACGCTGCAATTTCTTTAAAAAATTTATGCGTCAATCCGATTTCCTGATGATTGGCTGCATTTTCATTTGAATTACTGTTTGGTCCATCATTTTTTGCATGTCCCAATACCACAAAAGCACCTTGGTCTGCATGTTCTTTTCCTATAATGGTTGCATGATGTGTATCCATCCACACACCAAATTGTTTTTTATTTTTTTCTGACATATAATATATTTAACCAAAGATAGGCTATTTAGCGGCAGGGTTCATGTTTATTATTATATGCAAATATTGAATGATCAAATTCATTCATTTGACCTTATTCGAAATCAGGATAGAGCAGATATTTTTTTCTGATTTTTTTAAATTTTGTAATACCGGCTTCCCAGCTGTCTCTGATAGTTTGCTCACTGCTATTTTGAACAATATGATTTCTTAATTTTGCAGTGCCAGCAAGTTTTTCAAAAAAATCATTGAAAAACTGGGATTTGTCAGGTGCTAAAGTATAGGCATTTTTGATAAATTGAAGATTGATTTTTTTTTGTAGTATTTTCAAAACATCATAAGGGGGCAAGCTGAGATTAGCGCCATAACAGCGTTTATTTTCATACAATGGCGATTTAGCACCTTCTGTACTTATGGGGGTAAAAGAAAAACCATTGTCTTTAAAAGTAGGTGCACCCCACACTTCAAAAGGGGTTTCTGTACCTCGGCCAACGCTGACTATGGTACCTTCAAACAAACACAAAGAAGGATAAAGAAAAATGGCCGCATCTGATTTTAAATTTGGTGAAGGTGGTATTGGTACATGATATAATTTATTATGATCATAATTCTTGCATGGGATGACTTTTAAGCTACAAGCTTTTTTATTTTTCAGCCATGTTTCGCCATTCAACATGGAAGCATACTCTCCTACTGTCATACCATGTACAATTGGAATACATTGCATGCCCACAAACGATTTATATTTTGGTTCCAATACAGGTCCATCTACATAAAAGCCATTGGGGTTAGGCCGGTCAAGTATCAACAATGGAATATTAGCTTGTTGACACGCCTCCATCATATATTGTAATGATGAGATATAAGTATAAAACCGCACACCCACATCCTGAATATCAAACACCACGATATCTATACCTTGCATACTTTCTTTTGAAGGCATTTTACTGGCACCATACATAGAAGTGATAGCAATACCAGTTTGTAAATCAATTCCACTTTTTACTTTTTCCCCAGCATCTGCAGTGCCTCTAAATCCATGTTCGGGAGCGAAAATTTTTACAATATCAATTTGCGAAGCTAAAAGTGTATCAACCAAATGTGTTTTTTTTACCATGGATGTTTGATTCACCAATAGGGCCACTTTTTTATGATTGAGCAAAGGTAAGTAAGCATCCATTTGTTCAGCCCCAACAATTATTTTATTAGAAAATTGTTGTGCCTGTGTCCATAAATGGGGCATTAAAAACAAAAGGAAACAAAGTTTTTTTAAGTTCATGATACGTTTATTTTTGCTTGTTTATGTTAAGCATGATTAAAGTTATGAAATCGAACTTGACATAGACCTCATTGGCAAAGGTAAGTTAATAGCTAAGGGTGAAATAGATAAAAGATTATGCATCCCAGCCTTGCACTAATATATCGGCGATATGGGCTGTTTTGATATTTAAATTTTCATGTTTGATATAACCTTCTAAATGCATCAAACACGAAATGTCGGTAGACAATATGTATTCAGCACCAGCATCCATTGCACTTTTTACTTTGGTTTGCGCCATGCCTATGGAAATGGGTTCGTATTTGATGGCAAATGTGCCTCCAAAACCGCAACAGGTTTCACATTCTTTCATTTCTACCAGTTCTAATCCTTTGACATGAGATAGCAAGGTACGGGGTGTTTTTTTAATTCCACATTCACGCAATGCGCCACAAGCATCATGATAGGTAACTTTGGCTTTGAATGAAGCTCCAAAATCTTCATATTTCAATACATTGACCAAAAACTCCGAAAGTTCAAAACTATTGTCTGATACTTTTTTAGCATCTTGTTGCATGGCGCTATTTTCGAATATTTCATCAAAGCAACCTCTTACATAACCGATACATGAACCTGAGGGTGAAACGATGTATTCATTGCCCGAAAAATCATCTATAAATTTTTCACTGACCGATTTGGCTTCTTTCATATACCCAGCATTGTAGGCTGGCTGTCCACAACAAGTTTGTTGTGGATTATATCGCACATTACACCCGGCTTTTTCTAATAGTTTAACGGCGTTCATGCCTACTTCAGGGTATAACTGATCGACAAAGCATGGTATAAAAAGTTGAACATTCATGAATAAAATCTTTTAGTCAAAGGATTTACAAAGGTATTGTGTCGCTGTTTAAAAAAAAAGGTTGTTTAGGTGTATCATTTTCAAAGTAGTAATGGCAGCTTCTTTTCCTTTATGACCATGCACCCCGCCTAATCGTTCATAAGCTTGTTGTTCATTAAGTACAGTTAAAATGCCAAAGGTTACGGGACTATTTAAAGTTACATTAAGTTGTGTAATACCCTGGGTCACTGACTGACATACATATTCAAAATGAGGGGTATCTCCTTTTATCACACAACCCAACGCGATATAAGCAGCTGTTTTATGGTGATGTGCTGCATGTTGCTTAATGGCAAAGGGTATTTCTACACAACCAGGCACTGCAATTTCGTGGAGTTGAATGGCAGGAAAAAGATTCATTATTTCGCGCACACCTTGTCGCAATTCATGAATAATGGGTTCGTTCCATTCTGTATAAATGACAACAACCTGCGAATGTGGTATTTGCAGGTTGTTTATTTGAAGTAATGTTGAATTATCTGTAGAAGCCATGTTTAGTTATATTCTCCGAGACGGGCAAGGCTTTTTTTGATATTTTGTGATTGCGGACTGGAAGGAAATTTTTCTACAATTTTTTTATAGGTTTTGATTGCGTCTTCTTTTTTATTTTGCATTTCATAAGCCATACCTGCTCTTTCTAAATATACAGGGGTCAACAAAATATTATTTTCATCTGCACCTGCTTCTAAATAGGCACTGATAGCTTCAGCTGTTTTATTTTGTTCCATATAGGCATCCCCTAAAGCACCTTTGGCAACATAACTAACCATAGTACCTTTTCCATCAAATGATTTCAAGTGTTTTTCGGCTTTTGCAAAATCACCCATTTTCAAATAACAAATGCCCGCATAGTATTGTGATAAGTTAGCTGCTGGAGTACCGCTGTATTTATCGATTATTTTTAAAAATCCAAGATTGCTACCGTCTCCGTTTAAAGCCCAGTTAATAGAATCTATTCCAAAATAGGTTTGTGCCCTGAAAATAGCATCGTTTGATTTTTGAATTTTAGGGGCTTTATAAAAACGGGTATAAGCAAAAATACCCGCCACCACTGCCAAAATACCGATTAGTACATTGTTTATTAGCTTACTATTGTTTTGATACCAATGTTCTACTCCTTTAAGTTTTTCTTCAGCAGAAGGTTCATTATCAATTACATTTGTTGCGACTACTTTTCGTGGAGCTGTGTATAAATCTTGTTTTGCCATTAGTAAATGTTTATAAAAAGGATGATTTTCGTTTAAAATGTGCGCAAAGTTAATAAAATAGTTTGATTAATTGAACGATTTGAACTTTTTTATAGATTATTCATTGGCTTGGGGAAATATGCTTGTTTGTTTAATGTGCATTCGAGCTTAGCTATCTTAAGGGATGCTAAAAAAAGAACCTTTACATGCAAAAGAGTATTTAAGCTTTACCGGTTAAATATTGAATTTATGATTATTCGCTATAAAAAATAATCCAGCTATCAGAAGTTCAATCCATCTGAAAGTATGTATATGAATGTCCATTCTTATTTACATGAACGATATTATTTGTAAGAATTATATCAGGATGCAAAGAAGTATTGGAATGCAAGACACCTGCGATGAATCATTTTAAATTATTTACCCACATCTGTGCATTACTATTTATAGGTAGAACCTGGGTGTAAAGTATATTTGGAATACAAATCTAAAATAATTGTATGACGATAGAACAAATTATGTTGCAAAGTGAAGCTTTAATATTTAGTTCAGACAAGCCCTTAAGTGCGATTGATATTGAACAATTGATTAAAGATACCAATTCAGAAGATCAATTAGATGTAGAAAAATTACCCGCTGCTCTGGAAGCGATTGTTGAAAAATATGCTTCTGACTTTTATCCTTTTGAGGTAAAACAAATTGGGGGTGGTTATCAATTCTTAAGTAAAAAAGCGTTTCATCCTACATTGGCAAAGCTCAATGGCGAAAAATATACCAAAAAACTGTCTACCGCTTCATTAGAAACCCTGGCTATTATTGCTTACAAACAGCCTATTACCAAGGGTGAAATTGAACAAATAAGAGGCGTAAACTCTGATTATTCAGTGCAAAAATTATTGGAAAAAGAATTGATTGTCATTTCAGGCCGAATGGAAGAAATGGTCGGTAAGCCTTTGATATATAGTACCTCAAAATCGTTTATGGATTATTTAGGTATTAATACCATTGACGATTTGCCTAAGATTAGTGAAATAAAAATGGATAATCAAGTAGAACCTACCAATGCATTTGAAGCCTTGCCCGACACAAATATACAAATGGTAGTGAGTGTTTCTGGCGAATTGCTTGAGATGAATCAAACCGATCAAAATACCTACGATACTTTATAGCTAAAGTATTTGTTTTAAGGGTATCATGGATTAAAAATTGATACAAATCTGAATATTTCAAAATATTGAATTTGTTTAAACACAAAACATGTAATTTTTTTAAATTACATGCTCATGCCACAAAAAGTAGCTTGTTTAAATAATATTTGATTTATTCGTCGTCGTCTGACAATAAGTCCTTTACGAAAGTATTGACTTCTTCTAAACGGGCTGCGTTTAGGTTATAATGTATGTTTTTACCTTCACGAGTTGTTTTTACAATTTCGGCTCTGCGCAAAATGGCTAAATGTTGCGAAGCTACAGATTGTTCTACCCTTAATTTAACATAAATTTCGGTTACGGTTAAATTTGATCTTTCTTCTAATAACTTGATGATAGATTGTCTTAATTTATGATTAATAGCTCTTAAAATTGCTGCTGCTTTTTTAACTTCTAAATAATTAATTTTAGCTGTTGAGTTTAAGCTGTTTTCATTAAACGAAATGATGTTTGATGAGTATTTACTTGGTTCCATAAATTAAGAATAAAAATATTTTTTAAAATTATTGAAATAAATATATATACTCTACAGACAATGAATACAATTGAATATATGCATTTATTTTAAACGTAAAAATAATAATATAATTAAAAAATCAAATGTTTATAACTTGTTTATTTTGTTAATATAGACGTTTTTTAGGTAAAAAGGCTCAGAATGCATCAAATCGGCAAGATTTTTTTGTAAATAATGTGTAAAAACGACACGTTTTATACAATCATGAGAAATAGGAATATATTGAATATAACTCAATTCCTTCAGTAATAATTCATCAGAAGTGAAAAGTTTGTATTGCTTAGCTTGTATATACTCTTCTAATTCTTGTGTTGACTTAAGAGCAGCTTGACTACTTTGGATGGCATCGGATGTAAAAAAATATTCATTTTCTCTTGCCTTTATAATATATGCCGAATCATGGGTATGGTTTGTATGGCATGCACACATCAAATCGAGTTGATTTAGTAATATCAAAGGTGTATTGAAAGCATAACAAATTCCTTTTGCACTGGCAAGACCAATTCTTAACCCTGTATAGGAACCAGGACCATTCATTACACAAACAGCATGCAAAGAAGACAAGGGAATGCCTGTTTCTTCAACAACTTCTTGTATATGAATATTAATAAACTGTGCATGCTCATTGAGCGATGTGGTGTTTTTTACAGCTAGTATTCCTTGCTCATTAAAAAGCATGATTAGCGAGTATTTGCCACTGGTGTCAATATATAATATATTAGTCATGTATAAAGCAAAAGTAATACTGAACGGTATAAACGACAAAAATGAAAAAAGAAAACGATGAATATAATAACAATACCCCTTTGAAATAGCTGTTAGTCATCATACCGTAAACCTCAATTCGCAAAAAAAGACTCTGCATCGTCAAGTATGGTTAAAGATGTAATATATACATGAGTGTTTCTATGATACGATGATATTTTCACGAATTAAAAATCATATTTATATTTACTTTTGTTGAAATAAAAAGTACAACATGAGTAAAAAAATTATCAATGCATCGAATGCACCCGCACCAATAGGTCCTTACAACCAAGCCGTAGAAGTAAATGGCATGTTGTTTATTTCTGGGCAAATCGCCTTAATACCTGGTACGGATGAACTGCAATTATCAAGTATAGAAGCGGAAACAACACAAGTAATGGAAAACTTAAAAGCCATCTTAACAGAAGCACAACTTGACTTTTCAAATGTGATTAAAACCAGTATTTTTTTATCTGATATGAATTTATTTGCTACGGTAAATACACTTTATGCAGCTTATTTCAGTTCAGACTTTCCTGCACGCGAAACGGTTGCTGTATTAGGTTTACCTAAAGGCGTTCATGTTGAAATTTCTATGATTGCTGCTCGATAATGATACCCTAAGCATTTAAATGGTAACGACCCTATGAGCTTATATATTTAGGCTTAATCGTTTGTATTATAATAACTGTGCTAGTTTTTCATTGGCAGCGTTCCAGCTATACTGTTGTTCTACAAACTGATGTGCCTGGGTGCTCAGCTGAGTTTGCAATGCCTCATTTTGTAGCAAGCTTATAATTTGATCAGCAAAAGCTTGTTCATCATTCGCAATCATCAAATGTTTATTTTCTGTTGCTTTAAGCGAAAAATTCACCAATGAAGTGGTTACACAAGGTAGTTGCATACTCATGGCTTCTAATATCTTATTTTGCAACCCGGCCCCTGTAAATAAAGGCGCTACAAATATTTTGGCACTTGCATAAACGTCTCTAATATCTGGTACAAACCCACTTATGGTGATATTCTTATTTCCTAGTTTTAAAAAATCTTTGGGTGTGTCTGCACCAGCAATATTGACTTGCACAGTAGGAAATTTTGCTAATAATAAAGGAACTATTTTTTGCACCAAATACAATACAGCATGAGAATTTGGCAGGTATGATAAATTGCCTACAAACAAAAGGTCATATTTCTTTACCTGTTTTTTTGCTGAGTAATACCCTGTATCAACCCCATTGGGTATAACGGTCATTTTATGTTCGCTGCCCTCTATTTGCGACCTATCAAAATCTGCAATAATGGTACAAGCGTCAAACCAGTGAATCATTTTTTGTTCAAATGTCAACATCGTTTTGTACTCACGTGTATAAAACAAACGATAAATTCCTTTTGTATGTTCACTTAATCGTTTATAGTTTGTAGAAAATGCATCTTGAAAATCGATTACTTTTCTCCCTTTAAAATCTTTTGCATATAAAGCAGTTCTTGAAAGTTGACAATAAACAGTGTCTATTTCATGGTTTGTTATTTCAATGTTTATTTTTTGATGTATTTGTTTGGCATAAAAATAACCAACTTGTATGGGGTATCGATGCCATAAACTATAACAAATACCTTTAAAAATATCGAAATATTGAATTTTAAATAGTTTGATTTCTTTGCAAAATGATTGAATTATTTGAAAACTTTCTTTTGAAACGTCTTCAGTATGTATACAATATAAATAGATATCGTAATGCAGACATAGGTATTTTAACTGATGATAGGCCCTGAGTTTATCACCTTTATCTAATGGATAAGGGAAACGGGATAATATGACTGCAACTTTTTTTCTCACCTGATTTATTTACGCATTTACTAAAGCAGTCAATTGCTTGATGATATCAGTGTATATTTTATGTTTTTGAAAATAAGTATTCACAAATGCTTTTGCTTGAAGGCCAATTTTTTTCGCTTGCTCTCTTTCATGAAAACAAAATTGAATGGTCTCTACAAATTCGTCAACGGTATCACAAATCAATATGTTTTTTTTATGTGTTCCCCCGATGCCTTCAGCCCCTATTGTTGTAGTAATGATCGTTTTGCCTAAACTCATTGCTTCTAATATTTTTACCCGTATTCCTGCGCCTGAAAGCAAAGGCACTATCATGATGTTTTTTTCTAAACTAAACTGCACAAAATCGTCTACCTCTCCTACTACATCAATTTGTTTGTTTTCTTTCGACAACAATGAAGGAGGCATATTTTTACCGGCTAAATAAAAAGTTACTTCAGGTAAAAGGACTGAGGCTTTAGACCAGATTTCTTCTAAAAACCACTGCACCCCTTCTATATTTGGTGCCCAGTCCATACTTCCTATATGATAACAACTATTTTCATCAAAAGGAATGTTTGAGGTATCAATGTCTCTTTCCTGGATACCAAAAGGAAGGTAAATACATCGATTTAACTTTTGCTCATTAAAAAACGCCTCTTCTTTCGTTGAAATGGGCAATAACAAGTCAAACTGCTTAATCACATCCATTTCGTAATTATACAATCGGTTGGTGAGTAATTGCAAATACTTTTTTTTCAAATAGGACTTTTCATTTTCGGTTAAGCGTTGCCATATTAAATGTTCAATATTATGTACCCGACAAACGCAACGTGCATCTGAATATTTACGTGCTGTTTTAAGATATGGAGCAGTATATATACTTTCAAATTGAATGATATCAAAAGTCTCGATTTGCAATAACCTTATTAAACATTGTTCAATTTGTTTATTCACAAAACGCTCAACATTATAGGATTTATCGGTAAACAAGTTAAAAAAGGCTGAAAGTGGATTTACATCTGTTTTAATATATACCGACTCAAAATGAACTAATTTTTTATACAATGCAGGCAAGGTAGCTTCATCTACCCAATGTCTGGAGGTATTGAGGGCAAGCAAACTTACTTCACATCCTTGTTCAATATACCCTTCTAAAGTTTGATTCATTGCGATAGAACCGCCATCTCTCAAAGGAAAAGGAATACGAGGAGTAAGTATTAAAATTTTCAAAGCCATGTTCGATTGTCGAAAATAAGATAAAATACTTGATTATTTTTGCCAAATGGGAAAACAGTCCATTATTTTTTTAGGGTCAAAACCAATTGGGTATCATTGTCTGGATTATTTAATCAGTCAAAAAGAAGCACTGGCATTAGATATTGTTGGTGTTTTATGTCACGAAAACCAGCATTTTGATGCCCAATTCAGTTTAACGCAATTAGCGAAGCAACATCAAATACCTGTATTGGAGTCTCTTGCTGAAATGCCAAACGTTGATTTTATATATTCAGTACAATATCATCAAATTTTAAAAAAGGAAGATATACAGAAAGCGGGTATTATAGCCTTAAACCTGCATATGGCCCCTTTGCCTGAATATCGGGGTTGTAACCAGTTTTCTTTTGCGCTCTTAGACAATAAAAAAGAATTTGGCACCACCATACATCAATTGGATCCCCAAATAGACCATGGTGATCTGTTGTTTGAAAAACGATTTCCCATACCCGAAAATTGCTGGATTGAGCAATTGTATTCATTAACCTATGACGCTTCGTTACTTTTATTTAAAGAATCATTAAAAAACATTATTTACCATAATTATACACTTACTTCGCAGCAATCACTTGTAGAAGAAAGAGGCAGTCAATTGCATTACCGAAAAGACATTCACGAAATTAAAAAAATTGATTTGAACTGGGATCAGGAAACAATTATGCGTCATATTAGAGCGACCTCTATGCCGGGGTTTGAGCCCCCTTATACAATGATTGGCGATAAAAAAATATATTTCAGCAATCAATGGCACTAAAGAAAATAGTTTGTACCGTTACCAATGACCTTAATTTTGATCAGCGAATGATACGAATTTGCACCTCATTGCAACAAGCAGGATATGAGGTGACATTGATAGGCAGAACTAAAAAACAATCAAAGCCACTTGAACCCAAACCCTTTAAGCAAAAAAGACTTTATTGTTTTTTTCAAAAAGGCAAATTTTTCTATATTGAGTATAATATACGCCTGTTCTTCTATTTACTTTTCGTCAAAACCGATTTATTTTGTGCTATTGACTTAGACACCATTTTGCCGAATTTATTTGCTTCTAAAATTCGACGTAAACTTCGTGTATATGATGCCCACGAATTGTTTTGCGAAATGGAAGAAATCGTTTCCCGACCACGAATATTCAAACTATGGAAAGCCATTGAACGATATGCCGTGCCACAGTTTCCCCATGGATACACCATTGGCGATTGTTATGCACAAGCTTTTTATGAAATGTATCAGGTAAAATATGAAGTGGTACGCAATGCCACATTTTTACAAACACACCAAAAAACACAACAAACCAACAATAAATATATATTATACCAGGGTGCAGTGAATGAAGGGCGTAGCTTTGAAACGTTGATACCCGCTATGAAAGAAGTGGATTGCAAACTCATCATTTGCGGGGAAGGCAATTTTTTTGAACAAGCAAAAGCATTGGTGATTGCACATCAATTACAAGATAAAATTGAATTTAAAGGCTATGTAGAACCTTCGCAACTGAGGTTATATACCCAACAAGCCACCATTGGCATCACGTTGTTTACCAATCAGGGAAAAAGTAATTTCCTCTCAATGGCCAATCGTTTTTTTGATTATATGCATGCCGGGGTACCCCAATTGTGTGTAGCATTTCCAGAATACAAAAAAGTAAACGAACAATTTGAAATTTCCTATTTAATTGAAGACACCCACGAAAATACCATCAGCCAGGCTTTGAATAACCTCCTCAATGACCATGCATTATATCAACATTTACAACAACAATGCCTAAAAGCACGTGAAGTATACTGTTGGCAACAAGAAGAAATAAAACTCATTTCATTTTATAAATCTATTTTTTGAGCAATAAACTACATATCATATCTTTAGACATTCCCTACCCTCCTGACTATGGCGGTATGATTGATGTGTTTTACAAGTTGAAAGCATTGTCATCCTTAGGCTTAGAAATTACCTTACATTGCTTTGAATATGGCTCTCGAACACCCAATGCGGTATTAAATCAATATTGCAAAAAAGTCATTTATTACCCACGCAAAACTGGTTTTCAAGGCTTAAATGCATCATTACCCTATATTGTTTCGTCACGCGATGACAAAACCCTTTTATTAAATTTAATGCAGGATAATAGTCCTATTTTATTTGAAGGCCTGCATACCACCTTTTGGCTTAATCATCCATCCTTAAAAAATAGAATCAAACTGCTAAGGGCTCACAATATAGAATCAGATTATTATTATCAATTGGGTAATCATGCAAGTTCTTATTTAAAAAAACTCTATTTCTACTTAGAATCCAATCGTTTGAAATGGTATGAAAATTACCTGAGTGGAATGCAACATCTTTTATCCATTTCGGAGGCAGACACTCGTTATTTTTCTACATGTTATCCAAATATTCCAACAAGCTATATTCCCGCATTTCATGCAAATGAAGAAGTGAATATCATACCCGGGCACGGTAAATACTGTCTTTATCATGGTAATTTAAGTGTCGCTGAAAATATAAAATCGGTTCGTTATTTGGTGAAAGAAGTCTTTAACGACTTAAATATCCCCCTAATCATAGCAGGCAAAAATCCGCCAGCCGACCTCATCAATCATGTCGCTGATCATATCAGCATCATAGCTAACCCAAGTGAACAAGAGATGGAAACCCTCATCAGCGAAGCACATATCCATGTATTGCCTAGTTTTCAAAACACGGGTATGAAACTTAAACTATTGCATGCATTATTTGCTGGCCGATTTTGTATCATGAATCAATCAATCCTGGACGAAAATATTTCAACAGCGATCATTTTTGCAAAAGACGCTTCAGCATTTAAACAACATATACGCCAAACCATGCCTTTACCTTTCACTGAAGAAGCTATAGAAAGTAGAAAAAAAGTATTGAAACCATATATGAATGTTGTAAATGGTCAAAAAATCATCGATATCATCCAACAAACGGTCAAACAAACAGTATAGTCAATAAAACACTAACGAATTTGTAAAAGGTCAGATTTCAGACAGCTTTTAATGGTTTTAAAATAAAATTAAACACAGATTTTGCTGTTGAATTCGTTGTGAGAGCGCCTATAATGGAATAAATACGCGTGTTTGGGATCATTTTTAAACTAAAAATTGCGTATATGATATAGCGGTGAAAAAATCAAGCGATTGCTGGTATTTGCAACCGTTTAGCCCCGTAATAAATTTAGACTTCAAAATCAGGGTTTAACAAATAAGAGGGTACTCTGGAGCTTGAAGCAAAAGTTTATTTAAATATTTCAAAATTCATAATTTATATTCCAAAATTCAAAATTATATTTGTACCCATGAGCGACATACAAACTCCGATAAAAGATACACTCACTGTTACCATTGACAATATCACCATTGAAGTAAAACCAGGCACATCTGTATTGCAAGCAGCACGGATGATTGGTGGCGACGTTACCCCTCCTGCTATGTGTTATTATAGCAAATTAGAAGGTAGCGGTGGTAAATGCCGTACTTGTTTGGTTGAAATAGCTGCAGGTTCTGCCAAAGACCCACGTCCTATGCCTAAGTTACAAGCCAGTTGCCGAACAGGTGTGATGGACGGAATGGTTGTAAAGAATATTACCAGCGATAAAGTCAAAGATGCACGTGCAGGTGTAGTGGAGTTTTTATTGATGAACCATCCTTTAGATTGCCCCATTTGCGATCAGGCAGGTGAATGTCATTTGCAAGATTTGGGTTATGACCATGGAAAAGAAGGTACTCGTTTTGAATTTGAACGTCGTACGTTTGAAAAAGAAGATATCGGCCCTTATATACAATTGCATATGACTCGTTGTATCCTTTGTTACCGATGTACGTATGTAGCCGATCAATTGACCGACAAAAGATGTCATGGTATATTGGAAAGAGGTGATAAAGCCGAAATTTCTACCCTTATTTCAAAAGCCATCGACAATGAATTTAGTGGCAATATGATTGATGTTTGTCCAGTGGGCGCACTAACCGATAAAACCTTTAGGTTTAAAAACAGGGTATGGTTTACCAAACCTGTATTGGCACATCGCGATTGCAAAACATGTTGTGGAGAAGTGACGCTTTGGTACCGTGGTGATGATGTGATGCGTGTCACAGCTCGTAAAGACCAATGGGGTGAAGTAGAAAACAATACAAAAGATGGCAAACCAGGATGGATATGCAATACCTGTCGTTTTGATAAAAAACAAACAAGCGACTGGGTTATTGAAGGACCTATGAAAGTGCAACGTCATAGTGTGATTTCACAGGGACATTATGTAAAAGCCATCAACGGACATGAAGCATTAACAAAAGTGATGGGTGGACGTGAACCTAAATTATTAATGGATATTCACAGCATCAGTGATGTAAATAAAGATTAATAATCAATACCCATTCAATGCATGTTTGAAAAATTAAAACAACGCTGGAAAGTGTCCGGCACCCAATTATTTTTAATACTCTGTGTGTTTGCAATCACCGGCACTACCACGGCTTATATTTCCAAAGCCATCACGTCATGGGTGGGATTAACCGTTGAATCGCCTTTGTGGCAACGTGCTGGGTTACGAGCATTGGTACTTATTTTTGGATATCAATTTATCATTTTATTAGTCAGCATCCCATTTGGTCAGTTTTCATTTTTCTGGAATTATGAAAAAAAAATATTACGTAAAATGGGAATCATGAAAAAAGAAGAACCTACAGAGGAATCATTGTGATATGGTGTATAAATCATGGCATTACACGCAATGATTACCTATTCTTTAGATGTAAAAATGTAAAATAGGCTATGATCAAAAATGGGATTGTAGACCCAATGATTTTTAAGTTGAAACTAATAATACCAACAAAAAACATAAATCCCAACAAAACACCTATGGATACAATACCAAAATAAGCCACTTTTCGATTGGGGGTTTTTCGAAATAAGCTCAACAACAATAAAAATTGACCCACTATGGGCAGTATGATCAATGGGTGTAATATTTTAGTAGGCGAAGTAAATAATTTGTAGAATAGGGTCGCTTCGGCTTCAAAAAGAAAAATATGGTTGTCCCCACCCCATTCTAAGTAACCAAATAATGAAGAAATCAGTAGGAGGAGGAGTAGTGTTTTTGTTTTCATATAGAACATTAATGCAATACCAATGTTGGTGTTTCTTCTCTTAAATAACATACATACTTATGCGACAGATGAACGTTGAATTGGATTTAAATACATTTATGCTATTGGGGAAATACGAATAAACGATTATGAAGAAGCTATCCTAAAAAAAATTATCTCTTGTATAAAAAATGAATGTTTCTAACACTTGCCATTGAAATCATTTGCAAAATAATACAATGGTTCAACATTTTTATTAGATTTTTAAAAAAGAAGAAGATCATTCACCTTATATATAAAGCTTAAGGAATAATGGCAGAATGTCTATTTCATATTGAATTTCAGCTTTGCTATCTTAAACCATCAAGGTGTTGCTGTCCTGAAAAATCTTCACAAAGACTCGTCTTTATTGTGTTTCAGACGCTCACAACGAATTCTATTGCAAAAACTTGTTTAAAAATATATACCATGCATCTTTAATCTGCCCAATGAATTGATTTCTAAAGTAGGCAAAGGCACTTTAAATCGGACAAAATTAAGTACCTGAAATATTTTTAAATAACGCCCCCGGTATCGCATTTTGGAGAAATCGATATCAGGTGAAATAAAAAATTGTCTCACACGAGGTATATCTCTTCGATCGTGATAAATATTATTTTTATCAATCCAGTCATTGTCGTAACCACCAAACATACCTTCAGCGCCATAACCTACGGCTACATTTAACCAGGGAGGCAAACGACTTTGCTTGGCAAATGACCACATATTGATACTCCACCAGTATGTTTGCCCATTATAATCTTTGAGAATTCTTTCAGGTAATGATGTCCCATATAAATCATCAGCTTTTTGTTTCAATTCGGGGTCATCATATTTTACACGATGCGATGTAAATTTAAATCGAATACGTTGTTCACCCCATGCATATTCCTGTCCAGCAAAAAGCAATGAACCAGATATATTTGCAGCCATATCGGCTAAGCTAAACCCCCATTGAGCACTATAGCCATCTAAAATTTCAATCACACTTTCATAAGCAATACCCATTCCGGCACCAAGCAATGCCGATTTTTTTCTGTTGACACCACTCCACATAAAAAACTTAGAAGACAAATTGGCTGCATAATAGGCACTAAATGCATGTCCCACTTTATCTACTTGTTGCCACTCACCTGCATCATTAAATAAATGAAAAGGGGCTTTGGGATAATTGGCATACCAGGCTTGATTGAGAGCTACCAAACTACCTACCCAAATACCACCTTGCAAAGCAACCACCGTTTTTAATCTCGCTTTATTAAGTGTATCAGCATTGACTAATAAGTTACCGAACTTGTTATCTTGCGCTTGAAGCTGCACAGTAAGGAATAGAAAGAGTACAACGATGTTTTTCAAACAGATAAATTAGAAAGCAAAAGTACTGATAATACATATATATACCTTAATTGACCATACACAATATATTGTTTTTTATAAATAGGCCTTGCTTAAGCATGTCATACACTTTGTATAAAAATGAACAGTTTACGAATTTGTCTTTACCAGTTGCAAAAAATCATTTTAGCCTAACGATACCTCTTTAAATGTTTTATTTCAAATCATTTGTTAACGTTTAGTGAAAGTAATTTGTACAAATACGAAACGATAGATGTATGCGTTTAATATCAAAACAAACCCATTTTAAACATGCACAATTTTACATCCAACGATTTACTTCTTTATGTACTCAATGAAGCAAATAGCGATACTATCATGGCTATCGAAAAAGCAATGAAAAGCAATCATCAAATTAAGCAGGAAATCAAATCCTTGCAACTCACAGTCGATGAAATCAATCATTTTGAAATGCAACCAAATGATAAAATCATGGATTTTATCATGGAAGATTTATTTGAAGCAGAAAGAAATATTGTAATCGTTTAATCAACGATGCTCCCCAATAAGGTACCTGAAGTACATGATAAAATTTTTACTTTAACAAAATCACATACTGAAGCCTTTTCCTTAGGAAAAATAACCATTTTATTACTGCTTGTTCGTCCACAATATTCTGCTTGATTTTTCTTGGATGGCCCTTCTACCAGTACTTCAAAGATTTTACCCACATCTGCTAAATTGCTTGTATGGCTATTTAAACGTTGACGTGTAATAATTTCTGAAAGCCTACTATTTTTTACATCTTCAGGTATATCATCCGTGTATCTGCGTGCTGCCAGTGTTCCGGGCCTTTCGCTATAGGTGTACATATAGGCAAAATCAAATTGACAATGGTCAATCACTGAAAGTGTTTCTTCATGATCTTCTGCCGTTTCTGTACAAAATCCTATTATCAAATCGGTGCTGATGGCACAATCGGGTATAATTTCTTTGATTCTTTTCACTTGATGCAAATACCATTCTTTGGTATAGGTTCTGTTCATCATTTGCAATATTCTGGTACTGCCACTTTGAATGGGCAAATGAATATGGTTGCAAATATTATCATATTTTGCGATGATATGCAATACATCATCAGTCATATCTTTGGGATGTGAAGTGCTAAAGCGTATTCTAAAACGAGGATCAATCAAAGCGACCATTTCAAGCAGTTTTGCAAAACTTACCACTTCAGTGCCGTCATGGTTTTCCCAACGATAACTATCTACATTTTGCCCCAGCAAGGTTACCTCTTTATAGCCATTTTCAAACAGGGCTTTTGCTTCAAGTACTATTGAATGCGCATCCCTACTTCTTTCACGACCTCTTGTAAAAGGCACCACACAAAAACTACACATATTATTACAACCACGCATGATGCTTACAAAACTTGTAACTCCATTCCCATCAAGTCTTACAGGATTAATATCACCATACGTTTCTTCACGACTTAATAATACGTTGACCGATTTTTGTCCACTTTGCGCTTCTGCTATTAAAGTAGGTAAAGTACGATAAGCATCTGGTCCTATTACAATATCTACCAACTTCTCCTCTTCCAAGAGTTTATCTTTGAGCCTTTCAGCCATGCAACCCATTATTGCCACCAAAGTTTCTTTATTTCTTCTTTTAAGACCTTTAAAATGTTTTAATCGATGACGAACCGTTTGCTCTGCTTTATCGCGAATTGAACAAGTGTTGATGAGTATGAGATTGGCATCTTCAACCACTGGTGTACTGCCATAACCATGTTCAAACAAAATAGAAGCTACAATTTCACTATCGTTAAAATTCATTGCACAACCATAGCTTTCGATGTAAAACTTTTTATGGGCATTTGTATTCACGTCCGCAAGAAGAGCACTGCCCTGCTTACTTTCATCCATCGTTTTTTCTGTCAATTCAAACATAGTCAATAACAAGTAAATAGTTGAACCTGCAAATATAAAGTATTTACTGAATAGCTAATCTAATACCAGCGAATCATTCTATACAATTCAATGACGATAAGCTGAAATTCATTGGTTATAAGCCTGATACCCATATACTTTAAATGTATTTAATATAAATGGCTCCTTAGGGCTGTAAAAATGCAGCGTTGATTATGAGCATGAGACTCTTGTATGTATTTGTAAAGTTTTATGTAGGATGAATTTTAACCGCTTTAATATTGATTTCTGTATTTATATTTTGTACTCCTAGTTTTTTAACTGCAAGATGATTATTCATGATACCAACGAGTATCATGTTTTAGCTTGATGCTTAGGCAAGATATTCCCCACACACAATTCTTTCGATACATTCATGTACTAATGGGAATTCATTATCGTTTCAATTTTCGTATATTTTTCGTTGTAATATTGAAGATTTTTTTTATTTAAACATATTATCTTAAAGTATGGCTACACTATGATATATAAAATAGTATATTATCTTTATAATAGAATTGAAAATGATAAATGTTGATTTTCTATTTTAGTATATGTAAATCAATAAATTTTTTATTGTCGATATATGAATCTTTTTAGTATTTAAATTACGATAACATGAAAACGGCGATGATCAACATAGAAAATTTAAAGAAACAAAGAGAAAATATATTCTTTTCGTCGCACACAATTCTTTTTATCCTAAACATTGATTTAGATGATATCGTTAAGCAAGTAAATTATATCGAAAAAAATTTTACTGATATAGAATTCATCGGAAAAAATTTGATCAGTTTGTTTCCAGTTGAAAATCATCAACAAATAAAGCAGATACATGAAAGGGTAAAAAAGGATATAAAACAAGCATTTTACGAGTCAAATTTTGTAGACAATCATGGACAGATACGTCTGGTTAATGTCAGGATATTACCCATTATCGAAGAGCAGCTTATAACAGGGTTAACCATACTCATTAACGATATCACTGAAAGTAAAAATGCTATTATCTCCTATGATCAATATGAAGAAAATTTCATCAAAAACGAATCCGAATTTCGTTTAGCATTCAATGAATTGTTGATAGGTGTTGTAATACATGATAGAAATACACAGATAGTTTATAGCAACAATCAAGCCTCCAAAATATTAAGATTAAGTTCAGAGCAGATGCTGGGAAAGATAGCAATTGATAAAGAATGGATGTTTGTATATGAAAATATGGAGCCTGTTTTAGTGGATGACTACCCTGTCAATAAAGTACTTCAATCAAAATCATCGATATCAAATTATACTCTTGGGATTAAACATGCTAAAAATGAACCTATCACCTGGGTCAATGCAAATGCTACCCCATTTTTTGACATTAAAGACAATTCGATTGAAAAAATAATCGTCAATTTTGTTGATATTACTGAACAAAAGCATGCAGAGGATTCATTACGAAGAAGTGAAAGCAACTTATCGAATATTATTAACAATATTGGAGACCCTGTATTTGTAAAAGACAAAAACAGTGTATTACTTATTGTAAACGATGCTTTTTGCAAGTTATTTGGTTTATCAAGAGAAGATATTATTGGTAAATCACTGTCAGAAGATGTATCAGAAGAAGAAAGAAACAATTTTCTGCGCATAGACAAAGAAGTTCTATTAACGGGAGTTGAAAATATTACGGAGGAATTTTTAACCGTTCGCAAAGGAGAAACACTGACCATTTCAACCAGAAAAACAAGGTATATTGACAATGAAGGAAATAAGTTTATTATCGGTGTAATGAGAGATATCACAGAAGCAAAAAAGGCTCATATCGCCTTAATCGAAAGTCAACGCTTGGGTGCTATTGGCGAAATGACCTCATCCATTGCTCATGATTTCAACAATTCATTACAAGCCATTTATGGGAATATAGAACTTGCCATGGCTGAAAATGACATCAGTGAAACCACTAAATATTATTTAGATACCATCAAAAAAATGGTCAATGATACTGCTTTTAGGGTTCAATTATTACAACGATTTGGTGGAAATAAAATAATAAAAAATAAAGTTTCAAAAATCAATCTCAATAACTTAATCGAAGAAGTTATACTCCAATCACGACCTATCTGGAAAGAAGAAATAGAGAAAAAAGGCCTATCTATAACGATTACAACCCAATTCACCTCGCTATCAGAAATAAGTGGAAACGATGCCGATTTAAGATCTGCATTTTTTAATATCATCAAAAACAGCGTTGAGGCAATGCCAAAAGGTGGCAATATTACGATTCAAACCACCGAAAAAGAGGATAAAATTTTCATCAGCATCAGTGACAATGGCATTGGAATGAACGATCAAATAAAAGCCAGAATATTTCAACCCTTTTATACGACCAAAGGCTATGAACAAGGACGAGGACTCGGTATGAGTGGTGTATATAGTATTGTAAAAGAGCATGATGGCGAAATTTATGTAAAGCATACAATACAGGGTGTGGGCTCCACCATTGAAATGGTATTACCCATAAATAATGAAATGGCAGATCATCAACTTCATCTCAGCGAAAATGAAACGAAAGAGCATCCGAAGCCAGAAATAAAAAACAGTTGAACATTTTATGGGTCGATGACAATGAAGCCATTCGAACCAATGCCAGCTTAATGTTAGACATGATGGGACATCAAACACATACAGCTTCAAGTGGCAAGCAAGCCATTCAGCTAATGCAAAGCAATCAGTACGATGTTGTTTTTTCAGATATTGGCATGCCTGAAATGAATGGATGGCAATTGGCAGAGTATATATCCGAACAATTTAATCAAAGTATCACTGTTATCATTGTTTCAGGATGGGGAGCAGAGATCAATGAAGAACAATCAAAAAAACACAATGTGTTAAGCGTCATTAGTAAACCTTTTGATATGAATCAAATTGAAAGTATACTGAATTCAATAACGTAGTATTTCATCTACTAATTCTTTACTGGCAAGGGAATGTGGCCTTGCTTACACCACATAAAAAACCATAATCTCATTCTTGCTCAAAAAGGAAGCTAACAAATGAATGATAGCTCCGAGAAATAAGGAAAGGTATGCGAGATATATTGGAATTATGTTTTCATTGGTTCGGAGAATCTAATTTATAAGTGCTTCAGGATGCCGCAGAGTTGAACATCCCGAAGAGCGGATTAAATAATATGTCGCATCTTGATTTCTGATTTGATAGCCATCGGCAAATTCGTAACTCATATTGCAAATTTAATATTTTAAAAATGATCATTACATCAAGGTTGCGGAATGCAACAGAATATGTCTGCGAAGCAATTATGCTTCACAGAACAAACACGCTAACGAGAACTGGGGGATCAATTACACATGTTAGTTTCTGGCGTTTTGTTAATTATCTTTCAAATCAGTATCAATTGTGTTTTTTGTTGATTGTTTTCTAAATATTTCAATGAAATAACCAAGTTGCAAAAAGTCCCTTCCTGTTTCGTCATTTATTTTATAATCAAATTGGTGTAAATAGCCTATTTGTAATGTTGTTGTTTTGTTGAGTTTGTAATTGAAAGTAAATAATAATCTGTTTCTTTCAAAATAGGGTTCTTTGTCGGTAAAAAACAACTCATTACTTGCATTAATTTGAAAAGGTTTGTAACCATTTACTTCTTTTCCAAACGGATAAGATAATCCGACTCTGTACCTGAACCTATTGCGATAACCTTTGCTTGTAAACCTAAACTCTGCCCTATAGCGTTGTTCAATTTTTAATTTTCCAATAGATTGAAACACTAAAACTTGTGGCCAAATTCTAAATTCATCATTGTTTTTCGGCAAAACAAAATTCCCACCTTCTTTATAGGTTTGATAGCTTCCTGTTCCTATGGCTAATGTTAAGTTTTTATGCGCTTTATAGTTTACACCACCTTTGTACTCGTAGTAATGAAAATGATCATAAAACTTTAAGGAACGTAATTGTGCTTCGCCAAAAACGCTCCATTTTTCATTATAGTTGTATTTTAAATTTAGAATATTCCAACTGCCCAAATCAAATGATTGTGCTGACGACATAAATGGGATAAAACTAAAAAGGATAAAACAATACTTCATTATTTCTTTTGCACGGTTTTCATTTGAATAATATCTACTAAAAATGCAAAAGCCATAGAAAAATAAATATATCCTTTGGGAATTTCAAAGTGGAAACCTTCTGCTAATAATGCTACGCCAATCATCATTAAAAAACAAAGTGCTAATATTTTAAATGAAGGGTGCTTGGTAATAAATTGACTAATAGGCTTTGACGCAAAAAGCATAATGACCACGGTAACAACAACAGCTGTGTACATTACCCAAAGTTCTTTTACCATTCCTACAGCAGTAATAATAGAATCAATTGAAAATACTAAATCCAAAATAATCACTTCTGACAATAATTTATAAAAACTGATTTTTTTAGGTATCGTAGGTACTTCTTCAGAGGCAATTTCAGATTTATGATAAATTTCTTTTGTGCTTTTATAGATTAGAAACAAACCTCCAAAAATTAAAATAAGTCCTTTACCCGAAAAATCTATTTCAAATAAGGTAAATAAGGTTTTGTCTAGTTTTAATATCCAAGAAATAAAAGCCAGAAGCCCCAATCTCATTACCATTGCTAAACCAATCCCCCAAAAACGTAATTTATCTCGTTGATTTTCGGGTAGTTTGTCTGCCAAAATAGATATAAAAATTATGTTGTCTATCCCAAGAATTATTTCTAGGGCGATTAAGGAAAGTAAGGGGATAATTGCTTCAGTCATATTTTTATCAATTCAGTTTGTGTAACTATGGTGTTGTCCTCTAAGCTTGCACCTAAGGTTTTTTACCAGGTTCTTCGAAGCGTCCTCGCTTCGAAGCTGTATTCTTTTGAATGTTTGTCACAGACAAGCTTTCAGCAAACTTAACATAATCACCATAAAAAATCGACATTAAATACACTCTTTTGATTGGCATAATTTGATGCGCTACTGTAAATGTAATCAATTCCTTCAAATACAATACCTGCCCTTACAGGATTTTCATGTATATATTGCAACTTTTGATAAAAGAAATCCTGTGAAAATATTTCTTCAGGATGGTTATCATTCGTCCATATTTTGTATTGCTTATTAGCAACAGTTTGACGTGCATAAAAACTAAACATGTGTAATAACCACTCTCGTCTGCTTTCTGGAGTTTCATTAATAATCTTGATAAACGATTTACTTGTATATGTTTTAAAATCTCTTATAACATCTCTTAGATTATTGTTTTAGCTGTCCATAGTGTATGTACATGGTTAGTCATTATTACAAATGCATGAATACAAAGATTCTTATTCTTTTGACAATACGCAAAACTTTCAAGTATCAAATCCTTGTATATTTTTCTACTAAACAAATCAACCCAACCTTCAATAGAAAAGGTTAAATAATGTGTTGCACTTTGATTTCTGATATGATACCCATCGGAAAATTCGTAACTCATATTGCAAATTTAATATTTTTATAATGATCAATACGTCAAGGTTGCGGAACGCAACAGAATAAGTCTGCGAAGCAAATATGCTTCACAGAACATACAAGCTAACGAAAACTGAAGCAAATATGCTTCGCAGAACATACAAGCTAACGAGAACTGGGGCAATAGCCTTTGAAGAAAAGGTGCCGCATAGCCGAACATCCCGAAGAGTCGGTGATGGCTTAATTAAAATAATTCTCCTTTAAAATCCTTCAGCGGAATTACTAAATCAAGAAGTTCTACTTGAAATTTTTTACATAACTGAATGGGTGCAAAAAATTTACTGAATGATTTGCGGTCTTTAGTAATATATCCTTGTATATTCCTATTGAACAGTTGTGCTATCAATTTACAATCATCTTTAACTATATCCCGGCCAATTTCTTTTACAAGTTCTTTATCATTGAGTAAAATAGAATGAAATTCTCCAGCCGTTTTACCATCGAAAAAATCAAATGGAATAATTTTGACAAATTCCAATGGCAAATTGTTAGGGTCATCTTTAACGGAGTACTCTGCAATAACTATGGATGAAAGGTAAATTTCAACTTTCTTTTCTAAAAAAAATTTGAAATAGTCTTTTGCGTTTTGATGTAAATCATCATTGTTCTTGAGCAGCCGTATACAAAAAGAGGTGTCGAGTAAAATACTATCCATTTGCACCTCCTCTAATTTGTTGAAGCCAGCTATCTACATTAGGTATTACATTCCATTTTAATGAGGCTCTTTCAATCAGCAAATCCAACTTGTGTTCATCATAATTAGGATTGTATGTAATGTAATCAATTAATTTTAGGTCGTAAGGTTTGCCGTCAGCAAGGTTTTGTTTGCCTTTAGCTCTAACACCATAAACTTTGAATAATCGTTTTTCGCCTTCCAAAAGCTGTTGCTCCGAAGCACTAATAACTAATTTTCCATACTCTTTTGTCAATAGATGAAAATTAGGATTGTTTCCTCCTTCTTCATTAACCTTCCCGTACAATACAAACTCAGTTTCAATAAAAGTAGCGGCAATTTTGAAGTAAGATGTGTCTTTATTGATTTTCAAAATGGGCTCTTTGGTGGACGAACTATAAAATGAAATTTCAAGATTCCTTTCTGCTGCTCTTCGTTGAAACTTATCAATAATTTCCGCTCTTTTATTGTCCAGAAAGTCAATATTCCCTCTGTTATTAATTTCAGTGCTTAAACCATTAAAAAGCAAAACTCCTGAAATAGGCAGGTAAAACAAATTACGCGCAGACCCTTCTTCTATTCTGTAAGAAATGTGAGGCCGTTCAGCTTTTTCACCTCTTGTTGGGTACAAAAAAGTTTCAACATCGCTGATAATTTCTTTTATATCAGCAATGTCAATATCAATGGGCTTTAGTGGCTTATTACCCACTAATCCATCAATTTTAACCTCTATGTAGCCTTGTTCTTCCACAATGCAAGTTTACGAATTAAAGTTTAAACTATTTCAATTTCCCGAAGTTCTTCGAAGCGTCCTCGCTTCGAAGCTGTATTCTTTTGCCTATTTGTCACAGACAAGCTTTCAGCAAACTTAACATAATCACCATAAAAAATCGACATTAAATACACTCTTTTGATTGGCATAATTTGATGCGCTACTGTAAATGTAATCAATTCCTTCTAATACAATACCTGCCCTTACAGGATTTTCATGTATATTTTAATATTTCAATAATGATCATTACGTTTAGGTTGCGGAACGCAACAGAATAAGTCTGCGAAGCAAATATGCTTCACAGAACAAACACACTAATGAGAACTGGGAATAATTTCACTTCAAAAGAATATTTGTCATTGTAAGATTTTAGATATGCAAAATTTTTTATTTTTTACATTGTCATTCATATAATGTGTATTTTTTGGCCTAAAGCTTCTGTCGAAAAGAAGATTATTACAGGAAGTAATATGTACGTAATAAACATTTTTTGTAGTTGCATAAAATTATTGTTTATCGGTCTTTGATTAATATTTTTGGTTATCTAACCAAGGTTACATCTCCTTTTAAAAGAATGTCTTCGCCAGTAGCCAAGCATTTATAACTAAATATATAGAAATATGTTTCCAAAGGTTGATCTTTTTCTCGAAATTTGCCATCCCAGCCTTCAAAATAATCGGTGGAACTCCAAACTTTATTTCCCCATCTATTATAAACTGCCCATTGATATAGCTCAAGCCCAGCAGTTGTTGTAACCTTGAAAATGTCATTGAGGCCGTCACCATTTGGGGAAAATGCATTCGGAATAAATACCTCGTCACAGCAAATACTAGGTTCTATATAAACAGTATCTACTAATTCACAGCCATTTGCATCTATTACTTTTAAATTGTAATAACCATAACGTAAACTATCAATTTTTTTTGTTGTTTGTATTGGACTAGTGTTCCAGATATACGTGTAAGGAGGTTTGCCACCGAACACATAGACATCTGCCCAACCATCGTAACCAGTTCCGTAACAAGGCAAATCTTTTTTATTAATATGCACCGTTAAAATGCTATCAATTGTTCCGATGTTTAACATCGTGTCTAATTGACATCCATATGAATCTTTAATAGTAAGGGAATATGTACCCTGATGAAGGTCGCCAAATATACCTGAAGTATTTAGTTGCAAGCCTGGCCTTAGCTGATATTTATAACCTCCAATACCACCAAAGGCTTGAACAATAATTTTTCCATTCGATTCATTTCGGCAGTAAATTTCTTTGAGATCAATTTCAATTTTGATTTCGTCAACAAACAAATCTATGACCCTAACACTATCGCATCCAGCATGATTTATAAATGTATCTGTAAATATTCCTGTTTGTGAATAGCCCAAGAAGTTTTCTCCAAAGCATATCGTATCTGTAAAATTGCTGTAAGTAATAGGATTTACTATTAAATTTAGTGTCCTTATACTATCACACCCCTTTGCGTTAATCAATACATCAACATATGTTCCATTTGACGAGTATCCCAGAAATGAATCCGGTTCGCATATTGTTTGGTTTATTGTATTATATGTGATTGGGTTTACTAATAAATTTAAAGTTCTGATACTGTCGCAACCATTATTATTTAATAGCGTGTCGATATAAGTACCGGATGTACTATAGCCTAGATAAGTATTTGGCTCACAAATAGTATCACTTAATGTACTATAAGTGATGGGGTTTACGACTAAATTTAAAGTTCTTATGCTGTCACAACCGTTCATATTCAGAATACTATCTATATATGTTCCTGACAAATAATAGCCGAGAAATGTATCGGATTCGCAAATATTCTGATTAACTGTACTGTAAGTAATCGGATTTACTATTAAATTCAATGTTCTTATACTATCGCATCCATTTGCATTTGTAAGAGTATCCACGTAAGTTCCACTTCCTGAATATCCCAAAAAGTAAGCGGGTTCACAAATTGTTTGATTGAGCGTTTGGTAAGTGATGGGGTTCACTATGAGATTTAATGTTCTCACGCTGTCGCACCCATAGATATTGATTAAGGTATCTGTGTAAATACCAGTCGTATTGTATCCTAGAAATGTGTTTGGCTCACAAATCGTATTGCTTATTGTACTAAATGTTATAGGGTTTACAACTAAATTTAGAGTTCTTATGCTATCGCATCCGTTAACATTCAAAATGCTATCTATATACGTCCCAGTTAGATAGTATCCAAGAAACGTATCCGATTCACAAATTGTTTGATTAACTGTACTGTAGGTAATAGGATTTACTATTAAATTCAATGTTCTAATACTGTCACATCCAGTAGCATTTACGAGAGTATCAATATATGTTCCGCTAACTGAATACCCTAAAAAAGTACCGGGTTGGCAAATTGTCTGATTGAGGGTTTCGTATGTTATTGGATTTACTAGTAGATTTAATGTTCTGATGCTATCGCATCCATTTGCATTAATCAATGTATCTATATATATTCCGGATGTGTTGTATCCAAGAAAGGTGTTCGGTTCGCAGATTGTATTATTTAGAGTACTGTATGTTATTGGGTTTACAACTAAATTCAAAGTTCTGATACTATCACACCCGTTAGCATTTATAAGAGTATCGATGTAAGTTCCGTTAACGGCATAGCCTAAATAAACTGTCGGTTCACAAATTGTTTGATTAATAATATTATATGTTATCGGGTTTACTATTAAATTGATTGTTCTAACACTATCACATCCACTAGCGTTTGTAAAAGTATCTAGATAAGTGCCGGAAAGAAAATATCCAAGAAATGTATCCGCTTCGCAGATGGTTTGATTAATAGTATTGTAGGTATTTGGATTTACCACCAAATTCAATGTTCTTATGCTGTCGCAACCATTTGCATTTACAAACGTGTCAATGTATGTTCCAGTCATATAATATCCAAGGAATGAATCTGCTTCGCAAATTGTCTGATTTATAATACTATCTGTAGTTGGTATGACATTAATATTAATCGTGTCGGATTTAGAACAACCATACATATCAGTGGCAGTAACAATGTATGCCTGAGTGGCTGCTGCATAAACAACCGGATTTGGACAATTAATACAACTAATGTTTTGATTTGGTGACCAAGTGTATGTGTAATTATTCGCATTTCCGATTACTGACGCGTTTAGTTGAACTGAATCACTTTCGCAAACGGTGGTATCGTTAGACGCAAACAAATTAAAATTTGAAATGGTTACCACCGTCTGTAAAGTATCTGGGCAACCGAATCCGACATATGGCAGTATCACTAGATTGTATAGTGTATTTTGTGGGGGAGTATTTATAACGATATTTTGTCCTGTACCTATGAGAGTAGCATATGTAGAGTCATACCAAAGATATTGCGCAAAGCCAGGGGGAGCATTTAAATTCGTAAAAGGATCATTATTGCAGTTAACACCAACTATTTGAAATAAACCACATGAAAGATCTACATAGCCATAACCAAAATGTCCACTCAATGCACAATCACCTGAGGAAAATTCTGCAACAAGTGTTTGACCTGCATACCCAGATAAATTTATACTAGCGGTAGCCCAACTTTTAAAACGAACGTTATTTCCAAAATTTGAAGTTTGGAACCCCGGCAAATTCGCGGCAGCAACATAAGTATAATCAGCGCATGGTAAAGTTTGATTTGTTACAGCATTAAAAACTTTTACTACAAACCTTGGTTGATCTGCTGGACTATGCTGAGGATCTTCAAAAACTACAGCATATTTATATATTAAACTGTAATTATTTAGTCCGATCGGTACTGTAAAGGTGTATCTTGCTCTTTCCGCTTGTGCCCCAGTACCACTGTTACCTAGTTTTAAAGAATACGACCCGCCACCAGGTGAAACAATTGGAAATAGACCATAAGGATCTATACCAGCTCCGCTAGTTATCGTATGCCTATTGGCTAAAGGAGCTGTCGGAGTATTTGCATTAACCGGGCAACATGTACCAATATAAAATTGCCAATTGTTAAGATTTCCAAGTTCAAAATCGATATTTGGAGGGCACGTTACATTTTGTGCATTTATGTATGGTGCACTATGCATACATAAAAATAGCAATATGATATTTTTCATAGGTCAAAAGAATTTAACGCATCGAGATATATCTAAAGAAAAAATTAGAATTATTTCTTAATGCGATGAAAGAAGTTGTCGATTTCTTTGGTTAAAATTTGATTGTTTTCTTTCTGGTAAACTTGTGAAAATACAAAAATTAGTTTAAGGGAGTTCATATCTATGGTAAAATTCTCAAGCATTTTCGAAAAATAGTAGCTCTTTCCAATTTCATTTGTGAATTTGGCGATATAATAAATATTTAAACTGTCGCTGGTAAAATAATCTTGTAATGAATTTAGTTCCAAATATTGGTATGGGAGCAATACTTTTTGCATTCGTGCTACCTCCTTTTTTCTTTCATCTGTTATAGTAACAATTACCTCTATTTTAAAATCGGAATTATTTAATACCGAATGTAAGCTTCTGACGTCTTCGTCAATATATGTTGTTAGAAGTTTAATATTTAGAAAAGACTCTTTTACTTGTTGTTTTTTCTTTTGAAAAGTTAATAAATTTTGTAACTCGTAATAGAGCTGACTATGCAGTGTACTGATAGAATCAAATTTTGAAATATCGTTGCTGTCAAGTGCATTTAGGATTGCCTTATTGAATTTTAGATAGTCTTGAATTTGGCTAAAAACCAAAGTGTCAAGTATTCTTATATTGTCTTTTAAATCTAAGATTGCATCACCTCTTTTTCCATTGCTTGTATCTTTTCCAGTCTGACTATATATGTAGATACTTTTGGCTATAACATCAGCAATTTCCTTTGAGCTGAGATTATCGCCCATACTTACATGCTGAGAATAGCAATTGTTACAGAAAACAAATAAACTAAATATAAAAATTCTAATTCTCATCAATAAGTATTGGTTTAACACCCCAAATTACTGTAACAACTCTTCTTTTCTCGTCAATTTTCTTTGCTTCCATACCTTTAAATGGAAGTTTCGTGTAACCTCTACCTAACCAATTAATATTATAGAAGATGTGATTCTTTTTTGCCTCTTCGCTTTTTCTCTTTTCAACGGACTCTTGAATTAAATCTGACAAAGATTTTGCACGGAACTCTGATAGTTTTTGATTTAACTCTTCTTGTGTTGGATTTGCTTTATTTAAAGCTTTAGATAATGTTTTATACAAAGGACCATTAATGCCAACTTCTTGTTCATCAGAGTAACCATAAACGCCTATTATAACTTCAATATTTACTGCCTTGGCATGCTCAATAATTTCAATTATTTTATCTATTAGGGGATTCAAATCTTCTAATATTATAACAGCATCTTCATTATTAATTGTGTATTCACCTGATTTAAAAAACCGTGAAGCCTCAAATGATTTAAATGTTTCAATTTTATATAATTTCAAAAATGTTTCAATGGTAGTTTGATATGACTCAGATTTTTTCTTAAGTTTTTTGAGTTGAGTTAAATCTGCCGGATTTTTTTTTACTTTCTCTTTAAGTTCATTAATTTCATTTTGCATTTTCTCATATGTCGAATCAATTGACTTTCCAATTTCGGGTGATTGCGTACCCTTTTCCATTTTATCATTATTTAAATCTCTTAAAGCTTGAATTTCAGCATGAACAGCAGTTGCTCTTTTAATTTCTTTCTGTGTTCCACAAGATACAAGCAGAAAAAATGTAGGTATTATTAGAATTCTAAATTTCATATAATTGTTTTAGTCTTTATTTACTTCACTAGGGTTTTCTTGTAAGCCTTTTGGTTTCTCTACAACAGGAACAATTTGTTTATCCTTTTCAATTTTTGGCTCATACTTGAATGGATCTTTTTCAATTTTACATTCGCTACTTTGAATTAAGTGTCTCAAAAGGACAATAGGTATCGCCCAATTGATATTAGCTCTTACCCCATCCTTTGTTTCATTTCCGCCCTGCAAAATACCAACAAGCTCACCAAATTCATTCAATAAAGCACCACCACTAGATCCATGGGTATAATTTGCAGTGGTATGGATTTTTGTATACAATTTTGGCAGTTCAGGTATTTCACATTGTAATTTACTAACCATTCCTTCCGAAAAAGTATTTTCAATTCCTATAGGACTAGAAATTGTATATACTTTAGAACCTACATTTAGTGTATTGCTATCATCTATCTTGAGTCCTGGAAACTTGAATGGGGAAATTTTGAATATAGCCAAATCTGCTTCTTCCCAAAAACAAACAAGATTTCCCAAAGATTCAAATTTATCTTCATTTTTAATAAATGCATAATCTGCATCTGCTTTAATAATTCCTTCGAGTACATGGAAATTTGTTACTAGGTATCCCTTATTTGAAATAAATACTCCACTCGTGGAACTAATAAACTCTTTATTTTTCATAATATATATAGTAACTACAGATTTTGCACATTTTTTGAAAATCTCTTCACTTGATAGTTTAATATTCTGAGAATATACATTACAAGGTATAATTACAAAAAAGTAAAAAATAGAATTAAATTTTTGATCATTTTTTTATTTTGTACACAATATTAATAAAAGGTTTTGGCATATTATTTATTCGGTTTCTATTTATTGCGTTTTGTGTCTTTCGATAATTGTCTACAAAGTTCCGTGCATAGAAGCAGGCAGGGTAATCAAAGGTAGAAAGTTAAAAAAAAAGATGAAGAAAAGACAGAAAGAAAAGCTTCACATCCCCGCTTGCTTTATACGCACTATTATGGGCTGGGCTTCTATTTGAAAGCATTAAATATCTCATTTAATAATTGGTTTAGCTCTGTTAATTCACTCATTAATTCACTTTTCAGTTTATTTCGAAATGCATCTTGTACAAGTTGTTTTTCAGCAATTTCTCCTTGATACTTTTTCTCTTTATCATCAAAGCCTTTCCATTGTATCGGTATTAGTTGGTTATCTTTCTTTAGCACATCAACGCCAAAATACATTTCAATTGAGCAAGCATATCCATTTACATTCATTTTCTTTTTGCCTGTAGGTCCAACAGTCGGATATTTTTTTTAGCGAATGCAATGTCTGGATATTTCAGTATTCTAATGTTTAGCGGGAGATCTTTGAACTGAGTTTTTTCATTTCCTTAAGACCAGCAGTATCATTATCAAATAATGCAATAATTGGATGCTTAACTTTCGCAGCTGCAAAGGATATTACTAATTTCACTAACGCAGAAGCACTACTTTCAACTTTATATTCATCAAAATCAATGAAGTGGTAATAGTCTTTTAAGTATGGAAATAATTTTTCAATGCTTTTTGAGATAAACTCAACATCAGTTTTCCCTTCAGTAAGTATTATTATTTTTTCATAATCTATAGATTTTACCCGTGAGATGTCAAGCCAACCACCAAAAAACACATCTGTTAAATCATACTCAACAATTTCATTATTAGGCAAAACGCTTAAAATAGAATATAATTGGCTGTCTATTGATTGCCCATAAATTCCTAAGTCGCCCGATGTCAGGCTATCTCGTAAATTAATATCTAGATGGTCATATGTTTTTTCTTTGAAGTCGATGATGTTCTTAACTTCGTTCAAATACTGTTCATATCTCAAACCGCTTAATGAATAGCTATAAAAGTTTTCCCGTCTTGCTATTTTTTTGCTCTAGTGAAGTCAGATTTTGCTTTTTTTAAATGAGGCTCCATAAATCTCTAAGCGTTGCTTGCAAACTTTTACGGTTTGTTTAAATCCAATAAACTCAAAAGTTCCTTTTCTCCTTTTCGTATGCGTCTCCTCTAGTTTGTTTCTTTCTGTTTTTTTTTTTTTCCCGCGGAAGGATGGACCGGAAGAGGAAAAAAATTTTTTTTTTTTTTTCATTACCAATTTTGTTTTCAAAACCGGGGATAGCCAGGAGGGGTTTTTTGAAAATGGTAACCTTTTTTTTTTTTTTTTTGTTTTTTGGCGTGGTGTCCAGCCTTTGCCCCCCCGATACTACTTTCGATTGGTACAACTTGCTTGGTTGACTAGTCGAAAAAAATACCGTAGGTTTTGCATTTCAAATATAACACATTTCTTCATTCTGTATCCATTGAAGAAGCTATTTTTTATAATTTGTTAGCACTTACTGAGTGTATATTACGCTTGTTTTACAATATTTTTAGCGAGGCCTAATCACCATTTGCAAGGTCATCAAATAATCACCGTTGTAAACTAAATGAAGGAACATGTGATTCGGCAGCCTTATTATTATAAGCTTATAAATTTATATCTGACACGTAGTGGGTTAGCACAAAGGTATTTCAAAGACTTATTAGATAGGTTCGTAGGTATTCAATGAAAAATAGTTTAATTTTGGACTTCCATCATGTCTAACCCAAATTTAAAAGCGGAAGCAAACAATAACGAAAAAGAATACGAAAACAGTATTAGGCCAGCTTCTATAGATGATTTTTCAGGGCAAAAAGAACTGATTGAAAATTTAAGCATCTTTATAAAAGCCGCCAATCAACGTGGAGAAGCATTAGATCATGTTCTCTTTCATGGCCCGCCAGGCTTAGGCAAAACAACCCTTTCAAGGATTGTCGCCAATGAGTTAGGCGTTCATATCAAAGAAACCAGTGGTCCCGTGATTGAAAAACCTGCAGATTTGGCGGGTTTACTCACCAGCCTTGAACCTCGTGATGTATTGTTTATTGATGAAATACATCGATTGAGCAATGTAGTAGAAGAATATCTGTATGCTGCCATGGAAGATTATAAAATTGATATTATGATTGACAGCGGGCCCAATGCACGCAGTATTCAAATTTCACTCAATCCCTTTACCTTAGTAGGTGCCACTACCCGATCAGGCTTGCTCACCGCCCCTTTACTTTCACGTTTCGGTATCAAATCACGCTTAGAATATTACCAGTTAGAGGTACTCGAAAAAATTGTTTGGCGTAGCGCCTCCTTACTTGGTGTCAAAATCACTTCAGATGCGAGTCATGAAGTAGCACGTAGAAGCAGGGGCACCCCACGTATCGCCAATGGACTTCTGCGCCGGATGCGTGATTTTGCGCAAATACTGGGCAATGGCGTTATAGACATGGGTATCGCAGAGCATGGCTTAAAAGCCCTCAAAGTAGATGCCAATGGGCTGGATGAAATGGATAATAAAATATTGTTTACCCTTGTAGATAAATTTAAAGGTGGCCCCGTTGGTATCAGCAATATTGCCACCGCAGTGGGCGAAGAAAGTGGAACCATCGAAGAAGTTTATGAACCTTTTTTGATACAGGAGGGTTATATTATTCGTACCCCAAGAGGTCGTGAAGCAACTGAAAAAACATATAAACACTTAAATTTATCGTCAAAATGGAGAGGCGCAGACAATACCCTCTTCTAATACATTTTTAGATAGGATGTCCCTCTTTTTTAAACCGTTTTTTTTGCAATAAAAAATAATCCAATTAGCCTTCATACATTAAACTACATCCCCGCAAATCGCTGTGGTCAAGCCTTCCCAGTACTTTAAAGGTTCCATCCGCATATACCTCACCAATATCGTCGGTGGCTATAAAGCAACATGAATGAATATTGGCTAAATCAATGATATTTAAACATCCTTTCCCCACCGTGGAAACCTGCAAAGGATCATTAAAATCTCTCACCAACACTGTCATCCAGGGTGGGCATTTAAAAATACCATTCCCCATCGAATAGGCTTGTGATAGCAACTCTGTCATGCCATATTCAGCCTGAATCGCTGGAAGTGAAAAGGCTTCCTTAAGGTTGGTATGTACATCTTCCCGTATCATGGCATTCCTTCTTCCTTTCATGCCACCTGTTTCAATAATCTGGGTATGCTGTAAAGCCATCGGATAACTCGCCGCAAAATCGAGCAATGCATAGGTAACACCAATCAATAGGGTTTGCTGTCCCTGACTTTGCAATGCTTTTAATTGTTCAGCAAGGGCCTGATGTTCATATAAATAAAAATGATTTTGCGGATGTTTACTTTGTTGCATCAAATGATTCACCATGTAAACCAGGGATGATTGACTTCTTTCAAGATAAGATGGTAACAAAGCAAGGATACAGTATTGTTGTATATCTCCATAAAAAAGATTAAAACATTGGGTAAACGACTTTTCATAAAGCCTGACATCTTGTACCAGATGTTTACTATTGATTTGACCAGTAGTTCCACTGCTTTCAAACAGGACTGCTGGTACTTGTGGGTTTATTTTTTCAACCTCAGAGGTGATAATTTGATGATTTTTAAAAAACCGAACAGGTAAGAAAGGAATATCTTCTAAAGCATTGATTGGACGATTTGCTTTGCCTAACATGCTAATAAACTGCTGATAAAACGCCCCATTGATTGCCTGATGCTCATAAAAATGAATGGCAAATTGTTTAAATAAATCGGGTGTTAAATAAAATATTTGATCTATGTTTTGCGTTCTAATCATGAATAATATCTTAACTTTGTATTATGCGAAACGTACTCATCATTGCAATAATAAGTCTAATCGGGGTATCGTGCAACAAAAAAACCAAATACGCCAATATCCCCAAACTCACTTTTAAAAATCTTAGCCAAAATACCATTCAGGCAGGGACGGATAAAAGTATTTATATCAATATTTTATTTGAAGATGGCGATGGCAATATTGGGTTTGGCACCAATAACCTTTTTTTGAGAGACAACAGAGATACCATCTGGATACCCTATAATATCCCAGACATCCCCGATAAATTTAATCCTGAAAGTGGCTTAAATGGCATTATACAAATTGATTTTGAAGCGGCATTTTTATTGTTACGTACAGATACCTTGCATGCTTTGACGGATACACTTACCTGGGATATTTATATGAAAGATAAAGCAGGAAATACCAGTAATACCATCACCACTACCCCATTAATACTGACTAAGTAAATGTGTTGATGCTTAAGTTTGAATTGTATCTGTACAATTCTTCTTTTGAATCACAAAAACGATAAAACCATTTTGCATACAAAATTTGGGGAGCCCGTCAACAATATTTTATACTAGTGAAGCAAACTCAATACTGCGAGCTCATAACTCTTGAGCCCAAAACCACATATACTTCCCATACAAGCGGGTGCAATATGCGATTCACGACGATAATGTTCTCGGGCATATACATTTGAAATATGCACTTCAATAATTTTTTTACATTTTACCGCCCTCAATGCATCCGCTATGGCAATAGAGGTATGGGTATAAGCCCCCGCATTGATAATAATCGCATCGGCATCATCACCCTGAAGTTGAATTTCGTTAATGAGTTCTCCTTCTATATTGCTTTGAAAGTCGGTAAACGTAATGCTGGGATATTTTCTGATTAATAATTTAATATATTCATTTAATGAATCGTTGCCATAAATTTCTGGCTCTCGTGTGCCTATTAAATTCAGATTAGGGCCATTGATGATACTTATTTTCATGTCAATATTTGTGTTACAAACTTACAATGTTTCCGTGTCAATTTTTTAAAATATTTTATAATTCAATGCAAATAATGCAACTTTGGTTGTTAATTGAAACTATTGAAAACCGACTTTTATATTCAGGGATTTAAAGCATTTTTACGACTTGAAAAATCGTTAAGTGACAATTCAGTGCAGGCATATTTACACGATGTTGCTTTATTATTCCGGTTTATTCAACTTCAGCAACAAACAGTCGAAATCACCGATATTCAATTAAAATTTCTACAACAATTTGTCCATTATATTCATGAACTCGGACTTAGTGCACCCTCTCAATCAAGAATTATCTCTGGCATTAAATCATTTTTAGTTATTTATTGCTTGAAGATATCATACATACCAATCCAACTGAATTACTGGAAGCCCCCAAATCAAGTAGAAAACTCCCTGATACTTTATCCGTAGAGGAAATCAATACACTCATCAGTGCAATTGATGTGAGCACACCTGAAGGAACAAGAAACAAAGCCATTATTGAAACCATGTATAGCTGTGGATTACGGGTCAGTGAACTGATCACTTTAAAAATCAGTAATATTTATACAGATGTAGGATTTATACGGGTGATCGGAAAAGGAAACAAGGAAAGACTGATTCCCATTGGTAGTTCAGCTATTAAGTATATCAATATTTATAAAGAATCAATCCGTGTTCATGTAGCACCGCAAAAAAACCAGGAAGACTTTTTATTTTTAAACAAAAAGGGAACAAAATTATCAAGGGTAATGATCTTTTATATCATCAAAGAACTGACAGCCAAAGCAGGTATTACTAAAAATGTACATCCCCATACCCTACGTCATTCATTTGCTACCCATCTGGTAGAAGGGGGGCTGATCTGCGTGCTGTGCAAGAAATGTTAGGACATGAAAGCATCACTACAACAGAAATATATACGCATCTCGATAGAGAATTTCTAAGAGAAACCATTCACCAGTTTCATCCCAGATACCAGCATCATACTGAATAGGTTTTATGCTTAAAAAATGCATGAAGTATATAAAAGGACATCCTATCGGTTGGTGTCCCACCAACCGAACATATTTTATTTGGTTGGTGGGACACCAACCAATAGAAAAATAAATTCCAATATTAAGCCCAATATCCCATTTCATACAAGGTTCTATCCATCAATGGATGCAGGCTTTTAGTCAATATATTTTGGGTAAAAAGTAAAATTAATGTTGAATCATCGTACTTTCACCTCATGGATAAAAGACTGTTTTTATTAGATGCATTTGCATTGATATTTCGTGCATATTATGCCTTGGTTCGTAGCCCACGTGTCACCTCAACTGGCAAAAACACCAATGCCCAATTTGGTTTTTTAAATGCTTTAATGGATTTGATCAATAATCAAAAACCTTCGCATCTAGCCGTTTGTTTCGATACCAAAGCCCTTACTGAACGTCACGCAGATTTTGCAGATTATAAAGCCAACCGACAAGAAACACCCGAAGATATATTAGGTGCCGTGCCTGATATAAAAAAAATGCTACAGGGTTTCAATATACCCATCATAGAGGTGGATGGATACGAAGCAGATGACATTATAGGTACACTCAGTGTAAAAGCGGCCGAAGCGGGTTATCAGGTATTTATGGTTACCCCCGACAAAGATTATGGGCAACTGGTAAATGAAAATGTATTTATTTACAAACCTGCAACTGCGTTTAGCAAAGCTGAAATATTGGGTCCTAAAGAAATCTGTGCCAAATGGGATATCGACCATGTGAGTAAAGTGATTGACATCCTGGGTATGATGGGCGATGCCGTTGATAATATACCAGGTATCAAAGGAGTTGGTGAAAAAACAGCCGTGAAATTGTTAAAGGAATATGGATCTATGGAAAATATACTAGATCATGCTGACCAAATAAAAGGTTCAATCGGTGAAAAAATCAGAAATGGAAAAGCAGACGCCATCATGAGTAAAAAACTGGCGACCATTATCCTTAATGTTCCCTGCGAATTTCATGAAGAAAATTTTTCACTCAGTGAATGGAATAGAGACTTGCTCACCGAAGTATTTAACGACCTGGAATTTAGAACCATCGGCAAAAGAATATTGGGTGACAGCTTTCAAGTTGGTGTTAGAGAAAATACAAATAATCAACAAACAGATTTGTTTGGCAATCATGTACCATCAGTGCAACAAACACAAACTTCAAGCAATATAGCAGCTCAACAGTCTTTGTTTCAAAATGATATTGTTCAATTAAAATCAATACAGGATGTAAACCATCAATATATCCTCATTGATTCAAAAGAGAAAAGACAAAATCTCATTGATACATTACTCAATACAGCAGAAATAGGATTTGATACGGAAACTACAGGATTAGATGCCAATATATGCGAACTGGTTGGTATGAGCATAGCTATTAAAAGCCATGAAGCCTATTATATTCCATTTTCCGAGAATCGATCAGAAACCATTGAGGTGTTAAATGAATTTAATGTCCTTTTTGAACAAAAGTCGATTTTATGGATTGGTCAAAACATCAAATTTGACTTGCTGGTTTTGAAAAATTATGGATTTACCTTAAAAGGAAATTTATTTGATACTATGCTCGCCCATTATTGTTTTGAACCTGAAGGCAAACGTAATATGGACTTATTGAGCGAAACTTACTTACAATACAGACCCGTTTCAATAGAAGAACTCATTGGCAAAAAAGGAAAAGGGCAAGGCAATATGCGTGATGTGGAGATCGAAAAAATAAAAGAGTATGCAGCTGAAGATGCCGATATCACTTTACAACTGAAAGAAAAATTTGTTCCCCTGTTAAAAGAAAATGATGTAGAAAAAGTATTTAATGTAGTAGACACCCCCTTGATAAAAGTGTTGACCAATATGGAATACGAAGGGGTAAAAATAGACACTGATTTTTTAAAAAGCTATAGCATTGATTTAGAAAAACTAGCCAAAACAGCTGAAGAATCAGTATATGAACAAGCAGGCGTTCGATTTAATTTGGCTTCACCCAAGCAATTAGGTGAAGTGCTTTTTGACAAATTGAAACTTGACCCCAAAGCCAAAAAAACAAAAACTGGTCAATACGCAACGGGTGAGGAGGTGCTTGCCAAACTGGCCAAAGAAAATAAAATATGCGATGATATCTTGTTGTTTCGGGAATTTACAAAATTGAAAAATACCTATGTCGATACATTGCCCGAATTGATCAACCCACGAACGGGTCGTGTTCATACTACTTTTGGTCAAACCATAGCGGTCACAGGCCGATTGAGCAGTATCAACCCAAACCTTCAAAACATACCTATAAGAACAGCTCAAGGTCGTGAAATCAGGAAAGCATTTATTCCAAGAGATGAGCATCATGTGTTGATATCAGCCGATTATTCCCAAATTGAGTTACGGATCGTAGCCGCAATCAGCGGGGATGCTGCTATGTGTGAAGCATTTAAAAATCATAAAGATATACATACTGCTACTGCGGCTAAAGTATATGGGGTAGATGAAAGCGAAGTGACCAAAGAAATGAGGTATAAAGCAAAAAGTGTGAATTTTGGTATTATTTATGGGCAAGGAGCCTTTGGACTCGCTGAAAATTTATCTATCAGTAGAACGGAAGCCAAAGAAATCATAGACAATTATAAAAAGGAATTTACAGGCATTCAGAAATACATGGATGACACCATACTATTTGCCCGTGAAAATGGATTTGTGCAAACCTTGATGGGTAGAAAAAGATGGCTCAAAGATATCACTTCTGCCAATTTTACCATTCGTGGGTTTGCAGAACGCAACGCCATCAACAGTCCCATTCAAGGCAGTGCTGCCGATATGATCAAATTGGCTATGATTCAAATTAACCAACGCCTGAGTGAATCAACCCTTCAGTCGCGTATGATATTACAAGTACATGATGAACTTGTATTTGATGTATTGAAAGAAGAAGTTGACACGATGAAAGAATTAATTCTTGAGGGTATGCAACATGCGATGATATTGCCAAACGGCGTACCCGTGGTTGCTGAAGTTGGTGTTGGGAATAGTTGGCTGGAGGCTCATTAATACTGTAAACCATTCATCACCTGACAAAATTGCATTGATTGAATATTGGAATAATAGTAAGAGTATTTTGTTGTATACGTTTGAAGTAAATACTAAAAGTATCATATAAATAATCTGAAATATAATCGAAAGTAACCATACATACATTGCATCTAAACGAATAACAATGTGTTTATCTGTATTTTATTGTTTGCATTCCTTTAGTATTCTGTTTATCAATTCAAACATCTATACATGACAGCATTTATGATACATACCTTAGGTTTTTAACCATTGGTGAACCCAATGATGTAAATAATGAAACAACATAAATTTAAAGACAATAATGTATTATTTTGCAACATGCAATATTTTATCCTTTGAAGCATTCGATAAAACTCATATCAAGAATAATTACAAATAGCATCTTTGTATACAACAAAAGAATACTGATACTGATTGCTATATGCATCATTTTTACAAAAATTCAAGCTCAAAATCAACTGTATTTTGATTACTACAATTCTCAAAATGGATTATCGCAAAATAGTGTTTACAGCATAACCCAAAGTAAAGATGGATTTATGTGGTTTGGAACACAAGAAGGCATCAATCGATTTGATGGGAAATATTTTACCCAAATTAACCCAAACTATAACAAATCTGATTCCAATGAAATGGATTATGGTGAATTTTCGAAAACAATCAACAACTTGTATCTTGACAGTAAAGACTTAATATGGGTTGGTACTGCTAAAGAAATTTCAATCTATAATAGATTTACCAACAAATTTTATATCCCTAGCTATTATTACAAAAATTTCTCACTGCCTTCGGATGCCAACATCATTCACATTACCGAGATTAATCATCAATTATGGGTGCTAACATTAAATAAAAGGCTTTTTTGTTATGATATAATAAAAAAACAAATGCTACCTGTAAACATTGAAAATAATAGTTTAAAAAAAATAATCTCTATTCAAAATGATCGTCAAGACCATTTATGGATTTGTGATAATAAACATGTATACCAATATGAAAATGGGATTTTTAAATCCCAAAACGACATCAATGAACAAATAGGTATATCTGGCATCACAAATATGACTATTGTGAATAATGACCTTTGGATAATCACAGGGTTAAGAGAAATAATATATTTCAATCTCGAACAAAACAAATCTCGAACAAAACACTTTTTTTATAAAGAATATAAAGGCAAATCAAGAATTACGGATGCGAGTACCATACATCAAAGTAGCAAAGATATATTGTGGATTGGCAGTAGAAGTAATGGCTTGATAAAAATTAATTTACAAAGTCGAATGTTCGAATCACTTTCAGATTATAATCAAAATCCTTCTTTAGGGAATAAATTCGTATTGAGTTTTTTACTGATCGTCAAAATATTACTTGGGTAGGTCTCAGTGGAGGTATATACAAATTCGATTATAAAGATACTGAAATCGAACTTTGGCAATCAAGAATGAATAAAGATCAAAAAACAAATGATAATTGTATACTGAGTATTTATTCAAATGACGACAACAACTTTTATATGGGTACCCTCAATGGCGGACTCATATATCTCAACTATCAAACAAAAGAATATCAATATTACTCCCCTACTCATATAGGAAGTAATTTATCAGAATCAAAAAATATATACGAAGTCATTGGTGATGATCATAATCTTCTGTGGATGGCTACATGGGGCGGCCTCTATTCATTTAATACCCTTACCAAACAATTTATAGAGTACAAAGACTTTGATGATGAGCAAACATTACAATTATGTGCAATTGTGAAAATAAAAACGGGTAATGATATACTATTAGGTGGATATAACGGCGGATTACGTTTATTTAATATAGACACTAAACGTTTTGAACAAATATTAGATAAAAATAATTTTTTAGAACAAAACAAGCTAAGGGTTAGATATATGAAAGAAATTGAAGAAGGCAAAATATTTATGTCTACTGAAACCAATTGTTTAGTACAATACGATTATAAACTAGGCAAATTTACAACATACCCCCAATTTAATAAACTTTGTGGTGCATCCAGGTATTTCTTTTTCGATAGTATCTATTTGTGGATTGCGACAGATGATGGTTTAATACAGGCCAACAAAAGCAATATGCAAGTTATAAAATATTGGACTTCAAGTGATGGCCTTGCCAACAGCTATATTTATGCGGTGTTGCCTGATAAGTATCATCGAATTTGGGTGAGTACAAATGGTGGTTTAAGTATGATTGATTATAAAAATCATATTTGTAGAAACTTTACAATTTCAGATAATTTACAAGATTTAGAATTTAATACAGCTTCATGTTATACTGATAAAGATAAAAATCTGTGGTTTGGTGGCATAAATGGACTCAACAAAGTATACCCAAATTTAACCAAAGTGAATACTTTTTCGCCAACACCTTTGATTACACAAATTAATGTAATGAATTTGCCTTTAAAAACAGATACAGCAACTCCATACATTAATAAAATAGTATTACCTCATACTAAAAACTTCATCAGTTTTCAATTTCAAACACCTAATTATTCCCAAACAGATAAAATTGTATATAAATATATTTTAGAAGGGGTAGATACTGGATGGATTAACATAGGCAGTAATAACTTTATTAATTATACACAACTTCAACCTGGTAAATATACTTTTAAAGTGATGTCAAATAATGCCAGCAACCAATGGAGCAAAGCTGCTACCGTTGAACTAGAGATTATACCACCTTGGTGGCAAACTTGGTGGTTTTGGACATTGTTCATTATAACAGCTATATCCATAATGCTGTATGCAATTTCATACCGAATTAAGCATATTAAAAAAGAAGAAGGGTTAAAATATAAAATAATTGAATCAGAAATGAAGTCATTACGTTCACAAATGAATCCGCATTTCATTTTTAATTCTCTCAATAGTATCAATGGCTTTGTCATAGAGAATAAAACACATTTAGCAAGTGATTATCTTACTAAATTCGCAAGGCTTATTCGACTCATATTAGAAAATTCAAAAAACGAAACAATCACCCTTGAAAAAGAATTGGATACACTGAAGCTTTATTTACTCATGGAGAGTTTACGATTTGAAGACAAATTTGAATATTCAATAAATATTCAACAATCAGTAGAAATTGAAGAAATCAATATCCCCCCACTTATTATACAACCATTTGTAGAAAACGCTATTTGGCATGGCTTACTTCATCGTAACACTAAAGGTACATTAGCAATAAATATATCTCAACAAAAAAACTATCTTCAAATTGAAATTATAGATAACGGCATTGGAAGAGAAAAATCAGCTAGTTATAAAAACATCAAACATGAATCAAGAAAATCATATGGTATAGAAATCACTAAACAACGATTACATTCGTTAAATGAAAAAAATACAATTGAAATATTTGATTTAAAAAACGAATTTGAAGCATTAGGAACCAAAGTACTTTTGACAATTTATATAACATAAATAAATATACCAATGAATGCAATAATTATAGATGATGAAAAACATTGTACCAAAACATTGCAATGGTCAATTGAACAATATTGTCCTGAAATAACAATAGTAGCTACTGCTACCAATGGTATTGAAGGTAAACAATGTATTGAAATGTATAAACCTGCATTGGTGTTTCTTGACATTGAAATGCCTATTATGAATGGAATAGAATTCATTCAAAGTTTTAATGAAATTAATTTCGAAGTCATTTTTACAACAGCCTACGAACAATATGCCATCAATGCTATTAAGCTTAATGCGCTTGATTATCTGCTGAAACCAATTGATAAAGACGAATTGATTGAGGCTATTAAAAAATTGAATAAAAGAAAAGAAAGTATACAAAAAAGTCAAATTGATAATTTATATCAAATACATAAGAATAAAGTCATTGATAAAATTGCCATTTCAACAAATGATGGCTTGCAATTTATTTCTTTACTTAACATCATCCGAATTGAAGCAAGTGGAAGCTATTGTAATTTTTATCTAATCGATGGTAGTAAAATACTATTATCAAAAAAACTGGGAGATGTAGAAGAAATTTTAATTCATAATTCAGATTTCTTTAGAGCTCATAAAAGCAATATGATTAACCTAAAATACGTTGAGAAATATATAAAAGGGGATGGTGGTGAAATACAAATGATTGATAAAACAATCATTACACTTTCACGTGCAAAAAAAGCTGAATTTTTAGAACTATTTGCTAAAATTTAAAAAATCAATTTACCGTTAAAGTGCTTGTTACTACACTTTATGTATTCAATCGCACACTTCATGAGGTGCTAAATAAAACAGGGTATTGTGCTTTGTATTTTTGTTTCAAAATAATTCCATATGAAACAATTCATACTATTTGCAACAATATTACTCACATACTTAGAATGTGAAGCACAAAGTAATAATAGAATCTACCAAAAAAGTTATCGAACTGGAGTAAAGCCATTTACCAAACCTTATAACCCAGGCTCTAATTCCATTATCATTAAAAATGACACTATTGTATTTCCAAGAAATGGCAAATCAACATTTTTAGTCTATAAAGTATTTTACAACTCATCAGCAAGCAGTCAATTCAGAAAAGGGATATTGGTCATGGGAAGTGGAAACAATGAATCAAATCCAACAGTAGGTAAATTAGACGAACCTGCTGAAAATGCATTATGTAATAAAGCGGTTCAAAATGGATATGTTGCTGCAATACTTCAATATACTAAAGGTCCGGGTATAGTCAATTGGAATGCAAGTGCTCAACAACTTGCAGATGATTATGATGTATGTATATCTACTTTATCAACCAAATTCAATATACCAAAATCAAAAAGTGTTGTAGGAGGTGTATCGTATGCAGGTTTTTTACTTCTTACAGTAAATGCCTATTTCAATACCCTAAATTATTGTAAAGGATTATTAGCACCCTGCAGTGCAACAAATACGGATGCAGCATCACAATTTAAAATACCTATTTACAATATCTGTTGTAAAGGTGAATATGAAGTAGGTGGTGGAAACGTAACAGGTAGTACTTTATACAATGCTATTCATGCAAATGTAAAAAGCAAGAGTGAATGTGTAATTGACAATAATTGTCAATCCCATTGTGGGAATTTATGGACAAATGAATTATATACTAAAATGAACTATTGGCTACAATAATTAATAAATTTTAATCCCCTAACCAAATTTACTATGAACAAAATCATTATCACTTTCAGCCTTCTATTAACATTCATAATCAGCCATGCTCAAACTTATAGTGGTTGGATCACAGCCGATAAAAATCAAACCTTGAAAGTCAGATGGGCTACTAAAAAGGATGCAAAAAACGACAGCTATTTACTATTGCAATTTATCAGTAGTGTTGGTTGCAAAATGAACGTAACGGCCACATTATGCGACAAAGACCCTAAAGCAATGAATGGATGGAAATTTATTCGCTTGACTAAAAACAAACAATCTACTTATGCCTTTAAAATAAATAACTCATGTTCAAACGGATTTTGGTGGTGGTATAAAGACTACAATACAACAGCCGTAAAATATGACGATAACTAATTATAAAATCATCAAACCAACACAAACAAATATGAAAAATATCATTCAAACTTTAGGTTTCCTTTTTTGTTTACAAATAGCAAAAGCCAATTCAGTAACCATAAAATTATTTAATAATTCAAATGCGACTATCCATTGTAGTGATTTAAAAATTCACAATGGTGATTTCCTCATTAAAGATCATGGAAATCCTTTTTATGGCAAAGTCTATGCACCTGGTAGTAAATTAGAATTAAATACGGGATCGGCCGATGCATTTTGTGGTACGGATGGATATGTTGAATTTCAAACAAGTATCAATAATAAAACATATCAATTTCTCATTTCATTCGACAATCCATTTATTGGTAGCAATGAATTTTATGCAAGTGCTTCTTCACCTTTTGTTATAAAACATCTGAATGGAGGTGGTGGTTCTGATATGGTATTAAGTTATGAACTGACTGGTGGCCCTTCAATTTCACCCGCTCCACCACCACCACCGCCCATAAATATACCTCAAACGGGAAATAAAAGTATCACTGGTACTTTTACATGGAGCATTAACGATACTGGCCTTCCTTCAGATGAAGATTTAACCAAAGCATTTGATATTTCAGTCAAAGCCCCTACCCAATTTGTCATAGATGCCTCAGGAAAATCAAATAATTCATATCAAAATAAAAATGGCTATTTCAATGAAATCAAAGAATTGAAGAATATTTCAATTACCTATACCGATGATCGAAATAGAATTTCAGCAAATAGAAACGTTGCACCCAATCCTTTATCACCTCAAAGAGTTATACGATATACAATAAGTAATCTTCCCGACAATATACCATTGAGTATACACCCAGTACCAGTAAATATCAAATGGAATAAAGGAAAAAATATTCCAGACAATCATCAGCAAAACGATAAATGGATCGTTTTCATACTTGAAAAAAATAAAACAGATCAAGCCATCAATTACAATGTGGCTGGAGGATGGTTTGATGAAGTTGGCAATGCTGCAAGTGATGCAACAGGAGGACTTAAAAAAGAAATGATTAAAGGTTTGAAAAGCCGTCGACCTCAATCAGATTTTGGTGGAAATCAGGAAGATTATCGTAAAAAAAATGTACTCATTCCCAACCAATCTATTGAAAGAAAGATACCATTAAAAGAACAAAATGGTATTGAAAGACAAAATATGAATATCAAAAAACAAAATAATATTATTAAACAATCAAATCAATAAATCTATATCATGAAAAAAATCATTTTCTTTTTAGCGTTTATCATTATGTATGAAATTTGCCATGCACAAACAAGATTTAATAACCAAAAAAACATTTCAAATGGCTCACTTAACAAAAATGTATCTACAGTTCCTATGCAAAAAACGCCTTCCAGCCATACACCAAGCCGTGACAAATTTAGTAAAAATGTCAAGTGGCAAAATGGCACCTATAAAAACACAACAAAACTTGCTGATGGAAGTACACTTAATCAAAGCTATACAATAAATCCAAGATTAGAAACCGTACGTACAGGAAGTCCTAAACAAAATGACATTAAACGTATTTTAAAAAGTGATAATGAATCACAACCTTCAAAAGTAGCAGGTGGTTGGGAACAATGTCAAACCAAAGAAGTAAAAATTACGGCAAGTAATGTAACGGATGCTTATATAGATAACTCAGCACAAATAGCAAATATATTACCAGGGTATATCTATAAATTTGAAGATTATATCAAAGGCAATTGGAAACCCATTAGCGAAAATCGCTACCCTATTACTTTAATCGCTTCGGTTAACAATACCAATGGTACACCTTCAGTCGTTATTGAAAATCCGAATAACGGAAATATCGCCAATGCAAAAAATGAATTATTTAATCGATTTACATTAGACAAAAATAAAATTTCACAAGAAGGATTTGACTATAAATATTATGAAGTAGAAAGTCAATCTGATTTAGCCATTAAAATGGGCGCTTCAGGGTACGGTTGGGGCATAAAGGCATCAGCATTAATGTCGTCAAAGAAAAGTAATAAGCATCGATACATACTAATTGATGCAACCAAATCAATGTTTAGCATTAAATGTGACCCGAGTGCAAATGGTATAATCAACCCCGCATTTGCGACAGATGACATGATGTATATAAATTCAGTATCATACGGAGCCAGAATATTAGCCTGTGCAGAAATAGAATCATACAGTGCTGAAATTAATTCACAAATAGATGCTAATGTAGACTATGGTGTAGCCGGTGGAAGTGCTAATTTGAATTATTTTTCAAATTATACGGGAAGTAAGGTAACCATTAAATATTATGTAGTGGGTGGACCTAGCGATCAGGTAAGCACAGTTTATAGTTTCGACGAGTTAAAGGCTAGTAGCAATGCTGTACTTAAAAACTTAAACTATCATAATGTACAACCGATTAAATTTCAATTTAAAAATTTGAATAACGACCTGGTTATTTCCAGTAGTGCTACTGATTATTTTTTAACGCAAACCTGCACTTATGATAAAGATCCAGAAACCCCCAAAAATAAAATGATCTCTGTGTCGATACCCAACATTTCAAAAGTTGATATTCAAGAAACAGACTTAGAGTTATATGGTCAAGTATGGGCGCAAGTTTTTGGCAGTGATGGTAAAGAAATATTTCCCATCGGTAATCGTGATCGTTTATTTGCGATAGATGTTAAGCAGCCACTCAATGCAAATAATTTAAGAACAGGTCATATACCAAATATTGAAGCAAAATTTTTGATTCCGGGTAATGTTCAAAATGGTGCTAAAGTAATCGTTTATTATTGGTTTATGGAATACGATGGCGGCAGTGGTGATGATTTTCTTAGTATGCAACATGGCTATAAAAAAAGATACAACAAAAATAATATCGAATATTATGTGCATGAAATACCAATAAATTGGGTTAGTCTGCTTTCAAACGGTGATAATAAAGAGAACGACCCAACAAAAAATGCCAACAAAAAATCGGCCACTTTTGTTGATCAGGATGGAGAAAGTGCTATTCAAGTGGAATCACAAGTTGAACTGGTAAAATAATATTAAAATGAAAATAATATATTTAATAATAGGTTTCATGTATCCATGGGTAGTATGTAATGCTCAAATAAAATCTCGTGTGCAAAAATCTCCCCTAACCACTGAATCGAAAAGCAATGCTGATGCTACAAGAATCAAGAAATTAAATGATGAAATTGAAAAACCAACGAATATAAACTACATAAACAAACCAAAATTTGAAGAATCAAAAAGTCTATGGAGCGAATGGGTTACTTCAGATGAATATCCAAACGATATCGCTGTGAGGTATTCACAACTTAAATACGACAATATTACATTAGAGATAAAAAATACAGGATACGGCACTGTTGTTGGTGATTTTTTTGCGAGTGATTGTCAGTTAGATAATGGTAATTCTTCAGGATATAAAAAAATAAATATCGAAGCTGGTAAATCTAAAAGAATCACATTTAATAAAAAAAATTGCAACAGCAACAATAAGATTCAATGGTGGTGGAAAAATTTATTTGTATGGAGTCCAAAAAAGAAATTTGGTTTTGGGTGTAGTAAATATACATCAGCTGCATATTCTAGTTTGATACGATGGGCTCAAAAAGACAACAATCAGTTTATACTTGAAATCCAAATTACTGCTGAACCACCAAAAGGTGAAGGTGAAAAGGGATGGGGACCACGCCTTCGTGGTGAAATTACAGCATGCTTTTGTTATGATCCATATAGTTTCATCAATGGTTGGCAGTATTTTGACTTCACAGTTGGAAATGTTTATTATTTCGATTTCACAGACAGAAGTACACACTGTGGGTGGGAAGCCAAAGACATTCAAATCAGTTTTAAATTAAAGGAAAATCAATTTTAAAAAACAAATTAATATCATGAAAATCAAACTAACATTTCTCGTTCTTTATCTATTCAATGCAATAAATACAAATGCGCAAATTTCTAGACAAGTCAAAACGACTAATATAAATCGGATAACTAAAGCCGCTAGTCATAAAATTCCAGAAAATCTTGTTTATGTTATTCCATATAGTGAATACAAAAACGCAAAATATGTTGGTAAGATAAATCACCAAACTAAAGATTCACTTTTAATGAAGGATTTTCATTTCAACTTTCATTGGATCATGGCTAAACTTGCTAATGATCAATTTTCTTTTGTCGGTCCAGAAGAAGTAAATTCAATCAAACAAGTTTATATCTGTAAACCACAAGGTCCTCTTGTGAATCCATCTGATCAAAATTTGAAAGTTGGCGATTATGCTGCTTTATGCCTATCAGACGGTCATACAATCTATGCTAAAATCAATAGCCCATTTTATGTAAAGAAAGGAAAAGATTATGAAGTTGCCCCAGGTAGTGGTTATCTACAATTTCATGAAATTTATGATCAGGGTAAGTTTTACCAAATTGATCTACAATGGGACGCATCCTTGCAACAATGGTCAACAAAGAAAGATGCCTATGGCACCAATCCATACCTTAAAAATGGTGCAACTGTAGTTGCAATATACAGCTACTTCGAATTAAGTGAAGAATTTTTTGACCATACAAAAACAAAATAAACAAACTATCTATAACATCACATTAAACAAAAACGAATAAGCATGAAAAAAATAATCGCAAGCATTACCATTCTTTTATTGAGCTTTCAAATTTCGAAAGCGCAAACACAAGGCAATCCTAAACGAACTGGTCAAAAAACAGTAGAAGCTTCTAAAAAAATCAATGACAAAACAAGAGAGTATAGTGAATCAAGTTTGGAAGCATCTGAAAATATGAAGCAATCTGCTGACAATTTAAAATCAGTAGCCAATAATGTAAAAGGAGTTATTATGATATTTGAACCCATTACTAAACTTCATATATTTAAAAGTAAAAAAAATAAAACCAGACAAAAAGAACAATACCATGAACAAGGTGAAAGAGGTAATAATGAAGCACCACCTCCCCACCAAATGAAAATTACGAAACATCAAATTCAGAAGAAAATACACAACAAGGAAATTATACAGATGGCAATGAAGGCGGCAATTACCCATCTAACAACAATGGAACACCTGAAAATAGTAATTATAATGAGGATGGCACCATGAATTGTGGACATCAAAAAAATGCAATCTATGGTAACTGCCTTGATTTACTTCAAGGTACTGTGGTCGGTATGGGTGAAGCATCAGATAATTCTTCAAACATAGATTTGATATTCTTTTCACAGTATGATGGACTTGGATACTCATTCTATTCTCCCTACGAAGCCGCTAATGGACTCAATGAAGGAAGCTGGGGTGGTGTAGGAAAATGGAGAGATCGAAATGAAACAGAAATTGCACAAACCAAACTCACCATTGGGCAATTTGAAAAAATTCAAACCAATACTCAATTATTGAATGTGGTTAAAAACGCTGTTGGATTTTCAGGTTACTTTTTTACCCCAAATAAAATGGACGGTAGGGTTTTTGCCGTTAAATTAATGCAAGACAACAGAGAAATAAATGCACTTTTGGCTGTCTACAAACAATTTGGCAGTGGCGGGGGAAATGGATACTTAAAGATAAAAATAAAAGTACAGGGTATTGATAATAACAGTGATGGATATGCCGACGAAAATGCATACAAAAGATAATTCTTTCGATAAATTTCATAATGCATTTTCAAACTTTCCATTATTTTTTACTTAAATATTATAAATTACATTTAAAAATGAGATATTCAATTACATTACTTTTAATATGCGTTTTTTCAAAACTGGTAGCCCTCGATGGCAATCATTCAGCAATGATGGTCATTGACCAATTTGGGTACAAAGAATTTTCTCAGAAAATTTGTATTATCGGAAGCCCTCAATCTGGGTACGATTATACAATACCCGCAGCATCATACACACCGGGAGGAACTTTACAATTAAAAAACAGTGTCAGTAATGTGGTTGTTTTTAGTGGATTAGCTACCTTATGGAATGGGGGAAATACACATAATCATAGTGGAAACAAAGTTTGGCATTTTGATTTTTCAGCATTTACTACACAAGGGAGTTACTATGTATATGACCCAACCAATAATACAAGATCTTATCCATTTACCATCCATAATCAAGTTTATGATACTTTATTTATTAAAGCACAACGATTTTATTATCACCAACGATGTGGAATTGCCAAATTAGCCACTTTTGCCGGTTCTGATTATGCTGATATGGCTTGTCATTTAGGTTCAAATCAAGATTTAAATTGTAGGGCCGCCTGGGATGTAAATAATGTGGCATTAGAAAAAGATATGAGCGGTGGATGGCATGATGCTGGCGATTATAATAAATATGTAACTTATGCTAGTAGAGCATTAGAATATTTATTAACTGCCTATGAGCAAAACCCAGCGGTATTTGGTGACAATAATAATATTCCAGAAAGTGGAAATGGTGTACCAGATATTATTGATGAAATTAAATGGGAACTTGACTGGTTATTAAAAATGCAAGAAACAGCTGTTGGTTCAAATCAAGGTGCAGTCTATTATAAAACATCCGTTCAGTGTTTTGTCAATACCAATTCACCTCCTTCTTCAGATGTCAATGTGAGAGTGTACGGAGGTATTTCGCAATCTGCCACTCGTTGTTTTGCAAAAACAATGGCACATGCAAATTTGGTTATAAAAAAAATACCCAATGCCAATGCTTATGCAAATACATTAATCAATACATATGCACCTAACCTATTATCTAAAGCAGAGATGGCTTGGTCATGGCTCAATACTAATCCTTCACCATCATTATACAACAATCTAGGATTTGGACCTGGCAATGGCACATGTGGTCCTGGCGCAACTGCTACAGCTATTGATGAAGATTACGATGCATCCTGGCAAGCGCCGGCATATTATATGCAAATTACTGAACGCGTTTTAGCAGCTGTATATTTATATGCTGCTACTGCAAATACAACTTACAAAACATTTTTCGATGCCAATTATGCAAATACACATCCCATATTATGGTATTTTTGGACTCCACATGAACAAAGAACGCAAGATGCCCTTTTATATTATACTTCACTTCCAGTAGCCGAATCGCCCCCTGGCGTAATTCCCACACCAGCAGTAGTCAATGATATTAAAAATGTAGCGAGTTCAGGTGTTTATAGTAATTTAGGTAGCCCGTACTCATTTACAAACTTGTACAATGGTGGAAGTGGAAATCCTATACCAAACAATCCCTATTTTGCCTATCTTCAACCAGCAGATTATACATTTAATAGCAATGAACCCATGTGTAATTTTGGGAACTTATATGCAGGAATGAAATTTCATAATACAAATCCAGCTAATAATACTCAATATGAAATGTATGCCACTCACTTCGCTCATTATATTCATGGAGCAAATCCTACAAATTGGGCTTGGGTAAGTAATGCTAACAGTTTAGGTGCTGAAAATTCATTACCAGAAGTTTATCATGGATGGTTTAAACAAGGTTCAATATGGGATTGGGATACGAATGATGATATGGTAGGTGATCAAACGCCTTATAAAGGTCCACCACCGATGTTTATACCCACTGGTGTATGCAAAGACTTAGTCAATGGAAATGTGAGTGATGGTGTACCCAATACATTTCCGCTTTATTTGCAAAATGGAGGTAATGATCCAGTCATGAAAAAATTCAGACTTTTCAATAACACAAATTATATCTCATCTTTTAAAATGAATGAAGTGGGTTTGTATGTACAAGGTGCATATATTCGTTTGATTTCAAACATGGTCAGTTTGAATACCCCACTTATTTTACTTCCAATAAAGTTAAGCGAATTTACTGCTTCACAATACAATTTGAATAGCATCATCTTAAATTGGAAAACACTAAGTGAACAAAATTGTAAGCAATTTAATGTACAAAAAAGCATCAATTCAACTACGTTCAACACAATTCATACCATCTACAGCAAAGCCATCAATGGTGATAGCAAAATAGCTTTAAATTATCAATGTATAGATTCTCATCCCGTTTCTGGTCATAATTATTACAGACTTGAACAAGTCGATTTAGATCATCAAGTGACCTATAGTCACGTGATAGATTATATTTGGAAAGAGATGACAAGCATAAAAATAGTACCAAATCCTACTAACAATAAAATACATATTCAAATGAATGCGAATCAAACTGAAAATTTATCGATTCAACTAAGTGACCTTACAGGTAATTTATTAATTGATAAATCAATTTCATTGTCTGTTGGTGAAAACAAATATATATTTGATATTTCTACCCTTGCCTCAGGTGTGTACTTATTAAATATTTTAGAAAACAATCAAATGGTTTTCTCCGATAAAGTGGTAAAACAATAAAAATAACTCATCATTATTTTTTTTATTTTCTTCATCACCTGACAAAATTGCATTGATTGAATATTGGAATAATAATTGCATCTAATGCAATATGGAAAAAATATTAACTTCATTATTTACAAAAAAGCCTTCTTTGTTTTTTTGCATACTCATGGACTTGATCGGTATGGCTTCATTATTACTACCTGCCTTAGGCGAATGGTCTGATTTAATATGGGCTCCTTTGTCAGCCTATATCTTTTACAAATCATTTGGAAGTATTGGCGGTTTATTGGGTGGTGCATTCTCATTTCTTGAAGAAATAATCCCTTTTACTGACCTTATTCCAACTTTTACACTTGCCTGGTATATTCAACAGCAAAATACTGATAAAAAGAAATCAAACCCAAACATTGAAGATGCTGAAATTATTGAAATTTCGTAATCAAGTGTAATAAGGAGTGAAGTATTTTAAATATTATTTTAATCCTTCCAATACAATTTTTACCTTAAATTTGCGTTTGTTATTACACAACCAATGAAAAAATATTTTTTTATTTTATTGTTTTCAATCGCATTTATTGCCGATGCTCAGGTATTTTATAGAAGATCTGAATTTGGAGCTGCAGTGGGTGGAGCTAACTATTTTGGCGACTTAAATACAAATATCGGTTTTAAATACTTCCGTTATAGTGGTGGTGTATTTTATAAGTATAATTTCACCCATTATATTGCTTTACGCATTGGAGGCAATTACGCACATGTAGGATATAGCGACAAATTTTCAAACAATATTTACCAAAAACAACGCAACCTTGATTTCAAATCCAATATTTTTGAATTTGGGGTCATGGCCGACTTTAATTTCTTTCAATATACCATTGGCGATTATGATCATCGATTCACCCCATATGTTACTTTAGGGGCTTCTATGTTTTATTATGACCCATATACAACCCTTGATGGTAAAAATTATTTCTTACGTCCACAAGGTACCGAAGGTCAAAACATAGATGATTATAAAGACAGAAGATATAAAAATTATGCCTTCTCATTCCCTATTGGTGCAGGAATAAAATTGTGGCTTTCCAAAGGCTTAACCATGAGTTTTGAAATTGTAAACCGTTATACGACAACCGATTATCTTGATGATGTAAGTACTACTTATGTAGGTAAAGAAAATTTTGTAGATAATACCCCCTCTCCTTACCCATCACCTGCTTCGCAATTGCAGGACCGCTCACCCGAAGTGAGTGATACGCCCATTGGCATCAAAGGCCGACAACGTGGTGTAAGTACCACCAAAGACCATTTTATGTTGTTTCAACTAGGCTTATCTTTCCGTTTGCCTACTTATAGATGCCCTGACAACTTGCGTTAATCCATCTTTTTTACTCATTATTTTTTTACATTTCTCTGTGTTCATGTTCACAATCATCCAAGCCATAGGAAACCAATTTCAAGCTCATACTTATGTGAAAGAAGGAATCAACAAATGGATTTAGAACATTTTACCCTTCCACAATATTTCAATCGGTATTCACCCTTATAAAAAGTAAAAATTACAGACATACTTTAATTAGCACAATACTATCATTTGAAAGATAAATAATAAAAGAAGCTGCATGGTTTTTTTCTATCTTTGCGCTATGTTTAAAATGCGTTTTGTACTACTAACTATATTCCTCTTTTTTTCCCAGATTTCAAAAGGGCAGATTACCCAATTGAATGAAGATTTTAGTACATGCTCAGGCTTTTTGCCCGTTTTATGGCAACAATACAGCGTCACAGGCACCGATAGCTGGAAATGTACCGCTACAGGATATACAGATAATGGCGTTTACATGAATGGTTACAGTGGTGGTATGAATCATGTAAATGAAGATTGGCTCATTTCCCCTTCTTTAGACTTAAACACTTATTCAGCTCCTCATTTGTTTTTTTTCAGTAGAACAAAATTTAATGGCAACGCCATCGAGGTGTTGGTTTCGAATAATTATATCGGTAGTGGAAACCCCAATATTGCCAATTGGACAGCCTTGACAGTTGCATTGCCAACTGTCAACTCTGATACCTGGACTTTATCAGAAAACATTAACTTAACCCCCTTTAAAAACCAGCCTTGCTATGTCGCATTCAAATATACGTCTACAGCACAGGATGCAGCACTTTGGCGTATTGACAATGTACACATCGCTGAAAACGCTTTAACACTCAATAAAAAATTTATCAATGTCGGACAAGCAGCTGCCGGCTTTGCAAGTGCCGGCAATTCATATCAATTTACCATGAATGGCATACAAGGTACCTTAACCTTAAACGCTCCGGGCCCTTTTAAAATATCAAAAGACAATGTATCTTTTTCAAGCCAACTCAGCTATAACAATACCGCATCTGGTATTCCACAAACCGTGTATGTAAAAATATATCCAACCATTGCAAATAAAGTATACCGTGATGTGATTCAATGTACTTATAACGGAAATCCTGTAAAAGCAACTTTGCATTTGCTGGGTACTTCTATGCCTGATGACCGCACCCTGAAAGTAGCCAACTGGAATATGAGATGGTTTGGCGATCCATCAGGATGCAATTGCGACACCTCTCTTGCAAAAAGCAATGCCACCACCATCTTAAAAGATTTAAACGCTGATATTTATTGTATTCAGGAGCTAGTCAATATCAATCAACTTGCTTGGGTAACAGCAGCTTTAGGCCCTAATTATCAATACATCGTTTCTCCATTTTGCTCAGGGGCTACCAATGCTGCAAGCGGCCTCTACCCTTCTGGCCAAAAACTCGCCTTTATTTACAATACCCTTAAAATACAATCATTAGGAACCTTTGGCTTATTAGCCTCTACCTATCCCAACGACACAATGGGTTATTATTGTTTTTCATCTGGTAGATTTCCTTTTATGATGAAAGCAAAAGTATTGCTGGCCAACGGAGGCAGCGACACTTTAATCATAGCCAATATACATGGCAAAGCAGCTGGTACCCAATTCGATTATGACAGACGACAATGTGGTGCTGATAAAATGACAGATAGTTTAAATGCTCTTTTTGCCAGTCAAAAAATAATGGTTATAGGCGATTACAATGATTATTTGGAAGGGAGTATGGTAGCGGGCAATATCAATTCACCTTATAAATATTTTCTTGATAATGGTTTTACAGGTATTTCATTGCCTTCTAAATATCCAGGACAAAGTACCTATGTAGGTTCTACCGATCATATCATTGATAATGTAGCTTGTACACCCATTTTATACAACAAATATATAGATAGCAGTTTTTTTATATTTACTGAGCCTCTTGAATATATTCAAAATTTTGCAGCTTCTACAAGTGATCATTATCCTTGCATGAGCTATTATTCGTATACATTTCCCAACTCACTCCTTGACCAACAAACTACGACGGATGTTGAGTTTAAAATCCAGAATCCTTCTTCCAACCAATTAGTTTTGTTTAATAATGATTTATTAAAAGAACAAACAACATTAACAGTATATGACCTTTCTGGAAAAATAATTTACACGACACTTTTTAACCCCAACGGAACCAAGGTCATTTTCAATATTCCTCAAATTTCTAAAGGTTTGTATTTTGTGTCATTGAATAATAGTCAGGTCAAAGGCATGCAAAAATGGATTGTAGAATAATCAACTAAAAAGATAACGAATATGTTCAAGATCGGCGATTACAATAAGCTTAAAATAGATAGAAATACTTCAGTGGGGTTTTACCTAACGGATGGAGAAGGCAATGATGTATTGTTGCCAAATAAATACATCAAAGATGAATACAATATAGGTGATGATATTACAGTATTTTTATACAAAGATTATGATCAACGCTGGATAGCCACTACCTTAACCCCCTGGATCAAAATCAACGAATTTGCCAGTTTGAGGGTCAGAAGTGTAACAGACAAAGGTGCTTTTTTAGAATGCGGGCTCGAAAAAGATATTTTTGTCCCTCATCGCGAACAAAGCATCAAAATGCAAGAAGGGTTTAGATATGTTGTATATCTATACGAAGACAATCAAACAAATCGTTTAGTAGCTTCCTCTAAAATAAATAAATTTGTAAACAACGAACAATTAGATATTTCACCAGGCGATCAGGTTGATTTGCTTATTTTTGAAACCACCCCACTCGGCTTTAATGCCATTATCAATCAAAAATATAAAGGTCTGATATACCATGATGAAACCTTTCAGGAAGTTAAAGTGGGGACCAAAATGAAAGGTTTTATAAAAAGTATTAGAGAAGACAATACCATCGATGTGAGTTTACACCCCAAAGGTATCAAACGACTGGAAGAAGGGGCAGAAACGATATTAAGTTATCTAAAAAAGCATCAAGGCATACTACATCTTACAGACAACAGTAAACCTGAAGAAATTGTATCCTTGTTGAAAATGAGTAAAAAGAACTTCAAAAAATCAATTGGCATTCTTTACAAGCAAAAATTAATTGCTTTGAATGAAAAGAATATCAGCCTGCTTTGAGGTGCCAATACTCTATAAGTATTGCTGTATATGCCCTATGTAAAATTTATGAATGAATAAACAAACCCAAATTATCGTTGGGTAATAAATGGATTATTCATTTTTTCAAACCCTATCGTTGTTTCGGGGCCATGTCCACTATAGACCTTCGTATCACCTGGCAACATCATCAGTTGTGAATGAATACTTTGCATCAAGGTATCATAGTTACCACCCGGAAAGTCTGACCGACCGATACTCATTTGAAACAATACATCACCACTGATTACAAATTGTTGGGCTTCATGATAAAAACAAACAGACCCTGGCGAATGGCCTGGCGTCAATAAAATCTTCAATAAATGATTACCAAGCTGAACGTTTTCGTGTTCTTTTAAGTAATAAGTAGGCTCTGGTGATTTTTCAAAAGACATTCCATACATGGCACCCGCTGAAGAAGCAGCATCAAACACAGGTTTGTCGGCCAGATGAAAACCATAGGGAATGTCAAATTTTTTCAAAACGGCTGCATTGCCAAATACATGGTCTAAATGGGTATGTGTATTGAGTAATAATTCAGGAATCAGTTTATGTTGATCAATAAAATTAAAAAAAACATCAAACTCATCAGGACTATACATACCTGGATCGATGATGATAGTTTTGTTATTTTCATCTATTATCAGATAGGTATTTTCTTGGAAAGGATTGAAAGTAAAAGAATGAATTCTAAGCATATAAAAAATTGGATGGCAAATTTACTTTAAAAGTCAGAATAAGCGCTCATTGTATTAAACTATCACACATAAATTGATTCAAAAGCGCTTGTGGAATACTTTGTGACGATAATTGCTTAATATTTCGTAATTTTAACTTCAAATAATACGAATTTTCTTCAATGAATAAAAAATTTCATTTCTTCCTATTATCTGTTATGCTTCTCATTACTTGCAAGGTGTTTTCGCAGGCATCGTGGGAACCATTTGGACAAAACAGAGTGCAATACCGCACTTTTAACTGGAAGTATTACGATAGTACCCATTTTAGAACCTTTTACTACGACAAAGGCAACGCCCATGCTTTATATGCACTCAATGTAGCGGAACAAGAACTTTCACATATCGTGTATATGATGGGTGGCAGGCTGAATAAAAAACTGAATATTATTATTTACAATTCATTCAGCGAATACAAACAAACCAATATTGGACGAAAAAACGAGGCCCTTAATTTAGCCAACGGGGGTAAAATTGATGTGGTAGGTGATAATATTCCTGTGTATTTTAATGGTGATCACAATCAATTAAAAAAACAAATCACTAAAGGCATCGCCTCAGTAATCAAAGACAATATGTTGTTTGGCGATAATATCAAAGATGCGGTTAAAAATGCAGTCAAAATGAACCTCCCCGATTGGTATACACTCGGTTATGTTGCTTATATAGCCGATGACTGGAGTGCAGAAAAGTCAGCAGAATTAAAATCGTTGATGCTCACAACCAAAAATAACAAAATCACTGATATTGGCATTAATTATCCACTCATTACGGGTCATTCATTTTGGAATTATATTTCAAAAAAATATGGTGAAAATTATATTTCCAATTTACTCTATCTTACCCGTTATCGTAAAAGTGTAAATAATGCATTAGAAATGGTTTTGAAAAAACCGTATAAAGAAATCATCAACGACTGGACTAACTTTTATAAAAATACAGATTCAACAACTGTACCAGCAATTGAAAATGCTAAGATAGTAACAAGCATCAAAACGAAGTCGAACGCCACCTATGGACAAATTGCCATATCGCCACAAGGAAGAGATATCGCATATGTTGAAAAATTAGATGGAGAATTTAAAGTTTTTGTAAGAGATATCAAATACAATAAAACAACTGAAATTATTGCAGGAGGTATTAAAGCAAGTATTGAATTGGCCGACCCTGATTACCCTCTTTTGTCATGGAGTCCCAGTGGAAGAAAAATGGCTATTTTGTATCAGAAAAAAAATCAAATCAACTTACGCATTTTTACTGCTGGTAAATCAAAAATGGAAAACCGGGTAATCAGTAGCAATAAAATTGATCGTATCACCGGGATGTGTTTTATGAGCGATGAAAATACCTTAGCAGTAACCGCCATAAAAAAAGGACAAAGCGATTTATATAAACTAACCATTCGCAACAACCGATTTGAACCCATCACCAATGATCTTTTTGATGATAAGCAACCTGTATTTGTTCAAAATGGCATATTTACAGGGATATTATTTTTATCAAACAGAACCAGCCCTTATATAGGTGAAGACGCTAAAAGCGACCATTTTACTCCACATTTTAATATGTATTTATACGATCCTTCAAAAGGCAATAATCTTGTGACCCTGAGCGAATCAAATACCGCTTTGAAACATCCTATGCAATGGGGGCTGGACGAATATGCCTATTTAACCGAAGAAAATGGTAAACAAATTAGACAAATTGTAAGTATTGAAAAAAGACAAACTTTACCAGATACTATTTCAACCCATCCATTTTTACCATTACCAAATACACTGGTAAAACAAGAATATATTCATCAAACTGCTACAGTGATTGAAGTTTTCAAAAATGGCAATGAATTTATCGTGCAAAGTACCCCCTTTGACAATTTAAAACAAGCCCAACAAAAATACTCGGAGTCGCCTGAATATCAATCAATTGAAAGTAAAACTGCCGAGGAAAAACCCAATACTGAATTGGTGAAGTACCAAACACCTTTTGATGAAGATACAAACAGCGTATCTTTTTTAGAAAATATTTTTTTATCCAGAAAAAACAATGCCAATTCATATCAATTGTTTGAAGGTTCACAAGCCATCATCAAACCCAAAATATACCAAACCACTTTCTACACCGATTTTTTACAATCAAGTTTAGATAATACTTTGTTGTTTACACGCTATCAGCCTTTTGACTATACGGGGGGAGCTTATCAAAACCCTCCCATCTCAGGTTTTATCACATCGACTTTAACGGATGTAATGGAAGATTATAAAATTAGGGTTGGAGCAAGGTTAGGTATTGATTTAAGGGGATTAGATTATTTTTTTCAATTCAACAATTATCGAAAAAGAACCGATTGGGGTATGCTTTACTTCCATCATGCTACAACTAATCAATACGACTTACGTAACAACCAACCTCCTTTTTATTCACCCTTTCCTGTTAGTGGTCGTGTGGGTTTAGATTATTTGCAAAGCAATGTCAATTACCCCTTAGATATGCTTAAAAGCATACGTCTTAACCTTGGTATTCGATATGATAGAATTAGGGTGCAGGCAAAAGACAAATACAGCATTGAAGTACCCGATGACAAGCAATTTTGGGTTGTTAGCCGGGCTGAATATGTATATGACAATACCATTACACCTTTGTTGAATATCTGGAAAGGCACAAGAGCAAAAATCTATGCTGAATACCAATATAAATTTAATGCACAAACCAAGGGATTTTATAATCTGGGTTATGATGCCAGAAACTATTTGACTATTTATAAAAACGTAATATTAGCCTCTCGATTAGCAGGTGCATTTAGTGGTGGCAATGCAAAAGTTTTATATTTAATGGGAGGGGTAGATAATGATTTAAACCCTAAATCAGATGAAAACACTTCAATAGATTATTCGCAAAATTATGCTTTTCAAAGTTTGACAACCAATATGAGAGGTTACAGACAGGGGTTCAGAAATGGCAATAGTTACATGCTCTTAAATGAAGAAATAAGGTTTCCGATTGCCAATACCCTCTTTAAAAGACCAGTCAAATCTGGATTTTTGCGTAATCTGCAATTAGTGGCATTTACTGATATTGGTTCAGCATGGAGGGGTTTACTGCCAAATGCAGAAAATATTAAAATGAATAATGTAGTAACAAGTCCCAATTCGCCAGTAACAGTCTTTATTAATGATGCCACCAATGATTTTGGCTGGGGATATGGATTTGGATTAAGAACAAAATTTTTAGGTTATTTTATACGTACCGATTGTGCATGGAATATAGATGGAGGCAAAAAACCCATATTACATATTTCGTTAGCCACTGACTTTTAATATTCTTGCATGTTAAAAAATACAACGATTAGCGGTACTCAAGTTTATTTATTAGCTTTAAGTAAATCATACTTTTTTTTTCTTATGCTTGTTTGTTTTTGGCATTTTTACCAATCCATTATCAGCTCAGGTAAATATCGATACCACCTTTCAAACCATGAAAGATTCGATAATACAAGTGCATGATTCAGTTACTGTTGATACCTTAGAACCAAACAAGTTAAATACCCCAAAAGCAAAAAAATCATCCATTATTGAAGGTACCATTTTAGATTATACAACTGCTGAACCTCTTTCATTTGCTACCATTTATTTTTCAGGTACTGCGCTCGGTATGCGTGCCGATATTGATGGGAAATTTAAATTTAATGTGGAAACCATACCATCTGATACATTAATCATTTCGGTAATAGGTTATGCAAAAAAAGCAATACGTATTAATCCTCATTTACCCTATCAAAAGTTAAATATTGTATTAGAAAGAGGAGCAGTACAAATTAAAAATGTGGTGTTTAAATATGATAGAAACCCTGCCCTTACTTTGGTGAAAAAAGTGATTAAAAACAAACCTTTCAACAATTATGACAAAGCCAATAATTACAGTTATGAGGTGTATAATAAACTTGAAATGGATATTAATAAAATCCCCAAAAAATCATTTAAGCAATCTCCAATCCTAAAGAAATTTGATTTTATTCAAAATTATATTGATTCTACAAGTGAAGAAAAACCCTTTTTACCTTTATTTCTAACTGAAACAATTTCAGATTATTATTATCAGAAAAAACCTAAAAAAACAAAAGAATTTATCAAAGGGTCAAGAATATCGGGTTATAAAAACCAAAGTGTTTCACAAATGCTAGGTTCTATGTATCAAAATATCAATTTCTATGACAATAGCATTCCCATATTTAATGTTGGTTTTGTAAGCCCTATTGCCAATGATGCCCCACTCTTTTATAAATATGAACTTACAGACACGCAGTGGGTCGGCAATAAACTTTGTTATCAAGTCGTATTTATGCCCAAAAGAAGTGGCGAGCATACTTTTAATGGGGACTTTTGGGTTCATGATTCTGATTTTGCTATTCAAAAAATGAATATGATTGTCACAAAAGAACAAAACATCAATTGGGTAAACAAAGTAACCATGATGCAAGAGTTTACTTGTCTTGAAGATACCCTTTGGTTTTTGACAAAAGATAAATTTTATGTCGACTTTTTGCCACCTCATGGTGATAAAATTGCCGGATTTTTAGGTCGAAAAACCACGACTTACAAAAACATTGTAGTGAATCATCAAAACATAGAAGCAATCATTGAAAGTAAAAAAAATAAAGCGGATACTGAATTAGATGAAGAAGCATTAAATAGAAATGAAACATATTGGAATGGCGTAAGGCATGATTCACTGAGTAAAAACGAAAAGGCTATTTATCAAATGATCGATACCATACAAAGTTTGCCTATTTACAAAAAATACTATTCAATTTTTTATTTACTCGGTACGGGAATTAAAGAAGTAGGCCCATTAGAAATTGGCCCAATATATAATTTATACAGTAGTAATTCCATTGAAGGTCCTCGTTTTAGATTGTCACTTGGTACCACACCCAAATTATTTAAAAACATTTACCTAAAAGGTTATGTAGCGTATGGCACCTTAGACCAAAAAATAAAATATAATGTAAGTGGTTTATGGATTTTACGCCGACACCCACGTAGATTTATCTATGCTGAATACAAACATGATCTGGATAACTCAGTGAGCCAATATGACGAAGCAGGTTCACTTGATAATATTTTTAGTACCATCGGACGCAAATCAAATGTACCCTGGAAGCTGGCATTTGTAGACAAAAAACGAATTGAATATTTCAATAGTTATTTTAATGGATTCAGCACTTTGTTCTCATTTGAACAAAAACAATTTTCACCTTATTCACCCCTGCCCTACTTAGGCATTTTTTACAATAATGATGGGGCACCTTCGTCTGTCATCAACACTAGTGAATTGGGCCTTGAATGCCGATTTGCTTTTCGGGAACAATTTGTAGAAGGCAATTATTACCGAACAAGTTTAGGCACCAAATATCCCATCATCAAATTATATGCAGGTGTTGGTATTCGAAATTTGTTGGGAAGTGATTATTCATATACAAAATTTCGTCTTACTCTATCAGACAATTTAAAAATAAAACATGCCGGGTCAATTTATTACAATTTGTTTGCAGGCAAAGTATTTGGCACCTTGCCTTATCCGATATTAGAAGTGCATCCGGGAAATGAATTTTATTATTACAATTCACATGCATTTAGTATGATGTACCGATATGAATATATAAGTGATGCATATGTAGGTGCCATAGTAGAGCATTCATTAGGGAGCTTATTTTTCAAATACATACCACTGGTCAAAAAAATGAAATTGCGTACTTTTTGGAATGCAAAAGGTGTTTATGGCAATTTGTCAACTGCTAATCAAGCTTTAAATTTAAATAAAGGATATTATTTTCAATCACTTGCCAAAAGTCCTTATCTGGAAGTGGGAACTGGTATAGAAAATATTTTTAAAGTTTTGAGGGTTGATTTTGTTTGGCGTTTACTCCCTTACCGCACACCTACCAATGACGCCTATTTTAGAAGATTTGGTATTTTTGGAAGTTTAAAATTTGCATTTTAACGAACTAAAACAATTTTTTTCAGGAGCATCCTTTGTACATTTGTCTTTTATGAAAGAAATCTCCAATCGATCTGCTACATTTCATTTTGCTATTGAGCAAAAATATACCGCAGGTATGGTGCTGCTTGGCACTGAAATAAAATCACTTCGACAAGGTAAAGCCAATTTTAACGACAGCTTTTGTATTTTAAGTCATGGTGAATTGTTTATCCGTAGTTTACATATCGCAGAATATAATTATGGTACTGCAAATAATCATAATCCTATTCGGGAAAGAAAATTGTTGTTGACAAAAAGAGAATTGAAAAAAATTGAATCCAAAACAAAGGAAAAAGGATATACCATTATTCCACTTAAAATTTTTATGAGCGACAATGGTTATGCTAAAATTGAAATTGCCTTGGCAAAAGGTAAAAAAACACACGATAAACGTGACAGCATCAAAGAAAAAGACGCCCAAAGGGATTTGAGACGTACTTTGAAAATGTAAATCATAAAAATATTGCTTATTGGCTAACATTTGAGATGGCCTAATCGTCTTTACAGCACTCAGTCAAATAAGAATAGATTATGATCAAAAAATAATATTTTAAGTTAATCGGTATAACCACTTTGGCAACAATGCTTGTATTTGGCATGGTGGCTTGTATGAAGAAAAACAATACAGAAATATTGGGTTATGCCCCTGTTTATGGTTCATTAACTGAACTGACCAATATTCAAAGCGAATCACCTAAACCCTTTATCAATGCAGGTAAAATATATAAATACCTCAATTACACATTTCAAATTGATAATGGTGAAGGTATACATGTCATTAATAGCACTGATCCTTTAAATCCCCAAAAAATTAGTTTTATCAAAGTCAAAGGATGCAGCGAAATTTCTATCAAAAATAATATTCTTTATACCGATAACCATGTTGATTTGGTTGGTATCGATATTTCAAATATTAATACCATACAAGTTGTTTCACGTCTTGAAAAAGTATTTCCAGGTGTCAATCAAGAATACCCACCAATTGAAGGTATATTTTTTGAATGTGCCGACCCAGCTAAAGGTGTTGTAATCGGATGGACACAAAAAATGTTAACGAACCCCAAATGTAAAAGATAATGAAAAAAATACTTTCTTTATTCGCAGTGATTATCCTATTTATGACAGCTTGTGATAAAAACACCTCTGTCAGCAATGGCAACAATACAACTGGTCAAGGTGGTTCATTGGCGCGCTTTACTATTGTAAACAATTATTTATACACTGTTGATGGCAATTACTTGAGTGTGTTTGATATCAGCAATAACAATTCCCCTGTTTATAAAAACAAGATACAAGTCGGTTTTAATATTGAAGCTGTTTTCCCATTTGAAAACAAACTTTTTATTGCTTCCAACACTGCTATGTATATTTATAGTATTACAAACCCCCAAAGTCCACAATTTGAGTCACAAGTGCAACATTTAACGGGGTGCGACCCAATTGTTGCCAACGATTCTGTAGCTTACCTCACCATTCATGGAGGTAACAGATGCGGGTCACAACTAAATCAACTACAAGTGTATAATGTTACAAATATTGAAAATCCAATTTTTAAAAAATCAATTGAATTAACCAATCCTATGGGTTTGGGTATGAAAGGTGATAATTTATTTGTTTGTGACAATGGTACTGGATTACGTGTTTTTGATATCACCAACAAGTATAATCCCATCCCACTCAATATCATTACGGGTGAATCATTTGTGGATGTCATCATCTCTGATAATTTAATGATTTGTATGTTAACCAACGGAGTCGCTTATTTTGATATTAGCAATCCAAGTAATATTATTAAACTGAGTACTGTAAAAAATTAATGAAGCACTTATTTCTAATCATTTTATGTGCTTGCTACAGTACAATGGCATTCGCACAATTAAAGAATACAAGTACAGACCATCCTTTATGGAGTATAAAACTATCTCCTCTTGGATTGATAGAACCTGATCAGGCACTTTCACTAGCAACTGAAGTTAGGATTAAATCTCATTTTGGAATTCAATTAGAAGGGAGTTACCTATTCAACACATGGTATCTTGCCACCAATACACGAACTGTGACCAATACCCAGGGATTTAGAATAGTACCTGAATTTAGGTATTATGATGTAAATTTCAAAAACACTTTGCATCGCTATGTTGGTTTACAATTGAGCTATAAACAACTGGAAAAAGATGTAGAAGAATGGACAGCGAAACCAAACTTTATACAATTAGAAACTACACACCTGAAAAAAAACAATATGACGGCAACTGTACTGCTTGGATTGCAAAACCATGCGAAATTGATAGGCTTTGATTTTAATCTAGGTCTTGGTTTTAAGTATAAAACATTGTTTAACAATGAGGCGATTTCGAATAACAATCTTATCAATACTCATTTAGGTGAATCCTTTGGAGGTTATTATCCTCAACTTAGTGCAACCTTTAAGCTATGTGTCAAAATAATATAGCTAATTCCAAAGGCTAATATTCAAAGAAAACTCCCTTTTCAATGAAAGAAAAATTACTATGCATCAAGGCATATTTTCATCCATTTTCATAACATAGCTCCTGATTTTTGATTATTTTTGCGAGTCATTCAAATATTATTCTATTTTGAATTATATTTTATTGTACTCACCCCTATTTTATAAAACGATATGTACCAACCCAAAAATAAAATCAGAATTGTAACAGCCGCTTCCTTATTTGATGGACATGATGCGAGTATTAATGTGATGCGTCGAGTGATGCAGGCCAGTGGTGTAGAAGTCATACATCTTGGACATGACAGAAGTGTGCAAGAGGTGGTGGATACAGCCATTCAAGAAGATGCAAATGCCATTGCCATGACCAGCTACCAGGGGGGACATGTGGAGTATTTACAATACATGTTTGACCTTCTTAAAGAAAAAAACAGTAGCCATATCAAAATATTTGCAGGTGGTGGTGGTGTGATATTACCCAGCGAAATCGCCACCCTGGAATCGTATGGTATCACCAAAATATACAGCCCCGACGATGGCCGTTCCATGGGATTACAAGGCATGATTGACGATTTGATTCAAAAAAGTGATTTCCCAACAGGTAAAAACGTCAATGGGGAAGTGAATCATTTACAAGCAGGTGATTTTAAAAGCATTGCGCGATGTATCAGTGCTGCAGAAAATTTTGCAGAAACCATCGAAACACAGGCTATGTTACAAAAAGTAAGAGAAACGATAGCAACAAAACAAACCCCAACCCCTGTTTTAGGTATTACAGGTACTGGTGGTGCTGGCAAAAGTAGTTTAGTGGATGAACTTGTACGTCGCTTTGTTCTTGACTTTAAAGATAAAAAAATAGGAATTATATCTGTGGATCCCAGTAAACGGAAAACAGGTGGCGCCTTGCTGGGCGATCGAATCAGAATGAATGCAATAAAGAATGAAAGAGTGTATATGCGTTCAATGGCTACACGTCAAAGCAATTTAGCATTGAGTAAACATGTGCAAGATGCTGTAGATATTTTAAAAGCAAGTGGGTTTGATTTAATTATATTAGAAACCAGCGGCATTGGTCAAAGCGACACTGAAATTACCGAACACAGTGATGTTTGTTTGTATGTAATGACCCCAGAGTATGGGGCCGCTACCCAACTTGAGAAAATAGATATGTTAGATTTTGCAGATATCATTGCAATCAACAAATTCGACAAAAGAGGCAGTATGGATGCCTTGAGAGATGTGAAAAAACAATACCAGCGCAACCATAAATTATTTGAACAAGATGTGGAAACCATGCCCGTATATGGAAGCATCGCTTCACAGTTTAACGACCCGGGCGCAAATAGTTTGTACAAGGCATTGATGCAAAAAATTGTTGAAAAAACAGGTAATCAAACATTGTCTTCTCAATTTATTGCACATGATGAAATGAGTGAGAAAATTTTTATCATTCCTCCAGCTCGTACTCGTTATTTAAGTGAAATCACCGAAAACAATAGGAGTTATGACAAGTGGGCAAAAAGTCAAAGTCATATTGCCCAGCAATTATTCGGTCTACATAAAACCATCGAAACCATTCAATCACAAGCAATTGCAGATGGCGATCGGTTAATCAAAAATTTGCAAGAAGTAGAGGCTAAACTATTGCTTGATTTTGACCCTAAAAACAAAGTACTTTTAGATCAATGGGGTGCAAACAAACAAAATTATCAAAATGAATATTTTATTTTCAAAGTACGTGACAAAGAGATTAAAATAAAAACCCATTCTGAAAGTTTGTCTCATTCGCAAATTCCAAAAATCGCCGTACCAAAATTTGAAGCATGGGGCGAAATTTTACAATGGGCTTTACAGGAAAATTACCCAGGTTCATTTCCATACACCGCTGGTATTTACCCTTTCAAACGAGAAGGTGAAGATCCAACACGAATGTTTGCCGGTGAAGGTGCACCTGAGCGTACCAACAAGCGTTTTCATTATGTAAGCAAAGGCTTGCCTGCAGCTCGTTTGAGTACTGCATTCGACAGTGTTACTTTATATGGCAACGACCCCAATCACCGACCTGACATCTATGGCAAAATAGGCAATAGTGGCGTGAGCGTTTGCTGTCTTGATGATGCTAAGAAATTGTACTCAGGGTTTAACTTAGCCGATCCTAAAACGTCGGTGAGTATGACGATTAACGGACCTGCCAGTATTATTGCGGCATTCTTTATGAATGCTGCCATCGATCAACAATGCGAATTATACATCAAAGCCAATGGGTTAAGTGAAGAAGTTGAAACTAAAATCGCCGAAATCTATAAAGGAAAAGAACAACTTCGCCCAACCTATAATGATCATAGTGCCAACAATGGTGGTGAATTACCTGAAGGAAATGACGGATTAGGTTTAATGTTGTTAGGTGTTCGTGGAGATGATGTATTGCCTTTAGAGGTGTATCAAAAAATAAAAGCAGATACCCTCAAACAAGTGCGTGGCACGGTGCAAGCCGATATTTTGAAAGAAGATCAAGCCCAAAATACTTGTATTTTTTCAACTGAATTTTCCTTGCGTTTGATGGGTGATGTACAACAATACTTTATCAATGAAGGCATTCGAAATTTTTATAGTGTTAGTATCAGTGGTTATCATATAGCCGAGGCGGGAGCCAATCCTATTTCACAATTGGCATTTACTTTAAGCAATGGATTTACTTTTGTTGAATATTATTTAAGTCGTGGTATGCATATCGATGACTTTGCACCCAATCTTTCATTCTTTTTTAGCAATGGTATCGACCCTGAATATGCCGTTATAGGAAGGGTAGCTCGTAGAATTTGGGCTAAAGCCATCAAAATAAAATATGGAGGTAATGAACGCAGTCAAATGCTCAAATACCATATACAAACGAGTGGTAGAAGTTTACATGCACAAGAAATTGATTTCAACGATATACGCACTACATTACAAGCTTTATATGCGATATATGACAATTGCAACTCACTACATACCAACGCATATGACGAAGCGATAACAACACCTACAGAAGAAAGTGTTCGACGTGCTATGGCCATTCAATTAATTATTAACCGCGAATTGGGCTTAGCTAAAAATGAAAATCCTTTGCAGGGAAGCTTTATCATTGAAGAATTAACAGACTTAGTTGAGGAGGCGGTATTAAGTGAATTTGATAAAATCAGCGATCGTGGAGGAGTGCTGGGTGCTATGGAAACCATGTATCAACGAAGTAAAATACAAGAAGAAAGTTTGTATTACGAAACCCTAAAACATACAGGTGAATTTCCTATTATTGGGGTGAATACATTTTTGAGTAGTAAAGGCTCTCCTACTGTTTTACCCCAGGAAGTGATTAGAAGTACTACCGAAGAAAAAGAAGCCCAAATCAGCACTGTACAAAACCTTTGGGAACGCAGTGGAGAAAAGGGTCCACAAATATTAAAAGAGTTACAACAGAAAGCGATTCGAAATGAAAATCTTTTTGAAGGACTTATGGAAGCCGTGAAGTATTGTAGCCTTGGTCAAATCACACATGCCTTGTTTGAAGTGGGTGGTCAGTACAGAAGAAGTATGTAATGATCATGTAAATTTGAGAGAATCGTATCAACAGGAACCATTGAATTGATTCTAAATGATTCTATTAAACGATAATTGCGAAGTTGTTCTATGCGAAGGCTGTGCCTTCGCATTTATTATGTTCTTGATAGCCTGTGGCTATGCTATCCACTAATCATTCCAAAGGGTCGATTTAAATATAAACATTGCAAATTTATACCCATACTATGCGAAGGCTGCGCCTTCGCATTTATTATGTTCTTAATAGACTTTGGCTATACTACCAACTCATCATTACAACTTGCCAGTTTAATAAATGCATTCTATGCGAAGGCTGCGCCTTCGCATTTATTATGTTCTTAATAGCCTTTGGCTATACTACCAACTCATCATTACAACTTGCCAATTTAATAAATGCATTCTATGCGAAGGCTGTGCCTTCGCATTTATTATGTTCTTAATAGTCTTTGGCTATACTACCAACTCATCATTACAACTTGCCAGTTTAATAAATGTATTCTGTGCGAAGGCTGCGCCTTCGCATTAATTATGTTCTTAATAGCCTTTGGCTATACTACCAACTCATCATTACAACATACCAGTTTAATAAATGCATTCTGTGCGAAGGCTGTGCCTTCGCATTAATTATGTTCTTAATAGTCTTTGGCTATACTACCAACTCATCATTAAAACATACCAGTTTAATAAATGTATTCTATGCGAAGGCTGCGCCTTCGCATTTATTATGTTCTTAATAGCCTTTGGCTATACTACCAACTCATCATTACAACATACCAATTTTAAAATAACCAAATCGATAATAAAAAATTCCGTCTGTGTTTAATGCGAAACAGCTTTAAATGCATTCTATGCGAAGGCTGCGCCTTCGCATTTATTATGTTCTTAATAGCCTTTGGCTATACTACCAACTCATCATTACAACATGCCAATTTTAAAATAACCAAATCGATAATAAAAAATTCTGTCTGTGTTTAATGCGAAACAGCTTTTAGTCCAATAATTGAGCCTAGTAAGGTGATAATAAAGAAAATTCGCAAAAAAGTTGCTGGCTCTTTAAATACGAAAATGCCAATCAATACAGTGCCAACAGCACCGATACCTGTCCACACAGCATACGCAGTTCCGATTGGTAGTGTTTGTGTTGCTTTTATTAAAAGTATCATACTCATAGATAAGGTTATCAAAAAACCAGCATACCAGAAATACATATCGTTTCCTGTGGCTTCTCTTGCTTTCCCTAAACAGAATGCAAAAGCCACTTCAAATAGACCAGCAAAAATTAAGATAATCCAATTCATGTGTTTGTTGTTTAAGCTTTTATCAATGATGATACCGGCAAAAAATAGAAGATGGTTTGTACAATATAAATTTAAAATCAATGAGTGTAAGCTTTATAGTGATCTTTTTCAAACAATTTAATAAATATCGTTTGTATAATATTCGAATGTATGATAAATTGATAAAAGGGATTATAAAATTTATTGTAAAATTGGTTTTTGTACCAACGACACATGAATGCATTTGCTATACCGAACTTTATCAAGGTGATTTTGTTTAACACTCATTCTGCAAAGACAAACCGTTTAAAAAGCTAGAATGCTCATTGATTATTTATATACAAACTATAGAATGGTTTACCTATTTCTGTTCAACACAGACGAATCATCTATTAATGAATTTAAATGAAAATGGCTGGAAGTTCTTAATGCCTTATTTTTATTTTTTAGCTTGAGCCTTTGCCTTTTTGGGTTTGGGTTCAGGTAATTCCTGAATGGTAATGCGTATAAGTTCGCTCAGCCATTGACTATCTTCCACTTTTTCTTCTATCAGAAAACTGGGTTTTGCACCTTCATATGCGGGTGATTCTACTACATTTTTAATATATGCTCGTCCTGAGATAGTTGGTTTAATATATAATTTGTTGTCACAAACTAATCCGAAAATTTTCCCATCTGCGTAAAGTGCATATTCCCCAAACATTTTCTTCGCGGTGATTTCACCAGCATTTTTTATTTGCGCGGTAACAAATTCTATAAACTGTATGTTTGAAGCCATCTATTTGCTTTTTATTCTTGTTTGTTTTTTTATTGATTACCTTAGTCTTTTATGCAAATTAAGCTACTAATGTAATATTTTAACCAATACAAAGTCTTTGGAGTGGATTTAAGTAGTGTCTCAGTTTGAATTTAAAGATTTTATTAATGCTTGAACGCTAAAATATATGGTTGTACAGGGTAATGACATTAGAAGATATTATAGACCTTACTGATAAGTATTCGTATTTATTTGCCTTTAGGAAATGAATAAATGCTTTACAAAATCTCTATCTTTACATGCACTTCTGCACTGTTAACAACAAACCAAAGACCATGAAGACTTTTTTGCTAGTATTAGTTTTGCTTACTTTAAAATTTGGCTATTCGCAAACCAACAAAGTATTTAGTATTGGAAATCTTGATTCAAATACCTATTCAAATAAGTTTTTTGGAATAACCTTAAAAATTGACAGTTCATGGAAAATAATGAATCGGAAAGAACTTTCTCAATTAATGGAAGATAGGCAAAATGCACTTGAGGAAACAAATGGGAAAAAATATGAGGTCCAAAAAGGTTCTAATATTCTCTTATCGTTAACGGGAGATACCTTGGAAAATATACCGCAAGTTTTGTTAAGCTCTCTAGATTTGTTCTTCCTTCCAACTATTAAAAACGAGACAGACTATTTAGTAGATTATGCTAAAAGGGTTAGAGAAACCTATAAAAACTATGACCTTCAAATGTCAGTCTCTGAAATTGGTCAAAAATCAATAAATAATAAGATATTTTTCACTTCCTTAATTACAATTAAAGCGGAAGGTTATATAACATATCAAAAACGGTACTCACTTAAATTCGGGAATACACTTCTAAATATTATGGCGAATTACAACTCCCCTTCAACATTAAATCAATGCGAAAGGTTAATTGCAAATCTACGCTGGGACTAGGGCTACCGACGCTAGTGCAAGTTTGCAACTTGGGACGTTCATTAATAAGCAAATTAGGTATATCAAGAAATAATTAGAAAAAAATCACTTTAAAATTCAAACTGAGACACTACCTGGATTTAAACAATCACTTAAAATTGCTTTTCAAAAATAGAGTAAACAAACCTAAAAGAAATGATATTATGAATCAAATGTTGAATAGATGTAGCCATAAAGTTTGTAAGTCTTGTATTCCTCATTAATTCAAGCATTCAAAGCTATTTTATAAGGGTATTTTCAAATAATGATTATTTTAATACATTTGCATCATGAAAAAAATAATTTTATTCGCATTCACAGCTTTATTGTTGACAAGCGCATGCAAAAAAAAGAAAACCTGTGATGAAAACACCGTGCAAGCTCCTGAAACTGAAATAACAAGTTTAAGAAATTATTTATCTGCCAATAGCATTATCACCAAAGAAGACCCCAGAGGATTTTTTTATATCATTACCGATAGTGTGTTTGGCTCAAAACCTACCACTTGCGACAATATCAGAATTGCTTATAAAGGAACTTTATTGAACGGTAGTGTATTTGACCAATCAAACAGTGCCACCTTTACCTTGTCAAATTTAATTGCGGGATGGCAACAAGCCCTTCCCCTTATTGGCATAGGCGGAAGTATAAAATTATACCTTCCCCCCACCCTTGGCTATGGTGATAAAGCCTCAGGCTCCATACCCGCCAATTCAAATTTGGTATTCGAAATTGACCTACTTGGATTTTAATGATCTGATTTGCCTTTCAACATCGGTACAAAAACAAAATTTTCAAATTTCTCTTCTATTAATGTACCATCAACCTGTTTTGTCAAGCGTGTCATAGTTTGATGCTCCTCATTTCCTAAAGGTAATACCATTACGCCTAAAGGTTTCAATTGCGCTATTAAATCGATGGGGACCATAGGAGCTGCTGCTGTAATAATTATTTTATCAAAAGGAGCATAGGTTGGTAAACCTTTATACCCATCTCCATAAAAGAATTTTATATTTTTATATTTTGCTAAAAAAGGATAAGAAATCATATTTTTTTCATACAATTTTTTTTGTCGTTCAATGGTAAAAACCTGAGCCCCCATTTCTGCTAATACAGTAGCTTGATACACACTCCCTGTGCCAATTTCTAATACTTTTTCGCGGGGCTGAATATTGAGCAATTCTGTTTGATAAGCCACAGTATAGGGCTGAGAAATCGTTTGCCCCTCTCCAATTGGGAAAGCCCTATCTTCATAAGCAATTTTATCAAAAGCTAAATCAAGGAAAAAATGCCTGGGTATCTTATCAATAGCTTGCAAAACAGCTTCGTCCTTGATTCCTTTATTTTTGATGGTTTCTATTAATTTTTTCCTTAACCCTTTATGTTTATAGGTATCTATTTTATTTTGAATCATGTGTTATTTTATCTAAAAAAAGAATCATTTGCTCACTCTGTAAAAGGCCACATAATGGGCTTTACTGTTTAATACATTATTGAGCATTAGGGTATCATTTCCTTTAAACTGATATTGAAGATAATAAGTTTGCCCAGCATCATCTGTATACATGGTTAAACTTTTCTTTTTGATATCAAGCTGGTATTTAAATCCCTTTACCATCGTTATAAATGCACGACCTGAATTGTAAGTATGATCATCTAAATACTCATACCATTCATCATCACTTTGCCATTTACCTATTATTTTTTTATCATCAGCATCATTGCAACTGAGGGTCAACAATAATAACAAGCTCCACCAGACTTTATTCATGCATCATCTCTTTTACAACTTGTGCGATATCTTCCGCATTTGGTTTTGAAAAATAATCCCCATCACTGCCATAAGCAGGACGGTGGGCCTGTGCACTAATCGTTCTGGGGGCTACATCAAGCCATTTATATCCTCCTTGCAATTCCATTACTTGCTGAAACATATATGCTGAAGCTCCACCAGGTACATCTTCATCTACAAACAATATTCTATTTGTTTTTTTCAACGATTCAATAATATGATGATTGATATCGAAAGGTAACAAAGTTTGTACATCTATCAATTCGCAACTGATACCTGCAGGTATTAAATATTCTTTCATGGCATCTTGTATAATTCTCAAAGTTGAACCATATGATACGATTGTGATATCTTCCCCTTGTGCAATCACTTCGGGTACACCGAGTGGAATGGTCATTTCATATAAATTATTGGGCATGTTTTCTTTGAGTCGATACCCATTCAAACATTCTACTACAATAGCAGGTTCATCTGATTTGAGTAAGGTATTATACATCCCCACCGCTTGAATCATGTTTCTTGGCACACAGATATGTATTCCACGCAATGAATTTATCATCATTCCCATTGGTGAGCCACTATGCCAAACGCCTTCTAAACGATGACCACGAGTACGCACAATTAAAGGGCATTTTTGACCTCCTTTGGTTCTGTATTGCAATGTAGCCACATCATCACTCAAAGGTTGCAGGCCATATAATAAATAATCAAGGTATTGAATTTCAGCAATGGGTCGTAAACCACGCATAGCCATCCCTATACCCTGCCCCATGATAGAAGCTTCCCGAATACCAGTATCAAATACCCGCCACTTACCATGCTTTTGTTGCAAGCCGGCAAATCCTTGATTAACATCGCCAATATTGCCTACATCTTCGCCAAAAGCAAATACCAAAGGGTTGGTACTTAAGGTATGATCAAAAAATTTATTAAGTATTTCAAAGCCATTTAACTGTAAGGGCTCTTCGTTATAAACAGGTTTGACTTCTGCAACCTTGCCAATTTGGTATTTTGATACAGAATGCAATACAGATGAATACTTATCATAAGCATCTTCTTTTAAATGTTGGTAATAACTTTTTAATTGTTGTGCTGCTGTCGTGTCTTGTGTATAAAGCATCACTTTCGCTAAGCATTTCATCACATCTCTACGCAAAGGTTCACGAATGGCACTTAATTCTTGCACTAATCCACGAATTTGATCACTGTAGGGATTGCCTTCATTGATGAGGGCATTGCAAAATGCAAGTGTTTCTTCAATTTGTTTTTTGATCGGATTTGAAAACTGTGTCCAGGCATTTTTCTTTGCATCTTGCACATCTGATTTACATTTGGCTTCTATCACATCCAGTTCACTTTCTGTGGCAATGGCATTTTCTAATATAAATTCTCGCATTTTTTTGATGCAGTCCATTTCTTTTTCCCAATCTAAACGTTCTTTGCTTTTATAACGTTCATGCGATCCTGAAGTTGAATGACCTTGCGGTTGTGTAATTTCTTGTACATGAAATAAGGCAGGAATATGATTTTTTCTTACTTTTTCGATGCCTTCTTTAAAAGTTTCACATAGAGAGGCGTAATCCCATCCTTTCACAGTATAAATTTCCAATCCCCCTTTTTTTTCATCATATTGAAAACCAGCTAATGCATCAGAAATAGAATTTTTAGATGTTTGAAATTTTCGTGGTACAGAGATACCATAACCATCATCCCAACAAAAGATTGCTAATGGCACTTTCAATACAGTTGCTGCATTGACGGTTTCCCAAAACAGACCTTCACTGGTTGATGCATCACCGATCGTGGTAAAGCATACTTCATTGCCATTATTTGAAAATTGAGATAAATGTTTGAGTGATTCCTGATTTCGAAAAAGTTTAGAGGCAAAGGCCAATCCTAAACCACGAACCATTTGTCCTGCCGTAGGTGAAATATCTGAACTACAGTTTTTTGACGCTGTCAAGTTGTTCCATTCTCCCTGTTCATCTAATAATCGAGTGGCGTAATGCCCATTCATTTGTCTACCTGCACTACTTGGTTCTTCCTGCACATCAGGATTTGCATATAATTGTGCAAAGAAATTTTGTACATTACTCATTCCACTTGCAAACATAAAAGTTTGGTCGCGATAATAACCTGAACGAAAATCACCTTCCTGAAAAACTTTTGCCATCGCAATTTGTGCCACTTCTTTGCCATCCCCAAAGATGCCAAACTTAGCCTTTCCTGTAAGCACTTCCTTACGACCCAACAAGCTTGCTTCGCGGCTTGTACATGCTACCTGATAATCATGCAATACTTCAGCTTGAAAATCTTGAAATGAAATTTTTTCAACCTTTTGATCTTTCAGTTTATTCTCCATAGTATTTATTTATTTTGCTAAGTAAAGGACAAAAATACAAATCAAAAAATTCTATTCACAAATTATTTATAATTTAAAAACTGTTGTTAAAGTGTGTTAAGTTAACTGCCACTTAACGATGAAAATGACCATATGAAAAAAAATCAAATTACTTTTGGTATAACATTTAAAAAAAATATATAACATGAAAAAATCAATTTTATTACTAAGCACATTAGCGCTTTTTGCCACTGCAACCAATGCACAATCAAAAGCTACTCCAACATCTACAGCAACAGGAACTTCTACAGCGCAACAAACAGCGCCTACAGCAGATCAAAATCCAGATGCTCACATGAAATTCACTACTGAAGAGCACAACTTCAACACCATTCCTGAAGGTCCAGCTGTAAGTTTTGATTTCGATTTTAAAAACATTGGTAAAGAACCTATCGTTTTAAGTACTGTACAAGCTAGCTGTGGATGTACTACACCTAACTGGTCAAAAGAACCAATCTTACCTGGTAAATCATCTAAGATTACTGCTACTTACAATACACAAGGCCGTCCAGGTAACTTTACAAAAACAATTACTGTTAATTCAAACGTTGGAACTAAAATCTTGAAAATTTCAGGTATGGTTGAAAAAGCACCTGATGCTTCTGTTCCACAGAACGATAACAGCATGATGAAACACTAATTATTTTAATTTCTTATTTATCTAACCCTACTGATTATTATGAAAAAATTATCGATTTTACTGGCTTTAATGAGTGTTGTTTTTTTTGCAAAAGCACAAAATAACAATCCTAATGCAGCTGTATTTAAATTTGTGGAAGAAACCCACGAATTTGGAAACATCGCAGAAGGTCCCGAAGCACAAATAGATTTTGTATTTACTAACGTTGGAAAAGAACCTTTAATCATTCAACAATGCTCTGCATCATGTGGATGTACAACCCCTGACTGGACAAAAGAACCCATCATGCCAGGTCAAAAAGGAACCATCAAAGTAAAATACAATACAAAAGATAGAGTCGGTTCTTTTAATAAATCTGTTTATATCCGTTCAAATGCCAAAAGCGATAAAGAAAGATATGAGATTTTTATCAAAGGGAATGTGATTGCTGCTAATAATACAGATAAATCCATTAAATTGAATCCATCTGTGCAAACAGCCAATAAGCATTAAAATAGTCAAGCTCAATATTTTAAAACCGTATGCTTTTAGTATACGGTTTTTTTATACAAGCTATTTTAATTGCCTAAATAAATATCTGCACTGAAATGTTTGAATAAATAGCGGATTGTTCCGTTTTTACTCAATGAATATAGGCTTTCCATCAAAAAAATTATAATTAATTTTGAAATAAAAAAATATTACTTTTACCTACTTCCATGAATATTTCCTATTTCATAGCCAATAAGATTGCTTTTAATCAAAAAAAATCATTTTCTTCCTTTATCATTAAAATTGCAATCATAGCCATAGCCCTTAGTACTAGCGTTATGATCATAAGTACTGCAATTACAAAAGGTTATCAAAAAGTAATAAGTAATAAATTTTATAATTGCTGGGGACAGATACATATCACCAATTTTTTACAAGACCCCAATCATATTTTAAATGATGAAAAAATAACTATTGATAGTCAACTGATCAAAAACTTGTATGCCATGCAAGACATAAAAAGCATACATACCTATAGCATGCAATCCTGTTTGTTAAAAACAAAACAAGATATGGAAGGAATATTATTGAAAGGACTGGATAATGCAAATAGTCAATTGTTATCAAAAGAATATTTAACGTCTGGTCGTAAAATCAATTTCTCACCCCAGAAGTATAGCGAAGAAATTGTAGTATCAAAATCCATTGCAGAAAAACTACAATTAAAATTGCAGGACCAAGTCATTTTGTATTTTATCAATAAAAACGAATCCCTCCCCAGAGCTCGTAAAGTAAGTATAGTAGGTATTTATAAAACAGGCCTGGAAGATTATGACAATCATGTTGCCTTATGTGATATACAACTCATCAATCATATCAATAATGACAGTATACAGAGTATTCAGGGGTATGAAATATACTTGCATCATAACCAAAAAAGTGAAGAAATCGCGCAAACTATTTTTGACCAATATCTTGAACCTCCATTACAAACATACACCATTGAAAAACGTTTTTCAACCATCTTTTCATGGTTAGATATGATGAAAATGAACGAAAGAATTATCATTATCATCATGCTGATTATTGCAGTCATCAATATGATCACCGCCCTACTGATATTGATTATGGAGCGCACCCAAATGATTGGTATTTTAAAATCGTTGGGAATGATAAACCAAAGCATCCGAAATGTTTTTTTAATCACTAGTTTTTATATCACCAGCATTGGGGTTGGTATTGGCACCGTTGTGGGACTTGGATTGAGTCTGTTGCAAAGCAAATTTGGGTTTATATCCTTAGATGAAAATACTTACTATATTGATACAGTTCCCATTTATATAGACCCTTTGATGGTAATGAAAATATTGATTGGTACGATACTCGTTTGTTTGTCACTTTTATTGATTCCAATGTATATAATTCGAAACATTTCACCGACTAAAGCCTTAAAATTTAATTGACAGCCAAAGAAAACTATATCGCCTATTGTGCAAAACATCCAGTGCCATTGTTTTTCAAACCCTATTGGTTAACTATTTTTACTACGCAATGGGAAGTCATTGAAGCAAAAAAGCACAAGCATATTGTATATTTTGTATACAGTATGGAGGTTAAATTACAATTTAAAATTATCAGAAATAATTTCCTCACGCCTTATAGTGGATTTTTATTTTCAAACCCAGCCCTATCCAATACCGAAAAGCAATCTTTAGTCAATACAGTTCTTAGCCAAATACCCCCATTTCATGAATGCGAAATTGATTTACATCCTGACATAGGTAGCAGCCTCAATTTTCACGAGTTTAATGTCATTCCGAAGTTGACGAATATCCTCGATATCACTTCGATGCCCAATACCATCCAAAACTACAAGCCTGCATTGAAAAGACAGATTAAAAAGGCTGCTAAAAATATTCGGATTGAAGAACGGGATGATATTCATTTATTTTATACATTACATGAAATGACTTTTTTGAAACAGCAAAAAAAAGCCATGACACCTTTACATGCTTTTGAAAAAGTATGGACATGCTGTAAAACGAATGATGTGGGCAAATTACTATTCGCCATTGATGACGCCAATCAAGTACATGCAGCCTTATTGATGGCTTATGATGACACTTGCGCTTATTACCTTGCTGGTGGCACTGATGCTACGTTTTATGGCAGTGGTGCTATGAGTTATCTTATGCATACCGCCATCGAAAAAGCGGCCGTAATGGGTAAAAAGAAATTTGACTTTGAAGGGAGTATGATACCTGGAGTGAATCGATTTTTTCGCAATTTCAATCCTTCTGAAACGCATTATATAACCCTGGCGAAAATTGATTCCATTTTGATGAAATGGTATAAAAAGTGGAAACAGTAATGGCTTATCGCATTATATACAATTTGCCAAAGCCTTTATCAATCCATTTGTCTGCCCCGGTATTGTAATGATCCATTTTATTGCCATTGAGGTTTGTAATAAATCGATACAAATAAACACCATTTCCAAGAGGTTGTCCAAATTGATCATCACCCTTCCATTTAAATTCGGTTATGTTTCTGCCAATATGAAGATTCCCTAATTCTGATTTTACGATTTCCCGAACTACTTTACCTGTAGGTGATAAAATCTGGATTTTCAAATTCGAAGGAATTTGCGATCCTGTGATGGTAAAAATAAATTGGGTTGATGTTGTAAATGGATTCGGATAATTGATAACTGATGATATCATTGGTTTATTCACTACTTCAAATCTTACTTTGTAAGCATTATTACTCGATGTATTGCCCGATTTATCTTTTGCCCTTACAGTGAGTACATAATCATTGCCATCTTCTGTAAAATGGGGTCTAAATTCTACCGTAGCTTTATTGTTTTTACCTGATTCAGTAGTAGTAGCAGGAACAAACTTCAAAATATTACCATCAAAAGGAATATAATGCTCAATGTTCTGGTTTTCAAGTGGGTACTTTAAAAATACCGATACAAGGGATGTGTCATCTAAAGCGAGGTATTTATTTTCATCTTTTAAAGTGATATTAATAAACGGTTTTGCCGATACGATATCTTCATCAAAAATATGTACGCCATCAAAGGTGACATCTATCACTGGATTTTTATTATCGGGTACCACATAAAACGATTTAAAGCCAATATTATTGGGATGAAATTGTTCTAATTGATCATTGGCTGGATTTGCTTCTACAACCAAAATATTGTCACCTGAAAAATTGTTGGTATTAAAATCTAGGTCTACATGAATGGTATCAAGTATCGGAAGTGGTTTAAATCGCTTAGTAGCAATAGTGGTTTTATTTTTATTTTTATCAATCACATCAAATTTGACCAACATACTATCCATCGGTATTTCAGTTAGATTTTCTACAGCCAACGATATCCGTTGTTTTTGACCTTGACCAATGGTATCGGAAAAGGTAAAATATCGATTTGCATTCAATGCAGCTTCAGGCACAGGCTGATAATGAATACGAATGTATTTGAGTTGCTCAGCAGTAGCATGTACATTGTCTTTGGTATGTAGCCTTACCCGTAAATAAGGGTATTGACTGGCATCTATAAAAGATAAGTTTGTATCGCCTGTTACCGTTGTAAGTAAGTTTTCAATATTGTTTTGATCGATTCCAATCAAATCTAACGATACGGTATCTCCTGCTGTTGCATCCAGTGTGGCTCCCTTTTTGAACAATTGATTCCAGTTTTTGGCAGGTCCGATTTTATCAGTCGTTAACTTGCCTTCAAACACCGTTGATTTAAAATCGTATTCAGCAATGAGTTTGATGGTACTATCTATACCTACATGTTGCACGATGGTATTTGGAAATCCTTTTTTCATAAAAAATGAGAAAGGTCTATTTTTTGTAAATGAATCAATTTGGGTAAAACCAATATCTTTGATTTTATGATACAGCGACACATTACTTCCATTCACCAATGTATCTGCCTTCCATAAATTGATAAATTTAGTATTCTTTACTCCACAAGCACCTCCTATACAAACCCTGTTACGCATCAATACATAATTACCATCCGGAATTGAATCAAAAAATGCCATCACGGTATTTCTATTGGCTAAAGTGGCTACTTCAAATTCGAAAAACGGATCTTCGTATTCTATGCCATTGGGTTGATATCTACATGGAGGTATACTGCCAAATTGCCCCCTTCCAGTTGCTTGGTTTTTCTTATTTATCCATGGTTGTCCTGTTATGCTATCAATCACTACAAATTGCAGGTTTGCCACCGGATTACCAAGTACAATACATCCAGATACAAGCAAATTGCTGCCATTTACTTTTACTAAATATTCAGCATAAAAATAATCATATGGAGACGGACCTCTTAAACAAACGGTTTGAACTTGTAATTTTTTATTTAAATCTACAAACTTAATAAGCCGTGAAGCTGAATCTAAATAAATACCATTGAAATCATCTTCTAAAAATTGTCCATGATGAGATTGATTCCAACCTGCTAAACCTTGATTGATAAAAATAAAGGAGCTGTTACTCCATCGATGAAAATGATTTCCATATAAGGTATCCATCGCCGTACGCCAATAATAAACGGTACTATCACGCATGGTCATATTGGGCTGCCATTTGATAACTCCACCTATATTTTCAATATTGGTAGTCAATAATAAGGGACTGTTAAATTGTTTGGTAGTATCTATTTGTATAACATACTTTTTATTTTCTGCAAAAGCATTTAGTGTAGAACCTTTCAGGGTAACCCCCTGTGTATTTACAATGGATAAATTGTAAGGATATACAGGCACTAAATCATCGTTATAAATGGTAAAGTTTCTTTTGACAGAATTATTCATTTCTGAAATTTCATCTATAATCCCAGCATTATCAATGGTTACTTCCAATGAGTTGCCCCCTAAAGCCAAATCGCCATAGGTAGGTATTTTTATATTCACCGTATCTGTATTTGCGATACCCACATAACTTTTGTTGAGTACAACTTCTGTTACATTGTTGGGGAGTGTTCGTGTTATCGTGAGCTCAACAGTATCGTATTGATATCTTCCCAAATTATGTACAAGTATTTCAACATCTAAAGAATCTAAGGAAGTCGTTAAATTGAGTTGTTTAAAATTAACCCCTTTGTCTTCTACTGCATAATCAGGTTTTGGAAAGTTAAACATCATGGTAGCAGGATCTCCATTCAAGCCAATTTGCTCTGTATGTGTTCTAAATCCACCATTTGAGGCTAAAGAAGGCACCCCCATCATGGAGTTTACATTGTTTTGTATTTGTTCGCCCAATGTAGCTCCATATTTGCTATTGGCAAATCGATAATACAAGGAGTCTGTGTATATGGACAAATAATTTGTATACCCTGTATTGTCACTTGCGATGAATGCAATTGATGCTCCGTTAGGAGCAAATACAAATTCTTCACCCAATGATCGTTTACCCTGCAAAATAAACATATCGCCAGCACTGCAACCATTGGCTATAAAGACGGGGTATTTTTTATAATTTTTATAGTTATTGGGGAAGTCAAGGTTATAATCCATGGTGGAAGAAGATGAATGACCAAAAAACTGTATCAAAGAAACTCCGGTATTAAATAGATTATCAAGCAATTTACTATTCGCTGTTTCAACATCTGTTGTTGTTCCTTTTTTCAACAAGGTAACATTGCCACCAAATAAGGGTTTTGTAATGATATTTGCTTGTGAGTTTAAGGCGTTAACGATAGAAGCTTGTTCGGCTGCATCTTTTGTACCTGCTAAATGAAGAACTCGTTTTTTCCACAAAGTAGAATCACTCACTTGATTACTTAAATTAAAGACCTGGTCTTCGTGGTCTTTTATCTTTTGTAAATAATCTCTTATTTCTAGTCCATTCATGACCGGTATACGGCCTATTGAAATTTGAGGACGATTGTTGATGTCAAAATCAGTCATCAACACATCTGAACAAGGGTCACCGAATGAAGGAATGGCATGAAATGGAAAAGTGGCATAAGGCGTTGCAAAATAAGTTGGATAAAAAGCATAACTGATGCCCTTACCTACCATAAAAACATGTTTTGGCGAAAAACTCCAATTGGGACTTTTAGCAGCATACTTTAAAAAGTTTTTAATGGCTAAAGTACTCATGTTGTAGCCATACCCAAATTCATTATATACATCCTGCACATCAGCTACAATAGCCTGGTAATTGCCGCCTTTGGCTGAACTTCTATATGTTTTATAATCATCTAAATAATTATGTCCGGTACCATCATCCATATAGGCTTTATGACTGACAATGATGTAATCGCCCTGATTGCTGGTATTGGTATAATTTTTAAAAGTTACGGCCTGCAATGCATTAACCGCACTATAGTTTGCTGCTGCATTACTTTGGAGTAATAATGATTTTATGACATTTGAAGCAGGTATTAAAAACCTAACCTTCCCTGAAATAGAGATATCACCGATTAGGTAGGTATTGGTGCTAAAATCATACAAACGAGGCGCTACATTGCCAGTATTAAAATTGGTAATTTCTAAATAATAATCTGAAGGTTTAGGGTTTAATTCAAAATAAAATGAGGATACATTATTAAAATTAAAAAGACGGGGATATCTAAATTCCAGAGAAGAGATTCCATATCTGTCAGGATAGGTGGCGTTTGTATTTAAGGGTGTATAGCGAAAGGTTATTTTATTTTGAGCGGTTAAATACGTCATCGGAAATGAATTGGTCATTCGCTTAAAATCAAAAGCATCATAGGTTTCATTCGCAATTTCATTGCCATTGGCATATACTTTAATCCAGTGACCTATTAAATAAGAATTACCCACTACTGTGGTATTAAAGGTTGCAAAAGGGCCTCCAGCTACTTTATAGGGAAATAAGCAAGTGAAGGTTACTGAATCTTTATTGGTCGTAAACTTTTTACTAAACCCTTCCCCATTTTCAAATTGTGAGGAGAACTGATAAAGCACCGGATTATTAAACTGTCCTATATAGGAAGGTCCACCACTAAAAGATTCTCTGTATTGTTTTTGAATTTTATCCCAAAAATAAGTTTCTGCTAAGGGTGGATTATTCAGGTTATTATTGATTTGGGTAAATCGTTTATTGTTGACTGCGTTGTTAAAAGTGATAAAATAAAAAGCAGTATCTGACACAGAATTTTGGTTTGGATTGAGTTGCCATGCTGGGTTTTTATACAAAGGTTCTTCTACTTTCCCATTGGCTTTTGTGCCATAAAATTCAATATAATCGTTACCATTCAAAGCCGCATTGTTGCTGACAAATATGGGCACTTCTTGTCCATCCCTAAAAAGCTGAAGGTTATCGCCTAATACATTATTGGGCATGCCTAAAGCTAATAATGAAGATATGGGTATACGATATAAACTATCAGCATGAATTTTAAATTTATAATACGTTTGGTTATATTGTATCCATTCGTTGCCAAATGTTTGTGCAGTAGATTGTTGAAACAAAAAACTCATGGCAAACAAGAAAACATATGCTAAGTATTTTTTCATGAACTATTTTTTTTCGTTTAATTCTTTATTGATTTTATTAGCTTTTTCATCCACATCTGTGTTGGCAATACCAAAAGAGCTTCCTTTTTTATTGATATTCAATTTAAGGGAAATAAAATGACTGTATAATGGATTGCCTTGAAGATTTAAACTTGAAAATGAATAATCAATCATCAAGCTTTTCATTTTGACACCTACACCAAAAGTAGGTTGAAATAAAGTTCGTTTTTTGGTGTTTGTAGTATCATTATCATTGAGCACACGTTGAAAATTGCCAATACCACCACGTAAGAAAAATACATTGTTGTAACCCATTTCAAGTCCCAGACGAGGATCAATGCTAAAAGGACTTGCATTGATTAAATTTCCATATCTTTTACCATCTGTCGTAACGTCTAAATTTAGCTCAGTCAACAAATTAATTTTTTTATCTATTTTGAAATTTCGACCGCCCCCTAATATAATTCTTGGGGTATTGACTTCTGTACTTTTCGATACAATTTCATTGCCTGTTTGTGCCAATACTTGTTTTTCTTTATCGGTAAAGCTAAATGACCAAAGCGTATAGGTCGTGGTGATATCTTTAAATGCAGCCCCTAATCGCCATTTGCCCACTTTGGCTTGTATGCCCAAATCGATGCCACCACCCCATGCATTGGCTAAAGTGCCAATATTGCGATGTATTATTTTCAAGTTACCACCTACATTAATGTCAATATCTTCACGATCAGCATATCTTTTGATATTGAGTTTTTTGGCATAGGAAATCAGCCCTGCATAATCAGCTGCTGAAATGGCTTTAATTTTTGAATAATCAACAGTGCCATCAGGTTGTATTAAATTTAAAGTATAGGGAATATCATCAATAGCAAAGCGAATCAATGATACTGCCAATACGCCTTTCTTATTTTTCATTGGGAAAGCCGCTCCTAAATAATCGTATTTGGCGATACTACTGAAATACTCAGAATGCATCAATCCTAATTGAAAATCTGTTTTGATATGATTTAGCCCAGCCGGATTCCAAAAGGCTGAAGTAACATCATCTACACTGGCTACCTGTGCACCAGACATACCCATGCCACGAGCACCGACCCCTAAGTTTAAAAACTCATTGACATATTTTCTTTGTTGTGCATAGCTTATTGTCAAAGCAAAAAACAACACAATGAGCAAAAAATATTTTTTTAACATAAGGTTATCTCTTTTATTTATATGGTTTTAAACGGACTTTGTTAAATTTTATTGTACATTCCTTACAAAAATACTTAAAAAACTGTACAGAACTACAAATTTTACCAGGTAGTTAATAATTATTGTAAAATATGTTATTTCAATCCCTCATTTGTTGTATTCAAGTGACGAAGATACTCAGCAATCAGTATGGAATATTTTATAGACCCATCATAGGTTAAATGACTTCCATCTACAAAATAAGCAGGTGCAAAAGTGCGATTCGTATCGTTATGTAATACATGAAAAGGATGGAATGTTTGTTGCTTTTGTAAATACTTTTCGACAATCAAATTGAGCGGAGTTTGTGTTATCGATGCTACCTGATGAGGCATGGGAGGAAAGCATAAAAGCAAAGTGATGTGGTGCTTGGTGCAAATACTTACTATATGTTCAAAATGTTCCAGGGCTTTTTGATTCAGTTGAGTGAAGGTATCCACTTTTCGAACCGGTACAAATTGTAATCCTTTTTGATCATTTTTACTGATATAAAAGCCTTTGTAATGATAGATATCAGCTTGTTGAAATAATGACTTTCCCCTAAAAGCATTTAAAATACCAAATCGGCTATAATCATCCATATACATAAATTTTGTGCTGGGTATCCATCTTTGCAAACGATAAGATAGTTTTAAATGTTCAAAATACGTTGCTACATCTTCTCGATATAAATAATCGTATAATGGCAGTTTATTGCAATGATCTTCATCAGTAAAAAACAAATTATTTTCGATACCCATTACCAAAAATCGTGGTGCCTGATGCTTATTTAAATATGCAGACAACAACAAATCATAAGTAGGCAAATTAGCTGCCGCATATCCGAGATTGATGGCATTGAGCTGAGCGATACTATCAATATACAAAGGATTTAAACCAAAAGCTACTTTACTATTCCCTATCAATAATGTATTGTACGAAATGGTATCATCAAATACCATATGCAACGTGTTGTAGGTGGGTTGATAAAGTTTGCGATATCCCTTATTGAATACAATACTCAGTATGATAACCAAAACCACACTCGTTGACAATATGTATATTATTTTTTTTACTGATTTCATTTAAAATTGAAAATAGATAAAATGTTGTTTGGTAAAAATACCCGTAAAAAAAATCAATAATATCAATCCAATACAAAATAGTATATCGCCCCATGATTTATGGGTAAAAAATGATAAGGGAGGACTTACTTTTCGTTCAACCATAAACATACCCACAATCATCGTCATGATAAAAAGTAAATTCATATTGCCATAAGCAAATTGATCAAAGGTTCCCGAAAATATCCATTTCCCTGAGGGGTGCAGCAATTGGGTAAACACGGCTTTTGCTTGTTGTAAATTTTCACTTCTAAAGAAGACAAAAATGAGGGCAACAGTGGTAAAGGTCAATAAGATGCCAAAGTATTTAACTATTGGATGTTTCGAATGAGGAAGGTAAGGGTTAATTAACAGATAAAGCAATATAAACACCCCATTTAAAAACCCCCAAATGATGTAATTAAAACCAGCCCCATGCCATAAACCACTAATCAAAAACACCAATAAAATGTTTAAACTCATGACAAATATTCCTTTTTTATTGCCACCCAGGGGAATGTAAATATATTTTTTAAACCATAAGTACAATGAGATATGCCACCTTGCCCAAAGCTCTTTTAAATTAGAGGCTAACAAAGGGCGATTAAAGTTAAACATCAAATCGATGCCAAAGCATTTTGATATACCTACTGCCATATCGCTGTAACCACTAAAATCGCAATAGATCTGTATCGTAAAAAAAAACACCCCCAGGGCAACTTGGGATGTCTCATATTGGGATGCATCTTTAAAGATGCCATTGACATAAAATGAAATACGGTCGGCAATAACCGCTTTTTTAAATAAACCCCATAGTATCAGCCTGCTACCCAATAAAATATTTTCCCATGAAAAATGACGTTCTTTTTTAAACTGTGGTAGTAAATTTTGTGGACATTCTATAGGCCCTGCCACCAATTGAGGAAAATACAATACATATAAAGAAAAATATCCAATGTTTTTTTCTACCGGATACCTGCCATGATACACTTCTATCACATAACTCATTGATTGAAAAGTATGAAAACTTAAACCAATAGGTAGTATAACATTTAATAAACCCCATTCAGTACCCAATAGATCATTTGATGTTTTTATAAAAAAATCATAATATTTAAACACAAACAAAATACCCAGATTACTACAGATACTCATTATTAACAACAACTTTTTATAAGCAGGATATTTATCGATACCTATACCACTAAAGTAATCGACCAATATGACCACAAACAAAATGATAAGATAAGCTGGAATAAAAAAACAATAAAAAACACAACTTGCCACTATCATCATCGGCATAACCGCATTTTTAGGCAGCCGAAAGTATAAAATCAATACAATAATAAAAAACAATAAAAACTCAAAAGAGTTAAATAACATCGACTTGATTTAAAGGGTTACATCCATTTTATTTACTAATTAAATATCCTAATATCAATAGCTAGTGAGGCTTTGTTTAATTTATTTAAAACCTTCCCTACCCATTAAAGTTCAAATATAATATGTTGTAAGTTATTTATATTCAATTTAGCCTTCCACTTCTTCCATTCAGATACCATTGCTCGCATCTTTTCAATTTCAGTTAACCAGCATGTAGTTTCTTTAAAAAAATCAATTCCCAAGCATGAATTGTTGAACGATTTGTGTACATGCAAGCTTTTTTATGCTCATATTTGCAATCTGAAAACAATAGATTATGACAAATTTAATAGCAGAATTGACATGGAGAGGTTTGTTGCAAGATATCATACCTGGCACCGATGAGCAATTGCAAAAAGAAATGACCACCGGCTATATTGGTTTCGACCCCACGGCCGATTCATTACATATAGGCAATTTAGTACCCGTTATTTTACTCATGCACTTACAAAAAGCAGGTCACAAACCCATCGTCCTGGTGGGTGGCGCTACAGGCATGGTGGGTGATCCCTCTGGTAAATCTGCCGAGAGAAATATGTTGCCCATCGAGCAAATCAATCACAATATCGAAGCACAAAAAAAACAACTTTCAAAATTTTTACAATTTGACCCCTCATTGCCTAATCATGCTGAGATTGTCAATAATTATGACTGGTTTCAAAATATCACTTTTCTCGATTTTATACGCGACATTGGCAAGCACATTACTGTAAACTATATGATGAGTAAAGATTCTGTGCAAAACAGACTCGAATCAGGCATGTCATTTACCGAATTTTCTTATCAGCTTGTACAAGGCTATGATTTTTATTACCTCAATCAACATAAAAATGTACGCTTGCAAATGGGCGGATCTGACCAATGGGGTAATATCGTAACAGGTACTGAACTTATACGTAAAAAATCGGGCAATGAAGTATTTGCCTTTACTGCACCCCTCTTAAAAAAAGCCGATGGTGGTAAATTTGGCAAAACCGAAACGGGTAATATATGGCTCGATAAAAACAAAACATCCGCTTATAAATTTTATCAGTTTTGGTTAAATGCAGCAGATGATGATGCTACCCGTTATATCAAAGTATTTACTTTTTTAAACCAGGAAACCATCGAAAACCTCATAGCTCAGCATCTTGAAGCACCACATCTTAGGATATTGCAAAAACAACTCGCTGAACAATTGACGGTATTAGTACATGGACAAGAAGCTTTCGAACATGCCTTACACGCATCTCAAATTTTATTTGGAAAAATACCGCTGATGCCTTAAAAAATTAAGTGAGGAAGACCTTCTTGATGTTATGGAAGGGGTAGACACCTTTGAAGTATCGCTTGAGGATGTAAAAAACGGAATCCCTATCATCGTGTTTTTAGTAAACGCAGGCATTTTTGAATCAAAGAGCAGTGCACGCGAAATGCTCAAAAGTGGTGGTGTGAGTATCAACAAAAACAAAATCACCGATATGGAATATCATATTGGGATAGATGATTTGCTCAATCAAAAATATATCTTTATACAAAAAGGACGTAACCATTATAACCTGGTGATTGCAAAATAAAATCATGCCCTATGGTAAAAATTGGCTTGTTGTCTGACACCCACGGATACCTCCCACCGCAGCTTTACGAACATTTTGCAAATGTAGATGAGGTATGGCATGCAGGCGATATAGGCACATTGGCCGTAGCAGATGCTTTGGAAGCCTTTAAACCCTTGCGAATGATTACGGGTAATATTGATGGACAAGAATTACGGGTACGTTATCCTGAACATTTGTTTTTTACCATTGAGCGAGTGAGCGTACTCATCACCCATATTGGCGGCTATCCCCCTCGCTACAATACTGAATCAAAGCCATTAATTATACAACATAAACCACATCTTTTTATCAGTGGTCATTCACATATATTGAAGGTCATGCCCGATCCGCAATTTAACCTTCTCCATATCAACCCTGGCGCCTGTGGCAAGCAGGGTTGGCACAAAGTTAGTACCCTCGTTCGATTCAATGTAGATGACGACCGTATCAAGGATTTAGAAATTATTGAATTGGAAAAGAAATGAGGTGCATATTGAATGAAAAATAGAGTTCCTTTTTAAAATAATAATAAGTTGATAAGTAAAACAAACTTACCTTCCCTAAAATATTGTTTTCTAAAAATATCACAATCTTATAATGGAAACATATGGTATAAAATACGAATTTAACGCAAAGCCATGGCAGTATAATGGAGCAAATAGTTGGGTTTTTGTTTCTCTACCTTCTGGTATAGCAAACGAGATAAGAAATTATTTCAAAAATGAAGAAGAAGGTTGGGGACGACTAAAAGCAACTGCCCAAATAGGTGATTCAATATGGAAAACGGCTATATGGTTTGATACCAAATTAAATACATATTTATTACCATTGAAAGCAGCAATAAGGAAAAAGGAACTGATTGAAATTGATAAAAATATAGCAGTAGTTATTTGGATATAATGCTAAGTTCAATCTTTTATTTTTTTGATTCAAGATAAATTCTATCAATATATCTGACTCACTGGCTACTATTTACAGCAATCAATACTTACATGATTCTATATTTTTGATATAAAATAATAGTTAACAATGCGAACTAATTATTTTTTGTCGTAGTTTTGAAAAAGTGAAGCCCTCCCCTATGGACAAAAACCTATATACATTGCTACCCTTTGGTCGTACCCTCGCAGTACTCACCAAAAGCTATTATGGCGCACTCACCAATAGGCTCGCACATCTTGATATCGACAGACATTACTCTATCCTCATCTTGATCGAAAGTATGGATGGTGGCTGTACACAGCATTATTTGTGTGAACAATTGAAAATAGACAAAGTATCGATGGTACGTATGATACAATATTTAATCGAAAAGAAGTATATACATAAAGTGGTAAACCCACATGATAAAAGAGAACATTTACTGCAACTGAGCAAAAAAGCTAACAAGGTTTTACCCCAAATACATCAAGCTATATTCGAAATGAATGAAGCAACCTTTGCATCCATATCAACCCAAAAGCAACAAGCTCTTTGTCAAATGCTTACCACCATACAAACCAACCTGGATGAGTTACCTACAGACAGGATTTATATCAACTACAAAAAATTAAAAAAAAACAATGAAGCTTAGAACCATAATCATCCTTGTGATACTGATAGCCGTACTTGTACTGGTAAAGATTTTCTTTTTGAGTGATCACAAAGAGGAAGCACCCAAAGCCAATGCCCCAAAAGGTCAAAAGGTAAATGTAACAGGCTATATAGCTCATGAAGAATTACTTGAAAATAAAATCTACTCCTCTGGAAGTATCATGGCCAACGAAGAGGTGGTACTTCATCCTGAAGTATCGGGTAAACTGGTATCTATTCATTTTAAAGAAGGTTCGTTCGTAGCAAAAGGTGCTTTGCTAGCAAAAATCAATGATGCCGATTTGCAAGCACAACTTAAACGATTAGGGTTTCAACTAAAATTAGCAAAAGAAAAAAGCGAAAGATTAAAAGGTTTGCTCGACATACAGGGAGTTAGTCGTCAGGAATATGACGAAGGGGCTAGTCAGTTACAACTCATCAGTGCCGATATGGATTATACGCGTGCGCAAATTGCCAAAACAGAAATCAGGGCACCCTTTGCGGGTAAAATTGGATTACGACAAGTAAGCGCAGGCAGCTATGTAACCAATGCCACTACCCTGGCCACGATTCAACAAAACAATGTGCTCAAAGTAGATTTTACCATCCCTGAAAAATATGCCGACATTGTACATATAGGCGATAAAGTGCAGTTTACAGTTGACAATACCACCGCACAATCCTTTGCCACAGTGTACGCCATTGAACCAAAAATTGATGCAGAAACCCGCAACATCACAGTACGTGCATTGTGTAGCAATATTCAGCAGGGTATTTATCCTGGGGCCTTTGCCCGTATAGAACTTGTGGCACAAAAAAAGCAATCCACCATCATGATACCTACCGAAGCCATCATACCAGAACTAAAAGGCAAAAAAGTATTTGTGAGTCGCAATGGCAAAGCGATGCCAGTCATGGTGCAAACAGGTATCAGAACCGATGCAAAAGTAGAAATCTTGAGTGGCCTTTCAGCAGGCGATACCGTAGTAGTTACTGGTATCATGTCGTTGAAACCAGAAGCAAATATTAACATTGTAGGAATCACCCAATAAAAGGAAAGCGAGCATATGAATTTATCATCAACGAGTATCAACCGACCTGTATTGGCCATAGTGATGAACCTCATCATTATTTTATTTGGCGCTATAGGCTATACTTTTTTAGGGGTTCGTGAATACCCTTCTATCGATCCGCCTATCATCACTGTACGTACAAGTTATGCTGGTGCCAATGCAGATGTGATACAAGCCCAGATTACAGAACCGCTCGAAAAAGCCATTAATGGTATTGATGGGGTGCGTACCATATCATCGTCCAGTAATCAGGGCTCAAGTAGTATCACTGTGGAGTTTAACCTGAGTGCCAATCTTGAAGCTGCAGCCAATGATGTACGTGATAAAGTATCGCAAACCGTCAGACAGTTGCCCCAGGATATAGATGGCTTACCAACCGTTACGAAGTCAGATGCCAATTCAGACGCTATTCTTTCACTCACCATACAGTCGGATACCCGCAGTCAATTAGAAGTGAGTGACTTTGCTGAAAATGTTTTGGCCGAACGATTTCAAACCATACCAGGTATTAGCAATATACAAATATGGGGTCAGAAACGATATGCCATGCGGCTTTGGCTTGACCCTGTACGCTTATCATCTTTTGGCCTTACACCCCAGGATGTAAAGACCACCCTTGACAAGGAAAATGTAGAACTCCCCTCAGGAAAAATAGCTGGAAATACCACTGAATTGACATTGAAAACAGCAGGTCGCTTAAAAACAGAAGCCGATTTTGAAAACCTGATTATCAAAAATGTCAATGATAAAGTTATCAAATTTAAAGATATTGGTCATGTAAACTTAGGTCCCGAAAATGAAGAAACCATGTTACGTCAGTCAGGTACACCGATGATTGGTTTAGCTCTTGTACCACAACCCGGCGCAAACTATCTTGATATTTCTAAAGAGTTTTATAAAAGGTATGATGCCATCAAAAAAGAATTACCCAAAGATTTTAAAGTCAATATTGCCTTAGACAATACCTTGTTTATCAAAAAGTCAATCACCGAAGTGATTGAAACTTTAGCCATTGCTATTGTACTGGTGATTATCATTATTTACCTCTTCTTTCGTGATTGGCTAATTGCCATTCGCCCTTTGATTGATATTCCTGTATCCTTAATCGGGGCCTTTTTTATCATGTATATTATGGGTTATTCGGTTAATGTATTGACCTTGCTGGCAGTGGTTTTGGCTACAGGGCTTGTAGTAGATGATGGCATTGTAGTGACCGAAAATATTTACAAAAAAATAGAAGAAGGAATGAGTCCAATGGAAGCAGCTCATAAAGGATCCAAAGAAATTTATTTTGCTGTTATTTCTACTTCTATTACCCTTGCTGCAGTGTTTATGCCGGTAATATTCCTTGAAGGCTTTGTTGGTCGTTTGTTTAGAGAATTTGGTGTTGTCATTGCAGGTGCCGTGCTGATATCAGCATTTGTATCGCTCACGCTGACTCCCATGCTTAACGCGAGATTGGTGAGAAAGGTCCATAAAAAAACAGCCTTTTATGAAGCCACAGAGCCTTTCTTTTTACGAATGACCTCTTCATATGGTGATTCATTAAAATCGTTTCTTAAAAATAGATGGTTGGCTGTTTTTATTTTGATAGGTGCTGTCGCTTTGATTTTTTTAGCAGGAGGCAAACTTCAAAATGAACTTTCTCCGCTTGAAGATAGAAATTGGATGCGGGTTTCACTCACAGCGCCTGAAGGAGCTTCGTATGAGTATACCGACAATTTTGTAAAAGCATTTACTGAGTTTGTGAATGATTCCATACCTGAAAAAAGAGTTTGCCTTACCGTAACAGCACCCGGATTTACAGGATCGGGGGCGGTAAATACTGCTTTTGTACGTTTAGCATTGACCGATGCCAGTGAACGCAAAAGAAGTCAGCAGGAAATTGCAGAATATATTTCAAAACAATCAAAGAAATTTCCGCAGGGGAAAGCCTTTGTCATTCAAGAACAAACCATTTCGGCAGGTGGTGGTGGACGAGGTGGTTTGCCAGTGCAATTTGTGTTGCAGGCACCTAATTTTGAAAAGTTGAAAGAGAAATTGCCATTATTTCTGGAAGAGGCCAACAAAAATCCAGTATTCCAGGGAGTAGATTGCAATTTGAAGTTTAACAAACCTGAAATCAATATCAGTATTGATCGGGAGAAAGCTAAAAATTTAGGTATCTCAGTAGCTGATATTGCCCAAACTTTACAACTGGCATTAAGTGGTCAACGGTTTAACTATTTTACCATGAATGGCAAGCAATATCAGGTGATCGGGCAGTTTGACAGACAAAACCGTGATGAAGTGATTGATATACGTTCACTTTATTTACGCAATGCTGCAGGGCAATTGATACAGTTAGATAATATCGTAAGTTTTCAAGAAGAAAGCTCACCGCCTCAATTGTATCATTACAATCGGTATCAATCAGCAACCGTATCTGCTGGTTTAGTGCCTGGCAAAACGGTTGGTGATGGCATTGTAGAAATGAAAAAAATTGCCAGTAAAGTACTTGACCCTAGTTTCACCACAGCTTTGACTGGATCTTCACGCGATTTTGAAGAAAGCTCTTCTAATATCATGTTTGCTTTCATGCTGGCCTTAGTGCTCATCTATTTGGTGTTAGCAGCACAGTTTGAAAGTTTTGTCGATCCATTTATTATCATGCTTACAGTGCCATTAGCATTGGCAGGCGCTGTATTGTCACTTTGGTATTTCAACCAAACCATGAATATTTTTAGTCAAATAGGCATTATTATGCTCATTGGCTTAGTCACCAAAAATGGGATCCTAATCGTTGAGTTTGCGAATCAATTAAAAGAAACGGGTATGAATAAAAAAGAAGCCATACAAGCAGCAGCAGAAGCGCGTTTGCGCCCCATACTGATGACGAGTATCGCTACAGCACTGGGTGCTATGCCTATTGCGCTGGCTTTGGGCGCAGGGGCAAAAAGCAGAATGGGAATGGGTATTGTCATAGTGGGTGGTATATTATTTTCCTTGACTTTGACCCTTTTTGTCATCCCTGCCATTTATAGTTATTTATCAAAAGACACAAAACATGCGTAAACTATTCTTTTTTCTATTCTTTTGTTTTCCTATAATGCTTGTAGCCCAGGTAAATGATGTATTGACCTATGAGGAAGCCGTTGCCCTTACTTTAAAGAATAATTATGACATTCTTATTGCAAAAAATGATGCTGAAATAGCCATTGTAGAAAACAACCTGGGGTATGCAGGTTTTTTGCCCAAACTTGATATCAATTCAGGAGGAAGTTTGGCAAATAATCGTACTAAACAAGAATTTTCAAGTGGTGCAGGTGTCAATAAAAGTGGTGTAGTTTCTAAAAATATCAATGCAGGTGCTTTACTCTCATATACCCTTTTTGATGGATTTAAAATGTTTGCGACCAAGGCACGTTTAGCATTATTGGAAGAGCAGGGTGCTATGAATCTAAAAATACAAATGGAAAATACCCTTGAACAATTAACCTTGAATTATTACCAAATGGTGAAACAAGAGCAATTGATCAAAGGGATACTATCTGCCATGAGTGTGTCGGATGAACGTATTAAGCTTGCACAAAAAAAATTACAAATTGGTTCAGGTTCTAATGTAGAATTGTTGCAAGCCAAACTTGATTTGAATGCGCAGAAGTCAAACCTGATACTTCAACGAAGCATTTTAAAAGAATATAAAAACAACCTTATTCTTATTATGCAGGAAAAAGAAAAGACTGCTTTCATGGTGGATACTAATTTCTATTTTGCGCCATTAGCATCAATTGAAGAGATTAGACAACGAATGGAAACTGAGAATAGAAATCTTCAATATGCAAAAAAAAATATATTGGTGACTGAACAAATCATCAAGGAAATTAAATCGCAATCTTTACCCCGATTAGGTGTTAGCAGTGGCTATGGTTTTAACCGCAACTCAAGCACAGCAGGCTTTGCATTGTTTACGCAAAATCTTGGATATAATGTTGGGTTTAATTTTACCTGGAATCTTTTCAATGGCTATATTGTAAAAAAGCAAGTACAAGTTGCTCAACTACAATTGCAAAACAATCGATTGGATGTCGATAGAATACAATCATCGCTCTATGCAGCCTCTAACACGGCTTATACACGATGGCTTGGTGATAAAGAAACCTTGTTGTTAGAAGAAGAGAACATTCAATTGGCTGAACAAAGTTTGTATATCATGCTTGAACGTATGAAATTGGGATTAGGCAATTACCTTGAAACCAAAGAAAGTCAAAGTAGTTATGAAGCTGCTATTACAAGACTTGTGACTGCCCGTTATAACTTAAAAGAGTCAGAAACAAGGTTAAAGAAAATAACTGGCGATTTTATAAAATAAGGGATAAATGTTGCGAACTCCATAGTACGGTGCTTGCTCATTCATTATGTATAATTTTAAAAATGGATTTTTGAATTGAAAAATGGATCTCTATCATTATTCAATTAAATAATCATCTTGAATATCGTTGCCTGCAATCCCTTTGATGGTGCCCATTAGATAGGTATTGTTCAACAATACTTTATCAATTTGTTTTTCTCTTTCTTTCCATATTTTTTCCATTTGAAATCGTTCTTTATCAACGGAGGCCTTCAAGTACAAATAAGCTTCGTTGATAGCCCTCATTTGTTGTAAAAATTCATTGCCCGTAAAATAGTTATAAAGCATTTCTTTTTTCTCGCCTTTGTTTTCTTGTGATCTATTGGCCCGAGCCACATTAATCAGGCCTTCACGTATGACTTTTACAAGTTGTGTTACTTCATTTAGTTTGCAAAGCCAAACACCTTCACGCTGATCAAACAATTTGATATCTTCAGGTAGTATTTGCGATACCAAAATAGCCATATCACAAGTTGCTTCCAGCATATCTTCTTTCAATTTTGGAATCCACTTTTTATCAAAGTCTTTGGTACGTTTACTTTCAAATATAATCTTGCCACACTCCTGCCCTATTTCATTTCGTACTATCAATATACAATCAGCTCCACGTTTGCCTTTTCCTACTTCGGTGATGGTATCGAATGGAAATGCATTCCCCAATAGATCTTCTAAAGCCAACTCTAATATTTCACCCTGTGTTTGCATGGAACCTTGTTGCATTTTTCGTTGCATCTCTTCAATGAGTTTGTGTTGGTCAGCCAGCTTTTTGTCATATTCTCTTTTTTCCAATTCGTGCTTTTCTCTTTGTTTGTCAAGCACTTCGCCCGAAATTTTTTCTTTTAATTCTGCCTCAAGTTCTAGTCTTTGTTTTTTTAACTTAAACTCTTCATCTTCTTTTTGTTGGGTTAATTGTTTGTTGAGGTTTAAAACTTCTAATTCCTTTTCATTCAGTAAACGAAGTTTTGAATTTTTTTCCTCATTTTCTTTGAGCAGATAATCAATTTTGGATTGATGTTCTGCAGCAATTTTTTTAATCAGTTCTTCTTCTTTCTTTTTTGTTTGAATGTCTGTTTCTCGTTTAACCCGTTCGATAAACAAATCGTTTTCGTTTTTCTTTTTTTGTTCAAATTCGGCTTCTTTTTTTTCGAGTTCTTTGGCTCTTTCAGCAACCGCTTTTACGAGTTCTTTATTTTGTGTTTCATATTTCAATCTGATTGATTTTTCTACATCTTCGGTGAGTACTTCTTCTATGTTAAAGGGGGTTTTACAATGCGGGCAGGTAATAGTCGTCATGAGAAAAATTTATTTCAAAAATAATTAAAATATGTTGGTAGTAAAAAATAAAAATAAATTGGGGATGAAGAATAAAATGGTACTTAATAAACGAAGGTATCTCCTTAAAAAAGAATCATCAAATGTTAAATCCATTGCATGATAAATTCAATATGATGAACAAATAATATTATGTGTAAGTAACATCAAGCAATATATAAATAGACCATTTTGCTTAAAAAAAAAGACAGTCAGTATACACTGACTGTCTTTTCATTTGTTCTAAAAAAATAGGATTAATATTTTTTGTTTTGAAATATTTTATAAGTAAAAGAAACGTTGTTGATTAAGTACCAATCCATATTGCTTGATAAACCTCTTTGTGTACCTGGTGTTGGTGTAGTTTGAGGATTTTCAGGTAATTCGTCACCTCTGAATGACAAATCAGCTGCAGTTGGGTTGTTTAAAGCCAATTTGTTTAAATCAGGATAGTTGGTACTTACGTCATCGATATAATCAGTAAATGTTTTTCTAAATCCAAATTCGATTTGAAAACCAATATGTTTGCTTACTTGATGTTTGAAACCAAAACCAAAAGGAATGGCGATTTGGGTTAAATTGTAAGTTTGTCCTTCAGTTTGTAAAGGTTGTAAAGCAACCCATTCATTTTTGTATAATGTTTTAGGATTGAAATGAAATACATTCACACCACCAAAGAAGAATGGAGTAAAGTTAAAATATCTTCTATATTTTTTATTTTTAGTATTGAATTTGTCAAAAGGCAAAACGTTAACTTCCATTACGCCACCAAATTCCATGATATAAGTGCGGAAACTTAAATTTCTTTGGATATGACCTTGATCTAATGATTTAGCATCACTTGCATTCAAACGACCATAATTAACCATTCCTCTAACAGCAAGTTGAGAAGTGATATTGTGTCTGATATGAAAACCAGTTGAAAAACCTGGTTGATCATAAGTAAATGCTTTAGGCTGCAAATCTCCAAGATAAGAACTGAATCCTAAATTGTATCCTAATTCAGTACTCAATTGTGCAAAGGATCCCATTGCTACTGTACTCATCAATAATGTAAAAATTATTTTTTTCATGTCTATTTGTTTTTGAATTGTAAATATATAATAAGAGAATTAATTATTAAAATTAATTGGTAAATAATTTTAACATTTGTTTGAACAGTTGATTTTCTTTGAAGAAATAAGGTGTTTTGTATTGAGTAAATTACTATTTAATCATTTAATTGTTTATGTATCAAAGTACTAAACATTGAATCTAAAATGCATAATATCACCATCTTTCACGATGTATTCTTTACCTTCAATCCTTAATTTACCGGCTTCTTTACATGCAGCCTCTGAGCCTAAGGAAATAAAATCATCATAAGCAATGACCTCTGCTTTGATAAACCCTTTTTCAAAATCGGTATGTATCACACTGGCCGCTTGAGGTGCTTTCCAACCAACATGTATGGTCCATGCCCTTACTTCTTGTACACCAGCAGTGAAATAGGTGATTAAATTTAATAAACCGTAGGCACTTCTAATCAAGCGATTGAGGGCAGGTTCAGTAAGTTTATACTCTTCTAAAAACATTTGTTTGTCATCAGCATTATCCATTTCAGAAATTTGGGCTTCAATAGTATTGTTCATGACAATAACGGCACTATTTTCAAGTTTCACATTTTCGATCAAAGCACTGGAGAAAGCATTGCCCGTATGTAAGGATTGTTCATCTACATTGGCCACATACAAAACAGGTTTTAAGGTCAATAAACATAAATCAGCAATGGATTCGATTTCGTCAGTTGACATATCAAGTTGTCGTAAATTTTTGCCTGATTCTAAATGCTTGATGCATTTTGACAGTACTTCTACTTCCACTTTAGCCTTTGCATCACCTGTTTTAGCAGCCCTTTCGGTTTTTTGAAATTTCTTTTCAATGCTGTCTAGATCTTTCAATTGCAATTCTGTATCAATAATTTCTTTGTCTGACACCGGATTAATGACTCCTTCTTCACGAAGTATATTTTCATCTTCGAAGCAACGCACCACATGTACAATGGCATCTACTTCTCTAATATTGGCTAAAAATTTATTTCCCAAACCTTCACCTTTGCTTGCCCCTTTTACAAGACCCGCAATATCAACAAATTCAATGGTGGTAGGTACTATACGATCGGGCTTAACCAAACTTGCCAACTTATCTAAACGAGGATCGGGCACATCTACCTGCCCTACATTGGGGTCGATGGTGCAAAACCGATAATTGGATGCTTGTGCTTTGGCATTGTTGCTAACAGCGTTAAAAAGAGTTGATTTACCTACATTGGGTAATCCGACGATACCTACTTGAAGAGCCATAATTCTATTTTAAAAATTCGCGCAAATGTACTTGATTTTATAGCGCAAAAGGAGAAAAAAATATTTTGCAAAAAAAAACGGTTTTCTGTTCTGAAAAATAGACTTTTTCGACAACAGAAAACCGGATTAAATGGAATGTTGATTGTTACTTTTATCAGTTCATCATTTCAAAACTTCGCTTCACAAACGCAGTGAGTTCTTCACCTTTGAGTAGGTTTTGAGATAACTTGGCAATATCCAATGCCTGTTTAATTTGTTGATTTTGCTTTTCTTTATCGGTGCTGTGCAACAGGTTATGAACCAAAGGATGATTTGTATTTACCACAAGGTTAAACATATCAGGCAAATTGCCCATGCCAAACATACCACCTCCACCATGTGCACTCATCTCTTTCATACGACGCATAAATTCGGGACGGGTAATCATGAATGGCGAAGCATCAGCACTCATGGGTTGAAATTGTATGGTGTATGTTTGTTTTGAAATCACTTCTTCCAGGCTTTCCTGTAATTGTTTTTTCTCATCTTCATTCAAAACAGAAACAGCTTCTTCTCCCTTCTTGATTAAATTGTCAACATGATCAGCATCTACACGTACAAATTTCAATTTATCGTTTTCTGATTCCAGTTTTTGTATCAGATGTGCCACAATAGGTGAATCAAGCAATAGCACTTCATACCCTTTACCCTGAGCTTCTGCAATATAAGTATGTTGTGCATCTGCATTTGAAGCATATAATACAATAAGATTGCCTTCTTTATCTGTTTGGGTTTCGGTGATTTTATCCTTTAATTCCTGAAGGGTAAAGTAGGTTTGATTGACTGTTGGATATAAAAAGAAATCGCCTGCTTTCTCAAAAAACTTGGCTTCTGAAAGCATCCCGTATTCCAATACAATTTTGATATCATTCCATTTACTTTCAAAATCAGCCCTGTTTTCAGTAATCAAAGCTTTTAACTTATCTGATACTTTTTTGGTGATATAATTGGCTATTTTTTTCACATTACCATCAGCTTGCAAGTATGAACGTGAAACATTTAATGGTATATCTGGTGAATCAATAACCCCTTTGAGCATGGTTAAAAATTCAGGTACGATACCCTCTACATTGTCGGTTACATACACCTGGTTTTGATACAATTGTATTTTATCTTTTTGCATTTGCAAGTCCGGGCTCAATTTTGGAAAATATAAGATACCCGTTAAGTTAAAAGGATAATCGACATTTAAATGTATATGAAATAAAGGCTCATCAAACTGCATGGGATATAACTCTCTATAAAAGTTGTTATAATCTTCAGTCGTAAGATCTGCAGGAGCTTTGGTCCATGCTGGATGTGGGTTATTGATAATATTATCTACTTCTTTGCTTTCTTCTTTGGCATCCTCACCTTCACCTACTTTGCTTGTTTCTGTTTTGGTGCCAAACTTAATAGGCACAGGCATAAATTTATTGTACTTGGTCAACAGTTCTTTGATACGATATTCTTCCAAAAACTCTTCAGAATCAGCTGCAATATGTAAAATCACTTCAGTACCTCTGTCATTTTTAGTGGAAGGCAACAAATTAAATTCGGGACTACCATCACAAATCCAATGAGCAGCGGGTTCATCTTTATATGATTTTGTAATAATCTCTACCTGACTAGCTACCATAAAAGCAGAATAAAATCCAAGACCAAAATGTCCTATAATACCTGCATCTTTGGCAGAGTCTTTGTATTTTTCCAAAAATTCTTCGGCACCTGAGAAGGCTACTTGGTTGATATATTTTTCAACTTCCTCGGCGGTCATCCCCACACCCTGATCAATAATATGAATTTTTTTACCTTCCTGATCAATTTTTATTTCAATCATAGGATTGCCATATTCACCCTTAGCCTCGCCTATACTATAGAGATGCTTGAGTTTGGTAGTTGCATCTGTTGCATTTGAAATCAATTCACGAAGAAATATTTCGTGATCACTGTATAGAAATTTTTTAATAAGGGGGAAAATATTTTCAACTGAAACATTGATTTTACCTGTAGCCATGATATTCGTTTTTCTTTTATTTTTCAAAAAGAATACCAAAAACACTTTAGGTGACAAATTTTCATATTTATTGTCGAGTACATAGGTAAAAATTGATCCTTATTGGTCGTAATACCCAATGTAAAATAGGGTCAAGTTTTTTGTACGCTTCACCTTAGAGTGTAAAAGTTATTACAATGAGTATTCACCCCAGTAAAATTATTCCAATTAGTAAAAGTTGAATTTTACCATAACGTAAACCATATTCAATTCGATGTATTGAATATATGTTTGAAATCTGTGAAAGAAAACTTACAACGACGTATTGCGACTATAAAAATTAAAGCCTTTGCCATTTTTTGCCACAAAACTTATCAAGTCTTTGATTGTGACTAATTTACTAAAATCTTTGTTGATTTTTTGTGGCGATATTTTATAAGATAGGGTTAATAAGTCTTTCAGTCCAGCTATTTGATCGTCAGTTGAAAATATAGATGAAATAGTTGAAAGCAATTGTATTTTTCCAGTGTGCTTTGAGCCAGATTTAACCGCATAATTGCCCAAGTTTTTGATTACTGCCTTTGACAATTGGTACATAAATGGATTCCCTTTAAGTTCAGTTACCTTAGTAGCAGCACTCATACTGGTATAAGTATTACAAGCGGTATGACTCAACATCAATCCAAAAAGAATCCATAGTAAAATATTATTTTTTTTCATGTCCTATTTTTTTACGAGCACAATTATAATGATTTCTTGCTAATATTCATAACTTATCCACATTTAATACCCAAAAATAGAGGTATAAAAAAAACTGATGAGAATCCTTCTCATCAGTTTTATATTTTTTAAAATGGATTAAGAAATATTAATTTCCTAAATAGTTCTTAAGTAATTTACTTCTGGATGTAGATCGTAATTTGGTGATTGCCTTGTCTTTGATTTGACGTACCCGTTCGCGGGTCAACCCAAATCGTTCGCCAATATCTTCCAAACTCATGGGATGCTCTACCCCAATACCAAAAAACAATTTCAATACATCTTTTTGTCTTTCGGTTAAGGTACTTAACGAACGGTCTATTTCATCACGCAACGACTCGTTGTGCTCAAGTTCAATATCTGTACTGATGGCGTTGGGATTATTCAACACATCCAATAAGGTATTTTCTTCACCATCCACAAACGGTGCATCCACACTCACATGTCTTGCAGCCACACCCAGGGTTGTTTCAATTTCTTCTGTGTTGATTTCAAGAACTATAGCAAGTTCTTCAGGTGAAGGCTCACGTTGAAATTCTTGCTCAAGTTGTGAATAGGCTTTATTGATTTTATTGGTAAGCCCTACTTTATTGAGAGGCAAACGTACAATACGGCTTTGTTCAGCCAATGCTTGTAATATAGATTGGCGTATCCACCAAACTGCGTATGAGATAAATTTAAACCCTCTGGTTTCATCAAAACGTTGTGCTGCTTTGATAAGACCTAAATTTCCTTCATTGATTAAATCGCTGAGTGACAATCCCTGGTTTTGATATTGTTTTGCTACGGATACCACAAAACGCAAATTTGCTTTTGTTAATTTTTCTAATGCTCGTTGATCGCCTTGTTTTATTTTGACTGCTAATGTTACTTCCTCTTCAGGAGTGATTAAATCTACTTTTCCAATTTCTTGCAAATACTTTTCAAGTGATTGACTTTCTCGATTTGTAATCGATTTTGTGATTTTAAGCTGGCGCATGGACATAATGTGTAAAGTTGTTTTTCGTTATTAATTAAATTTAAAAGTTAAAAAAACGTCATCCCATCATTACTATTAACAATGATTTATAGCAAAAGTATTGTTAAAGTAAATACAAGCAAAATATATTTTATATGAATTAAGAAAAAAGTATAGAAAATAGTGCAAAAATAATTTTGTAAATTCAAGTTTTTTTATATTATTGTGTCATTCTAATTCAAATTTAAATAAGAATCTTAAATATCGTTTATGGCTAATCGCTCAAAATATACCATTGAATACCCTGTCAAGTGCTCTCCTTCTATACTCTATCCATTTTTGTCTACACCTTCAGGATTGGGAGAGTGGTTTGCTGACAAAGTAAAACAAAAAGAAAATTCATATATTTTTGAATGGGCTGGCAGTAACGAAAAAGCTGAAATGATTGCAGCTGAAGAAAATGAATATGTTGTTTTTAAATGGGATTGGATGAAAAATGATGAATACTTCGAATTCAGGATTGAAAAAAGTCCTGTTACAAATGAAACCATTTTAACCATCACAGACTTTGCTGACAAAAAAGAAATTGGTGACCAAGAACTTTTATGGGATGCCCAAATACATGATTTAAAACATCGTATCGGAAGCTAGTATCTTTCCTACTGTTTTCTTTGTTCTTTTTTTAACGTAACACTCGTTTCTTGTTTATTACATTTGCATTAAACAATATTTTTGAAGTCATTACACAAATTTATCATCAAATCTTTTTGGATGCCCTTTTTAGGTGCCTTCATGGTAACATGGTTTATATTTGTGATGCAGTATATGTGGGTTTGGATTGATGAGTTTATTGGCAAAGGCCTGGAAGTAATAGTGATTCTCAAATTTTTAGGTTTACTTTCCACCACCCTTGTCCCTATTGCGCTACCCCTTGGTATTCTCTTTGCCTCTATAATGACTTATGGCAATTTGGGCGAAACATCTGAACTTGTGGCTGTCAAAGCAGCAGGTATTTCTATTGCTAAGTTTACGCGTCCATTATTTGCCTTTATTGTCCTTATCACCGTATTGTCCTTTTTGTTTAATAATTATGTGATCCCCAAAGCCCAGATGAAAGCTTCTTCCCTCATCTATGATATACAAAATAAAAAACCAGTAGTCGCTATTAAAGCTGGTACATTTTATAAAGACATTCCCAATCATACCATTTATATTGGAAGTAAAAAATCAGATGGAAAATCAGTGAATGATATCAAAATATACGATCACACATCGGGTAAAGGCAATGACAAAATAACCCTTGCCGAAAAAGGAAAAATGTATATCACCGACGATAAACGATTTTTGATATTTGAACTTGAAAATGGATGGCGATACGAAGAAAAAAATGCCTTGCGGGGTGATGAAAAAGAACTCACACGTTTAGGTTTTAAATATTGGAAAAAAGTATTTGACTTGAGTGATTTTAAAATGCCTAAAACAGATGAAAATTATTTTAAAGGACTACGAGGGGCAATGACAGTGCAACAAATCATGCATCAAATTGATACAAGCAAACGTAACATTCAAAAGATGTATGAATCCAATAAAGATCTACTTAGTGCGCAATTGATGATGGCTAAAAAAGATAGCATCAAAACGAAGAAACTACCTGTCATTACATCTGATAGTTTGTTTAGTATTGCCCTGATACCTGACTCCCTAAAAAGCATGGTGCTTTCGCATACTGAAATTGCTACCCGCAATATCAAAAGTATGCTGGAAGTAAACAAACAAAATCTTAAACTGCAAAAAACAAATCTCATAGAGCATTATTTAGAGATGCATAAAAGATTTACTTTACCGATTGCCTGTACCCTTTTGTTTATTATTGGGGTGGCCCTTGGTTCAATTATTCGTAAAGGCGGCTTAGGTATGCCCTTTATCGCGGCGATTATCTTTTTTGTCATTTATTATGTAATGAATACAGTCGGAGAAAAAATAGCGAAAGAACAGGTAGTTCCCATCCTGGTTGGCATGTGGTTTCCTTCAGCTGTATTGCTTGCTATAGGTGCCTTTTTGATGGTAAAAGCAAATAATGACTCCCCACTCATGAATAAAGAATGGTATTTTAGAATGGGCAACAAAATACTTTCATATTTTAAAAAAATTAATTCCAAGAAATCATCCATCGTTGAAACCCATCATCCATAAAATAGTTCAAAAGAATGCTTTGTTTCTTTCTGCATTTGCCGTATGGTTTGTACTTTCTTGTGCATTCATGTATTTGTTTACAGATAAAGCTCTTTTTTTTGCTATCAACCAATTTCATCATCCCTTTTTTGATCATGTGATGACGGTATTGAGCGCCTATGGCAGGGGCGATAGCATCACCATCGTATTTGTGATATTATTAGTTTTCCCCATTTTCAGAAACAAAGAATACCTTTTCACCACCATCCTGTTTGGTATTATTTTACCTGTGATTTCATATATCAGTAAAGATTTTTTTGACAAAGCCCGGCCTATTGGCATGTATAATATTGAAAATGTACATGCAGTACCCTGGCTTGAAAATTTATACAACGACAGTTTCCCATCTGGACATACGATGGGTGCATTTGGATTCTTTTTTTTATTAAATCATTTTTTACCCCAAAAAAACAATACCTATACCCTCTTCTTTTTTTTACTTGCCTTAGGTTGTGGTTATTCAAGAATTTATTTAGGACAACATTTTTATAGTGATGTGGTGGCAGGTAGTTTTATAGGTGTATTTGTTAGTTTTCTGATTCTATTAATGGTTAATTTTTTCACACAAAATAAAACAACCCATGTCTAAAAAAATCATTGCGATGATACCTGCCCGTTTGCAAGCAAGCCGTTTTCCTGCTAAGCTTTTGCAATTATTGGAAGGTAAACCTGTTATCGTTAGAACCTTTGAGGCCGTAAAAAACAGTCAACTCTTTGACGAAGTATATGTAGTATGCGATCATGACGATATTCGCATTGCAATTGAAAGTGTGGGTGGACAAGTGATTATGAGTAAGCAATTTCATGAAAGTGGCACAGACAGGATTGCAGAAGCGGTACAAGATATCGCTTGTGATATAATAGTCAATATTCAAGGTGACGAACCGTTTATTGAAAAAGAAGCATTAAAACAAGTCATTGCACTGTTTGAAAATGATGAAGTTGAAATTGCTTCCCTGATGATGCCTATTACAGAAAAAGAAAAAATCGAAAGCCCACATTGTGTTAAAGTGGTGGTGGACAAGCAACAACGGGCATTATATTTTTCACGCAATGTAATTCCTTATCCTCAAGATAAAACGGTGGTTGCGCAATATTATCAACATATAGGGGTGTATGCTTTTAAGAAAGATACTTTACTAAAAGTAACTGCCCTCCCTCAATCGACTTTAGAAAAAATAGAGAAACTTGAAAATCTTCGTTTTTTAGAAAATGGTTTTAAAATTCATTTAGCCCTTGTGCATCAAGTGGGTATTGCCATTGACACCCCCCAGGATTTTGAAAAAGCAAAAGCTTATTTAGCTGCTATTCAATAATCTTATATACCATATTATTTCTTTCTATTATATTACTCAAATTATTTTTTTTACATTTGTTGCAAATAATACAATACATGAAATCGACAGATGTCTTAATCATTGGCGCTGGTCCTTCTGGAACCATCGCAGCAGCAATCATCAAAAAAGCAGGATACAACGTTACTATCGTTGAAAAACTTCATTTCCCTCGTTTTGTTATCGGCGAAAGTTTGTTGCCAAGATGTATGGAAGCCTTAGATGAAGCGGGCTTTTTAGATGCTGTAAAAGCAAAAGGCTTTCAAGAAAAATTTGGGGCAAAATTTGTCATGAGCAACAATGATATCTGCGACTTTAACTTTAATGAAAAACACAGTACAGGTTATGACTGGACCTGGCAGGTACCTCGTGCAGACTTTGATAAAACCTTAGCTGATGAATGTGAAAATATGGGTATTACCGTTTTATATGATACTGAAGTAACCAATATTACCATCAATGATGATGAGTCATCAATCACTGAAGTAAAAATGCCTGATGGCTCTACGGATCAATTTCATGCAAAATTTATTGTAGATGGCAGTGGTTTTGGTAGAGTCATTCCTAAATTGTTTGGATTAGAAAAAGACAGTAACCTCCCATCCCGCCAAACATTATTTACCCATTATGTAGATAAAAATAGAAACAAAGTAGCACAAGAACCTAATCGTATTACCGTATACGTATACAATCATAATACCTGGGTATGGTGTATTCCATTTAGCAATGGTATTACTTCTTTAGGTTTTGTAGGTTTTCCTGAATTCTTTTCAACCCTTACAGGCACCCCAGAAGAAAACATCAAAAATTTAGTGGCATCGCATCCTGAACTCAACGAACGATTTGGAGATTGCGATATGGCTTTTGAACCTAAAGAATTGAATAGCTGGAGTGCAACCACCGATAAATTTTATGGTAAGGGATTTGTGTTAACAGGCAATGTAACCGAATTTTTAGATCCAATGTTTTCAAGTGGTGTAACCCTTGCAAGTGTATCTGCACAAAATGCAGCACACTTAGTTATTAAAAAACTACAAAATGAAGATGTTGATTGGGAAAAAGAATATATGCAACCTTGTATGCAGGGAGTGAATGTATTTAGAACTTTTGTGATGGGCTGGTATGATGGCGATTTGCATACAATCTTCTTTTCAAAAAATCAAAGCGAAGAAATGCGTAAACAAATTTGTTCAGTGTTAGCGGGTTATGTATGGGATGAAACCAATCCTTTTGTACGTAATCATCAAAAGCAAGTAAAAACATTGGCAAAATTTATTAAAGAAACCCAAAAAGAAAAGGTAGAAGCATAAAGACATTTTTTACATTTGTGAAAATGATTCAAAGTGCCTGATACTTTTCAAACCATCCATACTGTAAAAGTTCATCAAAATCGAGTTTATTTAGACGATGTACTGCTGTATGAAAGTGAAGGAAACAGCCACGACATGGCGATGAAATTTTACAAGCTTCAAGAAACTCAATATCCTAAGTTTTTTAAAATGGATTTGATGAGTCGTTGGGGTGTGCTTTGTGCTGATTTACTTTTACATCATGAAAATCTCGATGCAATAGATGTTTACAAACGTGTATTGGTTTTACAAAACGCATCCTCGTCTTTAGTTTCAGATAAAAAATTTCAGGAAACAGTCAATAATTCATTACCAAGTCCGGCTCAATTTGTATACACTTTACCCAATATTGTATTGGGTGAAATAGCCATACGACATCATTTTAAAGGTGAAAATACTTTTTTTGTAAGCCCTTCTTTCAATGAAGTACAACTCAATCAATATGTACAATACCTTTTTGATAATCATGTAGCTGAAATAGCCTTGTGTGGTTTTTTAGAAGTCACTGATACCACCCAAGATATTGAAATGTATATTTGTAAAAAACGATGAATCATTTGATGTGATTTTATACCAGCAAATACATATAATGCTATTTCGATAAGCTAAAATTCAATGTTTACAGTCTTTATACCCATATTCATAAAAAATGGCAACAATATTATTTAGCCTTACTTTTCATAGATGAATTATCATTAAACAATGAATAAATCATTATAACAAAAACCCCAAAAGCATGATACTTTCGGGGTTTTACACATGATAATCAATAAGGTTATCTTTTTATATAAGTAGTTGGTTATTATGTATATTAAATTTTAATCCATTACATTTCTTTTGACATTTCTATTGCTTTTGATCTAGAAAGATACACATTGGCACCGAAAGTAATACTTAATGCAGTTCGAGCTTGAGCAGATCCCATACCAGTGTTAAACACATAACGTGGCATCAATTCAAATCCAATATTTTGAGCGGGGAAATAAGCAAGTCCACCACCAAAACCAATTGCTAAGCCATTCACCGAAGAATTTGGTTTAGAATTATCAGCAACTTTTAAATTTAAACCGCCAAAACCTGAAGAAAATTCACCAAAAAGTCTTGTTTTAGAATATCCTTCCATGCCACCTCTACCTGTATAAGCTCTTGCAAACAAGCCAGCACCATAACGTATTTGGGTTTGTGCATTTTGTACTGCTTGAAAATCGAAATCAGCATAAACGCCCCACATAAAACGCTCTCTTAACATCCAACCGATACGGGGGGTAAGTTGAATGTGAACTTGATTGGCATTCTTCTGAAAATCAGATCTAAAATTGGCAATGTTTCCTCCAATCATTACCACATCTTGTTTTAGTTGTGTACTATTGGCTTTTGTAATTTCCTGTGCAACCACAGTGGCTGTTGTAAATAACATCACAACGGTAAATAAGTAAATTGTTTTCTTCATACTCTTAAATTTAATGACTTATTTTTTTAAGTCTGATGCAAAGGTGCGACGATTAAGAGTCATCGTTGTTACACAATTCGGGATACTTGTTATAACATTATGGGCTTACAAAAAACAGTATTAAGATTGACTTATAAAATAATCTAATCTTTGATTAATTTATGCACTAACAAGCCATTAGTTGTTTTCATAGACAACATATACAATCCTGGGTTCAACGCTGAAATATCTATGGTATGATGCAAAGAAGTTATTTTAAGGGTCTGTAACACCTGCCCTGTAACTGAGGTAATAAACATTTCGCCTACTTCATGGGTCATAATATCAATGGTAGTAGTTGCAGGGTTTGGAATCACCTGCCATTGCGCTTTTGATTCAGCTATAGAAGATGTTGACAATGGTGCGTCACACATACTTGATTTTCGTCTTAAATCGTGCTGAAACATCAGCCAATCAGGTCCATTACCTATACCAGCCGTAACCAGATAAGCACGTCCATAATTGGTTTGGAAATTAGGATAATCTGTTTTACCACCTACAATAAAAATATCAATTTTACCATCTTGATCAAAATCAGCAATCAAAGGTGCATGATCGATTGAAAAGGTTTTACCAATATGAGCTGCTAAGTCAAGATTCCAAATCAAAGTACCCGTATTGCCATTTAATACAATTAGATTTCCTTTACCAGTACCAAATACAATATCAAGACTATTATCGCCATTGATATCTCCCACGGCAACACCTCTAAAGGCATTGGCATAATTCGGTATTGTATAATACCACATCAATGCACCCATATTTGATAAGACACCTACCCCATAGCCATCACAAAAAATCACTTCACATACGCCGTCATGATTTACATCAGCAATGGTAATCGGTGCACCTACATAAACACTGGCCTGGTATTGCCACAGAATACTTCCATTTTCGCCATTCAAGGCATATATTTTTCCACTGTAATCGCCAAATACAAGTTCAGGCTTTCCGTCATTATCGATATCTGCTACTGCACTTGCATGATAGATATAGTCGTTCACTGCACGAGACCATAATAAACTTTGGTTATTGCCTGAGTAAGCATATATACGACTGGTATCAGGACTAAATGCCCATGTGCCCACTACAAAATCTAATTGTCCATCATTGTTAAGATCTACTACAGTAGGAGCTGTTTGTACCCAACTATTTGCATACACTTCTTTATCCCAAAGTATGTTTCCGGTTTCACTTTGCATACAAAGTACATGACCATCAAAACCGCCATGCATTATTTCCTCTTTACCATCATTGTTGATGTCGGCGATTGTTGGTGGCGAATCACTCCCTGCAGTGGGAGTCTGCCATAAAACAGCACCTGATTTACCTTTAAAACAATAGGTGGTTGGATTACACGAACTTGGCACAATTACTTCAAGGGTATCATCTTTATCAACATCATACAATGCAATAGCCACATCATTACATCCTTCAGCATTGGGTGTTTTTGTATTGTATTTCCAAAGCAAGGAACCATCTTCTCCATTTAATGCATATACACTACTATCGTTTCGGTAACAACCAAACACAATTTCAAGTTTGCCATCTTTATCGATATCACCTGCGGCTGATTGACCAAATGAAGAATCATACACATCAAACCACCACTTGATTTGAGGAACTTGCGCCTGCAAATTTTGATACAAGCCTATTGAAATAAGGAGAAATAAATATATTTTTTTCATGAGATTGAGTATGAATGAGATAATGTTTGTTTTATAACGTTGTTGAATGAAATAAATATTATTGTGACAAAAAAAAGACCTAAACAAAAAAAGAATCAAAAGGACATGGATGCAAAAAATAATAAGTTCACATTGTAACAAAAATAAAATAAATGCCAAGTAACATATAAACCAGTTTGTTTATTACTAGCTAAAATTCAATGTTTGTAGGCCGAACGCTGATATCTTTCAAACATTTTACTTGTTTTATTTTGTACAAGATGCAACAAATTTTTCCAAACCAATGTCAATACAAAGGTAAACATTCACCCTTATAATTTACAATACTAAATTAAAATATAAAATTGCCATCCTTTTCAAACATTGTATTGTAAGTATCATTTCATAACTTTCATTGAATTAATTTTTGATATATTTGAAAAATTAAGATACTTCTTCAATAGTATCATTGTTTTATAAATAAGCTTAATGTAAGAATATTATGATTGTAACAAAACTTTTTAAAGATTTTTTTGATAGTGAAAAAGCAGGTGGATTCACGTTAATCATCTGTACGATATTATCATTGATACTAGCAAACTCAAGCTTTGGTGACGAGTATCATCATTTTTGGCAAACCCCATTTGCTGGCCAAAGTATCGAACACTGGATTAATGATGGATTAATGACTATTTTCTTTTTGCTAATTGGTTTAGAATTAGAACGAGAAGTATACCAAGGTGAATTGTCAAATTTCAAAGATGCCTTATTACCCATTTTTGCTGCATTGGGGGGTATGTTCATACCAGCAGCCCTCTTTTTATTTTTCAATTTTGGTACAGCTACACAATCAGGTGCTGGTATACCTATGGCTACTGACATTGCTTTTGCATTAGGCATATTGTCGCTTTTGGGCAATAAAGTACCGACTTCTTTAAAAGTATTTTTAACCGCTTTAGCCGTTATCGATGATTTAGGGGCCATTATGATTATTGCTATTTTTTATACCAAAACCTTGCTTTGGACACCGCTTTTCATCGCACTCAGTATTTTTGCCTTACTCTTAATCCTGAATCGTTTAAAAGTTAGAAACCTAATCCCATATTTATTGGGAGGAATCGCTATGTGGTATTTTATGTTACACTCCGGTGTACATGCAACCATCACAGGGGTGATGTTAGCTTTTGCCATTCCTTTTGGTAATGGTGATGAAAAATCTACATCCTATATTTTACAACATTTTTTGCATAAACCTGTAGCTTTTATCATATTACCCATTTTTGCGATTGCAAATACAGCCATTCACTTTAGTGGAAACATCATACAAACCTTAACCGAAAAATACAGTATAGGCATCGCCACAGGATTAATCATAGGAAAACCTTTGGGAATCTTTTTATTGTCATTTATCGGTGTAAAAATGGGTTTATGTAAACTACCCAGCGACCTAAACTGGAAATCAATCATTGGGGTAGGATTTTTAGGAGGTATTGGGTTTACCATGTCAATATTTATTACCCTACTTGCATTTGATCATGAAACAACCATTAACAATGCAAAATTAGTCATACTCCTTTCTTCTTTAGTCACTGCCTGTATCGGATATTTGATGCTTAAAAGTGTATTAAAAAATACAGAATTACTTGAATAATCGAGTTAGTTAAATGTTTTGTATTTGAATTTATTCCCATCATTGGGTTCTTACTTGTTTACAACTTTATTCGCAAAGCATCATTTGTTGAATTAATTTTGAAATCCATTTTTTTCATATGCAATTTTCACATCTACATAATCATACCCAATTTTCATTACTTGACGGTGCTAGCAGTATTAAAAAACTTTATAAAAAAGCGGTGGCAGATAAGATGCCCGCTATGGCTATCACCGATCATGGCAATATGTTTGGGGTATACGATTTTGTAAAAGAAGCCAAAAAACATATTGATGAAAACGGGAAATTACTTGTCAAACCTATTGTTGGCTGTGAATTTTACATAGTAAACGATAGAACCATACAACAGTTTACCAAAGACAAAAAAGATGTTCGTTATCATCAACTCTTGATTGCCAAAAACAAAGAAGGGTATAAAAATTTGATGAAACTTTGCTCACTGGGTTATACAGAAGGTTTATATGGTAAATATCCACGTATTGATAAACAATTGATATTACAATATCACAAAGGCTTGATAGCAACCACTTGCTGTTTGGGCGCTTCAGTACCTCGTACTATACTTAAAGATGGCATTGAAGCTGGTGAAAAGGAATTTAAATGGTGGCTCGATATTTTTGGTGAAGATTACTATGTAGAATTGCAAAGGCATGAAATACCCGACCAAATAAAAGTAAATGAAATATTAGTCAAATGGGCACATCAATACAATGTAAAAATCATTGCCAGCAACGATTCTCATTATGTAGATGAAGCAGACAGCAATGCCCATGACATATTATTATGTGTGAATACCGGTGAAAAGCAAGCCACCGAAAAAATGAAAGATTTTGGTGATGACGATGATGTGAACGATAAGAAAAAACGATTTGCCTTTTACAATAATCAGTTTTTCTTTAAAACTACCGAGCAAATGATAGAATTGTTTGCCGACCTACCCGATGCTATTGACAATACCAATGAAATTGTAGACAAAGTTGAACTCATCAGTGTCACCAATGATTTGCTTCTTCCTAACTTCCCCTTACCCGATTCCTTTAAATCACAAGATGACTATTTAGAATTTTTAGTGTATGAAGGGGCAAAAATAAAATATAAAATTTTTACCCCTGAGCTGGAAGAACGTATCAAATTTGAATTAGGCGTTATCAAAAAAATGGGCTTTGCCGGTTATTTTCTGATTGTGTCCGATATCATCACTTCTACTAAAAAAATGGGTGTGGTAGTAGGGCCAGGCAGGGGGTCGGCGGCGGGTTCTGTAGTCGCTTACTGCATCGACATCATTTCGATAGACCCCTTAAAATACAATTTACTTTTCGAAAGGTTTTTAAACCCTGAACGTGCTTCAATGCCAGATATTGATACCGATTTTGATGATATCGGTCGAGGTAAAGTGGTAGAATATATCGTAAACAAATACGGTAAAAATCAAGTCGCTCATATCATCACGCATGGCACCATGGCAGCCAAAAGCAGTATCAAGGATGTGGCTCGTGTGATGGACCTCCCACTTGACGAAAGTAATATGCTAGCAAAGTTAGTGCCTGACCGTCCAGGCACTTCACTCAATGAAATGTTACATATCCCCATCAAAGATCTTTCAAAAAAAGAAGGCATCAATGCTGAAGATGTGGTAAATGTAGAAAAACTGCAAAAAATTTACGAGAGCACGGGACTTCAATCTACTGTGCTTCATGAAGCCGAAAAACTTGAAGGCACTGTACGTAATACAGGTATTCATGCAGCAGGTATTATAATTGGCCCTAAGGATTTAATGGAAATCATGCCTTTGTGCAAACAAAAAGACATAGACCTCTATGTCACCCAGTTTGTAGGTACAGCGGTAGAAGATGCAGGTGCTATCAAGATAGACGTATTGGGATTAAGCAATTTAAGTATCATCAGAGATGCCTTGATATTTATAAAAGAAAATCATCAAATTGATTTAAATATTGAAAAAATATCACTTGAAGACGAAAAAACGTTTGTGTTATACCAACAAGCTGAAACAGAAGGTACATTTCAGTTTGCCTCAGCGGGTATGAAGAAATACCTCAAAGAATTGAGCCCAGATAATCTGGAAGATTTAATCGCCATGAATGCCTTATATCGACCAGGTCCATTAGCCTATATTCCCGACTTTATTGAACGTAAGCATGGCAGAAAGGAAATTGTGTACGATTTGCCCGAAATGGAAGAAGTGCTTAAAGAAACGTATGGCATTACGGTATACCAAGAACAAGTGATGTTGCTTTCACAGAAACTAGCCAATTTTTCTAAAGGAGATGCCGATATTCTTCGAAAAGCAATGGGTAAAAAATCACTGGATGTATTGCAGAAAATGAAAGCCAAATTTATAGAAGGTTGTACCATTAATAAGCATCCTTTAGACAAATGTGAAAAAATTTGGAATGACTGGGTAGAATTTGCAAAATATGCTTTTAATAAGTCGCACTCCACTTGTTACGCTTATTTGGCTTACCAAACAGCCTATCTCAAAGCCAACTACCCTTCTGAATATATGGCAGCCCTGCTGAATGCACAAAACAATACTGAAGACATTTCGAAGTATATGCAGGAGTGCAAACGCATGGGACTTAAAGTGCAAGGGCCAGATGTCAATGAAAGTAAAAAGGGTTTTAGTGTCAACAAAGAAGGAGTTATCCGTTTTGGACTTGGTGCTGTAAAAGGTATTGGTGAGGCTGCTGTACATGAAATAATTCGTGAAAGAACTGAAAATGGCTTATATGCAGATATTTTCGATTTGGTCAAACGATTGAGTAGCAGGGCTGTCAGTAAAAAAACCCTGGAAAGCATGGTGATGGCAGGTGCTTTAGATAGTTTTACCCAAATGCATAGAGCACAGTATTTTTATACTCCCATAGGCGAATCCACTTCCAATTTGGAAAAAATCATCAAATATGGACAGGTACTTTCAAACAATGCCAATACCTTAACCAATAGCTTATTTGGAGATGCTGAAATGCCCGCCATTTCATTGCCAAAAATGCTAGACTGTGAACCTTGGAGTCTTTCTGAAATTTTAGAAAAAGAAAAAGAATTGGTAGGTATTTATATCAGTGCACACCCTTTAGATGGTTTTCAATTTGAAATGAACAATTATCATTTTATGCCTATGAGTGACTTAGAACCCGAAAAACTCAAAAACAGGGTTATCCGATTGGCGGGCTATGTCGATAATCCTTTACACCTTGTTTCAAAAAAAGGGACAAGTTATGGCAAGTTTAAATTGATTGACTACCATGGCGATTATGAATTTGCCTTATTTAAAGATGATTATATCAAATTTAAAGATTTTATGGTTAAAGACAGTAAAATCATGGTAACCGGCATGTTTCAAAACCGATGGAATAGCGAAACAGACTTTGAATTTAAAATTCATCGTATCATGTTGCTCGATAATGTGAAATCAACTTATACCAAACGGATCAATTTGGAACTGACATTAAAACGGCTTGATGACGAATTTGTAAATATTATTACAAAATACGCCGAAAAGTCAGGGAATTGCGAACTTGGTATTCAAATTGTAGATGAATCAACACAAGAAAAAATGAAACTATGTTCCTCTTATAAAAAAATTGAAATGAGTGATGAGTTTTTAGAGGCCATAACAAAAATGGAAGGAGTCTTGTACAAAGTAATAACAAGTTAAAATACTAAAAATTGATACGCGATTTTAAATATCAACAACAGGCAACTACTTTTAAAACTATATTTGCAATAAAGAATTTATAATAAAAACAATAAAAAACAATGGCACAAACATTCACAGACAGTAACTTCGAAGCAGAAGTAATACAATCAAACAAATTAGCAGTAATCGATTTTTGGGCAACCTGGTGCGGACCTTGTGTGGCACTTACCCCTACCATTGAAGCTTTAGCTACAGAGTACGAAGGAAGAGTAAATATTGGAAAAGTAAATGTAGACGAAAACCCAGAATTATCTGTAAAATATGGCATTACAAGCATTCCTTGTATCTTATTTATCAAAGATGGTAAAGTCGTTGATAAACAAATTGGGTTAGCACCAAAAGCAGCCTTAGAAAGAAAGATTGTTTCTCATATGAATTAATCACAAATTTAAATGTTAGTAAGCAATATGCTAAAAGCCATCAGAAACACTGATGGCTTTTATTGTATGGTAATTTTTATTTATCATTATTTTTAAGTCCTCTAAAAAAAACTTTTACAATGCAAACCCTTGAACAACTACAATATCCAATTGGTCGATGTGAATACCCTTCAGTCTACACCCATGAACTGTTGCAATCCATGTTGCTTGACATTGAAACTTTACCCAAAAGAATGGAATTAGCCGTTCAACATTTGCTTGAATTTCAACTCCAAACACCTTATCGTGAAAATGGATGGACCCTAAACCAGGTAGTGCATCATTGTGCAGATAGTCATATGAATTTTTTATTACGACTCAAATTGGCCTTATCTGAAGACCATCCTACCATAAAACCATATGATGAAGCACTTTGGGCTGAGATGCCTGATTATCAATTACCCTTCAATAATTCAATCACATTGTTATTTTGCATCCATGCTAAATTAATGCTCATACTCCGAAGTTTGCAACCTGAACAACTTGATAAAACCTACTTTCATCCGCAATATAAACGCAGTTTTAGTATCCGCGATTTAATAGCATTGTATAGCTGGCATGGAAATCATCATTTAGCACATATCAATAGCTTGAAAACAAGGATGAATTGGTAAGTACGAATTTTAAAAAATATTTTAAGATTATCATTAACTTTGAGTCACTTACACGTATGAATACCCTTTTTATATACACATTGAATAAATAATAGCATTATGCAAAAAAAGATTTTTATTGTCGCTCTTTTATTTTTAAGTAACATATACATCCTTAAAGCACAACCATTTCCGGGTAAAATTGGGGTTGGTTTAGACGGCATTGGTGGTCCTGCATTAGAATTTCCAAATGTGACTTATACTGCTACTGACTGGCAAAGTGTTGCTAATGTTGGAAATGCCACCGTAGATGCTGCAGGCTGGCCAACAGAAGATTTTCGTGTTGTATTTTTTGACCATCGTCCTTTTAATGCTTGGAATAATGCACCCGACGATCCTTTAAAATATGTGGTTGATCAAAGTGGCACTTATACCCTTTCTTTTAAAGGTCAAGCCAACTTAAGTTCATGGAGCGATGCACCCATCGTATTTCAAAACAAACAATATGATGCAAATACCAATGTAACAACCGTAGACATTGTGTTTCCACCAGGTGGAGGTATTGACTCCGCTATTATTGGTCATTATGGATTTTTAATGATTAATTTTCTGCAAACAAATTATGGTCCTGGCGTAAGCGGTGTTAAAGAGATTCGATTGATGCGACCTGGCTATCAGCACAACTCACCACAGCTTTTTAGAACAGCCTATATCAATGCACTCAGCCCATTTAGTACTCTTCGGATGATGGATTTTTTACATACAAATAATAGTAATGATGCTTATCCGAGTGTTCAATCATGGAATGAAAGACAACAAGCTGTGGCCCCCCGTTACACCAAAGGGGCTCCATGGGAAACCATTATTGCATTGGCAAATTATACAGGTCGTGACCTTTGGATCAATATACCCGTTGATGCCGATAGTATGTATGTAGTGCAGTTGGCTACTTTGATGCAGAATACTTTACGACCTGATGTTAATATATATATTGAATATAGTAATGAGGTGTGGAATGGATCATTTAGTCAATACCAGTACAACTACGATGCCGTATTACTTTCTGCAGAAGATGCTGATATTAGAGCAAGCACACCTTTTGATGATCGAAGAAGGGCGAGAAGAGTCGCCAAACAGGTGATTAAATTTGGTCATATTTTTGAAAATATCATGGGTGTGACCGTTGCATCCCGTACCAAAATCCGTCCTGTGTTTGCTTGGCAAATTGGTGGCTGGCTTCCTTGGTATGATGATGTTTTGAATTGGATAAATACAACCTATGGTGCTCCTAAAGATTTTATCTACGGCATTGCTTCTGCTCCTTATTTTAACGAAACAGGTGCCGCTAACAATGCTACTCCACAACAAATAGTGGCTACGATGTCAACCAACAGCGATGCCAATGTGATTAATATACAACAAGTGGCACAATACGCTAATCAATGGCAAATAAAACATTTGCAATATGAAGGAGGCCCCGACAATGGCGGTGGAAGCACCATAAATATTGCCAATCGTATAGAAGCCAATAGGATTCAAGATATGAAAACAGCTGTTATTCATAATTACAAAGACAATTGGTTTTCGGCCAATGCAAATGGTGCAGCACCAATCGGAACCAATGAATTGATTAACTATTTTGTAATGAGTGGCAAATCAAGTCGCTATGGTTGTTGGGGAGCTACAGAAGATATCAATCATATTCAAAACCTGAGCAATGCCCCCAAATATGATGCTTTGTGTACACTTACAGGTATGTGTGGCAACGAGCCATTGATCACATTAACGACACCTAGTAATAATGCTACCCTGGGATTGAATATTTCTACTAACATCAGTGCTACAGCATCAGACCCAGATGGACAGGTAAAAAAAGTGGAGTTTTTTGTCGGTTCTTCACTCATAGGAACAGATTCGATTAGTCCTTATTCTTTATCATGGACGCCAACACAATTGGGCATCACAACGGTACTCGCAAAAGCGATTGACAATGATGGCAAATTTAAAATCACAGACCCCCATGTGGTTCAAGTGATTAATTATCCAAGCCTGGTTACATCAATTGATTCTACTTTTCAAATGACATTGTCACCCATTCCGGCACAAGATTTAATCACGATACAGATAAGCCATATCACTAAACCTAACGATATCATTGAAATAAAAGATGTGTTGGGAAAAGTGATTTACCACAAAACACTACAAAATCAAAACTTGAATGTGGATATAAGCCATTTACAAGCTGGTTTATATTTTATGACCTATTTTACAAACAATCAGCAACAAACCCAGAAATTTATCAAGACCCATTAATTACGATGTATATCCATGATTCTTTTATCCAATGATTTATATCAAATCAAATACATATTCATTTTTATATTATCAATCATCAGTATAGCAGGTAAAGGGCAAAACCGTATCACCTATATTAAAATGGAACAATTTCCCTGTGCTACCCAAATTTGTCCAGCATACATCATCGAAATAAAAAACAATGGCGTGGTTCATTTTCAAGGTATAGAAAATGCCCTTTTTGATGGCTCAATCGAAGGAAAACTTCCAATGAATGATTTTTTAGCCCTTGTGAAGAAATATCAATCCTATCCTTTTTTAACTTTACCAGATAGCTATACCCATTCAAATGAAGAAACTCATCAGGTAGCTATTACCTTAAAAGTTAATGGCATTACAAAAAACATAAACAATGCTACTGATGGACCTGCATATTTAACCTCTTTGAGAAATGACATCTCATCTTTATTGGGTAAGAAAATTGTTTGGAATAAAAAGTCTTTTAAACCCAATGTTCGTTTTACCCCTCCTGTTTTATCTATTGAGGAAAACTTAGATCCACCACTACAAGAAGCAGTTGATGATTTAAAATTGATGGAACCAGACTTGGTACTGCAAGTAGCAGATCAAATGCCTGAGTTTCCGGGTGGTCAAAGCAATATAAATGCCTTTCTTATGAAACATATTCAATATCCTACCCTAGCACGAGAAATGGGTATTCAAGGTAAAGTGATTTGTCGATTTGTTGTAAATAGCGATGGCCTAATAACTGATTTGACCACAATCAATACCATAGGCGGTGGTTGTGAACAAGAAGCACTGAGGGTTTTAAAAATGATGCCTAAGTGGAATCCTGGAAAGCATCAAGGAAAAGCAGTAAACATACAAATGCAACTCCCCATCCTTTTTAAATTAAAATAATTTTTTCAAACTACCTGACTTAATAGCTAAAATGATTGGTTATGAGAACTTAAACAGGTACGAAATATATTTTGAATTAATGCTAAATAATAAAATGCTTTGATTATTTTTACGCAGACAATTTAATTTTATAATACCATTAATCCTTTTATCTCATGAAATCAATCTTCGTTAGTTTATTCGTTTTATTATTTGTGCAACAGGCATTTGCTGAAAAGTATTTTATTTGCTATGATGCAGACAAAAATCCTAAACTTCATCTATCCGTTTGTTTTGAAAACAACAAAGCAGTGTATGTAAAATATCAAGGTCAGGATGAAAGTATTCCATTGACTTTTGTAAAAACAAATATCCAAAAAGGGGTAGCTGCCTATAGCGATGTGTATTCAGAAAAATACAGAGGAAAAGTAACTGGAACTTATGTAATGACACATTCTGGCAACTATGACTATGTAAAATATACCCGTAAAAAAGACGGTAAAGTGTTTAATTTCACCATTAATCATACAGAAACTATATCTGAAGAAGGCAATTACAGAACCACTCCTTGTTATTAATTTGCTTTTTTAAATCTTTTGATAGTTTAGTCACCATTGCAATTACACTAAATCTACATCTGAAGGCTTAACCGCTTCAATATCAATATCGGCTTGTATGCCTTTTTGATTTTGTGCTTCTAAACTCAATGTATCCGTTAGGGTTGTTTGCAACCAGGTACCACGTTGTAATCTAAACAATTGAACATTTAATTGATGTTGTTGCTTTACATGTTGTTCAAAATCGCTTGTTGACATGTTAGGATCTATTTCTAACAGAATATCCTCTTCATTTCCAGTTATTTCAGCTAATGTTACATTATGCAAATACTGTTCATTCTTTGCATTACCCTCTTCAGAATGATGCGATTTTTTGTAAAATTCAGGTCTGAGATGGCTAAACAATGTACGAAAGTTTGTTTGTATTTCTTGAATGGTCTCTTTTGCTGTTAATTTCAGGGTCATTGTATGTTATTTTAATTGATTAAATAAATGAACATTTTATTTGTTCTGTCCAAAAATAAGACGCCTTTTTAGATAATCATGCATGATTTTTATCATCCAAGCTTTTGGGTCTTTTAATAAAAGATATAGAAAATGATTGAAATTGAAATCAACATTCATAAGCGCTGATTCTTTATTCAGGTGTTGAAATAATCGTCATTTTTATGAATGCCCTATGCATTTAGCTTTTGTTTACTTGTTTTTGCCTTGTCATTTAGCCAAAGATGCAGTATCAAAGTCTTGATTAAACCGCGCAAAAAAAAGGCTCTGACACTATCAGCATTCTAAATATCGAATAAAATTTCAAAATAAATGGTTGAAATAAAAAATGCTTACTTTTGCATCATGTTAGATACAATTGAAAGCGCTATTGAAGACATCAAACAAGGTAAACTCATTATTGTAGTAGACGATGAGGATCGTGAAAATGAAGGTGATTTTGTGACGGCAGCTCGGAATGTTACCCCTGAAATCATCACCTTTATGGGCAAAATCGGAAAAGGTTTAATTTGCGCCCCCCTGATTGAAGATAGATGTGAGGAGCTTGAACTTAATTTGATGGTAAAAGACAATACCGAATTGCACCAAACACCCTTTACCATATCGGTGGATTTGATAGGCAATGGTTGTACCACAGGTATTTCATCACATGATCGAGCCAAAACGATACAGGCCCTTATCAATCCTCAAACTAAGCCATCAGATTTAGCTAAACCAGGGCATATTTTTCCCTTAAAAGCAAAAAGAGAAGGTGTACTTAGAAGAGCAGGTCATACAGAAGCGGCCATTGACCTGGCACGACTCGCTGGATTTGAACCCGCAGGAGCTATTGTAGAAATCGTTGATGAAGATGGCGAAATGGCTCGTTTGCCCCGTTTGATGGAAATTGCCCAAGAGTATCAGCTAAAAATAATTTCTATTGAAGATTTGATAAAATACAGGTTGAAAACCGAAAATTTTGTTGAAGAACAAATTAGGGTTAATATGCCAACCTTATTTGGCGACTTTGAATTAATCACCTTTAAAAACTTAAAAACAAACGAACTCCATCATGCCCTAAAAAAAGGACATTGGGAAACGGATGAACCGGTACTTTTAAGGGTTCATAGTTCATGTTTTACAGGCGATATCTTACATTCATTGCGTTGCGATTGTGGCGAACAGCTTAAGTATGCGATGCAAATGGTAGAAGATGCCGGCAAAGGCCTGGTACTCTATATGAATCAGGAAGGAAGGGGTATTGGATTACTCAATAAACTAAAAGCCTACAAACTGCAGGAACAAGGCCGTGACACCGTAGAAGCTAATATTGAATTGGGGTTTGAAATGGATGAGAGAGACTATGGCATTGGTGCACAGATATTGCGAAAATTAAACGTGCATAAAATCAAACTGATTACCAACAATCCCCGCAAAAGAGCAGGATTATTAGGCTATGGACTTGAAATAGTAGATAATATTGCTATCGAAATGTGTGCAAATCCACATAATGAACAATATTTAAAAACCAAAAGAGATAAATTAGGTCACGAAATCATGAAAGGATAGCATAGCTATTGAAGATGCTTGATCATTTTAATATGTGGAATACCCACTTCTGTAAATTCATCCCCGATGCTTGTATATCCTGATTTTTCATAAAATGGAATGGCCGTTTTTCGGGCATGCAATTCAATGGAAGAATATTCATTTAAAATACAAAAATTTTCAGCATACTTAATCAGTGTATGCCCATAACCCATCCCTTGTCTGGTATGGTCAACAGCCATTTGACGTATTTTAACCGTATCCTTGTCTAATATTTTAAGCATTAAGCAGGCAACTACATCGTTTTCATCCTTTGCAATGATAATGTATTGATCCCTATCTTCACGAAGATCTTCGTCAAACAAATTTAATCCTAAAGGTTCACGCAATACACGTTGTCGAAGGGAAAGCACATTGTTATAATTTGGAGAACTATAATCGATCACACATAATTCTATCGCCATTATTAAATATTATTTTAAAGCTTCAAATATAATGGGTGCTACTGATTTTTTAATCAAAAAATCACTGTTTAATGCATCACTTGCCGGATGGGTATTGATACAAACAACCCGGGTAATGATTTGTTGTTGTTGAATTTTCTCTAAAGCATGGTTTGTAAATAAGCCATGCGTTGTAATCGCAAATACTTGTTTCGCACCTGCATCATGATAGGCTTTTGCAGCCTGCATCAATGAACCACCCGTACGTATCATATCATCGTAAATAATGACCGATTTGTCCATTACATCAGCATTGACACCTGTAATGATGGTTTCATCACCACTCGTTCGATGTTTGTATACAAAGGCTGATTTCACTTGCATGTCATTTGCTAAACTTTCTACCCATTTCGCTCTGCCAGCATCCGTAGAAGCCAAAATAAAATCATGCCCGCATAATTCATGACATGCGGCGATAATAATCGATTTACAATACAAATGATGACATCGCACTTCTTTTTCAAAATAATAGGGAATGCCTTCAGCATGTAAATCAATAAGATAGATCGCATTCGATACCGAACCATGAGGAATAGAAGAAAGTAACAAAGCCCTGTTTTTTGCTTTCACCACCTCCCCTACTTTTACTGCCCGCTCCATGGTGGCATAGCCAAAATAAGGAATGACCATTTTTAACGACCTTGCACCTAGTTGAATAATACCATTGGCTATATCATAAAGTTCTAATGTATCATGATCATTGATAGTACCACCAATGAGAACCACCTCTTTATCTTCTAAATCGGTGAGCAATTGCATGTAATGTTCACCATCAGGAAAGGTTTTACGAATGATTTCACCATTGATATAATCATGCATACCCAATAATTCATTTTTTAAATAGGTGTATGATTCGGTTGAAAAAAGGACGGTTTGGTTCATATTATTGGCCATCAGATGTTCAAATGTACATGAACTATTGAGCATTCTAAAATGATTTTTAAAATAGATTCCCTTGCTTAGCCAAAAGGTAAAAAGTGTATCCCAATATTTTATAAAATCTAACTATAAACATCCCGCCAAAAAATGTGGATAAGTTATCGTGATTTTACAAGCTGAAAGTATTGTAAATACTACATTTTATTAAATTAAAAAACCGTCTGAAAACTTTTAAAACCGAACTTATTTTATTACTTTTGCTAACCTTAAAAAAAGCATTTTTAAAACCGTTATTTTCCCATTTTTCAGCACACACTAAAATTAGAGTAAACCACAAATATGTCATCAGAACAAGAACAACAAAAAACAGGTTACGGAGCAGATAGTATTCAGGTATTAGAAGGCCTTGAGGCCGTTAGAAAAAGACCCTCCATGTATATTGGCGATACCGCTGTTAAAGGCTTTCATCACTTAGTATATGAAGTAGTCGACAACTCAATTGATGAAGCATTAGCTGGCTATTGCAAAAATATTACAGTAAAAATATTAAAAGACAATTCTATTTCGGTAGAAGATGATGGACGGGGAATACCAACAGCCATGCATACCAAAGAAAAACGCAGTGCATTGGAAGTGGTTATGACGGTATTGCACGCTGGTGGCAAATTTGACAAAGATACCTACAAAGTATCTGGTGGATTACATGGTGTAGGGGTTAGTTGTGTCAATGCCTTAAGTAAATACTTATTGGTGACTGTACAACGCGATGGCAAAATATATGAGCAAGAATATAGTTGCGGTGCCCCAAAATACCCTGTAAGAGAAATCGGCACAACTGACAAAACGGGTACTAAAGTGGTTTTCACCCCCGATGATACCATATTTTCAGTATCAGTATATAACTACGAAATACTGGCAGCTCGATTGAGAGAATTGGCCTATTTAAATAAAAAAGTACGTATACACTTATTTGACGAAAGAGATACCAATGAAGACGGTACCCCGATTCATGATATTTTTTATAGTGAAGGCGGTATCAAAGATTTTATTGTATTGCTCGATAACAATGCCAAAAGAGACCCTTTATTATCTGAACCTATCAATGTAGAAGATTACGACAAAGTAAATAATGTAACGGTTGAGTTGGCAATGATGTACAATACATCTTATAGTGAAAATATTTTTTCCTATGTCAACAATATCAATACCATAGAAGGTGGAACCCATGTAGCTGGTTTCAGAAGAGCCATTACACGTGTATTTAAATCATATGGTGACAAAAATAAATTATTTGAAAGAGCTAAAGTAGATATTACTGGCGACGACTTTAGAGAAGGTTTAAGTGTAATTATATCAGTAAAAGTACCAGAACCGCAATTTGAAGGGCAAACCAAAACCAAACTAGGCAATAGTGAAGTATCAGGTATTGTGGACTCAGCTGTTTCAAGGGTATTAGATGCCTTTTTGGAAGAGCATCCCAAAGAAGCCAAAATCATAATCGATAAAGTAATCATAGCGGCACAAGCTCGTCATGCAGCACGAAAAGCACGTGAACTGGTGCAACGAAAAAATGTATTGACAGGGAGCGGACTACCAGGTAAATTAGCTGATTGCAGTGATAATGACCCGGCAAAATGTGAATTATACCTCGTGGAAGGTGATTCGGCAGGTGGTACTGCCAAGCAAGGTAGAAATCGACAATTTCAAGCCATTTTACCACTCAGGGGTAAAATATTAAACGTTGAAAAAGCCATGCCACACAAGGTGTTTGAAAACGAAGAAATTAGAAATATCTATACCGGATTAGGTGTAACTATTGGTACAACAGATGATGCTAAAGCATTGAATACCACTAAGTTACGTTATCACAAACTGATTATCATGACCGATGCGGATGTGGATGGATCTCATATTTCTACCTTGATATTAACTTTCTTATATCGTTATATGAAAGAGTTGGTAGAACAAGGATTTGTTTACATTGCACAACCTCCCCTTTATTTGGTTAAAAAAGGCAAAGAACAAGAATATGCCTATAATGAAGAACATCGTAAAGCGATTACAGAACGATTGTCAGGAGGAAAAGAAGATAGTGTGCATATACAACGATATAAAGGTTTGGGTGAAATGAATGCAGAACAACTGTGGGAAACTACCATGGATCCTGCTAAGCGCACCCTTAAACAGGTAACCATTGAAAGTGCTGCTGAAGCCGATAGCGTTTTTGCTATGCTTATGGGTGAAGAAGTTCCCCCACGTAGAGAATTTATTGAAAAACATGCGAAGTACGCTAAAATAGACGTGTAATAAATTTTAAATTATTTTACAGTTTAAGAATATAATTGGCATTATACTACTTGGCTATTATTCAAACTGTTTGATTAACACATCCATAGGCTTGGTTTCTTGATAAAAAGAAATGAGTTTTAAGATTACTTTTTCAACAACAGCGTCAGGGCATGAAGCACCTGAAGTGATTAATATTCTTGGTTTGCCTGTTAACGGTAAAAATTGACTGGCCATTTTTTCTGTTTGGGTATGCAAATCAAAATGACTGATGGTATGTGCATCCATCATCTTGCTTTCATTTTCGATAAAAAATGTAGGTAGTTTTTCTTCACAAAGTTCAACTAAATGAGACGTATTAGAACTGTTATACCCACCAACCACCAGGGCTAAGTCAGCCTCTGTATGAAGCAAACCCATCACAGCACTTTGATTGTCGTTGGTGGCATAGCACAAGGTATCGCGTGTATCGGCAAAGCGACTTGAAATAGTATCAGCGTCAAGTGCATAATGATTTAACATCACCCTTTTAAGATAATCTGCAATAGACTGTGTATCACTTGCCAGCATCGTTGTTTGATTCACAACACCAATTCTTTCAAAATGCTGTTTAACATCAAAACCATCTGAATATTGTCCTTTAAACTCCTCATAGAAAAAGTTCATATCACAAGTATTTTTGATATATTTTTCAAGTTTCTCCGCTTCGGCTAAGTCTTTTACAACTATTGAAGGAGTATTGCGACTACTATGCGAAAAAGTAGCCCTTGTTTCCTCATGACCTGGCTTGCCATGTATGATAATCGTATACCCTTTGTTCCCAATTTGCTCTGATCGATTCCATACTTTTTCTACAAAAGGGCAAGTAGTATTATATTGTAAAGGGTCTATACCAATTTCTTTTAATCTTGACTCTGTTTCGAGTGTGGTACCAAAAGCAGGTATGATAACAATGTCATCGCTGCTTAATTCATTCCAATGGATAAACATATTTCCTAAGGTATCCATTATAAAGCGAACACCACTTTTGATCAGGTCGGCATTTACCTGAGGATTGTGTATCATTTCACTTAACAAAAAAATCCTTTTCCCTGGATTTTCATTCACCGTTTTAAACGCAATTTCAATGGCATTTTCCACCCCATAACAAAAACCAAAATGCCTTGCCAGAAAAATTTCTATTGAGCCAAAATCAAGATGGGTGGGACTAAAATCCTTCTTCAGTTTATCCTCTTGCTTCCTTTTATTTTTGATAGCTGATATCAATGGACTTCTATAAAATTCAGGTATTTCAAAGCTTTTCATCTATAGAATAAAATTGTTAAACGCAAATGTAGATAAGTTATAGTTTGTATTTTATTTAAATTTATTGAAAAATGATATATTTGGAAAAATTATATTGGATGAAGTCTCGGATAGCCTTACGTGTTTTATTACTCACTTTAGTTTGCTTAATCACTTTCAATGCGGATGCAAAAAGAAAAAAAAGAAAAAAGAAAAAAGCGACTGTAGTAAAAACCGTTCCGGCCAAAGACAGTAATATTGTACATATCCCCAAAACGCCTCCTCCACCTCCCCCACCTCCTCCGAGAATCATAAAGCAGGATAATGCAACGATTAAGCCACTGGCCCAAGTGGTGGTTTCGTTTGTGAGTCGAGGTACAGGTATTGATGCAAAAGCCAGAAATGAATTTTTTGAATACATTACCTATTTCAATGCAAAACATCATTGTGAATTGATGTACGACAAAAAACCATGGGGGCGAGAAGGGGAAATAGACTTTTGCTTTTATGGCAATAATGAAATTCTGATGCCCGAATTATTTAAAGACCTTAAAGAAAAATTTGTTGGTCACAACACCGTGTTTGTCAATAAAAACGCTGCCTGTAAATAAACTAAAATTATTTTAACATATTTCTTAACTTTACACAAAATACTATACATGAAATTGAAAACGAGTCTTTTATTATGCTTTGCAAGCATAACTTTTTTATCAAATGCACAACAAGTAAAACGTTGTGCTTCTTATGAATATTTAAAATCGATAGACCAAAAATATCCAGGTACTGAACAATATGTAAAAGATTTACCAAATCAAATAAGCAACGATAACCATAAAAAAACAAGAGCAGCTACCATTACGATACCTGTGGTTGTGCATATAGTTTACAATACCGGCGCTGAAAACTTAACAGATGATTATGTGCATGCACAAATTGATTTGTTGAATAAAAGTTTTTTAAGAAAAAATGCTGACACTTCTAGTTTACGAAGTGAATTTTTACCTGTTGTTGGTCCGGCAAATATTCAGTTTATGTTGTCGCAAATTATCAGAAAAAGCACAGCAACTACTGCCTTTGTTTATGACTTCGATTTTAATAACAACAATATAGCCGATTATGTAAAGCAAACATCAAATGGCGGAGATGATGCAATTTCACCAGATAGAAAATTAAACATTTGGGTATGTGATATTGATGTTCCTGGCGCTGCTTATGTATTGTTAGGATATGCCTATCCACCTACTGGCTTACCAAACTGGGGACCACAACAATACCCAACTGGTCAGGCTTTAGATGGTGTTGTAATCGACTATTTAGCATTTGGTGGACCTAACAAGTTGCCAAAAGGTAATGCAGCTTACGGTTGTACAGGTAAAACAACTGTGCATGAAGTGGGACATTATTTAGGATTACGTCATACATGGGGAGATGATAATGGTAAATGTGCTGGTCAAAATGGGTATGAAGATGATGGCATTGCAGATACCCCCGATCAAGCCTCTGAATCAAACAGCGATTGCAACAAAATAAAGAATACTTGCAACCAAGGTGCAGGTGATAAAAAAGATATGGTAGAAAACTATATGGATTATTCAGCTGAATCATGCCAAAACAGTTTTACAAAAGGCCAGGTCACTTTAATGGAGTCAGTATTAAACAACCAAAGATTATTGGTTAGAATTCCAACAAAAATTGAAGATTACGATTTTTCGGCCAATGTAACGGTCTATCCAAATCCTACAGATGATATCATCAATATCGGAATTACAAACCTTGATTTTCAACAAGCTTCTGTGTTTTTAATGAATAATCTTGGTCAAATTGTAAAAACAACTTCATTGAATCAACAAACTTCTTCTACAAGTCTTCATGTTGAAAATTTACCAACGGGTATTTATTTCTTAAAAATAGTGTTAGATAACGAATATACCTACAATCAGAAAGTTGTTGTAGAATAAATAAAATAGCATAAATCATGGTTGAAGTTACTCAAATGCCCGTACAATTCACCCCTTCGGCAATTGCTGAATTGAAAAGAATTGCATCGGAATCACAAGATCAAAAAATATTACGTGTAGGTGTGAAAGGTGGAGGTTGTAGTGGTATGACCTATGTTTTAGAGCAGGATTTTAAACAGGAAGGTGATATTGAATTTGAAATTGATGGCCTGCCTGTACTATTAAATGCTGCTCATGAAATGTATCTTCATGGCATGACGGTGGAATTTGAAGGAGGACTCAATTCAAGAGGATTTACCTTTAAAAACCCCAATGCAAGCAGTACCTGTGGTTGTGGCACTAGTTTTGCCGTATAGCGAAATTAAGGATTTAAAAAACGACATTTAGACGCTTACTTACTTTTGCAGCTTTCATCTATCTGGAAGGTTTACCTATGTCAATATTGTTATATATTTAGCAAATGAATGGTTGATAAGAATCATACACTTCATATTTGTTCACAGAAAGGATTTGTATTTCCTATTCTCACTTAAAGATATTCGAATAAAAACATCGCTTTTTACTGATTGAAATAAAGTTATAGGCTAATCCTGAAATTACATGAATGATAGTTCATTTGTTATGAGCATAAATGTCATGATGAAGGCATTTACCGATTTTTTTCAGACTACATATTAAATACATTGGGTATTCTAAATGAATATTTGAATATTTATGTTTATTCATGCTTATATTTCAAAAAGTCACCGTCTATGATAAGCAGTTTAACTCCGTTTTCTGTAGAAGAACGATGAGAACTTACATCGTCTGATACAATAAACGACTCCCCTCTTGACAATTTAATTTGTTCTCCTGTTTTTAGTTCACTGATTAACTCACCTTCTAAACAATGTACAATATGTCCTTTTTCACACCAATGGTCAGCTAAATATCCGTTTGAGTATTCTACCAACCTAATTCTAAGACCAGGAAATTGAATTGTCTTCCATAGCGCAACACCATTGGTTCCCTTATATTCAACATTTTCAATGGATGACCAGTCTATTGTTTGAAAAGGTATATTGTTCATTTTATAGTAATTTTAAAATTATTGTTGTTTTCAATAGCGATATGTTTACAAGTAAACAGGTCATTGAACGCATTTCATCCAAAGATCTACACTCAACTTTGTAAAGCCATATCCAGAACATAAGGTCAATTTGTTTTTCATACCAACGACACAATAAAGATAGTTTTAATGATATACACATAAAAGCAATTTGTATACACTATGCCAATATAGTTTGCCCTTAAAAAATTGCTTAAAAGATGCATTTGTAAACTTATTTGTCTTGTGGTGAATATTTTACAATGTCAATACCAATGCCGTTAGGGTCTTCAATGGCAAAATGCCTGTCACCCCAAGGTTCATTTCTTATTTCAACCATAATCGGTAACCCTTTGTTTTTAAGCTCTTTATAGATGCTATCCACATCATCTACTTCAATAGTCAGATACATTCCTTGTCCTAAAAAAGGTTTGTGAAAGAATGCATGCTGACTTGGATGATTAGGAAGCAAAAAACTCATTTCTGCTTGGTGGTTTGGGGTGTGTAAAAGGAGATAAAACTCGTTTTCAAATGTTACCCCAAAACCTAAAATATTGGTATAAAATGCTTTACTTTCTGACAGCTTTGTTGTGAGGATTCCTGCGTTTAATTTCATCTTGTTTTGATTTTTAATTATGTAACTTGATTGTGAAAATGTATATGTTGATATACATGCCAATATTAGCATGATTCGTATTCGTTTCATCTTAATATAGTGTTGAATATAGATACAAAATTATAGTATATCTAATTTCAAACATTGTAAAAAACGGACATAATCATCTGCCAAATGCCTTGCTGGGTGTAACTCCGTAAAAATTTTTGAATTCTTTGATAAAATGGGCCTGGTCGTAATAACCAAGATTAAAAAACAATTTGTTCTGTCGCAAACTTTGCGATGAAGGTTTGGCTCGAAGAATATTTTGGAAACGAACCACTTTTGCAAAAGTCTTAGGTGTATCACCAATATAAAACCCAAAAAGTCTGCGTAGTTGCCGTTGACTTATTCCTGTTCAATATTGACAACCCCAAACTCACTCAGTATTTTTCCAATTGCATTGTATAGTCTGCTGTCACAATTAAAAATTGTGTTTGCAAGAATATCGATAAAATAAGTATCAAAGGCTAATTGCATTTGTGCTGTAGTTAGTTGGTTATGAAAATTATTTGTAATGAAAGCTGAAACTTTAGGCACTACATTACTTAATTGTTCAAAACGATTACTCAATTCAGATGCATTCACATTGAATAATTGTGGAAACATGGTCGGCAAGAAACGAACACCTATATAATGAAAAGAGTTGTCAAGAGGAAACTCCGTAAATTTTTTACAAAATCCCATTACAAAATTTTCCTTGGGATTGTTGAGTTCAAAAAAGATGTCAATGCATCCGTCAGCAACTACACGATAAATAAATGGTTCAGAAAGAGGTGTAGATGTTTTGAGTTGCCAATAACAATATATAAAGTCTTGGAGACTTAAATCAGGAAAAAATTCTGAATAGCTTACATTTTCAGCCGATTGATTAACTGTTGGTTGAATGGGTTTATAAAATTTTCGTATGTCAGCCGATACTTTCATTGGTTAAAGAGTAAATGAGTATTATGCCTATCATTCATCTGGAAAAAATCAAACATAGTCGTCAATCGAAGATATTGAAATTAATTCTAAAGTAAAGAAGAAGGAGTAATTTAAACTTTCAGGAAAACTTAAACACTATCATGTTTTATTTCATTAACCCGATTCGGAATATAGCTTTGCCGAACATTGTGAATTGTAGATACATATAGTGAACATACTGGTGCTTAAGGTTCGCAAAGACAACAAAGAAAATATACCCTTCGAAGAAATAAGGTTTCCCTTTGTAAGATTTATAAAATTTTGACATCTTATATGAATCCCAATAGTATAAAACATTAAAGATGATACTTAGTCCATTGCAGGATTCCCATTGATTATTCCCAATTTCCTATTTTACCAAAAAACAACAAGGTGGTGGTATCATTACTGATGTTATCAGGGTCCTGAATGATATAATAGCCTTTAAAACTTTGGGTAAAATCAGTAAATGATAGATTATTGACTTTTGTACTTACAGGCTTATTATCTGACATATCACCCAAATCAATCAATGGGTTTACATTATATCCATAGGTTTGTGTGGTATCTGCACTGTGTATTCTCAACTTATAAATTTTAGCCACATCTCCATTTTCTATATCCATAAAAAATTGCATATATTCCTTTTTGTCCTGGATATAAATATTTGAAATGAGCCCTGCTGTAGGATGGGTTCCTATATAAGAAGGATTGGCATAAAAAGTTAAATACCTTGTTTGTTCTACCTGTTGTTTTTTACATGACAATATAAAAAAGAGTAAAAGACACAAACTTGTTAAAGATATAGATGACTTCATACGACTATTTTTGGAGTAGCTGTTCAACCAATTCAGTGCTTACTCCCGTAAATGAAAAGCCTCCATCATGAAAAAGATTTTGCATGGTTACTTTTCTGGTTAAATCACTAAACAAGGTAATACAATATTCAGCACATTCTATAGCATTGGCATTGCCTAAAGGAGACATTTTTTCGGCATAATGAAAAAAGGCATCAAACCCTTCAACCCCACTGCCAGCAGTTGTTAGAGTAGGAGATTGCGAAATAGTATTTACCCTCACTTTATTTTTAAACCCATACTGAAAGCCAAAGCTACGTGCTATACTTTCAAGCAATGCTTTGGCATCTGCCATATCGTTATATCCTGGAAATGTTCGTTGTGCTGCAATATAAGATAGGGCAACAACCGAAGCCCATTCGTTGAGTGCGTCGGTTTTCATAGCACTTTGCATCACTTTATGAAACGAAAGCGCAGAAATATCAATCGTTTTCATGAAATTTTCATAACTCGTATCTGTATAAGGTATTTTTTTACGCACATTTGGACTCATGCCTATTGAGTGTAATACAAAATCGATTTTACCACCCAATACTTCCATACTTTGTTTAAAAACATTTTCTAAATCATCGGTAGATGTAGCATCTGCGCCAATAATTACTGCATGGTTACATAACGCAGAAAGCTCTTGAATTTTACCCATTCGTAAAGCAATAGGTGCATTGCTTAAAGTAAATGTTGCACCTTCTTCCTGACATTTCAATGCTATTTGCCATGCCATCGACTTTTCATCTAATGCACCAAAAATAATTCCTCTCTTTCCTTTTAATAAATTATATGCCATATATATGTGATAATGTTTTTGAAAGGCTAAAAATACAGATAAAGTTTTAATAAAGTCAATATGTTTGGCTTGATTTTATCATTATCATTTAATTTTTATACAACTTTTATAAAGGGAGTGAATTGGCAGTCACACCTATCATCCCTTTAATATTAATGATTTTGTATTCTGAAAAATTTTGATTCGACTCTAAGCCATCACCGTAAATAATTTGCGTGGGTGTGGTAATTTTTACAAACTTTTCTGTATAAAATTTTTGTAGTTTTTCATTCCAAACCAACTCTTCCGTATTGAGTTGTTCTTTTTTTAAATTGGTCACCACTACACTATCTCTAACCAATACATTTCCGTTTTGTTCAAAGTATTTGCCATATTTTGCTGTGAGTGTGCTTTGCACTTGTAAAGAGTCGTTATAAAATTCCACTTTTAATCCTTTTTTCATTTCAATGTAAGAAGGATCTACATTTTGGATATGGGTAAAATGACTGGTAAAAAGGGTTGCTTTGGTGGCACCGTCTTTACTGTAAATGATGGTTACATCTTCGGCTCGTTCAACGTTTACAATACTTTTATCGAGTGTGGCCTTGAGTTGCTGAATGTCGTTTTTGCAAGAAAAAAGCAAGCCTTGCAAGCATAATATACAGCCCAAAATGAGGGCCTTTTTAGATATAAAACCGGGTTTAATCATATCTACGTTTCAAAAACCATTTGTCGTTAAAGGTAAAACCAATGGCAATATGAGTATAGTTTTCTTTGAGTAATCCATTGTCAGTAGTACCCCTACTCCCCACTTCCAGGGCTGCATTGAGCTGACCAATTGTATTATTGGTTCTTCTGATCGGATAGCCTATACCAAAGGTTCCTGCTGCTTTTGACAAATGATTTCCATTAAAATTGATAATGTCTTTACCCGTATAAAAACCTAATCGAAAAGTCATTTTTTTCCAATATGAATTCACAGAAGAAGGGTCAGGAATATATGCACCGCCAATTCTAAATGTCCATGTATTATCCATCGAGTCGGCTACGCCAAAGGCTGTATATGATTTCCAATTTGAATATAAATAATCGGCTCCAATTTGCCAATTGTCGCCATGTGCCAGCATGATACCGGCTCCTAAGTTAAAAGGCATATTGATTTTTCCTTTTTTCCCAATTGAACTATCTACTTTACTTATAATATTTTCTAAATCGGAATAATATGATTCCCAATACATTTCCTTTTTGGCATTGATTTTTTGTGCCCCGGTATAGGTAAGCCCTAATTTTAATCGATATGATTTATTGATTTCTTTATTCATCAAAGCACCTGCTTGCCAAAAAACACCTCCGATGATGGTTCGGCCATAAATATTATTCGACAAAATATTTAAAGAATCTGTAAAACTTGATTCACTTGAATTTGTGATATTGCCAAATTGATAACCAGTATTAAAACCTATCGAAATGTCGTTGAAACGATAAGCGGTACCGATATAAATTTTTTGCACCCCACCGCCTCCATAATAACTGTTGTTGACCAGTGATTTAACCGAAGTATTGGTATCGGTGGTTTTCATATTATAACGGGCACTTGAAATGGGTAGTAAGCCAAAGCTAAATCCCATTTTTTTTGAAATCGGGAACCCTATATTTACATAAGCAAGGGTTGTTTTACCTACTTTATTGGAGGCTTGTGTACTTTTTAAAGTCACTAAATGCGAAACCAAGCCTACTTGATACGAAGCAAGCTTCAATCCGGTATAAGTTGCAGGATTAATTGGGTTTGCAATTTGCATATTATCATCTGCGATTGAAACGCCACCCATTCCACGGTTAGCAATATTTTCAATATCGCGGAGGTTGCCAATACCATATCTCGAATAGGGAGAATTTTCTTGCGCATGCAAAGAAAATTGGAGAGAAAGTAAAAGTGAAAAAGTGAAAAATTTATTTTTGTTGTTCCAATATTGCATATAAACCCTTGAAAAGAAAATTAGTGTCTGCAAATATCTTCTTTTTCATACGGCTTTCAAAGAAAGGAGCATCTCCACCAGTTAAAACTGCGTTAATTTTACCATACTGACCTTCATAAAATTCAATCATGCCTTCAATTTCGGCCACCATACCATTGATCACACCACTTCTGATAGATGTTTCGGTATCATAACCCAGTATTGAAATATGACCTTCGCGTTGTACTAAAGGTAATTTGTCGGTAAATTCATGTAATGAACGCAAACGTAAATCTACACCTGGTGAAATGGCACCACCTCTAAATGCATTGTTTTTAGCCAATAAACTGTAAGTAATGCAAGTACCTATTGAAACGACCAAACTGTCTTGTGAAGGGAATTGTTTACTCAAAGCAGCCACCAAAGCTAATCGATCGTTACCCAGGGTTTCAGGGGTACCATATGCATTGAGAAAAGGCAATTTCGTTTGATTATTGAGAATGGTGAGTTTAGTATTTTCAACTAAAAAATTTTCAATACTTTTTGAGTGATTAATAACAGAGGAAAGTATCGCTTTTTGTGGGTTATGGAGGGAAATTACTTTTTGTAAGGTATTGATAGCGTCTGATTCAGTAAAAATAAATTTCTGTGCCATCCTATCTCCTTGAAAAATAGTTGCCTTTAAATGAGTGTTGCCAAAATCAATACAGAGTGAAACAGGTTGCATGTATTATGTAGAATTGTTTTTGCTAAAGGGCAATAATAAGAAAATGTTTATATTAATTCGCACAAAATATCAATATCTTTTAAAATATTTCCAAAATGCGCTTTTAATCTTCTATTTCATGAGATTAATCGATGTCTTCAATCGATAATTTTCTAAAATGCCCATTCATTTGTATCCGTTTCTTCAAATTTTTTAATTCCTCTATGGTTGGAATAATCTTTTTTAAATGTCGTTGAATATATTCCTGACGTTGATCTTCACGCAACAGGGTTGCAAATTCATATTCTTGCTCTAGCGACATTCCCACATGGTGAGCAATATCATAAGTACAAAGCATATCATCTGTTTTTTTATATTCTTTGTTTACTTCAAGCAAATCATGAAAATGCCTCACCTCTTCTAAAATCATTTTCATTTTTTTTTCAATGCCTCTTTCAATATTTTCAGGATAGGTAACGATAGCTCCACTATACAATTTGTCAGGTATTTCTTTGATTATTTCAAGCACTTTAAACAGCTTAATACCCAGGGTCTTAATATCCATTTCGCCATTTTCATGCTCTTTTTCTATACTGAGTATTTCAACAGCAGTGCCCGTTTCACCCATATTACCCTTTAAAACAGTTGGTATTCCAAACATTTTTTTTTGCAAAAAACATTCTTTGATCAGTTGCTTATATTTAGGTTCAAAAATATGTAAATTGAGTTGTTCACCTGGAAAAACTACAATATTTAAAGGAAAAATGGGAATAAAATTTGTCATCTTTCAAAGGTATTAAACACACATGGTAATTTAAAAAAAACTACGCTTTTGGATGTGCTTTTTTATACACTTCTTTTAATTTGTCAATGGTATTGTGGGTATATATTTGCGTAGCCGCTAAATTAGCATGACCTAATAATTCTTTCACTGCATTTAAATCAGCCCCCTGATTGAGTAATTGGGTAGCAAAGGTATGACGAAGCACATGTGGACTTTTTTTATCTAGGGTTGTAATGAGCGAAAGGTATTTACGGACAGTATTGTAAATATATTTTTCATAAAGGGGTTTGCCATTTGCAAAACTTAATAAAAAATCATGCTGCATAGATTCTATAAGGCTTCTATCCACTAGATAGGCTTTGATTAAAGTACTCAGTTCGCGTTGTATGGGTATGATACGCTCTTTGTTGCCCTTACCAAGCACTTTTAATTGTTGATTTGATTGATCAAAATCATTGATTTTCAAGCCAAGTAATTCAGCTCTTCGCATACCAGTTTGGTATAATAATTCCAATATAAGTTTATCTGTTTTGCCTTTAAAATCGTCCGTAAATAGCGGTTCCTCCATCAGTTGTTCCATATTGCTTTCATTGACAAATACGGGAAGTCTTTTTGCACTTTTGGGGGAAATAATTTTAGCCATCGGACTAAGCTTCACCAAATCATTCTTTAAAAGAAACTTATAAAATGATTTTAAGGTAGAAATTTTCCTGTTGATTGATTTTGAACTTATCTCAAGTTCTTTGATTTGTGCCAGCCAGCTTCTTATATGGATATGCGATACCTGATGAATAAGCATCTCGCCAAACTGGCTTTTGACAAATAAAAAAAACTGTTCAAGATCATGTTGATATGCTTGAACAGTATGATTTGAATATCTTTTTTCAAATTGTAAATAAGCTGTAAATGCTGAGATGAGTGTTTGCATTCAGTTTCTTTACAGGTAAAGATACCATTTAAATGATTTATTCTCTGATGCCATCTACAAACTCCTGTTTGTAAATTGCTTTTAATATTTCTTTACGACGTACAACTGATTTTTTGATATAATGCTTACGTTCTCTTAATTGTATTAAGATATGTGCTTTTTCAAATTTCTTTTTGTACTTTTTTAAAGCTTTGTCTATGCTTTCGCAATCTTTTGAGTCGATGATTAACATACGTTTATTTAATATAATTTTTGGAGCGCAAAAGTAACGCTTTTAAACAAAAAATCAAATTTAATTTCAATTATAATATTTTCATTCATTTATCGTTATTTTTGTGCCTTATGCAAATACGAATTTTAGTGTTATTTATATTGTTTTTGAGTGCTTGCAAAAAGTATGAAGACCCCGAACCTTTTACAGACCCAAGAATCAAAAACAAATATTGCAATATACCCTCTGCCATTAACTACAATTGGGATTTCCCAGGTATAGAAGACAATACCACTTGTATTTTCCCCGCACAAATTTATCAAGGCACTTATCTTTTTCACGATACCGTTATTGACGATTTGGGTGCTTTTGTAAGCAAAGATTCTTTTTACATTTCATTTCTTCAAATTGATTCTACTAAATTGACTGTTACTGGTTTTTGCGGTCTGAATCCGTATATGGCAACTGCCAATCGTTTTTTTAAATTTACATTAGATTCTTTATTAGGCAATGGACAGCAATATTGTAACCAGCAAGATACCATTGCAGGCGGTGGTTCAAAAGCCAGTATACAAGACACCACCACCATTCAGATAGTATACCAATTGCAAACTGACACAGGCGTGGTACTACATAAAGGCACTGCCTTTAAAAATTAATACAAATTATGTTTACAGGGATCATAGAAACAACGGGTAACATCGAATCGATTGTGCATGAAAATCAAACCATGGTCATTACCATTGCGAGTAATATTTCAAACGAATTAAAAATAGACCAATCGGTGGCTCACAATGGCATTTGCTTAACGGTCATCGCCTTAGGCGAAAATACCCATACCGTATGTGCAGTGTCAGAAACCATGCTTAAAACCGCTATCGGTCAGTGGAAGCTACATGATATTATAAACTTAGAACGTTGTATGAAACTCAATGACCGTTTAGATGGGCATATCGTACAAGGACATGTAGACACCAAAGCTACTTGTGTGTACAAATCTGATACAAACAATAATTGGGTTTACCGATTTGAAATTCCTACCACCTTTAACCACCTTATAATCGAAAAAGGGTCAATTTGTGTGAATGGAACAAGCCTCACATGTTTTAATGTTACCAAAAACACCTTCGAAGTAGCAATCATCCCCTATACTTATTACCATACAAGTATCCGTTTAATCCAGGAAGGCGATGCGGTCAATATTGAATTTGATATAATAGGAAAGTATTTTGCAAGAATGCAATCTTTGCAACAAGCATCATGATTGCAGTCTATATAAAATGTTGAAATGCACAAAGACTAGCATACAACGAAAGGAACTAGTCGTAAGAACGCATTAAACCCAGATTTTGCAATTGAAATTTATCAGGAGCTAAATCTGCTACATAAACAATCCAATTGCTTGATTTTATCAGGGATCTCTAAAACATATTTTGAATTTATTTAAATTAAACATACCTTCGCGCCCTTAATTAATTTATTCACAACCAAACTAAAATAATTTCTATTATTTATGTCAGTAAAAATCAGACTTCAACGTCACGGCGCTAAGAAACGCCCTTATTATTTCATCGTAGTAGCAAACTCTACTTCACGTCGCGATGGAAAATTTATCGAGAAATTAGGTACCTACAATCCTTTGACTGTACCGGCTACCATCCAAATCAACAGAGAACGTGCGATGCATTGGTTACATCAAGGTGCACAACCAACCCACACTGCAAACCGTATTCTTTCTTTTAAAGGTGTTTTATATTTAAAACATTTGATGAGAGGTGTTAAATTGGGATTATTTGACGAACAAACTGCTTTAGATAAATTTGAAGCATGGAATGGCTCACACGAACAACTTGTGGCTGCCCGTCAAGATTCACACAAAAAAGCTAAAGCTGCTTCTAAAATTCAACCCATGATTAAAAAAGTGGAAGAAGCACCCGTAGCAGTGGCTGTAGAAACTCCTGTTGCAGAAGAAGCACCAGTAGCGGAAACACCAGCTGTTGAAAATACTGACGAAAGTGCAGCAGCACCTTCAGCAGAATAGGTAAATCTTTATAAAAAACAACAACCAAAACATCCTGAAACTTATTCAGGATGTTTTTTTTTGACCATTATCTCATTGTATATTTACAGCATTCAAAAAAAATTTAATCTCAGTAATTATGAAACGATTTTCATTTTTCTTTTTATCTATTATGTCTATTCAATTATATGCACAGCATGCAGATCAAACCCCCAAAACATACAAAGGCACCCAAACTGACAATTATTTTGGGACAGAAATCGCAGACCCATACCGTTGGTTAGAAGATGACAATGCCCCCAGCACAAGTGCATGGGTAAAAATGCAAAATGAACATACCGAACATTTTTTAAGTCAAATCCCTTTTCGTTCAAAGGTCAATCAAGAACTCACCAACATGTGGAATTATGAAAAATATAGCAGCCCCACCAAAGAAGGTGATTATTATTTATTTTATAAAAATGATGGTCTCCAAAATCAAAGTGTGTTATACATTCAAAAAGGAATCAATGGCAAACCCAGCGAACTCATCAATCCCAATACCTTAAATAAAAATGGCACCTCAGCTCTTAATGGAGTTCAACTTTCAAAAAATCAAAAGTATTGTGCTTACAGCGTGTCTGATGCAGGAAGCGATTGGCAAGATATTTACGTGATAGACATGGCTTCAAAAAAGCGCATTCCCGATATGATAAACTATTCTAAATTTAGTGGTATCTCATGGAAAGGTGATGAAGGATTTTATTATAGCGGGTATGATAAACCTGCAAAAGATGACAAAAAATATTCAGCTAAAACAGAATATCAAAAAATATTTTTTCATAAAATAGGCACCGAACAATCATATGACCAATTGGTGTATGAAGACAAAAATCATCCACTCAAATACAAAGGCGCTACCCTAAGCGAGGATGAAAGATGGCTTATACTAAGTATTTCAGAAGGTACCGATGGTAGTGAATTGTTTTACAAAGACTTAAAAAACAAGCAAACCGACTTTAAAGTTATTGGCAATGAAGGTTATACAATCAATCAGGATTTTATTGAAACCATCAATAATCAGTTCTTGATTATTTCAAATAAAAATGCCCCTAATTATCAACTTTTATTAGTAGATCCGTCTACGAACACCGAAAAAACATTTGTAAAACAAAAAAACTTCAAACTAGATGGTGCTACACGTGTAGGTGATAAAATATTTTGCAAGTATTTATACAATGCTTCGAGTAAAATTGAAATATATGATTTAAATGGTCAATATATTGACACCATCAAATTGCCTGGTATCGGCACTGTAAGTGGTTTCAATGGCAGTGCAAAAGATGATCATACCTTTTACACCTTTAACTCATACAATGCTCCTCCTACCATTTACAAGTATGATTTAAAAACGGGTAAAAGTCAATTATTTAAACAAGCCACTTTAAATGTTCCAATGGCTAAAACGGTGGTAGAGCAAATGTGGTTTACAAGCACAGATGGTCTTGAAGTGCCTATGTTTGTGTATCATCGCGAAGATCTAGATTTAACTGCTGGCCCCCACCCTGTATTTTTGTATGGCTATGGTGGATTTAATATTCCATTGACCCCTGGTTTTAGCATTCCTATGTCATACTTTGTACAAAAAGGTGGCATCTATGTTTCTGTAAGTCTTAGGGGAGGTAGTGAATTTGGTGAAGATTGGCATAAAGGTGGAATGCTTGCCAAAAAACAACAAGTATTTGATGATTTTATTGGGGCTGCCGAACACTTGATTGCAAACAATTTCACCACCAAAGAATTACTGGCAATCCATGGCAGAAGCAATGGTGGCTTATTAGTTGGTGCTTGTATGACCCAACGTCCCGATTTATTTAAAGTGGCATTACCAGGTGTGGGTGTTTTAGATATGCTTCGTTATCATAAATTTACCGTTGGTTGGGGTTGGGCTGTGGAATACGGTAGCAGCGACAAAGCAGAAGATTTTAAATACCTTATCAAATACTCACCTTTACATAATGTAAAAAAAGGAACTCGTTACCCTTCAACGATGATTACCACTGCTGACCATGATGACCGGGTGGTACCTGCGCACTCCTTTAAATTTGCAGCAGCATTGCAAGATGCACATGCTGGCGAAAATCCCATGTTGATCAGAATTGATGTGCAGGCAGGACACGGTGCTGGCAAACCCACATCAAAACAAATTGATGAATGGACCGATGTTTTATCATTTGTATTTAGCGAATTAGGCATGAAAATCAACTAAGCCACTTTATTAGACTCATTATTCATTCTTTATGTCATTCAGGTATTTTGTCATCCTTTTATTTTTTATTTTGTTGCGATTGCCCACTTACGCACAAGACATGAACTATGCAAAGTTGATTGTCAATGAACTATGTGCTGAAAAGTATAAAGGCCGTGGATATGTAGATGATGGCGTGAATAAAGCAGCCTCTTTTCTTGCCAATGAATTTACGAATTTAAAATTGAAAAAATTTGGCAATTCCTATACCCAGTCCTATTCTTTTGGGGTAAACACCCACCCTACGCCCATTCATTGTAAAGTAGATCAAAAAGAATTAAGGGTAGGCCATGAATTTCTTGTATCAGCAGGGGCTCCTTCCTGTAAAGGAAATTTCAAGCTTCTCCATTTTAATACCAAAGACTCATTAGACTTAGCATTGCTTTCAAAAAAAATTAAAAAAGGATTTACCCAACAAGATGCTTTGGTATTGCATCAATCAGGTCGCAAAAACAATAAGATTATTGATTCCTTGCAATTCTATCATCAATTTCCAGGCCTGATCATTTTTACGGAAGAAAAAAAATTAACCCATACCATTGCTACAGATACAGATAAATATGCAAGTATTGTAATCTTTGACAGTGTGATCGCAGGCAAGGAAAACATTGAAATTTCGTTTGAAAACCAATGGCAATCAGCTTTAGAAAATAAAAATATCATCGGATATATAAAAGGCAAACGAACTGATTCTTGTATTGTATTTTCAGCTCATTATGATCATTTAGGAATGCAAGGCGATGCCATGTTTCCTGGCGCAAGCGACAATGCAAGTGGTACAAGTATGATATGTTACCTCGCCGCTTATTTTTCTAAGCACAAACCTCCCTGCAATATGGTATTTATTTTGTTTAGTGGAGAAGAAGCAGGTTTATTAGGTTCCCAGCATTTTACAAAGCAACCCATATTTGATATTTTCAAAATAAAAATGCTGATTAATATCGATATTATGGGCAATGCCGAAAATGGAATTACCGTTGTAAATGGTGAAATTTTTAAAGAAAAGTTCGAATCATTAAAATCACTAAACACCGTTAAGAAATATATCCCTGATGTAAAAATCAGGGGTAAAGCCAAAAACTCTGATCATTATTATTTTTCAGAAAAAGGCATCCCCTCCTTTTTTATTTATTCAATGGGAGGAACAGGATTCTATCATGATGTCTTTGACAAACCTGCTACATTAACATATACCCATTATGAAAACGTTGCAAAGCTGTTGATCGATTATGTGTATAAAATTTGCTTATAAACCCAATAATTTAGGATTTTCAAACATTTTATACGGAAATTCACAAAAGGTCTTATTTCAAAAAAGACATGGCACCCACTTCACCATTTAGCATCCATCTTACAAAATATACACCCTTTGGAAGCGAGCTGATATCTATTGTTTCAGTTACATTTCCATGATGCCATTCTTTTACAATTGCGCCTATTGGATTTATTATTTGAAAACGGCCATCTTTTGTTGTTGCATTTTTGATATATAAATGATGATCATTGTTGTATAGGCTTATCAACGATTGATTTGTATTTACTGGTGTTAAACCAGTAGGCGTGCACCCGATACCTCCAGGTAAATTGGCATACGATACATTGATTGTAGTGACTTGTTGCGCACCCATAAAAAAGGAAGGCGGACCTACATTGGTATCTTGAATGGTAACGCCTGCTTCATAAATAAGAGACCCAACTTGTTTGAAGTTAATATCTACAATGCTACCAGCTTTTGCATATATCTTAGAATAGCCATAACTATAGACACTATCAATTTTTAAAGTCGCACCTGGCATCAATACAATTGTATCCATCGTGCTATTTTCCTGATATGTCAATGTATTACCACTACAAACGATATACGTTTTAAAGTTGCCCCCCATTGGAATCGTGGTATTGGTATTGATTAATGTAGAAGCTGCTTGTGGTGTTAAGTTTACAATCTGCGCTTGGGCAATGTATGAGAAACTCATCATTAAGAGTAAATATAGTTTTTTCATGATATTATTTTTTATATAAGACGCCCCAAAGGTATTGTAAGTTAGTTGGTTTTTGTCATGAAAAAGTCATTCTCATACATAAAAACAAATTCTAAAAAAACCATTCCATTTTTTTATCACCAAGTAAACAATGCATAGGAATGAAGATGCACTCATTCGATAACTCAATGGATTGTTGTAAATTTGGTCAATGAAAATAGCTCTAACTACCTTATTGCTTATGGGTATTACGTTGAATGGTATAGCACAAAAATTAAGCATTAAAACCAATACCCTCAATTGGATTCTGGCCAGACCCAGCCTGGATATTGAAGCCCATTTAATATCGAAACATAGTATGGCTACCCATTTCTCATCTGGACTTACCTTTTTTCATCCGGGTGATGGTCAGAGACCCACCTATTCGTTTCAAACTATCACCATTGATTATTTTTATCAATTAGTTGGTACAAAAAACAATAAATTTAAATTGCGAATGTTAGCTTATACTGGATATATAAAACGATGCATTTATGACCAAGAAATCAAGGGTTCAAATTTTTTGTTTGATATCAATGATTTAGGCAGAGATTTCACAGGTCATGCACTTCGTTTTGGCATGGGCACCAGTTGTGTTTTGCAGTTAAACAAACGTTTTGCCATAGAATACAATATGGGTATAGGGGGTGGGTATTATCTTCGACAACAAGATGTGTACTATACAAACAAAGTGGTAGAACCTGCAAAGTTTAAATCAGGATATGGAGATATGCGTATGGCATTCAATCTTTGTTATCGAATATTATAAACTATCGAAGCATCATATAACTCAGTAAAAATCTACTTCACAACTCAGACCAGTTTGTACTTCCCTTTACTCTTTCTAATTCTCACAGCACATACTTTATATTCAGGACATAAGGCATCTGTATCGGTTACAGAGCTTGTAAGAATATTCATACTCACTTCAGGGTAATGAAACGTAGAAGATAAAATGCCTGGTTTCACTTCATCGGTAATTTTTGCTTTCACATCTATTTTTCCTCTTGCACTTTCAATACATACCATATCGCCATTTTCAATCATATGGTTTGCAGCATCCATCGGATGTATCATTAAGGTATCGGTTAAAAGTATATCTGCGTTGCCTGTTCTTCGTGTTTGTGCGCCACAATTATAATGTTCAAGTTCACGATTGGTTGTCAATATAAATGGGAAATCTTTTTTATGATCGGTCAATTCAGTAGACTCTTGCCAGGTGGCTTTTTTAAACTGTCCTTTACCCATTTTAAAACTATCAATATGTAAGATTTCTGTGTCTGAACCATCTGTTAATACAGGCCATTGTTTACCGTTTTCACCAAGTTCATCCCATTTAACACCGGCAAAAAAAGGAACGATTTGCGAAATTTCTTCTAATAAATGTTTAGGGTCATAATCTTTTTCATGCCCCCCCATTTTATTCATGATTTCAACCATAATCTGCCCATCTGTTTTAGTACCCGCTATTGGCTCAACCACTTTTTGCACTCGTTGTATTCTACGTTCGCCATTGGTAAAAGTGCCGCTTTTTTCTAAAAATGACGCTGCTGGTAATATTACATGGGCCATCTTAGCCGTTTCGGTCATAAACAATTCCTGCACCACCAACAAATCAAGTTTATTCAAGGCCTCTTTTACTTTATTGGTATTGGGGTCTGTTTGTACATTGTCTTCACCCATCAACCACAACGCTTTAAATTTTCCATCTATGGCAGCATCATACATTTGAGGTATTTTCAACCCAATATAATTGGGCAATGATACACCATAAAAGGATTCATATTTAGCATGATATTCCGGATTAGTCACATCATAATAGCCAGCACCTTGATGTGGTTGACAACCCATATCTGCAGCTCCTTGTACATTATTTTGTCCGCGTAAAGGATTTACCCCTACCCCTCTTCTACCGATATTACCTGTGATCATTGCCAAATCAGCAATCAACATTACGGTAAACGTTCCCTGTGAATGTTCAGTAACACCCAAACCATGAAAACTCATGGCATTGGGAGCAGAGGCATAAGCTATTGCTGCTTGACGCACCAATGCTTTATCAACCCCTGTGATTGCTTCTAATTCGTTGATATCGAAGGCGAGTACATGTTGTTTAAAATCTTCATAGCCAGCAGTTCTGGATTCAATAAATGATTGATCTTCTAATTGCTCTTGTATGATGTAATACAACATCATATTGAGTAAAGCCACATTGGTACCTGGTTTTAATTGCAAGTGATAAGTTGCATAATTAGCCATTTCAGTTCTGCGTGGGTCAATCACTATAGACGGTTTGCCTTTCATCGCAAACTGTTTAAGTTTAGCTCCTGTCACAGGATGACCATCGGTGGGGTTAGCACCAATCACCATGATACAATCAGTATATTGTATATCAATCACTGAGTTGGTGGCAGCTCCTGTGCCAAAAGTTCGTTGCATACCTAATGCAGTAGGTGAATGACAAACCCGAGCACAACTATCAATATTATTGGTTCCAATGACGGTACGGATAAATTTCTGCATTAAATAATTCTCTTCATTGGTACAACGTGCAGATGAGATACCGCCAATGGCATCCGCCCCATACTTGGCTTTTACCTCATTGAGTTTATCAGCAATAAAGTCATAAGCTTCTTCCCATGTAGCTGTTACAAATTCTCCCTCTTTTTTGATGAGTGGGGTACGTAATCTTTCCGGATGATTATAAAACTGGAAGGCATAACGTCCTTTTAAGCAAGTATGGCCTGCATTCACTGCTGCATCATAAGGTGCTTGAATGCTTTTGATAGCGCCATTGATGGTGGCTACTTCCAGATTGCAACCGACACCACAATAAGTACATACAGTACGTGTTTTTTCCTTGGCTACAATGCTTTTGCTTTCAAACACATCGCTGATGGCACTTGTGGGACAAGCTTGTGCACATGCACCACAGCTCACACAATCACTTTCAAAAAATGTTTGTTCGGTTCCTTTTACAATATGACTATCAAACCCACGACCTGCCATGCTCAGCACAAATTGGCCTTGTACTTCATCGCAGGCGCGCACACATCTAAAACAGTTGATGCATTTACTCATATCACTTGTCATGTAAGGATGGCTCAAATCTTTTTTTCGATCGAGATGCGTTTTACCATCGGGGTAACGCACATCGCGAACACCCACCTGGGCTGCCACATGTTGAAGTTCACAATTATTATTGACTTCACAGGTTAAACAATCAAGCGGATGATCGGTCAATACCAGCTCAATGATATTTTTTCTAAGCTTTTGAATTCGTTTGCTTGTTGGATAAATATAGGCATTTTCCATAACGGGTGTATGGCATGAAGCCATGGCTTTGGCATTTCCATTTTGCACCAATGCCACATCCACACTACAAACACGACAGCTTCCAAATGGATCTAAGTTGGGTGCATCACATAAGGTAGGCACTAAATCGCCACCTAAGTTTCGTCTGACAAAAGACAGGATTGTTTCGCCAGGAATGAGTGAGTAAGGCACATCATCAATATAAGCAATTTTCGATTTTACGGTATTGTTTAAGTCAATGCCTAACATAGGCTTGGAAGTTTCAAACATATCTTCTGAATTATGATTTAAAGTTAGTATTTAAATATGGAATTTGAAAATTTGCCCTTAAGATTATTTTTAAAATAGTGAATCATTCATCTTTGGAGAAAAGAGATTTTGTCAAAATTCGAGACCGTTTATTGTTTTAATAAACAAATAAATGGTGAAGGTAAAATAGGTGTTTAGGTATGAAAATAAGATGATAGGGATAGAATGTTTTTTTACTAAATATAAAACATCCCTATCCAGATAATTTACGCAAACAGATTCATTTATTCACATTTGACTTTGACAACTTATACAAAATGTATTTAGGATGTTGTTTGAAAAATATCGGTTTACTATCAACGCTTATTGCACTTAAACGAATAACAATTGGTCAATTTTTAATGTGTTGTCTGTATAAAAAAGTGTTTTAAAATTATTTTTACATAAGAATAAGTAAACAAATAATCAAAGATAAAAGTTGACAATCCTCTTTGCCAAACCTCACTTACCTATTGATACGAAATTTTCTCTTTGCATAAATTAAATTTAAAAAATACACACTGAAAGTTTATACTTTCAAAGTACTCAACTTGCATTGCATTAATAGGTCCCTTTGATCCAAACTACCCTTCTACAGTAAATACAAATAAACGTATTTTTTCATCTTAGACAAGTTTGAAAGGGCGTTACAGGATCAACATTGCATGAACTATTACCTTCAATGAAATATTCAAAGCCAATAAACTAAAATTATTACAAGCAACATTATTCATTCATTTTGTAACTAAAAAAAATATCAAAATTTGCCAATGGACATTTATTTTTTTCCATTCATGGAAAGCCATTAATATAGTATGCATACGGAGTATACTTTCGCTTCAAAATAGAAATCATTTGAAACCTTATACTTTTTTCTTAGGGCTTTTTACAGTCATGACATTGTCCTCTTTCATAGCCATTGGAACGCCTCACCATATTGCAGGTGTGGTAACGGATAAAGATAAAAAACCAGCTTCTTTTGTGAGTGTTTTACTCCTAAAGAGTCAGGATTCAAGTCTTGTAAAAGGCGATGTAAGCAATGACAAAGGAGAATATCAGTTTGACGAAGTTGCCAATGGAGAATATATCATTAGTTCTACCAATATTGGATATAAAAAATATTATTCTCCAGTGATCGTAATCAATGATGCAGATGTAATACACAACATTGCTTTAAGCGTAAGTGAAATGGCTTTGAAAGAAGTAAAGGTATTGGCAAAAAAACCAATGATTGAAGTAAAAGCCGATAAAACTGTTTTTAATGTAGAACAAAGTATCAATGCTTCAGGTACCAATGCACTTGAATTGCTTCGCAAATGCCCTGGTGTGCGGGTAGACAAAGATGACAATGTAGAAATGCGTGGAAAAAACAATGTACTGATTTATATTGATGGGAAGCCAACCTATATGGATAATAAAGACCTTGCCGCCATGTTGAAAAACATGCAATCAAATAATATAGAAAGCATCGAACTGATTGCAAACCCATCAGCGAAATATGATGCATCAGGTAATGCAGGTATCATTAATATTAAGTTGAAAAAGAACAAAAAATTTGGCACCAATGGAAATGTCAACCTTGGAATTGCACAAGGAAAATACTTTAAGCAAAACCTTGGACTGAGCCTGAATAACCGAAGTAAAAAAGTGAATGTTTTTGGTAATTACAGCTTAAATAATGGCAAAGATTTCAACTTCCAAAATTTTGATCGAACGCAAAATAACTATACCTACAACTTCAAATCAGAAAATGTCAGCGATGGCATCAATCATTCCCTAAAGGCTGGTGTAGATTATTATCTCAATGCAAAAAATGTGATTGGTATTATGGTCAATGGCATGTCAAGTACGGGCGATTTTAACAGCGAAAGCAAAACACTCATAGGCCCTGCAAACGCACCTTACAATCAGGTGATGAAGGCTACTAATAAAATTCCAATCACTCGTAAAAATGGAAACGCCAACTTAAATTATAAATTTGAAGATACAAGTGGACATTCATTAAACATTGATGTGGATTATGGCAATTTCAGTAGTAAAGGCAGAAGCTATCAGCCCAATTTTTACTGGAATCAAGATGAAACAGCCGTAACAAGTGAAGCTATTTACAAAAGCAATACAGCAAACAATATACACATCTACTCAGGAAAGGCTGATTATGAACAAAATTTAATGAAAGGTAAACTTGGGGTTGGTATCAAATCAGCTCTGGTAAATACAGACAATGATTTTCAATTTTATGATGTAATCAATAATCTGGATACTTTAAATGTGAATAGAACAAATCGATTTTTATATAAGGAAAATGTCAATGCTGCCTATCTCAACTTTTCCAGAGCATTCAATAAACTTTCGATACAAATGGGTATTAGAGCCGAACATACCCATTCAAAAGGGATGCTCAGCAGCGCTACCCCACAAAATGACGACACCGTAGAACGCGAATATTTAAATTTCTTTCCAAGTGCAGGTTTTTCTTATACCATCAATGCTAAACACCAATTAGGAATTACTTATAGCAGACGTATAGACCGACCAAACTATCAAGATTTAAATCCCTTTGAAATTAAGTTAGACGAACTTACCTACGAAAAAGGAAATGCTTTTCTACGTCCACAATACACCAATACACTTGATCTGACACACACATTTATGCAATACTTTACTACTTCGTTAAGCTATAGTCATGTGCGGGATATGTTTATGCAAACCACCGATACCACTGAGTTTTCGCGTACATATGTTACCCAAAAAAACTTTGCCACAATGGATATAGCGGGTATTAATATTTCTTTTCCAGTGCCGGTTAAAAAATGGTGGATGGTTATGGCTAACATCAATGCAAACTACAATCAGTTACAAGCTGATTTTGAAGGTAGAAAATTAAGCAATCAGTATTATACCTATACCTTATATGCTGACAATACATTCACTTTACCCAATGATTTTTCAGTCAATATATCAGGATGGTATAGTGGTCCAAACTATTGGGGCGGTACTTTCAAATTAAAACCAATGGGCAGCTTAGACCTCGGAATGCAGAAAACATTTATGAAAAAGAAATTGACGGCAAAGTTGAGCTTGTCTGACGTGTTTAAAACCCAACGATGGTATGCTATTAGTAATTTCTCAGGCTTATATGTAGATGCCAACGGTAATTATGAAAGTCGACAATTGCGACTCAATGTTTCTTATCGTTTTGGTAGCAATCAGGTAGAGCGTCAACGAGACCGAAAATCTGGTGCAGATAGTGAAAATAGCAGAATTAAAGGGAAGTAAAACTATAAACATTTTGGGGTAGTTTTTTTAAAAAATGGTTTAAGGTTAAACTTTAAAAAATAAAAACCATGCAGTTGAAAAATATTATTTGTAATTTCAACCAATTAAAATACTTCACAAGATGCTCAAGAAAATTTTTATTGGATTATTACTCATTTTTATAGCCATTCAATTTGTTAGACCCGCAAAAAATGTTTCTGACAACAATACCTACCATCTTTCCAAAAAATATACCATTCCAGACGAAGTCAATACCCTATTAAAAAACGCTTGTTATGATTGCCATAGCAACAAAACTGCTTATCCATGGTATGCTGAAATACAGCCTTCTGCATGGTTTTTAAATGAACATGTGGTTGAAGGAAAAGAACATTTAAATTTTTCTGAATTCACACATTTATCTATAGCGCGTCAAAATCATAAGTTTGAAGAAACCATTGAAATGCTGGAAGAAAAAGAAATGCCATTGGCCTCTTATACTTATCTTGGATTGCACAAAGAAGCAAATCTTACAGACAATCAGCGAACGATTTTAATCAATTGGGCTAAAGCTCAAATGGATCTATTAAAAAACACTTATCCAGCGGATAGTCTTATTTTAAAAAAGAGAAAATCATAATGAATGCTTTAGATAAATGATGAGCATTTAAATATCAATGAAATGCTATTTAAAAGTAAACATAAGCATCAATCAGCAGTCCTTATTTACCCCAACCAAACCAGTCGTTCCCGTTTGCATATAGCATAAGCAACAACAATAATATCATTCCGGCCATTTGAGCATATTCAAGAAATTTTTCATTGGGCTTGCGTCGAGTAATCATTTCATACAAGGTAAACATAACATGTCCACCATCTAAGGCAGGTATGGGTAATAAATTCATAAAGGCCAATACGATAGATAAAAAGGCAGTCATACTCCAAAAAGATTCCCAATTCCATTCACCCGGAAAGGCATTGGCGATGCCTTTAAAGCCACCCATCCCTTTGTAGGCTCCCGTTTTGTAATTACCCATTTTTTTAAACTGAGCAACATAAAAATTTAAATCCCCTTTAGCTTTCGATACAGCAGCAGGTATAGATTCAAAAAATGAGTATTTGGTTATCACCATTTTTAACCACCCAAGGCTATCCATCTGAAAGTAATCATAACCATAAGGTACAAAACCAATTTTAGATTCGGCATTAATTTTTAATGCTAAGCCGATAATCGAATCATTACGGTTGACTTTTACTTGTACCGATTGATTGGCTTTGTCTTTTAACACACTGATAATATCATCATGATATACAATAGGCGTATTGTCAATTTCAATGATTTTGTCATTTTTTCTCAGGCCTCCTTTATACGCATCTGAGGTGTCAGGTACATAAAAAACCATAGATGGTTTACGGGGTTCTATCAATGAAATTCTTCCTTTCTTTTTATTTTCAATCAATTGACCCAACAAATCAATCGGAACTTTTAAATCCTGTACTTGTTGGTTTCTTTCAATGGTAATCACATTTTCTGACAACAAAATGCTTTTTAGTAAATGTTCAAAATCACTCACTTTATGACCGTCAATAGACAATATTTTATCGCCGTTTCTTAAACCCATTTTGTACAAAGTACTATCTGTTACTGCTATCCCATATTTTATTGAATCTCCAGGTATTTTTTTATCTCCCCAGGTAAACAACACCATCGCATAGATCACAACCGCTACAATGACATTCATGATAATACCTCCAAGCATGATAATCAATCGTTGCCAGGCGGGTTTGCTTCTAAATTCCCAAGGTTGAGGTGGTAATTTCATAGACTCTTTGTCCATGCTTTCGTCAATCATTCCTGAAATTTTTACATAACCACCAAGGGGTAACCAACCAACCCCATACTCTGTATCGCCTACTTTCTTTTTGAAAAGAGAAAACCAAGGATCAAAAAATAAATAAAATTTTTCTACACGACACCCAAACCATCGGGCTGTAATATAATGGCCAAACTCATGTAAGATCACTAAAATACTTAACGCTAAAATCAATTGTCCAGCTTTAACGCCAACAACCGACCAGTCTATTGCTAATAATTGCATCATAATTTTTTATTTAATAAAAGAAGAAGCCAAATTGCGTGTTTCTGTGTTACACATGATATAGTCGTGCAATGTTGGTTTTTCAATAAATGAAACCTTTTCAAGACAACTTTCAATAATATCACTCATTTCTAAAAATCCTACCTTGTTTTTTAAAAATGCATCCACCACTACTTCATTCGCTGCATTTAACACACAGGGCGCATTTCCACCCATCAACATAGCTTCTTTTGCGAGTGCAAGATTACGGAAAGTTTTTGTATCTGCCACCTCAAAAGTGAGGGACGGAAAATTTTTAAACTCAAAGCGTTTAAAATCGTTTTGAATACGATGGGGAAAGGCCAAAGCATATTGAATAGGTAATTTCATATCGGGTAATCCCATCTGTGCTTTCATGCTGCCATCAATAAATTGTACCATAGAGTGTATGATAGATTGAGAATGCACGATCACTTCAATTTGTTCATTTTGCAAACCAAAAAGCCATTTGGCTTCAATCATTTCCAACCCTTTGTTCATCAAACTAGCTGAGTCAATCGTGATTTTAGCACCCATCGTCCAATTAGGATGTTGCAAGGCATGGTCTTTCTTCACATTGATAAGGTAATTTGGCTTTTTACCTAAAAAAGGACCTCCGGAGGCTGTCAAAACAATTTTTTCAACTGCATTTTCAGCTTCTCCCACTATACATTGAAAAATAGCAGAGTGTTCACTATCCACTGGAATTAAACTGGCATGATGTTTTTTTACTAATTCACTTACAATATCACCTGCTACAACCAAAGTTTCTTTGTTTGCTAAAGCCACTGTTTTACCCTGTTGCAAAGCAGCAATGGTAGACGACAAGCCCGCAAACCCAACAATTGCAGCCAATAATATATCATAATTATCACTGGCAGCCATTTCAATCAATGATTTTTCACCTGCAAATACTTTAATATGTTCAGAAGACAAAGCCTCATTCACTTGCTGGTATTTTGATTCATCGCTGATGATAACAATATTTGGTTTGTGTTTTTTTGCTTGTTGTATCAACAAATCGGCATTGCTATGTGCAGTCAATATTTCTAATTCAAACAAATCGGGGTGCGCTTCAATTACTTCTAATGCCTGAGTACCAATTGAACCGGTACTTCCATATATGGCTACTCTTTTTTTCATATTCAAATCCAATAATCGCTTTCTTAATTTTAAAGGACGCAAAGCTAATCATAAATAATTCTACAAATTGGTTTATAAATTAATTTACAAATACTTTAAACTTTTAGTTAAACAAGCGGTCATAGGGTGCATAAAAATAAAAAACATCATGAAATACCATTCAATTAAATCAGTATTATTTGCTACTTTGTTAGCGACTTCAATTTTCACCATTTCTTGTAATCGTAATCGAGACAAAAATCAGGACAATGAAACCGAAATGTCAAATGACAATGCATTGGCAGAATTTAGTTACAACGACGCATTAAACATTGCTGATGAAGCATCTAATTTAAATACAGGTGACAACTTAGGCAGCTATAAAACGGCTAGCAATTGTGCAACGGTTACCCATGACACCACCACTACCCCACGAACCATTACCATTGACTTTGGTCCTACAAATTGTATGTGTAATGATGGCAGAGATCGTAGAGGAAAGATATTAGTAAGCTATACTGGTAAATATAAATTAGCTGGAAGTGTTCATACCATTGGTTTTGACAATTATTTCGTAAATGACAATCAAATCATGGGAACTAAAACAGTAACCAATATGGGGTTAAATGCATCCAACCAATCCTATTTTAGTATTGTAGTGACTGGAAAAATCATCAAATCAAACCTAACAGATTCTATAGTATGGAATTCGAACAGAACAAGAACCTGGATACAAGGTGAAAATACGCAAACCTGGACCGACGATATCTATGAAATCACAGGCAATGGCAGCGGTCAAAATAAAAATGGCAATTTTACCATGAATATAATCCTTCCATTAGTAAAAGAATTAGGCTGTAAATGGTTTACTGCCGGAAAAATGGAATTACAACCCGCAGGTAAATTGCTTCGCACGATTGACTTTGGCAATGGCAATTGCGATAATACCGCTACCGTGTTGATCAATGGCAATACTTATACCATTACTTTAAAGTAATCAGTACCTATCATTAAAATTTTTAATTGTTCTAAATTAGCGAAAAACAGTTCTTAAAAATGGATTGTTTTTCGCTTTTTTTGAAAAAAAATGTTTTTTTTCAAAAAAATAATACCTTTTTAATCCTTTTATATTACTTTTATTCGATTTTTAGTAAGAACATTATTTATGAGAATTAATAAAACCAGCATTGTTATCGTATTAACAACCTTAGTTACTTTATTTGTATTTAGTGCTTGTGTAAGAGAACGAGATACAGATATAGAAATCGTTAAAGAAGCTGTTCTGGGCGAGTTTATTTACGACAATGCACTTGCCATTGTGGATGATGCCGCAACAAAAAATACAGGCGAATTATTAGCAAATTATAAAACAACCGGTTATTGCGCTAGTATTATACACGATACCCTAAGCTCTCCACGTAGCATTACCATTGATTTTGGTGCTGTAGACTGTTTATGCAATGATGGTAGAAATCGCAGAGGACGTATACTAGCTACTTACACACAACGTTATACTGACACTGCAAATATTTTAACCATACAATTTGATAACTATTATGTAAACGATATGAATGTTTCAGGAACTAGTATTGTGAAAAGTAAAGGATTAAATTTAGTAGGTCAAAAATATTTCGAAATTGAAACTGCAGGCAAAATTGTTACAACCCTCGGTGCAGATACCGTTTATTGGAATGCTGAACGTTTAAGAACCTGGATTCAAGGCCAAAATACACCTGTTTGGGGTGATGATGTTTATGAACTTCAAGGTACAGGAAATGGCATCAATGGTAACAAACAATATTATTCAATGAATATTACAGAGCCTCTTTATAAAGAAGTAGCTTGTAGATATATCACAAAAGGAAAAATTGAAATGCAACCTCAAGGTAAAGCATTACGTACCTTAAACTATGGAAATGGTGATTGCGATGCCATTTCAAATGTGTTGATCAATTACAAATCGTTTAATGTAGATTTATACTAGGCCCCCTTTTTTATAAACCCGGGTGTACAAAAGTGAAAGGACGATAAACTTATTCGATCCATACTTGAATTCAAAACTCATTTTAGAAATGGGTATTTTATCAACGTCACATTAAAGACAGTACAATGGTAATTAGCTTAAATAATGTGTGTGTGGGGGCATTATACTGAAATTTTCAAACTACTTATTAAATACATTTGGCATTAGCTGTATTTATCAGTACCCAGCTATTTATCTATAATGATTATTATGATGCTTCTGCAATCAATGCTTGCATGCTTATGCCATTATGACTTTCATTATAAATGCATTTGCCATTTTTAATTAAAAGGATTTGAGGCGATTCATGTTGCACATCAAATTGAGCAGCTATTGCATGAGAAAGTTCTCGGTATTTGATTAAATCGAGGAAATAAAAATCTATATTGTCAGGAGATTGTTCTCGCTCCAGTCTATGAAGTATCATAGAACTAATTGAGCACCTGGTACTATGTTTAAATATAACAATGAATTGATTCATTCGATCAGATTCAATATGTTGAATTTGATCAGCGGTAGTCAGCGATATCCAGTTCATTACTTTTATAAACCAAGTAACTTTTGAATAGAAATATGTTCAGGACAACCATATTTTTTCTTAGTTGCACAAGAAGAAAATAAGATTGCAAATGCAAATGCTACGAACACAAACTTGAATGTATTTTTTTTCATTCTAAATATATTAAGATTTATACCTTTGCAAAGGTACAATATTATTTTTAAATTTATCAAATGACAAATATTTTAGTTTTTGGGGCAGGCAAATCATCTTCTTACTTGATTAAATACCTTTTAGAGTGTTCATCAAAATACTTCTGGCAGGTAACAGTGGCTGATTCAAATATCAATGCGGCCTTAGAGCGCATTGCCAATCATTCATTTGGCACTGCCACGCAAATCGACATTCATGAAGAAGCCAATAGAAAAAGACATATTGCCAATGCTAATATTGTCATCTCATTGCTCCCCCCTGCTTTACATATCATCGTTGCTCAGGATTGTTTAGAAATGAATAAAAATCTTGTGACCGCATCTTATGTTTCTGACGAAATAAAACAATTACATATAGAAGCAAGAAATAAGGGCTTGCTTTTTATGAACGAAATTGGCCTTGATCCTGGCATTGACCACATGAGCGCCATGAAAATTATACATGAAGTAGAAAGATTAGGGGGTGACATTTATTCCTTTAAATCCTATTGTGGCGGATTGGTTTCTCCTGTGAGTGATAATAATCCATGGCATTATAAAATATCATGGAATGCCAATAACATTTTAAATGCAGGCAAATCAGGGGCTGATTTTTTACTTAGCGGTTTTGAAAAACATATCCCTTATCAACAACTTTTTAATGATGTAGAAAATGTAAGTGTTCCTAAATTAGGCAAATTAGTCGCTTATGCCAATAGAGATAGTTTAAACTACAAGTCATTGTATGGACTTGAGCATGTAAAAACTATGTTGCGAGCCACTTTTAGACATGCTGATTTTTGTATTGGCTGGCATGTAATTGTTAATCTGGGACTAACCCAACATGAAACCATTTACCCAACAGATCTGATGACTTATTATCAATGGTTTATGGATGCCACTAAACACATTGAAGGAAATACGCCTCAGGAACGTATTGCACATATTGCAGGAAAACAGTCGATTGCAACAGACTTAATTGCGTGGTTAGGCCTTTTTGATGAAGAAAAAATACAAGTTTTAACCCCTGCTACTTCTGCCCAAATATTACAGGCTGTGATTGAGGAAAAATGGAAAATGGAAGCTTCAGATATAGATATGATCGTAATGCATCATGAATTTGTGTATGGAAGACGAAACCTGGATGCTAAATTAAGCAGTACTTTAATTGTAACCGGAGAAGATAAAACGTATACAGCCATGGCCAAAACAGTAGGACTCCCCATGGCTATTTTTACAAAGTTGTTTTTAACAGGGAAAATCAAAAATTTAGTAGGTGTGCAAATTCCTATTATGAAAGATGTTTACAAACCTGTTTTAAAGGAATTGGCTGAATTGGGCATTGATTTTGAAGAATCCTATCTTGAATAAATATTTATGTACGAAAACAAGTACTTTAAAATTTAAAAAATTATATTTGTACAATCTTTAAACATCTGACGACAACATGAAATACTTTTTTATCTTAATAGGATTGGCCCTCTTTTTATTTGCTTGTGACAAAAAAGGCGAGCCATTTGCTGAAATATGTTCAAATAAAGTTTCATACAAACTCACAGATACTATTCGGGTAGACAATTGTTCAAAAAGATATACCAAACAACGCTGGCTATTACCTGATGGCACAATTAGCTATGGTGACTATGCTTATTTTATTCCTACTACCTCTGGGGTTTTTACTTTTAAATTGTTTGTTTCAAACGACGAATTTGTCAATGATTTCGAAGCAACCAAAAACCTTACAGTTAACCCATAGTCTTTTCCATTAAATCGTTTTTACATTTTATACATTGCTTTAAATAATATTCAACTGATAGCATATCATGGATTATATCCTGAAGAACATCTATTAGGGAATCATTTCATTGTACAATGCAAAGTGGGTATAAATGATCTTCATGTTCATACCATTGACGATACCATTGATTATAATGCCTTATTAACGATTATAAAAAAGCATTTTAATCAGCAAACTCCTTTGCTTGAAACCCTTGCGCAACAAATAGAAATGGAAATCAAACAGCTATTTCCAGCTATATTATACTTCTACTTATCTATCAAGAAAAAATACCCTGCCTTAGCAGCTCAAATAGAAAGTAGCGAAATTATAATAGAGAAAAACTACGCGAACTAAAATCTACAACCCATCATTACATGGAATTGTGCTAGGAAAGTAATATTGGAATTATTGTTGTTTGATTGATGATTATTTGGTCCATTATTATTATTCCAACGGGTATTGTCGTAATAATTAATTCCTAATCCGCCATCCATGCCGATGAAGAAGTTTTGCATAATGGTAAAATTAAAGGTTTGGTTTAATAAAAATCCAAAATGTGAACGATCATATTTTGAATTATCATATACATATTGATTTAATTGATTGTCCCAAACGTAATCATTCATTCTTTCAGATCCGGTACCGTAAGTAATCATCGGAGCTATCGCGTATTTGGCAGGACCCGTATTGCGGGCAGGATATAATTTCATTTCCAAACCTACGTTTACATAGTTGGTATTGATTGCAGCCATTACAGGCACCCTGATACCAATATAATCATTTGCTAATATTTCATACGAACCACCAATACCAACATAATTATTGGTGATGGCATAAACAGGCATAAAACTGATAATGTTTCTCCCGTATTTTACTTTATGATTTTTGTGATTAGTTTGTGCAAATGACAAACATGTAGTGGCAAATAATAAGATTGCTGTTAAAAAGGTTTTCATATTTTTTAGTTTTATTCTTTTTACAAATGTAAGATATTTAAACATCAAATAGGATAATAGGGTTTGAAAGGTTTAAAATTTTCAGGACACAGGTATTGATATTTAAAGCTAATTGATTTCCATTTTCTTTAACAGAGCTTATAGGTTACAATATTGATTCAAAATGGATTAATGATAAAATATATACTCATGAAATCTAAAAATCAAATAATCGTTCTCATGTTATTAGGCATGCTGATGATGAATGCCTGCAACAATAACCCTAATATATCAGAAGCAAGCATGCTTGAAAGTAATGCATCACCACTACCCGACACCACATTGGGCAATGAAAGGATCATTATTAAAACTGCTGAGATCCGATTAAATGTCAACAAAGTAGAAGAATCTATTCAACATTTTCAAACCCTTGTTAATCAATTAGACGGCCATGTATATCATTATGAAATTGATCATGAAAAACAATTTGCAGATGAAGTGCAACATACCCTTGACTCCAATATCCTTATTACGAATATACATCCCACAGGTATGATGAAAGTAAAAATTCCCTTTGCGCAAAGCGATCGTTTTATATCAGAAGTTTTAGCGATGGATGGAGATATAGATCATTTTTTATTAGATGAAAATGATGTCACTGAAGATATTCATGAAAAGAAAAATTTGATGTTACTTGATGCGAATGGATCAACAGTAAACACTAAAAACAAAAACGCATCCAATACTTCAATTCCATCTAAAGAAACATTGATTAAAAGAACGACAGATTTTGCTAAATTAAATTATCAAACAAAGCATCTATGGTTTGACATTCATTTTAATGGACTCAGTTACCAAACTAAACAAATGACACTCGCCCCACAATCGATCAGTACCCCATTTTTTATAAAAGCCTACAAGTCGTTGCAAGATGGATGGCATGGCATTTCCTTTATTGTGATTGCATTGTTGAAGCTGTGGCCTTTGATATTAATGGCTTTAATCATATTGTTTATTGTTCAAATAAAAGGAATGAAAAAAGGTTTTTCAAGTATTCATACCGATGTAAAATAAAGTAACATTTAATACCGATTCATTTGACAAAATATAAAGGTTTGTATGTAAAACCTATTTATAATTCTTTTTATAAAACTTCATATAACCCAATATATCCCGGCTTTTGAGCAATTCACCATAATTTACAACTGTTATGATGGCTGTATCATATTCATACTTTTTGAGTTGAGAAAAGATGAGGGTTTCTTTATTCAGTTCGTTTAAATATTTTTTTGCAAAAAAAGCATTGGTAAATTTCTGAATGGTTAATATACCTTGTTGAGCAGTCAACAAATTCAATGCAGTGGTATATTCCTGCATATTGTTTTTAAGTAAATTGTAATCGCTCATTGCAGCTTTTAAAGCCATCGATCTACCATCTACATTTTTAAGAAAAATAAGCACAAAATGTTCTTCATCGGGTGCTGTCACAAAATTACCCTTCCCATCATTGTCTCTTAACTCTTTGAATGTTTTGCTAGCCTCCAAACTATCATCATACTTATTCATATTGGGCACTATGATATCTTTTACGATTCCACTATCATTGGCATTTTGTGTTTTCATCAAATTAAGAATTTCCTGTGCACGTATTTGCTCATCTGAATTGGGGTATTTGCTAATAATATCTTCCAATATGGTTTTACATTTGGGCAAATCATGCAAACCTGCTTCACTTACGGCTTCTACCAAAGCATACTTTGCTTGTATTGGATGCTCCTTATAGGCCGCTTTGGCATATGTTACCCTGTCGATGGCTTCTTTGTATTTTCCTTCCTTATAGGTTTGATAGGTTTGATCGTAATGGTCAAATATATTTTTTGATTTGTTTTTGGTTTGTTCTTTATAGTTTGGATTATTAGCCATCAAAGCAAACTCACTTTGACCAAATTCTTCCATCAATAAATTCTTATATTTCTGAGCAGCTACTTTCTGATTGAGTTTATCGTAGTTAAGGTATAAGGCATAATAGGTTTGTTGCTTATAAGTTGTTTTCGGGTATTTGGCCAGTAAGGTATCAAAAGTTTTTACCGCGTTCATATAGTCTGACAATTGCGAAAAGTAAGCTAAGCCTAAATTGTAATAAGCATCTTGTATTTTGAGATGCGCCGCATCAATTTGTGCAGGCGATTTGGGTAATAATGCTAATAATGACTTGATACTTGCGCCATTCCCATTATTATCTGTTTCACCATCCTCTCCTTCTTCATTTTCTTCGGCACCAGCATTCAAATTGAAATTATTGGTAGCTCCTGACCTACGCCAATTGTCTTCCAATTTTCGATTACCCCATTTCTGTTTAAAATCTGTTGATCCTTTTTGAATTAAATTATTATTGTAAAAATACCAATTTGATTTGACAGCACCCATCGGTTGCAGGGCCACTACTTGTAGTTCGTTGGGAGCTGGTTGATTTTCCTGTTGCTTTTTGAGTTTATCCAATTCACGTTTTGCTGCTGCTTTTTGTTCCTTTTCACTCATTCGTGAAAGGTTTATCATACTATCTTGCGATTTAATGGTACGTATATATGTAACAATTTCACCCAATACGGTTTTGCGAATATTTACTTCATCTAAGTTGTCGATGGGAGGATTTGAACCATAAACTGCAGCACTGTCATAAGATGTTTTTGCAAGTTCGTATTCTGATAGTTTATAATATATACTACCTAATGAAGCAAATGCGATGGCTTTTTGCTTCATATCTTTATTTTCGGGGTTTTTGATACTTTTTTTCAACAAATCAGCTGCAAGGGCTATATTATCTTCGGCTTCGATGGCAGCTAAGGTATTGAGCGCTTCGCTTTTGTATTTTTCAAATTTAGCATCTGCGATGATTTTCTTTAGGGCATCTTTGGCAAACTCTTTGTCGCCACCCCCTTTTGAGGCATTCACTGCGATATTTAATTTGGTATAGAAATCCATTTCAGGATTATTTTTTCCGTCTATAGATTTTTTATAATGTTCAGACGACTTCGCATAATCTTTCTTTTCTGCATAAAGCTGACCTAATATAAATTCAGTACGTGTGCGTTGTTTGTTCGGTAATGATTGTTTTAAAGCAAGTTCTAACGATTCAATCGCATCGTTTGTATTGCCTTGATTGATATCAAGATTGGCTTTGGTCAGAAACAATTCCGCTTTTTTTCTTGCAGGGAAATTAGGATCTTTTTGCAAGGTGCCGAGTAAAGATTGGGCTTCACTAAATTGTTCAGCCATGATGTAAGATTTTGCCAACCAAATAAGCGCATCATTTCTGATCGGATGATGTCGAAGTTTACGTATGCCTTTACGATTTTCAATAGTCGCAATACTTAACAGTTCTCCTTTTTTTGTTTTATTGTTTTGACCTTTACGAGTATCTTTATATTCGTTGGCAATAAATTGAAAAGTAGTGATGGCACCATCATAATCGTTTTTGGCATACGATGCCTTACCCATTAAAAAATAGAGATTATCAAACCATTTTGAGCGGGGGTCATGAATCTGAGTACTAAATGACGCTTTTTTAATCACCGTATCCATATCAGAAGCGATGGACGTCCCATCTTTTTCAGTATTGTAAGGCAATAAAGCAATAGGTTTGGTAAAGTCTTCCTTATTATTTTTGGTAATTCGTTGTATGGCATCCTCATACTTGCGTTTGGCATTGTAATGATAATTGTAACGAGTGACGGTATTTTGATATATTTTTCGGGGTAGGTTCCACTTACGTTTTAAAAGTTTTTCATTGCTCCATTCTTTTTGTTTTGCATCATGCATTTTAATAGCCAATGCCAGTTTCTTTTTTTCATCCGTCAGTTTTTTTGTTGAGCCATCTTTCTTTTCTTTTTCTTTTCTGACCAACTCCAAGCTATCGGCTCTTTTTTCACGTGCTGCTACTAAACTATCCTTAATACGGGTTCTTTCTTCTTTGAGTAATTGATTTTGTTGCTGCATAGTCAAACGAATACTATCATTGATACGTGTTCGTTCGGTAACCACACTGTCATTATAACGTTGCCGGGCCAACTTTACACTATCGTTATATTGATCGCGTGCTTCTTTTTGCTTTTGCATCACCGCCAAACGGATAGCATTGGTACTATCCATGATTTGTTTTTTACGAGTTGCGACACTGTCTTTATACTTATCGCTATTTACATACTTGTTATAGGCTTCTCTTTCTTGTTGTTGTTTAATCCTTATGGCTTTAAGGCTATCAGCTTCTCGCTTTCGGACAAATGCGATGCTATCTTGCGTTTTAATCCTAACGAGATTAATACTATCTCGTATTCTCATTTCCTCCTTTCTTAATCGTTCTTGCGCAGCTGCCACATTGTCTAAACTGTCTTTCATAGCACGCTTTTTAACCAGTTCAAGGCTATCCTTTATGCGTCTTTCGTCAAGTAGTTTTTGCTTTGCCAATGCTCTGTCGGTACTATCTTTAATGCGCTTATCATTACGGGCTTTTACAAGACTGTCACGGTATTGCTGAATTTTAATTTTTTCCATAACCCGTGCAATACTGTCATTTATTTTCTTTTGTTTAAGTGCATTCAAGATACTATCTCTGGCAATATATTCTTGTTGCACCCGTTTTTGAATAGCAGCACTATCTACATTATTTTGTTTATAGACATTTTGCCCATTACTTTTGGTAGAAAAAAGCAATGAAAAACTAAAAATTGTTAAAAAAAGTATGAAAGATTTTATATTCACGTCTGATATTAACTCAAATAAAAGAAAATTATTTTGATTTAGGTTTAAAAGATTAATAAATAATTGTAAAAATACATTAAATATTTAAAAGTGAAGAAAGCAACAAGTTCTGTAACTGCATTGATGGGGCGTATTTTTAAGAAATTAAATGACCCATATCAATTGACTGTGGTGAATAAAGCTTCGATGGAGGAATCTGTTTCAATTGCATTAACCAAAAAGTCAGTGTATATATTTTTTGCAAGTTTGTTTATCAGTATTTTTATACTCTTTTCATTGATAATATTTTACACCCCTTTAAAATATTATGTACCCGGAAACCACAATAATGCTGATCGAAAAGAGCTTTTAAGATTACAACAATTAGCTGATTCGCTTATTAAGATGAATGCCTTAAGAGAAAGTTATGTATTTAATTTATTAAATGTAGTGAATGGTTCATTTGATGACAAAAGAGATACTACACTATTAAATGAAGGTGAGATCAAAGCGGCAGAGGCCAACAATGAAAAACAGATAGACAAAGCATCAAGATATGATTACTTAAAAAATCAAAAAATCGATTCAAATATTGTGAATAAAAAAGATAGCATTCTGCATATTAAGAATCAATAAAAAATATACATTTGTACGAATTATCATTTTACACTTTAAAATAACTATAAGATGTCTATTTTTTCTTCAAATAAGGATAAGCAGGAACCTACTCCATCCTATGCTGCCACACCCAAACCAGTGCAGCCGGCACAACCCGTACAAACCACTACCCCTTCTCCTGTACATTCATCAAGCAACATGACAAATATATCAAATGGTACCATTATAGATGGTCAAATTAAAATTGAAGGCGATATCAAAATTGAAGGTATCGTAAAAGGCACGATCACATCAAAAGGCAAAGTACAAATAGCCTCAACTGGAAAAGTAGATGGTGATATCATTTGCCAAAATGCTGATATTTCAGGACATGTAACGGGCAAATTGAAAATTGCAGACATCCTGATGTTGAAAGGCACTGCAGTGATTGATGGTGATATCAATACAGGAAAAATAGTGATTGAAAGTGGCGTTAAATTTAATGGTAATTGTACTATGGGTGTTGCAGCCAATGCAGCACAAAACAATGCCCCTAAAGTAGACATTCCTAAAGTTGCTACGCCAAATAATGCATAAACTTTAAATGCCTAGTCCTCATTCATTTAAATACATAGGTCTGGCAACTCAAATATTAGCTACGCTGGGCGTAGCTTTTTTTATTGGCTATCGACTTGATAAGTATTTCAATTTTCACATCCCCATTGTGATGATTAGTTTACCTTTGATTGCTTTGATAGCCCTTCTTTGGAAAATCATTCGAGACACTTCTAATCATAAACAAGATGAATAAACCATTTCTAGTAGTATTATTTATAATGACAGGGATACTCTTAGGTTCCGTGTACTTTTTTACCCAATGGAGTCCATTGTTTACCCGACACATTGTGATGCTAGGAACGGTGATTTTAGCATTTATTACCCTGATCACATTTACGATTGCTTATCGATCATCCTTAAAAGCCAACCCAAATCAATTTGTGCGTGGTGTAATGGGTGCTACCTTTTTAAAATTTGCGCTTTGTGTTGCTATCGCAGGAATATATATTTATATAGAACGTAAAAACATCAACAAAGCAGATTTATATTTATTGATGTTGTTTTATGCAATATTTACAAGCGCTGAAACCATCATTTTAGCAAGATTGGCCAAAAAAAATCCTAATGATGCCTGAAAATAAAACGGATTCACTGCAATATCAATCTTTAGAGATTCAAAGGAAGTTTCAACTCGCCGCGTTGCAACAAACGCTTTCGTATGTAAATACAAATGCGCCTTTTTACAAAAAACTATTCCAAACGCATCAGATTGATCTCAATCGTATCCAGTCGCTTGATGATTTAACTTTATTGCCTACAACAAATAAAGAAGATTTACAATTACATCATCCTGATTTTATATGTGTGGCAGCCAGCGAAATCGTAGAATACTCAGCAACATCGGGCACTTTAGGAATACCTGTATATGTGGCTTTGACACACAATGATCTTAAAAGACTTGCCTATAATGAACTCCTTTCCTTTGAATTGATGCAACTGAACAGGCATGATATTGTGCAACTGATGCTCACACTTGACAGACAGTTTATGGCGGGTATGGCCTATTACAAAGGACTTAATCAATTAGGTGCTGGTATTATTCGAACGGGTCCAGGTTTAGCACCCATGCAAATAGAAACAGCACTTAAATTAAAATCAACCGCATTCGTTGCAGTACCCTCATTTTTGCTCAAATTGATTGAATATTGTGAAAATGAATCAATAGATATGCAGCAACTGGGCATCAAAAAAGTGCTTTGTATTGGCGAAAATATTCGAAATCAAGATTTTACCTACAACTCCCTGGCAAAAAAAATTATCAAAACCTGGAATTTGCAATTGTATTCAACCTATGCGAGCACAGAAATGCAAACAGCATTTACAGAATGTATACATGGACAGGGAGGGCATCATCAACCTGAACTCGTTATTGTAGAAATACTGGATGATGATGGCAATCCCCTGCCGGCAGGTAGTTATGGAGAAGTCACCATTACTACAATAGGCATTGAAGCGATGCCATTGATTCGCTTTAGAACAGGCGATATTAGCTGTTATTATGATACCCCATGTGCTTGTGGTAGAAAAACGATTCGTTTAGCCCCAATCACTGGTCGTAAAAAGCAGATGATCAAGTATAAAGGAACTACATTGTACCCTTCTACTATTTTTGATTTACTAAATCATTTTTCACATATTAAAGAATATGTGGTGGAAGTATATAATAATGAACTTGAAACTGATGAACTCATACTACATATTGCAAGTGACATACCGATCGATGAATGTGAAGCAAAGCTTAAACCCTTTTTACAATCAAGGTTACGCATTGTACCTGCTATCAAATATCATAGTACGAGTGAAATCATATCGATGCAATACCCTAATAACAACAGAAAACCTGTAAAATTTATTGATAACAGAAAATAAATCGTGATGGCAGAAAAAACGAGAATGGACAAATATCTTTGGGCAATCAGGCTTTTTAAAACCAGAAGCCTTGCCTCTGCAGCATGTGAAAGTGGAAAAGTAAAATGGAAAGGGGAATCCATTAAGCCGTCGAAATCAGTTTTACTCCATGAAGAATATGAAGTAAAAAATGAACAAAAAAAAACAATAATCAAAGTGATTGGGATCATCGACAAAAGGGTATCGTATGAAGAAGCCATCAAAAATTATATAGACATTACCCCCGAAACTGATGTGTTGCAAAACAAAGCGCAGGCATCCAGTTTTTATACAGGTAAGAGACTCAGTAAGGTAGGAAGGCCTACTAAGCAACACCGGCGAAAACTGGATGACTTTTTAGAAGATGATGAAACATCCTAATAAAAATGACAAAAAAAACAGTTGCAAGAAAGAGAAAAAAATATTTGAAAAATAAAAAATGAATCCATACATTTGCACTCCGTTAAAATCACAAACAGTTCTTAATTTATTCAATTAATAAAATTTTATAAAAGTATTAAAAGCCACTTTAGCTCAGCTGGTAGAGCAACTGATTTGTAATCAGTAGGTCGCTGGTTCGATTCCGGCAAGTGGCTCTTTTTTTATTTTTATGGGTAGTTGACCGAGTGGCTAAAGGTGACAGACTGTAAATCTGTTGATGTAATGTCTACGGTGGTTCGAATCCATCACTGCCCACATTAATTGCGGAAGTCGTATAGTGGCTATTACCTCAGCCTTCCAAGCTGAAGACGACAGTTCGATTCTGTTCTTCCGCTCATGCAAATTCCGATTGTTAGTGTCCTCAAAAGGCTGAACAGTCGGTTTTTTTTTAAAGCTTAGTATTATATAGCCCATCCGCTATTTTAAAGCGCAAATCAACATCTGCTGATGTATTGCACTTACGAAGTTGAAATTAGTTGCCGTAGTGGCTCAGTGGTAGAGCACCTCCTTGGTAAGGAGGAGATCGAGAGTTCAATTCTCTCCTACGGCTCATTTTGATTCAACATATTCGCCGATATTCTTACAGATTTATCTTTTCCCTTACATGATTCTTCATGATATACATTAAATATGCATTCATGGTATGCTGGTTTGAATTTGATAAATAAAAACCATGTGATTGATAAAATATGTCAATATTTTTTTAAATCTTACCGAATTAAATGCCGATTGAAATAATATTTTACGATCTTTAGTTATACCCTATGTATTTTCTAATTAATCAGAAAAATTTCGGTATTATCCCTTTACATATTGCATTTAAAACAATAGCAATTGAATTCTTATGAATGTGTCGTAGGTATTCAAACGAACATTGTTCAATTCATTATTTCGTATTCATATCATGTCTCCACAAATCGCTTTTCAGCAAAAAAAATAAAGAGCCCATTTTTAATAAATCAAAAAATAGCATAAACAAATTACCAATAATTTGCGCTGGATATTATGAATACAAACCGCCATTGATAGAGATCACCTGCCCTGTAATATAAGCAGCCTCTTTTGAAACCAAAAAACCAACCAAAGCAGCCACTTCTTCGGGTTTACCAAAACGTTTCATCGGAATCATTTGGCTTAATTCTTTTTCATCAAGATCAGCAGTCATATCAGAAGTGATAAAGCCAGGGGCTATAGCATTTACAGTTACATTGCGTCTGGCTACTTCCTGGGCCAATGCTTTTGTAGCACCTATCATACCTGCTTTTGCAGCACTGTAATTGACTTGTCCGGGCATTCCTTTAAGACCGCTGAGAGAAACAATATTGATAATACGACCAAATCGATTCATCAACATTGGATTTAATACTGTACGAGTCACAAAAAACATACCTTGTAAACTTGTATCTATCACTTCACTCCATTGGGTATCGCTCATAAATGACATTAAGGTGTCGTGTCGAACCCCTGCATTATTGACCAGCACTTCAACAAGTGCATTTTTTTCTGCTTGTGTAACCCAGGCACCTAATACCTTTTCGATATCACTTTTATCACCTACATCAAACTTTAAAAGCTCAGCGTCCACTCCCAATGCAATACATTGCTGTTGAGTTTCTAAAGCAGCCGATTCATTGCCTTTATAATTGATGAGTATATGGTAACCTAAACCAGCCAAACGAATACAAATTTCGCGACCGATACCACGGCTTCCTCCTGTAACTAATGCGTATTTTTTCAAGAAAAAATGGATTTAAAATTCATAGAATTTTTCAAATCGTTCATAGCGATCTTCTTCAGATGTACTAAATAAATAAGCGATTTGTAAACCAAATGTTTTATTACGGGTAACGGTAAATTGAGGATTGATATCAGAAGTGCCAATATCATAAAAAGCCACCATATACATGCCTTTTTTCAACTCAAAACCAGCCTTTACTTTCAAACCTGCATTCCAAGGTTTTAACTGATCGGTGGTATAATTTGTACCTACACGAAGTTTACCATTTTCAATATTTTTGCCATTGCTATAAAATTTGTGTTGGGCATGCATCAATTTTTCAAGATATGGACCAGCACCAAAAATAATATAGGCCGATTTTACATCGATTTTACCTGTTAAACAAACTGGTAATGAAATATATCCCATATCAGCATTGTACTCTTCTGATACATTGTATCGATCAGTTTTGTAATAGCCACCTCTCAACGTATAGATAAGTTCAGATTGTAAACTAAAATGTTTGCTTAAGATCAAATCAGTCAACACGCCAACATTAAAACCGATTTGCGTTCTAAAAATCCCTTCGTATCTGTATGAATTTGATTTATATACCTGACGGTTAAAATTTAATCCACCTACAGGTCCGACTCTAAGTTGAGCGAATATACTACCTGTAAGTAAACAAATGAGCAAACAGGTAATTATAATCTTTTTAGCCATTATTCTGATTTTGAGGCGAAAAATACAAATAATTTTTATCTTGTTATTCATTTTTGTTGAATTATTTTCTTTTGTCGGTTATATTTGAAAATAAAATGGATGGTTTGAACATAAATAATGCAAGTGACTACCTCTTAAAAATTGACCATCTCAGTGTTCATTTCCGTACCGAATTTGACCAGGTAAGCGCCGTATCAGACATTTCGCTGCAGATACAAAGCGGTAAAACACTTGCTATTGTTGGAGAAAGTGGCTCAGGCAAATCTGTGACTGCTTTGAGCATCATGCAATTGTTAGCTGAAAATGCATCTATCGATAAAGGCAGTCAAATGTCTTTTTTAAATAAAAAGAATGAACTCATTTCCCTTACAACGACTTCATTACATCAAATAGAAAAAATAAGAGGTTATGAAATAGCTATGATATTTCAAGAGCCTATGACCTCTTTAAACCCCCTGATGCGTTGTGGAGAACAAGTAGCAGAAGCTATTCGATTACATTTAAAGGTGAGTAAGCAAGAAGCAACCCAGCAAACCATTGCTTTATTTGAAGAAGTAAAAATACCCTTACCTGCAATCACCTATCAGAAATACCCTCATGAATTATCAGGTGGTCAAAAACAACGGGTGATGATTGCCATGGCAATTAGCTGTAAACCAAAATTACTGATTGCGGACGAACCCACTACAGCTCTTGATGTGACTGTTCAAAAAAGCATTATTGCCTTACTCAAAGATTTGCAATTAAAATATCAAATGTCGATATTGTTTATTACCCACGATTTAAACCTCGTAAAAGCCATTGCAGACGATGTATTGGTAATGTATCGAGGCAAATGTGTAGAAATGGGGAATACCGAATCGATATTTTCAAATCCACAACATGACTATACTAAGAGTCTAATAAGTTGTCGTCCTGATATTCATAAACGTGTAAAATTCCTTTCAAGTATTTCAGAAAATTACCAAAACTTGCAAAATAGCAATTCAGAAGTTAGGGTTATTACAAGCAAAGAATTTAATGAACGTATTGAAGCAATTGAAAGCAGAAAAGACATCCTTACTTTAGAAGATTTAGAAGTATGGTACCCCACAAAGAAAAATTTTTGGGGTAGCACCACTGCATGGTTTAAAGCCGTTAATGGTGTGAATATGCATATTAAGCAAGGAGAAACAATGGGACTGGCTGGTGAAAGTGGATGTGGCAAAACCACTATTGGAAAAGCGATTGTAAAACTGACCGAAATAACCAAAGGACAAATTCTTTACAAAGGGCAAAACATCGCCGATTTTTCAACTTCTGCCATGAAAGATTTTCGTAAAGAAGTACAAATAATTTTCCAGGACCCCTACTCTTCCTTAAATCCACGTATACCTATTGGCAAAGCCATACGTGAACCTATGGATGTATATGGCATTGAAAAGGCACAACATAGAAAAGATAAAGTCATCTCATTGCTTGAAAAAGTAGGATTACAAGCGGGGCATTATGATCGTTACCCACATGAATTTTCAGGTGGACAAAGACAACGAATTAGCATTGCAAGGGCCCTGGCCTTAAACGCCCAATTAATAATCTGCGATGAGAGTGTATCAGCATTGGATGTGAGTGTACAAGCCCAGGTGTTAAACTTGTTGGTATCCTTGCGCGATGAATTTAATTTTACTTATTTGTTTATTTCTCACGATCTCAATGTGATAAAACATATCAGTGATCATATCTGTGTGATGCATCAAGGCCTGATAGTAGAGCAAAATAATGCCGAAGCCCTTTATCATTCACCCCAACATGCATATACCCAAAACCTTCTGGAGAGTTTGCATTTATAATGCTGGTTTTATAACAAGGTGATTTATAATATTTTTTAAATCTTACAGTGGTATATGACGATTGAAATAATAGAAACAAACATTGAACTATCCATTATTTCACAACGGCATTACAATTTCTCTAATAAAAAATTGGTCATTTTTCTATACAATTGTAAACGGGTCATTCCCCCACCAATACCATGATTTTTGTTGGGATATATTTCACTATCAAAATCCTTATTGGATTTTACCAAAGCATCAATCATCATCATTGTATTTTGGAGGTGTACATTGTCATCGGCACTGCCATGTATCAACAAATAATTTCCATTTAATTTGTTCACCATATTCACTGGTGAATTATCATCATATCCCTTAGGATTTTCTTGAGGTGTGCGCATATACCTTTCGGTATAAATATTGTCGTAATAACGCCAGTTGGTTACAGGTGCTACCGCAATGGCTGTTTTAAAAATATCAGCGCCTTTAAGTAAACAAATACTGCTCATATATCCACCATAACTCCAGCCCCAAATGCCAATGCGGGTAGAATCAATATTGGGTTGTTGGGCAAAATATTTAGCCACTGCAATTTGATCATCACTTTCATATTTACCCAATTGTAAATACGTTTTCTTTTTAAATTCTTCACCTCTAAAACCAGTACCCGTGCCATCTACACATACAATGATATAGCCATTTTGCGCAAGCATTTGATACCACCACATATTCCCAATCGAAAACTGATTCATCACTTGTTGTGAACCGGGACCACTGTATTGAAACATCAATAAAGGGTATTGATTTTCTTCAGAAAAATTACTTGGCTTGAGCAACCAGCCATTGAGTAATACACCGTCATTATTGGGCACTTTAAACAATTCAAAATCCGACAAATTGTACTCGCTCATTTTATTTTTAAGGTCTGTATTGTCTTTCAACACTCTTTTACCTTTGTCTTTGCTCACCAAAGTATAGGTGGGTGGTTGATTAATCATTGAATATTTATCAAGAAAAAAGGTAAAATCGCTGTTGTAAGTAATATCATGCCAGCCTGGTTCAGGGGTGATACATGTTTTTTGATTACCATCCAATGAAATCGTATACAATTGCCTGTCGAGGGGTGACACTTCTGTACTCATAAAATAGATGGTAGAAGATTTTTCATCTACCCCATTGATTTCAGTCACTTCCCAGTTTCCTTTTGTTAGTTGTAAAGAAGAAGCTGAATCTATATCATGGATATAAATATGATTAAAGCCATCTTTTTCAGAGGTGTAAACAAAAGCATTTCGGTTTTGCAAAAAAGTGATATTATCATTGATTTCTACAAAATATTTATTGGTTTCGTTATAAATCATTTTAGTTTTCCCATTTCTTGCATTCACTTGATTGAGCTCGAGATGATTTTGAAGTCTGTTCAGTTTATAGATAACCAATGTATTATTAAAGGGATTGATTTTAATTCTGGGAACATAAATATCAGACTCATCTCCAATATCGCAAATCACTGTTTTTTCATCTTCAATATGATAAATTTTGATGGTCACTACCGAGTTTTTTTCACCTGCTTTAGGATATTTATATTTGTACTGGGTAGGATATAACTTGTCATAAACAGTAAAATTAAATTCGGGTACTTCGGTTTGATCAAAATGATAATACGCTATAAAATCTCCTTTTTCGCTCCATTCATATGCTTTCGTAAATTCGAATTCTTCTTCATATACCCAGTCACAATTGCCATTGATGATATTACCGGCATTGTCGGCTGACACATAGGTTCCGTCTTCGGTAACAGGAACTGTTTCATGGCTTGTTAAATCGTAATAATAGATATTATTTTGAAACACATAGGCTACTTTATCACTTTGGGGTGAAAAATCAGGATGTAATATTTTTTCATTTTTAATTTGTTCTATTTTTTGGGTATTGAGGTCGTAAACATATACTTTATGTAATACCGAACGACGATAAATATTTTCACTTTCAGTAAATAACAACAGCTTGGTTTCATTGTTGTTGAAGGTGTAGTCATCTATTTTAAGGGCTTTATTATTGTATTTAACATCTTTTAGATTGAGAATATTACTTTCAATTTTGCCAGTTTCAAAATTAACTTTTTGCAGAACCCCTTCACCATTGATTTCGGTGTAATATCGGCCATCCTGCATGGATCTAAACCCAGCAACGGCATCTTGTTTAAAAGTATTTTTTACAAAAATATCTTCAAGAAAAATTTCTTTTTTGTTTTGTGAACAAAGCTGAAATGAAGTAAATACTAAACAGAAAATAAAAATGGTATATCGCATAGTGGAGGTTTAAAAAAAATCAAACAAATCTAATATACTTTTTGAATATTTTAAGACACAAAGGCTTTATCTCGTAATTTAGTTTATAGTAATACTTGCGACCATTTATATTAAAATATTGAAAAGATTGAAAATCATCAGGTTTACATTTTTTTAAAAAGCTGGGCTTCCGTTTCCTTTTTGTACAATTCACATTTAGCTATTATCTTCGCAATTCAATAAAATAAAATAATCACGTGGATAATTCATTTAATAAAGATATATATTGTTATTGGTACGAAATAATGCTGTTGCAACGACGCTTTGAAGAAAAAACAGGCCAATTATATGGGATGCAAAAAATACGTGGATTTTGTCATTTATATATTGGACAAGAAGCCGTTTCAGCGGGTTGTATGACAGCAATACGTGAAGATGATAATATGATTACAGCCTATCGCGATCATGGTTTAGCTTTGGCAAAAGGCATTTCAGCTCGTGAATGTATGGCAGAACTTTATGGTAAAGCAACAGGTTGTACCAAAGGTAAAGGAGGAAGTATGCACTTTTTTTCGAAAGAAAAGAAATTTTATGGCGGTCATGGCATAGTAGGTGGTCAAATAGGATTAGGCGCTGGTATTGCATTTGCTGAAAAATATAAAGGCAGCGATGCGGTTACGATTTGTTTTTTTGGCGATGGGGCTGCCCGTCAAGGTTTACTCCACGAAACGTTTAATATGGCAATGCTTTGGAAATTACCTGTAGTGTTTGTATGTGAAAATAATTTTTACGCCATGGGTACTTCGGTTGAAAGAACGAGCAATGTGCTTGATATTTACAAATTGGCAGATGCATATGACATGCCGGGTGATAGTGTAGATGGCATGAAACCTGAAAACGTACACCACTCTATTACCCGTGCGGTTAACCGTGCTCGTTTAGGCGATGGTCCTACTTTACTTGAAATCAAAACATATCGTTATAAAGGGCATAGTATGAGTGACCCTGCAAAATACAGAACGAAGGAAGAACTTGATGAGTATAAAGAGAAAGACCCGATTGAAAATGTTTTACGCACGCTAAGAGAAAACAATTTAGCAACTGAAGAAGAAATAGAAGCCATGAATGAAAAAGTAAAAAGCATTGTGGATGACTGTGTAGAATTTGCTGAAAACTCACCATTACCTGATATTTCAGAAGTATATAAAGATATTTATATGCAAGAAGACTATCCATTTATCATGGATTAGGGTATTGCATTATAAAACCCAGATTTTACTATCGAAATAATTACAAGCCAAAGGAATCTTGGCTATAAACATGTTATATCAATGTTTTTTACATTTCAGATTGATATAACTACAAATGCTCATAAAATAGCCCTTCGCCAACTTCCAATCACAAGTTATCATTATCCCATGGGTATATCCAATGAGGCTGCCTCATTTATAAGAATAGATCTGGTATTTATAAAGTATTCAAGTAAGCGCATTTTATAACAATTGCGCACTGCCACTCATTGAATGCCAAGTATGATTAATAGATACAAATTAGATTCAAAACAATAATATCGCTCTTTGCATTATCCATTGTCATCTGCCGAAGGTCCATAAGAACCAGGAATAGGGATATTGAGCATACGTAAATAAACACCCAATTGCGCACGATGATGTACCCAGTGATTCAGGCACCATGTGCGAACTACTTGTGCTTTAGGCAAGGTAAAAAAGATCATTTCTCCTTGTCTCATCGTCCAGTTTTTTTCAAATTCAGACTCTGGGGTTTCATTTAAAATAATTGTTGATTTGGCTACATAATCATCAAACAAAGCCAGCAATTCAGCTGTAGAATTAAAAACTTTAGGCGTAAAATCTCCTTTCGCAAAATCAAGTTCATCATTTTTTAGACATTCTTTCCACCAACCAGCTATTTCTGCTACATGGGTGGCCAAACGAATCAATGACATAGATTTTTCATGGGGTTTGTATTCGCCTTGTTCAAAAGGAACTAAAGCCAATAATTTACGGGTGGTAGCTGCTTCTTGTTGAAACTCAGCTAAAAGGGTGCTGTTTAATGACATAATATTTATTTTAATGGTTTAAAAAATGAATTGAAAAATGTACAATGACCTTATTTATTAATGATGATACGATGTGGGGTTGGTGCATGGATGCCTTCTTGTTCAAATGCACTTTTTATCATTTCAGTACATCCAAAAAAGACATCCCAATAATCAGTTTGTACACAATAGGGTCGTATCGCCAGGGTTACCATACCATCACCCACTTTTAAGGCATTCACCTCAGGTGCAGGCGTTTGCAGAACTTTTGGATGTGTTAGAATCGTTTGAATGGCGACTTTTTTTGCTTTTTCAATATCCATATCTGGGGCAATGGCCATGGTGATATCAACACGTAAACTACCATGGGTGGTATAATTAGCGATGGTATTGGTTGACAATGCCCCATTGGGTAAATACACTGTTTTGTTTTCAGCGGTGAGTACTGTAGTATTGAAAACACCTTGTTCGGTAACCACTCCTGTGATGCCTTGTGCTTCAATCATATCTCCTACTTTAAAGGGTTTGAAAACCAAAAGCATCACGCCACCGGCAAAGTTGCCTAAAGTACCATTTAAAGCTGAACCGATGGCAACTCCCGCACCTACAATCAAGGCACTAAAAGCAGTGGTATCAGCGCCTAAAATACCTGCAATTGAAATTAATAATAATATAGTGAGTACTACTTTGACTAAGGATACAAGAAAGGTTTGTAAAGAAGGGTCGTAATTTCTTTTAAAAAGTATTTTTTTTAGAAGTAAAACCAATCGGTTGATAATCCATGAGCCGATAATATAAAAAAGAATGGCCCCTGCAATTTTGGGGATATAGCTAATAGCATATGCTTTAATAATGTCTATATAAGACAGGGAATCTGAAAGTAAATTACTTTGTAGTAGGTTCATGAAATTGTGATTTTAATTTTAGACCGCAAGTTTAAAAAAAATATTTAATAAAATGAATCTAGCTATCTTAATTAATTGTAAACCGTTTAGATTTGCATCATTTCATGGAATAAACAAATGCATTTATGAGGGTATTTAAATTTGGCGGGGCGTCTATCGAAACAACAGAAAGGGTTGAAAATATGGGTTCTATACTACATGATTATATGCATGAACCTTTGTTAGTCGTTATTTCAGCGAAAGGCAAAACAACCAATGCCCTGGAAGAAATTGCAAGTACCTACTTTCAACATCAAGAATCAAAGTCCATTGAGCTGTTTGAACAATTAAAATTAAACCATCAGGTATACGCACAAACATTACTCAAAGAACACTACATTGATATTGAAGAGAAGCTCCAGTCGATTTATATAGAAGTAGATTGGATACTCAACGAACAACCTGTTAGAAGTTATGATTATTACTACGATCAGATTGTCTGTATTGGTGAATTACTTTCTACTTTAATTATTTCTCATTATTTAACAATCACTTTAGGCCCTACAGCCTGGATTGACATACGCGATATTATCAAAACCGATGCAAATTATCGGGATGCAAACATCGATTGGAAACTCACCAGTGAATTGGTAAAATCACAACTCAGTCCTTTGTTTAAACAATGTAATATTATTATCACACAAGGTTTCATTGGCAGTACTGATGAAAATAATTCTGTAACTTTAGGCAGAGAAGGCAGTGATTATTCTGCAGCGATTTTAGCCAATATGTTAGATGCCACAAGCGTCACTATTTGGAAAGATGTCCCAAGTTTACTCAATGCTGATCCGAAAATTTTCCCTCATACAGTACCCATCGAAGAGATTACTTATCATGAGGTGATTGAAATGGCTTTTTATGGCGCCCAAGTAATACATCCCAAAACCATCAAACCATTACAAAACAAAAACATCCCTTTATATGTAAAATGTTTTCTGGATAAACATTTAAAAGGAACTTTGATTCATCACAGCGATACGCCAATCAAATACCCACCCATATTGGTTTTAAAAACAAATCAAACTTTGTTGCAAGTAACAACTAAAGATTATTCATTTATTACAGAAGACAATTTGAGTACTATCTATAAATTGTTTCATAGCTGTAAAATCAAGATCAACCTCATTCAAAATGCTGCTATCAGCTTTGTGGCTTGTATCGACAGTCATGCAGCCCATCTTGATGAATTATTGCAATTATTAAGCGACAAATATGATGTCAAAAGAAATGAACATTTGTTTTTATTTACGGTTAGACATTATAAACAAGAAGTACTGCGCGAAGAACTCAAAAATCGAGAGGTTTTATTGACTCAGAAAACCCGTCAAACTATCCAGATGGTGGTAAGGTAAAAGTGTTGTAACCTAACATTTGACTGATTTTTCAAGTCTTTAAAATAATTAATCGTAAATTAGTGCTATGAAAATAAATATTTGCAAATCCTGCTTCTTCAATCTGCTGGTTTTAGGTATCATTTTGACCTATCCTACTATAGTAAGAGCCCAGTTTCAAGGCAATGTATATGAACCCTTTCAAGACGCTATTGTGAATCAATATGGCAGCAATTTGCTTTCGCCTTGGTGTGGCGGTATCAATTCAGTACAGATTAATCATGCAGATATCAATAATGATGGCAAGAATGATATTGTGTTATATGACTTTAACAACGAAAATATCAAGACGTTTATTAACACTGGGAATGCTGGAGAAATAAAATATACTTATACCCCCAAGTATGAAAAAAACTTCCCTCCCATCAACTATTACATGATTTTGAAAGATTATAATTGTGATGGTGTAGCAGATTTGTTCGAAAAGGGATTGTATGGCGTGGCAGTGCACAGAGGCTATTTTCAAAATAATGAATTGAAGTTTACTTTTTTTAAAGATTTATTTTTTCCAGGCCAAAATGGACCTGTCAATGTATATGTGCAACCCAGCGATATTCCTAGTGTGATTGACATTGATAAGGATGGAGACTTAGATATTTTATCATTCGATGTATTGGGTGCGCAAGTGTCATGGTATAAAAACAGAAGAGTAGAAGATGGCTTTCCTTGTGATAGTATCAATATGTCGGTTGGTGATAATTGCTGGGGTAAATTTTATCAACAATTTAATCGTGCTGTTATCATGAATATTACATGCAAAGGCGTGGAAGGTCAGTACAAAAAAACACGTCATACCGGCAATTGCATGTTACATCTTGACATTGATGGCGACAATGATTATGACATGTTAGATGGTAATGTTTCATTCAATGATGTGCAATTACTGATTAATAATGGCTCCGACATTATTAATGCAGAAGATACCTTATATAATAAAAATGGTCATCAACTAAAAATGCCCAGTTGGCCAGCGCCCAGTCATATCGATATAGATAATGATGGCGATCATGATATTCTTTTTACCTCACACAGCGATAATTTGAGTAGCGCCAATTACCAAACCATTGCCTATTACAAAAACATGGGAACTGATGCCAATCCAAATTTTGTATTTCAACATGATTCCTTGCTTACACCAACCATGATTGAAGTTGGATCATACAGCTACCCTACTTTTTTTGATTACAATAAAGATGGGAAACCCGATTTGTTTATAGGTACAGAGGGTTATTTAAACAATGCAACATCACTATTATCAAGCAAATTAGCCTATTATAAAAACACCAGTACCCTTGGTAATTCATCTTTTGAGCTGGTGACTAAAGATTTTTTAAACTTAAGTACAAAAAATTATAAAGGCATTTTCCCAACGTTTGGTGATATGACAGGTGATGGGGTCGACGATTTGATATTAGGCAATGCCAATGGCAGTATTGCTGTATATAAAAACTTTGCACCCAACAATGCAGCGATGCCTAACTTTTTATTTTTTACAGACAGCATCAGCAATGTGAGCGTTTCAAGTTATAGTATGCCGGTCGTTTTTGATTTCAACAATGATGGAAAAACCGATTTGCTCATCGGCAATCAACAAGGACAACTAGCCTACTACGAAGATACCAGTACAGCCATCAACATAAAAAAAATGCATCTTAACACGCCTAATATTGGCAACTTTACTGCTGGAGCCCCTACAAACTTCTATGGATATTGTGCTCCCTTTATTGGCAAAATGGACAATACCCAAAAAACGTATTTATTGGCAGGTAATATTGATGGTACTATAGAACGCTATGATGAAAATTTTAAAAATAATTTTGGCAATTTTAATCGAATTGATTCGAATTATTCTTTTATAAAAACCGCTCCTCGCTCTGTTCCTGCTATTGCTGATATTGATGGCGATGGTTATTATGAAATGGTAGTAGGCAACAAATTTGGTGGCCTTCATTATTACAAACAAGTCTATACACTCAATACAGACCAAGTAGTGATTAATGAAAATTCAATCGTGCTTTTCCCAAATCCAACACATGAAGAAGTGTCCCTTTTGTTTACAAGCCCCATCGAAAATATACAGGCAAAAATGCAAATCATAGATATATCAGGCAGAATAGTATATCGTAGTACATTTGAAACAAACCTCACCAACCGATTTGATTTATCCCCATTGCAAGCAGGTATTTACCATGTAATGATTGAATTAAAAGGGCAAAAAATCTGGAAGAAAATTATCAAATATTAGGGTATATAGAACACGGATGTGAGGGAGTTGGAACACGGATGGAAAGAAGTTGGTGATAATTATGACAAACTCTAACCGTCAGAAAAATAGGGACATAGAATTGTTATGGCAAACGACTTTTTAGATAGTGCAAAAAAGCAATTTGAGTATTACAAAATGCTCGGAGAAAAAACTTTTTCACAACTCTCAGATGAACAACTTTTCATTCAACTAAACGAAGAAAGCAACAGTGTTGCGACCATTGTAAAACATTTGTGGGGAAATATGCTTTCACGCTGGACTGATTTTTTGACAACAGACGGAGAAAAAGAATGGCGACATAGAGATGAAGAATTTAAAAACGATATTGCAAATAGAACTGAACTTTTAGAAAAATGGAATGAAGGTTGGACTTGCCTATTTAAAGCAATTAATTCATTGACAGAAAACGATTTGGCAAAGGAAATATTTATACGAAATCAAGGACATACGATAACGGAAGCAATAAATAGACAACTTGCACATTATCCATATCATGTTGGACAAATTGTTTTTATAGGAAAACTAATGTGTAACGAAAATTGGATTTCTCTTTCCATTCCGAAAGGAAACTCAAAAGAATATAACAATGTCAAATTTGCTCAACCTAAACGTAAAAAACATTTTACAGAAGAAATAATAAATAAAAATAATACATGAAATTATGTTAAGAATATATATACCGATATTGCTTTTGATAATATTTATAGGTTGGGTTTTATATCGACTTTTGATAAAAAAAGACCTAAAACAACATTTAAATTCATTATATCTTGGATTAACATTTACAGGAGTTTGGATATTAATTTATTTTCTTTTACTGAAAGTTTAGATAAAAACAGAACTAAAAAACAACTGACACCAACACTGCCTAAGCGCCATGCTGTTGGAGTAGCGATGTCATCATTTGGAATTCTATTCAACTTTTGTCTTTTATCGGGCTTTCGATCTCTGACTTTCCCGCAGGGACCGTTGGAACAGGGTTGTGAGGGATTTGGAACACGGATGAGAAGGATTTAAAAGATACTCACTGATTTAAATAAATGATAGAAAACGGATGAAAAGGTTTTGAATGATATACTCTGAAGTGTAATGAAGGGTTAAACTTTAAAAATGTATTTGTGAAATATTTACGATTCAACGATGTCATTTGAAGTTTCATCATTTCCCTTATTTTTCACTTCAATTTCTTTAAGCGGTCCTTCAACAAGTCCATTGAATTGAAAAACATCTTGCTGCAATAATTGTTTTAAACGATATTCAATATATGCAGGACTGAGGGTTTGCGTAATTTTCTTCATGGATTCATGAACAATTTTAGAAGCTTTTTGCATTTCATCGCTCACCGAATTTTTAATAAACGTGTCGAAATATGTCATTGGTTTTGACACGATTTTCTTGCCTCCTTCATACAGTCGTACCCACGTATTATCCTCTTGGAGGCGTTTCCATTCATCTATTTCTACTTCATACTCCGCAATAGTCACTTCCTTTAATAACCTTTTCGTTTTAATAAATTCCTTAGGAGGTACTTGTGAAAAATTTATCGGGTAAAATAATTGTCCTTTTTCATTTAAAAACGGCAATCCAATGATATTAATGGTATGAAGCAAACCTGAATGAGGTTTAAAATATGACAATAACCAATAATAGGCACAAACATCTGACACACATGGTGAAAGCCAAAAACAAACAGGCTCCTCCTGTTCAATGGCATTGTCAATAAAAGCCAATAATCTTGATTCATCTGATACCTCCTCATCAAAATGCGGGACAATGGTTTTCCACCACGAAGTACGAATGCTATCATGCGATATTTCGGGTGTTGATAATAAATCTCCAATACCAAGTGTATCTTTCAATACAAGTATTTCCCCTTGTAAGTTTTCATCTAATTCAAATGCAGCCTTTAAATTTTTGGCAGCTTCATCACCCACGATTATATGTAACATTCCTAATTTTTAATTTAATATTTCATCAATGACATCCATTTCAATACGCAAATTATTGATAATAAATTCCTGTCTTTGCATTGTATTTTTACCCATATAATATTCAAGTATTTTTTGAATATGAGCTTCTCCGGCAAGCATTACAGGCTCTTTGCGTATATCTTCGCCTATAAATCCTGCAAACTCATTCGGTGATATTTCACCTAAACCTTTAAAACGAGTAATTTCAGGTTTACCCGTTAGTTTTCGTACTGCTTCTTGTTTTTCGGTTTCACTATAACAATAAATCGTTTCCTTTTTATCTCTCACCCTAAACAAAGGTGTTTCTAAAATATAAACATGTCCATTGCGAACTAAATCAGGAAAAAACTGAAGAAAAAAAGTCATAATCAGCAGCCGAATATGCATGCCATCAACATCCGCATCTGTAGCTATCACAATATTATTGTAACGAAGATTTTCGATACTCTGCTCAATATTAAGGGCATGTTGCAACAAATTCATTTCTTCATTTTCATAGACAATTTTTTTACTCATCCCAAAACAATTGAGTGGCTTGCCCTTGAGACTAAACACAGCTTGCGTTTCAACATTTCGCGATTTTGTGATTGAACCACTTGCACTATCACCTTCTGTAATAAATATGGTTGATTCCAATTTCTTTGATTCTAATTCAATCTTATTTTTACCCTCTACCACATCATCAAAGTGTATTTTACAATCCCTTAATTTTTTATTGTGCAAATTGGCTTTCTTAGCTCGTTCATTTGCAATTTTTTTAATTCCACTCAGTTCTTTTCGCTCATGTTCACTTTGCTCTATTTTCTTTTTAATAGCTTCAGCAGTCGCAGGATTTCGATGCAAATAATTATCAAGTTCCTTTGATAAAAAGTCTAGCATAAAGGCTTTTACAGTAGGGCCTTTTTCATCCATATTGATACTGCCAAGTTTTGTTTTGGTTTGACTTTCAAATACGGGCTCTACCACACGAACACTGATAGCAGCCACTATACTTTGTCGTATATCACTGGTATCATATTCTTTTTTAAAAAAATCGCGAATTGTTTTTACATAAGCTTCTCTAAAAGCTTGTTGATGTGTACCGCCTTGTGTAGTATGCTGACCATTTACAAACGAATAAATTTCTTCCCCATAATCATTGCTATGGGTTAGTGACAACTCAACATCTTTACCTTTTAAATGAATGATTGGATAACGAATTTCATCAGGGTTTGTTTTTCTTTCCAGCAAGTCTAACAAACCATTTTTTGATACATATCTTTTTCGATTGAAATGAATCACAAGACCTGCATTTAGGTAACAATAGTTCCACAACTGATTTTCAATGTATTCTTCAATGTATTTATAATGCTTAAAAACAGTATCATCAGGTGTAAAAAAGATTTCAGTGCCGTTTGCTTCTGTAGTAGCTACTTCTTTATAATCATTCACAACATTCCCTTTTGAAAAATCTACTTGTTTTACTTTTCCCTCACGGTAACTTTTTACAATAAATGAACTACTAAGTGCATTTACTGCTTTGGTACCTACCCCATTCAAACCAACCGATTTTTGGAATACATTGCTATCATATTTAGCGCCTGTATTGATTTTACTTACAGCATCAATCACCTTGCCAAGTGGAATACCTCTCCCATAATCACGAATGTTTACACTCCCATCTTTGACTTGTAACTCAATTTGTTTGCCAAAACCCATTGTAAACTCATCGATACAATTATCCATAATTTCTTTGAGCAATACATAAATACCATCGTCTACACTACTTCCATCTCCCAGCTTTCCAATATACATCCCAGGCCTTAAACGAATATGTTCTTTCCAGTCAAGCGATTTAATGGAGCTTTCATCGTAATTGCCTGTTTGTTGTTGGTCTGCCATAATAGTACTTTATAATTAGATGATGAATAGGTACAAATATATTTAGTTCATCAGTGGATTCCTTTTTTTGTTATTCACATTTGCGTGGAAAAATGGAAATCTATCAATCATTTTGCCTGAGCACACTTTGTACATACTGATCTACAGAACTAAACAAAAATTCAGGATAAAGTGTAGAAAATTTAGTTTTATGTAAACCTGCAATCAACGGACGTAAGGCAGGCTGTTGCAATGTTTCAGTACTTACACTGGTCAATTGATATTTTGCATGTGGGAAATAAGAAAGTACACGCATTGCAAGTTCAACCCGATTCATAAAATCGGTGCTTGCAATGTGAAAGAGACCAGTATGTTGATCATTTAAAAGTAAATACATGGCCCGGGCCACATCATAGGCATTCACAGGGGTTGCATATTGATCATAAGGCAATTTTAGCTGAAGGGTTTCTTGCTGCTTACATTGGTCAATAAGTCTTGCTACAAAATTTTTATTCCTTAATTCATTGCCATATACATTGGTTACACGCAAAACGAGCGATTTCACAGCTGCATTTAAAACCAGTTGTTCGGCCATCCATTTATGGGTTGCATATACACTTAAAGGCTTTACCTCATCATATTCGTGATAAGGTCCCTTAGCCCCATCAAACACATAATCGGTAGAGATATACACAAATTTGGCATTCATTTTTTGGGCTATTTCCAAAAGGTTAATGGTAGATTGTACGGTTTTTTGATAACTTTCAGCTTCATTGGTTTCGCAATAATCTACATGCGTCAAAGCCCCACAATGAACAATTACATCGGGTTTGAATGCTTCTATAGCATAATTGTCGCTATGAGCAAGATCAAGGGTATTGAAGTAATAGGTGTCGGTTGTGGCATAACTAAAATAAGTGCCTATCACATCCAAGCCTTTTTGGGTAAAATAATGAAGACAATTGCCACCAATTAAGCCTGAAGCGCCAGAAATAAATATTTTTTGCATGATGGGTAGGATTTGTTTACTAAATATGAAAAGGAGATTGAAAATCATGAAACGACTGAAAATGCTGGTCTCTTTCAGACATGATGGGTTTCACGTCTTGCCAGTCGTACCCAAAACTATCATACTTCACACCGCCATCAGCTGCTGCATGATACACACCACTGATAAAATAAAAAGTAGTTGCCCCTTCTGTTAAAGTTAAAAAACCATGGGCAAATCCTTTGGGTATAAATAAGGCCTTACCATTTTCATGCGATAATTCCTGACAAACATATTGACCATAAGTGGGTGCATCTTTTCTCAAATCGAGGGCTACATCCAGAATAGCCCCCTGGGTGCAAAATACTATCTTATCATGTTCGTAGGGAGGCAGATGAAAGTGCATACCCCTGATGACATTTTTTTTAGAAATAGAATAAAAACTCTCTTTCATTTGAAAATGAATCCCTGCTGATGATAAATCAGTATCATGAAATGGTTTTACAAAGCTACCTCTATGATCACTTGCTTTGAATTGTGATATCAGCTTTACTGCAGGAATATTAGTATCTGTGACTTTTAAATTCATTTAATGACAGGGTTTGATTTTATTCAATTGATGATCCAAATACTTATTCATTCCAATGAAAATATTCATGAATGTGTTCAGTACATTTAGTTGCTGCATTTCTAGTATCAAAATACCAATCCATTGTTTTTGCAATAGCCTTTTGGGCATTATATACAGGTTGCCAGCCAGTGTCTTGAGTCACTTTTGAGATGTCAAGCATTAAAGTAGATGCCTCATGGGGTTTTTGTGTATGCTCTTGTATTCGATAAGTACCAGTAGCTGCTTGTTGTATAGCTATTTGTGTAAGCATTTCTACCGATAATACATCCTGTGGGTTTGGACCTATATTATAAGCAGTGCTGTATTTTTTTGCATCCTCTGCCATTTTGGTGGCAATCAGTAAGTATGCCCCTAATGGCTCTATCACATGTTGCCATGGTCGGGTAGCATGCGGATTTCGAAGTATGATTTCTTCGCCAGCTTTAATTGCTTTCACAATATCAGGTATAATTCTATTTGTAGCAAAATCACCTCCCCCAATTACATTTCCTGCCCGCACAGAGGCAATCGCTTTTTGATGAATATGGGCATGTTCAGGGTTGAAAAATGAACTGCGATAAGATGATATTATGATTTCAGCAGCGGCTTTACTTGCAGAATAAGGGTCGTAGCCACCGAGTTTATCATCTTCTTTAAATGCCTTATGTCCATCATTGTTTTCATATACTTTATCAGTAGTGATACAAACCACCACACATTTTTTTTGAAGATGTTTTAAAGCGTCTAAAACATTTGCGGTGCCTTGGGCATTTACTTCAAAGGTATAAAGGGGCTCTTTATAACTTTCAAGTACAAGAGGTTGTGCAGCCATATGAAATACAAAATCGGGCTCGTAATGCAATAACTCATACCTGAGTTTGCTGGCATCTCTTATATCGTGCAAAATGCTTGATTTACATAATTGATCTCCATTGATTAAATGATACAAATCATGATCATTTTCGGGTGGTAATGCAAAACCTTTGACTTCTGCCCCCAAAGCTTCTAAAATTTGTAATAGCCACGATCCTTTGAAGCCAGTATGTCCAGTTAAAAAAACTTTTTTTCCTTCAAAATATTTTTTGAGATATGAATAAGTTACCATTTTTTCCAAATTGGATTCGTTTCCCATAATTTTTCTAATTCTTCTTTGTCACGCATTGTATCCATACATTTCCAAAAGCCTCTATGCCTGTAGCCTACAATGTTTTTATCATGCGCCAGATCGTACATCGGTTGCCTTTCCCACATCACATCATTTAAATTTTCATTACTTAAGTAATGCTTGATTTCGGGTTGTAATATAAAAAAGCCTCCATTGATCCAAGTGCCACTGTCTTCAGGTTTTTCTTCAAATTGAATCACAGTGCCATCTTCTTCCATATTTACGACGCCAAATCGACTACTTGGTTGTATCGTTGTCATAGTACATATTTTGCCATGTTGTTGATGAAATTGTACAAGTTTATGAATATCCACATCACATACCCCATCGCCATACGTCAACATAAAAGGTTCGTTGTTGGTATAAGGTAATACTTGTTTCAACCTACCTGCAGTCATGGTATCTATACCTGTATCAATCATCGTAATTTTAAAATTTTCGACATTTGATAAGTGTATTTGGTGTTGATTATCTTTTAAATCAACGGTTATATCCGCATTATGGAGAAAATAATTGGTAAAATACTCTTTGATAATGGCTCCTTTATAGCCACAACAAATAATAAATTCATTGTATCCGTAAGAAGCATAAATATTCATTATATGCCACAACATAGGCTTACCCCCTATTTCTATCATGGGCTTAGGACGTAAATGGCTTTCTTCAGAAATTCTAGTTCCTAAACCGCCTGCAAATATGACTACTTTCATTCTTAATTAATTGTATTGCTAAATATTTGGTATTGGCCTGCAAGATAAATAATGTAAAGTATTTAGTGGGCTAAAAAATAATGTTATTTCATAAAAATAATCCAAATAAATATTTTACTTTTACTTTATGAGAGTTATCATAGTGGATGATGAAATAACGAGCTCACAGGTTTTAGACAAGTTAATACAACACTACTTACCCATGTTGCAAGTGATTGCAATTTGTAATAAGCCTGCAGATGCCATTGAAAAAATATCAGAACTAAATCCTGACTTAGTTTTTATGGATATTGAATTGCCCGGAATGACAGGTTTCGACATCCTTGAAAAAATAAATCCCATCCACTTTAATATCATTTTTACTACTGCACATAGCCAGTATGGCATAAAAGCAATTCAATTTAGTGCCATTGATTATTTACTCAAACCCATTAATATCGATGAGTTGAAACAAGCTGTTGCTCGGGTTTCAAATTATATGTCGCAAAACCATTCTTTAGAACGAATAAAAATATTGTTAGAAAATATTCAATTATTACATTCCAATAACCCGTTTAACCGTATTGCCCTTCCCACCAATGAAGGATTAAAATTTGTATATACCAATGATATCGTTCGATGTATGTCGTCAAACAACTATACATACATTTTCTTTAAAAATGGCGAAAAAATCCTCATCAGTAAAACACTCAAGGAAGTTGAAAATATTTTTTCAACCCATTCGTTTTGCCGTGTCCACAATTCACACTTAGTAAATACCCAGTATATTAAAAAATTTATCAAATCAGATATCAATACCATTATAATGACAGATGGCGCAGAGGTAGAAGTCAGTAGACGAAAAAAAGATGAATTGCTCAAAATATTAAATCTTTAATCGACATAAATCAATCAATCAATGTATTTGAATTGAATATTGCTATTCAAGCAACAATCCTTCACAAAAAATAACAACTATGAAAAAACACATCCTTTTTACCACTGCCCTACTAGTATTTATATATGCAAAGTGTGAAGCCCAAAAAATATTTTCTGAAGGTATCCTCAAATATGATGTTTTTATCAATAATGAAGATAAACCCAGCGGTCTATATGTCATTTCTGTAAAGGGAGGCAATATTAAAAGAGAATTAGCTATGAATAATGGCTTTAACAATATCACCATCTATACCGTTAAAAATGGCAAAACATTATCGCTCAATTTGAATGATGGCAATAAATATGCACTCGAAATGTCGCAGGAAGAGGTTAATGAAAAAAACTTAAAGTTTAGCAATGCCCAATTTGTTGATTTAAATAAACAAAAAAAAATAGCGGGTTATGCCTGCATGGGCAATAAGGTAACGTATGCCAATAGTGAAAAAGCAGACTTTTATTATACCCCTGATTTATTACCCCCCACTGAAAATTTCAATGCGATGTTTCCTAATTTAAAAGGCGTTCCCCTTGAATATGAGGTCAAGTCGAACCCATCTATGACCATGAAATTTGTGGCTACATTGGTAGATAATATGGTAATCGATTCGAAAATTTTTATCATCCCTGTTGATTATAAAATTGTAACCAAAGAAGAGTTGAATAAATTGAAATAAGGGTTTATTTCTGCATAATACAATCATATTTACCATTGTAAATTGTTTCCTTTTTTAAATATCTTTTTATAAACAAAAGACTTCCCGGAATCGATGTCCATCTGATACATTGAATACTGGAATATTCGTTAAATCATGCATAGGCAAAAGCAATTTCAATAAAGCATCTTCTGATCAAGTAAAACGGTCATAGAACAATTACAGTTTCACATCTGCATTTTGCAGCCAATGAAACCTTATTATCATCAATTCCATTTTTACCAATTATAGTTATTGTCATAATCAATTGATAATTATGAGTGTATTATATTAAATTCGCAACATGAAATTTTTAATTGTAGGCTTAGGCAATATAGGCGATGAATATGCAGAAACTCGCCACAATATAGGTTTTGATGTACTCGATGCTTTTGCCCAAAAACATGCAGCTCAATTTCATACTGATCGGCTGGCATATGTGAGCGAATTAAAATACAAAGGCAAAATTCTAATCCTGATAAAGCCCACCACCTATATGAACTTGAGTGGCAAGGCTATGAAATATTGGCTTGACAAAGAAAAAATACCCATCGCTCAATCTTTAACCATTGTAGATGATCTGGCATTTTCATTAGACACTATCAAGGTAAAAAAAAGTGGCAGCGATGCCGGTCACAATGGGCTCAAAAGCATTCATGAATGTTTGGGCACAACAGAATACCCCCGCTTAAGATTTGGCATTGGAAACGATTTTGAGAAGAGCAAACAAGTCGCCTATGTATTAGGCAAATGGAAATCGGATGAAATAGAAACAGTGAAACAAAAAATCAAAGTGTCCGGCGAAATTATTGAAAACTTTGTCAGCATTGGTATCGACAGAACCATGAACTTATATAATCAAATGAAATTTTAACACATGAAAATATTTTGTATTGGTCGGAATTATGTCGACCATGTAAGCGAATTAAACAATGAAATACCCACGGCACCAGTGGTTTTTATGAAACCGCCTACTGCCTTACTCACAGATAATAAACCTTTTTATTATCCTAATTTCACCCACGATTTGCATTATGAATGTGAAATCGTATTGCGAATATGCAAAAATGGTAAAGCGATACAAGAAAAATTTGCCCATACCTATTATGATGCAGTTACCGTAGGCATCGATTTTACCGCACGCGATTTACAAGATCACCAAAAATCAAAAGGGCTACCATGGGAAATTGCAAAAGCTTTTGACCAATCAGCAGTGATCGGTAGCTGGCATAAACTGGATGACCTTGCCAAAACACAAGCCTTACAATTTAGTTTAAGTAAAAATGATGAAGTGGTACAAATAGGCGATACCGAAAAAATGATGTATTCATTTGATAAAATCATCAGTTATTTATCTATCTATTTTTCATTAAATATGGGTGATCTGATTTTTACGGGTACCCCTAAAGGCGTTGCTGCAGTAAAGATTGGTGATGTGCTGACAGCTAGATTAGCTGAACAAACATTGTTAAAATTTGAAATCAAATAAGGATATCCATTTCTGTTATGACTGGCTTCTTTTACCAGGTTTCAAAAATTGATCTACAGCCTTTAGAATCAAACCATCATTAGCATGCTCTTGTTACGATTCTCTATTTAAAAGCATTTGGGCAAGTTCATATAAATGCACTTTCCTTTTTGAAATAACGGGCACTTTCTCTAATAGCTCAAATGCCTGGTTCGTATAATGTATTATTTCATTTTCTAATGTTTGCTTAATAGATAACTGCTCAAAAAACAATAAGGTATCCTGCACCTTATTTTCATCGGTTCGTTTCATCAGGTTAATCAATTGTTCTTGTTGCGATTCATTGGCTAATGCAAATGCTTTTGCCAATAAATATGTTTTTTTATTGCTAAGGATATCGCCCCCAATTTGCTTCCCTGTTTTGTCGCTGTTGCCATAAGCATCCAGGTAGTCGTCTTTCATTTGAAAAGCTAAACCCATCGTTTGACCAAAGCGGAACAATAAATCAGAACAGCCCGCGGTAGCTCCACCTAACATAGCACCTAATTTCATTGATGCTCCCAGTAATACGGATGTTTTAAGGGTAATCATCTGCATATAATCATCGACAGACACAAAAGGTTCTTGTTCAAAATTCATATCCAATTGCTGCCCTTCACAGATTTCAATGGCTGTTTTATTAAAAAGTTCAATCACAGAATGAATATGTTCTGTATTGATTTTGTTGAGATGAACATACGAAAATATATTCATCACATCACCTGATAGGATGGCACTGGGCAAACCATATTTTACATGTACCGTGGTGAAACCTCTGCGAAGAGGTGCTTTGTCCATAATATCATCGTGCATCAGGGTAAAATTGTGAAATAATTCAATAGCCGTGGCCGTATGCCAAGCATTTTCATTGAGTTCAGCAAACAACTCATGACTCATCAAACATAATACAGGTCTGATGCGCTTGCCCCCCATATGCAGTAAATAGGAACAAGGTTCGTATAAGTTTTTGGGATGCGCTGGAAATTCGTGCTTTGCAAAAAATGTTTCAAACAATTTTAATATATCTGTATAGGAATGCATGGGGTAAAAGTAGAAAAAAAATAAGATATTAAAATGAGATTTTGTATTCAGCTACTTAAGCAAATGATATATTGAAAGATCAGAATACCTGAAACCTGAGCAATTGGCGCTATTTCAATTTTTTAAAATTATCGATTTATACAATTAATTTTACCTGATGGAAAACTATATAGAAAAAAACAAACAAGCCTGGAATCACAAAACACAATACCATGCGGCTTCTGATTTTTACGATGTAAAAGGATTTATAGCAGGCAATACTTCTTTAAACGATATAGAATTAAATCTGTTGGGTGAAATAAAAGGCAAAACGATCTTGCATTTACAATGTCATTTCGGACAAGACAGCATAGCATTGTCACGATTAGGTGCCCAGGTAACGGGTATAGATTTTTCTGAAAAAGCGATAGAAAAAGCCATCGCTTTAGCCAATGAATGTGGCACCGATACCACTTTCATTTGTTGCAATCTTTATGACTTACCTATGCATCTTGACAAACAATTTGACCTAGTTTTTACTTCTTACGGTACCATTGGCTGGTTGCCTGATATAGATCAATGGGCACAAATTGTAGCCCGTTTTTTAAAGCCAAACGGACAGTTTGTATTTGTCGAATTTCATCCCGTCGTTTGGATGTTTGATAACCATTTTTCTTTTATTCAGTACAATTATTTTAAAGAGGAGCCTATCATTGAACAAATCAGTGGAACATATGCCGATAAAGAAGCACCCATAAACGATGAAACCATATCATGGAATCATGCCATGAGTAGCGTTGTGAATAGCCTCATTACACAAGGCATAAGCATAAAATTACTGAATGAATATGATTATTCACCCTATCCTTGCTTTAATGAAATGGTTGAAATAGCCCCCAAAAAGTTTATCATCAAGCATCTGGGAAATAAAATACCCATGGTTTATGCCATAGTAGGTGAAAAAACTACCGTATAGAATTAAGTCATATTTCATAACGAATAATTTTTTATAGTTGGTTTAACGTATTAATGATGCCAAAAATGCTAGTTTTACTGTAACTTTGTCACTCTTTTAACCAATTTATGCTCACAGATCAAGAATTACAATCCATTAAAAACCGATTTGGTATCATTGGCAACGACCCTGCTTTAAATTATGCTTTAAGTGTGGCTTCCCAAGTAGCCAATACCGATTTAACAGTACTCATTCAAGGAGAAAGTGGTGTGGGAAAGGAAGTTTTTTCACAAATCATCCATGCCCAAAGTGCTCGTAAGCACAATTCATTTATTGCCATCAACTGTGGTGCAATACCTGAAGGTACCATTGACAGCGAATTGTTTGGACACGAAAAAGGTTCGTTTACAAGTGCATCAGAAAGCCGAAAAGGCTATTTCGAAACGGTCAATGGGGGTACTTTTTTTCTGGATGAAATTGGGGAACTCCCATTGGGCACTCAGGCAAGACTCTTAAGGGTACTTGAAACGGGTGAATATATTCGTGTGGGCTCATCAAAAGTGCAAGTAACCAATGTACGTGTCATAGCAGCTACCAATAAAGACTTACTCAACCTGGTAGATGCGGGTCGTTTTAGAGAAGATTTATATTATAGACTAAGCACAGTGCCAATCAGGGTGGCCGCGCTTCGTGAACGAAAAGCTGATATTCCTATATTGTTTAGAAAATTCTGTGTTGATTTTGCTGACAAATACAAAACAAACCCAATACAGCTTACACCTGATGCAAAAAATTTATTAATCAATTATAGATGGCCTGGTAATATTAGAGAATTGAAAAATATAGCTGAGCAAATATCTGTATTATCAGAAAGCAGGGAAGTCAACGAAGAAGAATTCCGCATGTTTTTGCCTATCCATACTTCTGAAAAAATGCCCATGCTATCAGGGCATCAAAGCAGTTCCCCCAATGATTTTGCCAATGAAAGAGAAATCTTGTATAAACTTTTTTTTGATATGAAAAAAGATGTCAACGAGCTTAAAAAAATGTTTTTTGAGATTGTGAAAAACCCAGCTTTGGCAAGCAATTACCAAACAGACATGTTAGGAAATGACGCTCAACTTATGCCTTATACCAACGACATGCAAAAGTCGATGAATACGAGTACACAACCAATGATTCTTTCCAATAATGAAGCCCAAAAACTTCAAGAAATACATGTAGAAGAGACTTTAAATTTAGCAGAAAAAGAAAAAGATTATATCATTCGTGCCTTGAAGAAACATCGCAGCCGTAGAAGAGACGCTGCTTCTGAATTAGGTATCTCTGAACGTACCTTATACCGCAAAATAAAAGAGTATGACATTGAAGATTAAGCAACTGAAAGGTTCATTCAAAACAAATTATGCATTCATAATCGTTGGTATGACATTGGTATTTTTTGCAAATGCATGCAGAATGTACAGCTTTACAGGTGCTGCCATAGAGGGTAAAACAATCAATGTACATTTTATTGAAAACAAGGCTCGCAATATTGTGCCTTCTTTATCAGCAACATTTACCGAAAAGCTTCGACAACGAATACTTTCACAAACTTCATTATCGCAGATCAACTCAGAAAATACAGATTATGATGTGGCAGGTGAAATTACTGATTACAACATTAGTGTTGCATCCATCACAGGGGCTGAAACCAGTTCAAAAAACAGATTGACCATCACCGTTAATATTCAATTTATCAATCGAAAAAATGAAAAAAATAATTTCACCCAGTCTTTTAGCCGATTTGCCGACTTCAATGCCGACCAAAATATACAAACTGTTGAAAATGCTTTGATAGCTACCATTTCAGACCAATTGGCTGATGATATTTTCAATAAGGCATTTGTAAATTGGTAATTGTGTAAGGGATTGATACCAGTTGATAAAAAACTTGCGTTATCATCTAACATTCACTAAATCAACTAAACACATTATGGAGCGATTGTTAAAAATATAAATCCTTATGAATTTAATAATCATTAAATAATGTAACATTTTATGAAAAAAATATAAAAAAGCGTTAAAAATAATTTTAAATGCCTAATAGGGCGTAAGAAATCTGTAACTTGTAACCGTTTTTGAAATATTCTCAGTGAACATTACAACATTTAAACATTAAATCTTTGTTACCCGATCGTAATTATTTTACCGAATTGTTATCTGCATGGAAATCTGCTTTATCAGACAGGTGGTTTGCTGTTAAAATATTATTGCTTCCTGGTATCTTTTTTCTTTATTCAGCAATCACACAAAAGTTAGGCACCTATGTAGAAATGCGTAAAGGCATTCAATTAAAAGATGAACTTTTATATTATATACCTCAGTTTGACTTTTCTGTAGCCATATTTTGTTTATTGTATTCCAGTTTATTATTAGTTGTTTTAACCCATTTACACAAACCGAAAATCATCTATCGTATTATAGAAATGCATTTATTGGTAGCGGTAATCAGACAAATCTGTATATTAATTGTCGCGCTTGATCCTCCTGCTGGCATCATTGTATTAAGAGATATTTTCTTAGAAAACACAGTGTATCCTCGCTTTTCGCCCCTTACCAAAGATTTGTTTTTTAGTGGTCATGTAGCGAGTGTATGGCTTTATTTTTTATGTGCCCAACATAAATACATTAGAAGTTATCTTTTATTTGCAACGGCATTGATGTCGTTTATGATATTATCGATGCGTGTCCATTATACTTACGATGTGTATGGTGCCATCATCATCACTGCATTGATTTATTTTGCCCCCAATTGGATACGTTATTTTATCGTTTCTAAAGAAATCGTACCTGAATCTAGCAAATAGTTTCTTTCTTGTAGCATCGCCAGGCGTTTAATCATCCAAAAGACTAAGTATATCAAGACCTTTTCACTTAAGATAGCGTTAATCAAACTACCTTACGCCATGATGAAAATAAGTCAAATAATTTTCTTTTTGTAAGTGTAAAAAAGTGCTAAATTTGACTTTCATTTTTGACATGAAATACAACGAACAAATTGCCACTGAAACTTTTCAAGAAACTGAAATCCTTGACGCACATGCAGCCATGTTTCAACTCATTGTTTGGAATGATGATATCAATACCTTTGATTGGGTAACCCAAACACTTATTGAGGTGTGTAAACATGAAAAAGAACAAGCAGAACAATGCACCATGTATATTCATTTTAAAGGTAAATATGCCGTAAAGGAAGGCGATTATGATTTATTGAAATCAATGTGCGATGGCATTACAGACAGAGGTATCGGGGCCACCATAGAAGAAACAGTTGGGTAATAAGCACATTCCAATGTGATATAAGGAAAAAACCAATGTTCGTTTTAATACCAAACAAAACATTAAAGTTAATTGCATAACTGCAATCCTTTTTTATAAAGCAATGGATAAAGTTTCAAGTTTATTATATCGGGACGCTATGCAATGTGTCATTGAGCTTAAACACATCTTGATGTAGTGAAAAGATTAAAGAACACAGCAAATTAAAAACAAATCAGTTTTCGTTTAAACCACTGTTAGTTGCACATAAGCATAACTAAATCGTGCACTTTCAGGAACCATTAATATCACCACATCACCTTTTTTAAATTTACCTCCGTTAAAGAGTTCCTCCAGCATTATGTATGGCGAAGCACTGCCTACATTTCCCACTTTGGTAAGATTGGTAAACCATTTATCAGCAGGTATCGGGTAACCAATTTTTTCAAGTTCTTCCATGATTTTTGGTCGAAAAAACTCAGATGACAGATGAGGTAGAAAATAAGTGATTTTGTCAAGTTCAATTTTATGTTTTTCACATACTTTTTTCCACATCACCCCACCCCATTTTACAATATTTTCACCCAATAATCGGGTATCTTGTTTGAAAGCAAAAATACTTTTTGTAGCCCAATCGTGTGGTGTAAGTTCAGCCCATCCTGTGAGAGAGCCATCATCATTTTTTTCACATCCTGCATACATACAGGGGTCTATTTGATTCGCAAAGGATAAGATATCAACCCAATCAACCCTCAATGAAATATTATTTTCATTAGGGTGATTTTGCATCAACACTGCACCTGCACCATCACTCAGCATCCAACGCAAAAAATCTTTTTCAAAGGCTATCATGGGATTTTCTTCAAGATGTTTTAAATCTTCTGCCTCTTCATCAAACTTATCGGCTTTAAGCCAAGCTGAAACTTTTTCTGAACCTACAGCTACAGCATTGGCGCTATTCCCACTTTTTACACTCATAAAAGCATACTTAAATGCTTGTATACCAGCGCAACATGCAGTACTAATCGATACTATTTCGGTAGGTTTACAATTTAATTCACCATGCACCATTGCAGCGTGGCTGGGCAATAATTGATCTGGTGCTACACATCCACATGCAAGCAACTCAATATCATCTTTCTTAAATTGATTATCCAAAAGTCCTTCAACGGCCTTCGCAGCTAATTGATAATTGGTATGGGTACACTTACCCGTACGTTTATCAATGGCATAATAACGTGTTTTGATTTGGTTATTACGAAGTATAATCCCTTTTGCTTTTGAAGGTCTGCCATCAATTTTCCCTAGATAATCCTCCATTTCATCATTCGTAACAGGGTTATTAGGTAGAAATTTTGCCAATCTATTTATAAAAACATCACTCATCCAAGATTACTTTTGCGTGCAAATTAACAAAGTTCCACTTAAAAAACGAATAGATTAAATTGCATTTTTTCTATAGCTTATATTTTTAAAATATTGAACATCCTTTTTAAGTGATTTTTTATTGAGTAAAGTCACTATTTCTGCTGTTAAATTGCTGATAGGCGACAGTATAAAGACCCCAACAAACAATAGTTTTTGAAATAATTTCACCCTCGGTTTTCTTGCCATATCCCCTCTTGACCCTTTTTCCAAAATATATTTTGAAAATTTTCTAAAATTACCAATGGCTCTTTTTTCTAAAATGATTAAACCTGGTTTTAAAATTATGGCATCAGCAGCTAATAATGATTCATGCATTGATTGGCTTGTATTTGAAACAAGGGCTTCTAATATTATTGGACCAAATTTTGAAGCAGCTGCTATATCTTTTTGTTGTACACCCGCTTCAGGCATCCATTTCGTTGCTTCTTTCTGCCCTTTAAAAGTCCATCTGATAATCGTTAATACGGAAGTAAGATTAGGATTGGTATCAAAAAATACAATATTGCCAACCAATTGAGCTTGTAATCTATTGAGTTGTTCCTTTATTTTTTCCTGGGCGTGTAACCACATATTTCGAGAACCTATCACGGTTAGCACTTTTTGATGACTCAATATGCTTGCTTGCGCTGATTGTAAAAAACTATTGATGGGTATTGAAGGTGATAAAAACCAAGGCTGATAACCCAAAATCACTAAATCGTATTTTTGTTGAGCAAACTGAAGTGTATGTATCTCTTCAGGAATTTGCTGTACACATTCAGGCATACAATCGAAAAAAGTATCAGCAGTCCATGGGAAAGGAAAAGGCTTTATAGGTTTAATTTCAACCATTTCGATGGTACAATGTGCTTGAATGGGTGCAAGCATATTGTCGATGATTTGTTTCAGTTGTCCCGATTGCGAAAAATAAATAACTAAGATAGATGGTTTCATGGCTTGCAAAAGTAAGCAGTAAAATGGACATGTTATGCCAATAATCGTATGCGTTGTGTTTACGATCAAATATATTTTAAACCAATATTCATCATAAATTTTTGAAAGAATCTAATCGTTAAATTTTAAATTTCTATCGTTGTATTTCTAATTATTGTGAATTTATAGAATTTGGTATTATATTACCCCCTTAAATAAAAAGATTACTATGAGTTTATTTATCAAAAAACCATTAAACAAATTACTGGCTGAAGCTGCCGAAACAGGTGAGCATACCCTGAAACGGACACTCGGATCGGGCGCACTATTGGCATTGGGAATAGGTGCTATTATTGGTGCAGGTATATTTGTAAGAACAGCAGCAGCAGCCGGCAATCATGCGGGTCCTGGAGTAATGATATCGTACATCATCGCTGGTATTGGATGTGCCTTTGCTGGTTTGTGTTATGTAGAATTTGCATCTATGATTCCTATTGCTGGCAGTGCATACACTTATAGCTATGCCACTATGGGCGAATTGATAGCTTGGATCATCGGTTGGGATTTGATACTTGAATACGCATTAGGCGCCGCCACAGTGGCTATTGCATGGAGTGAATATTTAAACAAACTTTGTGAACATTATTTTGGATTCACCATCCCATATGCCTTTTGCCACTCACCTTTTCAGGTCTCCGCCGAGGGCGTTCAAGGTATTATGAACCTACCCGCCCTCATCATATTGGCTTTGCTTACCCTTATTTTAATCAGGGGCACGAAAGAGTCTGCTAATGTAAACTCAATCATTGTAGTTGTAAAAGTGGTGATTGTATTGTTGTTTATAGGTTTTGGCTGGCACTTTATTATGCCTGAAAACCATGCGGTTATCATACCTCCCAATACAGGTGAATCTGGTGCATTTGGATGGAGTGGTGTATTACGTGGTGCCGGCATTGTGTTTTTTGCATACGTTGGGTTTGATGCAGTGAGTACTGCGGCTCAGGAAGCCAAAAATCCACAAAAAGGAATGCCTATCGGTATATTAGGTTCATTGGCCTTTTGCACGATTCTGTATATTTTGTTTTCTTATGTATTAACAGGAATTGCCAATTATCAAGATTTTAGCACTACAGGTCCTGGTCATGAAGCAGCAGTTGCTTATGCCATATCGCATTATATGCCAGGTTATGAATGGTTTGCTGGTTTAATTACCATAGCCATTTTAGCTGGTTTCTCATCTGTGATATTGGTGATGCTTTTAGGTCAATCAAGGGTATTTTTCTCTATGAGTAAAGATGGTTTGCTTCCCAAATCATTTTCGTCTGTACATCCCAAATTTAAAACCCCGGCAAAAGCGAATATGTGGCTTTTTGTTCTTGTGGGTGTTTTTGCGACTTTTGTACCTGGCGATATTGTGGGTGATATGTGTAGCATTGGCACTTTATTCGCTTTTATTTTGGTTTCTATTGGTGTGATTATCATGCGTAAATCAAACCCTGAAACCCCACGACCTTTTAAAGTGCCTTTAGTACCGCTTATTCCTATATTAGGGGTATTGGTATGTGGATTTATGGTATTTGGTCTTGGCTGGGAAAACTGGAGTCGCTTAATCATCTGGTTAATCATTGGCTTTGATGTGTATTTATTATACAGCTTAAACAATAGTCATTTAGCACAAGCTGATACTTCACATAAAAAAACCAGAATTGTTAGTTTGTTAGGACTCGGATTAGCTGCTATGTTAATGATTATGACACTCATTCATTATGCTGCTGCATTAAAGGAAATTTTCTCAAGCTTTGATAAAAATGAAATGTTTTTTTATTTTATTTTCATTTTCTCAATGCTTCATGTGTTGTTTTATTTGATTAAATATTTTAGATCAAAATAATCATTGAAAACAGCATCGAGTTTGATTACAATCCTATTGTTTCTTTAAGGTAAAAAAATATACGTATCATGTTTACAATCAATGATTGCAGGCATGATACGTTTTAAAAAAGATAAGCAATAAGGTTCATTGCCCTACTTGCTTCTGATTAATTTATAAAGTTGCTACATCAAAAGGTTGTGAATAATAGTTCGATATTCCTGCATTGGCAAGCGAGTGTACTTTATAAGCTGACACTAACATTCATGTATTTAACAATTTCTGCTTGAAATGTTGTATCTTGCAGGCCTTGTAAATGCGATCATTTACAATTGAATATTAAATAAAATCATTTATTATTCAATTTCACTCATTAAAATCATTCATGACATTCCAATCTTTATTTTTAATTCAACCTATTTTGCGAGCATTGCAAGACGAAGGTTACGAAACACCTACACCTATTCAAGCGCAAGCAATTCCCATTTTATTACAAGGTAAAGACTTGTTAGGATGTGCACAAACGGGTACAGGTAAAACAGCGGCCTTTGCAATACCTATATTACAATTACTGGCAGGAAAACCAACTTACGAAAAAAACAAAAAAATTCGGGCCCTCATTGTAACGCCTACACGTGAACTTGCCATTCAAATAGAAGAAAGTTTTACAGCTTATGGGCGTTATCTTGACCTCAAAACCACTGTAGTATTTGGGGGTGTGGGTCAAACACCTCAAACCGACAAATTGCGAAAAGGAGTAGATATATTGGTTGCCACACCGGGTCGATTACTCGATTTAATCAATCAAGGTTATATCTCTTTAGCAGACATTTCATTGTTTGTTTTAGATGAAGCTGATCGAATGCTCGATATGGGTTTTATACATGATATTAAAAAATTACTGGTTTTACTTCCCAAACAAAAGCAATCCCTTTTCTTTTCAGCTACCATGCCACCTGAGATCGTTACCCTTGCAAATACCATTTTGCATCAACCAGAAAAAGTGGAAGTCACACCCGTTTCTTCAACAGCTGATACCATCAATCAGTTTGTCTATTTTGTAGATCGTGGAAATAAAAATTCATTGTTGTTACACCTCTTAAAAAACAAAGATATCAAAACGGCATTGGTATTTACACGTACTAAATATGGTGCAGATAAAGTGGTTAAAGTATTACACAAAAACAATATTACCGCTGAGGCTATTCATGGCAACAAAGCCCAAAATGCAAGACAAAGGGCACTAAGTAATTTTAAAGCACAAACCACAAGGGTATTAGTGGCTACAGATATCGCAGCTCGCGGTATTGATGTAGACGACTTAGCTTTTGTCATCAATTATGAGATCCCAAATATTTCAGAAACCTATGTGCATCGTATCGGCCGTACAGGCAGAGCTGGCGCCAATGGTACAGCACTCTCCTTTTGCGACAATGAAGAAAAACCTTTGTTGAGAGATATTGAAAAATTGATTGGCAAAAAAATACCTGTTGAAAATGAGCATCCTTATCCGTTGAGTGATGAGCCTATAGTGATAGTACCAAAAGTACAAAATCATACCCATGCCCGTCCAGCAGCCAATAAAACCAAAAAATGGTTTGGCAGAAAAAAAGGCGCATAATGAAGCTATGATCGATTGAGTTTATTTTTTTGAAAATTTCTGATTTCAAATTTCCTGCGTACATCGTTTGAATTTAGATTTTGCAGTCGAAATCATGATTTAAAAAATTGCAGGTATTCAACCCATTTTACATTGCGAAATTTAAAAGAATGTCTTATTTTGCCCCTATGAAAAAAATAAGTAAACCAGGCAGCGATGAACATGCATTGTATTATGAAAAGTATATCGATAAAGTAGATGAAAAAATAAGTGTTTTAGACCAATTGAAAAACAATGCAAAAACACTGGTTCAATTATACAAATCACTCAATGAACAACAATTATTAACCCCTTATCAGCCTGGTAAATGGTCGCTCAAAGATTTGCTGATGCATATTATTGATTCAGAACGGGTATTTTTATATCGGGCCATGCGTTTTGCACGAAAAGACAATACACCACTTCCTTTTTTTGATGAAAATGAATTTGCCAAACAAGCATGCGCTGATAAAATAAGTACCGCAAAACTGCTCAAAGAATATCAGGCCAATAGAGCTGCTAGCATTCAATTTTTAAATAATTTAAATAATGCGCAAATGCTTCACAAAGGCATCGCAAGCAATTTTCCAATGAGTGTAAGGGCCAGTGCTTGGATTATTTGTGGACATGAATTACATCACCTTTCTGTGATTCATGATCGTTATTTAAGTTCAGACTCCCCTACTTTCTCTTCATTCCAGTAAGGAAAGTAATTGTGCCATTGCAATGGATATCTGGCTATCATATGCTCCATTTCTTTGGTATAATCGTTTACAATATGGGGAATATTCGCTCTCCCTTTTTCATAAATTTTGCCTTTGCTCGCAAAAAAATGGAAATGCTTCAAACCTTCTTTTACCGCAAATACAAAGCTGACAGGGGTTTGAAAGGTCGTAGCGAGTACAAACGGACCGATGGGAAAAGTGGTTTTGGCGCCCAATAAAGTTCCTTCTATGGTTTTATTGCCAGGTACAAATCTGTCGGCATGTATACATACAAACTCGTTGCGTTGCAGGGCTTCATTGATTTCGTAGATATGCGACAAATCATCTTTAATAAAGATCACATTAAAACTGCGGTCTCTTATTTTCTCTAGATATTCTTTGATTTTTTCTTGTTCTACTTCATACATCACCACATTGATCTTCGATTTAAATCTTTTCAGTAATTGACCTGCAATTTCCCAATTGCCAATATGGGCACTGATGAGTAATCCGCCTTTCCCATCATCAGCCATATCGTCAAGGTATGATGCCCCTTCGTGATGTACCGTAAAAGGAGAAGGCATACCACTCATTAAAATCATTTTATCAATGATGCTTCTACCGAGGTAATTAAAATTTTCGTACACAGCCCATTTGGTTTTTAAAGCGCTATAACCTAATCGTTGTTGAAAATAATATTTTAAGGGCTTGGCTGCTTTGCCAGGAAAAAAGAAGTAATAAATAGTAACTAAACGTAACAGGGCATAAGCTGGAAATACACCGGCTGTTTTGATTAATGTTACAAAAATTCTATACCCTAACTGATTGCCACGAGTGTTGCCCCATGCAGCCATTATGCAAGTGTTTTTTCTTCTACTTTTGTGGAAACGTAATTATAAAAATCTTGAATGGTTATCATTCGTTGAAAATCTTCTGGTTTTACTTTAAAGCCAAAATTACTTTCTATACTGACTACTAAATCAACATAATCTAAACTATCAAGGTCTAATGTTTCTTTGATGGTGGCCTCAGGTGTGATATCTGCAGCGGGCACTTCAAAATCTTCGATTAAAAATTCGTTTATAATTGATATAATTGTTGCTTGTTCCATTGATAATTATAGGATTGATGTTTAAGCTTTCCACTTCTTGATGATTAAGGAAGAATTTGTACCCCCAAAGCCAAAAGAATTCGACAAATATACATTAAATTTTTTTTCTAAAGTATCTGTTCACAATTTTTAATTTTTCAGAATCCGAATCAGGGTTTTCAAAATTAATATTGGGTGCTATAAAATCATTATTCATCATCAATGTAGAGTAAACGACTTCGCTTGCTCCTGCCATCCAACATTCATGCCCCGTCATGCCTTTGGTTGAGCTCACATAAGGCATACTATCTTTAAATACTTCATAGATAGCGGCGGCTTCACTCGCGTCACCTGCTGGTGTAGAAGTGGCATGTGCATTGAGGTATTCTATTTCATTGAGTTGTAAACCTGAGTCTGCCAATGCTCTTTTTAAACTTCTGGCGGGCCCGTCTACAGTTGGGTTTGAAATATGTGCCCCATTGCTTGAGAAACCATAACCAACTACTTCGGCTAGTATGGTAGCACCTCTTCGTTGAGCACTTTCTAAACTTTCAATGATAACCGTTGCAGCACCACCACTTGGTACAAGCCCATCCCTGTCGCGATCAAAAGGCCTGGAGGCTTTGGTTGGATCATTTTCTCTGATTGAAAACGCACCCAGAGCATCAAAGTTTGGCATCGAGTATATGTTTGTCTCTTGTCCCCCTCCACACACAATCATGTCTTGCATACCATTTTTGATAAACATATAGCCTAAACCAATGCAATGTGAACCACTGGCACAAGCTGCACTAAGGGTTAAGTTAATTCCCTTTAGTTTAAAAATAGTGGAAAGATTCATATTAATCGTAGAATTCAATACCTGAAAAACAGAGGCTGAACCTACCAGAATGGTATCTTTTTTTTCTCTTATTTTATCGATTCCTTCTATGACTGCCTGCGCACAAGTATCGTTGCCATAAATGATTCCGACCTCGTTTTTTTCAAAATAATCTTCATCTAATCCTGCAACTTCCATGGCTTCTTTGGTAGCCACATAGGCATATTCAGCATGCTCAGGCATCATAATACGAGCACGCCTGTCTAATAAATTTTTCAAATTGGGTTTTTCTACAAAACCGGTAAGACCGCTTCTATAGCCAAATTCTTTTCTTTCGGGGGCAAAAATAATTCCACTTTTACCAGCATACAAAGATTTTGTAACTTCTGCCAGATTTTTTCCAATGCAGGAATAAATGCCCATTCCTGTTATTACAACTCGTTGATTCATAAGATTGGCGAAAGATAAAAAAAATATTTTTCAATCTCTATAAAAAAAAGGGAGAATCCTTTATAAAACCATGAAAATAACGAACTAATGCTGTATTTACAGCTTTCCTAATTTTTTATCCGTACCATAATACACTTGCTTACCCATGGTACCCCATAATCTTTTAAAAAAACTTTCCTGATCTAATATTGACTCAAATCCGGGTTTGTAGGCAATCATTGAATCGATACTTACTGTAGGATTATTCATTTTTTTCAATAGTTCAAAGTTTACAGGCAAATGTGGAATCGGTGAGCTAAATCGTTTTTTGGTGTAAGAACCTAACAAGGCACTTTGAAAAGGGTCTGTAGTCAAAGCGATTGATTTAAATTTCAATTTTTTCGCTAAAAGGTAAGAATAATAAACATTTTCGGTGCTATGCTTTGCCAAAGTATCATAAAAAATATTTTCAGGAGCCACACCTAATTGTTGTGCATACAAGCCCATAATCACTGCTTCATAAAAAGGACTGTAAACAGCTGCACCTGAAAAAATAATATTTTTGGCATAATGGTTTTTGTATAAATACACGCTCCATATCACCCTTGCTTTCATCACACTATCCCATGACCCATTTTTGAAAGGCACGCCAGGTACAATAATAGCATCATACACAGGTTTGTTGATTGCAGCGGCAGTATATAATTTATCGGCTCTTTTTAAAGCAAGTGAACATGAACTTAGAAATAAAATGCTGATGAATAAAATGTAAATCGGTTTCATATGCTATTGATTGTACTACAAAGATATATATAGTTACAGTCTATAGTTATAGATATAAGTTATAAACTATTCAATGAGATAAAAAGTATATTTCTGTAAAGCACTTGTAAAATTAAACAAAAAAAAACGCAAAAAAATTGATAACAATCATTTGCGCTTTGTGAGGGCGGAGAGAGAGGGATTATCTGTAATGATCCTTGATTTTGGGGTGGCTTCATCAAAAAAATCCCGACACTACCGTGCCGTATCCTTTTTATGCCCTTTCACAATCTAAAGCAAGCTTTAATTGTTCAGGGACATAGAAAAGGCCCGGCTCGCGGGAAAGGGGGGGGCCTTTTTTTGCTGGCGGAGAGAGAGGGATTCGAACCCCCGGACCTTTGACAGTCAACGGTTTTCAAGACCGTCGCAATCGACCACTCTGCCATCTCTCCGGTGCGAAGATATGTTAACAGTTATAATTAAAAAAATAGTTTTAATAAAATTTGAAAATTAGTTTTTCAAATGAGGGCATGATGGCTTACAACTCAATAAGTACAGCACTTTTCGTTAAAAATTATAGATAAAAAATTGGTAAGGTCTATTCATTTTTATCATTGATCATACGCATCTGTTTGGCATCTTTTAAAAATTCGGATGCAAAAATAAATTCATTTAAGTATTCGTCATCACTGTATATAATATCATGTTTATTGCCATCCCATCGTTTTTGACCTTGATGGAGGTAAATGATATGATCGCCACTTTCCATCACGGTATTCATATCGTGGGTATTCATAATGGTGGTGATATTAAATTCCTTGGTAATTTCCATAATCAACTGGTCAATCACCAAGGAAGTTTGTGGGTCGAGACCAGAGTTAGGTTCATCACAAAACAAATATTTCGGATTTAAGACAATCGCTCGTGCGAGGGCGACCCTTTTTTCATACCACCACTCAGCTCGGCAGGAAATTTATGATTGGTATCTTTTAAGTTTACCCGGTCTAATACTTCATTCACACGCTTCCTTTTTTCGTGAATCGATTTATTAGTAAACATATCAAGGGGAAACATCACATTGTTTTCAACAGTTAAACTATCAAAAAGAGCTGAGCCCTGAAATAACATGCCAATCTGAGTACGTAATTCCTTCTTGCTTTTATCATCCATCTTGAAGAAATTTTCTCCTTCATATAATACCTCTCCCCCATCTACATTGACCAAGCCTACCATGCATTTAAGCAATACCGTTTTGCCACTTCCACTGGCACCAATGATTAAGTTTACTTTGCCACTTTCCATCACGCATGAAACATTGTTCAATACATTTTTGTCGCCAAAAGATTTTTTAATATTTTTTACTTCTATCATGCTTTAATTCTCAATGCTTCATTAAAATTTTATAACAATAAGGCCGCTAATCCATAATCAGCAAATAATATCAATACACAACTTACCACAACCGAAGTGGTGGAAGCTCTGCCAATTTCTAAGGCCCCACCTTTTACATGATATCCAAAATACGCAGAAATACTTGAAATGATAAAGGCAAATGTAAAGGCTTTTATCAACCCAAATGTAAGATTGAAGGTTACAAAATCTCTTGTAAGCCCCTGGGTAAACTGTTGCTGATTGATGATGCCACTTAAAGTTCCTGCCAAATAACCTCCCCAAATACTTAAAAACATTGAAATCGTTATCAAACAAGGAATCACTAAAAAAGAGGCCAATATTTTTGGCAAAATAAGATAGGTTTTGGTATTAATACCCATAATTTCTAAAGCATCAATTTGCTCACTCACTCGCATATTGCCAAGTTCAGAGGCTATTTTTGAACCCACTACACCTGCAAGTACAATACAAACAACCGTTGGCGACAATTCAAGAAAGGTGCTGTCACGAATAATTTGTGCAATCACATATTTTTCAACCAATGGACTGATTAACTGATAGGCTGTTTGAATGGTGGTTACAGCACCTAAAAACAAGGAAATAATAATCACAATACCCATGGAACCAATACCAATTTCGTTGCATTGATGGATAAACTCCTTCCAATAGACCTTTGCATTCTCTGGCTTGGTAAACATGCCCTTTAACATGAGCAAGTACCTTCCAAAATGTTCTAATAATTTTATCATTGCATGTCAAAATACGATATCACATGATAGAAAAAACATAAATTATCTATAATCTTTATTGATGAATCATCTTTAGGAATAATCGCAAATCTGTACTTTGTCAAGAGCCTGAGCCAATTAGTATTTCAAATGTTTAACGGTATTGCCATTGTTGATTAATTGTTTGAGCGAATCAATACCAATATCCAGATGTCTGTCTACATATTTAGTAGTGACTTCCGAATCGCTTTTAGCGGTTTTAACCCCCTCAGGAATCATAGGCTGATCACTCACAAGCAACAGAGCTCCTGTCGGAATTCTATTATAAAAACCGGTGGTTAAAATGGTCGCTGTTTCCATATCAATTGCCATCACCCTGATTAACTTTAAATAGTTTTTAAATTTCACATCATGCTCCCACACCCTTCTATTGGTGGTATAGCAAGTGCCTGTCCAATAGTCAAATCCCTTATCACGAATAGTGGTTGAGATGGCTTTTTCTAATGCAAAAGAAGGTAATGCTGGTACTTCGGGAGGGAAATAATCGTTGCTTGTCCCTTCGCCCCTGATAGCCGCAATGGGCAATATCAGATCACCCACTTTATTCTTTTTTTCAATCCGCCGCATTTACCCAAAAACAATACCGCTTTGGGTTGTATAGCAGTAAGTAAATCCATCACAGTAGCAGCAGATGCAGACCCCATACCAAAGTTAATGATGGTAATGCCTCCGGCAGTGGCACATTTCATAGGCTTGTCATCACCTACAATTTTGCAATTATTTTTTTGCGCAAACATTTCCACATAATTATTAAAATTGGTGAGCAATACATACTTCCCAAAATTTTCAAGACTTTCACCGGTGTATCTCGGCAACCAGTTTTCAACGATTTCCTGTTTAGACTTCATGGTTGAATTATTTAGGATGTAAAGGTATTCATCAAAAAAATAAATCCATTATTAAATTAATAATGGATTTATTGTATATTGAAAATGCTTACTAAAGCCTATTGAGGATTACACATTGCCAGAATATAAATATACATGCATATGTGTAAAGCCTTTATTTACCAGCTTTTGCTCACTTTACTTTTGTATTTTGGTCTACCTGTAGATGAACTGCTTGAAGAAGAACCGCCACTGCCTCTATTTGATTTGCGTTTGTCAAAACCACCTCTTTCTCTGCTGCTATTGCCACCACCGCCATAAGAGCGACTGCCACCGCCACCATATGATTTTGATTCACCACCGCCTTCGGTACTATCTTCAGCTTTTTGAATTCTCACTTCACGTCCGTTTGATTCTACACCATGAAAGCCTTCTAAAATACGTGTTGCACTTTGTTGATCTGTTTCAAAAATGAATACACCCCTTTCATGTCAATATCTTTGATATTGTGACCACTTACTTTACTTGCTTTGAAAATCATTTCGCGCATTTCATCATAACGTAAGTTGTCTTTTTTACCTAAGTTGATAAACATGCGTACGGTAGGTTCGTCATTACTAAATTTATCTCTACGGCTACCACCTTCGTTTCTATCCATTCTGTCGCTTCGGCTACCTCTTTCATTGCGATCACCTCTGCGTGAATCACTTCTTTCAGAATTTCGCGTTGATTTTTGTCCTTCTACAATATTTAAATCTTCAGTAACGGCATATTGGGTATCGATATTGAGTAATTTTTGTGCAATGATTCTTTCCACCAATTCTTCATGACTCATTTGTAACAATGGTGCACTCCAGTCAGCATGTATCGGCATGTTTAATTCATCTTTGTATTCAAGGCTTACGATATCATTGACAAAATTTTCGATTTTTTTGGTAATGATTTCTTCTCCTTTTGGAATCATGAATTTTTCAAATTTCACACCAGCCATTTTTTCAATTTGATGCAATTTGTAGGCTTCTCTGATATGTAAAAGCGCTATTGAAATACCTTTTTACCTGCACGTGCTGTACGTCCACTTCGGTGTGTATAATTTTCGATATCATCTGGTAAATGATAATGAATAACATGGGTAATATCATTAACGTCAATACCACGAGCTGCCACATCGGTAGCACATAATATTTTGATGGTACGTTTACGAAATTTACCCATTACTTTATCACGTTGTTGTTGCGACAAATCGCCATGCAAACAATCTGCATTGTAACCAGCTTTTACTATTGCGTCACTGATTTCCTGGGTTTCGATACGTGTAGTACAAAATATGATACCAAAGAAATTTTCATTAAAATCGATAATTCTTTTAATGCCGCTAATTTGTCTTTGGCTTGTACCACCGCATATTGATGGGTGATATCGGCCGACGCCGTATTCTTTTACCTGAAGAAACTTCTACAGATTCTTTCAAATATTTGTTGGCGATATTGCGAATTTCTTTAGGCATGGTAGCACTAAACAAACCTGTAATTTTATCATCGGGTGTTTGTGCTAAAATGGTTTCCATATCTTCCTGAAAACCCATATTCAACATTTCATCTGCCTCATCTAAAACAACAGTTTGAATTTGGTCTATTTTCATGGCTTTACGATCGAGTGAATCAATCAAACGACCTGGTGTTGCAACAATAATATGCGCGCCATTACGGATGTCTTTGATTTGCCCCATGATGCTACTGCCACCATATACTGCCACGATTTTCACGCCACGCATATGCTTGCTGTAGTTTTTTAAATCATTGGTAATTTGCATACACAATTCTCTTGTAGGACTGATGATAAGGGCTTGGGTGCTTTTATCGTTTACATCAAGATGATGTAAGATAGGCAAACCAAAAGCGGCAGTTTTGCCAGTACCGGTTTGTGCAAGCGCAACCAAATCAGAGGCTCTGTTTAAAAAAATAGGAATTGCTTTTTGTTGAATTTCTGTTGGGGTTTCAAATCCCATTTCTTGAATAGCTGAAAGCAATTGTTCGTTCAGCCCTAACTCATTGAATGTAGTCATGTTAATTTTTTTTGTTTAATAAAGTTTATAAAAAGCCCCACCGATAAAGTATAATTAATAACTTCAAGGTTGATTTTTTGATGAACATCAATGAACAAAAAAAATGAAATGTTTTTTCTCTTATCTTTAAAAGAGCATGACCCGTGAATGTTAAGCTATTAATTTTAGCTATGTCTGAAGAACTAAATCGGGTGCAAAGATAATCGCTATGGATCAATTAAATGCGATTGAATTACTAATGATATTCTACATCAATGCGATACGTATGCATTCAATAAAATATACCGGGTTTATTTTTTAATCACTTTATTGGGTGAAGGAGGTCTTACGCCACGTTTATACGTGATCAGACCATTGAGAAAATTGCGCAACAATTGATCGCCGGCTTCTACATAGCCTGGATGGTCTTCGGCCCTGAATAAATCGCCCAGGGCCCCTTTTGATATTTTAAAATTTTCTAAGGCGAGTATTTCTATGATGTCTTCATTTTTAAGAGAAAGAGCCACACGTAGTTTTTTTAGAATGTCATTGTTGGTGAGCATATTTTAATGGGGTTTGGAGGTAAAATTAGGCAATAAAAAATAATTTACAACGATTGAAAATTCCTTCTTCATTTTTATCTTCCCAAACCAGAACAGAGTAGCCTTCAACCCAGCGTTTCAACCTTTGATTAACGTTCGTTCCCGCGGATTTGCGAGGAAGGGGATTCAAAGTTAATCCATTTGGATAAAGAACCAAAAGAAGATTAAAGAAAAGACGATTGAAAAGCTACTTCTGCCCTTCTCTAGCAAACCGTGTGTTAGCTGCCGTTCAATCTATTCTATCTTAATCCTAAGTTGTTTTTTGGAGTAAATTATTTTGCCATTTATTTTTTCGCATAAGCATAAATTCGTCAGTACGTGGTTGGAAGAAGATTGAATAACTCGAAATGAACGGATGTTGAGTCATCAATTTGATTCTTTGTGTATATGTAGTTTTGGATTTAACCCATTTAATTACTTCTCCATCTTTTGTATTGTTTCTTCAGGAATTGGTTGCTCTTGAGTCTATCCATTGTCTGTAAATAATGATTACTACTCAACATGATTTGAGTTGGAAGTAAGTCAGTCTTGCTCGTGTCTTGAATAGGAGAACTTATCCACCATTTCTTCGATGGTATTAATGTAAACTTGATATCGTAAATATCGGTACTCACTTTTATAACTTCAGCTTGCCACTTTATGTCATGGTTTTTTATTTGAGAAAATGAATTTAAAGTTGAGGTAATGAATAATAGAGAAATTAAAATTTTCATTTGTTAAGCGTTTAGGTATGGCAGCTAACGGCAGTCTGTGAAAAACTGAATGTGCTACACCAATCGAAGATAGATAAAATCAATCGAAAGTCAAAGTGTAATGTATTAATTTTATGCTTAAGATGAAACACCAGCAAGGCATACCTCGTGAACAATTACAAATGCTGTCTTTTGATAGTATGATAAGCCCTGAGAATCCAGTTCGATTTATCGATTCGTTTGTAGAGCATTTAGATTTGTCTAAATTGAATTTTCAAGTACAAGTACATAAAAAAGAAGGACGTCCTAGTTTTGAAAGCAAGTTATTTTTAAAAATATACTTGTATGGTTACCTCAATGGACTCCGCAGTAGTAGACGATTAGAGAAGGAGTGTACACGCAATATAGAATTACATTGGTTGCTTCATAGCCTTACGCCTAACTATCATAGTATCAGTGATTTTCGTAAAAACAATCCAGAAGCACTACGTAACACTTTTAAGTTATTTGTAGGTTTTCTCAAAGATGCAGAGTTGATAGGAGGTAGCACTATAGCCATAGATGGAACCAAAAGTAGAGCGAGCAATAGTAAAAAGAATAATTATAATCCGAAGAAAATAGAAAGACATTTGAAGTATATCGAGGAGAAGACAGAAGAGTATATGGCCTTGCTTGATGAAAATGACAAACAAGAATCTGAAATAGATATCAAACATATCCAAGATAAAATCAATCGACTGGCAACGAGTAAAATTCATTACGAACAATTGCAAACGCATTTAAATCAAACAACAGAGCCGCAAGTAAGTACGACAGATCCCGATGCAAGAGCCTTGCTCATACATGGTCAAGTAGTGGAAGTGAGTTACAATATGCAAGCCGCTGTAGACGACAAGCACAATCTAGTCATAGCCACGCACACCATTAATCGCAATGATCGAAATGCGCTCACAGCTATTGCACTCGAAGCCAAGCAAAATATAGAGGCTGAAAGCTTTACCGTATTAGTGGATAAAGGCTATCACAATGGTCGGCAAATACAACAAGTAACGGATGCTAATATCACAACAATTGTAGCTAGTCCAGAGGTCGTCAATAGCAATGAAAAAGCCTGCTCGGATGATGGTGTTCAACGAGGTACTACGAAAGAATATATGGTAACACAATTTGCATACAATCATGATGCCGACACGTACACTTGCCCACAAGGCGAAACCTTAACGACCAAAGGAACTTGGCACGAAAAAAGGATGGCAAAAAGGTACAATACCGATTTAAACAATATCGAACACCTGCCTGCAAACTTGCCCCAGACAACACTTATGCACTGGCAAAGCAGATGGACGACGTGAGATACAACGTAGCGAATTTGCCGAAGCAGTAGAAGCCAATAACAAACGTTACAAAGAAGAATCAAAACTCTACAGAAAGCGACAGGAGATTAATGAACATATCTTTGGTACCATCAAGAGGCAATGGAATTATTATTACACCAACCTTCGAGGACTGCGAAAAGTAAACGGTGAACACAGTCTGATCATGTTAGTTTATAACATCAAACGTGCTATAAATATACTCGGAATGGAAGACCTGATAGCGAAACTCAAAAACTGGAAACCAAACTATGATAAGATAGTTTGGCTTCTAGTAAAATGGGTTTATTTAAAGCCCGTTTACCGTCATCATTTTTTATACAAAAGTTAGCAAGCTAAAAAATCGACTTCCTTAATTGGCCTCTAATGCGTTTGAATGAAACCTGTAACATGATTATTGAGCAAGAATACATCGAGAATGTAGTTTTT
>JADJSG010000002.1 GCA_016711825.1 Bacteroidota bacterium | reverse complement strand
GTTCTTGTGGGTGTTTTTGCGACGTTTGCACGGGGCGGTGTTGTGGGTGATGTGTGTAGCATTGGCACTTTATTCAGCTTTTATTTTGGGTTTTCCTATTGATTGACGATTGTGTATAAGTAAATCAGGCCTATGAAACCTACATTATATTACCAGGAAATGTATTTAAAATACTAACTTATTCCCACACCACACACTACTATAATAGGATGTGGGTATGATGGTTATGGTATTTGGTCTTGGCTGGGAAGACTGGAGTCGTAATCGTGTGGTTTAATCTGTTTAAACTGATGTGTGTATTTGTATACAACATAAACAATAGTCATTTAGCCTAAACTGATGATCATAAAAAATAAATTATTGGACACGTTGCAGGACTCAGATTCATTTGCTATATTAATGATTTTGTGCCTCCTCCTTTAACCAGGTGTATTAAAAGAGAATTACTATCAAGCTTTGAATAAAAATAAATGTTTTTTATTTATTTTCATTTTTACTCAATGCCAGTTGTATTCGTATTTCTTTGGATAGTTCATCTTGGAGTAAAATAATCATTAAAACTTCATATCAAATTTGATTATTATGATTGTTTCTTTAAGGTTTAAAAAATATACAATATCCTGTTTACAATCAATGATTGCAGGTAGTAATTTTTACGGTTTCAAAGATAAACAATAAGGTTCAAGTGCTCTACAAACTTCCTGATTTAATTTATAAAGTTGCTACATCAAATAGTTTGTGAATAATAGTTCGATATTCCCTGCGTGTGGCTAAAGAGTGTACTTTATAAGCCCCGACACTAACATTCATGTATTTAACAATTTCTGGCCCGAAATGTTTGTATCTTGCAGTAGTAGCTCAAAATGCGATCATTTACAATTATGAATATTAAATAAATCATTTATTATTCAATTTCCTTTCAAATACAAAATCATTCAATAATTCCAATCTGTGCCAGTTCATTCATTACACTTGAGCATTGCTGGAGCAGAGGTTACAGAAACCCCTACTCCCATTCAGGCTGAAGCCATCCCTATTTTATTGCAAGGAAAAGACTTTTGGGATGTGCGCAAACAGGAACAGGAAAACGGCCGCATTTGCCCTCATTTTGCTAACTATTGGGTGCCGGAAACCTCCTACACGAAAAAAAAAAAAAATCAGGGCGCTGATTGTAACGCCTACACGTGAACTTGCCATTCAAATAGAAGATAGTTTTATCCCTATGGTCGGCACCTTGACCTGAAGGCACCGTGTATTTGGTGGAGTGTGGGCAAACCCTCAAACAGATGCGAAAACGAGGGGTTGATATCGGTAGTTGCCACTCCGGGTCGTTTACTGGATTTGATCAGTCAAGGATATATTTCACTGAGCGACATATCTCTATTTGTGCTCGATGAAGCAGACCGTATGCTGGATATGGGTTTTATACATGATATCAAAATTCACTGGTTTGCTGCCCCAAGCAAAAGCAATCCTCTTTTCTCTGCTACCATGCCACCGGAAATTGTAAAATTGGCCAATACCATTTTGCATAATCCATCAAAAGTGGAGGTAACACCGGTGTCCTCAACTGCCGATACAATTACTCAATTTCTTTATTATGTAGATCGTGCAAATAAAAATGCCTTGCTTCTTCATATTTTAAAAAATAAAGACATCAAAACGGCCTTGGTATTTACACGTACAAAATATGGTGCTGATAAAGTGGTTAAAATTTTACAAAAGAATCAAATTACTGCTGAGGCCATTCATGGCAACAAGGCGCAAAATGCCGACAAAGGGCCCTAGCAATTTAAGGCGCAAACCACCCGGGTAGTGGTGGCTACAAATATTGCAGCTCGTGGTATTGATGTAGATGATCTGGCTTTTGTAATCAATTATGAAATCCCCAATATTTCAGAAACCTATGTTCATCGCGTATCGGTAGAACCGGTAGAGCAGGTGCTAATGGTACTGCCTTCTCTCTTTGCGATCAGGAAGAAAAGGCCTAGTTAAGACATCGAAAAATTGATTGGTAAAAAAAATACCTGTGAAAATGGGCATCCTTATCCGTTGAGTGATGAGCCTATAGTGATAGTACCAAAGAAGTACAAAATCCTTTACCCATACATGTCAGGTACGCCCGTAAAACCAAAATATGGTTTGTAGAAAAAAATGTATAATGAAACTATAATCGATTGAGGATTTATTTTTTGAAAATTTCTGATTTCAAATTTCCTGCGTACATCGTTAGATTGGATTTTGCAGTCCAAATGTAGATTTAAAATTGCGGATATTCAACCCATTTTACATTGCGAAATTTAAAAGAATATATTATTTTGCCCCTAATGAAAAAGTAAGTAAACCTGGCAACTTGATGAACATACATTGCTATTATGAAAAAAGTATATCGATAAAGTAGATGAAAAATAAGTGTTTTTAGACCAATTGAAGAACAATGCAAAAACACTGGTTCAATTATACAAATCACTCGATGAACAACAATTATTATATATATCAGCGTGGTAAATGGTCGCTCAAAGATTTGCTGAGTGCATATTATTGATTCAGAACGGGTGTTTTTATATCCCGGTCATGCGTTTTTGCACAAGACAATACCTCACTTCCTTTTTGATGAAAATGAAGGTTTGCGCCAAACAAACGCGCGCTGGTAAAATAAGTACCGCAAAACTGCTCCACGAATCTCAGTACATCGCGCCGCTAGCATTCAATTTTAAAGCAAGAATTTAAATAAACTGCTAAATGCTTCTGCAAAGAAGGCATCGCAAAGGCAATTTTCCAATGAGTGTAAGGGCCAGTCGCCCGGATTATTTGTGGACATGAATTACATCACACCTTTGTGATTCATGATCCGTTGTTAAGTTCAGACTCCCTAATTTCTCTTTTCATTCCGGGTAAGGGAAGTGGTGTGCCATTGCAGTAGATATCCTGGCTATCATATGCTCCATTTCTTTGGTATAATCGTTTACAATATGAGAATATTCGCTCTCCTTTTTTCATAAATTTTGCCTTTGCTCGCAAAGAAGTAAAATGCTTCAAACCTTCTTTTACCGCAAATACAAAGCTGACAGGGGTTGGAAGGTCATGTAGCCAGTACAAACGGACCGATAGGAAAAGTGGTTTGGCGTCCAACAGTGTTCATGGGGTGGTTTTATTGCCGGGTACGAATCTGTCCCGGCATGGATACATACAAACTCGTTGCGTTGCAGAAGCTACATTGATTTCACGCTACGTAGATATGCGACAAATCATCTTTAATAAAGATCCCTGTCGAACCACGATTCTTATTTTCTCCCAGATATTCTTTGATTTTTCTTGTTCTACTTCATACATCCACCACACTGATCTTTGATTTAAAATCTTTTCGATAGTTGACCTGCAATTTCCCAATTTATAGCGAACTTTTGTTGGGTAATCCCTTCCCATCATCAACCATATCGTCAAAGAATGCAAATGCCCCTTCGTGATTTATAAATGAAAGGAGAAGGCGCTTACCACTCATTAAAAATCATTTTTACATCATTGATGCTTCTGCAAAGGTAAATAAAATTTTCGTACACGAAGCCATTTGGTTTTAAAAACTATAACCTAATCGTTGTTGAAAATAATATTTTAGAGGGCTTGAGCTGCTTTACCAGGAAAAAAAAGTAATAAATAATGACTAAAGGTAACAGAGGCATAAGCTGAAATACACCGGCTGTTTTTGATTAATGTTACAAGTGTCAAACCTAACTGATTTACGCACGAAATTATTTGCCCATAAAACCATTATGCAAGTGTTTTTCTTCTACTTTTGGGAAACATGTTTACAAAAATCTTGAATGGTTATCACTAGTTTGAAAATCTTCTGGTTTTTGCGCAAAGCCAAAATTACTTTCTATACTGACTACTAAATCAGCATAGTGTTAAACTATCAAGGTCTAATATTTCTTTGATGGTGGCACTCCAAATTGGCATTATCATCTCGCCCGCGGCCCAGGCACTTCAAAATCTTCGATTAAAAATTCGTTTATATTGATATAATTGTTTGTATTCCCATTGATAATTATAGGATTGATGTTTAAGCTTTCCACTTCTTGATGATTAAGGAAAGAATTTGTACCCCCAAAGCCAAAAAATTCGACAAATATACATTAAATTTTTTCTAAAGTATCTATTCTTTCCGTTTACCATTTTCAAAATCGAATCAGGGGTTTCAAAATTAATATTGGGTGCTATAAAATCGTTATTCATCATCAATGTAGATGGTAACCAACTTCTTGCTCCTGCCATCCAACATTCATGCCCCGTCATGCTGTTTTGGTTGGGCATCATAAGGCATGCTTTATCTTTAAATGCTTCACCGCATAGATAAGCGGCGGCTTCACTCGCGTCACCTGCTGGTGTAAAAGTGGCATGCATTGAGGGTATTCTATTTCATTGAGTTGTAAACCAGGTCTGCCAATGCTCTTTTTAAACTTCTGTAGGGCCACGTCACAGTTGGGTTTGAAATATGTTGCCCCCATTGCTTGAGAAACCATAACCAACTACTTCAGTAAGTATGGTAGCACCTCTTCGTTGACCACTTTCTAAACTTTCAATGATATGGGATGCGGCTTACCACTTGGTACAAGCCCATCACAAATCGCGATCAAAGTAGGCCCGGAGGCTTTGGTTGGATCATTTTTGCTGATTGAAAAGCTTTTTGAAACGTCAAAGTTTTGGCATCAGTATATGTTTGTCTTGGCTCCCCTCCACTAAATCCTTGTCTTGCATACCATTTTGATAAACATATAGCCTATTCCAATGCAACATGAACCACTGGCACAAGGCGCACTAGGGTTAAGTTAATTCCCTTTAGTTCTGCAAAAATAGTGGAAAGATTCATATTAATCAGTAGGAATTCAATACCTGAAAAACCAGAGGCTGAACCTACTGGAATGGGTGACATCTTTTTCTCTTATTTTATCGATTCCAGCTACTATGACTGCCTGTGCACAAGTATCATTGCCGCATAAAATGAATTCCGAGCCTCATTTTTCAAAACAATCATCTAATCCTGCAACTTCCATGGCTTCTTTGGTAACTACACTGGGCATATTCAGCATGCTCAGGCATCATAATACCGAGCACGCCTGTCTAATAAATTTTTTCAAGTTAGGTTTTCTACAAAACCGGTACGACCGCTTCTATAGCCAAATTCTTTTTTCTTTCAGGGGCAAAAGTAATTTCCACTTTTGCCAACATACAAAGATTTTTGTAACTTCTGCCAGATTTTTCCAATGCGAGACTAAATACCCATTCCTGTAATTACAACTCGTTGATTCATAAAGTTGGCGAAAGATAAAAAAATATTTTCAATCTCTATAAAAAAAGGGAGAATCCTTTATAAAACCATGAAAATGACGAACTAATGCTGAATTTACAGTTTACCTAATTTTTTATCCTTTTATAGCCACTTGCCCACCCATAACGTTAACACATAATCTTTTAAAAGATTTTCCCTGGTCTAATATTGACTCAAATCCGGGTTTGTAGGCAATCATTGAATCGACCACTTACTGTAGGATTATTCATTTTCAATAGTTCCAAAGTTTACGAGCGAAATGTGGAATCGGTTAAAGGCTAAATCATTTTTTGGTGTAAGAGCCTAACAAGGCGCTTTGAAAAGGGTCTGTAAGTGTCAAAAGCGATATAGATTTAAATTTCAATTTTTCGCTAAAAGGTACGAATAAGGCACATTTTCAGGTGGTATGCTTTGCCAAAGTATCATAAAAGAAGCCTTTTCAGGAGGCACACCTAATTGTTGTGCATACAAGCCCATAATCACTGCTATACAAAAGGACTGTAAGTATTGCAACCGGAAAAAAGTATGGCGCTGGCGCATAATGGTTTTAATATACAATACACGCTCCATATCACCCTTGCTTTCATCACCTCATGACCCATTTTTGAAAGAGCACGCCCACGCGTTAATAATAACATCATACACAGGTTTGTTGATTACTGTGACGATACATAATTTATCGGCTCTTTTGAAAGCAAGTGAACACGAACTTGAAATAAAATACTGATGAATAAAATGTAAATCGGTTTCATATGCTTAATCATTTGTACTACAAGGATATATATGGTGTAAGTCTGTAACTATGGATATAAGTTATAAACTATACAATGAGACAAAAGCATATTTCTGTAAAGCACTTGTAAAATTAATGAAAAAAAAACGCAAAAAAAATTGATAACAATCATTTGCGTTTTGTGAGGGCGGAGAGAGGGAGTCATTCCAAAATGATCCTTGATATGGGCTTCATCAAAAAATCCCCGTACCGTGCCTTGATCCTTTTTATGCCCTTTCACAATCCAAAGCAAGCTTTAATTGTTCAGGGACATAGAAGCCGCTGTCGCGGGAATTTTTTTGCTGGCGGAGAGAGAGGGATCGAACCCCGGACCTTTGACAGTCAACGGTTTTCAAGACCGTCGCAATCGACCACTCTGCCATCTCTCCGGTGCGAAGATATGTTAACAGTTATAATTAAAAAATAGTTTTAATAAAATTTGAAAATTAGTTTTTCAAATAAGAGTATGATGACTTACAACTCAATAAGTACGGCACTTTTCGTTAAAAATTATAGATAAAAAATTGGTAAGGCCTATTCATTTTTATCATTGATCATACGCATCTGTTTGGCATCTTTTAAAAATTCGGATGCAAAAATAAATTCATTTAAGTATTCGTCATCGCTGTATATAATATCATGTTTGTTTCCATCCCATCGTTTTTGACCTTGATGAAGGTAAATGATATGATCGCCACTTTCCATCACGGTATTCATATCGTGGGTATTCATAATGGTGGTGATATTAAATTCCTTGGTAATTTCCATAATCAACTGGTCAATCACCAAGGAAGTTTGTGGGTCGAGACCAGAGTTAGGTTCATCACAAAACAAATATTTCGGATTTAAGACAATCAGCTCGTGCGAGGGCGACCCTTTTTTCATACCACCACTCAGCTCGGCAGGAAATTTATGATTGGTATCTTTTAAGTTTACCCGGTCTAATACTTCATTCACACGCTTCCTTTTTTCATGAATCGATTTATTAGTAAACATATCAAGGGGAAACATCACATTGTTTTCAACAGTTAAACTATCAAAAAGTGCAGAGCCCTGAAATAACATACCAATTTGAGTACGTAATTCCTTCTTGCTTTTATCATCCATCTTGAAGAAATTTTCTCCTTCATATAATACCTCTCCCCCATCTACATTGACCAAGCCTACCATGCATTTAGCAATACCGTTTTGCCACTTCCACTGGCACCAATGATTAAGTTTACTTTGCCACTTTCCATCACGCATGAAACATTCTTCAATACATTTTTGTCGCCAAAAGATTTTTTAATATTTTTTACTTCTATCATGCTTTAATTCTCAATGCTTCATTAAAATTTTATAACAATAAGGCCGCTAATCCATAATCAGCAAATAATATCAATACACAACTAACCACAACCGAGGTGGTGGAAGCTCTGCCAATTTCTAAGGCCCCACCTTTTACATGATATCCAAAATAGGCAGAGATACTTGAAATGATAAAGGCAAATGTAAAGGCTTTTATCAACCCAAAAGTAAGATTGAAGGTTACAAAATCTCTTGTAAGCCCCTGGGTAAATTGTTGCTGGTTAATAATGCCACTTAAAGTTCCTGCCAAATAACCTCCCCAAATACTTAAAAACATTGAAATCGTTATCAAACAAGGAATCACTAAAAAAGAGGCCAATATTTTTGGCAAAATAAGATAGGTTTTGGTATTAATACCCATAATTTCTAAAGCATCAATTTGCTCACTCACTCGCATATTGCCAAGTTCAGAAGCTATTTTTGAACCCACTACACCTGCAAGTACAATACAAACAACAGTTGGTGATAATTCAAGAAAGGTGCTGTCACGAATAATTTGCGCAATCACATATTTTTCAACCAATGGACTGATTAACTGATAAGCCGTTTGAATGGTAGTTACGGCCCCTAAAAACAAGGAAATAATAATCACAATACCCATGGAACCAATACCAATTTCGTTGCATTGATGGATAAACTCCTTCCAATAGACTTTTGCATTCTCTGGCTTGGTAAACATGCCCTTCAACATGAGCAAGTACCTTCCAAAATGTTCTAATAATTTTATCATTGCATGTCAAAAATACGATATCACATGATAGAAAAAACATAAATTATCTTTAATCCTTTATTCATAGAATCATCGTTTATAAATAATCACAAATCTGTTTACTATTTTGTCAAATTAAATGAAGCAAAGCGTTCACATTTTATGATGCCAAACTGCGTATTAGTATTTCAAATGTTTAACGGTATTGCCATTATTGATTAATTGTTTGAGCGAATCAATACCAATATCCAGATGCCTATCTACATATTTAGTAGTGACTTCTGTATCGCTTTTAGCGGTTTTAACCCCCTCTGGAATCATCGGCTGATCACTCACAAGCAACAGGGCTCCTGTCGGAATCCTATTATAAAAACCTGTGGTTAAAATGGTCGCTGTTTCCATATCAATAGCCATCACCCTGATTAATTTTAAGTAGTTTTTAAATTTCACATCATGCTCCCATACTCTTCGGTTGGTGGTATAGCAAGTGCCTGTCCAATAGTCAAATCCCTTATCACGAATAGTGGTTGAGATGGCTTTTTCTAATGCAAAAGAAGGCAATGCTGGTACTTCGGGTGGAAAATAATCGTTGCTTGTCCCTTCGCCCCTGATAGCCGCAATGGGCAAGATCAAATCACCCACTTTATTCTTTTTTTTCAATCCGCCACATTTACCCAAAAACAATACTGCTTTGGGTTGTATAGCAGTAAGTAAATCCATCACAGTAGCAGCAGATGCAGAACCCATACCAAAGTTAATGATGGTAATGCCTCCGGCAGTGGCACATTTCATAGGCTTGTCATCACCTCCAATTTTGCAATTATTTTTTGCGCAAACATTTCCACATAATTATTAAAATTGGTGAGCAATACATACTTCCCAAAATTTTCAAGACTTTCACCGGTGTATCTCGGCAACCAGTTTTCAACGATTTCCTGTTTAGACTTCATGGTTGAATTATTTAGGATGTAAAGGTATTCATCAAAAAATAAATCCATTATTAAATTAATAATGGATTTATTGTATATTGAAAATGCTTATTAAAGCCTATTGAGGATTACACATTGCCAGAATATAAATATACATGCATATGTGTAAAGCCTTTTTTACCAGCTTTTGCTCACTTTACTTTTGTATTTTGGTCTACCTGTAGATGAACTGCTTGAAGAAGAACCGCCACTGCCTCTATTTGATTTGCGTTTGTCAAAACCACCTCTTTCTCTGCTGCTATTGCCACCACCGCCATAAGAGCGACTGCCACCGCCACCATATGATTTTGATTCACCACCGCCTTCGGTACTATCTTCAGCTTTTTGAATTCTCACTTCACGTCCGTTTGATTCTACACCATGAAAGCCTTCTAAAATACGTGTTGCACTTTGTTGATCTGTTTCAAAAAATGAATACACCCCTTTCATGTCAATATCTTTGATATTGTGACCACTTACTTTACTTGCTTTGAAAATCATTTCGCGCATTTCATCATAACGTAAGTTGTCTTTTTTACCTAAGTTGATAAACATGCGTACGGTAGGTTCGTCATTGCTAAATTTATCTCTACGGCTACCCCCTTCGTTTCTATCCATTCTGTCGCTTCGGCTACCTCTTTCATTGCGATCTCCTCTGCGTGAATCACTTCTTTCAGAATTTCGGGTTGATTTTTGTCCTTCTACAATATTTAAATCTTCAGTAACGGCATATTGGGTATCGATATTGAGTAATTTTTGTACAATGATTCTTTCCACCAATTCTTCATGACTCATTTGTAACAATGGTGCACTCCAGTCAGCATGTATCGGCATGTTTAATTCATCTTTGTATTCAAGGCTTACGATATCATTGACAAAATTTTCGATTTTTTTGGTAATGATTTCTTCTCCTTTTGGAATCATGAATTTTTCAAATTTCACACCAGCCATTTTTTCAATTTGATGCAATTTGTAGGCTTCTCTGATATGTAAAAGAGCTATTGAAATACCTTTTTTACCTGCACGTGCTGTACGTCCACTTCGGTGTGTATAATTTTCGATATCATCTGGTAAATGATAATGAATAACATGGGTAATATCATTAACGTCAATACCACGAGCTGCCACATCGGTAGCACATAATATTTTGATGGTACGTTTACGAAATTTACCCATTACTTTATCACGTTGTTGTTGCGACAAATCGCCATGCAAACAATCTGCATTGTATCCAGCTTTACTATTGCGTCACTGATTTCCTGGGTTTCGATACGTGTAGTACAAAATATGATACCAAAGAAATTTTCATTAAAATCGATAATTCTTTTTAATGCCGCTAACTTGTCTTTGGCTTGTACCACCGCATATTGATGGGTGATATCGGCCGACGCCGTATTCTTTTTACCTGAAGAAACTTCTACAGATTCTTTCAAATATTTGTTGGCGATATTGCGAATTTCTTTAGGCATGGTAGCACTAAACAAACCTGTAATTTTATCATCGGGTGTTTGTGCTAAAATGGTTTCCATATCTTCCTGAAAACCCATATTCAACATTTCATCTGCCTCATCTAAAACAACAGTTTGAATTTGGTCTATTTTCATGGCTTTACGATCGAGTAAATCAATCAAACGACCTGGTGTTGCAACAATAATATGCGCGCCATTGCGGATATCTTTGATTTGCCCCATGATGCTACTGCCACCATATACTGCCACGATTTTCACGCCACGCATATGCTTGCTGTAATTTTTTAAATCATTGGTAATTTGCATACACAATTCTCTTGTAGGACTGATGACAAGGGCTTGGGTGCTTTTATCGTTTACATCAAGATGATGTAAGATAGGCAAACCAAAAGCGGCAGTTTTGCCAGTACCGGTTTGTGCAAGCGCAACCAAATCAGAGGCTCTGTTTAAAAAAATAGGAATTGCTTTTTGTTGAATTTCTGTTGGGGTTTCAAATCCCATTTCTTGAATAGCTGAAAGCAATTGTTCGTTCAGCCCTAACTCATTGAATGTAGTCATGTTAATTTTTTTGTTTAATAAAGTTTATAAAAAGCCCCACCGATAAAGTATAATTAATAACTTCAAGGTTGATTTTTTGATGAACATCAATGAACAAAAAAAATGAAATGTTTTTTCGCTTATCTTTAAAAGAGCATGACCCGTGAATGTTAAGCTATTAATTTTAGCTATGTCTGAAGAACTAAATCGGGTGCAAAGATAATCGCTATGGATCAATTAAATGCGATTGAATTACTAATGATATTCTACATCAATGCGATACGTATGCATTCAATAAAATATACTACGTTTATTTTTTAATCACTTTATTGGGTGAAGGAGGTCTTACACCACGCTTATACGTGATCAGACCATTGAGAAAATTGCGCAACAATTGATCGCCGGCTTCTACATAGCCTGGATGGTCTTCGGCCCTGAATAAATCGCCCAGGGCCCCTTTTGATATTTTAAAATTTTCTAAGGCGAGTATTTCTATGATGTCTTCATTTTTAAGAGAAAGAGCCACACGTAGTTTTTTTAGAATGTCATTGTTGGTGAGCATATTTTAATGGGGTTTGGAGGTAAAATTAGGCAATAAAAAATAATTTACAACGATTGAAAATTCCTTCTTCATTTTTATCTTCCCAAACCAGAACAGAGTAGCCTTCAACCCAGCGTTTCAACCTTTGATTAACGTTCGTTCCCGCGGATTTGCGAGGGAAGGGGATTCAAAGTTAATCCATTTGGATAAAGAACCAAAAGAAGATTAAAGAAAAGACGATTGAAAAGCTACTTCGCCCTTCTCTAGCAAACCGTGTGTTAGCTGCCGTTCAATCTATTCTATCTTAATCCTAAGTTGTTTTTTGGAGTAAATTATTTTGCCATTTATTTTTTTTCGCATAAGCATAAATTCGTCAGTACGTGGTTGGAAGAAGATTGAATAACTCGAAATGAACGGATGTTGAGTCATCAATTTGATTCTTTGTGTATATGTAGTTTTGGATTTAACCCATTTAATTACTTCTCCATCTTTTTGTATTGTTTCTTCAGGAATTGGTTGCTCTTTGAGTCTATCCATTGTCTGTAAATAATGATTACTACTCAACATGATTTGAGTTGGAAGTAAGTCAGTCTTGCTCGTGTCTTGAATAGGAGAACTTATCCACCATTTCTTCGATGGTATTAATGTAAACTTGATATCGTAAATATCGGTACTCACTTTTATAACTTCAGCTTGCCACTTTATGTCATGGTTTTTTATTTGAGAAAATGAATTTAAAGTTGAGGTAATGAATAATAGAGAAATTAAAATTTTCATTTGTTAAGCGTTTAGGTATGGCAGCTAACGGCAGTCTGTGAAAAAACTGAATGTGCTACACCAATCGAAGATAGATAAAATCAATCGAAAGTCAAAGTGTAATGTATTAATTTTATGCTTAAGATGAAACACCAGCAAGGCATACCTCGTGAACAATTACAAATGCTGTCTTTTGATAGTATGATAAGCCCTGAGAATCCAGTTCGATTTATCGATTCGTTTGTAGAGCATTTAGATTTGTCTAAATTGAATTTTCAAGTACAAGTACATAAAAAAGAAGGACGTCCTAGTTTTGAAAGCAAGTTATTTTTAAAAATATACTTGTATGGTTACCTCAATGGACTCCGCAGTAGTAGACGATTAGAGAAGGAGTGTACACGCAATATAGAATTACATTGGTTGCTTCATAGCCTTACGCCTAACTATCATAGTATCAGTGATTTTCGTAAAAACAATCCAGAAGCACTACGTAACACTTTTAAGTTATTTGTAGGTTTTCTCAAAGATGCAGAGTTGATAGGAGGTAGCACTATAGCCATAGATGGAACCAAAAGTAGAGCGAGCAACAGTAAAAAGAATAATTATAATCCGAAGAAAATAGAAAGACATTTGAAGTATATCGAGGAGAAGATAGAAGAGTATATGGCCTTGCTTGATGAAAATGACAAACAAGAATCTGAAATAGATATCAAACATATCCAAGATAAAATCAATCGACTGGCAACGAGTAAAATTCATTACGAACAATTGCAAACGCATTTAAATCAAACAACAGAGCCGCAAGTAAGTACGACAGATCCTGATGCAAGAGCCTTGCTCATACATGGTCAAGTAGTGGAAGTGAGTTACAATATGCAAGCCGCTGTAGACGACAAGCACAATCTAGTCATAGCCACGCACACCATTAATCGCAACGATCGAAATGGGCTCACAGCTATTGCACTCGAAGCCAAGCAAAATATAGAGGCTGAAAGCTTTACCGTATTAGTGGATAAAGGCTATCACAATGGTCGGCAAATTCAACAAGTAACGGATGCTAATATCACAACAATTGTAGCTAAGTCCAGAGGTCGTCAATAGCAATGAAAAAGCCTGCTCGGATGATGGTGTTCAACGAGGTACTACGAAAGAATATATGGTAACACAATTTGCATACAATCATGATGCCGACACGTACACTTGCCCACAAGGCGAAACCTTAACGACCAAAGGAACTTGGCACGAAAAAAAGGATGGCAAAAAAGGTACAATACCGATTTAAACAATATCGAACACCTGCCTGCAAAATTGCCCTGTACAACACTTATGCACTGGCAAAGCAGATGGACGACGTGAGATACAACGTAGCGAATTTGCCGAAGCAGTAGAAGCCAATAACAAACGTTACAAAGAAGAATCAAAACTCTACAGAAAGCGACAGGAGATTAATGAACATATCTTTGGTACCATCAAGAGGCAATGGAATTATTATTACACCAACCTTCGAGGACTGCGAAAAGTAAACGGTGAACACAGTCTGATCATGTTAGTTTATAACATCAAACGTGATATAAATATACTCGGAATGGAAGACCTGATGGCGAAACTCAAAAACTGGAAACCAAACTATGATAAGATAGTTTGGCTTCTAGTAAAATGGGTTTATTTAAAACCAAATACAGTCTCGAAATTTTATACTAAAACTTTAGCCGCCTAAAAATCAACCTCACGCATTGAGCTTCTATTGAAAGTAGGTGATGTTTTAAATGCAATTTTAATTGAAGCGAAATTGAAAAGTTAGTTTTTTCACAGCCTGACGTTTTAGTGGCATGCGCAGTGGCGGACATAAAGGTACGATGTTTGGATTAAGAACCAAAAGATGATTAGAGAAATACTGATTGAACAGCTACTTCGCCGCCATTGCGCTATGCCACGTGTTAGGTGCTCCCACCCCACATAGTATTGGTGTTAACCAAATAAGATTCCGGGTCTTTCCGCAGATGACTGATTGATACTCCTGAAGTTATAGGTACGGTACAAGCTCTTTGCGCAAGTGTTGTTGGCGTTTCGACCTTGCGCGATGTGCTTGTAGATCATTGCTTCGCAGTGGGTTCGATTTGGATTTAATTGCTTTATATTTGTAAAGTGGGTATCAAGATATACCACTAAAATAAGAACTACAATTTTTATTTTCATTTAGGAAGTTCTTGCATATCAGATTCAAATGGTAATCTTAAAATTATTTGCGACGGCTATGATTTGATGGATACTCTAGGTAATATTATTGACAATGGTGATACTTTGGTCCCCGCAATGATCTGTGACAAGTATGACGGGTTTGGCGGGTATTCGCAATCATCTATCATTCTGCCATTTGCAGATGATATCTACTACGTTATAACCCCTACTGCAAGTGACTATGAGGTCACTACATATTGGAATAATCCAGGATCTGGTAGAGCTTTGTTTGATTTATTACTTTATCACAAACTAGATATGAAATTGAATGGAGGTGCAGGCAGAGTGATAAATAAAGCAAGCCCATTACTTGAAAATGTGAAATTGAGTAAAACTCAAATGATGGCGTGTAGGCATGCAAATGGAGTAGACTGGTGGCTTTTGAAGCAAGCCCACGATACAAATATGATTTATCGTTTTTTGGTAACAAAGGATAGTATATACAATTATGGTATACAAGGCTTTGCGGAGCCTCATTTTACCAAATGGGATATTGTGGGTCAGAGTATGTTCAACAAATCTGGTACAAAATATGACAGTTTGTATGGGTTTGAATAAGTTATTTATAGCAGATTTTGACAGATGCACAGGCGAATTAATTGCACCTAAAATAATCAATATTGCAAATCATCAGGTTCAGCCATTAGACACTACTATGGATGTAGCACCTGCTGGTATATGTTTTTCTCCGAACGGTAATTTTATTTATATAGTCAAGGCCTTTAATTTATTTCAATATGAATTGAACGAAACAGATAGCACTTTGGCCTGGTATCATATTGCTAATTTAGATACCAGTTGCCCGAAATGTTTTCAGTTTCCAAAATAGGTTCAAATACGCCACCATGTATGCCTAATTATGAGTTGGGTATAAGTGGTCAGCCTTGTTGGCCACTAAACAACAACGAAATAGATAAACCGGAGAACTATTTGGAAGTATATCCTAATCCGGCGCGTTCAGTAATAATTATTAAAACAGAAAGTAAAGAGAAAAGAGAATTATATAATTCTTTGGGGCAGTTATTGTTTTCAACAAAATCAAATCAAATTGATGTGAGCTTTTACAGTGAAGGTGTTTACTATTTGAAGGTAGGAGAGCAAGTTCAGAAAGTACTGATTGATTAATAATGTGCTTAAGGAGATCAAAAAAACTGAGATGTGCATGTGGCACATCTCAGTTTTTTTGACGAAATTTTATTAATATTTTGATAGGGGAACATGGAGTATTGCTGATTGATGAACTTTTCAGGCTCTTCGTAAAGGTGTTGTTAGCGTCTCGCCCCTTTGCGATGTGCCTGAAAATGTTGAAGTTTTATTAGTTTGCTGATGAATATTGTTAGCTGTATTTTTTACACAGTTTGTCTTTGGGCGGTTGCACCTAACGGCAGTCTGTGAAAAAACTGAATGTGTTGCACCAATCGAAGATAGATAAAATCAATCGAAAGTCAAAGTGTAAAGTATTAATTTTATGCTTAAGATGAAACACCAGCAAGGCATACCTCGTGAACAATTACAAATGCTATCTTTTGAGAGCATGATAGACAAAGACAATCCTGTACGATTTGTTGATTCGTTTGTAGAGCATTTAGATTTGTCTAAATTGAATTTTCAAGTACAAGTACAAAAAAAAGAAGGACGTCCTAGTTTTGAAAGCAAGTTATTTTTAAAAATATACTTGTATGGTTACCTCAATGGACTCCGCAGTAGTAGACGATTAGAGAAGGAGTGTACACGCAATATAGAATTACATTGGTTGCTTCATAGCCTTACGCCTAACTATCATAGTATCAGTGATTTTCGTAAAAACAATCCAGAAGCACTACGTAACACTTTTAAGTTATTTGTAGGTTTTCTCAAAGATGCAGAGTTGATAGGAGGTAGCACTATAGCCATAGATGGAACCAAAAGTAGAGCGAGCAATAGTAAAAAGAATAATTATAATCCGAAGAAAATAGAAAGACATTTGAAGTATATCGAGGAGAAGACAGAAGAGTATATGGCCTTGCTTGATGAAAATGACAAACAAGAATCTGAAATAGATATCAAACATATCCAAGATAAAATCAATCGACTTGCAACGAGTAAAATTCATTACGAACAATTGCAAACGCATTTAAATCAAACAACAGAGCCGCAAGTAAGTACGACAGATCCCGATGCAAGAGCCTTGCTCATACATGGTCAAGTAGTGGAAGTGAGTTACAATATGCAAGCCGCTGTAGACGACAAGCACAATTTAGTCATAGCCACGCACACCATTAATCGCAACGATCGAAATGCGCTCACAGCTATTGCACTCGAAGCCAAGCAAAATATAGAGGCTGAAAGCTTTACCGTATTAGTGGATAAAGGCTATCACAATGGTCGGCAAATACAACAAGTAACGGATGCTAATATCACAACAATTGTAGCTAGTCCAGAGGTCGTCAATAGCAATGAAAAAGCCTGCTCGGATGATGGTGTTCAACGAGGTACTACGAAAGAATATATGGTAACACAATTTGCATACAATCATGATGCCGACACGTACACTTGCCCACAAGGCGAAACCTTAACGACCAAAGGAACTTGGCACGAAAAAAAAGGATGGCAAAAAGGTACAATACCGATTTAAACAATATCGAACACCTGCCTGCAAAACTTGCCCTGTACAACACTTATGCACTGGCAAAGCAGATGGACGACGTGAGATACAACGTAGCGAATTTGCCGAAGCAGTAGAAGCCAATAACAAACGTTACAAAGAAGAATCAAAACTCTACAGAAAGCGACAGGAGATTAATGAACATATCTTTGGTACCATCAAGAGGCAATGGAATTATTATTACACCAACCTTCGAAGACTGCGAAAAGTAAACGGTGAACACAGTCTGATCATGTTAGTTTATAACATCAAACGTGCTATAAATATACTCGGAATGGAAGACCTGATGGCGAAACTCAAAAACTGGAAACCAAACTATGATAAGATAGTTTGGCTTCTAGTAAAATGGGTTTATTTCAAGCCCGTTTACCGTCATCATTTTTTTATACAAAAGTTAGCAAGCTAAAAAATCGACTTCCTTAATTGGCCTCTAATGCGTTTGAATGAAACCTGTAACATGATTATTGAGCAAGAATACATCGAGAATGTAGTTTTTTCACAACCTGACGTTTTTGGGCTTGGCGAAGGTGGGGTTTAGAAAGTACTAAAGTTCAAATTTAGTACAAAAGCTAATAGAACGTACAAATGTTCAGCCAAGTACTGAAGCCCCACTTTTGCCAAACCCATGTTGCCAGCTGGCGTTTTTATCATACACTTTCTTGCAATAAAATTTCTGGCATCTCATCATATGTCTTCCCGTTTAATAGTCGTCCATTTGCTTTCTTGTTTTTCCCTCCCCATTGTTTAAAGAAAAAAGCTACATCATTTCTTTTGCATTGGTCTTGTATATCAAGAACCCAGTCAGGATTCATTGGTCTTGGCGTATGTCCACTTTCTCCACCTACAATAACCCAGTCAATTTTTTTTAAGTTTAATTTAGGTAAAGGACCAATTAAAGGTTCACATGAAAGAAATTTCACTTTTGCTTTTGTCTTGCTTAAATAATCAATTCGTTTAATCACTTTTTCATTCTCAACCGAAACTCCCATCCAAATATTGTGCGACCATTTCAATTCTTTATGAACTTCAAATAATCTTTCAGCTCTTTTTGTTAATACTTGAAATACATGTTGAGAATTATCATTCATTACTTCAAACACTTTTTTAATGAATTCAAGTGGAACATCCTTGTGGAACAAGTCACTCATTGAATTTACGAATACAACTTTGGAATGCTTCCATGTATATGGAATACCTAAAGAATCTTCGTGAGTTCGTACTTCAAAATTATCTTTGTATTTCTCAACACCCATTGCTTGAAGTCGCTTTGACATAATTTCTGCATAGCAAAATTTACAACCTGCCGAAACTTTATCACAACCTGTTGTTGGATTCCATGTCATTTCTGTCCATTCTATACTTGATTGTGCCATGTTACTTTAATTTATAATATACTTTGTTATGTGAATCTCTGTAATTATCATATGATGTGTAAAAAGCTCCCTTTCTTGCAATTTCATCATTCTCTAAATGTACTTCAAAAATATTATTTTTCTGCCATTCTTTAAATATTTCATTTGTATGTTTGGGTAAGTAACCTTGTCTTAAAGTGAATTCATAAACATCGCCATTGAAATTCTTTTCGCTTTTGATAAATTCTTTAAGTTTCGATTCTAATTCATTCGTCTTTTGTTCAAAGAATAGTGAAGGGCATTGCCTGAATATTCCCAGCCTCTACCTTCTTCCGGTATCAATTTCCCATTTAGCTTCTAACATTTTTTCAAATCCTCTAATATGTGAAGTGAAAAATATAAGCAAAAGACTGTGTTCTCTTCTTTTCGCAATGAGAAATTATCAACATAAAATTCATTACCTAAATATTTTGAAAGCCAATTTTCAATGCGGAAATAAATTCCCAAACATTATTTACATTATCCATAATTGGCTTAATGTTTAATTCGTCAATGAAATTTCGTAAAACTTCGGGTGTGCCACCTTCTGCAAACCTATACATAAATTGAATTGGCAACCAAAGCAAAATTTCTGATTTCTTTTTGCAGTCAACCAAACCTTTAATATGTTCAGCTTTTACTTCTTTATAACCATATGGGTCAATAAATACAAATGCTTTTTCGTTTTTGTAAGTTTTAAAAGTTGCTTCAGATTTTCGATTTCGTTTTTATAATCATTTGAAGTCAATTGTAAATTACCGAATTGAGTATAATGTAAGGAATTAGATTTTATAGCTTGTTCTAAATTTTCAATTTTGCTTTTATCAATGTCATTGAAATGACAATTTATTTTGGAAGTTTATTGGGCTTCTTATCTATAACTGAATAATAGGTTTCTTTAATTTGTCTTAATGCAACTACTGGGCTACCTTCTCCATTGTTTTCATATATTCCTTGACCACAAACAAATCAAAAATGTTTATTTTCTCAGTAAAACCATCATTGCTAATAATATTTAGATACCGTTTTAAATACTCTCCGAGTAATCTAACTTTCGCCTCCGAGTGATTCAGTAAATTTGTTTTTATATCTTTTTAGCCATATTGTTTTAGTTGGTTTGTCGGGTCTGCACGCTTGCTGGCAACGTCAGTCTGTGAAAAAACCTTCATTAGCATAACACAAATCTAACAAAGAAAATTCAACAAGTCAAGCTAAAAGAACGTCTTGCATTTATGCAACACATTTTAGGTATTTCTCGCGAGCAAATCAGTTTTACCTGCCTTGAAGATTTTATTCCAACACATCACGAAGTACGTTTTATTGATGCATTTGTTGATTCAATTGATTTAATAAAATTAGGTTTTCAAGTACAGGCATTGAAGAAGGAGGGGCGTCCAAGTTTTCATTCAACTGTATTTTTAAAATTGTATTTATATGGCTATTTAAATGGCATTCGAAGTAGCAGAAAACTAGAAAAGGAAGCGATTCGAAATATAGAATTACAATGGCTGCTGCATGGCATCACACCAAACTATCATAGCATTTCCGATTTTAGAAAAGACAATCCGAATGCTTTGCGATCATTGTTTAAACTGTTTGTATCGTTTTTAAAAAATGAGGAATTGGTATGCGGTGAATTAATTGCAATTGATGGTACAAAGGTTAGAGCGAATAATAGTAAGAAAGCAAATTTCAGTCAAAGGAAAATTGACCGACACATCGAATACATCGATAATAAAGTAAGCGAATATTTAAAGGAATTGGAAGAAGCCGATGCGAACGATAATCGTACAAAGGTAACTAACGTAGAAGCTAAGATCGCCAAGCTGAAGGAGCGAAAAATAGATTATGAGCTATTAGAAAGGAAGTTACAAGAAAGCGACGATACACAGATTAGCACAACAGACCCTGATGCGAGAGCGTTGCTGGTGCAAGGTGTAGTCGTAGAAATAAGTCATAATATGCAAGCGGCAGTGGATTCAAAACATAATTTAGTGGTTGCAACGCATACGATTAATCGTAACGACAGGAATGCCCTGGCAGATATTGCATTGGAAGCGAAAAAGAATTTAGAAATTGAAACCTATACAGCCTTGGTAGATAAAGGCTATCACAACGGACGACAAATACAACAATGTACGGATGCAAACATTACCACCATCGTCGCACAACAAGAGATCGTCAATAGCAATGAAAAAGGCACAACACCGGAATACATGGTCACAAAATTTGTGTACAACAAAGCAGAAGATACGTACAGCTGTCCACAAGGTGAAGTATTAAAAACAACCGGCACCTGGCACGAAAAAAAATCAGATGGCAAACTACATTATCGCTTCAAACAATATACAACAGTAGCCTGCAAGCATTGCCCGGTAAGGCATTTATGCACCGCCAAAGCTGATGGTCGCAGAGCCATCCAGCGTAGCGAATTTGCAGATGCGGTAGAGGCCAATAGCAAACGTTATCAAGAAAACGCAGCGCTCTACAGAAAGCGACAAGAGATCAATGAGCACATATTTGGAACTATAAAACGGCAATGGGGTTTTAATCATACCAACCTTAGAGGATTAGAGAAAGTAAATGGTGAACACAGTTTAATAATGCTAGTCTACAACATCAAACGCACGATGAATATACTCGGTGTGACTGATCTGATACAAAGACTCAAGAATTGGAATTCACCTTACAAGAGGAATGACTTTGTTTTGTTTTTTAGGCTTTGTTTTAAGCCGAAATGGCAGTACATATTTATCGCACAAAAGTTAGCGGCATAAAAATCAGCATCGCTTAAATCGTCTCTAATACATTCCTCGAAAATTGTATAAGGAAGAATGTATAAAATGGGAATTGAATTTTAGTTTTCTCACAGCCTGACGGTTTTGGGGCTTGACGCAGTGGGGGATTAGAAGCACAAATGTTCAATTTATCACAAAAATTCAATAGAAGTACAATTGTTGAATTTACCACTTCTGCCCCCATTGCGTTCAAACCCCTGTTATGCCCTAGTGCCTTTTTTAGTCTTTCCATTTCGTTAGTTTTTTGTCGTGTCGTTGTGTGTTGACTTGGTAGCTCTTTTGTATTTTTTAGCTTTGGTTTGAGCATTGGCAAAAAATGCAAATGTGCTACCAAAAGCGTTGGTGTTCATGTCATCAAAACTTCATTCGTTGTATTCGTACTGCATTTAAAATTGCTAATAATGCTACACCAACATCTGCAAAAACTGCTTCCCACATCGTAGCTAACCCACCTGCACCTAAAATAAGGACAATTGCTTTAACCACAAATGCCAACGTAATATTTTGCCAAACAATTTTTTTTGTTTGTTTGCCTATATTTATTGCCATTGGAATTTTACTTGGCATATCGTCTTGTATTACTACATCTGCTGTTTCTATGGTAGCATCACTACCTAAACCACCCATTGCAATACCTACATTGCTCAATGCTACTACTGGTGCATCATTTACACCATCTCCTACAAAACAAACAGTTTCATTTTTAGCAATGAGTTCTTTGACTTTATTTACTTTGTCTTCTGGCAATAAATCGCCATATGCGTTTGTAATACCTAATTTATCAGCTACAAATTTTACTACTGTACTTTTATCCCCACTTAACATTGTAGTTTTTACTCCTAATGCTTTTAATTTGTCAATAGTAATTTGTGCATCATCTTTAATGCTATCGGCAATGGTCAAATATCCAACAAAATTTTCATCATAAGCCACAGCAATTAATGTGTAAACTATGCTTGCTGGATCAATATCATAAGCAATATTAAATTTGTCCATTAACTTAAAATTCCCCACTAATAATTCCTTATCATCTACAATAGCTTTTAATCCGTGACCTGATATTTCTTCTACATTGTCTAACTTGATATTGCTATCAATTTTTCCAACATAATTATGAATGGCTGTAGCAACTGGGTGTGTACTTTGACTTTCCAAAGCGTTGACCATTTGTAGTATTTCGTCTTTATTAAATTCAGGTTTAAGTATTACTTCTTGTACCTTAAAAACGCCTTCGGTCATAGTGCCTGTTTTATCCATTACTACATTTTGAATATTGGCAATAATGTCTAAAAAATTACTGCCCTTAAATAAAATACCATTTCTGCTTGCAGAACCGATACCGCCAAAATAACCTAAAGGAATACTAATTACTAATGCACAAGGACAAGAAATTACCAAGAAAACCAAAGCTCTGTATAACCATTGACTAAAAACATAATTATATACAAAAAAGTAAGGAAGTACTGTTATTAGAATAGCTAAAGCAACTACAATTGGGGTGTAAATTTTTGCAAATTTTCGGATAAATAATTCTGTTGGTGCTTTTTGTGCAGTAGCATTTTGGACTAATTCTAAAATTTTTGATAGTTTACTATCGGTGTAAGCTGTGGTTACTTTAATTTGTGCTACTGAGGTTAGATTTATCATTCCTGCCAATACTGTTTCGCCCTTTGCTTTAGTGTCTGGTTTACTTTCGCCTGTAAGTGTTGCTGTGTTGAATGAAGCCGTTTCTGAAATTAATTCTCCATCTAAACCTAATTTTTCACCTGCTTTAAGTTGAATTATATTGCCAATTTGTACATTTTCTGCCCTAACTGTTATCGCTTGATTGTTTTCTAAAATAGTTACTTCATCAGGTCGCTGGTCGAGCAAAGTTTTGATATTGGCTTTGGCTCTTTTTACTGCTAAAGTTTGAAACACTTCGCCAATGGCATAAAATAACATTACTGCTACGCCTTCAGGATATTCGCCTATTGCAAATGCTCCGATAGTTGCAATACTCATTAGCAAAAATTCAGAGAATATTTCTCCTTTTCTAATGCTTGTAAATGCTTCTTTGACTACTGGAAAGCCAACTGGAATGTAAGCAACCACATACCAAATAATTCTTACCCAACCTGTAAACCACGATTGTGGAAAATAATTATCAAATGCAATAGCAATAAGTAATAAACATAGTGAAATCATTGCTGGTAAAAACATTTTTACTAAACTATCATTGCCTTTTGAATGGTCGTGTCCATCTTCGTCTGAATGTTCACTATGATTGTGCCCATCTTTTTACAATGCCCATCTTCTAACAAAGAACTTGCCCCTGCATTGGTATATATTTTTTCTTGCTGTGAGCAACAAAGCTGTTTGCCTTTTGCATCGTAGGTATGTTTATGTTCCATAACTAAATAAGTCTTCTTGTTTTAAGTTTATAATTGATATATTCTTGTCTGTGTTGTTTTTCTAAGAAATCTTCTTCTAAGCGAATTTGTATTTGAATTATAAAATAAGTGGTAATCAATAAGCAAAAGGATAATGCTGTAGGCACTATCATAAATAGACCCAAAATACTTATTATCATTCCTAAAAAAATAGGATTTCGGCTGATTGAAAAAACACCTTTAATTACTAATTCAGTTTTATTTTTTTCATCAATGCCAATACGCCAACTATTACTCATTTGATATTGTGCAACACCTATCCATATTAAAGAAATATGAATTAGAATTAAACCAATTATTTTGAAAGCACTAAAACTCAGATAAGAAATAGGTATGGTGTAGTAATAAAGTTTATCAGAAAATGAAAAACATAAAACTGCTACAAATAGAAATGCAATAAGTAGTTTCATCACAAATCCAATATAATCGTGTGCATTATCTGTCTTTCCAAATGTTATTGGATTTATTCCTGTTTTTTTGAAAGTTCGATATGTAGGCACTACAAATGCTATCAATAAGTAAAGCAACAAGTATATCGGTAAATAAATTTTAAGCCAATTCATTTTTTATATTTTTAATGTTCGTGTTCGCCTGTGTTTGATAATTTAGCATTGATAAAAAATGCACCTTTAGTTACAATTACTGCATCTTTTGGTATATCATATACAAATGTGATTGCAGTATAACCCATATTAGAAACACCTTTTACAATTTCAATTTTTTCAAAATTGGTGGTGTTTTTTGGCTCTGCTTCTTTACCTTTTTCTGCTTCCTTATGGTCGTGTCCTTCTTCGCCTTCTTCGTGGTGTTCTTCTGGTTCTTTATCTGTTTTTATAAAAATGTAATACTTACCATCTGCTTCTACAATAGCTTCGGTAGGTACGGCTGGTGAAGTAACATTGCTTAGACTAACTATGGCTGTTATATTCATTCCATCAATTAAACCTGTTTTATTTCCTTTTACATTGCAATGTACTGGTATGGTTTTGCTATCATTTTCAAAAGCTGTACCAATACTATAAACTACTGCATCGTATTCTGTGGTTGGATTGTTAGTTAAGGTAAAATGAATAGTTTGACCAACTTTAAGCATTGGTAGGTCTTTTTCAAATACATTGAGATCTAAATGCAAACTACCATTATCTACTATTTCGGCTACAGGCGAAGAAACATCTACATACGAGCCGATTTTAGCAAATACATTACTCACAGTGCCACTTATAGGACTTGAAACGACTAACATTGATTGTAAATTTCCGTTGCTTACATTATTAGGGTTAATGCCCATTAGTTGAATTTGTTGCTGTAATGAAGCTCTACGAGTTCGCAAACTATTCAAATCGGCTGTGGCACTTTGTAAATTTTTCTTTGCTCCTGCATTTCCTTCGTTCAATTCTTTTTGCCTTGCAACTTCTTGTTCTGCAAAAGTAATTTTACTGCCTGTACTTAAATATTCTTCTTGTAATTGTATAAATTGAGGATTGGCAATAGTTGCAATTCTTTGCCCTTTTTTTACAAAAGAACCTATTTGAACATTCAAAGTTTTAATTACACCACCATATAAAGAAGTAGCATTTGCCTTGTTGTTGTTTGGTACTTTTAAATTACCATTTGCTTTTATAGTTGCCGTGAGTTCTTTGTTTTCAATATTACCAAAGGTAATTCCCACTGTTTTAATTTGTTCAGCAGTAAGGGAAGCAATAGTGGCTGGGGCTTCTTCGTGGTGTTGCTCTTTCTTGGCTTCTGTTTTTGTTTCAGTCGTGCCGTGATTATGTCCGTCACCTTCGGTGTGGTTGTGACAGGCAGATAACAATAAAGTAAAAATTATTGTTACAGAAATTATTTTATTTATTTGAAATATCATTTGAAATATTATTTATTGATTATTGAATTTATATTGATTACTGTTTGATTTATTTGCTGAATGGATTGCAAATAATTTAATTGTATATCGGTAGCAGTTTGTAAAGCGTACAAATATTCTACATAACTTATATCTCCTGTACGATAGCTTAATTGTGCTGATTTTACAATTTCTTCTGCATTTGGTAAGGCATTGGTTTTGTAGTAATTGTATTGCTTTACATCTTGCTCATATTGTGTCATCGTATTTTGCAGTTGTGATTGCAGTTGTTTTTTTTCATATTCTGCTTGTTGTGCTAAACTTTGCTTTTGATATTCTATACTCTTAATTCTTGCTTTAGTTGCTCCGTAAGTTAAAGGAATAGCAATACCAATATTTACAACACTAAATCTATTACCTGCACCAAAATATTTATCTGCACCATTAATAGTTTGAAAACCAATAAGCGATTGATTAGCATAACCAATTTTAAAATCGGGCAAGCCTTGTGCCTTTTCTACTTTTTTTGTTTGCTCGGCAATTAGCATATTTTGATATAGCGATTGCAACATTGGGTGATTGGCTATCGCATTGGTATCAATTAAATTATTAACAGTTAAGGGTACATAGTTTGCATTTGTAATAAGTACAATACTATCATTTGTATTTAATAATGCTTTTAAACTTTGGTAGGCATTTATTAGATATACTTGGTTTTGTTGTGCCAATAAATTGATTTCGCCTTGTTTTGTTTGGGCTGTATTGATTTCAATTTTTTTGGTATCGCCTGTTTTATATCTCAAATTGGCTACTCGTAAGAACTCGATATACAAACTATCCAAACTTTGTAGTTTTTGTTTGTTAAATTGTAAATATTCTATTTGGTAATATAAACTGCGAACTTGATTTTTGATTTCATAAATACTCAATTGCTGTTGTAGCTGTTTTGCTTTAATTTCTGCATTAATCAATTCTTTCTTAGCACCAAATAATGTAGGAAACGGTATGGTTTGAGAAAGTTGAAAAGCATTGTCAAACTTGATACTGTTGTACTGACCCAATTGCATATTGAAATCCATTTTGGGTAATTCATTTGAAGTTTTTTTCAGACTTTCTGTTGCTTTTATTTCCAAATCATTTGCCTTAATAGATTGATTGTTTTGAATTGCAATATTTATTGCTTGGTCTATTGAACTAATATTTACTTTTTGGGCATTTACATTTATTGTTGAACATAAAAACAATAAAATAGTGGCTGTTATAACTGGTTTCACTTTTGGTTTTCTTTTTAAATTAATTTTTGAATTAAATATTATGTAGAGTAGTGGCAGTACAAATAATGTAAGGAAAGTAGCAGTAATTAAACCGCCAATTACAACTGTGGCTAATGGTTTTTGCACTTCTGCACCTGCACTACTGCTTAGTGCCATTGGTAGAAAACCTAAGCTGGCAACTGTGGCTGTCATTAATACTGGTCTTAATCTTATTTTTGTACCTTCTATTACTCTTTTAATTATGTCTGTCCAACCTTCTTTTTCTAATTGATTGAAAGTACCAATGAGTACAATTCCGTTTAATACTGCTACGCCAAACAAAGCAATAAAACCAATACCTGCACTTATACTAAATGGCATACCACGAAGTAATAAAGCAAAAATACCACCTATTGCACTCATTGGTATGGCTGTAAATATTAAACCTGCTTGTTTGAAAGAACGGAATGTAAAATAGAGTAACATAAAAATTAATAGTAGTGATATAGGCACTGCTATCAATAAACGCTTACTTGCTTTTTGTAAATTTTCAAAAGTACCACCATAGGTAAAATAATAACCCGAAGGCAAAGTGATTTGTGTATTTAGCTTTTGTTGTATTTCCTCCACTACACTTTGTACATCTCTATCTTTTACATTAAACCCTACTACAATTCTTCGTTTTCCTGCCTCTCTACTTATTTGTGCAGGACCTAATTTGTAAGCAATATTGGCTACTTGTGAAAGTGGAATTTGAGAGCCTGAACTGGTTGGTATCATCAAATTATTTACATCTTCAATACTGCTTCGGTAGGTGCTATCTAATCGAACTACCAAGTCAAACTTTCTTTCGTTTTCATATACCACACCTGTACTTTTGCCTGCAAAGGCTGTGCTTACTATATCGTTTACATCTTGAATAGTAAGACCATAATTGGCAATGCGTAATCTGTCGTATTCAATATTTATTTGTGGTAGTCCGTTTACTCTTTCTATTTGTGGGGCTGTAGCACCTTGTACCGATTGTATAACTTGATTTACTTTAGTAGCATAAGTTGATAGGGTATCCATATTTTCGCCAAATATTTTTACCGCTACATCTTGCCTAATGCCTGTCATCAATTCATTAAAACGCATTTGAATAGGTTGGTTTTTTTCAAAAAATATACCTGGTATGGCTTCTAATTTTTCGTAAATTTCATCGGCTAACTCATCGTATGATTTATTCGATTTCCATTCATTTTGTGGCTTTAGAATTATCATCATATCTGTAGCTTCTGGTGGCATAGGGTCTGTTGGTACTTCGGCACTACCTGTTTTGCCAACTACCATTTTTACTTCATCAAATTGTTTAATAATTCTGCTGGCTTGCATAGAAGTTTCGATACTTTGATTTAATGAACTGCCTTGTGGTAGTATGCAATGAAATGCAAAATCTCCTTCGGCAAGTGTAGGTATAAATTCGCCTCCCATACGGCTAAAAACAATAATACTAATAGCGAAGATTGATACTGTGATACCCACCAACCAATATTTTAGTTGTATAGCTTTTTGTAATAATGGTTGATACCTGTTTTGTAAAAAATCCATCATTTTGTCACTAAATGTTTTTTTGTGATTGATTGTTTTAGGTAAAAACAAAGCACACATCATTGGAATATAAGTAAGCGATAAAATTAATGCTCCAAATATGGCAAAGCCTACTGTCATAGCCATAGGACTAAACATTTTGCCTTCTATGCCAATTAAAGTTAGAATAGGTATATATACTATTAAGATTATTATTTCGCCAAAAGTGGCACTACTTCTGATTTTAGAGGCAGATTTAAATACTTCTTCATCCATTTCATTTTGAGATAATTTACTAATCGATTTGCGTAAGCCCAAATGGTGTAAGGTGGCTTCTACTATAATTACAGCACCATCTACAATAAGCCCAAAATCTATAGCACCTAAACTCATTAAATTTGCACTTACACCAAATACATTCATTAAGCCCAATGCAAATAGCATTGATAATGGAATGGCAGAAGCTACGATAAGCCCTGCTCTGAAGTTTCCTAAGAACAAAACCAATACAAAAATTACAATTAGAGCACCTTCTATTAGGTTTTTTTCTACTGTACTCATTGCCCTTTTACTAAGTCTGTTCTATCTAAATAAGGCTCTATAACAATATCATTTGGTAAAGATTTTTGAATGGTTGGCAGTTTTTCTTTTATTCTATTTACAACATTGCTACTATTTTCACCTTTAAGCATCATAACTATACCACCTACTGCATCTACTTCACCATTGAATGTCATAGCACCATAACGAGTAGCAAATCCAAATTTTACTTCGGCTACATCTTTTATAAAAATAGGAATACCACCTGTGCTTTTTACAGCAATATTTTTCACATCTTCTATTGAAGTAACCAAGCCCACGCCACGAATAAAGTAGGCATTGGGTTTCTTATCAATGTAAGCACCGCCTGTGTTTTGGTTGTTTTTTTCCAACGCTGTAAAGATTTCTGGAATACTCACTCCCATAGCTTTTAAGCGATTGGGATTTATTGATACTTCGTATTGTTTTAGTTCACCACCAAAGCTATTTACTTCTGCAATGCCGGGTGTGCCGTTGAGTTGTCTTGCTACGATCCAGTCTTGCATAGTGCGTAAGTCTTTGGCATTGTACTTGCTTTCATTACCTTTTGTAGGGTGAATGATATACTGATACACCTCTCCAAGTCCTGTACTAACTGGTGCTAATTCGGGTGTACCTATGCCATTTGGTATTTTTTCTTGTGCTTCTTTTAGTTTTTCGTTTATTAACTGACGAGCAAAATATATATCAACTTCGTCTTTAAAAACAACGGTAATTACCGATAAGCCAAACCTTGAAATACTCCTTACTTCTTCTATGTGTGGAATATTAGCAAGACTTTGTTCTATTGGAAATGTAACTAATTGTTCTACTTCTTGCCCTGCCAAAGTAGGACAAGTGGTAAATATTTGTACTTGATTATTGGTAATATCTGGAACAGCATCTACTGACAGTTTGGTAGCACTCCAAACTCCCCAAATAATGAGTAACAAGGTCATAATGCCTATGACTATCTTATTTTTTATACTGAATTTTATTATTTTATCTAACACTATATTTTATGATTAATTATTAATGAATGATAGTAAATTGCTGTAAGGCAAATACTAATGACTAAACATTAATGATTAAGATTGCATAAAGCAATTCCACAATAAAAAGGAATGGAAATAGTGTACCTACTATTCGTTAATCATTAACAAGTAGTATGTATTTTTGGTGGTTGCCAAATGTTTCCGTAGAAGTTGGAAATAAAAGAGAAATTACGGATAGCAACTTTTTGAGAAAAAGAAAACTGTGTAGGATTTTTAATTTGAAACGGTTTAAAATCTAAGGCTATTACATTTGCACTGCAACAAGTACAAGTACAAAAGGGACTGCAATTATCGTCTTGGTCTTGCTTGTGGTCGTGATTTTGAGTAAGCTCCGTTGTTGCTTTTTTATCATTGCAATTATTATGCACATCGCTACAAGGTACTACCGAAAGCACCAAAATGTAGAGAGCCATAAAATATGCAAATATTTTCATTGGGGCAAAGATAATATAAAATAATGAAATTGATTTTATCAAAAAAACTCTTTTTAAATTTATAAATTAAATAAAATATTTCTTTGGGTGGTGGGTGGGCTTGGGTGCGTTGGGGTAAAATTAAATGTGGTGCAAAAGCTTTGACTTTGTGCGTTGGCTTGCACCTCTTTTAATTTTACGAAGCGTTGGCTTATCTGTCGATTTTTGTCGGACTGTCAATGTTCATAGGGTGTCTTTTGGCGTGGAGCTTAACTGGCCCAATCTACTTTTAAATATATTATATTTTATAAAAATTGTTCTGTTTGCTTCATTTTATAATAAGCTATTAGTAAGCCCACTTTGAAATCGTTGATTTGTAAAAGATATCTATCAAATGGTCATCCGCTTTGACGTTTTTATGATGTTGGGGCCGGTTTGCTGCCGTATGACCTATACCACGCATACCACCAGGGCTTGATAGGAAACAAAAAGAATTAACGGCATGGTACTGCCTTCTCTTTCGTGCATCAGAATTTATCATCTGACCCTGCTTTCAGGATCGATTGACAGATGGTGACAAGTTATCCAATGGACTGGCTGGATGCGATATACTTTGGTGATGGTGACATGAGTGTATATCATGTTGACGCACACGTCGCTGTGACCTGGTAATGTCTGGATATGCCGGAACGTTGAATGCCGGCATCCAGGTGCGTCGCGAGAAACAATGCATCGTAAAGTGTGGACTTCTTTTGGTAATACCTGCTTTTTGACAGCATTTTTGCCACGTTCTGGGCACGCTAACTCTACGTTATGAGTTTGATTCTTTGTCCCGCCAAACAACCATTGCTGCGGCATAAACTCATTAAAGTACTTTCTGAGTAATTGTTTGGGTTTGACTGAGCATAACAACGTGGTCTTTGTTTCTTGCCACTGCGTATCAGCATTTGGTTTCAGTCCCACCATATATCATTAACTTTTGCATGGAGATCACTTCATTGGAGTCTGAGACCTCCACCATAGAGGATAAAAGGCGAACGATATGTTTGGTGTTGGGGGCTTATTCTGGCAGTCGGTTTTACTTCTTGTGTGCTTAGTATGAACGGAGCAAGTTAAATCCTTTCCCAGGCGCCTGACGAGTTGTTCTATTTTAAGATTGAGCCTGAAGATGACCTTCCTGATAATAGTATTTGACAGCGTTTATTGAGGTATGAATGGTACTTACTGCTATTTTTTCCTGCCAGGTGGATTAAAAATATTCATTTATTAAGGTATGAAGGTCTGCTTTCGCAATATTTTTGTATTCAAATTAGCCTTAGCATATTTTGCCATTTCTGGTACATGAAATCTGGCATATCGTGCTCCAACTGTTATTTCTTCTGAGCATGACATCGGTAGGGTGTTTGACTAATTCCTGATAGTCAAGTACGAAAGATGAGCTACCAAGTGTTTTGTTTTTCGGAATTACTATAGTTTGTTTGGTTGTATTGTTTCTTTTTTTGACAAAGGCGATTAATGACTTTTGTGCTATTACTGAAGAAAGTAATGTTAATATTGCAGCAATGATAGGAGCGTCTTTCTTTGGAACAACCCATCGTTCTCTGCTCCCGGTCATGTGCTACGACTCACAAATTTATTGAATAAAATGTTTGATCAATTCCATATCCTTTTTAGTTTTACTAAATAATATCTTTTGTATTCAAGGAGTTTTGAATGTTTCTACAATTTTCGGATCCACAAGTTTCCGAGGATCAGATTATAGAAGAAATACGACTATATATTTCAGGACTCCAATAATTAAGATAAGGTTGAAGTTTGGCTAGATTGTGAGTATTTCCTTAACACTCCATAATTTTTGTCCATTGTTGAAATAAGCGCCATGCGGGTTTTAATCATTGACATCACGCAGGACAGGTAGGGTATTTTACCGCAATCTTTGATTGACCCTCAGTGAATCTCAATTTGATATATACATGCCAAACATCATCAGGCAGATTAACTATCAACACTTTGTCGGTATTTTCACGTAATGGCTCACCACCCGTGGTTCCTGAAGATGCAATGACATAAAATGAATCCTGTTTGAATAAATAATGCCGGTTTTCACTTTTCGCATTACGGAATATACCAGCATTGATGCGTCCGGCTGTTTAAGAATCTGTTAATTTTCTGATTTTTTGTACAATATCTTCATTGGTGACACCTCAATAAAATACAAGTTTTATCAAAGTGTGTAATTTTTTGAACAGTAACCATTTGCTTTTTTTCTTTGCAAGGGGGTGTAATTTTCAACAAAAAAGCAGGGATTCAATGGATTTATTTTCAACAGATTCTTAAACTTAATCGTTTCGGAACGGTTCTGGGTAGTTTATACTTTTAATTTTTGAAAGCACTACCGCTTGGTTACTGAAGCTTTAACTAACTTTCTAAAAAAAAACAACTGCATTGGTTTTGTTTTTCAACCCATTGTGAACTTATTCGTTTCAGACGGACATTGGATTGTTTATCTTTTCAATTTTGAAAAAACACTGGCACACCATTCTTTAAACTTTACTCGCATTTAAAAAAAACGCAAGCTTTCCAATAGTTTTATTTTCAACCGATTCGACGTGAACCCACGTCGTTTTTCAGAACGGTTCTGGTTGAAGCTATAATATAATTTAAAACACTAACCCCAGCTACCAGAACTAAGATGCCTGGAATCACAATAAAAACAATTGCAATTTCATTTTATGTTGTACTGGTAATAACAAGTTGTAGTGGGGGTAGTGTTTGAGAAGTGCTGTCTGTAGTTAATTGCTATGAAACGAAAATGCAAAACTAACACCCGAGCATGTTTTCAGGTAGATCTGATAAAATTTTTTTTGGCGTAAAATGCAAAACTTTTTATCTATAAAATTAATTGCTGTTACCTTGTTGGCACGGAAAAATTGATAAAATGACTAAACATCCAAACAGGTCTATTCTCCTTGAATTCTTGGAAAAAACGGGAATGTAAAAAGTTTCAGGAAATGCTGGATGCCAAAAAATTTAACTGGCACTACATTACCTCTTTCTGTAAATTCATTTCTTTCGTGGTAACACATCTGACTTTCCTGGATGATTTTTCCCGACAGAAGTAGTCATCAAACTTGACAGAGTAAAGATCAGAGGTGTCAGCTGGCTTCGCCGTCTGGTGGGTCTGCAGCAACCTCACACCGGTATTGTTTTGTGTTATCATCTTTCTCCGAGTTCTTGGCGAGCACTGGGGAATTAAATATTATTTGAAAAAGTGATTACAATTTTGTTTAATAATGGAAATATGGGGATAATATAATACAAGGTTGTGATGTAATGATTTAATGATTTATTGATGT
>JADJSG010000001.1 GCA_016711825.1 Bacteroidota bacterium | reverse complement strand
TGATACCACCAACAACACTTAATGCTGCTATAATCAGACGGCAATATTAGTCAACATTTACATATTTTAATATCCAACTTAATAAAAGTAGCCTTTCCTTAAATATTAATTGTATATTTGATATAACCATAAAAAATCAACAATCATGAAAAATTAATTCTTTAATCATCTGTTCAACATTTTCAGTAATAATAAATGCACAAACCTTATATCTAAAAAAATACTACAAATACCTACAACGCTGAGGTTCAAACTATCAGCAAATATGGAATTTCCTGTTCAGGTACAAGTTACACCTCTATGCCAAATCTATTTGCAGGTCCTGGTGGAAGTGATACACAGAATTACCCTACTGGTTACGGAGGTAATCCTGATCATCTTTTTGATATAACCTACGATATTTACACGGTTTTTGCGATTCAATTTTGTGGTGCTCCTTCAATGAATAATTCAATAGGACCAAACGGAGTAGTTTATGATATTTATGTAACTAGTGGCACAAGTGTACTCGTTTATTTTCATTAATTTATTAGTCTAAATGAAAAGATATTTCTTTTTTATTTTATGCTTTCTAAACACACTAGAAATTTTCCCTCAAACCTTTGAATGGGCAAAAGTGTCAGTAGTACAATTAGTCAGGGAAAGAAAATCGTATGTGATGAAAATGGAAATATATACACCTCTGGTATATTATCCTCAAATTTTGGACTTGCGACAGATTTTGATTTTGGACCCAATATTTATAACCTTGCACCAGGTGTAGGCAATTCAAATGCATATATTGCGAAATACAACTCAAATGGTGATTTTCTTTGGGCTAAGTTACTTTGTCCAAAATTTTAATAACCATATTGAAGAACTGAAACTGGATAAAGATAACAATGTTTTCTTTATTGGCCAATTTAAAGGTACTGTTGATTTTGATATGGGTCCAGGTTTTATAATCTTACAAATAATCATCCAAACCAAGAACAAACTTTTTGTTGAAAATTAGATAGTAATGGAAATTTTCTATGGGTAAAAAATTGGCGATACAACAGGATATACCTCAATTCTTCCTTTAGCGTATCCGACCAAGGAGATATTACCCTAATTTCTGATTTTATGGAACCTTGGACTTTAATCCAAATATAGGTGTTTATTATATGACTGCTCAAGGTAATTATAGCAATACATTTATTTTAAAATTGAATAATTCTGGTAACTTTGTTTGGGCATGTCAAATTGAAGGTGGAGGTATTACAGGAAAAAAAATTATTACTGACAAAAGTAATTATTTATATCTGGCGGGTAATTTTTCTTCTGTTATTGATGCTGATCCTAATATGGGTACATTTCAATTAACAGGTTCGAGCAACAATAATTTATACGTAATAAAATTGGATTCATTGGCAAATCTTGTTTGGGCAAGATATCTCTCAAGCATAAATTTTTTTTTCCAACCTTATACTTTCAGATATTCAATCAGACAAAAATTGTAATCTATTTTATGCTGGTTACTTCAGTGATTCAGTTGATTTTAACATTAATCTAGGTGTTGATACTCATAATTCCAAATGGGACTCTCGACGCATTCTTTTCCAAGATTGATTCCACTGGAAATTATGTTTGGACAAAAACTTTTGGAGGGCCGTTTGCCGAACAAGTCAATCAAATAATATTGATACATTTGACAACTCCTATCTTTTAGGGAGATATATTGGAGCTGTTGATCTTGATCCATCACCTAACGGTACTTATATTGTAAACGGAGGCAAATGTTATATTTCCAAACTAGACTCGACCGGAATTTTTAGCGGTGCTTTTTCTTTTAGTACACCCAATGTTTTTGGCGGTTTAATAGGTGAATTTTTTGCATATGATAACAATGATAATATTATCATGACAGGCTTTTGAAGGAACACAAGATTTTGACCCTGGTGCTGGAGTTTTTAATTTAACCAGTCCTGGTGTTGGTAATTTTATGTTTATTGAAAAATTCGGATTTTGCGGCTCATATCATGATTCCTCAATTACACATTGTAATACAATTAATCTATGGGGTGCTACGTACGATAGCTCACAACAGTTTGTACAAATGTTTTCAGATGGCAATGAATGCGACAGCAATATAAATGTAAATCTCACAATCATTTACGGGCCAACCGATACGCTAAATCAAACTGAATGCAATAGCTTTACAATAAATAATGTCACCTACACGACAGGTGGATTACATGTGCAAAATTATCCCATCGGTGGAACATGTGATAGCTTATTTGTCATCAACCTTTCATTGTTAAATCCAGGAACAATTAACATAACACAAGCAGTCGATACCTTGCAAGCCTACCCTTCAGGATATACCTACCAATGGCTTGATTGTACTACAAATCTACCAATAGCAGGTGCAACAGACTCGGTCTATGTTCCTTCTGGAAATGGAAGCTACAAAGCAGTAGTGTACTTTGGTGCAAATTGCAGCGATAAAACAGGGTGCAAAGCCATCTCAAAAGGCGAAGGTGTTAATGATTTTTCGCTGGCAAATTTTAGTATTAAACCAAATCCAACCGAAGGTCATTTTGAAATCGTCAACAAAGGATATAAAGGAAGTTTGGCTGTAAAAAATTACTGATATTTTTGGCAAAAAGTATTCTTTAAGGAGTTTAAACAAAATGATAATTTAAATTTCAATTTGAATAACTTTTGTAATGGCCTTTACATTATTGAATTAGATGTAGAAAAGCGAACCCTATTTTTTAAAATTGTGAAACAGCAGTAGTTAGTGAAAATAGTATTACTATGAAAGACACTAACATAGCTACCAATTTATGTAGAATTTCATAATTAATTAGATAAATCATTCTTTAGATGACATGAAAAAGACTGAATCCCAAAAAGCACAACACAAAGGTGGCAGTCAGCTAACACGTGCTAAAAAGCAAGCAGGGCTATGTAGCTTTTCAATCGTCTTTTCTTTATTCAGCATTTTGTTCTTAAACTAAACAGATTATCTTTGAATCCCCTGCCAGCTTTTAGCACTATCACGTCAGGCTGTGAGAAAACCAATTTTTCAATTCCATAGTATCGAAAATCAGTTGTAGAATTTCCTTGGATTGCACTAGATGCTAAATGAGGATAGCTATTTTTTAGGCAGCGAACTTTTGTGTTTTTAAATGATAGTCGTAAATGAGCTTAAATTGAATCCATTTTAAACAAAGCCGAGCTATCCTATCGTAGTTCGGTTTCCAGTTTTTGAGTTTCTCTAGCAGATCGGGTATCCCAAGTATGTTTATCGTGCGTTTGATGTTATAAACAAGCATGATTAGACTATGTTCGCCATTTACTTTTTCTAAGCCTCGAAGATTAGTATGATTGTAACCCCATTGCCGTTTGATCGTTCCAAAGATGTGTTCGTTAATCATCTGTCGTTGTTTATATAACTCTTGTTGCTCTGCATAACGTTTGTTGTTTTCTTCTACTGCTTCTGCAAACTCACTCCTATCAATTGCTCTCCTACCATCCGCTTTAGATGTACATAAATTTCTTACAGGACATTCTTTGCATTTCGGCGTGCTATATTTTTTGAATCGATAATGAACTTTTTTGCCATCTTTCTTTTCGTGCCATGTGCCTGTGCTTGTTAGGGTTTCACCTTCAGGACAAGTGTATGTATCGGTTTCTTTATTGTACACAAACTGAGTAACCATGTAGGCTGGTGTAGTGCCTTTATCGTTCGTATTTACTATCTCAGGACTGGCTACTATCGTTGTTATGTTTGCATCTTTACATAATTGTATTTGTCTTCCGTTATGATATCCTTTATCGACTAATGATGTAAATGTATTTACTTGTAAATTCTCTTTGGCTTCTAAGGTAATAGCGGCAAGTGCATTTCTATCATTCTTATTGATGGTATGTGTAGCAACAACCAAACTGTGTTTAGCATCCACTGCTGCTTGCATGTTGTGACTCACTTCAACAACCTGACCAACGACTAACAAAGCTCTTGCATCAGGATCCGTTGTACTGATTTGCGTGTCGCCACTTTCTTTTAATTGTTTCTCTAAAATCTCATAGTCAATTTTTCGTTCCTTTAGCTTTTCGATCTTGAGCAATACATTCGTTACTTTTTCATGATTCTCTTTTACATCAGCTTCTTCTAATTCCTTCATGTAATCAGCTACCTTATTATCAATATAGGAAATTTGCCTATCAATTTTCTTTTGACTAAAGTTTGCTTTCTTGCTATTGCTAGCTCTTACTTTGGTGCCATCAATAGCTACTGTTTCACCTTCAACCAATTCAAAGTCCTTCAAGAACAAAACAAACAGTTTAAATAAATTACGCAATGCAGGAGGATTGTCTTTTCTGAAATCACTGATGCTATGATAGTTGGGCGCCATCCTATGCAAAAGCCACTGTACCTCAATGTTACGCATCGCTTCTTTTTCTAACTTACGACTGCTGCGAATGCCGTTCAAATAACCATACAAGTACAATTTCAAAAAAACAGAAGTTTGAAAACTTGGCCGACCTTCCTTCTTCAAAGTTTGAACAGAAAAACCCAATTTAATAAAATCAAGGGTATGCACAAAGGCATCGATAACTCGAACCGGATGGTCTACACAAATAAAATCTTCTAAACTTGAAAAACTAATTTGCTCACGGGAAATTCCTGATATGTGTTGCATAAACACCAGACGTTTTTTAGCCTTGTCTTGTTGGAGTTTCTTTGTTAGATTTGTGTTATGCTAATGTAGGTTTTTTCACAGACTGACGTTATGCGGCATGCATGACTACACCAAACGACACAATAACACCTTAACAATAGACCATTGAAATATTTCGTTTACTTGACATTTTTACTTTTTCTCGACACAGACTTTTTCTCAGACAGACAAAAAGCTAAAAGGGAAACCAGCGACCTTGGAAGAAACACTTTGTATCTCAATCAAATGCTTGACGACACACAAAAGTATGGCTTCATGACAATATGGGAAGACGTTGCGACAAGCGACTTCACAGAGGATTTGGAATGGGATTAGAAACAACTGGGGTCTATGGAGAAATAGTAAACTGAAACATTATTTCCTTAGTAAAGGGTTGGACATCCTGATGATATGTCCGGTATAATTCTAACGTCTTATCATCGTTATTTAAACAATAAGCCAATTGACCTGAAGGGCAAACCAAAAATATCAGGACTTTTATAAAGGAATTGTTCAACATGGCGACACAGTTTTCTACCCACAGGATTTTTCGAGGGCGGACACCTGACAGTTTACTAATTCGTTATTTTCCAGTAGGCGACACTCTATTCACGTTTCTGTTTATGCAAGTGAACGAAAACTATTTACGACCTATGCTTCTGGGACAACAGCCACTGCAATAGTAAAAGAACATCATACAGACAAGATTCTTATTCAAATAATTTATATGAAGAATGAACCAAAAAGAAACCCGATAGAAAAATTGGCGACATTTATGAAGAACGTTTAACCTATTGCAGTTTAATACCGCCTAAGGGATGGACATATAAACCAAACAAACAGTGATGAACAGACATAAAAAAAGCACGAACGCATAACAGCACCTACAAGAAATTGGCGGTTCAGTGGTTAAATGAAGCTTTGTGCTTCGTATCAAGTTCAGTGGTGGCAGACAGTTTTCGTCTCCGAAATCGCCAACTTCTTGTAGCTGCGAAACGTTAGGCACAAGCAATTAAAGACAGCGAAGTATTCTGAGCTTATGATTGAAACTAAGCAAAAATATTAATTTTGTTTAATGAAACCACGCTTATATTTTGACACATCGGTATTCGGAGGAGTTTTCGACGAAGACTTTGAAGAAATCACAACTTTACTTTTGAGAAGGTTACATTAGGACAAATTACTTGCGTCTACTCAGATCTATCAATATCTGAATTAAGTAAAGCGCCAGAAAACGTGAGAAACTTTTTTTAACGAATTGCCCAAAGACAACTTAGAATTTATTGAAGTGACTGAAGAAGCATTTCAGCTGGCTGAAAAATATTTAGAAGAAAAGTTGTAGGAAAAACAAGTGCTGATGATTGCAGGCATATTGCTGCAGCAACTATTAACAAAGTTGATTACCTTGTAAGTTGGAACTTTAAACACATTGTGAATGTTTTAGAATTCGTGGGTATAATTCCGTAAATTTGAAAAGTGGATACATTCAATTAGACATTCGTTCACCTAAAGAAATAGTAAATAATGAAGCCGAAGATTAAAACAGAAAAAACATTTGATACTGTAAAAGTGTTCCGAGAAATTAAGGAGAAAATTGCAAAGGAAACTGAAAATATGACCTTTGCACAGTTCAAGGAATATTTGAATAAACATCAATTAAAACCAGTTCAAAAATAAATTGCCTGTGCCTAACAGCACCTAAGCCTCATAGCGGCATTGTTGACACCTGATGTGTACTTTTTTTAATTATATTTGTTCTTACCTTAAAGTTTTCGTTTCTTAAATCCGCTACGAAGGCCTAGGTGCAAAACGTTAGGCACAAGCAATTAAAGACAGCGAAGTATTCTGAGCTTATGATTGAAACTAAGCAAAAAATATTAATTTTGTTTAATGAAACCACGCTTATATTTTGACACATCGGTATTCGGAGGAGTTTTCGACGAAGACTTTGAAGAAATCACAACTTTACTTTTTGAGAAGGTTACATTAGGACAAATTACTTGCGTCTACTCAGATCTATCAATATCTGAATTAAGTAAAGCGCCAGAAAACGTGAGAAACTTTTTTTAACGAATTGCCCAAAGACAACTTAGAATTTATTGAAGTGACTGAAGAAGCATTTCAGCTGGCTGAAAAATATTTAGAAGAAAAAGTTGTAGGAAAAACAAGTGCTGATGATTGCAGGCATATTGCTGCAGCAACTATTACCAAAGTTGATTACCTTGTAAGTTGGAACTTTAAACACATTGTGAATGTTTTTAGAATTCGTGGGTATAATTCCGTAAATTTGAAAGTGGATACATTCAATTAGACATTCGTTCACCTAAAGAAATAGTAAATAATGAAGCCGAAGATTAAAACAGAAAAAACATTTGATACTGTAAAAGTGTTCGAGAAATTAAGGAGAAAATTGCAAGAAACTGAAAATATGACCCTTGCACAGTTCAAGGAATATTTGAATAAACATCAATTAAAACCAGTTCAAAATAAATTGCCTGTGCCTAACAGCACCTAAGCCTCATAGCGGCATTGTTGACACCTGATGTGTACTTTTTTAATTGTATTTGTTCTTACCTTAA